>CP075364.1:0-2741041 GCA_019454105.1 Fimbriimonadaceae bacterium | reverse complement strand
CCCCGGGCGCCCCGTTCCCGTGTAAACTGACTTCCTGGCCAGGTTGCGGACAGGGATGTTGGGGCTGGCCCTGGCGGCGGGGCTGGGGTGCCGGGAGGCGCCGCCGGAGCCGTACGCGGTCTGGGCAAAGACGGAAGAGCCGTACAGGGCCCGAGCCGGGTCGGGCAACGCTTTCGACGGCTATGTCCTCGCGGCCGAGGAAGCCCTGCGGCTGGCCCCCGAGGACGCCGACCGGGTCTCGTTCCTCCCCGCGCACCGCAAGCGGCTCGTGAAGGAATTGGCCCCGGCCCTGGCGCGGCTGGAGAAAGCCTCGCGGCTTCCCTGCCGGTTCGAGCACCGGCTCCTTCCCTTCGACCGGCCCAACGACGCCCAGCGCGGGTGGCGCCTCTTGGGCAAGGCCCTCGCCTGGCGCGTGGAAGCGGCGGTCGAATCGGGCGAGGGGGCCCAGGCTGTGACTTGGGCCCTGGTCGCGGCCCGGTTCGGGTTCGGCCTGGCCGGGGGCGACGCGACCGACGTCTCGCTCGGGCTGATCCTCTGGGACGAGGCGCGGGCCGCCCTCGTGCCGGGTCTGCCCCGGTTGCCGGCCCGTGAGCTTGACCGTCTAAGGAAGGGGCTTGCCGACGTGCTCCAGGAAGGCCCGACCCTCGCTCCGGCGGCGGCGCACGAAGGCAGGCGGATGCTGCTGGGGGTGCAGTCGATACAGGACGTCCATCAGCGGCGTGAGCATGACCTGCTCCTGAAGACCTTCGGCGACGACGTGCGCAAGGCGGTGAGCTATCTTCGCGACCTGCCCGAATCCAAACGGCCCGACTACTTCCGTCGGTTCGCGGCCGAGGCAGAGGAGACAGCCCGTCAGGCGGCCGAAGCGGCGCGGCAGCCGGCCGCGGACAGGCCGAGGCCCCAAGAGCCCGAGGGCGAGAGGCCATGGTGGCGGTTCGCGCGGCACTGTTTCACCACTTTGGAGCCCGTTCAAAGGCAGTTCGACCGCACCTTGGCCCGAACACGGCTTCTTGCGGTCACGGCCTGGTGCCTTCAGACGGTCAAGACATCGGGCCGGGCCCCGAGCGGGCTCGACAAGCTACCCGTTGCCCTGACCGAGGACCCCTACACGGGCCGTCCGTTCATCTATGTCTTCGGAGGGCCCGACTTCAAGGTCGCCAGCGTAGGGTCGGACCTACGCGACGACGGAGGCGAGTCCGACCTCCGGGGTCTGGAGCCCGACCTTGTGCTCGACCCTGGCGAGAAGTGACCCCGACGTATAATCGAGGGGAAGATGCGGCTCACCTTGGTCCGGCACGGCCAAACAGCTTGGAACACGGCCGGGCTCGCCCAGGGCCATACCGACATCGAGTTGGATCCCGACGGCCTTCGCCAGGCCCGGCTCCTGGCCGAGCGGCTCGTCCGGAGCCCCATTGAGACGGTCTTGTCAAGCGACCTCACCCGGTGCCGCCAGACGCTGGCCCCGTTCCTGGACCGCCGGGAGCTGCCGGTGGAGTTCTCCGCTGGTCTGCGAGAGCGGTCATTCGGCCAGATGGAAGGGACAGATTATGCCGAGCTCCACGTCTGGATGCATTCGGAGGCGGCCCGGCTTGGCTGTCCTCTGAGGATGGTGCGCCCGCCGGACGGGGAATCGGTGCGCGATGTCTGGGAACGGCTCTCAGCGTTCGAAATAGCCTTGCGGCAGACGCCAAAGGACACGCTGGTCTTGTCGCACGGGGGGTCGTTGGCGCAGTTGCTGGCCCAACTTCTGCGAGGAAGCGAGGAGACGCCACGGGCGTTCCGGTTCGGCAACTGCTCGGTAACGACCCTGATCCGTCGGGGCGACGGGACGTTCTTGCTGGAGAGCTTCAACGACTCCAGGCACTTGGAGACAGTTCATGAAGATCCCCCGCTGGCTCGTTAGGACGTGGCCGGTGCTGGCCAGTGCCATCCTGCTCGGGCTCGCCTTTCCGCCAGCGAACTTGGCCTTGTTGGTCTTCGCGGGGGCGGCTCCGTGGTTGGCTTCTCTGAGGGACGCCTCCGCCCGAGGGTCGTTGAAGTCCGGGTTCCTGTTCGGATTCTTGTTCTTTCTGTTCCAGATGTTCTGGCTGGTGCCTTTCGTGGAGCGGTGGACGGGGCGGCTAGGGACGGCCTTGGTGCCCTGGCTGGTTTCGGCCCTGATCGCCGGGCTCGTCTACGCCCCACTCGGTTGGATGATCCGGGAGTGTTGGCGGCGAGGCTGGGTGTGGCTGATCCCGCTGGTCTGGGCCGGGCATGAGGGGTTCCGGGCTTACATGCCGGTCTTGGCGTTTCCGTGGGCGATCCTGGCCGGGCCGCTTGGCGTGTTCCCTGGCTTCGTGCAGCACGCTGCGGCTGGGACGGTTTTCCTCGTCTCGGCATGGGCCTTACTGCCGAACCTGGCCCTGGCGATGTTCGTGTGGCCGCAAGTGGTCGAAGGCACGGCTCGGCCACCATCACCGCGGCTGACCCTCTGGATGGCGGTGGCGTTTTGCGGGCTGATGGGCCTCTCGACGGTGCGGTATGCCCAGCCACCGACGACCGAGCGGAAGGTCGTGACGTTGGGCCAACCGGGGGTGGACATGGCGTTCACTCCGCCAGAGGAGGAGCAACGGCTCCTCTACTATGCCGGGAACCTGATCCAATCGCGCGCCAAGCAGCAGGGCACCGATCTCGTGGTGTTCCCAGAGGGGTTCGCGTCGGGCGACCCGAGCCAGCCGCCCTTCGGAGCACTGGGGCCGTCGCCAGAGGTGCCGGTGGTGATGGGGGGCCGCCGCCGCGAGGGCGACAAGACGTACCAGACCGCCTTCGCTTGGGACGGGAAGTTATGGTCGCACGCGGACAAGACGCGGCTCGTGGTCTTTGGTGAGTATGTGCCGTTCCGGGGACTGCCGATCCTTTCCGGGTTCAACTTGCCTTCGGGCGACCTGTCCCCGGCGGACGAGCTGAAGACAGTGGCGGTGGACGGGCTCGTGATCGGTCCGTTGCTCTGCTTCGAAGGCGCGTTTCCTGACCTGGCCGAGCGACACGGGCGGCTTGGGGCGCGGATGTTGGCCCAAATGTCGATTGACGACTGGTATGAGGGGACTCCCGCCTGGGACCAGTTATGGATGTCATCGGTCTGGCGGAGCATCGAGTCGGGATTGCCGCTGGTTCGGGTCGGGGGGCGGGGAAGGACGCTGGCCACCGACGCGCGCGGGAACATCTTGGCGGCGGCCCCGGTCGGTCAGATGGCGGCCCTGCGCGTGGAAGTGGGGGTGCCGGCCGGATCAGACGCCTTTCCTTACCGAATGGGGTTCGTCTATCTGTGTTGGGCGGTGTGCTTGGGGGTCATGGCCGGGGCCCTCTTGCGAGGGCGAATCGGGCGGGCCAAGTAAACTTTGCTCAGGCCGGAGAGGTGGCAGAGTGGTCGATCGCAGCGGTCTTGAAAACCGCCGTAGGGCAACCTACCGTGGGTTCGAATCCCACCCTCTCCGCCAGGTCAGCCTTTTGGCGAGTACTTGGCGAGAAGTTCCTTAGTCTTTGGCAAGAATCGAAGGACTGCCGGGTCTTCGGTGTCATTGTTCACCCTCATTTCTTCTTCTATTTTCGACTCGAGGTGCGTCTTAAAGATCCGGCCGTTGTCATCGACCCACCAGTCCGGACTTGCCTTCCTCAAGTAGTCCTCTTCCGACTTGGAGTAGTAATGGTTGCAGCGGATCCTCAGGCCGCTCGGCGGGTCATAGAAGGTACCAACGCGCGGCCGATGGTTCTCATCCACCGACTGCCGCCATCCTTTGAATACGAAATGGTGGGAGTTCATCCATTGGATCGCTCGGCGTGGGTTAATGATGCTCTTCTGGTGCCGGTTGAGCTCGGACGCACACTTTGGGTAGTTCTCGAGAACGAGCCCCTGGGGCCGCTTGCGGTGCCCGTTGGAGCCAAACATGTGCCAGTTGGCCCCGAGGGCGTTACATCCTCTGAACTCCTGGAGCAGTTCAACGAGCGACTCCTTCTCCACTGGGAAGAGGAACTCGTCGGCGTCGAAGAAAGCGATCCACCTGGATTCCAGTCGATAATTGTTGAGGACGTGCGCGTCGGCCGAAGGTGAGGCGGGCTTCGTCGGCCAATCGTGGAGGGTGACCAGCCCGGCGTCCAAGAACGGCTGGAGCACCTCTCTGAAGTTGTCACTACTGTTATTGTTGTAGAGATAGAAATGCTCGAAGCCGACCGCCATATGGAAGCAGAGCCACTCGGCCAGATAGTCGCCTTCGTCTTTGAACCTCAAGAATGCGGTCAGTTCGTACTTGAACTCTCTCGGCTCGGGGCCCGTATGAGCCTTGACATGGGTCAGGCGCACATCTTTGCCTGTCAGACTCGATAGCAAGACTGCAAGACTGTGGAGGAGGTTGACCTTGACGACTTTGGACCGGCACACCGCGGTATAGAACCAGGGTTGCTTGCTCAGCCAGAAGCGGACAGCCTGCCACCTCTCGATCAAGTTGGTCTTAGGGGCTGGTTCAACCGCGCTCATGACTCAAGGAATCGGTGGGGCCCCGAATAGTACCCAAGCTCGGACTCGTCACTCGTCCGCCCGCATAGCCCTCGTAGGACGTTTCAGAATGGGGCCATGTCACTCTATCGGTTTGACCGCCCCCAAACCGTCGAACTCCAACGGATCCCGACCCTCCCGCCCCACGATGCCGACGAAGGGCGCCTGAAGAAGGAGGCGAAGAGGCTCGGGGAGCAGTTGGCGGAATTGGCGGACTTGCTGTTCTTCGCAGGTCAACACAGCCTTCTCGTGGTCTTGCAGGGCATGGACACGAGCGGCAAGGACGGCACGATTCGTGAGATCTTGCAGTACGTCAACGCCCAGAGCACCCAGGTGGCCCCCTTCAAAGTTCCCACGCCGATTGAACTCGCCCACGACTTCCTGTGGCGGGTGCACGCAGTGACCCCCGGCAAGGGTCACATCACGGTGTTCAACCGGTCGCATTATGAAGACGTTCTTGTCGTGAGGGTCCACAGCCTCGTGCCTGAACCCGTCTGGCAGCGACGGTACGCCCGCATCAACTCCTTTGAAGAACTCCTGGCTGATTCCTCGACGATCATGCTGAAGTACTTCTTGCATGTCAGCCGAGAAGAACAAGAGCGCCGGCTCTTGGAGCGCGAGTTGGAGATAGAGAAGGCGTGGAAGCTCTCCGTCGGCGATTGGAAGGAGCGGGAGCGCTGGGACGACTATCAACGGGCCTATGAGGACGCGATCGGCAGGTGTTCCGCCGAACAGGCCCCGTGGCACGTGATCCCGGCCGACAAGAAGTGGTACAGAAACTATCTCGTTTTGAAGTCGCTGGTCGAGGCTCTCGAAGGCTACGCCCCGGCCTGGCGGGATACCCTGGCGTCAGTCGGTGACAAGGCGAAAAGGGAGCTCGATGAGTACCGTGCGGGACAGAAATAGTCTTTTTTGGCTCGGAGTGGCTAGGGCGCTCCTCATCGGAACTCTGGTGGGGGCGTCCGTCCTGGCCCTGGGATCGACTCTTTTGCAGGGCGGGACGGTGTTCGACGGCTCAGGGCGGCCGCCGCGGGCCGTGGACGTCCGGTTCCATGCCGGAAAGATCATCGAGGTTGGCCGCCTGAAACCCCGGAAGGGGGAAGCGGTGATCGACGTGAGCGGGCTTTGGGTCGCGCCAGGGTTCATCGACGCCCACAGCCACGCCGACCGAGCCCTGGACAAGCTTGAGAGCCAACTTCGCCAAGGGGTGACGACTGCGATCGTCGGTCAGGACGGGTTCAGCGACCTCCCTTTGAGTTCGCTGTCCGAGAAACTGCGAAATCAGCCGACCGAGATCAACTTTGCCTCCTTCTCTGGCCACAACACGATCCGGGCGAAGGTGCTCGGCGACCGCTTCCAGCGTCGGGCGACCGCTTTGGAAGTAAGGGCGATGGCCAGGCTGGTCGACGCCGACATGGCGGCCGGGGCCCTCGGGCTGTCGACCGGACTGGAATACGACCCCGGCCATTACGCGTCGCTGGATGAAATCGTGGCCTTGGCCCGAGTCGCGGCCCGTCGAGGAGGGATCTATGTTTCCCACGTCAGGGACGAGGGCCCCGGTGCCATAGAGAGTTTTCAGGAGTTGCTTGAGATCGGCAAGAGGGCCAGGATCCCCGTGCAAGTCTCGCACATCAAACTTGCCGCAAGCGGGCTCTGGGGCCGGGCGGGCCGGGCCCTCGCGATGTTCGACCGCGCCAGACGCGACGGCGTCGACGTGACAGCTGACGTCTATCCCTATCTCTTCTGGCAGTCGACCATCACGGCCCTGACGGCGAGTCGCGCTTTTGACGATCCGGCTACCTGGCGGGCCGCGCTTGACCAAGTCGGCGGGCCTGAGAGCGTCACGATCACCGCGTGCCCAAAGTTCCCGGATCTGGCAGGCAAGAACCTGGCCGAGGCGGCGGTCAAGCAGGAGTTATCCCCGGAGGATCTGATCATCAAGCTGGTACAGACGGCTGACCCCGGAGCGAGCCCGGCCACCATCCTCTGCAAGGCGATGAGTGAGGACGACCTCGCCGCCTTCTGGACTTGGCCCTGGACTATGGGCTGCTCCGACGGCATAGGTGGAGGCTCCCACCCTCGGGGAGCCGGAGCCTTCCCGAGGCTCATGGGTTTGGCCAACGACCGCATCCCGACCGGGGAGGCGGTGAGAAAACTCACGTCCCTCCCGGCCTGGCGATTCGGCCTGAACGACCGGGGCCGGATCCGGCCCGGCTCGGCGGCCGATATCATCGTGATCGATCCCAAGCGACTCCGCGATCTGGCGACGCCCGACGACCCTACCCGCCTGGCGGAAGGAGTGGTCCACGTCATCGTCAACGGCTGGGCCGCCCTTCGGGACGGTCAGATGACCGGGGCCAAGCCTGGGAGGCTACTTCGCCTTCAGCGCGGTTTGCGAAGGACGGAATACCAGGCGAACAGGTCTTTGTCCGGATCCATAGCTTCGGCCCCTTTGTCCCAGCCGAGGGCCCGGGCCATCTTCCGGGCGAAGGCGCTATCGTCCACATCGAACTCCACCACCTCGAACCCAGCTTCCTCCCACTGCTGCTGCGGAAAAGGGTTCTCACCGTCGGCGGCGGGATGATAGGGCTCCCCGGCCTTGGCTTTGGGCGGGCATAGGTTGTAGAGGATCGCGACCCCATCCGGCCTCAGGGCGTTGAACAGCAGGCGGATGAACGCATCGTCGTTCACTCCCAGGTCGATTTTGCGCTTCGCGTCGATGGGTTGGGCCGGGTGGATATACCCTTTCTTGAGCGTGTTCTTGGACATGAACAAGTGGAGGAAGCTACCGATACTCTCCCTCGGCACCTGCTCGCCGGGCCACCGGCCGTGCACCGTCCGCACGTGTCCCGAGCCAAAGTCTCCCGTATCGTCAGGCCAGCCGTACAGGGCCTTGAGCATGGGATCTACGTCCACTCCGAAGACGTCGGCCCCGTTCCAGGCCATCATTTTGAGCTGACCGATCCCACCATAGCCGAAGTCGAGAACCCGTCGGTTGGACCAGGTCCGGATCGCGTACCTCCCTGCCAAATCAATGGCACGGGCATAGGCTACGGGCGTTCCGTACTTGGTCAGGTAGTAAAAGTCCTCCGTAACCTCGAACGGTTCGAGGCCGTCGCCCGGTTGACGGCTCCATGTCCCAGCCGCTGGGTTCCGAAAGAGCGTGCGGGGCCGCACAGCTGGCAACCGCTCGGCCGCTTTGAGCCAGTCCTTGGCGAGCTGGGTCTGCACCAAAGGCTCCATCGCCTTAGCTTGGGCCGCGATCTCGGCCCTCGCGCTTTCTTGGACGGCGGCGAACGCCGCGAGCACAGCGACCATGGATGCAAGGCTACCCCTGAAGCCGGGGCCGTCGCGTGACACCGGTCACAAGGATCTTCTTGACAGCTTCTTAACCTGCGGGAAGTTCAGAATCGAGCCCATGAGACTCAAGCTCTCGCGTCGGTCGCTGGTCAAGACCGGGGCCGCACTGGGGGCGGCGAGCCTGGCCCCGTTCGGACTGAGCCAGATCATCGTCCCAAAGCGCCGCGTGCTCAGGATCGGCCACATCACCGACGTCCATATCCAGCCGCAGGGCGTCGCCCGATCCCGGTTCCGCGACTGCCTCAGGAAGATTCAAGAAGTCAATCAAGTCGACCTGATCCTCAACACCGGAGACTCGATCATGGATTCTTACAGCGCCAACGAGGCGCGCACGCGAGACCAGTGGAACTCCTGGCGAGAGGTGGTCTCGACCACGGTCACGGCCCCGATGTGGAGCGCCATCGGCAACCACGACATCTGGGGATGGGACAAGTCGGGGAGCGGCACGACCGGCAACGAGCCGCTTTGGGGCAAGAAGTGGGCCCTCCAGGAACTCGGCCTGCCTGCCCCTTACTACACGCAGGACATCAACGGCTGGAGGGTCATCGCCCTGGACTCCACCTCGATCCGGCAAGGAACCTCATACCATGGCCGCCTTGACGACGCTCAGTTCAATTGGTTCTCGCAAGTCGTCCGGACCACCCCGCCGGGCATGCCGATCCTGGTGATGTCCCACATCCCAATCCTCGCTGTCTCCGCCTTTCTGGACGGCAACAACGAATCGAGCGGGGATTGGCGCGTGCCCGCGGCATGGATGCACATCGACGCCCGACGGATGAAGGACCTCTTTCACCAGTCGGGTCAAGTGAAGCTGTGCCTCAGTGGGCACATGCACTTGCGGGACCAGTCCGACTACAACCGCACCCACTATGTCTGCAGCGGCGCCGTCAGCGGGAACTGGTGGGGCAACGGGAGCTATGGAGAGACTCCGCCCGGCTACTCGGTGGTCGACCTTTATGCCGACGGCTCGTACGGGTGGGAGTACCACACGTACTGAGTCATTTTTCGCGCCTGAGCCAGGCATAGGCGTTATGGGCATGGATCGACTCGTGGTTCTCCACCTCGATCTCGTAGCCCGTCACGCGGCTGTCTGAGTCAAGCCTGACGGCGACCTCGCGGATCACGTCCTCGACAAAGCGCGGGTTCTCGTACGCGCGTTCGGTCACCCACTTCTCGTCAGGCCGCTTCAAGACGGGAAAGAGCGCGCAAGAGGCCGAGGCCTCGATCACGTCGATGATTTCTTCGAGCCAAATGTGGTCGTTCGACCTAAGTTTGACGGTGACGACACCTCTCTGGTTGTGGGCGCCGTAGTCGCTGATCTCCTTGCTGCAAGGGCAAAGGGTGGCGACCGGGGCTTGCACCATGAGTTCAATGTCGAACTTGCCGTTGCCTTCCGCGCTGAAGCCGCAGGTGAACTCCATCATGCCGGACTGGCCGGTGACGGGGGCTCTTTTTTCGACGAAGAACGGGAAGACGACATCGACGTGGGCTTGACGGGCGTGGAGACGCTCGGTCATGTCGTGGAGCAGCGAGGGAAGGCTGGTCACGCTGATCTCCCGCCCAGCCGCGTTGAGGGCCTCCAGAAACCGGCTCATGTGGGTGCCCTTGAACTCGGCGGGCAGGTCCACGGTCAGCGTAAAGTTGCCGATCGTGTGCTGGCGCTCGTTGGCCCGATCCAGGACGGAGATGGGAAACTTGACGCCGCGCACCCCGACCTTATCAATCGCAATATTCCTGGTGTCAGGTGTCTTCTGAATATCAGGGAGGGTCGCCGCTCCGCCTGTCTCAACCTTGTCGGTCATCTCAATCTCTGTCCTGGCGATTTTCGTCGCCGTCCGCAGTGCCTTACGCGCGGCCGGAGCCGATCAGCGCTGAGGGCCCATGCTCTCTCCGGAGATTCCTCCGAAAGACCAGTCCAACGCTTCGAGCGTGTGGGCGACCTTCGTCGAGACTTCGGCGGGACGCGAAGACTCAAGCCAAGCCAGGCACCCCGGGTTCCCAGCGAGCACGAGACCGGCTCCCGTGCTGGCGATCCGGTCCCATTTCTGCCGCCCAAGCTGGGCCGCCAACTTGGGCTGGAGCAGATTATAGATTCCGGCGCTCCCACAACACATGTCGGACTCTGGCAAGTCGACCGTCAAGAGCCCGGGGACAGCGGCGAGCAGGCTCCTCGGGGCGGTCCGGACTCCTTGCCCGTGAGCCAGGTGACAAGCGTCGTGGTAGGTGGCGGTGAGGCCGGGCAATCCCTTGGAACCCCGGAGAGGCTCTTCGAGCCCCCGTTCGGCCAGGATTTCGGTGGCGTCAACGACCGATCCGGGCGGGGCCAACTTCCGGAGCCAACTCCCGCAACCCGCCGAATTGGTGACGAGCCTGCGGCCTTGGGCCTGTGCCAAGATCCGCTCAGCCCGCCTGTGGCCTTCGTTCAGGTAGCCCGCATGGGCGTGCAGGGCCCCACAACAACCTCTCGTCCTCTCTGCCGCGAGACTGACCCGGGCCAGGAGCCTTTCGGTCGCCTCATGGACGTGGGGAAAGACCACGTCCATCACGCAACCGCCGAGAAGGGCGGTTTTTTCGAGTCCCGGCCCGTGACTCTCGAGGCGGCGAGCCCTTGCCCGCGGCAATTGGGCCACCGGTGGATCGTCGGAGAACAGCCTGGCCAGGAGCATCGGCATCTTGCCTCCGGGAACCACGCGGGCAAGGGCCAGCTGCAGGCGGAGTGCGGCGGGATGGGTGAGTGCGTCGAGGAACTTGCCCCGGAACCACGAGTGGCGGGGCGGTGCCACAAGGAGCGAGCGCTCCCGCGCCCGTTCCAGGATCTCGCCATATCGAACCCCGCTGGGGCAGGCGGTCTCGCAGGCGAGACATCCGAGGCAAGAGTCGAGCGGGGCCCTCGCACCGTCGCTCCACTCCATCTGGCCCTCGGTCAATGCGCGGACGATGTGGATACGGCCCCGGGGGCTCTGGGACTCGTCGCCCGTGATCGTGAACGTCGGGCAGGACTCCAGGCAGAACCCGCACCGGATACAGGCGGCCGTCAACTCGCCAAGAGGCTCCGACACGGCCCATTATGGCGTCGCGAAGGGCCACAATCCGAGGATGGGCTTCGCCTATTCCGACTTGCGACCGTATCTTGACTCGCTCGTGCCGCCCCGGCACCCGGAACTTGTCGAGATGGAGCGTTATGCGGCGGAAACCAACTTTCCGATCCTTGGCCCAGCGTCTTGCCACTTCTGCTATCTCCTCGCGCGGCTCGCTGGCGCGAGACGGGTCTTTGAGCTGGGATCGGGATATGGGTATTCGACCGCGTGGTTCGCCCGCGCCGTTGACGAGAACGGGGGCGGACTGGTCCACCATGTCGTTTGGGACGAGGATCTCTCGGACCGCGCTCGCGGGCATCTTGGACGGCTGGGTTACCCGCCCCACGGTTCCGGGGCTCGAACGGAGATCGCCTACACAGTCGCCGAAGCCCTCGGCGCCCTTCGTTCGACCGAGGAGACGTTTGACCTGATCTTCAACGACATCGACAAGGAGGCTTATCCAGACACGGTCGAGACCGTTCATTCCCGTCTTCGCCCGGGAGGGCTCTTCATCACTGACAATGTCGTCTGGAGCGGAAAGGTGATCGATCCGATCCAAAATGACAGCTCGACTGAGGCTATTCGCCGGTTCACGACCATGATGTCGACCGATGACCGTTGGGTGAGCTCCGTCGTACCGATCCGGGACGGGCTCCTGGTGGCTCAAAGACGATAGGGGCCCCGTCCCCAGGGGGACGAGGCCCTTCGTCGTTCAAGCGGAAATCAGCTGCGCTTGCGTCGCGCGGCGAGGGCGGCAAGTCCCGCTCCAAGAGCGAGCATCGTGCCCGGTTCCGGTACCGGAGCGAACGTGGAGACCTGGGCCACCGACCCATTGATCACGCTCGCCAAGCTGTCGCGATAGCTCGTGGCGTCGGACAGAGCCCAGAAGATCGTGCTGTTGGTGCCAGGCGACAACTTGTCAAGGCCGACCTTGCTGAAGTTGAAGCCAAGCGTGTCCGCGGTCGTCCTGTCAGCGGTCCTGACGGCCTGCCCGTCGTTACCGAACAAGGATGCCGCACTGTGCTGGGCGACAGTCGAGGTGAAGCCTGTCCAACCGTTGACCGTCACGCGGCCGATGTTGCCGGTCGAATCCTGGTTGCTTTGAACAGCCCAGGCGAAGATGAGGTTGTCCCCGAAGGCGGCCGTCGTCGCAACGACGGAGATGAGCCGACCGGAGATGGTCGCCGAGACAAAGTTCTCGTCTCGTACCGCGAGAATATTGAGAGTCGGAACCCCAATGCTGGGAACAGCGACCTCCTCGTCAATATTGAGAGCAACCTGGGCGAAGATCGAGGGCGTGAGGGCGGCCGAAATCACGGCCGCGTAAACATATCGTTTCATGGCAACTTCCGGGATAAGTGAAGGTAGGGTCGGCCCAAGAGACCAACCACTGCTCTTTGATACGTCGGCAAGAACGCAGATGTCACCAGCCCCAGGCCCAAGAACCATGGGACTCGCCCAGCATGGGCCCCTCTTGGTTCGGGATGTATAATGCCGGGGCTTAAACTGAGGCATTCATGAAGCGTTTCTTCGCCTGGCTCCGCGCGATCTTCGGCCGCGCCATGGACAAGCTCGAGGATCCCGAGGTCATGCTGGATCAAGCACGCCGGGACATGACTCAAGCTTTGGTCGCTAACCGTGAGAAGGCGGTCCAAGCGATCACTCAAAAGAACCGCCTTCAAGGCATGATGGAGGAGGCTCAGCGGAAATCGGCCCAATTGGAACAGCAGGCCGCCACCGCGCTGAAGCAGGGCAATCGGGAGTTGGCCAGGAACTTCCTTCGCGAAAAGGCCACGACCGACGCCACGCTCGAGTCGCTTCGCCCGACCCTTGCCGCCGCCATCGAGACGGTCGAGCAGGTGAAGGTCGCGATCAAGCGCCAGGAGGAGGAAGTCCGGCGCAAGACAGCCGAGGCCCTTGCGCTCAAGGCCCAGTGGAAGCAAAGCCAGATCCAATCGGCGATCAGCAAGACCCTCGAGGGCCTGACCTTCGAGAACGAGTACGAGGGGAGCTTCGCCGCCGCCAGGGACAAGATCAAGGACAAGCAGGCCGAGGCTGCCGCGAGGCAGGAGATGATGGCCGGATCGCTTCAAGGCAAGATGATGCAGATGGAGGATCAGGCGATGGACTTTGCGGCCGACGAGGAGCTTAAGAAGCTTGAAGAGAAGCTTGGTTTGGCGACCGCCGCGCCATCGACCGCCAGCGAGACCGTCTCGGCCGAAGGCGTCGAAGCTGAATTGGACGCGCTTGAAAAGCGGCTCCAACAGGGCCAGCAGGGTAGCTGAAAGGCCAGGAGTCCGTGATCTCCCCAACCGGATCCGCGGAGCGGACGACAGGAGATCCTCTGACCGGAGCTAAATTGCATCTGTAGCGGCCAGGCCGATAGTTCGGCCGAACCGATCGGAAACTGGCGCACCCCAATGCCCCTTTGAAAACCAGCGGGTCCATGACTTGTTGGTTCGCTGGCCGATCGCGATGCCGGCCGCCAATGGCCCTACCTCTTCGGTAGGCCCTCTGTTACCCGGGAACTTTTTATAGACGTCCTAAGATTTGTACAGATGCAGGAAGCCTTTGACGGGCTTTCTCATCGATACTCCAGGAGAAACCGAATGAATCTCAAGCTCAGCCTCGGCGTCGCCGCCGCCGCTATCGTCGCCTCGGCATTTGCCTTCAAGTCGGTCGAGTCCGGCCTCAAGATCGGCGAGTCCGTCAGCCCGTTCCACCCGACCTTCGTTGCTGGCCCGCTCGCTGGCAAGGACGCTTGCTTCCCTTGCACCTACAAGAGCCGCCCACAGGTTCAAGTTTGGGTCAATGGCGAGTCGGAAGAGAACCTTGTCAAGATCGCCAAGAGCCTCCAGCAAAACGTTGAGAGCCACAAGGGCAAGGAATTCCAAGCCATGATCGTCTATGTCGGCCCGAGCAAGGACTGCATGGCCTGCGCGGGCAAGATGCAGGCTGTCGCCGAGAAGAGCGGCGCCAAGGACGTCAGCTTCGCCGTCGTGGGCAAGAAGGACGAGGCCGTCGCTGCCTACAAGATCAACCTTGACTCCTCGGTCAAGAACACGGTTATCGCCTACAAAGATTGGAAGGTCGTGAAAGCCGCCACCAATGTGAAGGGCGACGAAGCCGGTTGCGAAGCGATCTGCGACATGGTCGCCAGG
Source organism: Fimbriimonadaceae bacterium (assembly GCA_019454105.1). Taxonomy (GTDB): domain Bacteria; phylum Armatimonadota; class Fimbriimonadia; order Fimbriimonadales; family Fimbriimonadaceae; genus ACE-ARM1. The sequence continues at coordinate 2,726,915 of CP075364.1, read as the reverse complement.
ATCGCGAAGTAAGGCCCGGTTCCAAGCCGGGCCCTTCGAGTTGGGCCCGGCTTTTTTGCACCCTCCATGAGAAACACCACCGTCATCGCCCTGGCCAGTGTGGCCGCCTTTGCCGTTGCCGGAGCCGTCCGGTCTGGCCTTCAGCCAGGCGAGATGGCCTCCGCCTTTGACCCCCACCACGTGACCGGACCGGAGAAGGGCACAGACACCTGCATGGTGTGCAAGTACCCGTTCAACCCGGCTGTGGTCGTCTGGGTCACCAACGACACCAACGCCAACCTCGGCCCGATCGCCAAGCGGCTCGAGTCGCACATCGCCAAGCTGAACGCCAGCCGCGGCCCGCGAGACCAGTTCAAGGCGTATTTCGTCTTTGTCGAGAAGTCTGGAAAGGCCCCCACCCAGCGCCTGACGAGCCTCGCCACTTCCAACGGGTTGAAGAACGTCAGTTTGACCTGGGTCCCCTCAAAGGAGCCAGCTGTCAAGGACTATAAGATCGACCTGAGCGCAGCGACAAAGAACACCGTCCTCGTTTACGACAAGCGTAAAGTGACCGCCAACTTCGTGAACCTGACGGGCGATGCCACTGCCCTGGCCAAGCTCGACCGGGCCATCGCTGGCGTCACGACCAAGAAGTGAAGGTTGGCCCCTGGGCCAGAATGAGGCTGTGACCCCTTTCCTGGTCGGTCTCGTCCTGGCCCAAGGGCAGATCGCCGACGACATCTTCGTCGCCCGACCGTCCGTGCAACTGGGCTCGGGAGCCCCCGGGACAGCGGCCATTGTTTGGGCTTCCAAGCCTCGGAAATCGTTCCGAGTTGCTTTCGGAAGGGACCAGTTCGCCGAAGCGACCCAACTTCGCACGGTCGACGTTCCCAGCACGCCTTCACACGAGGTATGGAGCGCCCAAGTCGGTCCGTCGGAACCTGGTTCGACGGTGCACTATGCTGTGCAGTCGGGTGGCTCGACGGTCTTTCGGTCCAGTTTCGACCTTCCCAAGACTGGCAAGCTCAGGGCCGTCGTGTTCGGCGATTGCGGTTTCGGCACCCGACAACAGAAGGAGGTCGCCCACCAAGCCTGGCTCCAAAAGCCACAACTCACCTTGATCACGGGCGACATCGTTTACGATCACGGTCGGGTGAGCGAATACCGGACCCGCTTTTGGCCACAGTACTTCGAGACAACACCCGGGCCGTCGCGCGGAGCCCCATTGGCTTCGCAATCGGTGACCGTCGCCGTTCCCGGTAACCACGATACGCTTTACCGCAACCTTGGGAAGTACCCGGACGCGCTGGCCTACTTCTATTATTGGAACCAGCCGTTGAACGGTCCCCTGACAGTACCGGGGGCCAAGAACACGCCGGTCCTGTCTGGCCCGGTTGAGGCCCAAAAGCGGTTCCTGTCGAACGCAGGCCCGAGCTATCCGCGGGCCGCCAACTTCAGTTTCGAGTTCGGCGACACGTTTTGGGTCGTTCTTGACGCCAATCCCTATGTCAATTGGAACGACCCGGTCATGCGCGGCTGGCTTGAAAGAGAGCTTGAGAAGGGCCGAAAGAAGACGTGGCGGTTCGCGAGTTGGCACCAGCCTCCTTTTCATTCTTCCAAGAAGGATCAAGACTATCGTGCGATGAGGAGCGTGGTCGAGACTTTGGCCAAAGGGGGCGTGGACGTCGTCTTTTGCGGACACGTCCACAACTATCAACGGACGCACCCAGTCTTGATCGACGGCATGGAAGGAGCCTCCTCAGACCGACTGGCGAAGGGCGACTGGAAGTTGGATCGAAAGTTCGACGGCCGCACGGTGACGAAGACCCGGGGAATCGTCTTCGTCATCGAAGGAGCTGGGGGAGGGCCAATTTATGACCCTCAGTTCGCCGACAAGCCCGATACGTGGAAGCCCTGGACCGCCGTCTACAAAGCCGGTCATGGGTTCGGCGTGATGGACATCGACGACCGGAAGCTCACCTATCGGCATCTGGGCACCGACGGCCGATGCACGGACGAATGGGTGTTGACGAAGTAAAGCTGCCTTAGAGCTTAGGCTTCCGGCTCCAGGTCGTGCCCTCCGGGCTGTCCCGCAGCTCGATCCCCTCGGAAGCAAGCTTCTCCCGGATCGCGTCGGCCCGAGCAAAGTCCTTGGCGGACTTCGCCGCCGTGCGTTCGTCGATCCACGATTCGATCGCACGACCGTCGATCAAAGCCGTCTCGCAAGCCCCGGCATCGTCTCGCTCCACAGGGCATATCCCAAGGAGAGCCTCGACCTGGTCTAAGAACCGCACAGCAGCCTCGCCCATGCTTCCGTCGAGCGACGGCTCCCTGAGCACCGCCTTGACGCCCTCCAGGGCCTTGGCGATGGCGACCGACGTGTTGAGGTCGTGGCACATGGCTTCCAGGGCTTCGTCGTAGATTCGGTCGAGGTTGGCCGCAAGCTCGGCTCCGGAATCCCCCCCCGCGTCTGCAGGGGGCGCAGCCCCCGAAGATGAGGGGAGTAGAGCGGAGCCCGCCGCCCGGCGGCGGGCCTCACGGAACCTCCCAACATTGCCCTCAGCGTCCCGAAGCAGCTGGATCGTGAAGTTCATCGGCTTGCCGTAGGGCACGCTGATGAGTGCATAGCGTAGGGCGATTGGGTCGAACCCTTCGCCGATCAAGTCCCGGACAGTGAAGAAGTTGCCGGCGGACTTGGCCATCTTCTCGCCCTCGACCTGAAGGAACCTGACGTGCATCCAATGGTTGGCGAAAGGTTTGCCAGTGAACGCCTCGCTCTGGGCGATCTCGCACTCGTGGTGAGGGAAGGCGTTGTCCTCGCCACCGCTGTGAAGGTCGATCGTGTCCCCCAGGTAAGCCCGAGCCATGGCTGAGCACTCGATGTGCCATCCGGGAAAGCCCCAGCCCCAGGGAGAGAACCATTGCATCAAATGCTTGTCGTCCTTTTTCCAAAGCGCGAAATCGGCCTGGCGGCGCTTGTTCTCGTCGAGCACGACGTCACGGACGGCCTCTTGCAGCTTGTCGCGCGTGTTCCCGCTGAGCTTGCCATAGTCGGGCTGGCTTTCGACGTCAAAGTAGACCCCGGTCGGCGTCTCATAGGCGTTGCCCCGCTCTACCAGGGCCAAAGCCATCAGGATCTGCTCACGGACATGCTGGGTCGCCTTGGGCCGAACAGTCGGCTCGGAGAGGTTCAATCGAGCCCAATCCTCAAGATAGGCCCTCGTGTAGAACTCGGCCAAGTCCCAGACGTTGGCGAACCTCTCGCCTTCTTTGCTTTTCAGCGCTTTCTCCATCCGGTCCTCGCCGCCGGCGTCGGCGACGTCGTCTTGCGTGAGGTGCCCGACATCGGTGATGTTGGTGACCCAGCTCACGCGCCAACCGAGGGCTCGGGCCGTCCGCGCCACCAAGTCAGCGGCCAAGAACGAGCGGAAGTTCCCGATGTGGGCGTAGCTGTAGACCGTCGGTCCGCAGGTGTAGAACTTCAGGTGGCCCGGTTCCAGAGGCTGGAGCGGCCGAACCTGCCGCGTCATCGTGTCGTAGAGCTTGAACTCGCGCTCGGCCATGGGCCAACCCAGGGTACCGGCGAGCCTTGACATCCGATAGGCCAGGCTGGTTCACAACCTCAGCGGCCTGCAAGGATCGGAATCACCATACTGACGATCAAGGTTGTCATCAGGATCAAAAGCCCCCAAAGAACGATGTTCGAGATCCGATGGTGATCCTGCTCCTGCTGTCGCTCTTCGGGGCTCAGTTCCTTCTTCTGCCGCACGACGACCATCCCGACCTGAGGCAAATCGTTGAGGATCGAATCTCTCATCGCGTGCCATTGCCCTGGACCGCTTCTGGCGGCTGGATCCGGCGGCGGGTGCCCCGGCCGTTCGACTCGATAGAGCGGCTCCTCTAGCTCGCGGAGAACTCGGGTGAGCCGCTCCTCTCGGAGATCGGCGAGGGCTTTGCGGACTTCACCGGTGCTGAAGCTGGTCGCTTCCACCACGTCAGTGATCTTGACCTTTGTTTGAAGGTGATCGTCCAAGAAGAGTTCCGGGGGCATATGCAATCGGTCGAGAAGTTCACGTAGCTCGTCCTCCTCGACTACCTCCGGGTTCGTGGGCTCGTGTTCGTGATGCGTCACCCGCAAGGCTGATTGTGACAGGTCTTTGGCCTACGATCAGTCATAATCAAAGTTGGAGTCAGCCGGGCGACGGCTCTTCCCAATGCTGGGAGGGGAGGAAAGTCCGGACTTCACAGGGCACGGCGCCTGGCGCAAGCCAGGGCGGGGCGACCCGACGGAAAGTGCAACAGAAAGCAGACAGCCCGCAAGGGTGATGGTGAAACGGTGGGGTAAGAGCCCACCAGCGTTCCGGGTGACCGGGACGGCTCGGCAAACCCCGCCGGAAGCAAGGCCAAATAGGGGGGCGGTGACCCGGCCCGGCGAGCCCCCGGGTTGGCCGCATCAGACAAATCGTCGCACAAAGACAGAATCCGGCTTACAGGCTGACTCCCTTAGAGCCTCGTTTCAGCGGACTGCCGCTCTTCCTTCTCTGCTCGCAGGTGATCGTCCAAGTGTTCGAGAGCGAGTTGAATCCCGGTGAGTGTGGCGGTCTTTTCAAGACCCTCTGGCCTCAGGCCTTGACGCAGCGCCTCGATCTCTTGGACCAGCGATTCGACGTTTGCCAGGGCCGTGACCCCAAAGCTTTCGTCCGCACACTTTTTCTCGAACGTCTTCACGCGGTGGCCCTTGAGACGTACCAAGTGGCGACCGGCCCAAACAGAGTCCCAGAGCGCCTCAGTGCTCGCCTCAAAACAGCGTTCGGCCAGGCTCTTGTCTGGAAGCGCCTTCGCAAGGGTCTCGATCTCCAAGACAGCCGCCGCCCCGCGTTCCAATTTTGCCGAGAGCTCGGGGTGGACCCGACTTTCCAAAGTTCCTTGAGCCTCAAAACTCGCCAACTGGCGCAAAAGGTTCTCAAAAACGTCCCCCCGATCGGGCCCACGTTTGGGCCGTTTTACCATTGCTACGGCGGCCACAGCAACAACAGCCGCCGCGGACAGCCAAACGGCATTCTGCGTCACTTGAAAGGCCACGCCCAAGCCAAGGACGATCAAGCCCGCCAAGAAGCAACCGATGGCCGTGTACCCGTCACGGACTGACGGGTCTCGCCGATGCAAAAGCGAGGCAAAAGCTCGGAACTGCGTGCCCAAGGCGGCTCGAGACTACCTGCCCTAGGCCGCCTGCAGGACTGAACATGTTCGGCCAGGGGCGACCAGGTCGAACGAGATCACTCTTCTGACTTCTTCCAGAGTGGTCGTACCGTTCAGCACGCGCCGGACGGCGTCTTCCTGCATCGTCACATAGCCAAACTGGACGGCGACTTCCCTCACTTGATCGATCGGCGCTTTGCACGCGACCAAGTGGGCGATGTCCTGGGTCACTGGCATGACCTCGTGGACCCCCACTCGCCCCTTGAACCCAGTTCCGCCACACGCTTGGCATCCGGTGCCTCGATATAGCGGGCCAACCTGGGTCAGCCCAAACTGAGAAGCCAGGAACTCGGTCTCGGCTTCGGTCGGTTCGACCTGGGTCTGACACTTCGTACACACCTTGCGAAGGAGCCTTTGGGACATCGTTCCGATCAGGGACGTGCTCAAGAGATATGGCTCGACACCCATATCGAGAAGCCGAGGAAGGGTCGAGAGGGCATCGTTCGTATGGACCGTGCTCAAGACCAAGTGGCCGGTCATGGACGCCCGGATCGCCGTTTCCGCAGTCTCTTGGTCACGGATCTCACCGATCAAGACCACATCGGGGTCTTGGCGCAACATGGCCCTGAGCGTGGCCGCGAAGGTCAGCCCAATCTTCTCATGGATCTGCGACTGGCTGATGCCGTCGATCAGATACTCGACCGGGTCTTCGCAGGTCATGATATTGCCCCGGGTTTCCTTGATCGAGGCCAGGCAGCTGTAGAGGGTCGTGGTCTTGCCGCTTCCAGTAGGGCCTGTCGCCAAGAAGAGGCCGTATGGCCGCTGGATCATGGTCTTCAGGAGCCAAAGGTTGTTGTCCGTGAAGCCAAAGTCTTCCAGCTCCCGCAAAGCGATCGTCTGGTCGAGGATCCGAAGGACGATCCTCTGCCCGAACACGCTCGGGATGGTGTTGACTCGCAAGTCGATCTCGCGCCCGTTTTTTTCGACGGCGACGCGTCCGTCCTGCGGCAACCGATGCTCGGCAATATCGATCTCGGCCATGATCTTGACGCGAGTGGTCAGGGCCGGGCCCAAGTCGACGGGGATTACCGCCTTGAGGTGGACGACGCCGTCGATCCGGTACCGGACCTCGATGCGGTCCTCGCACGGCTCGATATGCACGTCGCTCGCGCGGGCGTCGATCGCCTCGGAGATGATCTGATTCACCAAGCTGACGACGGGCCTCGCTTCGGCCTCGGTCAAGACTTGGCGCTCGTTGGACCTCCCTTGGTCACGCTTGCGCGAGAAGTCCTTGGCCGCCTCTCGGACGAGGATGTCCACCTGGCTTCGAGGCCCTTCGGACCAGTTGGCCGACAAGTCTTTTATCGCTTTGAGCAAGAGCGTCTCGTCAACCATGACCGGCTCGATCCGAAAGCCCGTGACGTTCCTGACGAGGTCGATGGTCTCAATCTCGTCAGGATCCCTCATCGCCAAAAAGAGCAAGTCCCCTTGAATCTTCACGGGCAAGATCGTCCGTTCCTCGCACACTGAAACGGCCAGTTTGGCGAGGGCTTCGCGCTGGGGTGGCGATTCTTCGAGGTGCCAAGCGGCGACTCCACGCTGCGCGGCCAAGGCTTGAAGCAGCAACTTTGTCGAGATCCATCCTTTGGAAACGAGGAGCTGGCCAAGGGGTCGGAGAGTCCGCTGCTGTTCCGCCAGGGCCGAATCAAGCTGTTCCTTCGTTATCAGCTTATTGACGACCAGGATCTCCCCAAGGTGCTTGCGAGTTCTCGTCGTTCCCATTTCCACTCACTTACCAAGGGGATCTTTGGACGCGCGAGAACGAGCCCACCCGTGAGAATCGCCGGAACTCCGCCGGGCCTTGCCGAACGGCAAGGCCCGGTGTCTCTACATTCAGAGGCTATGGTTGGCCGAATTTGGGGAAGATCGGGGCCGGTAGGCGCCTCTTTTCCTTAGGTAGCTGCTTGGTCACATGCTCCATGGCCCTTTCCAGCACGGGGTCGCGGCCTTGGGCGACCAGATCGGGCCGGGCGTCGACCTCGATGTCCGGATCGACACCTTTGTTCTCGGCGATCAACTCGCCGGTCTGGGTGTCGAAGATCCCAAAACCAGGAGTCGTCACGGAACCCCCGTCGACAAGCGGCACCCCGCCTTGAATTCCGACGAGGCCTCCCCAGGTCCGGGTTCCAATGAGCGGGCCAAGCTTGTTGCGCTTGAACAGCCAGGGAAGCATGTCCCCGCCCGACCCGGCGAACTCGTTGATGAGCATCACCATCGGACCTTGGAGGCTCTGCGAAGGCATCGGGACGTTCTCTCCATATCTTGGGACAAACATCGTCTGCATTTGTCTTTGCAAAGCTTCGATGAAGAATGTCGGGATGAACCCACCTCCGTTGTAACGCTCGTCGATGATCCAGGCTTCGGCGTCGCTATTGCTGTAGAAACCTTTGAGGAACTCGATGATGCCCTGGACGGAAGTGTTCGGGACATGCAGATAGCCGATCCTTCCGCCAGACTTTTCGCGGACTGTGCGCCGGTTGCCTTCGACCCAATCGATGTACCGAAGATCCGATTCGTCGCCGATCGGTCTGACCACGATCTCGCGGGATCCGGCCATGGTCGGCGAATCGTTGACAGTCAGCTTGACGGCTTTCTCGACTTTGTCCACGAGGAACTGATGGACTCCCGTCTTGGCATCGACTGGCTCGCCGTTGATGGCCAGTAGGTACTCCCCATCCTTGACTTCGATCCCAGGTGCGCCCAGAGGCCCGCGCCGGGGCTCCTCGAAGTTAAGGCCGCGATAGATCTTGGCGAACTGAATCTTGTCTCCGACGACGCGATAGTCGGCTCCAAGCTGTCCGACGGGGACGCTTTGGGGCTGGAAGCCAGTGTCGCCTGGACTGGTGATGTAGGCGTGGCCAGTGCCGAGTTCGCCGATCATGAGGCCGAGCAAGTAGTTGAGGTCGTTACGATGGGCCACGTAGGGCAGGAGGGCGGCGTACTTCTTGCCGACCGCGTCCCAGTCCAATCCGAGCATGTTCTTGTCGTAGAACAGGTCTCGCTGGTGCCGCCAGGCTTCCCAATAGATCTGTTCCCATTCGGCCATCGGATCCCACTGGCGGCCGATGTCGCCCACATTGACGCGGCCGCTGCCAGGCTCGACCCCGGGTCGGACATCGGCGATCGCCACGCCCCCACCGGTCGAATAGGCGAACTTGGTTCTCTTGGCGTTGAAGGACAGGGCGAACCCGGCATTGGGAAGGATCGTCTGGGGCTGGCGCGAGTTCATGTCGAACTTCACCAGATTCCCGTTGGCGATGGTCAGAACACCGTTCTCGACCCCGACCAAGATCGGGTAGCTGCCCGGAGGCCACGGAAGGGCGATCATTCTTTGATCCAAGCCGTCCAGATCGATCTTCATCGCTTCCGGCTCCTTCTTCTCGCCCTGGGCCGGCTTGTCTTCCGGCTTGGTGTCCGGGGCTTTGGCTTCGACCTGTTTGACCTCGGGCTCTTCGTCGCTCGGTGGGATGAGCGGGTTCGTCTGACCCTTGGTCAGCATCAGAGCATAAACACGCTGGACGTTCTGCTGAAAGAGGCTGGGGCCCTGGAAGGCGTCAAAACTCGACCCAAAGGTTCGGTTCGAGACGATGTAGAGGTACTTGCCGGTGAGGTCGAAGGCCACGCCAGCATCGCCATAGTAGCCTTCGGTGACCTTGTGGTGCTTCTTGTCCCGGACATTGTAGAGGTAGACCGCCTCCATGAAGTTGGGTTGGGTCTTCAGATACGCGATCCACGATCCGTCTTGCGAGAAGTCCATGGACAGGCCGCCTGAGGGATTCTGGAACACCTTCTCAATGTTTCCAGACTCTAAGTCCACAATCGAGACGGCACTGTCGACCGTCGTGTAGCCGATCTTCTTGCTGTTTGGGAACCAGCCAAAGCGGCGGATCTTGTCGCTCGCCGGAGTTTTGATCATTTTGGGCTCGCCCCCCATTTGCGGCACGGTATAGATAGCCCAATCGCCCGTCCGGTCGCTCAGAAACGCGATCGTCTGCCCATCTGGGGACCAACTGGGAGACGTGTCCCGGCTCTTGGAGCTCGCGAGCGGCCTGGTCTCGCCTTGGGTGGCGGGAACCGAATAAAGCTGGCCCCGCGCCTCCACGACGACCCGTTTGCCGCTCGGGGAGAGGGCGAAGCCTTGGACCGAGTCGCCAAAGCGGCGGTACCGCGGCCTGGCGTTGATCAGATCGCCCCGAATAAGCGGTGAAAGCTCGTTGACTTTGCCGGACGCCACGTCGAACGCAAAGAGCCCGCCGTTCCTCTCGAACACGATGGTCTTGGAGTCAAACTGCGGGTTTTTGATGTCCCCGTCCTTGAACTGGGTCAACTGGGTCTGTCTCTTGGTGCCAGTGTCGTAGCTCCAGAGGTTCAAGTTCTTGTCGGCCTTGTCGGAGAGGTAATAGACCTTGTCCCCGATCCACATCGGCCAGTAGTTCTGCTCTCGGCCGGCAGGCGCCTCCCAGTATTTCTTTGATTCGAAATCCCAGAACGCGATTCGGCCCTGAGTACCGCCGCGATAGAGTCGCCAGTTGAAGGCGTAGGAGTTGTTCCTATTGAATGCGATCTGTTTGCCGTCCGGAGAGTAAGAACCGTTGGTGAACTCGCCAAGGTCGGTTCTTTGGAGCATGCCCCGGTTCGGATCGACCAGCCACAGTCGCGGCGTGAAAGCCGAGCCATAGGAGGAGGCACAGACGATCTTGCCGTCCGGGGTCCATCCCGTCACGCTGAACGGTTTCGGCTCGAATGTCAGTCGCTTTGGGGTACCGCCCTCGGCAGGGATGACATAGACCTGGGGGAGGCCCGAGTCGTATTGGGCCGTAAAGGCGATCCACTTGCCATCGGGCGAAAACCTTGGACTGGATTCAGACCCTGGGTGGGTCGTCAGGCGCCGGGCGAAACCGCCGTTCAGGTCGGCCGTCCAGATATCTGAAGCATAGACAAAGGCGATCGTGTCGCCGTGGACGTCGGGAAAGCGGAGAAGCTTGGGCGCCTCGGCTCCCGTGGCAAGCGCGACGCTGGCTAGTATGCTGACCAACATTGATTCGCCAACATTACCGGGGCGAACGGTAGGCAGGTTCCATCAATGCGGTCTCGGAGTCGGTCACTCTGATGCTTTCGGCCCAGGCCGTTCCACCCGGACTGTGATTTTGGCCAACTGGCCGTGCACCCAAGCCTGCACCGTGGCCGATCCCGGGGCCATCCCTCGCAACCGGCCGCTTTGGTCGATCCAAGCGTCGCCCATGGAAGACCAGACGATTTGCGAGTTCGGAACTCGGTTCCCCCGCTCGTCGACGACCGACAGGTCTGTGGCCTGGCCGACTGCGACTTGCGCCTGGCCTTTGATGACCACCTTCGAGCTTGAGACAGTGAACTCGGGGGCCAAGACGAGCAAGGCGTTGGCGATCGGTCTTTCTGACCCGTCGCTCGGCCGGTTGGCGGTCATCCCGCGGATCCAAAGTTGGGAGCTGCCCCCGCCGTCCAGGTTGATCGCAGAGGAGCATCCAAGATCGGCCATGATCTTGGCCGTCTCGCCGATCGTCGCTCCGCTGCTCATGGGCTGACGGCCCTCGATCACGACCAACCACACGTCCCCTTCGAGGGTGGCGCCGATGGCGGTCCGAGGGTGGCGCCGGTTCGAAAACTCAATCCCGAACCCTTCGGTCTTCGATTCGTCGACGGCTTTTCCGCCCAAGACGAGCATCGGGCCCCCAGCGACCACTGAGTCCACCTTCTCCCAATCCACACCCGTCGTCTGAACTTTGATCTTCACAGTGTCGCCCTTCTTCAAGGCCTTGAGGCGTTGGGCCGCTGTCCCGTTTGCCGTGACGACAGCTTGTGAGCGACCGACCGGGATCCGTGCGGCCGACTCGACGACGGTGACGACTTGGGCCGATCGGGCCGTGACCGGCGCAAGGGGCTCGGGCCAATCAAGAACGATCTGTAACGACTCCCGGGAACCAGTGGCCCCACCGGCCCAACCCGTGTTCAGCACGACTTGGTTCGGGCCACACTCCTCGTTCAGGCCCTGGATCGGCATGGGGCCGACTCCGGGCCCATCGATCTCGGCCGTCCATTCCAGCTTCATCGCTCCAGCGAACTGTGGCCCCCAGCCAAATGCGGCCCGTCCTTTGAAGGGTTTGCTGACGAGCTCTCCATTCCGGACCATGGCCCCAAGGGGATCACCAGTCCACGGGAAAAAGTCTCCGTTCACCGCCGCAAGGGCTTTGTTCGACTCGGCTATCGCCGAGAGCGGTTCCCGGCCCTTCTTATCGTCTTCCCTGCCATAGACCGTGCCCTGGGCCAGTTCAGGACGGAGTTCCAGGCCCGGTGCCCCCCGAGAAAACCGCAGCGCGTGCACGACCCGAGGCGCTTTTAGGTCGACCTCCATCCGGTAAACGAGCCCGGGGGCCACCGGTTTTTCCCAAACTTGGCCAATGCCAAGAGCGGGAAGACAGACGGCCGCGATCAGCCAGCGACGCACGGCGCCTCCAACAGCCTGAGAGAACCCGCATCGGCGTCCAACTCGACGGTAGCGCCCAAAGGAAGAGAGACCGGGGCATGAACATGACCGAACGGAAAGCCCATCACCATAGGGACGTTCAACGGGGCCAATCGGTCTTCGACGATCCGCCGCCAGGGCCAAGCGCCGATGGCATGATCGGGGCTCTCGTCGGTCCTTGTCATCTCGCCGACAACGATCCCCTGGACTCCATCCAAGACCCCCGCATGGATCAGATGCGTGAGCATCGCGTCGACTCGGTGAGGTGGCTCGTCGACGTCCTCGATCAGGACGATCTTGTCTCGCGCGTCCAAGGCGTCGGGGGTGCCGATGCTGTCGCAGAGGAGGCAGAGGCATCCTCCGGTCAACAGGCCACGGGCACGGCCCCCAACGACCGACTGTCCCGTGGCCCCTGCCGCCGTCAATGGGTCACGCCCGGCCAGGCAAGCCAGAAGCGAATCGACGACCCACCCGGGCCGATCGACCGACAAGGTCAGGAGCATCGGCGTGTGAAATGTCACGAGGCCCCGTCGGTTCAAGGCCAGATGGAGTGTCGTGACGTCGCTAAACCCGCAGAAGACCTTTTCTGCTGCGGCCATTCGGTCCAGGTCGAGCCGGTTCAAGAGCCGGGCACAGCCGTATCCGCCGCGAGAGCAGAAAACGGCGTCGACCTCCGGATCTTCGAAGGCCTCGGCGAGGTCGGCGGCCCGCTGCTCGTCGGTGCCAGCCAGATAGCCGTCAGACTCGTAGACGAACCGTCCAAAGCTCACGCCATACCCGGCCTGTTGGAGGGTCTCTACGCCTTTCTGAGTCTGGTCAGGCCGGGCAGGCGAGGCCGGAGAGACCACACGGATGTGGGCCCCGGGCTCCAGCGGATTCGGGAAGCGCATCCCCCTAGGTGGCCGGCGCGATCACGACCCGGCGCTCGGGCTCTTCGCCCTCGCTGTAGGTGACGACGCCTTCAATTTCAGAAAGAGCTTGATGGATGACCCGCCTCTCGAAAGCCGGCAACGCGTCCAGAACGGCCTCTTCGCCCCGCTTGCGCACTTCCTCGGCGATGTCGGTCGCAAGCTTGGTGAGGACCTCGGCCCTCTTGCTCCGATAGTGCGCGCCATCGACGGTCACGCGAACGCCGTTCGAGAGCTTGCGGGCCGAGATGACGTTCAAAAGGTATTGGAGGGCGTTGAGGGTCTCGCCGCGCCGCCCGATCACGTAGCCGGTGTCCTTTCCGCCCAGCTCAAAGTTGACATAGCGGCCGCCAAGGTTGACGCTCTCGATCTCGATCTCAAGCCCAGAGTTGGACAGGAGTTCCTCTAGGCATGAGCGAAGGACGTCGGCGTCGGCGTCAGACGCGACGACGTCGGGCCGCTCGTCCAGGGTCGCTCCCGACTCTTCGACCGTCACCACAGCTTCAGGAGTCGTTTCAGGTTCTTCCTGAGGCGCGGCCTTGGGCTCGGCCGCCTTCTTGGTCGTGCGGCGAGCCTTGGGGGCCGGTGCCTCCTTGATCGTCGCCCTGATCCGGACCTGGGCCTTGCCGAAGAGTCCTTTCGTCTCTTCCAAGATGGTCGCCTCGACCTGGTCGGGCGCCACACCTAGTGATTCGGCGGCTTGGGCCACGGCTAGTTCCAGCGAGGAGGCGGTGGTCTCGATTGCGTCCATGGTTGTCTCGATTGTGCCTTGCGGCGACACTGTCATTTGCCCTTCTTACCCTTTCTTGGCGAACCGGTCTTGCCGAAAAAGGCCGGATCGACGGTTCCGTTCGTTTTGGGCGCCCCGTTTTCTTGGGCTTGCTTCATGTTTGCTTCCAACATCTCGATAAACCGGCCCTTTTTGGGAAGTTGCCCTCCCTTGACCGTCGCGACTTTCTGCAACGGAGGGGCCGGTTGCCGGTAGGCATAAAGCGCGTGGACCGTGGCGAGCACGTTGGCGAAGACCCAATAGAGCGTGAACGCCGAAGGAACCGGATAGAAGAACATGCCCACCGTGATCACGATCGACATGACAAAGCCGATGATGCGCTGTTGACGGACCTGGGTCGGATCGCTCACGGGCATGAGCATCTGGCTCACGACCATCGAAACGCCGTAAAAGATCACAAGCAGTTGGTCGACCTGGGCCAGGTTTGGCGCGAGCTGCAGGCCCAGAAACTTGGTCGCCCCCGGCTGGATCCAGAGGAAGGTTCCGGCGGTGAACTCGAAACGATAAAACTGCATGCACTGGAAGATCGCCAGGAAGAACGGGATCTGCACCAGGGCTGGGCCGCAGCCTGCCAGAGGATTGATCCCGTACTCGCGGTAGAGCTTCATCACCTCGGCCGAGACTTCGGCCTGCTTGTCCGGCGGCACTTGGCCGGTCCGCTTGTCCTTGAACTTTTCTTGGACTTCCTTGACGTAGGGTTGCAGCTGTTGCATCTGCTTGCCCCACCGGAACTGTCGCATGGCGAGCGGATAGACCGCGATCCTGACCACCACGGCCAAGAGGAACGCGGCGAACCAGTAGCTGAAACCTGGAACCGAGCCGGTCGCCTTCACGAGCCCGTCGATGAACGGCCAGCCGGGAAAGAGGCCAAAGACCATCTGGTCGCGGTTGATGACCGAGAGTTCCTCGACGATCGTGTTGTAAAGCTGGTCGGCCGAGAGTTCTGTGGCGGGCAGGCGGTCGCCGAGCGGGGCCACGGCCACCGGCTCGGCCCATAGGGGCGTCGTGTGGTAAGCGGAATACTTGGACTGGAGCCCGAGGTATGCCCGGTCGAGCTTCATATGGACCAGGGCTTTCTTGGTCGGGTCTTTCTCCCGAAAGATCCCGCTCTTGAGCTGGGTGTCGGCCACAAGGACTTGAGCGCGCAGTTCGGAGGCCCTGAACTCATCTTCTGTGATCGCCTTGTTGGACTTGTCCTGGTTCAGCTTGGCGATGTATTGCGCTTGGATGGCCGCGATGTCGACATCGCGGCCCTCGGCGTTCATTTTGACCATCTGTTCCCAGATCTCTTTCGAGCTTCGGGGGTCGGCCTGTCGCGGAGGAAAGAGCAACTGGAGGCCGAGGAAGGCCACGCACATGATCAGCATGAACTGGATCAGGTTGCCGCGAGGATTAGGGTTCTGGCTCATCGGAGATCAAGGGACGGGATCATGGCCGCCGGGGTGGAAAGGGTGGCAACGGGCGATGCGCCGGAGCCCCATCCAAGAACCTCGAACCAGGCCATAGCGCTCGACCGCCTCCAAAGTGTACTGGGAACAAGAGGGTGTGTACCGGCAAGTCGCAGGCATCCAGGATGTCGACACCTGATAGGCGCGGATCATGGCAGTCCCGAGGCGTGAAGGGACCTTCGAGAGACCTCGGACAAAAGTCCCTGGAGTTCGGTCACGAGCGCGTTCCATGAGGCTCCTGCGGCGCGGGCTTTGACCAGTAAGACGACATCAATCCCTGAGATCTCCTGCTTGAACTCGGCGAAGGCGGCCAGGGCCCGTCGCTTCTGCCTGTTCCTACGGGCGTGGCATCCGATGGCCCGGGACGTCGCCACGCCGATCTGGCCCGTACCAGACGACCAACAGAGTCGAAAAGACTCAGACGAGACTTGCTGGCCCTTTGAGAAGATTTCTTCAAAACGGGCCTTGCCCGGCCCCTTCAAGCAGCTAACCGACGACGGCCGCGCTGGCGGCGCCGCTTGAGCACGTTCTGACCGTCGGTCGTCCGCATGCGAATGCGAAACCCGTGGGTCTTGCTCCGTTTTCGGTTATTGGGCTGGAAAGTGCGTTTCATGGTCTCGCCCCGTTCAGGAAGTTGGCGGATGATACCCGCGCCTTGGGTCGGGTTGGGACGTTTTGAACTACCCCTGAGATGACCTTTGGCCGCCCCGAATCGACTTGGACCAAGGATATCGAACGGCGATGGTGGTTCTTGTGCCCGCACCAGGGTCATCCCTGATCTTCATGCAAGATGAAAGACACCCTTGTCGGCAGCCCATTTGGCCGGTCGCCCCGCCCCTGGTTTCATGAAGGTGATCAGACTCGAGCCCAAACGGGCCTCGGTTAACTCGTCCGAGGATCGGTGATCTTGCCCCGGACGGCGGTCGCCACCGCGGTCAAAGGCGAGACCAGGTGGGTTCGCGACCCTGGGCCTTGCCGGCCTTCATAGGGCCGGTTGGAGGTCGACGCGCTCCGGTGTCCCGGTTTGACGGTGTCCCCGTTCATTCCGAGGCACATGGAGCACCCGGCCCGGTGCCACTCGAAGCCAGCGTCCTTAAAGATTTGGTCGAGCCCTTCGAACTCGGCTTGGGCCCGGACAGCGGCGCTGCCCGGCACCACGAGCGCGCGAACCCCGGTGGCCACCTTCCTTCCCCGAAGCGCGGACGCGGCTTCCCGAAGGTCTTCCAGCCGGGCGTTGGTGCACGATCCGATGAAGACCGTGTCGACCGCAAGCTCGGACACGGGGAGCCCTGGTTCGAGCCCCATGTATCGCTGGGCTCGTTCTTCGTTGGCGTCTTTGGGCTCGGGAACAGCCTCGGTGACATCGACGGTCATCGCCGGCGTCGTGCCCCAAGTGACCTGCGGAACCAGGCAGTCCACCCCGATCTCGACAGTCCGGTCGAAGGACGCCCCGGGGTCGGTGGCCAGTCTCTTGGCGTGCTCAGCGAGTCGGTCAAAGTCGGCGCCCTTTGGCGCGAAGGGCCGATCCTCGGCCGCGACGTAATCAAGGGTCGTGTCGTCGGGCGCGATCATGCCCGCACGCGCGCCCATCTCGATGCTCATGTTGCAGACCGTCATCCGACCCGGCATCGAGAGCGACGACACCGCCTCGCCCCGATACTCGACGACAAAACCAGTGCCGCCGCCGGCTCCGAGTTTTCTGATGATCGCAAGGATCAAGTCCTTGGCGGTGACGCCCTCGCCGAGTCTTCCCCGAGTCTCGACCGCGAGCGTCTTCGGCACGGACGATTGTCGCAGCGTCTGGGTCGCGAGGACGTGCTCGACCTCAGTCGTGCCGATACCAAAGGCGAGGGCTCCGAACGCTCCGTGGGTGCTCGTGTGGCTGTCGCCGCAAACGATCGTAAGGCCAGGAAGCGTGAGGCCTAACTGAGGGCCGATGATGTGGACGATGCCTTGGCGGGCGTCGTCATAACCGAAAAGCGGGACGCCGAACTCACGGCAGTTCCGGTCGAGGGCGGCGAGTTGCTTGCCACTCAAGGTCTGGGCGTCGATCGGGCGCCCGTCGGTGGGGACGTTGTGGTCGACGGTCGCGAAGGTCAAGTCGGGCCTTCGAACCCGACGGCCCGCCTCCCGGAGACCGTCGAACGCCTGGGGCGAGGTCACCTCATGCACCAGGTGCCGGTCGATGTAGAGGAGGGCTCCCCCGCCCGGGAGGTCCGCCACCTTGTGTCCCTCCCAGACCTTCTCGAACAGCGTCTTGGCCATGGGCCAAGTTTATCCCCTTTCCGCTCGGAGCCTCAATTCGTCGCTGAGCGATTCCCTTGTCGACAAGTCCGCGACCGGTGCCCCGACCCCCAGCCCACCCAAGAACTCGCCTGTGGAAGAGACGACCGGACAAAGGGCCGCATCGAAGCAAACGACCGCTCCATCCCTGCGCGCAGATTGAAGATGGCCGAAAGAGCAGATCCCCCTGGCGAGCAAAAATTGGGCGCGCTGACACACGCCCTGGCGGTCGCGAGAGAAAAGTTGGCCCACTGGCCGACCGATCAAATCGGCTTGGTCTCGGTCTTGGCTTTTAACCATGGCGTCGTTGACAAACCGCACGGTGCCGAGCGGGTCCGTGAACCAAACAAACGTCTCGAGCCGAAGCGGGCCGATTGCCTGACGAAGCTCGTGCTCCAAGACCTGGTGGCTTCTGGAGGCGGACGTACGGGCCGCTTCTTGGGCATGGGGAAGGCATTTCACCAGGTCGGTGACGATCCGGCCCGTGCGCTGATGGTTGAGCAGTGTCGTGGCCTGAAGGCGGTTCCTGACGTCGAGCTTCGACCTGACGCGTGCCCAGTAGGCGGCCATTGTCCCAAGTGTGACGCTCATCTGTTCAGAAATCTGGCGGTCGGAAAGGCCCAGAGCGGCCAGGTTGACGACTTGGCGCTCGCGCAGAGACAGGGCTCCTCGGTGTCGTCGCGGCGGCTCGGCAGTGAACATCATCTAAGCTCCACAGTGGACTTCTCCATGTCCTGCCAGGTTCCTAAGGAACTGCCACAAGACCGGGTACAGTTTCCGTTCGACCCATGGGGAGTTGCCCGAGTGGCCAATGGGAACAGACTGTAAATCTGTCGGCGAACGCCTTCGCAGGTTCGAATCCTGCACTCCCCACCAGATTCGACCGATCTAGAATGGGTAAAGTCGCTGAGGCCGCCTTTGTAGCTCAGAGGTAGAGCATCCCCTTGGTAAGGGGAAGGTCACGAGTTCGATTCTCGTCAAAGGCTCCAGTCCCCTTCCGGTCATGAACCCCTACTTGATTCAGGTCCTCGGAGCCGGCCCGCGCCTTATGGGGTCGCTGTGCCGTCGTTTGCCCCGAGAGGCTTGGGACGCCCCCACACACCCCGGACGGTTCACGCCGCGCGAGGTTCTGGCCCACCTGGCGGACTGGGAGCCGATCCTCTTCGACCGCATGAAGACGGCAGTGGCGAGCCCAGGGGCCCGGGTCACGGCCTACGACGAAGGCGAGCGGGCGATCGAGCAGGGATACAAGGATTGGCCAGCGGACGCGAGCCTGGTCTCATGGGCCGAAACTCGGTCCGAGACTGTCGCCTGGCTCGAAAGGCTGGGTCCGGAGCAGTGGAAGCTCTCAGTCGAGCATCCCGAAAAGGGTGCCATGAGCGTCTACGACATGGCCAACATGTTCATGGGCCATGACCTTTACCACTTGGATCAGATTCGGGACGTCGTCGACCGAGCTTAATCGCCTTCTTCTTTGGGCATGAACTCTCGGCGCGAGAAGAAGTAGAGGCAGGCGGCCCACGTGACGGCCGTCAACAGAGCCAAGACCAGCCAAGAGACCCCTGGCTCGACTGATCGAGGAGTCAGCGCCCCTGTGAGGATCTCCAGAAAGCCAGCGTCGTTCGACGCGAGAGTTCGACTGGTCGCGCCCCGCAGGTAAGAGAGGATCGAAAGATAGAACGCGTCTCCGGCCATGTTCGGGACGAAAGTCTCCCAACCGAACGCGAACACGAGGCTGACGATCAGTGCCTTGCTGAAGAACAGGCTGCAAAGCACGAACAAGCCTGTGTAGGAGCCGACGGCGAGGGCCAGCAAGGAAAGATCGGCGACCATGAACTGCTTGATCGCGTCGACCGGCCCGAACACGGCGACAAGGCAGGCCAGGTTCGCCATCAAGACAATCGCGAGGGAGGCGACCCCGGCGGCAAACAGCCGTCCAAGCATGACCTGCCAACGAGGGACAGGCCGCAAGATCCAATAAGTGATGGTCTTGCTTTCGACCTCTTGGCTCACCACAAGGGCCGAGACCACCGCGCTTGCCAAAGCCGTGACGCGGAGCACGATCCCGAGGAAGAGATGAGCAAAGGACTGATCCGAGGAGAGGTCTGTCGCAAGAAACCGCCAAGCGAGCCCGATCAAGAACACCCCGACGACCATGGCGAGCCACGCTGCCACTCGAGTCGGCCTCAGGAACTCGCGAAGACTCGTAATGAAAATGTAGCCCGTCATCGTGCGACCAGATATTGGTAGACCGCTTCCATCGAGTTGTCAGGACTGTCGAAGCCGATGATCGAAGAACCGCACTCGCTCTCCGCGCTCGGAAGCGCCGAGTAGAACTGATCGGTGTTTCGGGTTTGAACTTCGAGCCGGTCCTCACCGAGTACTTGGGCCCCGCTGACGACACCGGTCGACACGAGCCATGCGGCAAGGTCCATGGGACGGGTGGCCTCGATCCGCACGCGGTGCGGATGGCGGTCGATGAGGGCCCGGATCTGGCTCACGTCGCCCGAGGCGAGCAGCCTGCCGTGGTGGAGCAAGACGATCGAACGGGTCATTTGTTCGACTTCGAAGAGGACGTGAGAACTGACGATGATGGTCTTCCCTTCTGCCGCCAGGGCGCGCAAGACGTCCATGAAGTGGCGCCGCCCCACCGGGTCGAGTCCATTGAGCGGCTCGTCCAAAAGGATGATGTCGGGATCATGGACCATGGCTTGCGCGAGCTTGATCCGCTGTCTCATGCCCTTGCTGTAGCCTTTGAGCTTGCGGTCGGCCCGTTCAGCCATGCCGACCTGCACGAGCCGCTTCTCGGCTTCGGCCCTCGCCCCCGATGCGTCGAACCCGGCAAGCCTCGCCATTCGGACGACAAACTCCCTTCCGCTCAGATGCTCGGGAAAGCTGTCGCTGTCCGGGCAGTATCCCATCCTCCGGTAGACCTCCGGATTGGCGAACGGATCGACCCCGAGCACGTTCACTTCTCCGGTCGTCGGTCGCAACTGGCCGGTCACAAGCCGCATGAGCGTCGTCTTCCCGGCCCCGTTTTGTCCGAGCAGGGCCGTCACGCCAGGTTGGATCTCGCAGGTGACGTCGTTGAGGCCGATCACTTGGCCGTACCAGCGCGACACTCCTGTCAGAGAGATCACTTGACGACCTCGACTGCCTTCACCCGCCAAGAAGCCACGGCCCAAGCCAGCGCGATCGCCAAGGCCATGAGACCAAAGATCATCCAAGCGGGCGGGATCGGCACTTGCCTGGATCCCCGAGCAACCGTGAAAGCGTTGCCACCGTCAGTGCCTAAGACGATCTTCGACATCCCGACCACAAGGCCGTCGACTGAAAGGTAATGCAGCGCCCCAGAAGAGACGATTCCCGGCCTGGATGACTCAGGGGGACTCTGGAAAAAGACGGCCAACATCAGTTGCGAGAAAAACCCGGTGACAAAGGTGACCGCCGCGTAGGCTCCTCCCGCGACCCGGCCGCTGTTGAACAGGGAACTAACTCCCAAGATCAGGGTCGAGTGGTAGGCGGCCGCGAACAGGACGACGGCGATCAACTTCGGGCCCAGCCAGGGGTCTTGTTCCAGGAAGCCGCGCTCCCTGAAGTTCATGAGGCAGTAGGTGTAAAAGAAGGCAAGGGGCAGGCCCAACCCAACAACGAGAGGCACAAGGACGCCCATCCATTTGCCGAAGAGGTAGTCGAGCTTGGAGACAGGCTTGCTCAGGTAGACGAGCAGGGCGTTCGTCCGGTTGTCGTTGGCGATCGAGCCCGCGCCAACGATCAAGACCAAGACGAGGCACATCAATTGGGCGAAGGTAAACCCGATCAAGAACTGGTCCTTCCAGACCATTTGGCTGTAGAACCTCTCGGCCCCGTTGCCGGTCGGATCCATGGTGACCGACTGCTCGACGAAGTAGAGGATCGCGGCCAGAACGATGAAGTACCAGGCTCCGAAAGATGAAGCCACCCAGAATCCCCGCTTCTTGAAGGCCGTCTTCCAACTTTGCTTGGCGACGACCAGCCATCGACCCCTTTCGGAAAGTGTGTTCCCGAAATAGCCACGGTAACTCAGGTCGCCAACCGAATCAGCCATTGACCGCCTCCAAGATCGCTTCCTCCAGCGACCTTTCGGCCGGGACGAGCCTTCGGACTTGGGCGCCGCTCGCCCTGGCCGACTCCAAGACGGCCCGACTTGTGGTGTCCGGTCGATCCAGGCCCTGGAACCTGAACCGGGCGTGCTCTTGACCCATCAATTGGAGTCCCCGGCTCGAGCAGGCGGCCAAGAAACCTTCGACCGGTTCACGAAGCTCGACATCGACCGGCTGTCCGGCGATCTTTTTGAGGTCGCTGATCAGGCCTTGGGCCCGCATTCGGCCGCCTGAGACCACGACCACCTCGTCGCACGTTCGTTCGATGTCGGGCAACAAGTGGCTCGAGACGATGACGCTCACCCCTTTCTCGTGAGAGACTGAACGAACGAGTTCCAACATCTCTTCCCTTCCCAAGGGGTCGAGCCCGTTCGTCGGCTCGTCGAGAAGGAGGAGCCGGGGGCCATGGACGAGCGCCTGGGCCAGTTTGATCCTTTGCTTCATTCCGGTCGAATAAGACTCGACCAACCGGTAGCGCGCCTCGCCGAGCCCACAGTATTCAAGGACCTCGTGGGACCGCCGAAGCGCCTGACCTGAGGGGAGCCCGGCCAACTCGCCGGCGAAAGCGACGAACTGCACGGCGCTCAGACCGGGTATGTGGCAGTCCTGCTCGGGCATGTAGCCGAGCATCTGTCGGATCTTCCGCTCGCCGCTCCCGAGTGTCACGCCAAGGACGGCGGCCGTTCCGGAACTGGGCTTGATGAATCCTAAGAGGACCTTCAACAGCGTGGTCTTGCCGGCCCCGTTCGGCCCAAGAAGCCCGATACATCCTTCAGGAATCTGGCAAGTGACGTCCTGTAAAGCCGTGAAGGCGCCATAGCGCACGGAGAGGTTGGAAGTCGTGACGACCATGGATCCAGAACTGGCGCACAGTCATACCGCATTGGCTGAGAGAATTCCCAGCCCCAGGACGCTTGCGGCTCGGCTCGGGACGGAGGGGGTCGCGGTTGGTATCCTCGCGCCGAAATGGCAGAGACGACATTGGTGCTGATCAAACCAGGCGGGGTCGAGAGGAACCTCATTGGTGAAGTGACCCGCCGGGTAGAGGCCCGAGGGTTGAGGGTGACCGGATTGAAGCTGATCCGAGCGGAGAGGGGCACAGTGGAGGAGCACTACGCCGAGCACCGGGAACGGCCGTTCTTCAAAGACGTGTGCGACTATCTGACGAGCGGGCCGATCGTCTGCATGGCCGTCTCGGGCACGAACGCGGTGAAGGCGATCCGGGCGATGATGGGCGCGACGAACCCAGTGGAGGCCGCTCCCGGCACGGTGCGAGGCGACCTGGCCCTGACGATCGACGACAACCTCACCCACAGCAGCAGCGACCCAGAAGCGGCCGAGAGGGAGCTCAAGTTGTGGTTCCCTGAAGGGACCGTCGGCTAGTCAAGCTCGACCAGCGCGCTCGGCCCGAAGCCAGGAGGCCATGCCGAGCGCGCCAAGACCATCCACAGCTCGATACCAGACAAGGGCCGAAGGGTCAGTTCGTACCATCCGGAACCTTGGCTGATCCTGATCGGCGCGGAAGGCTGGTCTTGGCCCAGCATCGCCTGCATGATCGCCAGAGAGTTCTCAGATTCCATGAGCTGATGAAGACTGGCCCCTGGGGCCCACGTTTCGCCCCACTTCGAGGCCACGAGCCTGGTGACGGCCACGAGGTCGCCTTCGGGCCCGACGACCATCGCCAAGATCGGCAGTCCGGCGAAGACTTCGACAAGGGCCTGGTGCAGGTCTTCAAGCGCCTGGTCAGAGCGCTCGAATTGGGCGCGGGTCTCGGCGACGTGGGCCACGAGAGAATCGATCGCCTCGTGGAACTGGTGTCGGACGAACTTTGAAGTGATCGCCGGGCGCGATGCCTGACCGGACTTGTGCCGGATCCGGGACCAGTAAGTGCTCAGTGTTCCCGGCGCGATTTTCAGTTGATCGCAGATGTCACGATCGATCAACCCCGACGCGGCCATCTGGACGATGAGCGCTTCACGTTCCGACAAGTTGGCCTTCAAAAACGGCGCGTGCCGATTCTTCACGAGTTTTCTCCCCTAATCGCATGATGGATCAATGATCCTTCATGTGCGCTACAGTATGCCACGAAGGCTTCATCTGCCGCCAAGGCCCGTCAAATGGGCTCCCTCGGTCAAGTAGCGCTGCCCGAAGAGGAAGACGAGGAACACGGGGATGATCGACAGGGTCGCGAACGCCATCATGAGACCGAAGTCGCTTCCGCGGTCGCTGTAGAAAAGCTGGAGGCCGTAAGTGAGCGGCATTTTCTCCGGGCTGCTCACATAGATCAGCGGGCCCATGAAGTCGTTCCAGGCTCCCATGAACGACCAAAGTCCAACGACCATCAGCGCCGGTTTGATCTGGGGAAGACTGACCTGCCAGAAAACTCGGAGCGGCGAGCATCCGTCGATCTTCGCCGCCTGCTCCATTTCGACCGGAACCGTGACAAAGAACTGGCGCAATAGGAACACGTTGAACGCGCTGGCGAAGAAGGTTGGGAGCCACAGAGGGACGAGAGTGTCGACAAATCCGAGGTCGCGCCATAGCATGAACCGGGGCAACATCGTCACAGCCGGCGGGAGCATGAGGGTCGAGACCAAGACTCCGAACAAGAGGGACCGTCCAACGAACTTCAACCGGGCGAACCCGTAGGCCACAAGCGAGCAGCTCAGAAGGTTTCCGACAACGGACAAAGTGACGAGCCAGAGCGTGTTCCTGAGGTAGGCGAGCCCCCCCTGGGCTTCGGGCGGCAGCCACTCGAGGGCCTCCGGATAGTTTTGCCACCGGATCCCGAACTCTCGTACTGGCTGCGCTTTGCCTGATGGCAGCTCGAAGATTTGGCCCTTGCGGCTCTCAGGGCTCAACCCCTCGACCCGTTGGACGCCACCGACCAGGTTTTCCCGTACAAAGCCCGTCGCCTGGCCATGGCTGGTCGGCCAGGTGACGACGTCAGCTTGACGCGGCACATCTCGGGTTTCCGACTTGGGGGCCTGAAACCGCCAGCCGCGCAGAGCATAGGGCCGCTCGACTTCGAGCGCAAGACCGTAGGGAACCTCGCTGACGACCTTGGCCAGAACCTTCTGCCCGCGGAACCGGGCCTCGACCAAAGGCCTCTCCGGGTCGACGAAGGCGTGAGACTTTGTCACTCGGGGGACCCACACCAATCCGAGCGCGCTGGTGTTGTCTTGGTGTTCTTTGAAGCTTGTCAGGACGAGCCAAGCAAGCGGAAGGGCAAAGACCAAGGTTCCGGCAACGAGAGCGGTTGTCGCAGCCACCCTGGCCGAGAGGCCGCGCTGATTCAGTCGGCGTTCGACCCTTGCCATCAGGCCCACCGCAAGAACAAGCGACCCGAAGACGGCGGCAACTCCAACGGGCGAGACCGGCAAGGCCCCCCGAAGGATCGTCACTGGCTCGCCGAGCCAAGCGAACCATGCCGCCGAGAGCATGCCAACGATCACCCACTGAACCATTGACCGAATCTGCTCGGCACGGTCGCCGCGCGTGGCCGAGAGAGCCAACCTCGTTCCAACCACCATGACGGCCACGAAGGCTGCGACGAAGAACCACGCCGGGAAGGGCATGACCGGCACGACAAGAGGCACCCATAGCCCTTCCGGGGCCTGCCTGCCCAAGGGCAGAGGCCACGCGGCCGCCAAGAATCCTAAAGCGATCATCGCGCCCCAAGGCCACAACGGCGCTGGGCCCGTCACCCGCAGGGCGATCCTTCTTGTCAGTCCCACCAACAGCCACGCGAAGAGGATCCACGCTCCCACGTGCAAGAGCGCCCCGATAGCGAAGACCCAGCCTTCAATCAAACTCGGCCTCCTGGCGCACCCACCTTCGAGATGCCCAGAACTGGAGCCCCGTGACCGCCATGACGATCAGGAAAAGCACCCAGGCCAGCGCGCTCGCGTAGCCCAGCCGAAAGTAAGAGAACGCGTTGATGAAGAGGTGGTAGACGGGGACGAGCAACGAATCGTTGGGGCCCGACCCGACGCCGTTGGTCACGACATAGACCCCTTCAAAGGTCTGGAGCGTGCCGATGAAACCGATCACGACGTTGAAAAAGACCAGCGGACTCAAGTGTGGCAACGTCACCGCCGCGAACTGGCGCCAGGGCCTGGCCCCATCGATCGCCGTCGCCTCATAAAGCTGGGTCGGCACGCCTTTGAGCCCGGCAAGCCAGACGATCGCGCCGCTTCCTGCTCCCCATAGCCCCATCATGATGAGGGCAGGTTTCGCCCACTCCTCGGCCGCGAACCATCCGGGCGCCGGAACCGCGAACCAGTCACCCACGGTCTGCGCCCAGAGTCCATTGAGAAGCCCGAGCTTGGGATCCGGGTTCAGAATCCAGATCCAGAGAACGACGCTCGCGATGCCGGGAACGATGGCGGGCAGATAGAACATGGCGCGAAAGAAGCCAATTCCGCGCACCCCGGCATTGAGCAGCAGCGCCACCGACAGGCTCGTGACCAGGCCGAACGGGACGCCAATCCCCGTCAGGTAAAGCACGTTCACCAACGACTTGGCGAAGGCCCCGCCGTCCCTGACGAACAGCTCGGCGTAGTTCTCGAAACCGACCCAGCGGGCTTCTTGGAGCCCGTTCGACATCGCGAAGCTGAGGACGATCGAGGCGACCATCGGGCCCAGCGTGAGAGCGACGAAACCCACGGCCCATGGGGCCACAAAGAGCCAACCCCAGCGAGACTCGATGGTGGCCAACCGGCTTCTCGGTCGGCCACGTTGGGCACCGAGCAACAGCCCAGTTCCCAGCAGGAACCCGGCTAGCCCGATGCCGACGACAGACCGGAGGTCGGCCACTGGCCTGGTCAGGCGGTAGAAATGCTCGTCAAGAACAGTCTGCACTTGGCTTTGAGCCTGGTTCAAGGCTGATTCGGGGCTCGCTTGACCACGGATCACAAGATCGGCCGCCCGGTTCTGCTCGTCCCAGAGCTTCTTCCCAGCCACCGAGACGGGCCTGACTTTGGCCGACTCCATGACCTCCATATGGAGCGTGGCGGCGGCGGCCAAGGAGGGGTCCTTGGGCAGAAACTCAATCAAAGACTCCCTATTGGTCTGGATATGGGCCGTGACCCTGGGGATGCTGGGCACCCCCCTCGCCCGGTTCGCCTCGTCCTTGGCCCTGATCTCGAGCATGCGGCCCTCGAAACTGGTCGTGAACTTGATGAACTCCCAGGCGAGGTCGGTCTCTTTGGCGCCTTGAGGAATGCAATAGGCGAAGCCACCGCACCAAGTCACCCAACGGTGGTCGAGGCCCTCGTACCGGCCCTTCCTCGCGACGCGGTCATCGGGCGAAGGCGGTGGGGCCACTCCATAGTCCAGACCTTGGGCATACTTGGCGAGGCCGCCCATGTTCCAGTCGCCATCGACGACCATGGCGACCTGGCCCACGAAGAAGGCGCTGCGTTCCTCCCCTCGGAACGAAGCCTGGAACCGCTCAGTGTTGACCACTCCACCAAGGACCTTGTAGGCGTCGACGAGGAACCTCATCGCTTCTGCCGACTCCGGATTGTCCATCACGCATTGCCTGCCCTCGGCAGAGAACATCGCGGCTTCGGCCTGAAGGGCGAAGAGCGTGAACCAGGTGTTGCCGAAGAACGGGATGAATCCGGCCTGCTTGAGGCTGCCGTCAGCGTTGAACTTGGTGAGGGCCCGGCTGTATCGAAGGGTCTCGCTCCAAGTCAGGGGAGGCCGCTCCGGGTCGAGCCCGGCCGCCTTGAGCTCTTTGGCGCCTTCCCGGAACACGTTCCGGTTCCAGTAGAGGATGCGCGTGTCGGACATCCACGGAATGCCGTACAGCCGACCCTCGAAGGTCGCCTCAGCCCACGGGGCCTCGTAATACTGATCCGGGGTCGGGGTCAAGGGGTCGCGGGCCCGGTCACGGTCGATCAACGGATCCAAGGGCAAGAAGGCCCCTCGGGCGGCCCAATCAGAAAGGGTGAACCGATCTTGGTACACCACGTCTGGCGGCGCCCCCCCGACGATGGCGGTCATGAGCTTCTGGGGGTTCATTCCCCCGCTGCCCATCCCGAGCATCCGCACCTTGACCCCCGGGTTTCTCCGCTCGAACTCGCGAACGACGGCGATCTGGCCCTGGTCGTTCGGCCCCAGCGTCGTCCCCCAGACGGTGAGGACCTTGCGCGGCTGGCCCGCATCCCGGCCACATCCTCCGGCCATGGCGCCCCAGAACCCCACGAGCGCGCAGAAGACGAGAGACTTGATCAAAATCCGGCTATCAAGGGTGGACATTGCCGACCCCGCCATGTATACTCGTCTTGTGGCTGCGCTTGCGCCGCCACGTTCCAAGGCCGAATGCTGGCCAGGCCAGCAGCGGGGGACCCGAATCTGGGGTGAATCTCGGAGCGATCTGAGAAGGGTGGTTCTTGGCCCTAACCCGGCAGCTAACCTCGCAGGCCGATGCAAGAACCAGGCGAAAGCTTGGAGGAGGAAGTTGGGTGGACCGTCAGACGATCGCAACCGGGCTATGGCACAACGGAGTGCCGCAACTTAAACGGCCTGTGCTTTCTGGACGGCTCCTCAAGCCTGAATTCGAAGGTCCAGCCGGTCCGCCAGCCGGCCCCGTGCCCTTTCAGCACTCTTCAACCTCCAATCCACGGTACGACCGGGTCGGCCCTGTTCACCACTGGGGCTTGAGGCACTCCTCCGCCTGACCGGGGCCGTACGGTGGGTCTGGTGACCATGAGGCGGCGCCTTGCAACGAAGCAGGGCGCCCCTCTTCTGGTTCAGGCCCGGTATTCTGCTTGGCGGTCATCGCATGGCGGACAAACGGACAGGAATTGGGGCCTTCCTCGGGATCACAGTCTTCTTAGGCGGTGTCTGTATGGTCGCGGCCACATTTTGGCGGGCCCTGGGGTTCTTTTCATCTCCGCCAGAAGTCCGGCTTGGGATCAAAGAGGGCCAACCGATCGATCCCGCAGTCACCGCGTCGTCGCTTGGCCAGATCACAATTCAGATCGCGGTTCTTGTCGTGATGGCGATGGTCGGGGCCTTGCTGGCCAGCCAAGGGGTGAAGCTTTATGGGGCGGCGATGAGCACGATCCCGGAAGAACCTCGAAAAGACCCCGAGACTGAACCTAAAGACAAGGGTTCAGAGCCCGAGCCCTAAGGTTTGGCCCCAGTCTTGCTAGCTCGGGTAAAGTCTCAGCGGCCGCGTCGGGATGTGGCTCAGCTTGGTAGAGCGCCTCGTTCGGGACGAGGAGGTCGGAGGTTCAAATCCTCTCATCCCGACCACTTCTGCCCTCAAATCCCGACGGATTTCCTCGCGTATTCTCCAACCGCAGGAAGGCAGTAGACTGTTCCCTCGTTCGCTTTGATGGCGGCGATCACACTGAGGACCAAATAGGCCACAGCGGCGGCTAAGCCGAGCGGCACCGCTAACAGGATTCCGACCACGGTGATGGCCAGGATGAAGCACACCACGCCGACCAGGAACATCGCGACACTCGCATAGACCTGCTGGAGCGCGTTGAAGGCCACGAACCTGGACTTCTCGCGATAGACGAAGTAGATCGCCAACGCCGCGAGCCAGCCAAAGCCGGTGACAAAGCTGGCGACCAGCGGGATCACGTGGGCCAAAGCCCCCCAGGTTCTTTCTTCTTGTGAGGACATGGACAAACCAAGGACGGAATCTTGACGGTTTCAGTTGCAAATCCGCCCTTGGTCGGTCGAGAGAGGCACCAATGAGTCCGTCGGGGTCGCCGATCCATAATGGTGCCAGGTTGCAACTCCAACCCATCTTTCCAGAGCCGATCACGGTTCCAGGCAATGTGGCGAGGATCCCCTATCGAGACCGGGTCAGGTTCGTCCGTCGCGTGGTCGTCGGCCAAGCCATGGTCGTGGCCTTCTTGGGACTCCTTCCCATCACAGTCGGTTTGCCTGGCCCCAAAGTGGATCTCTTGGTCTTGGTGATCGGTCTCCTGAGCCTTTCGCTCGTCAGGGCCGTCCTGCGCACCGGGTCCTTGGAGTCGGTCTTGAGTTGGATCGCGATGATCCCCACCGGGGTCGGCCTCGCCGGGTTGGCCCAGTCGGCGCAGTCCCACGGGTTTCCCGTTTGGTTGTGGGCTCTTCCGTCTGTCTTGGCCGGTGTCTACGCCTTGGCGTGCGGCCACGACTTCAGCTATACGGGAATGGCGTCGCTTGGGGTCGCCGCCAGCGCCGTCGTTTTGATCATGGCCTTCGCCTTGGGCCGCGTCGGAGCGACCCAAGCATGGGTCGCGTTCGGCTGGTCTCTGGTGTGCCTGGTCTACCTTGCCTACGACGTTTCGATGATCGTGAAGCGCCGCAGGCCTGGCGAAGAAGCGACCGCTGTTGCCGACCTGTTCCGGGACACGGTCAACTGGACGACCTACCCGGTGAGGGTGGAGGCCCATTGGCGCAAGTTCCGCTTCTTCTGACCGAACACCGGTAGGCTTTTCAGGCGTCATAATTCCCACGTACCCGGAATCCCTTTATGAGACGAATCCTGCTCCTCACGACCGCGGCTCTCGCGTCGTTGCCCGTCACGGTGCTCGCGACGCTAACGATCAAGGTCGACGCCAAGTCGGGCGATGTCATCTCTGGCGAAAGAAAGTTCACGGTCACGGTGGACTCGGACAACCTCGTGACCAACGTCGAGTTCTACGTTGAAGACGACTTGCGGGCGACCGACGACAGCGTTCCTTATGAGTTTGTCCTCGACACATTGGGCGAGAAAGAGGGAGCGATCAAGGTCACTTTCGCGGCCTACACGAGAGAAGGCGAGTCGGCCAAGAGCGTGCTCGCGTTGACGGTGAACAACCAACTGGACAAAGGGGCCGGGTTTCACGTGGACCGAGGCAACGAGGCGCTTTCCGACAGCGACTGGGACAAGGCGATCCAGCACGGCCGTGTCGCTCTGAAAATTGAGCCGAAGAACGTGGCGGCCTTGCTGGTGATGGGCCGGGCGAACATGGGCAAAGGAAACCTTGATTTGGCCCAAAAGTTTGGCGAGGAGGCGGTGAAAGCCGAACCGACGAACCGAGCCGCCTTGGAACTCGTCGCCGGAGTCTCGCTGAAGACGGCTATGGCGGCCTACAAACGGGGCAGCGACCGGGACGCGGCTTTGGAGGCCTTCGGAAGCGCACTGAAGAGGGCGGCCAAGGCCCGAAGGGAGTCGCTCGACGCAGCCGTCGAGGCGATGGGAGAGCTGACAGACGCCAACCGCCTGACCGTGGCCGACCAGCTGATCCAAGCCAGACGGTACGGTCGTGTCGCGACTCTCCTCGCTCCGTACTTCCGGAACGATCTTTCGAACACCGACCTCGGCGACAGGTTGCTTTATGCGCAGGTCCGGGCAGGACGGTTCCGGGACGCGTTCCAAACCTTCGACAATTGGAGGAAGCGCGGCTCGCCCTCCGGGTACAGCTGGGCCCTGAACGGCGCCTTGATGGCATATAAGGGCCAAATGACGCAGGCCCTGGAGAGCGAGAAGGAGGCGCTGCTGAACGACCCGGCCAACGTCGGAGTCAAGTCTATGCAGGCGTATCTGGCCATCCGGCGCCAAGACGCCAAGGTCCTCAGCGAGTTGCTCAACGAACGATTGAGGGCGGACGGGGCCGACTACGTCGTCAACTACCAGACCGCCGTTTTCTCCTTCATGACGAGCGACTATCAAGAAGCCAACGACCGGTTCGAGGCGGCCATGCTCGCCGATCCAGCTGGATTCGACATGCTCGTGGAGCACGCGGCCCAAAACCTGCTTTTCTCCATGCAGGCCGGAGCCGAGGCCGAGGACGCCAAGCACCAACGACGGCTCGCTGTGGTCTGTTTCGAGGCGGCGCTGGAAGCTCGTCCCGAGTCCTTCGAGGCGATGACCGGGCTCGCGATCGCTCATTGGATGAACGGCGATTTGGGCAGGGCCCTGAGCAGCGCCCGGGCCGCGGCAGCGGCAGGGCCCGAGTACGCCGCCGCCCATTACACCTTGGCAGGAATCCTCTTGGCGTCTGGAAAGCGTGACGAAGCCAGACAACCGATGAGCACCGCTTCCCAGCTTGACGAACGGGCTATCGGAACCCGGGCGATCCCGAAGTCGGACGAGGCCTGTCGGTACTTCTACTCGGGCGGCAGGATGCCTCTGGTCTCAAATCCGGGCTCATGACGGGCCAGCTAGGTATGATGCGATGAACCGTCGGGGCATGGCGCAGTTTGGTAGCGCGCTTCTCTGGGGGGGAAGAGGTCGTGGGTTCAAATCCCGCTGCCCCGACCAACGACGGTTCTCTTTGGTTCTTGGGGCGCTCCTGGGGCTTTCGTTGCTTGGTTGCGGCGGGTCGATCCGGGAGTTCTTCGAGCGGGCCTTGGTCTCTCCTTCGACGCGTTCGTTGTCCGGCCTTGGCGACCGGCTCAAGTTTCGGTTCCTCGAAGGCACTTTCGACAAGACAGTCACCTTCTTGCTGAGCCAGGTCTTGGGAGTCCCGACGATCCCTGCGATGATCCTTGCCGACGCGATCGAGTTCAAAGTTCAAGGAGCAGCACCCCAGAAGCCAATGGAGATCCAAGTGGCTTATTCGCCGTCCAGCTTCGAAGGACAGGACGAGGGAACGTTGAAACTCTGGCGCCTCGTGGACGGCCGCGCCATCCTTGTCCCAGGCTCGCAGGTCGACACGGTCCGCAAGACGGTCCGGGGCGACGTCATTGAAGACGGTGTCTATGCGGTCGGAGCCACCTTGGCCGACTGACCGCGATCCTGTCACAATCGAGGCATGACGCTCAATTCGCCGGTCCGCGCTCCCCGAGGGCGGGAACTCTCCTGTCGAGGATGGCAACAAGAGGCGGCCCTTCGGATGCTGATGAACAATCTCGATCCGGACGTGGCCGAACGGCCAGAGGACTTGGTGGTCTATGGCGGGACTGGCAAAGCGGCTCGGAACTGGGAGTGCTTCTCTGCTATCGTGCGCAGTCTTCGAGAACTCGGGGACGACGAGACATTGCTGGTCCAAAGCGGCAAGCCGGTGGCCGTGTTCAGAACCCACGACATGGCCCCGCGCGTCTTGATCGCGAACTCGAACCTGGTGGGCCGTTGGTCAAATTGGGAGCATTTCCATGAGCTCGAACGGGCCGGACTCATGATGTACGGCCAAATGACGGCGGGCTCCTGGATCTACATCGGTTCGCAAGGCATTGTGCAAGGGACCTACGAAACGTTCGCCGCCTGCGCCGAGCGCCATTTCGGGGGTTCTTTGAATGGAAGGTTGACCGTCAGCGCTGGGATGGGCGGCATGGGCGGGGCCCAACCGCTGGCTGCGACCTTTGCCGGAAGCGCGTTCCTCGGGATCGACGTCGATCCGGAGCGGATCCAGAAACGGCTCCAGAGCGGCTATTGCGACAAGATAGCATGGAGCCTTGACGAGGCCTTGGCGATGCTGGAGGGTCGTCCCAACCTTTCGGTCGGTCTGGTCGGGAACGCCGCCGACGTCCTACCTGAGATGGCCAGGCGTGGAGTCGTGCCCGACGTCCTGACCGATCAGACGAGCGCTCACGACCCCTTGGACGGCTATGTGCCCAACGGGCTGACTCTCGATGAGGCCGCCTCGCTCCGACGGGCGGATCCGAGGGAGTACGTGCGGAGGTCCGTCGAGACGATGGGCGTCCATGTGCGAGCCATGCTCGACCTCAAGCGGATGGGGGCAGTGACTTTCGACTATGGCAACAACATCCGGGCCTACGCTGTCGAGGCCGGCGTCAAGGACGCGTTCGACATCCCCGGATTCGTTCCCGAGTACATCCGGCCGCTCTTTTGCGAGGGCCAAGGCCCGTTCCGTTGGGCCGCACTCAGTGGCGACCCCGCCGACATCGCGGCCACAGACGAGGCCGTTCTTCGTCTCTTCCCCGAGAAAGCGAGCCTCCACCGATGGATGGAAAAAGCTCGAACCAAGATCCAGTTCCAAGGTTTGCCGGCGAGAATCTGCTGGTTGGGCTATGGCGAACGAGACCGCGCTGGTCTAGAATTTAACCAGATGGTGGCCGATGGTCGGCTCCGTGCTCCGATCGTCATCGGACGCGACCATCTGGATTGTGGCAGCGTCGCCTCGCCCAACCGAGAGACAGAGGCGATGATGGACGGGAGCGACGCGGTCGCCGACTGGGCCATTCTTAACTCTTTGGTGAATACGGCATGTGGAGCGACCTGGGTCTCTGTCCACAATGGGGGTGGGGTCGGCATAGGATATTCTCAGCACGCGGGAATGGTGGTCGTGGCGGACGGCAGCGACAACGCCAAGAAGCGACTTGAAAGGGTGCTGACTTCTGATCCAGGCATGGGGGTCGTTCGGCACGCCGACGCTGGATACCCGGCAGCTCGGGAGTTCGCCCGGAATCACGACGTGCGGATCCCGATGGGTGACTGATGTCACGATGGCGTTGGTTGGCGGCCGGCGCCTTGCTGGCGGGCGCCTCGATGTTCCTGCTGGCTCGTGCCCCTTTCGCAAAAGTGGGCTTTGGCGTGCTGGCCGCCCTTCTGAGCGTCCTGGCTATGGCCGAATGGCGACGGGCCCGCTACGACCTCAAGGCCCTGGCCGCGCTCGACGAGGCCGAGCAAGCCCGGATGCGGGGGGCCACCGAAGCGGTCTGTGCCCGTTGCGGCGAGGCATATCCCTCCCAGATCCCGGTTTGCCCGCGCTGTGGGACGTCTCAAGGCAGTCTGATGTGACCCTTCAGAGCTTGACGGTCACTGCCTCAAGGATGTGCCGTTCACGATCCATAGCCCGTTCAGCCAGGTCGTCCACTTCATGC
The DNA here is from genome assembly GCA_019454105.1 of Fimbriimonadaceae bacterium. Classification (GTDB taxonomy): domain Bacteria; phylum Armatimonadota; class Fimbriimonadia; order Fimbriimonadales; family Fimbriimonadaceae; genus ACE-ARM1. The sequence goes on along the minus strand of CP075364.1, from coordinate 2,692,824 downwards.
CTGATGCTGGCGACATAGTCAGGATCCTCGAGCGACCCGCAGTTGATGAGCACATTGAGCCTCGCCCCCAGCACAGCCGAGCGGACGGCGAGAGCTCCGACCCCAGCATCGGAAACCGAATTCGGGTTTCCATGCTCCGCCATCGCGGCGGCCACGTCCATCGCCTCCAGAGCGACCCTCATCGTCTCCAACGGAACCTCGATCGCTCCTCGGGTCGCGTCCTGGATCGCCCGGTGACGGGCCCTCGACTCTTCCGGAGTCGTCTTCGGGAGAGCAAAGGCGTCCATCAAACGGTTGAAAGCGTCGGTGTCCTCGTCAATAAGAGATAGAAGGCGGTCATGGAGGGCTTTGCCCTTCTCGGCCCAGTCGCTGAACTCTTTCCATCGGGAGTCCCATCCGCGCTTGTGAGAGGAGAGGTTGGCCACCATCGTCGCCAGAGCCGCCCCCATGGCCCCCATCGCGGCGGACACGGACCCGCCACCCGGGGCTGGCGACTCGCTCGCGGTGGCATGGACGAAGCGGCTCAGGGACATATCCACCAGGCGGTGAATATTACGTGCCTTCGCCAATGCCAGCTCAATCACCTTTTCCTCGGCCACAAACGGCTTCAATTCATCGAGGCCCATCGACTTCACGGCGATCTTGATGAGCTCATCGTCCGAAACACCGGAGCTTCGCTGCTGCTTATGGAGGAAGTGTCTTCCGGCTTCGAGTATGCAGTGAAGCGGGACAAGTCCGACGACCTCGGAACCGGTCACTCGCAACCCACGGGCACGCGCTTTCTCGTCGCTGACGTCAAAAGCCATGTGAAGGGGCGTCTCCTGAAGGTTGGTCAGGTTCATGGACACCTGGGCGACGCCGTACTCTTCGATGAACCAGCCGATCGCTTTGACCGATTTCAGGACGCCAGGCTCATAAACTGGATCGCCCTTCTCGTCGCGCACAATCTCGCCAGTGAGCGGGTCGCCGGTGCGCCTCACCCGGCCCCGCTCCCGAACGTCGAACGCCACCGCGTTCGCCCGGCGCGAACTGGTCGTGTTCAGGTTGATGTTGTAAGCGACGAGGAGGTCTCGGGCCCCGCAGGCGGTCGCACCGCTTTGGGGATTGAATGAGGCGGGGCCAAAGTCGGGAGCCCAGTCCGGGTCTTGCAACTTGGCGGCAAGGCCCTCGTATTCGCCCGCGCGCACCGTGGCCAAGTTCCTTCGCTCTTCTCTCAGGGCCGCCTGCTCATAGAGATAGACCGTGAGGCCAACCTCGGTGCCGAGCCGGGCGCCCAGCTTGCGGGCCCACGCGATGGTCTCCTCCATCGAGATCCCGGAGATGGGCACCAAAGGGCAAACGTCCAGGGCGCCGAACCGTGGGTGTTCCCCTTTGTGGCGCCGCATGTCGATCAAATCAGTCCCAACGCGGGCCGCGCGGACCGCCGCCTCACAGACGGCCTCCGGCGATCCAGCAAAGGTGAAGACCGTCCGATTGGTAGCCGCGCCCGGATCGACATCGAGAAGGACCGCATCGTCGACAGAACGGACGGCGTCGGCGATCGCGTCGAGAATCCTGGGGTCGCGTCCCTCTGAGAAGTTGGGGACGCACTCGATGATGGGCTGGCCCATAGATCGGTTCTACCCGGCCCGCCGAGGGTAGAACCGCCCGCATGACGACCGCTCTCGTGAACATCGGACAGTTGGTCACGGTCCGGCCAGGTTCAGTTTGGGAGGTCGATGTTCGACAGGACACGTCGTTGACGGTGCAGAACGGTCGTGTTTCAGCAGTGGGCGCCGGCACGTCAGGGGCCCAGAAGACCATCGACGCCGAGGGAGGGGTCGTCTTGCCGGGCTTCATCGACGCGCACACCCATCTTGTCTTTGGCGGCAACCGTTGCCACGAGTTGGCTTGGAGGTGCGAGGGCAAGAGCTATCAAGAGATCGCGCGTCTCGGCGGAGGCATTCAGTGCACCGTCCGCGACACCCGCGCCGCGAGCGAAGAGACGCTCCTTTTGGCGGGGATCCAGCACTTGACCTGGGGCCTTAGGCGTGGCACCACGACCTGGGAGTCGAAATCAGGCTACGGTCTCGACTTAGAGAACGAGCTCAAGTTGCTCTTCACGATTCACAGGCTCGAACGGACGCTCATGGAAGCGACCGGGGACCGGGCGACCCGCCGCGTGTTCCCCACCTTCCTCGGGCTTCATGCCATTGGGCCGGAGCACACCGGCGACCGGTCAGGCTATATCGAGTTCATGCTAGAGGAGGTCCTACCTATGGTAGCGAGGGCGGAACTGGCGACATCAGTGGACGCCTTCATCGAGAACGGCTACTTTGGCCACGACGACGCCCGGCGGCTTGCCAGTAAAGCCCGGGAACACGGATTGGCCCTCAGGCTGCATGTCGACCAACTCACCGACGCTGGCGGCGCGGCCCTGGCGGCCGAGTTGGGCGCGGTCACCGCCGACCACTTGGAGCAAACAGGCCCAAATGGGATTCAGGCCCTCGCCAAGAGCGGCACCATACCCGTCCTGCTCCCGGGCAGCGTCCTCGGACTGGGCTTGAACAAGTATCCGGACGCCCGGTCGATGATCGAGCACGGGCTTCCTGTCGTCCTGGCCACCGACTTCAATCCTGGCTCGTCTCCGACTCCGAGCCTGCCTTTCGTGATGGCCCTCGCCGTGCGGCAAATGAGGATGACGCCTGAAGAGTGCCTCGCCGCCGTCACGACGAACGCAGCCCGCTCACTGGGTCTCGAAGACCGGGGCCGCTTGGTCAAGGGTCAGCTAGCCGACTTCAGCGTCTGGCCGATCAGCGACTGGCGGGAAGTCATGACTTGGTTCGACGGTCCGACACCGAACTCGGTATGGATGTCCGGCGTTCAGGTTTCAGGCACGCTCGGTTAACGTGGGCCCAGGGTCAAGACATGGATCCGAGCCGCCTCGTCGCGCTCGCGCGGGCCGCTTTGAATGGGGCGCGGCCGCGTCCCCTCGTTCTGGCCCATATGGATGTCGTTGTCAAACATCCACTGGGCATCGAGCTGGGCCCCCTCTGGGAACTCGACCGGCTCCGCGAACGAGAACGATCCAGGCCAGTAGGGCATCCATCTCACGCTGTGATAGACCTCACGGCCGTTCGCGGTCAAAGAGATCGAGCTGCAGTAGAAACGGGCCTCTGGGATGACCCCGAGCACGCGGGTTCCTGGCCTGAGGCTCCCGCTTTCATGGACGATCAAGTTGCCTGGCGCTGGAACGGTGAAGTCCTCTCGCTGCAGAGTCAACCATGACGGCTCGCGGTCTCCACGGTTTGTGGAGAAGTAGAGTCCGACCTCCACTTGGGCGTCCTCGGGTTTGCCTCTGGGCTGGTAGAGGACTTGGAGCACCAGCGCGTCGCGGTCAAGAGCCATCGAGGCTCCACGCGGCAACTGCCAAGCCCGATAACCAGGGGCCCAGGTACCGAGCAGTTTGGCCGCGTCCCGTTCCAGGAACCCACCGGACCGGTAGCCCGTGATCCCCCTGGGAACTTCGGCGAGTCCGTCGCGGGCCAGACCGAGGGTCGCCCCCCTGACGGCCAGGGGCGTTAAGGGCCGAACGTCGAACGCCTTGAGCCGACGACCTTTTAGTTTTTCGAGTGGGATGACATAGACTGTCCAATAGGGCCGGCCCTCGGTATCGACCTGGCCCGGCTTGAGGGGTCGCACCACGGCGTCGGGCTTGCCAAGCCGCCATTCAGGGGCCGCAGACTCGTCGTAGACCCTTTCTGGCCCTTCAGGCTTGCCTTGGCGCAACCAGTCTTGCAGCAGGACGGCTTCTTCGTCAGTAAAGTGGCCACCGCCCTCGCAGAACTCGCCAAAGTCAGACTTGCCATAGCACGGCGGCATCGAACGGGTCAAGACCATGGTACCGACCAGGTCGCCACGCCGCCTCACCTGCTGGTAAGTTTGGAGCGAGAAGGGCGCGCTCCCGCCTGGTCGATGACAGCTCACGCACTTCCGCTCGATCAGAGGGTAGATGTCTCTGGCGAACGTGACCGACCTCGTCTTTGTTGGGTTCGGGAACGAGGCTCCGAGGACGAGCGGCGCAGCCGCGATGAGCCACAAAGTCGTTCTCTTGATCCTGCGCGAACTTCTCACGACCTGAAGAAAGGTACCTGTTTCTACGACATTTCGGCACCCGGAAAACGTCATTCCCAGTAACCATGGTGATGGTCTCCGCATTATCGGCAGTGTTGGCCGTGGCCCAGTACGCCCCTGCCCCGCCACCGGGCCAGATCAAACTCGCCCCTTCGAGGTGGGCAGTCATCGGCGGCGAAGAAGTGACGCTGCCGATCGCCGAGGCCAAGGCCACGGTGATTCTGTTCGTCGCTGTGGACTGCCCGATTTCTAACCGCTATGCCCCGGAATACGGACGGATTCAAACCGAATTCAAGGAAAAAGGGATCGAGGTCGTCCGGGTCTACATTGACGACACGGTCGCGATCAAGGACATTGTCCAACATGGCAAGGAGTTCGACCTGGCAATGACTCGAGCGGTCTTCGACCCGAAGCACAAGCTTGTCAAGGCTCTGGGGGTCACGGTCACCCCCGAAGCAGCTGTGGTCGGGTCGGATGGGACGCTCCTTTATCGCGGCAGGATCGATGACCTTTACGCCAGCCACGGTCGGCTTCGCGAGGGCGAGTACCGCAAGGATCTTCGGGAAGCCCTGAACGAGATCGTCGAAGGAAAGCCGGTCAGCGTCCCATTTACGAACGCGACCGGCTGTGGCATCCCTGACGCAGGCGACCCGCGCTAGGGATTGATAGTCCAGGTAGGTTCGGCCAGTGTGGCTTTGAACCCACCCTTACCCGAATATGTGACCCGAGCCTTGACTGACTTGTTCTCTGGGTTGACGAACGTGTCGGCAAGTTTGTAGTCGGCCATGGCTGCGACGCCCTCTGCTTGGACGACCACAAACTTCTTCGCGCTCCAGTCATAGAACTCGACTGAGGTCTTAACGCCTGAGCCGGCATCGGCGGCAATGAAGTTCATCTTCGACAGATCCTTCCATTTGGAGGTTCCCTCGTATTCGATCACAATCTTGCCCTTGTCCGCAGTGACGTCGGTAGATCCCGCCTTTCCTGTCACGACCTTGTGAGACGAGACTGGCACCACTGTCTTGGTCGCCTCGCTTGTGTCCACAATGAACATCCCATCGTTGATGTCGCTAATGATCACAACGCCGCTCGGAAGCAGCGGATAGTTGCTCCAGGCTCCGTTGAACTCGGCGGTGTCGTTCTTCGGGTAGGTGTCAAAGTAGCCCTTCATCACTGGCTCAAGCGGGTTGTCGTTGGCGTCGAAAACCCAAAGACCCGTCGTGTAATTGGCATGGAAGATGAAGTCGTTCCGAATGTAGAGGTTGTGGTCGACGGACGGTTTGCCGGTCGTGTAGGTGCCGACAAGCTCGGCCGTCTCCAAATTGCTCACATCGAAGATCAGAGTGCGCGTGGCGATCTTGTTGGTGCTCTCGTCAAACTCGTCGTTCACGTAGAAATAGCGCCTGTCGGCACTGAGCCAGCCCTGGTGGCAGTAGCCAACGAACGGATAGGAGACGCGCCGGACCAAGGTCGGCTTGTCCTTGTCGGTGACGTCCCAAAGTTCAAGCCCTCGGCCCTCTCCGCCGCCAAACAAGATCTGTTTTCCGGCGTACTTTCCTTCGTGGTAGGTGAACACCTGGGCTTCGTGCTGGTAAACCGGAGTCATGGTCTTCGCCCCTACCTGAACCGGGTTCAGCGGATCCTTCAGGTCAAAGGCCATCGTCGTTCCTGTCCCGTCGCGTGAGCCGCAGGTGTAAAGGAACCCACTGTCTGCGTCGACAGCGATCGTGTGCGAGCGGCCTGGAGACATGATCGTCCTGACCAATTCGACCTTGCCCTCGTCGATTTTGCTGAGATCCATGACTTGGATCCCGCTCCCAGCCGCTTCGGTGACCAGGTAGCAAGCATTCTTGTAGACCTTGATGTCGGCCCACATGCTGGGAGTGTGGGGCACGGTCGCCACAATCTTCGGGTTCTCGGGGTCGGTCACCTCGACGAAAGCGGCCTTGTTGTTGAGCCCCATGATCGCGTACTCGCGGCCACTTTCCGACACATATCCCCAGCAGGTGTTCCCCGACTGGGCGCCAAAGTCGGCGAGCGAGAAGTGCTTATAGAGGCGGACGTTGAGAGCGGGCCATCGGGCGTCGTCGGCGAAAGTCGGCGCGACGACGAGGACGAGTGCCGCCACGGATGCAGCGCGGAAGAGGTTCAGGGTGAGACGCATGAGACAGGTCCCTCAGATCGAGGATCTTAAGCCCAGGTTGTTGGTCAACCCGGGCTTAAAGTTACCCTAGGATACGCTCCGGTTCGCCTCTGCGGTTTCCAAAACCGTCAAATTCAGGGGTTGAGGATGAACGAGGCTTGGTCGATCGCGGTCTTCCAGTTCTGCAGGCTGACCGGGCCGCCCGGTTTGACGCTCAATCTCGCCTTCATCGCCTTGGTGCCGGCTTGGACAAACCGATCCGGGTTCGGCCCGACCACCTCGTAGCTCGTGTCGGCCAGCGGCGAGGCCACCGATTGGACGTTGACCCACTGGTCGGCTATCCAATCGTACAGTTCCAAAGTTTGGTTGAGGCCGCTTGCGTCAACCCGGTTCCGATAAGAGAACCGGATCCGGCTGATGTCCTGCCACTTGCTGGTCGACTCGAAAATCACTCGCAGTGGAGCTTCGCTGGGGTTGGCCACAAGGCCGACTCCGATCTCCAGATAGTTCTGATCGTTGGCCGAGAGGCTGTCCAGATTCCCACCCAGCAACCTCCCTCGCTCGGTTCCAAAGTTGGTCAGAGCGATCGGTGTCTTCGTCGCCTCGCTCACGTCGACGATGAAGAGCCCTCGTTGCATGTCGCTGATGATCACGGTGCCGCTCGGGAAGAACGGCCAGTTCCCCCAGGCTCCGACATATTCGACGCGGTTGTCGGCCGGGTAGGTGTCGAACCATCCAACCCGGGTCGGGGCGAGCTTGTTGTCGTTCGCGTTGAAGATTTGCAGGCCGCTTGAATAGTTTGAGTGGAAGACGAAGTCGTTCTTGGTGTAGAGATTGTGGTCGATCGAAGTCAGGCCCGTCGTGTATGTCGAAACGAGGTCGGCCGACTCCAGGACGCTCACGTCGAACACCAGCGTGCGGGTCGGGATCCCGTTTTCAGACTCGTCGAACTCGTCGTTCACGTAGAAATAGCGGCGGTCAGAACTGAGCCAGCCTTGGTGGCAATATCCAACGAACGGATAAACGACCCTGCGGATCAAGAATGTCGCGTTCTTGTTGGTCACGTCCCAGATCTCCAAGCCTCGGCCCTCGCCACCGCCGAAGAAGATCTGCCGTCCAGCATATGGGCCCTCGGTGTACGTGACGACCTGGGTCTCGTGCTGGTAAAGCCCTTGCGTGAGCGTGGTGAGTCCCACGCGAACCGGGTTCAGAGGGTCGTTCTTGAGGTCGAAGCAGGCGGTCTGCCCAGTCCGACCCAAAGAACCACAGGTGTAAAGGAAGCCACTGACTTCGTCGACATGGATCGTGTGGGACCGACTCGGGGCCGAGATCGTCCTTGTCAGCGTCACCTGGTTGTTGTCGATGTTCCGAAGATCGATGACCTGAATGCCGGTGTTTTCTTCAGTGGACACATAGCAAGCGTAGCGGTAAGTCTTGATGTCTGCCCAGAGGTTTGATGTATGGCTGATGCTGGCGACGATCCGGGGCTGGCTGGGATTGGTGATCTCGACGAAGGTCACCTTGTTGTTCAGGCCCATGATCGCGTACTCGCGCCCGCTCGGTGAGATGTAGCCCCAGCAGGTGTTGCCAGACGAGGAGCTGAACTGGCTGAGTGTGATCTGGGCAAGAAGCGTGACTTTGTCAGATTGATACTGGGCCGTCCCCAGCGAAGAAAGCAGCAAAGTCGCCGCCATAACGGATTTTCGGTTCATTCTCAACTCTCCGGAATTCTGCAGAGGATACCTGACGGGCCTTTCGGGAAGCTTCCGGCCGATCGTTCCATCCACGCGTTGTGAAGAGGGCCAACCCGACTCAAAAGTTCGGGCTCCCCGAAGTTTCTGGGTCAGCGGACTGCTGGGAGGGCGAACCGGAGGAGTTCCTCGCTCGACGCCTCGCCCCTGGTTCTTGAAGCGACGAGCCGTCCCTCTCTCATGATGAGGATGCGGTCGCTCACCCCGAGGATCTCTTGAAGCTCGCTCGACACGACGAGAACGGCGACTCCAGCGCGAGCCAGTTCGAAGACGATCTCGTAGACCTCCTTCTTGGCCCCAATGTCGATCCCCCTTGTCGGTTCGTCGAGGAGCAGCACCTTGATCCCTTGATCGATCCACCGGGCAAGGAGCGCCTTTTGCTGGTTGCCGCCTGACAGCAACGACATCGTCTGCCCGGGGGTCGCTCGCACCCCCAACCGCTGCTTGAGGGACTCTGCCCGCCGGGCTTCGGCGCCCTGGCGGACGAGAAGGCCACGCCGAACGGGCAAGTTCATGTTCTCCTCGACGCTCAGTTGGGCGAAAATCCCCTCGCCCTTGCGGTCCTCGGTCAGGTAGGCGATCCCTGCCGCGAGGGCGGACCTCGGGCCAGTCAAGGTGACGGGTCGGCCATCGACCTTGACTTCTCCACGGCCGGAGCCGAAGAGGCCCTTGAGGAGGGAAGTCCGGCCCGCTCCGACCAGGCCAAAGACCCCCACGACCTCGCCCTTCCGCAGTTCCAGCTCAACAGGCTCGACCAACCCAGGGACCACAAGGCCGCTTACTTCCAAGACCGGAGGGCCGACCTCGCGCTCGACTGAAGGGAACACTTCGCCGAAGTCGCGACCCACCATGTCGGCGACGATCGAATCCAGGCTCCCTGGCCCGATCTGGGAGTGCGTCCGGACAAGTTCCCCGTCCCGCAAGACCGTGGCTGCGTCACAGACCTCAGCGACTTCCTCCATTCGGTGGGTCACATACAAGATCGTCTTCCCCGCATCCTTCAGACTGCGGATCACGCTGAACAACTGGGTGACCTCGCGCTGGCTCAGGCTGCTCGTCGGCTCGTCGAACGCGATGACCTTCGACTCCTGGCCGAGGGCTTTGGCGATCTCCACCATCTGCCTGGCCGAGATCGAGAGCTCTTCCACGGGAGTGTCAACATCGACTTCGAGCCCGACTTGCTTGAGGAGCCGACCCGCCTCCTCCGCTTGATGACCTCGGTCGATCGCCCCGAACCGCGACGGCCAATGGCCCAAGAGAACGTTCTCAGCCACACTCAATCGAGGCACGAGAAGCAACTCTTGGTAGATCACCGAGACCCCGGCCGAGAGCGCGTCCGCGGCAGACGCAGGCGCAAATCGCTTCCCGTCGAGCGTCACTTCCCCGCTGTCCGGCCGGTACATCCCGGCCAAGATCTTGAGCAAAGTGCTCTTCCCGGCCCCGTTCTCTCCACAGAGCGCGTGCACGGAACCCGGTCTAAAGCCGACAGTCACCCCCTTCAGGGCTCGAACGCCGGGGAAATCCTTGGAGACTCCGACGAGCTCAAGAACCGCCATCCGGCCCATCGTACCGGCTCGTTTCGCGAGAAGGCCGGATCAGGCAGAAATCATAAGGCCCAAAGCGGGAATCTTTGCCCTTTTGTTCGTCGTCTGGTTTCTTTGGCCTCAATTTTGAAGAGCAAAACCATTGCGGGTTGACTCGCAGGTTAGGGTTCGGTATTATGCGGGCCTGCGCCATCAGCCATCGGTGATTCCGATAGCCGGCGCCACAACCGAGGTTCCAACCGCCTTTATTCGGAGGCGGACCAGGCTTGGGGACAGGTGCGTAACGTACGGCGGTCTCCTCGCATGGCGGGCACACGAACGGCCTGCTGGTTCCTCGTTGAGTCGTTCGGGTTGTCACTTCCGTCGTGCGCGAGCAAGGCGGCACGACCCCTGAAAAGGAACTGAAAGAGGAACACTTGATTGGCAGCTACCCTGATCATCCTGTTTAGCGCCCTCATTGGAGCGGCGCTCGTCAACGCGTCGGCCCAGCGGCCGACCTGGCTCGACCGGCTTTTTGGCCGGGGAGGCCAACGCCATGCCGTGGCCGCCCCTCCCAGAATCGCCGAGGAGTCTGGCTGGCAGCTTGTTCACAGTCAGGACACCGAGTCCTTCAAGGAGTGGCTCGGCCACGACTCCGAAGGTCTCCCTTTCGGCGAGAACGAGATCCCTTCGCTCGGCAGCCACCTGCTCATCGAACTCTTCGGATGCGATCCCTGTAGTCTGAAGCTTGAAGAAAGCGTCGCTGGAGCCATGCGCTCGGCCGCGACGGAGAGCCAGGCGACCGTGGTCTCCGACTCGTTCCATGAGTTCAAGCCTTGGGGCGTCTCGGGAGCCGTGATCATCCAGGAGTCGCACTACACGATCCACACTTGGCCGGAGCACGGATATGCGGCGGTCGATCTTTTCTACTGTGGCGGAACGATCTATGTCGACCGCGCCGTTGATGTCCTGCGAGAGCGCTTCCGCCCTCAACGCATCAAATATCTGGTGGTGCGACGAGGGATCCAGAGCGAAGTCGAGGCTTGAGCCTCGAACTTGGGGGGCCGTCCTTGCCGGACGGTCCGCCTCCTCTTGTTCAGCTCAGCCGGGCGGCCTTGATCCGAGTCATGGCCCGGTCGATCTCTTTTTGAGCCTGCTCGCTGGTCATCGAGCTTTCCTCTCCGCGAAGCGCCTTTCGTGCTGATTCGAGCAGGGCCTGTTCTTCGGCCAAGTCGATCTCTCGGGCGCGACGGGCGTCCTCGGCAAGGATGATCGCCGATTCGCCGCTCACTTCCATGAACCCGCCGCCGATCGCGATGTGCTCTCGTTGGTTCGCCGTGTCGGTGGCCTCGACGATCCCAGTGGCCAGGGCCGCGATCGTCGGCTCATGGCCCGCCATCACGCCCAAGTAGCCTTCGACGCCAGGTGCGACGAGCGAGGTGACCTGTCCCTCAAAGACCGTGCGGTCGGGAGCCACGACCGAAAGAGTGAGTGCCCTTGCCATGAAGTGGAGCGAGTCTACCGCCGGGCTGGTCTCTTCTCTTGGGACAACCAAGGGAAGACCTGCTTCAGACCCGGGGCCCACCGTTCGATCTCTCGCGGGAGCGCCGCCAGCCCGAAGTGGACGGCCATCTGGATCCAAGCCACGAAGGCCCGTCCCGTGTCCCAGTTGAACTGCCAACCTTTTGAGCGAGCAGCAGTGACCTTCGTCGCGCCGCTCGCTCCCTTCAACTCCACCTGGTAAACGGTTTTCAACTTCCTCTGGCTGGTCGCGCCGCTTGCCAGGTTCTTCACGTCCGAGACAGCCTCGTTGGTCATGTGTGAGGCGGTCGCGAGGCCCCGAACAGTGTCGAACGTGACCTTGCCTTCCCCCTTGAGAGTCGTCTTGACCTCCGAAACGGCCTCGGCGCGATCAGTCACGACTTCCAAGGCTGGGTTCTCGAGCACGGTGAACTCTTGCCGAACTTTGACCGCGATCTGGGCCGTGCCGTTGGTCAACGAGACAAGGGTGCAGTCGTAAACAAGCGGGGCCCCTCCGAAGTCCCGCTCAAAGCTCCACGTCGCTCCCTCAGCGGTCTCCTCGCCCGGAAACTCGATCGGGACGTAGGTGATGTCCGGGAAACGCTTGACGTCGAGCCCGGGCAACCGCACGGGGAGCTTTCGATCGGGGGCGTCGTTCGAGAGGATCTTGCCGGCCGGGCTGAGCGTGACGGTGGTCTTCGGAAAGAACTGGGTGACGTTGTCAAGAGTCACCGGCAACGAAGCTTCGTTGAACTTCAGGTCGAACGTCCGGATCTCGCTGGTCGCTTTGAGGGCCCCGTCCGTAGGCTCTTGCCCGTTGACGCCAACGGTCATCGCGACATCGACGATGCCTTCGTTACCACCAAAGAGCGGCAAGAACCCGTCGAACTTGACGTTGACGTCGTAGGTCAAGCTCATTCCGGCCCCAAAACCATAGGCGACCTGGGCAATCAAAACCGAAAAAGAGAGCAGGCTCACAATCTGATTGTGTCGCGAAGCCCTCCTTCGTTTCAGGTCTCAGCGATAGTCCTGTGCCTTAAGGGCACCGCTGGAAGGTTGGGCAGCTCTGGTCGGTCCGTGGCCACCTTGAGAAGCCTGGCCAGCACCACGTTGATCGCTCCGGCCACTGGATACGCGAGCAGCATCCCGGGTAGGCCGAACAGGGCCCCGAAAGAAAAGACGACGAAGACGGCCACCAGCGGATGGAGCTTGACCGCCGACCCGACTATTCGCGGGTTGATCGCGGAGTCGTAGGTGAACCCGGCGACGAACATCCCGGCGACGACGACAAGGGCAAAGACCCAAGAGTTGGTGAACGCTATGTGGGGCAACGCCGGATTCAGGAAGAGATTGGCTTCACTTTGACCGCTCAGGGCCACGACGATGAACACGATCCCCGAGCTCACAAGACCTCCAATGACGGGTATGAGGTAGAGGATGCCGGCCATCGCACCAAGTACAGCGAACGCAGGGACACCCAACGCCCACAAGACGACCGTCATCATGGTCGTATAAAGTAGCACGCTGATCGTCAGGCCACGGATGTATCCCTGAAAGACACTGGCAATGTCCTTGACCATGGAGACGGTCCCTGACCGGATTGTCGGAGGGATCCAGCCTTTCGATTTCTGCCTCAAGGACTCCATATCCATCAGGATCCAGATTGCGAAAAGCGGAGTCAGCAACAGAATGAATGCTTGCCCGACGAACGACAAGATTGACGTCACCCCTCCAGTGATGAACTGCTGCGCCCTTTCCTCAAACTGCTGGCGATTAGGCTCGATGTAGGCATCGACCAGTCCCTGTCGGTTGGCAGGTATGCCCAATTGCTCCAAAGTGGTCTTGTTCGCCGAAAGGAACTTGTCCACCATGAGCATGGCCTCGTCCGGACTGGTCGATTGAAGCCTGTTTGTGAACTCGGTGACCTGATCTCGCAGATAACCGGCTTGTGCCGAAACATAGGGGGCCGTTATGATGGCAATGCCGACGATGGCCCCAAAGAACACGACCGTGATCGTACTAACCGCCGCTGGCCGCCCGATCCCAATTCTGCGGAAACCTTTCACAACTGGCTCGAGCAGCAAGGCGACGAGGTATGCGAGCACGAAAGGAAGGAGGACGCCTCGGACAAGCCAGAGGAACCCGAACACCAGGATCACCAACCCGATCCAAAGCGCGATCCGCCAACCTTGCATGGTTCCCATCATACTGCGCCGACTCGGTAACCTGGGCGTAAGATGTTCATTGCCGCCTTGCTGGCGACCGCCGCTTGGGGTCCACCACATCCGTTCTGCACGATCTCAGATCCCGCTGTGAAAGAGAGCTCTGGCATCGCCGTCAGCAGAACTACCCCCGGAGTCTTCTATACCCACAACGACAGCGGCGACTCACCTCGGTTCTTTCGGTTCGATCGGACTGGACAAGTCACCGGCGTCTTCACTCTAGGCGGCTCGGCCGCCGCGGTCGACTGGGAGGACATCGCTTCAGTCTCGACGACTTTTCAAAAGTATCTTTACCTGGCCGATGTCGGGGACAATGCCCGGGCCCGCGTCAACATCAAGATCTATCGTGTGGTCGAGCCGACCGGCTCGGGCCGCACTCTGACCCAGTTCGACACTTACACGTTGAACTACCCGGGGGCCAAGCAGGATTGCGAAGCGGTCATGGTCGATCCCGCGACTTTGGACATCTATCTGGTCTCAAAGGCCAGGGACGGGTTCACGCGGCTGTTCCGGGTGCCTTCCCCGCCGAGTTCGGGCACTTACACCCTGGAGAGCCTGGGAACGATCGACATCAACACCGGGGGCATTGGGGGCAACCTCGTGACAGGGGCCGACGCGACCCACGACCGGGTCATTCTTCGGACCTACACGGGAGCGGTCGAGTTCCAAGTCACTGGAGCATTCAAGGACTTTGCGAACGGTCCGCGCCACAGCGTCAAGCTGGCCAAAGAAGGCCAGGGCGAAGCCATCTGCTATTCGCTCAATGCACAAGCGATCCTGACCACAAGCGAAGGAACACCGTGCCCAGTTTCGATCGTCTATCGCCAGTCCGAGTATTGACTCTGGTGAAGATTCGAGTTTGAACCTAGAACCAAGGATTGATCTGGCAAAATCACGGGGCGGAATCTTCAAAAATCGGGCCTGAAGGCCTGGGACGCAGGGCACGAAACTCCGCTTTGACCCCATAGATCACTTTTTGCAAGAGGGGTAAAAGAGCCGTCGCGACACGCGTCGCTGAACGTACGCCACGGGACAACCCATGCGGAAACTCAGATTAGCGGTGACGTCGCTGGTGCTTGTCGGGGCCTTTTCGGCCGCGCTCGCTCAGCCAGTGACGAGCCTAGGAAACCTGGTTCTGGTCAAAAAGGAGAAGAGCCAAAAGATCAGTTACGAGGCGGTTTACAAGTTCGACCGGACTCTTCGACCAGGACAACATAAGAAAGTTCAAAACGGATCCGACGGGCATGTCGTCGAAAAGTCCGTACAATTGTTCGTTGGAGAGAAACTCCTCAAAGAGGTCGAGTTGGGCTCAGTGACCACAAAGCCTGTGCCGGCCGTGTTCCACATGGGCCCGTCAGGTGTCCCGACGAGCCGCGGTTCCTTCACTCGTGGCCGCGTCATGCGAGTCGAGGCGACTGCCTATCTTCCGACAGACGGAAGCAGCGCTGGCCTGACTGCGAGCGGGAGGCGAGCCCAATATGGTGTGATCGCCGTTGACCCGAGAGTCATCCCGCTCGGATCGCTGGTTCTCGTCGAGGGCTACGGTTTCGCCATTGCCGCCGACACCGGCGGCGCCATCAAAGGCAATAAAATCGACGTGTGCCTTCACGACCCAAGAGCGGTCCGACAATGGGGCCGCCGCATGGTGACGATCCACATCTTCCGAGAGAAGGTGGAAGCGAGAGTCAGACCGAGCCGACGCTGAGCAATCACGGCGTCTCTGCCAAGAAGAGCTTCGGTCAACACTTCCTTGTCTCGGGACGGGTGGTCTCGCAGATCGTCTCTGCTTGCGACGGATTGAAGGGTCTGCTTGAGGTCGGTCCGGGCCCTGGGGCTCTCACGAGACCCCTCAGCGAACAAGCGCAAGTCGTCGCCCTGGAACTCGATCCTCGGATGGCCCCGGTCTTGAGCGAGAGCTCTCCGAAAGCCAGGGTCGTCTTCGGGGACGCGCTCGACACCGACCTGGCTGGTCTCCTTTCCGATCTGCCCGAACCGCGGGGGATCGTCTCGAACATGCCCTACAACATCACTGGCCCCTTGCTGGAGCGGTTCACGGCCGTTCGAGCCTTGGTGTCGCGCCTCGTCCTGATGATGCAGCGCGAAGTGGCCGAAAAAGTCATGGCTCAGCCGGGTGACTCCTCCCGGGGGGCTCTTTCGGTCCGCATTCAGGCCTGCTTCGAAGTTCGGCGGGTCTGCCTCGTCCCGCCCGGAGCCTTCAAACCGCCGCCCAAGGTCGAGAGCGCCGTCTTGCGCCTGACTCCCCGAAGCGACCCGATGCCAGAGAGGTTCGATGCGGTCGTCGGGGCTGGGTTCTCGCAACCACGAAAGACCCTGGCCAACAACCTCCCGGCCCCTCGCGACCAGGCCGTCGAGGCGCTGCGCGGCCTCGGTCTTGGCGATACCGTCCGCGCCCATCAGTTGACAGAAGAGCAATGGATCGGCCTAGCGACCCAGCTTTGACTTCCGGTCTGATCCGTGCCCGGGCTTCGGCCCTTGGGTTTGATTCTGTCGGGATCACGGCGGCCAACCCTCCGGAGTCGATCGCCTTCTTTGAGTCGTGGATCGCGAAGGGTTACCACGGCACAATGGGTTACCTGGCCCGATCGGTTGCCTTGAGAGCGTCTTTGGACAGCCTGCTCCCTGGCTGCCAGTCGGTGATCGCGGTCGGACTGAACTACAACCAGCCGAACCCCCTGCAGCAGGGGATGCCCCGGTTGGCCCGATACGCCCTCGGAAGGGACTACCACAAGGTTCTGCGCGGCAAGCTCAAGCGGCTGGACAACTGGCTCGGATCGCTGGACCAAAGCCATGTCGGCCGGGTGTGCGTCGACTCCGCCCCGGTGCTGGAACGGGAGTTCGCCCATCGAGCGGGGCTCGGTTGGTTCGGTAAGAACACGATGCTGATCGACACGCGCCGAGGGAGCTGGTTCGTGATCGGACTCCTCTTGACGACTCTGAGATTGGAGCAGGACGAGCCTGCCCACGGCGGGTGCGGAACCTGCCGGCTCTGCGTGGAGGCCTGCCCGACGGGGTGCATCCTCTTTGAGGACGGGCGCTGGCAAATCGACGCGCGACGGTGCGTGAGCTATCTAACGATCGAGCATCGTGGCCCCTTCGACCCCGCACTGCAGGAAGGGATCGGCGATTGGACCTTTGGTTGCGACGTGTGCCAGGAGGTCTGCCCGTTCAACCAGCCGCGGCACCACCAACCGGATCGGGCCAACATGACGACAGAGCCCGACTTCCTTGACCGGCGCGACTGGCCCCCGCTCGAGACCCTCGCCGTCATCCAGCCCGCCGATTGGGACTCCGTGACCCGCGGATCCCCCGTCCGGAGGGCCGGGATCGATGGAATCCGTCGAAACGCTTCGGTCAACTTAAAGCGGCAGAAGCCGGATTGACCAGGTCTCTCCGCTGGCGGAGGGCTTCCTCGTACATCGTCACATAAAGAGGGGCGCGGTCGTGCCACGAGTGGTCGGCCGTCATCCCGTTGCGGACCAGGGCCGTCCACTTGGCATGGTCGCGGAAGGCCATCACCGCCCGGGCGACAGCGGCCGTCAATTCGGCCGAGTTCCGCCCCAGGAGCACGAACCCGTTCTCGCCCTCAAAAACGGTGTCGGCGAGTCCGCCGGTCTTACGGACAATGGGCACCGTCCCATATCGCATCGCGAACATCTGCCCGAGGCCGCACGGTTCGAACGAACTCGGCATGAGGAACGCGTCAGCCCCGCCATAGATCCGCTGGGCGAGCGGGGCGTCATAGCGCTCAAAGAGCTTGACCTTCGTCGGGTGCTTCGCTTCGAGCCTGCGGAGCTCCCTGGCGGCCCAAGGGTCTCCCGTACCCAGCACGATCAGGGCCGTGTCGAGCGTCAACATCCCCTCTGCGGCGTCGATGATCAGGTCGAAGCCCTTTTGGTCGCTCAAGCGGCTCACGACTCCCATCACGAGGGTGGAAGGCGAGACGTCGAGGCCCGCTTCGGCGCAGAGGGCTTGTCGACAGTTCGCCTTGCCGCTCAGGTCGTCGGCTGAGAAATGGAACGGAAGCCGCGGGTCGGTCGCTGGGTCGTGATGGACCGTGTCGATGCCGTTCAGGATCCCTCGCAGCCGGCCCTCGCCGTTCAGGTGGCGCATGGTTCCCCAAAGGCCGCATCCGAACTCCTCCGTCTGGATCTCATGGGCGTAGGTCGGACTCACCGTGTTCACCTTGTCGGCGAACGCACAAGCTGACTTGAGAAAGTTGACGCCGCCGAAAAACTCGAGTTGGGCGGGATTCCAAAGCCGGTCAGCGAGGCCCGCCGCGGCGAGCGTGTCCTTTCCAAACTCTCCTTGGTAGGCCAGGTTGTGGATTGTGTGGCAGGTCGCCACAGAATCCCATCCCGGCATCCGCTCTCGGACATAGACCGGCGCGAAGCCTGTGTGCCAATCGTGGCTGTGCACCACATCGGGCAGCCAGCTCTCCAACTCACAGGCGACCAGGGCCGCGAGGCTGAAAAAGAGATAGGCGTCGCGCCCCGGTGAGTAGACCTCTTGGCTCTTCGAGACCTTGGAAAAGAACTCGTCCCCGTCGACCAGCCACACCTTGACCCCGTCGACCTCGGTCTCATAAAGGTCGGCCAGCAGGGTCGTTTTGGGATTGAGGACGACGGGAAACTGCCTGCGGACTGGTCGGACTTCTCGCTGGGGGTCGCTCAAGACCATGCCATAGGCGGGCATGACGATCCGGGGGTCGTGCCCCAGGCCCGCCAGAGCCTTCGGAAGCGAGCCGATAACATCGGCAAGCCCCCCGACTTTGGCCAGAGGCTCGACTTCGACGCTCAAGAACAAGACACGCATGATGGGGCTCAGGGGTTGGTCGCAGGCTCCGCCGGCCCCTTTGCCGCCATTGCCTTAACCGCCAAAAGCTACCTAAGATGGTCGGTTAAGTGCCCGCCGGTCTGCCTTTCCAGAGCATAAAGCCCGTGATGTTGCGGGGCGGCCAAAGTTCCGCTCAGTTGGATCTGGCCGCGACGAGTTGGTCTCGCACCTTGACCCAATCAGCTCGCACTTCGAACCAGGGTTTGAACCTGTCTCCGCTGCGGCCCGCGTGGCCCTTGACTCCATGCGCCTCCAGGCGTTCCCGGTCGCGGTCGAGTCCGTTGATCAACGCGTTGAGACCATCGACCGAGGAAGTCGCCTTCGGGTTTTGGGTCAAGGCCTCAAGATGCCATACGGTGATCATGACCATGCTGAAGGAAACGTGGGGCCGGTCGCCGACAAGGATGGCGTCCATCGAAAGATCGTACGTGGCCCCGTTGGGTGCGAGAAGCTCGACGGAGGCCACACCCTCCCCAAGGGCCTGCGAAAAACTGGTCTTGATCGGGCCATTCGCCGTGAACCTTGCCAAGCGAGGCAATACCAGTTCGTCCGCGATCTTCTGAACTTGGGCCTTTGTCAGGTTCATTCTGTTCCGTTGATTCGGGCTGCAAGACTCGTATAACGCCCAAAGATCGCCCTTCAGGAACGCTTCGAGGTTCGACCTGGCTACGGCCACCTCGGGCCGCTCGCGATTCATGAGGAACATCACAAGGCCAGCCAGACCCAACCCGATGGCGCCGAGGATCAGCCAAGACTTTCGTGAAAGCTCTCTCTTCACCAATCCAGACTCCGTTCAATCCGGCTCGTCAAGTCGATAGCAACCCAGAGACCACTCGTGCGGCGGGCGGCAGATCTTCCGATTGCCTCGGTACCGCCATATCTCCCACATCATCGTGTTGGGAGGACAGAAATAGGTGACCTGCTTTTCCCAACAACAATCCACCATGTTGCTGTTGCCATTGTAGTCGACGTGAGTGACCTGGCACTGTGGATGTTCCGTACCACGTAACTCTTCGCACTTGAACTGAGGCGACTCGCACTGAGAGTCGTGGCACGGTTCGGCAAAGTCGAGTCGACGCGACTCGGCCCCGGCAAAGACTGAGAGGCCGAGCAAGATGCCAGATGCTCCCATGGCCAGGGTTCTTCCTGTGGTTCGCAGTTGGGAATGTTCTACTAGGGTGTTATTTTTCATTGTGGATCAATCGAGTTGGGTTGTCTCTATTAGGTCGTCAGTCTTGAGTCTCCCAAAACGCCAAAGTGTCGGGAAACCCTGGCTTCAACACGTTTTGGAAAGATCCATCCAGTCGGATTCCTAAGCTTCTCTTGGGCACCGTCGGGTTCGCCCAAGCCATGTCCGAGGGGTTATGGTTGATGTCGACAAAAACCACCGATCTTTCGCCCATGGACGCCGCGTGCGCGGCCCAGGATTCCCGATAACCGCTCCCCTTGACGGAGGGCTTCTCGGGTTGCCACAAGTGGAGGTAACGGCCTCCTCCGTGGGGCCAAGGCTTCGGGGCCAAGGGGCAACGAAGCCGCTTGTGGACCTGCCAGAAGCGGTTTGGGGCCGACGCGCGCGCGTCCGGCAGCCCCATGACATGCATGTCCCCATAACGGCCCTCACCGTCCCAATCGGCACGATAGAGCACGAGTGACCCGTGAAGCTGCCGGAGATTGCTGGTACAGACGGCGACCGCGGAACGCTCCTTCACGAGAAGCGCGGCTCCGAACGTCAGCCCGGCCAAAACGGCCACGATAGCGGCCGAGACCAAAACTTCGACCAACGTGACGCCGAGATCTCTGCGTGCCACTTCCCTCTCTCCCAGTGCTAGAAACAATTCAAGATACGCCCTTGGGAGCCAGCCCGAACGGGAGGGGGCTTTAGGCCTATTTTAGGATCATGAGTCGGATCGGAGCCAAGCCTCCAAGATCTCGCAGGCCGCCTCACTGTCGAGCCGGCGCTTCGTCTGGCTGCCGCTCAGACCCTGATCCCGAAGGACGGTTCCTGCCCTCAGGGACGTGAGCGTCTCGTCCACGAACGCGACCGCCAGGCCCTGAGCCTCGACGAGAGCAGCCAGTTGGCGGACGACCCGGCAAAAACGGGTCTCTTCCCCGTCCAGAAGGGGCAACCCGAACACCACAATCGTGGCTTCCTCCTTCCAGGCGAGCTCCACGAGCTTCTCGGCGTCCTTGGCGAGGGTTCCGCTCGCGGCCAAGGCAGCCCGAGGGGCCGGGAGCCCGGACTCGGTGTCGACGACGGCCAGGCCGATGCGCTTGCTGCCGAAGTCCACGCCAAGGGCCCTCACCGGAAGGCCTCGACCAGGGTCTCGGCCATCCAAGGCGGACAGCTCAGGGCCTCGTCAAAGATCCCGTCCTCTCCCAGGAAGTTCATGAACCGACCGCCCGCCTCCCGCACGATGAGAGACACGGCACTGACGTCCCATCGGTTGACGGTCGGGTCGGCCATCCCGTCGATCCGCCCTGTGGCGACTAGGGCGTGGCCATAGGCGTCGGACCACGTCCGGGTCGAGAGGGCGCGCTCGGCCAGCTTTAAGAGTCCCGCCATCCTTCCCTTGGCGACCATGGACCTGTGCCCGCCACAACTGACCGTGGCCTCGGCGAGCGGCCTCGGCCCCGAGACCCGGCACTCCTTGCCGTTCCAAAAGGCCCCTCCGCCGCGTTCGGCACACAGGGTCTCGCCGAGGGCCGGAAAGTGGCAAACGGCCACGACCGGTTGTTGGTCGACCTCGTAGGAAAGGAGCGTGGCGAAGAGTGGCACGCCACAGATGAAGGACTTGGTGCCGTCGATCGGGTCGACCACCCAGCGGTCAGGGGCCTGATCGTCCCCGCCCTCCTCCTCTCCGAGCACCCGTTCGCCCGGAAATGCGGCGGCGAGACGCCTTCTGACGATGCGCCCGGCCTCCAAATCGGCAGCCGTGACCGGCGACGCGTCGACCTTGAGTTCGAACTTTCGCTCGGCGCGGAACAGACCCAAGGTCGAATCGCCCGCTTCTTGAGCCGTCTCGATTGCGGTGACCAGCCTTGGCGACACGGCTGCAGTTTGCCCGTTCGCGGCTCGGCGCATCAGGCCCGTTCGCTGGCCGACGGTACACTTCAGGAGGCCGTGGGGGCTTAGCTCAGCTGGAAGAGCATCTGCTTTGCAAGCAGAGGGTCAGGGGTTCGAGTCCCCTAGCCTCCACCACTATTCTGGATCATAGATTGAACCGGAGAACTGGCCCAAAGTGATGTTCGAGTTCACAGGATTCGAACCTTCTAGCGTGGGATCACAGTTCGGAAAGTGACCGAGACGCGGCGTGTCCTATGTTTCCGCGTGCCGCCGAGCAGGTCAGACTTTCTCTTGGCGATTTCGTGCCGCCACTCATAGCGAGCTGGCCCTGAGATCACACAGGCAGAATCCACGGGCAGCCAAACGTCAATGGCTTGTGCTGTAGAGACGTTGGTGAATCGCATGGGATAGTCATCACCAAGCGAGATCATAGCGATTTCGGGCCCGAAGCAAGGCTCGCAGTCGATATGGGCGGCAATGCCTTGGCCGGGAAGGCACTCGTTCACGATGGCTTGGTCCGGCACGCACTTCAACAAGCCTGCGGAGAAAAGTTTCTCCGCAACATCTCGAAGAAAGCCCGGCAACGGGCCCAGATACGCGTCATGTTGAATCTTACGCGACTTGTAGTCGTAACGCCATCCGTAGTGCTGGACACGTCGAGAAAGGTCGTCCAGCCATGGCATACGATCAAGGGTGGCAAGCAGTGAGCTGGGCTCGTTAATGAAATTTGGGGCGCAGATGAGCCCAGGGATCGAAGGCAGATCATCGAACAGCGAACTCATCGAACTTTCCAAACCTCATAGGCGCAGTCTCCAGATCTGGTTGTGGGTTCTTCCAGATTGCGCAAGACGCTGTAAGAATAAGACCCTTCTTTGATCCGCGGTTTATGGCCCAGACAGCGTGTAAACTCTTTGTACCACCCGTGAACATCACACTGAGGCATCCAACTCGCCGACGGGCCAACCGGATTTGTGTAGATCAGGGTCATCGATGACGGCGAGAGAGCGGCGATTCGATTTGCCATCGCGCGCACAAACGGCCGGGTGAGTTCCTGCGCAAAGAAGTAAGAGAAGACAAGGAGCACCGCTCTTCCCTCGGCCATTCTTGCTGCTTCGTCCCAGAATTTTGAGTCTGGAAACGCGTGCTCCGAATTCCGCTTACACATGCTCCCTTCCATTCGACTGGCTCCTGAGGCGAGAGCCCGCTTGCCTTGAGCGAGTTCAAGGGACAACCTCTCGAACGTGGCGCCCCGGTGACTCGATAAAGCTAGCAGAGCTGTGCCGGGTCCGCCGCCAAAATCAATGAGAACATCCGGGGCGTGCTCGGGAAGTACGCTCCGCAGCGCGGCATGGTGCATTGGAGCATAGCGGTAGGCGTACAGGTGTGCAAGATATTCGGTTTCGCAGGCGTTGCCCCCGCTTCAGAATTTGATTGCCGATCTGTTCATCGAAATCGTTCCCGTACCTGGCGACCAGTCGCTGTACTTCTTGTATTCGCTTTAGCCGCGCGACTACAGCGCCATAGAACTTATCGAACATATCTATGGAAAGCCCAACTCCAAGATTTGTCAACCAAGATTGTTCGCGAGTTCCGAATCGCGTCCAGGAATCTCCACCATCATCGACTGGTCTCGGGACAGACGAAGGTGCTGGCCCGTAGATTTGGACTCAGACAGCGGTTCCGCCGAGCCCCAGAGCCTCGGCATGGGCGGACATGGCCGCAAGAACGTTCGCAATGTGCTCTTCAAGAGCCAGGCCGATCAATTCAGCCCCGACCGCCAGATCCTCGCGGCATACTGCTGCGGCAAACGACGGCGTTTTGAGCTTCTTGACCACACTCTTGACCTCAACATTGCGCACGTCTTTGTCGGGGCGGACATAACTCACGGCGGCCACGAAACCAGTGACCTCGTCACAGGCGAAGAGGTGCCTCTCAAGCGGGCTTTCTGGAGCCACCCCCGTCTTGGCTTCATAGTGCGAGGCGATGGCCCGGACCACCTCTGACGGCCACCCCTGGGACTCGAGCAACCTCATGCCCCACAACGGATGCTCATCTGGGTGCTGCTCGTAATCGAAGTCATGGAGCAGTCCGGTGAGGCCCCAAAGCTCCTCGTCCTCGCCCAGCCTGATTGCGTACCATCTCAGGCACGCCTCGACCGCCAACATGTGCCGACGGAGAGACAGGCTTGGCGTGTGCTCACAGACCAAACCCCAGGCGGCTTCTCGATTCACACCCTTGAGGATGACACAAGCCAGCGGGCCGCCCGCAGAGCAGGCGGCCCACAGCCCAGGAGCGCACCAGGGTCAGTTCAGAGGCATTGTGAAGGACAGATCCTTGCGAGCCCCGTCCGAGAAGCGGACCAGCTTGAGGCTGATCGTGTCTCCCCGCCTCATTTTGGACATGGCAACCGAGACGTCTGCTACGGCGCGCACTTGGGTGCCGTTGACCTCCGAAACGACGTCGCCCGGCTGAACGCCGATCCGGGAGGCGAACGAGTTGGCGGTGACCGACGTCACAACGACTCCTTCGACATCGCTCGGAATGTTGAACTGCTGGCGCATCGTGGCGTCGATCAACTGGATCCCAACGCCAAGGCGCGGAGGCTCGTTGGTCCGAGGCGACGGCGCGTTTGGACTCGGCTGCGAGAAAGGCGACCCATCAGGTTGCGAGAACCAATCCTGACCGCCACGAAGATCGGGCACCATTGGCTGCGGCGGAGCGTTCTGAGCCAGCGTCTCGGGAGAGGTCAGCTTGACGTCGACGCCGCCCGGAGCCTTCTTCCTCATGTACTCGACACGGACCGTGTCGTTCGGCGCGTGCCGATACATCGAGACCCTCAGATCCATCTCGTTCGTGATCGGTTCGCCACCGATCTTCGTGATGACGTCACCTTTACGGATCCCCGCTTTGTAAGCGGCACTGGTCTCGGGCACTTCCTCGACAAGGGCTCCAGAAGCGACGCCTTGCTCGGACCGCTCGAACGGCTTCAGGTCGCGGGGAGTGATCCCCAAGAGGCCCCGAGAGAACTTTCCGTCTTTGATCAGTTTGTCAGACACGGCCCGCACGACATTGCCAGGGATGGCGAAGCCGATGCCGTTGTTCCCGCCGCTGGTCGTTTGAATCGAGGTGTTGACGCCAACGACTTGGCCGTCCATGTTGATGAGCGGGCCGCCGCTGTTGCCGGGATTGATGGCCGCATCAGTCTGGATCATTCCGGAATAGACCCGAGGGCTCTGCCGGAACCCGCCGCCCGCCATGCCGCTGCGGCCGATGGCGCTGATGTGGCCGATCGTGACCGTCCCTTCCAGGCTGAAGGGAGCCCCGATCGCCATGGCCATCTGGCCCACACGGACTTGGTTGCTGTCGGCGATGGCAAGGGTCGGCAAGCCTTTGGTCTCGATCTTGATGATGGCGAGGTCGATCTGAGGGTCGTTCGTGCTGGTGACCCGGCCCAGGAACTCTCGCCCGTCGGCGAGGACGACCCTCACCTTGTCCTTGCCGCCGACGACGTGGTCGTTCGTCACGATCCACCCGTCTTCGCGGATGATGAAGCCGGATCCTTCTCCACCACCAGCGAAGGCCTCGTTCTGGTCGTTGGCGGTGCCGTCAAGCCGTCCCAAGTTCGTGGTGATGTGGACGACGGCCTTGCTCGCCGCCTCGGCCAAGTTGGCGAAAGTAGCGTCGAGCTCTTTCAGCATCGACAGGTTCGCCGGAGGCTCGATCGCGACGGTCCTGACGGCGACGGGCGGCTTTGGCAGTGCGACGAGCGGCGAGCCCGGCTTGATAGTCTGGGCGATGACGACGCCTGCGACGATGAGGGCTCCGGCACCGATGATGGCCCCGGGCCTCTCCAAGATTCTTGTCCAGTTGCTCATGTGTAGCTTTACCGTTCCGTTAGTGAGAGTGTTGGCAGATCAAGCTCGGTCGGCGAAAGGCGGGCTTGGTCTTTGTCGATATGGATTGAAACCTTGCGAGTCTGGCCTTCGGTTCCTGGGCCTAGGGTTCTTTCTGGAGGAAGGCCGCCAAAATCGACAAGGCCGCGCTCCTCGAGAGCCGTTCTCCTGGGATGGTCGACACGCTGTACTTCACGCCGTGATCGTCCTCGGCCATCGCCAGCATCCTTCCCCCCGGGTCGCGAGGGAACCGGGCGGCCAACCATTGAAACACCGTCACGGAGAACATGCCGTCCGACAGCCGGACGGCGACGAACGACCGCCCCCCAGAGCCGATCACATGGACGGCGTGAGACTGGAACCCAAGCGGAAGGGCCTTTGGCAGGCGAGGCTCGAAACCTAACTCCGCTCGGGCCGATCGAACTGAGGACAGTGGCCGAGGGCCCGCCTCGCGTTTGACCTCGAACCTTTCGTATCCGGCTGGAAGCGACAGATCCGATGGGGCGCCGTCCTTCCGGTAGATCACCTCCCGAGTGTCGAAGAACAAGCTGGGCTTGCCGGATCCTGTGTCGATAATATATCGCAACACCATATGAGTCGTGGTGTCGACATACATTGTACGCGTCGGCAAGGCGTCGTGCTTTGGCTTGATCACGACCGGACGCACGGCCCGACCGGCGACCTCCCCAGGTTCGCCCAGGCTCAGACGATAGTTCTTGCGGATCTGCTTCATCCGCCAATCGACCTTTGGTTGGTGCGCTGCCGGTGAAGGCTGGGCGACGACTTGTGAGCGATCCGGGTAATAGACCCTGAACTCTTTTGTGTCGTCCACGCTGACAATGCCGGCCCTGCTCACGGGGCTGAGCATCGTGATCTTCATGCCTTCCTTGCCTGCGAACTCGACCTTGATCAGCATCTGCCCGCCCATGTCGTCGAAGCGGGTCTGGAAAACGGTGGCGTTCAGGCTGCGCTGTTTCTCAAGGGCGAGCCGGAGGAAAGATTCGGGATTTTGCGCCTCTGCCTGAGCCCCCAGAAGGGAGGCGGCAAGGGAGACTGGCCAGAGGGGCCGCACTTTACCGATCTGCGTAGCCGGCCGGATGGACCGCGACATGCGACCCGAACGGGTCGGAACCGACGACATAAGTTGAGTCCGCTACGGCTTGGAAGGCATCGACGTCGTCCTGCATCACTTCCTTGACGGGCGTGTTCATGGCGGTCAGAGCCCAGACCGTGGCCAAGAGACCAAGAGAAAAGGCGGCCCAGCCATGGGCGGGGCGAAGACGGCGCACCCATGGGCCCGGCTGATGGCGACTGAAGACGGCTTCACGCAGCCTGTCTTCCAGTCCCGGCCGAGGCTCGGCGGGATGCATGGCCGCAAGAGCGGACCGGAGAGACCGGAACGACTCAAGCTCGGCGGCGCACTCGGGGCACCGGGAGACATGATCGCGCACGGCGAGCATCTGCTGGCCAGAGAGTTCTTGGTCGACGAACGCCGACAAAAGCTGGTCAATCTGCTTGCAAGTCATCGTGCCACGCCCTCCCCAGTTTTCTCGATGAATGATCGGAGCTGCTTTCGGCCCCGGTGGATGCGCGAGCGGACTGTGCCGACCGACGTCTGCATCACTTCGGCGATCTCCTCATAGCCGAGCCCCTCAATATCGGCGAGAACGACCGCGGTCCGAAACTCCGGGTTCATCGCCCTCAGTCCAGCCTGGAGGTGGTCGCCGATGCTCGATGCGACCATTCCCGCGTCGGGGCTGCCGCTCTCGTCGGGAACCTCCCAAGTCTTGGAGTCCTCAGGGCCTTGGCTGTCGAGGCTGACGGTCTTGAGCCTGGAGCGCCGCCTGGCCGAATCGATGTGGATGTTCGTCATGATCCGGTGCATCCACGCCGTGAAGGGGAGCGAGTCGTCGTAGCGGTGGAAGAACCGATAAGCTCGGACGAAGGTTTCTTGGAGGAGGTCTTCGGCCTCGGCCGCGTTTCCAGTGAGCCTCAAGGCGGTGTGGTAGGCCTGTCGATAAGAGTCCGACATCAACCGTTCGAAGAGGGGGCGTCTGTCTTCCCTCCCTTTGATCCAGCTTCTGGCGAACGTTCCTATCATGGCGGCCTCTCCTCAGTCAGTACTTCCGATTCTATCCCAAGGTTCCCGCCCGGGCCCTCTGGGCTTGGCTCGCCATCAGCGCGTCGATGACGATCCCGGCATTGGCGTTGCCCAAGACGAGCCGATGGGCCTCAACGGCCTCAATGGCAAGGGCCGGATCTCGGTGGCTCGCCCACTGGGCCAGGCAACGGAGGGCTTCGGCGTGGCCAGCCCTGGCCGAGGTACCTTCGGCCTTGGCCAGAGCCTCACCGACTTTCCGCATCCGCTCGGCCAGGGCCATGGCCGCGCCCGGCGGAGCGGAGTCCAATTGGCCGAGCAAGTTCCAGAGCTCTTCGAAGGCAGGGCGGTGGGCCCGCACTCGGTCGACAAGGCCTGGCGTGCCGCCGAAGGTGGCTTCGACCTCGTCGGCTGGGGCCCATTCCGCCTGATCCGGGAGTTCGCATGCCACACAAAGGCATCGCGAACGAACGGTAGGGATCACCCGGCCGAGTTCAGACGTGGTCATGACGATCCGTCCGAAGGGCGCGGGTTCTTCGAGCGTTTTCAGGAGAGCGTTGGCGGTCGAAGGGTTCATCCGTTCGACCTTCTCGAAGAGGACGGCCTTGGTCCGAGCCATGAGGGGGCCCGAACGGAAGAACTCGAGAAGGGGCACACCCGGGTATGGATCGCTCGTCGGCTTCTGACCCGGTCGGATCGCGTCGAGCTTGATCATCGAGCTTGGGCCCCAGGGGGCCACGTGTTGAAAGTCGACAGCCCGCCCAGCTTCGAAGGTGCGGCACACGGGGCACTCGCGGCAGGGGCCGCCCTGGGGACAGAGCCAGGTCAAGGCAAGCTCGCGGGCGCACTCGAGGGCGCCGGACCCTTCGATCCCATAAAAGAGGACGGCATGACCCCCCGAGGCCCCCTCGGCGAAGCCCTTGAGCACCTTCTTGGCCCCTTGGAGCCCGGGCCGGTCAAAAACGGTGGAACTCATCGACATCCAGCACGAACATGACCGCCCCACCGACCGGCACGCTCACAGCCCCAGGGAGCATCGCTCCCCCGGGCGGGCCCTCGAAGGGGGCCATCGTGACGACTTGCTCTCGGGCGCAGCAGTGCCCGGCGACGATCTGTTTGAAGCTTTCCAAGTCGTCTTCTTCGACACCCGAGAGCAGGGTCGTGTTGCCCTCGCGCAAGAAACCGCCGGTCGAGCCGATCACCGTGAACTTAAACCCCGCCTTGAGGAGCTCTTCGGTGAGCCGGTTCCGATCTCGGTTATGGACGACGCAGACGACGAGCTTCATCCGGACGTCATTGTAGTCGAATCCTTAAGAACGCTGGCCCCGTAAGGAAAACTTGCGGGGCCAGCGAAGAGGTCACATCTGAGAAGGGCCTTCGCCGGGCGGCAGCTCCATCTTCTCAAGAGCCTTTTCGTTGTACTGCCGGATCGCCTGGGCCTCCGAGTACATCGCCTCGTCGGACTGTCCTGACTGGGCGCACCCTGCCGCGAGGATCCCGATGAAAACTCCGGCCAAGAGGCGAAGGCCTTTCATCACTGCAACGCCCACAATGGCCAGGGCTTGTCGTAAGCCGGAGCGCTCCCAATCGTCCAGGCTCCTCCGTCCGGAGCGCACGGCCAGCGTGAGCTCACTCGGTACTGGGTCCGGTCGGGCGTCTCCGCCAAGAACTGACGGATCGGCATCGACTTGGCGCTGCCGTCGGCCCGTCCCGTGACGATCTGGTCTCCGAACGGATATTTGGTCTTATCGATCTCGTTAGTGTAGACGCAAGTCGCTGGGTTGCCCTGCATGAATTGCGGGATCCAAAGCTCGCGGATCGCGATCGGATAAGCGGTCTGCTCTGGCGCGTTGGGGGACACGAAGACCGGCGCACCAGGAACGTCGATATTGAGCAATTCCATAAAGAGCCAGGCTGAGGCGACGTCAGGTATGGCCGACTGATTGCCGCCAAGCCAACTGTTCCGCAAGCGACCGTTATCATTGGCGCCGCGGTTCCATGTGTTCAAGGCGCCGGTCAGGGCCATGTTCACCCCCATAGAACCGAAGAGCTGCCCGCAGGTGCTCCAAACCGTGCGACAGCTTCCTCCCGAGTTTGAATTGTCATAGGGCTGGCGCGCCGAGTGCTTGAAGATGTCCACGCTCTTCGTGTACGGCAGGATCCATTTCTGCCATGCGAAGTGGTTCATACGGAATGGAAATCCTCGACCTCCAGAGTTGTCGCACCACGGGTTCGGATTTGTCCCCTGAGCCTGAGTGTTGAGGGCCACATTCAGAGAGCTGTTCAAGACACACCCGTCGTTTCTGGGGTAGCGATCGTCGTGATCCCCCATATAGATCATCATTCCGGTGCCAATCTGCTTCGTGTTCGAGATTTGGGCGGTCTTCTTGGCGGCAGTCTTGGCTTGGGCAAAGACCGGGAACAGGATCGCGGCCAAGATGGCGATGATGGCGATGACCACCAAAAGTTCTATGAGGGTGAACGCTCGACGCATAGATGATTCCTCTAGGGCTCTTGGACGCACAAGCCCAGAACAAGCCTAGCGTCTGCTCATTAACGCGTTCTTAACGATAGGCCCTTCGGGCCGCGCCTTCTCACCAGACCGGGCCCTCGGCCTCATGCCGCGACACGAACAGCCAAGCCGCCCCCGTCCGGAGCGACGCCTCGACCTCGCCCGTCCCCTGGTTCGAGACCGACAGCCGCCCACCCGGCTCGATCACCGCGCCGTCCAGTTCCCACAAGGTTCCGCGCAACTCGACTCCGGTCGAGCGCACCATGGGCAAAAGCGAGACCCGGCGACCGAGAGCGTCCTCTACCCGGACAGAGTCCCCCCCGCGCAACAAGGTCGCGATCCCGAGCCGCAGGGCCAGCCTGACGAAGAGCCCGCTCGCCAGACAGCTTGAGAGGGACGCCGCCCAGTGGTCGAAAAGGTCGCCCTCCACTCCAGCGACCGTGACCGCTCCCCAGCCGTCTTCCTTCGCCAAACTCAGGGCCTTGTCACAATCGGTCCGATCGGGGTCTGCATCCTCGACCACACGGGTCGTCGGCTTGAAGAGCGACCGGTCACAGGAGTCCAGATCGCCCACCACGACCGGCTCAAACCCCAATCGGAACAGTCGGTCGGCGGCCGAGTCAGCGGCATAAAGAGCATCTGAGGAACCGGCCCAAGCGGCAAGGTGGCCGTCCGAGGCGTCTTGGCCCGCCAGCACCACCAGAGCCCGGCCCAACATCGGCCCTCAGTCTGGCACAGCGGCCGGTTGCCTATCGGGGGCCGAACGGCTTGGGTCGGTCGCACCTACGGGCTTTGCGTGACGTGCTGAATTTTTGAATCATACGTTACAAAATTAGCCCATCAGGTTCAAGACTGGGTTGTTCATCGTCCCTTTCGGCGGTTCAGCACCAACCCCCTCATGGGTAACATCCCCCGCCTAATTCCCAGGAGACGACCCTAGAAACCGCGCCCATGTCCGACCAGTTCTCGCTCGAAGAGCACCCGACCACCATCGCCATCAAGACAGTTTGGGACAGAGTCCTTCACCGGCTCTCTGAGTCGCTTCCTGCGACGGTGGTCTTGAAGTTTCTTCGACCCTTGCAACCGGTCGAGCTCACAGAAGCAGCGGCCGTGTTCGACGCTCCGGGGCAGTTCGTCCTTGAGTGGGTGAAGGAGAAATACTCCGATGCGATCGAGGCGGAATTCGAAGTTGAGACGGGTCGGCCGATCCGGCTCGAACTCCGGTCGACACCCCGAGAACGGACGGCGCCTTCGCCGACCGAGGCGAGCCAAGTCCGCCATCAGCCGGTCTCTGTCGAAGGCGTGGCCGCCTTCAACCCTTCAGAGCGTTACCGGTTCGAGACTTTCGTGACCGGGCAGAGCAACCGTTTGGCGTTCGCGGGAGCGAAGGCGGTCGCATCAGCCCCTGGCACGAAGTACAACCCGCTCTTCATTTATGGGCCGACCGGACTGGGCAAAACCCACTTGATGCACGCCATCGCCCACGAGATCCAAAGAGGAAAGAGCGGGCTCAATGTGACCTATGTCAG
This sequence comes from Fimbriimonadaceae bacterium, assembly GCA_019454105.1. Taxonomy (GTDB): domain Bacteria; phylum Armatimonadota; class Fimbriimonadia; order Fimbriimonadales; family Fimbriimonadaceae; genus ACE-ARM1. The sequence continues at coordinate 2,661,601 of CP075364.1, read as the reverse complement.
CGCCCAGTCGTTCACCGAAGAGTTCGTCCACGCGCTCCAGAACAACAAGATCGACGCATTCCGGCGCGCCCAGAGGGGCGTCGGTGTGTGGCTGCTGGACGACGTTCAGTTCATAGCGGGCAAGGAACGGACGCTAGAAGAGCTGTTCCATACGTTCAACTATCTCCACAATTCGGGCAAGCAGATCGTGCTTTGCTCGGACCGGCCGCCACGCGACCTTCTCCTGATGGACGAGAGGCTCCGGTCTCGGTTCGAGGCCGGCCTGGTCTGCGACGTCCAGCTTCCCGACACCGAACTCAGGTGCGCGATCATCCAAAGCAAGGCGAAGGAAGAAGGGCTCGAACTCCCCCACGACGTGGCGATGTACTTGGCCGAGTCGATCCCGAGCAATGTCCGGATTTTGGAAGGGGCCCTGACCAAGCTCGCCGTTCAGGCGAGCCTCGAAGGGAGCGGCCTCGACCGAGAGTTGGCCGAGGTCATCGTTGAGAAGTATTACCGGATGGTCGGCCAAGCCAAGCCCAGTTTCGACCAAATCCTGGAGGCCGTGTCGAAGCACTACAAGATCCCGACCCATGAGATCAAAGGCACGTCGCGGAAGGCGCCCGTCGCCCACGCCCGCCATGTCGCGGTCTATGTCACGCGAACGATCACGGGCGACTCATGGAAGCATATCGGGGCCTTGTTCGGCAACCGCGACCACACCTCGATGATGCATGGGTACAAGAAGATCCGAGGCATGATGGGGATCGACAAGGAACTGAACAGCGCGGTCCAGTCGATGATCACCGACCTGTATCCCACGGCTTAGCTCATACTGAGGCCATGGTTCTCGCCGCCATGACCTGGCAGGAGGTCAGGGACGTCTCCCGTGAGGCGGTCGTCGTCGTCCCGACCGGCTCGCTCGAACAGCACGGACCGCATCTGCCGCTCATGACGGACACGCTTTTGGTCACGGCCGTCGCCGAGGAAGCCGAACGACGCTTGGCCGACAAAGTCATTCTGGCCCCGACCACCTGGCTCGGCTGCAGCAGCCACCACCTCGCTTTCGAAGGGTCGCTCTCGAACAGCTTTGAAAGCTACATGGATGGACTAGAGAACATCGTCCGCTGTCTCAGCGACCACGGTTTCTGGAAGTTTTATCTGCTGAACGGTCACGGCGGGAACACTTCGCCAAACGATTTGGTCTGTCGCAGGCTCAAAGAGCAAAACGCTGAGAACGTCTATGGCCACGTGGGATATTTCGACTTCTTAGGCCCTGAGACTTTGGGGTCGACGCTCACCGGTGCGTCCAAGACGATCCGGCACGCCTGCGAGGCGGAGTCCAGCTTGATGATGCATCTGCACCCAAGACTTGTGCGAACTGACAAGCTCCGTGACGACGGGCTCGCCGACCCTTCCAAAGTCCCCGGGCTCGTTTGGATGTTCGACGAGATCACAGAGGAAGGAAGCCTGGGTGAGGCAACTTTGGCGACAGCCGACAAGGGTCGCAGGCTCTTTGAGGAGGCCGTAGCTGGAGTTGTGGCCGCCCTGGAGAGCCTTCACGAGGGTGTGGCCCTGGCGGGCCCGGGCCAAGCGCCCTGAACTTTCAATAGTTTCTGAAAGTTCGGGAATTTCCAGAAACTGGATTGGTAGAATCTGAGGGAACAAACGATGGTCGTTGAGGTGGACAAGCGGGTCTGGCAAGCCGATGGCGAGCAAAAAGGGGCGGCGGTCAAGGAGATGTTCTCGGAGATCGCTCCGACCTATGACCTCCTCAACTCTCTCCTCAGCTTCAACCTGCACCACCGTTGGAGGAGGAAGGCAGTCGCGACTTTGAAGCTGCCGCCCGGCGGCGCCGTTCTCGACCTCTGTTGCGGTACTGGTGACTTTTTGCCTCCTCTGAGGCGCGCGGTCGGGCCCGAGGGAGCCTTGGTCGGCGTCGATTTCTGCGGGCCCATGTTGGAGCGGGCGCACAAGAAGGATCCCATGGCCACACTTCTGCTCGCGGACGCCAAGGCTGTTCCCCTGGCATCCTCGGTCTTCGACGGACTCGCGGTCGGCTGGGGGCTGCGCAACGTCGACGACCTCGATCGAGCCTTGTCCGAGTGTTTCCGGGTCCTCAAGCCGGGCGGTCGGTTTGCTTGCCTGGACATGGCCCGCCCGAGGGGCCCTCTCGGCCCCATGGCGGAGTCAGCTTTTCACATCGTGACCCCCATCCTGGGACGCTTGTTCGGTCGGGCGGAAGCCTACACCTACCTTCCCAAGAGCGCGGCAAGATTCGCCACGCGAGAAGAACTCGGGCACAAGCTCGAGTCGGCCGGCTTCCGGGAGGTCCGCTGGCGTGACTTCTTCTTGGGCAATGTTTGCCTTCACACAGGGGTGAAACCATGAGCTTGGCCACGCTTCTGGGGCTCGAAGGGGGACTCGATCCAGGTTTGATGGAGAGGCTCGACCGCTATCTGTCCGAGGTCGATCGCGAACTCTTGGAACAAGTGGGAAGCTCGGTCGAGCTCGTCGAGTCTGTCGGCGTGGTCACGCTCCGCTCGGGTGGCAAGCGGATCCGTCCTGCGCTGGCCTATGTGTCCGCTCTGGCGACAGGACGCACGGTGGACGACGAGCGTGCGAGCCGCGTTGGTGCCTGCCTTGAGCTCATTCACATGGCGACACTCATTCACGACGACGTCATCGACCAGGCCGCGACCCGCCGCAACCAACCGACGGCCGCCAGCCTGCACGGGAACACCGCCGCTATCCTGGGCGGAGACGTGCTTCTCGCTAAGTCGATGCGCATCCTCGCCCAAGACGGCGACCTCGACCTGATCCGAGCCGTCAGCTCGGCCGTGGTCGAGATGGCCGAGGGCGAAGTCCGTGAGGTCGAAGTACGGGGCGAGTTCGACATCTCTGAACAAGACCATCGAGAGGTCATCCGTAAGAAAACCGCCGCCTTCACCCAAGTCTGTTGCGAGGCCGGGGCCCTGCTCGCCGGAGCCTCGGACGCCCACCGTGACGCGCTCGCTCGATTCGGCCATCACCTTGGCATGGCTTTCCAAATCACCGACGACGTCCTCGATTACGAAGGCGATCCGGTCGTGACTGGCAAACCGCACGCGACCGACTTCAGAGAGGCTCAAGCGACCCTCCCGCTCATCTACTTGCGAGACACCCTGAGCGAAGAAGAGTCCAGCTTCACTCGCAAGAAGTTTGGCAACGGGGTCTCGGACGACGACTTGGCCATGATCAGGGCCTGGATGCAGACCCGAGGGGCTCTCAACCAGGCTCGGGCGGAAGCCGAGCGGCATGCCGAGATCGCATGGCTGGCCCTTGAAACCCTGCCCGATTCGGAGGTCCGCGGCTTGCTGGCCTCGCTCGCCCGGTTCTCGATCGACCGGTGCCAGTGAGGGCCTTGGCCCTTGATTTGGACGGCACGGTCTACCGCGGCTCAGAGGCGGTGACCGGAGCGGTCGAAGCTCTCGACCGGCTCTTCCGGGCCGGATGCCACTTGCGCTATGCGACCAACAATTCGGCGGCCCAGCCGAGTGCTGTGGCCGCCAAGCTGCAGGGGCTCGGCATTCCGTGCGAGCCGGTCTGGGTCTACGGCACTGGGCCTCTCACGGCCCGGTATTGCGCTTCCCAAAGTCACACGCGGGTTTTCTGTCTGGGCGAGCCAGGCCTCAAGGAAACGCTCTCTGACTCCGGAATCGAGTTGTCCGACGACGGGGCTTCGGCGGTCGTCGTCGGCATTGCGCGGCAGGCCACCTATGCCGACTTGGCGACTGCCGCGCGTCTTATCCGGGCCGGTGCCGAGTTCATTGCGACCAACCGGGACGCGACCTACCCACTGGAGGAGGGCAAGCTCGAACCTGGAGCCGGGGCTCTGGTCGCTGCGGTCGAGGTCGCCAGCGGGCGCGCTCCGGTCACCCTCGGCAAGCCGGAAACCGGCTTGGTCGGGTGGATCCTCGATGACCTCCAGGTACGGCCCGAAGACCTTCTTGTCGTGGGCGACCGGCTCGACACCGACATCGAATGTGGGCGTCGGGCCGGCTGCCCGACGTGGCTCACACTGACCGGGGTCGAGGACGAGCTTCCAGCGGGCCAGCCCGGCGGAGCGACCCTGATGGAACTGGCCGACTCCCTCCTCGGGCGGTAGCATCGGGATCGCATGATCGTCGCCTTCCGCCGGGTGCGGCTGAACAAGCGCCACCCGCTCATGATCAGCCGGGGGCTCTCGATCGGCTCCTGGAACCTGTTCGTAACGGTCTCGGACGGGGTTCATACCGGAATCGGCGAGTGTGCCCCTGGAACCGGCCACGACGACACTCTGGCAGCGGAGGCTGAGGAGCAACTCCGGGCCTTCGAGCCACTTCTCCAATCGGGAGCGAGCCCCCATGAGCTTTGGGCGTCGATGCACGAAGCCGGATCCGACCCGGCCGCGATGGCGGCGTTGGACGTGGCTCATTGGGACCTGATCGGACGTCGGGCCGGGCTCCCGCTCAACCAAGTATTCGGCCTTCCTTGGCCGACCGCTCCCACAAGCGTCACAGTCGGGATCAATCCGCCCGACGTCGTCTTGGACCGGGCGGATGAGTTCCTGGCGCGGACAGGGGCCAGATTTCTCAAGGTGAAGCTCGGGAACCCCGAGGGGCACGAAGCCGACCAAGAGCAGTTTCTCGCCGCAAAGAGGGCCGCCGACCGGCACCGAGCCGGACTCAGAACCGACGCCAACGGAGGCTGGAGCCTCTCGGTGGCCAAGAAGATGGTCGCGTGGCTGGCCGAGCAAGGATGTGACTCCATCGAGCAACCCCTTCCGGCCGGAGCCGAGGACGAGTTAGCGGACCTCGTGCCCGGCAGCCCGTTGCCCATCTTTCTGGACGAGTCGGTCCGGACTTCGTCCGACGCGGCCCGACTGGCCGACCGCTGCCACGGAGTCAACCTCAAGCTCATGAAAACCGGTGGCTTGACCGAAGCCCTGCGGCTGGTCGCCGTCGCCAGGGCCCACGGGCTCCAAACCATGATTGGATGCATGGGCGAGTCTTCGGTCGCGATCTCGGCCGGAGCCTCGATCGGCGCGCTCTTCGACCAGATCGATCTTGACTCGCACTTGAATCTGAGTCCAGATCCGGCAGAGGGGACGCGATGGGTCGATGGCGTCGTCCTTCCATCTGGAAAGCCTGGGCACGGGGCCGAGTTGAACGAGAGGTAGATTCCAGGCGATGCTGCGGCCCGACCAGCCTATGGCCCTCTTCATGGCCGGAGCGTTCGAAGAGAACACCGGGAAGATGGGGCTCGGTGTGCTCCGTTATTCTCCGAACCCGGTCGTGGCGGTCGTGGATCCGTGCCATGCCGGGCAACGGGTGCACGACTTGACTCGCGTGGGCCGGGACGCCCCAATCGTGGCCACAATCGAGGACGCCAAGGGTCTCGGGGCCAAGGCGTTGGTCCTCGGGATCGCGCCGCTCGGGGGCCGCGTCCCTGAAGCCTGGTTGCCAGCCCTGGACCGTGCGGCCGAGCTCGGCTTGAGTCTGGTGAACGGCCTCCATGATCATTTGGCAAGTCGCTATCCTCAGTTGGAACCCGACCAATTCGTGTGGGACATCAGGACCGAGCCGCCTGGATTGGGAAGCGGCCACGGGCTGGCCCGGAGTCTCGACAACCGGCGACTCTTGATGGTCGGAACCGACATGAGCGTGGGCAAGATGACAGCGGGGTTAGAGATCGAACTCGCCGCCAGACACCGAGGACTCGGTTCAGCCTTTGTCGCCACTGGACAAACTGGAATCACGATCATGGGCTCCGGCGTGCCACTTGACGCCGTGCGTCTCGACTACGCTTCGGGCGCGGTCGAACGCGAAGTGCTTCGCCATGCCGACCGGCGCCTGGTCGTGATCGAAGGGCAAGGGTCGCTCCTGAATCCGGCCAGCAGCGCGACCCTTCCTTTGATGCGGGGAAGCTGTCCGACCCACCTCGTGCTTTGCCATCGGGCCGGGATGGCTTCGCTCAAGAACTTTCCCTCGATCCACGTTCCCGCTCTCGCGAGCGTCGTCCGCCTCTACGAAGATGTGGCCGAGGCTCTCGGCTCGTTCGATCGGCCCAAGACGGTGGGGGTGGCCCTCAATACGTTTTATCTGTCAGACGACGAGGCTCTCGAAGCTGTGCAGAACACCGAAGGCGAGACGGGTCTGCCTTGTTGCGACCCTGTCCGGCACGGGGCCGACCGGTTGCTTGATGCGGTTCTGGCCGACTAGACGTCGCGCCGGGCCGCGACCAGGAGCCGCCGCCAATTCGGTTTGGCGAGGTCGTCGGTCTGGACGCCCCTCCGGCCGCTGCTTGAGTGGATGAAGTGGGCCCGACCGTCCTGGGTGAAGCCGAGGAAGATTCCAGTGTGCCCAATCATTCGACGCCGGTCTTCCCAGAAGTACAGACGGTCTCCAGGCTGAAGATGCTCGAACCTTTCAATGGGAGTGCCGACCAGGGCTTGCTGGGCCGCCGTCCGCGGCAGGTCGACCCCGATCTTGCCGAAGAGCTTTTGAACGAACGCCGAGCAGTCGATTCCTTTCGTCAGGCTCTCTCCACCCCACTTGTACGGCGTCCCGATATACCGGAATGAGTAGTCCAGCATGCTGCCGACCGCTCCGCTGGGGGTCGCGCTCCTCGAGGCTTGCGAGCCACCGGTTCTGGCAGGCTTCGTGTCGCTCACCCGAACGTCGTAGGGGAGCCGGGCGACGACGTCGGCACTGATAAAGCCGGAACGGCCGTTCTGAAGGACGACCTTCAACCATCCCGATTTGCCCGATGGGTTGATCACCAAGTACTGAAACTTCTTGGCCGTGTAGTAAACGCGCGACTTGGGGTTGGCGGTCGCCCTGATGGGAGCCGTGTCGACGGTCTGCCCAAGCTTGCCGATGACGCGTCCTTCCTCCGAGGCGCGCGCAAATGGGGAGAAAGCCGCCAGCAAGAAAGTGAGGAGGATCGTGCGCCTGACCATCGCTATCAAGACGATTCTCGGCAGAATCGAGGTTCGATCCTACCCCGCGGCCACCAGTTTGAGCCCGAAAAGGATCATGAGTCCATCGGACGACCCTAAGATGGGCTTGGTCGCCCGTTCAGGGTGGGGCATGAGCCCCAGGACGTTGCCTTCAAGGTTCAAGACTCCGGCTATATCGAATTCCGATCCATTGGGATTCCCCGACTCGCCGACATATCGAAAGGCAATCTGATCCTTGTCCTGAAGCTTCTTGAGCCCATCTGAGCCGCACACGTACCGGCCTTCTCCATGGGCCACGGGGATCTGGAGAGGGCGGTCGACCTGTGAGGTCCAAGGCGATCTCTTGGTCTGGGCCTCGATCCAGACGTCTCGGCAGACGAACTTCTCGCTCGTGTTCCGCATCAGCGCTCCGGGAAGGATCCCTGCCTCGCAGAGCACTTGGAAGCCGTTGCAAGAGCCAATGACTGGCCTTCCCTCGCGGGCGAACCGGCGCACTTCGTCCATAACCGGGGCCCGGGCCGCCATGGCTCCACAGCGGAGGTAGTCGCCATAAGAAAAGCCACCTGGCAGGAAGACAGCCTGATAGTCGCTCAGGTCGGTCTCCTCGTACCAAACGTATTCAGCTTGAACCCCGAGGTCCTCTCGCAAGCTATGGAAGGCGTCTTGGTCGCAATTCGAACCTGGGAACCGGACGACGGCGACCTTCATTCGACGACCTCAATCCTGAAGTCTTCGGTGACTGGATTGGCGAGAAGCTTCTCGCCCATCTCTTTGACCCTTGCTTCGTCGTAGCTCTCGAAAGTCAATTCGATGACTTTGCCGATCCTAGCGTCTTGAACCTCCGGATAGCCCAACTTGTGCAGAGATCCGAGGAGGGTCCGGCCGGCTGAATCGAGCAGGGCGGGTTTGAGGGTCACGTGCACTCGCACGACGGGCATGTCTCATTCTGAGTCGCCCTCGCCCTTCGTCGATGGGCCACGCTAGATCCGAAACGAACCGGTTGATCGTCCGTAAAGTAGGGTACAGTCATTTGACTGCAGGAGGAACTGACACTTGCTCGCGACGCTGACCATGGTGATGACGCTGGCCCAGCCGAATTCGGCGGAGCTCGAAATGTCCCGACTGGTGATGGTTCCTGTCTTGGTCGGACACCCATTCGGCGGTGTCGCGGTCTCCACTTGTGCGTTCCGGTCGGTTCAGTTCACCTGCTCGACCGACCGGGAAGACGTTATCCGCCATGTCCGCATGTTCCTGATGGTCACCGGTGACGAGCATTCGGGGCAAAAAGGGCTGAGTGTCATCGAAATGGCCCTCGGCGAGCGCGATCAGCAGACTTGTCCATCCGAGTCGAAACCTGAATTCGGGAAGCTCAAGCCGCAAACGATGCCGCTCGGCTCAAAGTTTGGCCATTTCAGCGCCACCAAGACGCTTGAGTCGGTCGTCTCAGGCTACTGAACTGGCTCAGGGTCGTCAAGTTTCCAATGTCATGCACTGGTTCTTAACGTCAGCTTGACGTCGAGCCCGTAACGTGGAGGCATCTTCGGAACGCTCCTCGCCATTGCCATCGCCGTCGATCGACCCCTCGTCATCGCTCACCGAGGAGCGAGCGGAGAACGTCCCGAACACACCCTCGCCGCATACGAGCTCGCGATCGCCCAAGGCGCCGACTATGTCGAGCCGGACTTGGTGATGACTCAAGACGGGGCCTTGATCGCCCGACACGAGAACGAGTTGAGCGACTCGACCGACGTGGCCACCAGACCCGAGTTCGCTTCTCGCAAGACGACGAAGACGATCGATGGGCAAAGGGTCATCGGATGGTTTTCCGAAGACTTCACGCTTGCCGAGGTCAAGACTCTTCGAGCCAAGGAGAGACTGCCTAAGATCCGCCCGGAAAGCGCGAAGTTCGACGGGAAGTTCGATGTGGCGACGTTCGATGAGGTAGTTGCCCTCGCCCGGAAGCGCGGCATCGGCGTTTACCCAGAGATGAAGCACCCGACCTATTTCAATTCCGTCAAGCTCGACATGGTTGGGGCCATGGCCAGTGCTTTGAAGGCCCATGGACTGGATGACCCGAGAGCCAAGGTCTTTGTCCAGTGCTTCGAGGTGGGGCCGCTTCAGCGGCTTAGGGCTCTGGTCAAGAGTCCGCTGGTGCAGCTGTTGAGCCCGATCGGCCGCCCTTACGATCTGACTCTCGCGAGCGATCCCCGGGGATACGCCGACTTAGCGACTCCCGAAGGTCTGAAGTTCATCGCGAGCTATGCCCAAGGAATCGGCCCAAGCAAAGATCTCGTGGTTCCGAAAGGACCGCGTGGGCTTGGGACGCCGACCGAGCTTGTTCGGGAGGCCCGGCGCCAGAAGCTCAAAGTGCACGTTTGGACCTTTCGCGACGAGGCTCAGTTCCTCCCTTTGAGCACAGACCCGGACTCGGAGATCGCCGCGTTTTTGGACGCAGGAGCCGACGGCCTTTTCACCGATTTCCCCGCCCGAGCTGTCAAAGCCCGAGACAAGTTCTGGGCATCGCTGAAGGCCGAAGGGCGATGAGCGTCGTTCGGGCCACAATAGAGCGGCAGTGGCTGACACTGGCAAGCTCTACGGCCTCAACCGACTGCGGGAAACCCTGACCGTCGCTGAGTCGACTCGACGGTCGATGCAGGGCAACCGGAGCACGGGCACCAAACCCGAGGTGACCCTTCGATCAGCTCTCTGGGCCGAAGGGTTGCGTGGCTATCGTAAGAACGTCCGCAAGCTTCCTGGCACGCCCGACATCGTCTTTGGCCCGTCCCGATTGGCCGTCTTTGTCCATGGATGCTTTTGGCACGGCCACGACTGTGGACGCGCGAGGATGCCCTCCACGAACGCCCTTTTTTGGCAAACCAAAATTGAGCGAAACCGGGCCCGGCACGAGGAACGACGGGCCGAACTTGAACGACTGGGCTTCACCGTGCTCACCATATGGGAGTGCGAGTTGAGGCACGGGATGGGCGACGTCGTGGACCGAATCCGAGGGGCCTTAGGTCGATGACAAGCGATCTGGCGGGAGACCTGTCTGAGTTCTTGTCAGCCGAGTCCGACCGCGTCCGTTGGCTCGGATCGGGACGGGCCGATCCATGCGCGAAGAGGAGGGCCGTCGAGACTGCGTGCGCCAAGATCCTGACGGTGAAGAGCCTGCAAGCTACCGGTCAACTCACCTTCAAGGGACGCTCGGATTATCTCGAGGCATTGATCGACGATTGGAAGCGGGAACCGGGGCCTTACTCGCTTTTCCAGCGCGTCTCGATCGCGGCTCTCCAAGGACTGGGCCAGCCGAACGCTCGTGCCAGGGGATTGGTGGCTAACCTGGCTGGTGAGGTTCCCTTCGTCGGCACGGGCATCCTGACTCCAGAATTGGGCGACCAGGCCGTACAACCCCTGACTTTGGTCTCGGATTCGTTGGTGACGGGTTTGATCGAGAGGATGGCGCAGCCTTGGAGTTTGACTGCCTCGGCTCAGTTTTTCGAAGCCTTGGACCGGGCAGTTCTGCCTCAGGAAGCCCCTACGTGGCCTGAGCGCTTGGCCGAAGCTCGCAGGGCTCAGTTCGCGCCCGGCGTCGCAGTGGTCGATCCTGACTGCGGAACTGGCGGACGGCTCGCGGCCGTGATCGCCGTCGCGGCCGAGACCGGGCCTCTGGAGGATTGGGTGCTCGATTCGATCCAAGGGTTCGCAGACGTCCTGTCTTCGGCGATTTGGGCCCGTGCCCGACTCGTTTCGACATGGATCCTGGCAGACCCAGCGGGCACAAGGCTCCCGATTCCTGACTTCAGGAGCGTGATCAGGGTCGGACGGTCCGTCACCCAGGGCCAGTGGCCCACGATCGAAGACCATAGGACCGAGTTCAAGTCGGGCTTCAATTGGAATCCGAAATCTTCCTCGCGCGACCTTGGCCTACGTCACGGGTGCCTGAGAACGATCGCGGCTTTCATGAACAGCGAGGGAGGCGAACTCTGGATCGGAATCGACGACGACGGAACCCCTGTCGGAATCGACGACGAACTTCGGGCCTTTCGGTCGAAAAAGCCCCGAGACCTCTTCGAGGGCCAGATTCGTGAAGCTTTGAAGAACTCGGTCGAACCGATTCCCCTGAACTCTGTCCGAATCCAGTTTGATGAGATTGAATCGAGGACCGTTTGCCTGGTGAGCGTCAAGTCCCGGGCTGGTGTGACCTACCTGGTCGCACGCGACGCCCACGGTCGCCTCATCGAGGAGATCCCTGTTCGCGATGGGAACCGGACGATCCATTTGACGGGACGGGCCCGAGATCAGTTCGTTGTCTCTCGAACGAGCTAGACGCGGGCGCCGCGGACGATGACGAGAGGCCGCTTCACGCGCTCGATCACCGAACGCAGCACTTTAATGTAGCTCTCGTCGCCTTTCAGGTCCGAGGCGAGTCCCACCACGATGTGGGCCGCGTTCAGTTCTTCGCCGACTTCTTGGATCAGGGTGGAGAGCTCGCGATGGCGCTCGAGCCGAATGTCGCAAGGGATGCCCCGATTCATCAGCTGGTTCCGGCCGGCGTCGAGGCTCGCCGCCGCTTTCTCTTCTTCGACCGGCATGGGGGCCGAGACCGGCTTGTCCCGAGGCACGACGATTGGGGCGACGAGCACCACTTTGGCAGGAAGGTTCTCGACCATCTCCTCGACCACATGGAGCATCTGAGTGTCGCCCTCGTCGCTGCTCACGACCCCGACGATGATGCGGTCGAAAGCTTTGGTGGGCTCCTTGCGCTTCTTTTTGCCTAAGTCTTCTTCTTCCACCAGCAGGTCGAGAGACCTGCGGGCCTCTTCCACAGTGGAGGCCTCGGGCAGCTGCGACCGAACGTCTGGCACCTGGCGAAGCACTTCCTTGACGTGGGGCGGGACAGCGGCGACGACGATCCGGGCCTGGTCGTGGTCTTCAACGAAGCGAATGGCGTCGACAAAGGTGTCGGCCCCTTCGGTCGTGATCTCAGTGATCCCGCTACAGTCGATGACCACGCCGGTCGGATGCCTTTTGAGCGTCAACGAGACAGCCGTATGGATGGTCTCCCAGAAGTTGGACCTGAGGGATCCTGACAGGACGATGACGTCTTCATAAGACTCGACGATCATGGCTAGGTGATGAAGTAGCGGATGTTGGTGATGACGACGTTCTTTCTACCCGCGAGGGCAAGCTTCAGCGGGACGGCCGCGTTGGAGTGGAGCATGCCTTGCCACCACTTCTTGGGGACGGCCTGAGGGACGATCACAGTGACCAAGAGGTCGGGAGAGTCCTCGATCGCTTCATCAATGTACTCGGTGATCGGTTCGACCAAAGACCGGTAAGGGGATTCTAAGATGACCAGGGGAATGTCGGCCCCAAACTTGGCCCAGTCTTCCTTGATTCGGCCCGTTCCCTTTGGATCCAAAGTGACATGGAGGGCCCTCACGTCGGTGGTCATGGAGCGGGCATAAGCGACAGCCTGGAGAATGCCTTTATGCATCCGGGGCACCAAGAGCAAGACGGTCGATCGGACCTTCGGAAGCGTGTCGTCGGGTTGGACGCTCAGGGCTTGACCGAGTTTCTTATAGTGGTTTTTGACGCGGTCGAAGAAAAGGAGCATGACGATCAGGGCCGGCGGTACGAGCCAGGCCCCGCTTGTCCACTTCGAGACCGCCACCACGAACGTGATGACCAGGGTCACGGTGCCACCGACCAGACTGATGACCATTGGAACGATCTTCCCTTTACGCTTTGAGAACACGACCATGCCGTACTGGCTGAGCGTGAACGACATAAAGACACCGATGGCGTAGAGAGGGACGAGTTTGTGAGTGTCGCCGCCGAACCCGACGATGAGCATGCCCGCCACGATGCTCAGGACGATGATGCCGTTTTGGAACACGAGTCGGTCGCCGAGGCTGGCGAACTGACGAGGCAGGAACCCGTCCTGGGCGATTAGGTTAGCGAGTCTCGGAAAGCCAGCATAGGCGGTGTTGGCGGCCAGGATGAGAATCGCGGCAGTGATGACCTGGATCAGTCCGAAGAGCGGCCCCTCCCCGAACACAGCCGTGGCGATCTGTGCGACGACGGTCTTGAATCCCGGTTCCGACACCTCCATTGGAATCACATGGAACCGCTCGGCCAAGATGCTGATACCGCAGAAAATTATTGACAAGAGCACGGCGAGGACGATCAAGACGGTCGAGGCATTTCTCGCGACTGGTTCTTTGAAGGCCGTGGTCCCGTTGGATATGGCTTCAATTCCGGTCAACGCCGCGCATCCGCTTGAAAACGCCTTGAGGATCAGGAACACGCCGACCAAGGCATACCATGGTTGGCCCGTAGCTGCCGCGCGTTGCTGCGCTTCGAGCATTTCCACCGGGACGGGCGCCGGGGCGAGTGTCAGCCCATAGCCGATCATGCTGATCATCAACAGGATGAATCCGTAAGCTGGCACCGAGAAAACGACTCCGCTCTCCCGGGTGCCACGGAGATTGAGCATCGTCATCAGAAAGATCGCGGACAGACCCAGCGGGACAATGTGGGCTTGAAGCGTTGGAACCAATGAAACGATGGCCAAGACCCCGGCCGAAATCGACACTGACACCGTCAAGATGTAATCGATGAGGAGTGCCGCTCCAGCGACTTTTCCTGGAAACTCCCCTAAGTTCTCTTTGGAAACGGTGTAAGAACCTCCGCCTTGGGGGTAGGCGTGAATGGTCTGATAATAACTGATCGCAACAATGAAGATGAGGATGCTGATCGCGACGGCGAATTCGACGGTATGGGAAAGGAACGCAAGCCCGAGGCCCGCCGGAGCGAAGATCTTGAGGGCGAGCATGATCTCCTCGGTCGCATAAGCGTTTGAGGAGAGCGCGTCCGAGGCGAAAACCGGCAGAGCGAAGCGCTTCGGTAGCCTTTCGTGGTGGGCCCTCTTGGTCGCGATCGGCCTGCCTAAGAGGAAGTGCTTGAGTCGGGTTGCGAGCGCCATACGCGGACGGCACGGTGCCGCCCCGAGGGACTATAGCACAGGGCCGCGCGTTTCAAGCAGGGTGTGTCGGAGGGAGAACACGCACCAAACCCGAGGCTTATGGGTGCCAAGAACCCGACGAGGGTTGACGGAACAGGCGCGGACAGCGGTTTCGGGGCCGAAATCGTCAGCGAGAGCCTGGAAGCAGTCCAACAGGGTCGAAGTCGAGCCCGCCAAGGCCCCGGTCTCGGCGATCCGGACGGTTCCGCTTTGCACCCGGCACAAGTGTCCCCACATCTCAAGCTCGGTGCCGTTTGGCATTCCGGTCGCGGCGGTTGAGTCGCTCACGCCTACGACTCCCTCCAGCCCCTTGGCCCGCAAGAGCAAGGAAGCGGCCTCCTTGGAGACATGTCGGCGGTCATAGATCAGCTCGCACTCAACCCGAGGGTCGGTCAAGGCGACTTCGATGACGCCAGGTTCCCGGTGATGGAAGCGCCGCATGGCGTTGAAGGTGTGGGTCGTCTGGCTGGCCCCGGCCTCGATCGCTGCACGGGCTTGTTCGGCGGTCGCGTCCGTGTGCCCCAGGCTCACCACGACACCACGGTTCGCCAACCGGCGAACCAAGTCGAGGCATCCGGGCGTCTCTGGGGCCAGGGTCACGACGCGAAGTTTTGGGTGGTCGAAGATTGGATCCCAAGCGGGCGACGCCTCGTCTGGCGATATGATCCACTCCGGGGGCTGGGCTCCCGGGTAGCTCGGGCTGATGAACGGCCCTTCAAGATGGAAACCGCAAGGGGCGGGGTCGTTCGGGAGGTTGGCGACCGCGGCTAGGACGCTCTCGACCGAGGCCGTGACCGTCGTCGGGAGCCATGACTCATAGCCAAGATCCTTGAGGCGAAGGCTCAGGTTCGCAAGCTCGTCTTGGCTTGCGGTCATGAAGTCGATGCCGAAGGCTCCATGAATGTGGCGGTCCACCAGACCGGGCGTGAAGATCGCCTCAGGGGGTTCGTCCGTCGGCTCGAGACTGGGGCTCCCGTTGGTCCAATCGACTCGGTACCGCCCCCAGCCCAAGGGCCCCAAGGCCAGACATCGCAGGCTCACCAAACGAGAGAGTACCCCTCGGGCCCCGACTTCACTTTCGCTTCGATCTCCATCTCGGTGAGGACCACCAGGAGTTCCGACGGTGGCATCCCGAGGGCTTCGGCTAAATGATCGACCCGCAAGGGCCCGCCTTCTAGGTGGGCCGCAACGTCGCGCCAGACTCCGTTCGTTATCCTCTCGAGAGCGGGCGCCGGGGCGTCTCTTAGGCCAAGGGCACCGAGCACCTGCTCCGGCTCCCAAACGAGCTCGGCTCCCTCACGGATCAGACGGTGAGAGCCGAGAAACGTGGAAGCGGTGACGGGGCCGGGGACGACGAAGATGGGCCGACCCAGGGCCTTGGCCTTCTGCGCCGTGATGAGCGATCCGGACTCGGCCGGAGCCTCGATCACGACCACAGCTTTCGCGAGGGCAGCAATGAGAGTGTCCCTTTCTGCCGTGTTCTTGGGCAGGCAGGGCGAGCCCCAGGCGTATTGTGAAACTGTGCAACCTTTCGAACGCACCTCTTCCAAAAGCTGTCGATGGCGGGCGGGGTAGTCGCGGTCGGCCCCGCAAGGGAGCACGCAGACGGTGGAGTCTGGAAACTTAAGGGATCCAGCATGAGCGGCTGCGTCGATGCCAGGGGCGCCCCCGCTCACCACCGTGACCCCAGCTTGGGCGAACGACTCGCTGAACTTGGCGGCGATCATTTGCCCATAAGTCGTCGCCGTCCTGGTTCCGACGATCGCGATCATTGGCTTGTCGAGGGTCTCTCCTCGTCCCTGGACGAAGAGCCATGGCCGGACGGCGGAGTTCTCGTTGAGGCCCTCGGGCAGATGCGGCTCCAACCTGGTCGAAAAGCCTGGGCCAACACCCACGGACACGTCCGCCGCTAGAAACCGAGAGGCCTCGGCTTCGGTGAAGGACGAAGCGTCGGCCTCTTTCAGGAACCTTCTTGCCTTGGCTGGTCCCACCCAGGCCGAGGCGAGGCGTTGGGCGAGCCTAGAGCCCTCCGCGCCGTCCACCGCCGCGCCCTCCGCCTCCACCGGCGTCGGCGCCATCTCGTCGGGGCAATCCGCCGAGGGCCGGGAGGGTGTTGTCGACCAGCAGCACGAACTTGCGCTGAGTCTCGTTGCCCAGCCAGTCCTTGGCTATGACGGTGATCTCTCTCCTGCCGTCCATCAGTGGCTGGTTCGGCCCGCCAGAAGAGATGGCGAGCGTCAGGAGCCCGTCCCGTTGGTATCGACCCGCATACTCGGTGGAGTCGATCATGATCTTCACCGAATCCGGGCGCACTCCTGAAGACGCGTCGCTGAGCATGAAGGCCATTTCCATCGGCGGCTTGCCCGCGACTTGATCGCCCGGGTTGGGCCAAAGCATGGTGACGGACGGAGGCGTTAGATCAACCCCGATGTTCTTATCGAAAGCCAGCAGCGAGCCGTCCCTTGCGAGGACGAGCATGGTGTCGCCCGAGACTGTGGCCGGCCCGGCGATCGGAACGGTCATTTGCGCTTGGGAGCCGCCGTCGGCGGTCCTGGCCGTCTTGAAAAGCGGGGGAACCAGGTAGTTGAAAACGACGTCCCCGCTCTTAGGGTCCAGCACGTTGATCAGGCCGTTCGAGGTGCCGACCACGAGTGTCGAGCCGACAAAGGATGGCTGAGCGACAGGCACCGAGTCCACGGTGACTCCCTGTCGGAGCACAAAACGGCCATTCAGATCGAGGACGAAGACTTTCCCTGTTCGAGAAACCGAAACGACGCCCAATTCTGAGGCGGCCGGGCCAAAAACGAGGTCCTCGTCGACTCGCTGCTCCCACTTCCGACCGCCGGTGCCGATCCGAATCGCCGAAATGAAGTTGCCTGAGTTCACGAAGACCGCGTCGCCATAGACGGCGGCGCTCGCGGTCGCCGAAAGCCTGGACACGCGAGCGGTCCAGTTGATCCTGCCGCTAGCCGCGTTCATGCTGACGACGGCAGGCTGCCTCGTCAGGACGATGACGTTCTCCTGCCACGTGGCGAGGCTGGCGAAGACGCCGTCCGGCATCGCAATCGGCTTGTCCCAGCGGGCCTGGCCGGTCTCGGCGTCGATGGCGATGAGGCTGTTGTTGGACAGCGGGGCGACGACCGTCGACCCTGCGATCACGGGTGTGCCCAAGACTCCTTCAGGGGTCGCGAACTGCCACTTGACCGCCCCAGTCTTGGCGTCGATCGCAAAGATGTTCCGGTTGTCGTCTGCTGCGACGACCACTCCATTGCCCATCGAGGCCCCTGAGACAAACTGCGATTCGAGAGGCTCGGCGACGGGGAACCGCCAGAGTTGGTTGCCTGTGACGCGGTTCAAGCCGTAGATCCGGCCACCAACCGCGACGTAGACGGAGTCTCCGTCGACGACGGGCGACCCCGACGGCGAGAGCGTCGCTGACTGGGCCCAGCGCCAGGCCACGGCCGCAGGGCCGTCAAAGGTGGAGAAGGCGGCAGCACCCACAAGGGTCGCGGCCAAAACCATTGCCGATCGAGTGTTCCAAACCATGGGAGTTGTCGTCGTCCTTGTCCAGGCGCCGGGCGCCCGTCAGGATTATGACGAGGCGAGGGGCGATTGTGCCAGCACCAGCCTCAGAGAATGAGACGGGCCAGTCGTCAGCGGGTTTTGGGCAAGCCCTGGCTCGATAGGTAGACTCGTTGGCCCAGCCCCGGTAGCTCAGTGGATAGAGCAGCGGCCTTCTAAGCCGTTTGTCGGAGGTTCGAGTCCTCTCCGGGGCGCCAAACGACATGCCGACTGAAACCACCGCGATCGTCGACCTCATCGTCAGCTCGCGATCGCGCCGGGGTCAAGCGGAGTTTCAAAAGTGCTTTTCCTTGCTCAAGGAACTCGGGATCACTATCCCAAGAGCCCAGAGGGTGTCGCGCGAGAGAGATTTGCAGCTGGCGCTGGAAGCCTCCATTGCCGCAGGGGCGCCCGTCGTTGCGGTTGGTGGCGGGGACGGCACGATGAGGATCGCGGCCGAGGTGCTTGCTGGTCGCGGCCCAGCGCTCGGCGTCCTTCCACTGGGGACGGGCAACAGTTTCAGCCGGCTGATCGGTATCGGGCACGACGTCGAGAAGGCCTGCCATGTGATCTCAAAGGGTCGGTGCGAGTGGCTCGACGTCGGACGGGCCAACGGACGAACGTTTCTCTCCTTTGCCACGATCGGAGTGTCGACGCAGATCGCACTCAGTCTGGATCCGATGGCCAAACGGCGACTCGGTCTGATTTCTTACCTGCGTCCAACCATTGAAGCCTTTCGCCGATCAAAGCCGTTTCAGGTCAAAGTTCTTTCCGCGGACGGCGCCAGGACGATCGACGCGCTCCAGGTCGTGGTCGCGAACGGGCTTCGGCGCATCGGCCCGGCTCCCGAGCCCAACGGGACGGGCCTCACGAGCGGGCGTCTTCAAGGGTACGTCTTGGCCTCGCACGACAAGGCCCATTTGGTGAGGTTTTTCGCGGCTCTCGCCCTCAACTCGCTGGACGCGGGCGAGATCATGGACACTTTCGAGGCCAGTCAGTTCTCGATCGAAACCATGCCGGCCAAACGAGTGGCGATCGACGGTGACGTCGTGTTGAGGACGCCGGTCAAGTTCCAAGCCTCTCCAGAAAGGCTGTTGACCGTCGTTCCCGAGGAGTTCGAGGCCGAACCCGGCTAGCGGGTAAACCCGCGAGCAGTGCCATTCAGTCCAGACTCTCCCGTCGGTTTGGCTTTGCTGTTCATCGCCGGGGCTCTGGCCGCGGCCGTGAACGCCTTTGCGGGCGGTGGGACGCTGGTCTCCTTTCCCGTCTTGATCGGGTTGGGGGTTGGCGAGCTCCAGGCGAACGCAACCAACTCGGTGGCCCTTTGGCCGGGGTCATTGTCAAGCGCCTTCGGGTATCGCGACCGTCTTGGCGAGTTCAAATCGCGTCTCACCGCACTGATCCCCCCGACCTTGGCCGGAGCGCTGGCCGGGTCGTTGCTCCTGGTGGCGACACCGGCGGACCTGTTCAAGGCGGTGGTCCCATGGCTGATCCTGACGGCCACGTTGCTCCTGGCGTTCCAGCCCCAAGTCCGGGCGTGGGTCGCTGGCACCAAGCACGGCCAGAGTCCGATGCTGGGCCTGCTTCTCCAGTTTGCGATCAGTGTCTACGGCGGCTACTTCGGGGCCGGCATGGGCATCATGATGCTCGCGGCCATGGCTCTGTACCTGGACGCCGACATTCACCAGATGAACGCGGTGAAGAACTGGCTCGCAGTCGTGATCAACGTCGTCGCGATGGGAATCTTTGTCTGGAAGGGGCTGGTGCTGTGGATCCCGTGTCTCTCATTGGCTGCCGGGGCGGTGTTGGGCGGTTTCGTCTCGGCCCGGGCTTCCCAAAAGGTGCCAGCGGACAGTCTCCGCCGTCTGGTCGTGGTCTACGGGCTGTTGATGGCCGGCGTCTTCTTCTGGCGGCTGGCTCAACAATAAACCATCTGCCGCCGAGCGTTCTCGTGACTCGGATCGATGGCGAGGATTCCGCGGAACTCGGCACAAGCTTCTTCCATGTACCCCAGCATCATGTAGGTCATGGCAAGGTCGTTCTTGACGTCGATGTTGTCCGGTTCTTCGAACGCAAGGGCCCTGAGCGCGTCGAGAGAACCATCGAAGTCCCCTTCGAATCCCAAGATGAGAGCCATCTGCCATCGGCTCTTGACATGGAAAGGGTTGAGGCGCAAGGCTTGCTCCAAGGCTTCTCTTGCCTCGCGGTATCGGCCCTCGCACCGAAACGCGAAGCCTTGCTCAAAGAGCTCGTCGACAGTCATCTGTGACTGGCGACGATCATACCGTACCGAGGTCTCAAGCTGGGTCGGGTTCGAGCCTCGGGGGGGTGGACCCGCTCGATAGTTGGTCGCTTGGCTCCGAGACCGTTTGGGCGTCTTCGTCTTCCGAGGGCGTTGGAACGACCCGTTCGGGCAGTTCCCGTCCTTCCATGACGGCGAGGAACTCCTCGCGATCGAGGGTCTCTCGCTCAAGCAGGGCCTTCGCCACACGATCAAGCTTGTCCCGGTTGGAGAGCAAGATGTCCTTGGCCCGGTGATGGGCCGTGTCGACCAAGTGCCGCACTTCCTCGTCGATCTGCTTCGCCACTTCCTCGCTATAGTCGCGGTCCTCGTGATAGTCGCGGCCCAGGAACGGGTTGCGTCCTCGACGACCCAGTTGCAGGGCCCCAATCTTGCTCATGCCATATTCGCAAACCATGGCGCGAGCGATCCTCGTGACTCGAGAGAGGTCGCTGCTGGATCCTGTCCAGATGCGGTCATAGACCACTTCTTCGGCCACTCGCCCGCCGAGAGACATGGCGATGTCGTCCATCAGCTCTTCTTCGCTGACCAAGTACGTGTCCTTTTCAGGGAGAGCCCAGGTCGAGCCGAGAGACATGCCCCTTGGGAGGATCGTGATCTTGTGCACCGGGTCGCAGTGTTCAAGAAGCTCTCCGATGACGGCGTGGCCCGCCTCATGGTAGGCGATGACCTCCCGCTCTTCTTCATCCATGACCCGGCTCCGGCGTTGGGGGCCGGCCATGACGCGATCCAGGGCCTCTTCCATTTCGCCCATGCCGACCTTGTTCTTGTTCCTTCGGGCAGCGAGCAACGCGGCCTCGTTCAAGCTATTAGCAAGGTCGGCGCCGGTGAACCCAGGCGTGCGTTTGGCGATGACGCCCAGGTCGACGGTCTGGTCGAGCGGTTTGCCTTTCGAGTGGATCTTCAGGATCGCTTCCCGGCCGTTGGCGTCGGGAGCGTCGACAACGATCTGGCGGTCGAAACGCCCCGGACGAAGAAGCGCCGGGTCGAGGACGTCGGGCCGGTTGGTGGCCGCGATCATGATGACGCCGGTGTTGGCGTCGAACCCGTCCATTTCGACCAGAAGCTGGTTGAGGGTCTGTTCGCGCTCGTCGTGGCCACCGCCAAGTCCGGCGCCGCGCTGCCTGCCGACCGCGTCGATCTCATCGACAAAGATGAGGCAAGGCCGGTGGGCCTTGGCCGTCTCGAAGAGGTCGCGCACTCGGGCGGCGCCGACGCCGACGAACATCTCGACAAAGTCAGAGCCGCTGATGTGGAAGAAGGGGACGCCCGCTTCGCCCGCGATCGCCCGGGCCAGATGGGTCTTGCCGACGCCCGGAGGGCCGGTCAAGAGGATGCCCTTCGGGATCTTGGCCCCGAGCGCGACATACTTCTTCGTGTTGCGGAGGAAGTCGACGATCTCATAGAGCTCGGCTTTGGCTTCCTCGATTCCAGCGACGTCTTCGAAGGTGATCTTGGGGCCAGTGTCGTTCGCCCTTTTTGCCCGGCTTCGGCCGAAGCTCATGGCTTGGTTGCCGCCTGCCTGAGCGGCCCTGTTGAACATGTACCAGAGGAGGACGACGATCAAGAGTGGCCCGATCAGCATCCCGATGATTGGCACGAGCGCCTCGGACATGGGCGGCTCTTCGAGCACCAGCTCGACTCCGGCGACCCTTAACTCTCTTTGCAAATCGTTTCCGGCGTCAGTCCCAGCATCGAACACGCGCACGGTGTACCGGGTGTCGTCCGCCAGCTTGCCAGTGATCGTCGACCGCTGCCATCGTGCTGTCGCGACGTTCTTGCTGTCCACCTCTTTGCGGAAGTCGGTGATGGAGAGCTTTCGCTCGCTGGTCCCGAGCCCGCCCAGATTGGTTCCAGGCCCGCCGAGCAGGTTAACAAGGAGGACGGCGGATATCACCACCATCACTGTGAGCATGAAAATTCTGGCGCCTTTGTTCAATCTTCCACCAAGCGGGGCTCTTGCCGATGACTACGCTCGGCCATGGCCCCCTGTTACGCACCGGGCCTTTCGTTTGGTCCGTCCGGCGGGACCAAGGCGATCCGAAGGGCTCGAGTCGAATTCTCGGTGACTCGGAACCTTTCGCTCAGCGGCCCACCGGGCACCCATACCGACCCAGTGTCGTCCCAGACTACCGGAAGCCGCCTTCTGGCGCCCTCGGTCAGTCCCATTTCTCGATAGACGTCGCTGAGTTTCTTGGTTCCGCCCAAGCCAAGCGGAGCGATCGTGTCCCCTGGGCGGGAGGGACCGATGACGAGGCCTCCTGCCACGACATCGGCGTCGATCACCGCCTCTAACCTGCCCGGGAGCGGCCTTGGTATCTCAGGAGGCACTTCGTGGGCAACGATTCGCCACCCGAAGTCCAGGCTCTCCGTCTCGCCGGGGATTGTGAGCGGGTGGCGGTAGAACTCCTCGGGCAAGCGCTTGAGGACGTGCACCGATTCACCGTCCCAAACAGTCTCGATGCCGCCGCCCGTGGCGGTGACAGAGCCTGGCTCGCCCTTGTCGAGGCTCTGAAGGACAGTCTTGGTCTGCGAGAAGTCTAGCTCGCCACCCAAGGCCCCAACGGCCAGCCTCAGCCCTCGGGAGACCAGCGCCGGTGGCTCCTTGGCCAGCGCCTGCTGGTCAAAAGCGACCTCGCAATCTTGAGTCAGAAACCTCAAGGGGCCGTTCAAAGGGCGCTCACAAGCTTCCAACATTCGTGCTGAGATCCCATTGAGCAGTTGGTCGTCCTGGTCGGCCAGGTGGGCGAGTCTTGCGACGGCGGCATGCACTTGTGGGTTCACCCGCTCCAACTCGGGGACGACAAGCTGTCGGATCCGGACTCGGCTGTAAGTCGGGTCGAAGTTCGCGGGGTCGTCGTGGAACCAGAGACCACGTTCTCGGCAGTAGCCCCGGGTCTCGCTCCGGCGGACGTCGAGCAATGGTCGGACGATTCGTCCCCTCCGGGCGGGGATCCCTGCGATGCCGCTCAGCCCGCAACCCCGGGTCAGGTTCAAAAGAACGGTCTCGACGTGGTCGTCCAGGGTGTGGGCCGTGAGGATGAACTCGCATCCTGTTTGCCTGCTGGCTTGTTCGAAAAACTGATATCGGGCGACCCTCCCCGCCTCCTCGAGCCCCATCTTGAGATCCTGGGCCAAGCGCGGAACTTCGGCGCGCCCAGAAACGAACGGCACTCCAAGCTCTTCAGCGAACCGGGCACAGGCCTCTAGCTCGCCCTGGGCCTCCACACGCTGCCCGTGATGAAGGTGGCCCGCGACGATGGAGACCCCCCTTCCAACCAGAAGGTGGGTCAGGCACACCGAGTCGGCCCCACCGCTCAGCCCAACAAGGGCACAGGTGCCTTCGGTCCACCAAGACAGGTCCACCCTCTCTTCGATCGGCCCTGACATGAGAAAGCATCGTACCGGTAACCTGGGCTAGGCCTTCAAGGAGGGGCAGTGGAGTTTTGAGTGCGATGAGGCAAGGAGCCGACTTGGTGGCCGCACTGCGCGAACTGGCGCAGACGCCCGATGACGCTGAACTGCTCGCGGACGTCTGCGACGAGCGGCCCGAAGACCTGGCCTCGGCCCTTGAGCGGCTTTCCGACGACGAGGGCCTTGTGGTCTTGAGGCTTTTGAAGCCTGAGCAAGGTGGGGCCGTTCTCGTTGAGTTGCCGACTGAGATCGCCCGGCGGTACGCGGCCGACCTTCCCGACGAGGTCTTGGCCACCTATCTCGACTTGCTTCCGATGGACGATGCGCTCGACCTTGAAGAAGAGGTCGGGGCCGAACGTTTCGAGTCCCTGCTCGACTCCATCCCGATCGAGGACGCCCGAGAGATCAGACGGCTTCGGGCCTATCCGGAGAACAGCGTCGGACGGCTCATGACTGAGAAGTTCTTCGAGGTCAGCGAGTCGGCGACCATGAGACAGATCCTTGCCGACCTTCGCCAAGCAAGCGAGGACAAATACGAAACGGTCAACGACATCTATGTCGTCGATGAAAGCCGCTATCTCAAAGGGCTGTTCAGCCTTCGGAAGGCCCTCCGGGCTGACCCGAAGACGAGGGCGGTCGAGATCATGCGGGATGAGCCGGTGGTGGCAAAAGCGGACGAAGAAGCCGAAGAAGCGGCCCGACGGATGGCCAGATACGGTTTCTACGCTCTTCCCGTGATCGACAGCCGGGGCCGGATGGTCGGAATCTTCACCGGCGACGACGCCCAAACAGTGCTCCGCGAGGCAGAGTCACAGGACGTCCTCGCCCTCGGAGCCGTCATCGGTCCGGCCGAGAGCTATCTCTCGTTGAACCCGTTTCAGCTTTATAAGAGGCGGATCGGCTGGCTCTTTGCCCTCTTCGTCGCCGAGACGTTCACAGGCTCTGTGATGCGCCACTATACAGGGATGGGTCAAGACAAGGGAGGGATCGGGATGTTGGCCCTCGTCCCGTTCATCCCTTTGATCATTGGGGCTGGCGGGAACAGCGGGTCCCAAGTCACCACGACGATCACCCGGGCCCTGGCGCTGGGAGAGGTCGGCGTCCGCGACTGGGCACTGGTCCTCGGCCGCGAACTGATGACGGCCGTGATGATCGGGACGACTCTCGGCGTGGTCGGGTTCGCCCGTTCGGTGACTTGGTGGGACACGCCTTGGAGCCTGAGCCTTGTGGTAGGCCTCGCGTTACCGGCGGTCGTGCTTTGGGCGGCCACGATCGGTTCCCTGCTGCCACTGGCCGCAAAGCGGGTGGGGATCGATCCTGCCGTCATGAGCGCACCCTTCATCACCACCTTCGTCGACGCCACAGGACTGATTATCTACTTCGAGATCGCGCTTCGGACGATCCCCGGACTTTGAGATTCCTGGTAGAGACATCAGTCCGCCCGGGGCACTCACTTGGCAACAATCAGCGTAATAATCCGGTGAACACGAACGTCGGAAGGTCCTGACTCGACATGAAAACGTCCCGCGCGCTCTTGCTTTTCATCGCCGCTTTGGCCCCGATCCTCGCCTTGGCTCAGCCCAAGGCTGCATCGATTTCGATGAAGGAGAAGGCGGAGGTCCTTTTCCAGATGGAAAAGGTCATCACGAAAGACGCGTTCGTGCCTGGGGTCGATTTCGACCGCTGGCCGGAAATGATCAAGAAGCACCGGAAAGCCTTGGACGCGGCCGAGACCCAAGTCGAGTTCACGGGGCTCGTGAACGGGGCCCTCCGCGAGTTCGGATTCAGTCATATTGTGCTGTATTCGCCCCAGTCGGCTCAGCAACGCACGAACCGGAGGATGGTCGGGTTGGGGGTGAGGATCCAACTTGAGCCAAACGGAATACGGGTGACGGGACTGTTCCCAGGCGGCCCCGCGAGCCTCGCCGGGATCCAACCCGGAGACTTGATCGTGGCTGCGGACGGCAAGCCTGTCAAGAGCCCAGCAGATGTGCAGGGCGAAGAAGACTCGAAAGTCAAAGTCACGGTCCTCCGGGACGGCAAGGAGCAGGACTTCGAAATCGTGAGGAAGGCCTTTTCAACCGACATCCCCGAGACCCTTGAGTGGGTCAATCCGAAAACGGCGATCGTGACCATACCGACCTTTGACCTCGGCTACCAACAAAAGCGCGTGAACGACTTGATGGCAGAGGCGATGAAGGCGGACAACATCATTCTTGACTTGAGGGGCAACGGTGGCGGTCTCGTTCTGAACCTGATGCACTTGGCCAGCTTCTTTTTCGCCCAGGACGATCCGCTCGGAACCTTTGTTTCCAAAGCACGGGTCGTGGAGTACGAGAAGGCGACCAAACGGAAAGGAGACTCGGTCCAAGCCGTGGCCGCTTGGGTCAAGGACGATCTGAAGCTCAGGCCCTTCAGCCGAAGCGATCAGTTCAAGGGCTCTGTCGCCGTGCTCATCAACGGCGGCACGGGAAGCGCGAGCGAGATCTTGGCGGCCGCACTTAAGGAAGGCAAGAACTCGCCCCTTATCGGAGCCCAGTCGGCAGGGGCCGTCTTGGCCAGCTACATGAGGCCGGTCTCGAACGGATTCATGCTTCAATACCCGGTCACTGACTACGTGACCAAGAAGGGTTATCGGATCGAAGGGAACGGGCTCAAACCGAACCTGAGCGCGCCGCCTGCAAGGTTTGGCGAGGAAGACCGGGCCGTGGCCGTCGCCCTCCAGACGTTCGACCGGGGCTAGTCTCGGCCCGTGGCCTCTTGCCGGCTCAGTCGGCGAAGGCGCGGGGAAAGCTGAAGGGCCGGGACGGGGCCAGGGTCGGGTTCATAGACCTTGGTCGGCGCAGCCAGGCCGTCCGGGCCAGTGAACAAGGAACTCAGGACAAGGCTGTCCCTGGCCCTGATCACGAGGGTCGCCTGACCGGCCCCTTGTTTGGCTTGTATCAAATGGGCGGGGTCGCCCTTGTGGCTGGTGGAGCCGACAAGCGAGACCTGGGCTCCTTGGCCGAAGAGCGTCCGAAACGGGTTCTTCCCGGTGACGAGGCCCCGGAGAAGAGGATCGACCCGACTTCCGGCACGGGCCACCGCGTCGATGACCTCTGAGACGGTGGCCGGACCATCGTAGGCCCACCCTTGGGCCAGGCTGTGGAGCCGGAGGGTCTTTCCGTCGTATGTCCATTCGGCCATGCGGTCTCGCTGCCAGACCTTGCTGCCATCGATCCTGACCCGGGTCTCGCCTTCGCCCTCGGCGAGCCGGTAGCCGAGCCGTCCTGGCCGGTCGTACCGCCGAAAGAGCGTCTCGGTGACTTGGCGGGCCAGTTGGGAGTCATAGACCGGGGGGGAGACCGCGGGCGCGAGCCTTCCCACTTTGTGCGCGCCCGGCGGGAGAGGCGGCGGCGATGTCCGGCCAGAGCGGAGGTTCAACCGCCATTCGACTCCAAACTTGTCTGTCTTCTGGATGTACCGGGTGAGCAGACGAGAGTCACGGTTCCAGCCGATGCCGTCCTTGGCGAGACCGGAGGCCTTTTTCAGGAGGGTTTCGACGCCATTGACCTCGATCCGCCAGCCTTCCGGGTCGATCTCGCGGAAGATCTTAGCGAGAGACGATGGCTCGATCAGGCTGAAAACGAGCGAGTCGAGCCCGCCCGCCTCCGATCTCAGGGCCTCGACAACCTTCCGTTCGCCCCGGGGCGACTCGGTGTACTGGCCCGTCTTCGGGTCCAACTGCCGGACTGTCTCTCGTTGGACCGACCATCGCGCGGTGACGGAAGAGCCTTGCCAGTCGACGTCGACCCAGCCAGAGCCGACCAGGATTCTGAACCGTTCGGTCTCTGTCGAGACCGGACCCACGGTGGTCTTCGTTGCCTCCACCTGAAAGTTGGAGAGGGCCTGGTGCGCCGAAGCCACACGCTCCAAGAGGTACATTGCCGGGTCGGTCGAAGCGGCCAAAAGCAGGGCCGACAAAACCACTTTACGGCCTCCCCAGGCCGGCGGGAGGCTGGCTCTTGCCCAAAAAGCCGACGAGGGCGACCAACGTGACGAGATAGGGCAGCGCGCCCCACAGTTGGGATGGCACCGCCGCTCCTGCCAGTTCCGAGCCTTGAAGCTGGAGTTGTAGGGCCATGACGAACCCGAAGACGGAACAAGCGACCAGGGTCGGCAGCGGTCGCCAGCCGCCCAAGATCAGGGCGGCAAGCGCGATATAGCCTCTTCCCCCAGTCATGCCGTCGGTAAAGCTGGTCGCGTTGGTGACGATCAAAGCTCCGCCGAGGCCGCAGAGGAGGCCTGTCGCGAGGAGGGCCCTGAGACGGACCGCTCCCACGTCCACGCCCGACTGGCGAGACTTGTCCGGATCGTGCCCCACCGCAAGGAGGCGCAGTCCGCCACGGGTTCGGTCAAGGGCTAGCGCCAGGGCCAAGACAGCGGCCGCCGCGAGGATCCAATACATCCAAACTGGGAAGAAAACCCCCGCGACCGACTGGGAACGGTCGCCAAGACCCTTGGAGGCGAAGCTCGTGCCACCGATCGACAAAGCGTTGATCCCCATGCCGCTCACGATGTGATCAATCCGGAACGTCTGGGTCAGCAGCAAGTGGAGCAGGCTCATGGCGACCGCCAGACAGATTCCAGCAAGCAACCCCAAGAGCGGGTTCTGGGAGGCGGCCCCGACAAAGCCCGTGGCCCAGGCCGCCACCAAGAGCTTGCCTTCAAGACCGATGTTCATGACCCCGGAACGCTCGCTGGTCAGCCCGCCCAGCGCCGCCAACAGCAGCGGGGCGGTCAACGTGACGGTGCTGGCAAACAGGACTTCAACCATCTCGGCAGGCCTCCCTGTATCTCAAGACGGCGAAGACGATGATGATCAGACCCAGGAGAACCGTGCTGAGCCCCTTCGGAACGCCGAGGATCTGTACCGAGGTCGTCCCGGCGCTGAGCGCCGCGAAGAGGAAAGCGCTTGGCAAGAGGCCCCAGGCCGAGTTCCCGGCCAAGAGGGCGACACCCAGCGCGTCGAAGCCGTACCCGGGCGAGAAGTTGGAATAGAAGCGCTTCTCAAAGGCGAGGACAAGCACCGCCCCGGCCAGACCGGCCAGCGCCCCGCTCGCGACCATCGCCCGGATCCGGATCCGGTCCACGTCGACCCCGGCGACTTTGGCAGCGGTCAGATTGGCTCCGACCGCACGGAGTTCGAACCCCCCGACCGTCCGTTGGAGCCAAACCCCGAAGGCGACGGCGGCGAGGATGGCCAACGGCAGAGCCCAGTTGAGACGGAAAACGCCCGCCTCGACGAGACTTGGGATTCCGGTTCCAGTCGGTAGGCTCGGGGTCGTCCAGGTCTGGACGGAGGGGTCCTTGATCGGTCCTCTGACGAGCCAGAGGGTCAAGAAGACGGCGATGTTGTTGAGCATGATCGTCGAGATCACCTCGTGGCCCCCGCGGGCGACCTTGATCCACCCGGCCGGGAACGCCCAAAGACCTCCGGCGGCAGCCGCCGCGGCACAGGCCAAGACGACGCCGACCGGCCCGGGAACTGCCAGGGCCACGACCGCGGCCGCAGCAGCACCGACCAAGAGCTGTCCGTCAGCCCCGATGTTGAAGAGCCCCGCCCTCAGGGCCACGGCGACGGCCAGACCGGCGATCAACAGCGGGGTCATTTCGCGGAGGGTCTGCCGCCAAGCGGCAGGCCCTCCGACGCTTCCCCGGACCAGTCCGGCGATCGCCTCGCTTGGTACGACCCCGATGCTGGTGAGCATGAGCCAGACGAGGGCCGCCGCCCCGATGACCAAGGCGGCCTCCTTCCAGCCGAGCCCTTTCACCCGACACCGACCATGAGACGCCCGATCGCGTCGCGGTCTCGCTCGAGGCCCCCTGGGGCCTCGAAAATCCGTCCTTGGCACATCGCGACGACCCGGTCGCACTCCACCAAGAGCTCGTCAAGGTCAAAGCCGACTACGAGGGCGACCGCCCCTTGACGGCACTCGTGCCGAATCGCTTGATAGATCTTGGCCGAGCCGTCGATGTCGAGTCCACGCGTAGGTTGGAACGCCGCGATCAGTTTGGGCTGTGTGGTCAGCCCTCTCCCGGCGACGAAGCGTTGCTGGTTGCCACCCGAGAGGCTCTTCATCGGCTGCGCGAGACTGCCGTACCTGGTCTTGAAGGCATCGGCAATCACCCCTGCTTGCCGCGCGCGACCTTGAGTGTCGATCCAATGCCCATGGGCAAACGGAGGATCACGGTGCAAGCCCAAGGCCGCGTTCTCGAAGAGGCTCCAATCCTCGATCACTGCCTCGGCGTGCCGGTCTTCGGGCACCAGCCGGAGCCCGGACGCCAGACGTTTGGCCGTGGTCAAATTGAGCCAATCGATCCCGCCGAAACGGACCGAACCCGTGGCAGACCGCGTGCCGATCAGGGCTTGAAAGAGCTCGCGCTGGCCGCTCCCGTCGACTCCAGCGATGCCGACGACCTCGCCTTTGCGCACGACCAGGCTTGCGTCGTCAACGGCCCGGTGACCGCGGTCGCCGAGTACCGTGAGCCGTTCGATCATAAGGATCGGCGGCCCGGGCTCTGCCGTCGCTGATCCCCGCTCTCGCAAGTCGTGGCCAATGATCAGGCGCGCCAGATTTGCTTCGTCCGTCTCGGCGACGGGCAGCGTGGCCACTCGTTTGCCGCCCCGCAAGACGGTGACCCGTTCGCAATGGTCGAGGACTTCGCGGATCCGGTGGGTGACGACAATGGCCGTCCGTCCCTCTTCGGCCAGGCGTTTGAGGCTCGTGTACAGTTCCTCGGAGTCGGCCGGCGAGAGCATGGCTGTCGGCTCGTCGAGGATCATGACCTGAGACTCGCGCCAAAGGAGTTTGAGGATCTCAAGCTTTTGGGCGCCGGCCGGGCTGAGCGAGGAGGAGGGTGCGTCCCAATCGAAGCTGAAGCCCATGGCGCGGGCGATGCCCTCTGCCCGGGCTCGGTCTCTTTTCCTGTCAAGGACGGCTCCCGGCTCGGCCCCGACCATCAGGTTCTGAAGGTTCTTGAGCTGGGGGATGACGCTGTAGTGCTGGCTCACCATGCCGATGGCGGCCCGGCGCGACTTGACATGGGCTCCATCGACCGTCACTTCGCCCGAGTCGGCCCGCTGAGAACCGAAGAGGACGCGCATGAGCGTCGTCTTTCCGGCGCCGTTCTCGCCGACGAGGGCGTGAATGTGACCGGGTCGGGCCTCAAAGTCCACGTTTTCCAGTGCCGTCAACGATCCGAACCGGACGGTGACCCCAGTCATCGAGACGGTCACGCTTGGGTGCCCTCGGCCAAGACTTCGAAGAGGGCGGCGGTGGCCCACTCCCCGTGGCCGGCTTCTTCGAGCTTGGCGAGCAAGAGGTCGACGAGGGCGGTGCCTGGGACGGCGGCACGGAGGCCCTCGGCCGATTCGAGCACATAGCCGAAGTCCTTGCGCTGGTTCTTGACGCTGAATCCAGGCGACCAGTCGCGTTCCAGGATCTTGGGTCCATAGTTGTCGAACGCCCACGAGCCAGCGGCCCCGCCCGACAAGAGTTCGCGGGTGAGGGCTAGGTCGAGTCCAGCTCGATGGGCGAACGCGAGCGACTCGCAGAGGCCGAGCAAGGCCCCGCCCACCGCGATCTGGTTGGCGAGCTTCATGGTCTGCCCGGCCCCGGGCCCGCCAACGTATGCGATCCGCTTGGCATAGGCTTCAACGACGGGCTTGGCTCGGGCGTAGTCCTCCTCAGAACCGCCGCAAAAGACGGTGAGCTGACCGGTCTGGGCGCCCATGGATCCTCCGGTGACGGGGGCGTCGACAAACCCGAGGCCGCTCTGGGCGAGTTCGGCATGGAGCGTCTGAGCGACGGTGGGGGCGATGGTGGAGTGGTCGACGATCAGCGCGCCGGGCACGGCGTTAGGCGCGATCAGGGCGACGCATTCGGCGACGTCCTCGCTCCGGCCGACACAGAGGCAGACGACCTCGCAGTCGGCTGCAAGCTCGGGAAGGCTCGCGGCAGCCCGCGCTCCACGGGCGGCGAGAGGCTCTGACTTGCCCGGGGTCCGGTTCCAGACCGTCACCTGGTGACCGTGGTCGACCAGATGGCCTGCCATGGGCGCCCCCATGACCCCCAGACCGACGAACCCGACTCGTGCCACCGTTGGCTGGTTTACCCGGGCGGACGGCAATAATCATGGGATCGCCGACAGAGTTCACCGGAGCCTTGATTCTGGGAAGAAAGTCCCGCCATACTTGAAAGTGCTCCGAGCGGCGGCCTGTCTCTCGGGCCTTCCGGCAACGGAGGAACATCCATGCGTCGAAATCATGCGTTCACACTGATCGAGCTGCTCGTGGTCATCGCGATCATCGCGATCCTGGCGGCGATCCTCTTCCCTGTCTTCGCCCAAGCGAAGACCGCGGCGAAATCGACCCTCTGGCTGAGCAATGTCCGCCAGACGGGTCTGGCGACCCACATGTACGCCACCGACAACGACGACGGCCTGCCTTTCGTCAACCGGGGCGGAACGTACAGCGAGTTCGCACAGTACGGCATCCCTCTCTGCTGGGGATGCGGGCGGCCCGACTGGGTCTGGTACGAGCTCATCGCACCTTACATTAAAAACTGGGATATTACTTACTGTCCCGCTGACGACTTCAAGCTGGACGACCGTAAGGTCGACAACTACACTGGGCGTCGATTGAACCCCTCGGACTACAACTACTACTACTCACTCGGCTCCAGGGCGAACATGGGCTACAACTTTCAGTTCATGAGCCCTTGGATCATTGACAGTGCGATCCAGTACCTTGGATCGTCCCCGATCAAGATCACTGCCGCCGCGAACCCCTCGGCGACCCTCATGCAAGTCGATTCCCTCTGGGATCGGACGGCCTCGGGTTATCCGACGGGAGGGGGTAACTGGGTCGTCGAACCGCCGTGCATCACGGACGAGAACGGACAGCGGCTTGAGCCAATGGCCAGCTTAGGCAACAAGTGGCGTTTCTATACGCCGGGCGGTTGGCAAGTCGGCAATTCGAGGTCTTGGTTGGAGTTCGGTGGTGCCTGGCCGTGGTTCAACAAGCGGTTTAGGGTCACGATGATGGACTCCAGCGTAAAGTCTCTGTCACTCGGTCAGCTCACAGCCGGTTGTGACGTCCGGCGCAACTGGGCCGGACGCGCCTTTGACGGCGAGGCCTATCTTTGGGATCTCCGGTGAGTATTCGCTCGCTGGTCGTTGCGATCCTCGGGGCGGCATCGTTGATGACGTCAGCAGGTTGTTTTTCGGACTCCCAGCAGTCGGCCAACGATGCGCGCGAGGTCGCCAAGGAGATGCCCAAGCCACGCGAAGGAATTCCCGACGACCCTCCGCAAGAGGGAGGCATGTCCCGCGGCGGCGATGCTGAAGGGACGACGCCTTCGAAGCCCGGGAACTGAGTGCCATGAGGGGCCGCGCAAAGCTCGGCCTCTCTACTTTCGCAACCTTCTGGCGACCTCGGACGGGCCAAGGACGGCCATGAGCTCGAACAAGCCCGGGCCGATGGTGCGTCCTGAGAGCTTGACCCGAGTCGGATGGACCACGGCGGCAAACTTCTCTAAGCCGAGCTCCTCTTGGCACGACCGGAGCGCCGCCTCATAGGGGGCCGGGTCGAACCCAACCGCCTGAAGCCTGTCCATCTTCTCCGCGAGCCGTTGAAAGAGCTCGCTGGCATAAGGCTCGGCGAACCACTTCTCGGCAGCCTTGGCGTCGATCGGGAAGTCAGGATCGAAGAAGAAGCGGCAGGCAGGCCCGAGCTCGGCCAGGGTGTGGACGCGCTCTTGATGGAGCCTCACCGCCTCGACCGCCCTCTCACAGTCCTCGCTCGCCGCCCGGACGAGGATCCTCACGCCTTCCCAGACCTCGCGCGGGTCGGGCTCGCCCGGTTCGGGCTCGACCGTCCGCCAATACTCTTCGGCGAACGGTTCTCCGGCCAGGGCGACGAGGTTGTCCAGCACTTCCGAGGCCGCCATGGCCCGCACGCGCACCGCGTTCATCCAGCGGAGCTTCTCGATATCGAACTTGCCTGGCGAGGGCTGGAGCCCACGGAGATCGAACGCGGCGACCATCTCTTCCCGCGACATCACCTCGCGGTCGTCGCCGGGCGACCATCCGATCAAGGCGACGAAGTTGAGGATCGAGTCGCGCAGGAACCCCTGGGAGGCGTAATCAAGCACCCGGGTAGCCCCGTGCCGCTTGCTCAGCTTCTTGCCGTCGTTGCCGACGATGACCGGGCAGTGGACGAAGACGGGCCGCTCCCAACCGAACGCATCGAAGAGCGCGGCGTGCTTGGCGGCACTGGAGAGCCACTCGTCGCCGCGGAAGACGTGGGTCACCCCCATCAGATGGTCGTCGACCATGGCCGCGAAGTGGTAGGTCGGCATCCCGTCGGCTTTGATGAGGACGGGGTCGTCGATCTGGTCGCTGTCCCATTCGAGCCGCCCCCGAATGGCGTCGTCCATGGTCAGCGTCTGGCCCCTCGGCACCTTGAGCCGCACGACGCCCGGCCGCCCTTCGCTCTTGGCCACTGCGACCCGCTCGGGATCGGCGTCGCGCCAAGCCCCACCAAAGTAGCCGGACTTGCCCCCTTGCTTCTCCTGGGCCTCGCGCATGGCGGCCAGTTCCTCCGGCGTCTCGAACGCCCAGTAGGCATCTCTGGACGCGAGCAAGCGTTGGACGTGATGCTCATAGATCCCGGCTGCCTTGCGCTCGCTCTGGCGGTAGGGGCCGTGGGGGCCGCCGACATGGGGCCCTTCGTCGAACTCGATCCCGGCCCAGGCGAGGGTGTCGACGAACTCCTGCTCGCTCTCGGGGCTGTAGCGGCTCTGGTCGGTGTCCTCGATGCGGAGGATCAGAGTCCCTCCGTGCTTTTTGGCGAAGAGCCAGTTGAAGAGGACGGTGCGGAGCGCGCCGACATGGAGCATGCCGGTCGGGCTGGGTGCGAACCGGACGCGGACCGACATCGGCCCGGAAGATACCTGGGGCGTCCGACCGGCCCTGGGGGCGTACACTAGGGACAAGGATGCGCCACTTCGTCCACGGGCCCGATGGGCAGATCTATGGGCCGGCCGACCTCGCGACACTCCAGCAGTGGCGCGAGCAGGGACGGATCGTGGCGACGACTTTGCTCGAGGTGGAGACCGGCGGCACGCCCTTTGAGGCCCAGAGGCTACCGGGATTGTTCGGGCCCCTGGCTGTAGAAGAGGAGTTCACCGACTATCCCAGGCGTGAGGCCGCCCCAATCGACCCAAACCGGCTCGCGGGCATCGCCTGGACGCTCGCTTCCGTCTCGATCTTCTTTTGTCCGTTCGGGCTTGGGCTGATCGCGATCCTTCTTGCGGTCAGGGCCCGGCAGTTCGGCTATAGCCGAGGAGGGCTGCTCCTCGGCTACGCCGTCACCTGCATGGTGGTTGGGATCGTTTTGAGCCTGGTCGCCCTTCGAGGCCTGGGCCTTACCAAGGGCTGAGGCGCAAGACCGAGCCCTGAGACTTGACCTTGACCCACCCGGAACCCACTTCGACGACTTGGACGCCCTCGTCCAGAGTCGCGCCTGAGCGGACATGGCGGGTGCGGTCCTCCTTTGTGAAGACCGCGGTCGCTTGGCCCTCGATCTCGACCGTGCCCTGGAACCGCCAACCGTTCAGAGCCGCGTTGAAGCTGTTTTCGGCCTTGGCCGGGGCAGGATCGGCCCACCCAGGAGCCCCGGACTTGGCTTCGGGCTGAACCTCGGGGCTGTTGGATTCGGCCTTGCCCATCTTCGCGTTGTCGAAGACGTGGACCCAGATGCCGTGCTGCTCGTCCTTCTTGCTGAGCAGGAACTCCCCGCTCAGGGTGACTTCGGACATGGGCTTGGGCTTGGCGAAGTTCTTATCGCGGACGATGAAGGCGTAGGACGTGATGACGCCGTCCTCTTCCTTCATGAGGACGATCGCCCTCACGCCCTGGATCTCGCCGTCATGGGCGACCAGCCCCGTCACCGAGGCCCGCTTGCCCAGCTTGTATCCAGCCGACGGGTGGGTGTCGACCGAGACCGGTTCCAGCGACGATCCGTTGCGGAAATAGGACGTGCTCGTCTTTTCTGACTTTGAGTCTTGACGCCCAAAGAAGACGGCATGGAAGCTGGCCGCTCTGCCGACTTTGAAATCGCTGGGAGAAGCCCCGTCGAGCGGGACGACGAACAGGTTCGTCCACCCATCTTTTCGCGGCTGGGCGAGGACGACGGTCACCTTGTCGCCGGTCAGCTGCGAGTCGACGACCTGGCCTGAGACCCGGTACGTCTCGCCTTCTTCGGCTTTGGCCGGATCGAACTTCGACTGCCCGTGGGCGGTCGAGCCCCATGCGAGGGCCGCCAGCGCCAAGCACCAATTGATACGCATACGGTGCCCTTTCCCTTGCTGTGGGTTTCGGGCCCTGGCGAGGATGCGGGAGACGCCCTGGAATCAGGCGGTCTTGCTAGCTCAGCCCTCCTGGCCCTCGTACTTTTCTTTGAGGGCGGCGACCACGCTGGGGTCGGCCAAGGTGGTCGTGTCGCCCAGCACCCGCCCTTCGGCGACGTCCCGCAAGAGCCTCCGCATGATCTTGCCGCTTCGAGTCTTGGGGAGTTCTGCCGCCAGGAAGACGTCGTCGGGCCGGGCCAATGCCCCGATCTT
The DNA here is from genome assembly GCA_019454105.1 of Fimbriimonadaceae bacterium. GTDB lineage: Bacteria > Armatimonadota > Fimbriimonadia > Fimbriimonadales > Fimbriimonadaceae > ACE-ARM1. The sequence goes on along the minus strand of CP075364.1, from coordinate 2,625,668 downwards.
TTGGGCCACATGAGCCTTGATCTCGTCGATCAGACCTTCGTGCGGCTCGGCCCCTGCCCGCAGGATCACAAAGGCGGCAATCGCTTGACCCTTCAGCTCGTGAGTGCGGCCGATGACGGCGGCTTCTGCGACCGAAGGGTGGTCGACCAACGCGCTTTCGACTTCCATGGTCGAGATGTTGTGACCGCTGACGAGCATGACGTCGTCGATCCGGCCCAGAAGCCAGAAGTAGCCGTCGCTGTCCACCTTCGCCCCGTCCCCTGGGAAGTAGGCGTCTTCGAACCGGCTCCAATACACCTGCTTATATCGCTCGGGGTCGCCCCAGATCCCGCGGAGCATCGACGGCCAAGGATGGGTGACCGCCAGGATTCCTCCAACCTCCGGGCCGTGCTCGGGAGCTGAATCTTCCTGGGCGCACGCCATATAGCCGAGAGCTCCTTGGACCGGCGTCTGATCGTGGCCTTCTTCACTCAAGATGGCGGCCCGAATGCCAGGGATGGGCTGGGTCGCCGAGCCAGGCTTGGTCTTCGTGATCCCAGGGAGGGGGCTGATCATGATGGCCCCGGTTTCTGTCTGCCACCAAGTGTCCACAATGGGGCACCGTTCTCCGCCGATCGTCTGGTGGTACCAGATCCAGGCTTCGGGATTGATCGGCTCGCCGACGCTTCCGAGCAGGCGAAGTGACGTGAGGTCGCACCGTGTCGGATACTCGTCGCCCCACTTCATAAAGGTGCGGATGGCGGTCGGGGCCGTGTAAAGGATCGTGACCCGGTGCCTCTCGATGATCTGCCAAAACCGGTCCTTGTCGGGGGTGTCGGGCGATCCCTCGTAGATCACCTGGGTCACCCCGTTTTGCATGGGGCCATAGACGATGTAGCTGTGTCCGGTCACCCATCCGCAGTCGGCTGTGCACCAATAGATGTCGCTGTCTTTCAAGTCGAAGACCATCTGTGCGGTGGCGTAAGTCTGGGTGAGGTAGCCGCCGGTCGTGTGGAGAATGCCCTTTGGCTTTCCGGTCGACCCACTGGTGTACAAGATGAACAGCGGATCCTCGCTGTCCATCGGTTCGCAGGGACAGTCCGGGCTCTGCTGCGGCACCAAGGCGTTCCAGGACACGTCGCGCCCCTCGACCCATTGGCCATGGTCGTAATCGGGGACTGGCTTCGCCGCTTCCGTAGCGGCGAGGACGTGGGAGTGGACCCGTTCCAGAACGAGCACCCTTTCGATGGTCGGGCAACCAAGGGCCAGGGCCTCGTCACTGATCCGCTTGAGCGGCACCACGGCTCCGCGTCGGAACCCACCGTCGGCGGTGACGAGCGCCTTGGCCCCGGCGTCGTTGATGCGCTCGTGGAGCGATTCCGCGCTGAAACCCCCGAAGACGACGGAGTGGACGGCGCCGATCCGGGCGCAGGCCAGCATGGTCAACGGAAGTTCCGCGACCATCGGCATGTAAAGGCACACTCGATCGCCTTTCTTGACTCCCAGGGCCTTGAGGGCGTTGGCGATCTTGCCGACTTCGACCAGGGCCTCGGCATAGGTGACGGGCCGGACGTCCCCGGGCTCACCTTCGGCGATGAATGCTAGCTTGTCACCGCGTCCTGCCCGGACGTGCCGGTCCAAGCAGTTGAAGCAGGCGTTGATCTTCCCGCCGACGAACCACTGGGCGAACGGTTTCTCCCAGATCAACGGTGTGTGCCACCGTTCGAACCAATCCAGCATCTCCGCCCACGAGCACCAATACTCGACAGGGTCGGCGAAGGCCGTCGGGTAGACCCCGGGGTCGGTGAAGTTGGCTTGGGCGACGAAGTCGGCCGAAGGGGCAAAGATCCGGTTCTCGCTGAGCAGGGTCTGAAGGGTGCTTTTTTGCGTTGGGCCCATGGCTCTGGGCGCTGATTCTATCACTGTCGTGACCCAGCCTGGTCGTGGCGACTGGCCCACCGGACAGGCTCGCGCCCGGTAACCTCCCGCGCCGAACAGGGCGACACATGCAGAACACGTACGGAATCCTCGGCTCTGGAATGCAGGGCACCGCCGCGGCCTACGATCTGGCCAAGTTCGCGAGCCCTTCCAGGATCTTTGTCGGCGACTACGACATGAAGCAGGCTCAGGCTTGCGCGGACCGAGTGAACGGCCTGATTGGCGACATCATCTGCGAACCAGTCCGAGTCGACGCCTTGGACAAGGCGAACCTCTCGGACTTTCTCACGAAGATCGACACGGTTTTGAGCTGCGTGCCTTATTGGATGCACCCAAAGGTCGCCGAGGCCTGTTGCGAATCGGTCACCGACATGGTGGACCTGGGCGGCAACACCGACGTCACGATGCAGACATTGGACTTTCATGCGAAGGCTTTGGAGGCCGACATCTCGATCGTGCCCGACACCGGGCTGGCTCCCGGGCTCGTCAACAGCCTTGGCTCCTACATCATCGAGTCGCTCGACGAGTGCGAGACGGTCAAGCTTTATTGCGGGGTCTTGCCTCAGAACCCGAAACCGCCCTTCAACTACAAGCTGACCTTCAACATGGAGGGCTTGGTGACCGAGTACGACTATGAGGCGGTCGTGCTCCGTGATGGCGAGATCCACAAGGTTCCGACACTCACCGAACTCGAGACATTGACGATCGACCAGCTGGGCGAGATGGAGGCCTTCGTCACGAGCGGCGGCACCAGCACAGCCCCCTACACGCACCATGGCAAGGTCAAGAACTACGAGTACAAGACCATCCGATTCCCGGGCCATTGTGAGAAGATGAAGCTCTTCAAGGACTTCGGGCTTTGGCGAGAGGATCACGTGTCAGTGCAAGGCGGGTCTGTCCGTCCCAAGGACGTCTTCAACGCTGTGTTCGGGCCAGCCCTCGCTCAGTTCGTGGACCAAGACCTCTGCGCGGTCCGCGGCATCGGGTGGGGGGTCCGAGACGGAAAGAAGACGCAGGTCAAGATCGACATCTTCGACAAAGAGGACCCCACGACCGGGTTCACCTCGATGGAACGGCTCACAGGGTTCTCGATGTCGATCATCGCTCAAGAAGTGGCTCAAGGCAAAGTGGCCAAAGGAGGCGTCCGCTACGAGAACGCGATGAAGGGCAAAGACTTTATGCGGGAGCTCCGGCGAAGGCCGTTTGAAGTCCGGATCGAAGAAACCATCGTCATCGAGGACGTCTGAATCTTAGAGTCCCGACTCAGGAATTGAGCCTGGATAGCCGATAACAACGCTGGGTACATGGAGCCCACCGGATCGCGTATGTCCTGGGAAACGCTTTTATTGGGAATCTTCCTCGGCTATGGAGTCGGGTTCGTCGTCGATCTGATCGTGACGCATCGAAAGTTGAGAGAGGCCGACCGTCGTATCCTGGAACTTGAAGAGGCTCCTACTCCCACTGGAACGGCAATCGAAGGCGATCGGGCCCAAGCCCTTCTGATTCTTGAAGAGGAGGTCGCGGCCCTGCGGGACCAAAACGCCCAGCTTGACGCTGACAGGGCCCAACTCATCGAATTGGCAAGGTCGATCGAGCCTCTCAAGGCCGAATTGGCCGACCTCAAGGGTCAATCTGCGCGCTTCGCAGACTTGGAAGAGCGTGCCAACGCCCTTCGGGCTGAACTGGAGCAGGCCAGATTGGCCGCCGCACCTGGCCTGACCGACGCCGAAGGCGAAGAACTCCGCTCCGAGATCAGCAGGCTTTGGGCGAAGCTGGAGGTCGCGGAACAAGAGCGCCGCAGCATCGAGGCCGACCGCGACCGACTGATGCAGGAACGCGCCACTCTCGCGGCCCGACTCGAGCCACAGGCTTTGGACGACCTCCAACGAGAGTTGTCCGAAGCCAGATCCGAGTCGCAGTCGCTTCGTAGAGAGTTCGAAGCCACCAATTCCGATCTCGACACCCTGCGGTCGGCCTATTCTGAGATCGAAGCCGACCGAGGAAGGTTGGCGGCCGAACTTGAGGGCCTGAGGTCGCAAGCGGCCATAGCGGGCGAGCAACGAGCGAGCGAACTCTCTCAAGCTGAAGAATTGGCCGAACGATGGCGCCTCCAAGCAGAAGAAGTCCAACGGACCATGGCCGAATCGGCCGAACGGCACGCGGCCGAATCAGCGTCGCTTCGCGAGAGACTGAAAGAACTCGAGGCATCGGCAGGGGCGCGGACTCCAGACGAGATCTTGTTGGCCGAACGCGACTTGGCCCTTGCCGAGCGGGACCGACTCCAAGCACAGGTCATCGAAGCCGAAGCCCGCGTCCGATTGGCACGGTTGGAGTCTGGCCAAGGCGACCGGGCCTCTGAGGCTCATGCCCAACTCGAGCGGCAGCTTGCCGAAGAACGGCGCGCCCTTCAGACAGCGTTGGACGAACTCGCGAAGGTTCGCGGAGAGAAGGAAGCTGAGCCAGGAGATGCCGGGCGGGTTTCTCAGCTCGAAAGCCAATTGCGTCAGGCAGACCGAGTCATCGAAGACCTGAGGTCGCAGATCGCCCGGCTTGAGTACTCTTCGCGGCAGGCAAGGCCTTCGCAGAACGGCAACGGTGGGCACCTCCTCGAACCACTCGCGGTCGTTCCCGGCCTAACCAAGTTCGCAGAGCGGAGGCTTCATGCCAACGGCGTCTTGTCGTTGTCCCAATTGGCCGCTCTTGACATTCATGACCCTGTGATCGACCCGGAGCTCAAGTCAGAGTTTCCTGATTTGGCGATCTGGATCGAGCACGCCCGGCGATTGACACAGGCGGCGCGCTCATGAAGGCTCCGCTTGGGCTTGGGCCTTACTACTTGCTCCGCGCACTGGTCACTCTGGGGCTAGGGGTCGCGACTGGCGCCGCTTTCTTGATCCCAAGAAACTCAGCCGAAGCTGCCGCCATTCGCGATTCGGCTGTCCGGGTCTCGTTCCAGATCTCCGATGCCACCATCGTGGCCAAGGGTGGCAAGCACACGGCGGTCGTCAAAGGGAAAGCCATGCCTGGGACGATCGTATCGGCTCTGATCGAGTCCAAGGAGGTCGCATGGGCAACAGTGCCGTTGGACGGCCAGTGGACCCTCCGGTTCCCACACGACGACTACTTGAAGAAGCCTATCGTCGTCAGGTCGCTCGAGGCTGACGACAACGCTTCCCTCCGCGATAGATCGTCGCCGCTCTGGCTGAAGCCAGGATCTGAGACCATCGCACCTGAGTCGGATGCGGACCAGCCAGAAGTCGCGGTCGGTAGCGAAGTGCCACGCCAGACATTTGAGGTCGTCGTCAAGCGGCCTGGAGCCGGCAATACCGTGCGTCGCGGCAAAGTCGAGTTCGACGGCTCGGCGCCTCCCGGGCACCTGGTCTCGGTCATGGTGGACGGGAACTTCCTTGGGCGTACGACGGCAGACGTCAATGGGCGTTGGGTGTTCTTGACCCGATTGAGCTCGCCGGGAGCCGACCGCAAGGTCATCGCCCTGGCGCGAGATCCCGTCTCCAGAAACGTGATCAAGTCAGAACCCGTCCTCTTCTCGGTCTGGTGAGCTCCGTGATAGACTGCGCTCGATGAGCGACGCGGTCAGGCTTGAAGCTTTGCGAGCCGAAGCGCTTGGGTGCGAGTCCTGTGTCCTTTCCTCTCGTCGCACCCACGTCGTGTTCGGCGAAGGTAACCCGAAGGCCCCGCTTGTCCTGGTCGGCGAGGGCCCTGGCGAAGAGGAGGACAAGACTGGCAGACCGTTCGTTGGCAGGGCCGGAAAGCTCCTTGACTCGGCCCTTGGCGATTGTGGGCTCACCCGAGACGACGTTTACATCTGCAACACCGTCAAATGCCGGGCGTGCGACTGGTCCACTGGCCGACCGGTGAACCGACCTCCGACCGACGAGGAAGCCGCCGCGTGCCGACAGTGGCTGTTCCCTCAATTGGCGGCGATCGCCCCCGAAGCCATCCTCTGCATCGGAGCCCCCTCCGCCAAGAACCTGATCAAACGCGACTTCAAGATCACTCGGGAAAGGGGACGGTTCTTCCCTACCGAATTGTGCCGGGTGATCTTGGCGACGCTGCACCCAGCTTACATCTTGCGGCAACAGGGCGCGACAAGCGACGGCGGGTACTCGATGCTGGTGGCCGACATCGCCAGAGGCTGGGAGACAGCGGTCAAGCTTCGGGCGCGGGGATCGACTCGCGCCGGTGTAGAAGTGGCCCCAGCACAACTGGGGCTCGAATTGTGACCAAGGCCCAATTCCTATCCTTGCTCAAAGCCAACCCTTTGGTGGCTTCTGTGCAAGCGTCGCCGGGGTCGGCTTGCGACGACACTGAGACTTTGCGGAGGATGGCCCTTGCGTCGGTGTCCCAAGGTGTCAATGTCTTGAGGCTCGAGGGGATTGAGAGAGTACGGACTATCCGTGAGGCGACGAAGTGTCAGGTCATTGGCCTCGTCAAACGGTGGGAAGCTGGTTCAGAAGTCTACATCACACCAAGGGCGCAGGACGTGAGAGCTTTGGCTGCTGCTGGCTGCGAGGCGGTGGCGATGGACGCGACAACTCGCCCAAGACCCGGTGGCGAGACCTTGCACCATCTGGTGCAGGCATGTCAGGAAGCAGGGCTCCTCGCTGTCGGCGACTGTGACTCCAGAGAGAGCTACGATTATGCTGTGGCCGCAGGGTGCGACATGGTCACGACCGCCCTGGCTGGGTACACCCAGAACCGGTCCCCAACGCCAGGGCCCGACTTGGAACTGCTTGGGGAGTTAGTCGGTCGCGGCCTGGTTCCAGTTCTCGCCGAGGGTCGTTTTGAGACTGTGGGGCAAGTCCGGGCGGCAATGTGGGGTCGTGCGACGGGTGTGGTCGTGGGGGGCGCGTTGAACGACCCAGTGAAGAACTCGGCCCGATTCTGCGCGGCAGCAAAGATGCCGACCGGCCTGACCGCCGCATTCGATGTCGGCGGCACTTGGATCCGATTTGGGTTGTTCTCCGATGTGGGGGAGCTGAGTTTAAGCGAAGCCGCCCCTCTTCCACCAAGCCAGCGGGATCGAGACGATTGGATGCTCGACCGGATCCACGGGTCTGGCGCGACGAGGGTGGGAATCGCGGCGGGAGGAACCATCCATCCGGTTGGCCTCCACGTCATCGAAACCAAGGCGTCGATACCGGACAATCATGGATACGCCGCGTTGGCTGAGCGTTGCCCAGTGCCCGTCTACGCCCTCAACGACGGCTTGTCGACGGCATGGGGGCACGCGATTCGGCTCTCCAACTATGGAAGGTCAGTGCTGACGCTGACATTCGGGACAGGAGTCGGAGCGGGGTTCGTCGCCGGTGGCCGCTTGCTCATGGGCCCAAACGGCGAATATCCCCGTTTCAACGATTGGGTTGGGCCAGACGGCCGCACGATTGAGGAGCGGTTCGGCGGGGGTTTCCTTGGCGATCGATGGTGGGACGATCCGAGCCGTGTGAGAGAGGTGGACGAGAGCCTCTCGACGCTGGTGAGCCAGATCCAAGGACTTTTCCGACCCGATGTGACCTTGCTCGCGGGGTCGGTGGCCCTGGCATGCCCAGGGCAGAAGGCTTTGGCATCGCCGTACGGGCCTGACGCCGGGCTCTATGGCGCGGCCGCCATCGCCCAGTTTCCTGTTTCGGAGGGTGCCTGGTGAAGGTCGCCATCGTTGGAGGCGGCATCATGGGGCTTTGCACGGCGAAGTCGTTGGCCGAACGGGGTCACGCCGTCACCGTCTTCGAGCAGTACGGGCTCAACCATGCGCTTGGGAGTTCCACTGGACGCTCCCGAATCGTGAGGCAAGCCTATCCTGACTCCTTCTACACAGAAATCCTCTTGGAGGGCCACCAATTGTGGACAGAGCTCGAGGCACAGGCGAACCAAGAAATGATCCATTTGGTGGGCCTGCTCTATATTGGCCCAAAGGACGAGCCTGAGATGTGGCACGAGTTGGAGACTCTCGAGCAGCTCAGCGTTAGGCACGAGGTATTGACGGCCGCGTCGATAGGCGGGATCCATCCGCAGATGAACCTAGGGGCGTCTGAGATCGCCGTCTTGACCCGTGACGCAGGCTGGGCCGATGTTCCTGCCGTGCTCTCGGCGGTCGCAAGATTGGCCAGCGACCGAGGAGCGCAGTTCCTGCGTTCAAAAGTCGACCATTCGGTGGGTGCGGGGTTTGACTGCGCAGTCGTCACCGCTGGGTCTTGGATCAAAGATTGGGCCGACCCTGGATCACCACCCGCGTCCTCGTTGGCCTATGGAGAAGCGAGCGCAAAGCCCAGAGACGGTATCCGGGTCACTCTGCAGAGCTACGCCTACTTGGAAGGGCTCCAGCACGGTCCGGTCTGGATTGAAGGTTTCGGCGATCACTCTTATGGCTTTCCAAGCGAGCCTGGACGGAACGATTTCAAGATCGGACACCACGAGCCAGGACCGGAGACTGATCCCGACGACCCCGACAGGACACCACCATCAGGTCAGGTCCAAGCCATCAAGGAAGCTGCTTGGCGCCGGTTCGGTGTTCGGAACGCCCACGTGACTGAGTCACGAGGGTGCCTTTACACGGTAGCACCTGGGGACGATTTCAAGATCGGGTGGCTGGACGATCGCACCCTGTTGGCGAGTCCGTGCAGTGGCCATGGGTTCAAGTTTGGGCCTTGGATGGGGAGGTTCCTGGCGGATTTGGTGGAGGGCAAAAGAGATCTTGGAGACTGGCCCCGGTTCCTCTGGCACCCCCGGCACCAAGGTTCGTAGAACAGGGGCGACATGAGCCGTGCTCTCTGCTGGATCCGACGCGACTTGAGGCTGGACGACCATACGGCCCTGGCCGAAGCCACGCGGCACGCCAAGTCAGTCGCGGTCGTGTTTGTCTACGACACTCAGATCCTCGCCCGATTGGTGGATCGAGACGACCGGCGGGTCACTTTCATTCACCGCTCTCTTGACGACTTGGACGGAAGGCTCAAGGCTCAAGGGTCTCGTCTGCTGACACGAATGGGCGAACCGGCGGAAGTCATCCCCAGGCTCAGCCGTGAACTTTCCGTCGACACCGTCTTCGCCAACCATGACGATGACCCGTACGCGCTGCAGCGTGACCAATCAGTCGGCCAAACACTGAGTCGCGACGGACGCGAACTGAAGACTTTCAAAGACTGTGTCGTGTTCGAACGGGACGAAGTGATGAACCCGAGCGGCAATCCTTATTCAGTGTTCACACCGTATTCCAAGGCCTGGAAAGCGCGCCTGACGCCCGCCGACGTTGCCCCCCGGACTCCAGACCTGACGCGCCTTTGTCCTGAGTCCGACTTGCCTGCCGCCCGGGGAAACCTACCCCTGAGCGAAATCGGCTTCGTATCGAACGACCTGTGGCTGGAGCCGGGAGCGAACGGTGCCCAAGATCGGCTCTCTTCCTTTCTCGCGAAGATCGACCGTTACAAAACTGACCGGGACTTCCCTGCTCTCGAATCGACGAGCGGCCTGAGCGTCCATCTTCGCCATGGGACGGTCAGCGTCCGCCAATGCTTCCGAGAAGCTCTCGCCCGGGAAGGCAATGGGGCTTCCAAGTGGTTGGACGAACTCATCTGGAGGGAGTTCTATCACATGATCTTGGCCAAGTTCCCCCATGTGGTGGAGGAGCCCTTTCGGGGGGAGTACAAAAGCCTTGAATGGCCTGGGACACAAGCGGCGTATGAGGCGTGGGAAGAGGGCCGCACGGGATTTCCCCTCGTCGACGCGGCGATGCGTTGCCTCAAGGCCACCGGATGGATGCACAACCGATTGCGTATGGTGACGGCGATGTTCCTGACGAAAGACCTCCTTGTGGACTATCGCCGGGGTGAGTCTCTCTTCGCGCGGTGGTTGCTCGATTTCGAGCTTGCCAGCAACAACGGCGGGTGGCAGTGGAGCGCGAGCACAGGAGTCGACGCCCAGCCTTACTTCCGGATCTTCAATCCGATACTCCAAAGCCGAAAATTCGACCCAGAGGCCGCATTCATCAAACAGTGGTGTCCTGAACTCGCAGGATTCGAGCCGGAACTGGCCCATTGGCCGCACGACGCAGGACCGATCGAACAACTGGCCGCTGGTTGTCGGCTGGGAGAGGACTATCCCCACCCGATCGTCGACCATTCGATCCAAAGACAACTCGCCATCAACCTACTCAGTCGCAAATCCTGACGAAACCAGCCCGTTTCTGCCAGGATGGACGGTTAGGTGAAGACGCTCAATCCTGGGACGCGCTGGTATTGGTTTGCGGCATGGGCCGTGCGGCGCGTCTACTACCCCCTGATGGGCGGCTTGACCGTGATCGGGCGGGAACGGGTTCCCAAGCAAGGGGCCGTGATCCTCGCCCCCGTGCACATGAGCGCCTTGGATCCTCCGCTGGTCGGCGCCGTGAGCCCGCGCCCGGTGACCTTCATGGCCAAGGAGGAACTCTTCAAGATCCCTGGGCTGGGGTTCTTGATCCGAACCCTGGGTGCTTTCCCTGTGCGGCGTGGAGAGAACGACAGCAGCGCCTTTCGGTTCGCTCTTCAGTGCTTGGCAGAGGGCGGCACGCTCCTTGTCTTCCCGGAGGGCAGCCGCAACGACGGTCAAACCATGCTTCCCATCCAAGTTGGAGCCGGTCTGCTTGCCAGAAAGTCCGGGGCCACTGTCGTGCCAATCGGGATTTCGGGAACCGAGATCATGCTTCCAAAGGGCGCGACCCGACCGAAGCGTGCCCACTTGACTTTGGCCTTCGGCGAACCCTTCACCTATGCCGAGGTGGCCCAGTGTTCCCAAGACCGAGAGAACCGTCGCGCTTTCTCCAAAGAGCTCGCCCGCAGGATTGTCGCGGCCTGTGAAGAAGCGGGCCACACGATCAAAACCGCCGAGACAGACTCACGCTGAAAAGCGTCCCTCCCGACTCGAACACCGACTTGAGCCGTAACCCCGAGAACGGCCTAAGTTCCAAAGCCCCCGCCAATCGAAGGCTGTTGTGCTCGGCGACCAGGACGACCTTGTCGGAGACAGGCAGGCTCGCGCCGAAAAAGGCCACACCCTCCTTGCGGCTCCAAAATCCAATAGTGAGCTCGGTCGGCACGTCCTGGTTCAGCTCCCCCACATTGCCAAACCTGAACGTCGTCGCAAGATAGAGGGCCCGCCCTTCAGGTGTCACGTTCATTGCGTCTTGGACTCCGACGCTGATGCCGGGAGCGATGTCGACGATCGGCGGCGAATAGTTGTAGGACGCGTCCAGGCTCCCGCGCCAAGGACGGCCTCGGTCTTGGTAGCCGGTGAGTTCCAGGTCGTATGAACTGGCGAACCCAGTTCCTAACCAGACCCGGGTCGGATCCTTTGAGGGGCCAAAGAGCGACTCGATGCGCCAGACGCCGTCCCGGATCTTCTTGCCTTGGGGCACCGTCACCTCGCGGTCGGCCAGGGCCAGACCTGGCAGGAGCGCGACTAAGAGTCCGAACCGTCTCAACCCTGCGACCTTACCCCCGAGGCTGGGAGAGGCGTTCGAGAGTCGCTTTCATAATGTCGGGGGTCTGCGCGCTCACGGTGAAGACAAGGGCCTCTCGGTAGACGCGCTGGGCTTGGTGGTCCAAGCTGTTCGCGGCTCCCGACGACGCGGTGACCCCGGCGTGGGCGCACCGAACGGCCAGTTCGATCGCCCAGGCCCGTGTGGCGAGCCGCTCCTCGGTGGACGGGCCGTCCTCGTCAGCCGGCCTGGCCCGGGACACACGGTCCCGGCAGTCATCAAGCTCGGCCTGGAGGCGGGCTTGAGCCTCGGCGATGAAAGGGGCTGGGCGGCGTTCGAGGGCCCGAGCGACGACGTCGAGCCCGGCCTGCGCACATCCAAGGGCAAAGAACCCCTGCAACGTGATGTTGATCATGTCGTTGTCTTGGATCCAGCCGGGAGGTCTGACAAAGAGCACTTTGGAATCGGGCAAGAAGAGACCTTCGACGTCGGCGGTCACCGTGAGAGCGGCCTGCATCGCGGCGAGCCTCATGGGCTCCGAAAAGCTGATTCCCGATGTCGGGGCGAAGGGAACGACGCCGAAGACCGATCGCCCGTCGTCCGTTGCCGCCCCGATAATGAACTCGGGATAGAACGTCCAGCCGGTGATCCACGGCACATGGCCGTCCAGGACATAGCCTCCTTCGTGCCGCGTCGCCCTCATGATCGGTGGCCCAGTCCTGCGCAATTGGCTGAATCCGATCCCGAGCAGTCTCTCGCCATCAGAAAGACATGGCAAGTACTCCGCCTTGAGAGCTTCGTTCTCAGATTTGGAGATCATCGACCCAGCGCTTTGGTGTTGGGTCTGAAGGAAGGCAAGCGCACCTGAGGTTCGCGCGACCGACTCTTGGAAGCTTCTGAAAGAGTCCTCGTCCAAGCCTGGCCCGCCCCAAGGCTCGCCAATCCGCAATGCCAGGAGCCCAAGCTTCCCGAGACCGGAAAGCGCGTGACCGAGCAAACTTGGGTCGCCGTCCATACGGTTGGCCAAGGGGGCCACGTCGTTCTTCAGATAGGTTTCAGCTTTGGCCAGGACGTCGTGCATCAAACGAAGACTCCATTGGGATCGAGCACCTCTTTGAGCCTGATCCGGAAAGGGTGGACGGGCTGACCGCTCCAACGTCGCCCGCCCGGGCCAAGGAGCCATCCGATTGAGGGCGTTGGCGGTTCTTCGGCACTCCAGATCGTACACGAAGGTTCGTCGTAAGCCAAGACCTTCGGGGACCGATCAAGAGCGAGCGCGAAGTTCGACCGGTCGGTTCGTTGGATCCAAGCTTCTTGTGGGTCAAGTTGACCGACCAAGGTGCCTCGGCATGTGGGAACAGCGGTCATGGGCCAAGTCCGCAAGATCACCGACTCGATCACGGCCAGTTGGCCCCATGAGCCGACCATCGCCCTGTGGACATCGAAGCCTGCCACGCTTTTGACGGCCCGAGAGCCGGACTTGGCCCGTGTGCCGCCGGCCTGGACAAGCGTGGCCCCAAGAACCCAGTCCCGCGGCCCTCCACAAACTTTCCAAAGCCCGTGTGGCAAGTTGGCCGCGACAAGTCCTCCAACCGTGCCCGGCCACCCAGCAAGACACTTGCCTTGAACCTGAGGGTCAGGCAGTGGGAGGCACTGTCCCTGCTCGCGAAGTCCCTGCTGAAGATCGTCCAAGGAGGTGCCCGCCAGGACCGAGACGACTTGGTCGGCGGGCCAGAATTCGAGAATTCCCGATGGGGCCCTGACTTGCTTCGTTCCTGGCTCTTGATGAGACAGCAGCCATTTCTTGGTTCCCAATCCGACGATCCGATGCTTCAAGTGGCAGCCCCGCGCCAGCGTCGCATGTGCTCGACGCACCCCCTTTGGTCTGGGATCAGCTTGCAGGGATTGCACAGTTCGGACGTGGAGAAGACACGTCTCATGCTCCTTTGAAGGCTCAGGTCGTCGTCAGAGAACATGAGCTTGAGGCCGTCAAGTTTTTCTAGGCCGATGCCGTGCTCTCCAGTCACCGAACCGCCCAACTCCACACAGCGGGCAAGGATCTCTTCGCCAGCGCTGACGACACGTTGGACGATGCCAGGCTCGCGGTCGTCGAAGTAGAAGCACGGGTGAAGGTTTCCGTCGCCGGCATGGAACAGGTTGGCGACGCCCAGTCCGTGCCGCGCAGCGACCTCATAAACGAAGTCGAGCATCTCAGGCAAACGGGATCTTGGGATGACGCCGTCGTGGGTCACGATGGTCGGCGCGAGCCGTCCCATCGCTCCGATCCCTTTTTTGCGCGCTGTCCAAAGCCGGGCTCTCTCCTCAGAGGTTTCGGCGGCCTCGACACTGAGCGCGCCTCTTCCACGACAGACCGACTCGCAACTATGGGCTTCGTGATCGACCTTGGCCGGGTCGTTGCCATCGCACTCGATCAAGAGCATCGCTTCAGCACCAGCGGGGAAACTGAGACCGAAGGCCTGTCGAAGGGCCATGAGCATGCGGCCGTCCATGAACTCAAGTGCGGCCGGAAGGATGCCGGAGGCCACGATCTTCGCGACAGTCTCGGTCGCTGCCCTCACGCTTGGGAAGGCGGCGAGCAAGGTTCGGACTTCGGTGGGCAGAGGAGTCAGTTTGACCCAGGCTTCGGTCACCAGTCCGACCGTGCCCTCTGACCCGACGATCAAGGAGAGGATGTCGGGCTCGGGGTCTCCTTCGACGAGGTTGCCGATCCGATGGGCGACTCCAGCAGAGTCGACAAAGGTCACTTGAAGCACGTGCTGGACGGTGACGCCATACTTGAGCGTGTGGGGCCCGCCCGAGTTCTCGGCGATGTTTCCTCCCAGAGTGCTCACGGTCTGGCTGGAAGGATCGGGGGCAAAGTGGAGGCCATGAGGCCGGGCAGCGGCGCTCAAGCTGGCATTGGTGGCCCCTGCCTGGGCCCAGAGCCGCTCGTTGAGCGGGTCCAACTCCAGTATCTGGGTCATCTTCTTGGTCGAGACGACCACTCCGCCTTTGGCCGCCATCGCCCCACCGCTCAGGCCGGTACCCGCTCCCCGGGGAGTGAACGGCACCCCAAACTCCGAGCACCACTTGACGATTTGGCAGACTTCCTCGGTCGAGCGGGGCAGGACGACGGCAAATGGCGGAGACCTGTCGACCGTGTAGGCGTCGCACTCATAGGCCTTCTCGATCGCAGGCCCGTGCAACACCTGGTCAGGTTCAAGGAGCTGGGCCAGCCCGGCGACCAAGGCATCGCTGCCGCTCACCATCCGCTTCATCATAGCGCCGTATCGCGGGAGCTCGACCCTTGACGGAACGGGAGGCCCGCGCTCTGGATTTGACCCGGGGCGTCTCTCCGACCCCGAGCGCCGTCGACCGGGCCGCTAAGGCTCTGGGTGATCAAGGGCTAGCGGCCTGGGCATTCACCCAGTGGAACCTGCGAGAGCGGGGGCGGGACAAGTTTTCTCTGTCGATGGAAATGCTTTTCGACCGAGAAGGGCTTGAGATGGCGTCCTCCGAGGAGATCGCTCGCTGGCGCGCAGGGCTGTTCCCGGTCGGAGCTCTCGTGCTCGACGCGACAGTTGGGATCGGGGCCGACCTGATCGGCCTGTCGTCCGCCCGGAGTGCGTCTGGGATCGAGATCGACCACGAGCGGGCAGGCTTGGCCCGTCACAACCTGGCCGTTCATGGATGTGAGTCCACAGTCGTCGTGGGCGATTGTCTGGAGACGGAGTGGGAGACCGACTTCTTCTTCGCCGACCCCGTCCGGCGCGAGTCGGGCCGACGGTCGATCCGCATTTCGCACGCAAGACCAGATCCTTTGGAGCTTGTGTCGAGAGCGAAGCTGTTGGCAGGGGGCGCCGTCAAGCTGAGTCCAATGTCGTCTGACGAGGATCTTGAGCTCTTGGGCGGGAGCAGGCTCTTCGTATCGTTCCGGAGACAGTGTCGGGAGGCCCTGGTCTTGCTGGGCGACTTGGGGGCGGGTTGGCCCACGGTGGCGGCGGTTCTGGTCGAGACCGGGGTCGTTGTTGAAGGCGGGCAAAGCCCCCTGGAGTCCCTCGGTTCGCCTCTTGATTTCATCCTCGAGGCTGACCCTGCCGTGATCAGGGCCGGTGCTCTCGGTCAAGCGGGTCTGCCTGCGCTGGGGGACTCCCCTGGGTACCTCACCACCGAGGGGCTGGTCGCCCTTCCTTGGCTGCGAAGCTATCGAACCCTGTGGTCCGGGCCATTCAAGGTCCCGAAGATCAAGCGTGTTCTGGAGGACCTTCAACTTGGCGTGGCAGCTGTGAAGACTCGGGGCGTTCAGGTGGAGCCTGCCCAAACGTCGGCCACATTGAGGAACAGGTGGCCCCGGCGGTTGGTGCTTTTCGTCTTTCGTGCGGGATCGTCCGTGAGGTCGGCCTTGGCCGAACCTGTGAGCCCAGACTAAGGAAATTGCCGGGTACGCCGATACTCCAATCGAGGGGTGACCGGCCTTTCTGGCCGAACCTCACAAGGATCGTCAAGGATGCAGGTTCAAAGCCTCGAGTGCCAGCTGACCCAGGCTCAGCTCAAGCGGTACCTGGCTGGTCAGCCGATGCCGGAAGAGCTCTTAGACCAATTGGAGCGGCATCTCCAGTCTTGCCCCGATTGTCTGGGCGAAGCCAAGAGGATGAGGGGTCAGATGGGTGGGGGCGAAGCCGTCGCCGACGAGTCCAAATCCAGCCCCATGGCAGCTGTCATGCAACAGGTCCGACGCGCGGTCGAGCGGCCCACGCCCGCCACTCTGCTCGACCCGCCCGGGACGGACGGCATGCCTCCCAATCTGCTCGAGATCCTGAAGCAGCCAAGAAACTTGGTGCTCTCAGTCGCCCTGGCGATCGTGCTCGTGTTGATGAGCACCGTGTTCCGGGACCCGACAGGGCTGTTAGGGGCTCGTGCCACAGCCATGGCCGCCTCCGAGAAGGTCGTGGAAGACGAGCCCGAGGAGAAGGCCGCTGTGGTGAAGGACTCGGACGCCAAAGAGAGCCCAAAAGAACCTGATCCCAAGACTGAGCAGGCTGGATCGGTGCACGAAGCTCGTCGTGAGGCCGATAGGTACCCGGCGGATTCGAAATCCATCGATAAGAAGCCTGCCCAAAAGGAAAGCGAGACCTCTGCCAAGCCGCCATTGGAACATCCGCCCATTGGTGGAAAGATCCTGGTAGCGGACTCGGCCCACCGGGTCGCGTCCAAGGCTCCGAAGCCGACGGTCGCGACCCCGAAAGCCGCTCCTGTCCGGAAAAAGCCCGTGCGGAGGCCCGCCGCGAAGCCCCGAACCAACCACATACGAGTTTACGACGAGTCTGGACGACCTAAGAACCCCACACCATGAGACCCTTCCGAACCTTCATCGTCACCCTGGCCTTGCTGTTAGGCACGGGGCTCTTCGCCCAAGAACCGGCGTCGGCCGAAGCCGTGATCCCTGGCACGGAGGTCACGATCGACGAAGCGAACATCGTCACGATCAGCTCGAAGGGAGCCGACGTCAGGAGCGTGCTCTTCGACCTCTTTACCCAGGCCAAGCGGAGCTTCGTGCTCGAACCGGAGGTGCGCCATGTGCTGTACCTGGCCCTGACCGGAGTCGAGTTCGAAGAAGCCCTCAACATCGTTTGCCGAACGGCGTCTCTCAAGTTCGAGGTTGAGAACGGTATCTACTTTGTCACGAAGCTCAAGCCTGGCGACAAGGCCGCTGCTGAGCCTTCAACCAAGCCCGTAGTGGCCATCAAGCCGCTGGGCAAGCTCACCGAGCAAGATCTCCAAAAGCGGGTCACGACCCGATTGAGCATGGCCGACATCCGAACCGTCTTCGCTGAGTTCGCCAAGCAGACCGGCATCGTGATCGAAGTCTCCGACAAAGTACCGAACTACAAAGTGGACGCGTATCTGATCGACACGTCGCTCAAATACGCGCTCGACGTCGTCACCCGCGCCGCCGGCCTTAGCTACGAGCGGACGGAGAACCGAAGCCTGCGAATCAACGCCCCGGCCAAGAACTCCTGAGTCAACGCTCGCCCGGCAGCACGATGCCGCGCATGATCACGCGCTGGGCGAGCAAGAACACGATCAGGCTCGGCACAGCCGCAAGGGTCACCGCCGCCATCGTGACCGCTTTCGGGGCCGTCAACTGCAGCTGATAGACGTGGACCATCAGGGTCCATGTCTTGGAATCTTGGCAAACGAGGAAGGCGAAGAGAAATGCCCCGTAGGCGCCCATGAAGGCCAGCAAGGCGATATAGCCCAAGACTGGCTTGGCCAACGGCAGCGCGAGTTTCAGCATCATGATCCATTCCGGCGCGCCATCGACCTCGCCGGAGTCAAAGACCTCCGCCGGGAGCGAGTCGAAGAACCCTTTGAGCAAAAAGATCGTGTACCCGCTCGCGGCTGTGGGGAGGACGAGCGCGGCCAGGGTGTTGAGCAGCCCCAGGTCGCGGAGCAGAAGGAACGAGGGGATCATGGCGACCTCGGCAGGGAACGCCATCGTCGCAAGAAGGAACAAAAGCACCTTGGCTCCGGCCCGCATGGGAACCCGCGAGAGCGCGTAAGCCGCCAGCGGGTTGACGACCAGTTGTGTGAGGACGGCGAGAAGGCAGAAGAGAGCCGTGTTGAGCACGGTGCGGCCGTCAAGAAGCACGTTGGTCAGCACATATCCATAGTTCCGGCCACTCATTTCGGCCCGGATCTCGCCAGCGTGCCTCTCGACCCACTGCCTCTCGAACGCGGCGATCGGCAGTGGCCCCGTGTCAGTCTCTGCCCATAGAGCCTCAACCGATGGCCCGGGGCGCCCTTTCCGGAAATCGTCGAGCCATGGCCCAGGAACGATCCTCAGAGTGTCGAAGCTGGTCGCCGACCCCCGAGCCTCTTCAGGAACATCGGCGAGGCGGTTCTTGAACCGTCCCCGTAGCCAGACTTGGTAGGCTCGTTCTTCGCGAACAGGTACTCGGAACTCGGCCGATAGGGTCTTTTTGAACTCCAACCAGTCGTCCCATTTCGGGCCAAGAGCAGGCTTCCATCCAGCACGGTCGAACCCTTCGCTAGGCGGCTCGACTTGCGAAAAGCTGCGGTTGAGCTCAGTGTATCGAGCGTTAACGGCGTCGATGTCCTTGAATCTCGTCCTGATCCAAGCCTGATAGGCCCGAGACAGCCTGCTGGTCACGCCGTTGGCCGGTGTCCTGAATCCGGCCGACCATTGAGTGAGATCGAGCTCGGTGAGGAACTTCTCGTACCTGGCCACACCATTCGGGCCAGCCTGGTCGCCGATCCGGGTGGAAGCGATGAGTCCCACATCTCCCGCGTACTTGTCGTCGACATACTTGCCCAGGAGCTCGCCGGGATCAGACCAAAAGAGCGGCAAGAGTCGCCCGTCGTTCTGATCCGTCGGCCCCTTGAAGCCGCTCGTCACCATGACCAGGAACGGGTAGAGCGTCGTCAAGGCCCCTAGTGCCAGGAACCCGTAGACCACGGTCATCGCCAAGCGAGCCCTCAGGCTCTTCCTTCCGACGACACCCACCAAGGGCATGGAAGCATTATCCCTTCTGCGACAACGACCAAGGAAATCTGCTGGAAATGAAAAAGCCCGGTGAAAATGACTAAACCAAGTATATTTACTAGTATTTTGCACCGCAGGTTCACGGAACAAGCACCTTTGACAGGGTTCAGGCGCCCGCCACGATGGCGGGCCAGTGCCCTTCAGGGAAGAAGAACATGTCCTTTCGTGTAAACACCAACGTGACGGCCATGGGGGCCTATCGCAACTTGAGAGGGACGACGGAAGAAGTCGCCCGCTCGATCACCCGACTCTCCACCGGTCTCCGGATCAACACCGGCGCCGACGACCCTGCGGGCCTCATCGCCACCGAGAACTTCAAAAGACAGATCTCGAGCATGGACATGGCCATGAGGAACAACCAAGACGCCATGAACTTCGCCAAATCGGCCGACGGGGCCCTTGACGAGGTCAGCCGGCTTCTTCGCGACGCCCGGGCTCTGGCGGTCGGCAACGGCAACAGCACTGTCGACGCCAACCAACGCCAGGCCAACCAGACACAGTTGATGAACATTCTTTCCTCGGTCGACCGGATCGCCCGGACGACGACGTTCGGCCAGAAGAAGCTTCTCGACGGTTCGTCCGGCACCTACGCAACGATCAACAACACGGCGAACTACACAAGGGCCTTTGTCAGCGGCACCTTTGGCAACGTGTCGATGAACTCGAATGGCCGACTCGACATCACGGCCCTGACCTCTGCCGAACGGGCTCAGATCGTGGGCACCCAGACTTTCGCGGGCACGACCTCGACTGTCACGGCGGGCACCTTCACGGTCAACGGGTACCAGTTCACAGTCAGTGCGGGCATGACTGTCCAGAACGTTCTGAGCATGATCAACGAAGCCTCGGCCACAACCGGCGTCACAGCCGATCTCGGCACGACGGGAGCGGTCATCTTGACGACCTCGCAATGGGGGAGCGCCGCAACCGTCAACCTGACTTCTGCCGCTGGGATCCTCTTGACGGCTTCAGGCAGCACGAGCGACGCGGGTGTGGACGCAGCGGCGACCGTCAACTACGTCTATTCCCAGGGCACAGCCACAGCTTCGGCCTCGGCATCGTTCGCATCGGGTCAAGGCCTGACCCTTCGTGACACGAGCGGCAATGCGATCTCATTGACGGCGTCCGGCAACGCTGCGGGCACTGCCACGAATGTCGCCACGGTCACGGCCGGTCAGAGCCAGTTCTTGATCGGAGCGAATGGCGATCAGAGCGCCTATTTGAACTTGACCAACTTCAGCGCCAGCGCGCTTGGACTCGGAACGATCGACATCACTGGAGCCGATGTCAGCAGTGCGATCGCCGCGATTGACGACGCGATCCGCCAGGTTAGTTCGTCAAGGGGCAACATTGGCTCCTTCATTCGCAACACCATCGAGTCGAACGTCCGCTCGCTTGGTGTCTCGAAAGAAAACCTCTCGGCAAGCCTGAGTTCCATTGCCGACGTCGACGTCGCCGAGGAAATGACCAACTTCACCAAGCTACAGATCCTGCAACAGTCCGGGCTCAGCGTCCTGGCACAGGCGAACCAGGCCCCACAGGCCGTGCTATCGCTCCTCAGGAACTAGCTTGAACACGACTTGCATCGCGAAAGGACCGCCCGGGCTTGCCCGGGCAGTCCTTCTTTTGCCCGCCACCTTGTATGCTTCGGCAATTGGTCGTGACCACGCGAAGCGAAGCCGAGACCCGTCAGTTGGCATGGGAAGTGGGCCGCCAATGGGCTCCTGGCGACGTTGTGCTTTTGGAGGGGCCCCTCGGCGCCGGAAAGACGACGTTCGTCAGAGGATTTTTGGAGTCGCTGGGCTACGTTGGGCCCGTGCGTTCACCGACCTTCAACCTCGCCCAGACCTTTGCGACGGATCCGCCGGTCGTCCACCTCGATCTCTATCGTTTGGACTCACCTTCGGGGCTCGACTTTTTCGAGCTTATCGAAGGCCGGATAGCCCTTGTCGAATGGCCAGACCGACTCGAAGGCTGGATCGACCTGGAGTCGTGCTGGCGCGTCACCGTCAGTTTGAACGGTGACGACCGGATCTTTGAGTTCGCCCAGCCCGACTTATGACCCTTGCTTCTTCGTGACCACCGCGTGCTTGGTGGAGGGGTCGAAGTGCACGTCGACGTCCAGGATCGACTGAACAAAGCTGAGCGGGACGATCGTTCGGCCAGAAAGCAAGAAGACGGACCGTTCCAGACTGACTCGGTCGCCATCGACGGTGGCGACGTCCGAACCGACAGCAAACCGGATTTGTCGCGCAAGGCCCTTCGCTTCAACAGACTTCTGCGAGTGCGACCAGACCACTTCCCCGCCTGCTTGCTCGAACAAGTGGCGGAACGGTGTCAGGGCGAGCCCGTCAATGACCTGAGGCGACACGTCGAACTTGACCGGGCTGCCCAGATAGCTGATGTCGTAAGCCCCTGAGACGGGCAGTCGAGTGCCGTAAGTGACGGCGAGCATCTTGGGAGCGGCAGGCTTGACCGACTTGGCCGGGGCGGCCACTGCTTTAGGAGGCTCCCGTCTTGCCGGGGCAGGCCGGCCCGGTGCTGACGGTGCTGTGGCTTCTTTCGGGGCCTCCGCCTTGATCGGTTCTGGTTTGGACGGCGCAGTCGGGGTGGTGGCGGCTTTCGTCGGATTCAGCTTGGCTGACGCAGCCGCCGTGGCCTCCGCTTTCGCTGGCGGAGCCTTGGTCACGACGACTTCGGTCTTCTTGGGGGCCGTAGTGGCTTCAACCGGGGCACTGGCGGGTTTTGTCTTTGCGACGACGGCGGGGGCTTTGCTCGGGGCGACCCGTTTTCCGGTCGGAGTCATGAGCCGCTCGTTGGTCGAGACCGTCTTTGCGGCGGTCGGCTTCAACTTCTCCGCCTTGCCGCTCACCGGTTTGGCCAAGTTCGTGCTGATAGTGGCTACCGCCACTGAGGTGAGGCCAGCGCTTTGGCCCGACGCGTTCAGAGGGGAGGCCGCCGCCGAGCCAGATACTGTCGGGTTCACGGCATTGGCCGAAACGGCCGGCTCGGCCGCTGCCTCGCGCCGTTCTGTCCTTCCGCCTGGGTTGTTGACCAGAACTCGAAGGCGCTGCGTCCGGAACGTGTTGTTGGCGCGGTCGACGACCCAGGCTTCGACCTCGTGCCACCCGTTCTCGACTCGGGTCGTGTCCCAAAGGTAGCTGTAGGGGGCAAAGTTCTTGAGCGCTTGGAACTCGTTGTCGACAAAGAAGCTGACAAATGCTCCCGGGATGGCCGACTTGAACCCGACGCTGATATCGACGGCTCCTTGAACCATGGAGCCGCTGGCTGGCCGGGCGATAAAGACAGGCCCTGTCGGCTGACGGTCGACGCTCAACGACGATCGCTCGGTCGCGATCGCCTTGCCTGAGATGTCGATGAGTCGGACTTCGAGAGTGTTGGAACCGTCTTTGAGTCGCGCCGAATCCAGAGCGAACTCGATTTCGCCCGAAGTGACCTGGTGGTTCACGGAGCGAGTTGCGACGCTTTCCCCATTGATCCTGAGCTCAACGAGCGCGGCCCTTCCGCCCGTGTACCTCACGGTCAGTGTGCGGTCGTCAGGAGAGCGCTTCAAGACCACGTCCTGCGGCACCGCCGCCCAGACCGATCCGAAGAGAGCCATCAAGCTCATGAGGACGAGAACCCTTTTCACCATATCCGCACCACCACGACTCACCGACCGCCACAGGGCCGAGCTCGTGTATTGTCCACCTTCAAGGACGTTCAAGTCAAGGAGCTTGACTCGCGACAAAATAAGGCAAACTGGTTCATTCACGAGGAAGGTATGACGATCCCAGTGCTCCTTCTAGCCGTTTCGACGGCTTTCACGGTCAATCCGGACGGCGCCTTGCACCGCTTTGTCTCGAAGCAAGATCCCAGCTTCCAGGCAACCCGGACCGAATGGCGAGGTCGGCCAGCCATCCGCCTCATCTCGCAGAAGTGGCAAGGCCGCGAGTGGACTCATGACGTCGTCGTGACAAGACCCTCAAGTCCCGAAAACACGAAAGTGTGGGTGATCCATGTGACGGGAGGCCCCGCCAACGAACGCGACGCAGCGTGGGCACAAAGTCTTGCCGATTCCTCTGGAACGCCTGTGGCGACCCTCTTTGAGATTCCCAACCAACCGCTTGACGACCTGAGAGAGGACGGCCTGATCGCGCACACGTTTCAGAAATACTTGGAAACGGGCGACGAGAGTTGGCCGCTTCTGTTCCCAATGGTGAAGAGCGTCGTCGGATGCATGGACGCGTTGGACAAGGAGTTCGGCCCTGGGCTGCAGTTCGTCCTGACTGGAGCCAGCAAACGCGGCTGGACCACTTGGCTCGCGGCGGCGACCGGTGACAAAAGGATTGTCGGCATCGCCCCGATGGTCTTCGACAATCTGAGTTTTGGGGAGCAACTGGCCAAGCAGCAAACCGATTGGGGCAAGTTCAGCCCCATGATCCAGGACTATACGTCGCGGGGGTTGCAAGACACCTTGGCGTCGCCCCGGGGGAAGGAACTCGTGGCCATGGTGGATCCGGCCGCCTATCTGGCCGGAATCCGTGTGCCAGTGCTCATGGTGAATGGGGCCAATGATCCTTATTGGACGGTGGACGCGCTCAGCGTGTATTGGAACGACATTCGCACTGTGCGGAAGTGGGTCTTGGCCGTGCCCAACGCGGGCCACGACCTTGGCCCGGCCGATTATTGGCAACCCACTTTGGCGACCTTTGTAAGGTCGATCGACCGTCGGGCGCGAGTACCCGTTTTTGAGTGGCACGCCACAAAGCTGGAGAATGGTGGGACGGAGGCCAAACTGGGTTACGAGTCACGACCCAAGTCAGTGAAAAAGTGGGTGGCCACGAGCGACAACTTGGACTTTTCAGGAGCCAAGTGGGAGAGTTCCGAAGTCGCAGGAAGGGCCGTTCGCCAAAGCTCGTTCGTCATGACTGAACCGGCGGCGAGCCAAAACAAGGCGGTCATCCTTGAACTGACTTATGAGACGGAAGGGGTCGCTTACCGTCTGTCCACGCCTCCGTTCGTGGTGAGGAAGAAGGGCTAGACCTCAGCGACGACGACGCTCGAAATGCCGCCTCGGACATTGAACCGACCGGTGACCTTCATGCGTCGAGGCGAACAGGCTCCGGCCAGTTCGTCCAAGATCCGGTTCACCACCGCTTCATAGTAGATGCCTTGGTCGCGAAAGCTGTAGTAATAGAGCTTCAAAGACTTCAGTTCAAGGCACAGTTCGTTCGGCACATATTCAAGCTCGATGGTCGCAAAGTCCGGTTGCCCGGTCTTGGGGCAGACACTGGTGAACTCGGGACAAATGTGAGTGATCACATAGTCCCGACCAGAGTTCGGGTTGGGAAAGGTCTCAAGGATGGCGCTCATCCGGGCTCAGCGTACCCGCGCCGCTGGGTACAGTCCCTGCTATGAAAGCCGTCGTGTTCCCCGGCCAGGGTTCGCAGAGGCCGGGCATGGGGCAAAGCCTCGTCGAGGTATCCGCGGGCGCTGCGGCCGTCTTCGAAGAAGCCAGTCGCTCTACAGGAATCGATGTCCTGGCCCTGTGCGTCGAGTCGGACGAAGAGACGCTCCGTCAGACTCAGAACGCCCAAATCGCTCTCTTCACGTGCGGTCTTGCCGGCTGGGCGGCTCTCAAGGAAAAGACCGGGCTCCAGCCCGAGGCCTTCGCCGGGCACTCTGTCGGCGAATACGCGGCGGTGGTGGCCAGCGGCGTACTGGACATCGCTTCTGGGGCGGCCTTGGTCCGGGCACGGGGCGAGATCATGGCCAGGGCAGGCCAAACTCGACCGGGAACCATGGCCGCTGTGCTCGGCATGGAACGGAGCGATCTTGAGAAGGTCTGTGCCGATGTGAGCGGACAAGGGACAGTCGTCATAGCGAACGACAATGCTCCCGGCCAATTGGTCATCAGCGGCGACACCGACGCCATCCACGCCGCCAGCGCGCTGGCCGGAGAGCGTGGGGCAAAGCGTGTCCTGCCGTTGAACGTCAGTGGAGCCTTCCACAGCCCGCTGATGGCCGAGGCGGCCGATGAGATGGGCCAGCGACTGGCAACGGCTTCTTTCCGACCCCACGACCAATCAGTGGCGGTCTATCCCAACCTGACTGCCCAGCGAGTCGATCGCGACGGCGATTGGCCACGTCTTCTCAAGGAACAGCTCATGAGCCCGGTGAGGTGGACCGAAACAGTCCAGTGCATGGCACAGGCCGGGATCGACACCTTCATCGAGTGCGGCGTGGGCGAGGTCCTGATCGGCCTCCTGAGAAGGACTGTCCCCGGCGCGACCGGGATCCGGGTGGTGGATGGGGCGACGCTCGACGATGCCGCGACCAAAGTATCAGAGGGGGTCTCGGCGTGAGGTTCGAGGGCAAGGTCGTAGCGGTCACCGGGGCGAGCCGCGGGATCGGACGTGAGATCGCGCTCCAGTTCGGTCTCGAAGGGGCTCAGGTCGCCTGCCTCGCCACGCGGGTCGAGAACGCGGCCCCGACAGCCGAAGCGATCGGGCCGAAGGCCCGCGCCTTCGGGTGCGACGTTTCCGATTCGGGCCAAGTGGATGCTGCTTTCGCCCAAATCGAGACGGAGATGGGGCCAGTCCAGATCTTGGTCAACAACGCGGGCGTGACCCGCGACACACTGCTGATGCGGATGTCGGAGGAGGACTTCGACAAAGTTTTGGACGTGAACCTGAAGGGCGCATGGCGATGTGTCAAGGCGGTGATGCGCCCCATGATGAAGGCACGGTGGGGGAGGATCATCAACGTGAGCAGCATCGTGGGGCTGAGCGGTGCCGCCGGGCAAGCCAACTACGCAGCCAGCAAGGCTGGCCTGATTGGG
Source organism: Fimbriimonadaceae bacterium (assembly GCA_019454105.1). Taxonomy (GTDB): domain Bacteria; phylum Armatimonadota; class Fimbriimonadia; order Fimbriimonadales; family Fimbriimonadaceae; genus ACE-ARM1. The sequence goes on along the minus strand of CP075364.1, from coordinate 2,599,871 downwards.
CTGACGCTTTCCGTGGCCAAAGAAGTGGGTTCCCGCGGGATCACGTGCAACGCAGTCGCGCCTGGATTCATTGAGACAGAAATGACGGCCGAACTTGCCGAGGAGTTCAGGAACAAGGTTGTCGAGACGGCTCCATTGGGCCGGCTTGGCACTGGGGCCGATGTGGCGGGAGCGGTGCTTTTCTTGGCGTCGGACGCGGCTGGCTATATGACTGGTCAGACTTTGGTCATCGACGGGGGACTGACCCTTTAGTCTACATGGGCGGCGGAAGGAGCCGGGGCTAGCTCAAGCATCCGCGCCAAGGCCACGCGGGCAAGGCTCGCGGTCGGTTCCGGCACTTTGATCTGGTTCACGATCCGACCTTCGACCAGATTCTCGAGGGCCCAGCAGAGGAAGCTGGGGTGGATCCGGTACATGGTCGAACACGGGCAGATCTGGGGATCCAGACAGAAGACCGTCTTGTTCGGGTTCTCGGCGGCCAGCCTCGAGACAAGATTGATCTCGGTGCCGACGGCCCAGACCGAGCCTGGCGCGGCCCCTTCGACCGTTCGGATGATGTACTCGGTCGATCCGACGAAGTCGGCCTCCCTGACCAGCGAGAGGTCGCACTCCGGATGCACCAGGACATGGACGCCTGGATGGTCGCGCCTGGCCGCGAGGGCTTGATCAAGAGTGAAGCGCTTGTGCACGCTGCAGTGACCCTTCCACAGTAGGATCCGGGCGGCGCGGAGCTTTTCTGGCGTGTTGCCGCCCAAGGGCTTGAAGGGATCCCAGAGGGCCATGTCCGCTTCGGGATCAAAGCCGAGCTTGACCCCCGTGTTCCTGCCCAGATGCTGGTCGGGGAAGAAGAGGACTTTCTCCGCTCGATCCAGGGCCCACCGGACGGCGACAGGGGCGTTGGTGCTGGTGCAGACCGTGCCGCCGTGCTCACCGACGAAGGCTTTGAGGCTGGCGGCGGAATTGATGTAGGTCACAGGCACGACCGTCGAGGCGGTTTGGCCATTCCCCATGAGTCCCACGCCATTGAGGTCATCCTTGAGCCCATTGGATGCGTGAGCCCCTCCCCCGTTTGTCGGGGACGCAGTCCCCGAAGACGATGGGGGGGTTAGGGGGTAAGACAGGGGCATCCCGAGAACCTCTCCCAGTTGCTTCCAAGCGTTGCGCACCTGAAAAATGTTCGCCATGTCGGCCATGGAGCACCCGGCCGCCAAGTTGGGGAGGATGACGACCTGATGCTCGGGCGTCAAGATGTCGGCGCTCTCGGCCATGAAATGCACGCCGCAAAAGACGATGAAATCGGCTTCTGGCCTTCTGAGGGCGTCCTGGGCGAGTTTGTAACTGTCGCCACGGAAATCGGCGTGCTGAATGATCTCGTCTCGCTGATAATGGTGACCCAGGATGACGAGCCTCGACCCGAGCGCCTGCTTTGCCCTTCGAATGCGGTCTGACGCTTCCGAGTCGCTGAGGGCGGCAAATTCTGGCGGCAACGGCTCTTGGTACATTGTGTGTCCGTTCCCTAGGAGCCTGGGGTCTCCAAGTTCCCGACCCGGAAACCTGAGGATGGACCCGTGCCCCACGTTCGAGGATCCAACGCTTTGAGAGAGATCGTCGGTGCCATCAGGTTCAAGCCAAGTGCTTCGGACCAGCTGTCAGACGGCGGCAGACCCGGACCAACGCATCCGCGCTCAACCCACACTCCTCGCGAATGATGGGCTGCGCACCGTGCTCGACAAACTCGTCCGGTAACGCCACGATCTCTATCGGCACTTTCCCAAGTCCACGTTCGGCGAGCGCGTCACGGACCTGTTGACCAAATCCGCCGATTCGGACGTTCTCTTCCACTGTCACCAAGGAGCCGCACTCCTCCGCGACCCGGGCCAGAGTTTCGGCGTCCAGCGGCTTGGCCCAACGCGCGTTCACGACCGAGGCCCGGACACCTTCTTCGGCCAAGGACTGGGCGGCCCGCCAAGCTTCGGAGACCATCGAGCCAAGGGCGATGATCGCGATCGTTGGCTTGCCATCGCCCCCACCGGGGGGAACACCGAGGACTTCGGCTTGCCCGAACCGAATGGGGGTGCGGCCCTCTGGCAAGACGTCTTGAGCCGCCCCACGGGGATACCGCATGGCGATTGGGCCGGAACTGTGACCCGCCATAAACCGGAGCATCTCCCGAAGTTCCGTGGCGTCTCGCGGAGCGCAGAGAGCGATGTTAGGAATCAAGCTGAGGTACGAGACATCGAACGCCCCGTGGTGGGTCGGGCCGTCGTCGCCGACAAGCCCGGCTCGATCCATCACGAACCTTACCGGCAGGTTTTGGATGCAAACATCGTGCAGGACTTGATCGAACGACCGCTGGAGGAAGGTCGAATAGATCGCGCAGAACGGCTTGATCCCCCCGGCGGCGAGCCCGGCCGCAAACGTGACCGCGTGCTGCTCGGCGATGCCGACGTCGTAGTACCGGTCGGGGAACTCCTTGGCGAACGAGGTCAGCCCGGTGCCGTCGGGCATGGCCGCCGTGATCGCGACGATCTTGGGATCTTCCGCCGCCACTTCGATCATCGCTTCGCCGAACACTTGGGTGTAGGCAGGGGCCCCGCCTTTCTTTGGGAGTTCGCAGGCGGTCTTGTCGAACGGCACGACTCCGTGCCACTTCCGCGAGTCCTCTTCTGCCACCTCATAGCCTTTCCCCTTGACTGTGATCGCGTGGACGAACATGGGAACCTTCGCCTCCCGGACGTTCCTGAAGACGGCGAGAAGGGTGGGGAGGTCGTGTCCGTCCACCGGGCCGATGTACTCAAAGCCGATCTCTTCGAAGATCGTGCCTGTTTCCTCCGGAGCCAACATGTGGGTGACGCCGTGGCGTAACCCAGCCGCGAGCCGTGGAGCAGGGCCTGGGATCATCTCGACGACGTCCTTGGCCAGCTTGGCCAGCCCTTGCACCTCGGGCCGGGATCGCAACTTGGCCAGATAGTTCGTCAGGGCCCCAACGTTCGGCGCGATCGACATGCGGTTGTCGTTCAGCACCACGCAGATGTCGGTCTGAAGCTCGCCAGCGTGGTTGAGGGCCTCCCAACTCATGCCGCTCGCAATGGCGGCGTCGCCGGTGACGGCCACGACTTTCTCATCGGTCCCGAGTTGGTCCCTTGCTGCGGCGAATCCGAGCGCGGCTGAAATGGCCGTGCCCGCGTGCCCAGCCCCGAAGTGGTCCAATTCGTGCTCTTCGCGCCGCAGGAACCCGCTGATGCCGCGGTGCTTTCGAAGCGTATCGAACCGAGGCAAGCGACCGGTGAGCAGCTTGTGGGGATAGGCTTGGTGACCCGTGTCCCAGACGACTTTGTCGGGGGGCAAAGAGTAGGCGGCGTACAGGGCGACTGTGAGCTCGACAGTGCCTAGGTTCGAGCTGAAATGCCCTCCGGTCTCGCTGACGTTGTCGATGATCGCCTGCCGTACTTCTTGTGCCACCTGGACCAGTTCTTTATCCGAGAACCGGTGAAGGTCGACCGGGGTCACGATCTGGCTCAGAAGCTCGTAGGGGCCGCTCATTACACTGACTTAACTCTACGGACGGACGGTGTGCGCCGTTCGGAGTCCCGCTTGGCAGACTACCACCGGTCGGCGAGAAGGACAGCCAGAGAGTCCAAGAACGTTTCCTCTTCGGGCCCAAAGCGCCCAATCCGATGGCCATCGATGTCGATCTGGCCCAGGATTTCGTCCCCCGACTTGACCAGGACGACGATCTCGGAGCGCGTCTCAAGCGAACAAGCAAGATAGTTGTCGAGTTCACGAACGTCCGCCACAACCTGGTTGCGACCTTCGGCCACCGCGGTTCCACAGACCCCGACCCCGACCGCGATCCTATCATGGTCGGTCGGCGCCCCGACATAAGCGTCAAGGACCAAGCCGTCATCTTCAAGCCGATACACGCCGCACCAATCGAACCCGTCGATGCCACTGAGTTGTCGCATCGCAAACATTCTCAGGTCGAACCCGGTCAACGCCGAGCCTCGAACGGCGTCCAGAATGCCGGCTTCCCAACCAGTCATAGGCCGATTTTGGTTCATACGAGCGCGAATCTCAAAGCTTCGTCCGCTGTTTTGACTGGATGGAAAGTGAGCTCGGCTCGAACTTCAGCAGGAAGGTCCTCGAGGTCGGGCAGGTTCTCCTCGGGCAAGATCACCGTCCTGATCCCGGCCCGGTGGGCGGCCAGCACTTTCTCCCGGATTCCCCCAACCGGGAGCACCTTTCCCCGAAGGGTGACCTCGCCGGTCATGGCAACGTTCCGTCGGACCGGCCGGCCCGAAAAGGCCGAAACGAGCGCGGTGAGGATCGTGATGCCGGCCGAGGGGCCGTCCTTGGGGACTGCCCCCTCCGGCACGTGGACATGAAGGTCGCACCGAAAGTCTCGGTCTGTCCTGAACTGCTCTTGGTGCGACCTGAGGTAGGTCATGGCCGCGTAGGCCGATTCTTTCATTACATCGCCGAGCGAGCCTGTCAGCCTCACTTGGGGCTGGTCGCCATAGGGCGGGCTCAAGCTGACTTCGATGGTGAGGATGTCGCCTCCGAACTCGGAATAGACCATACCGGTGGCTGCGCCGACCTCGTCCCGCTTGCCTCTGGTGCCATATCGAAATCGCGGACGGCCCAAGAAATCGGCCAGTTGCTCGGGGCCGACTTGCACAGGAATCGGACAACCTTCGGCGATTTGCCGCGCCGATTTGCGGCACACCGTGGCGATCTCGCGGGCCAACGACCGCACGCCCGCCTCCCGGGTGTATTCGCGGACCAAAGCAAACAAGGCTGGCCGCGCGATCTTCACCTGGGTCCGGTTCAATCCGTGCTCCGAAAGGGTTTTGGGGATCAAGTACTTGGTCGCGATGTGGAGCTTTTCGTTCTCGATATAGCTCGGGAACCGGATGACCTCCATCCGGTCGCGCAAGGGCGGCGGCACATTGTCCAAGAGGTTTGCCGTCGCTATGAACATGACGTTGCTGAGGTCGAACGGGAGTTCGACGTAGTGGTCGCTGAACTGGGAGTTCTGTTCCGGGTCGAGGGCTTCGAGCAACGCTGACGTGGGATCGCCCCTAAAGTCGTAGCCCATCTTGTCGATCTCATCGAGCATGAAGACCGGGTTTCTGGTGCCGCAGGCTCGGATCCCTTGGATCAACCGCCCAGGCATTGAGCCTATATAGGTCCGGCGGTGCCCACGGATTTCCGCCTCGTCGCGGACTCCACCCAAAGAGACCCGGTAAAACTGACGGCCCAGCGACTCTGCGATCGATCGACCGATACTGGTCTTGCCGACGCCGGGCGGTCCGACAAAGCACAAGATCGGCCCTCGCAGTCCCGGTGAAAGCTGTCGAACGGCCAGAAAGTCGAGGATGCGCTCCTTGACCTTGTTCAGGCCATAGTGGTCGCGCTCCAGGATCTTGGCCGCCGTCTTGATGTCGACCCGGTCCTCGCTGGCGACCGACCACGGGAGACTCACGAGGCAGTCCAGATAATTCCGGATGACGAGTCCCTCTGGCGAACTGGAAGGCGTGCGCTCCAGGCGCTTGACTTCGAGCACGGCCTTTTCGAGCGATTCGGGGGGCAGTCCTGCGGTATGGAGCCTTCGCAGATAAGTCTCGCCTTCTTCTCCAATGGTCTCGTTCCCACCAAGTTCCTGCTGGATGGCCTTGAGCTGTTCGCGTAGGTAAAACTCTCGCTGGCTCTGGCCCAGCTCTTGTTCGACTTTGTTGCGAAGGTTGCTTTGCAGTTCCAAGACTTGGAACTCGCGGGTCAGACTGAGGACGAGGGACTCGAGCCGCTTGTTGACGTCGGGCTCCTCCAAAAGCGCTTGCTTGGCTGCGACGCTCATCGGCAAGTGGTGAGTCAAGAGATCGGAGAGGTAGCGGGGATCTTCGATGCTTCCGACCGTGTCAGCGACTTCCGGTGGCACCGATAGGCCCAGGCTGATGGCGCGGTTGAAGCTGGAGACGCACTCACGGACCAGAGCGTCGACTGAGTCTCCGCTGGCCGGAATGTCCTTCAAGGTCCGGTGCCAAGCGGTGAAGGAGCCAGAACGATAGCTCAACCTCTCGATCTTGATCCTGGAGAGCCCCCGGAGCACGACCCGAAGCGTGCCATCGGGCAGTGGCAGCACATGAAGGACTTCGCTCAGCGTTCCGACCCGGTAGAGCTCACTGGCCCGAGGCTCGTCGACTGTTTGGTCTTGCTGCCCGACCACGACCACTTCGCGGTTCTTCCGCAGGGCCTGATGCAAGGCGCGGACCGACATCTCGCGCCCGATCAGGAGAGTCTGGATCACTCCCGGGAAATGAACCGTGTCCCTCACGGGTAGCACCGGGGCCTTGTTGCCGACTTTTGTTGGCCCAGGGGCGCTTCGCTTCGCCATGCGTGCCCTTACCTTACCCTTGGCTCGGCAAGCCGAGCGAAGGTGGGTCGCCCATCAGAAGCTCGATCGTCTGCTGGAAGCTCTGGTCGCTTGAGAAGACCTGTTGATAGACCTTGTCGAAGGCATCGAAGACCACCAAGAGAGTGCGCAGACGAAGCCTGAACCGCTCAGCTTCCTGATCCTGGTCGCCGTCTGGGACCATGGCGAGGCACTCTCGGATCGCGTCGACGGCAGGATCGAGTTCTCGGCGCTTGCGTTCTCGTATCACCCGCGCGAACATGTGGAACACATCGCCGTCGCACTGGTACAGGTCCTTTCGTTCGCCTGGCATCCGGATCCTCCGAATGATCCCCCAATCGATCAAGTCTCTCAGGTTCATACTGGCGTTGCCTCGGCTGATGTGCAGGTCTTCGATCAGGTCTTCGACGGTCACAGGGTTGCCCTTGACCAACATGTAAGCATGAATCTGGGCCATTGTCCGATTGATCCCCCAGCTTGAGCTCATTCGGCCCCATTCGAGGACGAACCGGGACTCGGCATCGGCAACCTTGCTGGAGTTTTCAGGGGACATAGCGATACTCAGTCCGGAAAGTACTCCAATGAGTCGGGATTCTGCCAGTTCCGACCGAGAATTTCTTTGATGTCGAGGCTGAGCCCCAAGGACTTCATAGGTTCGCGCACCAAGTTTGTTCGGATGTCTGACAACGCGCAGTTCTTAGGTTGGGTGGTCAACTTCAGCGGACAGTGCCTTGAGATCGAGACGACGACCGAGCATGTCATGTCCCCGGGCGACAGGTTCCTTTTCGACGTCGTCGGCCGCCGATCCTCGGCTTGTTGCGAAGCGACCCTCACCGAGGTCGAGAACTTTGATCCGACGGGCCAAGGCAACGTTTCGACAGTTCAAGGCTCTGACATCAAGATCATCGAGGCGAACTCGATCACGCTTTCGTTCAGGATCGAAGGCACTCTCCGATACACCAGGTCTGAGGACGCGTTCCGGATCCGCACCAGCCCGATGCCAGTTGTGATCAAGGGCTCCGGCCAGCCCATCAGTGCTTCGGTCGTGGACGTCGGCGAGCGGGGTTTCGGGTTCGTCTCAAGCGTGATCTTCGAGCCTTCGAACACTCCGATCTCCTTCGAAGTGTCGACACCCATCGGGGTTGTCTTGGGCAAGGGCGTGATCCGTTATTGTGAGCCAGCGGCCGCCAACAGCGGCCGGTTCAGAGGCGGGGTCCTGATGACTGAACTTGGAAGGCTCGACGCGCCACGTTGGCTCCGATTCGTGCGCGAAATGAGCTAGTTGGGCCTAGCTGCCAGACGAAATCCGGGCCGCCTCTTCCTTGTTCTTGTCGATGTAGCTCCGCCACTCGTTCGGGACGTCGGTGTCGACGAAGATGGCCGAAACCGGGCACTCGGGTTCGCATAGCCCGCAGTCAATGCATTCGTCGGGATGGATGAAGACCATGTCATCGCCCTCATAGATACAGTCCACTGGGCAAACGGTCATGCATGACTTGTCTTTGACCCCGATGCAGGGCTCAGTCACTACGTACGGCATCGCTGGCTTCAGTCTACTCGGGCAGCCTTCCCGTTTTCGGCGGTCGCCAGTCCCCGTTGAGACGTCGCCTTGAGCCCTGCGACCAAGGCCCTAGGCCAAGAGTCGCGAGAAGAGCCGTGATCTGGAAACGGCCTATGAGCTTGGTGAACGGAGACTGAAACCGCCAAAGTCTTCGCCCATTCCAATGCCTCGGTGTCGCTCAATCGGACCGCAGCAGCGACGGCGGTCGAGATCGGCGCATAGACATTGAGCAAGAGACTCTCGCAGACCTGGGCACAGCCAACCTCGCTAAGGTGTCGGCGATCGCTCTCCACGTTCTGAAGAGTGGCCTCCGTCTGGTTGGCCAGGTAGGCGAGTCCTTCGACCAATGGGTCGGCGACCGGTTCCGCCAACTTGGCCCTCAGTTCGGACCCGATGTGCTCCAAAGCAGCAAGGCACCAAGAAACATACAGTCCTTCCTTATCACCGAAATGGTGGTAGAGGGTCGGGGCCTTGACACCGCTCTCGGCTAACAATTGGGCCACACTGACTTCAAGGTAGTAGTTGTGCGAAAAGTACTTGCGGGCCGCCCGTAAAAGTGATTGGCGGCCGGAGGGCCGTCGGCCATCGTCAATCATGAGTCCACCTCCCCAGTACCAACGAGTCGACCCACGTCAAAGTGCCCAATTTTGTCCAGCAAAAGACAACCCTGCGTATATTGAGTCTGATGGCCCAGGCCAAATTGGCCTACAGACGGAGCGGGCCCATGGCACCATTAGACTTGGAATCCGTCAAGAAAGGAGCACGATGAACATCACCCTGACTGAGCGCGCCGTTTGTGAACTGAAGGAACTGATGGTGAGCCAACAAAAGATCTCGGCCGCGCTGAGAATCTGGGTGGCCGGAGGCGGGTGCTCAGGCTTGAGCTACGGCATGGCCCTGGACGACGGAGAGCCCGAGGGCGGGGACCAGGTCTTCGAACAGATGGGCGTCAAGGTGTACATCGACGACCTGAGCCTACAGTACATGGCCGGCTCTACTGTGGACTACGTGGACGACATCATGGGTGGTGGATTCAAGATCGACAACCCCAATGCCACTAAGTCGTGCGGATGCGGGTCATCGTTCCAAACCGAGTCAAGCTCCCAGGGCGGCGGATGCGGCTCCTGCGGCTGCAGCGGCTGAGTCCCGCTAACAGCAACAGGCCCGGACATGGTCCGGGCCGTGATCCAGCATGGCAAGAGACTCAGCCCGCGAGCTGTTCGCCTTGGGCTTGGAAAACCTGGTGGACGTAGTCGACCCACTCCATCTTTTGGCCTGACGAGCTCGGCAGACAGCGGAAACCGGTCGCGAAGAGGTCTGAGTCTTCGATCGGGACGCTATAGCGGACCTCGGCTTGGATCACGATGGGGTCCGCGGACAACCGCCCAATGTTGAGGGTCACCGTGTCGCCGACTGGAAACTGGTAGCGTGACCGCACTTGTAGACCGCCGAGGCTGACGTCGATAACGACGGACCTGACGGGATCGCTTTTACCTGGCTCACGCACCAGGGCATACTCAAGAAGCTCGAATCGAGCATGTTGCCTCAGGTCTTGACCGGGATCGTTTTGACTCATTTGCCTGCGAGGTTCCTCCTGAACCGACCCTCAAAAGGATGATCGGCCCGGAAGCGTCTGGGATTTAGCCCCAATCTTCGCAACATCAACGGAAGTCAAGCAATCTCGCCGGCAAGGGGCCCTTCTGACTTGAACTGCTCCTCATGCAGCTTTCGATAGAGTCCACCCCTGGCTAGGAGCTCTTGGTGGCGGCCTTGCTCCACGATCCGCCCGTCTTGGACGACCAAGATCAAGTCGGCCGCGATCACAGTCGAAAGCCGGTGGGCGATCGCGAAGGTCGTCCTGCCCTTCATGAGTCGGTTCAGAGAGGATTGAATGAGCCTTTCAGTCTCTGTGTCCAATGCCGACGTCGCTTCGTCAAGGATCAAGATCCGAGGGTTCTTCAAGATAGCGCGAGCGATCGCCAGGCGCTGCTTCTCACCACCGCTGAGCTTGTATCCCCTTTCCCCAACAACGGTGTCGTACCCTTGCTCCAGCGACTCGATATGATCGTGGATCGCGGCAAGGCGGCAGGCCTCGACCATCTCCGCGTCGGTGGCATCAGGCTTGGCGACTTTGAGGTTCTCCCTGACACTCGAATGGAGAAGGTACGTCTCCTGAGTGACGGCTCCGACGACCCGGCTTAGGCTAGATCCTTCGATGTCCCGGACGTCGACGCCATCGATCTTGACCGAGCCGGACTCCACGTCGTAGAGGCGAGGGATGAGGTACGTGATGGTCGTTTTTCCAGCCCCGGAAGGACCCACCAGGGCCACCAGCTGGCCCGGACTGGCCGAAAAGCTGATTCGGTCCAAAGATGGCTTCTCGGTAGCCGGGTCGTACCGGAATGTCACGTCGTCAAACCTCACATCGCCCTGGACGGACTCTGAATCGAGCTTCACCGGATCAGGGCGGTCGACCACTTCTTGTTTCAGGTCGAGATACTCGAAAATCCGCTCGAAAAGAGCGACCGAGCTGAGAAGTTCGACGTGGGTGCCCATGATGCCCGTGAGAGGGAAGAAAAGGCGGATCTGGAGGGCGGTGAAGGCGACGAGCTTGCCGACAGTCAAGGACGGATCGCCGTGGGCGATCATCAGCCACCCGGCCAGCCAATAGACCAAGGCCGGCGAGAGCGAGGTGATCATCCTAATCATCCCGAAGAACAGGTATTGGAGGACGTTGAGCTTGATCTGCCAGTCGGCCAGCTTGACGTTCTCCACATCAAACTTCTCGAAGAGGACGTCTTGGCGGCCGGTCGTCTTGGTGAGCAGGATCCCGGAGACCGACAACGTCTCCTGCATCATGGCGTTGAGTTCAGCGGTCTGCTCTTGGCTTCCTTTGCGCACGTCTCTCGCGAAATCGCCGACCTTTTGTCCGATCCAGCCGAACAACGGGATGAGGGCGATGCTGAGGAGGGTGAGCCGCCAATCGAAGACGAACATCGCCACTAAGGTCGAAACGACGATGGCCAAGTTCGAGACCGCGTCGGTCAACGTCGTGCTGACGACGTTCTGCACGCCGCCGATGTCGCTAATCAGGCGGGTCTGGATCTCGCCGGTGCGGGTGGCCGTGAAAAACGACAGGGACATTCCCTGGAGATGGCGGTAGAGCCGGCCCCGAAGCTCGCACATGATGGCCTGGCCAATCTGGACGCCCCAGAATCCATAGAGCAGGGTGACGCCCGCCGCGACCAGGTTCACGATGACCGTCAGGATGGAGAACAGGACGACCGTGTCAAGGTTTCGGCCAATCAAGCCCTCGTCGATGATCACCTGAAGGAACCATGGGGGCAAGAGGCCAAGGACGACCCCGGCCATCACCGCTACCAATGTCCACACGACCTTCGCCCGGTGAGGCCGGAAAAGCTGGCCCGCGCGCTTGATGACGGCGCCGGAAGAAGCCTTGGGGGCGGGCAGCGAATCTGAAGGATCGGCCATGGGCTCGGAGAGAGGAACTCACTTTAGCGGAGCGATCAAGGGTTGCCTGGGGCATTCGTCAGGTGAAGGTCTGGCCACATGTGACCGCACAGGCTCTTCATGGTCAGTCTCACAAGAAACGCCGACTGTAGAGAGTATTCACAATTATCTAGCTTCTAATGTGGTCGGCAGCCCGATGATTGTGAGTCGAGTTCTTATGGAGCGAGGACTTCAGGAACGCTACGTGTTCAAGTTTATCAACTTGATTTGCATGGCTTGTCCTGCGTTCTCTGGTGCGGTTCTGCCACGGGTATGATCAGCCTGCATGACCGGTGACGCATTCGAACGGCTGGCGAACCGTCACAAGGACGCTGTGTGCCGACACATGGTGCGCGTTTGCCATCACAAAGTAGACGCCGAGGACGCTCTTACCAGTGCCCTGTTGAAAGCCTTCCGGGCCCGTGAACGACTCGCCTATGAGGAATTCCTTCAGACATGGCTAGCCGCTATGGCGCGCCTTGTCTGCTCGCGGATGCGCAGCCATCCGGCCATGCAACCGGTCCTCGAACTTGCCGAGAAGCATGGCCCCGTGGATCGGGACAGATCGGAATTTGAGATCAGCATGATCAAAGGTTGTGTGGCCGAGGTCGTGGAAAACCTGCCCCAGATCTACCAAGATATCGACTTCGCTTGTGAGTTAAACGAACTGACGGTTGTAGAAGCCGCCCAAAGCCTTAAGGTCTCGCATAGTGCGGCGAAGTCCCGTCTTCTAAGAGCAAGAGCCATGATCCGCGATGAATTCGACCGCTCTGTCTGCGCAGCCTGAATCATAAAGCCGCTGTCTTGGATCTCTGGTTTTCATGGGTTGGTTCGCAACGCTGTTCATGGGGTTCGTGCTCGGGATGTTGGGCGGAGGAGGAGGCATCCTCACCGTCCCCATCCTGGTGGGCCTGTTCGGCCTTCCAGCCACCGAAGCGACCGGCGACTCCCTATTCATCGTCGGTCTCACGAGCGCGGTCGGGGCAGCGATCGGTATCAAGAAGGGTCAGTGCGCGATCGGCCCAGCCCTTCTGCTGGCGGTGCCTTCCATGGTCGGGGCCCTGGCCTCGCGGTTGTTCTTGGTCCCTTCGATCCCCGAACGCGTCCTCGCTCTTACGAAAGACCAAGCGCTCCTCGGGGCGTTCGCGATCCTGATGGTCATCGTCGGGTTTCGGATGCTGGCCAAACGGACCGATGAGGCCAAACCCAAGCAAAGCCCGATCCTCGTGAGTTTGTTCGGCCTGATGATCGGGCTGGTCAGCGGCACACTGGGCGCCGGCGGCGGATTCTTGATCGTCCCGGTACTGACCCTCCTGATGGGAGTTGGGATGGACAAGGCGATCCCCACATCGCTCCTGGTGATCAGCGTCCAGTCGCTCGTCGGATTCCTTGGCGAGGTCAGACGGCCCATCGACTGGCCCCTCCTCCTCCCCATGAGCGGGATCGCCCTCGCCGGGATGCTCGCCGGGCTCCGCTTCCGAGAGCACGTTCCTCTTCAAACCCTGCGGGCCGCCTTCGCCATCCTCGTTCTTGCAGTCGCGGCCTGGATGATAGTAAGAATTCTTTGAATCCCTTTGACCGTTGACCGTCTCTTCCTGCAGAGGTCTTAATCAAACCATCTCAGTCCAAGATCTTCAGCAAACGGTACAAAACCTCGGGCCGGTGCAGTTGGTCGGCGTCGGGTCGCCCGGCGGGGGTGCCGCCGGGCACGTTCCGCAAGCGATCAATGTTCCACTCGAGCAACGGGAAGCCCGGTTTGAGGATCTGAAAGAGGGTCGAGCCGCCGTGCTATGCCAAAGCGGTAAAGGGGCTGGATTGGCTTGCGAGAGGCTCCGGCAGCACCACGATGGACTGTTCTTGGTCGAATAAGGGGCCCAAGCCGGGATCGACGCGGGCCTGCCCACGGTCAGTTCGGTCACGAACCGCTGGTCGCTCGAACGGCAAGGGCGCCTCGGGGCGGGGCTCGTCGTGCTTGCCGGCACGGCCCTCGCTTCGCTCGGCTACCCTATTTGGATCTTTCTTGCCATGTTCGTCGGCGCCGGGCTCACGTTCGCTGGCCTTGCCAACGTCTGCGGCTTGGCCCATCTCTTAGCCAAGCTGCCGTGGAACCGGCCTAAGCCCCAGCCGACCCGCTTCAATGTGGAGGCTCGGCAATCATGATCAGTCGAAACTTTTGCGAAGAGCTGGCTCAGGCGAATTGCCTGGTCGGGTGCGGAGCGACCGGCGAAGGTTCCGCGCCCTTACGTAAGGAGGTCAGGCGTCTCCCGAGAAGGTGGTGGGCGGTACAGGATTTGAACCTGTGACCCCTTCGGTGTGAACGAAGTGCTCTACCACTGAGCTAACCGCCCTTGGAGATTCGAGGATACCCGGCTCGTATCTGGGTCAGGCCGTCCAGAGGAACGGTTCGGCGTCGGTCAGGATCTTGCCGTGCTCCCTGATCGCGCGGAGCATGTACTCGGGAAGGACGAACATCGACGGCATGAACCTCGGGGTCGCATAGCGGTTCGTGACGGCCCGCGCCTGGAGCCGGGACTCGATCTCCGCCGACGTCAGCTCCAGAGGGTCGTGCTTCTTCGAGGCGAGGATGAACCCCCACGGCATTTGGAAGGTCGTGACCAGTCCATAGTAGCCCCGCACGTATGGGAATGTTTCCTTCATCGATTCGAGGGTCGAGTGGATCTGGGCGAAGAGATAGGGGTAGGTCTCGTTGCAGGCTCCGCTTTGGAGGACAAACAGCCCGTCGTCGGAGAGCGCCTCGGCGATGTGTCGGAAGTACTCTCGCGTGTAGAGCATTCTGGCGGGCGATCCTTCGTGGGGACCCGGGAGGTCGCTCAAGATGACGTCGTAGCCGTAACCTTTGTGGTCTTCCACCCACTTACGGGCGTCTTGGTGCACGAGCACAGTGCGCGGATCGTCGAAGCAGCCCTTGTGCCACTCGTTCATGTGCTCCTTGACCCAGCCAATGAGTTCCTCGTCCAGGTCGACCATGTGGGCCTCCTGAACGGTGTTGTGCTGGAGGGCCTGCCAGAGGGTCGCGCCCTCGCCGCCTCCGCACACCAGTACCTTGCGCGGGTCAGGATGGGTCACCATCGCGGGCTGGACCATGCTCTCGTGGTAGACATATTCATCGAGAAGCGAGGACTGAATTTTGTAATCGAGGAACAGAGTCTTACCGAAGACGGGGATCTCGACGATCTGGTACTGCTGATACTTCGATCGGCCCTCGACGAGGAAGCGGTCGACGCTGAAGAACCACGTCATTCCTTCGGTGTGGGTCTCGGCGATGAACATGCCTGTGGACTGGGAGAAGAGCTTCTCGGACATGGGCGGGGGCGGAGGGTACCCGCACCGAAGATTCCGTCCCGGACCGTCAAATGAGTCAAGCGACCGTCAAGCTGGCGGCGGGACCCTTGTGACCAGGGCACCAACCTGGGAAGCATGCTAGCGGCTCGGTTGGCCCTCGTCCTTCTGGTTTCGGCTCCCCGTGTCAGTTCGTGTGCTTGTCACACGGTCCTGGGCGAGCCTCCTCAAGAGGGCAAGAGGATGTCAGAGTGGCCGACTCACATGAGCCGAAAGGCCGACCCTCGCGAGCCTCATTTGGTCCATTTGCGTCAGCTCACGTTTGGCGGCCAGAACGCCGAAGCCTATTGGAGCCTTGACGGTTCCAAACTTGTCTATCAAACACGGCAACCCGAATGGCCCGACGAACAGATCGTGGTCATGAACGCTGACGGCAGTGACAAGACCCTCGTGAGCACCGGCCTTGGGCGATGCACCTGTAGCTACTTCTCGCCTGACATGAAGTGGATTTACTTCAGCAGCACTCATAGCCGCAACCAGGGAGCCCAGAAGCCGCTGGACATGAGCAAGGGGTATGTCTGGATGATCAACCCCGAGTTCTCCCTTTACCGAACACCTGTGCCAGTCGCTTCGAAGGACGGCCCCGGGCGCGGCGCCCCGCGGCCACAGGTGGTAATCGACAAGGGCGGCTATGTGGCGGAGACGACGATCTCGCCCGACGGCAAGTTCATGGTCTTCACGGGCGCTTATGACGGCGACATCGACATCTATCGCTCCGATCTAGACGGGAAGAACGTCCGGCGGTTGACTCAGGAAGTGGGCTATGACGGGGGGCCGTTTGTGAGTTGGGACGGTAAGAAGATCGTCTATCGCCGCAGCGCCCAGAAGTCGGCCGAGGAACTCGACGCTTACCGGGAGCTTCTCAAAGAGCACATGGTGCGACCGAGCAAGATGGATCTGTGGATCATGGACGCCGACGGAGGGAACAAGCGGCAGGTGACGAACCTGGGCGGGGCTTCGTTCGCTCCGTTCTTGCACCCGGACGGCCAGCGGATCATCTTCAGCAGCAACCACCACGACCCCCGGGGCCGGGAGTTCGACCTCTTTGTCATCAACACTGACGGGACCGGTCTGAAGCAAGTGACCTTCTCGGCCGAGTTCGACGGGTTCCCCATGTTCACGCGCGACGGCAAGAAGCTGGTGTGGGCGAGCAACCGTTTCGGCCTCGTCCAGGGCGAGACCAACATCTTCGTCGCTGACTGGGCCGACTAGGCTTCCAGTTGGTCGAGCACGTCCCGAAGGCCCTCCGGGTTGCCGGTCGCCTCTCGGATTTGCTTGGCCAAGTTCCGGGCTTCGTCGGTGTTGCCGATCCTCTTGGCAGCGAAGCCTAAGTTGAGGGCGATCGGAACGCTGTTGCCCATCGCCGCAAGAGCGTTTCGGAGCATGTTGTAGGCTTCCTGCTCCCTTCCTTGGCCGCTGAGGGCGGTCGCGAGCTCGCCATAGCCGGGCTCGCAACCTGGGAAAAGGTTGAGGAGTTGGACTGACGCCTGCTCGGCGTCCTCGAACTGCTCCGCGCGGTTATAGGCGCTGGCGAGCACGGCCCACATCTTCCAATAATCGGCCAGCCAAGTCCGGAGGGGTTTGAGTTCGCTGATAGCGCCGGCGTAGTCTCCCGCTTCCACCTTCTTTCCAGCCGCTTCGACCGCCTCGACCCGCTTGGGCTGCTCGATCTCGATCAGCCACGCTTGGGTTTGGGCTTTGGTGTTGGGATCTGGGTTGGTCGCGAGGACGTCCCGCAAGACTTTGGGCACTTCGAACTCGCGGTTGGCCTGCTTGAGGGTTTGGGCGTATTCGAGCAGAACCGGCACCTCGGTCGGGGCCGCGTCGAGGACGTCTTCGTAGAGGTCCATGGCCCGATCAAGGTCGCCCTTTTGGGCAAGCACGGGCGCGAAGAACCGTTTGACCGGAACCGGATCCTCAAGTTGGGCCATGGCGTCCTCGAACGCCTGGATTCCGCCAGGCTCGTTGCCGGTCTGGATCAAAGACATGGCATAGTTGACCCTTGCTTGGGGGTTCTGGGGGTTGACGTCGAGCACGGCCTTCCACATAGGGGCGATCTCATGGGCGCGGCCCGTCTGGGCGAGGACTTGGCTCAAGACTCCGAGCGAGGGCTTGTCGTCCCCTTCCAATTCGACGGCCCGGCGGAGGTTCCTTTCCGCGTTCGCCGGCATGCCCATGTTGAGCTGGACGACACCGAGTCGCGAGAGGATCGGCGCCTCGTCGCGGGCGAGATTGTCGGCCTCCGCCGCCAATGACGACGACTCGGCCGTGTCGCCGATGGCCTTGGCCGCTTCCGCCTCCTTCCTCAGCGTGGCCACGCGCTCCCGAAGCTTCACGACCGCTTTCTCGAACTGCTCGGCCGATCCCGAGGGGTTACCGACCGCCCCGTAGAACTCGCCAAGGGCAAAGATGCCACGGGCATCATCGGGGTTCAATTCGATGATTTCTTTGAGCCCCTTCTCGATCGCGTCCGCCGAACCGATTCTGAACTGCGTGCAAAGCCGGGTGAGGTTCAGAATCGTCAGGTACGGGGCCTCCCAATCGGGATCCGCCTTGTGGGCCCTCATGAGGCTTTCTATGGCCATCTCGGGCTGGAACTCACGGGCGACCTGACCGTTGGCTTTCTCGATGTATTGGACGGCGTCAAACCCGATGAGAAAGTCGGTGAAGGCTTCCGCACTGGAGGTTCCGAAGAGGTTCTGATCGATGTTCATTTCGGTCGGCATTTGGCCTCCGAGTTGATCGACCAGGGTCTTGACCAGGGCCCGGGTCGGCGCAAAGATCTGGCCATTGACAAAGGGCTCTTCAAAAGAAGAGGTCGGGACTTCCTGGTCTTCACGGTCAAAGACTCGCACCTTGACGGTTCCGCCGCCATCCTTCTCGAGGAGGAGCCCATCGACCAACCGCTGCATCGGAGCCTGCGAGAAGAACTGCTTGATCATCTCGGGATCGTTCAGCTCCTCGGCCGGGTTGACCATGGCCATCCGCGTGACGCCCTCGTCCTCGAACTGGGCCATGTAGTTCACCGCATGGACCTCTTGATGGGTCACGTTTCGGGCGATCTCGCACGCAAAGTTGGAGAGCTGCCGGGCCAGGGCTGGCCGGGTCTCCGGACCCGCGTTGAGAGGAAGGACGGCGATCTGCATGGTTCGGGGACAGTGTACCAGTGGCCCCTTGGCCCCGAGACCATCCCGGCCCCAGGGCCCAAGGTCAGCCCAAGACCTTGGTCGAATTGACGATGTCGTGATCTGGTTGGACGCCGAGCGCCAAATTGAGAAGGTACATCGGATTGTTCTCTTCGTTGTCCAGATACACGCGCTGAGCGCCATGGCTCTTGGCCAAAGAGAAGGCATGCGCTTTGAGGGCTTTCGCGACGCCCTTGCGCCGGTGCTCTCGCAGAACACCGGTCAGACCCGTGTTGAAGAGGGTCGAGTCGACGAAGTTGGGAAACAGCTGCGTCAGACCGATCGGCTCGCCCTCCCAAAGGGCGAAGAACTGCCATTCGAACTTGAACTCGTTGGCCTCAAGTTCCCGAACCCAGTCCTCGTAGCCCACTTCGACAAATGGCTCGGGAAGGGGGACATCCCGGAAGATGTCCATCTCCATCCGCCACAAGGCCCGCTTCCAGTCTGTTGGGTGGGCCTGGCTGTACTCGAGAAGGGTGACGACCTCATAGCCCGTCGCCAAGACGCGGTCGCGGGCTTCGAGCCACGGCTGCGGGTCGAACGTCGAGAGGTCGATTTTCGCGGACGTGTTGCGTTGCGTCTCTCGGTATCCCCGCTCCTCCAAGGCTCGCCCCAGTGCGGGCCTGTCCGTCCTGTGCCAGAACGAGACTTCGGTGGCACCGAACCCCATGGCCAACCTCTCGGCTTCGTCGATGCCGGCCGACACATCGTCGAGTTCCGGAAGCGACATGAGGTGGCACGAATAGAGGCTTTCTTTGGGAGTCCAGTACGCCTGCTCGACCACTCCGTACATCAGGTCTTGGCCGTCCTTGGACACCAAGAACCTGGCGACGTTCACGTGGGGAGGATGGCTTGCCGCGTAGTTCATGCTCCTTTCCGCGGTCGACGGGCCGTCGGGCATGTACTGGTTGCGCACTGCCACGACACGTCGCCAATCTTCGAGACCATCCACTTTCTGGATCAAAAAGTCTTGCATCGACTCAAGTTCAGTGAGCTTAGCTGATGGGATCATTGTGGCCCTGAATCAAGGCGACGCGGGTGACGCGGCGGCGGGCCATGTTCTCGACCCGAAGCTTTCCGATAGGCAGCGTGACCGAATCGCCGACCCGGGGCACGTGGCCGAGTTCCGTCATCACGATTTCGGCGAGGGTCTCGGTCGTGTAGGTGTCGGCATCGTCGGGTTCCATGCCTAGGAACTCGATGAGCTCGTCGTACCGGACGTCCGAACGGGAAGAGACGCGGTCCGCCTCGACTCGCTCAATCGGGGGCCTGTCGCTCTCAAGACTGTCCTCAAGCTCGCCGAAGACCTCCTCGACGACGTCCTCCAAGGTCAGCATTCCCGAGGTCCCGCCGTACTCGTCGCGGACGATGAGGATTTGGGTCTTGGCCTCGCGCATCCGTTGAACGACCCGGTCCAGCGTCAGGCTCTCGGGAACAAACTCGGCTGGCCTCAACACAGAGTCGAGAGTGAAGTCGGGCCGCCTTCGGTGACGGAGGAACTCCTGGATGTAGAGGATTCCGACCACCTCGTCGATGTCGCCGTCGCAAACGGGGATCCTCGAATGCGGGATCCGGCCCAAGGCGTCCTCGATCTCGTCCAAGCCGAGCCGCTTGTCGATCCACTTGACGTCGAGCCGGTGGATCATCACATCGGCCGCATCGAGCTTGTCGAGCTTGAGGGCTCCCTGGATGTAGCCGCCTTGGGCTTCTTGGAACAGACCTTCCTGCATGCTCGACCTCACCAGCAGAGCGAGTTCCTCTCTGGAGATCGAGCCTTGGGCGTCGCCATGGATCGCGATGCCAAAGGGCTTGAGGAGCCACTCCCCAAGCCTCTGGATCAGCCAGACCAGAGGCAGGATCGCGAATCGGATCGGAGTGACCACAGGCAGAGTGAGCAGGGCCGTGCGTTCTGGGGCTCGCAGGGTCAAGTATTTGGGGACCAACTCGCCAACGACCACAAGCGGCACAGTGACGAGAAGGATCGAGATGACTTGGATGGCCATCTGCGGAAGAAAGTGGAGGGGCTTGGACACGACGACCGTCAAAGCGGGTTCGACGATGGCTCCGATCGCGATGCTGCAGACGGTCACGCAGACCTGGAGGGTCGCGACCGACTCGGCCATCCGCTTGATCGCATTGAGCGCCAGTTGGGCTTGGCGGCTCCCTTTCTTGGCCAAGGACTCCAGCTTCGATCGCCTGGCCCCGACGAGGCCATACTCGGTGGCGACGAAGAAGGCGTTGGCGACGATCAGCGCCAGGCCCACAAGAAAGACCGCCCAAATGTCCGCACCCATGTCGGAGTACGCGCCGATTGTAGCGCCCCTGGGATAAGCTCCCCGTCATGAAGCGGGCACTGATCGTATGGGGCGGATGGGACGGGCACGAGCCTGGAGCCGTCGCCGAGTTCTTCGCCACGATGCTCCAAGGCGAGGGATGCGAGGTTGACGTCCGAGAAACGCTCGATGCCTTTCGTGACCTCGACTTAAAGACCTTTGACCTGATCGTTCCGATCTGGACCATGGGCGAGATCCGGCCGGACCAGCGTCAACCGGTGGTCTCCGCGGTGGAGTCTGGAGTCGGTTTGGCAGGCTGCCACGGCGGGATGTGCGACGCCTTCCGTGCCGACACCGAATGGCACTTCATGACGGGCGGGCAATGGGTCGCCCATCCTGGCAACGATGGGGTGCGCTACACGGTCCACTTGGAGCCGGGCCACCCGGTGACCGTTGGGCTGCCGGAGTCCTTTGAAGTCGTCTCCGAGCAGTACTACATGCACACCGATCCGGGCAACCGGGTGCTCGGTTGGACGGAGTTCCCCCACCCTGACCATGACGGCCCTCATGCCGAGAACCCCTGCCGGATGCCCCAGGTGTGGACCAAGTCCTACGGTTCCGGGCGGGTCTTCTTCTCTGCGCTTGGGCACCAGCGCAAGACGCTCGAGGAACCCGTACCCCGCGAGATCATGAGGCGTGGCTTCCTCTGTGCGGCCAGGGCCTAATTCTCGGATTCGAGGATCACGATCCTTAAATCGTCGATCGAGACGTCGCCGGCGCTGATGGCCATGACCCCGATCGCGACAAAGGTCGCGTCCGTGTCGACCGGCCCTTCGATGACGGCCTCGACCCAACCGTCCGAATGTTTGACCGGTCGATCTTGCATGTTGTCGAAAAAGCCCCTTAGTCCGTCGATCCGGTCGACCCGAAGCCACATTTGAGCATAAGTGTTGGGGGTATCGGATCGAATCCAAGCTGTGAGCCGAACCCTTTTCCCGGCGAAGTCTTTCGCGGGGATCATGGTCATGAAGTTGCCGAACGGGGCTTGTCCAGCGTTCTTCATGGTCAAACGGGCATAGCCCTGGCCCTGGGGAGCCTTGCCTTGGCCCAACGAGAACTCGAAGCCTGGGGTCGGCACTCCCCATCCGCGGGGCGGTCTGTTCTCGGTCAGGTTCTCGAAGTCGACTCGACGATAGTATTTAGGGTCAGCCGCCATTTGGGCGCAACCGGCCAGGACGATCAAAGCGAAGCAACCAAAGATTCTTGGGCTCATAGGCCCATGATCCTGCTCTTCCGTGACGCCAGCGTGACAGGTTCGACACAAGCTAGCCCGGCCAAGGGCCGGGCCTCGGTGAAAGGACTCGGACAGTGCGCTACACGGTGCGCCTCCTTCGCCTGGCGATCAGTGCGGCGGCGGCAGTGCCGAGTGCGAGCATCGTGGCGGGTTCTGGCACGATCTGGGCGTCGTAGATGAACCCGGAAGCGACTTGGGCTATGTCCCTCTGGTGGAAGTACAGCCAGTTCATGGTGTTCGCGTTGACGGCGACGTTGTTCCAAGTGAAGGTTGTCGGAGTCGTATGATTGCCCAAGGGAGGGGTGAAGGCGTTGCCGATCCCGTTGACATAGACACCCGAGAGCCGGTCGTCCACCCCGAACCTGACCGTGATGTTCACCGAGGTCGTGTTGCCCGGATTGAACGACGTCGCGATCAGGAGGTTGTCGATGGTCTGCGAGTTCCCCGTCCGGTTGATCCAACTCCGTCCGGCGATGGAGCCTGTGTGGTTCTTGATTCCCCAGAACATATCGTCGCAAACGATGGCGTTCTTCCAAGTGGACGGGCTGTTGAAGTCAGAAGCGACAAGGGACGACCCGACGACATTGTAAAAGTTGTTCGGGTCCGTGGTGCCGACGATGCCGTTGCTTCCGATTCCAGATCCTTGCGCCAGGGTCAAGGACGCGGCCAGGGTCAGGAGAGAGAGGGTGGTGATGGGTTTGATGAGCATTTTGTTTTCCGTGGGGCCACTTCGCTCGGGCCTTGACGCGGATGATCCGACAGGGCCCGTGACGGCAGCGCAACGGCGGACCGTGACGGCCCGTGACCAACCGTGACGAACCGCTTCGGCGCGGCTCTTAATGTCGGCTTAATCTTCCTCAGTCAAGATCTGCGGCTATGGTTCGTCGGGCGTTCACTCTCATCGAGCTTCTGGTCGTCATCGCGATCATCGCCATCCTCGCGGCGATCCTGTTCCCGGTCTTCGCGCAAGCGAAGGCGGCCGCCAAACAAAGCGTCTGCCTCAGCAACAACAAACAGCTGGGAGCGGCGATGATGCTCTATCTGAACGACAACAACGACCTCTTCCCGAGTTCGGTGAACTCGGACGCCCTTTGGATGTTCTGGATCGGGTCCTATGTCTCAAAGCCTCCCAAAAACTGGGACAAACCCAAGGACAACGTTTACAACTGTCCCGAAAATCCCAATCTGCAGCTGGTCGGCGTCGAGGTGTTCGACCCCTATCCGGGGCTGCCCCAGAGCTTGGGCCTGACCCTCAAGGGCGACGAGTACGCTTGGAACAACAGCTACGCCATCAACGACGCGATCATTGGAGAGACAGGCATGGAGTACGTCGTGGCCACCGCTTGGGGCGACCCGGCCAACGAATACATGATGATGGAGACCACCTTCGACACCGACATGGACTCGAACGACGTCACAGCTCCGAAGAAGGAACTCTTCATCGGGCACAAGAACGGGCTGAACATGCTCTATGTCGACGGCCACGCCAAGTACATGAAGGCCGATCTCGTGCCGGCCGGAACCCAGCAATGGAACGGCAAGGGCCGTCCGGTCTTTTATGCGGATCCCCGCCAGGCCCTGAGCCCTTGGCGCCCCGTTTACAAGACGCCCTAAGTCTCGGATAGAACCAGGTGGTTGTCCGCGATCCGGTGCGACTCTCGCTCGAAAAGGTCGCCCATCAATCGGATCAGGGACGAATGCACCAGAAAGAGTTCGAGGGTCGGCACGATGATGGCGACCGGCACCGCCGCCGTCACGGCCGGAAGGAACTGGTCGAGCAATCCCAGCAACACCGTCGCCAGGGGGAGTAGGACGACGTTGGCCGCGAGCCAAAGCCGGAACCCGCTCCACTGCAGGGGGAGAATGTCACGCCAGAACAAGACCCAATCGAAGAAAGTCGGCGCCCCCTTGGAGTACAGCTTCCGGTGGAAGAGGCCCCAAAGGGTCTGAAACCCGATGATCGTCCCGATGTTCCCGACGATGATCGTCACGGCGAAGGTCAGGAGCCCGAGATAAGGCAGGCTCTTCCCAATTCCGTATTGGAAGGCGAGACCGGCGAGGAACCCCATCGCCCCGAACGGCCCGACAAGAAAGTACGTCGCGAAGAGGCGGCCCCTGATCGCACGGGCGAAGCCGTCGTGGTCACCCTTCATCATTTCGAGGTCGCGGTTGCGGACGGCATGGACCGAGGCGCGGACGTCCTCTTTGATCTTCCGCAGGTGATAGGCCGGCTTAAGGAAGTCTCGCAGGTACCCGGCGACGAACCTCAGCTTGTCGATGGGGGACCTCGGGGTGACCGGGCGATGATGGCCGTTGGCACGCGCCATCGAACCACCTTTGCGGACTGGTGGGCTCCCTGGTGGCTTCTGTCGAGTGGGTTCGATCACGTCGTGGGGGCCCAAACACGGGCCGGGTAAGGATACTCTCAGTTGACGCTGAACCCATGACGTCCGATGCAACGACGGGACTCACGGTATGGTAGCGACCAAGATGAGGGAGAAACCGGCGAGCCAATGGGCCCCGCTCGTCGTCATGCCAATCGTCTTTGTGGCCCTCCATCTGACCTGTCTCTCCCAGTACGGCTTCTTTCGGGACGAGTTTTACTACCTGGCTTGTGCCCGCCGATTGGACTGGGGATATGTCGACCATCCTCCCCTTTCGGTCGCGCTCCTGGCCATGGTCACTCGCTTCTTTGGAGACTCCCTGGCGTCGGTCAGAGGCCCGGCCATCGCGTGTGGTGCCCTGACCGTCTCTCTCTGCGGTCTCCTGGCCCGTCGTCTTGGGGCGACGGGCTGGGGCGTCTGGCTGGCCTGCCTTGTTCCGGCGGTCGCCGGGATGTACTTGGTCGTGTTCCACATGTTCACGATCAATGCTTTAGACATCCTTTTGTGGGCCCTGATCTCCCACGTGGCTTGGTCGCTGCTGGAAAGGGACTCCGTACCCGGTTGGCTGCTCTTGGGCGGCATCGTAGGCTTGGCCCTGCTGAACAAGTACAGCGTCCTTTGGCTCGTGGCAGGCTTGCTGGTGGGTTTGCTCGCTTCCGACCGTCGCAAGCTGCTGCTGACGGCAGGGCCTTGGTTGGCCGTGGCGACGGCCCTCGCTGTCTTCTCGCCCCACCTCGTCTGGCAACACGACCATGGCTGGCCTTCGATCGAGTTCGCCAAGACGGCCCAAGCGCACAAGTTGCTTCCGGTGGCCCCGTGGGACTTTCTGGCTCAGCAGGCCGTCGTGATGAACTTGGCGGCGGTGCCGCTTTTGGCGATGGGTGTCGGCGCGTGCCTCTTTGGGGCCGAGAAGGGCCGATGGAGGGTTCTGGGGCTTGCTTTTCTCACGGTCGTGGCGATCCTACTCATCAACGGGCGTAGCCGGGTTAATTACCTGGCTCCGGCCTATCCATTGATCATCGGGCCAGGGGCGGTCGCCGTCCAGCGGATGTTTGAGAAGCGGAAGTGGAGCCCAGGCTGGGCTCTTGGCCCCGTGGCGGCGGCAGGCGCGGCCACCTTGCCTCTCGCCCTGCCTGTGCTCCCGCCAGAGACACTCGTCCGGGTGGTGGAAGCGATCCCGGTGAAACCGCCCGTCGAGGAAAAAGGCCCGAAGAGCCCGATTCAAGGGTACGCCGATATGTTCGGCTGGCGAGAACTGGCGGCGGCGGTCGAATCGGCAGCCGGACGCCTGGCACCCGAAGAGCGAGCGTCGGCCGTCGTCGTGACGTTCAACTACGGCGAAGCCGCCGCCCTTGAGCACTATCGACGGCGAGGAGCGAAGGTACCACGGGCCATCTCGCCGCACAACGGGTATTGGTTGTGGGGCCCGGGGGACTGGGACGGCCGCGTCGCGGTCTTTGTCAATCGATGGCCAGACGATACGACTCGGCGATTCGAAAGCTTCGAGCAGGTCGGAACTGTATCGGCTCCGCTGGCAGTACCCGAACAAAACGGATCACCCGTTTGGATAGCCAGGGGGCTCCGAAGTCCGGTCCTGGAGTTCTGGAGTTCGGTCAAGCGGTTCTGGTGAGTAGACTGCCGGAGTGCGTCTCCGGGTCGTCGACTCGCATAGCGAAGGAGAGCCCACCCGGGTCCTGGTCGGTGGTGGCCCTGCCTTGGAAGGAACCCCGGCCGAGAAGCGGGCTGAACTCGAGCAGACCCATGATTGGGTCAGACGGTCGTGTTGCCGCGAACCAAGAGGACACGAAGCGATCGTCGGTGCCTGGATCGGCCCTCCCAGCGTCCCTGACTGCCACCTTGACGTTGTCTTCTTTAACAATGTCGGCTATTTGGGCATGTGCGGGCATGGCACGATCGGCGTGGTCGAGACGCTCCGTCACTTGGGGCAGCTCCCCGGCCCGAGTGTCAGGCTGAACACTCCTGTCGGCGTCGTGGAGGCTCGGGTTCACGAGGACGGGACGGTCTCAATCGAGAACGTCGTTTCGTATCGATGGGACAAGGGCGTCGTTGTCGATGTGCCTGGCTGGGGCCCAGTAAGAGGGGACGTGGCCTTCGGCGGTAACGGGTTTTTCCTCATCGAGGACGCGGTGACTGGTCTGGACACGAGTTCGACAGAGGCGATGCTCGCGTTCGCCAGGGCGGCCTTGTCCGCGTGCCAGGAGGCCGGTCTGGGCAGCACGGGATGGGTTGTCGACCATGTCGAGGTCGCGCTTCCGCCCCTGCGCCCTGACGCCGACGCCCGCAACTTCGTAGTTTGCCCAGGAGGTGAGTACGACCGGTCGCCTTGCGGGACGGGAACAAGCGCCAAACTCGCATGCCTGGCCGCCGACGGCCGTCTCGCCCCAGGCGAAGAGTTCAGGCTAGAAGGATGGTGCGGGGGGCTGTTCGTGGGCCATTTCCGAACCGTTGAGGGCGGGATCGTGCCCACTGTGCGGGGCCGGGCTTGGGTGACTGCCGAGACCGAACTGATCATGCTCGCAGACGACCCGTTCCGTTTCGGTCTCTAGGGTAAACCCACCGGCCATGGACTGGAGGGGCGTGTTGCCTGCCGTGACCACGCCGTTCGCTGCCGACGGCCGTATCGACCACGATTTCTTGAAGAAGCATGTCGGTTGGCTCGCCGACCATGGGTGCCGCGGGATCGTGGCCCTGGGCTCGTTGGGAGAGGGGGCTACGCTGGGGAGCGACGAAAAGCGGGACATTCTCCGGTCTTGCGTCGAGGCGGTCGGCGGCAGGATCGCTGTCGTGGCCGGGATCGCGGCGCTGTCGACTGATGAAGCCGTGGATTTGGCCGACTTTGCCAAGGAAACGGGCTGCCAAGGACTGATGGTGCTTCCGCCCTATGTGTACCAGGGGGACTGGCCCGAGACTCGGGCCCACTTCGATGCGGTCATCGGGGCGACCGGCCTCTCTTGCATGCTTTACAACAACCCGATCGCCTACGGCACCGATGTCCTCCCTCACCAGGTAAGGGTCTTGGCCGAGAGGCATGCGAACCTGCACAGCGTCAAAGAGTCCAGCGGCGACATTCGCCGGATGACCGGGATCCGAGCGGAGTGCGGCGACCGTCTGGCGATCTTTGTCGGGCTAGACGACCTGATCGTCGAAGGGATGATGGTCGGGGCCACTGGCTGGGTCGCCGGCCTGGTGAACGCGCTCCCCCGAGAGTCCGTGGAGCTCTACGAGCTCTGCCGGAGAAAGGAGTGGGATTTAGCCTTCAGATTGTACAAATGGTTCCTGCCCTTGCTTCGGCTGGACACGGTGCCCAAGTTTGTCCAGCTCATCAAGCTGGTGCAGGCCGAAGTCGGTTGGGGTTCGGAACGGGTGAGGCCCCCTCGGCTCCCATTGGAAGGGGCGGAGCGGGACGCGGCCCTGGCCATTATCCGGGAGAGCCTCGCGAACCGACCAAGTTCTTAGGGCCGAACTTCCCCACAACAGGGAACATCCTTCCGTTTGAACAAGGGACCAAACAAGCCAGGCCGCTCAAACTCGGCAAGGGTGACGGCCCCAGGCTCAGATTCGGGACGGCAGAGGGACTGGGCGACCCTCCGCAACACCCAAGGCTCTGGGAACACCGGGGCGTTCACAGCCGCCAACGACCAAATGCTTAGATTGACATACGATCTTTGGCCGTCGGATTTGAGCACGTCCGCCAGCGACTGGGGCGCCCTGATCGCTTCTTCATCGGTCAGGAGCAGGAGGCCTTGGGCCTGGTTCCCCGTGTAGAGCGCGCCGGACAAGTAGACCGGCCAGAGGCTGAACCAGTTCAAGCTTGGCAGGATCCCTAAGAGCAGAACGACCGCACATCGGGCGAGCCAACCGTGGGTGCGCTCAAAGACACCCAAACTGTCGTGGAAACCCCAGAACAGGATGAGCACAAGAGCGGCATTGCCGATGTTCCAGGGCCAGACGCTGCTGTTTGCATTGATCCCAAACGGCCCAAGAAGCCCCAGCAAAAAGGCGTGCATCCCGACTAGGCCGATCACTGCCACAGGTCGCGTGCGGGGAAAGAAGAGCCCTAGCCCCAAGAGCGCCTCGACCCCGGCCGCTACCGGCCATGCGTTCCGGACGACGCTGGCCACACCCTCCGGCAACCGCTCCAAAACCGGTTGGAACAGATAAGGGTACGCGTCGTGGGCGAAGCCATAGTTGAACTTGTGCAGGCCGCTCCAAAGATAGGTGAACACGAGGACGAGCCGGCAGGCGTCCAGCCCAGAGCGGGTCCCTTGAGGACCTTGGGGCACCAGGGCGAAGGCCAAGGCCATCAAGCAGGCCTGATAGAACCATGGCTGACAACGGTTGACATCGCCCAAGACCAACCAAACCGCCAAGAGGAGAAACGTGACCCAGATCCAGCGGCCGATGCGCAGCCAAGGCGCGGCAAGGGCGCAGACCACCAACGACCAGGCAGGAACGTCGCCCAGGACGGGCACCGGGGCCAAAGGCACCAGGGGGAACTCACGGTTCGAGACCCAAAGGAGCCAGCAGGTCGCCATGGTCGCGGCCAGACCGACCCCGACCGCCACTTGCGTGGCCCGAGATCGGTTTCGGTCGCATCTCAGCCAGGACGTAAGGGCCTGCCAGCGCTCCACGTCACTGGCCTTGGCCGAGGCTGTATCCAGGTTGCCCGTCAAAAGTGCAAAGGTGCTCGGTCTTGATGAAATCGATCCCTGCTTCATCGATCCGACCGAGCAGCCCGACGATGCGTGCGTGGTCTGTCTTGCCGCCCTTGGCCATGAAGCGGCACCGCCAGTGGTCGGCGCAGCCAGTCTCGGGGACGCCGCCCGGCCAGACCTTGACGCCTCGGTTCGTGATCATGATCAGGTCAAAGTCTTCGCCCGCCGAGCCTTTGATCTTGTCGGCGATGTCGTCGGCACAAACGCCGGCCCAATGAAGAAAGACGTCGATGCCGACAGTGTCCTTGACCGCCCTCGGCCTCTGCTTGAGCGGAGGCAAGGTCAAGGATGACCGCGAAGACTTGTCATAGTCCACCGGCTTCAAGGTCGTCGGTCGCTGGCCGAGCCTGGCGATCACAGCGTCGGCGAATTCCTTGGTTCCGACAAGTTTCGAGCTCACTCCTTGGTTGAAGATGTCTTGGGTGTGGACTCCGTCCTCAAGCGTCTTGAGCCATGCGTTGTGCACGGCCTCGGCCTCTTCGGGCTGTCCGATGTGCACGAGCATCATCACGGCCCCTAAGAGAAGCCCGCTCGGGTTCGCCACGTTCTTTCCAGCGAGCGGCGGGGCGGATCCGTGGATCGCCTCGAACATCGCGCAGGCCCCGCCGATGTTCGCGCTTCCGCCAAGCCCGACCGACCCCGTGATTTGGGCGGCAATGTCGCTGATGATGTCTCCATAGAGATTCAGCGTGACGATGACGTCGAAGATGTTGGGCGTGTCGGCCAGGCGCGCCGCCCCGATGTCGATGATCCAGTGGTCTTTCTCAATGTTCGGATACTCGGCACCGATCTCGTCGAACAGCCGGTGGAACAGACCGTCCGTCAGCTTCATGATGTTGTCCTTTGTGAAGCACGAGACCTTCTTTCGCCCGTTCTGTTTGGCGTATTCGAAGGCGTAGCGAATGATCTTCTCGCTTCCCGGCTGGCTGACGATCTTGATGCATTGGTAGACCTCGTCGGTCTGCCGGTGCTCGATGCCCGCGTAGAGGTCTTCCTCGTTCTCCCGGACGATCACAACGTCCATCCCAGGATGTCGAGTCGCCACGAACGGCGAGTAGCTGGTGCACGGTCGGACGTTGGCGAATAGCCCCAAGGTCTTCCGCACCGTCACGTTCAGGCTCTTGAACCCTCCTCCCTGTGGCGTCGTGATCGGCGCTTTGAGGAAAACTTTGGTACGGCGCAGGCTTTCCCATGACCCTTCTTCAATTCCGGCCGACACACCCCGCTCGTAGACCTTCTCGCCGATCTCGATGACCTCGGGCTGGATCTTGGCGTTGGCGGAATCCAAGATCCGAAGGGTCGCTTCCATGATTTCGGGGCCAATGCCGTCGCCATAGGCGACGGTGATGGGCACTCGTTCGGACATGCGCGCGTTCTACCCCTTCTCGCGCCCTAGATCGGGGCTCGGACTTCAGTCTTTTACCAAGGATCCATCGGCGATCCGGACGATACGGTCGGCTTGGGCCAGCATCTTCGGATCGTGCGTCACCATGACGAGGGAGCCATGGCCCCGGTTAGCCACCAGCATCTCGACGACCGCGACCCCGTTCGAATGATCGAGAGAAGCGGTTGGCTCGTCGGCGAAGACAGCCTTGGGACGTCCGGCCATCGCCCGGGCCACGCACACCCGCTGGCGCTCGCCCCCGCTGAGTTCATGGGGCAACCGGTGGGCCTTCGAGGCCAAGCCCATGGAATCGAGGAGCCCGAGGCTTTCTTGCCGAATGTCGCGGTCGGGACAGGCGATCATGACGTTCTCCAGGGCGGTGAGATAACCGACCAGGTAGGGGTACTGAAAGACGAAGCCGAACTCTTGCATGCGGAGTGCGGCGCGCTCCTTTTCGGACATTTCGGAGAGGGCCCGGCCTTGGTACTCGATCCGACCGTGGGTCGGCGTCTTGAGACCACTCATCAGATAGAGCAACGACGACTTGCCCGACCCGCTCGGTCCGAGAATCCCGAGGAACTCGCCGTCCCTGACTTCAAGATCGATCTCGCGGCAAGCAAAGACTTCTCGCCCGTGGTCTTCATAAACGAGAGAGGCCCCGCAAACTTGGATCAAACCAGCCTCCTTTCCACCACCCCGACCGGATCAAACCGACGGAACCGGGCCATCACTGTCAACGCAGCGGCCAGGAAGATGGAGATCGGCACCGGGACGGTATAGAGGTACGCCGTCTTGTCCCATGGATCGAGCATGAAGGCCCTCGGCTCCATGAGGACGGCACGGACGACGGTCAAAAGGCCAAAGGCGCACACCACTCCAAGGAGCCACCCGGCGAGCACGACCAAGGCCGACTCGGATAGAGCACGGCCCAGCAGGGCCCCTTTCGTATATCCCAGGGCCTGAAGCAGGCCGAACTCTTGAAGCCGCTGCGACTGGTAGATGTTCATCAGCATGGCCATCATCACAGTGATGACCACGACCAAGAGCCCGATGACGACGTTCAAGATCGAATAGAGGATCTTGAACATTTCGTCGGTCTCCTTTTCTAAGAGGAAGTAGGCGAAGACCCGCGCCTGCTCTCCCTTGAACCGATCGTTGGCCCACCGGTCGAGCTTTTCTTGGTCGGTCGGGGTCTTGGCGGCGGCGATGAGGACGTCCACAGGCGGGAAGTGATTGGCCTGGAGGTACTCATAGCTCGAAAAGGCTAGCCAGGGCTCCATATGGACAAGCCCGACGATCCTGACTGGACGAGGCGAGAACGAATCGGAGTCGTCAGGACTGAGAAGGGTGTCTCCGAGCTTCTTCCCGAGGTTTCTGGCCACTGGCTCGCTGACCAAGGCCTCAGCGGCTCCCGGAGCGGGCAACCGGCCCTCGAGCCGCCCCTTTCCGATCCGGTCGATGTACCAGAGCATTTGGTCTTGCGGCAACCCAAGGAGCGCGAACCGCCACGGTCCGACGATGCTCTTCACCTGCATGTCGGTGACCCGGCACACCACGAGCCGTTCCAATTGCACAGGGGACTCTGTCTCGATGACCCGGCGGATCTTGGGGGTGGCCTCGTTGTCGCCTCGCGGCGTCATTCCTAGGTAAGCTTTGCTATACCCATAAGTTGTCCGTATTGAAAGCGGGATCGAGTTCATGATCGAGACGATCCCGGCGATCAGCATCACCGCGAGGACGATCACTCCGATCAGGGGGAGCGTCTTCGGTGCGTTCCGCAAGAGGAACGTGGATGGGGCCAGCGAGCCGGTCAACGGCCCATTCTACGTGCCTGATGCGGCCAGACTCACCTTGGGCCCGTCAGGACAGCGATTCAGCGAACCCGGTGGCTCCCGAAGTGTGTTGCTCGGCCGTCCCCAGGACACCCTGTTGCTCTCGGGCCCGCCGACGTCTGACCAGGGCTTCTTGGGCCATGTCCAGATGGTAGAGAGCCTCTGCGTTCTCCTGGCAAGAGAGGGCTCGGCCCTGAAAGTCCAGCAACTTCTGGATCACGACTTCGATGACGTCCTCGACCCGACACCCGTTGACCCCGACGGCCTTCGGATCGCCATGTTGAAAGACGACTTTGATGAACTCCTTTTCGATGACTGCTCCGCCACCGTCGAGATGGCGGAAGGCCTCCATGTTTTCAGACACGGAGGGCCCCCGCTAGTCTGACGGTGTCGGCGGATTCGGCCAAGACCGTCCGGTGTCTTTGGACTTCCTTGAGACGGGCCTTGACCCGGGCCGCCAAGGAGGCGCGGCCGCATTCCATAGCTTGTTCGTGAAGCTGTGTCAAGCGGTGCTCGCGGATGGCCAAGTCGGTCTGGGCCGTGCTGACGATCCGTGCCGCCTCGGTCAAATCGACTTCGCCCCTGAGGGCCAAACGAGCTGCCTGGAGCGCCGCTTCGACGCTCGTCGTTTCGTGTTTTTCCAGTGTTCTCATTTCCTCGCGTATCGCCTTTGCTACCGAGGGCGGCGCACCACGCGCCGCGCTCTTTCGATTTGCCTGCGAGGTGAGCTGACGGATTCGGCCCGAAAGTAGCCTACCGGGCTCAGGCCCGGATTCACCCCAAGGTGTGGTTCCCCCGCTCCGGCCAGCGCCGGATTCGGCATTTCTACTTCACAAGACGTTTATCGGGCCCCGGAACGTTCCCGTGCAGGCCCTAATTTTTGCGAGGTCGAGCCCCAGATTCACTTTGAGACGAACACGACGCACCAGACCGACCGGCTTTCCCTCGAACCTGGGACATATCCGATCCCCACATGGGTGAACCTTCGGTCAAGAATGTTTCGGCGGTGGCCGCCGCTCTCCATCCAAAGCCGCATCAAAGTTCTGGGATCCCTCGACCCCATGCCGAGGTTCTCACCGACAGCTCTGAAGACCGTGAGCCCTCCGGCCGCGACCCGGTCTCCCAGGGTGGTTCCATCCGGGGCGACATGGTCAAAGTAGCCTCGCACCACCATGTCTTCTGCGTGTCTTCGGGCAATGCGGGCCGCGGTATCGTCCCACACCAGCCTGCCTAATTCATGCCGGGTTCGGGTCTCGTTCGTCAGTTCGACCAGCGATTCGACGAGGCCCTGTTCAGGATTGGGCGACCCGACGGCCAAGAGGACGATCCAAGGGGTCACGACCATCATGTTCGGGTCGATTCTATCAACGGCCCACGGCAAAGACGCGTGATCTAGGTCACATGGGCCGAATCGGTCGAAACCCTCCCAACCGGGTATACTTGCGTCCACATGTCCGTTGGCGAGATCGTCCGTTTCGACCGGCCTTTCACGCTGACCAGCGAGTTCGAGCCCAGAGGCGACCAAGCCACGGCGATCGAGACGCTCGTTGAGGGTCTTGACACCGGATACCGGTTCCAAACCCTGCTAGGGGCGACGGGGACAGGCAAAACGTTCACCATGGCGAGCGTCATCGCCCAGGCGCAACGACCCGCTCTTGTGATGGCCCACAACAAGACTTTGGCCGCCCAGCTGTGCCAGGAGTTCAGGGCGTTCTTCGCTGAGAACTCTGTACAGTATTTTATCAGCTACTACGACTACTATCAACCGGAAGCTTATGTCCCCGGGACGGACCTCTATATAGAGAAAGACTCGAGCACGAACGAAGAGATCGAGCGGTTGCGTCACGCCGCGACTCAAGACCTCTTAAGCCGCAGGGACGTCGTCGTCGTCGCCAGCGTCTCTTGCATTTATGGCCTTGGGTCTCCGGACGTCTACGCCGAAAGCGTTGTGACTTTCGAGAGGGGTGTCGAGTTCCCAATGCAGGAGGCGATCCAAAAGCTGGTGCAGATGCAATTCGCTAGGAACGACATGGTGCTGGACCGTGGCACCTTCCGCATCAAGGGCGACACGCTGGACATTCAGCCCAAAGACGAAGAGATCGTGACGAGGATCGAGTACTTTGGCGACACTGTCGAGCGGATCCGCTTGGTCGATCCGTTGACGATGGAGACTCTCGACGAACCCGAACGATGCAGCGTGTTCCCTGCCACACACTATGTGACGCCTTGGGAGCGAATTGACGAAGTCCTCGTCCATATCGAGAAGGAAAGAGACGAACAAGTCGCGTGGTTTGAAGCGAATAATAAGCTCTTAGAAGCCCAAAGGCTGAAACAAAGGACCGATTTTGACCTGGAAATGATCCGCGAAGTCGGGTTCTGCAGCGGGATCGAGAACTATTCACGCTACTTTGACGGACGGCGGATGGGAGAACCTCCCTATACTTTGCTCGACTTCCTGCCTAAGGACGCTATCGTCTTCATCGACGAAAGCCACCAGACGTTGCCCCAGATCAGGGCGATGTACAACGGTGACCGCCAGCGCAAATCGGTACTGGTCGATTATGGCTTCCGACTGCCCAGCGCTCTGGACAATCGTCCGCTGAAGTTCGACGAGTTTCTCGAAAGAGTGCCTCAAGTCGTCTTTGTGAGCGCGACTCCAGGCCCGTTCGAGACCGAGAACGAGCAGAACCGGGCTGAACAGGTGATCCGGCCCACTTATGTCTTGGATCCGGAAGTCGTCGTGAGGCCGACAAAGGGCCAGATCGACGATTTGATCGGAGAGATCCAGCAGCGCGTTGAACGGGGGGAACGCACACTGGTGACGACCCTCACCAAGAAGATGGCCGAGGACCTCACGCGCTACCTTGAGGAACTGGCGATCAAGGTCAATTACGTCCATTCGAACGTTCATTCGCTTGAACGTCCGGAGATACTTCGGGACTTGAGGCTCGGCGTCTATGACGTCGTCGTCGGGGTGAACCTGTTGCGCGAGGGCCTTGACCTTCCCGAGGTCACACTGGTCGCGATCTTGGACGCCGACAAAGAGGGGTTTCTTCGCTCCGAGACTTCCCTGGTTCAGACTATTGGCAGAGCCGCCCGCAACGTGGGCGGAGTGGTTGTGCTCTATGCCGACACGGTCACTCGATCCATGCAAGCCGCCATCGACGAGACCGAAAGGCGCCGAGCCATTCAAGCCGAGTACAACCTCAAGCACGGGGTCTCTCCAACCACGGTTCGCAAAGAGGTCCGGGAAACGGTCCGAAGCTATGAAAAGAGCGAAGGCGAACCTGCCTCGATTAAAGAAGCAAGGGCCAAATACGGACCCTCGACCGACGGCCCGATCGACCTCAGCGACCTCCCTGCCATGATCGTCCAGCTTGAGCGACAGATGAAAGAACTGGCCAAGGCGATGGAGTTCGAGAAGGCAGCCCAGCTGAGGGACGAAGTCGTCGAGCTTCGCAAGCTCATGGGGGCTTCCACAGGGAGGATCGGGCAGAGTTCCCGAAGGAAAGACCCGAGACGGCGATGAACCGAGAAGCTAATCGGCGCGCCGTTCCGTCTCTCTTCTAGGCCAAAGGAGTGGCGGGCAAACGGCTAAGGAGGGCCAAACTTGCGCCATGAAGGCTCTGCGGAGCAAATCAGCCGCCAAACTCCTGCAGCAAAGTTACGCTTCCGTCCACCCCCCAAGGGTCGAAGTCGCTTTCTTGCTCCAAGATTGGGACGATGCCTATAACGTCGGCGGGCTCTTTCGGGTGGCCGACGCGGTGGGGGCCAAGCTCTTGGTCCTCAGCGGAAAGACCCCGACCCCTCCCGACCCGATGATTTCGGTGCCCTCCATGGGTCATCATCGGCGGGTTCCCTGGCGGCAGTTCGCCCGGCACGACGAGTCAGCCGACCTCTTGGAGGCTACGGGCTGGACTCTCATAGCGGTCGAGCTCGCAGACAATGCCGTTCCCTACCACGAATTGGTGTATCCAGAAAAGACTTGCCTCGTGCTGGGAAATGAGGTCCGAGGCATTTATCCCGGACTCCTCCGGCGGTGCCAGTCGGCGGTTTTCTTGCCTATGCAAGGCAAAGGCAAATCAATGAACGTCCATGTGGCTGGCGCAGTGGTCGCGTACCACGCCACCGTGTTGGGACGACCCGCCGAACAGTGACTCGGGCCTGGCTCTCGAGGGCCCGATAATGAATTGGGCCCTGGGTAGGAACGCCGACACCCGTCAAAGTGGTCTGAAGACGAAGGAACACGATGGCTTTTGTCAGTAAGTGGTTTGGCTTCGGGAGAAGCGAGGATTTTGACGCGGGCGTCCGTGCCTATGAGGCGGGTCGGTTCGAGGAAGCGGCCGAGCGGTTCCGGGAATGCGCCAACAAAGAGCCCGATCTCGCGCTCCGTCAACGGGCCAAGAGCTACTTGGCCGGGTCGCTCGGCCGGGTCGGGCGGAACCTCATGGCCCAAGGCGACTTCGTCGCCGCCATCGAGGCGTTAGGGAACGCGGTCGCGATCCGGCCCCGGTTCGCTGATCTCCATATCGCCCTCGCCACTGCCCACAACGCCCTGGGCCAGTATCACAAGATGCACGAAGAGGTTCGGGCCGCCCTCAGGATCAACCCACGCTACGGTCAGGCCGTGCTGTTCGAAGCGGCCCTGCTGATGAGGGCCGGGAGGCACGGTGATGGCCTCGCCCGGGCCGTCGAGGCGGTCAGCCTCGATCGGCGACTGGAGAACGAGGAGTTCCAAGAGGGCATTCGCCTGGCCGATGAGAGCCGTTGGGACGAAGCCGCCGACCGGCTTCTGAGCGTGAAGCCGTCGCAGGCCGACGACTCTACCGACCTCATGCGGCTTGGCGATGCTTTCATGTCCCGTCAGCGGTGGGCGGACGCGGAACAGGCGTTTCGTCAGGCCTTGGAACTGGCTCCTGGATTCGCGGATCTTCACGCGAGGAGAGGTCAGTCCCTCCTCGAACTAGACCGCTTGGAGGACGCCATGGAGGAGTTTCGCGAAGCCGTGGCCCAAAATCCCGGATACTCAGAGGCCCATGCCCTGCTGGGGATCGCCCTGCGCCGGGCCGGCCGCGAGGAGGAGGCGAAAGGAGCCTTCAGGGCGGCCCTGGAAGCCGACCCGGCCAACACGATCGCGAGTCGGGAGCTCATGCGGCCTCCCCGTTAGGCGAGTTGGTCTGGGTTCAGACCGCTAAGCTCGGGCAAGAGGAAGATCCCGTCTTTCCTGATCAGGACACCATCAAACCAGATCTCGCCCCCGCCGTATTCGGGCCTCTGGATCATGACCGTGTCCCAATGGATCGCGCTCTTGTTCCCGTTTCCGCCCGGCGGAGGGTAGGCGTTCCCAGGGGTGAAGTGGAAGCTCCCGGCGATCTTTTCATCGAAGAGGGTGTCCTTCATGGGATGGAGCACATACGGATTGAAACCGAGGGACCATTCGCCGATGTAACGGGCTCCTTCGTCCGTGTCAAGAATCTGGTTCAGCCGCTCTGTCTGGTCCCCAGCCGTCGCTTCGATGATCTTGCCGTCCTTGAGGGCATACCGAATGTCTTTGAACTCCGTGCCCTGATAAAGGCTGACCGTGTTGAAGCTGATCGTGCCGTTCACCGAGTCTCGGACAGGGCATGAAAAACACTCACCGTCCGGGATGTTCCTGAGGCCATAGCACGGCTTCGAGCCAATGTCCTTGATGCTGAACGTGAGGTCGGTTCCAGGCCCTTTGATGTGGACATGATCGGTGCGGTTCATGAGGTCTTCCAAGGGCTTGACGGCCTGAGCCATCTTCTTGTAGTCCATGGTGCAGACTTTGAAGTAGAAGTCTTCGAAGGCGTCGGTGCCCATCATCGCCTGCTGGGCCATGCTGGGCGTTGGCCACCGAAGAGCAACCCATTTTGTGTAAGGCACCCTTTGTTCCATGTGAACCGGCGTGGCATGCAGTTGTTGCCACATCTGAAGCTTTTCCGTTGGCAGTCCGCTGGTCTCGGCAACGTTGTTCGAACCCCTGAGCGAGATGTAAGCCGTCATCTGCTTCATTTCGTAGAGCTCGATGTCGGCCACGAGGCGTGCCCCTTCTTCCGTCATGCCCTCGAGCAACCGCCGATGGATCCGGTTGGAATAGAGCTTGACCATAACCTTGGCTCCTCGGGATTGGGCGATCCGGACGACCTCGGCGACAGCCTCGCCGGGAACGTCGATGCCATGGACGAGGACTCGGTCATCCGGGCCGAGGGCAGTCGAGTGGTCGCAAAGAAGCTCGGCGAGCCGGGTCACACGGGGGTCGATCACTGCAACTTGAGGTTACCGTTTGACATCGCCCAAGTTAAAGGCTCCCCCGCCTTGATCGGCGAGGGAGCCTTAGATTGCCGGATGATCCGTCGCGGTTACTTGCGGCGGCGGCGAGCGGCGAGGGCGGCGAGGCCCGCACCAAGAGCGATCATGGTGCCCGGCTCAGGAACGACCTGTCCGTCGATCCAGAACGGGAGATCCTGGACGGTGCTCGAACCCGTGTCGATCACACTGGTCCACAAACCCGTCGTCGGGTTGAACTGCTGCGCGTTCGCGCCCGGCGTGTTGGTCGCACCGACTTTCGTCAGGGACGGGTTGAACGGGTTCAACGAGCCAGCGACGTTCGTCAACGAGTAGTCGATCCAGTAATTGCCTGCGGCAAGAACATCCGCATTGAACGTGAAGGTCAGCTTCTGAACCCGGCGGGTGTCGCCCGGCTGACCATTGAAGATTCGGTAGATGTCCG
The DNA here is from genome assembly GCA_019454105.1 of Fimbriimonadaceae bacterium. Lineage (GTDB taxonomy): Bacteria > Armatimonadota > Fimbriimonadia > Fimbriimonadales > Fimbriimonadaceae > ACE-ARM1. The sequence continues at coordinate 2,561,189 of CP075364.1, read as the reverse complement.
TGAAGCCGTTGTTCGTGAACGAAGCGGCGGTCGCGGCGACTCCACCGTTCACCGAGCCCGAACGGATGACCATGTTGCCGGCCGTGATCGTCGGCGTCGTAGCGCCGGTGTTATAGGCCCAGACCGTGATGCTGTTCACGACCCAACCCGGTCCGCCGACGGAGAAGTCGTCCGCAAGCCGGAAGTAAAGACCGGTAGCAGCAAACCCGGCGCTCCAACCGGCCGTCGTGTTGGTCAACTGACATTCCGAATAGCTACCACCAGCTGGGCGAGAGCCAGTTCGAAGGCCCTCATCGGCCAGGCCAGCCGGAATGGCGTTATTGTACAAGCTCTGGGCGTTCGCACCGGCCATGGCAACGACGCCAGCAAGGATAAGAAGGTTCTTGTGCATATGCTTTTACCTCTCTGTCGAACCAGGGACGAACCTAGTTCGCCACAACGGATTTTGATATCCGTCTAGCACCGAGTATAGACTGTCGGGGGGAAATCTGCAAGAGATTCTCTATAGAACCAGCACATTTACCTGTGATGAACGGTTCCAGAATCAGAATAGACACGCAAGTGTCCCGTTGCTAACGAACTGACTGTGGCTAGCGGGATTAAGAACGTGAAGCGAACGGGAGGCCTGAAAAGGCGAGTGCGTACGTTCGTTCGTCCAGATACGAGTAGGCCCTGTCCGCTCCGGCCCAAGAAGCTGGCAGGTTGCCGCCGTCGCTGCCCCAGCAGAAGGCCGAGAAACCGCCAAAGGAGGGCACGAGGCCCCAATATGAGCCTACAGAAGGGAACACCGATCGGAACGCCCGGGTCACGTCTTGCAGCGAGTAGGGGCAAAAAACCGGATTGTCGGCCTGGGTCACGACATAGCCAGCCGGGGTCAGAATCCGGAGCAAATCAAGATAGAACTCGACCGTAAACAGCCTTTCGCTGAGCTCGCCCTCTTCATCTTCATAGACGTCCGTCGAATCGGCCACGATCAGATCGTAGGGTTCGTTCGACCGCTTGACGAATTCAAAAGCGTCTTCCAAGTGGAGCTTCAGCCTCGGGTCGTTGAACGCGCCGGCACTGACTGACGGCATGTGCTCTTGGCACAGCCTGACCACAGCCTCGTCGATTTCGACCATATCGATCGTCTCGATGTCAGGGTGTCGGCAGAGTTCCCTCGCTACGCCGCCGTCCCCTCCCCCAATGATCAAGGCGCGCCTGGGAGTTGGAACATTGAGCAAAGGAATCCAGACCAACAGTTCGTGATAGGCGCGCTCGTCGAACTCCGTCAGCTGAATGTGGCCGTCGAGCAACAGCGCCTTTCCAAAAACCTCCGTCTCGGCGATTTCGATTGTTTGAAACTTTGATGTTTCCTTAACGATTGGCCGACTGACGCTCGCTGAGAGCTGCAGTTTTCCTGAACGGATGGGAAACGTCAGCACGCTTAATAGTGCCAGTCGACGTTGGTGACTTCTCTCGCGTGCCTTTCGATGAACTCGCGGCGCGGTTCGACCTTGTCGCCCATCAAACGGCTGAAGAGCATTTCGACCTCGATATCGGTCTGTGGGTCGTATTCGACCCTGACAAGCCTTCTTGAGTCGGGCCGCATGGTCGTCTCATCGAGCTGCTCTGGGTTCATCTCGCCAAGACCTTTGAACCTTTGAACCGCAACTTTCTTCTTTTTGAGACCACTCAAGATCCTGTCCCTTTCGGCTTCGTCCGAGGCATAGTAACGCTCGTTAGAGCCTACCTTGATAACGAACAGGGGCGGCTGAGCAAGGTAGACGTATCCACCTTCGACGAGAGGCTTCAAGTACCTATAGAAGAATGTGAGAAGGAGCGTCCGAATGTGCTCACCATCAACGTCCGCGTCCGTCATGATGATGATCTTGTGGTATCGGAGCTTGGTGATGTCGAAGTGAGAACTTCCGTTCTTCTTCTCGTCTAAAGGTTCTTCACCGATCTCTTCTCGCCCGGTGTTGATCGCAATGCCGACTCCAAGGGCCGCAATCAGCGACTTGATTTCTTCATTGTCGAGAGCTTTGTCGATTCTTGCTCGCTCGACGTTCAAAATTTTTCCGCGCAGGGGAAGGATCGCTTGCGTCACCCGATCCCGGGCACCTTTCGCCGATCCTCCGGCCGAGTCGCCCTCCACCAAGAAGAGCTCGCAGATCGAGGCGTCTTTGCTCACACAATCGGCCAACTTGCCAGGCAGGCCAAAGCTGTCCATGGCGTTCGATCTCTTGACCGCCTCTGCCGCTTTCCTCGCCGCTTCGCGGGCTTGTTGGGCGACGATCGACTTGTCGACAATGCGCTTCGCGACCTGAGGGTTCTCTTCGAGGAATGTTTGAAGTCCGTCGCCGACCAAAGAGTTCATCAAGCCTTGAACTTCTGGGGTCACCAACTTAACTTTGTCCTGTGAGTTGTAGCTCGGGTTCTCAAGTTTCAACGCGATAACGGCGGTCAGGCCCTCGCTTAGATCATCGTTGGTAAAGTTCTTGTCCTTTTCCTTCAGGAAGTTCATCTTCCTGGCGTATTGATTCAAGACCCTGGTGACGGCTTGGAAGAACCCGCTGACGTGCGTTCCGCCGTCTGGTTGGTGAATATTGTTGGAATAAGCCAACACCAGTGTATTGTAGTTCGTCTGGTATTGGATCGCCACTTCGACTTCCATGCCTTCGCGCACGCGGTGGAAGTAGATGGGTTTGTGGATCGCGTCGTACGCCTCGTTGAGGTCTTCGACCAATTGGACGATGCCTCGGTCGAACTTGAAAACTTCGTTTTCGTCCGGATTCTGGTCGTTTGTGAACTCCAAGGTGAGCTTTGGGTTCAAATAAGCGACTTCCTTGAGCCTCGACTTGACGATGTGCGAGTCGTATTTGGTGTCGGTGAGGACAGTTGGGTCTGGCAACCAGTGTTGACTTGTCCCGCTGTCCTTGGCCTTACCGATCTCCAGAACTTCTGTCACGGGCACACCCTGCTCGTACCTTTGCCGGTAAGTCTTGCCGCCTCGTCGGACGGTAGTCTCCATCCAAGTGCTGAGGGCGTTCGTACAGCTGACGCCGACACCGTGAAGCCCGCCAGAGACCTTGTATCCACCCCCTTCACCGAACTTACCTCCTGCATGGAGGGTAGTCATGACGACTTGCAGGGCGCTGACCCCTTTCTCGTGCATATCGACCGGGATTCCGCGGCCGTTGTCCTCCAGGCTCATGGAGCCGTCTTGATAAAGCCGGACTTTGATCGTGTCGCAATAGCCTGCCAGGGCTTCGTCCACCGCGTTGTCCAGGACTTCGCGGAACATGTGGTGGAGCCCTTTCCGGGCGTTGTCGCCGACGTACATCCCAGGACGGTGCCGGACGGCCTCAAGGCCCTCGAGAACCTGGATCTGGTCGGCGTTGTAGTCGCCCTCGACCCTTTTGGCGATCGTTTCTTCGGTTTGGGGCTGGTCCTCTGGGACTTGTGAAAGTGATCGGGCCATGGGGGGTTAAAAAAGTTGCCGAGTCAAGTCACGGGAACCTGCTCTTGAACCCGCATTGTACCTGGCGACCATCCTTCTCCTTAGGACGAGCGCGGCGGCCCCGGAGAATCTCTCTCGAACCCGAACCCTCGCAAAATTGTGGGACATCGCCGATCCCAGCAATCTGCGCAGGGGAGCCCCTTACAAAAACGCGGAACCATCAAGTCGGACTCGTGGCCAGGAAGGCCGAATGGGCGAACGCCCTGAGAGCGCCAGCAACTTCACGGAGGAAACATGTCATTTAGGATCAACACTAACGTCACGGCGATGACCGCCTATCGGAACCTCGCCAGCACAGGGATGGAGGTCGGCAAGTCGATCACCCGTCTCTCGACCGGTCTTCGGATCAACAACGCTGCCGACGATCCGGCGGGCCTGATCGCGTCGGAAAACTTCCGGTCTCAGATCGGTGGCCTCGACTCGGCTCTGAGGAACAACCAGAACGCGCTCAGCTTCGCCAAGACTGCTGACGGCGCGCTCGACGAGGTCAGCCGGCTGCTCCGGGACGCGCGTGCCCTGGCTGTCGGCAACGGCAACAGCTCGCTGGACGCGAACCAGAAGATCGCCAACCAGACGCAGCTCAACAACATCCTCACGTCGATCAACCGGATCGCCAGTTCGACCACCTTTGGCAGCAAGAAGCTCCTTGACGGCAGCTCGGGCACCTATGGCACGTCGAACAATTCGAGCAACTACTCGAACGTCGCTCTCAGCGGTACGTTCGGCTCGGTGACGATGAACGCCAATGGCCGTCTCGACATCGCGGCCCTGACCTCGGCCCAACGGGCCACCGTGACTGGAACGCAGACGTTCGCGGGCACGACTTCCACCGTCACCGCCGGTTCGTTCTCGATCAACGGCTTCCAGTTCAATGTCACGAACGGAATGACCGTCCAGAACGTGCTCAGCATGATCAATGGCGCGGCCGGAACCACTGGCGTTTCCGCCGACCTTGGCACCACCGGCGCCGTCATCCTGACTTCGGCCAACTTTGGTACGGACGCGACTGTCAACCTCACTTCCGCTGCTGGAGTGTTGCTCACCGCTTCAGGAAGCACCAGCAGCGCTGGCGTCGATGCTGCCGCCACTGTCAACTACATCTATACCGTCGGAACGGCCACGGCCTCGGCTTCGGCTTCGTTCGCCTCGGGCAAGGGTCTCACTCTTCGCGACACCAACGGCAACTCGATCGCCTTGACGGCTGTCGGCAACTCCGCTGGTACGGCCACCAACGTGGCCACCGTCACCGCCGGCCAAAGTTCGTTCTTGATCGGCGGCAATGGTGACCAGGTCGCCTACCTGAACCTGAGCAACTACAGCTCCAGCGCCCTGGGCCTGAGCAACATCGACATCACGGGCAACGACCAGACCGCGGCCATCGCCGCCCTGGACTCTGCCATCGCCTCGATCAACACGTCGCGCGGCAACATCGGTTCCTTCATGCGGAACACGATCGAGTCGAACGTGCGGTCTCTGAACGTCTCGAAGGAGAACCTCTCTGCGAGCCTGAGCGCGATCGCCGACGTCGACATCGCCGAGGAAATGACCAACTTTACGAAGCTGCAGATCCTTCAGCAGTCCGGTCTGAGCGTCTTGGCTCAGGCGAACTCGGCCCCGCAGGCCGTCCTCGGACTCCTGCGATAGCTTCTGGAGCCCCAAAGGCGAATGGCCCCAGCGTCAACGAAGACGCTGGGGCCCTTTCACTTCAAGCGGCCATGGACGCGAAGGCGGATTCCAAGTCGGGCACAAAGGCTGACGGATCGCAGAGCTTCGAACGGGACAGGGCTCCTGAGACCCGGGCGCGGGTCTCTTTCAAGGCCTGAGGATCTTCGATGAGGCCCGCGACGATGGAGACATATTCTTCGGGATCCGAGGCGATGAGTCCCGTCTCTCCCAAAGCTGTCAGGAGGCTGGCCGACATTCTCGAAGCGTTCCGGTCGCCAGTCATCGTCACCATCGGCACGCCTGCGGTCAAGCAGTCCAAGGTCGTGGTCGCCCCAGAGTACGGGAAACTGTCAAGGACGAGATCAATCGATGCGATCGCCCGAAGATGGTCCTGGCGGCTGGTCGCCCCGAGGAACTCGAGCCGCTCGGGCCCGATCCCGAACAAGGCCATCTGGTCAGTCACGCTCTGGCGCACCCCAGGGTCGCCGAAGAGCCGATATTTGAAGACGAGAACCGAACTGGGAGTCTCTGAGAGGATCCTGGCCCAAAGGGCATAGACCGCCTGGCTATATTTGGCGGGATTGTTGAAACTGCCAAACCTCACGTGACCGTTGGCCTCCAAAGGAGCAGCCCCTGACTCCGGCAACCGTTCCGGGACGGGCACCGGCAGAAAACAGCCTTTCAACCGGACGAGCCGCTCGGCGTAAAGCCTCTCGTCGCCATTCGGTGCCAAGACCGGATCGACGAGCGCCCAATCCATGGTTGACAGTCCCGTTGTGCCTGGAAACCCCATCCAGGTGGCCTGGACAGGGGCCGCCCGGTGGGCGAACACGTCAAGACGGTTGAATGCGGTGTGGCCAGCCAGGTCGATCAAGAGATCGATTTGGTCGGACTCGACGAGGCGCACCACGTCTTCGGCCTGGGTCTGGGAAACGTCCCGCCAGTTCACGCGGGTCGCTTTGAGCCGGGCCGTCACCTCGTCCTCCCGGACGGTGTTGGAATAGCAGAAGACCTCGAAACGTCCGGAATGATTGGCCAGATACGGCTCGATGAATCGGCCGACCGGATGGTTCCGGAAGTCGCCACAGACGAATCCCACCCTTCGGATCTGCTCGACGGGGCGGGCTGGACGCCCTGCAGGTTTCATGGCGCCCCATTCCTGGGCCCATGCCGTCGCCTGCTCGGCCGGATGCGAACTCGAAGAATGCGCCCTGAGCAGGAGGTTTCCCCAGGCTTTGTCGCTGCTTGGATCCAGCTCGACCGCCCTTTGGAACTCCTCGACTCCTGCCTCGACTTGACCACCGTAGACCATGGCCAAGCCTAGACAGATCCGTGCCGACGCCGAGCTTGGATCCAGGGCGACCGCGGTCCTGGCCGAATGACGGGCCTGGGCGAACCGCCCAGTCTCGATCAGGGGTTGAGTCAAGTTCGCATGGGCTTCGGGGTAGTCCGACCTGAGACGCAGCGCCCTCTCAAAGGCCTCCGAGGCTTCGGCGTACCGCTCTTGATCGAAAAGGACAGTGCCTAAGTTGTTGAGGCTCTCGGCCCGGTTCGGATCCAGCGCGACCGCGCGATGGTGGGCTTCCAGGGCATCATCGATCCTCCCGAGCTGCCGAAGGACGTCGCCGTAGTTGCTCCAGGCCTGGGCATCGCTCCTTTTCGTCTCGATGACCCAGCGGAGCAGGCGCTCCGCCTCATTCTTTTCACCGAGAGCCGAGACGACCAGGGCCAAGACATGCTTGCCCTCGGGCTCATGTGGGTGCCGAGCCGTGTGTTCGCGCAACCAGGCTTGGGCGTCCTGCAGCCTGCCCTCGTTGTAAGCAGCAAGTCCTTCGAGAAAGAGGTCTGGCTGCGCGGCGGCGCTCATGCCGCCGCCTGGCCCCGCTCACTCCAAGCGGACTCGATCAGGGAGAAGAACGCCTCCGAAAACGCGGCCCGATTGGCCAAGGGAGACTGCCAGAAAGCATCGCCGACGGGCGTCTTGATCTCCGTGAATGCTGAAAGGTCGGACGCGAAGCCGACCGCCTTGGACACGTACTCCTCCTCGGTCGCAGCGACGAAGTCCGATGCGCCGACGACGTTCAAGAAACTGGACGTCATCCTCGCTGAGTATCGGTCTCCTTGAAGCGTCAAGACCGGCACACCCATGGCGAGGTTGTCGATCGATGTCGTGCCTCCGTTGTAAGGCACCGGATCTAGGGCCAAGTCGACCTCGCCAAAGGTATCGAGGTGGGCAGATCGCTCGACCGACTTTCTCAGGTCGAGCCGCTCGGGCCTGATGCCCCTCTCGGCGAACCGCTTGAGATAAGCCTCGACCACTTGAGGATCTTGCAGCATCGTGTGCTTCAGAAAGAGCCTTGAGCCCGGGGTCCGCTGAAGGATCTGCGACCAAAGGTCGATGGTCTTGAAGTTGACTTTGACCGTGGTGTTGAAGCAACCGAAAGTGAAGGGGCGTTCGGGGCGAGAACCCTCGCTCGGCGGCCCGGTGAGATCCTCCCACATTGGTGCGCAGAGGAACGCGAACGGGAGGTGGAGCAAGCGCTCCGTATACCACCCTTGGTGCTCGCGCGGAGTGACGACCGCGTCGCCGATCAGTCCATCGATCTGGCTCAGCCCGGTCGTTCCCGAATAGCCCAACCAAGTGAGCTGCATGGGCGCAGGCCTGAGGGCCATGACGTCCAGCCGATGTTCAGCCGTGTGCCCTGAAAGGTCGATCAAGACATCGATCCCTTCGTCCTGGACGAGCTTCGCCAGAGTCTGGCTATCCATCGACCGGACGCCATACGACCGGTCTGTAATTGCCCGGAGCTTCTCGGTCTGTGGATCGACCGAATGATGGTTCTCGAAGAGCACCGTCTCGAACCCCGGCCGGTGCTTGAGCACCGGCTCGAGGAAGTAACCGACCGGATGGCGCCGGAAGTCGCCGGAGACGAACCCGATCCGCTTCAATGGGCGGGCGGGCCGGGGTTTAGGGTCGATCCACGGAGCGTGCCGGGCTGCCCAGCAGAGCGACTCTTGATAGATCGAGTCGCGAGTCTCTTCCGAGCTGTAGTGCATCGAAAGCAGGAGGTTGCTGCCGAGGATCGGGGCCTCTGGGGCGAGTTGGACGGCGCGGCGGAAACTCGCCACGGCGTCCTCGGCCTCGCCGAAGTTGAGTTGGGCATTGCCCAGAGCGTTGTGCGGTTCCGGGCTTTCGGGCATCGTTTGGCGGGCCCGTTTGGCATGGTCGACCGCAGCACCGCTCTCACCGACTTCGCGCAAGATCGCGGCCAGGTTGTTGTGGGCGTTGGCGTACTCGGGGTCGAGGTGCAAGGCGCCTTCGAAGGCGGCCCGAGCCTCTCCGAGCCTACCGAGACACTGGAGAGCAACACCGAGGTTCAGAGCGGCCTTCGGCGAGACAGGATCAAGGGTCAGGGCTTGGCGGGCGGCTTGCTCCGCCTCGGCATAGGCATTGATCTCGATCAAGGCGCTCGCCATGTTGGTCAGAGCTTCGGGCCAATCCGGCTCGAGTTCAAGGGCCCGGCGATAAAGCACCACCGCTTCGGCAGGCCGCTGGGTGCGTCCGAGGGCGTTCGCCAGGTTGAAAAGGTCGTTGACGTTGTCGGGCTTGGCCTCCAAGGCACGGGCCCAGAGCTTGAGGGCTTCGTCTTGCCTGTCGAGCCCAAAGTAGGCCGTTGCCAAGTTACCGTACACGTCCGTGAAATCGGGCCGGACCGCGATCGCCCTCTCGATGAGTGAAGCGGCCTGGTCGAGCCTTCCCAATTGCAGCGCCAGGGCCCCGAAGAGCTGAAGGGCGTCGAAGTGGTCGGGATCGCGCTCAAGGATGGCCAGGTAGGCCACGGCGGCCTCGTTGATCCGCCCTGCGCGATGATGGGACAAGGCCGATTCGAGTTCCAGGTCTGGGGTCGTCATGGGCGCGTTCATAGCATTGGCGTCGATAGCGAAAGGGTCAGGGGGCTGTGGGCCCAAACGTCTTCGAAAGTACTTTCCAGCCCCTTAACGAACGCCGGGGCGTCACAGAGGGGAGAGGCCACCACCTGAGCTCGAAGATTGCGGCGCAATTCGGCCAAGTGGACTAATTGGGATGCCAGCCCCGAGGCCAGGTCGATGTAGTCTCCGACCGACTCGGCCACCCAGTCCCAGCGCCCCGCCGCCTTGAGCAGACTCGCCCCCATTCGCGACGAGTAGCGGTCACCGGCCAGCGAGACGACTGGCACGCCACTGAGCAGGCAGTCTACAGTCGTTGTCGCCCCGTTGTACGGAAAACTGTCGAGAGCGATGTCGGCCCGCTGAATCCATTGCCAGTGCTCGTCGTCAGGCGTGCCGCCAACGAGCTGGACGCGGGCTAAGTCGAAGCCCAAGTCCTCAAGCCGCTTCCGGGTCTTCAGCAAGACCGCTTCGTCGCTGATCTGCTGGCTTTTTAGGATCAATCGGGAACCGGGCACGGCCTCAAGGATCTGAAGCCAAGCCCGCAAGGCAGAGTCTGACACCTTGGGAAGATTGTTGAAGGAGCCGAAAGTCACGTGGCCGTTCTTCAGGGCCGGCAAGGGGCTCGAAGTGTCGGGCACCTGGGTCGGATCGGCGACCAAGAACGCGCCAGGCAAACGGGCGGCTTTCTCCGTCATCGCCCAGTCCACTTCCGGCGGAGTCACGAGGGCGTCGCCAATGAGCCAATCGATGGCGGCGAGGCCCGAGGATCCTGAATATCCGAGCCAGGTGGCCTGGACCGGTGCGGCTCCTTGGGCGAAAACGTCCAACCGGTTACCGGCGCTGTGGCCGCTCAGATCGATCAAGATATCGACCTCGGCCTGACGGACAAGGTCGCAGACGGCTGACGCCGAGAGGCCTCGGACACAGTGCCATTCGTCGACAAGTCCCTTGACTTCGCGCGTGACTTCGTCTTCGACCGACTGGTCGGCAAAGGCGACGATCCGGTAGCTCGAACGGTCATGGTGCCTGAGAACAGGAAGCATGAACCGTCCGACCGGGTGCCTCCGCCAGTCCCCCGAAACGTAGCCAATGGTCCGAAGCCCGGTTGTTCGACCGGGCAGCACGGCGTCGCCGAAGGTCGCGCCGAGCCGCTCCGTTTGCTCCCTCACGTCCCGATCGGTCGTTTGGTCGGAGTAGAGCATCGCGAAAAGAAGCCCTTGAAGGGCGTCGGTGTACTTTGGGAAAAGTAACAGAGCCCGCCGGAAGGCGGCGATCGCGGGTTGGACCTCCCCGCTAGCGAGTAGCGCGTGGCCGAGATTGTTGTGGGCCACGGCAGAACCGGGTGCCAAGGTGGCCGCCGTCGAGGCCGCCTTGACCGCTTCTCCCAGCCTCCCAAGCGCACGGAGGCACGGTGAGAGGTTGGCCCACGCGCCGCTGTTCGAAGGGTCGACTTCGACCGCCCTTCGACAGGCCCTGACGCCGTCTTCGTAGAGCTCGACGAGACGATAGGCGTTTCCCAGGTTGCTGTGAGCTTCCGAGTCGGTCGGAAGGAGCGCAGCCGCGCGCTCGAGGTGGACGACCCCTTCGGCGAGACGACCCGTCTGGCAACAGAGAACCCCCAAGAACTGGACGGCTTGGGCCAGGTCTCCGTCAAGGCTCATGGCCAGTCGGTAGAGGCTTTCGGCCCGGTCCCATTGACCGGTCTGGTGGGCTCGGATCGCTTGATCCAACGGCGAAGAAGCGGCTGACAGTGCCATGTCCACCGTTGATGGTCGGAAGGCGCTTCAGGTTTTTCAGGGTCGAACCTAGAGCAATCCCCGAAATCTTCCGAGGATTTTGCACATGGCCACCATCGACCTGCAAGCAGAGGCGGCAAAGTTTCCGTTCTGGTACCACAAGATCGAGCTCCCTGGCGGGTTCGTCACGCCGGGCTGGGCCCCTTTGGACCCTGACTCTTATGGCGTGCCCCAAGACCTGACAGGCAAGCGGGTCCTTGACGTCGGAGCCTGGGACGGTTACTGGACCTTCGAAGCCCTCAAGCGCGGTGCGAGCGAAGTCGTGGCGATCGACGACTTCAGCGACTATTTAGGAACGCTGGAAGAGAAGGACCGGCGGGCTTGGGAGACATTCGACTTCTGCCGAGAGTCGCTCGGCTACTCGGAAGACCGGTGCAAACGGATCGAGATGTCGGTCTACGAGGCGACAGAAGACCGGATCGGCCGGTTCGACGTGGTGTTCTGCTTTGGCACCCTCTATCACCTCCGCTATCCGCTCCTGGCCCTCGACGTTCTCGCTTCCGTGTGCGACGAGCGGATGTTCATCGAGTCCGCGATCCTAGACGATTTCAGCCCTTATCGCGGCGGATTCGGGCACGGTTACTCGGGGGCCCAACCCGTGATGGAGTTCTATCCAACGTCGGAGTACGGCAACAATCCGACGAACTGGTGGGTGCCAAGTTTGGCCTGCCTCGGAATGATGACGATCGCCATTGGATTTGACGACTGTCAAGTCTGGAAGCTCACCGACCAGCCTCAGCACCTCGCCCATTGTCGCGGGTTCGCTCACGCCTGGCGGAACGCGGCCTAAGAACTTCGGTGCCAGTCCCGAATCGCCTGGAGCAAGCGGGCTGACTCCGCCCGGTTGCCCAGCAGGGTGGCCTTTTCGCGCGGTTCGACCAAGAGTCGGACCGCGCGACCTTGGCTCTGGCCCTCGACGCTGACCCATCGTCCGAGTCCGAGCCAAGTATGGACGTTGGGGCGGAAGCGTGCGGACACCACCTCGCTCTTCTTGAGCGTGACCCGCGTCGCGCTTCCGACGAACTCGATCCGGTCCGGATGGATGACGAAGTAGCCCAGGTCTGAATGAGGGTCGAGCCAGCCGCTCTGACCCGGCGGACTGAACCCGACGAACCACCTTAGTCCGCCAATGGCCGGAACGCGAGAGGCCATTTCGCGCTTGAGCGACTGGTTCCCGACCAGCGCCAAGAAGTTGGTAGCGAGCCAGGTGACCAACGGAAAGGCGGCCAGACTCAGCGCGGCTGGAAGTTCGGCTCCTTGCTGGGCGAACTGGATCAAGCCGAAGACGAGGAACGGCAGCCCAACGACCAACGGCAGGATGTTGCCAACCAGCTGCCTCCCCAGAGTCCAAAGTGGGCGCTTGTCTCCGCTCACAGTAATATGTCTACTATGACAGAAGGGCGGCTCCGGCTTCTGGGGGTTCCCCCGGGCGGTTCAGGGGTCAAGTCGGCGGCCCAGCGACTCATGAGGCAGGGCACGTTAGTCACGTCGTTGGACGACCCGCTCTTGCGATGCGCTCATGCGTTCTTGCCACCCGGCTCGGAGGTCGAGGTCCTGCCGTTCGGGGCGGTCTTGTCCCGGACGCTTGACCTTCTCGGAGTCCAGCGGGCCGGGCTCGTGACCCGTGGCCAGCTCCGCGCGATGGTGGCGATGGCTCTTGGCGACCTGCCCGACGACACGCCCCTCAGTGCTTCCTCGGCTTATGCGGGAACGGTCCGGCTGGTCACCGACCGTCTTCGTGAGCTCTCACGATGGGGGATCACAGGTTCGGAAATGCGAGCGATCGCCGAGAGCGTCGGTCCCCCTTGCCGATCGAAGCTCCATACCTTGGCCGACATTCATGACCTCGTCGCCGACTCCATGGACGTCAGCAACCGGGAGACCGCGACCGACTACGTCCGGCGCTGCCTGAGCCTTGGTCGGACCGACGGGATCTTCCTGCCCCACTTGCTCGTCTTCCTTGGGGCTGAAGACCATCCCGTCTTCGAGCGCTGGTTCCTCTGGGCGACCGAGCAAGGCTGCGACATCGACCTTGTCGTCGAGCACGACCCGAAGAGGCCAAGCACGTTCCAATTGGCGGGCAGGGTGGCCAAAAGGCTTGAGTTGAACCTGGAGCCTCTGGAGGGGCCTGAACCATGGACGTCGCGCCTCTTCGGAGGCCCTGCGACCCAGACTCCGCCGCCCAGCGTGACGGTTTTATGCGCAGGCGACCCCTTGGCCGAGGCCGAGTGGGCACTGCGCCGTTGTTTGGAGCTGCGCGCGAACGGGGCCGCCTGGTCGGCCATGGGCGTCTATGCGCGCGACCAAGCGAGCTACGCTCCGATGCTGACGGCGGCCGGGGCCCGGCTCGGCGTGCCCGTGCTGGCGCCGAGGTCGGTTTCGCTGTTGTCGAACGGTTTTGCCCAATTGGTGCTCGGTGTCTTGCGGGCTTTGGCGTCAACGGGTGTCCGTAGCTTCGCCAAGCTCTCCCGGAACCCTTACTTCGACGCGCCCCGTTCCTTTACCGGTCTCCTTTGGGAGGCCGCCTGTCGGTTCGATTCTGACGACGGGGATCCCTGGGCCTCCTTGGTTGAGTGGATGGAGAGCCGAGCGAGCGAGGCCCCTTGGGCTCCAGCAGTTCTGGCATGGCGGATTCAGGCCACCACAGAGCGCCGCCGATTCACAGCTTGGCTGAACCTGTTCCGTGACCTGGTCGGGGCCACCACTCTGGTCGAATCGGTGGCGAGCCATGACCGGGACACTCGGGAGCGCGACCTTCTAGCCCAGACGGTGCTCCAACGCTCGCTCGCCGACCACGCCTTCGTTTATGACCAAAGTGGGAGGAGCGAATTGAGCCTCCACGGGTTCGTTGACCTGTGCGAGTCGATTTGGTCGGACGAGACAGTGCAGCTCCCGGTTTCTGGAGAAGGGGTCAAGGTCGTCTCAAGCGGCCACGCCTTCGGGCCGCTTCAAGCAGTGTTCGCGGTCGGGCTGTTGGAGGGATCGCTTCCGAGGCGGCGGCGCGAGGATCCCCTGTTCAATGATGACGACCGTGCCGAAATCAGCAAGGTCTGGGGCATTCCGCTGCTCGACTCCAACGATCTCGCCGGGCAAGAGCGAGACGAGTTCGTCCGAGTTTGCCAGGCGGCGACTGACGAATTGACCTTCAGCTACCCCCAGTCGACAGGCGAGAGCGATAGTGTTCCGGCTTTCTATCTTCAAGACTTGGAAACTTCGTTTGACGGCCATGTTCGCCATGTATCTCACTCGAGGGTCATGCTGGCGCCACCCTTGGAGGGATGTATCGCGGAGTCTGACCGCCGGTTGCGGGAGGCTCTGGAGGAGCCGCGCCAATGGCCGGAGGCTCCAATCTTGACCGCCCCTCACAACGTCGCAAGGGTCCGAAGAAGCGAGGAGGAGGACGTTGAACTGCGCGAGCTGACCGCCGCTCTCGACTGCCCGTTCCAGGCGGCGGCCAGGTACCGTCTCGGCTTGCGTGGAGAGCCATTGGAAGAAGGGCCTTGGCTCCTGACGTCTTTGCCGATTGAGGCGGCGCTCCCTACGGCCCCCGATCCAGAGTCGGCCTTGGCCGCACTTTGGGAGGCCTATGCCGAAATGTTCGATCGCCGCCGCTCCCGGCACGACGACTACAGTTCGGCCATGTTGCGCCGAGCCGCGGACCGAGCCTTCCGGCATTGGGTCGAGGTCGAGTTCAAAGGTCGGGAGACGCTGGCTCGAGATGCCGGATCCGTCAGGTACCAGGTCTCGTTCCAAGAGCTTGGCGTGAAGAAGATCGTCGGGACGATCCCTGTGGCTTCGAAGATCCGAGGCATGCCGGTCGCGGAGGCCTATACCGTCGATCGTCAGCCTCTCTCTTGGAACGAACCCGATATGGACTCTGAGCAGTTGAGGGTCGCCATGTGGCTGCTAGCCCTGACAGAAAACAAGGACGTGCCGCGCGGCGTTCTGCTTTCCTCGATGGGTGAAGACCGAGATTTCTCCGTCATCGGCCGACCCATCAGAGATTTTCCGAAACCGGACGGAACCCGGGTCTCCGGAAAGCCTGGAGGGGGGCCGGAAGCAAGAACGCGCACCCAGCGACGGCTTGGCAAGGGGATGGGGATCCTGAGGACCACATCCATGGAGGCCCGTCCGGGCAAACATTGCGAAACTTGTCCCTTCGGCGAGTTGTGCCGCTCCTCCAACGACTATGGCGACCGCCATGACCCGTTTCAATGAGCCTGACCGACCTGACTCCTGAGCAGCTGGCGGTCGTCGATGCGACGGCTCCCAGCATGATCGTCCGGGCATCGGCCGGTTCGGGAAAGACCACGGTGCTGGTCGCCAAGTACATCCGATATGTCACTGAAGGCGGGATGAGTCCAGCCGAAGTTTGGACCGTCACCTTCACGCGCAAGGCGGCTGCAGAAATGAAGCGCCGCATTGTGGCCGAACTCGACCGCCTTGGCTTCAGCGCCGCCGCTCAACAGGCGGAGACCGGGCCGATCCAGACCCTTCATAGCGCCTGCGAGAGGATTCTCCGCGAAAACTCTCTGGCGGCCGGGCTCGACCCCGAGTTTGAGATCATCGAGGGACACGTGCGAAGCGCGATGGTGCGGGAAGCCTTGCGGAACTCGGTAGCCGACATGATCGAAAGGTCGCCAGAAGCCAGCCGGCTGGTCGATCATTTGGCCGGGGTCCGGCAGTACGGCTTCGGCTCGCCGCTCGACTCGGCCCTGGAACAGACCGTCAGCCGGCTGACTGAAAAGCTGAGGGCCGCCGGTCTCCGATCCCAAGAGGTCGCTCTGGACTATGCCGACGAGGAAGCGGTCGTCCGCCTTTGGTGTCAAGAGATGACGGCTGAAGCGCGCCAGAGCTGGCCTGAGTCGCCGGAAATCAACGACGCCCTCTCGGCCTCAAAGGCGGCACAAGGGTTGGCCGAGCGGCGGCTCGGGGTTCCCGAATGGCTCTCCTCCTTCTCATTGGAGGACGCAGACATGACGAGTGGACTGGTCCAGTTGGCGGTCGCGACCTGGGAGCGGTTGGAGGCCCTCATGATGGAGCGACAGGCTTTCGACTTCACGAGCCTTGAGTCGCTCGCTGTGAGGCTGATCGAGCAAGACGCCGGGGTCAGGGAGCGGCTCTCCTGCCAGGTCCGGGCGTTGCTTGTGGACGAGGCCCAAGACCTCAACCCGAACCAGTATCGTCTGATCGACTCGATCGACGCGCCGTTCAAAATGCTCGTCGGCGACTTCCAGCAATCGATTTATCGCTTTCGGGACGCCGATCCGCGGTTGTTCCTCGAACGGGCCGAGCAATGGCCGGTCTTTCCGCTGAGCGTGAACCATCGTTCGAACAAGGCTGTTCTGGACGCGGTCGACCAAGTGTTCGGGTTCTGGTGGGGAGAAGGCTTGAACCGGATGGAGCCGTCACTTCGGGCCGAGGCCCCGCCTGTCCAAGCCATCGAGCTTTGGACGGTGGACCACAAAGACACCGAAGGCTTGGCCGCTTTGGTCCGCCAGTTGGTGGACGAAGGGCACACCCCAAAGAGCATCACCCTCTTGTGCCGGGACAACAAGGCGATGAACGACCATGCCCGGCGCCTCTCTCGCCATGGAGTGCCGCATCAGGTCATCGGAGGGAGCGAGACGCTTTACACGCGGATGGAGGTGCGGGACATCGGAAACGCACTGCGCGCCTTGGTCGATCAAGAGGACGACGATGCGATGGCCTGCTTCCTCCATTCGCCATTCGTGGGGCTGTCCTTGGACGGCGTGGTTTCGGCCCTGGCCGACAGGCCCTTGTCGCGGTCGCTCCCAACGCTGGCCCTAGAAAACGAGTTCGACCAGTCGGCCCTCGATAAGTTCCAAAGTTGGTTCTGGCCCCTCCAAAGGCGGGCGGCACGGCTCTCAGTTTGGGAGGTCCTTTCGGCTCTTTTCGCCGAGTCGCCTTACTTCGAATCGCTGGCGAGAGACCCCGAGGCGACCCAGCGGCTGGCCAATGTCCGAAAGCTGTTGAGCCTAGCGATCGACCGGCCCGAACTCTCTGCGCACGACTTCGCCGACCAAATCCGAGAGATCCAGAAGCTGCGTCACCGGGAGGGACTCGGTGAAACGATGGACGATGAGGCCGACGCCGTGACGATCATGACGATCCACGGATCCAAGGGTCTGGAATTCGAAACCGTCGTCGTTCCCGACACTTTCAAGCGACCGCAAAATCGCGACAGAGTGGCATCCGATCCCAGACGGGGCCTGGTCGCGACCCGGTATTCGGCCAAGAGCAGCGCCTTCCAAATGCTCCAAGAGTCCGACCGCCGTCAAGAAGACGCCGAGGCCAAAAGACTGGTCTATGTGGCGATGACGCGGGCAAGGAAAAAGCTGTGTCTCGCCGTCGGCGGCAGCGCCACACCCTTGGCGGCGGCCATTGCCAAAGCGCTAGGGTTCCCAGACCACATGCCCAAGGGCGTCCACATCCGGGAGGCTCCCGGACCCTAGGTAGACTCGTTGCTATGGGCTTTCGGCTCGCCCTTGCCCAAGTCGCTCCCACCAAGGGCGACGTCGCCACCAACGCCGGCATCGTGGCGCGGCTGGCATCTCAAGCTTCGGAAGAAGGAGCCAGTCTTGTCGTCTTTCCCGAGTCGGTGATGACGGGATACATCCTTGAGGGAGGGGCTGACGAGGTCGCCCTCGCCCCCGAGCGACTCGCCGCCCTCCTTGGCGAGCGCCTCAGCGGCCTGCCGCAGTTGGATCTGGTGGTCGGATTTTTTGAGTCGACCGGTGGACAGCCAGCCAACAGCGCCGCTTACCTGGAATGGAACGGCCAGGCGTGCCGCGTCGTGCACGTGTACCGCAAGTTCTTCCTCCCCACATATGGTGTCTTCGACGAAGAGCGGTTCCATCAGCGGGGAACAAAGCTCGGTGTGTTCGACACGCGACTAGGGCGGTTTGGGATCTTGATCTGCGAAGACGTCTGGCACTCGGTGCTTGGGACGCTGCTCGCATTGAACGGGGCCGAAGTCGTCATGGTGCCATCGGCGTCCCCGGTGCGTGGGTTGGCCGAAGACCGACCTGGCAACGTGCTCCGCTACGAGCGGATGGTTCGGGGCTTGGCCGAGGAGCACGGCGTATACAGCGTCGCATCGATGCTGACCGGGTTCGAAGGAGGCAAGGGGTTCAGCGGTGGATCGATGGCGTTCGACCCTTTCGGCGGGTTGCTTGTCCAGGCCCCGATGGGCGAAGACGCCTTGGTGGTGTGCGAGATCGACCTCGACCAAGTGCGGCTCGCCCGTTCCAGGACCCCGCTCTTGGGCGACCTCAAGGCGTCTTGGGAAGTGATCCAGAGGCTGGTCGCCGAGACCAGGCCGTGATGCCTGGTCTCGGCACGTCCGCCCTTAGTGGCCGCTGAACTTGGAAGCCAGTCCGGTGTCGAGCCGGAATCCGGGGCCCATGGTCGAGCTGAGCGTGAGGCTGACCAGGTAACGGCCTTTGGCGCTCGCGGGTTTGGCCCGGATCACCGCGTCAAGGGCGACCTTGAAGTTGTCGGCGAGCTGGTCGTCGCTGAAGTTGACCTTGCCGATCGGAACATGGACGATCCCGGCCTTGTCGACGCGATATTCGACGCGGGTCGCTCCTTTGATCTCTTTGACGGCTTGGGTGATGGCGTCGGTCACGGTGCCGTTCTTCTTGTTCGGCGTGCGGGGGCCAAGGAACTTGCCGATCTTGCCGATCTGTGGAGCCATGTCGTTGGTCGCGATCATGACGTCGAAGTCCTTCCAGCCTTCTTGGATCCTCTTGATGAGGTCTTCGTCTCCGACCACATCCGCGCCAGCCGCCTCGGCTTCCTTCGCCAGGTCGCCCTTGGCGAGGACGGCGACCTTCTTGGTCTTGCCGGTGCCATGGGGGAGGTTTGTGGTACCGCGGACGTTTTGATCCCCTTTTCTGGGGTCGACTCCGAGCCGGATGGCCATATCGACGCTCTCGACGAACTTGGCTGAGGCCAGTTTCTTCACAAGGCCGATCGCCTCGGAGACTTCGTATTGTTTTTCGGCCTCGACCTCCTTCACGGCCGAGAGGAATCGTGTCGAGTGCTTCGTCTTCTTGGTGTTCTTGCGCATTCGGGATGTCCCCTGTGGTCCGATAGGCCGCGCTTGGCCTCCCACAGAAGCGCGAAGATACCCCTCAGTCGGATGACGCCCGCGGGTCGGCCCAAGACTTCAATCCGTCTCCGAAGAAGTTGAGGGCAAAGATCGTCAGGCTCAAGAGCAGGCACGGCCAGACGATCACAAGCGGATGGGACTGAAGCTCGAACCTTCCAGCATTGATCATGGATCCCCAACTCGGGTCCGGAGCCTGAACCCCGATGCCAAGGAAGCTGAGTGAAGACTCAGCAAGAATGGTCCCTGCGACATCGACCATCGAGACGGCGAGCAAGATTCCCCAAAGGTGGGGGAGGACGTGCTTGAGTACCAAGTACAGGGCTGGCGCTCCAAGAGCCCGGGAAGCGACGAAGAACTCGCGGTCTTTGATGGCCGCCGCCTGAGTCCGGACCAGGCGCGCCACTGCTGGCCAGGCCGTGATCGAAAGGGCGACGACGACCGGCAGCACGCCCATCCCGAAGACCCCGATGATCAGGATCGCCAGCAGAATATCGGGAAAGGCGAACATGGCGTCGGTCAGTCGCATGAGGGGGTCGGCGATCCATCGGGGGGCGAACACCCCGAGCACGCCCACCACCATGCCGACTGCCAAGGCGATGGCCTGGACGCTCAGACCGACCAGTAGCGACATCCTGGCCCCGTAGGCAAGCCGGGCGAAGATGTCCCGGCCCTGCTCGTCGGTGCCGAGCCAGTATTCCGGGCCCGGTGGGAGGAACGGACGGCCGAGAGGGGTCAAGTAGTCATGACGAAAGGACGGGCCGAAGACGGCCAGCACGACGAGCAAGACGAGGAAGCCGCCGCTCGCCCAGAAGACGAAACCGCGCTTCAAACCTGGGACTCCCGAATCCGGGGGTCGATGAGCGGCTGAAGCATGTCTACGACCAAGTTCACAACGACGAACAAGGCCCCGGTGACAAGCACTGTGCCGAGAATGACGGGAGTGTCGCGCTTCTGGATCGCGTCGATCGCGGTGAAGCCGATCCCTGGAACTGTGAAGAACCTTTCCGTAATGAACGAACCCGTCAAGAGAATGCCAAACGAACTTCCCAGCGCGGTGACGACCGGCAAGATAGCGTTCCGCAGGCCATGGACCACATAGAGCCGAAAGGACGGGACTCCCTTGGCTCTCGCGAGCTTGACGAACTCTTGCTGAAGAGTCTCGGACAGGCTGGCCCGGGTGAGTCGGGCGAGGACCGCGGTCGGTCTCGCCGCCATCACGACGGCGGGCAGGATCAGATAGTAAAACTCGGGCGCGCGCTGAACCGGCTCCCAGTTCAGGGGGAGCAATTGGAGGTGCAAAGCGAAAACGTAAACAAGGATTGGGGCCAGGACGAAATTGGGCAGAGTGACGCCAAGCGTGCTGATCCCGAGAGCGGCCTGATCCAGGAACCGACCCTGGTAGACCGCCGCGACCGTTCCAAGGAAGACTCCGACCAAGGCGGCCAAAGCGATCGCGGGAAAGGCCACTTTCGCCGTCATCGGAAGAGTCCGGGCGATAATGTCGGCAACAGGTTCCCGGATTCCAAAGTAGCTCCTCCCGAAGTCGCCTCGCGCGCTGTTCCCAACAAACTCGACGAACCTGACCGGCCATGGGCGGTCCAGTCCCAGTTGCTCCCTCGCCCGCTGGAGCGCCTCGGGGGAAGCCTTTTCGCCGACCATGGCCATCGCCGCGTCACCTGGAGCGAGCTCGTTCGCCATAAACGTGACGAAGGCGATGAAGAGCAGGCTCAACAGGCCATAGGCCAGCCGGACGAGGACGGAACGGGCGAAGCGGCTACTGGGCGAAGAAGGCATCAACCACGGACGATTGTGACCGACACGACCACATCGCCGAGTTCCACCGCCCTCACGACGTCCATTCCTTCGATCACACGACCGAAGACGGTGTAGCTTCCGTCAAGAAATCGTGCCGGGCCAAGAAGAATGTAGAACTGGGAATCGCCGCTGTCACGGTCGTTCGGCCGAGTCGAGAGGCCGACCGCGCCTTCGACATTGGGCAGTCCAGAGTCTTCAAAGGGCACGGTCTTGCCGGATCCTCCCGTCCCGAGCGACGGGTCGTCCATGGACTTTGTCCGAGAACCAGGGTCTCCGGTCTGGATCAAGAACGGTCTAGGCTTCTTGACGACTTTGAAGAACTTCTGCCCGTCGTAGAACTTGCTTTCGGCCAGTTTCGCCACGTGGGCGGTCGTGTTCGGGGCCTTGGCCGATTGGAGCTCGATCGTGATCTTGCCTCGATTTTGGACGGTGACGACCATCAGCGAACGGGCCCCAGAAGGCTGGGCCGTCGGCCCAGTGACCAGAACGGCGAGAAAGAAGGCGAGGAACGCGAACCTTGGCATCGAGGGCTCCAATGCGTTAGACGCTCGAGCCCACCCGGACGAACTGCCTTCGGGGACCTAATCTTCGAGCCGTCTTCCGTAGCCGTCGAACTTGATTCCACCGGCCAGGATATAGATTCCGTCGATGATCGACCAAATGAACCCGACGCCGCACATCATGGCGGTGAAGAGCTGCAGGGCTCCATGGGCTGCATAGCCGAGGTAGAAGCGACCAAAACCTGGCAAGAAGTTCAGCAATCCTGCAACGGTCCGGTTTTTGTCGCTGAGTGGCGCGGCGATCCCAACTGTTTGCCAGGCGTTTTGGCTCATCGGGAATCTCTCGGCACGGGGAGGGGCCGACAAGGGGCTCTGGGCTTGCCAAGACCTCGCAGTCGGCGGGCTCAGGTTCGGAGTCGGCGGTGGGGACACTTCCGGGATCCCCGAAGCCAAATACTCTCGCAACTCGATGACCTCTCGCGCTTGCCGCCAGTCGGACATCCCCTGTTTCCACACGTAGGTATCGACCGCGATGACCCCATCCTGAGCGAGCTCACTGACCTGATCGAGTGTCAGTGGCCCGAGTTGGCCGTAGTGGCCGACGTAGTACCATTCGGCGGCGTCGCCTGGAAGGTTCATGGGCGGGTGTGCTTGAGAACGTCCTATTTTGGCCATGGGTTGCAGTGAACCGGCACGGACCTGGGCCGAATCGCGGGGCCAACACACAGTAGACTCGCGAGCCAGTGATCCCGATCCGCGACAGTGCTCAATCGCGCGACATGGCGGTCGTGACATGGACCCTCATTGGGATCAATGTCGCCATTTACCTGTGGGATCGCAACGGGGCGCTGTTCGGCCCAAGCGTCGCGTTCGCCGACTTGGCGATGCGCCCGTCCGAAGTCACCCGCGCCTTGTTCGACCGGGGCGACCCGGTGGAGATCGGCAAGCTGTTCACGGCCATGTTCCTCCATGGGAACCTCGCCCACCTGATTGGCAACGTGCTGTTCCTCGCCACCTTCGGGCCTAACGTGGAGGCCGCGCTCGGCGGCTTCCGTTACACGCTGTTCTATCTCTTCTGGGGGGTCGCGGCCTTTGTGTCCCAGATTTTCGTCGAGCCCTATTCGCCGATTTCGGTGCTCGGCGCGTCTGGGGCCATCGGGGGAGTGCTGGGGGCCTACTTCTTGTTGTTCCCAGGCAACAAAGTCCGGTTCATCGTTCCGCCATTGATCTGGATTCAGTTTGATGTCTCGGCCTGGGTCTTGCTAGGAATGTGGTTCTTGGTCCAGGTGCTCTTCCCTCAGGACGGAGTGGCGACCTGGGCCCACGCTGGGGGCTTCATGGCCGGGATGGCAAGCGTCCTGCTCTTGGGCGGACGTCGCACCCTCGTGCGTCCTGGGCTTTTCAAGAGGGCCGAAGGGTTCGACCATGCCTAAATGTCCGGCTTGGGTGGTCGTCTCGGCCGTCCTGGTCGCACTGATCTCCTTGCTCGGGGTTGCTGCCCGCCATCGCGTCGAGAGCGAAAACCGGGCCGTCGGTTTACTGATGGAGGCCTCGGCTCTTAAGGCCGTCTCCTCTCTCGCTGGGTCCTCGTTGCCAGACTTGTTGGCCAAGCTGAAGTCGTCAGGACTTACGGGTGTCGCTTTGTCCTCAGAGAAGGCCGCCGACCTGATCGCTCAGGGGTCGATACAAGCCAAGCGCGACTCGATCGATCCCGGCGTCGTGGTCGTCACTGTCGTCGATCCGGTCGACGGCGTGCGGGCCTTACGGGCGGTGAAGCGGTCGTTCGGAGGGGGCGCCGAGCGCGTTTCGGTCCCCAGTGGGGCGGCGTTCAAGTTCAAGGGCGACATGGGAGCCTTCTTGGAGGTTCCGGTCGGGATCGACCCTCGGGACGCGGAGGCCGTCAGAAGTGCCGACCTTGTGATCGTCGCCAGGCACGAGAACACTCTCGGCTTCGGTCCGGCCCAGATTCGGGACACGTTGGACGAGTCGAAGGAGGCCGGAGCGACGGCTTATCTGCCTGCCGGTGAGCAGGTTCTGGGCCAGCGGAAGTGTGTGGAGGACACGGCTTTGGCCCTGAACGACCTTGGAATGGAGTTGCTTGTGCCCGAGTTCGTCAAGATTGGCGGCTCGACAAAGCTCGCTAGCCTGATGCCAGAAGGGACTTTGAGGTTGCACTCGATCCAGCAGGCCGAGGTGGACCGGATGGATCCGGCCTCGTTGAACGAAAGGTTCGCGAAGGCGTTCCGAGAGCGCAACGTCCGCTGGCTCCTGGTCCGCCCGACGACCTTCGGCACGCCAGATCCGGTCGCTTCCGTTCAAGGTTCTCTAGCGATGGTCCGGGGCGCGATCTTCGAAGAAAAAGGTGGGGTCAAAACTCCAAGGCCCTTCAATGAACCCTCGCTCCCGTCGTGGTTACCCTGGGCGATCGGACTCGCTGGAGCCCCAGCATTGGCCTGGCTCGGTTGGATTTTAGGAGGGGCATCCAGAGGCGCAGCTCCTTTGCTGGCCGTCTCGGGAGCCCTCTTGTCCGCCTTTTCTGGCCCCGAAGCGACTCGGCTTTGGGGGGCCCTGGCCCTGGCCACTGCGATGCCGGTGATCGGTTACGCCTGGTATCTGGGCCGCGACCGCACGAACGCGCCCGTCGCATTTTTGGCCATGACTGGATTCTCTCTGGCCGGGGGGCTTTCCGCCGCTGGGATGCTTGTCGGACTGCCCTACATGCTCCAACTCGACCAGTTCATGGGGGTCAAAGTGACTCTTTTCGTGCCTCTTGTGATGGTGGCGTGGCTGTTGGTGCGGCAGACCGGAGGGTTGTCGGCCCTCGCCGGGGAGACGGTGAGATGGGGGCCCTTGCTGACCGGGCTCTGCATCCTGGCCGCCGTGGGCTTTATGCTCGTCCGCGCTGGAAACGAGGCGCCGGCGGCGGTCAGCGGGCTTGAGCTCAAGCTGCGTTCTCTGCTCGAAGGGGTCATGCAGACCCGTCCAAGGACCAAGGAGTTTTTGATCGGTCACCCAGCCTTGATCCTTGGGCTCGCTGTCATGGCCGCCAAAGAGTCATCTTGGAGGACATGGGCTCCCGTCCTTTTGCTGGTCGGGGCGATCGGTCAGACAAGCGTGGTCAATACGCTCTGCCACCTCCATACGCCCGTTGAAGTGAGCCTGACCAGAATCCTGATCGGCCTGATCCTGGGCGGTATCCTCGGCACGGCGGCCTGGATCCTGTTCAGCTGGGGAGGGCGCCGCAGAGCGTAGTGGGATGGCGGCTCGACTGTTGCTCGGCGGGTACTTCGGTTGCGGCAACCTTGGGGACGACGCGATCCTCTTGGGCTTTGTCAAAGGCATCGAGAATGAGGGCCACGACATTCTGGCCCTTTGCCAGTCGCCTGAATCGCTCATGCGCCGTTACGGCGTGCCAGGGGTGTCGCGCAGGGACTTTGCCGCCATCCAGAAGGCGATCAACGATTGCGACGTCCTCGTGTTTCCGGGAGGCAGCATCTTCCAAGACGTGACGAGCATTCGGAGCGCGGCTTACTATTCGAAGCTCGTCGGGATGGCCAAGAAGTCAGGCAAGAAGGTCGCCCTTCTCAGCCAAGGGGTAGGGCCACTCACCACGTTCTTCGGAAAGCGGTTCGCCAAGTCCGCTTTCGACCAGGCCGACGTCGTCACCGTCAGGGACTCGGCCTCCGTCTCCGCTCTGAAAGAGCTTGGTTCCCGGGTGACTCCCGAAGTGACTGCGGATCTCGCTTGGCTGCTCCCGGAGCCGGTTCTCTCGGACAGTTCAGGAGAGTTCGGCGTGGCGGGCACGAAGTCGGTCGGCATCGCGGTCAGACCATGGGGCAAGGACAAGAACCGCGCCGTGATCGAAGTCTTCAGCGAACTGGCTCGGCAATTGAACTCAAGCGGCCGGATTCCGACCTTCATCTCGATGGACGATGGCGAAGACGGGCCCTTGATCTTGGAGATTGCGAAAAGGTTGGGCGGCAAGGTTCCTGACCTGCGCGGGATCACGTCGCCACGCTCTGTCCAAGAGCGGGCCATGCGCATGGAGGGCTTGATAGCCATGCGCCTGCACGCAGGCATCCTTGCCGCCACGGTGGCCGTCCCATCTTTTCTTGTGTCCTACGACCCGAAGGTGACCGCGCTGGCGAACCAGATCGGTGCCCCGACTCCTCCTACGATGAAAGGCCTTTCCGCCCAGCGGATCTATGACGGCTACGTCGGGTTCGTCAAGGATCGCGAACGCATCGTCGAAGCCCTCAAGCTCAGGCGCGCCGAGCTGGGCAAGAAAGCCGCCCTCAACATTGATGCGCTTCAAAGACTGTTGCGTTAGCCTCGCACTTGTGACCTCGCTGGCGGCGACGGCGCAAGAGTCTGAACGGGCCAGTGGCTTGGGCAAATGGTTCGACGATCAAATAGGCCAACGTGTGCAAGTGACAGGCTGGAGGCGTCTCGGCTATCACTCGAGAACCGTGACGGGCGACCGTGACAGCTACGACCTTTTCGAATACGGGGGCCGGGGATTGTCCAAGTTCACGGACTTTGGAAACCTCCAAGTCCAAGGGAACAAGGTCTTGGGATTGCTCGATTTCAACCTCAATATCCAAGACAGTCGATTCCAAGACCCGCAGGCTGACCGATTTTCCGTCAATGTCGACAAGGGGCCATGGAAAGCCAGTTTCGGCGACATCCAGGCGACTTTGGGTGGAAACCCATATGCTCGCTTCGACAAGAGCCTGACCGGTGCCCACGTGGCCTATAAGACGAGGCAGCTTGAGGCAGCCGTCGTCACCAGTGAAGCGCGGGGAGAGGCTCGAACTGTCAGCTTCCAAGGGAACAACACGCCCGGGCCGTATTTCTTGCAGTCCAGCCAGATCGTCAGAGGTTCTGAGTCGATCCAACTTGACGGTGTTCCGCAGAGTTTTGGAAAGGACTATTTGATCGACTACGACCTCGGATCGGTGACCTTCATCAATGGCTCTCCGGCCGATGGGAGGATCGTGCCGCCGACGAGCACGATCGTCGCCACGTACGAGGCGCTTGGGGCCGGAGGCGCAGCGGGAAAGGTCGAAGGGGCCCGCGTGGCTTATGAAGTCGGTAAGTCCGGGCGACTCGGCGTCACCGCGCTCCGCCAAAGGGCTGGTTCAAGCAACCGGAGCACCCGGCGACGAGAAGCCTTTCAAGCTTTCCCTCCCGGCACCCCTTACACGCTTCAGTTCGAGCCTCTGGACATTCGAGAAGTGGAGATCTATGTGCAATCGGGGGCGAACAACGATCGCAAAGTCCTCGGCCGCGATTATCGGTTCGACGCGGACAACTCGGCGATCTTTTATCTGTTGTTCCAGCCGCCGCCGACCGCGACCGTCATCGCCGTCTATACACCTCGCTCGGTTCGCACCGTTTCCCAGAACCGGGAGGTGGTCGGACTTGATTATCGAATCGGGCTCGGCGGGCGAGGATCGCTCTTGCTTCACCAGGCGACGGGCCGCGCCCTGGGGCCGGACGGGCAAAGCGGACAGGCCCGAGGGGCGGTGTTGACCGTGCCAGTGAGAGGAGGCGGCACGGTCAAGGGATCCTTGACCGACGTGGCCCCAGGGTTTGTCGGGATCGAGTCCACTGGATTCACCAGGAACGAACGGACGGTCGACTTGTCCGCTTCTCTGCCGCAAGGGCCACGGTGGCAATACGATTTAAGTTACAGGAACGGGAGCGTCTCGACCGGAACGGGCGTCCAAAGGGCCTCGAGCCGATTTTCGGCTGCGAACGCGAGCGTCAGCTTTACACCGATCGCGGGGGGAGCGCCCTGGCAGTTGGGGCACACCCGCCGCGAATCCAAGATCGGGGCCAACAAGACCGAGCTCGACTCCACGAACCTCGGAACGAACCTCGACTTTGGCCGACTCCGGACTCGGATCGATCTCTCGAACCAGTTTGCGAATGGCCCAGCCTCCTTGAACGGAGCCCTGACAAGGCGACGCTTCAACATCCAGTCAGCCGACATCGGGCTCACCTATGACGCCGGGCGCTTCTGGTCCGCCGATCTTTCTGCCACAGCCAGCCGGATCGGAGCGGGCAAGGACACGAGCTTGGGCCGGGATCTGGCCCTCGGTGCTACCTACCGGCCAAGCGACAGGTTCTCAGTCAGATTGGACGGCCTTGACAGCGACGGTGGCCGCTCGTCTCTGATCGGATTCAACGCCGGGGCAGGGCTGGGCTACGACGGAAACGGGTTCAGCAACGGAGCCGGAGGGTCGGCTTTCACTGGCGCGGCGAGACGTCAGCGGGCTTCGGTCACGGCCAACTGGACCGCGTTTGACTCCCTCACCTTGAACGCTGGTTCCGCTTTTGAGAAGAGCGCGGGCGGATTGACTTCCAACTCAGAGACGACGTCGCTCAGTTTTGGGGCCGACTGGTCGTTGCCGATCCAGACGACACTAAGCGGGTCGATCGACATTTACAGGACGCGCTTTGGATTGGGCCGGGACGTCAACGACACCGTCACCTCGTCGCTCTTCGCGACAGGGGGGCCCTGGGGTCGCTTGAGCTACCGGGCAGGGTTCACTTCCCTATTGACCAGTGGAAGCTCGGCGTTCAGCCAGGACTACTTTCAGTACGAAGTCGGGCTGTCCTATCAACTTGCCAGGAGGCACACTCTTTCTTTTGGCATCGACAACGGCCGAGGAACGGGCACGGCCGCCCAAGAGACGATGAACCTGAATCTGACTTATCAATATCAGATTTGGCAGAGCCTCGCATTGAATGTGGGCTACCGTGTGATCGACGTCAGGAGCCGCGATCCGCAGATCACGACCGGGTCTTATCGGTCAAGCGGGCTCGACATCGAACTGGCGTTCAACTTTGGCCGGTTCTAAACGAAGACCGCCCCCAGGTGTCAGGCCACTCTGGAGGCGGTGAGGAAAGCGAAGGAACGAATCAGCGCTTGACGAACTGGAAGCCGCGACGTGCTTTCTTTCGCCCGTATTTCTTGCGTTCTTTGACCCTGGCGTCGCGGGTCAGGAAACCGCCGGCACGGAGAGACTTCCGAAGGCCCTCGTCAAGCTGGACGAGCGCACGGCTGATGCCAAGGCGCACCGCCCCAGCCTGGCCGGAGACTCCGCCTCCTTTGACTCGCGCCCGGATGTTGTACCGGCCGTCGACCTCAAGGGCTTCGATCGGCGACTTGACCAAGATCTCCAGCACTGGTCGGCAAAGATAGTCTTTGAAGTCTCGGTCGTTGATCGTGATGAGGCCCTCGCCTGGTTCGAGCCAGACTCTGGCCACGGCGCACTTCCGGCGCCCGGTGCCATAGCTGATCGCGTTCTTCGCCATTACTTGACCTCCATGGCCACGGGGTTCTGGGCGGCATGGGGATGGTCGGAGCCTGAGTAGACCTTCAGCTTCTTGAACGTGGCCTTGCCGAGTTTGGTCTTGGGAAGCATGCCCCAGACGACCTTCTCGATCAGCTTCTCAGGCTTGGTCTCGAGCATGTCTCCGCGACTAATGTTCCGGAGTCCGCCGGGCCAGCCCGTGTGCCAATAGAGCAGTTCGTCCGGCTTGTTGTTGCCTGTCCACACTGCCTTGTCCGCGTTCACGACGATGACGAAATCGCCGCAGTCCATGTTGTAAGTGAAGGTCGGCTTGTGCTTGCCTCGAAGCACTTGCGCGACCGCCGCAGCAAGACGACCGATCGGCACGCCGGTCGCGTCGACCACGTGCCACTTTCTTTCGATCGTGCTCGGCTTTGCCGTATATGTCCTGTTCATCGCTTTCCTTGTTTCGTTGTTGTGTCCGTTCAATCCTGGTTTTCTTCTTGTACTTGGAGCCTGACCTGCTCGCTGGGGGCCCTGCCATATCGTACTTTCATGAGGGTCAGCCCCTTGGCTGGAAGCACTGGCGGCCATTCTCCTGTCTCAGCTGGAGCCTCTCTGAGAAGCGAGCCGATCCAGTCTTCTGGCCGTCGGCCCCTTCCGATCTCCCACAGCGCGCCGCTGATCCGTCTCATCATTCCTCGAACGAAGGCTGTCCCGACGATGTCGATCCAGATCTCGTCTTTGACCGCCCTGATCGTGGCCGCTCTCACTTCGCGGACCGTGTTCGCTTCGGGAAGCATGAGTTGGGAGAAGGCTCTGAAGTCGTGCTCCCCGACGAGGGCCTGGGCGGCGCGGTCCATGGCGCCGAGATCGAGCGGCCTCCAGACTCCGTGGGTGTACCGAACGCGAAAGGGGTCGCGGGTTCCGATCAGGAGGCGATAGCGGTACCACCGTTCGATCGCCCAAAACCTCGGGTGGAATTCGCGGGCCACGAACTGGGCCCCGACCGTCGCAAGGTCGCTTGGAAGGACGTCGTTGAGAGCCCTCACCCAGTTGCTTGGCTTGATCGGGCGTCGCGTGTCGAAGACGCAGACCTGTCCCTTGGCGTGGGCTCCTCCGTCGGTCCGGCTTGCCCCGGTGATCTCGTTGTCTTCGCCCGAGACCTGGCGCACTGCCTTTGTCAAAGTGCCGTGGACAGTCCGCTGTCCGTTTTGCGGCGCCCAGCCGCAGAAGTCGGTGCCGTCGTAAGCGACGGCGAGTTTGACGCGCCGGATCTTAGTCCCGGACAAGTTCGAGAACGGCGGTGTCCGCTCCGTCCCCTCTGCGGGTACCGGTGCGGGTCAGCCTGGTGTAGCCACCGTTCCGCTTGGCGTACAGCGGGGCTACATGGTCGAAGAGGTGCTTGACAAGGTCTTCGCCATTGATCAGCGACCTCTCTTGGAGGATTTGAAGCTTCTCCAGGTCGGTCTTGCCGGCCAGGGCCTTGGTCGGGCGGGCGGACGACCTGGAGTGGCCGACGAGGATCTTTCGAGCCTCGCGCCGCGCGTGAAGGCTGTCGTTCTTGGCCGTCGTGATGAGCTTCTCCACGACGCGCTGGAGTTCCTTGGCCCGGCCATGGGTGGTGTGGACGTACCCGACCCGCACGAACTGCCGGGCGAGGTTGGTCAAGAGGGCCCGGCGCTGGTCGCTGGGAAGTCCGAGTTTACGATGGTCGTTCTTGTGTCGCATGGCCGTTCGATCCGATTAGAAGTCTTCCTCGTCGTCCAGAAGGTCGAGGTTGATGTAGCCGCCCTTGGCCGCCTTAAGCTCGATGTCGTGCTCGGCGAGTTTGTCCCTGACTTCGTTGAGGGACTTCTTGCCGAAGCCTCGGATGCTGGTCAGGTCGGCCTCGTTGACGGCGGCGAGGTGCCGCAGGGTCATGATCCCGGCCCTCCGCAGACAATTGAAGGTTCGTTGGCTGAACTCAAGGTCCTCGATCTTGATCTCGGGGACGTTGGCGAGCTCGGCCGAAATGTTCTCGTCAGTTCCCAGGGCGATCTCAGCCCCGAGCTTGCCGAGTTCGAAGAACATCTTGAAGTACTTGTCAAGAATGTGGGCGGCTTGGGTCACGGCGTCGTTCGGGGCGACGGATCCATTGGTCCAGACTTCCAAGACAAGCCTTTCGTAGTCGGTGCGCATCCCCACGCGGGTGGCTTCGACGATATAGTTCACCTTCTTGACCGGCGTGTACTGGGAGCCGGTCGGGATCGTCCCGATCACGCCCTTGTACTGCTCGTGCCGGTCAGGGAGCACGTAGCCCGTGCCCCAACCCAGGTAGAGCTCGGCGTTGAGCGACGCCTTCGGGTCGCTGAGCGTGGCCAGGTAGCACTCGGGGTTGACGACTCTGACACCGGGGGGGCAAACGATGTCCGCGCCGGTGACTCGGCCCGGGCCCTTGACGTTGAGCCGAAGGACGACTTCTTCGGGAGGAGTCCCTTCGTCCTCCCACCGGACAGCGAGGTCTTTGATGTTGAGAAGAAACTCGGTCGTGTCCTCTTTGGCTCCCGGGATCGGGGCGAACTCATGAAAGACCTTTTCGATGCGAACGGCTTGGACGGCCGCGCCTTGGATGCTGCTGTAGAGCACCCTGCGGAGGGCGTTGCCTATCGTCTGGCCGTATCCTCTTTCGAGGGGCTCGAGGACGAACTTGGCGTAGTCTTGATTGAGTTCGAGTGTGTGGATCGCTGGCATAAGTCTTGTGGTTTAGACGCGTCGCTTCTTGGGAGGCCGGCAGCCGTTGTGGGGGACACGCGTGACGTCGCGGATCGAAACGACCTTGATGCCGTTGGCGTTGAGGGACCTGATCGCGGTCTCCCGGCCGCCGCCTGGCCCGCTGACGAACACGTCGACTGTCTCCATTCCGTGGTCTCGCGCCTTCTGCGAGCACTTCTCCGCGCTGAGCTGAGCGGCGAACGGGGTTCCCTTGCGGCTCCCTTTGAAGCCGACGTGGCCGCTGCTGGCCCAGCAGAGCGTGTTGCCCTGGGGGTCGGTGACGGTGACGATGGTGTTGTTGAAAGACGAGTGAATGTAGGCTCGGCCGTGGGCGACCTGCCTCTTTTCCTTCTGCTTGCCTCGAGTGGTGGGTTTTCTCGCCATTCCAGTTACTTCTTAGCCTTCTTCTTGCCAGCGACGGTCTTGGCCTTGCCCTTGCGGGTGCGGGCGTTGCTCCTCGTCCTTTGGCCACGGGTCGGGAGGCCCCGGCGATGCCTGAGCCCGCGATAAGAACCGATCTCGATCAAGCGCCGGATGTTCGAGAACACTTCGCGACGCAGGTCGCCCTCGACGTCATAGTCCTCGTCGATGACGTTCCTCAGTTTGCCGACTTCGTCGTCCGAAAGGTCGCGGATCTTCTTGCGCGGGTCGAGCCCGGTCTTCTCGATGATCTCGCTGGCCCGGCGGGGGCCGATGCCGTAAATGCTTTGGATGCCGTAGAAAACGGCTTTGTCCCTCGGTAGATCGACGCCTGCAATACGTGCCATTGAGCTTCTTGTCCTGGTTCCTTCAGCCTTGCCGCTGTTTGTGCTTGGGGTTCACGCAGATCACACGCACGACGCCTTCGCGCTTGATGATCTTGCACTTGTCACAGATTTTCTTCACGCTGGCCCGTACTTTCATGGTCTTCGTTCCGTCTTTAGGTTCAAGCCGAAGCTTGGGGTAGTCGCGCCGACGGGGCGTTCCCTCAGGCGCGGACGCGGATGATACCAGGTATTCAGGTCGGCGAGGCCCGACCCTTCCGGGCCGTTGACCGATGTTTTGGGACCTTCGGCGCCTAGTATCGGAAGACGATCCTGGCCCTTGTCAAATCGTACGGCGAAACCTCGACTTTGACCCGGTCCCCGGTCATGATGCGGATCCAATGCTTGCGCATCTTTCCACTGACGTAGCAAAGGATCTCGCCACCCGTCTCATCGAGCTTGACCCTGAATTGGGCGTTGGGAAGGTTCTCGATGACGACCCCTTCAAGGGTGATCCCCTCTTCCTTGTTCGGGTCGTCCTTCTTGCGATAAACGTAGGGTCGTCGCCCTCGGCCTGCCATGTGTTCTCTTTAACTCACTCCACAGTGAGCAACTCAGGCCCGTCCTTGGTGACGACGACCGTGTGCTCAAAATGTGCGGAGAGTTTACCATCGGCGGTAACCACGGTCCAGCCATCGTCAAGAGTGACGACTTTGGCCGTGCCCTCGTTCACCATCGGCTCGATGCAGACGGTCATGCCCTCCTTGATCGGCGCCCCCCGGCCAGGCTTGCCGAAGTTGGGCACGCTGGGCTCTTCATGAAGGTCGCGGCCGATCCCGTGCCCGACCAGGTCGCGGACGATCGAATAGCCGTTTTTCTCCACGTACTTCTGGATCGCCGCCGAGACGTCGCCGATCTTGTTGCCGACCCGGAACTTGGCGATGCCTTGGAAGAGCGACTCGCGGGTCACGTTCAAGAGCCGTTGGGCAGCCGGCGAAATTGTGCCGATCGGGAAGGTCCAAGCGCTGTCGGCATGGAAGCCGTCCTTATAGACCCCAAAGTCGAGGTCGATAATGTCGCCCTCCTGGAGGACTCGCTCGGTCGGGATCCCGTGGATGACGACCTCGTTCACGCTGATGCAGGTGGCGGCCGGGTAGTCCCGGTAGCCCTTGAAACTCGGGACGGCACCAGACTCAAGGATGAGCCGCTCAGCCAGCATGTCGAGATCGAGCAGGGTTGTCTTTCCTGGAACGATCGACTCGCTGACGGTGCGCAACGTCCGGGCGAGGATCCTCCCCGCCTCGCGCATCTTCGCGATCTCGCTTTCCTTCTTGAGCACGATCATCCGGCCCTGGCATTATGGGCCAGCAGGGCCAGATCGCCGGGCGGACCCCGGTCAAAGCAGAGGCTCAATGTTCAGCCTGATCGACTCCGGAACCTGCTGAGTCCGGGCGACGTTGACCTTCCTGGAATGCGCCGCGCCGGACTCCTAGCCGCTTTAGCTTTCACTTTTGCAATAGGGCAGGAAGGCGAAGAACCCGACCGAATCGCCTCAACGGCTCTTCATCCCAGAGGCAAAGATCTGCACCAAGCTCTTGATGAGCTTGACCGGCTCCGACCCGGGTCTTTTGAGGCCATGGCGCGTATCGTCAAGGACGGCTCGCGGCCCGCCCGAGGCGAGGCTTTACAACGTCTCGTGCGCTGGCGCGACCCGCGAGTCCTGTCTCTGCTGGAAGAACAAGTTTGTCACGAGGGCCGCCCCGATGCGACCGTCATCCTCGCCATCGGCAACCACGGGAACCCGAACGGCCTTGCTTGCCTCTTGAAGCTGGCTGATTGTGATG
The DNA here is from genome assembly GCA_019454105.1 of Fimbriimonadaceae bacterium. GTDB lineage: Bacteria > Armatimonadota > Fimbriimonadia > Fimbriimonadales > Fimbriimonadaceae > ACE-ARM1. Next base: position 2,527,199 of record CP075364.1, on the reverse strand, counting down.
ACGCCCGGGTTTCTCATGCCGCTGCATATTCGATGGGCCGGCTCGGAGATCCCGCAGCCCTACCGGCCCTGACAAAGCTCCGGCGCCATCCTGACCCAAGCGTGAGGTGGCAAGCGGTGGAATCGGCAAGGTGGATTCGGGCCATGACCAGGAAGTACCCTGACCGACTCAACGACCCGCAAGCTTGGTGGAAGGCACGGTCGTCTTGAGCGTCTCGGGAGCCTTGGCTACGACCGGAAGCCGCGGGTTTCACGGCGGTGGGCTTGTCTTTCGAGACAGGCTGACCTCAGCCGCAGTCTGGGCCACGAACCAGTCCGAAACACTTCTTCAACCCGTCAGCCCGGCGACGATCTCTGAGTAGACCGTCTCGGTCGGTTGGTCGCCGTTGATCCTTTTGAGCAGCCCGCTGGCCTCGTAGTAGTCGACCACGGGGGCGGTCTGCTCATGGAACACGCGGAGGCGCTCGCGAATCGTCTCGGGTTGGTCGTCCTTGCGCACAAAGAGCGGGGAGTTGCACTTGTCGCACAGCCCCTCGCGCTTCGGCGGCTTGGTCACTTGATGGTAGATCTCGCCGCATTTGGTGCACCCAATGCGGCCGCCGAGCCGTGCGACGACGACCTCGTCCGAAACCTCGAGCGACGCGACCCGATGGAGTCGGATGTCTTCTTTAGCGAGTTCCTCGTCCAGGGCTTCGGCTTGGCGCACGGTCCTGGGAAATCCGTCGAGCACGAACCCTTTGGCCCGGATCTCGGGAGCCCGGAGCCGCTTGACCATCATTTGGATCGTGATGCCGTTGGGGACGAGCTCGCCCCGGTCGATATAGCTCTTGGCAAGCTGCCCCAGATCGGTCTCCGCCTCGATCTCGGATCGGAAGATCACTCCGGACGAAAGAGGCTTGGCCCCGGTGCGCTGTTCGAGCAGGGCGGCCTGGGTGCCTTTGCCGACCCCCGGTGGCCCGACCAAGATCATTCGCATCAATTTCGCCTCAGTCGTACTGCTTCACGAGAATGTTGGCCTCGATCTGGCGCATCGTCTCAAGGGCGACGCTCACCATGATGAGGATCGACGTGCCACCGATGAGTCCCAGCTGCTGGACGGGCGCGATGAGCGGAAAGACGAACTGTGTGAGGGCCACCGCCGCCAGGAACGTCGCACCGACGAACGTGACGCGGGAGATGACACCGTCCAGGAAGTCCTTGGTCTGCTTGCCGGGCCGGACGCCGGGGATATAGGAGCCATGCTTCTTCAGGTTGTTCGAGATGTCCTCGACGTTGTACGTCATCGCGTTCCACATGTAGGTGAATCCGAAGATGAGCGTCGCATAGACGGCCGCACCGACCCAACCCTGCCATTGGCTGAAGTTCGGGCTGAAGAACCGGCCGACCTCCATCATGAACAGGTGCGCCGGGTGGGTGGCTGGGAAAGCGGCCGCGAACTGCTGGGGCATGTAGATCAGAGCCATGGCGAAGATCACGGGGATGACACCGGCCATGTTGACGCTGACAGGCAGATAGCTGGTATGGCCCCCGACGCTCTTGGTGCCATACGACCTCCTCATGTGCTGGATAGGAATCCGCCGCTGGGCGATGGTGAAGTAGACGATGGCCCAAGTGACGGCGATGAACATGACGATGACGATGCCGACCTGCCACCAGCCGATGCTTCCCGCCAGTGCTGACGAATAGAGGATTTGGGCCAGCGAGGGGAGCGAGATCACGATGCCCGCGAAGATCAGCAAGGAGACGCCGTTCCCGATCCCACGCTCGCTCACCTGCTCGCCGAGCCAGAGGAGGAACATCGACCCCGCCATCCAGAAGACGACAATGGCGGCCTTGAGACCCATGTGCATCGAAGCGACCTGCGGGATGCTGTTACCCATTAGCTGGAGCAAGCCGAAGCCTTGGAACAAGCAGAGGGCCAGTGTCAGGAGCCGGGTGCGCCGGTTCTGCTGCCGTCTGGCGTATTCGCCCCCTTCTTGCATCTCCTGCTTCCACTTCGGGTTGGCCAGGCTCATGACCTGCATGATGATGCTCGAAGTGATGTAGGGGCCGAGCCCGAGGGCGAGGATCGAAAGCCGCTTGAACGCGCCGCCACCGATCGTGTTCAGAAGGGCGAAGAACTGGTTGCCTTCAAGGAGCCGGGCCATGGAGGCCGGGTCGACCCCTGGCACAGGCACGACGACATGGACACCGAGGGCGTACACGGCGAAGATCATCAAGACGAATTGGAGCCGTCCACGGAGATCCTCGTCGGACCATGCGAGGCGCAGGGTATCGGCGAGCCCTAGTTTGAGGCTCTTGTCACTGGGGCCACCGCCCCCTCCGCCGAGTACCGCCGCGCTCATGTCTTACTTGTCCTTCTTGACCTTCTTGTCCTTGGGTTGCTTGTTGTCAGCCTTGACCTTCTCTTTCGGGGTCCACTTGGCTGGCTGAGGGAGCTGGTTGGCCGTGCCTCCCGCTTTCTCGATCTTGGCCTTGGCCGACGCGCTGAAGAGGTGCGCCGTCACCTTGAGAGACTTGCCCAAGTCGCCTTGGCCCAAGATCTTCAGGCCGTCCATGTCGGGGTGGATGAGCCCGAGTTTGATGAGGGCCTCTTCGGTGACCTCGTTGCCGGCCGAGAAGTGCTTGTCCAGGGCCGAGACGTTGACGATCGCGTACTCCTTGTGGTTGATGTTGCGGAAGCCCTTCTTCACGGGAAGTCGCCGGTGGATGGGGGTTTGTCCGCCCTCGAACCATGGTTTGATCTGGCGCCGGGCTTTCTGGCCTTTGGTGCCGCGCGTGGCGGTCTTGCCCATTCCGCTGCCGATGCCGCGGGCGACTCGTCGCCGCCGCTTGGTCGAGCCCTTGGCGGGCCGAAGTTCGTGCCTGTTCATTCCGTTGTCGCCTCCTTCGAGGTCTTCTTCTTCGTTACCTTCTTGGGTTCGGGAGTTGCGGCGGCGATGGATTCAGCGGCCTTTCCTTGTCGCTTCCGAACCTTAGTGACACCGTCGACGGTCTCGACTGTGAGGAACTCCTTGATCTGGTGGATCATGCCACGGACCGAGGGGGTGTCCTCCTGATAGACGAACCGTCCGGTCTTGCGGAGCCCGAGGGCCTGCGCGGTCAAGCGGTTCTTTGGCACCTCGCCGATCATACTTCGCTTCAAAGTGATCTTAAGCATGGTCGGCCTCCTCTTTCCTGGCCTTGGCGAGCCAGGGAACGAGTTCGTTCACGTCCATACTCCGCTTGGCCGAGATGGCCTCCGGGGCGAGGAGCTCCTTGACCGCCTTGACGGTGGCGTAAGCGACGTTCGTGCCGTTGCGTGAGCCGAGACATTTGGCGAGCACGTCGTGCACCCCGGCCGCTTCGAGGCATTGCCGCACGGCCGACCCGGCTTTGACGCCGGTGCCGGGCGATGCCGGCTTGAGCACGACGGTGGAAGAGCCGAACCGGGCCGTCACCTCATGGGGAATCGTGGTGCCGATCATCGGAATGGAGAACATGTTCTTTCGTGCGGCCTCTTCGGCCTTTCGAATAGCGTCGGGGATCCCCCGGGCCTTGCCCATGCCGACCCCCATTTGGCCTTTGTTGTCGCCAACGACGACGAGGATCGACCACGAGGCGGTCTTGCCGCCCTTGTGGGTCTTGAAGACCTTGTTCGACCGGATGACGCGGACGTCGAGCTGGGGCCCTTCGGGCTGCCTGCCGTCACGTCCTTGGTTCGACGGCTGTCGCCGACCTGTGAGTCTTGGACCTCTTCCCATCTTAAAACTCCAACCCTCCCTCTCGGGCGCCGTCGGCCAGGGCCGCCACCACGCCGTGGTAGCGGAACCCTCCCCGGTCGAAGACGACGGAGGCGATACCGGCCTTTTTGGCTCGCTCGGCCAGGGCGAGCCCGACCTTCTTGGCCCCTGAGACGTTGTCGGTGGCGGACAGGTCTTTCTCCTGGGAGCTGGCCGCGGCCATCGTGTGCCCGGCCACGTCGTCGATGATTTGCGCGCTGATGTGCTTCCCGCTCCGGAAGACAGCCAGGCGGGGACGTTCTCCGGTTCCGTGGAGTTTCTTGCGGACCCGCTTGTGCCGCACTACCCGCATGTCGCTGCGTGTCTTGGTTGCCATGGTTACTTGCCTGCTCTCTTGCCGGGTCGGAGCTTCACGACTTCGCCTTGGTAGCGGACTCCCTTCCCTTTATAGGGGTCGGGGCGGCGGGACTTGCGGACATCGGCGGCGATCTGGCCGACGAGGGCTTTGTCGATTCCGCTGACGACGATCTGGGTGGTCCTGGCCTTCTCGTCTTGCACCACCTGGAACTCCACGCCGTTTGGCGGGGTGATCGTGACCGGGTGGCTGTAGCCAAGCGAAAGGTTCAAGGTCTTGCCCTGAAGCGCCGCGCGGTAGCCGACGCCATGGATCTCCAGAGTCTTCTTGTGGCCGTTGGTGACCCCTTCGACCATGTTGTTGATCAGAGTACGGGCCAATCCGTGCTGGCTCCGGTTCTGGCGATCGTTGTTGGGACGGCTCACTGTGACGGCGCCGTTCTCTTGCTTGACCTCGAGTTCAGCCGCGATACGCACCGCAAGTTCGCCTTTGGGGCCCTTGACGGTGATGAGGCCGTTCTCCACTTCCACCGAGACTTTGTCGGGGATGGGGATGGGGCGCAAACCGATTCGTGACATCTTTTCTTCGTTCCTCCCTTACCAGACCTCGGCGAGCACCTCGCCGCCGATCTTTCGGCGACGGGCCTCTCGGTCGGTCATGACCCCTTGGCTGGTCGTCATGATGCGGGTCGCGAGACCGCTTCGGAGCGGCCTGAGTTCGTCGGTGCCTTTGTAGATTCGAAGTCCGGGCTTGCTCACTCGGCGCATCTGATTGATGACCGGCTTGCGGCGCGCGTCGTACTTCAGGTGGACTCGGACGCTCGGGAACTTGCCCTCCGTGATCACTTCGTAACTGCTCACGAAGCCTTCTGACTGAAGGACTTTGAGTATCTCCAGCTTGATCTTGCTCATCGGAGCATCCACTGACATGTGGCTGGCGTTGAGCCCGTTCTTGATCCGTGCGAGGAGGTCGGCGATTGGGTCGCTGTGCATTCTTCCCTCACCAACTCGACTTCTTCACGCCGGGGAGCAGGCCTTTGTGGGCCATCTCGCGAAAACAAATGCGGCAGATGCCGAAGTAGCGGATGTAGCCGGAGTCGCGTCCGCACTGGCTGCATCGGTTGTAGCCTCGGACTTTGAACTTGGGCTTTTGCTTCTGTTTGACGATCAGACAGGTCTTGGCCATAAAGGATTTCCCACCGTTGCCGGGCTGGTTTGGTCGGGTGGCCTTTCTGCTGGGGTCTCGTGGTCCCTCGCGGGTTGCCTGGAGACCGGTTCCCTTTCCACCTGGCCCGTGGCTTTGGTTGTCGCGCCCGCCTGACGAACACGCGGGCAACGGCGGATGATACCTTTGCAGCCCTCAGGCCCAGGGGCCCTTCCGTGCCGTCAAACCGCTTCCAGCACGGTTGACGTGAGGCCAAATGCCCGGAAGCGACCCTCGATCTGCCAGGTCAGGGTGCCGGTGACGCGGACTTTCAACTGATTACCGCTCGGCAGGGGCTCACCAAGTTCCCAAACATAGGGCGGAAAGGCGCGTGGGCCAAGATCGACTCCGTTGAGCGCCGTGCGCATGGTCTCGCGGCCATAGGCAGTGAGCCGCGCCCTTTGGCCCGGGAACGGCCAATCGAACTTGGCCTCATAGGTTCGGACTGTGGCATGAGGGCCGCTTTGCGCTGTTTCCGTCACAGGATCGTTGGAAGGTCGTCCCTCGACCGTCCAGTCAAGGGCGACTTCCTTCGAACTGGATTGAGGCCCGCCTGGTGGTCCGATCCCAGGGGCTGCGAACGGCTTCGCCCCCAAATGGACCGTTTCCCCTGCTTCGGTTGTCCGGCTGCACCTGGCTGGCAAGCCCCGAGTGTCCCTCTCGGCCCGTTGAGGATCCCGGACGCTAGGGACAAGCTCGGTCGACAAGACCTCATCTCGGGCTCCGAGAGCCAGGCTCAAGGCGCCAAGGGCACCAGAGGCGACCTCGACCGTTCTCTGGTTCAGGGGGATGGCCGGACTGTCGAAGGTGATCACTTGTCCGCCTGCCTCCTGAAACTCTTGGATCTTCTCGAGAGTGGACGGCGCCAGCCAGTGGACGAACGGGACGACGAGCCGGTCGACGGTGACGTGGCCACAGACCAGGCAAGCCCCTTCCTCGGCCTCTTCGACCGAGGCCATGGCCAGGAACGAGTGGTCGATCAGGTCGAAGTCGAACCCGTCTTGCTCTAATTGGACGACCAGGTTGACAAACTCGCGGTCGATCCGTACGGCAGGGTGCCACGCATGGGGCAGTTGCCACCATTCCGTCGGTCCTGAGTCGCGACCTGGGGGCCAGTCTGGAGTGATCAGGGCCGTCACGGATTCGATCGGGTAATAGACAAGAAAGTCCTTTTTCGGTCGTCCCTCGCTCATCGATTGGGACGCGCACGCCGCATACTCGGCAAACGGCTTGAAATCCTCCCACCAAGGGTTTTGAAAAAACTCGCTCGGAGGCGACTCGTGCGCCCGGAAGCCCTCGATAGAATAATAGAAGGCGTGGGGGGCGACCATGTTGACTCCCCGAGCCAGTTGATAGTCAAGAATCGCCTTCATGTAGGGCGGGGCGAGCTTCCATCCGATACAAGCATACGTCTCGCTGAGGCATCGGTCGCGACCTGCCAGGTGGGCCACGCTTGAGGCGATCCGCTCAGCCGTCTTCTCATAGACTTCGTCGATCCTGTCCACCCCCGGGATGTGCAAAGACTTGAGCGCTCGGAAAGGATTCCCGGCATAACGGGCCATGGGAACCATGAATTCCTCGAGCATCAAATGTCCGGTCAGCAAGACTCCGTGCAACTCGCACCAGTCTGCAATCGGCTGCATGAACCTTTCGTCAAAGATCTGAGCGACAAAGTCATAGTAAAGGAATCGGAACTCTTCGTGCCCTTCAATGTCCTCATAGAGCAAGATCAGAGAGTCTCGCGGATCTCGTCCCATCTTTGAGACAAAGAACTCGGCAAAGTCGTCCGTCCAAGGGACAGATCCGGGATTTCGATCCCAGAAATTGTTATAAAGACCCGGTTCGTCGACGAAGAAACCCCTGATCGTCTTGCCGAAATGTTGCCCAAACCTTCGATAGTATTGTTCGTGGGTCGTCTCGATGAAGACTTTGGCCGTTTGCGGATGGAGGACGTCAACGTAGTATTCGTCAGTGTAAGCCGGGTACCACTCGGTCGTCCGTTGCCTGAACAGGGCCACGAGCCAGCGCCCTTCGTTGCCAAGCTGACCGCGCAGAGTGTCTCCCGGCGCAAGTCCCAAACGTTGGACTTTGCTGTCCAGTTCTATCTCGTTGCCTCCTCGGTCCCACCAAGGTTTGGGTTCGCCTACATGCGGTCCGTGCCAGGCGAGGGGGTCGGCTGGTCGAGGACGAACCGACTTGACCCTCACCGCGTTCGCGGTGACAACTTGCCCCCTCCCTCTGGGGTCGTTGACTCCTTGAGGGGGCCAGTCCATGTCCTGTCCATCGTCCAGCCAGACCCTTTCGCACTCTAAGCACTGAGGGGTCAGTCTTGGATCCCGCCCGAGGACAGCGCCGCCGGCGTAGCCGGAGGGCCAGTTGTCCTCGTCATAGATCCAAACGTGCATGCCCAACTGGGAAGCCCGCTCGACCACGAGGCCGACGCGTTCGAACCACTCTTCGCCCAGATAAGGGAGATTGAGGCCCGTCCGAGCATGAATCACAAAGGCCCTGACCCCCTTCTCCAGCATCTCGTCGACTTGGCGCAGGAGTTCGCGGGGTTCGAGATCGCCGTTCCAGAACCAAAAGGGAGTCAGGCTGAACTCTGGATCAGACCAGCCAGCTTTGTTCAAGTCGGCATGCGGATTCATGGGCAGGTTCTACCTGGAGGTGACTAAGAATGACAGGAGAGGATGCCGAGAATTTTGCTGAACGACTGGTATGAGGAAATTCATGAACATCCAGACAACAATCAGCACTTGCGTTATCGGAGTCAGTTTGGCGCTCGGCTATCTGAACCTGAGTCCCCGCAACGAGGACACGTCATCGATCGGCCCCGCAGAAGCCATGCGAATGCTAGAAGAGGGCCACAATCGGTGGGTATCGGGCAAGCCCGAGACGCCCCGAACCACAGTCGAGCGGGTCAAGGAGACAGGCTCGAACGGTCAAAAGCCTTTCGCTACGATCCTCTCTTGCGCAGACTCGAGGGTCCCGGTCGAGACCATCTTCGACCAAGGTATCGGCGACCTCTTCGTGATCCGAGTCGCTGGCAATGTCGCCGACACCGATGAGATCGGCACCGCCGAATACGGTTGTGGCCACCTTGGCACCCGTCTCCTCGTCGTTCTCGGACACACTAAGTGCGGAGCCGTCACCGCTGTCGTCGAGAACGCCCAAGTTGGAGGATCGATCCCGGCCCTGGTCGACAATATCACCCCAGCCGTCAAGACGGCCAAGGCGAAGAACCCAGGGGTCAATGGAAAAGCCCTTGTGCAGTGTGCCATTGAATGCAACGTGTTCCAGTCGATTCATGACCTCATTTCCAACAGCAGCGAGATCAAGCACCTCGTCGCCCAGGGCAAGCTGAAGATCATCGGCGCCGTGTATGACATTGAGACGGCCAACATCCAGTGGCTCGGCGAGCATCCGAACCAGGCTGGCCTTATCGGCACCAAGCACTGAGCACGATGAAGCGCGCCCTCATCACTGGCGTGACCGGACAGGACGGAGCGTACCTGGCCGAGTCGCTTCTGGAAAAAGGTTACGAGGTCCACGGGATCAAGCGGCGATCGTCGCTATTCAACACCCAACGGATTGACCATCTTTTCAATGATCGGGGGCACCCCTTCTTCTTGCACTACGGCGATCTGACCGACGCGATCTCTCTGGTCAGGGTCTTGCAAAACGTACAACCCCACGAAATTTATAATTTGGGGGCTCAAAGCCACGTCAAAGTGAGTTTCGACGCTCCGGACTACACGGGCGAAGCCGACGCCCTGGGAACCCTCCGTCTCCTTGAGGCGATTCGGATCCTTGGCATGGAGAACGACGTCCGATTCTATCAAGCTTCGACCTCAGAGCTCTACGGAATGGTTCGTGAGACGCCCCAAAGCGAGACGACCCCGTTCTATCCTCGCTCCCCGTACGCGGTGGCCAAACTCTATGGCTATTGGATCACGGTCAACTATCGCGAGGCTTATGGGCTCCACGCGTCGAACGGGATCCTTTTCAACCACGAGTCCCCATTGCGAGGAGAGACGTTCGTGACCCGCAAGATCACTCGGGCAGCAGCCCGGATCGCGCTTGGGCTTCAAGACAAGTTGGCACTGGGCAACCTCGACTCTTTGCGCGACTGGGGCCACGCGAGAGACTATGTCGAAGCCATGTGGCTCATGCTTCAGGAGAAAGAGCCCGACGACTATGTGATCGCGACCGGCGAGCAACATTCGGTGCGCGAGTTCACAGAACTGGCCTTCGAGCGAGCAGGAATCCGATTAGAGTGGTCGGGCTCTGGAGTCGAAGAAAAGGGCATTGATCCGGAGACGGGTCGTGTCCTCGTGGAGGTCGATCCGAAGTACTATCGACCAACGGAAGTCGAGACTCTCCTGGGAGACCCTTCCAAGGCCCGGAACAAGCTCGGTTGGCGACCGGCGACCTCGTTCGAGAACTTGGTCGAGGAGATGGTCGACCACGACGTTCGGGAGGCTGCCTGGGAGTCGCTCGCCATACGGGAGGGAATGGAACTGCATGCCAGCGTTGAAGAAGTCGGACTCGATCTTTATAGCCGGACACAGGGGGCTCGTCGGATCCTCGATACGGCGAAAGCTGCTTGAGAAAGGCTATACACACCTGATCGAACGGACCAGATCCGAGTTGGATCTGACCGATGCGCCAGCGGTGAGAAAGTTCCTCGCAGACGTTCGCCCTGACTGCGTCGTGTTGGCCGCAGCCAAGGTCGGCGGTATCCAAGCCAACAAGTCACAGCCTGCGGATTTCATTGGGGAAAACCTCGGAATTCAGCAGAGCGTGATCTGGGGAGCCCATCAATCCGGTGTGGAAAAGTTGTTGTTTCTCGGGTCTAGTTGCATCTATCCGCGCCTGGCGCCTCAGCCGATTCCCGAAGAGTCGCTCTTGACAGGCCCGCTCGAACCAACGAACGCGCCCTATGCCGTGGCCAAGATAGCCGGGCTGACCCTTTGTGCCTCGCTCCGAGAGCAGTACGGGCGGGACTACGGCACCGTCATGCCGCCGAACGTCTATGGACCGGGGGACAACTTCGACCCACAAGGATCCCACGTGATGGCGGCGATGATCCGCCGGTTCCACGAGGCCCTGCCCGACCGAGACGTCGTTTGCTGGGGTTCTGGGACCCCACGGCGGGAGTTCCTGTTCACGGACGACGTGGGGGACGCCATTGTCTTCTTGCTCGAGCAGGAGTCTCTCCCGAGCATGATCAATGTCGGCACAGGAGAATCCGTCAGCATCAAGGGCCTTGCAGAAGCGGTACAGGATGTTGTCGGCCATCAAGGCGAGATCGGCTGGGACACGTCGAAGCCCGATGGTTTCCCTGAGAAGACGATGGACGTTTCAAAACTCACGGCTCTCGGCTGGCGGCCAAAGACGAGCCTTGAAGAGGGAATTGGCGCGACCTATGATTGGTTTAGGAAGAACTTAGCTTCTTAGACAAACAATCCCGAGCGGCTTCGACATCGCCCTGAGTCAGTTCGTGTCCCGCCTCTGCCCAGGCGTGCTCGGCCCGAGCCCCGGCTCTGGTGAAAACCTCGAAGAGGCGGTCAGCTTGAGTCGGATCGACGATCGTATCGTGTCTGCCCCCCGCCAGCAGCACGGTCTTATCAGAAAGATCGGGCAGTTCCTCTGGAACCCAGGGAACGCTTGGCCTCAGAAGGACGGCGCCGCTGAGAGTCTCGGGCCGCATCAAAAGAAGCGACGCAGCCACTGTCGCCCCGTTTGAATATCCGACGGCGCAGACCTTTGGGCTGACCGCATACTCCTGATAGGCCTCAGCAAGCCAGTCGGCCAGTTCATGTGTCCGACCCCGCAGATCGTCGAAGTCGAACACGCCCTCCGCGAAGCGCCGGAAAAACCTCGGGGCCGTGCCTTCCCTGACTTGCCCCAGCGGACTCAGCACCGGGGCGCCGGGCAAGAGTGAGTCGGCCAAGCCCAGCAGTTGGCGCTCGTGACCACCCGTGCCGTGGAGCATCAAGAGACTGACCGGGCCAGTTCCTGGCCGGAAGACATGTTTGAAGTGAGCGACACCGCTCATCGAAGCGGGGCCCCTCCAGACAGAGCAAACTCAGGCAGCCTCGCCACGATCTCGGCCCTTTGATCTTCGAGCCACGCAGGCAGAACCAAGCGCTCGCCAAGAGACTCGACCGGCTCATCGACAGCGAGTCCGGGGCCGTCGGTCGCGATCTCGTAAAGCACTCCTCCCGGCTCACGGAAATAGATGCTCTTGAAGTAAGTCCTGTTCTGAACGGGAGTCGGACGAAGCCCGAAGGACTGAAGATGTTCGATCCAGTCCAATTGTTCTGACTCGTCCCGCGTGCGCCAAGCGACATGATGGACTGACCCGACGCCCATCCTTCCTGCTGGTAGATCGGGCCTCTCCACGACGTCGACGAGCGCCCCAGGAGCGACGCCTTCCCAGGAAAGGCGGACTCGGCCTGACTCGGCACCCCGTTCCTGGAGCCCCATGGCGCCAATCAGGGCCAGGACGGTCGGCTGAGATTCCTTCACCCAAAGGGAGACGCTATGGAATCCTCGGATGGCCTCGTTTGGCCCAATACCCGCGCCCAGCCATGGCTCGCGATGATCATCGTCTTCGATGAGTTCAAGTTGAAGCCCGTCAAAATCCTCAAATGCGAGGAACGTCTTGCCAAACCTCGTTCCTTGGTTGGCGTCGACCCCAGCGTCACGGAGTCTTTCCTTCCAGAAAGCACTGCTCCCAGGTGGGACAGAGAATCCCGTGACGCCGACCTGTCCCGTACCCGCTCGTCCACGGAAGGCGCTGGGCCATGGAAAGAACGTCATGGCCGATCCCGGGCTCCCGACTGAGTCCCCGTAATACAGGTGATAGGTGCCAGGATCGTCATAGTTGACGGTGACTTTGACGAGCCGGAGGCCCAACAGCCTGGAATAGAACTCCCGGTTCTTTTCTGGATCCGAGCACATCGCTGTCACATGGTGGATGCCCAACAGTTTCATATTCGTTCTAAGTCTCTGAGGGCCCAATCAGTGCGCATGGTCCCAGCAGGTGTATCCTGAACCGACCATGACGATTGTTGGTTGGGCGCTCTTGTGCCTTGCACCGAACCAGGATCCAGATTCGCTCCCCCTCCTGGGGACTAACCTGGCGCCCATCGAGAGCCGCACAACCCAATGGCCGTTTGTCGACATCATGAGGATCGCCGAGCCTTGGTCCTCACTCGATGGATCCCCCCTTGAGACAGACGCGAGCGGAAACATCGTCAGGCTTCGCCCGGGCCAAGTGGCCGAAACGCGGATGTACGTGGACGGGCACCACCCGGTCGGTCAGTACACTCTGTCTTGGACGGGAAAGGGCCAGATAGAAACCGGGGTCAACTCAAAGTTAGAGCCTGCAGAGGACGGTTCGGCGAAGATCTCGGTGAGCGAGGGGGGGCCGATCGTCCTGCGGCTGGCACAAATCGATCCGAGCGACCCGCCCCGCAACTTGAGGCTTTGGATGCCTCAGCATCCGCAAGCCGGGACTCACTCTCCCCATCACCCGCTCTTTCTCCAGCGTATGGGCCTCTACAGAGTCTTGCGTTTCGCTGGTTGGACACGCCCGAACTCAGAGAAGAACACGAAATGGGGGGATCGTGCTCGGGAGGACGACGCGACCTATGCCTGGAGAGGGGTTCCCTTTGAGACCGTCTTCGCCTTTTGTCGAGAGCGCAACGTCTCACCATGGGTCTGCGTTCCACTTCGGGCGGACGACGAGTTTGTTCGTGAACTCGCCAAACTAGCCATGGCTATGACCGAGCCACGAATCCGCCTTTACGTCGAGTATGGCGACGAGGCATGGACGACGAGCTACGCCCAAGACAAAGGGCTTGAGCTTCGCCTTTCGAGCGACGCGAAGACGGCAGGCCTACGGTTTTCGGCTAAACGTGCCGCTGAAGTGTTTTCGATCTTTGAGAGCGTCTTGGGAGGAACCTCACGGCTCGTGCGAATCTGGAGCGGGCCGGCCGAAGACACCGTGGCTTTGAACGACACGCTCGGATGGGAAGGCACGGCCAAGCACGTCGATGCCTTGTCCGTCCAGGCTCTGTTTGGTCAGAGTCTCGGCAAATCCGGCGGTTCTCATCCCAAAAGCCTGGACGAGGTGTTCCAGGCCATGTCGAATGAAGCCGACCAAGAAGCCAGGGCAAGGATTCGCGAAACGGTCAAGATCGCCCGGCGGCATCGGGTCTTGCTCGTCAGTCACCGGGCTGGCCAAGCCTTGGTGGCCGAGGATTCAAAGGACACGGCGCGCAACCAGCTGTTTGACGAGGCCAACCGCGACGATAGAATGCGGGAGGCGTATGTGAAGTTCTTCCAGATGTGGCGCGAAGAAGGCGGATCGTTGGTGATGCACACGGCTGACTGCTCTCCGCTTCGGTCGGATGGCCGCTGGGGAGCCCTGGAGCACCAGTCGCAAGACTCGCACTCCGCCCCGAAGCATCAGGGCCTGATGGAATATGGCCTTTTTGGTCGCTGACCAAGGGATATACTCCCGTCCACATGCCGAACGGCCCCACGCAAGTCGGACACCGGGCCGAGTTCGAAGAATTGCTCGGCACCGTAGCCCCGGTCGCTTACAAGGTGGCCGTCCGCCTGGCAAGGAACCCCGACGACGCGATGGACCTTCTGCAGGACGCGACTGTCCAAGCCTACAAGGGGTTTGAGACTTTTCAGCGCGGCAGCAACTTCCGAGCCTGGTTTTTGCGGGTTCTCACCAACCGTTTTCTTAAGAGCAAGAGCCGAAGGGTTCTTGAGACCGTGCCCATTGACGACGCCGAAGACATCTATCTTTATCGAAAAAGCCAGGAGCTTGGCGAGGAAGGGAACTCGCCTGATCCGGCTGGGCTTTTGATCGATAGACTTGATGTCGAGGCGGTTCAAGACGCTCTCGATCGTTTGCCCGACGAGTTTCGGACTGTGGCCGTGATGTACTTTATGAATGATTTCAGCTACGAAGAGATCGCGGACATATTGGAGATTCCGATCGGGACGGTGCGGTCGCGGCTCCACCGAGCTCGAAAGCTGTTGCAAAAGGCCCTTTGGGAAGTCGGGGTCTCCCGCGGAATAGTCCAGGAGGCGACCAGTGGGGTGTGAGGGGATGACGTGCCTTGAGGCTTTCAAGAAGCTGGATGACTACTTGGACCGCGAGCTCACGGCAGATGAGGCCGAGGCGGTTCGCGCCCACTTGGAAAAGTGCCAGCACTGCGCCGAGGTTTTCGAGTTCGACGCAGCCGTGGTGCGTTGCCTGAAAGCAAAGCTGTCCAGGATCGATCTGCCGCCCGATCTCATGGCTCAGTTGACCTCCAGACTGGACACACCTGCCTAACCCACTGGAACCGGAGCCTCATTCTTGACAAGCTCTTGAAGGGTTTCTGGAAACTGGTCGAGCACCGTCCGGGCTGTCTCGTAATGATCCGGGTGGGATCCGTGGTCGGATTCTTGGACAGCTAGACGCTCTTGAAATTTGGCATGAACCGAATCCGGGTCGGCCCAGATACCCCGCGCCCATTCCGCTGCCTCAGAGTCGGCAAGCTTCAGCCGGTGTCCGTTCATGGCCAAGAAGGTCAGGCACCCGACAAAGGCACAAGCGTCGTTGCCTCGGGTGAACGGCCTGAGTCGGGCGAACTCGGTCAAAAAACCCGCGGCCTGGGCCGGGACGTCTCGGCTCGAACCGTGGCCGAATTGAGTGAACACGGCCTCTTCGAGCCGGGCATAGTGATAGGGAACGGTCTCGCCGGTCAGTTGGAGGTTGATCCAGAGCAGGTCCGGGACGGTCAGAGTGTGCAGCTTTGGGCTCACGCGAGACGAGTTTGGCAGACAATGCGACCCTTCTGTCCATGGTCGTGAAGCGACAGTCCTGGTTTGCTCTGGTAGGGACTCAGTTCTCCTCTGTTTCAAAACGCAAAACGCCCCTGTCATTCGACAGAGGCGTTGGCGAAAGCTCAAGGAGGTTGTGGCCACAGCGTCGACCTGAGTATGCGCTTGCCCCAGTGGGGCGCGCGGTGCGTACTCTTTTAAGGAGGTGATCCACCCACACCTTCCGGTACGGGTACCTTGTTACGACTTAGTCCCCCTTACCCCCCTCACCTTCGGCCGCTCCTTCCTTGCGGTTAGGCCACGGACTTCGGGTGAAGACAATTCGGGTGACTTGACGGGCGGTGTGTACAAGACCCGGGAACGTATTCAACGCAGTATAGCTGACCTGCGTTTACTAGCGATTCCGCCTTCATGCAGTCGAGTTGCAGACTGCAATCTGAACTGGGGGCGTATTTTTGGGATTAGCTCCACCTCGCGGTATCGCTGCCCTTTGTTGCGCCCATTGTAGCATGTGTGAAGCCCCAGGCGTAACCGCCATGCTGACTTGACGTCATCCCCACCTTCCTCCGGTTTACACCGGCGGTCTCCTGCAAGTTCCCGGCTTTACCCGCTGGCAACACAGGACGAGGGTTGCGCTCGTTGCTGGACTTAACCAAACACCTCACGGCACGAGCTGACGACAGCCATGCAACAGGTGTCTTCAGGTCGGCTTGTGGCCAAGGGCCCGCTTTCACGGGCTTTCCTTTGATGTCAAACCTGGGTAAGGTTCTTCGGTTAGTATCGAATTAATCCACATGCTCCACCGCTTGTGCGGGTCCCCGTCAATTCATTTGAGTTTCAACCTTGCGGCCGTACTCCCCAGGCGGGATGCTTAATGCGTTAGCTACGGCACCGGAGGGGTCGATACCCCCGACGCCTAGCATCCATCGTTTAGGGCGTGGACTACCAGAGTATCTAATTCTGTTTGCTACCCACGCTTTCGCGCCTCAGCGTCAGGAGAGGCCCAGTAGACTGCCTTCGCCATGGGTGTTCCTCCCGATATCAATGCATGTCACCGCTACACCGGGAATTCCATCTACCTCTGCCTCCCTCGAGTCCGCCAGTTCACAAAGCAGTTTCCGGGTTGAGCCCTGGAGATTTCACTTCATGCTTAGCGGACCGCCTACGCGCCCTTTACGCCCAGTAAATCCGGACAACGCTTGCCCCCTACGTATCACCGCGGCTGCTGGCACGTAGTTAGCCGGGGCTTATTCACCAGGTACCGTCCTAAGTCTTTCCTGGTAAAAGGAGTTTACAGACCTAAATCCTTCGTCCTCCACGCGGCGTCGCTGCATCAGGGTTTCCCCCATTGTGCAAGATTCCCAACTGCTGCCACCCGTAGGTGTGTGGGCCGTGTCTCAGTCCCACTCGGGGGGATCATCCTCTCAGACCCCCTACCCGTCGTCGCCTTGGTAGGCCGTTACCCCACCAACTAGCTGATAGGCCGTAAGCCGCTCCTCACGCGAAAAACCTTTAATCGCCCCGCGATGCCGCGGGACGGCCACATCCGGTATTGCCCGGCCTTTCGGCCGTATATCCCAGACATGAGGGCACGTTGCTTACGTATTACTCCGCCGTTCGCCACTAGGATTGCTCCTCGTTCGACTTGCATGTTTTAGGCACGCCGCCAGCGTTCGTCCTGAGCCATGATCAAACTCTCCGAAGAAAGCGAGTTTCTCGGAGCCGTCCTCCAGGCCGCTCGCCGGGTGAGAACCGGCACGCTCCTGAAGGGACAGGGCTTTAGGTGCTGACCGCCTCTCCGGAGAGAGACGTCAGCTGTTGCGCTGCGTCACAACCATCCTCTATTCGAGCTTTCAACCTGCGGCACCCTTCTTCAGGGTCAAGGGCTATTATAGGCACGCCATTTTTCCCCGCGCAAGGGTCCCGGGCAAAATCGCCAAAAAAGGGGCACCGAGTCCCAGTAGCTACCCGTCTTGAACCTATGGCCTGCGGTCATGCCCTGGGACTCACGACCTTCACGGCCTCCTGGGAGGTGTCGGTGAGCTGCGCTTCGAGGCTCAAGGCTCAATCTACAAAGTCCAAGACAGCAAGTCATAGGGCCGACGGCTTCGTACCACTGCCCGCCTTCCCGTCTGCAGGCGCGAACGTTCGACGCAAAACCGCGCAAGTCGATTGAGAATTGGACAGCATGGCTAAAGCCCCCCCCACACCTTCCGTGGGACGTCGGTATGCTCCGAGCAGTATGAAACTTTTAAGTTACATCTGGAAGGCAATCCTGCTGATGCTCATTTCGGCGGGCCTTTCCGGCTTCGCCCGCGCCGACTGGTGGCAGCGCACGGGCTACGGGCTCGTCACCGGCATCAAGCACTACGTGATCGACGATCTCGCCAATTTGGGCGGGATGTCGGAGTGGCGCCCGACCACAGAAGGATATGACCCGCGACAGCGAACGGTCTCCGGCTCGACGAACGAGGAAGCTCCCTGGACTGCAAAGTTCACGCCGCTCAGTAACGAGACCGTTTGGGCTGAATACGGTTGGGAAGGCTTTTGGCTTCAACCGGGATACCGCCAGCACGGGCTCATGACATGGTCGACGGAGATTGGTTTCGAGAGGTGGAGTTGGACTGAAGACCCTTTCCTCTGGCCGACTTACCGACGCGACCGCGATTGGCACGGCGGCTATGTCTGGAGCCACAGGGTCTTCCCGAACAGCGAGCCGGAATGATGGTCGCTTCGACTCGCCTCGGCTTGATCGCGTCGTTAGCCGCCCTTGTTCCCCAGTTGGGCCAGTTGAACAACAGTCCATCGCCGATCCTGACTGGGCTCGTCTTTGCGAGTGAGGTCGAAGAACGGATCAAGGTTCCAGAAGCATTGGCCCTTCGCCCTGGCGGGCCTGGAAAGGATGCGAAAACCATCGTTAAGTGGGCCGACGAGAATGTCTTCCACTTCTTCGCGAGAGACCAACGTGGCTACCTCGTGGACAAGCGCCTGACAAGGGCCGACCAAGGATCTCGGCTCGTGCAGGGGATCACGGCCGCGGTCGCCGCTTGGAAAGGGGACGATGCGAGCCTGCCTGTAAAGGACCCCGCAGTCAGAGGAATCGTCAGCCAGGTGCAGGAGTCCTACGGACTGAGCGCTGGCCAAATCGGAACAAGGGTCGTCGTCGGCCCCGTGCGGCGATGTTGGCTCACGGACGGGAAGGAATGGCTTGCCGTGGATCTTCCGCCGGCATTGCCGCCAGAGACGATGGCCCAATTGCGAGACCACCAAGCGCCCGACCAACCCTCTCCCAAAACGCCAGCCCCGCCTCAGGCGGTCCCCGGGCAAGTCGCTGAAATCCTGCCCATCGGCCGCTTAGCTCTCACGGCCACCGGAGACGGAGCGAACGACCCCAGGCAAAGGGCGAAAGATCTCAGAACGATCGCCAACTTCGTTGCCGATGAGTTCGAGCGGACCGCCACCCAAGTCGACAAGGCAAGACAAGCCCTGGACGACGCGTCCCGTGCCATCCTTGAAAAGGTTGGCGGCCAATTGCCTGAAGTCGGAGACCTCTACGGCGACCTCAGCCCCCAGTGGCGGGCAGCCGTCGACTCGATTTTGGACCACCGGTTCAAGGACAGACCGCTGGCCGAACGCCAAGCTTTCGTAAGCAGCCTCCGAGTCGCCCAATGGAGCAAGAACATCGAAGTCCTCTGGATGGGAAAGCACGGGTTCGAGATTCGGGAACTGCGGGGTCCCTAGGCGACCGACCGTTTGGTCCGCTCGGGACTGTGGGAGAGGCATACTGGCCGAGTGCTTCTGCTCCAAGGAGTCGGGCGGCGCTTCGGGAGCCGTTGGGTTGTTCGGGGACTCTCGTTCGAACTCAAGGCGGGCGAGTGCCTCGTCCTTTCAGGGCCGAACGGGTCGGGAAAATCCACGCTGATCAAGCTCCTCGCCCGGCTCCTCGCCCCGACCGAAGGCCGTCTATCCGGGCCGCCCGCCGAGGAGACAGGTCTCTTCGTCCTCGACCAGTCCCTCTATCCCCAGCTCACCGTCCGCGAGCACCTGGACCTGTTCGCGACCCTGCGTCAGGTCGTTCCGAGGCCCGAGGCTTGGGCCGACTCGGTCGGGCTGAGTCCGTCGCTCGACCGCCCGGCTGGTGAGTTGAGCACCGGCACCCGCGCGAGGCTGAAGCTTTTGCTTGCGACACTCCACCAGCCCCGCCTGCTCTTGCTCGACGAACCGTCGGCCTCGCTCGACGATTCGGGCCGGTCGGTCGTCGGCTCGCTTCTTCGCACTCACCTGACCAAGGGGGCGGCCGTACTCGCCACGAACGACCCCCGCGACCTCGAGCACGCCACCCACAGGCTCGCCTTCGATGCGTGAGACCCTCTCCGTCCTCAAGAAAGAGTGGCTCGTCGAGTCCCGCTCGCCGCAAGCCCTGTTCTCTGGGTTGCTGTTCTCGGTCGTGACCGTCGTCGCCGTCTCGTTCGCCAGCTTCGGCCAGCGTCCCGGCCCTGGCCTCGCAGCCGGGATGCTTTGCGTCGCCCTCGCGTTCGCCACCGTCGCGACCTTGCCAAGGACTTTCTTGGCCGAGGACGACCAGAGCACCTTCGACCTCATCCGGTCGGTGGCCCGTCCTGAGCCGGTCTATTCGGGCAAGATGCTCTTCTCGGTCGCGGCGGCACTGGTCGTGGCCGCTTCGCTGGCGACCGTTTTCGTCGCCCTCACCGGCGTCCCGGTCGTCCATGGAGGATTGTTCGCCATGGGCTTGGCCCTGACGGCGGTCGGTATGGCGACGGCGACAAGTCTGTGCGGCGCCATTGTTCTCGGGGCCGAGAACAAGTGGCTTCTCGTCGCCGTGCTGGGCCTTCCCGCCGTGTTGCCGCTCCAGTTTCTGGCTGTGGGATGCCTCAGGGTCGCATTAGGCGGAGGTTCCTTAGAGGGCGGATTTCAATCTCTGGCCGGACTGGCGGGCTGGGCCCTCGCCTCGCTGGCAGGCTCCCCCTGGATCGCCTCCCAGGTCTGGAAGCTGGAGTCAGGCCCGGTCCGGCCAGAATAGAAAGACTTCCATGCGTGCTTGGCTCGCGACCGGCGCGGCGCTACTGGCCCTGATGACGGGCTACTACTTCGTGGTGCCGGACGCCAAAGTCTTCGCCGAGCCGGCCCTGGCCCGGACGCTCTTCTTCCACGTTCCGAACGCGTTCCTGGCCACCCTCTTCCTCTTCGCGGCGGGTTGGCTTGGGTACCGGTTCTTGCGCACGGGTCAACCGCGCTACGACAGGGGAGTGGCGGCGGCGACCGAACTGGGGCTTCTGTTCTCGGTGCTCACCCTGGTGACGGGCATCTTCTTCAGCCGCGTCCAGTGGGGCGATTGGTGGCACTGGGATCCGCGCCAAACGTCGTTCCTGATGGTCGTCCTTTTGTTCGCGGCGGCCCTCGCTCTCAGGACGGGGCTATCCGACGGCGACCGGCGCTCACGGGCCTGCGCGGCCTACTCGCTGGCGATCGTCCTCCCCGCGACGTTCCTGACTTTTGTGTTTCCACGACTACCAGCGGTCAAGCAGGCCTCGTTCCATCCCACCCAGACGATCGCGGAGGGACAGCTTGACGCTTGGTACCGAGTGGGGATGTACGGCACTTTCTTGGCCTTAGCGGTCTTCGCGGTCGGTCTTTACCGGCTCAGAGTCAAGATCAGTGAGGCCGAAGCATGGACGAAAGACTATGGACTGGACACGACTCTCGATGGCAGTTCCGCCCCTGCTGGTGTTGGGCGGCTTGTGGTGGTACCTCAGGAGTCTCGACCGCCGACTGAGGGCGCTTGAAAGACGGGACTGACGCACAGCCTCTCCCGACACCCGGATCGCTCGACGACATCTGGGAGAGTGTTTGGGACGGGCTCGAACAGGCCGTCGCCTCGCACCGCCACCCTTGGCGCCTGGCGGCTTTGGCGACTCCCCAACCGGACGTGAGGAACGTCGTGTTGCGCCATGCCGACCGCTGGGCCGGGACGCTTTGCTTTCACACCGACTTGCGCAGTCCGAAAGCCACATTCGTGCCCGGACCTCTGGCCGCCCTCTTCTACGACCCTTCTGAGAAGGTTCAGGTCAGAGTCCAAGGCCAAGCCGAATGGGCGGACGAGGCCGCTCGGAGAGCCCGCTGGACATCAAGTCGGCTATCCAGCCGCAAGTGCTACTTGGCGCCGGTTGCTCCCGGAACGCCCTCTGACAAGCCGACCGTGAACTTGCCGAGCGATCTCTCAGGCCGCGATCCGACGGACGAGGAAGCCGAGCATGGTTACCCATACTTCGGCGCCATCGTGCTGAAAGTCGCGACGTTGGACTGGCTCAAGCTCGCCTATTCCGGTCACATTCGTGCCAGGTTCACGCCAGAGGGCGCCACGTGGGTCGCACCGTGACTCTTGGTGAACTGACGAAACGTGGACGCGAGCAACAAGGCGACCCCGACCGAGGTCAAGAGGAGGGCCAGCAACCCTCGGGGCAACACTGAAGTTGAGGTGAACTCCCCATGCCCAGGTTGCGAGGGATCGATCCTGACCGTCCTTACTGACCCGACCGCGTTTGAAGCCCATCTTGTGGCTTCGGCCTCACCGTTGAACGACCGATCGTCCTCGACGGTCAGGACTCGGCTGTCGGTCATGACGACGTACTGGATCCGCCAGGAGAACTCGCGGGCCGTACCGGGGCTCGCCTCCGCGGCGATCCTGGCTTGTGCGATTCGACCTTGGGCGGTCTCCCAAGTGTCCTGTTGGAAGCAGGAGCCGAGCGTGCATTGATAGACGCCAGCGAGAATGCCGACTGTCCCAAGTGCGAACGCGCACCATCCGAAGAGGGCGGTCAGGTTCTTGAACTTTCTCATGCGGGCACTGTGAGACAGCGACCGTGAAAACATCGTGACGCGACGTCCATCAATTCGTGACGAACGGGACACTGCCCCGATCCATGTCCGGGTAGCCTTGCGACGTCATGGCAAACGTCATTGAGATCGAAGGGATTGGGCCCGCGTACGGCACCAAGCTTGAAGCGGCTGGCATCAAGACGGAAGAGCAGCTGCTCGAGGCCGGTGCCACGAAGAAGGGCCGGGAAGAGATCGCCGAGAAAACCGGGATCAGCGAGACCCTCGTTCTGGAGTGGGTCAACCGCGCCGACCTTGCCCGGATCAAGGGCGTTGCTGGTCAGTTCTCCGACCTCCTGGAGCATGCGGGCGTAGACTCAGTGCCGGAACTCGCGCAACGCAACGCCGAGAACCTCCACGCCAAAATGGCTGAGGTCAACGAGGCGAAAAATTTGACGAACCGGTTGCCGAGCGCCTCTGAAGTAGCCGACTGGATCGAGCAGGCCAAGGCATTGGGCCGCAAGGTCACACACTAGGGAGCGGAGCGTCCATGGGGTTCGGGTACGAAATCCACCCGGACGTCAAGCGGGCTTCGACCTTGCCATCGGCGTTCTACACCGATCCGTGCGTCTTTGAGTCCTCGAAAGACCGGGTCTTTGCCAATTCTTGGCAGTTCGTCGGCGACGTCGGGATGGTGAAGGTTCCCGGACAAGTGCACCCTTTCACCTTGTTGGAAGGATCCTTGAACGAGCCTCTGGTCCTATCAAGGGACAAGGCTGACCGGATCCGGTGCCTCAGCAACGTGTGCACCCACCGGGGCAATTTGGTTGTCGAAGGAGCGGCGAACCTGAACACGCTTCGATGCCGGTACCACGGCCGCCGGTTCGGGCTCGACGGAAAGTTCCAGTCGATGCCCGAGTTCGACGAGGTCGAGGGCTTCCCTTGCCCCCAAGACGACTTGACAGAGATCCCGATGGGGCAGTGGCGAGGATTGGTCTTCGTCGGCCTCGAACCTCCGACCTCGTTCGACGAATGGATCGCGGAGATCGAGGAGCGGGTCGGCTTTCTGCCGATCGAGGAGTTCAGGCATGCCCCAGAGCGGGGCCGCGAGTACCTTGTCAAAGGTCACTGGGCCTTGTACGTGGACAACTACCTCGAGGGGTTCCACATCCCCTACATCCATGCCTCCCTGAACGAGACCTTGGCCTACTCGGACTATCGGACCGTGCTTCTGTCTTCCGGGAACCTTCAAGTTGGGGCGGCGGCCGATGGCGAGGAGGTCTTCGACTTGCCATTAGGGCATCCCGAGGCTGGCCAGCGCGTCAGCGCGTTCTACTTCTGGCTCTTCCCGAACCTCATGCTCAACTTCTATCCTTGGGGCTTGTCCGTCAACGTTGTACGACCGATCGCGCCCGACGTGACGAAGGTGACCTTTATCCCCTATGTTTGGCGGCCTGAGCTTTTGGGTCTGGGGGCTGGCGCTGACTTGGACCGCGTCGAGAGGGAGGACGAGGCGGTCGTGGAACTGGTCCAAAAAGGTCTACGATCTCGGTTCTATGACCGGGGCCGGTTCTCTCCTGCCCGGGAGTCTGGCGTCCACCAGTTTCATAGGTTCTTGGCAGAGCGGTTGGCGTGAACAGAGGTCTTGCCGCGACCGCCCTCATCAGCTTGGCCGTCGCGACGGCCCTCGGGGCGTTTGGCGCCCATGCCCTGAAGAGCATGGTCTCGGCCGCTGCCTTAGAGACCTTCCGCACCGGGCATCAGTATCACGCCTGGGGCTCGGCCGCGCTCCTTGCCGGTTCATTGATCCCCTCGCCTCGGGCATGGCCCTGGCTTTGGACGGCCGCGGCTGGGATCGCCATCTTTAGCGCCTCGCTCTACGGCCTGGTTCTCGGGGGCCCGAGGTTCCTGGGAGCCATAGCCCCGATCGGCGGCAGCCTCATGATCGCTGGTTGGGCCCTAGCAGGATGGCACGTCCTGAAAGGCCCGCACCAAACGAAAGAATCGGCGCCTCGCTGAACTTGAGCGGGCGCCGATAGCCAGTTCGGCCAAGGGACTGTTTGAGAACCGTTGCTTACGACTTTCTGCGGCGTCGGGCGATGAGGCCACTGATACCAAGCCCGAGAACGGCGAGGGTTCCGGGCTCCGGCACGGCCGACGACGTGAAGGAGGCGGTGTAAGTGATCTTGTCGCCCATTTCGACCGCATTGGCCAAGCTGAAAGCGAACTGCTCTTGGCTAAGCCCGCCAGGCACGTTCGGCCCAGAGAAGTTCACCATGTTGCCACGAAGCTCGCTGGCGCCGGCGCTGAACGGATCGAGGAACAGGCCGCCGTCAAAGTCGACGGTGAAGAACGGGCTGGACGGATCGCTCGTGTAGAACTTGACCTGGCCCCGGCCCATTTGATAGAGCGTGTTCGGGATCAGTTCGGTCAGCGCCACTTGGCTCATCACGAACCTGGCGTCCGCGACCGAACCGCCGCCAATCAGGCCAGGGGTCTGAAGCGTCAAGCCATCGACAGACCAACCTGCGTCAAGAGTCTTGTTCGTCTTGTCGAAGACGAAGAGGGGCGTTCCAGACCCGGAAGCCGGATCCGCGAAGGTGGCCACGGTGAAGCTGGCGTGGGACGAAACAGCCCCGACGGCAAGAAGGGCAGAAAGAAGGCACTTGTTGTACATACAACCTCTCAAGTTTTTCGCCTGGCAGGCAAACCGACTCCATAAGGGTCGGCAATTCGTCCTCACTTGCGAGAGGACACGGGCATTATGGTGCAGTCAACGCGCCAAACGGCAACGCCTCGTCCGAAATCTAGCAGAAAGACTAAGGATTTCTGTACAAAAGCGCTATCGAATCTAATGGACTGGGCTGTCTGCAGGCTTCAGCGCCCGCAAAGTTGCAGGCCTCGTTACCGACTAGGAACCACGACTCATCCCCGCGATGATCGCGTCTCCAAACTGGCTCGTGGACACCTCGGTCGCTCCGGGCATGGACCGGGCAAAGTCATAGGTGACACGGCCCGAGGCGATCGCCGACTCCACGCCACGGATCACGAGGTCGGCCGCTTCGACCCACCCGAGATGTCTGAGCAACATTTCGCCGGACAACACGACTGAGGAGGGATTGACACGGTCGAGTCCGGCGTACTTGGGAGCTGTTCCGTGAGTCGCCTCGAACACGGCGTGGCCCGTCACGGGGTTGATGTTCCCACCTGGGGCGATGCCGATGCCGCCCACTTGGGCGGCCAAGGCGTCCGACACGTAGTCGCCATTGAGGTTGAGCGTCGCGACGACGTCATACTCCTTGGGCCTCAGCAGGATCTGCTGCAAAAAGTTGTCGGCGATCACGTCTTTGATCTCGATCCCGGCCCCTGGGCGTCCTTCGGGGATCGTCAGCCAAGGGCCCCCGTTGAGTTCCACGGCCCCGAACACCTCCCTGGCGAGTTCATAACCCCAGTCGCGGAACGATCCTTCTGTGTACTTCATGATGTTTCCCTTGTGGACGAGGGTCACGCTCTTGCGCCCATGCTCGACCGCATGTCGAATAGCCGCGTGAACCAACCGGCGCGTTCCAAGACGGCTGACGGGCTTCAGGCCGAATCCGACTTCGACCGCCCCGCAACCTTGGGCGAACCCTTCACCGCTCGACTGTTGGACGAACTTCTCGGTCTTTTCCGCCGTCCCGAACCTGACCTTCTCCAAGAACTGCGGAAACTCCTCCTGGAGAAACGCGATCAGCTTGGCTGATTCAGCGGACCCTGAAGGGAACTCGATCCCAGCGTAGATGTCCTCGGTGTTCTCTCTAAAGATGACCATGTCGACATCGCCCGGGCTGACGACCGGCGACGGCACGCCTGGAAACCAGCGCACGGGCCGCAAACAAACATAGAGGTCGAGGAGTTGCCGGAGGGCCACATTCAGGGACCTCATGCCTTTCCCGACCGGTGTCGTCAAGGGCCCCTTGATCCCCACCAAGTGCTCTCGGAACGCCTCGACGGTTTCGGACGGCAACCAGTCCCCGCGCTGCTCAAAGGCTTTCTCCCCCGCCAGCACTTCCCTCCACGCGATCTTTCTCGCTCCGCCGTAGGCCCGATCGACCGCCGCATCCAGCACCCGCACACTGGCCCTCCAGATATCGGGGCCAGTCCCGTCGCCCTCGATGAAGGGGACGATCGGTTCGTCTGGGACGGCCAGCCCGGACGGTGTCATTCGAATGCTGTCTGCCACAGGTTCAGGCTACCTCTGGGAACCTCCAGGTCCTGGCCAGGAGACAATCTCACCATGAGCTCGGATCGGCTTGAAATCGAGGATCGTCCTGGCCTGTCCGTTCGTCTCTGGGCTGAGAGAGGCCAATCAAGTTGTTCTAGGACGTAAGTTTCGCGGCCATGTCCGCAAAAACACGTACAAGTCTCCTGGCCAATGGTGTAACGTTGTGAGAAGGGTGGGTTCATGAGGGTCAGGTCGGAAGGCAGGGCGAAATCGAACGCTTTCAAAACGTCGTTCCTCATCACGCTCGCCTATCTGTTCTTCGCGCTCCTCTGGGGTCTGGCGCGGAACAAAGTCCAGCCCTTTCTCGAGCCGCCTTATTCGGCTTGGGACGACCCGGTTTGGATCGAAGCGGCGACTTACATCCTTGCGACCTCCGTCCTCCTCTTCGCGTTTGTCCATCATCTCGTGAAGGCCATCGACCGGCATCATCAAGAGTCGCTCAAGGCGAAACTCGACTTGGTCAATAGGCTGGCCCTCGCCGCCGAGTTCCGCGATGGAATGCGCAACGGGCACAACATGAGGATCGGCCAGGGAAGCGGCATCGTCGCCAGGAAGCTGGGACTGCCTGAGACCCGTGTCCAAGTTTTGAGCCAAGCGTCGATGCTTCACGACATCGGCAAGATCGGTATTCCTGACTCAGTGCTGAGCAAGGCAGGCCCTCTGACTCCCGAAGAGAGGTCCGTGATGGAGAAGCACACAGAATACGGCGCGAACCTCCTTGAGGGCTCTGACTTGGAGGTGCTGCAGGTCGCGCGAGCCATCGCCCTCACCCACCACGAGCGATGGGACGGCAGCGGCTATCCTGCTGGTCTCGCTGGGGAGAGGATCCCGCTCGAAGGGCGGATCGTCGCTGTGTGCGACGTGTTCGACGCCTTGACCAGTGAGCGCACTTACAAGAGGGCCTGGACGATCGACGAGGCCCGCACCTACTTGGCCGAGCAAGCGGGCCGCTTGTTCGATCCCGAAGTCGTGGCGGCGTTCATCGAGTCTCTTGATGAGATCGTGGCTCTCGGGGTGAACGGAGAAGCGGGCCAAGCGGCCCCCGCCATGGCCGTGGTGTCGGCACAGCCCAACCAGGAAGACCGGTACTCTGTGATCGGTGGGTGATTCTGCGGCAAGTCCGCTGACAAACCGGCGGATTTTGACCGTTTTTGCTCCCCTGGCCGCATCGTGGCTGATGATGGCGGCCGAGTTGCCCATCTGCACCGCGGTGGTCAACCGCGGCCCTGACCCCGAACTGAACGCGGCCGCCCTTCTTGGCCTCGTCTCCCTGGCTCTCTTCATCGAGAGCCCGGTCATCGACCTGCTGACGACCTCGACGACCCTCGGAACCTCAGCCCCGGCCTATCGGTCGATCAGGCGGTTCACGCTCTGGCTCATGGCCCTCACTGGGATCGTCCACGCCGTCGTCGCGTTGACGCCTCTTTATGACCTTGTCACCAAGGGGCTGCTCAAATGGCCGCACGAAGTGGCTGAAGCCGGGCGCGTGCCGATGGCCTGCCTGATTCCTTGGAGCCCGGCCATCGGGTGGCGAAGGCACGTTCAGGGAATGCTTATCCGGGCCGGCCAAACGAGATTGATCGGGGTTGGCACCGGCCTGAGGATGGCGACCATCGCGCTTGTCAGCCTTGCCCTGTTTCAGTCTGGACGGATCCCCGGCGTGATGGTCGCGGCTCTGGCTTTGGTGGTCTCGGTGATCGTCGAGGCGGCCTTCATCGAGGTGGCGTCACGGCGGCCCCTTCGGTCGGCGAGCGTCTTGCCGCACGACGGAAACGAGATCGGTTTGAAGTCCCTGGTCAAGTTCCATTGGCCGTTGACGGCGGCGACCTTGGTCTTCATGGCGACTCTTCCTGTCACGTCCAGCGCCTTGGCCCAATCGCCCGATCGGATTTTGGCGATGGCGGCATGGCAGACAAGCCTGTCCTTGGGCTTTCCGCTCCGAACGATCGTCTTCGCCCTTCCGGAGGTCGTCATCGCTCTCTCGATGATGCCCCAGGGCCCTGAGAGGCTCTTTCGGTTTTGCGTCGGTGTCGGAGGAAGCCTCACGGGTCTGGCCATAGCCTTGGCCGCCTTCCGTCTGGACGAGCGGTTCTTCTCTGCGGTGATGGGCGCCCCGGCTTCGATCGCACGGGAGGCGCATCGGGCGATCCTCTTGACCTGCGCCCTGCCTCTTGTCCAGGCAGCGAGCGGTTTCCTGCGGGGTGTCTTGACAGCTCAGCTCAATACGATGGCGAGGCTCAACTCGACGGTAGTCCAGTCTGGCATTCTTGTCTTGGCCCTGGGAGTTGGCCTGACTCTTGGATGGCCAGGCGTTGTCCTCGCGTCCGTGGCCGTTCTCGCGAGCGTTCTCGCGGAATGGGCCGTCTTGGGAATGGCTTGGACTGGTCGCGCCCGAAAGGTTTGAGCGGTCGTATCTCAGCGCCTCCTTGGATTTCTCCTGACATGGGGGCTATGATAGAGGCAGAGGTTCCTATGCCCCGATTCAACCTTCGCCGCGCGTTCACCTTGATCGAGCTCTTGGTCGTGATCGCCATCATTGCGATCCTGGCCGCGATCCTGATGCCCGTGTTCGTCGAAGCGAAAGAGTCGGCCCGGCACACGCAGTGCATCATGCAGGCTAAGCAGGTCGCCTATGGTCTGATCATGTACACCAACGACTATGAGCAGAGTTGGGCTCCGGCCGCGAACGCGAACCCGGCTGGGCCCGAACATCGCCGGCAACAGATGTGGATCGGATATGACAACCGGAACGCCGGTCTTTCCGGAGGGTTCTATGGCAACATGACCCGTCCGGCCAGGTTCGACCCTCGGCCAGGGGCGATCGATCCTTACCTCAAGAATTACGAAGTCCGGGTTTGCCCGAAGAAGCCGACCGACTGGCAACTAGCTTACGCCTACAACTTCTTCCTTGAGAACAACTGGTCGAACTACTACTCAAGAAACCCGAAGGCGCAAGGTAACGAATACGGGCCTGGATCGAAGGACTGCGACACCTACCCGCACTCCTTCTACAGCTGCAACGGGGTGACCGAGAACGAGATCGAGGATCCGGCGTACACTCTGGCCGCATGGGAGCACGGAGCCTGGGTGCCTGTCTGCAACTTCCTCCAGTTTCCTGACTGGTACGACCAAGCCCCGACCTACGATACGGCTCTCAAGAACCACTTCAACTTCCTCCATCGGGACGGCTCGACGACGATCTGGTGCGACGGCCACGTGAAGAGGATGCCTTTCTCGGCTTTGAAGCGGCCCATGTTCTCGGTTCAGAAGGCTATCTATCAATGACCGACGGTGAGACACGGCCTGTGCCGAGCCGAAAATCTTGACAGGCTGGGAGTATGATCGCTTCGATGACAGGGATGGCGACCGCGGCCCTTGGCTTGTCTCTCGTGGCCAAGGCTCCGACTGGGCTTCCCTTGTTCATCGAAAGGGTTCCGACTGCCGAAGAGGCCCGGTCGGTCTACTCGGGGGCCGTCCACGAACCGAAGTACGGCTGCTTTCTTGGGGCGTACATCGACCTGGACAATAGGCTCCAAAGCACCTTCACGGACTCTACGGGCCGCCAACACCGTCTTCCTGACGAGTTCGAAAGGATCGTCGGCAAGAAGCACAGTTCCTACTTTTGCTATGTCGGCTATGGCACAAGGCTCCCCAAACAGTGGATCACGGCCCTGGCGATGGAAGACCGGATCGTCCATATCGCCCTTGAACCGAACAATGGCCTTGAGTTCGTTCGAGACGACCATTACCTTCAATCTCTCGCCGACGACCTGAAGGACACGGGCGCGAAAATCTTCCTTCGCTTTGCGAGCGAGATGAACGGGCCTTGGGTGAGGTGGCACGGCGACACCGCCCTTTATCGGGCGAAGTTCCGTCTGGTCTCCCGCGTGATGAAGGAGCGCGCGCCCAATGTGGCCATGCTGTGGGTGCCCTACACGACCCCGGTCGGGGGGACGAACCTCTACTATCCAGGCGACGACGCGGTCGATTGGGTCGGCGTCAATATGTATAGTGTTACCTACTACAACCAGAACAAAAGAACTCCAGGCGACCGCGTGAACCCCGTCACGAAGCTTCAGCGGATCTATCGAGACTACGCTCCCCGAAAGCCGATCGTGATCGGAGAGTACGGCGCGACGCACTACTCGGCGGTCGAAGGTAAGGAAACTGTGGGTTTCGCGGTCCGGAGCATCCGGTCGCTCTATGCGGCCCTGCCTCGGCTATACCCACGGGTCAAGGCCGTCCACTACTTCAACGGCAACAACCTGGAACTGGCCCACCGTCAGAATAACAACTACACCGTGACCCAGAACGCCGAGGTTCTCCAGGCTTATCGGGAGGCGGCAGCGGCCGAGTACTACCTCTCTTCGGCCACACCAAGGTCACTGCCGTCGTCCCCCATGCCGCTGAAGAACGACGATACGGTTTCCGGAACGGTCAAGCTGTCCACTTGGTGCCCTTGGCAGACCTCCGGGGTGAGGCTCCGCTGGAGTTTTGCGTCCAAGTCGTTCTCGGTCTCAAGCCGCGACTTGGACTGGGAGACCTCTTGGGACACGAACACGGTGCCCGATGGGCCCGGCAGGCTCACGGTGGAGGCGTTCCAAGGGCAACGCAGGCTGGCGACGAAGAGCGTCCGAGTCGTCGTCTCAAACCCCCACAGGGCTCAGGCCCGCATCGAGAGCCCGGCTGCCAGCAGCCCGGCCAAACCCACGGCGAAGTAGGCGGCCAAGACGGCCGCCCCAGCGTAGTCCTTCGCCATCCTCTGCCCGAAGAAGAGCATGGTGAGGGCCAAGCATGACAA
The DNA here is from genome assembly GCA_019454105.1 of Fimbriimonadaceae bacterium. Classification (GTDB taxonomy): domain Bacteria; phylum Armatimonadota; class Fimbriimonadia; order Fimbriimonadales; family Fimbriimonadaceae; genus ACE-ARM1. The sequence goes on along the minus strand of CP075364.1, from coordinate 2,496,163 downwards.
CCCGAGACCCAAAGTGGGCGGGAGCCCATAGCGCGGGTTCAAGGCGTACAGAAGCCCGAGCACGGACGCCAAGCCGGCCATCAGTTCAACAAGAGTCACGAGTCCGAGCATCAGGGGGACGACGCCCTTGAGAGGCGTCTTCTCAAAGTGCCCGGTGAGCCATGCCAGGTTGCCCGACCAATCGATGACCTTGTCGAGTCCGGACTGGAAGAACAAGACTGCAAAGAAGAGGCAGGCGAAGGCCGTCGCCAAAGTGAACGCGTCCGGCATCGTGATTCAAGACGGGAATCGGCGCGGGATCGGCTCAAGCTTGGGCGTTTACTCGTCGACCCTCGAGAAATAGATCACGGTGACGTGGTGGGCCGGTGTAACGAACTCGTCATAGATCCTCGTTAGTAGTGAAATGACGTCGTCCTGGCTCCTGAGTTCGGGGTTCTCTCGCTCAATGTCCCGGGGAGAGAGTTCCCGGATCGGCTTGACTTCGACCCGGTCAAGGATCGCAGCGAAGAGCTTTTGCCGCCGACCGAACCTGGGCCCGACCGTCACCCAAACGACCATGCCCGCTTGGTACTTGTCGCTTTTGTCGCCCAGCCGGATGGTCGCCGTCTTCCGGTTGTTGTTTAAGAGCTCGTCGTAAAGTTCGGAGTAGAAATTGAGGGCGAACATGCGGTGCGGCCCAGTAGTCTATCCGATCTTCTTGGAGGCAGGCGAGCCATGACGGCGATGGTGGCGCTGGTCTTGGTCGCGATTGGAGCCTATGCCCTCTTCTTGTTCCTGGTGGCATGGTTCACCGTCCATCCGCCACGGATCCCGATCTTCGCCGCCCCGGCGATGATGGGCGAGCCCCAAGAGGAGTTCACCTGCTTGACCGAAGACGGAGTCTCGATCAAGGGCTGGCACGTGCCTCACAACGGTGGAACGACCGTCGTTTTTTGCCACGGGTTTTTGACCAATCGCACTGAGTTCCTGCCTCTCGTGGCGCCTTACCGACGGGCCGGGTTCGCCTGCGTGCTCTTCGACTTTCGGAGCCATGGGTGGAGCGGGGGCCGTCGGTGCACCTTCGGCATCGAGGAAGCGCGCGACCTACGGGCCGTGGTCGACTGGGTGCGGGCCCGTTCGCCAGGCACCAAGATCGTGCTCTTTGGCTCAAGTATGGGGGCGGCGACAGCCGTCTTCACGGCTCAATCGCTTGCCGAGCCCGTCTCGGCGTTGGTCCTCGATGGCCCTTATGCCCGGTTGGACGAGGCTGGAAAGGGATGGTGGTCGTATATCGGCATGGGGGCTTTCTCCACACTTCTCGCCCCGACCGTTTGGTTCGGACGGGCACTGACCGGCCATCGGCCCCAGTCAGCCGACACGACAAAGGCCTTAGAAGCCCTTGGATCGACTCCAGTGCTCTTGCTCTATGGGGCCAAAGACCACGTGGTGCCGAGGCCGGCGGCCGAGCGGTGCGTCGAGGCGACGAATCATGGGCGGGTGGAGTGGTTCGAATCAAGCGGACACTCCGAAGCCAGGTTCAAGGAGCCCGAGAGGTATTTGGCGGTCGGGTTAGAGTTCCTGAGGAACAACGGGCTGGGAACCCAAGACTAGACTGGATCATTTTCCTGAGTGGATCCGTCCAACGAACGGGTACTCTTACCAAATCGGGACAACGGGGTTCCGAAGAGACTGAGCGTCCTTCACTTACCCTGTAGCCATGACCACTCTTTCAGAACATTGGCTGGTCCCGGAGATCGAGCGACTCGCTCGTTCGGGCCCAGACCGGATCGAGGGCCTTCTCCAAGCCTTGCGCGCGGCCGCCCCAGAGGTGCATTGCGAGCTTGTCTTAATGGCCCTGGACAACGGCAACCTGTCTCAAGAAGAGGCAGCGGACCGGCTCGGCACGGACGAGGTCACTGTCGCCATCAGGCTTGAACTGTTCCGACAGTCGCACTCCGAGTCCAACAGCCAGACGATCGTCCAAGACAAGAACCAAGTCGCCCGGATCGCCAACAAGCACGTTGCCGTTTGGGAGATCGTCCGCGAGTTCCGCCGGGCCGGATCAGTCGGAGCTATGCGGGACTCCTTCCCCAGCTTGACCGAGCTTGAGCTTCGCACCGCCTTGGCCTACGCAGGCCGTCATCCTGACGAGATCGCTGGCCAGATCGCTGAGTACGAAAGCCTGCTCGAGCGCTCCCGGTCGCTTTATCCATTCGCCAAGTGAAAGCATAATCGGCCATGGCCGTCGACTTCGCGGCCTTGGAGACAGGGTTGCCCCTGGTCCACCGAGGCAAAGTTCGAGACTGTTTCGATCTGGGCGACTCGCTTTTGATCGTGTCGACGGACCGGATCAGCGCGTTCGACGTCGTGATGGCCAACCCGATTCCCGACAAGGGCCGGGTGCTGAACCAAATGTCCAACCATTGGTTCGAGCGGCTCTCGGGCGTCTGTCCCAACCACTTGATCGAGACTCGGGACGAGGCGATCTCGAGCCAGGTGCCCAATTGGTCCCCAAACCTGGCCGGGCGGTCCGTGATCGTCAAGAAGGCCCGGCCCTTATCGATCGAGTGCGTCGTCCGTGGGTATCTGGCCGGATCGCTGTACAAGCAGTATCGGTCGGGCCAATCGGCTGGCCTCGGTCTCCACTTGCCCGATGGGCTCCTGGACGGTTCGCGATTGCCGGAGCCGGTCTTCTCCCCCGCGACGAAGGCGACCGAAGGGCACGACGAGAACATTTCGTTCGAACAGGCCGTCGATCGGGTCGGTCGGGAGGTGGCCGAGCAGGCCAGGGACTGGAGCCTCGAGATCTACAACCGCGCCTTTGACCTGGCCGCCGAGGCCGGGCTGATCCTGGCCGACACCAAGTTCGAGTTCGGTCTCACCGACTCAGGCTTGGTGTGGATCGATGAGGCCCTGACTCCCGACTCTTCGCGCTATTGGGAAGCGTCGCTCTATGAGCCTGGGGGCCCTCAACCAAGCTACGACAAGCAGTTCGTTCGCGACTATCTGGAGAGGATCGGCTGGGACAAGCAGCCTCCGGGGCCCTTGCTCCCTGACGACGTGGTCCAACGAACCCGGGAGAAGTACTTGGAGGCCTTCGAGCGGATCACGGGCCGTCCTCTGGGGCGGTAAGGTCACGACAACTGGATGAAGGGCCTTCTTGGTCGAATTGATCCCAGGGTCTCGCGCGAGTTGGTCGCGCAACGCCGCACGATCGCCAAGGGGCTGGTTTGTGTGCTGCTCGGCAGCGTCCTGACCGCGTTCACGATCAAGCTCACCGAACGGGCGATTGCGGCGATCGAGGTCGCGTCTGGCCGGCCCGAAAGCCGGATCGGGCCGGGCACAGGTTTGCCGGGGAGACCGGACCAGGCCCTGGGTTGGTTCGATCAAGCGCTCTCGTTCTCGACCCCGGACGAAGCGCTCCGGGCCTTGGGCATGGTCTGCCTCGCCGTCGTCGGTGTATTTTTGCTCAAGTACTGGTTCACAAGGGGTCAAAGCTACTATTTGGGCAAGGCTTCGGCGAGGCTCACGAGCGAGCTTCGGAAACGCCTCTATCGCAAGCTCCAGCGGCTCCCGATCAGCTATTTCAACGACCGTCGGACGGGTGCCATCCAGAGCGTCCTGTCGAACGACGTGAATGTCTATCAAAGCGCGGTGGGCCTGGTGCGCGACAGCATTGAGGCTCCGGTGAAGGCGGTTCTTGCCACGGTCATGATCTTCTTGATCAACTGGCAGCTGGCCCTCGTCGCGATCCTCGCCGTGCCGGTGATCGCCGCATTTGTCCACAGCAACTCGAAACGGATGCGTGCGGCCCAGGCGCAGGTGCAGTCCGACTTGGCCGAACTCTCGGCGGTCTCTCAGGAAGTCGTCTCGGGGGTTCGAGTGGTCAAGGCGTTCGCGGCCGAAGACGCCGTGAGAACAGCGGTCGACCGGCTCGTCGATAGGCAGTACCAAAGTCAGATCGGGGCCGTCCGCCGTTTCGCCCAGCTTCGTCCGATGGTCGAGCTCATTGGTGCCGTCTCGCTGGCCGGGATACTCTATATTTGCGGCCACATGGCCCGTTGGGGCACTCTCCAGATCTCCCAGATTGTGGCCTTGACGCTGTCACTCGACTATATCAACCAGGGTATGCGGAGCCTCGCGAACCTATCCAACACCTTCAGCCAGATCCAGGCGGCGGCCGACCGGATCTATGGTGAGGTCCTTGAGGTGCCAGAGGAAGTGCTGGCGATCCACGGTTCCGAAAGGATCGCCGAACCGGTGGGGCGGATCGAGTTCCAAGAGGTCAGTTTTGAGTATCCGGACGGGACCAAGGCGCTCGACCGGGTCAGCTTCACGATCGAGCCGAACTCGTCCGTCGCCCTGGTCGGCCCGAGCGGCGCGGGCAAATCGACTTTGGCGGACTTGTTGCTCCGGTTCTACGATCCCACCGAAGGACGGATCCTCTTTGACGGTAAGGACGTTCGCGAGCTTGACCTGAGCTGGTACCGGTCGCAGTTTGGGGTCGTGCCGCAGCAGACCTTCCTCTTCGCAGGGACGGTCGAGGAGAACCTGCGCTTGGGCGACGGCTCGGCCCCGAAGGAGTCTTTGGCTGAGGCAGCGCGAGCGGCGGACGCGTCCGATTTCATCGCCGCGCTGCCTCACGGATATGCGACCGTGCTAGGCGAGCGCGGACTCAAAGTGAGTGGCGGCCAGGCCCAGCGGCTGGCGATCGCACGGGCCCTCGTCCACAGGCCCCGGATCCTCTTGCTGGACGAGGCGACCAGCAACCTCGACGCGATGAGCGAACGGGCCGTGACCGAGTCGCTTGAGCGGTTGATGCACCAGCGGACGACATTGCTGATCGCCCACCGACTGACGACGGCGGCCCGGGCGGACAAACTGGTCGTTCTCCGTCGCGGCGAGGTTGTCGAGACCGGTTCTCACGCCGAGCTCTTGGCCAAAGAAGGGGCCTACTCGTCCATGTACCGGGTTTTCCTCAGCGGGCTTTCTGATGAGCAGTTGGATTGAGGCCTGCGGGATCGTCGCAGGATACGAGGGTCGCCGTGTGCTCGACGGCGCCTGGCTCAGCCTGAATCGCGGCGAAATCTGCGCCGTGCTCGGCCCCAACGGTTGCGGAAAGACCACGCTCTTGATGGTCTTGAGCGGGGCGCTCCGACCTTGGGAGGGACAGGTCTCCCTGGAGGGACGACCCTTGGCGTCGCTGGGCCCCCACGAAGTCTCCCGGATGATCGGCTATGTGCCCCAACGCGAGGCCCCGGCCTTTGACCTGACCGTGTTGCAGACGGTGGCGACCGGGCGGGCGGGTCTGAGCCCTGGGCTATGGGAGACCGCTGAAGACGAGCAAGCGACGGAAGAGGCTCTGTGTCTTGTCGGGGCTTGGGACTGGAGAGACCGGCCCATGTCGCAACTGAGCGGTGGCGAGGCACAGAGGGTCATGTTGGCCAGAGCTTTGGCCCAACAACCGTCGGGGCTCTTGCTTGACGAACCGACCAATCACCTGGACCCGCGCGCCGCCTTGGAAGTGGGCGAGGCGCTTCGGAATCTGGCTGGGGAGGGCCGGGGTGTCGTCTGCACCGTTCATGACGTCAATTGGGGGCTCCGATTCGCGGACTGGGTGGCGGTGATGCACGACGGTCGCGCCGACACCTTCAATGTCCGTGACTCGGCAAGCTTGGTGGAGGCTCTGACCGTCTCCTACCAGTGCGAGTTCGACTGGCACACAGGCCCGGAAGGCCGGCTGTCGCTCGTGCCTCGGCGGCCGCTCGACTAGGGGCGCCAGAATTCACTTGTGAAGATCGGAGTGCAGTTGTACACAGTCCGCGACCAGATGGCGCAAGATCTGTCGGGCACGTTGCAACGTCTGGCCCAAGCGGGGCTCAAACATGTCGAGTTGGCTGGACTGAGCGGCAAGACCACCGAGGAGTTCGGTGACGCGCTTCGGTCGGCAGGGCTGTCGGCCGTTTCCGCCCACGTGGGCTTGAGCGAAGTGCGGGACAGACTTGAGGAGACAGCATCATTGTACAAGGGTCTTGGTTGCAAGTGGCTGGTGGTGCCCTGGGCACCGAAGGAAGAGTTCGCTGACGGAGGGGAGCGACTGGGCCAAGAGCTGGCCTCGATCGGCAAGCTTGTGAGGGAACTTGGGATGCGCCTTGCCTATCACAACCACGACTTCGAGTTTGTCGAGTTCTCAGGGGCACCTGCATTCGAGGTCTTCTGGGACTCGGCGGCCCGAACCTTGGAGGCGGAGCTCGACCTCTATTGGTGCCACCATGCCGGTCAAGATCCGGTCGATTGGTTGGGGACTCTCAAGGGCCGCGTGCCCTTGACCCACTTCAAAGACGGTCACGCCGGTGTCTTCCATCCAGTCGGGCAGGGCGACCTTGATTGGGACTCAATCATCCCGACGGCCCGGGAGGCAGGGGTCGAGTGGGCTCTCATCGAGTTGGACCATTCACCGAAGGATCCGGTGGAGTGCGTGATTGAGAGCTACCGGTTCTTGGTCGAAAAGGGCCTGGAAGGTTAGTCGCGGCTTCTCACCATCGGGCAAGGGGGCACCCCGACTCCCAACCCCCTCCCCCGTGAACGGGGGAGGGGGCTCTTGGCCGGCGTTCTCCCCGAACGGCCTGGGGGCCCCTGGGGGATGCTGCTCGGGTAAGGCCCGGACATGAGTCCGGCCCGAACGCCCCCACCCCCCTGACCCCCTCCCCCGTGAACGGGGGAGGGGGCTTTGTCTCTTTTACGGGTTGACGATCCAGTTCACGAGGTCCCAGTCGACCTCAGGAAGCGGGTTGGCCGAGATGCCGTTCGGGAACGTGCGGATCCGGGCCTGCAAGCGGCCGCTGCCGTTGACCTTGCCGGTCGCCGGGCTCGCGACGGACTCGCGGGTGCCGTAGACCGTGTTGAACGGGTTGGTGTTCAGCAGGTTCTCGTAGGAGTTGGTGTTCCAGTTCCACTGCTCGAGCTCCTGGCGGAACTGGCCGCCGGTGACCATGCGGCTCTTGACCCGGAAGGTCACGCTGCTCGGGGTCAGGATCGCGGTCGTGCCCTGGAGGGTGCCCCAGACGAACGGCTCGACCGGGTTCGCCACGAAGAACTTCTTCAGGCGGAGGGCGACGCCGTTGTCGGTCGCCAGGTCGGCGATCGTGCCCGAGATGATCTGGCCGCGCTGGAGCGTCAGAGCGTCGGGAGCGACGGTCTCAGGGGCTGCCGTGGCCTCGACCTGCCCCGCCTGTTCGATCTTTGTGATGTCGATCCTGGCGGAAGTCACTTGGAAGATGGGATTGATGATGTAGCCGCTCACCTGTCCAGGAACGACGCTCAAAGTGTTCGAGGGACCGTCGCCCGCATCGTCAAACTGGACGTCGCACAGGGCGTTAAGGATCGGGTTCACCACCGGCGTTATGTCCGAGAACGTCGAAAACTGTGTGCCTGTGACCCGAACGTTTCGAACCGTGATACTGATGAACACTCCTTCAAAGGTGCCTTCGACCAGGTAAGGGCCGGGAAGGGTCTCGTCGACGACATGACGAACGCGGTTACCACCCAAGTCGGTGCCGACAAGGGTCACGAACTCATTGGGGAGCAACGGGTTCAGTTGTGACAGATTCAGCCGATAGTTCAAGCTACCTGCTTGCTTGGTGATTGCAAGCTCGTCGACACCCCCAGTCGTCTCAATGAGTTGGGTCCCTAGAATCAGGGCTCTGATCTCGACCCGGATGTTGGCGTCGGAGTTGTTGTAGCCCGGGGCATTGTCTCCCCAGCTATAGGAGATTCGTGTCGCGTCGCGGAACTTCTGCACCGGTTGGGCCAAAGCAGTGGCTCCGAGCGCGGCGAAAAGAATAAGGCTGGTCGTGATCCTCATGGCATTGCCTCTAGCGGCTCCATTTTGCACCGGCAAAGTTAAGATCTTGTCAATCCGACCCTCAGACCTGGTTCGGGATCCCGCCCTGATACCTTTAACTCTGGTACATTTGACACCTAGCAGCCGGCACCGATGTCCGAAGCGCCGCTCCGCGTCCGTTCCCTCTTTGTCTCCGACCTCCACCTCGGCTCGGCGGGATGCATGGTCGAGAAGTTTCAGAACTTTCTTGACTTGGTCGAGTGCGAGCACCTCTATCTGGTGGGCGACATCATCGACCTTTGGGTCGTGATGAAAAAGGGGAAATGGCGGGACGAGCACACGGCTTTGGTTCGGCAGCTCCTTGGAAAAGCCCAAGAGGGCTGCCACGTGTGCTTCACGCCGGGCAACCATGACGCTTTTCTTCGCCGCTTGAACGGCTCCACCCTTGGGAACATCCGGATCGACCACCAATTCGTCCACATGACGGCCGACGGGCGACGGTTCTTGGTCGTCCATGGCGACCTCTTCGACAACTCCGTCCAGTTTCTTCCTTTGGCTTGGGCAGGGGCTTGGATCTACGAAATGCTCGTAGTCGCCAACGGTCGGCTCAACGCCCGGCTCGAGCACTCGGGGCGCGAGAAGATCGACATTCGAAGGGGCATCAAGCAACGGGTCAAGCGGTTCATCGCCCGACGCAACGACTTTGAGGAGAACATCCTGGAAGCGGCCCTTGCCGAACGCTATGACGGCGTCATTTGCGGCCACGTCCACCGGCCAGCAATCTTGGAAGGGACGGAAAAGGGGCTTTATGTCAACACCGGTGATTGGGTTGAACACGGAACGGCCGTGGTGGAGAACTATGACGGGACGCTCGAGTTGGTGTCATGGGAATCCCTAATGGGATCTTCCGACTCGGGCCAGACTCAGAGGACGGCAGCGCCAGCATCTGCCAGATCGTTTCTCAGGGTCAGGCGCGGCCGCATCAATCCATGCGAGCCAAGACGTACGAGTCCATTGGATTAAGGTCCGCTTACCTCTTGGCGGCTCGAGTGGCGGGTGAACGGCCCCTGCCGCCGTTAGGGTTCGCAGCGTCCGAATTTTCCCAGAAAGAGATCGAGGAGACTCTGCAAGCCTCACGGTATTTTGAGGCCGCGAACATCGCCAGGGCAGCCTGCTACTCTCCCCATCTCTGGTTCTTCTGGACGGGCGGCCACGCGATGGCCCTGGGATACACCGGCCTCTTGCTCGTTCTGCACGCCCTCTGCGTCTTGGTCGAAAGATACAAGCGCCGACTTTGCTTGGACCACCTTAGCCGTCCAGAGTCGCTCACGGCCGGGGGTCTGGCCAAACCGCCGACTCAGCACCATGAGGGTTGGGCCGACATCTACTTCCGTCCCAAGCGCTTCGAGACCGACCGGCTCTATCAAGTGATCGGAATGGGGGCCTTCAGGAAGTTCGTCCAGTGGGTGATGAAGACCCTGACCTACGGATTTGGCAAAGGAGAGTACGAGTACATTCCCAATCCGACCCGCGCGAGCGCGATTGAGTTTGAACGTGAGACACGGGTCTCCGAAGGGATCCACGTCGTCGGGATCGCGATGACTTTGCCCTTGGCCATTTTCGCTTGGAAGACCGGGCCGATCGGACTCGCAGTCTGGTCGAGTTTGATCACCTTGGGCGACACTGGGCTGGCCCTGCTCCAGCGCGCTCACCGGACGAGGATTTGGCCTGTCGTCTCTCGAGTTCTGACAGCGCGAGCAAAAAGAGGGGCACGGAGCCAAGGCGCTTGAAAGTCCTGTTGCTCTCGGCATCGACGGGCAACGGCCACATGAGCGCGGCACGGGCCGTGGAAGAAGAGCTTCGTCGCCGGGGCCATCAGGCGGCGACCGTGGACGTGCTCGACCACACTGGCAAAGGGTTCAGAAGCTGGTACCGTGGAGGATACGAAACCCTAGTGCGGAAGCGGCCCGCGCTTTGGGGCCGTTTGTACCGGGCAAGCGACCGCAGGCGGCTCGCGTTCCACTTTCAGACCGGTCTCGACCTCATCTTCGTGGAACGGATGGGGAGGTTCTTCGAAACAGAGCGTCCGGACTGGGCGGTCTGCACGCACTCGTTGCCTCAGCCGACGTTGGCGCGATGGCGTCGCCGGTTCCCGTTCAAGCTTGGCGTCGTCGTCACCGACCTCTATCCCCAGCTCATGTGGTTGAGGGGCCAGCCGGATCAGTTTTTTGTGCCGGGGGCTTGGACTGCGGCCAAACTCGCCGACCGGTTGCCGAGCGCGGAAGGCCGGACCACCGTAACGGGGATCCCGGTTGTCTCGGCGTTTCGACCCTCGACCGACAAGGCGGCCGACAGGATCGCGGCCGGACTGGATCCCGACTGGCCCACCGTGCTCGTCGCCAGCGGAGGGATCGGGGCAGGCCCCGTTCCAAAGGCCCTGTCCTGGCTGCGATCCGAGTTGAGCCAAGCCCAGATCGTCGTCGTTTCGGGAAGGAACGCCGCGCTTGAATCAGAGGTGCGGTCGATGGGCGGGGAAGGGCGCGTCAGGATCGTGCCGCGCGGACACGTCTCTTCAGAGGAGATGGCCGCCCTCATGAGGGCGAGCGACTTGCTGGTCAGCAAGCCTGGCGGGATCACGACTTTCGAAGCCCTGGCCAGCGGCGTCCCGTTTGTGGTCTACGATCCCATGGTGATCCCCGGCCAAGAAGAGATGAACGCCGATTTTCTGGTCGAGTCCGGCATCGGCGTCCGGGCAGGCGGGCCGGAGGAGCTTGCCGGGTGGGTCGCCCGCCTGCTCGGTGATCCTCTCAGTCGGCAATCCATGAGCCGGGCCGCCTTGGAACACGCCAAGCCTGGAGCCGCATCCGCGATCGTCGACAGGCTCGAAAGCACCCTTTAGGCTTCGACCGGGGTCACGGCAGGCTCTTTGGGTGTGACGGGCTCTAAACGAACAGATAGGATCCGACGGCCATCGGTCTCGGCGACGGTGAACCGATACCCTTCGAAATCGACCGTCTCGCCTTGGTTCGGCTGGCGGCCGAACAGCCCGAAAACGAACCCTCCGATCGTGTCGAACTCGTCGCTCGAAAGCTCCGTACCGATCTCGTCGTTGACGTCGTACAAATTCAGGCGACCTCCGATGAGGAAGCCCGATCCGTTCTTCACGATCAAGGTCTCTTCTTCGTCGTATTCATCGACGATCTCGCCGACGACTTCTTCGACGATGTCTTCGATCGTGACGACTCCGGCGGTGCCTCCAAACTCGTCCTGGACGATCACCATCTGCGTCCTCTTTTGGCGCATCTCGTGGAGGAGGTCCATGAGGTTCTTGTTTTCCGGCACGAACAGGGCTGGGCGCATGATCCGGCGAAGGTTCAGGCTGTTCTGACCGCGTGAGATCGCGCTCAAGACATCCTTGGCGTGGACGATTCCGAGAATCTGGTCGTCGGTGCCCTCGAAGACTGGAATGCGCGAGTGGCCGGACTCTTCGACAATCTTGGCGACCTCTTCAAGGGTCGATGTGACGGGGACTGCATCGAGGTCCACCCTGGGTGTCATGACCTCCCTCGCGACGGTGTCGCCGAACTCGAACACCGAATGGAGCATCTCCTTCTCTCCCTCCTCGATCTCCTGGGTCTCAACGGCTTGTTCGAGCCGCTCCTTGATCTCCTCTTCCGCCTGGTTCGACAGGGCGAACGTCGTCAGGCCCCCGAACCGCTTGGAGAGGAGGTTGCCGATCTTGGTGGCCGCGGCTATGGCAGGATAGAAGGCGGTGGCGAAAAACCGGACGAAGCCCGCGAGCCTCAAAGCGGCCTTGACCGGGTTGGTCGAGGCATAGGAACGCGGAACAAGCTCTGCCAGGAGGATGTTGACCGCCGCGACCGGGATCGCGACCAGGAACGCCGCGATCAGTGTGGACGAGACCAACGATGTCCCGAATTGGGCAGCCATCGAAGGCGCGACGACGGCCGCAATTGGGAAAACAAGAAGCGCCAGCCAGAACCGCATGGTCTGCGACCCAAGATAGGCGGCGGCGACATAGTGGGCCTTGCCCTCGACCAAGTCGCGCACGATGGCGGCTTTCGCCTCATCGTTCGCAAGTTGCTTGGCGTGCGAGGCCCGTAGTGTTTGGATCGCGGTCTCGGCCGCCACGAAGGCGGCATTGAGGACGACGACGGCGACCATCGCCAAGACGATCTCGGCCCAAGGCAGCCAGGTTCGATCCTTCGGGAACGCCGCCAGGGCCAAGGCGAAAGGTGCCAGGAAGAGCAGGACTCCAATCACGCCTGCCGCTGCGGTTCCGGATTTCCGGCTGGGGCGCGGCTGGCGACGGATACTGTCGCTTGGGTCGCTCATAGTTCGCGAGAGTCGCTAAGATACCATATTTGGTCGTTAGAGTGCGATTCCAAAGAGCAACACACCCAAAATCACCCCTACTGTCGCTCCTAAGGTGAGTTCAAAGACTGAATGAATCTTCGCCTCCCATCGGCTTTGGGCGATGATGACTGCCAAGAGGATCGCAATGGCGGACACCGTGATGTTGTCGGTCAGGAAGAAGACCGACGTCGCGAAGAAGAAGCCAAGCGCGCTGTGCCCGCTGACGAGTCCGCCCTGGAGCAATTGGCCCCTGGCCCCCAGCCCCTTGCCAATGATGACGCTCACGAAGACAAGGAAAGCACCGGCCACGATCCTGATCCAGACTGGGGCTCCGATGCTCTCGGCTGTCAGGCTGATGCGGATCCTCTCCCACTGTTGGTCGCCGATAGCGATCATGCAGCCCACGATGATAGCCATGATGGTCGTGACAAGCACAGCGCCAGCGGCGATGTCCTTGGCGAACTTGGCGAGCGGGTGGTAGTTCGGGCTCACAAGGTCGACCGTCGCCTCGATCGCCGAGTTGAACATCTCGGCTACGAGGACGAAGGTGATCATGAAGAGGAGGACAAGGATCTCCCTCATCCTGAGGTTGAGAACCAGGGCTCCGAGCACGACGATCAAGGTCACATAGAGGTGGATCCTCATGTGCCGCTGGGTCCGGAAGGTGTGGACGATCCCGTTGAACGCTACTTTGAAAGGGCCGATCAGGTCACGGGTCGCCATGTCTTAGGGGGTCATCTTTCGCTCAGTGCTCGATCGAGCGCCAGTCCGGGTCGGTAGGCATGCCAAGGTGGGCCAGGGCCTCGTTCGCGATTCGCACCATGTGGACGCGCGCTGCCTCATCGTCGTCTTCATACCCCAGGAGGTGCAGGCAGCCATGAGCGACCAGTTGACCAAGCTCGGCCGTTTCGCTCCAGCCGGGTCTCTTCCCGGCCTCAAGAGCCATCTGCCGGTTGACGGCGATGTCGCCCAAGTGAGGTTTCATGTTCTCGGGCGGTGGGAACGTGAGAACGTCGGTCGGCTCGTCAAGTCCGCGGAACTGGCGATTGAGCTCTTGGAGGCGGTCATTGTCGGCCACAAGGACGCAGACGGCGCCACTGCGCTGGCCATGGGCCAAGAAGGTGGCCCGCGCCACGCTCCGCAAGGTGGATACTGGGACGGGACGGCCCGATTCGTTGACGAACGGGACTCTCAGTCGGCTCGATTTCGACTGGACAAGGCTCCAATCGGGCCTTGGGGGCCGGGTCACATCCTGGAGCCGCGCCGACGTCGCTGCCGTCGTCGCTTTTCGCTCGGCTTCTCATAGTGCGAGTGCTCTTTGAGCTCGCGGAGAAGGCCGCTTTGCTGGAGTTTCAGATTGAACCGCTTGAGAGCGGCATCGATCGACTCGTTGGGATGGACGTTCACGTAGACCAAGCCAGGTTCCTCTGAGAGAGATTATAGCTTGGGGTCGACGGGGCCTCAGGGCCTAGTTGGGATGGATCCACTCCGAGAGGTGCTCCTTGGAGAGCCGGAAGTAAGCCGGGCTCTTGGCGTCTTCGATGTGCCGCTCCAGGATCGGGATCATGTCCTCAAGCCGATCGAGGGTGTCGGTCGTCTCGAGCATCCTCTGCTTGTCCAGGTTGTCGATCTGAAGGAAGTTCGCGACGACGAAGGAGAGGGCGGTGGGGTCGTTGGGAAGCTTGATCTTGGCGACGCGGACGTCGAACTTCGCGAAGTAGACCTCGATGTACGATTCGACGCACTCCCGTGCCCGGCCCAAGAGAGCGTCCGCCCTGGGGCCGTCGTCGATCTCTAGCTCAACGACCGGCTCAACAAAACCGGTGAGGTAAGGATGCGATTCATCTAGTTTTCGGACCCGAAATCTGCGCTCACCCAGAACACGGACGTCCATTTTCCCGTCATCGTAGGTGTGCACGCTGACGATCCTTACGGCGGTCCCTACCATGTAGGGCTCGGCCGAGCCTCCGACCTCCTGCCCGGAGCGAATGAGGACGACCCCGAACGGAAGATCGTATTGCAGGCAGTGCCGCACCATTTCCCGATACCGGTCTTCAAAAACGTGCAGTTGAAGCTGCGCGTACGGAAAGAGGACCGTGTGCAGCGGAAAAAGCGGCAGTTCCTCGAGCCGTTGGCCCATGTGAGTCAAGTATATCTCTTGGCGGCCGGGCCCGACTTGAAGAAAGGAGCCTAGGTAAGATGGAATCCCGCGCGACGAAGATCGTCGAGACCGTGCCCATGACCCCCGTGAGCGGAACGCCGACCCCCGAAGACCTCGTCCAGCGTATTGCCGAGCTTGAAGCCGAAAACCAAAGGCTGCGCTCAGGCGAGGCAGGCAGGGCCGACGCGGGAAGCGCCCGTCCCGTTCCGATGGAGTCGAGCGTGGACGTCGCGCCGATCCAAGAGGGCGACGTCACCCTCCGTCGTTTGGTCCAGCGGATCGCGATGATCCTTCAGGCCGAGAAGATCGTGATCATGTTCTATGACCGCGAGTCGGGCGAGCTGCGCGGCATTCCCCCCGCATATGGCGTGGACGACACCAAGCTTGACCACTTCCGAGTTCGGGCGACCCAGGGCGTGAGCGGCGAGGTCTTCCGCGGCGGAGAGCCCGTGATCTTCCACAACGCGGCCGTCGATGACCGCACCCGCAAGGACATGGTCAGCCTGATGCACGTCCACAACGGCATCACGGTGCCCCTGATCATCGAAAAGCGCGACGAGGAGAACCGCGTCACCGAGCGGACGACCATCGGGGTGCTGCACGCCTTTAACAAGCGTCACGGCGAGGACTTTAACGACGAAGACGTGCGCCTCCTCGAACGGATGGCGCGGAACGTGAGTTCCATCATCGCGAACCTTCAGCTTTATCGCGAGGTGGTCGAAGAGCGCGAAGAGCTCTTACAGACCTTCGAGTCGCTCACAAGTGGACTGATCCTCGTTTCGCCTGACAAGAAGATCAGCCAGATGAACGCGACCGCCCGTTCCATTTTCGGGGTGGAGGTCGATATTGTCGGCCAGCGATACGACGAGAAGCTCGATGCCCCGAAGGTCGTCAGTTTCTTCGACCGCGGCCTGATGGGGGCCGACATTCCTCCGATAGAAATCGAGGTCGAACGGAACAGTCAGGAGAGGGTCTACACAGTGCAAGGTGCGGCCGTCAAGAACGAAGACGGTAAGACCCTTGGGTTCGTGACGATCTTCAACGACATCACCGATCAAAAGAACCTTGACAAGATGAAAAGCTCGTTCGTCGCGATGGCGTCGCACGAGTTGCGGACGCCTCTCACAGCGATCAAGGGCTTCAGCACGACCCTACTCGAAGGCGTCGATGGTGACTTCTATAGTAAGGACGACCAGAAGGAATTCCTCGGTATCGTCGTCCACGAGTGCGATCGTTTGCGGCGACTGATCGACGACTTGCTCAACACGGCGCGCATTGAAGCGGGTCAGAGCCTGAAGCCGAACTACACTCGGTTCTCGCTTGAAGACTTGCTCGATAAGGTCGTCATGGTTCAGAACCAAGCCTCGACTCGGCACAAAGTCTTTAAGAAGGTTCAGGGCGACCTTCCCGCATCGCTCATCGGCGACGAGGACAAGTTCGACCAGATCCTGACCAACTTGCTCAACAACGCGATCAAGTATTCGCCGGAGGGCGGAGACGTTCTCGTCCATGCCCGTGTCGACGGGAACGAGATCGAGCTTGGAGTGGAAGACCAAGGCATCGGGATTCCGGCCGAGCATTTGGGCAAGGTCTTCGAAAAGTTTCACCGAGTTAACAACGAGGACAACCGGAAGATCTACGGAACAGGGCTGGGATTGTTCTTGGTCAAGCACCTGGTCGAGGACGTCCACTTGGGCAAGATCTGGGTGGAGTCTGAAGTCGGCAAGGGTTCGACCTTCAAGTTCCGAGTGCCGATCGAACTCGACATCGAAGAGGCCAAGCGCCGAAACGATGAGATGGACTCTTAAGGCACGGACGAAAGTTCGTTCTTGAGAACGTTGATCGCGTCGATGTTCTCCGGGTCTACGCCGTTCAAAGCAGCCAGGTAAAGCGATACGTAGTCTCCAAAGTAGGTAAGAGACAGCAGCTTCTCAAGCAAAGAGTCACCCTGCGCCGCCACGCGATAAGAGGTCGTGACCGAGGCTGTCAGCCGCTTGACTACTTCGGCCCGCTTCTTCATCTTGGCCGACTCCGAGCCGTCTTCTAAGACGATAGTGGCCCAGGCAGAGACCCCCTGGCGATCGGCCGCCGCCCATCCCAAGATTTCGTTGTGACAGAGCTCGGGAAAGACGTTGGCGAACGTCATGTTCTTGGCGTTCTCGTTGATCTGGCCCTTCCACCGGTTTGCCACAAGTCCCTGCCATGAGCCCAGGCCATAGATCACCGAGACTTTGCCGTGGAGTTCTTGCGCCAACTGCTTAGCCGGGTTCGACGTGAACTCTGCCGAGACGCCCCAGTCCCTTTCGCACGCCTCAAGAAGGGCGATGGCAGCTTCCCAAGGTTGGGCCGGGAGCAAACCCATCTTCTCACAAGCGGCGACTCCCGGAACGAACAAGAAGCCGAGAGCGGTCCGGGGCGGTTGGCCGCCTGGCACTTGGATCAAGGGAAACCCGTCTTGGCGGGCCATCTCGGCGAGCTTGCCGCCGCTGGCGCAGACGACCATCGGGCAACCCCGGCGCCTGGCGTCCAAGTAGGCGCTCACTGTCTCTTCCGTGTTGCCCGAGTAGCTGACGGCGAACACGAGCGTGCCCGGCCCGACATAGTTGGGTAATTGGTAGTCGCGGTTGACACTGAACGGAACCGAGCCTTGGGCTTCGAACAAGGCCCGTGCGAAGTCGCCGCCAGCCGCCGAACCGCCGAGGCCCGTAAGGACGACCATGTCCGGCTTTGCCGAGCCCTTGGGCAACGGGGCCGCTTGGGCGATTTCCCAAGCGCGCCGCACTTGGTCCGGAAACCCTTCCGTAAAGGCCAGCATTCCCTTGGGATCGAGCCGCGTCACAAACGAACGATCGTCAAGGGGATGCATGGGTCAGTCGTTGGCGAACGGGTCGAACTCGTCTTCGTCGGGTACGGCTGCGACCGCTGCAGTGGCCCTGCCGCCCCCGCCCTCGCCGTCCTCGCGAGGCCTGTCGAGCCCTTGGACGTTTTCGGCGACGATTTCGACCACTTCCCGGTTGCTTCCGTCCTGGGCGGTGAACTTTCTGGACTGCAAGCGGCCGTCAACCGCCACGAGCCGTCCCTTGGTCAGGTAGTTCGCCACAAACTCGGCCGTCTTTTCCCATGCCGAGACACGGAAAAAGTCGGCGTCCGGCGATCCGTCCTGTGGCTTGAACTTCTTTTGAACGGCGATACTGAAGTCGCAGACCTGCTTACCTGTGCTGGTCGATCGGAGTTCCGGGTCTCGGGTCAATCGGCCAACAAGGACGACCCGGTTGATCATGAAGCTTCCTCTCGGATGAAGATGCGGTGGCGGATCACAGTGTCGTTGATCCGCATGAGGCGGCTCAGCTCGGCAGGCACGCTGGCCGGAGCGTCAAAGTGCATGAGGATGTAGTTGCCTTCGCGGTGCCCATCGATCTCATAGGCAAGCTTCCGCTTGTCCCACTTGCCGGCCGACTCGACGGTTCCGCCGTTCTTCTCGACGACAGACTTGAAATTTTCCGCGACCTTGCTGACCTCTTCATCAGTCATGGCGGCAGGCACGATATAGAGGGCTTCGTATTTCCTTGTGTTCATGGCTCCCTTCGGGCTTGGTTGCTGGCCCCGGTGAATTGGGGCAGAGAGCGAACCGGCAGGGAGGATACCTCTGACGCGAACAAGGTTCAGGCCCCGGCGACCAGCCGAGTAAAGTCCCCGGCCAGGCTGAAGACGTCCGCCGTCCTGCCTAGCAAGGCGAGTCGGGCGTCCCGCACTCGAGCCTCATCGACCATGACCATGGTCGAATCGAAGAAGGCATTGATGGGTGCAGCAAGAGGGCGGAAAGAGTCGGCCAAGGCCCTCACGTCCTCGGCGGCAGCGGCGGCAAGCGCCAGGGCCCCGTGTGTCGTGACAGCCTCGGCGAGGGCCCTTCCCTCGGGGCTCTCAAGGTCGCTCAGGTCCGGCCAGGCCGAACCGAGGGCCAGCCCTTTCTTCTGGGCGGCGGCGACGATGTTTGCGGGCCGGGTCGCCGTCTGCACCAGATCTGCATCGTCGGCCAAGCATGCGAGCGCCTTGGCTTGGAAGAGCACTTGCCTGGGAGCCGTGAGCCGGTCTTCGAACGCGATGGCCCCGTCTCGCACGTCGTAGCGAAAGTCATCAAGGAGGGCCTCGTACCGACCGCGCAACAGCCGTCGCAAGGCGGACATGGCCGCAGACGAATCGACCGAGACACCCTGGCCCAAGTAGCCTGACAAGGCTTTCTCGAACAGGGGGTCAAGACTAGGCAGGGCTCTCGGCGCGGCCCAAGCCAGCTCGATGAGGACCGTTCCGGCCCGTCGAAGGCCAAAGGGGTCGCTCGTGCCAGACGGTTCGAACCCGACACCCAGATAACCGGCGAGTTTGTCGATCTGGTCGGCCAACCCGAGGCAAAAAGCCGGGCCGATTCCCTTGGCCGCCAGCGACTTGAGCCTGGCCAAATCGTACTGGGATTCGATGGCGACGGCGACTTCCTCGGGCAGGCCCTCACGACGGGCGTAAATTCCTCCGACGACTCCTTGAAGTTCGTCCAGTTCTCCGACCACCCCGGTGGTCAGATCGGCCTTGGCCAAGCGACCGGCTTGTGACGCTTCACGTTGGACAGCGAGATCCTCTCCCGCCCATTCGGCGACGAACCCCGCAAGATCTGCGAGACGGTCGGCACGGCTGCGGACTGTGCCGAGCCTCTCTTGGAACGTCATGCCCGCCGTCTTTTCTAAGAAGTCCTCGAGCGAGCCTTTTGAGTCGTCGTCATAAAAGAACCGAGCGTCATTGAAGCGAGCGATCAACACCCAGGTGTTGCCCTCTCGCACGACCGCTTCCTCGCCTCCATGCCGCACTGAGACGAACCGGTTGGTCAGGGCGCCGCCCGAGTCCCGGACCGGAAAAAAGCGCTCGTGCTTGGCCATCACAGTCACCAACACCGGCTCCGGGAGTTCCAGGAACGCTTCAGGGAACTCACCCTGCAGAGGTTCGGGCCATTCTCCGAGAAAGGCGTTCTCCTCCACCAGAGAATCGGAGAGATCGGGCGTGCCTTGAGCGCACGACCGGGCTCCCTCGCGGATCGCGCGTTCCCGAACATCGGGGTCAGGCTCGACCGATCGTTGGCGAAGACCTTGAACGAGTTGTTCCAGGCTGGTCGCCTCAAAGGGTTCAGGCGAGCGGTGTCGGTGGCCACGGCTGAGGAGTCCGCTGGCGACTCCCTCGATCTGCATCGGCACTCGGCTAGCGTCGAACGCGGCCAGGATCCAACGGATCGGGCGGGAGAACCGAAGCGTACCGTGCCCCCACCGCATCGTCTTGCCAAAGTTGACGCCGCGCACAGCGGATTCAAGGATCTCGGGAAGGAGTTCATGGGTCGGGCGGCCAGCGACGGTGAACTTCAGCCAGACGTGCTCACCTTCGACCGTGACTTGGGACAAGTCGGCTCCCTGCCCGCGGCAAAATCCCTCGAGGGCCTTGGTGGGTTTGCCCTCCGGATCGAACGCGGCCTTGACGGCGGGCCCGCGAGACACTTTCTCCTGGTCGGGTTGTCTGGCGGGCAGACCGTCGACCCCGACAATCAGCCTGCGGGGGGTCGAGTAGACCGTCGGGGGTCCGGGGTCGATGCCTGCGTCTTTGAGGCCGGAGGCAATTTTGGCCGCGAGTTGTCGGGCCGCTCCGCGCACTTGGGAAGCGGGAAGCTCCTCGCATCCCAACTCAAAGAGAAGGTCTGGCATAGCCCGGGAGTCTACCGGCGCCGACATGCATGGTCCGGAGCCAAGTAGAATGGCGGAGCCTGGCAGGATCAGGCCCGTGAGACCTCACGGAGGAGACGAATGAGGAATCTTCTGCTGATTGCGGCCGTCGGTGCCGCTAGTTTCGGTTCGGCCCAAGGGATCGAGCAACCGGTCAACCTGGCCGTCCGCTTGGGTTGGGTCTTTCCCATCAACAACGCCATGCGCGATGTGGCCAACAATTACATCGGCGTGGGCGTTGACTACTTCACGAACACGACGTTGCTTCCCAACGGGGAACTGACCGTCTCGGCCGACTGGTTCGGCAAGTCTGGAAGCGGCGCCAAGGGCAACGTTTTCCCGATCATGCTCAACCAGAGGTTTTATGCCAAGCCTCGCGGCGAGGACGACCTGCGTTCGTACGTGTTCTTCGGGGCAGGGATCGCGATCGTCGACATCAATCAGTCACAAACCGTCTTGGCTGGCCGCGTCGGCTACGGTGTCGAACTGGGTCGGAACCTGTTTGCGGAAGGGACTTTGACCCACAGCGACTCGGCTCGCGGGGCCCGTGCCACAGCCGCCGGAATCTACATCGGCTACCGGTTCTGAGACCACTTTGCAGGCCGGGTCAAGTCCAGTGGGCGGATCCGGCTTGCAACAAGCTCTCCGCCAAGGGTTTCAATTCAGCCGGGCCAACCTCGGTGACGCCTTGATCGGTGAGGTCGAAGACTAGGGGCGGCGCCTTTTGGAACCCACCGGTGGCGGAATCGAGTTCGGCCGCTATGGCCAGCATCGTGAGTCCCTCGGTGAGGGCCTCGTCGCGAGTCCGAGCGGACCAGGGGCCCTTCTGGCGGATCACGTACTCAAAGACGCCACGGATGCGCTCTGAACCGGAACCAGCACAGGCGTAGTCCGCGGATTGAAACCGGGCCCCGGCCGCGTCAAAGAAGTAGACGCCGTAAGATCCTGCCTTTCGGTCGTAGGCAGCCGCGATCGGCAGGAACAACCCGCCCTCTTGAGCCATGGGCAGATTGTTCTGCAGCGCCCGTGAGATCTCCATCAGCTTCCCTTCTGTCGATATTTCGACCAGGTTGAGCCTCTCGTAGTATTTGAAAGCGTGGCGCAGATACCGGCCGACTTCGAGCGACCGGGCATAGGCGCCGCTGACGGCGACGACCGTGGTGTCGTCGAGCGCCAGGATCTTCTCCGCTTTCTCGAACATGACCAGGTTGCCCATGGTCGCCCGGCGGTCGGCCAGGACAAGCGCGCCCTTGTCATATCGGACTGCCAACACAGTCGTTCCGTGAGCCTCGGAAGAAGCTGCCGGGGCGGGCGAGTATCCGACGAGCTCGGCGAACGTGCGCTGCCCTTCAGGTGTCATTGGCCGGATCGTTGTCGGTACCTTGTCGCCTTGTCGGGGTCGATCTGCCGAAGCCTTCGGGTCAATTCGTCAGGGGCTTCGGGCCGGCCGATGTCAGGCTTGCCAGGCCCGGTGTCCTCGCCTGGCTTGCGGGCCGGCTCGTCGGCCTCGCGGCGAAGTGTTCGGTCAGAGCGGATGATCACGTCAAGGCCTCCAATCGTTCGATGTACGATTCTACGCTTTTGGCTTGCGCCAGTGACTCAGGATAGCTCTTTTCTGGGGCCAGTCGCACTTGCGTGGCGCTGCCTTCGTGTTTGAACACGAGGACACCCCAGGAGACCGTCTCCAGATCGGCTGCGAATTGGGAGACCGCAAGAGAGCGGGCCCGAGCCCGAGTGGGTTCAAAGACTGCCGTCCGTCTCATGGCGACGAAGCTTGGATCCGGTTGGGCCTCGATCATTCCGGCACCGACCAGAGGGTCGAACAGGCTCTCGGCCGGGTCGATGTTGTGATAGCCAAGGTCGCAGGCCTTGAGCCCTGGATCCCGCCAGCCAGCTCCGGTGACTTCCCGGTACTGATCTAGAAGCTTCAGTTTGGCGGCCCAGTCGCAACGCTCTGCAAACTTGTCTCGGTCGCTAGCGAACAAGTCCAGTTGCTCCGCCGCCAGGTGGGCCGTGTCTTGAAGTTCTCCAGGGCCAAGGTGTCGGCACGCGCTCTCGCAAAGATCTGCCAAGACATGCCTCGCGGTCGTCCAAGATCCGCCGCTGGTTTCGATCCGGGCATCCCCGTCCAGGGTCCTGCTCACATGGGCGAAAGATCGAGGCGCGTCCGTAAGAGACCAAGTTGGGCAACGCCCCTCGGCCGCCAGAGCTAGTGCTAGTTTGACCAAACCCACCTTCAGCCCCGTCACCGCGGCGATCCGGTTCGCGTCTCCTGAGATCACATGGAGCCGAATCCAGTCTTGTCCCGAGGAGTGCGGCTCGTCGCGGGTGTTGAGGACGGGCCGACGATAGAGCGTCTCGACATTGGCGGACTCGACCAAGAAGTCGGCTCTTTGTGAGAGTTGGTAGTCGCACCAGGGCCCGGCCTCGCTTCCGACTTTGCCTGCGCCGCACAAGAGGGTGCGGGCGACAAGGACAGGAAGGACGGTCCTCATGAGGGTCTCAAAGCCCAAGGCGCGTGGAGCCAGGTAGCTCTCGTGCGTTCCATAGCTGGCCCCGTGGCCGTCAGAGTTGTTCTTGTAGACCGTCGCGCGCCGCCCGTAAGTCTTTTCGAACTCTCTGGCGCATTCCATCAACACGGTCTCTCCGGCCAGGTCGTGGAGCACCAATTCTTGGATGCTGAGGCACTCTGGAGTCGCGTATTCAGGATGCCCGTGATCGTTGTAGAGCCTGGCCCCGTTGGTCAGGACCCTGTCGGACCGGATGTCGCTGATCGATCCGTGGGAGCGACCGGCGTCGAAGGCGGCGTCGATCGGATCGGTCGAGAGCCTTTCGACCGTAAAGCCTCGGAGGTCGGCTCTCGGGAACTCGTGCCGGGAGTCCCAACCTAAGAACGCTGGGCCAGGGAACGACCGGACGAACGCGGTCGCGTCCTCCACTTGGTCTTCGGGCCCGCGGCCATCGACCGCGAGCCCGTATTCCGTTTCGATTCCGGCGATCCAGCCGGACATGGATCAGCGAAACACCACGAAGCCGCCGGTCGTCGGAAACTTGAATCCGGCCGGCGGGTTCTGGAAGGTGAACGTGCCCGAGCGGACAATCCCGTCGGACTTAGCGAACGTCAGCGTGCCGCTCACTAGATTGTTGGCGGTTCCAGCAGGAAGCTGGTCAATGCTCCAGACCTCGATCGTGCCGCTTGTCGACCCGGAGAACCTGACGACTCCTTGGAACATCGCTTTGATCTTGCCAGCGCCGTCACGATTGAACAGCACGACCTGGTTGTCGGGGCCGAGACGGCTGTTCGGGATCACGACCATCGCGAAGTCTCCGATGTTCGAGAGGACTTCGGTATACGGGCGGTAGTAACCGGCCATAGCCGTGATCTTGGATCCACCGCCGAACGGATCGCGCGGATCGGGCTCCTGCACGCTGTAGGTGCCCGGGGCTTCTCGACCGGGCAACGTGACCGGTCGCTTGACAAGGCCCGAATCGATGACGGACGGGTTCAAGAGGTTGAACGTGCCGGGGACGTCGAATCCTTTTGAGATTCCGATGAGGTCGCCTGAGAAGTGGACGATGTCGGCGACCTGGCCGTTGAGAAGCTTGGGCCGTTCGTTGGCCGGCATGCCGCTCACATCGAAGGCGATCATGTCGCTCAGGGTGCCGTTGATCCGGTTCTCGCCCGGCGAGTAGTTCTCGTTCTCGAACTGGGTCCGGTTAAAGGCGACTCCGTTGATCGAGTCGTACTGGATCATCGCGTCGTTGA
Organism: Fimbriimonadaceae bacterium; assembly: GCA_019454105.1. Lineage (GTDB taxonomy): Bacteria > Armatimonadota > Fimbriimonadia > Fimbriimonadales > Fimbriimonadaceae > ACE-ARM1. The sequence continues at coordinate 2,472,287 of CP075364.1, read as the reverse complement.
CGTTGACCGTCAACGTGGTCTGTCGCCCGGCGAACAGCGGCAGATTGATATTAAAGAAGGGCCGGATCAAGACAGGCGGCCCAGAGAAGAGCGTGGTGGTTCCTCCGCCCAGGTTCTCTTCGTCGATTTGGGCGATCTCAAGCGGGAACTGCGTGAACGTCTTGGTGCTTCGCGGGGCCAGAGTGTAGGTGAACGTGTGCTGGTTGATCGTGTACCCGTCAAGCTGGACCCGCACCGGGGAGAAGGAGCCCTGCTGCGCCGTCGGCGCAAAGTCCGTCACGCTGTTGCTGACCTTGATGTTCTTGAAGACCGCTATCTGAGAGCCCGGAGCCCGTCGCCCTTGACCCGAAAGATAGAGAACTTGGACTTGGGCCGTCGAGCCGAGGTTGACGGTCGGGATGCCTCGGCCACCGTCTCCGCCGTTAGAGCCTCCGCCCCCACCGTTCGTCCCTGCGCCGAGGTCTCCCCCTGAGCATCCGACCATGAGAGCGCCGAGTAGCAGTGCACCGATCCAGTTCTTCAAAAAGTCCACCTCGAAGGGCCACCCCGCGTGCGCAGCCCGATCAGATAGCGAGGATAGCAGTCTGGCGGCGGGCGCGTCAAGCGAGGGGACGTCCTGTCCTACACCCGTAGAGACGTTTCGTACCTGAAAAGGAGTTCGCCCGAATTCCCGGGCCTGGTTCGTCTGGCCCGGGCAGGCTCGTAGGTAATATCGATCCATGAAGCGCGAGGGGTTGCTTGAGCTGAACGAGGCCGTTCAGCACCCCGGCAAGAAGCTTCGGTTCGAGATCGAGACCGAATTGGCCCGCGAGGAGGATCTCGATCTCATCGAGCCAGTCCGTGGCACGATCGAAGCCGTGAGCACAGGCAACATCCTGCTTGTCAAGTCACGATTTGCCACTCGGATCGTGACGGAGTGCGCCCGGTGCGGCTCTCCAGTCGAATCGCCGCTCGAGTTTACGATGGACGACCAGTTCCAGGTCGAGGGGGTGCCGAGCGCGTACTCCCATGACTCCTTCGCCTATGTCGTTGCCGACGAGCCCGAGCCTCTGTTCGAACAGAACGCCCTGATCGTGGACAACTATGTCCGTCAGGGCCTGATCGTCAACTTGCCCCAACAGACCTTGTGCTCGGGCAGTTGGGACGGGCCGTGTCAGAGCGAGCCTTTGATCGCGGAAGAAGATGACGACCCAGGCCACCCCGCCTTCAAGGGCTTGGCGGCTCTCAGGGCCGAGGAGACTTCGTGAGGATCGCCGTCGACGCCATGGGCGGTGACCACGCACCCGCCGAGGTCGTGAAAGGCGTGATCATGGCCTCCATGCTGACTCAGGCCCAGTTGATCTTGGTCGGGGATCCAGACCGGATCAAAGCTTGCTTGGCAGGGCCCTTGCCCGAGAACGTCCACATCCATCCGGCCAGCGAGGTGGTCGGCATGGACGAAAAGCCCACGGAGGCCCTTCGGAAAAAGAAGGACTCTTCCCTTTCGGTCGGGGCAAGGCTCGTGGCGGACGGCGAGGCCGAAGCCCTGGTCTCGGCTGGAAACACCGGCGCGGCCGCGGCCGTCTCGCTCCTGACATGGCGGCCCGTCCCAGGAATCCACCGGCCGGCCATCGCCGCGATCTTTCCCAACAAGCACGGGCAGTTTGTTCTCCTGGACGCTGGGGCCTCGCCTGATGTCGATCCCGAGCACCTGGTCGCCTTTGGGCAAATGGGTCAGATCTTCGCCCGGCTGGTGATGAACAAGCCCGTCGCCAGGGTGCACCTTCTGAACATCGGCGAAGAGCCAGGCAAAGGGAACGCCTTCGCCAAGCAGGCCCACGAACTGATGAGCCGACAGGACTGGTTCGCTGGGAACATCGAGGGCAAGGACATTTTTCACTCGCCATGCGACGTGGTCGTTTGCGACGCTTTTGTCGGGAACACCGTGCTGAAGGTGGCGGAAGGGGTCGCCGAGTTCATCCGGGACGAGATTCGGTCGGCGGTTCCAAAAGGGCCTGGCCGAGTGCTCTTTCTTCCGATGAACCTGGCCCTGGGGCCGCTCCGCAAAAAGATGGACTACGCCGAGTATGGAGGAATGCCGCTTTTGGGTCTAAACGGCCTTTGTGTGATCGGGCACGGCCGCAGCAACGCCAAGGCGATCAAAAACGCGTGCATGATGGCGGTCAGGGCGTCTGAGGCAAGGCTGGTGCAAACGATCCGGGAAAGCTTCGCCCAAGGCGTCCAAGAGGCGGCATCATGAGGCGCGCGCTCGTCACGGGAGTCGGCATGCAGGTCCCTTCGCGGATCGTGACCAACAAGGAGCTCGAATCGCTTGTCGACACGTCCGACGAGTGGATCTTGCAGCGGACCGGAATCCGGGAACGGCGCGTAGCCGGACCTGACGAGACCGCCTCGTCCTTGGCGATCGTCGCCGCGAAAGAGGCCCTCGATCGATCGCAAGTCCACCCTGAGGAACTCGACATCATCGTCGTCGGCACTGTGACCGGAGACATGCCGTTCCCGTCAACCTCGTGCCTGGTGCAAGCTGGGATCGGAGCCGTGAACGCTGGGGCCATGGACGTCGGCGCCGCTTGCGCCGGTTTCATTTATTCGCTATGCGTGGCCTCGAGCCTGATCGAGTCAGGCCAGTCGCGGAACGCTCTGGTCATCGGTGTGGACATGCTCACCAAGTTCGTGGACTGGACAGACCGATCAACGTGCGTGCTGTTCGGCGACGGGGCCGGGGCGCTCATGGTCCAGGCTTCGGAGAACGGGGACCGCGGAGTTTTGAAGACTGTGATGCTGGCCGACGGGACGGGCGCGCGCCACATCGAGTATCCCGTCGGTGGATCGAAGTACCCAGCATCGGGCGAACAAAGGACGCCGGCCAAAGGCCTGACCATGAACGGGAGCGAGGTCTACCGGTTCGCCGTGACCGCGATGGGCGACGCCTGTTGCCGGGTTCTTGACGAAGCCGGGTACTCGGCCGAGGAAGTCGATCTCTTCGTGCCCCACCAGGCCAATCTCCGGATCATCCAGAGCGCCCAGAAGCGGCTTGGTATCCCCGATGAGCGGGTCTTTGTCAACGTCGACCGGTTTGGGAACACCAGTGGCGGCTCGATCCCAATCGGGCTCTATGAAGCAGAACGGTCGGGCCGCCTCAAACCTGGTGACCTCGTCTTGACTGTGGGGTTCGGTGCGGGTTTGGTGTGGGGCGCGAACTTGATCCGCTGGTAGGCCCTGGCCTTCTGCCGCAGTCGTCACCGATGGCCCCAGGTACCCTCGCCAACCGACCATGACGACCGTCCGCGAACTTCGGCAGAAGTACCTTACTTTCTTTGAGAGCAAGGGGCACGCGCGGCACGCGTCGGGTTCGCTGATCCCTTTCGACGTGACCGGGCGGCTTGACGAGTCTCTCCTCTTCAATGGGGCCGGGATGGTTCAGTTCAAGCCCTACTTCAGGGGGATCGCCGAGCCCCCCAGCAAGCGCCTGGTCAACGCCCAGAAGTGCCTTCGCACAGGCGACATCGAGAGCGTCGGCGACACATCGCACCTCACCTTCTTCGAGATGTTGGGCAACTTTTCGTTCGGCGATTATTTCAAGAAGGACGCGATCGCCTATTCTTGGGAGTTCCTCACCTCGGCCGACTGGCTCGGACTGGATCCGAATCGCCTGGCGTTCACTGTGTTCGAAGAGGACGACGAGGCGTTTGAACTCTGGGCGGAACACGTCAAGGCTCTTGGGATCGACCCAGACACGCGAGTTTTTCGCCTCAGCGAAGAGACCAACTACTGGCCTGCCGGCGCCTTCTCCAGTGGTCCTCCTGGCCCGTGCGGCCCAAACTCCGAGATGTTCTATTGGGTCCCGGCCGGGGATCCTCCATCGACGAAGCCAGGTGGCTACAGCCGGGAGGACTATCTCCGGGACGAAGCCGAGGGCCGATGGCTCGAAATCTGGAACGACGTCTTCATCCAGTTCGAGTGGCAAGGGGAGCCGCTCCCCGAGGGTGGGCACCGCAAGACAGGAATGCCGCCCTTGCCCTTTCAATCCGTGGACACTGGCATGGGGATCGAGCGGACGGTCGCGGTGCTCTCCGGGTCGGGGAACGTTTACGACACCGACGCGTTTCAGCCGATCTTTCGCGCCGTCGAGAAAGCCGGGTCCAAAGCCCGGTATGGCGAGGGCGAACCGACCGACCGGGCCATGCGTGTGATCGCCGACCACCTTCGTTCCGCCTGCTTCTGTGTGGCTGACGGAGTCTTGCCATCCAACACGGGCCGGGGCTACGTGCTCAGGCGGCTCCTCAGACGGGCCGTTCTCAAAGGGCAACGAACGTTGGGGTTCTCACGGCCGTTCCTGCACGAACTCGTGCCGGCCGTTGTGGAGAACTTCGGCGACCACTACGTCGAACTGACCGAAAAGTCCGCCTTGATCGTGGAGACGCTCCGTAGCGAGGAGGCGCTGTTCCGCCGGACATTGGAGGAGGGGTCGGACATCCTCAAGTCGTTCTTGGCGCAGCGGCCCTCGCCCGACGCCCCTTTGCCGGGAGACCAGGCGTTCAAGCTCTACGACACGTTCGGGTTCCCGATCGAGATCACGCGTGAGCTCTGCGATGAGGCGGGCGTGAAGGTCGACGAGGTTGGATACCGGCAAGCGATGTCCGAAGCCCAAGAGAGGTCGCGGGCCGCAGACGAGAGGGAGTCCGTCTACGGCGGGGTCGTCGTCGGTTTTGTGTTTGACACCCAAGACCAGGAAGGGCCGACCCCGACCTTCTTCCTCGGGTACGCCACCACGGAGGCCCCTGCGCGTATCGTCGGAGCGCTGCCGGTCGTCGACGACTCAGGCGTGGCGTCCGGCCCGATCGCTCTGGCTCTGGACCAGACCCCTTTCTATGCCGAGTCAGGCGGCCAAGTGAGCGACCAAGGGGAGATCTTGGTTGCAGAAGGTACGGCCTTTACCGTCCTTGACGTGGTGAGGCAAGACGGGGTCCATGTCCATCTTGTCGAGGATCCTGGCGTGGCCGAGTGGATCCGGGGCCGTGACAAAGAGGAAGCCACCAAGCTGCTCACTGAGAGGTACTTTGGTCAGGCGGCGACCGCCCGGGTCGATGCTGGCCGGCGTGCCCACATCGTGCGCCACCATACGGCGACGCACCTGCTCCACTCCGCGCTGCGAGAGCGGCTCGGACCGCACGTGACACAGGCCGGGTCTCTCGTCGCGCCGGACCAACTGCGGTTCGACTTCACCCATGGCCGGGCCCTCTCGCCGGAAGACATCCGAGCCGTGGAAGACCGGGTCAACAATTTGGTTTGGTCGGCGGCGCCGGTCGTCGTGTATGAGGACGTGCCTCTGGCCGACGCCCGCGCCATGGGAGCCATGGCCCTGTTCGGCGAGAAGTATAGCGATCGTGTCCGGGTCGTCCAGATCGGAGGGATGAGCCCTTCTGAGCCCAGTTTCAGTCGCGAGCTTTGCCGGGGCGTCCACGTGGGCAACACCGGTCAGATCGGGCTCTTCAAGATCCTGCACGAGAGCAGCACGGCCAGCGGCGTGAGAAGGATCGAGGCGGTCTGTGGAGCCAAGGCGCTTGGTTGGGCCATGGGCTTGGACAAGACGCTCCATGAAGCGGCGGCCAAGCTCAAGTCAAACCCCAAAGACCTTGTCCTCGCGATCGAGAAGACGCTGGAGCAACTGAAAGAAGAAAGGAAGAAGAGGGAGCGCCTGGCCCAGCAAGGCACGTCAGGCCCCGAGGTCGTCAATATCGGCCCAGTCGAGTTGGTCATCGAACGGCTGGAGGGAGCCGACCAGAAGGACGCCCAGGCGGTCGCCGACAGAATTGTGGGACCGGACTCCTCGAAAGTGGCCCTGATCGCTTCCACCAATGACGGAAAGCTCGTCTTCGTCTGCAAAGCAGGCGATCAGGCGGCGAGCCTCGGAGCCCATGCCGGCAACATCGTCCGCGCCGTCGCCCAGGCTGCAGGCGGGGGCGGGGGCGGCAAGCCTGACTTCGCCACGGCCGGCGGCCGAGACCCGTCCAAGCTGGAAGTAGCCCTCTCGGCCGGGAGGACTGCCCTGGCCGGGATGTTGGGAGCCTCAAGCTAAGCTATGCGCGCCCTGCGGTCGAGACTGATCGTCAGTTCTCGATCAAGGAGCCCGCTCTTGAACTCGGAGATGTGCGCCCGCTTGAGTTCGGGAGCCTCGATGAGGCGGCCAAGGAACTGATGAAGCTCAGTGGCCTCTTCCAGGCTGAGGACGATGCTGACGTCGCTCAGATCCCTTCCGCTCTCGTAATCTCTGATCTCCATGGTTTGCGCCTCTTCATTCGGCCAAGCGGCCTACACCTCTTTACTGGAGCGACAAGTCGCCAAGTTTCGAGGGCCAAGACTAGAGATCGGCAGGTCTAGGCCCTTGGGCCAGCCTGATTGAGGAGGTTGGCCCTAGCGAAAGGGCCTAATGGCGAGACCAGGCAGGGTCCGAAGTCGAGCTCGGACCTTTTCATAGGGCGCCGGGTCGACACCAGGCCATAAGTGGGGCCGGGACATCTGGATCGGCAACAGCACGCTCAAGGCTCGGCGCAGGGCAAACTTTCGTTTGAGCGGAGACTTGAGAATCGAAGGAACCAGCTGAAGGGCCAAGCGACGCTCCCCAAAGAGCAAGAACAGAGCGATAAGGTTCGCGTCGTTCATGGCAAGACCTTCGCCGAGCTCCGCTTGCCCACATAAGGACTCTCTCAGGGCGATCCGGACCCGGACTTCTTCCATGGCTTGCTCTGGGCGCAGAGTGAAACTGTTCGAGCCGTGTATTCGCCAGAGTGTGAGCCGTTCTGGGACGAGGACAGCCGGTGAGCCCGCCTTGATCAGGGCTACCCAGTCGCCCGAGTATCTCAAGTCCGTATGAAAGTGGAGGATCTCCCTCCTCCAGAGGACGCTGCTTGCAAGGATTCGGTTTTCATCGACGAGCCAGGGCAAGGGATCTTGAATAGGCTCTTTCGACCACGCGCCGTGGACATCCACTTCTGTGTCCTCCCTCCCGTCCTCGTCGCACATCCAGCCAAGCGTGTAGCAGTATCTCGCCTTGGTCGCGAACTCAAGGGCCTCGACTTGGAGCCTCAGCTTGTCCGGCCTCCAAAGGTCGTCTGAGTTCAGAACTGCGATAAGCGAGCCTCGGGCCAGTTCGACCGCCCGTTGTTGAGTACCGTAGGTCCCTAAGTTCTCTTGGTTCGAAAAGACTCTGAACCGAGGGTCGCGCGCCGCCCACTTCTCGGCGCGCTCGAGACTGTCGTCATGGCTTTGGTCGTCGACGACCACGACCTCCCAGTCGGAGAACGTCTGGGCCGCCACCGACTCCAGGGCTTGATCCAAGAAGCGGCCATGGTTGTAGCTCGGAACGATCACCGAGACGGTGGGCACGGCTTGGTTCTACCTGGCCCAGCATGGGAACGGGTCACGAACCCCCATGGGCCGATCAGCCAAAATGGGACAACAGCGTGAAGATTCGGCCCGTAGGATTAAAGTGAGCCAACGATGAAAGTCAGCGCCCAAGAGGAATATGGTCTCCGGTGCATGCTGAGCCTGGCCAAGGAAGGGCGGCACGGTTTCCTGACGATTCCGGAGATCAGCCGACGCGAGGGATTGACCCCAAGCCATGTCGCCAAGCTGCTTTCGATCTTGAGGCGGAGCGGGTTCGTCAAGTCCACGCGGGGCCAGCTCGGAGGCTATATGCTGGCCGCGCCAGCCGACCAAATGCTCGTTCAAGACGTGCTTGACGCCCTTGGTGGACGTCTGTTCGACAGCCTTTTCTGCGACCGCCACCATGGCCTTCTCATCGAGTGCTCTCACGAATCTGACTGTCGGATCAAGCCGCTGTGGTCTCGGATTCAAACGGCGGTGGACTCGGTGCTCGAGGGGTTGACCCTTCAGGACTTGGTCGCCGGGTTGGACGACCCGCCTGTCCAACTCCAGAGGCTCGATCGTCGGCCCATGGGCCAGGGCCGTCCGACACCGGTATGAGCCCCTTTCCGGTCACGATCGATCCTGAAGCGGCCAAGCAACTCAAGGGCTTGCTCGCGCGCAAGGGGTCTCCAGGGCAGTTCGTTCGGATCGGGGTCAAAGGCGGCGGGTGCTCCGGGCTCGAATATGTGATCCGGCTGGACGAGCGGCGCCTGGATGGCGACCAGTCGCTGGAACTGGATGGACTCGAAGTAGTTTGCGACGCTCGGTCGACCGAGTTCTTGGCGGGCTCGACCTTGGTCTACTCCGGCAACCTGATGTCCGGGGGTTTTGCCTTCGAGAACCCCAACGCGGCTCGCTCGTGCGGTTGCGGGACGAGCTTCACGCCGAAGAATTCGGCCTGAATGCCAGACATGGCTAGGCCAAGTCCGATGTCCGCGGATACTGCCCGCGGGCTTCCCTCGGCTTGAAGCGGGGCGCTGACGCCCACGAAACCTGTCACGAAAACTGAAGAGCCCTTCCTTGGTTGCCAGGGACGAGTCGCCTTGCCGAGCCCGGACTCTTGGAGCACAGCTCACTTTGACGGTGCGATGAACCTTAAAGGAATGTTTGTCCGGTCGTTTGTGTCGAACCGACAAGACTGGTGGAGGCGCCGGGAATTGAACCCGGTTCCAAAGTCGCTGCCGCATAGGTCACCACGAGCGTCTCCTCTGATTAAGTTTCGGCGGAGGGCTGCCCCAGAGGCACGGCCACCGTACCGCCTAGCCTGGTTGGTCTAGCCCTCGGTCCTCAGGCGGTGGACTTCTGGGCGATCCTTCATTTGCGTCGTCTGTGGCCGGGCGCGGAAGGCACGCTACCGGGAGACGCGCTGCTTAGGCAGCGTAAGCGAAGTTGTTGTTCGCAGTTACTTTTTTGCCGCTTTTTACGAGGCCAGCGGCGCCTCGGCTCGCGACCAGTGCTCAGGCCGACCCTGTCGAACCCTTTCGCCCCCAGTCAATATCATTATAACCTCGGTTCAACCCCCGAGGTTCCGCATCCCTGGTTCGAGGGCCCAAGTATGACTGTCACCCGTGTCTTTGAATCGACCATCGAATGCCCGGTCGAGGCCCTCTGGGAGTTCCATTCCTCGGCCGAAGCGCTGAGGATCCTGACCCCGCCGAGCCGGAAGATCGAGGTTCTGAGCAAAGACCTGGAGGTGCGCGAGGGGGCGCTTCACGTGCTCAAGGTCCGCCAGTTCGGGATCCCGCTCGTCTGGAAGGCCCGGATCAGCGAGGTCCACCCACCGATTGGGTTCACTGACACAGCCGAGAAGTCGCCTTTCAAGAGCTGGCGGCACCGCCACGAGTTCATTCATGCCGAGGGTGGCTCGCTCTTGCGGGACACCGTGACCTATGAGGCGCCGTTCGGCCCTTTGGGCGACCTGGCCCGAGTCCTGTTCATCGACCGGGACATCGAGCGGCTGTTCGCCTTTCGGCACAAGGCAACGCGAAGAGCCCTCGTTCCGGCTATCGGAACATGACCTTGTCGAGCCCGACGACCAGCCCCGAGAGCGACCGCACCTCGCGGCAAGCGAGCAGGACGCCGTCCATGAACGACGTCCGGTCCATGGAGTCGTGACGGATGGCCAGGGTCTCGCCCGCCCCACCGAACAAGACTTCTTGATGCGCCAGGAGGCCTGGCAGCCGCACGGAATGAATCCTGACGCTGTCGACTTGGGCTCCGCGGGCCCCTTCCACTTTCTCAATCGAGCGGGCCTCGCGCGGCGCGGCGGCGCGAGAAGCCTGGATGACCTTGGCGGTGTGGAGGGCTGTGCCGCTCGGGGCGTCAGCTTTGGCGGGATGATGGAGCTCAATGATCTCGGCGTTCGGCAACCACTTCGCGGCAATTTCAGCGAACCGCATCATAAGAACCGCGCCGAGGGCAAAATTGGGCACGAGCAGGCAGGCGGTCCCGTGCTCGGCGCAGGCTTCTTTCACGACCTGCAAGTCGGCCCCGCTCAGCCCACTGGCCCCGATCACGACCGCGATCTTGCGCTTCAAGGCTGACAGCGCGTGCTCGGGCGCACATGAAGCGTGGGTGAAGTCGAGCAAGACGTCAGGACGGGTCTCATCGAGCGCCTCACCGACCTTGGAGCGAACCGAAAGGTCGGGCCCTTCGTTTCCGACCAGCGACTTCATAGGTTCGTCGACGCATTGATTGTCGATCGCCGCCACGACCTCCAGATCGTTCTGGCGGGTGATCGCCTTGATCGACTCGCAACCCATTTTGCCCGCGGCGCCGACCACCGCGACCTTCACGACGGACCCGTCTGGTGCCATCGGCAGAGATTACTCGGCTCGGCGTTCCAGAGTCACGCCAGCGACCTCGAGTCGGAAGGGGTCGCCGCGATCGTCGACCCACGCTTTGATCTCGCCCATGACCACCAAGTTTGCTGAAACGCGCTTGCCAGCGGCAACGATCTCTTTGATTCCCTCGTAGCGAGCCTTGATCTCGACCCAGTCCTTTTGGTTCGGACGGAAGGCGTAATAGGTCGCCGTTTGTCCAACTTTCGGCTTGTCCCTGACGAACCAGAATTCGGTGACGACTTTGGTGTCGGCACCTTCGGGAGGGCTGACCAAGGAGGTCTTGGGGCCGGAGCCTTGGTCCTCGACGACTTTGGCTGCGCCGTCTGTGAAAGTGACGACAGTGGAACGCCGGGTGCTGGCCGCGTTGACCGCCTGGAGCTTGCGGACAGGCCGGCCAACCTTGTCGTAGCTCGACTCTTGGAGCACTTCGGCTTTGTCGCCGTTGCCATAGACCAGGCTCATCGACAACCGGACATATTTGGAGCCGTCTTCCTGCACTTGGTTGACTAGCGATGCCGATCCCTTGAGGCCGTCGGGTCCGCTCACCGTATATTCAAGCGAGGGCGCGATCGCGGTCGCCAAGAGAAAAGTGAGCGGAGCGAGCATGGTTCTTTAGGTCTCCATCAATCGTCGGGCCGCGACTTCTCCGGCCTCAAAGGCCAGCTCAGTCCGACCCCCTAGGATCCAATCGCCCACTGCGAGGAGCCTGGTGCCGAGCGGGTTGGCTCGCTCGAAGCTCACAGTGGCCTCTGGCAGGCTGAACCGCCAGCGCTTCACCTCGCAAACTTCCGGGCTATCGAACCCACTGCCCAAAAGACGGGTGAGTTCGGCCAAAGTTTCTTGGGCGATCAAGTCATCGGTCGCCTCGAAACGCCTGCGGCTGTAGTCGGCGCCGGTCTGGACGACGAGGGCGGAGTGCCCCTCTGGAGCGCGGTGGCCGGGAGCCTTGCTCGATTCGACCGAGATCCAGGTCAGCGGGTGGGCTTGCTCAGTCTCGACAAGGGCGTGATAAGGCGGGTCGAAGGCGACCGCGAACCCCAAGAGCAACGTCAAACACGGGCGAAACTTGACCGGAGTCAGCGGGCGAGGGTCACGGGCCGACTCAAGGATCGACCGGGCTTGTTCCGCGGGCATCGCCACGACCAAGGCCTCAAAGGACTCCCCGTTGACGGCATAGCCTCCGTCAGCCGGTACTTCTATTTCTCCGACCTCGAACTGATAGCGGACATCGAGCCCTTCGGCGAGGAGTTCGCCAAGCCGGACGTTGCCCTCGGCGTAGCAGTACCTCGTCATTGGAATCGAGGGGCCGCCTCCCATCAAGACCCGAACCCCGTCGTGGGCCCGAACCGGCTTGTCGATGACAATGAGACCGGATGTGTCTAAGTCTTTATTTATGAACTTCTCTAGTTCCATGCCCCGCGGCGTGATCGATGTGGCGCCGCTATCGAACGTATATGGGCCGATCCGTCGGGTCGCGACTCGTCCTCCTGGTGCGACCGATTTCTCGAAGACCACCGTCTCATGTCCCTGGCTTTGCAGGCGTCGGGCAACCGCAAGCCCAGCCATGCCGGCTCCGATGACGCCGACCCTCACGACGAGGCCACAGCGGAGCGGGCGAGAACTGCTTCGGCACACTTGACGCCGCTCAGCGCTGCGCCATCGATGCTCCCATTCTCGGTACATTCTGAAGCCAGAAACACCCCTTCCAACCGAGTCTCGTTGCTCGGTCGCGACGCAAAGAAACCGGGGGATTGGACGAGTTGGGCCTTGAGGATCCGATCAACGCGCAACGGGCTCCACTGGCGGACGTTTTTGCCTGGGAACCATTGTGCCAGTTCATAACGCACGTCGGCGGCCAAGGCAACATCGCTTTTGTCCGATACCCCGAGGATGGTCGCCGAGACCAGTTCCCTTCCTTGCGGAGCCAGTGCCGGAGAAACGGCCGACATCGCGATCACGTGGTTCACTCGACCTGGGAAGTCGCCGTTCAAGACGATGACCGGCTCCTCGACGGGCCGGGCGTCAGCGGCAAAGCTCACAGTGATCGAGGATTTGAACTCGGTTGGCAGGGGAAGCCCGGTCAACTTAGAAGCAGACTCTGAGTCCGTCGCGACCACTACGGCCTCGGCCTCGATCAAGTCCCCATTCGAGAGCTTGACCGATGGGGTGGTGCCGCCCGAAACGGACACAACTTCGCACTCGCCCTGGAAACAGTCTTCCGGGAGGTCGGCGAACACTTGGCGTGGGACCTCTTCAATGCCCAACGCTGGCAAGACAGTGTCGCCTTCGTTCAGCATCTTCCAAACGAACTGCATCATGTTCGCGGAGCCTTCAAGATTGCGGTCTAAGAACACGCCACCGAAGAAGGGTCGGGCGAAACGGTCGATGAACTGCTGGCTGAACCCACGCGACACCAGCATCTCGAGGGCGGGTTGGTCTTGGCCCTGCCAAACATGACCGATGCTTCTCGCCCCAAGTTCGAGATTCAAGCTAGCCGTTCGCAGCTTGTCGCTGGTCGGTATGAAGCTTGAGAGCGCCATTGAGATCGGGTCGTCCCTCCTGATCTCGTGGAACTTTCCTTCCCACAGAACCCTGGCGCCGGGAAGGAACTCCTGAAGATCAAGATCTTCATAGACCAATTCCCTGTCCGCATTTGGATAGGCGGTGAACAGAACTTGGAAGCCTCGGTCGACTCGAAACCCGTCTATGGGGTCGGTGCGCATGCGGCCTCCGGGCCTGTCGGCTTTATCCATCAAGAGCACGTTTTTTCCAGCGTTCCTGAGTTTTCTTGCACAAACCAGGCCAGCCAAGCCAGCTCCGACGATGACGATCTGTCCACCCATTTGCCGGTCGTTTTACCCGTATAGCGAATCCTGACCGAGGAGCCCGAGCGTAGTTCAAAATGGTTGGTGAGGATGTCGGGCCGCGAGGAGCACTTACAATCTGAAGAAGATCTCGAGGCGATCTTGCGTCTGGCAGTGCGGCGCGAAGGCGAGAGCAGTGCCGATCTTCGTGCGCGGCTTGTCCAGTCGGCGAACGAGCTTGGCGTTTCACCAGAGGCATTGGAAGAGGCGGAAAGGGTTTACCGGGAGCAACGGAAGGCCGAACTTGCCCGGGCTGATGAAGAAGCCGAGTTCAGGGAGTTCCGTAAGTCAGAGTGGATGGGCTTCGTCCACCATTTGATCCCTTATCTCATCGTCAACATGCTGCTGATCGCCTTAGATTGGCTTCAGTCTCCTGAATTAAGATGGTCTCTCGGGCCGTTGTTTGGCTGGGGCATCGGCCTCGCGTTCCACTTCTTCTTCACCCTTTTCCCGGGGGACCAGAGCAAGGACTTCCGAAAGTGGAAGCAAAGGAGGGCCAAGGCACGGGCTTAAGCCGACTTGCGGCGGTGGCTCGCCAGGAGACGGTGCTTGTCCCGGTACTTGTTGACTGTCCGTCGGGCGATCTTGACGCCCCGCTCATGAAGGATCTTGGCGATCGACTCGTCGCTCAGTGGGCTGTTCGGGTTTTCAGCCGAGAGGATCTCTTCGATCATCCGTTGGATCTTGAGGGCCGGACGGAAGAAAAGGTCGCAGGGCACGACCTCGCCTGTCGCAATCTGCACAAACTTGCCGCTCGTAGCGCGGCTGACCGTGCTCTCGTGCTTGCCGAGGTCGTTGGCCATTTTGGTCCGTGTCATCGGCACGAGGAACTTCGGATCGCCAGTGGCGACGAACCCAGTCTGACGGCTGAGTAAGTATGAACCGATTTCCAGCATAAGGGCCCTTCGGGACTCGATCGCCTCGATAAACCTTCTCGCCCGACCGACCTGCTCTGTCACATGTCGCGCCTCGTCTCTCTCCATAGTTCCAGCCTGTCGGAACTTCTGGTCGTAGAGTCGGTCGATGCGGAGCGACCCCGAAGCCGCGCCAGCGACCGACACCTGCCACCCTTGTTCCGACCGTTCCAGGACGATGTCGGGGGTCACGGCGGCAGAATGAGCTTGATGGCCCGAGGGCCTGTCAAAGCTCTCTCCCGGGAACGGGTCGAGGCTTGTTATGACTTCAAGGGCCTCTTCCACGAGCGGGGCTCCGACGCCATACTTTCGCCTGAACCCCTTGAAATCGCGCTGGACGAGACGCTCCCAATCGTTCTTCAAAATCAAGCGCGCTAGTTTCTCGGGGTCAGTCTCGGCAGAACGGAGTTGGAGGAGCAAGCATTCGCGGAGGTCGGAGGCCCCGACTCCCGCTGGCTCGCATTGCTTGAGCAGATCTAAGACTTTCTCGACTTGCTCCAGGGAACAGTCGCAGTCGAGCGCGACCTCTTCGACTGGGCAAGTCAGGTACCCGCGATCGTTCAGGCTTCCGATCAGGTAGTCGGCGATAGCCCGATCCTTTCCGGTGACTTGATGGGCCAACTGCCCGCGCAGCTTGTCCGAAAGCGAATCCCGGACTCTCGCCAGATCGAGCCAGTCGTGGTCCTCGGCGTCCTGTGGGAGCGACCTCCAAAGCTCACGGGCGTCGCTCGTCGGCGCGAGTTCTTGCGGCGCAACCGACTTCAAGATGTCTTCATGCGTCTGATGGGGCTCAGAGTCGTCGACTTTCGACAAGGCAGGGTTGGCGTGAAGCTCCGAATCGACGATTTGATCCAGTTCCGCCGAATTGTATTGAACGAGCTGGCTCAAGAGCAACGTCCTTGGGTCGACCTTCAGCGTGGTCGTCAAGGAGGTTGATTGCTGGTGCCCCATTCCCTTGCGCATTGTTCGTCTCTCTTGCCCATGCTCGGATGAGAAGGCGGGCCTCAAGACGGCAAACTGACGGGATCATTGTGCGGAAAGGTACAAGTCTAGGGATGTTTACGGGAATCATAGAAGCGACGAGTCCCATCGTTTCGAACTCAAATGGCAGGCTAGCAGTCCAGCTACCTGACGCCTGGGCCGAGGATCCGCTGAAAATTGGTGAAAGCGTCTCAGTGAACGGCTGTTGTTTGACCGTGACCCAGGCCGACTTGGCTGTCCACTTCGATTTGAGCGAAGAGACCCTGCGGCGGACGACCCTGATCGACCTTGACCCTGGACACGTCGTCAATCTTGAGCGGGCCCTGCGGATCGGCGACCGACTGGGCGGCCATTTTGTTCAAGGTCATATCGACCTCATTGGACAGATCGTGCTAGAACAGAATCGATCCGACGCCAAGGTCTTGAGGGTCAAGGCAGGACGCCCCGACCTGCTGATCGACAAAGGTTCTGTCGCCATCGACGGCGTCAGTTTGACTGTAGTTCAACCAAGAGGGTCTGAGTTTGAGGTATGGCTGGTTCCGGAGACGCTTCGCCGCTCCACTCTCGGAAACCTCGTGGTCGGTTCCCAAGTTAACATCGAGTTCGACGTCCTGGCCAAGCACATTGCCCACTTAGCGAGTCTTTCGAAGAACGTCTAGTCGTTTCCCGACATTTAGGCTAAGACGGTCACAAGCAGGGCCTACTCAAGGGCCACTGAATTGACGTTGAGCACAAAACGATAACCAAAGAACTGCGCAGACCGACGGCACATGACCATCCTGCTCAAGAAGATCTCAAAGTACTCCATCACTGTCGCGAACCGAGTATCAATCTGCAATTCGAGAGCAATCGTTTGGGCTTGAGTATCGACTTCAACCCGGCTTCTCTCGACAGCATAATTCACACGGTCATGGATATCGAACGTCTCCATGATCGGATTTTGGACGCGGCTCCGATGGACGTCGCTCTTGTCGGCGATGATCATCGCGGCGCCAATCAAGCTGATCGGTTGGCCTGCCAGTTCCTCGTGGTTGCCGATAGCGCCGATGACTTTGGCGATCTCGGCCGAAGGCATCCCCATTTCATCGAGGATGTTGAAAGCGATGACGCCCCCTGAGATCGGGTGGTCAATACGGTTGACGACGTTTCCGATGTCGTGCAAGTAGGCCGCGATCATACCGAGCTCAACTTCTCTCGGTTCTGCGGCAAGCTTCTCAAGAATATAGCGCGTGATGCTTGAGACAACCCCCACGTGTCGGTGACCGTGTTCTGTATAGCCCATCGCCAAGAGTAGCGCGTTGGCCCCGTCGATCAAAGCCCGAACCTTGGCGTTCGACTTGACCTCCTTCAGGGTCACAATAGGCGAATCTTCCTTCGTCTTCATCCCGTATTTGTCGTCTTCAAGGTTGTACGAACGGTTTCCAGGTCTTGTTCTGAAGTCTATTAAGCCAATTATTGATCCCGTAAGTATCCTGACTAGCGATCACGCGAGGGATCCTGAGCTTGTTGAGCCGCGAAGAACCCGGGGCAGGGGCCGGATTGCCCGCCGCGAGCACGACTGCGTCGTACTTAAAGACTTTACCCTTCCAAACAAACCCGTGCAGGAGGCTCGTGTTCCTGGGAAGGTTTCCATAAGGAAGTGCGAATGTACGGACATTCTTGGCACCTTTAGACTCTAGATACAATTTGCTCTTCGCCATTTCTTCCTTGACTCGCTCGTCCGAGAGTCTTGCCAAGTTGGGATGGGTCATGGTGTGGGCGCCGATCTCTGAGCCCCAACTTTGAAGCATCTTGATCTTCTTGGCTCCTTGAGCCGCAGTGCCGAACGGACCGTTCGCTAAGCAAAAGAAGGTTCCTTTCACCGGAAACTCCGGGTGCTTCTTGGAGAAATCTAGCCAGACGCCCACAGCAGTGTCAGGATCTGGCTCACCATTGCGCAACAGTTTGAACTGCGTATCCCAAGAGTCGTCAAATGTCAAGACGACCGGCGAGGAGCCTGGAGGAATATCCATTTTGCCGTCGACGTACTCTGACACTGTCACTGGCCTAAACCCAGCGTCCCTCAGCCGTTTGAGGTCACTTCGAAAGTTAGCCAAAGAGCGGACCATGTACTTCTCCGATTGCTCGAAGCGGTGGTACATCAAGACCATGACGTCACCCTTGATGTTTCCAGGACGGTCAGTGACTCGGGCCGGTGGCGCTGCCCAGGCTCCGGCGATCGGGAGTTGATACGTCGGGGCGGACGCAGTCTCGATAAAGCCCAAGCTCAGGAGAGAAATTGCCAATACTGGCCAAACAAACTTCAATGTGAGGCTCCAAGTTCTCGGATTCTGCCAGCATATTCGGCAACGAGGCCAGTGCTAGCCCCTTGATCGGGGCTTTCGGCGAAAACATGGAAGACGGGTTCGAACGAGTCAGGTAGTACAAGGACCCAAGCATCGTCGTCATAAACCTTGATCCCATCGACAAGTTCGACCCTTTGGCCTTGCCGGTGCTCTTCTGAAAGCCGACGCATCACGGCCCCTTTTGTCTCCCAAGGGCAGGGCACTTGCTCATAAGCCAAGTGAAAGTCAGGCAAGCTGTCGACCAGCTCACTCAGCCGAGTGTTCGTTTGGTCGAGCATCGACATCAGGCTCGCAAGACTGAACATCGCGTCAAAGCCTGGGTGAAGCCTGGGATCGATGAACCCGCCCGACTCGTCGCCAGCAAACCCGACGTCGTCTTGACCCGCCGTCAAGATCAGGTCACGGGCACTGGAACGGCACCGTCGCACGCGCGCTCCCTCGCGGACTAGGATTTCCTCGATTCGGCTGGGGGCTGTGACGCTCATGGCGATCGTCGTGGCAGGTCGAGTCTTGGCCACTAACAAGCAGAACACGGCAAAGAGCGTGTTGCCCATCAAGGGTCTTCCTCGATCGTCAACAACGTAGAGCCGCTCGCCCTCGCTGGTCACCAGGGCGCCCAGTTCGCAGTTCAAAGACCCGACGATCCGCCCTAGTTCTTCGAGATGACGAGAGATCGCTTCGGGAGTCCTTGGCGCCAATCGGGCGTCACTATGGCTGTTGAACGACATCGCGGTGACGCCCAGTTCGTGAAGAATCCCTTGAAAAATCGAACTGATCGGGCTAAAGCCGTAGTCGACGACGACTTCGGGTCGACGCGAAAGCTTGGATTGCGGCAATAGCTTAAAGAAGTCGCCTTTGTAGAGGGCGTTGGCGCCTGTCGCGACCTCGGTCTTACCGAGTTCTTCGGAGTCGATCCGTTGAAAGTCTTCCCGGAAGAAGGTGGCTTCGACCTTGCGTTCGAAAGGCTGGGAGACATACATGCCCGTCTCGTCAAAAGTCTCCATCAGCGTCAGTCGGGCGTTTCCCGGGAGCTTTCGGACATTGACCGCGGCGCGGGCATCGGAGCGGAGCGTGAAGTGTCGGGCGATCGGGACGGGAACGGCCCTCAGGTCGATCACATCGCATCCTGTGCTCAAGAGACTGGCCATGATCGAGCTCTTGATCATTTGCGAGCTTCTCGACGAGTCACGGCTTGCGACGACCCGGGTATGTTGTGGAAGCACCGTGCCAAGGGCCAGACCGAACCGAGTGGCGAATTCGGGAGTGATCTCGATGTTGCTGAGCCCCGCCACTCCCAAGTCACGGAAGAGGGAGCCTCGCCACTTGTTGCCCCACACGAGCGACATGGTCAAGGTCGACCCACGCTCCACCGACTTGTCCGGCCAAACCTTGACCCGAGGGCGGATGGTGGCACCAACGTCGATGAGGCACCGATCACCGACGACGGCGTCTTCCATGACCTTCGAGTCGCGCTTGATCGTGACCCTGGAGCAAACAGCGGCCGACCGGACCGCCGCGTCGAGCCCGATGTAGCAGGAGTCCCAGACGACCGATCGCTCGATCACCGCTCCCTCTTCGACCAAGGTCGAGTCGCCAAGGGCGGTGTAGGGGCCGACTTGTGCCCGCCGCTTGATCCGCGAGTTTGACCCGATGCAGACCGGTGGGACGAGCAGTGCCGAGTCGTCGATCACTGTCCCCTCGCCTACCCAAACGCCAGGCGCGATCTCGGTACCAGAGGGTTTGAGGTTCGTCTGCCCAGACAGCACTTGCTTTTGGGCCTCCATGTATTGCTGGATCGTCCCAACGTCGCACCAATACTCGTCAGACACGTAGCCATACATGGGGGCTTGCTCGGCGAGCAGGGCCGGAAAGATGTCGCCGCTCCAGTCGTAGCGGAGGTTTGACTCCATTTTGTCCAAGATTTCTGGCTCCAGAATGTAAATTCCCGTATTGACGGTGTCGCTGAACACCTCGCCCCAGCCTGGCTTCTCCAAGAACCTCTCGATCCGGCCCGAGTCGTCCGTGATGACGATTCCGAACTCAAGGGGGTTGGGGACCCGACTCAGTACGATCGTGGCCAAGCTTTGACGCGATTTGTGGAACTCCAGAGCCTTCGAGAGGTGGCAGTCGGTCAGCGCGTCGCCCGACACGATCAAGAAGGTGTCGTCCTTGATCAAGGCTTCCGCCTGTTTCACGCTCCCAGCCGTTCCGAGTGGGACATCTTCGATGGAATAGGTCATGCACACACCGTGCTCGCTCCCGTCCCCGAGAGCGTTTTGAATCTCGTCGGGGAGATAGTGGAGCGTCGCGACGACCTCTTTGAAACCGTGAAGCGCGAGTTGCGAGAGGATATGGCCCATGATCGGGCGGTTCACCACCGGGACAAGTGGCTTGGGCCTGTTTGAGGTCAGCGGCCTGAGCCGGGAGCCTTCTCCGCCCGCCATGACGACCGCCTTCATGGCAGGAGTTTACGCTAAGGAAGCCTTAAACTTGATTGGCGATGATGACGGCGTCGGCGACCTCGCGCATCGAGAGCCGCTGGTTCATGGACTGCAACTGGATCCGTCGGTAGGCCTCGGCCTCAGAGACCCCTTCCTTTTCCATGATCAGGCCCTTCGCCTTTTCGATCGCCTTTCGCGCTTCCAAGCGGTCCTTGACCGAGGCGACTTCGGCCCGGAGTTGCTCGTTCTGCTCGTACCGGCTGCGGGCCACTTCGATCGCAGGACTCAGGTCGCTCGGCTTGAAGGGTTTCACGAGGTAGCCAAAGATCCCGGCCTCCTTGGCCCGGGCGATCAAGCCCGAATCGGAATAAGCGGTCAGGAGGACGGCTGGAGCGATCGACTCCTCGGCCAAGGTCTCTGCGACCGCGATCCCGTCTGTGTGCGGCATCTTGACGTCCAACAAGCAGACGTCGGGCTTGTGCTCTCGCGCCAATTCGACCGCCTGATGGCCGTCCTCCGCCTCGGCAATGACCGAATAGCCGAGGCTTTCCAGCATCTGCTTCAGGTCAAGCCGAATGATCGGATCATCGTCAGCGATCAAAACTCTCATCGTTTGTATGGAGAAGAGTACCAGCCCCTCTCACGCTCCCGGATGACCACATTCGGCCTCAGCTTCAGCTTGCAGCAGGTGCATTTGACGTTCGAAATCAGCCCGGGCTTCTTCGAGTGACGCATCATCCGCGTCTGGACTCAAGCATATGGGCTCGCCGAACACCATGAGGCACTTGGCGAAAGGCTTTGGCACCATATAGCGGTCCCAGGTCGGTGCGAGCCAGCGACGGTCAGCCGAGACGCCCACAGGAACGAGGGCCGCGCCCGACTTTTTTGCCATGATCATGATCCCCTGCTGGACCACACCGGAAGGGCCGCGGGGCCCGTCCGGTGTAAATGCCATGGCAGCGCCCTGTCGGAGCGCCTCGATACTTTCCCTGAGGGCGGTCACGCCACCACGACCAGTGGATCCCCTGATCGTCCGGAACCCTAACCAGCGGAAGATCCTGTCTTGCATCTCGCCGTCTTTGCTTTGGCTGATGATGGTGACCAGGCCTTGGCCCCGGAAGAAAAGTGCGGCGACAAGCGTCCGCCCGTGCCAACCCGCCATGATGCGGCTTCCCGGGTTTTGGGCAATTCGCTCAAATCCGCGAGTTTCGATGCGAAGGGTCAGCCCGATCAGCCTCACCAACGCGTAGATCAGCGGCGCGAGCACATACGGCCGGACGTTCCGCCAATGCTGCTTCATGGGATCAGACCCTTACGAACGGCCATATCGTGAGCGTGGCTGAGGGGGTAGTCGCGACGAAGGTCGTCCAACCAGCGGGCTTGGTCGTCCCCGGTCGACAGCTGGGCCAGTGCCAAGACCGCGTCGGCCCGGGCTTCGGGGTCTTCCTCGTCGTCGAGAACGCTTTCCATGATGCGGACGGAGAGGTCAGGCTCTTGATCGGCCCAATCAGAAGATAGCTTCATTCGCCGCGCGGTGGGCAGGATCGTCAAGGCCCCTGCGCGAGAAAGGCCTTTGAGGGCCTCGAGCTGGTCGTCGCCATCGGCGGCTTCGACGAGTCTCGCCCATGCCTCGGCTGCTTCGGTGACCTCTCCCATATCCCGGTAGGCTTCGGCCATCTGGCGGAGAGCCCTGGCGTCGCCAGGACGGTGGATGAGCACATTTTGCGCCGCCATCAAGGAGGCCGCCGGACTTCGATCCCGCATCTCGTCCAAGACTCGGTCGTCGTGCTGCCTCCGCGCCTCCGCTGGCGCGCCAAGGGCGAGGCTGAGGAGCAATCCGACCAAGAAGCCGGCCAGATGGGTCCAGAACGCGGCGCCGCCCGGGTCACCGAGTCTGACAAACGCCCCGACGCCCTGCAAGCCGACCCAAATCATAGTGACCGTCCCGACCGTGACCCGTAACCGCGGGGCCAAGGGCACGCGGCTCCGCATAAACCTGACGGCGGCGTATCCGGCCACGGCCGCGATCGAGCCGCTCGCGCCCAGTAAAGGCAACCCTCCACCAATGGCCCGCATCACTGCCCAGTGGGCCGCGACACCGACGAAACCGCCTGCCAAATAGACCAAAAGGAACTTCCACCATCCGGCCACCTCTTCGACGCGTGGCCCGACCGCGGCCAAGAACACAAGGTTGCCCAAGAGGTGGAGGGTGTTGGCATGGAGGAAGAGGCTCGTCAACGCGAAAAGCGCCGAGGGCGAGTTCGGGTCGAACGAAAACTCAAGGATCACTTGACGGTCCAGCGCCCCGAGGAACGAAGCCAGCAAGTTGAGCCCGACGAGCGCGAGGGTGACCCACGGGACGTGACGGCTCATGGGTGCTCGTTACGACTCGTCGTAGAGCTCTTCCGGAATCTCGACGTTGACGAAGGTCTCCTTGACGTCGTCCAGCTCTTCCAGCGCGTCGATCAGCTTGACCACTCGGAGCAAGTCCTCTCGGCTGGGATTGGCCAGGTTCGTCGCCACCCGGGTGAGCCCGACCCCATGGGTTGGGATGCCTGCTTTGTTCAGGGCTTCGTTACATGCGTGGAGTCCGGCAATGGCGGTGGTGACGGTGAAGGCCTCGTCGTCGTCGGTCTCGACGTCCTCCGCACCCGCCTCCAATGCCGAGAGAGTCAGGGTTTCTTCATCGACGTCGGACTTGTTGACGAGGATCTGCCCGACATGCTTGAACTGCCAGGCCTGAGACCCGTTCTCGCCGAGGGCTCCGCCGTGCTTGGTGAACGCGTGCCGAAGCTCGCCGACGGTGCGGTTGCGGTTGTCGGAATAAACCTCGACCATGAAGGCGACCCCGCCTGGGCCCGCGCCCTCGTACAGGATCTCTTCATAGTTGGTGCCCTCGCCGCCTCCGCTCCCCTTGGCGATGGCCCGTTCGATGTTGTCCTTGGGCACAGAGTTCTCTTTCGCCTTCTCGATGGCGAGACGGAGCCTGGCGTTCACGGCCGGGTCGCCCCCTCCCATCTTGGCCGCGACGATGATCTCGCGGGCGAGCTTGGTGAACAGCTTCCCCCGCAAGGCGTCCTGCTTGCCCTTGCGGAGCCGGATGTTCTTCCATTTGCTATGGCCAGCCATGGTCGTCCCCCCTATTCTGACACAGGTTCAATCGAGCCCACTGTCCGAACGCGTCAGACCTTTTCGAGGTCGTCTTGGCGGACGAGGATCACCGAGTGGGGGACGAACTCCAGTTCCTCCTTGGTCAGCGACTTTCGCGCCTCTTCGGGGGCGTTTGCGAGGAACTTCTCTCTCATCCGAACCGTGGCCATGTCGTGAACTTCGCGGGAAACTCTTTGGAGGGAATCCAGATCGACCTTCACCGCCACCTCGTCGGGGCCATAAACGTTGGCCACGGTGCCGGTGAGCCCCTTCATATGGTCGAAGTAGATGTTCGTCTTACGGTCTTGCTCCGTCACGGGCCGGTCAACGACCCGAACGCGGTCTCCTTCTTTGACTTTCGCCATTGTCCCCTCAGGATACCTGCCGAGCTCTAAGGCAGCCTGAACACGAACCGCGCGTTACCCAGCGCGATCTCGTCGCCGTCCTCGATCGGCGCGCTCTCGACACGCTCGAAGTCTTCCCGCAGAAGGTAAGTGCCGTTGCTCGACCCGAGGTCTTGAATGGTCCAGGCCCCGGCCTCGAACGTGATCTTGGCGTGCTTGCGTGAGACGTACTGGCCTTCGGGGAGGCTCCCCAAGTCGATATCGACCGGCCCGACGCTTGGGTCGAACCGACCGATGACGGCCGGTGGAGAAAACGTAAAGGCGTCTTCGGTCTCGACTCCACCCCGTTTGACGATCAGCGTTGCTTGCGCCGCCGAGGTCTCGGTCGGTTCCTCGGCAAGTTCCTCCAGGTGTGCGTCCTCCTGCTCGGCGGCCTGGGTCATGAGTTCAGCGTCGTCGGACATGGTTCCTCAAGCTAGAGACGGGCGAGGTTACCAGACCTTCTCACTCCGATGGCCCCGGCTAAACTCGTGTCATGAAGCGATCTCTCGAGGCCTTGCTTTCAGAAAGTATCGACTACGCGGGCCTCTTCCCGCCCGCGAAGCTGGAACTGGAGCCCGCGTTTCTGGAGTACGCGGCGTTGCTGGGCCACCAGGACGGTTGGATCGTCGACCGCTTCGTATGCCCGGTCTCACGGCTGGAGGAACTAGCCGAGACCGTCCGGAAGCACGGCGAGGGAGCGATTCCGGTCACGGTCGTGGGCACACCGATCGAAGGGAGTCCGACCACCGTGAGGGACGACCTCCAGGCGATGAGCGCGGCCGCCGCGACCGAAGCCGTCGAGATCGAGGCCTATGAGGTCAAGATCCCGTCAGGCGAAGGATCCAAGGCGGCGGCCGGAGCGCTCGAACGTCTGGCCGGCGAGATGGACGACATCGAGGTGTACGCTGAGCTTGGTTGGGGGCCAGAAACGGCCGACACCCTTCACGAGGCAGCACGAGCCTGGGAGGAGATCGGGTTCAAGGCCCGCACCGGGGGGCTCGAGCCCTCGGCCTTTCCGAGCGTTCGGGACCTGGCCAGCTTTATCTATGAGGTCGCGGCGATCGACACCTTGTTCAAGTTCACCGCCGGGCTGCACGACCCGATCCGCCACTTTCAAGCCACGACCGGGGCCACCCATCATGGGTTCCTCAACGTCCTGGTCGCCGCCGCCTTTGCCGTCGCCCACGAGTTCACGGTGAACGAGATCATGGAGGTTCTCGCTGTGGAGGATCCGGGCGAGTTCGTCGTCGGGGCTGACCAGATCGCCATGAGAGGCAGCCAACACGTCTTGAGCTTGGACGACATCGAAGACTTCCGGGCCGTCTTTGGCGGGTTCGGGTCGTGCTCAGTTAGGGAACCGCTCGATGGGCTCCAACGGCTCGGACTCTTGACGGAGGCCCCGGTTTGAGCCGGTTCGTCGTGCCCCCCAGCGCCCGCTCCTGGGTCAAGGTGACCGAAGGGTCGGATTTCCCTATTCAGAACCTGCCCTTCGGTCTCATCGCGCCGAAAGGCAGGAACGAGGCCGTCGCCGTAGCGATCGGTGACTATGCCTTGGACTTGCTCGCGCTGTCCGAGGCCGGGCTCGTCAGTGAGGCCGACTTCCCCATCCTCGACAGCTTCATCGAGCTTCAAGGAGAGAGCCTCGGAGTGCTGCGCCGGTGCGTGTTCGACCTTCTGAGTGAGGACAACCCCCGTCTCCGGGACGACAAGAAGCTTCGCGAGCGGGCGCTCGTCCCGTTGGACAAGGCCAACCCCCAGGTTCCGATCCCGCCCAACGCCTTCGTCGATTTCTACAGCGGCATCCACCATGCGAGCAACGTCGGTCGGATGTTCCGGCCCGACCAGCCACCACTCCTCCCCAACTATCGCTGGGTGCCGATCGGCTATAACGGCCGCGCGAGCAGCGTCGTGGCGAGCGGCACGCCGATCCTCCGACCGAAGGGCCAGCGCAAGCCGCCCGAGGCGGACGCCCCCGTCTTCGGGCCCTCGGCATCGCTCGACTTCGAACTGGAGATGGGCTTCTATTTGGCCGAAGGGAGCGAGATGGGCAAGCGGATCACTTGCTCAGCAGCAGAGGACCACATGCTCGGGCTGGTGATCGTGAACGATTGGTCGGCCCGCGACTTCCAGGCCTGGGAGTACCAGCCGCTCGGGCCGTTCCTCAGCAAGAGCTTCGCGACCACGGTCTCGCCCTGGATCGTCACCCTGGACGCACTCGAGCCTTTCCGTATCGAGGGGATGGAGCAAGACCCCGAGCCACTCCCCCACCTCCGCCCCCACGGCAGGCCCCACTTTGACGTCGAGTTGGAAGTCTGGCTCCAATCGTCGAAGATGAAGGCCCCGCAACTGGTCTGCCGTTCGAACATGAAGCACCTCTACTGGTCCATGTCGCAGCAACTGGCCCATCTGACCTCGAACGGCACCCCGGTGGAGTTCGGCGACCTCTATGCCAGCGGCACCATCAGCGGCGAGGAGGAAGGGAGCTTTGGCTCGATGCTGGAGCTCACCTGGCGCGGGGCCAAGCCGCTCCAGCTCAGTGAGACCGGTGAGACCCGAGCGTTCCTCGAAGACGGAGACTCGGTGGTGATGCGAGCGTATGCGCAGGGAGACGGCTATCGGGTGGGCTTCGGCGAGTGCCGGGGAACGATCCAGTCCGCCAAACCTTAAGTCGAGAGCCCGGCCACTAACGACGCGGCGAACCCGGGCCCGCCATAGACAAAGCCTGTGTAAACCTGTACTAAGGAGGCCCCGAGCTCAAGCTTCCGGCGAGCGTCCTCGGGGCCCATCACGCCTCCGACCCCGATGAGGAGGGTCCGGTCGTCCTTGATGGCGGCCAGGTGCTCCAAGGCTGTGTCGGAAAGGGTCCGGAGAGGCGCACCCGAAAGTCCTCCTTCAAGCGCCGGGTCGCGGGGGAGCATGGAACGATCGACCGTCGTGTTGGTGGCTACGATCCCCGTGAGGCCGAGAGTCTGGACGACGTCCACAACATCGTCAAGCTGTCCGAGGGCCAGGTCTGGTGCGACTTTGACAAAGAGAGGCTTTCCCTGGTCGATCTCTTTCAACGCCATCAAGATCCTGGTCAGGGCGTCGCGGTCTTGGAGAACCCGCAGACCAGGAGTGTTGGGCGACGAGACGTTCACGACCACATAGTCAGCGAACGGGGCCAAGAGCCGGAACGAGTAAGCATAATCGGTGGCGGCTTCCTCAAGAGGGGTGACCTTCGACTTGCCAATGTTGATCCCGACCGGGATACCCGCCCTGACGCCTTCGATCGTCTTCGCCATCGCATCGGCCCCGTCGTTGTTGAACCCAAGGCGGTTGATCAACGCCCTCTCAGCCTGCAGCCGAAAGAGTCGAGGTCTGGGGTTGCCGGGCTGAGGGTGGCGGGTGACAGTACCGATCTCGACGAACCCGAATCCCAATCGGTGCCAGTGGGCGAGGGCGACCCCGTTCTTATCGAATCCAGCGGCGAGACCGACCGGGTTCGGAAAGTCCACCCCGAAGACCCGCCGTTCGTGGACCGAGGGAGCGGGCGACGAGACCAGTCCGCGTGCGACAGCGGCGAGGCCCAAGTGATGGGCCGACTCAGGATCGAGGGCGAAGAGGAGGGGGCGGGCCAGAGCCTCGTACAGCCCCATCACTTCGATTCGGGAGGGCTGACGAACGAGAAGTCGCCCAATCCGCGGCTCACTTCGCGTGGTCCTTCCGAAGTCAGACACACGACCCCGAGCGTCCGTTCGCCCGTCCGTTTGGTGATCCTCCAATTGATGCCTTGGCCGTACATGGTGTGACCGGCCCCCGCGATGATCACCATGACACGCTTGGGGTTTGGGAAATCGCCCAAGAAGTCGAGCGCGGCCTGGGCCATCGCCTCGTCCCAGGCGACTTGGGCCGAATACATGTTGATCCCCTGCTGACCTTCAAGGGGGTGGCCACCGATGAGGGCGGTAAAGACGGCCTTGTGGTCTCGGTTGGTCAGGTCGAGAGGCGGCACCCAGCGGCGTTGCTCTTCGGACAGCGAGTCGGCACCTTGGCGTGAGACCTGGCGCACCCAGTCGCGTGGAATGTTGAGGGCGGCCATCGGCAAGCCGTGCCTGCGGACCGCTTCGAAAACAGGACGGTAGAGAGCGTAGTCCATGCCCCATTGCTCTTTCCACTTGGCCCGCTCGATAAAAGTGGGCTCGTCCCAGCGGTCCATGGTCCAAGGGTCGAGGAGGCCTTGGTTGTCTCTGGTGAACATCTCGAACCCGACCACGACCTGGCGGCCGTCGCGTACGAGCGCCTCGATGACATCGGCCTGGGCCTGGTGGTGGGCCAGCTGGTCGTGCGACTCGCCGACGAAGACAAACCGGACGCCCCGCGCGGAACGAGCGATGTCATCGGGGTCAGCGGCCCGGCCAGTGGCAAGATCGGTGTAGCCCATACCCGCGACGATCCGGCCCCGAGCTCCGATCTCGAGCAGGTAAGGGTCGGCCTGGATCATGGCGGCAAGAAGCACGGCAGTCATTGTCCCATTCTCTGGCACAGAGGGAACCGTTGTCAACGGGTAGCCTCTTCGGCGTGAGGAACGTCCTGGCCTGGACGGCATGTTTGGCCCTGTTGGCCGGTTGCCGGGGCGGGGCGGACAAGGAGATCGATCTTCCTTCCCCGCCCACGACCTATACGGTCGGGCCCAAAAACCCCGAGGCAGCCCTTTTGGAGCAACTCAGGTCGGGCTCGGTTCAGTTGGCGGCGGCGGCCGAGACAGTTCAAGAAGCTTTGGACAAAGCGAAAGAGACTCAGGACGCGGTGGTCGGAGCCGAGTTGGAAGCCCTGATGGCCGCCATCGACCTCATCGACAGCGCGGGGCAGGGGCTGGCCCAAGCCGCGGCGGAACCTCCGACCCAAGCGCAGGTCGCGGCCGCTTTCTCGAAATGGGACGACGACCGCAAGACGCGGATCCAAACGGCGAACGACGCTTACTATGAGCTCAAGGAGGCGTTGGGCCTCATTGAGAGCCAAGAGGGGAACTACGTGGGCCTCGCCCCATTGGCCGACGTCCTGAGCTTGGCCATGAAAGACACAGAGGACGGCATCTCTGCCCTGGGGGGCAAAATCGAGATCCCGTCCGACGACGACGAATGATCAACCGTTACTGGCCGCGAAACCCTTCATGAACTCGGCGAGCGCGTGGCAACCTTCGACCGGAAAAGCGTTGTAAACGCTTGCCCGGCACCCGCCGACGCTCCGATGGCCCTTGAGCTCAAGGAACCCGTGGCCCTTGGCCTCGGCCAGGAACTTCTCGGTGAGGTCGTCGCTCGGCAAAGTGAACGGAATGTTCATCCGGCTCCGGTTGGCCTGAACCGCGTGGGGCTTGTAGAAACCGCCCGAACCGTCGATCGCGCCATAAACGATGGCCGCCTTTTCTTCGTTGAGTTTGGCGACCGCCTCAAGCCCGCCGAAGTCGATCCAATGGCGGCACACCAAACCGACCATGTAGACGCTGAAGCAAGGCGGGGTGTTGTACATCCAGCCGTTCTCGACCTGCACTCTGTAGTCCAGCATTGGCGGGAGCCCGGCAGGGACGCGTTCGAGCAGGTCTTCGCGCAGAAGGACGAGGCACACCCCGCTCGGGCCCAGGTTTTTCTGCGCCCCGGCATAGATGAGCGCGTACTTGGACACATCGAACGGGCGTGAGGCGATGCAGCTCGACATGTCGCAAACCAAATCTCCCCCGGTCTCGGGGTCTCGCAGGTAGTCCACGCCTTGGATCGTCTCGTTGAGGGTCACGTGGGTATAGGCCGAGCCGGGCGTCAGGGAGACTGAGCCCAGATCGGGGGCTTCGGTGAACTTGCCCGGTTTTCCGTCCCAGACGACTTTGACCTCTCCTTCGAGCTTGGCCGCCTCGACCGCCTTCTGGCCCCAGGAGCCTGTGACAACATAGTCAGCAGGCTTGCCTCCCATCAGGTTCTTGGCGAGGATAGTGAACTGCAGGCTCGCCCCGCCCTGGAGAAAGAGGACTTTATAGTTGGCGGGCACCCCCATGAGCTCGCGCACGGCCGCCTCGGACTCCTCGGCGATGCTGAGGTACGACTTGCCCCGGTGGCTCATCTCCATGACGCTCAGCCCGGCTCCGTGCCAATTGAGCATCTCGTCACGGGCCTTCTCCAACACAGGCACCGGCATGACCCCCGGCCCGGCGGAAAAATTGAAGACGCGGCCATAGGCCTGGGCGGGCTTGTCCTGCACTTGGCTCATACGAGAAGCGTACCTGGTCTTGGGGGCTTGGTCGGCCAGCCCACCCCGCTCAAAGAGTTGCTCCGGGCTCGGATCTGGCAGTCCGCCACCTTCGGCACCAGTGCGACCTCAAAGCGAGTTCCGACCACAAAAGGAATGGCGCATTTCTTGGCTCAACCTCACACGTTTTGTGATATACTCGAAGGCATGTCGGTGGTTCAGAGCGACAGGAGCCAAACGAGTCTGGTTCTCGAGCGTGGCACGCCGACGCTCCTGGTGGCTTGCACGGCGTCGGCAGTGTTGGCCTATGGAGCCGCCGACTACCGGCAGGGGATGTGGCTGGTGTGGACGGTTCCGTTCGTGGTCGCCATTTGGGCGGGCTACGTGCTTCGGCCCGCTGCCAACGCCTTGGTCGTCGGCCTGGCCTACGGGCTGGCGCTTCTACCCGCCGTGGGGCTGGCCGTGCACCAAGGCTCGACCGATCAACGGCTCATGGAGTCACTCACGAGCGGCCGGGCCGCTCTCTTCGGAATCCCTCTCGCGCTTCTGTTGGGCCTGGTCGCTTATGCCGTGTCTCTGTCGAAGGCAAGGGATCTGGAAGGGCCCCGGACTGATTGACCGCCTCGGTCAGGGCCTGGCGAGGGCCCGGCACTCCTGGTGACGGTGGCACGAGACCAGGTGGTCGTTCACCATCCCGACGGCCTGCATGTGGGCGTAGATGATCGTGGGCCCGACGAAGCTGAAGCCCCTCTGCCTGAGGTCTTTGCTGAAGGCCTCGGCCGCCGGTGTGACAGCGGGCACCTCCGCCAAAGACCGCCACTCGTTCTGCACAGGCGCGCCGTCGACGAACCGCCACTGATACGCGCTGAATGATCCGAACTCCTCTTGCGCTTTGAGGAACGCCTGGGCGTTCTGGACGCTCGAGGCGACTTTGGCCCGGTTGCGGACGATGCCAGGGTCTTGGAGCAAACGGGCTTGGTCGGCTTCGGTGAATCGGGCCACGACCTCTGGGTCGAAGCCCTGATAGGCTTGGCGGTAACCCTCGCGGCGGTGGAGGATGGTGGACCAGCTGAGCCCGGCTTGAGCCCCTTCGAGAACAAGGAACTCGAACAGGGTGCGGCCGTCATAGACCGGCACGCCCCACTCGGTGTCGTGGTAGCGGACGTAGGCCTCGCTCGATAGGCACCAGGCGCACCTCTCCATCAGGCTCCGAGAGACAGGCCCGGCCGCGTCATGGGCCGAATCATACCGGGGCCAAGATCAACCTTCTTCGGCGACTGGCGGGGAGAGGCTCTTGTCGTACATCCCCGTCCGGTCGAAGCAGCACGGCCTACGGTTGCCCTTCGCCATTTTGTCCATCGCCACCTCGATCCGCTTCGCCCGGGTCTCCGCTCTCTTCGCCGAGACGACCCAGAACACCCAGTCGCGCCGGGCTAACGGTGTGACGGACCGCCAGGTCTCGCGGGCCCTCTCTGGGGCGGCTTCCAGGGCCTGCTGGAGGTCTGAAGGCACCTCAGGCTCAGGCTCGATCGCGACCGGCGCGATGGTGAGGCTCACCTGATCGCCGACCGCCGCTCCCACCGCCGCGAGCCACTCTGGTTTGACTTTGAGCCAGTGTCCGCCTTCGCCGTCCGGCACAAGCGTCGCCACGAACGGCGCGCCGCCGAAGTGGCCCTCGACCGAAACCATCGCACGGGACGGGAGTTGGTCGCTTGCCTCTTGGGGGAGCCGCAAGAAGAGCCATCCCTCCCCCGCCGCGCGACGGAGCGTCGCTTGAAAGCTGACGGGTTCTTTGGTTCCGGCCATGGATCCTTGCCGGTTCCATTTTACGCCGTGATGAGTGCGGCCTGAGTATGAGACCGATTCGTGTCGAGGCACGCCCCCTCCCCCGTTACGGGGGAGGGGGTCGGGGGTGGGGGGCTTTTTCGGTCAATGAAGAGCCTAGTGCAGGGGCCAGGTAGCCTGTACGAGAAGCGGAGGCTGACCCGATGGCTCTGTCCACCCAATTGAACGATGTCCTCGACCAACTGAGCCAACCGGGCCTGAAGCTCGGCGACCTGAGGGCCATCGCCAAAGAGATCAAGAAAGACCACGCCCTCGCCACTGGGCTTTGGGCGGCGGGCGGTCTCCACCCGCGCCTTCTCGCGGCCCTGCTCTTCGACCCCAAACTCCTCACCGAAGAGGACTTCGACCGGCTCGCGGCCGACCTCGCCCTCCACGAGCCCGCCGAGCGTAACCAGGTCGCCGACTGGCTGCTTGCCAACCAACTCTCGAAGGACAAGCGGCTCGTCGCCCTGATGGAGTCTTGGGAGCGCCACCCCTCGCCGCTCATGCGCCGCCTCTTCTGGTACCACCAGGCGCGGCTGCGGTGGACGGGCCAGGCCCCGCCCCCCAACACCGAAAGTCTGCTCGACTCGCTGGAAGCCCGCATGGCCGAAGAAGACCCCGATGTCCAGTGGACGATGAACTTCTGTGCGGGCTGGATCGGGATCCACGAGCCCGCCCATCGGGCCCGTTGCGTCGCCCTTGGCGAGCGGCTCGGGCTGTACAAGGGAGACAAGGTCTCGAAAGGCTGCACCCCGGCCTACCTCCCCGAGTTCATTCGGATCGAAGTCGCCAAGCGGGGGTGAGGCAAGACCTCTGGATCGCGCTCCTTATCCGGTTCGCTCTACGCACCGACTTCCCACACTGGCTCCGCGCCATGGGGATGATCCCGAAAAGCCCCTCCCCCGTTACGGGGGAGGGGGTTGGGGGTGGGGGCCTGCGACGGCCCCTCGAAGCAGAACCGACTCTCTGCCTTCTGGTAAGCGAAATGGTTCGGTCGCCGCCGTCAAATCCCCAGGCGCACGGCGAGCCGCTAGCTCAAGACGGCTTTGAGATACCGCCCCGTCCAGCTTTCTTCGACCGCGGCGACGTCCTCCGGGGTGCCGGTGGCGACCAGGCGCCCGCCGCCGGTGCCGCCTTCGGGACCGAGGTCGATCACCCAGTCGGCGGTCTTGATCACGTCGAGGTTGTGCTCGATCACGAGGACGGTGTTGCCCTGGTCCACGAGCTTGTGGAGCACGGTAAGAAGCCGCCGCACGTCCTCGAAGTGGAGCCCGGTGGTGGGCTCGTCAAGGATGTACATGGTGCGGCCGGTCGATCGCTTGGAGAGCTCTTCGGCGAGTTTGACGCGCTGGGCCTCGCCACCAGAAAGCGTCGTGGCGGGCTGGCCGAGCCGGATATAGCCGAGCCCGACCTCGAGCAGGGTCGCGAGCTTGCGGTGGATCTTGGGGATGGGGGCGAAGAACTCGCACGCGTCCTCGACCGTCATCTCGAGCACGTCGGCGATGTTCTTGCCTTTGTAGCGCACTTCCAGCGTCTCGCGGTTGTATCGCTTGCCCTTGCAGACCTCGCACGGGACATAGACGTCGGGCAGGAACACCATCTCGATCTTGATGATCCCGTCGCCTCGGCAGGCCTCGCACCGCCCGCCCTTGACGTTGAAGCTGAACCGCCCGGGTTTGTAGCCGCGCTGCTTGGCGTCGGGGGTCAGGGAGAACAGGTCGCGGATCATGTCGAATGTGCCGGTGTAGGTAGCGGGATTGGAACGCGGGGTCCGGCCGATCGGCGACTGGTCGATGTCGATCACCTTGTCGATCTGCTCGTGGCCCTCAAGCCCTTCGTGAGGCGCCCATGTCCCCCGGGTGCCATAGACCTCGTGCATGAGGCGAGGGTAGAGGGTGTCTTGGACGAGGGTGCTCTTGCCGGACCCGCTCACCCCGGTCACGCAGACGAACAGACCCAAAGGGACGGCGACGTCGACCCCGCGCAGGTTGTTCCCGGTCGCCCCGCGGAGCACCAGCCAGCCTTCGGACATGTAGACGGGAGGATACCATCGAACACGGGCCTTGCTGTCCTCCGAGGGTAGGCCCGTTGCCGGGATCAGGAGAGGACACCGACGAGTCCCAGTAGCTTGAAAGGCGCCACCGTGCGTGGGACGGACTTCCTGATTCCTTCCTGCGTCTGCCTCAATTTTACAACCGAGAACTCGGAGGCGAGCACTTCGTGTGTCGGTTCCTGGAGCTCTGGGGAGTTTCTGGCCCGAGCCCTTGACATGCAACAAAAGGGGGGGTGTACACTCTTTCTCGTGTACGGCTTCCGATGGCTTCTCCATCTTCTCCTGACCGGAATGCTGGCCCATCTTGCCCTAGGACAGCCGATAGAGGCGAGGGTTCCTGTGCCCGGAAGCGCGATGCCGCTCTACTTCAGTGGCACGGAAGCCAGGGCGTCGGGATGGGTCAAGACCCGTGTCAGCTATATGGTCGAGGCGAAGCTTTGGGTCGGGGGTTTTCTTGTTCAGCACTGGCAGTACGACGGGGGGCCGATCGTCGTCTTCGAAGTTCCGCTCGCGGTGATGTTCGACAGTTCGCACCTGACCCATGGTTCGCAGGCGACCGTCCGGGTTTGGGGGCGAGACAACCTCGACAACCAGATCGAGGCAGAGAACAGCGCGGTCGTCCTCAACCGCCTGGTCGCTTACAATCTGAGCGAGTTCAATGGTTATGATGGTGGTCGGGGAGCACAAACTGTTTCGATCATGATGGGCAACCAAGGCTACTTCCAGTACGTCCTCACGAGTGGTTGGACTCGGGACATCGTCGCTGAGCAGGTCAAGAACAGTGGGATCCACTATGTCAACTCCCACGGCCACGAGGTTTTGCATGCCCATACGGTCGACACACCTGCAGGGTCTCTTTTCTTTGCGAAGCCACCGAACGCGTACAACTACGAGTCGTCACGTTGGACGCACAACGGCTCGGGCCTCCCTCCGTTTAACTCCACGGGTCTTCCACCAGTTCAATTCGCCATGTTCGACATATGCGACGGTGGGCCGACGAACCAATTCTCCAGCATTCTCGTTCCCTATTACGACGCGTATGACCAGACCAAAGTGACCGACCAAGCAACGGTCATGTACCCTGGTGCCATCTTTATAGACGAGGGAGAAAGCCGAATTTATTGGTGGTTCAAAGCTTTGAGGGTGGGAAAGACCGTCGATGTCGCGAAGAGAGAATTCTTGGAAGGCAATTCAGAAGAAGACCATCCTGTGCACATTGATGAGGCTACTAACCTTGTTGACGAGCCGTACGAGGTCAACGTGTTTGGGGACGTTGACACCCGGATCAAGAAAGTTTACACCGGCAATAACTTTGCCGCAGCCGCCCAATGGTACCGACCCTTATGATGAACACTCAATCACGCATCCTCACATTTCTGATCCTCGCCTCGGCTTCTCTGCCCTGTCAGGCGCAACAAGTTGACACGCCCGCTCAGGCGAGAAGAATCCTGGCTGAGTTCTTTGCCCAAGTCGGTGTCGGCTACGACCCGGCGAATCACGCCTGCCAGTTGGAGCAAGTATCGCCGTCTGGCCGCAAGGCATGGCGCCTCGGCGATGACGGGTACTTCGGGGCATCCGTGCACCCGACCAAGGGGATCGTGATCAGCTTCTCCGACCATCAGGTGAGCGCAAGAGTCATTGCCGGTGATTACGGGAAACAGCGGGAGCTCACCACCGACGAACAAGTCTGGACGAAGGCTGAGGCGGTGCTGCGCGCGGCAAGCCAAAAGGCCGGTTCCTACAAGAGGGCAACCATCTTTTGGTCAGAGTTTAACGGCCCTGGCCTCACCGATCCGAACAATTACGGGACTCGGGTCTCCGCTAAGTTCCATGAAAAGGTCGAAGGCTTTGACGGGTTTGTCAACCATGCCACTGTCACCTTCGACACAGTGACAGGAAATCTCTACCTGTTCTCCTGTTCCGTGAGTTGGGAGTTCGTCCCTCCCGCCCGGGTGATGGACAAGGCCAAGGCGGTCGAGACTGCCCGGAGGCACCTGGCCGGACTCTATGCCGAGGAGGCCGCTCGCGGCTTCGGAGCGGAAGCAGCCTGGGTGTGGCCAGGCGACGAGGAGATGAACCGGGTTCTGAAGCTAGGGATCACACGGGGGGGCAACGCAAGTCCGATTCTTGGCAGTTCGGCCGGGATGGACAACGCCCGTCGATACATCGCGAGGGCGTCTTATTCTTACAGCACGAAGTACGGGGTGTTGGCCTTCGACGCCGAGACTGGCGAACCCTTGTTCGCCAGTCGAACACAGCGACGACCTTCTCGCACTCCCGAACGGGAGTCCTCCTCAGCGCCTGGGAGCATCGACGAGCCCAGGAACCCCAATCCAGTCGGTGGCCCCAACAACCGCTTGGCGTCTGCCATGACGATCGGGGGGGCGACCCTCTTGGGAACTGTCGCTCTCCTCGTTTGGCGACGCTCCCGATCGCGGCACATATGACCAGACCCCGGTCAGACGTCTTCGGTGTACATGACGAGCCCGACGCGGTTGCCGTCAGGGTCGGCGATGACGGCCGACCAGCCGACACCGGGGACTTCGCCTTTTGGCTCGAGAGAACTGCCCCCGTTTGAGGTGGCGAGGGCGAAGATGGCGTCGAGGTCTTTGACCCGGTACCAAACGCTCGGTGAGCGGCCAGGCTCGACTCGGTCGACCTTCATCAATCCTCCGATGTGCTCGTCGCCGATGCCAAAGACGACCATGTTCGGGATGAACGTCGAGAACCGCCAGCCGAAGAGGGTGCCGTAGAACTCTTGGGAGCGGCCGAGGTCGGAGACCTCGATCTCGATGTGGCAGGGTGAGTTGTGCTTCACGAAGTCGATTGTTCCGCGAGCGCCAGAGCCGACGATTGTCCGGGATTGCTCAATTCGGCCCCAAGGCCGATCAGCGTGGCCCCAGGCGTGTGGCCGAACCTGGCGCGAAAAGCGCGGGAGAACGACGAGACGCTCATGAACCCAGCCTCGGCGCAAGCCTCGTTGGCCGGCCGACCCTGGCGCAGGAGGACGATGGCACACTCCAGCCTTCTGGCGCGAACGTACTCCTGCGGCGTCTGACCGAAGGCTTCCCTGAAGAGGCGGTGGAAGTGATAAGGCGACAGTCCGGCGTCTTGGGCCAGCTCGGCGAGCCGCGGGCGATCGGTCGATGAGTCCATCGTGAGCCGGGCCGCCTCGAGCCGCCGGTAGACGTCGTCGCGCGTCACCCACCGTTTGGCGGGCACTCGGGCCATGGCGAGAGCACACGGACACGGTGGCATCCCAACCATTATAGGCGGAGGAGGCTGGTTCGGGGCAGAATGGACGCATCCCCCAGTTCCCGCCCGCACTCCGCCACGCGCGCTTCCGCGAATACCTCGCGGGGGCGTTCGTCAGCAACGTCGGGAACAACGTCCAAGCCTGGGCCATCGCCTGGCACGTTTATGCCCTGACTGGCAGTTCGTTCATGGTCGGGCTTCTCGGGGTCGTCCGGGTCGTTCCGCTCCTGCTGCTCTCACTGTTTGGCGGAGTCGTGGCCGACCAGGCCGACCGGCGCAAGGTGATGCTCGCGACCCAGGCGGGGATGGCTGTCGTGTCCCTGGCCCTGTTCTTCTTCAGCAGCCGCGGGATGGCGTCGGTCGCGCCGCTCTTCGTGCTCGTCGCCCTCAACACGGTGGCCAGAGCCTTCGACGGGCCTGCGCGCCAGGCGCTGCAGGTCGGGCTCGTTCCCTTGGAGGACTATCCGAACGCGGCAAGCCTCAACGGGGTCGTCTGGCGGATGAGCGACGTGCTGGGGCCGGTCGTCGCAGGGGTGATGATCGCCTGGACAGGAGCGTTTGGCCTTTCGGGGCTCAGCCTCTGTTACTTCCTGAACTTCTTGACTTTCTTCGCGTTGCTGGCGGTCGTGTGGCGGCTCCCGCCCCGCCCGGCGGCGGGCAAGCAGGCCGGCTCGTTCCGGGAAGTGGTGGGTTCGATCCGCGAGGGGCTGCGGTTCGTCAGAAAGACCCCCGTGGTGCGGCACGCCATGTGGATCGACTTCTGGGCGACGTTCTTCGCCGGAGCCGACGCCTTGCTCCCCGCCTTCGCCGGGACGGTGCTCGGGCTTGACGCCAGGGGCTATGGGATCTTGGCCGCGTCCTCGGGTGCCGGGGCTCTGGTGGCGGCCCTGGCGATGTCGCTCATCCCGACCGCGGCCAAGCCCGGTCGGTGGGTGGTGGGAATGATCGCGGTCTTCGGGGTGTTCACGGTCGGTCTGGGCTTTGCCCCCAACCTGTGGACGGCGTGCCTGTGCTTGGCGGGGGTCGGAGCGGCGGACATGGTGAGCACGGTGTTCCGGCAGACGATCCGCCAACTCGCCACACCGGACGAGCTTCGGGGGCGGATGACGGCGACCAGCAGCCTGTTCCACATCTCGGGGCCGCAGCTGGGCGACTTCGAGGCGGGCGCGGTCGCGTCGGTGGCGGGCGAGCGGGCCTCGATCGTTTTCGGAGGGTTCATGTGCCTGGTGGTCGCGGGCTGGTGGTCGCGGGCCAGAGCCCTGACGGACCACCGGATCGGTGACGTCAAAGCTGGAGGCTGAGAATGCCGGTCAAGGCTGGTCGAACGGCACGGCGGCCGCCCGTCCGTCCACATAGAGGACTGTGACGCGAGGCCCCATCGCCGACCAACGCACCAGCCCCTTGGGCGCGTTCTCGTCCTTCTTCAGAAAGGTGTCGAAGTAGAACGCGGGCACTGCCGATGGCTGCTCGACTCTGGATGGATCCAGGATGAAGGCGCCACTGTCGGTCACTCGACCGGCGAAGAACAGCTTCTTTGTCATGGCATAGCTCGACACCCTGTGGTTGACATTCTCGCTGTCCACGTCTTGACCTGCATAGGGATCCGCCGGAGACAGCCACATCCTTCTCGGAAGACCATGGGCCACAAGGCTTTCTTGGAAACCGGCGATGTTCGGCGGCTTTCCATGAACGCCGAACCAACTCTGACTTGGATAAAACCCATCGTTGGCCCCCGTGTAAAGCTCCAAAGCCTTCCCAATCTGCGCCAGTTGGTTGATACAGGCCGTGACCTGGGCTCCCTTGATGGCCGACCGACTGACGACATACAGAAGGCCGACTAAGACAGCCAAGATGGCCACCGCGACCAACGCTTCAATCAGCGTCCATCCGGCGGTCACTTTCTTGTGGCGGGCTCCACACATCCTCGTCTATAGACGTTCGTCACGTTTGTAACCGGAGGCGTGCAGTTTGGGTGGTCATCGTCCCAGTGCTCACAAACGACATCGGCACATTTTGGGTTGCCAGACGCCCTGATGATGAACGATGTGCCCCCCAACGTTTGGTTGATGCAAGGCGTCAGGCAAGCGTCTGCCACCCCAGAAGCCGCGCAAGGGGAACGGTAGCTGCAGGGCGATTCAGTGTTTGGCCAAGTGTGGGCCATAACCACGGAATCGACCTCCGAGCCCAGGGTCCTCCCCCGGCCTGAATCTGAGAGGTCTGCGATCAACAAGAAAGGAAGCCCGCATGCAAGAAGAAGCCACGACTTCATGGACAAACCGTACCCCCCCGGCGGAATGAGTACTCGCAACTTTACTTGTTCTTGGACTTCACTCGAAGCTCTCGATCAGTTTGGGAGCCAGCGATCGGCAGGGGGCTTCTTGGCCGGCGCCGCTGCTTAGGCACCTCGATCTGCTCGGTTGCGTTCAAGTAGCGGCTCGTGGGAGAGTCGTTCGCGAGGAAGGTCGCCAGGTCGCCCTGGTTGACGATCCTGCCCCCGTGCTCCCCGGCCCCAGGGCCCAGGTCGATCAGCCAGTCAGAGGCGCGCATCGTGTCCTCGTCGTGCTCGACCACCAGGACGGTGTTCCCGAGGTCGCGCAGGCGCTTCAGGGTCTCGATCAGCTTGGCGTTATCACGCTGGTGGAGGCCGATGCTGGGTTCGTCCAGCACATAGAGACAGCCCATGAGGCCCGACCCGATCTGGGTGGCAAGCCGGATCCGCTGGGCCTCGCCGCCGGCGAGCGTGTTCGCGTTGCGGTCGAGGCTGAGGTAACCCAGACCGACATCGACCAGGAAGCGCAGGCGTTCTTGGATCTCCTTCACGGCCCGCTCTCCGATTCTCAACTGCCGGTCCGAAAGAGTACGTGGAAGTTCCTGGAAGAACT
This sequence comes from Fimbriimonadaceae bacterium, assembly GCA_019454105.1. GTDB lineage: Bacteria > Armatimonadota > Fimbriimonadia > Fimbriimonadales > Fimbriimonadaceae > ACE-ARM1. Next base: position 2,432,702 of record CP075364.1, on the reverse strand, counting down.
CGTTTGCCTTCTCGACCGAGAGCCCGGTCAGGTCGGCGATCGACACATCCTCGGCCGATCCGGGCCCGGGCAGGCGGACGCTTAGGCTTTCCGGCTTCAACCGCCGCCCGCCGCAAGCCGGGCACGGCCGGGTGCTCATGTATTGGGCGAGGTCGTTCTTGACCCACTCGCTCTCGGTCTGCTCGTACTTGCGCTTAAGAACGCTCAAGACGCCGTGCCACTGGGTGCGGAAGCTCCGCTCGCTCTTTCCGTACCGCATCTGGACGGTGACCGGCTCGTCGAGACCTTCCCACACAGGCCGCATTTGCTCCTCGGTGAGTTCGGCCACCGGATGGGAGGCATCGAACCCGACGGCGCGACCGACCGCGTCGAGAACGTCCGGCCACCAGTCCTTGGTCTCGCCGCTCTTGTAGACGAAAGGGGCGATGGCCCCGTCCCGCAATGGCAACCGGGGGTCGGGGATGACCAGGGCCGGGTCGAACTCGGTCTTGGTTCCAAGCCCGGTGCACTCCGGGCAGGCCCCATAAGGCGAGTTGAACGAGAACATCCGAGGTTCCAGCTCCGGCATGCTGAAGCCGCACTCGGGGCAGGCGTAGTGCTCCGAGAACGTCCGTTCCTGGGTGGCGGCGTCAGGGGCATCCCAGCTGAGAGTGACGAGCCCTTTGCCCATTTTGAGGGCGGTCTCGACGCTCTCGGCGAGCCTTCGGTCGATCCCTTCCTTGATCACGACGCGGTCGACCACCACCTCGATCGTGTGCTGCTTGTACCGATCCATCGGGATGTCGTCGGTGACCTCGTACATGTCGCCATCGACCCTGACCCTGACGAATCCGGCCTGTTGGATCTCGCGAATCTCCTTTTGATAGGTGCCTTTGCGCCCGCGCACCACAGGGGCGAGGACTTGGAGCCGGGTGCCTTCTGGCAATGAGGCGGCCTCGTCGACGATCGTGTCGGTCGACTGTCGGGCGATGGGCCCGTGGCCATTCGGGCAAATCGGCGTCCCAGCACGGGCGAAGAGGATCCGGAGGTAGTCGTAGATCTCTGTCACGGTGCCGACAGTCGAGCGGGGGTTCTTGCTCGCGCTCTTTTGGTCGATCGAGATCGCAGGCGAGAGCCCTTCGATATGGTCGACGTCGGGCTTGTCCATCTGGCCCAGGAACTGGCGGGCGTAGGCGCTGAGGCTCTCGACATACCGCCTCTGGCCCTCGGCATAGATCGTGTCGAAAGCGAGGCTGCTCTTGCCGCTGCCACTGAGCCCGGTGATGACGACGAGCCGGTCGCGAGGGATCTCGACCGTCACGTTCTTCAAATTGTTCTCACGGGCGCCGACGACCACGATCTTGTCGTGAGACATGTGGACAAGTGTAGCCCACGCGCATCAGCTAGAATGGTGCCATGCGCAGGATTTGGCCCTTTGTCGCACTCCTGGTTTTTGGGTGCTCCCCGAGCGAACCTCCGACCGAACAAAGCAACGCCTTGGAGCAGATGGGCGGATCCGAATCGGCCACGACATCCGAAGGCTCTTCTGGAGTGGGCGTCACGTCACCGGCCCTGGGCGGGGCGTCGCCGGTCACAGGAGGCGAGAGCGTCGGCGGAGGCGGTATGGGCGGTGTCGGCCAAGCGGCCAAAGACGCAGCCCGGGGCGCGGCCTCCAAGGCGGGCGGATCTTCGGTGAACCAGGCGGACTCTGGCGAGTGAGGTCTGGTGGGGCGGATGAGGGGTCTCGAACCCCCGACCTCCAGAATCACAATCTGGCACTCTAACCAACTGAGCTACACCCGCCGTGGGTCGCTTATTTTAGCGCCGACTTGAAACGGGCCCTGAGGGCTCCAGTATCATGCCCTATGTGGGGCTGACGTTCGAGCCTGGCATTGCCGGTTGCGACGAGGCTGGCCGAGGGGCCCTGGCCGGCCCCATGGCCTGTGCCGCCGTCGTCTTGCCGTCTGGGTTCGACGTGACCCCCATCGCAGACAGCAAGACCCTTTCGCCCCAAGCCAGACGTGATGCGGCCACCGTGATCAAGCGCCAAGCCGTTTGGTCCGTCCAAGTCGTCACGATTCAAGAGATCGAGGCCCTCAACGTGCTCTGGGCCTCGATGGAAGGGATGGCTAGGGCTCTTCGCACACTGTCGGTGAGGCCCTGTTCCGCCTTGATCGACGGGCCCCACGTTCCGCCTATCGTGCCGTGCCCCTGCTTTCCCCTGGTCAGAGGCGACGCCAAGAACGCGGCGGTCGCGGCCGCTTCGATTCTTGCCAAAGTCACTCGCGACGAGATCATGGTGGGGCTTGACGCGGAGCACCCGGGCTACGGGTTCGCCACTCACTTTGGCTATGGAACCCCCGAGCATCTCGAAGCCCTTGAGCGACTCGGCCCGTCGCCAGCGCACCGCGCGACCTTCGCGCCGGTAGCGCGCCTCGGCCAGTTGCGACTCGACCTGGGGGCGGTTTGACCGGAAGAAGGGCCGAAGGCGAGCGACACGAGGACTCGGCCGCGGATTACCTTCTGTCTCTGGGTTATACATTGATCGCGCGCAGATTCCGGGCGGCAGGCGGCGAGATCGACCTGGTCGCCCTTGACGACGAGACTCTCGTTTTCGTTGAAGTGAAATACCGAACGAAACAGCCGCCGGAGGCCGCCATTGACCACACCAAGGTCGCACGGATCTCCCAAGCTGCCGACGCTTATCTAGCCAAGACCGGAGCCCATCAGAAGCGGTGCCGGTTTGACGTGATCGCTGTCTTCCCTGGCGGTCTCCGCCATCACATTGGGGCCTTCCATGCCCCGAGACCGGTTCTGAGGCCGCCCGATGACGACTAGTGGACGCTGGCCCCTTCGGCGGACTCGCGCTCAGGTTGGAGCAGTATCGCGGTACCGTCAGCGTCGTCGGCGGCCAGAACCATGCCTTGGCTTTCGTGCCCCATGAGCTTGGCAGGCTTCAGATTGGCCACGACCACGATCTGGCGGCCTATGAGATCGACCGGCGCGTAGCTCTTCGCGATTCCGGCGATGATCTGTCTCCTTTCCTCGCCGATCATCACTTGGAGCTTCAGGAGCTTCTCGCTCTTCTCGACGGGCTCGGCTTCGATCACCCGGGCGACCCTGAGGCTCACTTTGGCGAAATCGGCGAATTCGAGGACAGGCGTGGTTTGGACGGGTTTTTCTTGGGTTTCCATGGGGACACTGGAAGGGGTCGTTTTGGCTTCGAGCCTGGGGAAAATGGGCCGGGGATGGCCGATCGGCTTTCCGGGCGGGAGGCACTCGGGGTCGGCGACTGATACCCAATCTGTGAGCGGGGGCAACCCGATTTGCGACGCCATCTCGTCGGCGACATCGGGAGCCAGGGGACGGACGAAGCCCTCGGTGGTGCGCAGGCAGAACAGCATCGACCGCAAGACGCTGGCCAGTTTCGGGTCATTGGACTTCGCCAGTTGCCAGGGCGCCCATGAGTCGATCGCCTTGTTCAGATAGCGCACCAGGCCCCATGCAGAGTCGCAGTAACGGTCGAGCCGGTAGTCCTCCATCGCCCGTTCGCATCCGGCTTTGGCGGTGGCGGCAGCGGCGAGGGCGTCAGGATCGATCGGGGCGTCGGGCACGGTGGCTCGGTCGCCCAAGAACTTGTGGGCCATGCTGAGCGACCGGTTGAGGGCGTTCCCTAGGTCATTGGCGAGATCGCTGTTGTAACGGCGGTCGAACTCCTCATAGGTGAACGTCGTGTCGTTCTCGAAGCCCATCGTCGAGACGAGGTAGATCCGGAGGGCGTCAACGGCCACCGTCTGCGAGATCCCCGCCCGCTCGGCAAGCTCGCCAGCGAGCACGAGCGGTTCGACGACGTTGCCCTTGGACTTAGAGATCTTCTCTTGGCCAAGCAGGATCCAGGCGTGCCCGACGACGACTTTGGGCATCTCGAAACCGGCGCCCAGAAGCATGGCTGGCCAAAGCGTCGCGTGAAACCGGGTCAGGATGTCCTTGCCGAGCCATTGGACGACCGGGGGCCATTTCTCGCGCCAATCAGAAGCGTCGGGCCATCCAGTCGTCGTCAAGTAATTGATCAGGGCGTCGAACCAAACATAGACGACCTGACTGTTGTCGCCTGGTACGGGGATCCCCCACCCTGGGTTCGATCGGGAGACGCAGACGTCGCGCAGGCCCTGTCGGACGAAGGAGAGGACTTCGTTCTGCCTTGTTTCCGGCACCACCCGGATCGTGCCTATGGCGTAAGCTTCCTCCAGCGCCCCTTGGAACGAACTGAGCCGAAAAAAGTAGTTCGTCTCGCTAACCCACCGCACTTCGTTGCCATCGGGCGACTTGCCGTCGACCAAATCCTCCTCACGGAAAAAGGTCTCGGTCGAGACGTCGTACCAGCCCTCGTAGACCCCTTGGTAGATGTGGCCGTTTTCTTGGAGCTTGGCGAACAATGCCTGAGCCGCCTTGACGTGGCGCGGCTCGGTGGTCCGGACGAAGTCGTCAGACTGGATCTTGAGCCCGTCGAAGATATCGGCGAACCGCTTGGCGATACGGTCAACGAACGGTTGGACTGGTTCGCCAGCGTTCTCGGCCGCTTCCTTAATCTTGAGCCCGTTCTCGTCGGTGCCTACCTGGAACCAGACAGCGTGGCCGCGCATCCGAAGATAGCGTGCGGTGACGTCGCCGCTCAGGGTGGTCAACACATTCCCGATGTGGGGCGTGCTGTTGACGTATGGGATCGCGGTGAGGACAGTGGTCTGGGTGGGCATCCCGAGCGCAGTGTACCGACCAGTCTGGGGCTCATCCTTGCCGCTTGAGACTGTCGGCCACGTACCACCCGGCTAGCGATCCAAAGTAGGCGACGTTCCCTCCCCAGAGCAAGGTTTGGAGAGCCAGATCTCCGCTTCTAGACCACCCGGCCAGCGCAAAGACAACAACCGTGCCTGCGACCGCGCCCAACAAGACCGAGAGCGAGCGGTTGAACGTGTTCTGGGTTTGGCCAAAGAAGAAATACACGCCCACCGCCAGCCAAAACCAAGCGATCGACAGGAGTCCGATCCTGACGGGCAGAGGAACCTTCATCATGGCCGTGCCTGCGGTCGTGTCAAAGTTGCCGAGGGCTCCTGCTGCGGCCATTCCGCTCCCGACCACGACTCCGGAAACGAAAAGGGAGACCAGCGTCCAAATGGTCCACTCGGGAACCAGGACGATCTTGAGAGGAGCCATCGGATTGAGCGCGGCGAAAACCGCGGCAGCGATGACGACGAACCCGACCACGAGCAGCGGCCCGACTGAGACCTGCGGCACATATTCGGCGGCCTTCTTTCCTGCGGCTCCGACCCCAGGCGAAGCGAGAAGCTCTTCGCACTTCCTTTGATAGACCAGGTTCTTGGGTTCGTACTGCGCCGCCATCGAGTAGTGCTGAAGGGCCTCGGCCACTTCTCCGCGAAGCCGGGCGATGTCACCCAACACTGCGTGCGGCACGGGTTGGCGATGCTCCCTCGCGATCATGGCCCGGGCCAACGACTCCGCCTCGACGAACTTCCCTGCGTTCAGAAGGTTCGTGAGCCTCTGCGTTTCGGCAAGATCGACCACGGGGGAAGGGCCTTTATCTCGCATCCGCTCTTCGGCGAGACGGCGCAGTTCCTCAGCTTCTCGCATCCTCTTTTCTTCGGCCAGACGTTGCTTTTGGAGGGCGAGTAAGTTGTCATAGGTGCGTCGGCGACCTGCGTCCGAGACGGCCTCGTAAGCCTTTTGAACCTCCATGAACCTCTCGGTGGCGGCAGGATCTGGGGTCACATCTGGGTGCAGTTCCCGTGCCAGCTTGCGATAGGCTGCCTTGATCTCCTCTTGGGTCGCGTCCTGTTTGACGCCGAGCGTGTCGTAATGAGTGCCCGCCATCCCTCTTGAATACTGGGTTTAAACGCCCTTCGTAGGCACAGGCGGCAACGACTTACCCCAAGCAAGTTCCATCAAGAACGCGCGGACGGCGGCCGAGTCTCCGTCGGCACAGAGGTCCTCCAAGTGGGCGAGGCGCTCTTTGAGCCATTCCCAATCAATCGGTTGTTGGTTGCTCACGACCCTGATCTTGGCGTGATGGCTCGGTTTAAGGTCCTCTGCGTCGTACACGAGTTCCTCGCGCAGTTTCTCTCCAGGTCTGATCCCGGTGTACTTGACCTCGATGTCTCTTCCTGGCACAAGGCCGTGGAGCCGGATCATGTCCTTGGCGAGTTGGTCGATGCTGACCGGCTCGCCCATGTCAAGGATGTAGATCTCGCCTCGCTCGCCCATGGCCCCCGCCTTGACGATGAGTTGGACCGCTTCAGGGATCGTCATGAAGAATCGGGTCATGTCGGGGTGAGTGACCGTCACCGGCCCGCCGCTCGAAATCTGTCTCTTCAAGATCGGGATCAAGGAACCTCGACTGCCCAGCACATTGCCGAAGCGGACGGCAGAGAAGCTTGTCTCGGTTCGGGCCGCCAAGGCGGAAACGATCATTTCCGCTACCCTCTTGGTCGCCCCCATGACGTTCGAAGGATTAACGGCCTTGTCGGTCGAGACCAGAATGAACTTCTGAATGCCGTTGCGGATGGCGCACTCGGCCATGTTGAGCGTGCCCACCACGTTGTTGCGGACCGCTTCGATGGGCACCGCCTCCATCAGGGGCACATGTTTGTGCGCCGCCGCGTGGAAGACGATGCTGGGCCGATGGAGGGCGAAGATCGCTTCGACGCCCTTCGGGTCGCGGATGTCGCAAATGACGGGCGTCGCAGCAAACCCGAACTTCTCGCGGAGTTCCTGATCGATTTCAAAGATCGAGTTCTCGCCCTTGCCCACGAGGATGAGGCTGGCGGGTGAGAGCCGCGCCACCTGGCGGGCGAGTTCCGAGCCTATGGATCCCCCGCCCCCCGTGATCAAGACTCGTTCGCCACTCAGGTAGCGGGCTACCGGCGCCATCTCTTCGCGCACGGAGGCTCGGCTAAGCAAATCTTCGACGTTGACCTCGCGCATGAGGGGGAGAACGTTGGCCCCTCCCAGCATGAACCGCGAAAGGGCAGGCATGGTCCGGACTCTCGCGGTCGTCTTTACTGCCTGATTGAAGATCTGCCTCATCTCGTCCGAGCTGGCTTCAGGCAGAGCGACGAGGATGTCTTCGACCGCGAACCTCTGACTCAGGACCATGATCTCGTCGATCCCACCGAAAACAGGCAGTCCATGAATGGTGGAACCGTGGCACGAGGGGTCTGGATCGACGAACCCAAGGACGGCGTGCTCAGGAGGATCGAGCTTGGCGACCTCGCGAAGCAGAGACTCGCCCGCGTCCCCTGCCCCGACGATCAAAGCCCGTCGTTGTCGACTGGAGCGAGGCGGCGGGGCCAGCCAACCGGACGCATGCACCCGTTGGGCGACGCGACTGGTGGTCAGGAGCGCCAGGGCCAAGAGCCCGTTCAAGGCGAGCAAGGCACCGACTGAGTGGTCAAACCTGCCGGGAACCAGAACGCTGAGGCAAACCGCCAGTCCGAGTGTGGCGGCCACAGCGACCCAAGTCAAGTTCGCGATGTCATAGAGACCGACATATCGGGCTTCGATCCGGTAGAGCCGAAGCGCTAAGATCGCGACAAGCGCGGCTCCGAGCACTGTTGGTGCCAGGTCTGTCAGCGTCTCGCGCAGCACGGCGACGCCCGAGAATCCCTGTACCAGGCCGATAGTGGCCAGCAACGCCACCAAGATCAGCAAGAGGTCGAGGGCGATCGTCTTGACCGCTCGACCTATCCGTCTCCAGGTGAAACCGACTGCTTGCGTTCCTAGAGCCTCGTTACCACCCATGTCTCGCACTCCTTGCTCGTCCCCCTCAATCCTTGATCGGCAGAACTGGACCATCCAAGAGTCTTGGCCCTAGCTGACCATGGTACCTGCTCGGGCCGACGCGGAAAGCTGGAACTTTGGTCCCTTTGACAATAAGACGCCCCGAGCCGAAGCTCGGGGCGCTCTTGGCCCAGTCAAGGGCCTGTCGTTCCGCTTCCGCGATTACTTGCGGCGGCGGGCGGCGAGGGCAGCGAGGCCAGCGCCGAGGGCGATCATCGTGGCCGGCTCAGGCACCGAGTTGACCGCGTAGGCGGCGTTGGTGTTGACCGGGGTGCTGGTGCCGAGGCCGAAGCCGTTGCCGGGGTTGACGCCGACCGAGTTGTTGGCGGTGCCGTTGCCGAGCAGGGCCGGGTTCGAGTTGCTGAGGATGAACGTCTGGCCGTTGTTCGTGAACTCGAGGATCGGAGCCATGCCGATCCACTTCACGCCAGCGCCGGTGTTCAGGTTAAGGCCGCTGGCCTCGAACTTGAACGCGCGGCCGAAGGCGCCCGTGCCGAACAGCTCAGTGTTGGTGCCGGCGCCGTGGGCGACGACGGTGGTGGCGACGGTGCCGCCGCTGAGGCTGTTGCCCGAACCGGCAGCGCCGGCAGCGGTGTTCCAGATGCTGACGCGCCAGCCCTGAATGTTGGCGAAGTTCAAGCTCGGGTTGCCGATCTCGTAGGCCACGCCGACGCGGTCGACGACGCCGGCGCTGACGAAGTCGTCGACGACGGTGCCGCTGAACTCAGGGAAGTCCGGGAAGACCTGCATGACGCCGAATCCAGGGGTGCCGAACAGGGCGGCGCCCTCGTTCTGGATGTGGTTCATGGAGTTGTACTGGGCGTTGGCGACAGCGACGACGCCAAAGGAAAGGATGATCAGGCTCTTCTTCATTTGTGTAAGTCCTCTTTCGTGAACTGCAAGCTCCTCCAATGGAGAGGAAGCAAGCCACACCTCGCGGTGCACAACGATTGTACTACGAGAAGTCTGCCAAATCAGGCCCACCAGGACTATTCAAGCAATTATACGAGGCGTATAGGACTTGTCTAGCGGACACGGGCCGTAGATTCACTTCGGGCCTATCGGGGGCTCGCCGCCTTCAAGCAATTTTCGGAGTCTCTCCTGCTCCTGGCGCTCCTGTTCCTTCTGTCGGACCTTCTCCATATAGGCCTCGAACTCGACGGGCGATTTGGCCGCCCCCCGCCCCGTCTGGGCCAGCTTGGGCTGATTTCCGCCCGTTGCGAGCCATTTCGCGCCGAGCCATCCCAAGGCAAGTGGGACAAGCGACAGGGCGCCGACCAAGACGTTCCCCGGTCCGGCCCCAAAAAAGACGAAGACCGCAGTCAGCACGGCGAGCCAGCGGGCTTGAAGAGGCAGGACGAACATGAACATGATCGTCTTCATCGGTTCAAGAGCGCACCAGAGCACGGTCAACCCGGCGACCGGGAGCGCAGGCCCCATCAAAGGTGCCTGGACGAACAAAAGAGCCAGCGATCCTGCCAAGGCGAAAATCAGAAACGCCCCGACCATCCGCAATGATCCCAGCTTCGGCTCAAGTTGTTGACCAATGATCGCGAGCCATAGGCACAGAAAGAGGAAGAAGAAGACCTGCCCACCGAGCAGCACAAAGGGGTACGTGACCAGCGTCCATGGCCGCGAAAGCGTGCCGTCGAAGGCCATGGCCTTCGCCAGCTGCGCTCCGGCTTCCGGGAACCACCCCGCCACAAAGGCCACGGCCAAAGCTGCGATGAGACCGACCGTGGCAGGCATCGACGCAGGGCGGAACGATGGGAAGGCGGTCTGTGCTTTCATCGCTTGAATCCAATTATGCCAATCCAAGTAAATTCAAGATAGGTGACCCGGTACATTGTCGTCCTTCCAAACGGGGAGAGGTACGGCCCTGCGACTCTTCCAATGCTTGTGCAGTGGGCCTCCGAGGGTCGGATCTTGCCCTCGACCTTGGTGGAGGACTCAGTCACCGGGCAGGCCACGATGGCCGCCTCGATCCCTGGACTGGTTTTCGCGGGGGCCCAAACTCATGTCCAGGCGCCAACGAGCGTCGGGCCAGCCCAAGGGATGGGAGCGCCTACGGGTGTTCCCGCCTTGCCCCTGAGTCTCAAGCAGCCTGGAGACGATGAGGCTTCGGGAGCCTTTTGGCTTGCTGGGGGTTCCTTTCTTTGTTTGTGCTGCGGGCTGGGGCTCGTGCCTTCGGCCCTCGCTCTCGTGCTGTCCCTCGTCGCTCGCCAAAAAGGGTCGCCGCGCGCCGGAGCCGCCTTGTGGCTCTCGGTCGTCGCCTTGGCCGTCCACTTGCTGGCGTTCTTCGCCAGCCGCTCGCTGAACCTGTTCTGACATCATTGACAGGTAGGATCGGACTAATTCGATGAAGTACTACGTGATTTGGGCAGACGGGCAAAAGTTCGGGCCAGCCGACGTCGACACTTTGACCCAATGGGCGGCCGAGGGCCGCATCAACGAGAACACTGAACTCGAATCGGCGACAACAGGGGCCAGGCTCTCGGCAGCATCGGTGCCAGGAATCCTTTTTACAGCGCGGGAGGCCGTGCCCCCCGGGTTTGGCCAAACCCTGCCGCCACAGGCGACCTCTTCCTATGAGACGCCTTCGCCCGAGTCTGCGCCATTCTCCGCACCGGGCCTTGGCGGTGGCTCCGCCCCATCGCCCTATGCCACGCCCGATGATGGCTCTCAGTACGTGACTTATAGCTGGATCTCCCTGGCTGTCGGTTTGCTCTGCCTTGGCTGTATCGGCACAGGTGCGGGCATCTACTTTGCGAGTGAAGCCAAGAAGCGGGGCAACCCAAACGCCCAAGCCCCCTTCGTGGTCAACTTGATTGCGACCGCGCTCATAGCCCTGGTCGCCCTCTTTTGGGTGGGCTTCATCATCATCGCGATCATGAGCCAGTGACGAAGTCTCGCGAGACTCTCTGATGGCCCCGGGCAGCGGTATCGAAAGGTTGACGTCGCACCCCAGGGACCGTCGAGGTCTCTGGCAACCGTGATGCGGTTGACAATGTCAACCTTCATGGTTTACACTGTCAACCATGAAGAACTACCACCCTTCGGCAGTCCGATTCAAGAAGGGCGTTCCGACCGTCCAAGCGAAGCCGATCACCGTGGACGAGCTTCGGAGAATCGCGATGGAATGCGGCGCCGACGATGCCGGGGCCGTCCGGCTCGACAGACCCGAGCTTGACTTAGAAAGGCCCTATGTCAAGAGGGCGATGGGAACGGCGCGCGCTGTGCTCGGCATCGTGAAGAGGATGGCTCCTGCTCCGATTCAATCGGTCGCGCGGAGTCTGGCCAACCACGAGTTCCATGCTGCGACGGACGACGTGGGCGAGACCGGAAGGAGGATCGTCTCAAGACTCGAGTCTTTGGGGATTCGGGGCATGAACACTGCGGCTGGCTTTCCGATGGAGATGCACGAGTTTCCCGGCCGAACCTGGGTGGTGTCGCACAAAGTGGTCGCCGAAGCGGCGGGGCTCGGGAAGATGGGAATTCATCGGAACGTGATCCACCCGAAGTTCGGCAGCTTTGTCCTTCTGAACTCGATCTTGCTCGACTGTGAGCTGGCGGACGAGTCGGCCCCGCTCGACTACAACCCGTGCCTGGAGTGCAAGCTCTGCGTGTCGGCCTGCCCGGTCGGAGCGATCTCCCCTGACGGTCACTTTGATTCGGTCGCTTGCTTGAACCACAACTATCGCGAGTTCATGGGTGGGTTCATTGACTGGGTCGATACAATCGCGGACAGCAAGAGCCGGTCAGCGTACCAGTCCCAAGTGACCGACCAAGAGACCGCCTCTTGGTGGCAGAGCCTTTCGACTGGGCCGAACTACAAGTCCGCATATTGCATGGCTGTCTGCCCGGCGGGCGACGACATCATCGGCCGTTTCCTCGGCGACAAGCGGGGTTTTATTGAGGGAACCCTTAACCCCCTTCAAGAGAAAGTGGAGCCGATTTACGTCGTTCCTGGTAGCGATGCCGAGACGCACGTGCTCAAGCGGTTCCCCCACAAATCGGTGCGCAGGATCGGCAGCGGCGTGCGTCCGACCAGCGTCGCCCAGCTGCTACAGGCCATGCCTCTCGCTTTCCAGAGAGGAAAGGCCAAAGGGATCGACGTCCGGTACCACTTCCAGTTCACAGGCAAGGAAGCCTTGGAGGTCACGATCGGAATCGCCGACCAACGGCTAACGATTGAGCCTGGGCATGTGGGAAAGGCCCAATTGTTGGTGAAGGTCGACTCCGAGGGGTGGATCGACTTTTTGGCCAAGCGGACCACACTCGGGAAGATGCTCCTCAAGCGCAAACTGAAGTTCTGGGGAGATTTGCGCAGCCTTGCTCTCTTCGGAAGGTGCTTCCCGTCATGAGCCACCTGATCGAGAAGTTCGGGCCCTGGGCCCTTGTGACGGGCGCGACGAGCGGAATTGGACAGGAGGTCGCCCGTGAGGCGACCCGGAGAGGATTCAAGGTCCTTGTCACTGGGCGCGACCCGTCGAGACTGACTTCTTTGGCCGATGAGCTTCCCGGATGCGAACCCATCGGCGCCGACCTGGCTCGGAGTGAGGATGTGGAGGCCCTGATTCGTCGGGCCCAAGGACTTGACTTGGGACTTGTGGTCGCTGCAGCCGGTTTCGGCTCCTCGGGCCCTGCCGTTTCCGCCAGCCTTTCGACCGAGCTCGAGATGATCCGCTTGAACTGCGAGGCCCCTTGGCGACTCGCCCATGGTCTTGGCCCCGCTATGCTTCATCGGGGTCGCGGGGCGTTCGTGTTCGTGAGCTCCATCGTTGCGTGGCAAGGCGTGGCGGGTCAAGCGAACTACTCGGCCACGAAAGCCTACGTGCTGAGTCTGGCCGAAGGTTTGGCCCGAGAATGGGGGCCAAGGGGCGTTCATGTCCACGCGGCAGCTCCTGGCCCGGTCGAGTCGCAGTTTGCCCGTCGCGCAGGACTGAAGATGAAGCGAGCTGATCGCCCGGACGAGGTCGCTCGTGACATTTTGGACGGCCTCGGGGGACGGACGACCTTTGTCCCGGGCAGGAACGGGAGGAGCCTGACCCGGTTGCTCAGCATCGCGCCGAGGAGCCTCAGGGTGAGGATCTTATCGGCGGTCACAAAGGATATGCTCAGGGAATAGATGCGGGCGACCCTGCGCGAGAGGTGCCTTGACGAAGCCCTGAAGATCATGGCTGAGAGCGGTGTGACGAGTTTGAGCCTCCGCGAAGTGGCTCGGCGGCTCGATGTTTCTCATCAGGCTCCTTACAAGCACTTCCAGAGCCGGGACCACCTCTTGGCCGAGGCCATAGGACGGATCTACGAGGAACTCGGCCGGGCGATCGAGTCTGGGCCGCCGAAAGCTCGACCAGACGAGGAGCTTGGCGAGATCGGCAAAGCCTACTTGCGATTCGCTGCAGAGCAGCCCCTTCACTATCGTCTGCTGTTCGAGTTCCCAATCACCGAGTTGGCTGCTTTCGAGGGGATCGAGGCGAAGGCGGCGGTCGCGTTCGACCGAGTCTTGGAGGTCGTCTCCCGGCTGACCGAAGTTGAGGACGAAGCATTCAACCGCGAATGCGCCCTCTTCGCTTGGTCTTGCGTCCATGGGCTGGCTTCTTTGTGCGCCAACCAGATCTTGCCTGCGGTGGGTTTCTTCGGGCCAGACTCACAAGACTCGGGAATGATCACGGTCCTGGAGATGGTCTGCGGCTCGATCCGGGCTCGGGCGCTGCGCTTTCACGGCGCCTCATGAGACCCGGGGCCAGGTTGGCGGCCTCGGAGGGAATCGAACCCCCGACGCCCTCCTTAGGACTGACATTTTCTAGGTTCAACTAGCCTGAGCGTTCGTCCACCGTTGAACCTAGGTGACCGCCGTTTTCCACTATGTTGGAGAGACCTTGGAGAGACCAAAATGGAAGGGTTCGACAGGTGCGCTTCGGAACTATTCGGATAATCCGAACTGTTCATTTTGCCAGCGCCGACGCGAGCCGGGGCACTTTCAGGACCACGATTCCGTCATACTCACTGGACGTGGAAATCTTCGGCGCGATGAGATCACATGTGGGGCGAGCGGTGCTGGCCCTGATTCTCGCGCTAGCCCAACTCCACTTTTGCGAATCGTTCTACGTTCGGGAAACCGGAGCGGTCTGCCTGGAATGCCTGGCAATTGATAACCACGGCCCTTCCCAGGGTGATCTCTCGGAGCCGCATGGCGACTGCCATGACTGTTGCGAGATTCAGGAATGCGAGACCCCGCAGACCTCTAAGATGCCCTCACCAGTTCAGCCCATTTCCTTCGACTCCGCGATTCTTCCGGAACCCTTAGTTCTGCCTACAGTTGTTGAATTTGGGGTCGCATCGCAATCATTCGCGTTTTCAAGTGGTGCGCCTGCCACTGGCCCTCCGAATGAACATTCTTCTCGTGGACCACCCGCTCTTGCTTTAGTTCAGCCATCCGCTGGACGCAAAGCTGAGTTCTTGGCGTAGCCACTCGGTTTCTGCTCCAGCCATGTCGCGTACTGGAGCAACCATTGAAAAGAACACTCATCATTCCGTTACTGCTGGCAACTGCATTTTGCCAGGCACAAACTCAAATCTCAGCCGAAGACGCCCTTAAACTGGCGTCCGCTAACCGAGCAAGCATCGCTGCCTTTCGACTCCGGGTCGAACAGACCAGGCTTTCTGCACGGGCATTGGGGGCACTCCCGCCACTCACCATTGCCGCAGGTGCGAGCACGAGGAGCGAAATTGGAGCGACCGACCAAGACTTTGCCCTCACGCAAGAAATCGATCTCTTCGGCAGAACCCGTGCCCAGCGACAAGTCAGTTCCGCCGACGTGATGCTGGCGGTCGCACAATACCGAAGAGAGGCGGGGCTGCTTCAATCCGAGGTCCTCGTCGCATTTGCTACTGCAGTTTCCGCTCGCCATCAACGTGATGTTGCAGACGAGTTGCTAGTGGTCGCAGAAGGACTTCTGAATGCGACCAAAAGGCGATTCGAAGAGGGCAAAGTAGCAGAACTCCAAGTCACCCGGGCGACGGTTGAGTACGAGCGTGCCAAGCAGAGTACGGAGCTAAAGAACGCCGATTACCAGGCATCCATGACCCGACTGGCTAGTCTCGTTTCCGTACCAGTCGAACAGCTCTTGGTGGAGGCCGATGCGACCATCGAATTACTTGCCTATCCATCCGTGGTTGAGCGGCCCGACATTCTTGAACTTCAGGCAGAAGCCGAGAAAGCGAAAGCCGAGGCGGAACTTGCGCGAGCAGCTTCTCGACCGACGTTTAGCGTCCAAGCGGTTCGCTCACCCTGGGGAGTTGACCGTGGATATTTTGTAGGCCGTGCTCAGTTCTCGTGGTCACTGTGGGATCACGGTCGATCTCGAAATGAAGTCAAAGCGGCGAATCTTCGCACCGAAGCGGCTAAAAAGTCGCTTGCGGATGCAACTGCGCTGGCTACACAGGAACTAGTCGCAATTCAGCGAGAATTGGAATCACGCCAAGCGCGGATCAAGAGTTATGAACTCATCCTTGCTTCGGCGAAGGAGCTTGTTGCGAAGTCCCATAAGGGATTCAGCGAGGGTTTCGGCACTCAAATAGACGTGCTAGAAGCCACCAGGGCGCTGAGGGAAGTCGAGCAAGAGCTCGTCGAGGCGAGACAGCAACTTTCCCTTACCGTGATTAAGCAGTACGAAGCCGCTGGCTTCCTTGCAGAGGTGCTGAAGTGAAGAATTACTCAATTCTCCTGCTTGCTTTGCTCGTCCTCTCGGGATGCGGCAAAGGCACTGATTCTCATGAGGGACACGATCACGCTGAGGAAACGAAAGCTGCATCCGTCGATGAACATGGACACGAAGAAGAAGGTCATTCTGACCCCGTCAAGCTGACAGAAGAGGCGCAAGCTATCGCGGGAATTGAGACGACCGTTGTCCGGATGGAAGACTTTCAACAAGTCTTACAAGCCCCTGGAACGGTCTCCAGTACCGACAAGGGCAAAGCTGTGGTCACTCCCCCCGTGGCAGGGCGAGTCATCTCGATCTCGGCAAGGCTGGGCGATAGCGTTCGCCAAGGCCAAACCTTAGCCGTCATCGAATCTCCGGAGCTTTCGCAGTCATGGTCGTCCATTGCCGATGCCACGAGGCTTCGTGATGCCGCAAGGTCCGAAGTTCAGCAGGCCCGATCAGAAGTCGCATTGGCTCAAGCTAAGGTCAACGCAGCAAAGACCAATCTGTCTCGGCAGCGCGACCTTGCCAGTGCCGGAGCGTTCAGTCAGGCCCCAGTCCAACAAGCCCAGAACGAACTCAACGACGCCCAAAGTGAACTCCTCAGTATCCAGAAGGAGCAAGCAAGTCACGCAGAACAAGTGAGGCGGCTTGAGAACCTGTACCGCGACGGCATCGTTTCCAAGTCGGAATTGGAGGCGGCACGGCTAGAACTCCAGCAAGACCAAATCAAGCTTGAACGAGCCAACTCCAGAATTGCCACCGCGAAGGCCACTTACGAGCGCGAGAGGAACATTGCTTCACGCGGCTTGCTCAACGCCCGAGAGCTTCAAACGGCAGAAGCCGAAGTCAAGGCGAGTGAACTGGAACTGGAACGTGCGAGGCTGCGAGTGAGAGGGGCTGAGTCCGCTCTCAGCAACGCTGAGCGAGGGATAAGCAACGCACAGGCGGTTTACCGGTCTAACTCCGGTTCGGGCCGAGCATCGGTTGGGCGAGTCTCGTTAGTGGCTCCTATCTCTGGCGTCATTACCCACCTCGATGTGACAAGAGGGCAGGCCGTGGACCGAACCCAAGTACTGCTTGAGGTCGAAAACCTTCGGTCGGTGTGGGTGACCGCCAACGTAAGCGAGGCGGTCATCGAGAAGGTGCGTAAGGGGTCGTCGATGACTTTCACCACCGCCTCACTTCCAGATCGCGAATTCGAGGGTGTCGTGCAGATCGTCGGTACTCGGGTTGATCCTAAGACTCGTTCGATTCCCGTCCAGTGCTTGGTTACTGAGGCGAGGGGAATGCTCAAACCCGACATGTTTGCCAAGGTCTTCATTGGCATTGGTCAAGCGTCCGCCAAACTGGTGATCCCGACTTCGGCAGTCGTGAAAGAGGGAACCAAGTCTTTCGTCTTTGCCAAGCACGACGATGCGTTTGAAAAACACGAAGTGACGCTGGGTGAGCAAAGTGGCAATCGCGTGGTGGTTCTCTCGGGCGTTGAAGAAGGAGAAACCATCGCCTCGAAAGGCGCGTTCATCCTCGCTAGCGAGCAGAAGAAGTCCGAACTCAAGGGGCACGAACACTAATGCTGGAACGTGCACTTGAATTCAGCCTTCGCCAACGCTTTGTCGTGGTGCTGGGCGCGGTCCTACTCGTCATTCTCGGGATTCTAGCGTGGCCGCAAGTCAACCTAGATGCCGTTCCCGATATCACGACCAACCAGATATCCATCAACACCGAAACTGGAGGCATGAGCCCGGAGGAGGTCGAAAAACTGGTCACGTTCCCGATTGAAACCGCAATGGGTGGCATTCCGGGAGTTGAGCATGTTCGAAGCCTGAGCCAGTTCGGCCTCTCGCAAGTGAACGTCGTTTTTCGGGACGACAAGGATATCTACTTCGCACGGCAGCTGGTGTCCGAACGCCTCACTGGGGTGAAAGATGAACTGCCAGAAGGGGTTGGATCGCCGTCAATGGGGCCAGTCTCCACCGGACTTGGCGACATTTACATGTACGCGATTGAGAGCCCGGATCGTACTCCAGCTCAACTACGAGAACTGCAGGATTGGGTGATCGCTCCGCAACTTCGGACGGTTCCGGGAGTCGCAGAAGTCAACGCGACCGATGGAAGCGTAAAACAGTATCAGGTGGTCGTGTCTCCCCAGGCGATGCTTGCTCGAAGCGTGTCGGTGGATGATGTCGTCACCGCTCTCCAAAAGAACAACGCGAACGCAGGCGGTGGACTTCTGGAAAGAAATGGAGAAAGAGTCCTGATCCGAAGCGTAGGGCTTGCCCAAACAACGGCTGACATTGAGCAGATCGTGGTTAAGGCCGAGGATGGAATTCCGGTTCTCATCCGCGATGTTGCGAAGGTCGAACTCGGAGTCCCGGTTCTCACCGGCATTTCAACCAAGGACGGCAAGGAAAGCCTGATGGTCATCGTGATGATGCTGAAAGGCGCGAATGGCCAGACGGTCGCCAACGCCGTCAATCAACGCGTGGCTGAAATCAAGGGCCAACTTCCAAAGGACGTCACGCTCACCACGACCTATGACCGCGCCGAGTTCGTCGGCGAAGTTCTGCACACGGTTCAGAAGAGCCTCTTGGAAGGGGCGGCGCTCGTTATCATCGTGCTTGTGGTGCTCCTCGGCAACTTCCGTGGTGCGATCATTGCCGCAATCGCGATTCCCCTAGCAATGCTCTTTGCCATCCTCGGGATGAAGCAGTTCGGCATCAGTGGCAACCTCATGAGCTTGGGGGCGATTGACTTCGGCATCATCGTGGATGGCGCGGTGATCATGGTCGAGAACTGCGTCAGGCGACTTTCTGAGGCAAGGGCGATGTTTGGGCGCACTCTCACGAAGGAGGAACATGCGGGAGTCATCAAGCAAGCGACTTCTGAAGTTCGTAAGGTCACTCAATTTGGCGAGATGATCATCATTGCCACGTTCATCCCGATCCTTGCGCTCGAAGGCGTGGAGGGCAAGATGTTCAAGCCGATGGCGCTCGTCTTTATTCTCGCGCTGGTTGGCGCGCTGATTCTGTCGCTCACGTTGATACCGACCCTATGCTCACTCTTCTTGAGTCGAGACACCCAGGAAAAGCATAGTCGCCTCCTCGGATTCTTCGAAAAACTGTACGTACCGACGCTCGGATTTGCTCTCAAGCGAAGAGGAGTTGTGATTGGTGTTGCGGCGGGGCTTCTTGCGGTTTGCGGATTTCTCTTCACGCGCCTCGGCTCGGAGTTTGTTCCAAAACTCGATGAAGGATCGCTCGTGATTCAGCCGGTCAGGGTGCGCACGGTGGATATGGAGAATACGATCAAGCTCGTCACCGCCTACGAGAAGAAGGTGCTCGAAGTGCCAGAAGTATTGACTGTCGTCACGCGAACGGGAACTCCCGAAATCGCGACCGACCCGATGCCGCTGAGCCTAAGCGATAGCTTCCTCACCATGAAACCAAGGTCGCAGTGGCGGCCCGGGATGACCAAAGATAAACTCATTGCCGAACTTCAGGAGAAGATTCAGCAAGTGCCAGGCCAGGGTTACAACTTCAGCCAGCCAATCGAGCTTCGCTTTGCAGAGATTGTATCGGGGGTGAAGGCCGACGTCGGAATCAAGGTGTTTGGTGAAGACCTATCGGAGCTGAAAGCCAAAGCCGACGAGATCGCGGCACTCATGCGCGATATTCCTGGAGCACAGGACATCGAGGTGGAGCAGGTAGACGACGTTCCCGTCTTCCAAATCGATATTGACCGAGAAGCGATTGCTCGACTCGGTGTCAGCATCGCTGACATCCAGCACATCGTCTCCGTTGCGCTCGGCGGTGAGGAGGTAGGCCAAATCGTGGAAGGAGATCGGCGGTTTGGTCTTGCGGTTCGACTGCCAGAGGAGATTCGAAACAACCCCGATGCAATCCGGGATATCAGGGTCGAAACCCCCAACGGTGGGTCAGTTGCCCTCTCTAGCCTTGCGACAATCGGCGACAAGGTTGCGCCCGCCCAAATCTCGCGCGAGATGGGTAAGCGACGAGTGGTCGTGACGCTCAACGTACGCGGTCGTGACTTGGGTTCCTTCATCGCTGAAGCGCAACGCCAGGTGAAGACAGACCTTAAACTGAATGAGGGGTACTACCTAAACTGGGGTGGGCAATTCGAGAACCTTCAGCGCGCCTCGCAACGCCTTACCATCGTTGTTCCGGTCGCGTTGGGACTGATCTTCTTGCTCCTCTTCTCCACGTTTGGGTCGGTGAAGCAAGCCGCCCTGATCTTCACAGGGGTGCCTTTAGCGGTCACCGGCGGAATCATCGCACTGGCTCTTCGCGGCATGCCGTTCAGTATCACGGCTGGAGTGGGCTTCATTGCCCTTTCAGGCGTTGCGGTTTTGAATGGAGTCGTGATGGTGTCCGCGATCAACAGGTTGCGTTCGGAATCTGGAATGTCTGTTCCCGAGGCGGTAAAGTTGGGCGCAACCCAACGCCTTCGCCCAGTGCTGATGACGGCTCTGGTTGCCGCTCTTGGATTCATTCCGATGGCGCTCAACACAGGAGTCGGGGCTGAGGTTCAACGACCTCTTGCAACGGTAGTGATCGGCGGCATTCTGTCTGCAACGATACTGACGCTTGTGGTGCTACCGGCACTGTACACACTCTTCGAAAAAAGAGGCAGTAATAACTCGGAGGTCACTTAATGGAAAGCAAGTTTCGAATCGACGCAATGGATTGCCCGACCGAGGAAGGAATCATTCGCAATCGGCTTGGTAAGGTCCCTGAGATTGGAAACATCGAGTTTGATCTGATGAACCGAATTCTGACGGTCAATCACTCCTTTTCTGACGAAGCTCCTATAGTGAGAGCACTCACCGAGGTGGGAATGAAGCCTGCGACCAACTGTGAGGTTGGATGCAACCCAGAACCCGCCCCATCAACGATCAAGCTGAATATCCTGTTGGGGATTGCCTTGATTCTCGCACTTGCCAGCGAGTTTGTCGGATGGTTCACGGGCCAAGAGAAATCTTGGCCCGTGGTAGGGTTAGCGTGCATGGCGATGATTCTTGGCGGGAAAGAGACGTTCACCAAGGGCATTGTCGCGGTAAAGACTTTCACTCTCAACATCAATTTTCTCATGTGCCTGGCTGTCATCGGGGCAATAGTCATCGGGTCTTGGCCAGAGGCGGCGATGGTTACAGTTCTCTTTGCAATCGCCGAGCGAATCGAGTCTTACGCCCTTGATCGCGCCCGCAACGCGGTTAGGGCTCTCATGGAACTAGCACCGGAGAAAGCTTGGGTTCAAGATAAAGCCGGAGTGTGGATTGAAGTTCCAGCACAATCCATCGTTCTGGGTCAACGAATTCGGGTGAAGCCCGGCGAACGAATTCCTTTGGATGGCGAAGTTGCTCTTGGTCATAGTTCAGTGAATCAGGCTCCCATAACTGGTGAAAGCCTACCAGTAGATAAAGGGGTTGGAGATCAGCTCTTTGCCGGAACAATAAACGAACAGGGAGTCTTGGAGTTTATCGTAACTGGAACACGAGGAGAAACTACGTTAGATCGGATTATCAAGACCGTTCAGGAGGCTCAAGGATCCCGGGCAGCCACACAGCGGTTCGTAGATAATTTTGCCAAGTACTACACGCCCAGCATCGTGATCATCGCAGTGTTTGTGGCAACCATTCCACTAGCCTTTGGACAACCCTTCTGGCCCTGGCTGTACAAGGCTTTGGTTATGCTTGTTATCGCGTGCCCTTGCGCTCTCGTAATCTCAACCCCAGTTACAGTTGTTAGCGGACTGACCGCTGCTGCACGGCAAGGCATCTTGATAAAAGGTGGAGTTCATCTCGAATCGGGCCGTAACTTGAAAGTGATCGCACTCGACAAGACAGGAACTCTAACCCATGGAAAGCCGGTCGTAACCGAAATAATTCCCATGCACGAATATGGCCGCGAGAAAGCACTTCAGATCGCGGCCAGTCTCGATCACCTGAGTGGGCACCCTGTCGCCAAGGCTATCGAAAATCAATGGAAGGGTGAACTACTGGACGTAATCGACTTTGAGTCTATTGCCGGACGTGGAGTTTCAGGAAGTGTTGTCCAGGTTCCTTACATTATAGGTAACCACAGACTTATTGAAGAACGCGGCGTTTGCTGTGATCACGTCCACTCCGAACTTGACCGCCTGCAAGACCAAGGGAAGACCACAGTCCTTCTCGCTAATCATAAGGAGGTGCTTGCCATCTTTGGGGTGGCGGACACACTTCGTGCCGAGAGCGTTGAAGCGATCCGAGACCTTCACAAGCTTGACGTAAAGATAACCATGCTGACGGGTGATAACGCATCTACCGCGAGAGCCATTGGTTCGCAGGCTGGTATCGACGATGTTCAAGCTGAGCTTCTACCCGAAGATAAATTGAAAGTCATTGAAGCGCTCCTGGGAACTCATGGCAGTGTGGGGATGGTTGGCGATGGAGTGAACGATGCTCCCGCCCTTGCCCGAGCCACTCTTGGGTTTGCAATGGGAGCCGCCGGTACTGATACAGCTCTTGAGACGGCTGATGTCGCATTGATGGATGACGATCTTAGGAAGCTTCCGGCGTTCATACAGCTAAGCAAAGCGACTGCCTCGATCTTGACGCAGAACATTGCAATTGCACTGGGGATCAAAGTTATCTTCTTTGCTCTTGCTCTCACCGGTCATGCCTCGCTCTGGATGGCAGTGTTTGCTGATTTGGGAGGGAGCCTTCTGGTAGTTGGAAATGGGCTGAGACTGTTGAAAGTGCTTCCCCAGGCAGGCGCTCACTGAGTGTAAAGCTGCTCAAGCGAAGCGTCGCAGGCGAAGTGAGTTCAGGATCACCGAGATGCTACTGAATGCCATTGCTCCGGCCGCTAGCATTGGACTAAGCAACCCGAGGGCGGCAAGCGGGATCATCACAACGTTGTAGACGAACGCCCAGAAGAGATTCCATTTGATCGTTGAGAGTGTGGCGCGGGCCAGTCGGATCGCTTGAGCAACTCCTCTAAGGTCGGCTCGAAGCAGGGTGACTCCTGCAGTCTCCATGGCAACATCAGTTCCGTGCCCCATAGCAATCCCAAGATCAGCTTGAGCGAGCGCGGGCGCGTCATTGATACCGTCGCCAACCATGCCCACTCGACCAGTTTCTTGGTACTTGATTACGAACGCAGCTTTATCTTGTGGCAATACTTGCGCTTCAACTTGGTCAATTCCTACTTGTCCGGCAACAGACTCGGCGGCCTTCCGGTTGTCCCCTGTGACCATAACGGGTAGTACGCCGAGCTCGGTCAGTTGGCGAACCGCTTCGGCACTTCGTTCAGAGATCACGTCGGACACGGCAAGCACGGCGTAATTCCCATCACGCCGAAGTACGAAGACCGTTTTCCCTTCAGACTCCAATATATCGAATGCGGATTGTACAGGTGACGGAACCGCGACTTTGGCAGAAATCCAACTGAGCCTACCAATAAATGCTTCGCTTCCACTGATGATCCCCTTCACTCCTTGACCGCGAACTGCTTCAAATCCTTCTGGAGTTGGAGCTTTTACGTGCTTCTCTTCAGCGAGGGCCATAACTGCGCGAGCTACCGGGTGTTCGCTGCGAGACTCAAGGCTAGCCGCCGTTTGAAGTGCCTCGTCATCACTCCAGTTTCCAAAAGTCACTAGATCGGTCAGCCGAGGTTTCCCCTGAGTGATAGTTCCAGTTTTGTCCAAGAGAACGGTTTTGATGTTCCCAGCACGCTCCAAGGCTTCTCCGTCTTTTACGAGGATTCCAAGCTCCGCACCGCGCCCAGTTCCGACCATGAGGGCAGTTGGTGTAGCAAGACCAAGCGCACAGGGGCATGCAATTACGAGGACCGCGACCGCAGCAAGGATCCCAGACTCTAATCCTCTACCCAGAAGCGCGTAGGCAAGAACCGTTAGGATGGCAAGGCCAATCACAACAGGTACGAACACGGACGACACTCGGTCGGCGAGCCCTTGAAGAGGTGCTCGGGAACCTTGGGCTCGCTGAACCATCTTGGCGATCTGGGCGAGCATCGTTTCAGAGCCAACATGAGTCGCTTCGAAGAGGAATGAGCCTTGGTCATTTACTGTCCCCCCTGTTACCGAATCCCCCAGCTTTTTGCTGACCGGAATCGGCTCACCGGTGACCATCGATTCATCGACAAACGATTCACCCTCGGTGACAACTCCATCAACCGGTATACGTTCTCCCGGTCGGACGCGGAGAATCATTCCTTGAACGACGTCGGAAATGGGAACGCGCTTTTCGGTTCCATCTGCCAGGACAACGCTTGCCTCCTTAGGGGCGAGGTCAATGAGTTTGCGGATCGCATCGGACATGCGGCTTTTTGCCCGCGCCTCCAGGTATCTCCCCAATAGAACGAGGGATACGATCACCGCTCCCGTTTCATAGTAGATGTGCTCGCTCTGCATGTGCCCGTGTCCACTGTGCGTGATCAACGAATACGTGGAATAGACCCATGCTGAAGCGGTCCCCATCGCCACAAGTGTGTCCATCGTTGTGTTCCCGTGACGTAATGCTTTCAGGGCAACCGAGAAGAACTGCCGACCGCACCAAAAGATCGCGGGTGTTCCAAGCACGAGCAGGCCCCAGTTGGCCCACTCAGCTCTCGGATGCCAGAACATGGAAACAATCACCAGCGGAACGGTGAGTATGGCGGAGAGCCAGAGATTTGATCTCATTTTCGAAAGCTCTTGTGCGCTTTCCTCACGCACGTGCTCTGCGTGTTCAGAAGCCGAATGGTGAGCGTGTGGATCTTCCTCAACAATTGTCGATCCATAGCCCGCTCGATCCACCGCTTGAGTGAGCACCGCTTTGTCAAGGGTCGGCGAGTGCCGAACCGTTGCTTGGTGGGTGGCGAAGTTCACAACTGCTGAATCAACACCTTCACCTTTGGCAAGAGCCGTTTCGACTCGGCGGACGCACGATGCACATGTCATCCCCTTGATGGATAGGGTTGTCTCGACGGTCTTGTGATCTTCGTGATGGTGGGTCACGTCTGGTTTCATTCGTTCACCACTCTGTATCCTTGATCGAGAATCGCGGCAATAGCGTCACGCTCCTCGATACCGTTGGCTGTTACCTCTCCCGTCTCCAGGTTCACCTGAACTTCAGATGCACCGGGAATTGTTTCGAGTGCCTCTCGCACGTGGCGTACGCAATTTTGGCAAATCAATCCTTCAACGATAAGTTTCATGCGGTTATACTCCTTGGGGTATTAGGTCTTCACGAGTCGTTTCAGTACGTCTTCAAGCTCTTCGAACAGCTCCTCCTGGCTCATCCTTTTCGTCGCTTCGTGGGCGTGTGAACCACCTTGGTCGGCGATGCAGTGCTGAATGTGATTCGAGGCTACTGAAGCCGCCACCTGATCCAAAGCAGCCGAAGCGGCGCTGAGTTGCGCGAGAATGTCACAGCAATATGCATTCTCCGAAACGAGTTTTCGGAGGCCGCGGACTTGCCCTTCAATGCGGGCAAGCCTGCGGTCGATCTTGGAACGTCCTTCTTGATTCATGATCCTACATTATCATATATACCCCTATGGGTATCAAGAAGTTCCCAACAGCGGTTAGAATCCTACCGAATATCCCACTGCGAATCGCAACCCAGCCGGATTACGACCTTTCGAGCTGAACACATCCGCTTCAATCCCGAAATCGAGAACTGATCTAACGCCCATCTGTTGCCGGATTCCAAGGCCAACATTGCCAACCCAGCCCCGAGAAGTGTCGCGAGACTGATCAATCCCAAACTGCGCAACAAGGGTTCGGTCGAACTGAGTCGGGTATCCGAGAGGTTTGGTGTATCCGACTGTGAGGCCAGCCGTAGCCTGGCGTTCTCCAGCAGTCTTTTGAGTGGAGGTGGTCAGATCGAGATTTAGATGAAGTCGGTCGTACTGACCGACGGTTTTCGTCACAATCCCTCGGAACCGGACGTCGGCCCCGCGAGAACCGCGACCCGTCGGCAATCCAACATCCACTCGGTACGCAAGCGCAGGAGTGTTGTCGATTTCTCGTCTCAGCCCGTTGAAATAGCTCAGCTCAACGTTTCCAACATCACCCCGGCGATCCGACGTCGAATAGCTCGGCTCAAATCCGATTCCGATGTCTTGGTTCTTCGCAAATCCGACCTTGTATTCGGCTTTCAAGCCATAGCTCGGGCTAGATCGTCGGAAGGTGTCGAACTTGAGTCCAAGCTCGATGGCGCGCTCACGGAAGGCGATGGAGTAGGCATCGTCAAACCGAAGCGGTCGCCCAGAGTCAATGTTGTTGTGATCTGTCGCGAATGCCGATCCGGCGACTAGCACACCGAGGATAACTAGACGAGTTCTCACTTGCCACCCCCATTTGCTCCGTCGGATTTATATGGATTGGGCTTATCGATCTTTCGGTAGGTCTCGGGCGTTCCTTGATTGAGTTGCACCCACGCTTCTAGTGATAGCGGTTTGGCTTCTTTCATTTCCGGATTGCCTTTTTGAAACTGCTCAAATGCAGCTTTTGACGTGAAAGCCCTGGACCAGGCCGAGCATTCAGGGTGCTCACCAAATTCTTCCAGGAAAACGACTCCGGGAATATTGCTTGTTAGATTTCCCTCTTCATCTGAAATCAGAATCAGGATTTTTGAGGGGTCTTCGGTGGCCGCGCGAATGATCGCGCGGCCAGGGGTTTCAGCGGCCATATCGCGAGCGCACATAAGGCAGCGGACCATCATCGTCCATCCGTCCGCCGTCACGGTTGCCCCCCACATCGGTCCGTCGGGTAGCGGAATCGAGCAGTGAGCGCATGCGCTCATGTCCATCCAGCCCATTCCGGACATGAACATCACGTCATCCTCCATGCCCTTCATGTATCCCATTCCCGGAGTGCTTGGAGCATGGCGGTGGTCGTGAAGCGTACCCGGGGCGTCTTCCCCAGAACCAGGTTCTTCATCGACATGGGTCGAAGCAAGAACGCGGTAGATCGCGATCTTCACTTGATCTCGTTTTTGGCTTTCCGATAACTCGTCAGAGGCAAGAATGTCATTGACGTTGTCGTGAAGCATGTGCAAGTTGTCGAAGGCATTCGCGATCATAGGGAACCGCTTGGCAAACCGAGGGCTCATTTCTGCGGTCATTGGCATGAAGTCGCGGATTTTGTAAAGCTCGGTGGTGCGGTACTGAGCTCCAAGAACCTCGTATTGAGCGGCTTGATCCTGTACTGGCACTCGGAACAACATGTCGTAATTCACCGTTTGGAGCCAGTGGTATCCCCAGAAGAGCGCGTTCACTTTGGGATAGTTGGTTCGAAACCGCATCGAATATGGAAATGAGTCGAGATACTCCATGTTCATCGGTAACCCCGTGATGGCATAGGGTTGCGCAGAATAGAACTGCCATAGCTTCTCGATTTCTGCCTCCTTTTGGGCATCGGTCCAGCCCGGGTGCGTGAAAACGTCAATCGTTTGGAAGTGTAGGATGTGCGCCCAGTCAAAGACCTTTTCGAGGTATCCGTACTTTCTAAAGAACGTAGGAGACAGCGCCACTTCATCGACCGGATTTCTGGGTGGATTCTGCAGAACGCGGTTGATCGAATCGAAGATCCGGGTTTCGAGCTGGTCTTTGCGGCCCGTCACCAAAGTCTCGTACGCCATAGCGTGACCAACCCCCGTACCGTACATGTCGCGAGCGAATGCAGGAATTCGATTGATCGCCCAGTTGTAGGGCGCGGCTTTGTAGAACAGGTGATCTGCCCCGGGCGAGTTGATCCATCGGGGCATGTCTGCTGGCATCGTGGGCAGGTTTGATTTCATCCCGCCCATATGGCCGCCATGATCTTGCGCCGTCGCCGTGCTGATCACGGCAAGGGCAAGTACCGAGAGAAAAGTGGATTTCATGAGATTCTCCTTGTACGATTTCTGGTGGGCCGCGAACGACCCCCCGTTTCGTTAGCTCTTCGCCACCTCAGCGAGGAATTGGTCGAGAGTCATCGCTTTTGCGCCTTCCGATGGGTTCTTCTTGATGTAGGCATCGAAAGCCTCTTTGTTGCTGAACGCTCGCGAAAGGGCCGCGCAGTCCTTGTGCTTCTTGAACGTGTTCAAAAACACTGCGCCCTCAGGAGCGCTCCACTTTCCGGCGGTTCGCTTCAAGATCACGGGTGCACCGACCTTCTCGCTCGGCGAGTAGACCACGAGGTCGCCTTTGTACCGCTTCTGGTCCTTGATGACGCAATAGAGGCACCGGTACTCGATTCGCTTGTTGCCGACCTTAACGACGACTTCGTTGTCTTGCTCCTTCGTGTTTTGCACGAGTTTGAGCTTGCAGTAAGGGCAATCGGCTTCGTGGGCCGAGGCGATGGAGGTCATGCCCATCGCGCCGACAACGGCGAGAAGAGCGATTGATTTGCTGATTGTGTTCATGAGTTTCATGTTTGTTTCCTTGTCTTTAGTTGACGACAACCTTGCCACGGATCATGTCCATGGAGCAAGCGAACTTGATTTCGCCAGCGGATTGGGGGGTGAACGTGAATGTCACGGTTCCACCTTCCTTGACGGTTTTCGTTTGCTTGAGCGACTTGAATTCAATCGTCGAGCCGCAGCCCATGTTTTTGCCGCCCTTAAAGGTCAGAATGACTTTCTTTCCCTTCTTGACTTGAATCGTCGCTGGCGAATACTTGCCATCCTGGACGGTGACAGTCGCTTTTTGAACGTCTTTTGTTTGCTGAGCTACTTGCGTCTTGGCCGGGCTTGATTCGCCTTGCCCACAACATCCGCCTGAGTGACCCGAGGATTGGAAGGCGAGGGCTGAAGCCGCCAAAGAGAGAAGGGCGATTGCCGCCATCGTTGTCGAGTTAATGAGTTTGTGTTTCATGTTTAGTTTCCGTAGACCAGTTGGCCTCCAAAGTGCCCCGCAGCCCCGACCGCAAGCGCGGTGAGAACCAGAAGGGCGAAGTACGTTTTGCTTTCGAGTTCGCCTTTGCGTCTCCAAAGCGTTGTCAGGATCATCAGGATCGTTGCCGAGATCGCAGTGATGGCGTGAATGAGGGCCGGACCCTGCCAGCCGTAGCCGTTGCGGATGAGCGCCGCGATTCCCGTCGGAACCGCAACAGCCGTTGCGAGCGTGCCGAAAAGCAGTGCCCACCATCCGGCTCGCCGCATGCCGGTATCGCGCTTGCGCCAGCCCAAGATTTCCAGCCCAGTTCCAAAAAGGAACAAGGCGATGGGGAAGTGAATGATCACCGGATGAAAAGAGTGCTTCGGGACGAGTTGATCCACGAGTGCCGTTTCGGAAACGGCTCCACTGTCCGCTTTGACCAAATCTGGACTTCCTGCTGGAAAGTCGTTCTTGTTGCCTGGATAAGTATCGGCCTTGATTTCAGCCGCATTGCTCCAGCCATCTTGATCCGAGTCGAGTTTTGCCAGGCTATTCCAGACGGCAGGGGTGAACCCCTTGCCGCCTTTTGATTTGATCGCTCCGGCAACATCTTTGCCAAAAGGATTGTGCGAAGGAACATCGGTGTGGCACGTCATGCATTCGGCCTTGAAGAGCTTCGAAGTCGCCTTCATCTCAACGACCTTGTGCAGTCGGTCCATCTCTTCTGGAGTTGCCCAAACATGGGCAACTCCGAGAAGCAGCAAAGCGGTGGCGGCGATCACTCTCATCGCTGACTCCTGGTTTTGCAGGTTTTGGTTCCACACCCGCAGCCTGGCTTGCTTCTTCCGACGCCTAAGCGACGAATGATCAGCCAGCCGTACGCGAATGCCGCACCTGCCACAACCAGAATGCTCGCCCAAGCAGGCATCACTTCACCTCAATGGCGAAGCCCAGCGTGCGCACCGATCCACGCCAATCAAATTGAGCGTAGACCTTGTACAGGCCAGCTTTCGGGAATCGTCCGGTGAACCGCATGACTCCCTTTTTCGCCAAGGCTTCGCTCTCCTCATCTTCCGCCGGATGGCTATGAACGACCGTTTGACCATCTTGATGGAAGATCATCATATGCCCTGCCGCGCCAAGCCACTTCACGGTGTCCGTTGCTGGAGTCCCGGTTTTGTCATCAAATAGCTTGACTTCAACAATCGACTTGCGCCCCACTTCAATCGGAGCAAGGGTGCTGAGTTCACCCCGCAGTCCGTTGTCCTGAGCGGTTCGAGTCAAGGTTAGCTTGGTGTTCCAAGTTGGCTTGTCTCCGTGGACGCTTACCTTGGCAATGAGCACACGCGAGCCCTTTCCAGAAGGAGCGACGTCGCCATAGACCCAGTAGTCACCACCCGCTGGGAAGGTGATCGGAATCTCCCAGGTTCCGTCCGAAGCCATCTCGGGGTGCTCGTGAATGAACCAGTTCAAGTCCTTGCTCGCAATGAGAAGGTGAAACTTCTTTTCATGGGCAATGTCAAAATCACGCTGAACGGTTCCAGCTTTGACATCTTTGACTTGCATGCGAAGCTTTGTTGGCTGGCCAGCCATCGCATGTGCGGGCCAATCTACGACATCCAGTCGAAATGGCTGCGGCTTTGCGGCGTTGGCTGGTCGTTCGTCTTTAACATCCACAAGGAAGCTAATCGTGTTTTTTCCCTCGTTGGGGATATCAAGAGAGAGATCGATTTTATAGTCGCCGCCATGCGGGAAGTAAAGCTCGATTCCATAGTCGCCTGGCACTCCTTCGCGGTGGACGTTGGGGCGAGCTTCGGGCATGCCCTGCATGCTTGGCATGGTCATGACAGCCGTCGCCGAAATTCCTCCAACGCCTTTGAAGCCATCTTCAATAGGGTCTTTGGAGGTTGTGTCCACAACACGAAATTCCACGTCAACTTCTTCACCCGCGAAGAGTCCGTCTTCTGGCATCCTGAGTTCAGCTTCGAACTTGCCGAACTTCACCTTGGTGATGGTGTCGGCCACCGGCTCGCCTGCCTTAGGGGATTCAGCTCGCACGACACTAGGCGATTTGACATGCTCAAGCGCGGCAGCCGTGAGATACTTTTTCGGGTCTTTGGCGAAGGGATCACCCCATCCGTCGCAGCACATGAACCAGCGGGTTCCGTCAAAATCGACGTAGTCGCTGGATTTTGAGAATGAGGGGACTTCTTCCTTGCCAACCGGGCAATACAATGCCTCTTTGGCGGGAACAGATGCGAACTTCTCTGGTGATTTCGAGAAATCTGACTTCGATTCAGCGGAGGCGAAGTAATAGCGCGTCCCACGATAGTCTGTCGAAGCCGCAGACTTTGCCGGGTCAATGCGCTTTCTGGAAACCGGATCAAAGAGGAACACGCCAACGGTGTTGCCCGCTTTTCGCTGGGTTTCGAGAAACTTCTCGGGAGTCTTGGCGAAGTTGCCTTCGCATCCAGGGCAGCAGAAGCCGATCTTTGCTCCCTTGTATTCGACGTAGGTTGTGTTTGATGCGACGGGGCCGCCCATGACCGGGCACTTGATGTCTTGTGCCTGACCAAGGAGCACCGCCGAGAGGGCGATGATTGTAATCATTGATTTTCCTGTGTTCTAAGGGGAATGGACTTGCGTCAAACGACGAACAGCCGCGATGACCGACGGTCGGCAGCTGGTACGTTAGGCAAGGAACACAGGCGGGGCACGGCCCAACCAGACGCAATGAGGCCCTTGGGTTGGAGGGCCAGAATCGGAGCCAAAGTGGCCCGAGACCGTCACATCGACCAAGGACCAGTCAAATCGAACCGGGTCTGAAGGAAGGACGGCATCAAAAAATTGAATCTGGATCGATGAACTCGACGGAGCAATGACTGGAGCCTGGCTACTCGAATCCGAGGGAGCCGAAATACTGCAGTCGCATTGCTTCGTTGTTTCCAAGAGCCGGTTTTCGGACGGTTTTGTCTTCCCGTGACAGCGGTCAACAGCCACCGATGATGCCTTATTTGAGTCTAAATGGCAGGCAACCGGCTTCTTAGGAGCAGGAGCTGTTGTGCCCGAGCAGCACGGCATCGCACAATCTTTGTGATCGAGGAATAGCCCGGCGAGCGCACTGGACGGCACTTGAGCCAAGAACAGCACGAGAGCAATCGTGAACTGAATCAGTGCTCCGCGACCTCGCATGAGAATAGGAATGCATGATACCCTCGAAAAGTTCCCGAACTCATGGCGTTCGCTCACGGATTCTCGCTTAGGCTCTGAAAACTCCTACACCCAGCTTTTCCTACGCAAGACGAAAAGAGGGTTGAGAAGACATCCTCAACCCTCTTGATTCAGATCGTAGATAGCCTTTTAGTGCATCGAATGATCCACCGGCTTAGCAGTCTGACCGTACTTGTCCTTCAGCCAGGTTTTCAGAAAAGTAATCTCCTGTTCTTGAGCGCGAATGATATCTGCGGCGAGAGACTTCAACTCTGCTTTTTCAGCAAACGAACTGAGTTCTTTTGCCATCAGAACAGCGTGCTCATGGTGACCGATCATGTCTTCGACGTATCTTGCCTGTGCTTCTTCAGCGCTAAGGCCAGCGATTGATCTCATCATTGGCTTGTACCTGCCATCATCCTTAAAATCCTCACCGTACCAAGACGTGTACCAAGATTTCATCTCCGTAATCTCTGATTCCTGAGCGGTAACAACGCCTTTCGCAAAATCACGAATCTCCGTGTCTTGGGCGATTTTCAAGATATCGTTGGAGGTTGTGA
The DNA here is from genome assembly GCA_019454105.1 of Fimbriimonadaceae bacterium. Lineage (GTDB taxonomy): Bacteria > Armatimonadota > Fimbriimonadia > Fimbriimonadales > Fimbriimonadaceae > ACE-ARM1. The sequence continues at coordinate 2,400,530 of CP075364.1, read as the reverse complement.
CCGCCTCTTCGTGATGCGGAACCATTCCCAAAATGAAATCTCTTTCTGACGCGACCAGCTTCGTATTATCGTTTCGAGCGCCTTCAATCTTTGTTCCGTTTCGAATTGCAAATCCCGCAATTCCGATTACTGCAATGGTCAACATTGAAAATAGAAGTACGTGAATAGTTTTCATTTAAGTGGATTTGATCAAAATTAGATTGAATAAATGGACACTTTGCACTCTCTAACCGTAAGTGGTTCTTTGTAATCGCCCGTTCGAAACCTGCGCAACGTGTAGCGGCAAAACGAAAACTCTTATGATCGAAACTATGAAAATATCCGATTGAACGATCGTTTTCTTTAACCCATAGAATGATGGCGCAATCGCTGGAATGGCCTGAGGCAAAGAGTCAGGATTTGCAAAATACTGCGCGAAAGAACTTGTTCCACAGTGTTTTGAATCTTCATGGCGCTGACCAATTAATACACACCGACATGCTAGAAGCAGGCAAAGAACAATCGCAATTCGCCAGGTGTTCATCGTGTGAAGCATAGCAAGTTTTGGTATCAGATTTCGAATATTTGCTTGTAGAAACTAAGCGGGTTGCTTCTGTATCGCTGCTAAAATGCCATTCAAGGGCGAAAATTATCGCAGCAGGCAAACGCGCCTGATTTACTCGATAATGTTACCGTTTGAAGTTGAAGTGACGCTCGCTTACAAATGGCAATTGTGGCGAGCCCAATCATGCTATGTGGTTCCTGAAAGTCATGCCCCGTTGCTACCTCTGCTCCAAGCTGATTCCCGTTGAAGACCGTCCGCTTCGACGGCGGGTTCGCATTGGCGAGGTCGAGAAGAAGAAACATGGCTCGGAGCGGGCACGCTTCGTTCAGAGCCAGTACGGAATGCGGGTGGTTTGTCACTCGTGTGCGGCATTTCAGGAGCACCGAGCAAGGCAGAAAGAGCTTCTTGAACTTCACCTGTTTCTTACGGCGACTGTGGTTGTCGGGCTTGTCTCACTGGCCATCTGGATACTCTGAAAAGACCCCGCTGGTGGTGCGGGGTTTGGTGGGGTGTCGTTAGGAGTCGTAGGTGACTCCTCGGATGTAATCGGCGGCTTTCTGAGCCTGAGCAGCGGCGATCACCACGGCTTTTGGGTCGTCTCCCAGGACACTGAGCCATCCGCTGATATAGCTGGCTGAATCCTCGGTCAATGAATTGTCGAGCCCGACCGTAGCGCAACAGAACGCACTTGTGAGCTCGGCAACTAGCTCTTCACGGGAGTAGTCGTTCGAGCCAAAGCGCACGACCTCGGTTACGCCCTTGCGGTTCAGTCGCTTCTCGTGACCGCTGGCATGGGCTAGCTCGTGAAAGAGCGTTCCATAGTAGTGGTCGGGTGACTCGAACCTCTCGAATGAGGGCATATAGACCGCGTCTTCCTTCGGGACGTAGTACGCCGACCGCGCCTTGCTGTGTATAGCTGGCGGGCTTGGCATACCCGCAACCAGTAACTCGGCTCGCTCTTGCCTCTGCGACTCTTCAAGTGGCTGCCCCACGTAGACGGAGGCGAACTCGATGCCTTCGACCTGTTCGACGTTGAACACCGTGAAGTACCGAAGCATCGGAGTCCGACGCTTGCAGACCTCTCCAGTGCTCTCATCGATTTCTTCAAACTCCAGTTGCTTCCAGAACACCACGAGGGTGCCTTTCTCGCCCTGCCTGACCTTGCCGCCTCGCTCCCCAACCTGCTTGAACGTGAGCCAGCGATGGTCTGTGTAGGGTGTGAGGCCAAGGAGGAACACGTTGATTCCTCGGTACGCCTTGCCACTAGCAACGTTGATCGGTAAAGCGTGGGCATCTTTCCAAGGCTTTCGCCAAGGCACGACCCCACGCCTAAGTGACTCTATAATTTTCTCGGTGACGGTCTCGTACAGGCGGCTCATACACCGCCTCCCGTCTTGCTTCTAGTTTCCATGCTCATCTCATGAGGGCGGGAGAACTCGAACGTCCGCACCCTCGGAGTGATCGTCTGCCATCACTGCCGACTGCGCAAAGACAGGGTCATGTGTGCGATAGCTATCCCCTATTTGCCTTGCTGAGCGATCAAGGCAAGAGCCTTGGGTAAAAGCTCTACGCACCATCGGTGAGTTGTCTCGGCGCTGGATGGAACTGTCCGCTTCAGTAGCATGGAAATGCTGCTCTTGGTAGATTCGTCCTCTTCCGAGGACGTCTTTAGCATGTTTGTTGCAGCAAGGGGTTCCATAGATGGAAATGTCCTGTTTAGCGCTGAAGTAATCGCTGAAATTGAAATCCGAAAAGTTTCGTTGGCGTCATCTGCACGGTCAATTTTCTCTCGTTCACCTTGCTCTGCCTTAGCTTGAGTATCAGCTTTAGAGGTTGGTTGCCCAGCCTTGCTCGCTTGACTAGCGGAGGCATCGAGAATTGGAAAGTATGGCTTCTTCGAAGGTGGCGGCGTGTCCTCTGGAAAGAGCCTCCAAACTTCAGAAACCACGAAGTCTCGGGCGTAAGCGTTTCCCTCAAGTGCTGCATCTACCAGGGTTTTGGCAATCGAAGCGACGGCTATATGAAGGCGGTCACTGATCCCGTACAGACGCCTTGCTACCTGCTCGCGATCGGTGGTGAACGAGGCGAGAAGACTCATAGAGACAAACTGCCGAGCTAAGTAGGTTTCAATTCGCTCCAGGACATACTTGAGGCTGTATCCTTCGGCAAAATCGACCTTGATGAGCAGGGCCGAGAATGACGATAGTATTTGGTCGATCAAGAAGTACGGAGCGACGTGATGAGCATGCACATAGCCATACGGCAACTTCTCAAGATGCTCGGACATCTTCTTCGATACAAACCTTGAGTAGAAAATGTAGCCAAATTCTGCTGGACACAAAAACGTTGCTCGGTACACGTCATTCCTGAACATCCGACGATCCCGCAGAGTGAACGTGATTTCAAGAGGTCCAAACCACGGTGCCACCTCACCCTCTCTAGGCGACTCCATGCGAAACCTCCTTAAAACTGAGTGATCAGCAACTTCGTTGCCACATGAATCTACCAGTGATAACAGTTTGCCGTGGCTCAGTGCTGTGGCTGAGTCTCCGCGCAAGTATTGACGCCCTTTGCTCAGCCGAAACTCCATCTGAAGAAGCGGCTCCAGCTCATCCAGATAGGTGTAGTGGAAGTCGGTCCCGAAGTCGCGAGTTAGTCGAACGTACAACCTATCTCGGTCCAGGAGTTCGGCGACGGCCTTTGGCCCAATCATCGGACGGCCTCTCCGTTGTAGATTGATTTGGCCGCGCCGCAACAATGCCACCCGTTCATCGAGATTACCAGACAAGCTGTTTTCATCGAAGAATACTATTGAGCAATCCAGGTCCAATCAGCCTCGCACCACGTGCGACTTCTGGCAAACGTCCGCCTGCATCCGTGCGAGAGTGTGCAAATGCTCGCAAAATGCCTGCCAATCGGAATTTGAAGCCCGAGAATCACTGGTTTCTCTGCTCACAGAGCCAATAATGAGCGGTCTGAAACGAATGATTTCTGCGAGGACGTTTTTTGGCTGGAGTTTCACACCACCAGGAACAAATTTGACTTCGCTTCGAAGCGTCTGAGCCATGCTGGTCAACAGCAGCTCAGAAGGAGTGACCTTAAAATCGTGAGCCCGAACACACTTTTGAAGCTGTTGGTCGAGATAGCTCATGCAGCGATCAATGTGAGACGTCTGGTGCGCCAAAGCTTCAGTTTCACGGGCCTTCTCTTCATGCAATCCGCGCCTAGCTCGGTCGTACTCGGACTTATCTATCCCTCCATCAAGATAGACCTGCAGAAGTCGGTCGCTTCGACGATCCAACGTGGCGATTCGGGCTTCAATTGAACTAGCGTTACTGGAGAGATTCGCCAAGTCTTTTTCGATGAGCCGAGCGACCTCAGTCTTGGCGAGGTCAGCCATCCAAGATGGGAGTGCAATTGAGTCAACCAGCTGAAGGATGCCTGCCGCCAGAGTTTTTTCTGAGACGGCTTTCTTTTTGCAACCCTTGTAGCCGGTGCAGTGATAGTAGGTGTAAGTCCCTCGGATCGTTCCGTCCTTGGCATACTTCCGCTTAGTCTGCGCCGTGATGGCACATCCACAGGCGGCACACCGGAAGATTCCGCCAAACAAAAACCGCCTCGGCGCATGCTTACCAGCCCTAGTCGGCTTTCCACGCATGATTTGCTGAGCAAGTGCAAACTCAGCCTCAGAGACCATCGCCTGGTGGGCACCCTTATGCAATACCCCCTTGTAGCGAAACAGTCCGGCATAGAACGGATCGGCAATGATGCGGTAGAAATAATGCCTCCTAAAAGGAACCGGGGCTTTCCCCTTCTGCCGATGCATCAGTCCTAGACTCCGCAGGTGATCTTCGATTGCTCCCACTGTCCACCCTTCGAGGAAGAGCTTCCAACCCTGCTTCAATAGAGAAAAGGCTTCCGGGTCGATATCGATCTCGTGAGTTTCGAGGTTGTTTCGGTAACCAATCTTAGCTCGGCATGGAGCCCACCCCTTCTCAACTTTGCTTGCTAGCCCCCTCTTCACGTTCCGACTGAGGTCCTGAATGAAGGCTGTGCTCATTCCATTTTCAACAGCGAGCAGGAGCGGGCTATCCTCAGAGTCGTAGACCTTGGTTGGCGTGACGATCCTCGCGAGCCTCCTCGTTTGAAGCAGATGTGCGATGCGTCCTCCATCAACTGGATTCCGTGAGAGTCGGTTGAGGGCCCATGTGTAGATGACGGAAACATCACCTCTCTCAATACTTTGGATGAGCCTCTCAAACTCGGGCCTGGCGTACGGGTCTTTGGCGCTCTTTGACTCGACAAATTCAATCTGGGGACTCACGCCTTGCTCCAGAGATAATGTGCGCAGCACTTTCAGCTGGTCGTCCAAGCTCTGAACTTGGCGATCCTCAGACTCGCTCGATTTTCGAGCATAGATGACTGCGGCCATGACTTTGAACTAAGTAGATGAGAAGGACTTGCTGGAAGACTTTTCCTGCCGTCACAGTATCGAAACTTTTGCCCGTATGGGACCTCACTGCGTTCTGAAACTCACGCACTCCGGTTTCGGTCGGGGTTGGAAGCCACATTAGGCGGAAGACCCCGCGCGGGCGGGGTCTGGGTTAGGGCTGGGCGATGGTGTAGGACTCAGAAAGCCTCTCCACCACCTCGGCAATGAACCGATGTTCAACACAGAGGCTCCTTCCGAAGAATGTGTGCTGCCACGGATCAAGCTGCGCAAAGTGATCCTCTCCTGCTTCGGAGGTCGGGCGAATAAGGAAGATCGTTCCGTGGTTTTCGACTTCAAAGTCTGCATGCTTAGGTGTAGTGCTCATGTGGTTCCTCGCCAATGACTTGGCGTGATCGGCACTGTGCACCTCGGCACGGAACCCACCGCAATTGCATTCGCGATTGTGCTCGTGCTCGCCCGGTTGTCACGGTAGTTCTCCAAGGTCTCTGAAGCTCACGTACCGGCCTGGACTTCCGATAACGATATGATCCTCAAGTGGAATCCCAAGAAGCTTTCCAGCGGCTTTGAGCGTCCTTGTGACCTCATGATCCTCCGTTGAGGGTTCGGGATCACCGGAAGGGTGGTTGTGCGCCACGATAATCGAGCAGGCATTTGCCAGGATCGCAGCTTTGAATACTTCCCTTGGGCAAACAATGGCACTCGTGAGGTTGCCGATACTTGCGACGTGAACTCCGATCAGGTCATTCTTCGCGGTGAGCATCAGAACAATCAGTTGCTCTCGGTCGCAGAGACCAAGGAACTGCTCGGCAACTTTCGCTGCTTTGGCTGGTCCCGAAATGGATTCTCGTCGCTCGCTCGACTCGCGAACGAGCTGAACGCGGACCACCGGGAACTCTGGTTGTGAAAGGTCATCTCTCATGACCTCTAGGGTCTCTTGGCTTGCGAGGTCAATCAGATTTCAGAACATCCCTGCAACCGGCCCCGCTCGGGATAGAGCCTCGATGGTTTGACCATCGGGAAAGATTGGAACTGATGGTTGAGTTGAACGAGAGTGAACGAAAGCAGAAGGATCAAGAAAGACCGATTGCGAAGCAAGAGGGTTGAGTATTGGAACCGCTGAAGTCAGGTTCAGACAACTAGGCTAGACCTGACCGCCCCTCTAGCCGGGAGTCTGACCGGGGTGAAAACCGGCTCTGGGAGTCACGAGTGAAATGATTTTCGCTCCTGCAATGCATTTCGCACAGGTGCAAAAACCCTCGCTCTTGCGTTCGGTTTTCGTTCGGGCGAGGATTTGTGAGCCAATAAGACAACCCGAGCGAGACTTCCACCATGACCCATTCACCCCACCACTTTGACCAAACGATTTCTCGCCTTGCGGATGTTCTCGCCCATACCAAACGCTATTCATTCAAAGCTCCTTCACGGCTTTCTCAGGACGCCGGAGTCCACCCTGCTTCTGTCTTCCGAATTCTGCGAGGTGGCGGCAACCCGTCGTTCCTGACCGTCACCCGGATCACGGAAGCCATTGAGCGAGAACTCGGATTCCGGGTTGACCCGCGTGATCTGATCGCTGAAGGCGGTCGCTTCCCAACGCCGTACTGCTGCGACGTGAGTCGGAGCCAGCCAAGCCTTCCTGACAACGCATACGACGAGTTCGGAGACCTCAAGCCTTCATTCGTTGGAATTGAACCTGGCAAGTGGGTCAGTTCTCGTCACCCTTGTGGCGTCTCTCCCTCCTCAACTCAGAACTAATCCCACTGCCATGCTTGAGAAAGACCTTCTCTCAGTTATTCGCGTGTCTTCCTTTCATGTTCAGATGCTGCTGGTCCGGCAACTGCTGGACCGGCTTGGATACAAGCAAATTCAATTCATGGGTCGCCGTGAGCGCAAAGAGAAAACCTACCTTGGCGGTCATGAGTTCACCGCCGACGACCGCGTGGGGCTGTTCGATGTGCAGACCGTGGTGAAATTTGTTGGACAAGAGGTCCGGGTTCGCATGCTGGATGAACTAGCAGGAGTAGTCCGTCGCACCGGCTCTGACTACGGAATCCTCATCTCCACCCACGGGCTCACCAACTCGGCCGAGTTTCACCTTGGAAGCCATGAACCGATCCGTATTCGGGTTGTCACCGGAACAGAGTTCGTAAGGCTCCTAATCCAGCACAAGATTGGAGTTCGGGAGGTGCCAAATCTCCAGGTGGATGAGCCGTTCTTCCGCCACCTCGACCGCATGAGTCGCCAGGTCAGCCGCTTCATCGAAGCCGTGCGATGACAAACCTAGAGCGCATGACGGCGGTCGCCACCGAACTCTTTAAGCTCAACGTCTCAAATGCCGGGGTTGCTCAGCTTCTTCGAGACTATCCGGTTGAGGAGATCGAGCGGCAGCTACTGTATCTGCCGTATCGCAAGGCAAAGCGCCCGAATGCCTTCATCATTGAGGCTGTTCGGGGCAACTACTCACCTCCGAAGGAATTCACCTATGCCAAGTATCTCCCCGAAGTTCCCACCACCCGTGACCGAGTGGACGAAGATCCCGAACTCGCATTTGGACCGGCTGCTCCCGATCCTATCGAACCCTGAACTCCGGCTCCTTCTGGTGATCTCCCGCCGCGCCTATGGTCTACGGCGGTTTCACATTCCTCTGACCGCGACCTATGAGCAACTGGAAGCATGGACCGGAATCAAGCGCTCCAGCGTTCACCGTGGCCTGACTCGCCTTGCTTCGCGCGGCCTCATCGCAATCGACCTAAGTTATCCACAGCCGAGCGAAATCAACGCTTCAAAATGAGACGATTTGTGTCCACCTCAACCACGCGCGTAACAAAAACAAGAAAGAAATATTGAAAGAAAAGCGCGCGCGAGGGATTATCCACAGACACCAAGTAGCGACCCTCAACAAACGACTTCGGAAGCCCCGAAGTTACCTCGACCCTAGTCGAGACAAACACACAGGGTGGCGGGCGGGAACTATAGGCGGGTACGCGTTTAGGTTTGAGGATCGCCGTATTCAACCCGAAGCTTCCAGACCTCTTCTGAACGCGGTGAAGGAAGGGTGCTTGAAAATCTTAGTTCTCCTGACGTGCAGGTAACCGATAGGGATGGCCGGAGGCCAGGTGGAAACGTGTGGCGTACTCCTGGATAGGGAGCAATTTGGGGATCAACAAACATCGAACGCCGCTTTCCTGATTCCCACCACTCGTCGAACTTGGCTGATTCAATGTCTGAGACGTAGAAAGCTTCCGCTGGCTGAACAACTTGTTCGCGTCCCCAAGGCCTCACCACGATGGAGTTCAGAACTTGAATATCAACGATTGCACCTGGCTTGACGGTCATGGTATAGGACAGAGCTTTCCGTGGGTTGATTTCGAGACCACTACCGCTTTCACTTATGGGTACCTCAAGCATCTTCACGCTTCGCCAAGTTTCGAACGCATGTTCGATAGCCGAATTAGAAGCTGTCGCGCTGGTCAGTTTCTGCAACTCACGCACCATTGCTAGTGCTTCATCACGCTTATCAGAGTGGTAAAGACTCGCTGCCGTCTCCCAAAATGCAAGGTCAACCCAATCCCCTGAAGTCCCTTTGGCAAACTCTCTCAGCCTTTCGCTTTCAGTTGCACCGCCGTGTCCAAAACGCATGAAGATTGCGAAGCGAAGTTTCGGGTCGTCTATCGCGCCCGCGTTTGATTTTAACCACCAGTCAAGAAGTTCAGCGGTGTACGGAGACAGAAAGCGGCTAAGACCAGCACTACTTGCTTCCGACTCCGCCTCGTTCACATCTCCTTCAATCGAGTCCTCTGTGAACTTCTTGAGTTCAACCGTCGGCGGAAGGGACTCCACAAGGGTTGAGGCGACCGCATCGCTCATCGTCGTGCGTACCCAGGCATTTTCATCTGCAAGTCTGATTAATTCAGATGCTGTCGAGTCGCCGCGAATAACCTTTAGCAAGAGCACGGCGGATATGTCAGCAGGATCGCTTTGAACGCGCTTTTGAAGCAGCGTGAGCGCATCCTCCGTCATGTTTGATTGAAGCAAGCTGAGTGCTTTCTGAGTTTCCCCACTTGGCCCTGGCTTGGCACAACCCGCAAGGACCAGAGTTGCGGTCAGTCCTAGAACTACCGAAGGTGGTCTTAGGTTCATTTTGTTAGAGTGAACGGCCACCACTCGTTCAACTGTCCCATTACGCCAATATCATCGAGCGAGTGCACTCGCCAGCGGTACTCACCAAGCGGGAGGTTAAGGTCGGAGAGTTTCACAACCCGCGTCTCGGAGTTCGTTTGGACCGTGAAGAATCGCTGTTTCAAGGCGTCATCGGTGCTGTACAGGCGGATACACTCAAGTTCCACGCGGTACCCAAGTGAATCCGGTACAGGTCCCCAGCGAAGTTCCTCATCGGAACGGACAGACTCCTTGCTCGCCGGTGACGATAGCACCGGAACGCTTTCCGGAAGCTGCAAAAGCTCGGCGTCGATGATGAAGTTCGGGTCTGCCTGAAAGTTGTCCGTGCGATTGTCAGCCCAGATTTGGAGACTTCGAACACCTCTGAGATCAATCAGAACCTCGATCAAGGAAGTTGTCGATGTCTCTCGTGTTATCACTTCACCCCCATCAAGTCTCCAATGTAGTCTTGTTCGCACAATGTCGTTGTGATCCATGGTCAGAAACTTGAAGCGAATGGAATCGAATGACTTGTTTAGTTCATAGACAGTTGTGTCGCTTCCATGGTTGACTCCAACGCTTTTGGGAATGTAGCCCCAAAATTGGTGACCTTCCTCGAACTTAAAGCCGCCACTATACGGCTTCATTGCCTGCAGCTTAGTGATCTTTATTTGGCCTGGCTGAATACGTGTGGGACGCGCACTCACAACCTTTCCGGCTTCGAGTCGAAGCCGAATGAGGCTTCCACTTGGAAGCTGCCGGATAATCTCGCCACGCCTTTGAGCTGTAATGGTTGATCCCCACGGATGCTTTGGCCCGATGTCGAGCGTAATGCCGGACTGGTCGATTCCTTTCACTTTGCCGACGATGTCAGCCTGAGCGACTGCGCCGAGAATGGCGAGCCCAACCGTAACGAATACTCTTGTCATCAATGCTTTGACTCCTCGCAAGAGTCTACCTCTCATGCAACTCTACCCTAGAGTCATTTGACCAGGGATTTGAGTATTGAGACGAACGGTTCGAAGCGCGGCGCGGGAGGAGCATGCCATTTTGGGCGAGCTTCTGCGCGAGCTTCGCGAGTCTCAGGGACTATCCCAGCGTGAGCTTGCAAAGAGGATGGACCGAACTCAGGCATTCGTGTGGAAGGTCGAACAGGGCATCCAGCATCTTGATATTCCGACTCTGATCGATCTCGCAACTGTCCTCGGCACTTCGGCCTCAAGTTTGTTGGGAACGCTTGAGGCGACATCTTCCGCCAAAGGGAGGCTTTGATGCTACAGTTCCGGCCTGTTGTGATGGACGATCTGGAACTCCTGCTTGATCTTGTCCCCCCTATTGACCCTGACCCGGATGTAGTTGACTGGACTGCAGGTCAGCTCAGAAAATGCATCAGCATTGGACCATCATCCTCACAAGGTTTTGGTAACTATCACTTTTCCAACTTTGCGCGAACTGTGATGGAGAATGACCGTGTGGTCGGATGCGTTGCCTGCTCCTTGCTCGCACCAAGCTGCTTAAACGAGATTTCCGAGGACCGCACCAAAGAGTGTTGGTACGACGTCTCCATGCGGCAAAGCTTGAAGGATGCGGAGTTCGAAGGTCCCCTTGATCTTCTATTGACTTCCTGCTTTTGGAAGACTGGCGAAGGTGGCGTTCCAGACTTGCAGTTCTTGGAAACTGCGTTGCAGCGATTCACTCGGTACTTTGAGGGCAACCGAATAGGGCGTGTAGCCGCCACCGTCACCACTAAGTTTGCTCCAATGATCCAAGGTCTGAAATACGTTATTCCTGCCGGAGATTGCTCCATCGTTCCTCTTACTGGAGACCTTTACCTCCTCACGGTAACAGGCCCATGGAAAGGCCTTGGCATCTTCGGTGATTGGGGCAAGAGATTGCTCCGAGTTCACGAACCATCGCCCTACAAGGAATTTCTCACTCTGCAGCAAAGGCGTGTTGCTCGGGTGCTTCACGAGTATAAGTTCGACTTTGTGGAAGCTACCAAGTGCGGTGCGATCCCAACGTGGACATATAAAGAGACCGATACAGGCCGGATGCAGGATTCGGTTACAGGGTACGGCGCATGGAGCATGGAAGTTACAGCTAGGTTGAACATCCAACCCGGCAGGCGCAAGTCCAAGGTTGAGGGCCTGCAAGCTTTTTTTGCAGCAAACCCAAGCTCAATGATTCCCTAGCCCTAGGAAATCGACGAGAATCGCACCTGGTGCGACCGGAAAACCCCTGCGCTCAGTGGACACTCATGTTCATGAGTGGATCAATGCAAGACTTCAACGAGTTTGAAGGTACTCGACCTGAGCACTGGATCGGGATAGAGGCTGACTACCAAGATCACCGGGATCATCCGGCATCTAGGCTCTTCAGCGTCTCTCGACGAGACCTTGCCGTACACGGGCTGATCCTCGGAGCCTCTGGGAGCGGGAAGACGGTGTGCCTGACTCACATACTGGCCGGAGCTATCAAACGTGGTGACTCGTTCGTGCTTGTCGATGCGAGAGGCGATCAGGTCAACGATGCGCTCACGCTTCTGGCAGGCCGTGTCGATCCTTCCCTAGTAAAGGTGATTGATCTGCGACACTCGACACCTCACATGGGATTCGATCCACTAGGTGGCGCTGGCTTGCCTCACAAGCGAGCACTTAACGTTGCATCGACGATTAAGGCAGGGTCAGACTCTTTCGGAGTTCAGCTTGAAGAAACTCTTCGGTACTTCCTCATTGCTCTCGCAGAGGCTGGAGAACCGCTGACTCAGTTAGAGGCGGCATTCTATGTGGATGAATATCGCGATTGGCTCATAGGTCAAGTGAAGACTGAAGCTGTTCGTGCATTCATTACTCGGTTTCACTCGATGAAGGAAGACCGCAGAGCGGCATTGGCGATGCCAGTCCTGAACAAACTTTCGGCGGTCTTTGCTACGCCCAAACTCAGAAGCATCCTCAGTGATCGGAACGCGATCAACCTCAATCAACACCTGAACCAAGATGGGAGCGTTCTTCTAGTTTCCCTAGCAGTGGATGAAACTGCAGATGTTGGACGCGTTTTTGGGTCCCTTTTCTTGGGTTGCCTAACTCAGACTATGTTCTCCCGGGTTGGCGAGGCAGAACATGAGCGGAACCCAGTCCTTCTCCTGCTCGATGAGTTTTCAAACTTTGCGAGCGAAGACCTCTCTTCAGTAATCGCCGAGGGCAGGAGGTTCGGGTTCTCCCTCATTTGTGCCCACCAAACGCTCTCACAGGTCGGCCCAAGCTTGCGGTCTCTCATCCTCGGCAACGTTGGCTTGAAAGCTATTTTCAGGCTAGGTCGAGATGACTCACAGGCAATGTCGGCTGACCTAACGGGTGACAGGAAAGCATTAGACCTCACACGGCTCCCAATCGGCACATGCATTGTTCGAAAGGGCAACAAGTTGGTGGGCGTTGAGGTGAACAAGCCCATCGGCAATGGCGGGGTCTTAGACTCACGTTCGCGCTCCTTCCTTGCCGAGATTCATCGCCAGCACTCGTCCAAGGAGTACGAGCAACCCTCGATTCAAACTCCCTGCTCACCGACTACGCCAGCTGCTCCGACTGCGACTGCACCAACACGAAAAAAGAGAACTCATCAGACCTCTAGCCTGGAGGATTGGCTCTCGTGATCCTCACTCAACGAGATAAGGACTTGGTTTTTGAGATTGCCATGAGCCACGTTTTGTCGAGGGATCAGATTCTCGCGCTTGGATTGTTCAACTCTGTTACCAGAGTCAACACTCGAATGCGGGTCCTGAGGGAGTTAGGGTTATTAAGGAATTTGGAAACGCCATTTTTCCGAGGAAGCCTCTATGGACCCGGACCAAATGCCAGCGAAGTGCTCACCGGACGGGCTGCAGGCCTGATTGCCAATCGGCAACCGTCTCCCCGGTTTTTGCGACATGCCCTAGCAACAACCGAAATCCGCTTAGCACTCAAATCCAAGGGTGCCTCAAATTGGCAGTACGAGCCGATGCTATGGAGAGTCTTTGAGCATGCGGGCAAGACTCTTGAAATACGACCTGATGGGATGGCTATGTCGGTCAAGGGCCCTATACTGGTCGAATGCGACATGGGACACGTTTCGCCCCAAAAACTTGGCGAGAAACTCAAGAACTACCATCAGTTCGCGAGTGGCGGGCATGCCAAGCGCCTTTACCAAATAGACAGCTTCAACCTTCTCATTGTCACGACCGGAAAGTTGAGGGCAACTCATCTGCGCGACTTAGAGCCAGATCGCTGCTCGTATGGCTTTCTTGTTCAGACCTTTGAGGAACTTGGGGTTCCTCTGATTGGAGGTTGGAGCTAGGAATGAAAACCATGAACATCATCGAAACTACTGAGCTACCCTCGTGGTTCCTCGAAGAGCTGGCGAAGGCTACGGAGGATTTGAAACGGGCGGAGCATTGGGAAGGACTCGGCGAATCAAGCACCGCTGATGCTATTCGTCGATCCGCTCACCAGAAATCTGGAATCGCGGGTATTCAACTCGCATCCGGTGATCCAGAACTACTTGGGAAGGCACTCCTAAGTCGCCTATCTCCACGATTGAGCAGTGGTAGGTTGCCATGAAGCCAATCGAATCACTACCGCCATCGGTCGAAGTTCTGCTGAATGGAGCCAGAAATGCGTTGGCACGCTCCGAAGCTGCTGAGTCTCGTGGGGACTATAACCTGGCGAAGAACGAGGCGAACTTCACCCTCGCATTGGTGGTTGAGGCAGTCAAATGCCTTGCGCCTCACGCTCCGCAAGAAGCAGTCGCGCTCATCGCAGCTCAACTTGGCTACCGAGGAATAAGGAAGGTTGAAACCACCATCACAGACGTCGTGAACCACTCTGACAAGAGGCTGTTTGGAGTCAAGTACGGTGGCGAATCGAATGGAACTCGAACGGCAACCCAACGAATCACGGACACTGAGTTCTACAAATGAAGGAGACCACCTATGCACCAGCAACCACAAAAACTCGCATATACCGTTGGAGAAGCGGCAAAGCTCTTGTCACTCTCCCGGAGTTTCTTGTATGAAGCGATTCAGGCAGGAAAGCTCCAATCGTTCAAAGTTGGAGGAGCCAGGCGGATTTCCGCCCGGCAGCTCCAGGAATATCTTGAGAAGCAAGAGCGAAGCTCGTGACTACTTGTTGCCGCTTGCAAAAAGCGCGTCCAGGGAGGTTCGCAAAATGCTCTGTGACATCGCTAGGGGTCTGGTGTAGTTGACTTCGGTAACACCAACCCCGGCGTGTCCTACATGCTCCTTCAGAGTCGTTGTGGAGACGTCTGGACACAGTTTCTCGATCCAGTTGATGTGCGTGAGGCGGCAGTCGTGCGGACTCATATCTTCGGGTAGCCCGGCTTCTTTGCGAAGCCTCCGCCAAGTGGCATAGGTAAGAGCCTTCATCCTGGGTTTGTTTTCTTCGACCGTGCTCCACAGATACTCTTCATCACTTTTCCCTTCGCAGAGCGGACGCAGGATCGCCGCAAGGGTGTCGCACAGAACCGCGATTCTCACCTTGTCGCCCTTCGGAAGCCCCACCGTCTGAGCACTCTTCTCCGTGAGCTTCACCGCGCGGTCAACCAGGATCGTTTTCTCCTTGAAGTTGATCTGTCCGACGGTTAGTGCCATTTGCTCTCCCAGCCGAAGTCCGGCAAGTAGGTACACGCCAAGCATGGCTCGACGTTTGTCATCGAGGTCTTTGGAAGCCAGTGCCTTCTTCGCTTCCTTGGGCGTGAGTGCGACCGCGACACGTCTTGGCGGGGTCTTGAGTTCTAGAGCAAAGGGATTGCGCCAGAAGTGAGGGACGCGACCATACGGTGCGATGGCCTGATTGAACGCTCGAACCAGGAGCACTCGAAGGGCAATGATGGTGTGTTGACCAACTCCGGTTTCCCGAAGGTGGGTGTAGAAGGACTTCACTTCGACCGGATCAATGCGAGTGAGTGGAACATCCGCCCACCGAGCCATGGCGTACTTCTCATACCGGGTCTTCCGGTCTCGCACGGTCTTAGGGTCAAGGGACTCGCTCCAGTCATTCTTGATGAGCCAATCGAGCCAGTCACCAAACGTGAGGTCGTGGGTGATTTGGTGAGCTACCGGGCTTCCGTCTTTGCGAAGCGAACGCAGAAATTCCAGCCCTTCCTTCTGGGTGCTGAACACCCGCGAGACGCGCTTTTGAGAGCCATCAGGCTTCCTAAGGCGGTATTGAACCCGCCACTTTCCGGAGAGCTTTCCGCTCTGGATTTTTCGGCATGAACCCTCTCCGCTGTCCGCTCTTGTCGCCATACCTCCATGATTGTACACCGCTTTGGAGTGCGTGTTGGAGAGACCCTGGAGAGACCTGGGCTTTCTGAGTTGCCTTTAGAGTGGGCTGAAAGGTCTATTTTAGGTTCAAAATCTTGGCGGCCCCGGAGGGAATCGAACCCCCGACGCCCTCCTTAGGACGGAGGCGCTCTATCCACTGAGCTACGAGGCCGGTTCCGCGATTGTACTCGCAGGCGATTAAGGCGGCCCCGTCCGAGGCTTATCGCTCGATGGAGCTATGTCCTTAGCCTTGGCGAGTTCATTGTCGATCGCCTTACGCACGGCCTCCGGCAATTGGTCCAACGGCACCATCTTCTCGGGGTCGGCCCGGCCGCCAAGATCCGCGATCCACTGCATGGCCGCTTCCTGGCCGAGATAAGCCGAGATCGTCAGCCGCTCGACCGTGACCACGGCAAACTTGGTCGGCGGCGCCGAGTTTGTTTGGAAACGGGCTGTCAAGACCATCTGTCTTCCGAGCTCTTCGGGGCTCATCGGACGCTGCAGATAAGATCCTCGCGGCCCCCAGTCCGCGACGACCCTTTCAACGTTCTCGACTTGGAAGACCAGCTTTGAAGTGGGCGGCAAACCATTTCCGTACACGGTCGTGGCCGATCGCTCAAACCACTCGCGGCCCGTTGACAAGATTCTGGACTTCATGGCAGGGCCTTCCGGCTCCGACGGTTCGCTCAGCTCGTTGAAG
The DNA here is from genome assembly GCA_019454105.1 of Fimbriimonadaceae bacterium. GTDB lineage: Bacteria > Armatimonadota > Fimbriimonadia > Fimbriimonadales > Fimbriimonadaceae > ACE-ARM1. The sequence goes on along the minus strand of CP075364.1, from coordinate 2,384,362 downwards.
GGGAGAAGTAGGGCCCGGCTCCGAAAGATCAGGTCACGGAACGGGGCAGGGAGTTGTGGGACGCTGACCGGGAGGGACACCGTGGCCCCTTTCGGCCCCTGGGCCTCGCGCCGTTGGCCAGGAGTCAGCACTGCGAAGGCCTTCAGAAGGAGCAAGTTCTCGAGAACCGACGATGGCGAGGAGTCTCCCATGACCAGAGACATGAGCATGAAGGCCATGAAGCCATCGCCTTGGCCCTTAAGGCCTTTGCACAGGTCGGCAAAATCGCCGAGCATCGGCTCCCTCTCGTTCGCGACCCTCAAGAACTTGCCCAGGGCCTCCCGGTCGCACCGCCAATCGTGGTCTGCGGCCAAGTTCTTGGAAGCGATTGAAAGAAAGGGGTCCGTGGTGATCCTGAGGGGCATGAACATGTCCAACATCGCGAGCGCTTGCCCGACACTTTGGCTTCCCCTGGGGGCCGCGCCGAACGAAATCGAAGAGAAGTCGGGCAAGACCGCGATCAAGTCCTTGCCTTGAGTCTTGGCCACACCCAGCAGCATGTCGCTCGGTAGCCAGGCCAAAGGCTCGACTTCGGGCAGTCGAAGGAGGTCGCGCATCATGATGGGCTCGGTACCTGGGTTGGATCTTGACTTGAGCACCCTTTCGAACTCTTGCGACTGCTCGGACAGCTCGTACTCGCCATCCAATCCCTCGATTGGGGTTGCAGAGGTGTAATCGGCCATTGGAGGATTGACCATGACGGGTTGGTCCAACCCCACCAGTTCGATCGTGATGTTGCCCATGGCCGGCCTGACGACAAGCCCGATCCTATCGCTCGGGCCGATCTCCTGGCTCGCCCTGGCGATCGGGTCCCACCAGAACTGACCGGCGGCCAGCTCCTCTCTGACGATCTTTCTGTGGGTCTCGGCCTCACGGTTGTATTGTGCGATGAGTCGGCCCGTGTTTCTCCCGAGCGGGCGCTGAAGTCTGGTTGGATTGAGCATGAACTCAATCGGGAGGAATTCGACGATCTCGGGAATGGTCGTCCAGTCGATGTCCTTGGCCAATGCGACCGCGAGCCTGTGCGACGGAGCGAGCCGATTCAGCTCCTGCACGCGTTGCCATCGGTTGGGGGTCTCTCGCAGCCGCTCCACTTCCCGAACCGCTTCCCGCAGCGAGGCTGTCGGCGGCGGCTCTGTCTCCGCGAGCTTGGCCAGGCCCTCCCGGATCCGCTCGGCCGTGGACTTGACGTACTCAGACCGTAGCTGAGCTTGCTGAGCGGAAGTGCGGCCGAGTGTCGGCCCCTCCGGGGTATCGCGCCAAGTCGCCACGAGAATTTGGCCGAGGCGCTCCTTGACGACCTCCAAGGGAGTGTTGTCAAACCGGACCACGACGTAGTCAAGATTGAGGCTCCCGTCGGCGTGCAACGGTTGGCCGACTGCTTCGGAAAGGGCCTTGACCACGACCGGGACGGGGGCGGCTTTGTGCTCAAAGGTTACGTCCTGCCGAGCAACGGCAACCAGAAAGAGTGTGGTGATCATGGGATGGGTCTCTCTCGGCGGACGGGGGCGGACTTGGCCTCTTTTCGGACTTGGGACGAGGCGGCATCGAACGCCGCTTTGAAGTCAGCAGGCATCTTCTCTGCAGGAAGGGTGTTCTCGTGGGTCACCCATGGCTTTAGGACGGCTTTGCTCCCCCAGAACAGCTCTTCGGTGAACCTGGCCTCCACGGTGAGGACTTGGCTCGCGAGGTTTCCGATGCGAGCCTGAGCGAACGAATCGGGGTGGTTGACCGACTGACTCGCCAATAAGAGGGCCATGCCTTCAAGGCTTCCGGAAGTCACTATGGTCCTGGCTTGGCCTTTCACCATTACAGACCACCTCTTTTCATCGCTCAGTTTGAGCGTTATGGGGGTGTTTGGAGGGATCCCGTTCGGAAGCAGGGTCGTCGGCTCGGTGACTAAAGAGACCCCTGCCCCGTCTGAGTCCTCCTCCATCGCCTCTCCCTGGCGTTCAGCGTCCTTGTGATCAACTACAGGGTGCACATACCACAAAAGCCTGTCGAACGCGGCCTTGAGCCTGGGCGGCGCTGTTCCGTAGACGATCTCGGCCCCGCCCGACTTTGCCAGCTTTCGGGAATTTTCGTCGAGAGCCCCGTAGAGCCTCAAGGCTGGGAAATCTTCTTGCCCTGAAAAACGAGTCGGCCCACCGGGCATGCACTCCACAACCCAATGCCAATTGACGAAAAAATTGATATCTGTGTCGCAATAGGCGGCCAAATCGGCGAGGGCGTCGAATCCCAGACCTTGCGACTCGACCCTCCTGGCAAAAGCTTGCAGCCCCCGTCGCTCAAGCGGCGGCCAGTCGGTCCCGATCTCCGGTTCAGACATGAGCCAACCGTCTGACACCTTCAAGGGCGCACGTTGACTGAAAACCGTAAAGACCCGCGACAATGTCGGTACCCGAGAGCGGGCCAAGATCGAGCCTAGCTGGAGCCATGTGTCTGACAATCGGACGACAGTATCGAGCTTCAGCGCCTCAGAGATCTGCGTCAAGGCCTCCGTTGTGAAGTCGGCATGGAGATCCCGCTCGTCCAACTTCTTCAGCCTGTTGAGGGTGAACCGCGCGGCGGCCTCCTGCTCCTCGGCAGGGCGGCCTGCGTCCCGGATCGCCGCACTCGCCTTCGCTGCCTCTGCTGTTCCTGGCCCTGGCTTGAAAGGAGTCTCAAGACCTGCCAAATTCTTTTGAGTCTGAGACCAGCTTTCATCGACCAGCGAGATCCCTTCATACCCGATCCAATATCCGCCCAACTCCACGTCAATGCTCAAGGTATCGCTGTCCCGAGTGACGGTGGCTTGAACCACACTGCCAGGCTTGTGATGGGGCATCTCCGCAGTTAAGAGTTCCGAATACTTGCCGAATTCCATCGACTCAAGTCGTTCTGGCACTTGGAGCTTCTCCAATACGCCGGCGAGAGCTCTCGACTCCTTAAGGTATCTGTCGATCCACGCACTTGATCCGGTGGGCAAAGGCCTTTGCAGTCTTGTCGGGTGGCTCGAGTAGACGACCCTCGAATATTCAGGAAGATTCAGACAGTCTGCGGCGACGAGAGACAACAACCCGGCGGCAAGAGAGGCGGACGGGTCATGACTGTCGATCTCCTCCAGCTTGTTCCAAGCTCTTTCTTCGTCCGCGCGCTCGAGTTGCTTGAGCGCGTCACGAACGATCGCTTCGGCTCTTTGCGACGTCAACGGCTCGGTCTTCTTGGTCTTGGACACAAACTCGTCGACGTTCTTGCGCGCGACCTCTCGCCGGGCTGTCTCAAGGGCCGCTCGTTTGAACCGGTCCGGTTCGAGCCGCCAGCCATCTTCGGTCTTCACCCATTGGCCTACCAAGACTTCGGCAATCTTCTGACGCACGGCTTCGATCGGCTTGTCGGCGACGCTGACGAAGAGGAACTCGTCGCGAAGAGGGCCCTCGGCCGCCCACTTTTCACCGGTTGCCTCGCCTAAGGCCCGCACGACTTTTGACACGGAGGCACCTTCGTGTCTGAAGCTCACTAAGTCTTGTTTCGCCGTCAGGACGAGGCTGAGTGCGAACAGCATTTCTGACCTAACTGTCCCTACGCCGGTCGATCTCTGGCCGTGGCACGGTTGTCATAGCTCGTTCCCCCAAAGCTTGCCGGACCCTCTCTCCCTCCTCCATGCGTCGCGCCATCTGTGGATCTCAGCGACTCCGATCTCGGGCATCGGGGCCCTTTCGGGCGCCGTGGCGAGTGGTGGAAACGGCTTCGTCGGAAGAGTCTGATACCAATAGGCCACGCTCGCGAGGTCGAGGGTCAGGACGTTGGCGTGACCGTGCTCGATGCTGGCCCGAAGGCTCTTCTGGAACCGGATCGGGTCTTCGATGTGAAACCTGTACACGTGAGTTTTTCCGATCCAGCCAAACCTGCCGCTGTCGTTGCCCCTCCCTGGGGCCCTTGCGCAACCGAAATAGGGATGCATGTAGACCTCGTCCGGGCACCAACTCATGTTGAAGTAGTCCTCTGTGCCAGTGCCGTGCAAGCCAGGCCACAGCTCGTCGTCGATGAGGAACATGTCGTCACCCTCGCCGTACCAGACCGGTCCCGGAGAGTGGACATAGTAATTGACCCCGACGAAGTGACCCCGTCCCTCACACTCGCAAAAGAGGTAGTTGTGCGCGTCTGTCGTGTTCGTAGGTTCCGCACCGAGCACGCCCCACTCGTTCTCGACCCCGTCTTGCGGAGTCGTGACCTCTTGGTTGTACCAAGCGTGGAACCGGGGAACATTGTCGCTGATTGCTTCGTGCTCCTCGTAGTCGACATAGTAGTAAAACGCATCTAAGGGTTCGGGCCCCTGGTTTTCGACTTCGATCCTGCAGCCTTGGCCATAAGGCATCGGCCAATAGCAGACCAGGGCATGGCCGTCTTTGGGAGCGCACGCCAGAGGCAAACTGGCGAAGTTGTACTTCAGGCCCCAGCCTTGGCCGAAGAAATCGCCGAGCGGCGACTCGACACAGGGGTGATCTTGTCCGTCGACGAAGACACGCAACACCATGTTCCGGCGCGAAAGGGGGTCGCGACTGGCGGTGGTGATCCAGATATGACGGACGATCCCGGCGCCAGGCAGGTCGGCCAGCACGAACGTCTCGCCAGGCCCAAAGAGAACTCGATCGGCGTTCCCTCCTGTTCGGTCATAGCTGGAGACGCGCCGTGTCCGGGCGTTCGAAAGAGCGAGGAGGCCTTCGAGCGGGCTAGCCATCCCTTCGATGCTACCGGCCCCGAAGGTGGCATCGCCAGGTTATCGGCCTTCGAGAGCGACCGGGCCAAGGCGGTCAGCCGACGGGCCCTTGGCTGGCGAAACTGCCAGGGTGCCGTCCGCAAGAACCGGGGAGGGATCGCAGCCGCCCAAAGCCGGGAAGACGCAAGCCAATGTCAGTACCAACAGCAAGAAACGCATGAGCCCCTCAAGGGCCGACTCTTGTCGATCCCTAGCCTCATTGTCGGCGGACAGTCCTCCTCGACTTCGGCAATTCGACTAGAAAGGCACTTGGACGGGCTCTTGGACCTGGCCAGTGACCAGGGTGACGTCGTGGCCGGGCTTGTGAGGATCGGTCACGTCGTCTTTGAACCACTTGCTCGAAGGCTCGGCCTGCAAGCTTGTGCTGAATTGGCCCTCGTCGGTTTTTTGACCTGAAGACTTGGATCCGCACCCGCCCATGAGAATGGCCGCTGGCATCACGAACAGTAGTATGGCAATTCTGAGGTACATAATTCAGGCAAAGCCTCAAGAAGCACTCTTCTTGACCGAGTTCTTCCAGGAAATGTTCGGCCAATCAGGCCCTCTCAATGTACTTCTAGCAGAACTCTTGGCGCAAGACGGTCAGGCCCTTTTCGACTGAACTTCGACTTCTTGGATCCGTCGGAGCGAAAGTGACCGCTTCAATCGTCGTCCTCGCCCTGACGACCGCGACCCTCGATCCGATCCATGTCGATATGCCGATCGAGTCGGTTGGCGGGATCAAACTTGAGCGAGGTTCAAAGAGACCTCTGGTAGTGCGCGCCACCTTCCCGAAGACAGGCGGCCCTTATCCCGTGATTGTCTTTTCGCACGGAATGTACGGGAGCGGCGAGGCGGTGATGCCCATCACGGACGAGTTCGCCAGGCACGGATACTCGGTGTTCGCCCCGACCCACGGCGACTCCTTGCGATATGCCGACGCTTCGACGGTTCGAGGAGCGCTCCAAGGGCGTCTCGACAACGTTTCCAGTTGGTCGGAACGTCCGGGCGAGGTGAGCTTTTTGATCGACCGACTCGAGACGTTGGAAGGCCTAGCCCCCGGCCTCAAAGGCAAGATCGACGCGGACCGGATCGGGGTCGGGGGCCACAGCTTCGGGGCTTGGACGGCTCAGGTTGTGGCAGGAATGACCTTGGCCCGGAGCCTCACGATGGCCGATCCAAGGCCGCAGGCCTTTCTCGTGATCTCGCCCACCGGCATCGGAGCAGGGATCTCGGAAAGCTCTCTCAAGGCGATGCGGGGGCCGCTGATGATGATCTCGGGGGACAACGACCGGGGCCGGTTCGAGGGGGATCCGTCTGTTTATCGACGCCAGGCTTTCGAGCACGCATCCCCGGGCGACAAGTACCTCGTGTGGATCGATGGGGCATACCACAACTTCGGTGGCATCAATGGACGCTCCACCGAAGGTCGAAGACCCTTGGTGGGTGGCGAACTCATGGGGCCAGGCAACCGGAAGCACGTCGAGGCGGTCTTCCGCACTTCGGTCGCGTTCTGGGACGCCCACCTGAAGTCGGACAAAAGCGCGCTCAAGTGGCTCCAGCAAGACGGTTGGAAAGAACTTGAGGGGGTGACCGTGTCCTCCAAGTGAGGCTCCTCTTGCTCGGTCGTCTTACGCTTAAGTAAAGGTCATCGCAAAGACAGGACGCCCACGGTCACGACGGGCCTCTGGCACGCCCGGCTCGACGCCAAAGGTGCACATCTTCCGGGCTCAAGACCGGCCGAGGCTTCCTGATCTCCGGTGGGTGAAGCGGTGGAAGCCGGCACGAGGGCGAAAGTTGGTACCAATAGGCGACGCTCGCCATTTCGAGCTCAAGGCCGTTGGCATGGCCGTGCTCGATGCTGGCTCTCAGGCTCCGGTCGAACCTGACAGGGTCCTCTAAGTGAAACCGGTAATAGTGCATCCGCCCGAGCCAGCCGAAGCGGGGCTCCGAGTTGCCTCGACCAGAGACGTAGGCGATCCCGAAACAAGGATGCATGAACACCTCATCGGGACCCCAGGCCGTGTTGAAGTAGTCCTCCGTTCCGGTTCCGTGCAGGCCTGGCCAGGGCTCGCCGTCCACCATGAACATTTCGTCCCCTTCCCCTGGCCAGGTCGGGCTCGGCGAGTTGACGTAGAGATTGACTCCGACAAAGTGTCCAGTTCCTTGGATGTCGCAGAAAAGATAGTTGTTGCGGTCGCTTAAATTGGTCGGATCCGGCGCACCCTCGGCCCAAGCGTTCTCCAGGCCGTCCGGAGACTCGCAAACGGTCATCTCCTGGTTGTACCAAGCGTGGAACCGCCCTTCTGCCGGGTCGATCTCGGTCATCTCATAGTCGACCGAGAAGTAGAACCTGTCGCAGTCAAACTCTGACTGGTTGTGAACTTCGATCCTGGCCCCCTTCGAAAATGGCATGGGGAAGTAGCACACCATGGAACGGCCGTCGCGCGGTCCGGCCGCCAATGGAAGCGACGAAAAGTCATAGTTCAGCGCCCAACCTTGGCCAAAGAAGTCACCTATCGGTGCTTCGACGCTGGGGTGCTCTTGCTCGTCCCAGTAGGCGCGAATCACAAGGTTCCGACGCATCAACGGATCCTTTTCAGATAGAAGGGTCGCCCAGATGTGGGTGACGCGCCCGGAGCCCACGGTGTCGAGGAGCCCCAAAGATTCTCCAGACCGAATCGGAACCCAGTCGGAGTTGCCACCGGACGGGTCATAGCTGCTCAACCGCCTTGAGCGTCCGGGCCGCACGAGACTGAGGCGGGAGAGCGGTCCGTTCATCAGGCGAGTTTAGGACCGACCCCATGAAATGTCAAGGGCCCTGGCGAAGCTGTTCTTGCTCCAGTTCGATCTCGGCTTGCTTGATCGCCCGCAGCTCGCTCAACACAACGTCGATGGAGCGTCCGGCAGGAGCCAGGGCCCGGTCATCGGACTGATGGGCTAGTTCGAGCGAGAGGTCGTCGATCTCGTCGGCCAAGTCCTTGATTTTCTCCGCGACGACGCGCATCGGGTTGAAGACCTCGCTGGCCCTCGGGCTTTGGTGCGAGTAGGCGGCCCAATTGGCCTGGGACATCGACTTCAGTCCTTGAAGCGCGTCGGCAATCTCAAGGTCGACAAAGCTTTCGACCACACCTTTCAGGTCCTCGCTCCGGTCTCTTTGAGGAGGGCCGACGCAAGGCTGGGCCATGAGCACCAGCTCCCGCATCCCATCGTCAGCCGCTGCCATGGCGCTCTGACGGATCCCTTTCCAGTGATCGGGCAAGTCCCTGGCTGACCAAGCGGGCCCGTTGAGGACGGTCTGGAGGCGTGTCCAATGGTAGGACGCCGCTTCGAGCAGTTGCAAGATCATCGGATCCATCCACTTATGGAGCTTCCGTTGCGTTTCGAGCGAACGGAACTGCCCCCCGATCTTATAGACAGCCTGCCGGCGGGCCCTGTCGGGTGGAGTCCTGGCCGCATATTGATTGTCGGCCATCCATGCCAGGGCCAAAGCGGCTCCAGCCGCAAACAGCCCGGCGAGCAAGGCCACAAAAATCCCAAGCGGTCTGACGACCATGAAAGCCAGCGGTCCTCCCCCCAAGGCGCCCAGGAGAGCGATGACGGCACCGGGCCCACGGGGTTCCCGCAAGGCGTCCTCGCTCAGCTTGCGGAGATACCCACTGAGGTAAGGGAATCTGCGTTGTCGCCACGGTGAGATCATGAGTCGGTTCCATTTTGGGCTACGCGGAAGGGCATCCCGAGGTTCGGGCTCAAAGGTATTTTGTCTCTGTGGCCGGGGACATCCTCATCGACACCCACTGTCATCTGAACGACGCCGACGCGTTTCCAGACCCTTCCGAGGCCGTGCGAGAGGCTGTCGATGCCGGCGTGACCAGGATGATCGTGGTCGGCATCGACAGCGATTCAAGCCGAAGGGCGGTCGAGCTGGCAGACCGGTTCGAAGAGGTCTACGCGGTCGTCGGATGGCACCCGAACCACGCAGCAAGCTATGCCGCGTCTGAGCTCAAGACGATCGAGGAACTCTTGAACCACCCGAAATCCGTCGCGCTCGGCGAGATCGGACTCGACTACTACCGGCAGCACGCATCGAAGGAGTCACAGATGCGCTGCCTGAACGACCAATTGGCGCTCGCTGCCTCGGTCGACGCTTCGGTCGTGTTTCATTGCCGAGAGGCCTACGGCGACCTCTTGGACGCGCTGGAGACTCGGCCTCGGCACCGGTACTTGTTCCATTGCTTCGCTGGGAGCGAGGAGGTCGCCGTCCGGTGTCGAGCCTTGGACGCTTGGATTGGAGTCGACGGCCCTGTGACCTATCCTTCTGCCGACACACTGCGAGCCGTACTTCGCGGGTTTGGGCACGACCGGGTTGTGATCGAGACGGACAGCCCATGGATGGCCCCGCACCCCTACCGTGGGAAGCGCAACCGTCCTGCCTGGCTACCGCTGGTCAATGAAGGTCTGGCAAGGGCGTTAGTCGTCAGCCCCGGGGTCTGTGCCGCCCGTACCACCGCCGCCGCTCTCGGGTTTTTCGGAAGGCTGGGACTCTGAGGCCCCGCCCCCGCTTGCCGGATCGGACGCTGCGGGATCGGCCGTGCTTTCGACCTTGTTGCTCGCGGTCTCGGCTGGCTTCTTCTCCTTGGCGGCCGGCTGCTTCGGCCGCTCGTTCTCTCGGGTTTCGGCCCTGGGAGGCTTGCGGCCCGATTTGCCCTTGACTGGTTCGACAACGATGTCGATTTGGGGGCCAGGTTTTCCGATTGTCGCCGTCGCCTCAGGCTCCTTGGCCGGTTCGTCCCTTTTGAGAGCTTTGCTCGCGCTGGCCTGCAAAACGGGCACAGCCCCGATCCTCGGCCCGACCAGCGTATAGCCGACGGCGAACAGACCAGTCGGCACCAGCACGTAGAGGATGAGGCCCCAGGAGAGGGCAGTCCAGTCCAATCTTCCGCTTCGGGCAGGCATAATCCCGGTGAGCAGCATCGCCGCTCACACCTATTGTGGCAGACGCGCGAGACATCGAAAGGATCACAGGCTCCCAAGTGTCTGAGGACGTTTGGAAAGTCGAAGGCGACCGGGTGGAACCTGAACCGATGAGAGTTGGGGACTCGAGCTGGCCGTTACCGCGACTTCGGCTTACCGGCGACATTTCCGCCCACGATCTCAGCTTAGTGCGCCTCGAAAACCCGTGGTTAGAAGTCGTCGTGTGCCCGGCTCTGGGCGGCCGGATCGTGTCTTTGATCGACCGCACCTCGGGATCGCCGATCTGGAACCTTCCTGCCGAGATCCGGCTGGTGGAAGGGGGGCGACGCGGTGTCGAATGGCGACAGGGGGCCGAATTGAACCTGTCGGAAGGTCGGCTCAATTCAATGGGCTCGGTCGACTGGTGGATTCGAGATCCCGACAGCATCGATGGGCCTGCGGCCGTTTTCCTTGCAGAGGTCTGTCCTGGTTCTCCGCTCGCATGGCACCTCTGCGTGAGCGTCCCTTCTGATCGGGCCGAGATCCTGGTCGAATGCCGGATCGAGAACCGCTCGCTGGAGGTCGTTCGTTCGGGGCCGTCACTCGTCTTTCATGGCACCAGGATGGGCGGTTCAGGCGACGGTTTCGTCGAGCTGGTCGGACCTGGCGGGCGACTGGCCCTGGTTTTCGATGAAGGGAGCTTTGTCCGGGCAGAAAGTGGGGGCGAAAGTACCGCTGTCGCGATCTTGCCTGGAGACGTGATGACCCCCAGAGGCATCGATTCATTTAAGTTTCGACTCGCTTCCTATTCTTTTCTCAAGCATTTGACGGCAGTGCGACAGGGACTCGCCCTGTATGTCGACGGGCCAGGACTGGCGATCCAGGCGACGGTCTCGCTCGGTAACTGCCAGGTCGTCGCCCGGTTGGCGAACGGGCAGACCCTCGAAACTCTTGCAGAACTAGCGCCTGGCAAGCCGTTCTCAGCCAACTTGCCTGACGAAGTGACCGATGTCGTGATCCGCGACACAAACGGGAATGAGCGCCTTCGATGGAGCGCGACCGGCCTGCGTCCGGAAGATCCTGGCCCCTCAACGTTAGAGGACGCGATCTTGAAGGCATCGCAACCAGGTTCCTTTGGCTTCGAAGCCGAGTTCCTACGCCGCGTCTCATCGGGAGAGCCCGCACCGAGAGCGCCGCTCGGGCTCGAAGCGGCTGCCGCCTGGAACCAAGCTCGGATCGCGGCCCGTGCTCGGGACTGGCGAGAAGCCGACCTCTGGATCGATGAAGGGCTTCAGCGGCAGACTGACGACCAACTCCTCTGGTGGCTCAAGGCCCTGGTCGCGCGGCATCGGGGAGAAACGAGCGGCGAATCGACGGAGATTCTCAATGCCCACTTTCTCGCGCCTCTCGAGCCCGCCCTCCGTGCCGAGGCGTTCCTCTCGATGGACTTAAGTCAAGGCAAGGAGCCGAGCCCGCTCACCAAGCCCCTCGCCAGCTTTCCAGACGCGCTCTTGGACGTTTTGAACTGGCTGTATGACTTCGGGATGGTCGAAGACGCGGCCCGGCTGGCCGACGAGTGCCTCCGGCACCGAGAGATCCCCCTCGTCCGCTATCTCTTGGCGGGGTCTCTGCTCAGGCAGACTCGCCTCGAAGCGGAGGCCGCGCACCAGGTCCGGCTCGCCTCGGCGGCCCCGCTCGAACCGCCGTTCCCATGGAGGCGGCACGAAGTCGACACAATCAAACTCCTCGCCGCGCGGTTTCCAAGTGACCCCCGACTCGCAGAGCTGTCAGCGCTCGTGGCCGGGCCTCCTTCTTAAGTCAGACCGGCCCAATCGGGCTGCGCGGACTCCGCCCACCGCTCGCGAATGGTGCGGTACTCGGCATCGCTCAGGGCGCCTTCGGCGATCACGGCCGCGTTCTGGATCCAACGGCCCGGCGTCCTCGTGCCGACGATCATCGTCGAGACTCCCGGCACGGACAACGTGAAGCGAAGCGCGGTCCTCCCGGCAAGGTTCGCGTCGGCTGCCCAAGGGTAGGCCAGCGCACGATAGCGCTCGTAGTACGGCATGGCGTAGGGGCTGGCCGGCGGATCGCTCGAACTCCAGACGCCGTTCGCGACGGGCCGTTTGACAATGACGCCCATTCCCCGCTCGATCGCTTGGGGCATGAGATCGATGTTGGCTTGGTCGCAAACGCTGATGGAGGTTTGGAGCGTGTCGAAAAGGCCGCTCTCGATCGCCCACTGGGCCTCGGGGCCGTCTCCGCTGTAGCCAATCAAGCGGGTCTTCCCTGCTTCCTTGGCCCTCTGGACGACCTGGATCACCTCGCCCCGTTGCAAGAGGTCCAGCGAGCACGAATGAAGCTGGAGGAGATCGACATGGTCCGTGCGCAGATTGACAAGCGACCTTTCGATACCGCGGGCCATCACGGTCGGATCCCAGTCTTCGCCTTCGAGTCCGGCGGCGTGTCCTGTCTTGGTGAAGAGAAAGTAGTCGCTCCGGCGATGACCGACGGCATTACCGATCTTGCTTTCCGAGTCGCGGTAACACTCAGCCGTGTCGATCACGTTGAGTCCAGCGTCTAACGCCTCGTTCAAGAGCAGGCTGACGTCCGCGCCTTCCTCAAGCTGGAAGCCGATCTCTGACGTGCCAAGACCCAGCACGGTGACATGAAGGCCCGTCTTGCCGAGCGGCCGCATTTCCATGCCCCGAGTCTAGCCCCCGGGCGGGGCATAATCGGTCTGACCCCATGGGCCTTCCGTTCGACGTCGCGACCCTCAATCCGGAGCAGCTCGAGGCCGTGACCCATCCAGGCGGGCCGCTGATGGTGTTCGCCGGGGCGGGATCGGGCAAGACGCGCGTCATCACCTGCCGGATCGCGCGGTTGGTCAGCGAAGGCGTGCCGCCTGGTCGCATCTTGGCGGTCACCTTCACCAACAAAGCTGCCCGCGAAATGAAGGAGCGGATCGCGGACATGGTCGGCCCAGAGGCGCAAGGCCTTTGGATGGGAACGTTCCACTCGATCTGCGCCCGCCTGCTGCGAATCGACGGATCGAGCATCGGCGTCGATCGGAATTTTGTGGTGTACGACGACGCGGACCAGATCGCCTTGGTGAAGGACGTCCTGAAGCAAAAGGGGATCGAGGACCGTTCCGTCCAGCCGCGCGGCGTGCTCAACGAGATCTCTCGAGCCAAGGAAAAACTGATCGGGCCGGAGCGCTATGGTCAGGGCGCCTCGGCGTTCTTCGAGCGGATTGTTGCCGAGGTTTATAGAGAATATCAGGCGGCTTTGGCCCGGGCCAACGCGCTGGACTTCGACGACATCATCTTCAAGGCGGTGAGAATGTTGGAGCAGTCGGAGGCGGTTCGCACAAAGCTCCAAGACCGCTTTTTGCACGTCTTGGTCGACGAATATCAAGACGTCAACTTCTCGCAGTACCAGCTGGCCGACATCCTGGCCCAGAAGCACCGAAACATCACCATTGTTGGCGACGACGACCAATCGATCTATGCCTGGCGGGGTGCCGACGTCTCTCTCATGATGCGGTTCGGCAGCGACCATCCGGACGCCAAGGTCGTGACGCTTTCGCAGAACTATCGGTCGACACAACGGATCTTGGAAGCGGCGCACCATGTGATCCGGCACAATCGCGGCCGGGCCGAAAAGAAGCTTTGGACAGAAAACCGAGGGGGCGCGCCGGTGACGGTGAGCGAGGCTGGCACAGAGCAGGACGAAGCCATGCAGATCGCCGACCATGTGATCCGGGAAGTGAGGCAAGGGATCCGGAAGCACGGCGACTTCGCCGTCCTTTATCGGACCAACGCCCAGTCACGCGTCCTGGAAGAAGCCTTCCTCACGATGCGTGTCCCGCACGTGCTGGTCGGAGGGCAACGGTTTTATGAGCGCAGGGAGATCAAGGACCTGGTCGCTTACCTCCGGCTCGTGCTCAACTCCAGAGACGACGTTTCGTTCCGGAGGGTGGTGAACGTGCCCGCGCGCGCCGTGGGGGCTGGAACCTTGCAGAGGCTCGAGTCTTTGTCGTCAGAGCGCGGGTCGTCGTTGTGGGACGCGGCGACCGACCTGACGCTCCAACAAGAGCTGAACAAGAAGGCGCTGGCCGGGATCCGGGCGTTCACAGGGTTGATCGAAGACGCCCAACTGATCGCCCGGGAGGGCCCCGTCACGCCCGTCCTCAAGCGGCTACTGGAAAAGTCGGGTTACTTGGAGGACCTGCGGGCAGACCGGTCGGATGAGTCGATCAGCCGGCAAGAGAACCTTCAAGAGTTCGTCAACGTGACCGCCGAGTACGATGCTACGGCTGAGGAGCCTTCACTGGCCATGTTCCTTGAAAGTGTGGCCCTGATCGCCGATGTCGACGGTCTGAACGAAAGCGGTGATGCGGTGACTTTGATGACGCTTCACTCGAGCAAGGGGCTCGAATTCCCCGTCGTGTTCTTGGTCGGGTTGGAGGAAGGGGTCTTTCCCCACTCGCGGTCACTGGGCTCGGACACGGAGTTGGAAGAAGAGCGGAGATTGGCCTACGTTGGCATGACCCGGGCGAGGCAGGAACTTCACCTGACCCATGCGGTGCGGAGGTCGCTCTACGGCCAACCCTCGTTCAACAGGCGGTCGCGCTTCTTGGACGACATTCCTGAGTCTTCTTCCGAGGCGCTCTTTGGGAGCAGGAACCCAGCCACCGCCCCGGCGAGAAGGGTCGAACCCGACCGGTCAGGCGGCTATGCTCTCGTCGAGTCTCGGGCCGCCGCTGTTTCGCCTTCGTGGAACCCCCCGTTTCATGTCGGCCAGAAGGTGACGCACAAAAAGTTCGGGATCGGGGTCGTGGTCGCGTGCGGGCCGCTCAAAGGGGACGCCGAGGTCACGGTCGCGTTCCCAGGGGCGGTGGGCGTGAAGAAGTTGGTCCAAAGCCTGGCCAAGCTTGAGGCCGTATGAGGGCGGTCTGGGCGTTGGCCCTCATCGCGCTCGGGTGCGCCCGAGGCGGCGAACTGATGCCCCTTGAGCGGGGGATCTCTTGGACTTACCGTGTCTCTCGAGAGTTTGGGAGCCGGGTCGAGACGGTCACGGTCGTTTCGACCGAACCGGTCGGTCGGCACCTCGGCTGGCGGCTCGATGGGCCGTCGGGGACGAGCAAGATCGCTATCGCCGAAAGGACACTTTGGGCGTCCGAACTGAGCGGGACTCGTTTCGACCCACCAGTGCCCCTAGGGGGCCAGATCGAACACAAGTGGGCCGGAGTGGTCCAGACCCCAAGAGGCTCGGTCCGGGCTGAAGGGAAACTGGCCTCGAAGGCGGACAAGGGACAAGACTTGGAGTCCGTCTTGAGCCTCACAGGCCCTGGCCTTGATCTCCAGGTCACGACTTGGACGCGGCCCGGCATTGGGATCGTCAGGCAAGACGAGCGCAGCGGAGGGCGACGGTTGTCTCGCTCCGAGTTGGTCGCCGGTCCGACCTGGCCTCGTTAGAAGGCCATGCCTTCGTAGTCCCGCAGCAGGCCGACAATGCGCCCGATCACTCGGGCGTCTTCCTGTTTCACCTCAATGGGGTCGTAGGCCGGGTTGCTGGCCACAAGACGGATCCTACGGCCAGAAAAGTGGATCCGCTTGACAGTGGCCTCTTCACCCAGAAGGACCGCGACGAGGTCTCCGTGATTCGCCGCCTGCTGAGGTTTGACCACGACCAGGTCGCGAGGGTTGATGCCCTCTCCGGACATAGAGTCGCCCTTGACCCTCAACAGGAACGCGCCGGAAATGTTCCGAACCATGTCGCTGGGCACCGGGATCAGGTGCTCGACGTTCTCGTCGGCCAAGATCGGGGCGCCCGCGGCGATCTGTCCGACCAGGGGCAGCATCATGACGCTGGCCCCAGGCTGGTAGGCCGGGTGCTTGATCTTGATGGAGCGCGGCGTGTTCGACCGTTGGATGTAGCCCTTCTTTTCGAGGGCGTCCAGGTGCACGGTCACGCCCCTGAGCGAACCGATGCTGAACTTCTCGCCGATCTCCCGAATCGAGGGCGGGAACCCTTTGTCCTGGATGTAGTCGAGGAGGAACTTAAAGATGGCCTCTTGCCGCTTGGTCAGTCCTTTTGCCATAGGTCTCGCCCGACGCGCTCTCGCGTCTACATGAAGCCGCATGTTACTCCATTCATGTCTACCTGTCAAGCCCGGCCCGGGCTGAGGTTTGAACGGGCACCATAATGAAGGCGATCCTTCCTGAGGTGACCTACCGAAGTTGTCTATCTCCAAGATCCGCTCCCTGTTCGAAAACCGTGGGTGCCAAGCCCTGTTGATCGTCGTCGGCGTGCTGACCGCAGTCGGCCTCACGCTGCCCTCGGCTTGTCCTGGCCTTGGCGCGAATGGCCCTGACTCGGGGCCCCAGGGCGCAACGAAGATCGCCGAAGTGGCCGGTGTGCCGGTGACGTCGGAAGCGGTCTTCCAGCAGTACCAGATGGCGAAGCAGGGCCAGCCTTCGGCGAACAGCCCGATGTTTGAACTGAACACGCTGGGACAGTCCATCGACTCGGCGATGAGAGACGCGGCCTTGAAGGCCCTGGCGTCGCAGAAAGGACTGCGGGTGACGGACGAATCGGCGAAGAAGGTCGTCAACCAGTTTTTGGACGAAGCATTCAAGACTCAGCGGACGCGGCTCATCGCTGACAAGAAGCTGAAGGAGGGAGCGACCGAAGCCGAGTTTGTCGAAGCGTTCAAGAAAGAGAACAATGGGAGGAGCCCGGACGAAGTTCGCAAGGATCAGGTCGACTCCGTGGCCAAAGGCCTGACCGACCCAGCTCGAAAAGCGGGGATCGAGGCAGAGGTCTTGCGGACGATGGTGCAAGACTGGTACCAGGCTTCGGTCTCTGTGACAGAAGAGCAAGTCAAGGCCTCTTACGACCAGTTGACAGTGCGACGGCTCACCTTCCAGGATCCGGCCAAATCGGCTGAGGCGAACCGCAAGGACGCCGAGGCCGCTCTGTCGGAAGCTGGCGGCGGAGCAAACTGGGCCGCGGTCTTTGCCAAGAACGGCAAGGGCCAGAAGGACGAGCCGCGCCCCTATGGCCGCGCGGTCATGGAGGGCGAGGAGGCCCTGCAACCGCTCCTCGAACTGAAGGCCGGTGGCGTGACGCTGATCGAAGAGCCGGGCGGGGTCGCGCTCTACAAGCTCGACAAGATTGAGAGCAAGCCGCCTGCCGACTGGGAGACCAAGAAGGGCGAACTGACCGAGCAGTACAAACGGACTCAGGCCATGAAGAAGATGGAGTCGGACATCGAGGCGGCGGTCAAAGCGGCCGTCTGGCGAGACGAGGGATATCGCTTGTCGGCCGAGGCCGCCAAAGAGTGGCGACAGAACTTCGGGAAGTCTCCGGCCGAAATCCGAGAGACGATGGAGGCTTTGATCAAGCAGATCGACGCGGTCCAGCCTTCGGACGGACTCAGCCGGCAGGGACTGGCCTTGGCCAAGTACGTGGCCTTCGATTCGTTCTTCAACCAGTTGACACCGAAGGAGCAGGCCGACCTGAGGGAGCAGCAAGTGGCCTCGCTCCAGGCGGTCCTGGAGTTCACGGAAAGCCCAGAGATCCGGCTGAAGGTGTACGACTCGCTCTTGGCGTCAGAAGACTGGGAAGCAGCCGGTGAGGCTCTGCTTGACGCGGCGACCCACAACGGACTCTTCGACTCGTCGGGCGAGACTCAGGTGGCCCAAATCCGAAAGAGGCTTGAGGCGGCGGAAAAGGCGGGCAAGATCGAGAAGGCAGCCCTTGACGCGGTCAAGAAGGAACTCAGCGATTGGGAAGCCCGAAAGAAAGAGGACGAACTCGCCCGCAAGGAAGAAGAGGCCAACCAGAAGAAGATCGAATCGGAACTGGACAAGCTGGACGAAACCGGGGCGGAGCCCAAAGAAGGGCAGCCCAAGACAAAGTCGAACTAGAGGGCTTTGGCAGGCCGCCTCGTCGTCGTCGCCACTCCGATCGGCAACCTGGGCGACCTCTCGGCCCGGGCCCGAGAGGAGTTGTGTGGGGCCGACGCTTGGGTCGTCGAAGACACGCGCACAGGTGGGCGGCTTCAGTCCGCTCTGGGCGTCAAGTTGCCAATGCGGGTCCTGAACGACCATAGTCCTCAGGGCCGCATCGAAGAGATCGTTGGGCAGATCGCCCAAGGAAGCACTCTGTGTTTGACCACAGACGCGGGAACGCCCGTCGTGAGCGACCCAGGAGCCGTCCTCGTGGATCTCTGCCACGAGAGGGGGCTTTCGGTCGACAGTGTGCCGGGCGCGAGCGCGGTGACCACGGCTCTCTCCTTGAGCGGGTTTTACGCCCAGCGGTATGCGTTCCTTGGTTTCTTGCCGCGTAAGACTGGCGCTCGAAAGGCGGTGCTTGGCTCCTTCGCCGATTCGACCCTCGCAGTTGTGATTTTCGAATCGCCGCACCGGGTCGCGGCCTGCCTGGAAGACTGCTTTAGGGCCTTGGGCTCCAGAAGGTACGCGATCTGCCGAGAACTGACTAAGGTGCACCAGCAAATTTGGCGGAGCCGACTACCAAAGATTCCGGATCCGACCGAAGTCCCCCGAAAGGGCGAAGTCACACTTGTCCTTGAGGGGTTGCGAAAGGGACCGGCGCCTGAAGACATCGAACAGGTATGATCCGTCTGGACTCTCAAGGAATCCGCCGCATGGACGCGAATATGGGTAGCAAGCTTTACGGTTTTGTACTGGCCCTGCTATTGAGCCTCATGGCCAATCTGGCCGTGGCCCAGGCGGACGGGGGCACTTACCGGATCCAGATCGAGGACGTCCTCGACATTCGAGTCTGGGAAGAAGCTCAGATCGTGGCCCAGGTGACTGTGACCCAAGACGGGTTCATCACCGCTCCGTTCATTGGCTTGGTCAAGGCCGAGGGCAAGACGACCACGGAACTCGAGGCGGCGCTGTCGTTCGAGTACGACCGGCAGTTAAGAATCATCAAGCCCCGGGTCTCGGTGACGCTCTTGAGACCGAGGAGGATCCTTGCTTCTGTGTTGGGTTCTGTCGAGCGGCCCGGCACCTTTGAAGTCCGTCCCGGCGACAAGTTGATCAATCTCTTGTCGCTGGCTGGCAGTTTGCCGTTCTCAGCCGACCTCAAGCGGGCAAGGTTCCAGAGGAAAGGTTGGCGCGAGTATGTCCCTGTCGACCTTCGGGCCATGTTGCTGCGAGGCGACCTGTCCCAGAACTATGAGATCAAGGACGGAGACATCCTCCTGGTGCCGCAAGTGGACGATCAGAACTACGTCCGAGTGATCGGCGAGGTCCGTGAGCCGGTCATCATCCCCTATGAAGAGGAGATGACCCTGAACGACGCGATGGCTCGAACCCGCGGCGGACTTCCCACCGCTTGGCAGAGCCGGATCGTGATCATCCGCAAGAAGCCAGGCGTGCGGAACGAGTACATCCGCATCCAAGCCGATTACGTCAAGTTTGTCAAGAAGGGCGATTCGAGCCAGAACATCTTCCTGAAGCCTGGCGATACGGTCGTCGTGCCCAGGAACAACAATCCGAACCTTGGCCTCTTGAGCGAGGTCGCCAATGCGTTCTTCATTCTTGACCGCTTCGGGATCACAGTCTTCAACCGTCGCTAGTGTCGTGGCCTGGCTGAGCTAGGCCACGACGAAACGATTCGTGATCTTGGGCGAACCCTTGAGCGTGGCCAAGACCGAGCAGTACTTCGTCTCGCTGAGTTCTATGGCCCTCTCCACCGCAGCCGGATCCAGATTCACACCAGAGACATGGTGGACGATCTCAACCTCTATGAACCCCCTCGGGTACTCACCGTCCGGCGGCCTCACCGCATGGGCCTCGATCCGGTACGCGGTGACCTCTTGTCGCTTCTTTTCTAGGATCGAAACGACGTCCATCGCCGAACAGGCGGCGATCGAAGCGAGAAGGGTTTCCATAGGAGTCGGCCCGAGCCCTTGACCCCCATAGTCGGGATGAGAGTCCAAGGTGAACCCAAAACCGCTCGGAGGATCGGCTTGAAAGGCCATCCCGCCCTTCCATTCGACGCTGACGTTCATCTCACCAGTAGAATCCCGCCTGAGGGGCATCGGTTTCTCTAGGCTGGGACTTAGGGTACAAGGAACTGGGTTGGGAGCGAATGGGCGCTGGTGTGTCCCGCGGTCTTCAAAACCGTTGTGGCCCTCAAGAGGGGCCTGGTGGGTTCGATTCCTACACGCTCCCGCCACCCTCCTGGTAATTGTCGTTAGGTTTCAATCACTGAACTAATGGCAATTCTTTCGAGGGAGTTGGGAAAGAAATGAAGGGCCATACCACTCGAGCCTCGATCCTGGCCTTGGCCACCGGCATGGGATCCATTCTCTCCGCCACTCCGACTGTGCTCGTCGTCATGCCGATTGCTGACATCCTTCGCCACCGTGAGGCGATGGTCGAGTACGCGTTGGCGGGCCACGAGAGGAACATCGACAAAAGGGTCTATCACTCGAACGGGCTCACCCTTGGCCTCTTTGACCGGGTCGAGTTGGGCCTGGCCAACGACTTTGAAGGAACGACAACATGGGACGCCAAGGTTCTGCTTTACGAGCGTCCCAACGACGGCAAGATTGCGGTCAGTGCCGGTTTCACGAACCTCGACAAGGGTCGGGCAGACAAGTACTTGGTCGCCAGGCACGATTTTGCCTCCTTCCGATTGCATGGAGGCTGGTACCAGAACGACCGCAACCGGCTCATGGTTGGGATCGACGCCCCGATCGGGCAAGACTTGACGCTCATGGCCGACTTCGTGTCCGGACCTGGCAGCACAGCATGGGTGGCTCTGTCCGGTGAAGTAGGAACGATCACGGGCCTTGTATGGACCGTCGCCGGCGGGGCACCGATGAGGAAGTCTGACGGCTATCAGTATTCAGTCGGACTCTCTTACACGGCCCGCTTCTAGTGGATCGCTTCGAGACTGACCTTCAGCGTACGTTTGTCCGGGACACCGTGGACATGGATCGTCTGTCCCACCTTGAGTTCGATTCGTCTTCCTGCCGCCCGCGTGTGATAGGCCCCTGTGAATTGGACGTGAACCGGCTTGCCATCGACTTCTGCTTCCGCCGCCAGGGTGACACGCTGACCAAGCTTTCCGGCAAAGACGCGGGTCTCTCGGACTTCGATGATCTTAAGATCGGAACCGACAGTGCACATGGCAGCGCACATGAGAAGAGACGTCGTCACACTTTCTCCCAGGCAGAAACTGGACCGATCGAAGGTTGCGAGCTGAACTCCAGCGAGATCACTTGTATAAGGGTACAACGCCGTCGTGGGCCAGAAAGTTCGGGCGAGGGTCGCAGTCCTTGTTGGATCCAAGGGCCGAGGCTCGAACATGGAGGCTCTCGTCCGGGCCTCCGCCGAATGCGGGGCCTCGTACGAAGTCGCCTTGGTAGTGTCGACCTCTTCACTGTCTCCCGCTCTCGAAAGGGCCCGGGATCTCGGGATCCCAACCTTGACGGTGGCATATGGGCCAGATTTTGGTGCGAACTTGATCAAAAGCCTACGATCTGTTGATGCCAAGTGGCTTTGCCTGGCAGGGTTCATGAACTTGGTGCCTCGTTCAGTACTCGATGCCTACCCGAATCGGATCCTCAACATTCATCCGTCGCTTCTGCCCAAGTTTGGGGGTAAAGGTCTGTATGGATCGCGAGTCCATCAGGCCGTCATCGACGCTGGCGAGACTGAATCGGGATGTACGGTCCACTATGTCTCCGAAAGATATGACGAGGGCGAAGTCATCGTCCAACGAAAGTGCGAGGTGCGCCAAGACGACACCGTCGAATCACTTGCCAGCCGAGTCTTGGCGTTGGAGCACCAGGCTTATGCAGAAGCTCTGAACCAGGTCGTGGGACAGTGAAGCAGCAGACCGACCCAGGGCGAGTTCGGACTGCGATTCCGTTCATGCGGGCCTTTGCCACTGTGCTGTTCCTCGGCCTGATGGCCCCGATTCGCGTCAAGGGTTGGCGAAAGGTGCCCCGCGATGGTCCCTTGTTGATCATCGCCAACCACCAATCGAACACAGATCCAGTCGTCGTGCAATACGCCTGTCGCCGGCACATCCGGTTCTTGGCCCGCCGCGACCTTTTCACAACTGGGGCCATGGGGAAGTTCATGCGATGGTTTGGGGCAGTGCCCATCAAGCAGGGAGCGCCTGACAAGACTGCGCTCAGGACCGCCATTGAGCTGATCGAGTCTGGGGAAGCAGTCGGTATCTTTCCAGAGGGCCGGTTGAGTCCTGACGGGAGGCTCCTCCCGATGTTGCCCGGGGTCGCCTTGATCGTTCGGCAGACGGGCGTCCGTTGCATCTGCCTGGGCATCAATGGATCGAGAAAGGTCATGCCGTTCCCCGAAGTCAAGCCTCGGCTAGCGTTCTCATGGATCGTGGCAACCTGGGGCGAGCCTCGCGAGTTCGAGCGGGGAGCTGGCAAGTCAGAGATTCTCGGTTGGATCGAGTCTGAACTTTTTAGACTGAGTGGACAGGAGAGCGCGTAGAATGGCGGCACGGTGTCTGGCCCCCAGGATCCTTCATCAGCTGATTCGCAGGACGAGCGGGACATCAAGCCGACTCACGCGAAAGTAGCCGTCGTCATCACTGATGTCGCGGGCTACACGATGAAGGTCGCCGAGGCGGAAGACGACGTAGTTCTGCGCGTGGCCAAGGACTTGGACCAGTTTGCGCGACTGGCAGCGGCCGAAGGAGGAAGAGTGGCGGCTAACCGGGGCGACGGACTCAAGCTGGTCTTCGATGACCCCTTTGCGGCGATGCGGGCCTCGCTCGCCATGCAAGACTGGGCGGTCCTTGCGGACGGCCAGACAGCCAATCCGAAGGCAAGGATCAAGCACCGGATCGGAGCGCACTACGGAGAAGCCGTGTTCTTAGGGCATCAAGTCACCGGGCGAGCGGTGGCGATCGCAGCGAGACTCGAACAGCTCTGCCCACCCGGTAAAGTTTGCTATTCTGACGATCTGCACCAGTTGGTCGGCAAAAAAATTAACTATCGTCGTGATTTTGGGGGATTGGAAGAGGCCCGGCACCTTCCCACGGTCAAAGCCTGGATCGCGCATGCCCCAAACGACCTTTCGTCCGAGCCTATCGCCCTGAGACGCGCGACAGGTCGGACGTTTCGAGCAGAAGAAGAAGCTGCCGACGCGTATTTCAAGGGCTACATGCGGGGGGTGCTCAGCGCCATTGGGCTCGGGCTTTTCGTGGCCGGCGTTTGGTGGATGTCTTTGGAAGCCCCCAAGTGGTTCTTACGCCCGGAGCCCGGCCAAAATCAGTCAACGGGCGATTGACCATGGCAGCGAGACTCAAGAAGGACACTGAGAAGGCCGTCCTCGCTCTGAAAGCTTGCGAAATGTTTCATTTGGCGGGCGACGAGACTCTCTTGCGGCTGGCGAATGCCTCCGGCTTCTTGGAGCTTCCCGCAGGCCAGATGCTGTATTGGGAAGGAGACGACCCAGGGCCAATGCACATCCTCGTCACGGGGCAGCTCAGCATTGAGAGGATCAACGAGCTTGATCGGGCTGTGTCCATCACATTGCGCCACCCTCCTGACGTCGTTGGGGAGCTCTCTGTCTTGGAAGGAATGCCCAGAACAGCTGACGCCCGGGCCACCGAACCGACTGTTCTTCTTGAAGTCCCGGCCCGAGCGATCCTCGATGCGATCGAAGCAGACCATGGGCTTGCACGCGGTCTCATTTCTCTGCTTTCTCGAAAGCTGCGGGAGTCGATCTCCCACAAGATCATGCTTCAATGGAAGGTTCCGCGCAGACTGGCTTCGGCGCTTCTGGACTCAGCGCGCCATGGTCACGAGAGGGTCGAGGGGCAAGGCGTCCTGTTGCTTGAAAAGCTCACACAGGACGAACTGGCCGTCCGGATCAACTGCACTCGCGAGCACGTGAACCGGGCCATGAAGCAGTTCCGCGACGAGGGTCTTGTCACCGTGAAAGGGGGAAGGTATCTGGTCAAGAGCGTCCGCAGGCTCAGGCAAATCGCCGAGACTGAAGAGCGAGCCTAGTGGCCGTCCTTCCCGTGCTTGGCCTCGCCCGGATACTGCGGAAAAGGTGTTCCGGCATCGTTGTCCTTGTTCCTTGGAAATGCGCTGGAGGGGACGTTCTCCCAGCCTTTGACCGGCTCCCATGGCCGGCTCGCATAGTCGACGAACATGATGAACAGCAAGAAGAACCAGACAAACCCTCCGATCGCGTAGACCTTGATGAGGTTCGTAGCGTACTTGACGCCCATGAACTCACTGACCACGAACACAGCCTTGATTGTGGCGATGCCCAAAGCAATCGCGTTCGTCACGACCCACAGGCCTCTATATGGCTCTAAGGAAGCAAACCAATATGGCGCCTTGGCCGCAACGATCGTCAGAACCATCAGGCCTACAAGAATGATGAACGTTCTTATGAGGACAGAGATCGGCGTGATGTGGTGGCCGTGGTGGTGATGTTCGACGTGAGCCATGGTTCTTACTTCGGAATCAAGTAGTAAAGCGGATAGAGGAAGATCCAGACGAGATCGACGAAGTGCCAGTAGAGGCCGACGATCTCAGTCGGGACATAGTCGGTGATTGTTGGCGCCTTCCGGACAGTGAGGATCATCAGGCTCGCGATACAAATCATCCCGACAACGACGTGGAGACCGTGCAACCCGGTCGTGGCGAAGTAAAGCGAGAAGAAGAGCCGAGCATGCTCGGGATTTCCTCCGAGGTATTCGTACCCATGGGGCGGCCAAATGAACGAGTTGTTCGGGAACAGGCTATGAGTAAACTTGTCGGCATACTCGAAAGCTTTGATGATCAAGAAGCCAAACCCGCAAGCGAGGGTGATCCCCAGGCAGCGAAGCTGTTCTTTAGTCTGCTTCTTTTGTGCATAGTGCACGGCCAGCGCCATGGTGAAGGACGAAAAGAGCAACACCATGGTGTTGACTCCGCCTAGCACATAGTCGAGTTTCTGGCTGTAGGTGTAGAATCCGCCTTGGAACTTCCACCTGAACAGAGTGTAGATGAGGAACAACGGGCCGAAGAACATGATCTCCTGCACGATGAACGTCCACATCCCGACGATATACGTCTCTTGCTGCTGGTCGATGTCTTCGTATTGGAAGTAAACTTCAGACTCGTCAGGATTTGTGGGATGCGTCGTCGCGTGAGCGGCCATTAGTTGTCACCTCCGTACTTGACTGGTTCCTTGCCCCAATGGGCCCTGAAATCGTCATTGTCTGCGATGGCGTCGTAGTCGTAAGGGTCGTCCATCACGATCGGCTTATGGTGGAAGTTCTCAGTCGGCGGCGGCGACGTGGTCTGCTCCCATTCAAGCCCTTTGGCGCCCCAAGGGTTGCTCGAGGCCTTTGGGCCTTTGATGAGCGAGGCTGTCAAGTAGAAGGCGGGCATCAGGAAGCCGATTCCTAGGATCGTGGCTCCGGCGGAAGAAAGGATGTGGTAGATCTGCCACTCCGGGGCGAAATAGTAAAAGTGGTACCGGCGCGGCATGCCGAGGTAACCGACCATGAACTGCGGGAAGAACGTGAAGTTAAACCCGAGGAAGATGACCATGGCGCTCAGACGGCCCCAGAACTCAGAGTACATCTTGCCGAACATCTTCGGCCACCAGAAGTGGAGCCCTCCAAGAAAAGCCATGATCGCCCCGCCGACCATGACGAAGTGGAAGTGGGCGACAATGAAGTAGGTGCCGGTGAGGTGAACGTCTGTGGCCAGGCTTCCCAGGTGCAGCCCGGTCAGGCCACCGATCACGAAGAGCCCCATGAATCCTAGGGCATAGATCATCGGTGTCGAGAACCAGACAGACCCCTTGTACATGGTCATCGTCCAGTTGAAGATCTTGATGGCGGACGGGATGGCGACCAAGAAAGTCAGGAGGCTGAACAGAATGCCTTGGAGCACTGACTGGCTCGAGAGGAACATGTGGTGGCCCCACACGACGAATCCGATGACGGCGATCGCGATCGATGAGAACGCGACGAACTCATAGCCAAACACGCGTCGCCGCGAGAAGCATGAGATCAGTTCGCTGATCACGCCCATGCCGGGCAGGATCATGATGTAGACGGCCGGGTGAGAGTAGAACCAGAAAAGGTGCTGGAACAGCACCGGGTCGCCACCCAGTTCGGGGCTGAAGATGCCGAACTTGAACGCTCGCTCGAAGATGACCAAGACGAGCGTCATGGCCACGACCGGCGTCCCGAGGATCATGATGATCGCGGTCGCGTAATGGGCCCAAACGAAGAGCGGCATTTTGAACCAAGTCAGGCCCGGCGCCCGCATTTTGTGCGTCGTCGCGATAAAGTTGACGCCCGTGAGGATCGACGAGAAGCCTGCGAGGAAGATTCCTACCAAGGCGAGGGTGATCTGCGTGTTCGAATAGAGGCTTGAGAGCGGTGTATAGAACGTCCAACCGGCGTCGATGCCGCCCAAGGCGAGCGACGCCAGCACGAGCGCGGCCCCAGCTACGTACAGGTACCAACTCAGCAGGTTGATACGGGGAAACGCAAGGTCTCTCGCCCCGAGCATGATGGGGAGCAGGAAATTGCCCAAGACCGCCGGGATTGCTGGGATGATGAAGAAGAAGACCATGATGACACCGTGGGCAGTGAACATCTTGTTGTAGGTCTCCGAGGTCAACATCTGGCCCCAAGGCGAGGTCAGTTCGAAGCGCACGACGGCGGCGGCGATGCTGCCGAGGAAGAACATGAACGTGACCGAGATCAGGTATAGCACCGCGATCCTCTTGTGGTCGACAGTCCAGATCCACGACCGCAACGTATGGTCGGCGTTCAGATAGTTCTTTTCCGGCCGTTCAGTCGGAGGAGATTGTTCGATGACGGTCGTTGCGCTCATTCTTTTGTCGGCACCTGTTGAGCCTGTGTCGCGCCCGAAGAGAGTTCTTCGTTGGCGGTTTGGGTGGCGTTTCGCGGGGCACTCGGCGGCCAATCGGCGGGAACTCGGACGGTCGGGGCCACGGGGGCCTTGACGCCCGGCGTCGACTGGTTGGAGGAGCCCTTGATATATTCGATCAGGCCCAGCACGTCTTCCTCAGACATTTGGCCTTGGTAGACGGGCATGGTCGGCTCATAGCCCTTGGTGATGAGCCTGTAGGGCTGGACGATGCTCCAGCGTAGGTAATCGGCGTCGGCCTTGACGGTCGTTCCGTCGGCCATGGCTCGTTGCGAATTGTAGATCCCGACCAAGGACGGTCCCCTCACGGTGTCCTTGGCCCCATGGCATCCTCCGCAACCCTTGCTCTCCCAAACTTGTTTGCCGCGTTCGGCGAGGGTGATCGGCTTGGGCTTGTACCGGTTCCCGCCGTTGTCGAGCCAAGACGCGAAGTCGCGCTTGCTCAGGACGTAGACGAAACCGACCATTTCTGAGTGCGACGTGCCGCAGTGCATCGCGCAGAGCATCTTGAACCGGCCAGTCTTGATCGGCGTGAAGTGAAGCTCGGTATAGCGGCCTGGCACCACATGGAACTGGGCCCGGAAGTCCGGCAGGTACATCGCATGGATGACGTCCTGGCTGATCATCGTCAGCTTGATCGGTGTGTTGACCGGCACATGGAGCTCATTGTTCTCTCGGATCCCGTTCATGTGCTGCAGGTGCCACATCCATTGCTTGCCGACGACGAAGACCTCCATGGCGTCCTTCGGCATCTTCCTAGCTTCGATGAAGAGCAGCGTGCTCCAGACAAAGATCCCGATTGCCAGAATCAGCGGGATGATCGACCAGAGAGCCTCAAGCCCGTTATGATGGTCGAAAGCCCCTCTCCGGTCGGCGGTCGACCCGCGCCGGTACCTGATGGCGAAGCCAAGGATGAGCACCCCGACCAAGATCGTGAAGACGACGGTCAGAGCGGAGATCGTCCAGAACAAGGCGTCGTGCCTGATCGACCACTCGGAGGCTTGTTCCGGAGAAATGGGCCACTTCTTGAACGGGTTCATGGTCGGGACTCTCTCTGATTCATAGACTTGGCCTTTCGGTTCCAGACAAATACGGCGACGAGGAACCCGATCAGGGTGACGACGGTCAGCGTCTTCAGGGCATTAAGGACGTTGAGCGAGCGCTGGCCGGTCATTGGGTCGACTTGGATGCAGGCCATGAAGAACGGGCGGTCGTCGCGGACGCCGATCTGACCCTGCCCTGCTTCCTCAATGGCGCTCAACAAGACCTGTTGCGGGTACTCGGTCGTGACGAAGTAGCGGCTGATCTTGCCTGCCGGCGTCATCACCATGATCCCGGCTGGATGGACGATCGTGTCGTTGGCAGGGTCGTACTTGAACTCGAAGCCGAGCGCGTCGGTGAGCTTTCTGATCTGCTTCTCGTCCCCAGTCAGGAACGCCCAGCCTCGCTCGGCCGTGACCCGCCTCTGAGTGTCAGTGTTGGAGCCCATGTAGGCGGCGATCACGTTCTCCTTTTTGGTCGCGGCCAGTTCGGGCTTCTCTTTGTGGTGGATCGAGATCGCGACTACGTCGAACTCCTTGCCGACTTGCGCCTTCTTGAACCCCTTCAAGCTGTTCACGAGCGAGGCGAGTTCGGTCTCGCAGATACCTGGGCACCGGTAGAAGATCGGCAGGATGATGACGGGCCGCTTCTTAAAGTACCGCTCCAAGGTCACGTCCTGACCTGTCTCGTCCTTGAACCTGGCGTCCAGAGGGATGGTCTCGTTCAGCCGCTGGACGACCCGCACTCCGACCCCGGCGGCGTCGGTGGCGACCCTCGCTTGCCCGGGCGGCGGAATCTCCTTGTACTGATAGAACTGGGCCATCGACCCGCATGTCGCGGCTACGGCCAAGACGAGAAAAGCCAATCTCACTTGGAACCTCCGATCGGCCTTGCTCCCGGTCGCTCGGGAAGACCTTCGGCTAGCACTTCGCTCATCGCTTGGTCGATCGGCACTCGGGCCTTGCCGTTCTTCCGATCTGTCCAAGCAAACGTCGTGGCCTTCGCCTTGTCTTCCTTGGCTAGTTCGACCATGTCCCTCTTCGCGGTCATCGAGCTCTGGATCAACGGAGCTTCAGGGGGCGGGACTCGTTTGCGCTCAAGTTCGCTGGCTTTGGGCACGATCGCCATGTCTGGCGACACGACGTACATGAACAGCCACGAGAGCCCAAAGGAGACGATCACGAAGACGAAGAAGATGACAGTCGTCCGAGGCAGGGAGTTCGACTTGATGTCTGTGGGCTCGTAGCCCATTTCTTCGAGCAAGTTCTTGTCGACCGGCTCTTTCGCGTGGTCATGCATGGTCGGCGGCCTCCTTCAGTTCTGGAGTTCGGTAGGTGACGAGCGGGGCGGTGCGGAGCACGAACGCGAAGGCGGCGCACCACACGCCTCCAACGAGGAGCAGCGCCCCGATGTCCGCGGGGTAGACGCTCAACTGGTACCGGTAAGTCGGCACGGTGACAAAGAACATATCGATGGCCCGGATCACGAGGATGTAGCCTCCGACGAACCCGAAGATCTGTGGCAC
Source organism: Fimbriimonadaceae bacterium (assembly GCA_019454105.1). Taxonomy (GTDB): domain Bacteria; phylum Armatimonadota; class Fimbriimonadia; order Fimbriimonadales; family Fimbriimonadaceae; genus ACE-ARM1. The sequence continues at coordinate 2,355,121 of CP075364.1, read as the reverse complement.
CCGCTTGGTCCGTGGCGCGAGCAAGAGGAGGAACGGGATGAAGAACCCGGTGATCATCAGGCCATTGGCGAGCCAAAACCACATGCCGTCGCTCCGTTTCAGGAAGAACTTCGTGAACTCGGGGAGGTTGCCGGACCATATGATCAGGTACTGGCTGAACGAGAAGTAGGCCCAGAGCATCGTGAAGGCGAGCATCAAGTTGCCGAGGTCCTTTGTGAGCCAGGGTTCGACGACTTTGTCGTACGGGGACTTGTTGTGCTGCGTGCCAAGAATGGCGCTGGCCAGGCCGAGCGCGCCCAAAGCTCCCATGACGAGCAGCCACACCCCATAGATCGTGGAGAACCAGTGCTTCTCTTGGCTCATTCCAAGATCGGTGTATAGGAAGTTGACGATGAGGACAAAGAACACGAGGCCGATGGCGCTGAAGTTCACCCGCCGTTGGCGCCATCTGTCGTCACCGGTCTGCTCCTCCTTCTTGAGCCAGGCCTGGTTGACGGCTGCGAAGACGGCCAGGATGACGAACGACAGCGCCACACGCGCGATCCAGAAGCCTTCGTTGTTGTAGAAGGACTTGGTCTGTAGGATCGGGTCCTTCGCGACCAGGGCCGCGTCCGCCCATGGGTAGAGGGCGGGCAGGTTCATGATGATCGGGATCGTGCCGAGACCACAAAGCGCGATGGCCAACGGGCCTCCTCCGGCTTCGAAGATCCGGACGACCGGGAAGCCCCAGTGCCCCCGGGCGGTGTGATGGAGCAACGTCAGCCCCAAGCACCCGATGGTGAGCACGAGCCAGAACATGTAACCGAAAAAGTAGCTGTGGATCCAGTCTTTGCCGCCCAGCCCGATGGCGAACAGAGCGGCACCGACCACGGCCATGCCAATACCGGCCGTCATGAACCCTCTGTCGACGCGGGCGACCTGTGTCATCGCGCGCCTCCGTTCATGGGTTCGGCGGATCCGGCTCCCACGGGCTCGGAGGGTGGAGGAGCCTCGCTCGCCGGGGCCCCGGGCCGTCCGAGGGGGACGAAGGTCGTGGGCAAAGCTGGCTCGGGCGGGGCGTCCTGGCCAGGGTCATACGGCAACGCCTGGAGCTTCTGCCGCTCGTCGGCTGGAACCGAGCTCACGGGTGCATCGTGGGCCCGCTGCAACACTCGGATGTAGGCCGCGATCGCCCACCGATCGTCGGTCTTGATCCGGGCCTTGAAGGGGTACATCGCCCCATAACCGTTTGTGATCACATCGAAGAAGTGGCCGACCGGCATGGTCCGGAGCCGGTCGGTGTGGTAAGTCGCGACCGGACGGGCGAGGGTGAACCCACGCTTCGCGATCATCCCTTGGCCGTCCCCGGTCTTACCGTGGCAGTGGCTACAGAAAATGTTGTACCGCTCCTGTCCCCGCTTGAGGAGCCGCTCATCGACTTTGACTGGGAAGAGCTTGACCATCTTTCCGTCCCGGCTGAAGCCGGTCTCATATTCGGTGTCAAGCTTCGGCTCCCCGAAGGCGACTGTCCCCGCCACTTGAGGCCGCGTGGCGCTTCGGTCATGGACAAAGAAGTCGCTCCGGCTTTGGGCCAGGGCCTTGGGCTGCTGCCACATGTCTTGGTGGCACCCTGCTGCGAAGAGCAAGAGCGCGGTGGCGGGCATCAGGGTCTTTTTCATCAGTAACCCTCCGAGGTCCAGACCGCCTCGACGCTCTCGGGATCCAGCGTCTGCATGAAGGCCTTGACTTTCGTCTCGTCGAAGTTCGGGTCGCTTGCTTCGACCAGGAGCACGAACCGGTCTTGAGAGGCCCGCACCATCGCCTCAGCGTTGAAGATCGGCTGATGAGGTTTGGGCAAGCCGTTGAGGGCGATCATCCCGAAGGTCGCCCCAAAGGCGGCGAGAAGGATCGTGCACTCGTAGGTGACGGGGAAGAACATGGGCCAGGACGACAGCGGCTTCCCGCCGACATTGTGGGAGTATGCGAAGTTCGAGGTCCACCATTGGAGCCCGACCCCTATGCAGGCCCCGAGCACGCCGTGGCCAAAGGTGATCCATCCGAGGATGCTTTCGTCGAACTTGAGAACGTCGGTCAGGCCCTCGACGGGAATCGGCGAGAAGCCGTCGATCTTGCGGTAACCCGCCTCGCGCGTCCTATTGGCGGCTGCCAGAAGCTCTTCTGGCGTCCGGAACGAGGCGACGACGCCGTACCTCTTGGGTGCAGTGTCTCTTCCGTGCGACATGTCAGTGCGCCTCCGCTGGCACGGTCTTGTCTCCGCCGTGGCCCTCGCCGTGGTCTTTCTCGTGCTGCATATGGTGCAGAAGCTCCTTCATCTCGAAGATATTGATCGTGGGCAGGAACCGGATGAAGAGGAACATCATGAAGAGGAAGAACCCGATCGTTCCTGCGAACATGCCGTAGTCGACGATGGTCGGCGTGTAGTAGCCGAAGCTGGAAGGCAGATAATCGCGGGTGAGCGATACCGGGATGATGACGTAGCGTTCGAACCACATCCCGATGCTGATCGACATGCTGATCCAGAAGAGGGCTGTGAGGTTCCGCCGGATCTTCGGCGACCAGAGCGCTGCCGGGATCACGACGTTGAAGAGGATCAAAAGCCAGAAAGACCAGCTGTAGGGCGCTTCTGTGATCTTGATCCGGTTGTGCAACAGCCCTTGCTCGAGGGGGACGCCGCTATACCAAGCGTAGAACACCTCCATCACGTAGCCATAAGCCACGATCAAGCCCGTCGCGAGCATCACTTTGGCCATCCAGTCGAAGTGCTTCATCGTGATGAAGCTGTCGAGCCGGTACCACTTACGCAACGGGATGGCGAGCGCGATGACCATCGCGAACCCGGCAAAGACGGCCCCAGCAACGAAATAGGGCGGGAAGATGGTCACGTTCCATCCGGGCACGATCGACATGGCGAAGTCGAAGGACACGATCGAGTGGACCGAAAGGACGAGGGGCGTCGAGAGCCCGGCGAGCATGATCGAAGCGTGGGTGTAGCGGTGCCACGACTTGGCGCTGCCGTTCCAGCCGAGCGCCAAGAACCCAAAAGCGATCTGGGCGAAGCGGCTCCGGGCCCTGTCGCGCAGGGTCGCGAAGTCAGGGATCAACCCCACGTACCAGAACAGGATGGAGACGGTCATGTACGTGCTGACCGCGAAGACGTCCCAGACGAGCGGCGACCGGAACTGGGGCCACATGGCGAGGACGTTGGGATAGGGGAACAGCCAATAGGCGACCCATGGTCGGCCCGTGTGCAGGAGCGGGTACATCCCCGCGCACATGACGGCGAAGATCGTCATCGCCTCGGCGAACCGGTTGATCGAGTTCCTCCATTGCTGACGGAGGAGGAGCAAGATCGCCGAGATCAACGTTCCTGCGTGACCGATACCGATCCACCAGACAAAGTTGATGATGTCGAGGCCCCAGCCGACCGGCTGGTTGTTCCCCCAGACCCCGATTCCGGTCAGGACAAGAACGGTGATGGCGACGAGGAGGATGTTGACGCCGATAAACCCGATGCCGAACATCAAGAACCAGGGGCTCTTCAGTTGATCCGGGAGCGACTTGGCCAAGAAGGCCGGAATCCGCTTGAGCTGGGCCTCGGTGTGGCGCTTCGGATCGAGGACGATGTCGCCGATCTGAGCGTCGATCGTCGCGTTCGTCCAGTTGCCCTCGATGAGGGGCTCGTGGGGTTTGCCGTTCGTGGTCGCCATCGTCTTAGGCCAAGGCCTCCGGGTTGGGGTTGTAGACGCGGCCCAGATAAGAGGTCCGCGGTCGGGTCAAAGTCTCTTCGAGCAGAATGTAGTTGCGTTTCGAGGCTCGGCTCTTGCTCACTCGGCTCTCCGGGTCGCTGATGCTGCCGAATACGATCGCCCGGCTCGGACAAGCCTGCTCACAGGCGGTGACGACCTCGCCGTCCCGGATCAGCCTGTTCTCCTTCTTGGCTTCGATCCTCGCATGGTTAATGCGCTGGACGCAGTAGGTGCACTTCTCCATCACACCCCGGCCACGGACGGTGACGTCGGGGTTTTGGAGCAGTTTGAGCACCGGGACGTCTTCCGCCTTGCGCGTGAAGTGCAGGAAGTTGAAGCGTCGGACCTTGTACGGGCAGTTGTTGCTGCAGTACCGGGTCCCGACGCACCGGTTGTAGACCATCTGGTTGATGCCCTCATGGCTGTGCACGGTGGCCGCGACCGGGCAGACCGGTTCGCACGGGGCCAGCTCGCACTGCATGCAAGTGAGGGGTTGGAAGCTGATCGCAGGGTCCTTCTCGTCGAAGGCTTGCCCTTTACGAGGGCGGTAGTAGCGGTCGATGCGGATCCAATGCATCTCGCGCCCCTTCATGACCTGGAACTTTCCGACGACCGGAATATTGTTCTCAGCCTGGCAAGCGGTCACGCAGGCGTTGCACCCGGTGCACAAGCCAAGGTCAATGGTCATCGCCCACTGATAGTTGTCCTTGCTGTAGAACTTGTCGGGCCGCTGGTAGATGCTTCTGCCTGAATAGTCGGGCTCGCCCGGCTTCTTCTCACCGTGGTGGGCTCCCTCGAATGCGTGCTCGTGGTGCTCCTCGAACTCGGCGACGGTCGCCTCGCGGATCAGGTGCCGGTCGGAGTCCACGACGGTCACGTCCAGCATGTTGTGATACTGAGTGTTGGCAAGGGGATAGGCCCCCAGCCTCGACTTGGCCACCTGGGCATTGGGGATGATGCTGGGGGCCAGGCTCGTTCGGAACGGGTTCACATCGAACCCGCCGCCGTGGTCCGCCGGGTCACCCTTCGTGCCGATCTGGCCGGCTCGGGTGCGGCCGTAGCCCATATGGACCACGACCGTGTCGTCGGCCATGCCCATGTGCACGTAAACGGGTAGCTCGATTTCGTAACCTTGTGCCGAGACTTTGACGGTGTCGGCCCATCCAGTGAACGGGACGATCCCTAAGGCCTTTTGGGGTTGTCCCACCCCGAGGCGCTTGGCGGTCTCCGGGCTCATGTGCGCGGCGTTGTCCCAGGTCAGGTTGGTGACCGGTTTGGGAAGCTCCTGGAGCCATCCGACATTGGCGTAACGGCCATCGTGGATGTTCGGATCTGGGAGCACGACAAGCTCGATGCCTCCCCCCTGGGTGTCCTTCAGCCCCCCTGCGAGCCCAGGAACGGGCTGGGCGTCGACTTCCTTCGACTCGGTGCCCTTGAGAAGACCGTCGGCAAGAGCCGTCTTCCAAAGGTCGTCGAAGGCCCACCCCGTGGCCCCTGTCGTCCGCGCCCATTGTTCTTTGACCGCTTCCAGGCCAGAGCGGGCCCGCCCCAACAGCCTTTCGACAAGCTCGAGGGGCGAGAGCGCGTCCCCGTAGAGCGGCTCGACTAGCGGCTGGACCGGCGAGACAGTCCCGTCGATGGCCCGGGCGTCGCCCCAGGACTCGAGGAAGTGCGCCGCAGGCAAGCTCCAGAGGCATTCGGCAGAGGTCTCGTCATGGTGCAACGACAGGTGCGCGCTGAAAGGCACTTTGCTGAGCCTCTCGGCAAATTTGGCGTCGGCTGGCGCGTCATAGACTGGGTTCCCGCCGAGGATGAAGAGGCTCTTGACCTTGCCCTGATCCATCGCGGCGGCCAGGCTCATGATGTCGGCCGTGTTGCTGACCGGCTTGGCCAGCACCGGCTCTGTGGTCTTGACGGCCGACCCCAGATTGCCAAGGTGGGCATTGATGGCGTGGCAAAGAGCGTGGACGGCGGGCGGCTGGTGTTGGCCTGCGATGACGATCGACCGACCTGCCGAACCCCGGAGATCCTCGACCAAAGCCCGAAGCGCGGAGCCTCCGACGGCTGACGACGCCGAGGCGGCGGATCCAGGAACACCGAGCCCGGCGGCCACAGCTTTGGCGACCCCCATGATCTGACTGGGCTTGGCCCGGAACCTGTGGTCTGCGACGACGCCCGTTGGAGTCGGGGCGCACTCGACGACGTAAAGCCGGCACATGTCCGACCCATGGGCGTCGGCTTGACGCCGGGTGGCGAAATCACGGCTGTGGCGCACGGCCCCTGGACCGGTGCCGAGAAAGTCCGAGTCGAGCGAAAGGACCACGTCGGCCTTGCTAAAGTCGTAGGACACCGCAATCGCACGGCCGAACGCCAGGATCGCACCTTCAAGGGCGTTGTCGTCGTTGACGGCCTCGTACTGATACCACTTGGCGCCTGGCGAGGCTTGCAGGAACTCTTCGATCAGGGCCGCCAGCGTGGGCGACGAAACGTTCGGCGTGAGCAGCGCCACCCCGCCGTCTGCCAGCCTCGCGCGAGCGTTGCGGAAGAACTCCTCCCACGATCCTGGGTCGCCCTGCTTGGTCGGGAACTGTGCCCGGTCCGGGTCATAGAGCACCGCGATCTCGGCAAGGGTCTTGGGATCGATCGAGCCGAGGCTGGAAGGGTGCTTCGGATTGCCCTCGATCTTAACGGGCCTGCCTTCGTACTGGCGGACAAGGACGCCAAATCCGTACCCGCCCATCGTCGCGGTCGAGGCGAAGTGCTTGTCGACGCCAGTGACCGTGCCAGGCTGGCCGTCGACGAGAGGAACGATGGACAGGGGTGGCTGGATCCTGCACCCTGCCGTGACCCCAGAAAGCACCGCGGTGGCCCCGGCGAACTTCAGCAACGAACGGCGGTCAATCTGATTGAGGCTGTCCCGGTGGGGGAACTCGTCGGCCTTGACAGCGTCGAACGCCTCGGGATGGACGGCGTGCTCGATCCCTCGAAAGGCTTGGTCAGTGTCGTTTCGTCCGCTCATCAGTGGTGGCACACATAGCAGTCCTTGAGCTGGCTCACATTGATGCCGCGCTCGTTGATGACTTTCAGGCCCTTGTGGACCTTGTCGTCTGGGGCGAACTGGGGCAAGCCCTCGGCCAGCCTTTCCTCGACCGCGTTGAGCTTTTCGCCCGCAGCGATCTTGCGATAGAGGTCGAAGACCTGCTCCCGGGGGGTCAGGCCTTTGCCCGAGGTGTCGGCGTACAAAAATTTCTGTGGGTTCTCATGGCATTCGAGGCACCACGCCATTCGGAAGGAGTTGCCTTTCCAGGTCAGGTGCATTTCGTTCACCTTCCCATGACAGTTGTTGCAGCTCACCCCGCGGTCGATGTGGATCGAGTGGTTGAAGTAAACAAAGTCGGGAACGTCGTTCACCTTGGCCCACTGGATCGGAGTGCCCTTCTCCCAGCTTTGCCGCACCGCCTCAAGGTTGGGGCTGTTCGTCCAGATCTGCGAGTGGCACGTCATACAAACGTCGGTGCTCGGGACTCCCGCGTTCGCGCTCTCCTCGACCGAGGTGTGGCAGAACCGGCAGTCGATCCCGAGCTCGTTGGCGTGGTGCCGGTGGCTGAACGGGATGGGTTGCTCCAGCGGCACGTCCACTTTTGTGTTCGCGGGCGAGTTTGTGATGACGGAGCCCGTGTAGAGGATGGCGAACGGGGCGACGGCGCCGACAAAGAGGCTCACCGTGCAGATCGTGTTGAAGCCAGGGCTAAAAAGTTGCGCCATGTTGGGCCTCCGGTCGAATGAAAGTCATGCTTGTCAGAACCACCTTGCCTGGTCGATCGCGACCACGACGAAGAAAAGGGCCAGATAGGCCATCGAAAACTTGAAGAGGGCCCGTGCCTCGGGCCGCTCGGCCGTCCGCCAGAGCCTGAGGCTCTGGGCCATCAGGCCGACATTGAGGGCCACCGATCCGACGAGATAGAACACGCCGGCTTGGCCTTGGGCGAATGGAAGGACGGACACGAGAGCCGTTACAATGGCATAAATCCCGATCTGGTTGACGGTCACCCGCTCACCTTTGACGACCGGGAGCATCGGCACGCCCGCCCGGGCGTAGTCGTCCTTGATGAGGAGGGCCAGGGCCCAGAAGTGGACTGGGGTCCAGGCCAGGATCACGGCGAAGAGAGTCCAGGCGAGGGGCGACAACTCGCCTGAGACGGCGGCGTATCCCACCAGCGGCGGGAAAGCGCCGGCCGCACCGCCTATGACGATGTTTTGCCAAGTGCGCCGCTTGAGCCAGAGGGTGTACACAAAAACGTAGCACAGAAGCCCGGCCAAGGCGAGAAGCGCGGCCAGCAAGTTGGCCGCCCACCAAAGCAACGCGAACGACCCGACAGCTAGGATCCAGGCGAAGACCAGGGCTTGTCGGTTCGAGAGCCGGCGCTCGACCGTCGGACGGTGAGAGGTCCGCTCCATTGCGACGTCAAGGTCGCTCTCGATCACCATGTTGAAGGCGTTCGCCGCCCCGGCCGCCATATAGCCGCCCAAGCATACGAGGAGCATGAGCCATGGATCGGGCATGCCGCGCTGGGCGACGATCATGGCCGCCGCCGTCGTGAAGAGGAGCAGGCTCACCACGCGCGGCTTGGTCAAGGCGATGTAGTCCTTGGCCCGGCCCGCCCAGGCTGCTTGGACACGGGCACGGTCGGCCAAGGGCTTGTCTTCGACCGCCGGGACCGGCGCGCTCAGAGCATGAAGGGCCAGCATCGTCAAAGCGGCCCAATCGGCCACCGCGAGGGCCAAGTGCCCGAGCTGCATGCCGACCGGGGCGCTCGCCAAGAGGTTCACGAGACCGAAAGCCATCTGGGCGAGATACAGGCCGACAGTCCACCGGGCCCACTTGCGAACCCCAGGTGTCGGACGAGACTGGGCCAGGAGGCCGCAGATCCAGACGATGAGAAGCCCCACCGACGTCGCGATGAGCGGGTGGACGATGCCCCCTTTGAGCAACGGATGGGCGTCGGACGCGACATGGAGGGTGATCCGCTCGGCGAATCCGCGCACCCCGGAGAGCTCGTGCTCGAACGCCGTCTTGCCGAGAGCCGAGAGGGCGCCGGTCGCCCCGAGGACGAACATCCCGCCAGCAGCCCACTTGACCCCGGAACCGACTTGACCCTGCCCTTTGAAGGTCGGTGTTCGGCCAGTGCGGGCCACGAAGGCGGCCGCGATCAGGGCCGAAGCCAGCAGGTAGTTGTTCATCAAGTGGAGCGGCATCGTGATGGCCCGGCCTGCCGACTTGTCGTGAGTCACCCACTGGAAGACCACGAGCGCAGCTCCGATCAGTGCCGAGACGACGGTCGACGCCACGGCAACGCCTGTGGCGACTCGGACGAAGTGGCGCCTTGGCCAAATCCTCCGAGACCAAAGATAGAGGCCCCCCATGAGCAAGAGGCAAAGCCCGCTACTGGCCCTGTGGGTGAACTCGACGATCCGCGCAGAAGAAGCTTCGACCGGAATGACCTGGCCGTCACAAAGCGGCCAAGAGGTCCCGCACCCGTCGCCAGAGAGAGACGCCCGCACGAACGCCCCGAAGACGAGGACAGCGACAAGATAGAAGAACGCGCCCCAAGCGAACCGGGCGAACAAGACCTCGACCGGACGCGAATGATCGGCAGGCACGGAGCCGGCTGCGACCCTTGATGCCGCATTGCCCGAGCCAGCCACCCTCGCCATATCGAACACCAGCATGCACCATTGTCACCGGCACTGTCAACACCCAGCCCCCTCGCCGGTGGGTCGAATGATCCTTAGTTCTTATCGAATATCGCAGTGAGTACACAAAACCTGTTAGTTTACAACCTTGTGCAGATTGACGGTTCACAGGTTCATGATATGATAAAAGCCAAGACGCGGCCGGGGGTCGAGGCAAGGGATGACACCATGGTCTGCACTCGGCGCGGAGAGAATCATTGGCCATAAAGCCTTCGCTATGCGTTAAGTGGGGGCTGTCTCGACTGGCCCAAGGCGCCTCTTGGCCTATTTGGTATATTTTTCACCCTGTCGCGCCCGTCTATCGCCGTCATCGTCCCCGCGTACAATGAGGAGGCGCGGATCTTGCCCACGCTCGAGCGGATGGCGGAATATCTTTCGGCATCGAACCGGGATTGGTGCTTGACTGTGGTCAGCGATGGGAGCACCGACGCGACCGAACGACTGGTGAGCGAAATGGCGGAGAGGGCGCCCGCCGTGCGGCTAATCGCCTACTCGCCGAACCGAGGGAAGGGGTGTGCCGTGCGGACCGGGATCTTGGCTGCCGAGACAGATTTGATCCTCTTTTCCGACGCCGACCTCGCCACGCCCGTCGAGGAACTCGACAAGCTCGAGGCGGCGCTGGAGGGCCACGACATCGCCATTGGCAGTCGTCCTTTGAGGGAGAGCCGCTTGGAAGTGCGGCAGCCAATTCACCGGGAAATGCTGGGGCGCCTGTTCAACCTTGCCGTCCAGGCCCTGGCGGTGAGGGGGATCCACGACACCCAGTGCGGGTTCAAGCTCTTCCGCCGAGAAGCGGCGCGAGACGTCTTCTCAAGGTGCACGCTCGACGGGTTCGGGTTCGACTTCGAAGCCTTGATGATCGCCCGCGACATCGGATACCGGATCGCCGAGGTGCCTGTTCGCTGGCGCCATCAAGAAGGGTCGAAGGTCGTCCTCATGCGGGACGGCCCACGCATGATCGCCGAGTTGGTCATGCTTCGAATGAGAGGCAAGCGAAGGCGCTTGGCGATGCGTGCAAGTTGAAGAGTACGGAAAGCTCCGCGATCTTGAGGACAGCTACTGGTGGTTTGTCGCACGCCGAGAACTGGCCATCGACCTGATCAGGGGCCAATTGGGACCTGGCCCGATCCTTGACATGGGCTGTGGCACAGGAGCCGTCTTGACGGAGCTTCAAGCCTTGGCCCCTGCGATCGGCCTCGACGTGAGCCCGGTGGCCTTGAAGTTCTGCCAAGAGCGGGGACTTCGGAACCTGGTCGCCGGCGACGCCCAGGCCCTTCCCTTTCAGGGCTCGACTTTCTCAGCAGTCGTCGCCCTCGATGTGATCGAACACGTGGCCGACGACGCTGCCGCTGTGCGCCAGGCGGCCTGTGCCCTTCGTCCTGGGGGGGTGCTCGTGATCAACGTCCCTGCCTTTCAAAGTCTGTGGGGGCCCCACGATGTCGCCCTCCACCACCACCGACGATATCGCGCCCATGATGTCAGGCGGTTGGTCGAAGGAGCCGGGCTCCGGGTCGTCAGGCTCAGCTACGGGGTTTTCTTACTCTTCCCGGTCGTTCTGTTTGTCAGACTCATCGAGAAGACCCGCGGCGGGAAGGCCGAAGTGCGGCTCCCAAAGGTGCCAGCCTGGCTCAATCGGTTTCTGATCGGCCTGCAAAGGTTCGAGTCAAAGCTGATGTCCTGGATCTCGCTGCCTTGGGGCAGCAGCATCGTCGTGGTGGCCAGAAAACAAGAAGAGGTAGACAAGTGACGGGCTTAAAGGGTAGTGTGGGCTGATGTCGGGCAATGGACGGCCCCAAGTCAAGATCTTCACGGACGGGGCCTGCAAGGGCAACCCAGGCCCGGGCGGGTACGCGGCGCTCCTCCTTTGCGGGGACAAGCGCAAGGAAGTCGCCGGGGGCTTTCGCCTCACGACGAACAATCGAATGGAGATCATGGCCTGCATCGCCGCTCTTGAGAAGTTGCGGTACCCGTCAGTAGTGACTTTGACGTCGGACTCCCGGTACGTGGTCGACGCCATGACCAAAGGCTGGGCGAAATCGTGGAGGGCCAAGGGGTGGAAGCGTGGATCGAACGAACCGGCCCAGAACCCGGATCTTTGGGAGCGCCTGCTCGCCCTGTGCGAGACTCATCAAGTACGTTTCGAGTGGGTCCGGGGTCATGATGGGCACGAGGAGAACGAGTGGTGCGACGGGATATCGGTCGAGTGGTCGAACCGCGACGACCTCCCCCCGGACCCAGGCTATCCGCCGCGAGGTTCCCGATGAGCGGCGTAGAGAACACTGTGCCGAAGCGCGTGGCGAGCGTCCCCTATGTGAACGCAATGCCTCTGGTCGACGGACTGCCCGTTGACGTCGAGGTGACGTTCGATCTTCCCTCCCGCCTTCCAACGCTTCTGGAGTCGGGCGAGGCCGACGCCGTGCTCGTTTCGAGCGTGTACGCCCTGTCATTACCCGGAGCACGGGCCGCCGACGGGGTCGGCATCGTCAGCGACAGAGCCGTAGAGAGCGTCAGAGTTTTCTCGAGCAGACCACTCGGCGAGATCCGGCGGTTGGCTCTCGACCCAGCGTCGATGACCAGCAATCTCCTCGCCCAGCTCGTTCTGAAAGAAGTCTATGGCGCGTGCCCTGAGTCGGAGCCCATCCCTGGCGGACTGGGGGCGATGCTCGACCGGGCCGACGCCGCCGTTCTCATCGGCGACGCCGGCATGACGGCCGAAGCCGGTTCGGCGGTCGTTCTCGACCTGGGAGAAGCTTGGTCTTCCTGGACGGGCCTCCCCTTTGTTTGGGCCTTGTGGACGGGCCTTGAGGGCCTTGACGCGGCTCTGGCCGAGAGTTTGGCGGCAAGCCCGCATCGGGTGGGGGCCGGACGGGGCTCGAGTTTGGCCGAACCTTACGTTGAAACGGTGGCCGAGCGGAGCGGCTGGAGCCGCGAGGCCGTCCGCCGGTATTTGGGCCAGACGATGGTTTATGGTCTGGGCGAGCGAGAGAAACAGGGGCTGTCCGAGTTCGCCCGGAGGCTCGGCGAGTCCGGGCTCGCGAGCGACCTGGGCCTTCCTGTCTGGGTGCGGTCAGGAAATGGGGGAACTGGTACACTCCCCGACCCCGGTACGGCCCGGGTTCCCGTGGGGATGTAGCTCAGTTGGGAGAGCGCTGCAATCGCACTGCAGAGGTCGTGAGTTCGAATCTCATCATCTCCACCAGACTCAAAGGAACCTGAATTGGTTCCTAAGATTGGTTCCTAAACAAAATGGGTTCTGCGCGACTCCGAGCAGCGCATCATCAGCCTTTAAAGGAACATGGGCGAGCGCCGGGGCGTTATAATTGACGTGATGCGGCGAACGCGCAGCGTGATCCATATGGTCGCCATGCTCGTGCTCTTGGCGGGATTCGTTCCCACGAGCGTGATCGCTTCGCTGTTCAACACCAGTTGCAAAATGGATTGCTGCGTCGGGAAGTCGACGCACGAGGCGGCCGATCCGGTCTGCGTCAAAGGTTGCGAGACGGAGAAAGGGCACAAGTCTAAGCCAGCTCAGTCGATTAAAGAGTCCCAATCAGACGACTGCAAATGCAGCATCAGTTCAGTTCCGGGCACGCCGCAGCCGGACATCGCAGCAACGGTTGCCTCTAGTTTTCAAATCTCTAAGGTCGTTGCCGACCTTCCTGTTGAAAGGAAGGGCATTCTCGCATTCTTAGAGCCTGAATCAGAGCCTGGAATCTTCGGAACGGATTCCGGTCCGCCGACCTTCGGGCCCAACTACGTCTCCCTTGGGCGCGCGCCTCCTGTGCATCTTGCGTAACCCCCGCTCGACACTCCGTCGCGTGGGATTCGTCGTAGACGCAAGTCCCTTACCAAAGCACAGGAAAATCAATGATTCAAACTCTCATCGTCTTCACGGCGATGGCGCTTGGCCAAACTCCGGCACTCAAATGCCCGGTCATGGGCAGCGCCGTCGCCCCATCGTCGCCGGTCGTGGAATACAACGGCTCGCGATTTCAGTTCTGCTGCGCAGGCTGTGACGCCAACTTCGCCAAGTCTCCGGAAGCGTTTCTGAAGACTCAGCGATCTGCAAAGAACACGGTTGGAGTCTTTCTGTTCGATCCGGTCAGCCGATTGCGGCTGGATGCGGACAAAGCCAAGGCAACGGCCGACTTTGATTCGGTCCGCTATCCCTTCCAGTCGGAAGAGAACAAGGCGGCATTCTTGGCAAACCCCAAGAAGTTCGCTGCCGTGCCCGCGAAGGAGGCTCTCTATTGCCCGGTTGGCAAGGAGGCCGTCCCTTCCTATTCCAAGGCAAGCGACTACGTTGACCACGACGGGGTGCGCTGGTACATGTGTTGCGCCGGATGCGGCGGGCCCTTCGAGAAGGACCCCAAGAAGTATCTCTTCGCGGGAATCGAGAAGAACATTCAAGTCGCCAAAGCGATCAAGCACGACGCTTCGCATCACCCTGTGACCTCTGACGTCAAGGTCGTCACCAAGGTGCAGTTCGGCAAATACGAAGCCGTCCTTCGCGTTCCAGAGGAAGGTCTGTACGCTCAGGAAGAGATCGATGTGGAGTTCCGCGTCGTCGACACGACGGCTAAGGACCCGGTGGAAGACGGCTTCAAGGGGGTGGGGGCAATCGAAGCGACCGCCGTCATGACGATGCCGAGCATGGCGGGGATGCCCGAAGCCAAGCCCGAAGTGCACCGTGAAGGCGTACCCGGCGACTACGGCGTCGTTCTGTTCTTTCCCCACGGCGGAGATTACAAGATTGCCCTGACGCTGAACATTCCGGGCCAAGGCAAACATGACATCGCGTTTCTAGTGGACGTGAAAGACGAGCGCCCAGCCAACGTCGCCAAGCCACAGCCCTTTCAACTCAAGGTTGTCGATTGGCCCGTTCATGCAATGGCTGGCCAACCGAGCAACCTGAAGTTGCGAGTCGTCGACACGAAGACCGGAAAGGTTCAGAGCGCATTCGATGTCGCTCATGAGAAGCAGTTCCATCTCTTGCTTGCCAGCAAGGACCTCAACTGGTTCCTTCACGAACACCCCGAAATGGCAAGAGATGGCACGTGGTCAATTCCGATCACGTTTCCCGCTGGAGGGGATTACTGGGTGTACGGCGACGTTGCTCCTAGCGGCAAAGGATCACGGGTCCTCATCGCGAAGGTCAGCGTCCACGGCGACAAGCCGACGTGGGATACCAAGTTGAATCTCACGACCACTGCAGCCGACGGCGGTCTTAAGGGGGAGCTTGTGACTCGCGACATCCAGGTCGGTCGAAAGACCACCTTGATGGTCAAGCTCACTGACGAGAAGACCGGCCAGGCTGCTGGGGATACCGTCAAGTGGCTCGGAGCGGCAGGTCACATGATGATCTTCCACCAAGACGGTCAGACGGTCGTGCACAGCCACCCTGCCGAAGACGAGGAGAGTGAAGCTCAGGTGAAGCAAGGCATGGTCCACTTCACGGGCCGGTTCCCCAAGCCTGGACTCTACAAAGTTTACGCCCAGTTCGATTGGCGCGGCGCGGTTCGGACGCTCGGCTTCGCCATCGAGGTGAAGTGATGCAGACCCTAGGATCAAACGCACTCATCACGGCCGGCGTCGGCGTTTACGCCTGGTTGGTTCTTCGCCGCCTAGGCGTAGGCCATCCGGACAGCAAGCCAGACTGTGGTTGCGGCTCCGGGAAAGCTTGCAAAGGCAAGGTGCAATCATGAGAGCCCCTCAAGCCTTTCTGCTTGCAGCCTTCGCCACCGCTGTCGCGGCCGGTTGCAAGTCCGAACCAGTTGCGGCATCAACAACCGAAGGCGTCCAACGCGCAACCATCACGATCGATGGAGGCAAGTACACACCGAACCTCATCACGGTCCAGCGTGGCAAGCCCGTGGCACTGACATTCAAGGGCGGCCAAGAGCTTGGCTGCGGAGGCACGGTTGTCTTCAAATCCCTCAACCAATCGAAGGAGGTCGAATCCGGCAAGTCCGTGACTTTCACCTTTACGCCCGACAAGGCCGGTGAGATCCCGTTCACCTGCGGCATGGACATGTACGACGGCAAGGTCGTCGTCAAGTGAATCCTCAAGGAAACAGAACTATGAACATCATCAACACAATCTCGAAGTCCCTCGCCCTGTTCGCCGTCATCGGCACACTCGGCCTCGCTCCGATCGCTTCGGCGCACGAAGGCGACTGCCCTTACTGCAAGATGAAGCTGGTCCAAAACACCAAAGAACAGGACAACGAAGTCGTTCTGAAAACGGGCAACAAGCGCATCGAGTATCGGTGCATGTACTGCGTCATCAAGGACCAGGGCCGATACAAGGGCGATCTCGTCGTTTACGCTCCGAGCGAGAAGGTAGGCGAGCCGGTCGTCCTCAAGCGCACGGGCGGCAAGTGGGCCGCTCCCGAAGGCGCGGTCTTCCTCAACACCTTCAAGAAGCACGCCGATTGCGCCGCGTTGTCCCGAGCGTTTTCGAGCAAGGCCGCCTTTGATGCCTATGTTGCGAAGCATAAAGTCGAAGGCGCAAAGGCGCTTACGTTTGCCGAGTTCGCAGAAGCGGTAACCAAGCCAGCCAAGTGAAAACTATGAAAGCCATCACCCTACTTGGCATCACAGCCATAGCCTCGCTCGGCTTGGCGCAAGATCATTCCGGTCATCAAATGGCCGGAATGAAAAAGCAGACTGAGCTTCCAGCCATGCCGAGAGACATGCCCGCATGGCTTGCTGCACCCGGCGCAGACCACCTCTTCTACAAAGCAGCGCCCTACAACTGGGCGATCAATCGAATTCCCAAGTTCGCGAAGGACATGTACGCAACAGGAGTTGGTCACGCCATGGCCTATGAGGCTCTCGTGCGAGGTGAGGCTTCTACGCTCGAAACGAAGACCTTCGACACGATCAACTGGGTACTGAAGAACCAGCCAGCTATGCCGGTGGACGAAGGCGCGATCTCGCCAACTTTCCTGCGCAAGTACGGCTATCTGGAGAAGGTTTTCGACTGGGCGCATACGCTCCACTTCCAAACGATCGACGTTTTCGCCCATCCAGGGTGGACCGACGAGCAGAAGGAGAAGGAGATCGAGCGGCTCTGGGCGTTCTACGAAGCTCAGCCGTACGCGATCACGGGGTTGCCCATGAACATGGATTACCTCGACAGCTTTTCGTATTCGATGAAGTTCCGCACCGACTACCCAAAGGTGAACGGCCTCTTCTGGGGCTATCACTGGTTGCAGACCGTGAACTACGACATGCTCTACCGCGTTCCGGTCAAGGATCAGGCTCCTCAATACGAAGTGCTTGGCGCGAGATATCACGAGACTGAACTGTACAAGACGGACCGCGATTTCATGCCGATGACGGCCGAAATGAGCCCTCGATTCGCAAAGCGATTTCCCCAGATCGCGAACGCTTTCGATAACCTCCACATGCTTCACGACAACGTGAACGATATCCTTGCCCAGCCGCAACTCACCGAAGCTCAGAAGCAGGAGCAGGTAAAGATCGCGATCTACCGCGTCCTCGCCACCACTCATATCAGCGAAACGCCGGGTGAAAGCGAAGGCAAAGAGAACTCACTCCACGACCATCGCCACCCGCCGAGCATGCCAGGAATGGGCTGGATGAAGGGCAGCGAGGACGACATCATGTGGATGTCGGGAATGGGCTGGATGGACATGAGCGCATGTTCCCACTGCTCGATTCCGATGCCCGAAGGCAACCCTTGGGGCGCGACCGTTTCCGCCGAAGGATGGACGATGATGGTGCGATGCCTCATGTGCGCCCGAGACATGGCGGGGGAGACGCCGGGCCGCGCCATCATTCGAGCCGCAACCAACGACCCGAACCGTTTGCTCGTGCTCATCTCCGATGAAGAGGGCAATTGGACCTCGAACATCGACGGCATCGTGTTCTTGGAGAAGTACGGCGAGCATCCCGAATGCTCTGGCTGGTCTCGCGCGTTCACTACGCTTGCCGCGCTTGAGAAGTATGTTTCGGAAAACCCGGAGTACAAGGATACGAAACCGCTGAACCTCGCGGAATGGGCTGCACTCAATCACGGCACCCCCGATACATATCGCAAGATCGACAAGCCCAACCCTTACAAGCCCGGACCTCCGCCCGCGAAAGGAGGAGGTCGATGAGACGACTTCTGCTCATCTCAGGGCTCCTTCTCAGTTCGCTCGCGTTCGCCAGCGACCACAACAACATTGAAGCAGGACGCCCGCTCCGCTTCGACGACGCTTACTCCATCGCCTTTCGCGAGCGCGCATTCGAGTTTGGCTTGTCGCTGGATACGTTTCGGCGGCGCGGACCCACCTACGGAAACAAGACCGAGTTCAAATACGGCTTGGCCAAGAACCAAGACATTTCCGTCGCATTCGAGCCCACGTATTCAAGCTCTGAGCGAAGGGGCGATATCGGAAACGTCGAAATCGGCTACTTCAACGGACTTCGCCGCGAGATCGACAACTCGCCCGCACTTGCTTACCGAGTGGACGTCGGCCTTCCGACCGGGCGCGGCGCGAAGGGGCTCGATCTTCGGTTCCGTGGAATCGCGACGAAAGCGCTGGGTCAGTACGACAAGGTTCACCTCAATCTCGATCTGAACATGAACACCAACCCGGGCCCGGGCGAGCGTCGTCACACCGTAGGCGCAGTTCTGGGCTATTCCAAGCCATTGGGCTACCCGCGCCGTTTCGATCAGACCCTGGTAGCCGATTTCGCCATCCAGCAAAGCAAGAATGAAGGTGATGGCTTCGTAGGGTCGGTCGGCCTCGGATTGCGTCGTCAAGTTAGTCCCCGAGCCGTGTTCGACATCGGGATTACCTCCGACATCTTCTCGACGAAGGGGGCAGAGCGAAGCCCAGTCCGCTTTGCCATCGGCTACTCGGTTAGTTTTTAGTCAACGGGGTGGGCACTTTTTGTGCCCATCTCCATCTTAGATTCGAGGGAAGTCGTCTTTCGCATCCGCGCTATTCGTACCAAGCAGTTAGGAAGCTACTTGGGCAAGTTGGCAGAGATGCCAGCTTCGAGGGTCTTTTCAGTCTGCTTTCCCGTCCATTGCGCGATGATCTGGCCGTCCCTTACTAAGAACATGGCGGGAATGTTCTTGACGCCCCATTTCTGCCAGGTTCTCTGATCGTCGTGGAGGACGGGGTTGGGGAACTTGTGGCCTTTGAGGAACTTGTCAAGGTTGGGCTGCTTTTCGTCGATGCTGACGCTGAGAATCTCGAAACCCTTCTCCTTGTAGCGGGCGTGGAGCTTGTCCAGCATGGGCATCATGGCTTTGCAGGGGGCGCACCAGGTGGCCCAGAAATCCACGAGCACGAGCTTGCCTTTCATCGATTCGGCATCCCAGGTCTTGCCTGTGGTGTCGACTAGAGCGAATTCAGGCACGGGCCGGGGCAATACAGGCGGTACGTATGCATCCGGGTCCTTCTTGAACGCGGCGATTTCCTTCGTGTTGCAGAAGTAGTACGCGTTGCCTTTGTACATCAGACCCCCGGCTGGTTTTTCGGGGCCATCGTTGGGGCAGAGGAGGCACTTGGCCTCTTTGGGAAGGTCTTTCTTGGCGATGTCGGTCGGCGTGTCTTGGCCCATCGAGACAAGCGATGCAAAGGCCAGGAGTAGAGTAGCGATTGTTTTCACGTGATTAGAATCCCCAGCCGATGGTGATCGCTGGATGCTTGAACCAGATCCACCCGGCTTGAATGAAATAGTTGGATTGCGAATAGGTGACGAGCAGGTGCGATTTCCTGCCGTCGTTCATGGCGATGGCAGTCCACTCGGGTGAGAAACGGTAACTCGCGCCGAACGGATAGACGAGCTTTTTCTCGAAGCCCGAGTAGGTGATCGAGAGATATGGCGATAGCTGGGTACCGGGAATCGTCTTGCCGAAGTTGGCGCTGGCGAGTTGATAGCCCTCGGGCGTCCCGATGCGGTCCGAACTTGTGTTGAAGAAGATCATCGGTCTCTTCTCGTTCTCGCTCTGAACGACCCACGTCGCCCTCAACCCTAGTTCTTGGACGGCGAAGTTGTACTCCGTTCCGATCTGGAAGTTGGGCGTAGCGTTGTAGTCGATCGTCAATCGGTGCCGTGGTCGCAGTTGAGGCGTGTCGGCGAATCGATAGGCGATTACCCATCTCTTGTTGAGGCTTCCCGAACCGAGAAGCTGGCCTTCGCCGGGTCACCCAGTTCACGTTGGGACGCTCGTCTGACAATATGCCAGGACGGGCAGAGCGGCGAACAGAACAGCTATTTTCCGCATGGACATCCACAGGTGCAGGTCGAGCCGGGGCATTGCCCAGAGGCGCAGCAGTCGCAATTACAGTTACAGTTCATGTTTTTCTCCTTGATCGAGTTGGTTTGGGCCGAGAACGCAATAGCCGTCTACTCTGATGGCGAGCCTCCTTCTGATCCTTTCCGCGTCGCGCTGGCCGCGTTGGTCCGCTTTGAGCGCTGCCGCGTAGTGGTTCAAAACGGCTTCAAGTGCGGGCTTTGCGCTCGGCTCGATGCTGTAGTTGATCCACTTGTGCCTCTGTGTGGTGGAGAGGACTCCCGCCTGACGGAGGGTTTGCAAATGGTTGGAGAGCGTTGATTGACTCATCTCCAGGGCATCGGCAAGCTCACAGACGCAAAGCCCGTTCTTGAGCAGTGCCGCAAGGATTCGCACACGAGTGGGATCGGCGAGAGCTTTGCCAAACAGGACGACATCGTTCATGGCTTCATACCAGGATACGAGGATATGATAGCACAAGTTCCTGCCAGCGTAGAATAGAGCATGGCACTTGACCCCGTTTGCGGGATGATGGTTGACCCCGCCGATGCGGCGGGGTCGTTTGAACACGCGGGCACAACTTACTATTTCTGCGGCAAGAGTTGTCTGGAGCGATTCAAGTCGAACCCCGAGAAACATCTGGCCCCTGAGCCAATCGAGGCAGCAGAGCCTCAAGATGTGCGGCTTGAGTACACCTGCCCCATGCATCCCGAGATCGTGCAGAAGGGTCCGGGCAGTTGCCCGAAGTGCGGCATGGCGTTGGAGCCGCTCCATCCGGCCGCGACGGTCAAGAAGACGCAATGGACTTGTCCGATGCATCCGCAGATCGTGCAGGACAAACCGGGCAGTTGCCCCATCTGCGGGATGGCGCTTGAACCGATGGAGGTGAGCCCCGACGACGAGAATCCCGAGCTTGTGGACATGACCCGCCGGTTCTGGGTTTCGACCGTCCTCTCGATACCGCTTCTATTGGCAGTGATGCCCCATCTGTTCGGATTCGACATCGCGAACTGGATACCGCATGGAGTTCTGGGCTGGGCACAGTTTGCGCTCGCTACGCCGGTGGTGCTTTGGGGAGGGTGGCCATTCTTCCAGCGCGGTTGGGCTTCGGTTGTCCATCGCAGCCCCAACATGTTCACGTTGATCGCGCTGGGGACCGGAGTGGCTTGGCTGTACAGCGTGGTCGGCGTCATCGCCCCCCACGTGTTTCCGCCTTCGTTCCGCAACAAGATGGGTGGTGTGGACCTGTATTTCGAGGCAGCAGCCGTTATCACGACGCTCGTCTTGCTGGGTCAGGTCCTAGAACTTCGAGCACGGAGCGCGACGAGCAGCGCCATTCGGGCTCTACTCGACCTTTCACCCAAGCAGGCTCGGCTGGTTCGAGACGGAAAGGAAGAGGACATCCCGCTGGAACATGTCCATATGGGTGATTCGTTACGTGTGCGCCCTGGGGAGAAGATTCCTGTGGATGGCATCGTGATCGACGGCCGAAGCTCGGTAAATGAGTCCATGATCACCGGCGAGCCTATGCCCGTTCAGAAGGCCGAAGGCGACAGAGTGACGGGGGCGACGGTTAACGGAACGGGGAGCTTCCTAATGCGGGCTGAGCGCGTGGGAAGTGAAACCCTGCTTGCCCAGATCGTGAAAATGGTGAGCGAGGCACAGCGCTCGCGGGCTCCCATTCAAAAGTTGGCCGACACGGTTTCTGGCATATTCGTGCCGATTGTGGTGTTGGTCGCGATCATTTCCTTTGTCGTTTGGGCCATGTTCGGGCCAGCGCCTGCAATGGCGTATGCGGTCATCAATGCGGTCGCGGTGTTGATCATCGCCTGCCCTTGCGCACTGGGTTTAGCGACTCCGATGTCGATCATGGTCGGAACCGGGCGCGGTGCACAGGCCGGTGTTCTCATCAAGAGTGCGGAGGCGTTGGAGGCGTTCGAGAAAGTTGACACTCTGGTGGTTGACAAGACGGGCACGCTCACCGAGGGCAAGCCACGGGTGGTTGCCGTCGTTCCTCTGGCAGAACTCTCGGATACCGAGGTTCTTGAGGTGGCGGGAGGGATCGAGCAAGGCAGCGAACATCCCCTGGCGGCGGCGATTCTCGCTGGCCTCAAGGAACGTAGCATCGAGCCGAGCAAGGTGCAGGATTTTGAGTCGGTCACCGGCAAAGGCGTGCGTGGCAAGATCGGCAACGACGACGTTGCGCTCGGAAACTTCGCCTTGATGGAGTCTGTTGGCGTGACCCCGGGGGACGCCGCGACGAAAGCAGAGGCGATGCGAGCCGAAGGCCAGACCGTCATGTTCGTCGCTAAGGGGACAAAGGTTGTGGGTCTGATCGGCGTTGCGGACCCGATCAAGACAACAGCATCTGAAGCATTGGTCGCTTTGCACGAAGAGAAGATTCGCGTCGTCATGGTCACGGGCGACAGCAAGACCACGGCGCAGGCGGTTGCCACAGGACTCGGCATTGACGAAGTCCATGCCGACGTTTTGCCCGAAGGCAAGATTGAGATCATCAAGCGACTCCAATCGGAGGGGCGGTTCGTTGCGATGGCCGGTGACGGGATCAACGACGCCCCTGCTCTTGCTCAAGCTCAGGTTGGAATCGCGATGGGAACTGGCACCGACGTGGCAATGGAAAGCGCTGGCATCACCCTCCTCAAAGGCGATCTAACGGGACTGGTTCGGGCGAGAAGACTCAGCCGTGCGACAATGAGCAACATCCGCCAGAACCTCTTTTTCGCTTTCGTCTACAACGTCGCGGGAGTTCCAATTGCTGCGGGCGCTCTTTATCCGTTCACTGGTCTTCTACTGGGTCCGGTGATCGCGGCATTGGCAATGAGCTTAAGTTCTGTGTCCGTGATTGGCAATGCGCTGAGGCTACGGAGCACAAAACTGTAGCGTCGAATCGTTGCCCTTTAACGAGGCATCACGCCTGCGACCACTGCAACGTACAACTGCAGAGGTCGATTAGGTTCAAAAACGACCGCTTTTGGCGAATTTGTGTGTTGATAGAGACATCGCACTGCAGAGGTCGTGAGTTCGAATCTCATCATCTCCACCAGATTCAAATGAACCTAAAGTGGTTCCTAAGATCGGTTCCTAAACGAGGAGCCGATGGGAGACTGTAGGAGCCGCAGGCCATTTACAACCACAAGCAAACTCGCCCCCATGTCGGCAAAGACCGCCATCCAGAGGGTCGCGATCCCCAAGAAGGCGAGCACGAAGAAAAGCACCTTTACACCAATCGCGAATGCGATGTTTTGCTTCAATACGGTGGAAGCTCGGCGGCTCAGTCGGATGAACTCGGGGATTTTGCGCAGGTCATCTTGCATCAGCGCGACGTCGGCAGTCTCTATCGCCGTGTCCGTTCCGGCTGCGCCCATCGCGAAGCCGACGTCTGCCTGAGCTAATGCGGGGGCGTCGTTGATGCCGTCACCCACCATGCCCACGTGTTCTTCGTCAGCGGTTAGCTCGGTGATGATCTTTCGCTTGTCTTCAGGAAGTAGGTCTCCGCGAGCGTCGTCAATGCCTACTTGGGCAGCAATGGCATTTGCGGTTCGAGCATTGTCACCAGTGAGCATGAGAGTTCTCACTCCAAGGTCGTGCAGCTCCTTAACTGCCTGAATGCTCGTTTCGCGGACGGTATCGGCAACCGCGATGACCCCGAGCGCCCGATCAGCGTTGCCGAGAATGACGACGGTCTTCCCCTGCTCTTCGAGGTCTTCGAGAACTGCCTCGACCTCGGCGCGGCAGTAGTCCTCCTCGTGAGCAAGCCGATGGTTTCCAAGGAAGTATTGCTGCCCATCAACGACTCCGCTCACCCCGCGCCCCGTAATGGACTCGAACTCTTGGACAGAAGCTCTTTCGCCTTTGTAGGCATCGACAATGGCGGTAGCTACGGGATGCTCCGACGGGGCGTCGAGGCTAGCCGCCAATCGAAGCAGTTCCACTTCTTCAATGGAATCGAACGGTATAACATCGGTCACCTTTGGCAAGCCATGGGTCAAGGTGCCGGTTTTGTCAAGAGCAATTCGCGAGAGCCTCCGACCCTCTTCGATGTAAACGCCCCCCTTAATCAAAATTCCTCGTCTTGCTGCTGAGGCCAAAGCGCTGACGACAGTGACCGGAGTCGAGATGACCAGCGCACATGGGCACGCGATCACCAAGAGCACCAATGCTTTGTAGAGCCAATCCGAGTAAGGTTGGGCCAAAAGCAAGGGTGGCACGACCGTAATGAGGATTGCCAATACGACGACGAGCGGCGTGTAGTACCGAGCGAACTGGTCGACGAAACGCTGCGTGGGCGCCTTCTGACTCTGCGCTTGCTGCACGGCTCGAATGATCCGTGCCAATGTCGTTTGCCCCGTGTTAGCCGTAACTTCAAAATCGAAGCTGCCTTTCTCGTTGATCGTCCCGGCGAAGACCTGATCTCCAGCCGCTTTAGCAACCGGGATGCTTTCTCCGGTAATAGGGGCCTGGTTTACACTGGAGGAACCTTTCTTTACGAGGCCATCTAGCGCGATGCGTTCTCCTGGCCGAACTCTCACGAGTTGCCCGAGAGCGACGCTGGAAGCTTCGATTTCGACCCATTCGTTTCCGACCAATGCAAGTGCACGCTCGGGGGATAATTCCATGAGTGAGCGAATCGCGTGACGCGCTCGATCGAGCGAGAATGCTTCAATCATTTCAGCGACCCCAAAGAGGAAGGTGACCATAGCGGCTTCGGGCCACTGCCCGATGAAGGCCGCCCCGATGATCGCAATCGTCATCAAGAAATTTATGTTGAGCGTGAGGGTCCGCAGGGAGACGATCCCCTTTCGAATCGTCTCCTTGCCGCCCAGCGCAATCGAACCAAGTGCTAGAGCAATCACCGGCCATGACCGTTCTGTGCCCATAGTCCACGCGATGACTTCGGCGGCCACCGCGAGGACTCCAGAAGCTCCCATGAGCCATCGATCGAGAATCGGAACAGCCGGTCCGTGCCCCGCCGATTCGGGCTCGTCTTCACTTACGAGCTTTGGATCCATTCCTACCGATTCAAGGGCTTGCTGGATGGTGCTTTCGTCGGGATGTCCGTGGATCACCGTCAGCTTGCGGCTCATCAAGTCGAATTCCAGCCGCTCGATCCCGTTCATCCCTTTCAAACGGTTCCGAATGATGCCTTCCTCCGTAGGGCAATCCATCTTTCCGATCCGGAAGACCGTCTTCATAGCTCCTCCGGAAGCTCGTTGTCACGCTCGAACCATGTGTAAAGAACCGGAAGGACGAGAAGGGTTAGCAACGTGGCAGAAGCGATTCCGCCAATGACTACCGTTGCCAAGGGCCTTTGGACTTCTGCTCCTATGCCTGTGTTCAGTGCCATGGGAATGAACCCCAGGGCGGCAACGAGAGCGGTCATCAGCACCGGACGAAGACGCTGCTGGGCACCTTCGCTAACGGCGTCCTTAACCAAGAGCTTGCCTTCTTGTCGCAATCGGTTGATCGCAGAGACCATCACAACACCATTCAGGACCGCAACTCCGGACAAGGCTATGAAGCCTACGCCGGCCGAGATGCTGAAGGGCAACCCTCTGATCCATAGGGCAAGAACACCGCCCGTCACCGCCAGTGGAACGCCGGTGAAGATCAGCAACGCCTGCTTGATCGAGCCGAAAGTCATGAAGAGTAGGGTGAAGATCAAGGCAAGCGCCAGAGGCACCACAATCATCAATCGTGCGCTTGCTTGCTGCAGGTTCTCGAACTGACCGCCCCACGTAATGTAATAGCCTTCGTCGAGCTTTACCTTCTCGTCAATGGCCTTCTGGGCATTCGCGACGAAGCCAGCAAGGTCGGTTCCACGGACGTTGAGCTGAACGACGACGCGCCGCTTGCCCGATTCCCGGCTGATTTGGGCGGGTGCAGGTTGATTGTCGATATGCGCCAGACTCGATAGAGGGACCGATTCGCCGTTGGCTAGCTTCACGGGCAAACTCGCGATGGCATCAGCGTCGTTTCGTACTTCGGCAGGCAAACGAACGATCAGCTCATACCGCTTGTCCCCTTCACGAATCTGCCCAATCTCTTCGCCTCCTAAGGCTGAGCTGATTAACTCTTGGACTTCGCTAATCGAAACTCCGAACCGCCCTATGGCTTCGCGGTCGATGTCGATTTGGAGAACGGGGATGGGCTCAACCTGCTCGACTTCGACGTCCGCTGCGCCCGGGATTTCTGCAACAACCGCCCGAATCTCCTCAGCCTTCTGACGGAGCACCTCCAAGTCTTCTCCAAACACCTTGATTCCGATGTCGGCCTTGACCCCGGAAACCAATTCGGAGAAGCGCATTTCGATGGGCTGCGAGAAGTTGTAGCCTTGGCCTGGGACTTCGTTGAGCTTTTCTTCGATCTCCTCGCGGATCTTTTCCTTAGTCATTCCCGCACGCCACTGATCCCTCTCTTTGAGCATGATGAAGCTGTCGGTAAGGCTAAGCGGCATTGGATCGGTAGCGACTTCAGGCGTGCCGCTCCGGGAGAACATCGTGATCACCTCCGGAACTTCCAGCACCTTCTTCTCGGCTGCGGTTACCAGCCGGATGGTTTCCTCTGCGTTGACGGTCCGGATACGAATCGGCTGCACAACGAGGTCGCCTTCATCCAAGGTTGGAATGAACTCAGCGCCCAGCGTAGTGAAGACCCAGCCCGCTAGCCCCAGCAGAACGAGAGCCCCCGCGACAACGATTGCCTTTGCGCGCAGCGCGAAGGTCAATGCGGGTTTGTACATACGGCTGAAGAATCCCATGATCGGGTTCTTGCCCTCGCGCGTGTCGCCTGACAAGAACAGGCTGGCCAAAGCCGGAACCAATGTAAGGGTTAAGATCAACGCGCCAAGTAGCGCGAACACGACCGTAAAGGCCATCGGCTTGAACATCTTGCCTTCGGTTCCTTCCAGCGCCAAGATCGGCAAATAAACGACCGTGATAATGGAAACCGCGAAGGCCGTTGGCTTGGCCACTTCCTTCGAGGACTCCCAGACCACGTGCCGCACATCATGACGGTTTAGCGTCTTACCGGCATGCTCGCGGGCTTCCGCAACCCTGCGGACGGCATTCTCGATCATGACGACCGCGCCGTCGACGATCAAACCAAAGTCGATCGCACCGAGGCTCATGAGGTTCCCAGAGATGCCCCACTGGTTCATCATGCCGATGGCAAAGAGCATCGACAATGGGATTGCCAAAGCGACGATTACTGCGCCGCGCCAGTTTCCAAGCAACAGAAGAAGGACGACGATGACGAGGATGCCGCCTTCCAGCAGGCTCTTCTCAACCGTGCCTACCGTCTTGTTGACCAAGTTGGCGCGGTTGTAGACCGTCGTCAGCTTGACATCCTCGGGAAGCTGCGCCTTGATCTCCTCGATTTTGGCGTCCACTGCCTGGGCGACCGTTCGTCCGTTGGCCCCCTTGAGCATCATCGCGATGGCGAGAAGGGCTTCGTGGCCATCCTTCGTGCTCAGTCCGGTCACGACCGGTGTCCCTGTCGTGACTTCGGCCACGTCGCGCACGAGCACAGGCGTGCCGTCTTCGCTTGAGACGGGAATGGTTTCGATTTCCTCTGGTGTGGAAGCCATGCCCACCGATCGGATGAGCGTTCTCTCCCCTCCAGAGTCGAGAACTCCTCCTCCCGCGTTCTGGTTATTGTTCTGCAGGGCTTCGATCAGGTCGTGGATGCCGAGTCCGCGCGCTTGCAGCCGAGCCATGTCGGCGACCACTTGATATTGCTTAACGTTACCGTCAGCAACATTGACTTCGGCGACTCCGGCGACCGAGCGAAGCTGGGGCGCGATCTGCCAATCCATGATCGTCCTCAGGTCGGTGATCGAGCGCTTGTCGCTTTCGACCGAGAACATGTAGATGTCGCCGAGCCCGGTGGAAACCGGCCCCATTTGTGGCGCATCAATATTCGCCGGTAACTCAGCGCCAACTCTGCTCAACCGTTCGTTCACAAGCTGACGCGCGAAGAAGATGTCCACGTTGTCGTGGAATGTCACCGTGACTTGGGACAGACCGTATTGGCTGAGCGACCTGGTGTTCATCACGCCGGGAAGGCCGGCCATCGCCGTTTCGATGGGAAACGTCACCAGCCGCTCCACTTCCTCGGGTCCCATGCCCCCGGTTTGCGTGTTGATCTGCACCTGATTCGTGGTGATGTCAGGGACCGCGTCGAGATTGAGCTTGGTCCATGAGAGAATTCCCCAAAGGACAAGTCCGATGGTTCCGGCAAAAACCAGGAGTCGCTGAGTCAGGCTGAAATGGAGGAGTCTATCCAACATGGCTTGAAACCTCCGGCAAGTCACGAGTCGCTTCCCCTTCGGGCGAGGTCGGTTTGCATCCGCACTCAGCGCTCAATAGAGGAGCCAGCATGAGCCAGCGAAGTACACGTATGACTCGTCTCATCTTGCCACAATCCTGTATGTCTGGAAGCTGGACGTCATGGGCGGTTCTTGCCCGGCAGCTTTAGCCGCCTTTATATCGTCGAAACCTCGCTGATGGCCTTCCGCAAACTCAGAAGAACCGACCCACGCTCGGAAGCCACTCTCGTCCTCCCATTGGCTGATGATAAGATAGGCTTCGCCCTCTCGATCCGGGCGGAGAACAAACATCTCCACAAACCCTGGAACTCGGTCGATCGCATGGGCGCGCGTCGCGAAAAGCTCTTCAAATCGAAGTGCGTAGTCGTTCCGAACACTAATGTAGTTGATGGCCACGAATTGTGCGGGGCCGCACGGGGACGCGCAGCCACATTGAGTTTTTGCTTTGTGATCCATTAGTCTTCATGCCCCTTGAGTTCACCCTTCACCTTCTCGCTTTTGAGCACGAAGGCGCCCTTGCTGACTACTCGATCGCCGATGGCGACGCCTTCCAGAACTTCCACAAACTCTCCTTGAACACGCCCCAGCGTGACAGTCCGCTCCTCGAACTTCCCACCATCTTCGGCGATGTACAGCTTTCGCTTGTCGCCATCTTCGATGATCGCGGAGCGTGGAACGACGACGGCCTGTGTGCTTGCGCCGACTCCCAACCGGACCGTTGCAGACATTCCGCTGCGTAACTGCGAGCCGGAGTTGTCAACGAGTATCTGGACGGGCATGGATCTCGTCTTCGGGTCGAGGCGGCTGCCTACCGACTGGACAACCCCACTGAAGATCCTGCCAGGATAAGCGCTGACGCTGACTTGGGCGACTGTGCCGGCTCTGGCCGCTCCGATCTGCTTGTCGGAGACTTGCGCCACCACCCAAACAGTTGCCAGGTTCTCAATCTCTCCTAGCTCTGTCGACCTTTCAACGGCTTGCCCCATCGTGGCTTCAAGGTCGACGACTACGCCACTTATGGGAGCCTTAACGACCACGGAACCGCCCGATGCGCTCCCCGATCCCGCGAGGGCTGAGTACCCGGCGCGGGCTGCTTCAACGCCTTTCATGGCCGCGACAACGGCCGAGTTGGCGGACACCAAGCGAATGTGCGCTTGCTGGACTTCGAGGTTTGCGGAACGCACCTCTGCTTCTGCGGCTTGGATTTCCCGCGAATTCGATAGACCTTGCTCGGCGATCTTTCGCTCTCGCTCATACGTCGCTTTAGCGAGTTCGGTCCGTCTCTCCGCGTTTCGCTGCCGTATCTTGTCTGTGGCTACCTCCAGCCTTGCTTGCTCCAGCTCGGTACGGGAGATGAGCTCTTGCTTATAAAGCCGCTCCGCACGTTCCAACTGCGCTTCGTGGACGGTCTGGTCCTGCTTACCTCGCTCCAACTCCGCTTCCGCGTCGGCCAGGTCCTTTTGGGCGGCCTGGAGAGCGGGCTGGCTAAATGCACCGGTTTTGGCGAAGGCTTGTTGCCGAGCCAATTGCTGCTTGGCAGTGCGCAGTTTTGCGTTTGCCAAATTGATCTCGGCGGCTGCTTCCTTTACCGCGGCCTGGGCAGTAACGACTCCTCGCTGGGCTTCGATGATCAGCGCTGAAGCTTGCGCCAGTTCTCCTGATCGCAATGTCGCGATGGGTTGCCCAGCTCGAACTCGGTCACCCGCTTTGACATGGAGTCGAACAACTTGCCCGCCAACAGGCGGAGTAACGATCGCACGTCCCTGTGAGGAAGTGGTCACCGTTCCCGGAACCTTGAGTTCTTGCTGAAGCAGCCTCTGTTCGACCGGCTGGGTCTCAATTCCCGCGATCTTGATAGCCTCAGCAGTTAACTGGATGTCTTCGGAGTGACCTGCTTCCTCCTTCGTTGCCCCTGATTCGCCCTCGATGTGTCCAGTTTCTTCGTGGCCATGCTCATCCTTCGCAGCCGTCGCTCCTCCGTCCTTCGCACACCCGCCCAATGCAACAGCGAGACCGGCAAGTATCCAAATCAAGTGGATTCGTTTCATGGGTTCACCTCCAGAATTTGGCCGGAAGCTCGGACAAGTCTTGCCTGTGCTTCGGCAAGGCGAGTTCGTGCTTCGACGTAGGCTTGCTCAAGATCTCGGAGCACTCGGGTCGCGTCCAGGACTTCGATCAGGGTTGTCGCTTGTTCCGTGAGACCGGGGCGAAGGCGATTCACCAGTTCCTTGGCGCGTGCCACTAGTGCCTCGTATTTGCCTACTTGGTCTCTCGCGGACGCAACTTCAATCTGCGCCGCCTTTACTTCGCCCTCGGCCAACTTGGATGCGTCAGTAAACGCCTTGCGGGCGGCTTCGGCCTTGATTCCAGCAGCTCTCGTTTCAGCAGCGACTCGGCCGTGATCGAAGAGCGGGATTGACAGCTGAAGTCGGAGTCCATACCGATCGTCTCGCTCTTGCCAGGGCGTTCTCCTGCCTTGAAGCTCCAGTTCGGGCCTGCCGCTCGCTCGTGAGATGGCAATTTCGGCCTCAGCTAACTGGGTTTGGGCCTCAAGTAGCAACAATTCAGGGCGCTGCCGCTTCAGGGCTTCTGCGTCGGTTGCAACGGGCACTAGCTCTGGAAAGGCACCTTGAAACTCGCGCAATTCAGACAGTCCGGTAACAGACTCAAGCTTGCGAAGCGCTGCATTCTGTTCGGACTGACGCTGCTCGGCGCGAAGCTTTGCTTGCTCAAGGTCGAGGCCGACTTGCGTGAGGTGGAATCCAGGCGCAATTCCACCTTCGACTCGAAGCCGCGTCGCTTCGTATAGCTGCTCGTAAACGGCCTGAACGGCCTTTGCGCTCTTTGCCAACTCTGCAGCGGCGACGGCGGACAGATACGCCTCTAGCACCTCCGTCTGAACGTCGAGCGACACTTGACGAAAGCTGGCTTCAGCTTCCGCGACTAGAGCGCGGCCCGATCGACGGTAGGCGTTTGTTCGGCCAAACAAATCGATCGGTTGAGACAAGACGAGGTCATCATCAGACCCCCCTGTTTCGGGATCAGTCGTGTATCCGACGAGGAGACGCGTGACAGGAAAGGCTCCTAGGGCGCGGCTGGTCAACTTGGCTTGACTCAGTCGCAGACTGGCCGCTTGAAGCACGGGACGATTAGCTCGGGCTGAACGAAGAACGTCGTCAAGCCCGATCTGCTGGGCATGCGCTGAAATGGCGAGGCCAGCGAGACAGAATATGGGTAGGGTTCTCAAGAAATCTCCAACTGAGGTTACGGTCATGGCTCCGCGCAACGCGGAGCGAACAACTAGCTCAGTTGGAAAGGCGGAGCGCGTGAAGAAGTGGATGAGGGCGGCGCATTGGGAAAGCCCAGCTCAATGTGCGCAAAAACGACCTTGCAGACGATGTACCGAACGACCGACAAGCAAATCGCTTCCGGAAGGATTGCGAAAACGAGTTGGAACTGCTGAGACGGGACTGCCGCTTGTTTCTCTTTCGAATCCGTGCAAGAAGTCAGAGTGCAACATTCATGGCAATCTAGTGATCCACTGACCGAGATCGTTCGCTCTGACTGATTCTCCGATTTGCCGTCTAAGCATGGTCCGCGCGGACACGTGGGGCACTCCCTACCGTCGGGCAGCACCCAAGCGCCCGAGCAAGCATGAGCTTGTCCAAGCAGGAGCAACCATATGAGGATTAAAGAGCGGCCCAAAGGCACAACATATTATAGCGAAATTGCGGTGGGACATTGAGTCCCTCTAACGGAGCCCTCAGCGGCTGAGGAACGCGACCTCTGCAAACCGCAACTGCAGAGGTCATTTAGGTTCAAAAATGGCGTGTTTTGTCCAAACTTGCGCTATTTGCGAGCATCGCACTGCAGAGGTCGTGGGTTCGAATCCCATCATCTCCACCAAGTTCAATCGAACCTGAGTTGGTTCCTAATATTGGTTCCTAAACTAGAAGCGGTTCGAGGAGGCTAATCTGGCTTCGCGCCGAAGATTCTGCCGGTGGCCCTTGACTCTCAACCGTGGTTCACACTTCATAGTGAGTGAGATGAAGATCGGGGAACTCGCCAAACGGGCCGAAGTAAGCGTGAGCACAGTGCGTTATTACGAAGCGCAGGATCTGCTTCCCAAGCCTTCAGTTCGCGACTCCGGTTACCGCGAGTACGAACCTGCCGACTTAGAGCGACTCCGGCTAATCGTTGCCGCAAAGCGCGCCAGATTCTCGTTGAAGCTTATTCGGGTTGCCCTCGACGCGCTGAAGGACGAGACCGAGCCATGTGCGGAGATCGCAGCGTTAGTGCGGAACCGCATTTTGGCCTTGGGCCAAGAGATTGACGATCTCCAGAGCCTGAGAGTCCGATTGACATCTCAACTGGAAGCTTGGGAGCGCGGAACGCTTCCCAAGTCGGAATGCCTGTGCGCGATTCTTCAAACGGACGCGCTCAGCAAACAGAATCAGGAGACCAACCCATGAACACAATTGAAGTCTTTACCGCCGGATGCCCCGTGTGCGAGCCGGCAGTGCAACTGGTCAAAGAGCTCGCATGCCCAAACTGCGAGGTCAAGGTTTACGATTTGCGAGAGGGATGCGCCACGAACGAGTGCCGTGACAAAGCGGCCGCCTATGGAATCAATCGATTACCCGCAGTGGTCGTCAATGGCAAGATCGCGAACTGCTGTCAAAACGAACCGGTCAGCCGCGAGGCACTGATTGAGGCCGGAGTGGGCCAAGGATGAACCGTTTTGCTTTCATTGCCTTCATGGCCGCTTCAGCCGCGCTAAGCCACGCGCAGACCACCTCCGGATGACCCATCTGACCCGCTAGTGGCTTCGCGGCACAAAGCGGAGACCCTACCGGTTCGGTGGGGACATTGGTGAAGAAAGGCTATCTGTTCCTATCCGGCATGCACTCCAAAGGGCTGGCCGGAGAGACGGAGGTGTTTGCTCGGTATGGCATCACTAACCGGCTGGAGATTGGGATCGGCTACCTGAGAAAGCAGAACATTGTTAGACCGCTTGGCAGCTACGTGCTGTCCCCGGAGAAGCCGGACTTGCCATCGATCACGGCGGGAGCAATGGTGGACTCGCTCGATGGAGGCCGTCAAATGGTTTTCCTCAGCGCGGGCAAGTCTTTCCCGATGAGCAATGGACTACATCTAAGCGGCTACGCAGGTCTTGCGCGGGTCACGACATCGGGAGAGAACAGGTTCATTGGCGGAGTCGGCATTCCGCTGCGTAAGGATTGGAAGCTCTCGTTTCAGTACGACGGCAAGTTCCTAAATCCGGGATTGACTACGACAATCAAGACCAAGAACGGCGCGTTACATGTCGGCATCGTCGCCGCTCGCGGGAACCGTTTCGGTCCCTTGATTGCCGCCAGCTTTCCGCTGAATTGACATCTGCTTGGGCTAACCTTTTGCAGAGGTCGCCTTTTGAACCTAAATTGACCCAAAATCAGGCCAATTTTTGGTTAATTCTCGGATTTGGCGAGCATCGCACTGCAGAGGTCGTGGGTTCGAATCCCATCATCTCCACCAGATTCAAATGAACTTAAATGGTTCCTAAGATTGGTTCCTAAACCAGAGGGTAGACTGTAGGAACCATGGCCAAGGCTATTTCAGGCGAAGGCTCAATCCGCAAGCGGCTTAGCGGCAAGCTCGCTGGCAAGTGGCGGGTTCAGTGGTCGTACGACGATCCGATGTCCAACGAGCTGACGACGGTGGACCGCACTTTCGCGACCCAGGCCGAAGCAGCGAGGTTCCTAAAGGAACTCAAGGCACGGGTTCACACGGGGCAGAAAATCGAGGTAGCAAACGCCAAGCGTGCCCTGACGCTCAATGCTTGGTTCGATGAACTTGCCGGGACATCGGCGAACGGATTCGGAGGCCGCTGGCAGGAGGACGGGATGAAGCTCAAGACGATCTCAACGAAAGTCAGCCGCTACAACGCTCACGTCCGCAACTCTGAAATTGGAAGACTGCCCATCCAGCACATCGACATCGATCGCGCCCGCGCCTTCTTTCGGGCGATGAAGGAAGAAGGCAAATCCAAGGCGACGATGAAGGACGTTCAAGGCGTTCTCGTGAAAGTTTTGAACGATGCCATCGACACCTATGAAAAGCTGCCGAATCTTCGCAACCCGTTCCCCAAGGTCAAGCTCGAAACCCCCGAAGTGCGAGAAGCGATTGTCGTGACGCCAAAGGACGCGATGCAGGCGATCCGAAAGCTCTCGAATGACGAAGACCGAGCGTTTCTCGGGCTCTTTTTTCTGGCCGGTCTCCGATTGAGCGAGCACATGGCGATCACTGCAGAGCAGATCGACTTCGATAAGGGAGTGATTGTCATAGACCGGGCGGTGAAGCTTGGACCAACTGGCAAGCAGGACATCGGATTGCCAAAGGGCGACAAGGTGAGGCTGGTTACAATGTGCCCAACCTTGGCCGACTTGCTACGGCCGTTGGCCGAGAAGACTGATAGCTACCTATTCCCGGCGAAGTCTGTCGACAGCCCTCGGATGAAGAAACGAACCTATGAAAACTGGCACCGCATTCTCAAGGAAACGGGCTTACCGGAGGACTTGGAACCGAGAGACTGTCGGCTCAGCCACAATACGTGGCTTGAAAAGTTCTGCCCGAAGGTGAGCTTATCCACGCGCCTTGAGCATATGGGCCACAGCGTGAATCGAAATAGCTCTGAGCACAGGGGCTTGACCGTCAACCTGCGGAACTACACGAGGTTCTTGAGCGATGCGCAGGGGATTCTGAGGAAAGAACTGGAGCGAGTGGTCAAGGCGGCGTCGCCGAAAGGGCGTTAGCTTTCTTTCCACCCTTGCTCCAGTTCCTTTTCGCGGAGATAAGCCTCCACTTGACGACGGGTAATCATCGTCGTGCCGTCATCTTTGATGTGACCGAGTCGCTTCGAACGGATCAATCGCTTAACCTTCGATTCACTGATGCTCAGCGCAGCAGCGACATCGGGAATTCGGTAAGCGAGTTTCTCCATGGAGTCGGTCCTTGATGACAAGCGGGGCCTGGCTAGAACACGCGTCCTTGTGAGTTGCGGCGCACGACCTTTCGAGTCGGCACGACCTTCTCGCCAAACGATATGCCGAGGAAGCGCTTCTCAACAATGACGAAGCCGTCCGTCTGCTCGACGATGGCGGACTGGAAGCCTTGGCATCCCATATCAGCCAGCATCGTCAGCGTCGCGCTCTCAGCCGAATGGCAGATGAGGTTGTTCATGACGCTGACTGCTTGCTCAGCCTTAGCACGGGCAAGATCATCGCGGCCATGAGTCTTGGCGTACTCGCTCTGGTTGAGCAAGAGCTGAACCCGCTGCAGTTGTTCCCGTAGCGATTGGGGGAGCGAGACGATCGACGGATCGGGTGCTGGCCCGAAAGGCTGGGCACCGAACGCCTCGTTCTCAGCAGGATTCGCGAGGACGGTGCTCGGCTGCACCGCTGCGTAGGACGGACCAATGTTGCCGATTTGGTCAATAGCAGGAACGTCAATGGTTGATTCTGGGGATTGTAGGGGGTGTTGATTCATGGGGTTAGCTCCAGTCGTTCGTCAATGTCACACCCAGACTCGCAAGCGTTTGAACGCAGTGCTCATAGCCCGCATCGAGCGGAGTGAGACGAGATAGTCGGTGGGCACGGAGAGTGCCCGTGGTCAAGGTCAGAAGTCGAAAAGTTGGGAATCCGTAAAGAGCCTCACAATCGCCTGAAGTCGCCAGAGCCTGATAGCCCAAAAGCTTCTCCCGGAACTTAGTTGGCGCAACGTGACCGAGGTCGATCTCGACGAAGACTGGCACCGTGGAGAGCACTAACCCGTCAGGTCGGATCTCGTGTTGGAGGCGATCTAGCTTCCGCCACAATTGGGGTTCGAAACGCCACGGGCCGCCAAGCTGTTCGCACAAAACAATCCGAGCTTCGGTCACGGTCAGAGCGTGCTGCAGGAACCGAGGCGAGACCGAGCGACCCTTAATGAGGGAAGCTATTCTGGGACCGACAAGATCAGTTGCACACTTAGTGACCGTATAGATCGACTGACCCCAAAAAGGCGTTTGAAGGCGAGCAACGAGCTTCGCTGAAACGAGTCGGCGCAGGCACGTGTTTGTTCGCGTAATCGACGAGAAGTGCCCAAGCTTCATGAACTGATCCCGGGTCAGTGCGTGGCTGAGGGCCAAGTCTTTGAGGACCGTCACGTCCCGCTTCGTTATCCTCATGGGTTCACCGCCGGGGATTCGTGTTCAGAAGCTTCGCTGAGAAGAGTCAGTCTCATTCGAGCCAATCCTCCATCGAGGGCTTCGATTGCCTTCTAGGTTTGGTGTCAACGAGGGGCTGACCAACCGTAAAGCTCTCGGCTCGTTTGGGTGCATCTAAGCCCACCTTTGAGGCGGCGAGGAACGCCCGAGTGCGGTCGCTGACCGCATCCGAGCCAAAGACTATGGGTTCATTTACTTCAATGAAGCGAGGTGTCTGGCCAAGTCGCCAGAGCAGTGCCTGTCCAATTCCGAGGGACGGGAGATCAAATGTTCCACGGGCGCCACTGATATCGCGGTTTAGGGTGTCGGCATCGGCGTGAGAACATCGAAAGATGATCTTCGCGCCGACGTTGCCTAAGACGATGGATCGGAAGTGGTTCTTAAGTTGAGCGAGTGTCTGGTGGGCGAGAACAAGTGAGAGACGAAATCGACGGCCCTCGGCAAGGATGGATTCAAAGTACTTGGAGTCAAAGTTCTCGAACTCGTCAACGTAGAGCCTGACTGGGTTTCTCAGTCGTTCGGCAACGTGAACTTGAGAAAAGACTTCTCGGCAGATCGCGTTTAAGAAAAGACCGCCTGCCCGCCAACCAGCTTGATGGAGGTGGTGCACCGCCAAGCTAATGATCGTAATGCTGCCAGGTGTCCGAAGATGGGCTCCGAGATCGACCGGATTGGGGTGCCCGAACATTGTTCGGAGTCCACTGGTCGATGTGAGGATGGAGAGCTTGTTCATGACAGCCGCAGCGATGGACGCTTGCTTGTCGCTCGTCATGGCGTCGTACTTCGACCAGTACTCGAATAGGTTTGCGGAAACCGCTCTTGAGAGGATTTCCAAGCGCACCGGTCTGTCGTGGAAGAGCGCGTAGAGCTGTGTTATCGGAGAGCCTGTTTCCGCGAGCAGTAAAGCAGCGTTGCGAAACGTTTCTTCGAGCTGGACTCCCCATGACGCAGACTCGGAGGCCGTCGCATCGATTAAACCGAGCGCCTTGGCAAACGGTTCGCCGCTTCCGCTCAATGGATTGAAGCCGAGGGGACTCTCGTTGTCGCCCAGATCGAAAAACCGGACGAGTTCAGGATTCACTCCCGAACGAGCAGCTATATCTGCCGTCGCGAGAGCCAAGTCACCTCTGGCGTCCAGCACGATGATCGAGTGCCCCCGAACGATGTCTCCGGCGATCATGTGGTGAATCAGATTCGATTTGCCGCTCCCTGTGGCGCCCAGCACGTAACAATGTTTGCGGAGTTCATCGGGAGTGAGTTCAATGAGCTCGCTCACGAACGAGTCAGGTCGCCTAAACCATCGACGGCCAATTCCGATCCAGTGCTGAGGCACCGTCGGATCGGAGATCACAACGGGATGGAGGCTCATTTGACCTCCGTGGCCCTACTTTCTTTCGCGGAAAGCCTTCTCTTTGCGTTTAGACTCCGAAGAAGAACTCGGAGGGCCTCGTCCGCGTTGCTCTCTGGCATTGCGAGCAGGCGTTCTCGCAACACAGCAATTTCAGGCCAGGTTAGAGGCCGATAGTTGCGGCGGGTAAATAATGGAGCGTGGGTGCTCCACCTCTTGACAAATCTGAGTACCTGGGCGATGATGCCCCGGCGGTGGGATGGGTGTTTCATCTCTATCGCTCAGCCGGGTTGCTGCTTCTAACAGCGCCCGGCATTTTTCATACCGAGCCCCGACACTGCCATCCTGAGGCATCGACCGTTGCGAACGTGGAGAAAACCTGCAACTAGCAGAGGACGCCAATGACCGATCGAGCTATGAGCACATTCCCCGATTTCCTCTTGTACGCGATCGAGCGGCTCTGTCCACAACATCTCACGCAAGCAGATCTTGCGCGGCGACTAGAAGTCCATCGGGCCGTGATCACTAGGTGGAAGTCAAATGACCTTCAAGCATTCGGTACAGATAGGGGGCCGCTACTTGTAGCGAGATTGGCGAGTGAGCTTTTAAGCATCGGCGAATCCATTAGGTCAGTCGACCGGCTGATTGAGTCGTACTGCTCGTGGGTTACAGGCGCGCCTTTTATCGTCAGGATAGCTTCACATTTCGAGTTTCTACGAACGTCAGAGCGAAACTCCGACCAAGCTTGGCTTCGACTTCTCATCGTCCTACGCTTACTTGTTAGCGCGAAGCAATATGACGAGGCATTCTTTCTTGGATGGAACGAGTGGCAACCGACTGCCCAGAGGAGCTCTGCGATCAATTACCGGCTCCGCACGGTTATGTCAGAAGCTAAGGAGCATCTTAGCAGCACCACTCGACAAAGAATCGTCGAGTTGACCGGCAAGGAGCAGCTAAAACTTAGCGGCCCGCCAATCAGCATTGACGGCTTCTCACCGCTTGGGGGGCAACCTCACCTAACGCCTCTTGATATCCCAACCTATATGGGCGAGAAATGGCAGTACCTGATGTCAGTACGTGGGAATCGATCGCGGTTCGCGCATTGTCCGCTTCTTGATTCGTTGTTCCAATCTGAGGAAGGTGAGCAAATTCGTCTTCACTTGGATCACACTGACTATGAGCTATTGCCCGAATGGAATGAGTTCGCATGGCTGGCTCTAGGCAAGGCGTTTCAGGGAGCCAGTGACCTTTTTGAATCGTCCAAGGTTCGATTTTCTCACGTTCATTTGCCAGGCTTAGTCAGGGGACAATGCAAGATTCAGAGAACCACTTACCTTCGGGATGTAGTCACGACCCAAAGCCTGCCTTTCAAATTTCAATGCAACGCAACCGGTCGAGTTGTCAGTTTGAATCCATCTCCAGGGGCGTCTGACAATCTATCCAGCGAGCTTGGAAACAGTTTCTTGGTCATTACTCGAGACCGACACTTGATTGTTCGCTACAAGTCTAGGAGGCATCGTTTTCTTAGTGAGGCTTGGGTGCCATTCGGCGGCATCGTTGACTTTGCACTTATGGATCACACTCACCCCGATACTTTGTTCGAGCTACTCAAGCGGTCCGCGATGCAGAAGGTTTGGGAGCAGTGCCAGATCAGACCGAGTGAACAGACATATCTCGTTTTAGGTCTAACGCTTGATCTCAAATACGGGTTGAAGCCGGATGTGTTCGGCTTGTCCATTGTCGATATTGACTACGAGGAGTTTGTTGACCGCTTTGAGCCCGTATATGGACATCGACCGACTTCATCGAGAATTGACCTGAGTTCCGACGAGAAGTTTCAGAGTTCTGTGAGTCAGGCGGCACAGGAATGGGATGGAGCTCCATTCTTAGATGGGAACATTGCGCTCTTGAAGGGCGCATTCTCGCAAGTGCGAACTCTCGTTGAACCAGGCGGATGAGCAAGGCTTCCGCAAAACCCGGCCAGTTATACGGTCAAGCTTAGTCGGGTTTGGCGAACTGATTTGATCCCAACTCGATTTTCAATCCTCGCTCTTCGAGGCTCGCTCTTCCTCCTTCCTCGCTGACGGCCCGCTCGTCTTTCGTCAATCGCTCCCATCGAAGTCGCTCGGCGCGGTCCCGCGCACGGGCCGCGGTCCATTATCTCACTCTTCGTTCTGTCGCAGGAACGTAGTTTGCTTCACTCATTAGTTGGCGAGACCCTGTTTTTGGAGATTTTCTCCGGGAATACAGCAGTGTCAAAGACCTTTAATAAATCATCGTCTCGCGGCCCTTCAACCGCGAACAAATCGTCATCGATTTACGAGCGGGTGACCGACCAAATCCTCTCAGCGCTCTCACGCGGCGTCGTCCCGTGGCGAAAACCGTGGAAGGGGAGAGAGTTCCTTCCGTGCAACGCTGCTTCTAAGCGCATCTACGCTGGGGTGAATCTCTTCACGCTTGGGCTCGCGCCGTTTTCCGATCACCGTTGGCTGACGGTCCGTCAAGCGAACGAACTCGGAGGGCACGTCCGCAAAGGGGAGCGGGGCTCGTTGGTTGTCTTCTGGAAAATCCTCGGCCCGTCAGCCGAAGATAAGGATTCTAAGAGAACCATCCCCTTGCTCCGCCACTTCATCGTGTTCAACGTTGAGCAGATCGAAGGGGTATCAATCGAACCGCTGGCTCAATCTCAGCCAGTCGCTAGAATCGAGACAGCAGATGCGGTGGTGGAATCCATGCCCTCGCCGCCGCGATTGGCAGTTCATGCAACGAGCGCCTTCTACCGACCATCTGACGATCTTGTGGCAATGCCCCGGATCGAGAGCTTCCAGTCGGCGGACAGCTACTACGCGACGCTCTTTCATGAACTTAGCCACGCAACGGGGCATCCAAGCCGACTTAATCGGCCGGGAGTAGCTCAGACGACTCATTTCGGCTCTGAGGATTACAGTCGCGAAGAACTCGTTGCAGAGCTTGCCTCAGCCTTCGTTTGTGCCGAGATCGGGCTGGATAACAGCCTGATAGCGGACTCTGCAAGCTACATCTCCGGATGGCTCGTTGCCCTGAAGCGCGATCCGAAAGCGATCGTGTTAGCAGCCACTCAGGCAAGAAGGGCAGCGGACTACATCCTTGCTCGTCATGCCACGCCCGAACCCTCTGCCCCGCCTTAATCGGCGGGGCAAACTTGTTGGTCTAATCCTGAGACAGCTTCACCCGAACCGACCGGAGGTTTCCAGCTCTTGTGGGTGGGATTTGATCAAGTGGCGCTGGCGCAAGCCTAATTCCCGGTGGCAATAGCGGATACTCGATCCGATGGCCCTTCTTCGCAATCATGACGGAGCAAATCGGGGAGGCAAGAAGTGCAGAGCGGCTCATCGAGGCCGTTTCTACCGTTTCAAGCTGACCACTTGATTCATTCAGTCTCTCGACTCGCGAGATGACGGCCCCTTCGTTCACATAGCACCGAACGTGAAACTCGGTGTCTCCTTTGTGGACTACAAAGAGAGCGCGCAGCGGAGCAAATCGAAGGCCGTTCCTCGATATCCAGAGTTCCGTGGGCTTCTGCCCCTCAACGGCACTCTGTTGAACATCGCCTTCCAGAATCACTGGCTCTCGCACTTCTCCAATGCCAAGGTGATCCAGGGTCTGTTGTAGAGAAGGAAATGACTGTCTAACGGCGGGAACCATTAAGCCATTTCTTTTGACAAGATTCTCGGCGTCAAAGAGTGGCCACGTCGCTCCTAACGCGCAGAGCTCCATTTTCTGCGTGAACTCCGCAACAACAAAGATGGAGCCATCCCTTTTATGTTGGCCTCCCTGCTTTATGCCCTGTTTAACCGTAAGCGACGACGATGGCAACCACATCCAGTAGGTTCGGTATGCATGCAATTTGCTGCCGCCCTCTGTTTTGTCCGGGGGGCCAAGCGCAGCGTTTACCTCACCAAACCCCTTGCCAAGATTCTCAGAGAGCGTTTTAAGCAATTGGAGCTCGGTTGAGCCTATTGCTGGTTCGGATTCGGTCTCTGCGACACTCGAACTAGTATCTGGTAGGTTGTCACTAGGCCGAGGAGGTGGAACGACGCCACGCACATCCAAGGGCCGCTCTCCGGGAGGCACCCCTTCCGCAAGATCATCCCCGTTCCTACCGCATCCGCTGGCGACGGTAAGAGCTAACAAGAGGACAACCGTTCTCATCGTCAGTCAGTCCTCTTTGAAGCGCGAATAAGCCCCTCTAGAACGTAGGCGATACCTATCACCATTAGCGCAATACCAAGCCAGATCAGAATCTGCATCATCGGTGTTTCGTCAACACGTCTGGTGGAACCGAAGCCAGGTGCTTGCTCCACCGCAAAATCAGCGATCCGGGATTGGCCGAGGCGCATCAGGCCGAAGCCAATCATGGCCCCCACAATGCCTCCGACCAGATCACGGGCGACCGATGAACCCGATTTTTGAGACCCTTGCATACCGCTCACCTCGCCACCCTGGTACTTCAACCGAGGGTGACTGAAGGTCACCAGCTTATCGCATGTAGACAATCGAATGCAACGCTCTTCATCGTGATTTGATGCCTGAGCTGTCTTTATCCGAGGAATTTGGGCGGCTCGTTCGTGAATGGCGTACGCAGCGCGGCTACAGCCAAGAAGGATTCGCCTATCGTTGCGGTATTCACCGAACCTACATGACCCACATCGAGCTTGGGTCCAAGATGCCGTCCATTCATGTCGTGGCACGGATCGCTCGCGGTTTCGAAATTGAGTTGAGCGAGCT
Organism: Fimbriimonadaceae bacterium; assembly: GCA_019454105.1. GTDB lineage: Bacteria > Armatimonadota > Fimbriimonadia > Fimbriimonadales > Fimbriimonadaceae > ACE-ARM1. Next base: position 2,312,632 of record CP075364.1, on the reverse strand, counting down.
TTTTCGTGTGCTTGAGGAGCGGGGAGTTACCGTTGCGCGCGTGACAGACGAGCCTACCGTGAGATGAGCGACTCTCTTTGGAACCCATGTTTAGTTTTTTATCTAGTCCGCGACAAGAAGCAACGATATCTCCAAAGCGGCATCCATCTACTTAAACACTTCAAATCTCTGATGAAGGTCCACGACTGACTCCCACAGCTCAATAGCTGACATTTTCCGAACGTTCGTAAGTCGAAACAAGCTCGGAATTTCAAAACGGTGGGGCACCACCGAGGACATCTCGGGTCCTCTTGTTGAGGTCGTACCTGCTAATCGGTCGTTTTTGGCGGTTCGAATCTGCCCAAGTGCGGCAAAGTCGATGCCATCGGCAAAGAGGTAACGCTGAAGGTGCTTCTGGAGCTTGGTATCCCCTTTGATCCAGAAGCTGCCGAGGTTTGACACAAAGGCAACGGCGAACCGAATGGCCGAATCAAGTTGTTCGGTTGTTGGAATCTGGCGGGCCATTCGCTCGCGAAGGAGCCGCAATTCAGCTTCGAGCTCGCCCAGTTGCTGCTTCGCCAGATCATCGGGAATCACTTCAAGTGCGTTCTTCCTCGCGATGGCCGCCCGAAGTTCTTCGATTCGTACGATTTCTTTTCGCGCCGTTTCGCGCTCTATCTCAACATCCGCGTTCCAATCCACCATTTTCGCAGCAAGGCATCGTCCAAGACGTTCTGCAACGCTCGGTTTGAGGCTGAGGGAGTTGAGCGTCATCACGAACCGCTTGTGAGCGAGGCTAGTGGCAATATTGATCCGTGGACAATGCAAACAGCGGTAGTGTGAGTATCGTTTGGATCGACCGGATGACCAACTGGCGGTCATAAACTGGCCACAGGCGCATTTCAGCGTGCCGCGTAAAGGGAAGTCGGGATTGTCCCGATCGTACGTTCGGGGCCAGGTCTTCCTCGAAATTGCTGCCTGGGCCGCGCTGAACTCGGTTTGACTAACCAGCGGCAAGAACGGCGGAGCCGCCTGGATCGTTTCTCCAAACGCTCTAATGACTCCGAGATACTTCTCGCTTCTGATGATCTTGAAGAAATGCGAGCGGGTGAACCGGATGCCTTGGCGGGTTAGCCGCTGGTGAAGCTCGTTAGGGTGAGCACCAGCTGCCAATTCCAAGAATATGCGGCGAACAGTCGCAGCCTCATCAGGCTCGGGCTCGATGGTCGCCTTGCCATTGAAGCGGATGTTTCGGTAGCCGTACGGTGCTTCAAACACCCAACGGCCCTCGCGAACCGCCTGAACCATGCCGTTGCGAGACCGTTCGGCGCGGACTTCATTGTCGAACTGAGCAACCGATGCAAGGATAGTTTCGGTGAATCTACCAACTGGCGAGTCCTCAATGCGCTCGCCGACAGACTCTAACCTGATGCCAATTCGGTTTAACTTCACTTTGAGAGAGGCGTAGTCGAACGTATTCCGTGCCAGTCGGTCAATGCGTGGCACGATCAAAACGTTGATCCGTGCCCGGTTCTGGACACAATAGCGGAGCATCTCCTGGAGGACGGGGCGATGATCAGTCTTGGCGCTCTCGCCAGGCTCAGCAAAGAGCCGGTCGAAGTAATACCCACGACTCTCTGCAAGGTGCCTGACCTGGATTTCTTGAGTTACAAGCGAGTTGCCGTCAACGACTTGCTTTGGATCTGAAACGCGAATGTAGGCTATTGCTGTTTCCATTGGTCAAAAAACTCAAAGATGATCGTCGCTAACTCGGCGATGTCTCGATCCAATTCCTGACTGACCGGGGGCTCGTTGTCAATGGCCTCGTATTCAGACTTGTTTGGGTCATTGACCGCTGCTAGATTGGCTTCATGGAAGAGATCCCGAAAGCGGCGGCCCGCTCGCTTGAGATCAGCCTCCCGGAGATTACGAGGCGACTTCGTACGACCTCTGCCACTAAGGTCGCTTTGGCGCTCAGTGATGTTGACGACCCGATAATGTTCTACCTCTGCGTTTGGTATGCGCTCAGTCATGGCAAGACCGTTGAGATTTCCGACTGAGGTCGAGTGAGGTTAGCCAACTGTGTTCTTCTTTCTTCTTCTTTCCTTTGTTGTTTTCGCTTTGCGAAGTTCGCCTTTGGCGAGCGCCGAACCCGATCCTCAAGCGATACCGCTCAGATTCGAGAAATAGGTGATGAACCGAATAGGAAAGCTTTGAACGCGACCTTCGGCGTTCTGCAGCCTTGTTGATCCTCCTGCCCGCGCGGTCATGAACAATCACCAGACCGCGCTTGACAAGGCCATCCACCGCACGACTGACCGCGGCGCTCTCACGCCCCGTGCATTCCTTGATCCATCCGTGGCTCAACCACTTTCGATCCTGTTGCCAGCCGAGTGTTTGCCTCACGATTAGGGCGAGGACTCGGAACTCAGTGTCGGTCAAATGAGGCATGACTCGATCCAAGATCACGTTTGGAAAGGGGGTGAATCTACTTCGCATAGACGGGAGGATCATAGTTGTTCTCAATCGCCGCAATGAGCAGTGATGCGGGCCGACGAGCGGCTCGAAGCGGCAGCCATTCTAACTGCTGAGCGATCCGATCATGCGGATATCGCTCCACGAGGTTTTGAGCCTTACGAAGTCCAATTCCGACTCGAACGAGGTCAAGTGTCAGTTCTTCGGCGTCCGTGAGAATGGCTTCATCAGGACTCAATCGCCGCTTATGACTCGGTTGCTTTGGGATCAACTCACCGATGGGTTCAAGACGGCTCATCACACGGCTCCGGCAATAACGAATCCGAGTAGCACGAGCGCGAGGACGAGGAGCCACCAGTTGGGGCGCTGATTACCGAATTCAACGTCAGTCAACGTCCGCGCCGTGCGGCGACTTTGGGGTATGGACGGGTCAGCTTCATAGCCTAGCCGCACCTTTCCGAGCATCTTCAGGAAACGGGCACTGAGATCGAATTCGAGCTGCATCATCGACTCGACAAACCGGTCAATTCCAATGATGCGAATCGGTCGCCCAGGATATTCGGCGGCGGCGAGACGAGCGGCCCGAGAGCAGCGCGACTTCGCCACGATCATGCCGGCCGGAATGTTCTCGCGGAGGAGCAACCCTCGAAACTCATCGACCGCCCGCTTCGAAACAGGTGAGTTCCAATGCCGCACTTGCACCGCCACATCCATTCCATCTTCACCCACTCGAACAATGAAATCCGGACCGGAAGCACCGCGACCACGCTCAGACCGACGACCGCCCGATCGCATATGCTTATAGCCGGACGCCCCGAGCCACAACCACACACACCTCTGAAATCTCTTGAAGTCGAGCGCCGCAATGCGAGGGGTGTCATAGAATCCGCTGCTGCTGTTGCCGCCGCTGATGCAGCGATCTAGTGCGCCCACCATCAGTTCAAGCCCTCGAATTCAGCGACGTCACCGGTCCACTTGCCCGGTTGGACATGCGACCATTCGTCCTTCAACGTGCCATCGGGGTGGAACGCTCCCTCGGGCAAACAGCCAGCGCAGCCGACCAGCTGGCAAACGAACGGAGTCTTGTAAGTTCCGTCCTCCGAAACAATCTCCCGAGTTCCCAGTCGACGTGCGATTTGAAATTCCAGTTGAGAGACGATCCGCTTGAGCGTGACGTACATGGGGCTCGATTGGCCATGCGCCAAATGGCAAATTGTCGACTTCGCGACCCCTGCATCTTTAGCCAACCTCGACGTTCCCCGAAAACTGTATCGACTCGTATGAGCCATGATCGCCGCGATGCGATTGTGACAACGGACCGGACCGGACGTGCTTGATTTGTTCTTCATGCTCAGAGCGTGCCAAGGCAGGCAAGGTGGCCGCATTTAATGAACATTAGACCGAACATTCACCGAACTATCGTAAACGCTTCGCCAGCCGACGCGCAACCTGGTTTTCGCTAACGGGAAGATCCCTCACCATCTGGGACACTACCGTTGAGGCGTTGACAAGTTTTAGTCGGTTCGCGCGAACAAAAGCACGCGCATAGTGCCGGGACTTGAAGTCGAAAGAGTGAATGTTGCCAGCAGACCCAAGGTAGATAAGAGCGCGAGAGACCGTGCAACATGCCGCTCCAGGTCGTATCCTAGGGATCAATACAGCAGTTACCAGCATTGTCAGCAGGACAGATGCTGCGAAAAGGACAAAGCCTAGTCGCATTTCGACGAGAAGCGCGTACAGGAGCGAACAAAAACCGAACAGAGCGGCAATGGACATTCCTACGATAAAAGCCCGGTCAGTACGAGCGACGTGACGACGACACTCTTGGCAATACGGCACATCCCAAGCCCAACCACGAGTGCGAGACTTCCGATTCCGTTCAGTGCCACTGAGCGTGATCGTCGTTTCAGGAAAGCCGCCACAGCAAGCGCACTCCCGAGGGAAAACGAACTGTTTGCCAGCCACTTCTATCTTCATCGCTCGACATTGCCAAGTCACGCCGCGCACTCAAGCCTTGTCTCGTTTGCTGAACGATCAAGCTAGTTTATGGCTGCTGATCTACCTGTTCAAGTTGAGGAACCTCGGGAGGCGCCGCGGAATCGGCAAGCCGTTGATTCAAAGACCCTTGGTCTCTAGCGCATATAGAGGGATGGTTCAGAGGTCGAGCAAGATTTTTCAGGCGGTCGAACATTCGGGCATAAGACCTGATTTCTGCCGTCTTCTGAACGAAAAATCCTCGCATACCCTCCTCAGAACTCACGTCTATGAGTACAACTTTGTCGTTGAAAGCAATGAACCCATCTTTGATCTCCCGTAGCAATTCTGGGTCCTTCTTGTGTAGGTCTTCCTCAAACACAACAAACGACCTCAAATTTGAATCACTTTTATACGAATGTGCTTGCACTCCCTTATTCGCAAGCATTTCGGCAAGCTGACTATACTTAGTCACGAAGACCCTTTCAAGAATCACACCTCTCTCAACTGCTGACATATTCTCTTCAAGAAACCGTTCCTCGCTTGGTGAACTATCCCACTCGCAGTCCATCATCATCGAAACGGCCCACACGCGATCACCACGCTGAGTCTTCTCAAGCTTCGGTAAGAGCCATTGGTAATACGCTCCCGTAGCTAACTCCTCGGACCTTTCCTCACGCGCATACTGCTTCAACAGTTTTGTGGACTTGTGGACAAGGTGTGTTCTTAGCGGGTGAAAATCTTCGGTTACAACTTCATTGTAGGATCGCACGAAGTCAAGAAGCTCCGGGTCGTCGATCTGCCTCTCAAGATCAACTACTAAGGCTAGGCTTTTGACAGGAGCTAACTCTTCTTCAATTTTCTTAGTGAGCAGCATTCTACTGCCAGACAATGCTGGCCCAAGGATAAGAGTAATGTTCGCTAGAACAGGTTGCTTGATGAGATAGAGAATGAGCCCGAGCACCAAGCCAAGGAACAACTCAGTGTACGGCCAGAAGTCATACGCCTTCTTGATTCTTTCAGTCTTCTTTAGCTGTTTGTTGGCGCGCACACTCTACTCCTGGTAGCCGAATAAGTGGCCGCTGAGGTCTTTGGGACGATCCGCCTCCGAGCTGCTAGGTGTATAGAAGTTCATGGCCACTACCACGCGCACTGCCGAATCCGAAGTGAGCGGCCGCACATAGTGAGCAAAACGCCTTGCATCAAAGAAGATAAGATTCCCCGACGCCGGGTACACCACGCTACAATCCGCATCAACTTCTGAAACGCTGTTAGCCATTGTCGAGTTTGCTACAACTAGTTCCCCACCTGATCCCTTGGGGTGATCTGTCACGTAGAGGAGCCCTTCAATCGGATTGGAGTCGACGTGGCATTCGTAACGCATCTTCACCCCGCGCTGGACGTTGAGCGTTGCCCCATAGACTGCATTGGCAGCGACTGAAACAGGTTCATGAGTCCCAAGTTGCGCCAGGTCCCGAAAAAGGCCCTCGTACAGCGAATACAGCCACGGCAATCGATGTCTCACAGTAGTCCCATCTACGGTCAATACTGGAATACTGAGGTCAGGGTCGCCTTCTCGAGAAGTTACAGATCTCGGCTTCAATGTCTTAGCAATGGCGTCCTCAGATACATTCAATATAGCCTGTTGCCAATCGGCCGGCAAAAGAGTGTTCAAATCATAGGAGCGCCATGAAAAGCGGTCGATCAACTCGTCTCACCACCACGTTTGGATTGTTCGAACTCATACTTAGCGATCGTATCGACCGCCGTGTAGCCTCCATCTACCGTAATGGTAGTGGCATTAACGAATGACGAATCATCTGATAGCAAAAACCATACAACAGCCGCGACCTCCTCAGGCAAGCCTAAGCGACCCAATGGTGTAATGCGCCGAGACATGTTAAATATTTCGTCTGTGTCCATTACACCTCCGATCCATCCTGCCGCTAGCGCATTCACGCGGATCATCCTGCTACCGAGATTATTAGCAAGTGACTTAACAAGGTTATGTATTGCCGCCTTGGTCGCAGCGTACGAAGATGCTCCAAATGAACCAATGAAGCCTTCAGTGCTCGTGATGACAACAATGGAGCATCCGTCTAAAAGCAAACTGCTCATTTCGTGCGTTAAGTAATTCGGTGCAGAGAGATTTACCGCTACGCTCTTATCCCAAACCTCATGATCGAAGTGATTCGGGTCTTCCATCTCGAAAAGAAACTGGGCGTGAACCACGCCGTTCAGCTGTGTGTCCAAGCTTTTGACCAAGTTTTCAAGCTGTGAGCGACTAGAATGATCGACTGTATGCAGACTGAGTTGACCTCCCTCATGTTGAGCAATCAGCGCTTTGGCTGAGTCCGCATCCTCAGATTCATAGGTTCCGATGACTCGATGGCCCTCCCGAAGCAGGCGAGCGGTCACGGCAACACCGATGCCAGGCTTGGCAGCTCCAGTAACGAAGAATACTTTGCGGACCATTTGTGCCCTGAGTCTACTCTTATTCTGTCGATTTTCAATCATTCGATCTGAAGGAGCTCACTCATCGAACAGCCCCTCAAGGAGGGGCTGTTGGCTCAGAACTCGGGATTGCCGAACAGGCAGCCCCCAAGTTCTTGATTGACGATCTTGCTCACGAGGCGATCCACAGTTGGGTTGTGCCGAGCGAACGTGGGCAGCTTCTCTGGGGCCCGACGTGAAACCACCAGGTCCGTTCGCTCATCCCACTGGTACCGCCAGAGCCTGGCAGCGCGGAATGGTTCCTGTTTCAGGTCGGCTCCAAGGTGATACTTGAAGCCCCCGGCAACCACCAATATCCGGGGAGCGCCCCATCTTAACGGAACAATCGCTGCCCGCATGTGAGCCGGGCTGTGAATTCCCGTGACAAGGACCTTGCCCTCAAGAATGGATTGCTCTGCCATCCGCTCGATCTCATCGAGTTCGTCGGGAGCGTGATCCGGAGGACCACAGGCCTGCGAGATCATGGCCAGGTTGACACTCAGCAACCGGACGTTGCCGTAGAGCCACAGACCGGCAGGCTCATAGAATCCGGGTTCCTGATCAAAGGGTGTTGATCGAGATGGGACCTCAATCGAAAGGGACGATTTCGTGGCCGATCGGCCTGGAAGCGTCGAAGCTCCCGCTCCGACGGCGGTTCGAGACATGTCTGATACCTCCTAGGTGCGACCAGCCTTGGCGGTCGCAATTCAGGCGTATCAAGCTGCTCTTGGGAGGCCAAAAACGACTGCCTTCGGCGAACGAACTCGCCTCCAAAAGGAACTCATCTGTTCACAAGTCCGAACCAGATTGATACGATGCGGGCAATGTCTGCCAAAATCAGTCTCAGTGGCCGAGTTGCGCCACCCGGTAGGGTGCAGAGGGCCGGAGTACGCACCCATGGGGATCAAGATTTCTGAACTAGCCTTAGGCGGAGGCCGCGCCTGATGCCTCCGAGCACAAGCGAGGCCCAGCGCGCCGAGGTTCACAAGACCATTTGGCGGATCGCCAACGACCTGCGCGGATCGGTCGATGGTTGGGATTTCAAATCCTACGTGCTCGGCATGCTCTTCTACAGGTTCATCTCCGAGAACCTCACGTCTTACATCAACAAGCTTGAGCAAGAAGCCGGAGAGAAGGACTTCGACTACTCCAAGATCAGTGACAAAGATGCGGAGTTCGGTCGAAAGGTCACAGTTGACGAAAAAGGGTTCTACATCCTGCCATCTGAACTCTTCGCGAATGTCAGGAAGAAGGCGAAGAACGACGAGAACCTAAATGAGACGCTTGAGCGTGTCTTCAACAACATTGAGGGATCGGCCGTCGGTTCGGACAGCGAAGACGACCTCAAGGGCCTCTTCGACGACCTTGACGTTAACTCTCAGAAGCTCGGTCCGACCGTCGCGAAAAGAAACGAGAAGCTCGTGAAGCTGTTGGAAGCAATCGGTGACCTGCCACTCGGCAACTACGAAGACAACTCAATCGACCTCTTCGGTGACGCCTACGAGTTCCTGATGACCATGTACGCTTCCCAGGCGGGCAAATCGGGAGGCGAGTTCTTCACGCCCCAAGAGGTTTCTGAAGTTCTCGCTCGTATCGCCGTCGCCGGCAAGACACAAGTAAACAAGGTCTATGACCCCGCTTGCGGATCGGGCTCGTTGTTGCTCCAGTTCGCGAAGGTGCTCGGGAAGGAGAATGTTCGCCAAGGTTTCTTTGGCCAAGAAGTCAACCTCACTACGTACAACCTGGCTAGGATCAATATGTTCTTGCACGACGTGAACTACGAGAAGTTCAACATCGCGCACGGCGACACACTAACCGATCCACTTCACTGGGATGATGAACCCTTCGAGGCGATCGTTTCAAATCCGCCATACTCGATCAAGTGGGACGGCGACGCGAACCCGCTTCTCATCAACGATCCACGATTCGCTCCAGCAGGAGTTCTCGCACCGAAGTCGGCTGCCGACCTTGCGTTCACGATGCACATGCTCAGTTGGCTTGCGGTGAACGGCACAGCGGCAATTGTCGAGTTCCCCGGCGTCCTTTATCGTGGCGGAGCCGAACAGAAGATTCGGAAATACTTGATCGACAATAACTACATCGACACCGTCATCCAGCTTCCACCTGACCTCTTCTTCGGCACGACGATCGCAACCTGCGTTATCGTTCTGAAGAAGTCAAAAAAGGACAATTCGGTTCTCTTTATCGACGCATCTACTCTGTTCACGCGCGTGGGCAACAAGAACAAATTGATGCCCGCACATCAACAGAAGATTCTCGAAGCTTTCGCTTCTCGAAAAGATGAAGCCCACTTCACTAAACTAGTTTCGGCTGCGGCCATCGAGGAGAACAACTACAACATCTCCGTTTCATCCTATGTTGAGAAAGAAGACACTTCTGAGGCCATTGACATCACTGCGCTGAACGCCAGGATCGCAGAGATCGTTGCTCGGCAATCGGATCTTCGAACACAGATCGACGCAATTGTTGCCGACTTGGAGGGGAGCGCGGTATGAGCGAGCTCCGTCTTTTCGCCATCGACAATGGCAAGGTGCAGGAGAATCAACCGAGTTTCTATAAGTTGGAGCGCGAAGTTCAAGATCTCTTTGAGAGCAACTTGGAGACGCTACTTGGCGTTCGATTCGTCGCGTCTGAATTCTCGACCGGCCAGGGAGGGCGGATCGATACGCTCGGTATCGACGAGAACGGATTTCCGGTCGTCATCGAATACAAGCTCGACAAGAACCGGACCGTCATCAATCAGGGCATGTCCTACATGGCATGGCTTCGCAGTCATAAGGCCGAGTTCTGGAAGGTCGTTTTCGAGAAACTTGGCAAGGAGGTCGCAGACGCGATCGATCACAGTTCAACCAGGTTGATTTGCATCGCCACCGACTTCACCCGCGACGATCTTGGGGCTTACGAGCTCATGCCCAGCAGCATCGACCTCGTACGCTATCGAAGATTTGGACAGGATCGCCTTCTTTTGGAAAGGATCACGTCATCTGATGCAACCGTCACTCCTGTTCCGAATTCACAGGCCACCAAAACAGGAACGGACAAGCCAATCTCTCAGTGGTTGGAGGAAGCATCACCTGAGATCAAGCAGCTCTATGAGTCTCTAAGGCAAGCCATTTTGGGTCAAGGGGAAGATGTAACCGAAAAACCGACCAAGCTCTACATCGCATTCAAGCGAACCCGAAATTTTGCGACGATCACTTACGCCAGTTACACCAACCTCAACCTCTACTTACACATCAAAGTTGACGACGTAGAGATGCGCGAGGGCCTTCGCGACGTGCGCTCGATCGGCCATTGGGGAACGGGCGATCTCGAAGTAAAGGTTCGAACTTTGGCGGATGTCGAACAAGCTTTGCCACTAATTCAACGAGCCTACGAGGGACAGTCATGAGCCACATCGACGACCTCGTCCGAAGACTTTGCCCGAGCGGAGTTGAATTCAAAACGCTGGCCGAAGTGACGGTCCGCGGCTCAAACATCAGATGGTCGAACGCCGGTGATAACGAGTTCCAGTACATAGACCTCACGTCGGTAGACCGAACAACAAGGAAGATCGGCGAGACCGCGACGATTACGCGGAACAATGCGCCTAGCCGTGCTCAGCAGATCGTGCGCGAGGGCGACGTGATCTTTGCGACAACTCGCCCTACACAAATGCGCTGGGCGATCATCACAGCTGCATTCGACGGGCAAATTGCGAGCACTGGATATTGCGTTCTGCGACCGATCCAAAAGGAGGTTCTAACAAATTTTCTTGCGCATCTTCTAGGCGCAGATCGGTTCCGTAGATTTGTGGAGGAGAAGCAGGTTCCTGGTAACTACCCGTCAATTCCAGATAGCCGAGTTCGCGATTTCAAAATTCCCGTCCCCCCAATTGAAGTCCAGCAAGAGATCGTTAGAATGCTAGACGCCTTTAGTAAATTGGAGGCGGAGCTGGAGGCGGAGCTGGAGGCGGAGCTGGAGGCGCGACGTAAACAGTATACCTTTTATCGAGATCAACTACTGACGTTCACCGAGAGAGAGAGAGAGAGAGAGACGGATCAGGTGGGCGAGAATGATTGAGGTTTGCAAGTTTTTTCGCGGGACGGCAATTACAGAGCGACAAGCTACTTCGGGAGAAATTCCTGTTGTCGCAAACGGACCGGTTCCAACTTACACTCACTCGGTTGCCAACCGGCACGGTGAAACGGTCGTTATAGCGAGATCCGGCGCATACGCAGGGCTCGTAAGCTATTGGAACCGTCCCATTTTCCTTACAGATGCGTTCAGTGTTCATCCAGATGAGTCTGTCCTAACACCGAAGTTCATCTATTATTTGCTTCAGAACAGCCAGGAACGGATGCATGGGTTGAAGAAAGGCGCGGGAGTCCCCCACGTTCGAGTAAAGGACGTTGAGAATCACGTGATTCCAATCCCCCCGCTCGAAGAGCAAAACAGGGTTGTCTCGATCCTCGATAAGTTTGAAGCGCTACTAAATGACCTAAGCATCGGCTTACCAGCGGAGCTAAGCGCAAGGCGTCAGCAATACAAGCACTACCGCGACCGCTTGCTCACGTTCCAGGAGGTTGGATGAGCGAAGAGCGCAAGCCGTACAACTACAATCCGATCGCCGTCTCAAACGAGAGCACGGTGATCGCGCAGTACATTCCGGACAGCCAGGTTCGCGAGACGACGTACCAGAGTGAAGATGCCCTTGAGAGGGAGTTCATCAAGCAGCTGGAGCGGCAAGCCTACGACTATCTTCGGATCGGTTCAGAAGAGGAGCTAATCGCAAATCTTCGGACGCAGATCGAGTCGCTCAACGACATCAAGTTCTCGGACGCGGAGTGGACCAAGTTCTACGAGACCAAGATTTCGGGCCAGAACGATGGCATCGCCGAAAAGACGGTTCGCATTCAGGAAGACCCGGTTCAGCTACTAACTAGGGACGACGGCACCACAAAGAACGTCAAGCTGATCGATCGCCAGAACATCCACAACAACCGGCTCCAGGTCATCAATCAATACGAGGTCGCGGGCGCACGAGCTAACCGCTACGACGTGACGGTGCTGGTAAACGGTCTGCCGATGGTTCACATCGAACTGAAACGACGAGGGGTCGCGATCCGAGAAGCTTTCAACCAAATCGACCGCTACCAGCGCGACAGCTTTTGGGCTGGCTCGGGCCTGTTTGAATTCGTTCAGCTCTTCGTCATCAGCAACGGAACGCACACGAAGTATTACAGCAACACGACCCGCCGACAGCACATTCAGGACGCAGCGGGAGCCAAGAGAGTCAGGAAGACATCGAACTCATTTGAATTCACGTCGTGGTGGGCCGACTCGCAGAACAAAGCGATCCAAGACCTGATCCCATTCGCCAAGACCTTCTTTGCCAAGCACACGATGCTCAACATCCTGACTCGGTATTGCGTGCTTACCGCCGACCGGATGCTGTTGGTCATGCGGCCATATCAGATCGCAGCCACCGAGCACATTCTCCAACGGATCGAGATTGCGACCAACTACAAAAAGCTCGGCACGCTCGAAGCAGGCGGCTATGTCTGGCACACAACCGGGTCGGGCAAGACCCTCACAAGTTTCAAGACCGCCCAGCTTGCCAGCAAGATGCCAAGCGTGGACAAGGTGCTCTTCGTCGTGGACCGCAAAGACCTCGACTACCAGACAATGCGCGAGTACGACCGATTCGAGAAGGGCGCGGCCAACTCGAATACATCGACGGCCGTCCTCAAGCGACAGCTTGAAAGCAAGGATGCCCGGATCATCATCACGACGATCCAGAAGCTCGACAACTTCATTGCCGCCAACAAGGGACACGAGGTTTTTGGAGGGCACATCGTGATCATCTTCGACGAGTGCCACCGATCCCAGTTTGGGGACATGCATACGGCGATTACCCGCGCCTTCAAGCGCTACAACCTCTTTGGATTTACCGGTACGCCGATCTTCACCGCCAACATGTCGAGCGGAGGCAATCCCAACCTCAAGACGACAGAGCAGGCTTTCGGTGAGAAGCTTCACACCTACACGATCGTGGACGCGATCACCGACAAGAACGTCCTGCCCTTCCGGATCGACTACGTGAACACGGTCAAGGTCGGGAACGTGCTCGATAAGAAGGTCTCATCCATTGACACCGAGAGGGCGCTCCTCGCACCTGAACGCTTGAGTCAGGTCACCGCCTACATCCTTGAACACTTCGATCAGAAGACTAAGCGCAACGACTCATACTCACTGGGAGAAAGGCGAGTTCGAGGCTTCAATGCGCTGTTCGCAACGGCCTCGATTGATGCAGCTCGCGCCTACTACGCCGAGTTCAAGCGACAGCAGGGTTCTCTCGTTCCCGACCAGCAGCTCAAGGTAGGGATCATCTTCTCGTACGCCGCAAATGAGGAGGTTGAAAACGGAGCGCTTGAAGAAGAAGGCTTCGAAACGGCTCAACTTTCCGGCCCAGCCAGAGATTTCCTTGACGCCGCAATCAAAGATTACAACGGGATGTTCGGCACCTCGTTCGACACGTCATCAGACAAGTTTCAGAACTACTATAAAGACCTGAGCTTGCGGATGAAGAACCGCGAGATCGATCTGGTGATCGTGGTCAACATGTTCCTCACCGGATTCGACGCGACCACGCTGAACACGCTCTTTGTTGACAAGAACCTTAGAGCCCATGGCCTGCTTCAAGCGTATTCGCGAACGAACCGGATTCTCAATTCGGTGAAGGCTTACGGCAACATCGTGAGCTTCCGCGACCTTGAGCAAGAGACGAACGACGCTCTCGCCCTTTTTGGCAACAAGGAGGCTCGTGGCATCGCGATCCTCAAGCCATACGGCGACTACTATGCCGATTACGAAGAGAAAGTTGGGGAGCTCTTGGCAATTTTCCCTCTTGGCCAGCAGATCATCGGCGAGCAGGCCAAGAAGGACTTCATCGCTCTATTCGGATCGATCCTGCGCTTGGAGAACATCCTGACCTCATTCGATGAATTCGAGGGGCATGAGATCTTGAGCCAACGTCAAGGACAGGATTACCGCAGCGTTTATCTAGACTTTTATACCGACTTCCGCTCGACAAAGGAATCCGACAAGGAGCAGATTCTCGATGACATCGTATTCGAAATCGAGCTCATCAAGCAGGTCGAAATCAATGTTGATTACATCCTGATGCTCGTAGCGAAGATGCGCGAAGCCAAGGGGGACGGCCTCGACGTTGAAATCCGGGCGCAGATCACCCGCGCGGTCGATTCATCGCCAACATTGCGCAACAAGAAGGATTTGATCGAGAACTTCGTGGACTCGGTTTCGGCCAGCGGAGAGATCGACGCCGAATGGCGGGCGTTCGTTGACACGCGTCGAAAGGCGGAGCTGGATCAAATCATTAACGAGGAAAGCTTGAAGCCGGAGGAGACCCGCGCTTTCGTTGACGCCGCGTTTCGTGATGGCCAAATCCGGACGACCGGCACGGCGATAACAAAGGTGATGCCGCCGACCACGAGGTTCGCCGCCGATGGCGCACATGGGGAGAGGAAGCAACGCGTACTCACGAAACTGATCGCCTTCTTTGAGAGGTTCTTGGGCTTGGTTTCGGGAATTGGCAGGGGAGACGACTTATAAATCTGCAGCGCCTCAAATAGCAGAGTCAGTGAGTGAGTGCCAAAAAAGAGACGGAGCCCGCTCCAAAATCACAGGGACGCCCGTCCATACGAATGGCGGCATTGGCCGAAGCCCGAAACGCACCCGGTCGTCCTTCGCGAGCCCCGTTTACATACCAATGGAAGGGACGTAGGCAGAACCCAGAAAGGTTCTCGTCACAGCGATGCGAGTCTGGCGCTAATAGTAGAGGCCATGCCGACTATCGATAGATGGAGGCAAGTATGGCAGCCGAAAAGCGAGTTCACCGCGACGCAGGAACCGGAAAATATGTCACCGAGAAATACGCTGACAAGCATCCGAAGACCACCGTCAGCGAGCCGGCCAATAAGCCTGCTCCGAAGCCAGCTCCGAAAAAGGGCAAGTAGAGGGTTCGGTCTCCCTTCCGATAGAGGGGAGACCCCCAGCTCTATGGCGGGCTCCTTCATTAGCAGCTATAAGTAACCCAAGAGATGTCTCGACAAGAAGGGCTATTCACTGAACACGTGCCCGAGGTCAAAATCCCGGACGCTACCCGCATTGAGGCGTACGTTGGGAAGAACAAGATTTTTCAGCTTGGCTTCGAAGGCTATGAAGGGAGCGCAGAATCCACAACGGCCTCTAATGGCCCAGAATCATGGACCGAGCTGAAGCTGCCGACCGGTGATCTGATCCGGGTCTACGAGAGCGGCGCACGATCGACGTTCACACAACCCCACCTTCGCGTTGCGGGCTCAAAGCTGAAATGGGAAAACGCGAAGTTGCCCGGACCAGTGGCGTCATGTCGTCAGGAGGCATTGGACTCGTGGAAAGACGCATTCAAGTTCTACCGAGAGGACCAAACCTCCGGCCAGCCCGGTTTGCGACCACCTCAAATTGGAGCCCTTCATGCGATTCACGCCCATTGGACGGTCTCTGACGAGCCCGCAACGATCGTCATGCCAACAGGTACAGGCAAGACGGAGACGATGTTGGCCACCCTTGTTAGCGAGCGGTGTGATCGTGTCCTGGTTATCGTTCCCAGCGTTGTCCTGCGTGACCAGCTCTTTGGGAAATTCGCAACGCTGGGATTGCTGAAAAAGCTAACCAACCTCGTCCAAAGCGCACAGTTTCCGGTCGTCGCTCTCATGCGATCGAGTCTCCAAACTGCTGCAGCGGTTGACGAACTGTTCGGCCCTGCGAACGTGATCGTGGCCGTTATCAACTCCGTTGCTGCGAGTAGCCCTGAAGCAATAAGTCGTATCGCTGAAACCTGCAGTCATCTGTTCATAGACGAGGCTCACCACGTCCCAGCCAGAACGTGGTCGCACCTTAAAGCGCAGTTTCAGCACAAACATGTTCTTCAATTCACGGCCACTCCATATCGAAACGACGGTAAGCGAGTCGATGGCAAGGTCATCTACTCTTTCCCGTTACGGAAAGCCCAAGAGCAAGGCTATTTCAAGCCCATTCAATACAAGCCGATCTACCAATTTCGACCCGAGTTGTCCGACGAGGCGATCGCCCAAGCCGCCGTTAAACAGCTTAGAGAAGATCTCAAAGGCGGATTCGACCATGTTCTCATGGCCCGTGCCCATCCGATTGAAAGGCTGAAGCAGATCCTGCCGGCCTACGCGGCCAATGCGGCGGACCTCAATCCAGTGATCATCCACTCACAAATGTCGCGGGCCGACCGAAAGCTCGCGTTGGACTCGATGAAGACCGGCAAGTCTCGCGTGATTCTATGCGACAACATGCTCGGGGAAGGGTTCGATTACGCACAGCTCAAAGTCGCGGCACTTCACGATCTCCATAAAAGCTTGGCAATTACTCTCCAATTCACGGGTCGCTTCACGAGGACGAGCCTGGACGCAAAGCTCGGGCCCGCTACCATGATTGCCAACGCAGCCTTATCTGGAATTGGCGACGAGCTCAGGGATCTTTATGCCCAAGACGCCGACTGGAACCGCTTGATTCAGGAGATGGCCGACCAGACAATCGGATCCAAGGTCAAGAAAACTGAGTTCTCTGCTACCTTCAAGCCGTACGGCGTTGATTTTCCACCAGAGAACATCCAGCCCAAAATGAGCACTGTCGTCTACCGGACGAAGTGCGAGGATTGGATCCCGAAGAACCTGGAAAAGTGGCTTGAGAAGGCCCAAGTGTTTGCAGGTCCATCGATCAGCGATGAACACCGAACCGCCTTCTACGTCGTGGTGGAAGCATCAGAAGTTGAGTGGGGTCTAGCAAAGGATGCCCTGGATGTCCACTATGCGCTTTTCTTGCTGCATTGGGACAAGGACCGTCAATTGCTCTTCATCAACAGCACGGACAACAGAGGCTTTCAAAGAGACCTGGCTGTGCTGGTTTGCGGCGAGGATGTCGAGCGGGTCCAAGGCGAGGAAATCTACCGAGCGGTGTACGGCATCAACCGTCTCGTCCTCTTCAACCTCGGACTAAAACACGTTACCGGACGCAACGTCCGATTCACCATGCTGGCAGGTTCCGACGTTCTTGAGGGGATAACGATAGCCCAAGCCGGAACGCGCACCAAAACAAACCTGTTCGCGCACGGCTATGAGGACGGGGAACGAGCAACGATGGGATGTTCGATTCGCGGTCGGCTTTGGTCGTACTTGGTGGCTGACGACATCTCCCACTGGGTTGCGTGGTGTAAACACATCGGCAAGAAGCTTCTCGATGATTCCATCACGATCGCGAAGATCAACGATTGGTTCGTCGTTCCCCAGGAGCTTTCGGATCGCCCGCGTTTGACCGCACTTTCGGCGGACTGGCACGATCAGTTCTTCATTGAACTTGAGAGAAGGACGTTCATCAAGATTGGCAACGTAGAGTGCCCCGTGTTTGACGCCGATATTGAGATCGTCCCGACTGAAGTGACCGACCCCTTGAAGTTCGCGGTCACTGCGAATGGCAAGCGCGCCGTCTTCAAGATCAAGTTCCAGAACAAAGAGATCAAGTTCGATCAGTTGGAGGGCGACACAGCCATGCTGAGAATTGGCTCTGTCACTTCAAAGCTCAGCGATGAGTTCGAAAACTATCCGCCGATCATCTACTTCGAAGCCGAAGCCGTCCTAGAAGGCGGACTCCTAGTTCAACCGAAGAAAGGAAGCCGTTCTTCGTTTGATCGAACCAAAATAATCGCCTGGGATTGGAAGGGCACGAACCTCAAAAAGGAGTCGCAGGGAATCACCCAGGAATCAGATTCGATCCAATTCCGGGCTGTTCAAGAGTTTCTCTCCGACGCATCATGGGAAGTGGTTTTTGATGACGACGGGACAGGGGAGGTTGCCGACATCGTGTGCCTCAAGCGGCAAGACGACATTTTGAAGGTGAGCCTGATCCACTGCAAATACTCTCACGGAGATAAGCCCGGGAGTCGAGTTGATGACCTTTACGAAGTGTGTGGCCAGGCTCAGAAGGCGATCAAGTGGAGGGATGAAATGGAGAAAATGATCTCCCGCTTGTTGGCACGCGAAGACAAGTCTCTGGCCGACTCTGGAGCCTCACGCCTCATCAAGGGTGATCGTAACAAGCTGATTGAGCTAAGGAACGCAGCTCGACTACTAAGGCCCGACTTCAGCATGTGGCTCGTCCAGCCGGGATTGTCCAAAGCTTCCGTTTCGGCGTCACAGCTAGAGCTACTCGGCGGTACAGAAACGTTCCTGCATGAGGTCCACCAGATTCCGCTCCAAGTCGTCGCGAGTCCTTAGCGGAGATGTCTGAACCTACCAAGCCTTGAATTGACCAACTCGACGCCTGTCTGGTCACTTCACCGGGTTGTTTTCGCCCCGGTAGGCGTCATAATAAAAACAGGCAGGCGAACGATGCTTCGTCAGCGTCGGCGGGAACCATCCCTCGCCTGCCGTCGATTTCATCCCCTCAAGCGTGTGATCGTCCCTCCGGCTCGACCCTGCCATCTATGGCTCAGTCCGTAGACCTGGCTAGTTAGCCTTTGAAGTTGTTTCCGCTCCCCCTCAGGTTTCATGGCGTTCATCAGAATGTGCGCCATGAGGTCTGCCACTTGCGCTCCGGCCATTGACTGCGAATCGATCCAGAAAGGTGAAGGAAAGACATGCTTCACTCGCTTTCCAAACGCTGAGCGGTACATATACTGCGCAATTGCCCGACTCAAGGGCAGATTGATCCCATTGTGCTCGGTGTCCATTACCAGGGTGACTGGCTGCCCTTCATACTCTTCGGCCATCCAAGCCGCGACCACTTCAATCAAGCGAACATAAGCCCTGGGGCATCCGTCAGTGACATCCTTTACATCATCAGGATGGTTTGGATTTAAGATTACACCGACGGTCGTTCCCCGGCACTCATAGACCTTCTGGAGCACCTGCGATACAAGTCGATAATGTGGGGATTGCTCGCCCCCGAATCGGCGCAAACTTCCAGACTTCAGGAGTTCGCTGCTTTTGAGCTCGATGCAGTCGGGAGCTGACTCGGTGATGATCTTCTCGCCCAAAGCCTCTCTCCAGGTCTCCCCTTCATAATTCTCGCGAACATCGAAAGTATCGAGGCACAGCTGATATACGGCTGCTTGGAGTGCCCTATATCGAAACTCGTTGATCCCGAACCCGGCTAGAGCATAATGCCATGTGCCAGTCGAGTCGCGTTCGTAACTTTCATCGAGAAAAACGAGCATGTCGGTCGTTGCCGACAGTCTATCTCTACGGGCGGATTTGCAGCCACTCGCACGAAACGCACGAATCGACCTGGTTCCTAAATGGGTTCCTAAACGAGTAGCCCCAACTTGACCCGTCATGACCTGATACTTCAACCTAAATCAGGGCATGCGAGTCGAGAAATCTTGCAATCGCACTGCAGAGGTCGTGGGTTCGAATCCCATCATCTCCACCAACCTGACCCGGGTTCACGGGCGATGGACGCCGCGGACGTCCGCTAACCTTGTCGACTAACCTTGTCCGAGTCGGCTGGAGCTGTCTGGAGGCGGGAGAGGGCGTCCTCGACGAGCGCGGCCTTGTGCTCGGCCCTTGACCGCGCGTACATTCGGAGGGTGGTCCGGACGTCGGTGTGCCCGAGGAGCTCTTGCACGGCCCGCGGATCGGCCCCGCCTTCCACAAGCAGGCTTGCGAACGTGCCTCGGAGGTCGTGGAGCCTGGTCTCCGTCGGGATCCCGAGCCGTTCCCTCGCCCGCGCGAACGCTCTTGTGAGCGAGGCGGGAGTGCGCCGGCGCCCGCCTCGGCCTGGGAACACCCATTCGGACGTGCGCGCAAGCGCGGAGAGGGCGGAGAGGGCAGGAGCCGGGATCGGCGCCCAGCGACGGGATGCGGCGGTCTTCGTGCCCTCGACCCACAAAAGGCGTCTTTCAAGGTCGACGTGCTTCCACTCGAGCGCGGCGATCTCGCCGCGCCTGAGCCCACAGGCCATGGCGAGCAGGAGCGCCGTCTCGACGTCGTTGTTGGGATTGAGCAGCCGTATGGCCTCGTCTGGCGCGAGCACTCGGTTCTGCCGCTCGCGGACCGCTGAAAGTTCGACACCGCTGAACGGGTTGGAGGCGCAGTGGCCTGCCCGGACGGCCAAAGCGAAGAGTTTAGAGGCGAACGCGACGATGCGTCGGGCATAACGGGGCGACGGGGCCGAGCCGTCTTGGAGCCGCAGTTGGTCGGCCCACGCCTGAACCATTGAGCGGGTGGCCCTGTCCAGGCGGACGCCGCCTAGGGCCGACGGATTGATGTGGAGGTGCCGATAGAGCTCGTTCGTAGCGAAAGTGCTCGGCGCGAGGCGCGCCCCGTACTGGCCGGTGAGGCACTCGTGGGCCCATTCCCTGAGGGTCGGTACGGCCCCCGGCTCCCTGGGGGCGCCTGCGGCGGCCAGGCGCAGCCGGTCGGCCTCAGCCTCGTCCCTGGTCGGCCAGGCCTGGCCGTAGACGCTCTTGCCAAGCCGGACGAACTTCGCGTACCAACTCCCCTGGATGTGGACGACCGTCCCCGACCCTTTTGCGCGCCGTCTCATGCGGTGGGCTCCATTCGATGAGGTCGAGAGGTTTTACCCACCAATCGCCGTCAGGGCCTTTGAACGCCCCGGGAATCTTTCCTTCGCGCGCCCAGCGGGCGGCGTTGCAAGGCGTTGTGCGCCAGAGTTCGGCGTAAGTCTCGACCGGTCGCGGAATGAGAGTGGAGGCGTCGATGACGCAGCTCTGTTCGAACGGCCATCGAACGTCAGCGCTCACTTCGTTTCCTCGTCGTCCGCGGGCGCGCCGCGGCCTTCTGCCAGCCAATGATGGAGCTCGATGTGCTCCTGGAGATCTCTATACTGTTGTGCAAGGACCGCCGCCCCCCTCCGCGGCAAGGACCACCGCGGTGACGGCGCACCATTTTGGCACTTCGGCTGGCGCGAGCACCAAACACAACGCCGATCCCAAAACGCACCACTGGAAGCGGAGACCAGCAATCTGACAATGGCCGCGCGCAGATAGAGCATTGTCAGAATGGCCTGCGCGCCTCCTCGATCGCAGCGTTGATCTCAGCCATATAGCCCGAGTCGCCACCCTTGCCCGGGTGATGGATCCGGGCTAGGGCCCTGTAGGCGGCCTCAACGACCTCGGTAGGCGCGTCCGGGCTCACACCCAGAACGTCGTGCCATGGCCGCGCGGGAACAGGCAAGGCCTTGATCTCGAACACCGACCAGCTGGCGGCCACCAGAGCGTCGGTGCCGTATCTGAGCTCACGCCGTCGGCCCTCAATGACCAGCATGGCAGCCCTCATGTTGTAGGCCACGCCCCGAAAGCGGTCGATGGCGACACAAAGCCATGGGCCGTCCCCGACCCTCCACCACACGGCCACGCCGGGGTCTTGTGGCTCGCCCGAGTACGGCCGCCCGTTGCGCTGAACAGGGATGTCTGTGCTCACAACGACAGCGGAGACGCCGTCGACACGCCTTATCTCCTGAAGGAGGCAATCGTAAGCATTCGGGACCATGTGCCGGTGGCCCATCCACGTCTGGCGATCGGCGGGATTGGTGCGCGGCCAACCTTCTGGCCAGCACAGGGGGTAGGCCGTTGGTGAGAAGTTCACTGAGCGACCCCCAGGTGCGGATAAGCGGCGAAGTCGTACCGTCCGTGGGCGACAGGCACGAGCGGCCCGCGCTTTTGAGCCTCGCGGTAAGCGAGGTCGACGAGGAAATGGTCTTGTCCGGACAGTTCGGAGTACGTCCCTACGCCAGGATAGTGCACGCAGAGGTATGTCCGGCCGGTCATCGCGCCATCGGCCCTAACCGCCCGGACTGGCGCATAGCCGACTGTGTCGCCGTCTTTGTACACGAGATACGGCTCCCTGGCTGTCAAAACGGCCCTGAACGCCATGCAGAGGCCCATGAAGTCGCCAGGGCTCAAGATCTTCACGGCGCCTCCCTTGGGCCGACGAATAAGGTCACAGCCTTGTCCCTGCGACCTTCAGGTCGCACTCTTCGCGCTCCCGCTCCTGCCAGATCCCGCTCGCATCGCTCAGCAGCGCCTCGCTGACGACATCGGCCGGGATCTGAGTGACCTTGACCCGGCGCTCGATGGCCTCGTCGTGGCCCTTAGCTTCGAGCCACGCGGCCGCCGCCTCATGGTCGACGACCGTCGGCCGTGGCGAGACGCGCCTGAGGGAGACAGAGCCGCACTCGGTTTTCCATGTACGGGTCTTCACCCCTGCGAGCTTGCGCTGGGCGAACTCGCGAAGGGCTTCCCGGTAGGCCTCTGCCAAGAACTCGACCTTCTGCGACGCGGCCGCCTCTAACGCGCTCAGGTTGGCGTCGCGGTCGGCAAGCGCCATGAGCGCCTCGTCCGTCCGTTCGAGCTCGGCCAACCGCGCTGACCGGAGCTCGGCGACCGTAGCCCGTCTTGTGGCCGCAGAGTCTCTGGCGATGACGGCCGCTTGAATGCGCTCAAGGATTCTTTCGGCCTCTTCCTCGTTCAGGCAGGCCGACTCGGCCACGGCCTCTCCAAGGATCTCGCCCGAAGCGGGATCGACCCATTTGCCGTCAAGCAGGACCGGGATCACTCGAACCGACCTTGAACGCTGGCTCGCTCGAAGGCGCCGGCCATGTCGGCCCCCGAGGCGCCCTTGATGACGTCGATCGCCGTGGACGCGAGCCGCTTGTCGAAGTCCTCGATCCGCAGCGAGGCCACGCGGTGTTCCGGGATGTGGCCGCCGTCGGCGAGGAGCCTCATCAGCGCGAGGCGAGCCTCGGCGCCGTCCGGCCACAGGTCCTTCAACATGGCGCCGATCAGATTTTTCTGCCGGTCGGTCAACGACTGGTTCTCGTACCCTTGCTCGCCGCTCGGGCCGTGCCGCGGTGGCGGTCTTCGCTCCGTTCGTTCTGTTGCGTCCTCGTTGTACTGGCGCACGAGCTCGTGGTTTTCGGCGTACGGGCCGAGCACGCTCCGGAGCCTCTCGACGACGGCGCCTCGCACTCGGTCGTTCACCCGGCCGAGCATGTCGACCACGACGCCGTCGAGCATTTGTTCGAACTGCTCGGGAGTGACGTCGATCGGGACCCGCGACAGGCCGAACGACACGCTGGCCGATTGGTAGTCGCCCAGGTTGAGCTTCACCTCGGCGGTGAAGTGCATCTGGGGCACCTCGCCGTAGGGATAGGCCATCAGGCCAGTCCCCTCGCTCTGGCGCACCGCGGACAAATGTAGTCGTGCTCGCAACAGCAGACGGAGTCGCGAGCGTCGCCAAGGACAGCGTCGATCAGCCGTCTCATACCCGGCTCCTCCAGCGCCTCCTCGACCATCCACGCGTTGATGGGCGGGCAGAAGACCTGGCCCGTGACGGTGTCGCGGACGAAACCCCTGACGGCGCGCGCACAGCCTTTTGCCCGTTCCCGGTCGTTGGTGCGCGTGACGGTGAGCGGCCCGCACGGATTGGGAAAGACGACTTGATATTGTCGTCGCGAGACCGCGCGCCGATCGGTGGTGCGGTTGTCAGCGTTGTTCATGGTTCCCTTCGGCCACCGTAGGCGGCCTCGGGGAGATTATATGGCATGAGCTGTAATTTTGTCAAGACATGGCAGTTATATTTTTCAAAATTCTTGGCGGCGGGCGGGGCGCTTGTTTACGCATAATCGGCCATGTCCAGCGAGAAGACGCCTTTCGAACTGCGCGTGGAAGCGGCGAGACGGGTGTGGGCCGCCGCCGTCTGGCTGTTGGCCGCGGCGGCGGTCTTGTTCCTTGGTCTGACCTGCGTCAGATAGGTCCGCCTTCAGGTCTGCGCTAGGCGCGAGGTCTCACAGACCTCATGCGCGGCCCGCTCGGGGGTCGGCACGCGCGGCTCTTCCTCGACCCTTGGCAGAAAGTCGAGGAAGAGCCATCCTGCGATCGCTCCCCTCCAGGTCACAGGATTCCAAGGCCTGGCATGGAACTCGAGCCTTGCTATAGCGAGCCGAACGACGACGTGGTGATCGCCCGCGCATTGGCCGTAGAGTGTGCCCTTCGGTATGGCGGCACGATGAGAAGGCCCGCCGCCGCCCCGCCAGACGGCACGCCACGTCCGGAAGAGGTGACTCAGGGCATAAGAGAGCAGTTTGGCGGGAACGCGCCGCAAATCGGCCCACAGCGGCAAGACGCCCCGAGAAACTTCGGATCGGCTCAGAACCTACGTCGGCGTTTTGGCCGAAAGTGATCCCGATTCGTGCAAAAGAAGGTAGCTCGCGCTCGCCCCTCGAGCATGGAAGCGAAGGATCACGCCGCCCTCGAGCCCAAGAGTCTCGCGGATCGTGGCCCCCTGCACGCGCTCGATGATCGCGCCAAGCGGGTGCATGTTCGCTTCGATCATCGACCGGGCGTATGTTTCGGGATCGTCGTCCGACACCTTGAAGGCGGGGCCAAGCTGATACCTCACCCCGCCTTTCGAGTCGGCCTTCGTGATCTTGAGGCCGTAAGTGTGCGTCATAGGGCTTCGTGAAGAGGGATCATCACGCCGCCCGACGCCTCGAGCGCGGCCCGCGCCGAACGCTCAAGCTCGCGCCCGTAGTCGTTCAGTTCCACAAGCTCGAATCTCACCACCGTTTGCGGCTGATCGTTCTCGTGAAGCCAGAAAAGCCAAACGTCGCGGGCCGTGCTCTTGCCGATCTTGGCCCCGAGTGGCGTGAGAACGTGGAAGCCTTCTTCCTCCCAAGCGGTTTCGGGGATCGTGCGCGAATCCTCTTCGGCGATCACCTCGACGATCCGAACCGTTCCGAACCGCTTCCCGCCGAACCGGGGGCTTTTGTCCCACGCTTCGACCGTCGCGCCCGAAACCACCGCGCCCTCGAAGGCCCGGATCGTCTTGGCGGCCCAATCGCGGCGGGTGACGCATTTCTCGCCGATCACCACGGCGGGCGTCGTCCATGCGAACGAAATGATCATTCGGCCCCTGCGAGGTACTTCACTCTGAGCCCTTCGGGCGAGTACCAAGTCTGCTCGACGCCGTCCTGTCGCCGCACCACCGCCACGAGTCTGGCTATCACGGCCCATCCATCGCCATCATCGGTCTGGCCATAGGCCGGGTTCACCGGCACGAGCACGGGCCGATTGGCCGCCGGGTCCCAGACGAGCTCTTTCACGGTGCACGCTTGGTCTGCCGTCCGTTGGGCCAGGACGATCAGGTTGTACGGCGGGGCCGGATCTGAGTGCCAGACGGTTAGGTCGCCCTGCCGAAGCGCCGGCCAGCAAGAGTCCCCGACCACCGTCGCGGCGAAACGGCGAGGGTGGTCGAACCTGACGTCGACCTCGACGAAGTCTTCGGAGGCGAGCGGGTCGCCCCAGTCGCCGGCCGGCACGGTCCCGGCGTGCCTGATCCTGGCCATAGGAAACCCGACGGGGATCGTCGGCGACCCAAGCGTCGCGCGCACCGTCGATCCACCCGTCAAGAAGCCGGGATCGACGCCCAGCACCTGCGCGATCTTAGACACGTGGTGAGGAGACGGGTCGTGGCGGCCGCGCTCCCAGTTCGAGACGACCGCCTGCGACACGCCGAGCTGCTCGGCGAGCCATTGTTGTTTCGGAGCGACAGGCTTGACCGAAAGCCTGACTTGGCGCACGCGGCGTCCGATGTCCCCGGTCGGCACGAGGAGCATTTTTTCAAATTCATTGTGGCACAGTCTTGACAAAATTACAGCCCGCCGTTATACTGGTCTTATGGCCAAGGCAGGCAGACCGGCGTTCGGGCCGGAAGAGGCGAGGCGGCTGCGCGAGCTCGCGCAGACTGGGTTGGCGAAGAGCAAGCTGGCGGCGCTGATGGACGTCAGCGTGCCTACAGTATACAAATATCTCCGAATGGCGGAAGCGCTCGGCGAGCCGCGCGGGCATGGCCAGGATGGGGGCGACGATGGGCGAGTTTAAGGTTTTCGTACCTCCCGCTTTGTGCTGTCGCACAAGGCGCCCCGCGGTCGTTTTGACCGAAAAGTCGCTGCGGTTCAACAAAGCTGCGATCGGCATGGCCCAGCTGCGTCCGGGCGGCCGACTGTCCATATGGGTCGACACAGAAGGCGGCAGAGTCGGCATCGCCGCCGATCCAAGCGGCATCGCCCAACTGACGGCGTCTGGCTATTGCTCTAGCCTCCGCCATGCGTTGTTGGCCGTTGGCGCCACGCCTGGGGCCTACCCCGTCGACCCGGTGGCCTTGCCGCCTGTCACGCACCAGATCCGACTTGCTTCCTACCTCTCGTAGCGACAAACGCAGGCGTCAGACCTGCAGACGACCACTCGCCGGGCGGCGCCTTTGGCTCTTCATTCCGCCCGGCACTTTTCACGGTTTCCCCCGGCCCGTGCGGGGGGATGGACACAAACACATGAAGACCATCGACGACGAACAGGACCAAACGGCGACCGCTCCAGAGCCCGCCGAGGCGCCTGCGACCGACAACGACGGAGCCTGAGGCTCCCGCGACCCACTACCGCCCCGGCCCTTGCGGCCGGGGCCATGACAACGATGAACGAACAGACCATGAACGAACACACCATGAACGAAGACTCTCGCCGGCAGGCCCCTACGACCCTTCCACCGCGCGGGAAGCGCGAGTACTGGAAGCTGTCGGACGGCCGCATCCACAGAAAGGTGGACGGAGAGACGGTCGTGGCCGAGCGGTTGCTCGGCTGGGCACAGCGGTTCGGCCGGCACGTGTCCGTGATCAACGGCGAGCAAGTCGAGACGCTCGAGCTCGAGCTCGAGACCGAGGCTGGTGGCAGGATCCTCGTGCAGACCAACCTGAAAAGCACCGTCGCGAGCGCGATGATGGCGGAGCGGTTGCTCCAACTCTCCAAAGACGACTACGTCGCTGTCGAGGCGGGCGGCAAAGACACTCCGAAAGGCGGCACGATGACGTTCGTCTACGTCTCGCGATGGCGGCAGGACGAAGGTTGGATACAATTGAAGAGCGAGGGTAGCGAGAAGTCCTGCGCAGAGCGGCTCACCTCGCTGCTGGAACGGCTCGAGCAATGTCCGCTGTACTCCGTTCGCGTCAAAAGCGACGAGAGGGGCGGCGCCACTCACCGGTCACTGCTCGACGAGCACCTGTCCTCGCGCGGATGGCCGACGACCTACCAGGCGCCGGAGGAATGGCGCAAAGCCTGCGAGAAGGCCAGTGGCCGATCGTTCAAGAGCGTCGACGACGTCGACGAGGACACTTGGGGCGAAGCCAGGTTGAAGATCGAGCCGCGCGCCGAATGCCCGAAGTTCCTTGCTGAGGCCATGAAGCGGCTCGACGAGCACGATCCGTTCGCAAACGACTAAAAACATGGATTGGGACGACGTCGTCGGGCCCGACAAGCCAGGTTTCGACTCAGAAGCGTACCGGCAGCGGATCGCCGCCGCTATCGCCGAGCATGTCGCGAGACCCCGAACCATCAAGGACGCCGTCGCTGAGGAGCGGCGCCGTCGGAAAGAGGCGCGGCTGGCCAAAGGGCTCTCGGCAAAACCGGTCGACCTGTTGAGGCTCTCGATCAAGCTGCTTGAGAGGGAGGGGTATCTCGTCGAGCGCTGCGAGTGGTACGACGCCGTCAACAAGAGGCGGCACGACCTGTTCGGTTGCGTCGACGCTGTCGCTGTCGGCCCGCTCGGCACCATCGCCGTCCAATCCACCAGCTGGGACAACGTGTCGGCACGTGTCGCGAAGATGCGGTCTTCGCAGCGGTTGGCCTTGGCGCTGCAGTTCGGATGGAAAGCGGTCGTCCACGGATGGCGAAAAGGCGCGAACGGGAGGTTCGAACACAAGGAAGTGTGGCTGGATGCGGATCAGTAGGTTCAGGTCGAAGACGGACACCAGGCCAAAAGGGGAGGAACTCTCATGGGAGGCCCTGGCGAACTGGCTCACCTCGTTCTCCGAACGTTCTGAGAAGGACGGTCCGCTCTGGTCGCCCGCCGTGTACGCGGAGGGGGCCCGCCGCGCCAACGAAAACGTCATAGCGGTCTCAGCCGTGTGCCTGGATTTCGACGGCGGTCATGATTGGGACGATCTCGTCGGGCACTGGACGGGCCTTGGGCTCGCGTTCGCGTGCCACACGACCTGGCGGCACGCACCGAGGTCGCCGCGTTGGCGCGCTGTCTTTCCCCTCGCGATCGAGCATCCCCGCGAGGGGTGGGGCGAGTTTTGCTCGGCGGCGACGCTCTACCTGGGTCACGGCCTGGCCGAAGAGCACCGCGATCCCGCCAGAATGTACTATTTGCCCAGCCGGCCTCTTGGCGGTTCTTCTTGGAGCTGCTCGGTGCCTGGAGCGGCGCTCTCTGTCCGCCAAGTGCCGCGCCAACAGCAGGTCGACGACTCTCCACGAGACTCCCACCGTCCCGTGGGAGGGGCCCGGCCCGGCGACGAGTTCGAGGCGGCCATCGACTGGGCCGAGATCCTGGAGCCGGCAGGCTGGAAGCTGCATTCTCGGCGAAGCGACTGGCGCTTGTGGACGAGGCCTGGCAAGGCGGTGTCCGACGGCGTCTCTGCGCGGACCGGTCCAGGCTCGGCAGGCGACCGGTTCTATTGCTGGAGCACGACGGCCGGCGTGCCAGCGAACTGTCTGTTGACCAAGTTCGCGCTTTACGCGTGGATCTGGCACGGCGGCGACTACGCGGCCGCGGCCAAAGATTTGCACAAGAAGGGTTATGGTTCTCCGACCGACGTTTTGGACAACAGGAACGGGAAACCGCTGGCCAGGTTGCCGACTATCGAGACGGGCAACCGCCAAATGCGCGACGTGACCGCTGACGCGCTGAATGCCCTGTTGTTGAAGAACGATCTCCCGAGCGTCTTCGTGCGTGCCGGAGAGCTCGTGCGGGTGGAGATCGACGAACGGGGAGCGGCACGGATCGCCTCGCTCGGAGAAGCCGCGTTGCGAGGAACGTTGGCGCGGGCCGCCGACTGGCGCAGGACCGGCGAGAAAGGCCCTCGGCCGTGCGCACCTCCGGCCGAGGTCGTCCAGGATTTGGCCAGTCTGTCAAAGTGGCCAGGCGTGCCGCCGGTGACGATCGTCTCCCGAGTGCCTGTTCTCGGCAGAGAAGGACGGTTAAACCGGACAGTCGGATACGACGCGTCGAGCCGAACGTACGTCACCGACGGCCCGTTCGCCAATTGGGACGGAAGCCTCGAATCGGCGGTCGCGTTCGTCCTTGACGACTACCTGGCCGATTTTCCTTTCGCCAGCATGAGCGACCGGGCGCACGCGCTAGCCCTCGCTCTGTTGCCGTTCGTCAGGCCGGTCATCGCTGGCCCGACCCCTCTCCACCTGGTGGACGCGCCCGTCCAAGGTAGCGGCAAGTCCCTTTTGGTGCGGGCGTGCTTGTGGCCCGCGCTGGGGTCGGCGGCGGCCGCCACGACGGCGACCAGGGACGAGGAAGAGTGGCGCAAAAAGATCGCCACTGCGCTGCTCGAGGGCCGCCAAGTGATTTTTTTAGACAATTTGTCCAGAAAGCTGGACTCGGACAGCCTCGCGGCGGCGCTCACCGCCCCTGAGTGGAACGATCGCGCCCTAGGCGCGATGCGAGCCATCAACGTGCCGGTCCGTTGCGTTTGGGCGGCGACGGCCAACAACGCCGAATTGTCGCGCGACCTGGCCCGCCGGACGGTCTGGATCCGTTTGGACGCGCGGACAGAAAGGCCAGAAGACAGAACGGGCTTTCGGCACGAGGAGCTGGAGGTTTACGCCGCCTCTCAACGGCCGCGCCTCGTGTCGGCACTTTGTCACATAATCGACAACTGGTGCGATGCCGGCCGACCTGGCTTCATCGATAAGAAACTAGGAAGCTTTGAGCAATGGTCCAAAACAATCGGTGGCATACTTTGTCACGCTGGCGTCAATGGTTTCCTCGATAACATTGAGGAGATGCGCACGGCGCTCAGCCATGGAGGCGACGAAGAATGGGCGCAGCTTTACGAAGAGTGGTCCAACCGGTTCGGAGAGTCGCGCACGACCGCGGCCGACCTTTTTGAGACCGCAAAAGCGATCGATGCTCTGGCGAACCTGCTTGGAGACGGGAGCGAGCGTTCGCAGAAAGTGGCGTTCGGGAAGGCTCTAAGACGGCGCGTCGGGATCGTCCTCGACGGCCGGCGCGTCATAGTCGTCGGCACCAAACAACGGGCCTCGACCTACGTCCTGGAAAACCTCGGACTAGATTCACCAGATTCACCCTCAGCACCAAACCAAGACCGAGGCCATCATTCGGCGCAGTGCCTCTTATCTCGATATTCACCAGGAGATTCACCAGGTTCGGACGAACCTGGTTCTGATCAGGTAGACAGAGAGACACTCACTAGTACATTCACCATGGTTGGAACAGATACAGACCGATTAGTAGACGGTGAATTTTGTGAATCTAGTCCGATCTTCGCGCACGCGCGCGGGGCACCCTTTGGTGATCCTATTTATGGCGACAACGATGCTTCTGAGATTCACCGACATTCACCAAGCATTGATTCAGGTTCAAAACCACATGTGAATCTCTTGACGGGAGATTCACCCGGCACGACGGCGGAGGAGGTCTGGTGACGGCGGAGGCGCTTGGCGAGCTGGTCGAAAAGGGCTTTCGGGCGCGGCTGTGCGGGGACAGGCTCGACGTTTGGGGGCCTGTAGAGGTCCTCGACGAGGCGCGGCCGTTCGCCAAGGACATCAAGCGGTTCTTGTCGATGGCGCGTAGCAGGCGTTGGCCCGAAGGCTTGCAGGCCTGGCTCGCTTTGATCGAATGGTCGTTAGAACTCGACGGTTCGCCTTTGGCGGAAACTGTGAAACAGTTGAGGTCGGCGACTGACCTGAGCCGTAAGGCCTATGAAGATGTCCATGCGACGTTACGTGCCGACCCTCGCACGATGCGCTTGGTCTCTGACTTGGTAGACCGCCACCGGTCTCTGACCGGTTTAGAGCTTTATTCCGCGATCAAGAAGACGTTTTCCAAACGGCCTGCTGGGGCTGAGGGGGCGTTCGACTGACGATGGCGCCGTCGCGCGGCTCTGAGGAGACCGTCCTGCGCTCGCCACCGTTTCGTCTCACGGCCGGCGAGCGCAGGACGGTGGAACTGGTCGTCCGCGCCATGTGGGCCGGATTCTCGTTCGAAGAGGCCGTGGCGACGCAGTCGCCTCCTGGGTCGGCCCGGACGGTCAAGAGCACTGTGACGGGCCTCGGCCTTGTCGATGGAGAATCCGGCCGCCTCACTCCGGCCGGCAGGTTTGTCGCTGAGGTGTTGTCGTTTGGAGAACGCGGTGTCGGACGTTGATTTGGCCTTGCGGGCGCAATCTGGCGATCGTGACGCCGAGGCGCGTTTCGTCGCTCGTTTTTGGTCGATCGCTCGCTTGGAGGCGCGCGACTTCGTGATCGGCCGTCTGGCTCTAGACGACCGGCACATGGTGGCGTTGGCCGCTGTGGTGGCGGCTTGCCGCTCGTGGCGGCCCGACCGTGGGGCCAATGTGTCCAGCTATGTAAAGATTTGCGTCAGGCGCGCGCTGATCGAGCTGGCTCGCCGTGAAGGACCGCAACGTTTGGCCAGGCGGATCGAGTCCGAAGCGGTGCCGTTGGACTTAGAGCTCGAGACGGACCGCTCTGCGGCCCTGCTGGCCGTGCAAGGCCGCGACCTCGTCCTCATGTCGCCTGATCGGATTTTGGCGCAGTGCGGAGCGGTGGAGTCTTATCGGCAACGTTTGATCGCGAGCGGGGCTACATTGGAGGATGCGCCTCGCATTGACGATCTCGAGCGCTTTGCCGCGTTCGCCAACCTGTACTTTGACGCGGTTGCCGACGGCAAAACTCGAATGGTCAAACTGGACGGAGCAATGTTGCGCGCGGTCCGGGCTTGCGCGCGCCTCCTCGTAGATGGTTGTTTGTGACCTCGATGGCGGCGTTGGTGCCGGTTCCCAAAAAGGGTTCTTACAACACGGGCCTAAGCCCGTGTCGACCGTCGACGTTGCGCGCGTTGCTCGGCGAGCCGCGCGGTGATTATGGCGAGGATTGTCGCCCTGTGACAGGCCCGTTCCGGTCGCGCCTCGTGACCGCGGACGTAGGCCCGTTCAGGGTCACGGGACTGGACGTTGCCGTCGACTCGCTCCGCAAGGTGATGACGGCCTTTCGGAAGGCCGACCCGGAGGCTTACGCGTCCGTCGGTACGGCCGGGATGCTGTGCGCGAGGCTTGTGCGCGGTTCCGCCAAGACAATTTCGAACCATAGTTGGGGCACGGCGGTCGACTTGACGTTCGACCGCCGGTTGGACGTCATGGGGGACGGAATGGTCCAACTGGGACTTTTGCGCGTCCGTCCGTTTTTTCAAGCGCACGGATGGTACTGGGGGGCAGGGTTCGCGCGTGAGGACGCGATGCACTTCGAGTTGGCCGAGGAGACGGTGAGGCGGTTGTTGGCTTGATGACGGAGGCCTTGGTGACGCACGATGTGCAGACCGCGCTGCTCGTGCTGATGGCGTGCGACGTGCTGATGGGTCTTCTCATCGCCTTCGGGCGGAAAGAGGTCTCCAGCTCCGTCAGTCGGGTCGGAATGGCCAGGAAAGCGGCGGTGTTGCTGGTGGTGGCCGTCGCGTATCTGGTCGAGACTTACGTCCAGACTCCTGTCGGACTGGCGACCGCGGCGTTTTTCGCGTTGACCGAAGCTCTCAGTGTGGTCGAGAACGCGGCACGGCTGGGGGTCCCTATTCCAGGGTTCTTAAGGGCGGCTCTGGCGAAGCTCCGTTCGGAGGGCGAGGCGCGGCCGATCACGATCGCGGTCGTGCCTGGCGAGACCGCTGAGCCAAGCGGCCAAGCGGGCACTCAAGCGAAGCCGTAGTTGGTGGTCATGGCGTTTCGGTCTTTGTGCGTTTGGACACTGGTGGCGGTGTCGGCGATGCTTGGAGCACAGGCGCGGCCGGTCTTCGACTTTTCTTACGCCACTGACGGTGAGGCTTACTCTTTGGTCTCTCTGGGTCTGGATCCTCGTCCGGCCGGTCGTCAGTGGACTATCGACTACGGTCCTGTGGCGGGTGTGCGGTTGCGGGACGGAGCATCGCTGTTCGGCGGTTCGCTGTGGCTCGAATATGCGTCCGGTCGGGTGGTCGGGCGTGTCGGGGCCTCGCTGTTGTCGCCGGCCGGCGCCCGTCCAACCGGCGTCTTGCAGGTTTCTCTCGGATTCCGGTTCTGACAGTGTCCGACTGGCGTCCTCCGGCTTCTCCGCGCTGTCGACGTTGCCGTTCGGAGGACGTCGTGGTGGAGGGTGCGAGCCCTTCGCGCGTTTTCGTCGTTTGCCGGTCTTGTGGTTCTCGGCGGCAGGTGTGCGGCGCGAGGCGCCGGGCCGCCGGTCTTTGCTTGGGGAGCCCGGTCCTGGGCGGCAGCGGCCGGTGCCGGATGCACAACGGTGCGGCGGTGTCTGGCCCGGACCATCCTGGTTGGGTGCACGGGCGCCGATCGAGGCTCGCTCCGCCGGATTTGGGCAGATTGATCTCGGAGGCGCTGGGCGACCCGTCGTTGGTGGCGCTCGAGGAGGACTTGGCGACGATCGAGGCCGTGATCGGGGAAGAGCTGAAAGAGTGCGGGAACCTCACACCGGCGGACTTGTGGCGCGAGGCGGTCGCCCTTTACGACGCAGCGGGTCGGGCTTCCAAGAATTGCCCGGTCGTCGAGGTGGGCGCCGCCGCATGGTCGAGCTTGCGCTCGGTCCTCCAGAACGGTTTGGGCGAGCGCGTCCGGCGGGACAGGTTGGTCGCGTTGAGCGAGGCGCGCGCCCGAGTGGCGGCCGTGGAGCACCGCCGTCGCGCGTTTTTGGAGCGGCACGTCGACGCTCAGACGCTGAGGGCGTTTTTCGACTCGCTCTTGGCCGACGTGATGGAGCTCGTCGGTGACCCCCAGGCCAGGGCCGAGCTCGGTCGGCGGATTGCTGCGCGGGTCGGCTCTTTGCCTGAGCCGGGCCCTTTGCCGTCAGACGCCTGAAGAGAGGAACTTTCTTTCCGAGCGGGGGGAGTCGTTCGATCAGTTTTGCCGCCGGCTCCGGCCATGGTTCAGGTGGTCGAGGATGACTTTGGCTGTGGTCGAGGCGCTCCAGTTGGTGGCGGACGGCGAAATCAAGCGGCTGCTTATCAACGTTCCTCCGCGCGTGGGCAAGACGGAGATCGTCGGTCGGCTTTTTCCGGCGTATTTCTTGGCCAGGCGTCCTCATCTGGACGTGGGCCTCGCCTCCTACGCGGCCGAGATCGTGTACGACGTGAACAAGGACGCGCGCCACGCCTTTTTGTCGGGTGGCGGGGCGGTCGATCCAGCCATGCGACTCAAGCGCCGCTGGGCGACCACCGAAGGCGGCAGCTCATGGGCCGCCGGAGTCGGGGGCGCGATCCGCGGCCGCGGTTACCATTTGGGGATTTGCGACGATCCGAACAAGGACACCGCCGAGGTTTTGAGCGAAGCGCGCCGGGCGCGCTTCGAGCGCTGGTGGTCGAACACCTGGGAAAACCGGCGGCAGTTGTTCGGCGGGTTCGATCCGGCCCAAGTCGTGGTGATGCAACGGCTCGATCCTGCGGACGCGACCGGCTGGCTCCTGGGAAGGCCCGACGCGCGCAGCTGGACTGTTCTGGCGCTCGACGCAGTGAGGAGCGTGGACCGATATCCTTATCCGGAGTTTGTGCCGTTGTTGCCTGACTGGAGGCGCCCGGGCGAGCCTCTGGACGAGTTGGTCTTCGACCCGGCGACCGTTTCGCGGCTGATGCTCGACGAGGAAGAGTGGCTGGCCCAGTACCAGCAGCGCCCAAGGCCGCAGGGAGGCGCGGTGTTGCGGCGGGAGTGGTTCGCGAAACGGATCGACGCCAGGTTCTTGCCGCCGCTGGTCGCCAGGGTGCTGGGTGTCGACCTTGCGCTCACGACGAGCGAGAGCGCGGACTACACAGTCGCTTTTCCGCTGGGTCTCGGTTACGACGGTATGCTTTACTTGTTCCGGCCTTATCGCGAGCGGGCGGAAGCTCCTGACGCCGAGGACGGCGTCGCCGGTCACGCTCTTGCGCACCGGTGCACGGTGATCGCTGTCGAGTCGACGGCCTATCAGCTGTCGTTCGTGCAGCGGTTGCAGCGGCGGGCCGATCTGGCCGGGGTCTCGGTGGTGCCGGCCCCAGTCGACCGCGACAAAATGGCGCGCGCCAAAGGCTGGGCTCCTATGGCCGCCGCTGGTCGGTTCGTGTTGGTGGAGGACGGCTCGGGCTGGGTGGAGACGTTTCTGGAAGAGGCGTCCGCGTTCCCCCGCAAGCGGAAGGACCAGATAGACGCGTTGGGGACCGCCGTCGGGGCGGTCCGGGAGCGTTCGTTCGGTGTCGGTGGAGCCGTAGTGGGTTGACGGATGAGGCTCGAGCGCCGTCTGACCGAAGAGTACGTGGCAGGTGGCGGGCCTGCCTGGCTGGGCGCCGCGGTGGCGGCTGTGCAGTCGGTGGCCCCGCGCTACATCGACGATCTCACCTGGCGCGATCCGGGAATTTACGGTGAGATGCTGGCCGACGACGACGTCGGTTCGGCGTGCGACACGTTCAAATTGCTGACATGTTCCGGGTCTATCGAGGTGCTGCCGGCGGTGGCTCGTCCCTTGGACTCCTCGGCGCCTGCGGACCCTGGACTCATTGCCGACGCGGAGGAGTCGGAGGCCTTGGCGCAGTTCGTGCGGGAGTCGCTTGGCGACACGGACCCTTCGTTCCGGACGACGGTCAAGGCGCTTGCCGAGGCGGCTTTTGTCGGTTCACGGGTGGCGGAGGTGGTGATGCGTCCTGAAGGCCCGTGGTTGACATTGGCGGGGGTG
Source organism: Fimbriimonadaceae bacterium (assembly GCA_019454105.1). Taxonomy (GTDB): domain Bacteria; phylum Armatimonadota; class Fimbriimonadia; order Fimbriimonadales; family Fimbriimonadaceae; genus ACE-ARM1. The sequence continues at coordinate 2,276,844 of CP075364.1, read as the reverse complement.
CGTCCCAAAGACCCGTCGTCGGTCATTTATCGGCTCGACCGTGTCGGCAGGCTAGCGGCCATTGTGCCGGCCGGTTCTGGCGACGCGCTTCCTCCCGAGAAGTTCGTGGTCTTCACTTATGGTTACGAGTGCGGCGATGTGCGCGGACGGTCGCTTTTGCGACGGGCGTATCTGCCTTGGTTCATGAAAAAGCACGTAATGCCTGAATTTTTGAAATATCTGAGCAAATTCGGGTCGCCGCAGGTGGTCGGCAAGACGTCGCCGACCGATCCGGAGATGGTGCCGCGCACAGACCCAGACGGCCGTCCTTTGGTCGGCGACGACGGTCAGCCCCAGTTGGTCACTGCTCAGCGCCGGTTGCTCGACGAGCTGCTGAAGTGGCGGAACGCCTACGCGATCGCGGTGCGGGCCGGTTCTGAGGTCGAGCTGGTCGAGAGCTCGGGCGAGGGGAAGGCTTTTGAGCACGCTCTCGGATGGTTCTCGCGCTCGATCCATCGCGCGATTTTGGGCACGGCGCAAGCGACCACCGAGGCGCAGCATGAGTCTCGTGCGAGCAAGCAAGTGGCTCAGGACGTTCTCGGTCTCCGGGTCGCCGACCTGAGGATCGATCTGTCGGCTGTGCTGACGCGGCAGCTGTCGAGGCTGTTGGTCAGGTTGAATTTTGGAGAGTCGGCGGTCAGGCTGGCGCCTCGGATCGCGCTTGGCGAGGTCGAGCCTCAAGACCGCTGGGAGGCGTTGCGGTCGGTCGCCGGCGCTTACGCGCAGGGATACCTTCACGACAGCCAGTTGCCGGCTTTGGACGCTTCGCTGGGTCTGCCCGCCAGGGACATGGCGGCGATGTCGGCCGAGCGCGAAGAGGATCGCGCTCGCGCTTCTCAATCGTTGGCGGAGGCGGCCCGCGTGTTCGCTCCGTGACGCGCTTTCCGTGGTTCGCGGTCTCTCGTCTCGATCCGCCGAGTGTGGAATCGGTGATGGCGCGCCACCGTCGGCAGTTGATTCGTGGCGAGCGTCAAGTGGTCGACCGGTTGGTGCGCGATTATCGTGTGGTCGAGTCTGCGATCTCGCTGCGCCTCGCGGAGGTCGCGCGCGAGATCGAGGCGGCCCGTTCGGCCGGCGTGCCGGTCGGTGCGAAGTGGTTGGCCCGGCGTGAGCGTTACCGTCAGTTGCTGTCCGACGTGGAAACGCAAGTCGGCCGTTATGCGCGGTCGTCGGGGCGCCTGGTGTTGGCCAGGCGGCGCGAGACGTCCGCTCTTGGGATCGAGCACGGTCGGGAGCTGGTCAAGGCTTTGGGGATCAGGCGGAGTTTGGCGGGCGTGCCGTCCAGGGCTTTCGAGGCGATGGTGTCCCAGTTCGAGGACGGGTCGCCGGTGCTCGGGTTGTTCGACGGGATGGCTTCGGACGCGATAGCGGCAGCCCGGCGGGCCTTTCTTGACGGCATAGCTCTTGGGAAGAACCCTCGGGATGTTGCGCGCAGCCTCGCGCCCCTTCCTGGACTGGTCTCGAGCGCCGTGAGGCGCTCGGCCCGGGACCGGGCGGTCCTGATCGCCCGTGACGGCGCCATGCGGGCTTACACGTCGGCGCAGTCGGCGCTTTATGCCGAGAACGCCGACGTGGTCTTGAGGTCGGTGGTGGTCTCGGCGCTCGACGGCAGGACCTGTTATCTGTGTGTCGGGCAGCACGGGCGCGTCGTGGAGCACGGCGAGTCGATCCATCGGCACCCTGGTTGCCGTTGCGCTTTGAGGCCGATCGTCGCGGGGATGCCGGAGACGGTGTCATCCGGTGAGGAGTGGCTCAGGTCTCAGGCAGAGGCTGTACAGCTTGCGAAGCTCGGCCGCTCGCGTTTCGCTCTGTTCCGCGCAGGCCTCCCGTTGCGGGCGATGTACGAGGAGGTGGACCATCCGAAGTGGGGCCCTGGCCTGCGCGCGCTTCCGTTGTCCCGGTTGCCTTCACGGGTGTCGCCGAGCGGTTAGTACGGCCTTCCAGTCGTTTCCGTGGCGGACTATCCGCGCGAGGTCGAGAGGCTGGAGCTCCCGTCCGACGTCTTTTTGCGGGAGGGATCGCGGCTGCGCCCTGGCGCAGACTTGTTGTCGCGCGGAATGTTCTCCTCGGACGCGACTGTGGACTTTGGCCGAGGCGCGGAGGCTGTGGTCGCCAGTCTGTTCCCAGGTTTTGACCCTCGCTTGGTCTGTCAGGATCTGGTCGGTGCGCCCGGCGGGTCGTCGGTCGTGGTCGACCGGGCGCCCGGCGGACTGTCCATTTCAGTGTCCGACCGGCGCTTCGAGTCTTGCCACCGCCGGCTGCTCCGCGGCGGCGGAGGCGAGCTTTGGATGGCCAACGACGAGTTGGTGTTGGAGGGTTCTGAGCGCGGCCAAGGGACGGGGCTCAGGGTCTTTGCCCGGCAAGCGGCCGCCTGCCGGGCCTTGGGTATCGGCCAGATCGCCGTGGTCGCGGCTCGTGGTCCTGCCCATCCTGACGGATATTATGTGTGGGCTCTTTTCGGGTATACTGGACAACTTGATGCTCGTCTTGCCCGGGCCGCTTCGGCGGCCTTTCCAGAGTTTGCGCCGATCGTGGCGGTCGAGCAGCTTGTTCGGATCCCTGGCGGTTTGGACTGGTGGAGGGTCAATGGCGAGACTTGGACGGGAGTTTTCGAAGTGGACGGCGAGTCGTTCTTGACTTTGGTCGACCGGGCGAGCGACAAACGCCTGCGTTTTGACCGGGGCATCGATCCTCTTGTCGCAGACGGTTCTGAGATCGAGCTTTACCAGTCGATGGTCGAGAGCTTTTTGGAGCGCGCGCCCTCGAACCCTGCCGCGTACACTCCAGCGGCGTGCTTGGAGCGGGCGGCGTCGCACCGCCGCATTGTGGAAGCGATGAACGGCCCGTAGTTGGCCGTTCATGGCCGCCAGGATGAGCCACGAGGAAGTCCGTCAAATGGTCCGGACGGCGATCGTTTCGATGATGCCCGCGGGCTCGTCGTTATGGATCGTCGACATGTACGACGACGAGTGCGTGTACGGCGTCGACCAGCCGGACGGTTCGACGCGTTATTGGTCGGTTTCCTACGAGATTGTGGACGGTTCGGTCGTCATTGGCGAGCCGACAGAGGTCTCAAGACGAAGCGAGTGGGCCCCGGTGACTTATGAGGCCGTGTTCGAGAAGATCTTGGTCGAGTCCAGCGGCGACGTGGTCGCGACCGTGAAGGTCTTTGAGCTTGGAGACTGGCCGGACAAGAAGTTTTCGCTGTCGGCCGAAGAGGCGTCCGAGGCGGCCGCCGAAGTGGAGGCGAACCCGGCCCCAGTGCGTTTGTCGCACCAGCGCACGGTGCTGGACGCGCACGACCCCTGGAACATCGGCGAGTTGTTCAAGATGTGGCGCGAAGGAAAAGCTCTCTACGGCTTGATCCGGTTCCGAAGGTGGGTGGCCGACGCCCTTAGCGGTCAAGCGCCGAAAGTTTCTTTGGGATGGTCGAGGCACCCGAAGCGGGTGGTGGAGTGCTCCCTTGTTCTTGACCCGCGCATCGACGGCGCTGGGTTGCTTGCGGCGTTCGACGCGCACCGTAGTGGGTCTGGCATGGAATGGTTCAAGCGGTTGAAGGCGGCGGTCGCGGGCGTACCGGACGAGCTTCCTGCCCCGTCGGGGGTCTCTTTTGGCGCGTCGGATCCGACCGAAGGCGGTTTGACCGCCGAGGACGTGGCGCGGATCGTCGACGAGCGCCTCAAGGCGTTTTCTGGCCGGTCGGCGGCGACTCCGGAGCAGTTGAGCGGCGCCGTCGAATCGTTCCGGTCTTATCTGCAAGGGTCGGGGCGCGTCGTCCCGGCTTCGGTGGGGCCGATGACTGAGGCCTACAGGCAAGCTTTGATCGACGACGGTGGCGGAGCGGCGGTGTTCGAGCACGGCCGGCCGGTCGAAGGGGCGCGTGCGCGTTCATTGAGGTCTATGGTCGATTCGCTGCCTCCGTTGGTGTGGACGTCGGAGGACGTCCCTGCAGGCGCGTCCTTTCATGTCGAGCCGGGCTTCAAGGCGGATGACGACGGCGTCGTCCCGGTCTCGGTCGACGTGCGGGCGGCGCTGGGGGTGAAGGCGTAATGCCTGGTACGTTCGGCGGTCAGAGCCTGGCGTCTTTTGGCACCGTGTTTGCCGCGTTGGCGGTTCCGGACAGTGGCCGCCAGAAAGTCGGCGGCGTGACGATCGACTGGTCGACGGTGCCACCGATCGGTCGCAACGAGGTGGTGAGCGTCCAGATCACCGGCTCACCGACTGGCGGTACGTTCGCGCTGGTGTTCGGTGGCCAGACGACGTCGAACCTGGCCTACAACGCCGACGCGGCGGCCATCGAGGCCGCGTTGGAGCTTCTTTCGACAATCGGGAACGGGAATGTCCGTGTTTCCGGAACGAACCCGTTCGCTCTGGAGTTCATCGAGGACCTCGGAAAGACGAACGTCGGAGCCGTCACCGCGGTGAACAATCTGACTGGCGGGACGTCGCCGAACGTGGTCATCTCGGTGACGACCGAGGGTCGTTCCGAGTCCGATCTGACGCTTTCTGACGGGACGGTGGTCAAGGCTGGCGACAAGTTCATCGAGGCGGGGACGGTTTTGGTCGAGATCTCGGTGAGCGGTCGTTACGGCCCGTTCAGCGCCTCGGCGTCCGACGGCCGTCAGACGGTGGCCTCGAAGCGCGGGAAGGTGTTCATCCTGAACCAGACGCTTTTGATGAGCGAGGCCGGCAGCGAGGTGACCGGCCACGTTTTCGACGCTGGAGTGTTCTTCAAGCAGCGTGTGAAGCTCGCGTCCGCGGGGGGCCCGTCCGAGTCTGACCTTTTGTCGGCGTTGCCGGGGGTGACCTGGTCCTCGTAAGTGGCCAGGGAGGACACAAATGCCATTGACACTGAGAGAGATCCTTTCGCCTCGGCGCATCGTGACGATCGTCGAGCAGGCGCGGGACGTCCGTCGGACGATGATGCCAGCGTTCGCTTCGCGGGTGCTCGACGACGACACGGCGAGCGAGTCAGACTTGACGGCGAAGTTCTTGCCGAGCGTGGTGGCGGCCGACGTCGTGGCGGACGGGGCCAAAGCGCGCGCTCGGTCGGGCGATCCGGTCAAGGTCGAGTCGTTCAGGGCCCCGAACCTCAAGACCGGTCTTTCGATCGACCAGGAGCGGATCCAGCTTTTGTCGCGTTTGACGGCCACTGGGCTCCCGGGCGACCTGCGGGCGTTCGACGCCTATCTGGTGAAGGTTACGGACGACCTTTTGGCCGGTGTGGCCTGTCGACGCGCGGCCCTGGTCATGGCGATGTTGATGGACGAGTCGAGTTATTCGGCTTTTGGTGTCCAGTGGGCCGGCATGACTTGGGGGATGCCTGCGGACCAGAAGGTCACGCTGGCCGGTTCGCGGCGGTGGCTGGCCGGCAACGAGGCGACGGCTCTTCCGCTGACCGACTTGATGGCGCTGAGGCGGGCGGGCCGCCGCAGGGGGTTGGTGCTCGACCGTGTCACGATGAGCGAGACGGCTTTGTTGTTCATGGTCTCGACGAGCGAGGTCCGTAACGCGGCCCAGCTGCGCTTCCCGAACACTTTGAACGCGGGGCTGTCCCTTGAGGGGACGTTCTCGACGGAAAGCTTGGCGGGCATGGTCGGCCAGTTGCTCGGTCTGACCGTCGAGGTGGAGGACGCGATGTTCAGTACAGAAGGCGAGAACGGGGCCCGGACGGACACGAACCGGTACTTGCCTGAGAACAAGGTGCTTTTGACCTCGACCGCGTATGACGGCAGCCGGCAGGCTTACGACTTTGCCAACGGCGAGGTGACGGAATCGCGACTAGCCTCGCTAGGGGCGCAGATCATCGGCGCAGGCGAGATGCCGGCCGGGATGCGCGGTCCAGTGAGCTATTGGACGATGCCGCCAGACATGAACCCTCCGTCGCTGACGGCTTGGGCGGTGCAGCGCGGCTTCCCGCGCAAGCACTTGGAGGCCGCCTCGGCCTGCTTGACGATCTCGTAACCGCTTGTTGGGTCGGAGCGGCCGCCTCTGTCGGGGCGGCCGCTCTTCGTAGTTGGCGTTCATGCGTAAAGACCAAAAACTGGTCGCGGCGATCGAGGCTGGCGGTGGCGTGACTTTGGACGACGGGCGGACGGTTTTCACGGTGGCCGAGCTGCCCGACGATCCGGCGCCCACGGTGGCCGAGCTGCCCGACGATCCGGCGCCCACGGTGGCCGAGCTGCCCGACGATCCGGCGCCCACGGTGGCCGAGCTGCCCGACGATCCGGCGCCCACGGTGGCCGGGACGCCCGACGATCCGGCGCCCACGGTGGCCGGGACGCCAAATCGGCGGGCGGGCCGGCGGTGACGGATGGCTTGGAGCTACGATCCGACGCAGATTGGTTCCGACGCTAGGAATCGGGCTCGTTTTTTGCTTGGCGACACTATTGGCGGGGATGCGGCCGTGCTGCAGGACGAAGAGATCGATGCAGCGTTGTCGGCGGCTCCGAGCTTTACCGAAGGGGTGGCCCAGTGCGCCGAGGCGTGCGCGGCGAAAGTGGCCCAGCAACCTGACTCTGTGCAAGACGAAACGGGCTTCCGGGCTCAGTGGGCAGAGACGCGGATCCGGACGTGGCTCGATCTGGCCAGGCGCCTGCGGGCAGGGTCGGTGTCGCCAGGCCCCGCCGTCGCGTTCGGCCCGGTCGGCTCGGTGATCCCTGACCATGTGGAGTGGCCTCGGTGAGGCTGGCTGGGTCCGCGCTGGGCCAGCTTCGCCGCGCTTTGGCCCGCTCGCTCTCGCCGGGTTGCCAATTGAGGCGCAAAAGCCGGTCTCCGGTCGCTTTTGGGGAGGCCGAGGCGGAGACCGTGGTCGGTTCGTTCCGCACAAGGTTTTCTCCGGTCAGGGCTGGCGAGGCGGTCCGGGAAGAGAGGCTGGTGGTTGGCCGGGCTTGGCGTTTGGTGGTGGAGGCTTCGGTCGACGTCCGGCACGGCGACGTCGTCGTCAGGATTGCGGACGGCGCGCGTTTCGAGGTCGTGGCGGTCGAGGAGGACATGCTCGGTCAAGCCGTGTCGAAGTCGGTCGTCGTGGCGCGGGAGGGCTTTTGAGCGCGGACGTCGCTTTGGCCGAGAAGCACTTGTTGTCCCGTTTGCGGTCGCGCCCCGCGCTCGGTGGGCTGCGGGTCGTGAGGGCGCCCGCCCCGGAGGACTTTACGAGCGGCGTCGCGTATTGGTTGGCCGGCCAGCCTGAGCAGTCGGTGCCGGTCGGCCCGGTGCGCGTGCAGACGGTCGTCGATCATGTCGTCGTGTATTGTTTCGACGGCGAGGAGCCTGGCCCTGGTTTGTCGTTCGCTCAGGAGCTGCACGCGGCCTTGCACGACTCTTCCGGTGACCACCCCTTGGTCGGGACAGTGTTCGGGGTTTTGCGGCTCAGGCCGGTGATGCAGTGCTACAGGGCTGACTCGGGCCGTCGGCGCTGGAACCTCGGGGGCGTCTATCGGTCGTTCTGCCGCGCCCTCGAGGCGGACCAGCCGCCTGCCTGAGCTTAGTTGGCGTTCGTGGACGACGTCAAGATCGTTTTTTCGCGACGCGCGGCCTTGAAGGCCGCTTACAGACAGGGTTTGGGCCGCGCGGTGCGGGCCTTGGCGTTCGAGCTTCAGGGCCAGGCCATGGACGAGATGCTGCGTTATCCGGAGGAACGTCGGCCGATCGACACCGGGGCTTTGAGGGCCTCCGGTTATGTCGACACCGGCGACCCTGGCGCCCGGTCGCGGGCGTTGTCGGACGCGGGCCGTGCGGCCTCGCGGCCTGGTCGAAAGTCTGGCCGCCCGGGCAAGGCGCGCTTTTCGCCTGTCCCTGACCCTATGGCCGATTTGGAGGCGGCGGTGGTTTTCGGCCAGGAGTACGCGGTGTTCATCGAGCTCGGCACCGACCGGCGTCCAGCGACCCCGTTCCTCGGCCCGGCACGGGAGACGGTGTCCCGGATGGTTGACGAGACGGTGCGGCGGTTCGTGGACGCGGCGGTCCGGGGATCTGGCTGATGCCGGTGCGCTCTTTGGTCTTCGGCTCGGCGGTCGGGACTGGGTGGACCGATCCGGACAAGGCTTTGTCGCTTGACGGTCAGGCGGCGGTCTGGCCGGGAGGATCGTCGCCGGTCCAGTGGCTCCGGCTGACGGACGCTAGCGACCGTTCGTTGCCCCTGGACACGGAGGTGGTCGGTTTTCGGTTGACTGTGACCGCGCTCGGTTCTGGGTACACACCCCCGTTCGGGACGATGGCCCAAGGTTGGCGCGGCCAGACGGTCGACGAGGGTCTGTCGTGGCCTTCTTGGGCCCAGCACGGCGAGGACGCTTACCTGGCTTGGGACGAGGACGACGCCACCTGGTACGGCGAGGACGATTATTCTGGGACGACGGGACGGGCGGTCTCGGTGGCGCACGATCTGGGCTCGCCGTACCAGGTGACCCGGGTCAGGACGGTGTTCCGGTACGGCCAGAGCCAGAGTTACGTCGCTCGGTGGGCTTATAGCGCGAACGGGACCGATTGGGCCGAAGTCCCGTTCGACGAGCCTCATGGCTTTGCGGACCCTGACACGGTTTATACCGACGACCGTGAGTTGGAGGTTCCGGTGACCGCGCGGTATTGGCGGTTCCGCTTGCAGGACGGGAACGAGCAGGGAGACCAGACCCGGCCGCGCGTGCACGAGTTCCAGTTGTACGACGGCCCGACGCGCCTGACCGGCGGGGCCGGCGGGGACGTGGTCGAGCGGTTGCAGGTCGCGCTGACGAAGGACGGCTCCGCTCCGGCGGGCGAGGTCAGGACAGTGTCGATCGGGGCTGGCGGCGGGACGTACCTGGTCGGCGCGGTCGACGACCTTTGGGGCGCTCTGTGGTCGCCCGCCGAAGTCGGGGCGGCGACCTTCGGTGTCGTGGTCCGTCGTGCCGATCTGGCGGGAGAGACGGTCGCGAGCGACCGTCGTGTCGACCACGTGGCTCTCGAAGTCGCTTTTGAGAGCGTAGAGGGCTCGTTGATGCCGCGAGAATTCCCGCTTCAGAAGTGCCTGCTCGGCAAAGAGTCGACACATGGTGTTCCGGTAGCGCCGACGGTGATGCTGCGGTCGGCCCGGCTGGATTTGCAGCCCTCCGAGCAGATCGAGGAGGAGCGGTTCCAAGGCGAAGTGGTGCCTGGGGTGGTGCGGCACGGCGAACAGTTCTCGACCGGGGCGTTGGCTGGGGTGCCGTGCTACAACGAGCTTGGCTTAGTGCTGCGAGGCTTGTTCGGCGAGCCTGTGACGACGAACCTGGGGAGCGGCGCGTTCCGGCACGAGTTCGACTTCGACCCTCGCGGGCAGTCTCCAATGCGAACCTATACCTGCGAGTGGGGCGACCAGAACTTCTGCGAGCGGTTCGCCTATGTGCTTATCAACAGTCTTGAGGTCTCGACGAGGCGGAACGAGCCGCCCAGCTTGAGCGGGACCGCCTTTGCGAGGCGGATGGAGTTCGACGACGCGCCGCCAGCGATCGCTCCGGGCGTGAGCGCGGTGCAGACCGTGACCTTGACCGGCTCGCCGACCGGAGGGACTTTCCGATTGAGGTTCAAGGGCGCCGAGACGTCGGACATCGCCTATAACGCGGGTGCGGCGGCTGTGCAGTCGGCCTTGCAGGCCTTGTCGACGGTCGGTTCTGGGAACGCGACCGTCTCTGGATCGGCGGGCGGGCCGTGGACGGTGACCTTCGCCGGTGCGTTGGCGGGCGTTTACCAGCCGCTTTTGGAGCGGGCGGCGAACAATCTGACTGGCGGGACTTCGCCCGACGTGGCCACTGCGGTGACGACGCTCGGGGGCTATACGGAGTACAGGCCGGTGCCGGTGGAGGCGGCCCACTTGTCGGTCTATTCTGCGTCGACGCTCGCGGGGCTGGCTTCCGGAAAGCTGGGCAGCTGTTTCATGGCCGATTTCGCGATCGCTGAGCGGCACCGGCCCGTCTACGTGCTCGACGACTCGCTGGACTCCTTCAAAGAGGCGACCGAGTCCGACACTGCGGTCACGATGCGGGTCTTGATCGAGGCGAACTCGGCGTCCGCGCCGTTGATCGCCGCCTATCGGGACTCGGCTTACCGGTGGTTGCGCGCGGTCTGGCAGAGCAAGGTGACGATTCCGGGCTCGTCGACGCCTTACCGTCTGGAGGCGACGATGAGCGCGCACGTCACTTCGCTCGGCAACCGTGGCGACGACCAGTCGATCGTGGCGCGGGAGTTCGCCTTTTCGGCACGTTTCGAGCCGTCGTGGGGCAGGGCGCTCAGGCTGGTGCTGACGAACGAGGTCTCGGCTTACTGATGGCGAAGCGTCCGGTGATCGGCCGCAGGAAGCGGGCCGGGCTCGCCGATCTGGGGTCGATGGTCGGCGACCGGCGCGCTTTGTCGGTGGAGGCCCTTGGCCTGACGGTCGAGCTCGTCTATGACATGGCTTTGATCGATACCGAGGCGTACCACCGGATGCTGGCCCTGATCGATCCGGACGAGACCGCTGAAGGCCTCGCGGCGGCGCGAGAGAGGGTCGACCAGATGCGCGCGTTCGTCGGAGCTGTGCTGGTCGAGTGGAACTTGACGTCGTCGGGCGAGCCGGTCGGCACCGACGAGGAGTCTTTGCGCCGGGTCCCGGTCGCGTTGCTCCGCGAGGTGTTCTTCGCGGTGCTGGGGGACCAGTCCCCGGACCCTTTAGCGTCCGAGGGCTGACGCTCTACATGGCCCACGACGGCCTTTTGGGCGAGGCCCCGTGGTGGGCGGAGGTGGTGGCGGTGGCGCGCGCGCTCAACCAGACTCCCGAGACGGTCCTGAGGATGCCGGCCACGCACTACCAGTGGGTGGTGGCGGTCTTGAACTCGGAGTCGGAGGCTGTCCGAGTACGCTCGAGGCACTTGGAGTCCGAGGCGCAGAGGCGCCGTAGAGGGCGGGCGTGAGCGCCGAACTTTCGACTTTGGAGGTGCGGGTCACCGGCCGTATCGACGAATTGGAGGCGAGTCTCGACGAGGCGGAGCGCAAAGCCGGCGAGAAAGGCCGTTCCGTGGCTCAAAGGTTCTCGAAAGAGCTGGTCGCCGGCGCCAGGCGCCTTGGCGACGCGATGAGCCTGGCCTTGACTTTGCCGTTGACGGCCGGTCTGGCCAAGGCGGTCAAAGCCTCGTCGGACCTTGGGGAGGCCCAGAACGCGGCGGTGCAGGTTTTCAAGCGCGCGATCGGAGTGATCGACCAGTTCGCGGCGGTCTCGGCCAGGTCTTTCGCGGTCTCTTCGCGGGCGGCCTATGAGCACGCGGCGACCCTGGGCTCTATTTTCAAGGCCTCGGGTCTGGCCGAGCGCGCGGCGGCGGAGATGTCGGTCCGGACCGTCCAGCTCGCGGCCGATCTGGCGTCGCTCAAGAACCTTCGCGTGGAGGACGCGCTCGAGAAACTCCGGTCAGGCCTGGTGGGGCAGATCGAGCCGTTGCGCTCGGTCGGCGTGCTGCTGTCCGAACAGGTCTTGACGAGGCGGGCGCAGTTGGAGGGTTTCGACGTCGAGTACAAGAAGCTGAGCGAGGGCGCCAAGGTCTATGTCCGTTACAAGGAGGTCTTGGCGCAGACGGCCGACGCCCACGGCGACATCGGTCGGACGTCCGGCGAGCTGGCGAACTCCCAGCGGATTTTGGCGGCCGAATGGGAGGACGTTTCGGCGAAGCTCGGTGAGAACTTCTTGCCGGTGGCGAAGGAGGCTGTCGGCTGGATCCGGCGGATCGCCGAGACGATCGGCGGTATGGACGACGGGCAACGGAAGGCGTTCGGCTACACGCTTGTGGCTTTGGCCGCGGCTGGCCCTGTCCTTTCTGGCCTGGCCCGCCTGGCCCAGGCGTGGGCGGCGGTGCAAGCGGCGGCGACGGCGGCGGCGGCGGCCCAGGCGACGGCGGCGGCGGCCGGGGCCGCTGGGGCCGGAGGGGCGCTGGCGCGTTTTGGAGCGATCGGGCGCGTCGGGGCCGCTGGGGCCGGACTGGCCTTGGGCTATGGCGTTTCGGAGGCGGTCTTCGGCCATTTGGGCCGTGCGGCCGACGAGGACCTCAAACGGCGGGTGGTCGCTGCGGCCGAGGAATACAACCGGCTCCGCGCGAGCGGCCCGGCGCGGTTGGAGGACTCACGGCTGTTCATGGAGATCTTAGGCCGCCCGAGGCGCGACGGCCTCGCGCAGGGGTTGTTGCCTCCCGGGATGCAGGGCCAGCGTGGCGACCCGCGGTATGACGCGCTCAGCAGGGCGGTGTTGGCGGCGGCCGACGAGCTGCACGGAGCGCCCCGGTCCGCGCCGTCCCAGTCCGAGCTCCGCATCGATCCTTCTGTTTTCGGCCCGATCGGTGGCGGTGGCCGAAAACAGAAGGCCTCTAAGACGACCGGCCGTGCTTCCGGCAAGCCCCGCGGCGGTGGTTACGAACCGCTGGACCCGTTCGGCAAAGAGTTTGTCGAGGTGGTCCTTCACGACCCTGAGCTTGAGGCGAGGAAGGCGGCGAACGAAGCGATGGTGAGGCTCCAAGAGCGGATGACGGAACAGACCCGCCGTACCCGGCTCGAGGCGGAGGCCTTGGTGGCGGTGCGCGACGAGGACCGGATCGCGCTCCTGAACTTCGGCAAGGAGTTCGATAAGCTCACAAGCGACGAGAACCGACGGTTGGTGTCGGAGCTGGCCGGCGCCGAGAGGCTCTACCGCGCCCACCGCGACCGCGCCGACGCGGAGTCGCAGGCCCGGGACGAGGCCGAGAGGCGCAATCGGCAGGCGTCCGTTGCCGTGCAGGACGAACTGGCGCGGTTGTCCGACCTTTTAGGGCTGACGAGACGGCTGAGCGAGGCGGAGCGGGCGATGGCCGTCGCCCGGCGGAGCGGGGCTCCTCCGCTCGCGGCAGGGATCTTGCGCGCGTTGGGGGAGGCGGCCGACCAAAAAAAGGCGAAGGAGAAGATCGACCAGTCTTTGCAGGGGCGCTTCTTGCTGTTCGGGCTGCCGGTGCCACGGGACTGGGCCGTCAGGGGCCTCGAAGAGGAGAAGCGGCTGCGCGAGGCCGCGGAAGGCCGCTTCGAGGAAGCGATGCAAAGGCTGGCCGAGCGCTCGTCGTCGCTTGGGCCTGCTTCTGAGGCCTATCGTTATCGTTTGGAGAGGTTGGCATCGGCGTTCGGCGTCGGCAAAACGGAGGCGGAGCGGATGGCCGACGGTATGGAGCGGGCCCAGCGCGTCATGGAGGAGACGCTGCGGGTCGAACGGATCGAAGAGGCGAGGCAAGCCTTGGAGCGGTTGACCCAGACGGTCGAGGACCGGTTCATGGCGTTGCTCGACGGCGTGCTCCGGACCGGATTCCGTTCGTTCTTCGCAGACGTCATGGCAGGCTTCCGCCAAATGCTCGCCGACATGGCGAGGGAGTGGTTGCTCAGCCAGGTCCGTCGGGGTGTGGCCGGTTTGCTCGGCGGCCTTGTCGGCACGGTCTTTGGAGCTCCTTCTTCCTCGGGCGGCCGCGGAGTCGGCGGCGGGAGCGGCCTGTTGCTGCTCAACGCTCCTGGCGGCAACGTGGCCCCTCCGGGCGTGCTGAGCGAGGGCGGCGGCGGGGGCGCCCTTGTCCCGGCGGGGCCTGGCTGGAGCGCTGGCGGGGTGACGGTGGTGGTCAACGTCTCCACTCCGGACGCGCGTTCGTTCCTGGCCTCTGAGGGCCAGGTAGCCGAGGCGATGGGCCGGGCGGCGTCTCGCGCCGTCCGGCGGAACGGTTGAGCGTAGTTGGCGGTCGTGGCGTTCCACGACGTTCGCTTTCCGACCGACGTCTCGCGCGGGATGCGCGGCGGGCCGAAGTTCATGACGACGGTCGTGGGCAGCGAGACGGGCTGGGAGCAGCGGATCGGCCACTGGATCGATGCAAGGCGAGAGTGGTCGCTCTCGGCGCCCAGTTGGAGCGCCGAGAGGCTGGCGGCGCTGCTCGCGTTCTTTGTGGCGCGGCAGGGCCGGCTCCATTCGTTCCGGTTCAAGGACTGGACCGACTATTATGCTGGCAGGCGCCTCGCGCCTGCGGTCTACGACACGCCGGTCCAGTTCGGGACCGGGAACGGCACGGCGACGCAGTTCCAGCTCGCGAAGCGTTATTCGAGCGGCGGCCACACGCTGGTGAGGCAGGTGACGAAGATCGTCGCCGGTACGGTGAAAGTGTTCGCGGACGGTGTCGAGCAGACGTCTGGGTGGACGGTGGCGGCGGCCACCGGCGTCGTGACGTTCGGGGCGGCTCCTTCCCTGGGCGCTTCGCTGGCATGGACTGGCGAGTTCGATTGCCACGCCAGGTTCGATTCGGACTTCTTCGAGTTCACCGACGACGGTGTTTTCTCTGGCTCGGCGGTCTTGCGGGTGGTCGAGGTGCGGGGTTAGTGCCGCGCGCTGTGCCCTCCGGCCTGCTGTCCAAGCTCGAGTCCGAGACTTTCGAGGGCGCGGTCTTGGTCTTGGTGGAGCGGAAGGACGGTCTGCGACTTGGATTCACAGACTCGGACCGCGCCCTCGCGCTGTCGGGCGACGTTTACGAGCCGAGCGACGGTCTGCGGGTTTCTCGCATCGGCCAAACGGCTGGGACCGGGGTCGACAACATGGACGTGTTCGGTGCGGTGAGCTCGGCGAGGATCACGGCGGCCGATTTGACGGCCGGCCTATGGGACTCGGCGCAGGTGACGGTGAGGCTGGTCGACCGTACGGACACTGGCCTGGGCGCTGTCGTCCTGCTCCGCGGCAGGCTGGGCGAGGTCTCTGCGGGGTCGGGGGAGTTCCGTGCCGAGGTGCGGTCCCTTTCGCACCTTTTGAAGCAGCAGGTCGGGGACTTGACCTCGCCGACCTGCCGGTGCCGCCGCCTGGGAGACCCACAGTGCAAGTTCGACCTGGACTCGGCGACCCTTGTTGGGCCGTTGGGCCGTTCGACGAGGGTCTTGGCCTCGGGATCTGGCAGGACGCTGACGTTCTCTTCCGATCCCGCCCCAAGCGGTTTTTACAAGTTCGGGGTCGTGCGTTTCGTGACGGGCTCGAACGCCGGGATCGAACGCGAGGTGAAGGCGCACTCGTTGAGCTCTGGCAATGCGGTCGTCGAGCTTCGCCAAGCGTTTCCTTTCGAGGCCACGCCTGGCGAGTCGGCGGTGCTCGAGGCCGGCTGCGACCGTTTGTCGGCGACCTGTCGCGACAAGTTCGGGAACGCGGCCAACTTTCACGGCGAGCCCCGGTTGCCTGGAAACGACAAAACGATAAAGCGGGGGCGCCCTCCCGCATGAACCCGGCGCGGTTGGCGGTCGCTGAGGCGCGGACGTGGATCGGGACCCCATGGCACCACTGTGGGAGGTCGAAGGGGGTCGGGGTCGACTGTGCCGGGCTGGTGATCGCCAGTCTGTCGGCTGGCGGTCTCGACGCTCCGGACCCTGGACGATATTCGGACACTTCGGACGAGTCGGAGCTGTTGGCCATGGCTCTGCTCGCGGTCGCTGATTTGGTGCCCGACGGCGCTTTTCAGCTTGGGGACGTGCTCCTGTTCGTCCGCGACCGCGCTCCAAGCCCGATGCACCACCATCTGGCCGTGGCCACCGGCGAGGGCGGCTTTGTTCACGCTTGGTCGACACCGTCGGTGATGTCGGTGGTGGAGACGCCGTTTGCGACGTTTTGGTCGCGCTCGCTCCGATCGGTGTGGCGGCCGAGGTGGCCGCTCTAATGGCGACGCTCGTCCTGGGTGGCTTGGGCGCGGTGGTTGGTTCGGCGTTTGGGCCGGCAGGAGCCAGGTGGGGCTGGGCGGTCGGCTCCTTGGTCGGGTCGTGGATCGACCAGCAATCGGTCCCTGGCGCGGAGTTGGGAAAGCTGAGCGACCTTCGTTATTCGGGCTCGTCGTACGGCTCTCCGTTGCCGCGCGTCTGGGGCCGGGCGCGCGTGGGTTGTCAGGTCGTCTGGGCGCACGAGGTCGACGGGAACCATTTGGTGGAGCGGTCGAGGACTTCGGGGCGCGGCGGCGGAGGTTCTGGAGGAGGCGGCGGGCGGGTGACGACCTATTGGTACACGTCGACGTTCGCGGCGGCCGTGTGCTCGGGAGCAGCGACGATGCCTGACGGCGGGACCGTCGACCGCGGCCTTGAGCTCAAGAGGCTTTGGGCGGACGACGAGCTGGTCTACGATTCTGCCGCTTCGTCGAACGCGGTGGAGCCCGTGTGGCACGACGGCGGCGAGAGCCAGCCGCCCGACGCCACGATGGTGAGCCTTCTTGGCTTGCCTTCTGGGTCGGTCGAGGCCTACCGCGGTCTGGCGTATTTTGTGCTGACGGACATGGACCTTGAGAGGTACGGCAACCGGATCCCGAACCTGGTCGCCGAAGTCGGGACGGAGCCGGTGACCGTCGGGGACGTGTTCTCTGACCTGTGCCGGTCGGCCGGGATCCCGCCTGGCCTGATCGACGTCGCTGGCGCGACCGAGGTCGTGTCCGGATACGTGGTCTCCGGCCGGTCGAGCGTCCAAGAGTCGTTGCAGCCGTTGCTGACGACTTATGGTTACGACGCGGTCGAGGTGGACGGAGCGATCAGGCTCGTCAAGCGGGGCGGCTCTGTCATGGCGTATTTGTCGCAGGACGAGACCGGCGCCGGGTTGGACGGCGAGTTCCGAGGTCACGTCCGGAAGCGGCTAATGGAGACCGAGGTGCCGTCCCGCGTCGAAGTCCGGTATTGGGACTTAGACTCCGACTTTGCGCAGTCGTCCCAGTCGGCCGTGAGACAGACGGCGGGGGTGCAAGAGTCTCGATCCATCGATCTTCCGATGGCCTTGACCGCTTCGCAGGCCCGCGCGGTGGCGGCCCGCGAGCTCGACCGTTCTTGGGTCGAGCTCGAGACCGTCGAAGGCCTGTCCTTGTTGCCGCGATGGCTGAGGCTCGCCCCAGGGGACGTGGTCAAGATCGCTGGTGGTTTTCGCGGCCGCGTGGTGCGGATGGCTGTTCTTCCTTGGGGGCCTGTAGAGGTCGATCTGGTTGCAGACGATTCCGCCGTCGTCGTCCAAGACCCTCCGGGCGGCGGTGGCGGCGGCGGCGGCGGCGGGCTGACGGTCGTGCCGACGACGTTCGTGGTCTGGAGCGGCAAAGAGCTTCTTGACGAGCACCAGTATTCGGCCGGCTTCTATGTGGCGGCGACCGGCGGGGCTGGTTGGCGAGGTTGCGCGGTCTGGTACTCGTTGGACGACGGTTCGACCTGGTCGATCGGGCCATCGATCGGCGCGAAGAGTGTCTTTGGCGAGACGGAGACGGCTTTAGGCTCGTCGGGAGCGGTGGCAGGGCAGTTCGACGACACGAACACTGTTGACGTCGATCTCTCGGAGAGCAATGGCTTTGCGGCTTCGGTCGCCGACGCGCAGGTGCACGCGGGCGAGAACGTCTTTGTCGTCGGCTACGAGGTTTTAGGTGTCGCGGACGCTTCGCTGTTAGGGCCTCACAGGTACACGTTTTCGCGCCTCAAGCGAGGATTGAGGAAGTCGCCGATGACAGGGCACGCCGCAGGCGAGCTGGTAGTGCTGGCCTCTCCCTCCGTGGGGAGAGTGCAGGTGGCGGACTCTTTCGTCGGCGAGACGGTGTTCGTCAAGTGCGTCTCGCCCGGCCAATCGTTGGCCGAAGCGACGTCGAAGGCGGTGGTGATCGCGGCGAGGACTCCGACCTCCGGCGAACAGGCGCTGGCCTCGGTGGTCGTGCCGCAGTTCCTCGGCTCGCCTGCGACAGTGCAGTCGTCGACCACCGCCGCGGTCGATTGGACGACGTTCGACGCTGCCGGCCATTGCCCGGACGGCTCTACGGTCGCGATCTTAGAGGCGGTCGGCCAGGGCCAGGGCCCAGACGACCTGGGGGTGTTCCCGCAAGTGGAGGGGCGGAAGGACGGCCTCGCGCCCGCTTTGGTGCTGCTGCGGGCCAGGATGGCCGGTTCGGGCGACGCACCGGCCTATGGCCAGCAAGCGTTCGTGCCGATGACGGAGTCACGGACGTTCCAGTACCGGATTTTGGAAGGTTTCGAAGAGGGCTGCTCGATCCGACTCATCGGGTTTTTCGGGCCGCCGTAGTTGGCTGGTCATGGCAGGAGTCGGAGCTCACGAGATAGCTGTCGCGGGGCCTCAGCCGCTTCTTGGTCAGTACGGCGTCTTCCCAGTTTCGAACGGGACACTGTCGTTCGAGCTGCTTGCCCGGGACGGGGGGACGGTCTATGCCGGTACTGCACCTTTGACCGGCGGCGCTCCGGCCCGTCTGGTCGACGTCATGGCCGGCGCCTCGGGGATCGGCGCTTCTTTGGGCCAAGCGGTCGGGGCGGTGGTCTCTCCGAGCGTGGACTGTCATTTTAACACTGGTTATACTCAGAGCGGCTTGACCGTTGTGGCGCCGTCGTCGTCCTCGCTGTCTGTCTGGTCGGCCGGGCAGGTCTACGAGATCGGGTGGGTGGGTTAGAATGCCGCGGTCGCGGCCGCGGTCGCTGCCGGGTGTTGGCTCTGTCACTGAGCTGACGGTCCCCTCGTCCGGATTTTCTAACGGCCTGCCGGTCCGGTATTCGGCGTACGACTTGTTCCGGTTCGTCGCGACCGACGTCGGTTCTGGGGAGTTCAAACACGGCGGGCTGGTCTTTCCGATCAACCATTCGGTCTCGACCGGGCTCTACACGGCGGCGGCTTTGAGGATCGGTCTGCCCACCATGGGCGATCCCGCCGTTCCGAACCCTATCCTGTCGCTCGGCTGGATTAGGCCGGACGGCCAGCTCGACGCAGGGGCGACGAGCGGCGTCGCGCTGATGTTCGAGCGGCGGTGGTCGACCGGCGGTTCCGAGTTCGTCGAGGCCTATCTCACGGTGAAGCAGACGATCGGCGACGTCGTTCAAGAACTGCGGCCGATCATGTTCGTCGGCCGTTATGGCGGCGACCTCGCCTCCGACCTCGGCCTCCGCGCGAACGTTTATTCTTTCCAGAGCGGGGCGTACGGAGCCAACGGGCCGAGAGTCCTCAAGATCGATTGTGACGCCCTGGGCGCGGTCGTGGCCGACCGGCGACCGATCATATTGTTCTTCGACGAGGTGCCGTCGGACTGGGGGCAACGGACGGTGCACCTTTGGCATCCGGCCGGTCTGTCGGAACCGACGTATCTCCGGATCGGCAACTGGGAGACCTTCCAGTGGTTCGCGCAACACTACAACGGCCAGACCGAGTTCAAGACCATGCGCGACGGGGTCGAGGTGAGGCACCAGCTTGTCCAGATGCTGGAGACCCGGGTCGTGAACCACGGTCCTCACAACACAACGGACGCGGGTCACTCGTTCCAGTCTTTTGCCGACGGCCAAGCCACGGTCGAGGCACGGGCGAGGAGCGGGCAGACCGCCAGGTTGTACACGTCGACCGACCCTGCGGGCGCGTCGGCATGGGGTGTGACCGCTAGCGGGGACGAGGTCAACCAAGTGGTCACGGTGGCGGCGGCGGCAACGCCTCCGACCGTGAACCGCGACATCACTCGTGTGACCACAAGTGGAGCAGGCCAAGGGGTGCGCCTGCCGTCCGGCTCGGGCCGCAGGCTCACGATAGTGAACGACTCGTCCAACGCGGTCGACGTGCACCCGCCGTCGCTCGGCGCGCTCAACGGAGCTGGCAGCGCGGTCTCACAACCGGCGAACCGCGCCAGGACGTATGTGTCAGTGACGACGAGCTCCTGGTTCATGGAGGCGTGATGGATTGGCGTCCTCACGTGTTGAGGTCCGGCGCGCGGTTCTCTTGTGGCTCGGTCTCGTCACCGGCGCGCGTGTTCTCGCGGGTGCCGACGGAGGTCATCGAGCTCGGTATGGGCCTTGCGCCCAACCTTTGGGGCCGGGACACGGACAACATGGCCGGGGTCGTGGCCGATGGCGCTGATGTGCGGATCCGGATCGGGACGCTTTCTGGTCGTGTCGGGGTTCGCGCGGCCGGGTGCAGGTCCTTAAGGATCCACGCCCGGCGTGTGGAGGACGTCCTGTTCGGGTTGCGGCTGACCGATTGCGAGGACGTCCTGATCAGGATCGACGAGGCGGTCGGGCTGCTGCCCTTGGACGGCGAGGACCAATATCCGCACTTGGTCTACTTGGACAGGTGCAAGCGGGTCAGGGTCAAGGTCGGTTCGGCGTCGATGCGGGGCGACGGGGCTTCGACCTATGGCACGATGCTCAAGTTCGTCCTGTGCGACGACGTGGCCGTTTCGGTCGGCGAGGCCGATTGGCCCTGGGGCCACTTAGAGTTTCAGGGCTGCCGCCGGGTCCGTTCTCGAGGGGGAATGTTCCGGTCATTGCGGTCCCGTACCGGCTGGGGCAATCCAATGGTCACCGTGCGGAACCACGACCGCGACGGCGAGTTCCGTTCTTGCGAGGACGTGGAGGTCCGAGGCGCCGAGATGCGGGCCGGGACTTACCCGGTGGCGGTTCTGATGCACAGCGACCTTGGTCCAGGGAAGGGAGTGTCGACGCTCACGACGCCGCGGTGGCCCGGTTCGGCGCTGTACGCGCCGCTCGGGGTGACGGTCGACAGCTACGACGCTGGAATGAGGCTTCGAGTAGGCCGCAGCTAACCTTGTTCGCTAACCTTGTCTTTGTCGGCGGGCGCGTCGACAGGTTCCACGAGGGTCTCCGTGTCGGCCACGGCCAGGCTCAATAGGCATGACGCGTCTGCAATCGCACTGCAGAGGTCGTGGGTTCGAATCCCATCATCTCCACCAACCTGAGCCGGGGCCGCGGACGGCTGATTCCGGCCGGCTGCCTTTCTGACAACTCTCTACGGCGTGGACAAGGGCTTCTTGACACCACGCTGAGCTCCAAGGGGCCAAGTCAAGCTCGGGACTCGATCCGCCTGTCCGGAACCAGCCACATCGCGGCGACCAGGGCATAGAGAGCGATGGAGACCCACTGGTTCCAGAAGCTGCAGGCCACGCCCACGACATAGATCGCGATCGACGCCTTGCCTTTCAAGTCGAAGCCGACGGCTTGGCCCAGCGGAGAACCAGGCCCTTGGTGTCTGACGATCGTGTTTTCCAGGATCCAATAAGCGACACCAGCGAAGAAGAGCACGATCCCATAGGCAGCCGTCGGTAGCTTGGCAAAACCGTTTTCACCAAGCCAGCCTGTGACGAAGGGCACTAAGGAGAGCCAAAAGAGCAGGTGCAGGTTAGCCCAAAGGATCTTCCCTGAGACATGTTGGACAAGATGCATCATGTGGTGGTGGTTGTTCCAATAGATGCTGATGAAGACGAAGCTGAGGACATAGCTCATGAACACGTCGGCCAAGGGCCGGACAGCTTCGATCGTTGGCTCGTGCGGCACCTTGAGCTCAAGCACCATGATCGTGATCACGATCGCCAAGACGCCGTCGCTGAACGCTTCAAGGCGGTTCCTTGTCATCGCAGGATTTCCACAGCCACCTCGCTTCACAGATGGCCCATCAGACAGGACGCTGATCGTGCCTGATCAGGAGCCGGAAAAATTTTGCGGCTCTCCCTGACAGGAACTCGTACTCTGGAGAGGCGTCAACCGTGGCAGGCGCATTCCTCGTGGGCGCCATAGAGGGCCTGAAGTTCTGGGTCGGCCCCCGTTTTCATCTTGTCGTAGAACTTCTTCGCGCTCTCAAAGTCCATCACCGGGTTCTGGTACTGGATTTCTTTCGCATCGAGCATCACGTCGAAGAGCGTCGCGTTCTCGTGAAGTCCGACCGCGAAGTCGCTGCCAGGGCCAACGGCAGTCAGCAGCACATGCTCAGAAGTGTGGTTGCCGCTTGTCCAAGTGACCTTCGTGTAGTTCCCGAGCAGGGCGGCGAGCGCTTGGGTCGTGCCTTTGAAGAACTGACCAGCTTTGAACGGGTTTTGCCCTTTGAAGATGCCTGACGCAAGATCGGCATCTTCGGTGGTCATTTCGATTCCCAGCAAGTCCTTGATGGTCGCCCTCACCTTGTCCGAATCGGGCCTCTCGCCCAGGACGGGAATCAGCGACTCGTAGCTCGCCTTCATGTTTGAGACTGCCTTGAACGACTCCGTCGTGTCAAAGTACTCGGTGCCGGCCCCGTTCAACGACGGCCCCCCGCAAGCATGGTCGGCGGTGATGACGACGAGGGTCTCGCCGTCCTCAAGGGCAAACTCCACGGCGACCTTGACCGCCTCATCGAACTCATATTGATCGAACAGGAGCCCGGCCAGGTCGTTGGCGTGGCCCCCGTGATCGACCCGTCCTCCTTCGATCTGAAGCAAGAAGCCATCGGGCGAACTTTGCAGGCCGTTGATCGCGGTGCGCGCCATCTCTGCCAGCGACGGCACCCTGCGAGTGAGATCGGCTGAATTCTTTCGGTCGACTGCGAAGGGCAAGTGGCGCTCGCTGAAAACGCCCAATATCTTGCCGCCCTTCCAGGCCAGAGCTTGGTCGCGGTTGAGGGCGACCGTGTAGCCCGCCTTGGCAAACTCCGCGTAAAGATCCTTTTTGTCCGGCCGCTTGTCCGGGGCGAAGAACCGGTTGCCGCCTCCCATCAGGACATCGACCCCGCTCGTGAGATATCTCTCGGCGATGAGGCCTTCCAGGTCGCGGTCGTGGCAATTGACCGCGAAACCGGCCGGGGTCGCATGGGTGATGGAGGTCGTGGTGACCAGCCCAACCTTGACGCCCGCCTCGACCATGATGCTAGCCAATGTCTTAAGCTTCGTCCCGTCTGGAAACTCATTGAGCATCCGGTTCCAAACCTTGCGCCCCGAACCCCACGCGGAAGACGCGGCGGCCGAGTCGGTCACGATCGAGCTGAGCGAGCGAGTGGACTGCAGCCCGGTCGTGGCATGCGGCTTACCGATGAGTTGCGTCCAATAGGTCGGCTCCCCACCCTCAAGCTGCCGTAGCTGGTCGGCCATGGCGAGGGCTTGGAGCGCCATCCCGTCCACGACGCAAAAGATCACGTTCTTGACTCCATGCCGCCTGCGGGACGGGTTTGGCCAGGCGTTGGGCCAACCCAGGGCGGTGGCGCCGACACCCAAGGCACCGGCACCGATCAGCGACCGACGGGAGAGCTTCATGGCCCAGACCTTACCCAGCCCAATGTTGTGGTTCCGTTAAGGCCGCCTGCCTTGGTACTTGTCCCGGAGCCGCGTGTGCTTGTTGTCGCCCCCGGCGGGCTGGCCCTTCACGAAGACGTAGCGATAAGAGGTCGTCAGTTCGAACGGGTCACCGTCGGTGACCACGAAGTTCGCGATCTTGCCGGGCTCGATCGAACCGATGAGGTGGTCGACGCCAAAGATCTTGGCCGCGTCCAAAGTCAGGGCCCGGACCGCTTGCTCCTGGGTCAAGCCGTAGGCGCAGTGCTGCCCCACCCTCACCGCCAGGTTCATGACGTCGGCGGCGCCACCTGTTCCAAAGCAAAACCGGACTCCGGCCCTGGCGAGCAAGGCCGGAGTCACATACGGCGTGTCGTAGGGATCCCAGGCGTTGTCGGTGGTATTCGCCCCCAGGGTCGAGCGGCCAGCCGGGCTGATGATGACCGGCACCCCAGAGCGGCGGAGCAAGTCAGCTTCCCGCCAAGCCCCGCTCGCCCCACGAAGGGCGATATTGAGCCTGTGCTTGGTCGCGACCTCGACCGCGGCGCGGATTTGCCCCGGGGTGCGGGCCGTGACCACGATCAACCGCTTGTCCTGTAAGTAGGGCCGCATGGCTTCCAAGCCCAGATTGATCGGGGCGGAAGGGTCGTCTTGGCGTTGTTTATAGTAAGCGAGCGCATCGTCCACGGCCTTTCCGATGGCCCCCCCTGGAGTCGCGTCCGATTCTTGGCCCGGGCTCACCTCTTGAGCGCCGCCAAGCAGGTCAAAGAACCGGTCGCGGTCAAAGGCAGAGAGGCCCTCGTCCCCGAGGATCTCGTCTTCGTTCCCGCCAAGACCCAGGAGCCAAGACGCGTCGGCTACGTCGTGACAGGCGTCAAACTCGTTGAACCGGGAGGACGCACTTGGTGCCCCGACCGCAAGGGCGGCTCGTCGGGCCAGCGTCAGTTCCTCAGGCGTCTTCCCTTCAAGGTGGATCACCGCTCCCTGGCCCGAAACGGTGCCGAACGTGGCGGAAGTGAACGCGTTCGTGACGCCGTTGGCCACGGCCGGGCCGAAGTGCGCGGACTCAACCCAGAGGGCGGTGGCGGCGTCCAAATCGGGTTGAACCGAGCCGAGCTCGCTGTTGTCGACCATGGTCGCCACGGGGCTGATCTCTGCCAGGCCAAGGGAAGTCGCACCATCGAACCACCCCGGGTAGACCCGGTGCCCCACGCCTTGCACCACAGTCGCCCCGCTCGGGACGGCGACGTTCTTGCCGACTGCGGCGATGCGCCCGTCGCGAACGACCACCGTTCCCCCTCGGATTACCGGACCGGAGACCGTATGGATGTCGGCCCCGACGATCGCATAGGTTGTGGACCTCCGCAACGGAGGAGCCGATCCGCGATGGGCCTGACGAGGAAGCCGGACGGGAGCCGCGAAGCCAGAATCGACCCCGAACGCGTCGCGGCGTTCGAAGTACACGTCGCCTTCGATCATCGTCATGGCGACTTTGGAATAGACGCTCAAGGGGTGGCCGTTCCAGAGGACCAAGTCGGCGTCTTTGCCGACTTCGATGCTGCCCGTCCTGTGGTCGATCCCTAGTTGGATTGCTGGGTTCAAGGTGACCATCCGTAGGGCTACGTCTTCCGACAGCCCGCCAAAGCGCATCACCTTCGCCGCGTCGATGTTGAGGGCTGAAGTGCCAGAGACCCCGTCGGTGTTGATCGAGACGTTGACTCCGGCTTGGTGACAGATCGCCGCGTTCCATGGAATCGCGTCGTAACTTTCGACCTTGAACGACCAATTGTCGACAAAGATCGAGACCGGCACGCCTGCTTGGGCCAGCTCGGGCGCGATCTTGTAGGCCTCGAGGGCGTGCTGCATCGCCCCGATCTTGAATCCGAATTCCTGGCTCAGCCGCACCATCATCAGCATCTCGTCGGAGCGATAACTGTGGCACTGCACCCAGACCCTTTTAGCGAGGATGTCGGCCAGGGTCTGAAGCCTGAGATCGCGACGGGGGCGGACCTTGCTGGCTCCCGACTCAAAGTCCGTCCATGACTTGGCGTACTGCCTGGCTTCCTCGAAGACCCGACGATAGACGGCTTCGACGCCCATCCTTGACCTCGGGAACCGGTTGGTGTCTCGGGAGTTCTTGCGCGTGACGTTTTCGCCCAGCGCGAACTTGACTTGGCGCGGCGCATCGGCCACGATGAACTCGCTGACAGGCCGCTCGAACTTGTACTTGACCACGACGCTTTCGCCTCCGATCGAATTGGCGCTGCCATGCAAGATCAAGGCCGAGGTGTGGCCGCTCGCCACCGCCTGCCAGACGTTGAAGGCCCCGGTGTTGAGCACGTCGCCGATTCGGACCTCGCAGGTCACGCTTTCGGCGCCTTCGTTGGTGCCGTCCGAGCCTCGGTGCGAGTGCCCGTCGACGATGCCGGGGGCGAGGGTCTTCCCGCGACCGTCAATGACGACGAACCCCTCGGGAGCCTGAAGGTCCCTGCCAACCGCCGCGATCTTGCCACCCTTGACGAGGACGTCCCCGCTTTCAAGGATCCCTTTGGCCACGGTCAAGACTCGCGCGCCACGAATAAGGCAGTTGCCCGAAGTGACCGTTTTGGGCTTCCGGTCGGCCTCCGTCTCAAAGGGGAAAGTTTGGGCGTGGGCGTACGTGGCAGCCAAGGTCAAGGCCAAGAGCCAGCGCTTCACGATTTGACCTCCACTTTGGACTCACGACCAGCGACCCAGACTCTTTCGACGGTGGACTCAGGGTCGGCGAAATCTCCTGACAACAGGACAAGGTCGGCCCTCTTGCCGGGCGTGACCGAACCCGTTTCTTGATCGATGCCGAGGATTCGCGCCGCTCCGATGGTCAGGGCGCCGAGGGCCAGGTTTCGATCCAGGCCTCGAGCGATCCGGGCCCTCACGCCGGCCAAGAGTCCTCGGTCAGACCCTTCGGAAGCGAAGGCAACCGGCACCTTGGCTTCGAACAGTGCCTCCGCGCTCCGAGCGCTCTTCAACCAGTTCGCGTGCCTTTCCTTGAGGAACTCCTCGGGTTGCCGGTCAGCCGCGGGGACGTTTTGGCTGGGCTCGACTCCCGGCTCTGGCCCGAGATCATTGGTGAGGACGACCGGGATCTGGCGCTTGGAAAGCTCGGCCGCATGAAGCCCCGCTTCCCTTCCGCCCACGATCACAAGACGAAGGCCGAACTCGTCGGCCAGTGCCAAAGCCCGTAGGATCTCCCTGGATTGGCTGGCCTCGAAGAACACCCGGGCGCTACCGTCCAAAGCAGGTTGGAGAGCCTCGAGCGAGGCGGCCCAATCCGGCTTCTTGTCGCCAGTCCAGAGTCGCGCGCCCGCCTTGTGCGACTGCGCGTCCAAGAGCGTTTGGCGCAGAAGGGCGATGGAGCCGAGCACGTTCCCGGGGTAACCAGAACCTGGACCGATCCTAAAAGAGGCGGCTTGGCCAGCGGTTTGAGCCAACACCCTGCCTGGCTCTTCGGCCGGCAGCGCGGCGACCACGACCGGTTGTCCCCTGAGGGAGCCTCGGGAAGAGCTCAGCATGAGCGCGGTCACGCCGGACTTGACCTCGCGCTCACTCGGGGAGAAGTCGAGGTTGTCGGACGCTTTCCATTCGGGAGCCAGTCCCTTTCGGTTGGCCTCCCACATCGATCCGTGGGCCGTGGTGTCGGCGCCGGGTCGGATCGGACGCGTCTGCGGCGTCGCTTGGCCAGGCCCGGAAGGGGTCGATGGGGCAGGCGGCAACTTGAGGCCCCTCGTGGAAAAGGCGTCGATGAAGCCTGGATAGAGCGTTTTGCCCTTCCCGTCCACGATCGGGAGCTCGGCGGGCGAGGGCTCCATGCCGACGGACTCGATCCGACCGCCACGGACGACCACTGTCGCCCCCTCGAGCACGCGGCCCAAGCCGTCTTCGACCTTAACGTTGATGACGGCGAAATCTGGAGACGGGGACTGGCCCAGCGAACCCAGGGCCATCAGGGCGGCGATCACGGAAGCGAAAAATCGAAAAACCATGCCTTGCCCCGATTCTCCACTGTCGGGGCCTGCTCGCGCAACCTCGTGCCGCCAGCCATGCGCCGCACGGGCATTGAACTGCGGCCCTGTTCCGACGTCAGAATGGGACATGAACCCGCAGAACGAAGCTGGACAAGTGGCTCACCTTCTCCGGCGGTTCGGCCTCGGCGCCAGCGAAGCCGAAGTCGACTATTACGGCCGGGACGGCTACCTGGGAGCGGTCGACCGGTTGCTTGGCTATCAAGACTTGGACTCAGGCGTCGAAGTCGACCCGACGGCCTTCGCCGCTCGGAACGGCGCCGTGAACTTCCGTGTGATGCAGGCCCTCTGGTACATGCGCCTGATCGGCACTCGCAAGCCTCTGGAAGAGCGACTCACGGTCTTCTGGCACCACCACTTTGCCACCAGTGGCCAAAAGGTGGACAACGCCTTCGTGATGGAAGCCCACGTGCGGACACTCCGTGAACACGCGACCGGCAAGTTTCCTCGGTTGCTCGAGGCTGTGAGCAAAGATCCAGCCATGCTCTATTGGTTGGACAACCAAGAGAACGTAGCGGGAAGCCCGAACGAGAACTTTGCCCGCGAGGTGATGGAGCTGTTCACGCTAGGTATCGGGCACTATACTGAAGAGGACGTCAAAGAGGCAGCTCGCGCGTTCACCGGATGGACGTATGGGCCTGCGGGCAGGGCTCCTCGCCGATCGGCCAGCGACCCGCCGCGCAAGTCCGATAGGTTCCTGTTCTGGGCCAGGTCTCACGACAATGGCCGAAAGACGGTCCTCGGTGAGTCAGGAAGGTTCGACGGCGACGACGTCCTCCGGATCTTGGGCTCCAAGCGGCAGACCGCCCTCCACCTCGTGGCCAAGGTGTGGGACTGGTTTGTTTATCCCGACCCGGAACCGAAGCTCGTCGACCGATTGGCGGGACAGTTCATCGATTCGGGGCTCGACGTGTCCGTGCTCCTGCGGGCCATCATGACGTCGAGCGAGTTCTTGAGCGAGAAGGCGTTCCGGGCTGTCGTCAAAAACCCGGTCGACTTTACGATCAGCACCGTCCGGCAACTTGGTCTCGGTGAGAGGCTCATGGAGGGTGTGCTGGCAGCCGCGCAGTCGGCCGAAAGGGACGAAAACGGTGTGAACCGCGCTCTCCTCAGGACTCTTCCCCCACTGTTTTCGGTCGCTAACGCCTGCGAGGCGATGGGGATGGACTTGATGTTTCCAGCCGACGTGAACGGCTGGAAGAACGGGGCAGCCTGGATCACGTCCAGCACCGTGATCGAGCGGTCCAAGTGGGCCGACCGGTTGTTCGGAGTTTCGCAAGCCTCGCCTCGGCTTCAAGGCGCGGCGAGGCCCGCAATGGCCAGTGTGCAAGCCTATCCACTTTTCGAGAACGATCCGAGCCCGAAGGGAGCCGTCCGAGCCATCGTGTCGCTTTTCGACGCTCAACCCAAGCCAGGGGACGTCCCGATCCTTGAGCAAGCGGCCGAAGCGGCAGCCCAAGGCGCGCCCAGAGGGGCTGTCACTCCCCAAACTGCGAACGGCATCGCCCGCTCAGTGGCCCGCCTCGTGTTCGCCTCTCCCGAGTTCCAGTTCGCCTAGACCCGGAGGACCACAGCCAAACCGTAGGCGCAGACGGCAAGGAAGACCATCTGGGCTAACCCGAGCCCGACCGGCAGCCAACCGGCCCGCTTGAGGTCGCGCAGGTTCGTCTTAAGGCCTACGCCGGCCATCCCTACGCTCAAAAGGAGCAGCACGAGCCGGTTGGCCTGGGCCAAGAGCCCCTCCGGGACGCCGAGCGACGGAGCGACTGAATTGAGCGCGGCCAGAACCAAGAAAGCGACAAGGAACCATGGCACGGCCTGGACGCGGGCCTCGCCCGTCTGGGTTCCCCTTCGGTTGAGCCACCACGCCAAGAAGAACACGATCGGCGCCAGCCAGCAGATCCGGGCCAGCTTGACGACCGTCGCCACTGCGACGGACCCTTGGCTGAAACCTTCGGCGCCAGCCACTACCTGGGCCATTTCTTGCAGGGTCGCCCCAGCCCAGACGCCGTAGGCGAAGTCGGTCATGCCCAGCCCATGCGCGATCCACGGCATGGCGAAGATGCCGACAGTCCCCCACAAGGTGATCGTGCCGAGCGAGACCGCCGCTTCTTCTCCTTCAGCCTGCACCACCGAGTCGGCCGCAACGACCGCCGAGGCTCCGCACACCGAAGTGCCCACGCTGAGAAGCATGGCGAGTTTTTCGCCTGCCCCAAGGCGAACGGCAAGCCACCATCCGAAGGCCATCGAGCCGAGGGTCGCCACCGTGACGACAGCGAGGGCTGGGCCGCCGATCTCGATGAGCTTCGGGATCGAAAGCTTGAGCCCGAGACCGGCAACGGCCCATCGGAGCACCGGTTTTTGGGCCAGCTTGACCCCCGCGTCCACCGCCTGAGGCAGGTTCCAAAGAGTTCCGACCGCCATGCCGAGGAGGATCACTATCAAGAGCGGGCTCAGCCGAAGGGTCTCACGCACCCAGACGATCTCGGCAAGCGCGATTGAAGCCAGGGCCAGGACGAGGCACAGCGCGAGTCCCGGCAAAAAGGCCCGCGCACGCTCCACGTCGAGAAGCATAGCCGAAAGGGGCGGCCACGGCAACCTAGGAAGCCCACCACGCGTTATCTTCAAGAGTCCCCATGGCACTGCGGAAGGATCAACGAGCCCTGCTGCTGGCCGCGACCTTGGCCGCAGCTCTCTGGACAGTGCCCGAGCTCAGGATCTTTGTCCTGCCTTTGGTCTACTACAACACGCACGTCCATGAGCTGTGCCACGCTCTAGCCGCCATCGCTACTGGAGGTGGAGTTCAACAAATCCTCGTGTTCGCGAACGGTAGCGGCGTAGCGCAAATCATGGGTGGGTGGACCCCTGTCGTGGCGTCGGCAGGCTACGTTGGAAGCACCATGGTCGGGGGGCTCGTCCTTGCCTGGGCGAAGAACGAGTCAGGGGCACGGCAGGCCCTTGGGGCGGCGGCCATGTTCCTCGGTCTCAGCCTCGTTCTCTTTGTCCGGGGCGATGGGATCGGTCTCCTGAGCGCGGCCGGTTGGCTGGTCGCCCTGATCCTGGCAGCGGCCCGCACTCGTGGAGCCGCGACGCTGTTTCTGGCCCAATTCTTAGGGCTTCAGCTTTGCCTCACGAGCCTCCAATCGTTCGCTTCCTTGTTCTATGTCGCGGCCCATGTCGACGGGCACAGCGACGCGAAAATCCTTGAGCAAGCGACCGGAGTCCCTGACGTGCTTTGGGCGTCCTCGTGGTTAGTGTTGAGCCTCCTCGTGGTCTGGGCCGGCCTTCGGGCGGCATGGCGGCCAGCCAAACGGGCTCCCTAGGTACGATCCTCTCTCGTGAACCTTTATGAGATCTGGGTCGATTTGGTGCCTGGAACTCCCGACTTGGAGTTTGTGGCCGCTGTCGAAGGTTGGCTCGGTCTCTTGAAGGACCGGGGCACTGTTGAATCGTGGCGTGTCTCCCGGCGCAAGTTTGGGTTCGGGCCAGAGGGCCTGGGTGAGTGGCACGTGTCGATTGAGTTCCGCGATTTGGCCCAGATGGACGAAGCCTTCCATCACGCCGCACGCCGCACTCAGGACGTTGAAGAGGCCCACGCCCGCGTCTACCGGATCGTGACGAACTATAAGTCCGGCCTATACCGCGACTTTCCCGATCCCGAGCGGGCACAGTGAACTGCGACGTCCTCATCGTCGGTGGCGGAACCGGCGGGACGGCCGCCCTGCTCGCCTTGGCCGGGAGCGGCCTTAGGGTCGTGCTCTGCGAGGAGACCCGTTGGCTGGGCGGACAGCTCACTTCCCAACTCGTGCCTCCCGACGAGCACCGTTGGATCGAATCGACCGGGTGCACGAGGACCTATCGCGAGTTTCGAAACCGGGTCAGGGGCCGGTTGGGCGGGATCCCGAACCCTGGCGGCGGATGGGTGAGCCGTCTTTGTCACGACCCCCGGGCCGGGGTCGCCGTCATCGCCGAGATGATCGCTGAGTCGGGTTCCGACGCCATGATCTTGATGGGCCACCGGCCGTCCGACTTATGGGTCGCTCCGGACGGCAGGGTCGCCAAGGTCGCGCTTGTGGGGCCTGGAGGCCATCGGACGCTCGTCTGGCCCAAGTACTTGCTCGACGCGACTGAAACCGGGGACGCGGTGGCACTCGCCGGTTGCGACCACAGGATTGGGGCTGAGGGTCAGGACGAAACCGGCGAGCCTCACGCCCTTCCCGGGCTGGGCCGGACCGATGCTGTCCAAGGGTTCACCTGGTGCGCGGCCCTGGGCCACGACCCGGACGGCGAAAACAGGTCTGAGCCGCCACCGGACTACCGCTTTTGGCGAGACCATGTCCCGTCCTCTTGGACGGGTCGACTCCTGAGCCTGACCTTCCCAAACGTACGGACCGGGACACCTATGGAGCTTCCGGTGTTTCCTGAAGAACCGGGACAGCCCAGTCTGTTTACGTATCGCCAGATCATCGACCCCGCTGTCCAAAGTGACGAACCGGAACCCGTCACTTGCCTGAACTGGCCCCAGAACGACTATTGGCTGGGGCCGGTGCTTGGAGCCGATCCGGGGCTCGCTCAAGAGCGGCTTTGTCACGCCCGTAGCCTGACAATGAGCGTGGTGCACTGGTTGCGGGAGGAACTGGGCTGGGTCGGCCTGCGGCTCCGGCCAGACGTGGCGGGAACACCGGACGGACTCGCCATGGCTCCCTATCACCGCGAGTCGCGCCGGATCGTCGGCCACACGACAATGTCTGAGCACGATGTCACAGGACCTGGACGTCGATTCCGGACGGACAGTGTCGGTGTTGGCCAGTACCGGATCGACCTTCATCCGCGCGCCGATGGGTCGCCGACCGTGGATATCGCCGCTCAACCGTTCCAAATCCCGTTGGGGTGTCTCGTGCCAGGTTCGACCCCGAACGTCATTGCTGCGGGGAAGTGCTTGAGCGTCACCCATGTCGCCAACGGCTGCTTCCGTGTTCATCCCGTCGAGTGGAACGTGGGCGAGGCCGCCGGGCGGCTGGCGGGCTTTTGCCTCGAAAAGTCTGTCGAGCCCCAAGACGTAGCGAGCGGCCCGGCCCTGCTGAAAGAGTTCCAGGATCGGATTGTCCGGGCGGGAGTCCAAATCACGTGGCCCGAGGGGCTAGAAGCGCTCGACCCGGACGTGCTGGGCTAAACGCTGGGCGGCGGCCACGTTGGCCCGGTGCCCGCTCCGCACGGCCACGACATCAAGCAGACACGGCGGGACACCCGCAAGAGCCAGGTCTCCGATCAGGTCGAGGAGCTTGTGCCTGGCAGGCTCGTCTGGCCATCTGGCTCGGTTGACGTATCCGTCACGTCCGAGAATCAAGGCGGTGCCTTCATCGAGACCCTTTCCGAGCCCGGCGGCACGAAGCGGTTCGACCTCCTCTTCGAAAGCGAACGTCCGAGCCGGTGCGATCTCGTTACGATAGGTGGCCGGGTCAAGAAGGGCCTCGAACGACTGAGAGTGAGGCCAGCGATCGTCGCACTCAAAGTCGAACCGCCAGTGGCCGGTGCCGACCGAAATGGCGATCCGAATCGGTGGTTCGATCAGGAACACACGTTCAAACATAGACAATTCTATTCGACCGATGTCCTTGGAGCCCACCGATTCAAAGCCTTCGGCATATTCCGCGGCTGCCCCGTCTAGGGCAGGCAGTTCGGGCTCCGAGAGATCGATTTCGGCGTCTGTCAGGCCCATTCCAGCGAGCGCGCTCAACAGATGTTCGACCACGGAAACAGAACCGAGCTTGGTGCACCGGGAGGTGTCGGTGACCTCGTTTGGGCTCGCAGCCAAAGTGTCTCCGTCGAGGTGAAACCGATAACCCTCGGATCCAGGACGGACGACGACCGCAGCGCGCCGACCCGAATGCAGCCCCAATCCCTGGAACTCGACAGGTCCTGCCAGGGTTCGCCTTGGGAACGAACGTTTCAATCTTGAGTCCTCTTGATTTGGGACTCCAAGGCCATGACTCGCTTGAAGAGCTCCGGGAGTTTTCGGAGCGCCGCCAAAGACCTCATCGACTCAGCCAAGGGCCGAGCCGGGATTCCGAAGAGCTCCTTGGCATCTGGCACATCGTTCGATACTCCCGACATCCCTCCGACCCGTGTGCCGCCTGCGACGGTCACATGATCAGTGATTCCCGACTGTCCCCCAATGACGCACCGTTCGCCCAGGGTCACGCTGCCCGAAACACCGACCTGGCCCGCCATTACCGTGTGCGCGCCGATCCGTGCGTTGTGGCCGATGTGGACCAGATTGTCGAGCTTGACGCCCTCGCCGACAATACTGTCCCCACAAGTGGCCCGATCAATACACGTATTAGCCCCAAACTCGCACATATCGCCTACTCGCAGATGCCCAGCATGAGGAATCTTCATCTGCCGCGACCCGTCCCAGAAGAAGCCGAAGCCATCGCACCCGAGCACGACCCCGGAGTGAAGCAGGCAATCGGCCCCGATCACGACATTCGGGTAGAGCACGACCCCGGGCATGAGCACGCTCCTGGCTCCAATCCGACTGCCCTGGCCGACATAGCAGTGGGCAAAGACCCTAGCCCCGCTCTCGACGACGGCTCGCGCCTCGATGACGGCGAACGCCCCGACCGAAGCCCCAGGCTCTACCGTTGCCTCGGGCGCAACGACCGCCGTCGGATGAACCCCAGATTCAAGGAAAGGCTGGGTCTCGAACGCTCCGAGAACTCTGAAAAATGCTGCTCTTGGGCTTGAAACGACGATGTGCGGACGGTCGCCCAAGACCATACCGGGCCCGATCAGGACAGCCCCGACCGACGAGCCCTGGGCCTTCGACAGGTTCGCTTCGTCTTCGGCGAACGTGATGCCGCTTGGTTCGTCCCAGCCTGCGGGCACAGGGCGCGAGACGGGCTGATCAGAAGGGCCATGAAGCTTCCCATCAACGAGGCTCGCGATTTGGCCTAGCGTCCAAACCCGCGCTTCTGCTGCCATGACCTAAAGTCTGACGTGACGTCGGTGCCGACTCGTGGGTCGGGACGATAACCGTGGACGTCAGAGTAGACCTGGATTCTCTCTCGTTCCCGTTGTCCGGCGTTCCAACCGGACTCCGGGCGAACACGCCAATCAGGATCGCTGGGCCTGATTCCTGCGATGCTGACCCTCTCTCCGCTCGTCGGAGGCATGGCCACCACCGGAGGCTGAATGCCCTCTCGGACTCGTCCGGTCGAAGTCGAGACAAGGGACCGGGCTTCTCTCTCCGCCCTCTGCCTGGCCTCGTCTTCTCCCTGAATCTGATCTTTAAGCCAAGTGGTCCGTTCAGCCCTCAGTTTCTGGGTCGCCTCATCGATGGATTGGCCATAGACTGCCCGAAACGACTCGTCAAGAGACCTGATCCGAGTCCGGGCCGCCGCAGCCATCTTGAAGTCTTGCCGCCCGATGAAGTCGTAGACTGGCGGTTCCCGGAGCGACATCGGGTCGGGGTCAGGAAACGCAGCCGCGAAGGCGACCGTGCCCCAAAGCGGCCCGACAAGGCTCGCATGGGACAAGAACGCCGATTCTGCCGCAAAAAGGGCCTGAAGGGTCCTCTGAGAGTTACGCTCATCGATCTGGCCCCACTCGCCGGCCGACTTCGACCGGAACTCCGCCAGGTAGGCGCGGGTCAACTCTCGTGACAAGCGCTCGATGTCTGAGCCCTGTCCGGCGTCCAGGAGGCCTTGGGCCCGCCGCGCCTCCTCTTCTGTAGAGCCTACAAGCACATTGCGGGCCTCAAGATCCGGGGTTTGCGCCGTCTCGACGGGTGGATTCGGCATGGCCCAAGCCTTGCCCGCCGCTTGAGCGGCTTCTCGTTCCCGGACCATAGCCACGATCTTGGCTTCCGTGAGGCCGGATTCACACCCGACGACGGCCAGCGCGGCTGGCAAGAGGAGCAAACTAGCGCGGCGCATTCATTGATTTGACGACGGAGTCGGTCAGGTCGTTCGCGGCATAGGGCGCGACCCGGGACAAGAAGACGGTCGAATAGCCTTCTTTTTTGGCCAGATCCTTCAGGATTTGGTTGGCTCGGGTCGTTGAGTCTTGAATCATTTTGTTGCGCAGGGCCTCCAACTCTTGTTGGAACTGCTGGTTCCACTCGCTCAACAGATTTCCCGTCGTCTGGATGCGTCCGTTGTACTCCTGGAGGAGGTTTCGGTCTTCTTCAGTCGGATTGGACTTTTGGTTGAGAGAGTCGAAGTTCTTGGCGGCCTGGATGACGTCCGCTCGCACTTTGTCGAGCTTCTGCTTCTCTTGATCGGTCAGAGTCGGCTTGATCGAGAGGTTCTTCAATTCTTGGGCTTGTTCAAGGGTCAAGACGCGGTGAGTCTGGGCGAACTCAAGGACGCCTTGACGCGACTTGACCGCAGCCTCCAGGTCGTCAGCGTTCTTCTTGCCCATTTCGCTCTCGAAGATGACCTTGTCCATGTCGATGATGCCGACCTTGCTCGCGGGAGTTTGGAATCCGGACAGGGCCATGAACCCAGCGAGAGCGGCGGCCAGGGCCCAGCCACCCCAGGCGATCGGTTTTGTGACGAAGTTCGGAGTGTTCTGTTGCATTAGAAGTTAGATCCAAAGGAGAAGTGGGTGCGGTTTCCGCCTTCCTGGTTGAAGGCGAAGTCGACTCGGATCGAGCCGAGTTGTGGGACGCGGAAGGCGACGCCAAGGCCATAGCCCAATCTGAGATCGGGCCGGCGGCTCTGCGGAAAGTCTTTGAGCTGGCCATAGCCGCCCCAGGCCCCGCCGTAGTCGGCAAAGGCGACGATGTTGAAGGAACGCTGGACAGGATGCCGGTACTCAAGGGTTCCGAGCAACGACTGTTTGCCCCAGAATCTCTGGTTGGGATAGCCGCGCAAGGAATCGGCACCGCCGACGAACAGCTGCTCGAAGAACGGCGCGTCCCCGCTCACGAACCCATATTTGACCCTGAGGGCGACGACCGGCCGCGGTTTATCGAGCGGAGTGTCATCTGGGACTGGCCGTGACCAATACTGTCGGTACTCGACCTGGTTCCTCAAGAAGAAGTTGGTTCCGAGGATGTTCTTGAACCCGCTCACAGCGCCGCCAATCCGGTTGACGTTGCTGTACGAAGGCTCAACGAGGAGGGACAAGAGCCGTCCGCTATATGGTTCGACCGAGGGTCTGCGAAGGTCATGGCTGACCCCGAGCTGCAAAGTGACGAGGTCGCCGTCTTGCTGAATGAACTCGATCGTCGGGTCAGTGCTGGTTTCGATCGTGCGAATGTTCTGGCCTTTCAGACCCAGCGTAGCCCGGTAGTCGCCCAGGGGTCTTGTGAAACTGACCGAGCCGCCAGAACGCCGCTCGTCAAACTTGTCGCTTCTTCCGCCCCCTCCAAACGGGTCGGTTCCGCTTCCCGTGAAGTTGTAGACGACACGGGAGAAGAGCGTCACGTTCATCGACGTGTCCTTCGCGTCATAGAACCGGTTACCGAAGGCAAACTCGGCGCTAGGGCCACCACCGGCGGTCGCCTGCGACAGCTGAACCCCGACATTCTGGCCCCGGCCCAGAAAGTTGCTGTCGCCGTAACTCAGGGTGCCGACCAGGCGGCTCTGGGGATCCAAGGCGATGCCAGCGTTGATCATGGCCGTCCTGGCCTCCTTGAACTCGATCGCGAGGTTGTACTGCCCGGGCGTGTCCGTCGGCTCGGGAATCGCCGGCTTCACGCCCTCGTCCGGCTCGAACCAATAGGTGTAGTAGAGCTCCTCGATGTCGCGCCGCCAATCTCGGGCACTGAAGACTCCCCCCGGCTTGGTCTTCATGATCCGCCTGATGACCTTTTCTTCTGTCCGGCGCAGCCCGATCAGCTTGATCTCGTTCACGGTCGGCTCGACCAGGCTGATGAGCAACGTCCCTGGTGATGACTCGTCAGGGCCGAGCGCGTCGAACTGGACAAGGAACCCGCGGCCCTCGTATTCCTTGGTGATCTCGTCTCGGATCGGCCTCGCGTTCCGCATGTTCCAAACGAGCCCGACCTCCTGGATGGAGGTCGCAATCTCGGTGACCTTCTCTGTCGAAAGGACCGTGTTGCCGGTGACCTTGACCTCCCTGACCACGGGCCATTCGGCGACCATGACCACGACGTCGGCCTCGCTCTCTGACTTGGGACGGCTCATCACCTTGACGTCTTGGAAGAATCCAAGATTGCGGATGGCCGCTTCGTCGTCAAGGAGTTCCTTTGACGAGAAGGGCCGCCCGACCTTGACCTTCATCGCTGCCAAGATGGCCTCCGTCGAGACCGCCTTGTTTCCTTGCACCAGCACGTCGCTGGCCGTCGCCACCGCTTGCCCAAAGCCCATCGCAGCGACGAGCGCAAAAATCGTTATTGTCAAGATCCGTTTGACCAAGGGTCGTATCCTCCTTGAGTGACCGTGTAGTTTAGACGCGCACCGCTCATCGCCGTTTGGAAATGGCGGGCCCCAACGTCCCATCAGAACCTGGTGCTCCAGTCCAAAGTGATCTTCCAAGGCGAATCTTGGTCGAAACCGAGCCCAACTCGGAAGCGCCGCAAGCGACGGTCAGAGGTCGGCAATCGGTATGACAACCGCACGTCGTATCGGATCCGCTGAAGCCCAGTGTCCTGCAATTGGCGCGTGGCTTGGAGGACGAGCCCAGGGGCGAGCGTCTTGCCAACGCTGACGACGAACTGCTCGAACGGATTGTAATCGACGCTGAGGAAGTCGAGCCCCAGCCCCTCGGCGATCGAGTCCGTCAGGCGCTGGGTCAGGCTCGGTACCGCGACCGAGTAGAAAGTGTCCCGCAGGAAGTCTTGCTCGATCCTCCCTTCGATCACAGAGCTGGCGAGGCCCTCGACCAGTTGCCTCTGGCCGATGGCGGCCAAGATCTCGCCTTCCGAGAGGCCCGGCGGATCGGATGCAGCCTTGATCCTGACGCTGGCATCGTCAAGGAGGTTGCCTCGGATCGTCAGGTCGATCCGATAAGCCTCGTACTGGCCCGTGCCCGACCGGGCGACGATTTGAGTCCGACCCTCAAGGTCAAGGTCGACCCTCGGTGTCGGCCCGCCGCCGGCGAGGCTCTGAGTGCCGATCCGGATGGTGCCTCCCGGCTCGAGCCGGATCCGATTGTTCGGAAGCCTGAGTTCGCCTCGTTGTAGGGTCAGGGGCCAATCGACGTCGAGCTGGCTGACGGGGCCTTTGAGCACGCCGACCCCGCCCACAGTGAGGGGCCCGATGGCGGTGGCGATGACCGAGTCGTTCGCAGCAACGATCGTAAGATTGTCGAAGACGGGATCGATCGCCAACGGCTGGCCACTTGGCGAGCCGAACTCGTCGGGTAGGTTCACGATGGCTTCACTGACCCGTAGCTCGCCGGAGACAACGGGCCGGTTGCCCACTCCCCCGATTGAGATCTCCCCAGAAACTTGGGCCGTGCTGGCCTTCGGTTGGACCGCGTTGGGCGGCAAGGCGCCGAGGGCCAGACTCTGAGCGACATTGAGCCGGTCGATCGAGACTGTTCCGGCCAGACTCGTGTCAGACAGCAAGTTGTTGACCGAGAACGATTCGCCCAGTACGTCTTGGAACGCCGCTCGCAGTTCGGCCGTGACCGATCCGCCCCTTGCGCTCTCGGCCTGAGCCATGACGGTGGCCGACGTGCCCGTCGCCCCAACATTGACGTTCACGTCGCGCCATTCGCCTTTGTCGTCTTTCAGCACCAGCGTCTTGGCAACAAAGTTTGCGTCGCCGACCAGGCTCACGGAGCCACGGGTCGCCCGAAGGCCAAACCGAAGGTCCGCATGACCTTCAGACTTGCCGACATCGACGGCAGGAAGGAACTCTTCAAGGTCGCTTACCGACCGCCTGTCGAAGGCGACCTCCAGACGGGCCGCCTTCTCCTCGTCCAACTCGGTCAAGCCAGCGATCGGTAGTCTTGCGGAGACCCCACCGCTGAACCCTCTGAAGTACAGCTTTCCTTGAGCGGTGAGGTCCCCGTTGGAGAGCGCCAACTCGTCTGCCAATATCTGAAGAGGCAACTGCAGGACGCTTCCGTCAGGCTGGACGAGAGACTCCGTGCTCAAGAGCGCGGTGCCGCGCGCGGCCAACGACTCCCAAGGCCCGGAACCCGTCGCCGAAACGGTCGCTCTGCCATTGACGAGCGGCAGATTCGGAAACACGCGATGGATCCACGACAGAGAAAGGTTCGTCACGGTCGCTTCGAGCTTTTCGGCACCCTTCTCGTCAAAGAGCCCCGATGCTGTCAACGACCCCTCTGGACTGTCCCATGTGAGCGAATCGACCGACCACATGGGGCCTGCTTTCGACCCCTTCACGGTGACAGATCCGGCATTCGAGCCACGGAACGTCAGCCCTTCGAATACGAGGTCACCTTCGTTCACCTGCCAATCGGCCCCTTCGCCGCTGAATACGGCTTCTCCCGTGATGGATCCGTTCAGATCCTGCAACAAGGACTGGGTCTCGATGTCGAGTCCGGCGCGCCGCGTTGCCGTGGCCAAGAGCTTTTGGAGCGACACGTTGAACGCAGCGCCAGTGCCACGATAAGTTAAATTTTCTGCGTTTATCGTAAACGAATCGATTTCCAGGAACCGGTCTGTCGAGCCGACCATCGCCGTGCCAAGAACCTCGGGACCCGACATCTGAAGAGCAAGGCTCCCGTTGCCGATGGGTTCGCCGTTGACGATGACGGAACTGAGCCTGGCTTCTCCCGTCCCCCGAAGTCCCTGACTTGGATCCCATTCGCCGGAGACCCGGCCCGAGGCGGCCCCACCGATACTCGCTGGCCCTTGGATGCTGGCGACCGATTCGAGGTTAAGACTCTCGAACTCGGCCTTGAACTTTGCCGACTCGGAAGCTGTGTCCCACTCGCCATCATGCGACAGGCTGCCGCCGTAGCGCATCGACATTGTCCCTTCCCATCGCATAACGCCGCCTTCATACCGGGCTGTCACTGACGTTCTCTCTACCGGAGTTCCGAAGACGAAGGCTTGTTGGGAGGTGAGTTTGGCGGTCACGACTGGATCGTCAAGGCTTCCTGACACTCGCCCATGCTCCAAGTTGGCGGGGCCCACAATGTTAGGTCCTGCCCAGTGCCCCATCAACAAGTCGCGAACTTGGAACTCGCCTTCGATCCGTCTGGTGCGAAGGTCAAGCGAGCCCCCTGCCTCGGCGATTCCTGAGCCAGTGAGGGCCCAGAACTCGTCAACCTGAACTCGCTCGGCATCGACCGACAGTCTTGCCTGGGCCTGGGCCACGCTTCGTCCACGGTAGTCGACGGCCACAGCCTCGACCATCCCCTCAAATCGTGGCCTGTCGGGACTGCCGCGGAGAACACCGGCAAACGATCCCGTTCCGTCGAGATCGGGGTCGATCAGGGACAAGGGCAAGCCGCCAGCCCTGACCAAGATCTCGGCTCCTTTGGCGTCAAGAGCCCCATGCGCCACAAAAGTACCTACGGGGCCGTCGACGAACAAGCGAT
This sequence comes from Fimbriimonadaceae bacterium, assembly GCA_019454105.1. GTDB lineage: Bacteria > Armatimonadota > Fimbriimonadia > Fimbriimonadales > Fimbriimonadaceae > ACE-ARM1. The sequence continues at coordinate 2,236,238 of CP075364.1, read as the reverse complement.
CGATGCGGATCCTTTCTGTTTCGCTCTTGAACTGGACTTGAAACCGGCCAAGGTTCAACGATTCCGAACCCTTGGGCGCGTAATCTGCGCGACCCTCAGCGTACGCCAGCAAAATCGGGCGCTTTAAGGTTCCTCGCAGAACGGCTTTGACTCCTGCCGATCCCGAGAGCCCATCGAATCCGGCGCGTTTGGCCAAGAGCCCGAGCGGGACCGAGCCCGCTTCGAGACCGCCGACGATCGTTTGCTTTGACAGATCCGCGAGCGCCGCCGCCTTGAACGGGACACCTGTCCAAGAGCCCGTGCCGCCGGTCACGCTCAAGCGGCTGTCCGAAAGCCCGACCCTGGCGACCAGATTGGCGAACGATTCGCCTTGGAACTGCATGCTTTTGGCTTTCGCCTCGCCGTCTAGGCCGACATCCTGCCCGTTGATCACCAATCGGCCATCGTAGCTCGCCCCCGAGAAGCGGAAACCCCTGGGCACGATTCCTTTTTCAAGGGCCCCGTCGGAGGAGACCGAGGCTTGAACCCTTCCGTCCGCCAGGAGCTTGTCAGCAAAGCCGATCCTCCCATCGAAAGTTCCGACCGAACCCCGGTTCCTGATCGTCATCCTGGCCTGGGCCAAGTCGAGCGTGCCAAACGCGCTCGCCTCGGCGCCCGATTCTCCGGAGATGCCAGGCACCCGAATGGCGGAAACCCGAGCCTGGAACGCGCCACGCACCCGCGGCGTCTCCTCCGGTCTGCCGGAAGCCTCTAGTTCGAAGAAGCCTTCGACCGATCGAGCCCCCGCCCGGTCGTACTCTCGCTGAACTTCGTCGGGAATGAAGCCACGGGCAACCTTGAGCCAAGGATCCAGGGGCCCTTCGGGCTGGCTGGCCTGAACCCAATACTGCCCTTCTTCCCCGATCTGCACCTTGACTCTTGCCGCCGAAGAATCTCCCGCGGTGACGTCGCCGCTTGAGAGCAGTTTGCTTCCCGATCCCGCCAGTTGCAGACTTTGAATTCGCAGAGGCAGGCTCAGTGGCGGTTGTTGGGACAGGTCGCGGTAGTTCAATTCAGCGTCGGTGACCTCGACTTGATACGCTGGCCCAGGTTGGCCAGGGGTGCTTTCCGGCAAGGCTCCGAACAGCTCAAACTGGCCGTTGCGATCACGGAGGACCTCCCCGCGGAGCCCTCTGGCGAGAACGTCGATCCCTGGCCCGATCAGCCTGGCCCTGACCTGATTCGCCTGAACCACCTCCCTCCCGGTGTCGGTCGTGAGGCGAACACCATAGAACGTCGCCTCCCGCCTTTGAAGGTCGACCGCGTAAGAGTCCGCCTTGGCTTCGTACTTTCCGCCCGAACCGGAGTACTCGAAGACGACGGGCACCCCGGGAGCAAGCAAGAGGAGCACACACTGATGGAGGTAGGAAAGCCCCCACACCAAGAAGGCTCCGATCACTAGCCAGACCGATGCCGCTGACGCCACTTGGGCGCTGCGTGACAGACCAAATCGGGTGGATCGGTTCACCAGTCTTTTAACTAGGATAGACGATTAGGCAAGAGCCGCTTCGGCGAGGCGGATCCGATCGGCCATGATTTTCTCGCTGAACGCGATGGCGTTGTAGCTCGAACGCACAAAGGGGCCGCTCGCGACGAACGCGAACCCCATCGCGTCGCCGATCTTTTCGTACTCCTTGAAGACGTCCGGATGGACGTACTCGACGACAGGAAGGTGCCGCATTGTAGGTCGGAGATACTGTCCGATCGTGACGGCGGCGACTCCGGCGTCGCGCAGGTCTTCTAGCGTCCTGACGACTTCGTCCTTGGTCTCTCCCAGCCCCAGCATGATCCCGCTTTTTGTATGGATGCTCGGATCGATCTCGCGGACCAGCCTGAGGAGGCCCAACGTCCGGGCGTACTTGGCTTGGGGTCGGACAATGGTGTGCAGCCGTTCGACGGTCTCGATGTTGTGGTTGTAGATGTCCGGCCGGGCCACGCAGACCGTTCGGACGCACTCTTCCTTTCCTTTGAAGTCGGGCGTCAGGACTTCCACGATCGTGTGGGGCAGGTGCTTCCGAAGCTGGAGGATCGTGGCGGCGAACTGGCCGGCCCCCTCGTCGGCGAGATCGTCGCGGGCCACGCTCGTCACGACAACGTGCTTCATGCCCATTTTCTTCGCGGTCAGAGCCACGTTGAGCGGCTCGAAGGCGTCGATCTCTTCGCCGCGCCCCACCTTGATCGCGCAGAAGCCGCAACTCCTTGTGCAAGTGTTGCCAAGGATCATGAACGTCGCGGTCTTTTTGCTCCAACACTCGGCCAGGTTCGGGCACCGGGCGCTTTCGCACACGGTATGGAGGTTCTTGCTCCTCATCATGCCCTCGACCTCTTTGATGGTGTCGGGGCGCGGAATCCGGATCGTCAGCCATTCCGGAAGGCGCTGGGCCATGGCTCAATTATGACTTCGGGCCCGAACTGGAGCGTGGACGGGCCCGATCGCCGTACAATGAACTGGAATTGCCCCGCACACTCTGGTTCACTCTTCCCCTTAGCCTCCTGCTCCTTGGGGCGGCCTGGGTGATGGTCGTGACCGCGCGGGATCTCGGGATCAGGGGCCCAAACCTCTATGGTGAGCCGCGCCACCCGGTCACACCGGGCATGCTGTCCGATTCAGAGGCCCTCGAAGGCGAACCTGCGGCTGAGATCGACTTGCCGGACGATCACGGGAACCGTATCAGGCTCAGCGAGCTGGCCAATTCTGGCCCGGTCGCAATCGTCTTCACCAAGGACGGGTGCCCGTGCAGTATCGAATCGCAGCCGTTCTTCAACGCTCTTGCGGACGTTTATCGAGGCCGAGTGAGCTTCATTGGCGTGATCGACGCAGATCCGAAGGTCGCGGCCAAGTATCGAGACGACTTCCGCGTGCCCTACCCGATGCTGTCCTCCCCGGACGAAGCCGTCTTTCGTGCCTTCAAGTCCGAACGCTCGGTCTACGTGACTCTTGTCTCCCGCCAAAACAGGGTGGTCAAACAGTGGCCTGGGTACTCGCGCTCCATGCTCGAAGAACTCAACAGGGAACTCGCCCGGCTGGCCGACACAACCCCGATCAGCATCGATCTCAGCATGGCGCCCGAAGCGACGACCTCTGGTTGCCGGCTGTTCCGCCCCGTTGGCGAATGACCCGCTCAGAGCAGCGAGGACGGATCGACGTCCACGACCGTGCGAACCGTCCTTGAGCCCATCTCGGTTAACGCTGATTGCACAGGAGACACGTCGGTGCCCGGTTTCAGTTTGAGGACAGTGTGGCGCCGCCACTGCGCGTTGATCCTTTCGATCGGGCAATCGACCGGGCCCAAGACCTCCGCCTCAGGCATGGCGCGCTTCAGGCGATTGGCCGCCACAGCCGCCGCCGCCACCACCTCTTGCCGGTCTGGCCCTTGGCACAGCACATTGACGAGTTGGAAGAAGGGCGGATACCGGGCTTCGCGCCGCTCCTCGAGGGCGGACATGGCGAACCTTTCATAGTCGTGGGCCGCGGCCGCGGCAATCGCCTCGTTGTCCGGATTGAGTGTTTGGATGAAGACTCGACCGGGCCGCTCGCCACGTCCAGCACGGCCCGCGACTTGGGACAGGAGTTGGAACGTCCGCTCGGATGACCTGAAGTCGGGAACGTTCAGCGACAGGTCGGCCGCGATGACCCCGACGACAGTGACGTTCGGAAAGTCGAGCCCCTTCGCGACCATCTGTGTGCCGACGAGGATATGGGTCTCGCCCGACCGGAACGATGCGAGGGTCTCTTCCAGGGCCCCTTTGCGGCGCACTGTGTCGCGGTCGAGTCTGGCAACCTTGGCCTCTGGGAACATGGCCGCGACGGACTCCTCGACCTTCTCTCCTCCGACCCCAAATGGCGCGACCTTGGTGCCGCCGCACCGAGGGCAGGTCTCGGGCACTCTCTCCTGGTGGCCGCAATGATGGCAGCGCAATCGCTGTTCACGCCGGTGATAGGACAGCGCGACCGCACAGAACTGGCACTCAAGCTTGAAGCCGCATTCGCGGCACATCAGCGCGGGCGAGTAGGCGCGACGATTGAGAAAGAGGATGGTCTGTTCGCCCTTAGCGAGGGCTTGGGAGACCGCTTCGGCCAGTTCCGGGGCCAACAAGGCAGCTGTTCTGGATTTATATAAGTCCTTCAGATCAATGACTTGTACAGATGGCATGACCGCCGTTCGGGCGCGACCAGGGAGAACGAGATGCCTGACTTCTTTTTGGAGCGCCGACCAATAGGTCTCCAAGCTAGGTGTGGCGGAACCCAGCACGACCGGGCAGCCGTGCTCTGACGCCAGCCACTGGGCCATCCGCTTGGTCTGATACCGGGGCGAGGTGTCCTGCTTGTAGCTCGATTCGTGCTCCTCGTCGATGACGATGAGACCGATGTCTTCAAGCGGGGCAAAGAGGGCCGAGCGCGCGCCCAACACCACCGAGGCGGCCCGCGTCCGGACCCTCTGCCAGCTCTCCAGCCTCTCGGTGGCCCCCATGTTGGAGTGGATCACGGCGACTTGGTCGCCGAATCGTGATCGAAGCTGGGCGATGACTTGGGCGGTCAGCGCGATCTCGGGAACCAGATAGAGGGCTTGTCGCCCCATCCTCAGAGCTTCGGCAGCACACCGAAGGTAGACCTCGGTCTTGCCGCTGCCTGTGACGCCTTGAAGCAAGAATGTTTCGGCCTTCCGATCGGCGACGGCCTGGGAAACGGCGGCAATGGCCGCCGATTGGTCTTGATTCGGCTTGAGCGCCCCGTGTGCCGCGACAGGCCCTTCCCCATGCGGCACGAGGAGTCCGGCCGTGAGGAGGGCCTTGATGGTGGCGTCGCTGACTTGGGCCAGGGACTTGATCTCGCGAGCGGAGAACCCGGTGCCTTCTGAGCCTTGAAGCCTCATCAAGGTGACGGCTTGGGCGGGCCTCGACTTCCCTGGGCCGGCAAGGAACCGCTGCACGGCCTCGTTGTCGTCCGTCAGCCTGATCAACCCCTGGGAAAGCCGGGCTTCGGCCAAAGGCAAGAGGGACGACTCGGAGCGCACGAGCCCGCGCCGCTCGAGGGCCCTGAGCGCGCTCTTGGCAGACGCGGCAGGAGTCTTCCCTTTTCGTTCCACCACCTCCCCGTTGACGACCATGGCGAGGGCCTCCTTTTGGGCGAAAGTCAATCCCTCGGTCTCCGCTTTTCCGGTGGGTCGCCAAGTCCTCACGACCCGGTCACGGGCTCCGGGCGGAATAGCAAGAGCGAGAGCCACGGCCAATGGAGACAGGGTCTGGCGAGCCGTCTCTCGAACCAGGCCCAGAGTCAAGGGAGGGATCGAGAGCCCTTCGATCTCGTTGCCGACGGGCTTGAGGGCGGCGGGGTCGAAGCCCAACTCGTCAAGCCGAGCCTCACGCACGTCGACAACGAAGCCGATCATGCGTCTTGGCCCGAGAGGCGCCCATCGCGCCTGGCCCGGCCGGACGGCCGCATCGGCTTCATAGGTGTAGACACCCTGCGCCCCGGCGGAACGGGCGTCAAAGACGACGTCGGCCACCCAGACCAATTCAGACATGTTCTGCACGGCCAGCGGTGAATTTCACTTTCGTCAGGCTTCTGATCTGCAGCACGGTAAAGCCGATCAGGATCGCGCCCATGACCCAGGCGGCCGCCGTCGCATAGCCGAACTTCAGGAACATGAAGGCGTTCTGCCAGACTTCGAGCCCGATCGTGTGGGTCGCGTAGAGCGGCCCGCCCCCTGTGAGGACGAACACGTTTTCCATCGCTTTGAACCCGCCGATAAAGACCCCGAGAAGGTTGATCCCCATCAGGACGCGCAGACCGGGCAACGTGACTCTCAGGAGCTTGGTCCACCAGTTGGCCCCGTCAAGGTCAGCCGCCTCATAACGCTCTTCTGGGATGTTCTTCAATGCGGCCAGGTAGAGGATCGATCCAGGCCCGGCCCCAGCCCATACGCCGGGAAGCACGACCGCCAACAGGGCCAACTGAGGGTTGCCCAGCCAATCGTTCGCTTCTGTCAGTCTCGGGCCATGGAAAATGGCCAGGAACGGGTTGACGAACGGCACGAAGGGAGCGACCAAGGTGTTCAAGAGACCCTCGCTTGACCGGTCGTAGAACTGTCTCCACATCAAGGCGATGACGACCCCGGAAGTCATGGCCGGAAGATAGAAAACAGTCCTGAGAAAGACTGTGCCTTTTGGAATCTCGTTCAGGGCGATCGCCAAGACCACAGGGATCAGGAAACCGATCATGATCGTCAGCGACACATAAAGACTTGAGTTCAGAAGCGCCTTATAGAAGACCGGCTGGGTAAAGACCTCGATAAAGTTATCGGCTCCGACAAACACAGCGGGCTTGACGATCCGATAGTCCTGAAAGGCGATCACGAGCCCACGCAGTAACGGGTAGTAGGCCCAGACGAAAATCGTCAGAACAGCCGGGCCGAGGCACATCCAGAAGAACCGTCTCTTTTGGGAGAGTCTTCTTTCGGATGCCTCGACCGAACTGTTCTTGCCCCATACGCGAGCGGCCGACATGGCACCATAAGCGGCGAGACCGACCCCAAGAAGACCAAAGATCCATCCCGCGACAGTCCTTCTTGCGCGAAGGTCTTCTGGCGGTGTATAGCCAAGAAGTTTCTGGTTCATTTCTTGCTGAACGTCCTCCAGAATCTTCTCGCTCGGAGTGTTTTCTAGCCTAGCTCGGTCGAGCGCGGCGTCAAGCACCACATAGACTTGCTGCGAGTTTCGGCCGTATGGTTCTGGTCGCCCCGTCGTGAAGAGGCTTTGGTTGGCTTCGACGTATGCCGGATCTACTTGAGCCGCAAGTTCCGGGTGTCCGAACTTGACCAAGAGCCGCGGATCCACGAGCGTTCCCAACCCAAGTTCGACGAGTTTGTTGGTTTGAACCTTTGCCGCCTCTTGCGAGACAAAGTATTCGATAAAGCGCCAGCAGGCATCGAGCTTCTTGGGGTCTGACACCGCTGAGTTGATCGCCCACATCCCCGCGTTGATCTCGTTCGCTCTTCCGGCCGGTCCAGCGGGCAAGGCAGCGACGCCGATCAACGATGGATGGATGTCGCTGATGCTGAGCATCACGTCGTTTGTGTAAGCGAACCACATGCTCACTTTTCCTTCCCGGATGTCTTGAGCGTGTTGCGCGGAAATTAAGGCGACAGGGCCATAAGTTTTGCCATCTCGGCCCTGCCAGGTTTCTAGGGTCAAGACTCGAAAAAAGTCGAGAGCTTTGGCCGCTTCTGGGCTCGCGACCACAGACCTCGAGAGCCCTCTCTCAGCCGGGACGAGGACTTCTCCTCCCGCTTGCCACACAAAGTTGGTCCACCAATAGGCTTTGCCTCCTGGCCCACCAGGAAAGACGAAGCCCTGTCGTCCCGACGCCGATTCCGTCAGTCGACGCCCGGACTCCAAAAAGGACTTCCAGTCGGTCGGGGGCTTCTCTGGGTCGAGCCCCGCCTCGGCAAAGTGGTCTTTTCGGTAGTAAAGCGCCTGCGCGACCTGAAAGAAAGGCATGGCATAGAGCCGCCCGTCAAGTGACTGCAGAACTTTCATGACCTCGGGGTGCACGCGGTCGGTGGATCCTGGCCACCGGGCGACGAGGTCGTCCAACGGTCGGCAGAACCCTTGGTCGACGTAGTTGAAGTACTGCCGGAAGTTCACATAGAAGACATCTGGGGCCGTGTCGCCCGCCATCGACATCAGGAAGTTGCTCTCGGCCCGGTCGCCTGTCATCTCGAGGCCGCCCGCGTTGACGACCCTCACGTCTGGGTTTTGCCGATGGAACTCGTCGAAGACGGCCCGTCGGGTCGCGTCTCTTGGCCCGGTCGATTCTTTCGGCGGGATTCCGAACGACGGCCCCGCCATCATTCTGATAACGGTCTGGCCCCGGCTGGCCCCGGCCAACAAGAGGGCCAACAAAAGCGCCGGGAAGAGCCGCGCCGACATGGACAGCCAGTTTAGACCACGCGACAGGGATCTTGCGTCCTTTGCGGTGGATGTGTGTATACTAAACGTGGTTCCAGCGAGACCGATCATGGCGACGAACACGAACAATGCGACCGAGCGGGACAGGGCTCTCGAGATTGCCCTGCAGACGATAGAGAAGAGCTATGGAAAGGGCTCGGTGATGCGCCTCGGCGAAGGAACTATCGAAGTCGTCGAAGCGATTTCGACCGGGGCTCTTAGCCTTGATGTCGCCCTGGGGATCGGCGGCCTTCCTCGCGGCAGGATCACCGAGGTATTTGGCTCTGAATCGAGCGGCAAAACGACCCTCGCCCTGCATATCATCGCTGAAGCCCAGCGCCAAGGAGGCTTGGCCCTTTTCGTCGACGCCGAGCACGCGCTCGACACCGAGTACGCCAAGAAGCTCGGTGTCGATGTGGACCGACTTTATGTTTCGCAGCCCAGCAATGGCGAGGAGGCCTTGGAGATCATGGACGCGATGGTACGCAGCGGGGCCATGGACATCGTCGTCTTGGACTCTGTCGCCGCCCTTGTGCCCAAAAGCGAGATCGAGGGCGAAATGGGCGACTCGTTCGTCGGATTGCAGGCCCGGATGATGTCGCAGGCGATGCGCAAACTCGGTGGATCGCTGAACAAGACCAAGACGGCGGCGGTCTTCATCAACCAAGTGCGCGAGAAGATCGGCGTGATGTTTGGCAATCCAGAGACGACTCCGGGGGGCCGCGCGCTGAAGTTCTGGGCTTCAGTCCGCCTCGAAGTGAGACGAGGTGAGTTCTTGAAGTCCGGCCCCGACGCCTTTGGGGCCAGGACAAAGGTCAAGGTGGTCAAGAACAAAGTCGCCCCTCCGTTCAAACAAGCCGAATTCGACATCATCTTCGGATCCGGGATCAGCAAAGCAGGAGACCTGCTCGATTTGGCGGTCGATGGCAACTTGGTCAGCAAGGCGGGGACGTACTACAACTACGGCGAGACCCGTCTGGGCCAGGGTCGCGAGAACGCTCGGCAGTTCCTTGACGAACACCCGGAATTGATCGAAGAATTGGACTCGAAGCTTCGGGCGAAGCTGCTTACGCTTCGCACGACTGCCGAGACCCCAGCCGTGGCCGCGATCGAAGGGTGACGACCGAAGCGACCCTTGCTCTCAAGCAAGCCGCCCCATGGCTGGCACGACGGGATCGGACCCGAGAGGAAGTCGTCGGTTGGATGCTGAGTCGAGGACACAGTCAAGAGGTCGCACAGGAAGCTGTCGACTGGCTGACAGCCAAGCGATTCGTGAGTGACGAGCGTGTGGCGAACGACACGGTGGCACGTCTTGGAGGCACGAAGGGGCGCGAAGCGATCGCGAGTCGGCTGATGGCTCGAGGAGTGTCAGAACCTGACCTTGCCCAGGCCCTGGCTGGGTTCGATGAAGAGGCTGAACGCCTGGCCGCAGAAGCGATCTTGGATCAGAGGCCAGCCTTAAGGTCCGACCCGGCCAAGGCTGGGCGCTTTCTTTCGGCGAGGGGCTTCTCAGAACAGACGGTCCTCAGCATCATTGAGGACTTGGGCCTGCCCCATGAAGCCGACTGACGCCCAAATTGCGACAGCAGCGGCTCGAGCCAGTTGGACAATCGGCCCGCCGTCCTTTTCTTTGGCCGTCGATCTTCCGTTCGAAGAGTCGCCAGGAGCGCTGATCGGACGAAGCGGACGGAACGTCCGCGCCTTTGAGGAGGCAACCGGCTGCGACCTTCTCTTGGACGAGGCCCCAGGAAAGGCAGTGGTTTCGGCCTTTGACCCCCTTCGCCGCCAGCTTGGACGCCTGACTTTGTTGAACTTGCTCGTCGAGGGTCGGATCCATTCGGCGCGCGTTGCCGAGGTGGCTCGCGAGGCTTCAAGGACTCTCGGCAAAGTCGCCAGGATTCTTGCGGAAGACGCGGTGTCACAAGCCAGTATCGAGCCCTTGCCCGAAGCCGCGCTCGAGGATCTCGGGCGCCTCGCCTGGCTTCGGGCTGGGCCCACATCAGAGATCAGTCTCGCGGTGAGCGCGTCTCGGCTTGCCAGGTCGATTGCGGTTGAAACCGGCGACGACCCAGACGCCCATGCTGTGGCCGGGCTGCTTTGTCGTATCGGTCTCGTGGCTCCTGGCCACAGCAACGTCGCCGAGGAGAGCGCGAGGCGAGCCGCCGCATATGGACTGCCCGCAGAGACCGTTCGCGCGGTTTCAAGCGAAGCGGTCGAAGCGGCGCGGGCCCTCGCTGAGAGTCGTCTGGGGGCCATTCGCCCAGCCTTGGAGTCAGCCTGGCAGTCCGCCTTGTCGCTTGAGTCGGCCGCCAAGAGCCTGCCGGGCGTCGCCGACGCCGTTGTTATGAAGAACGGAAAACGGATGGTCGTGTGGCTTCAAGAGGGTGCCGATGCCGAGCCCGTCCAAGCGCTGTGCCGCTCTGGTAGCATCGAAGTGGTCGCAGTCCGCGCACCGGGAGCATGAGCCGCTATCGCATTCTCTTTCTAGGCGATGTCGTCGGTCGCCCAGGACGGGAGGCCGTTTCGCGGCACTTGCCCGAGCTCATGGCGGAGTTTGACCCGACCTTTGTTATTGTCAACGGCGAGAACAGTGCCGCGGGCCTTGGGATCACGCCCGACATCGCCGACGGACTTTTCAAAGAAGGAGTCGACGCCATTACCTTGGGCAACCATGCCTACAACAAGCGCGAGATCTACCCCTACCTGGCTTCCGGGCGCGCCATCGTCCGTCCAGCGAACTTGCCCCAGCAAGCCCCAGGGCGCGGGCATTGCGTGATCGAGAGAGGCGGTGTTTCTCTTGCGGTCGTGAACCTTTGCGGCAGGGTGTTTCTCGACGGCTATGACGACCCTTTCGCCCTGATCGACGACCTGCTCCCTTCTTTCGGCACCGACCATGTCTTCATCGACTTCCACGCTGAAGCGACCAGCGAGAAGGTCGCCTTTGCCCACCATGTCGATGGCCGAGCGACGGCAGTGGTCGGCACCCACACCCATGTGGCGACGGCCGATGAGAGGGTGCTTCCGCTCGGTACAGCGTACATCACCGATGTTGGCATGTGCGGCCCGATGCCGAGTGTGATCGGGTTCGACATCGACGGCATTCTCTATCGTTTTCGGACTTCTCTTCCCACCAGGTTTGAAGTCGCGGAGAAACCTGGTGTAATCTCGGGAGTCGTAATAGATGTTGATTCGCAGTCGGCTAAGTCCCTGTCGATCAAGCGCGTCAACCGAACTTGAATCAGCCGCCCATGTTCACAAAATCATCCATCCTCGCCCTGGCCGTCATCTCCGTTCTCTTTGGCAGCGCGTCTGCACAGACCGTTTATTCTCCGACCCGCCCTACGACCGAACAAGGCATCAGGCTGGCCGGATGGGGCAGCGGCACCATCTCAGAGACTGACGAGACCGCCTTTGAAGGGACTGCGTCGATCCGGGTCTCATCGAGGAACTTCTTCCAAGGCGGAATCCTCATGTTCGGTGATCCGGTTTCCATTTCGGGGGCCATGGCGGACAAGGCGAACACGTTGAAGATCGTCCTCAAGGTGCCCGACCAAACCGTCGGCGGCGGGGGCGCCTCTGCGGCCGGAGGCGGTGGGGGCCGGATGGGGACCGAAGACGGAGGCGAGACAGGCATGCGCGGCGGCGGCCAAGGCGCCCGTGGCGGTTCGAGCACCACGTCGGCCGAGCTCAGGCTCGAAACGCTTCGACTCGTTATTGCGACGTCGGACGGTAAACGTTCCGAGGCCTTCATCGACCTCAAGGGCCTGGCCCCCGACCAACGAGGTTGGGTCATGGCTGCGGTTCCGCTCCAGGCCATCGCGGGCCTTGAGCGCACGAACCACGAGATCCAGTCGATCGCTTTTGCCGGCGACGCAGTCGCCAGCTTCTTCATCGGCGAAATTTCAGTCGAGAGCGACACGACGCCTATTTATGCCGATGTCAATCACGATGACTTGAACCTCGCTCTCGGCGACTCGGTCACTTTCGTGGCCAGTGGCTCGGGCGGATCAAGCCAACTGGTCTACGAGTGGGACTTCGACGCTGCCGACGGAATCCAGGTGGACGCCGAGGGCCAGTCCATCGTCCGCGTCTTCCGCAAGCCGGGCGAGTTCACGATCACGCTCAAGGTCCGAGACGCCTTTGGCCTGAAGGAGCCGTTCACTCGAACGATCAAAGTCGTCGTCAATCCGTAGCCTGAGACAGGTATACATACCCCTCTTGTGTTCGCTAAGCGGGCAGCCACCGCCGTCGCGGGTTCGATCATCGCCCTTGCGGTGGTTCTGTCCACGCATGCCTGGCCAATCCTCGCCTTATCGGCGATTGTCTTAGCAGCAGGGTTCCGCGAACTCCTCTTGATCGCTCAATTCGGCACCAGCTGGCGCCGGGCGGCGGTCGTCTTGGCCCTCAGCGCGACTCTCCCCTGGCTCGTCCCTGGGGTTGATTTGAACCAAAGATTGGCGATCCTGGGGTTGGTCTATCTGATCGGCCTGTGGGGAGTGGCGCGGACGCGCGGACGGAGCCGGGGCTCACCTTGGAGCGCGGCTTGGATCGGTGGGCCGTTCGCCACCGCGTTCATCGTCCATCAGACGACACCCATGGCCACTGGCCCGTGGGCCCCAAACGGACTGCTCTTGGTCTTGGTGCCGATATGGATCGGCGATACGGCGGCCTATATCTTTGGACGGGTATGGGGCCGCACCAAGCTGGCCCCTGGGCTCTCGCCTTCGAAGACATGGGAGGGAGCGTGGGCCAACCTGGGCGGATCGGTGCTGGCCGGCGGGTGCGTCGCAGGGGCCCTCGGGGTTCCATGGACCACCGGAGTTGCGGTCGGATTAGTCGCCAGTGTCTTCGGTCAAGCCGGAGACCTGCTTCAAAGCTCGCTCAAACGCGCGGCGGGGGTCAAGGACAGTGGCGACCTCTTGCCTGGCCATGGCGGGGCCCTGGACCGAATGGATTCGTTCCTTTTGGCCGCTTTGCCAGCGTCGACCGTTATGCTCGTGCTGTCTCCGTCACTGTTCCGTGCAGAATGGCCCGGTATCCTGGGCAGTGTGCCGGTGATCGAGACCCGCGAACTTACCAAGTCCTACGAACTGGTCAAGAAGCAGCCAGGCGTGTGGGGCTCGATCAAGTCCCTGGTGCGGCCCGAGAAGATCCAGGTCGAAGCGGTGAAGAAGGTCAACCTATCGGTCGACGGCGGAGAGATCGTCGGGTTCCTCGGCCCCAACGGGGCAGGCAAGACCACGACGCTCAAGATGTTGACCGGCATTCTTCATCCAACGTCTGGCGAGGCGCGCGTGTTGGGCTATCGCCCGTTCGATCGTCGACCCGAGATGCTGCGACAGATCGCCTTGGTGATGGGCAACCGCCAGCAGCTTTGGTGGGATCTCCCGGCGATGGACAGCTTCGTCGTGCTCCGCGAGCTCTACGATATCGACCGAGACGTTTTCCGGGACCGTATCGACTTTCTGTTGACGACGCTGGATCTGACGGACAAGGTCAACACGCAAGTGCGGAAGCTGAGCCTTGGCGAGCGGATGAAATGCGAGTTGGTCGCTGCCCTGTTGCACGGCCCGCGCGTCATCTTTCTGGACGAGCCGACGATCGGCTTGGACGTCGTAAGCCAGAAGCGCATTCGCGACTTTCTGCGCGACTTCAACCGCCGTGAGGGGTGCACGATCGTCCTCACAAGCCACTACATGCAGGACGTGCAGGAACTGTGCGAGCGCGTCGTCGTGATCGACCACGGAACGTTGGTCTTCGAAGGCACGCTTGACACCCTGACGGCGGCCTATGCGGGTACCCGCCGGCTCCGCCTGACCTTCGACGACGGAGCCGTCCCCGACCTCGCCGAGTATGGCCAAGTGATCCAATCCGAGGATCGATCGGTCGTGCTTTCGGTGCCTCGCGAACGCACGGCCTCTGTCACGGGGGCGATCCTCCAGTCCTATCCTGTGCACGACATCGCCGTCGAGGACGTGTCGGCGGACGAAGTGATCCGCGACCTGTTCGCCCGTTCGGCCACCTGAAGGTTTCACGTGCTACCCGACCGTGAAACACTCGATTTGTCCGACTTCGAAGAAGGGGTCTTGGTCGGCGTCCTCGCAGGAGAAGGCCATTTCGGCGGAGACGGGCGTCAGCCGCACGTCACGCTGAGAATGCACACCGACAACGAGGCGCTCTTTCGATGGATCGAGAAGGCTGTGCCGGGGAGCAAGCTCTACGGCCCTTATACTCACGGCGGCCGGAGCTACTTCCAGTGGATGTGCCGCGGCAGACCGTTGGCCGAACTGCTCATGCCGCTTCTGGAGCGCCGCATGCGTCCCGAGACCTCTGGCCGCGCTTATGAGCGGTTCCTCGAAATGAGACAGCGCTACAAGGTCTGACGGGCGCCTCGGTAGACTGGGACGACTTTCACGACTGGAAAGCTCTCATGAACCAAGACCTGCCGACCCGCTACGACGCGACCAGCGTCGAGGACAAATGGTACGCCCGGTGGGAGGAGTCCGGGCTCTTCCAGCCCAAGCCAGGCCCTGGCAAGCCCGTCTACTCTATCACGATCCCGCCGCCGAACGTGACCGGATCGTTGCACATGGGTCACGCGCTCTGCTACCCGTTGCAGGACCTGCTCGGGCGCTATAAGCGGCTCCGTGGATACGAAGTCATGATCCTTCCTGGCCAGGATCATGCTGGCATCTCGTTGCAGATCGTCGTGGACAAGCTCCTCCGAAAGGAAGGGTCGAGCGCGGCAATGATCGGCCGCGACGCCTTTCTCGAGCGGGCATGGCAATGGCGCCGTGAGAGCGGCGGCACCATCCTTCATCAGTTTCGATCACTCGGTTGTGCGTTCGACTGGAGCCGGGAACGCTTCACTCTCGATGACCACTACCATGACGTCGTCCTCAAGGTCTTCATCGAGTGGTTCGACCGTGGCCTGATCTACCGTGGCAAGAGGGTCGTGAACTGGGATCCTGCCCTGAAGACCTCTGTCAGCGACATCGAGACCGACCGCAAGATGGTGAAGGGCAAGCTGTACCATGTGCGCTATCCCTTTGCCGATGGGAGCGGCCACATTGTGATCGCGACCACGCGGCCGGAGACTATGCTCGCCGACGTGGCCGTCGCCGTCCACCCCGAGGACGACCGCTACAAGGGCCTGGTCGGGAAGACCTTGACCCTTCCCCTTGTGGGCCGGGCCATTCCGCTGGTCGCCGACGAATACCCCGATCCGAGCTTTGGGACGGGCGCAGTCAAGATCACTCCTGGCCATGACGCCAACGACTTTGAGGTGGGCCAACGGCACGGACTTCCGATCTTGGTCGTTTTCGACGCTTCGGCAAAGGTCAATCAGGAGGGCGGGCCGTATGCCGGCCTCGACCGGTTCGAAGCTCGCAAGCGCATTGTCGCCGACCTCGAAGAGAAAGGCTTGTTGGAGCGCGTCGAGGATCATGAGATCGCCCTTGTCGTCAGTGAGAAAAGCGGCGAGGTCATCGAGCCGCTGGCGAGCGAAGAGTGGTTCATGAGCCAGCGAGCCATTGCCGACCGCGCGATCGACGTGGTGGAGAGAGGCGAGATCCGCTTCCACCCCGAACGTTACAAGGAAGTCTATCTCGACTGGCTGAGGAACATTCGCGATTGGAACGTGAGCCGCCGCCTTTGGTGGGGCCACCGGATCCCAGTTTACGAGGCTGAGGACGGCACGTTCGTCGCCGCGATGAGTTGGGAAGAAGCCGAGCAGAAGTCGGGCAAGCGGATTGTGGCCCAAGACGACCAGGTGCTGGACACTTGGTTCAGCTCTGGGCTTTGGCCGTTCGCGGTGCACGGTTGGCCAGAGGACACCGACGACTTTCGTCGCTATTACCCAACGGACGTCCTCGTGACCGCTCGGGACATTATCTTCCTTTGGGTCGCCCGCATGGTGATGATGGGCCTCGATTTCACGGGCCAAGTTCCCTTCCGAGATGTGTTCGTCTATGCGACCGTGCTCACAGAGGACGGCAAGCGCATGAGCAAAAGCCTGGGCACCGGGATCGACCCGATGGATGTGATCACGACGACCGGAGCCGATTCGCTCCGGTTCATGCTGTTCAGCCAGACCGGGGCCAACCAGGACATCCGTTACAGCGACAAGCGAGTCGCCGAAGCAAGGAACTTTTGCAACAAGATCTGGAACGCCTCCCGGTTCGTCCTGATGAACGTCGATGGGCCTGTGCCCGAGCCAGCCGGGTCTTTGCTGACGATCGACAAGTGGCTCTTGAGCCGCCTTTGGTCAACCGAAAGGTCAGTGCGCGAAGCATACGAGACCTACGATATCCAAGAGGCTGCGCAGGCTCTCTACCGCTTCTTCTGGTCCGAGCTTTGCGATTGGTACATTGAGGTCAGCAAGCCCCGATTGGCCTCGCCGGAAGAAAGGGCGACGCCCCAATGGGTGCTCCTGACTGCCATTGAGTCCTTCCTCAAGATGGCCCACCCGATCATGCCCTTCATCACAGAGGAGGTTCACAGCCACCTGCCGGGCAAGGATCATGAACTCGTCATGGCATCGGCCTGGCCAGAGCCTCGGCCCGACTGGCACGATCCGGAAGCAGAAGAGACCGTCGGACGCTGGTTCGAGGCGACGCGGGCCTTGCGCGCTTTGAGGGCGGAGCTTGGGATCGGGCCCGGCAAACAGGCCGACCTGGCGTATTTCGAAGGCGACCTGGGGGAAGGGGCCGGGATCGTTCGAGAACAAGCTTGGATCGGCGAGTTGCGGAAGGGCCGACCCAGCGAGCCCAGCCTCTCCGAGAGCCTGCCCGGCCTTGACGTGCACCTTCCGATGGCAGGAATGATCGACCCGGCCAAAGAGACAGCCAGGCTCGAGAAGGAACGCGCCAGATTGGAGGAAGAGATCAGTCGCGTCAAGGCCAGACTTTCGGACCCGACCTTTTCAGAGAAGGCGAAACCTGAAGTCGTTGAAAAGGCAAAGTCAGACCTTTCCGAACGCGAGCTCTTGCACCAAAAGGTGATGAGCCGGATCGCCGTTTTCCGTGAACTCTTGGACTGACCAACTGGTCACTCATCGGAACTTCTTCTTCTCGGTCGCCATATGGTGAAAATGAGGATTGTCGCAAGAGCAGCCCCAACGGCAGGCACCGGCGCGAACTCGATGGCGCTGAACGGCAATCCACCGATCTTTTCTGTGACCAGAAGCATCCATGCCGCCAGGGGTTCGACCAAGACTTTCAGCAGGCCGACCGCGATCGCCGGAGATACGAAGAAGGCTAGCCACGATATGAGAGCTCCGACGATGACAGGCGTCACGACGGGAACCACCAAAAGGTTAGTTATCGGGGCGACTAGCGAAAGTCTGTGAAAGTGATAGGCGACAGCGGGGGCGGTCACGAGCGTGGCTATCAACGAAGCCCTGGCCAGGTCCTTCCCCCGAACGACGACGACGTTCCAAAGGGCCGGGCTATCGCCGGTAGGAGTCGCCCGACCGAAAAGCAAGAGGCCCCCCACCGCCAAGTAGGACAATTGAAACCCGACGTTGGCCACACTCTCAGGCGACCAGACCAAGTAAGCAATTCCTGCCAGCGACAGCAAGGTCAAGCCGTCAGGCTCCCTTCGGATCAAGTACGCGCTCAGAAAGAGCGCGATCATTATGAGGCTCCGCACCATCGGTGGACGGAACCCCGCCGCCGCAGCGTAAACGACCACCAGGGCCAGAAGCGCTGCCAGTTGCCATCCGCGAGAGATCGGGAATTGACTGAGAAGCCATGCGACGGCTCCAGCGACCAAAAAGATGTGCAACCCACCCGTGGAAATCAAGTGGATCAAGCCGCAGCGGGACAGATTCTCGCTAAGATCCGCCGACAAGTCGCTGGTCACATTGAAGCAAAGCGCGGCGATCAAACCGTAGAGGCGCGGCTCTGCGAACCTCTCCAAGAATCCCAGAAACGACCCTCGGACAGTGGTCCCCCACCGCCAAAGCGGAAACGGACTCGTCCTGGCTTCGATCGGGGCCAGAGGCTCGAGCCAGCCGACTTCCCCCCTTGACCGAAAGCGCGGATCCGAGATCGGTCGGATCCGGGCCGTGACTTGGGCCTGATCTCCCAGGTTCAAAGCCGAGCCTGGGGGCAACCTGAGGCCATAGAGGCGGCTCTCTGACTTCACAAGGCAACTCAATCCAGACCGTGTCACGTTCGGAACCGAGGCCACCGTCACCGTGCCCTGAAAGCTCCCGCCCTCGATCGTGATGAAAGGCTCGGGTACGGGTCGAAGAGCAAATCCGATCGTGAAGAGAATCAGCAGCCAGCCAGAGGAAGCCGTCATCCGAAGGCCGATCAGGAGCAATAGGACTGCCGAGCCGAACCAGGGCGAGTAGCCGAGCGACAATCCTCCGACGAGCCCGACGAACCCAGCCACAACCGGGCGGCAGACGAGCTCACGCCACACGGATCAGTCCAGTTGCCTGACCCGCGGCGGGCGAACGCCGACCCTCAGCTCTTTGAACAGCCCCCTTTCTCCAGCCAATTCGTTGAGCCTGGCCAAGACAGTCTCCTGATGAAGCCTCAATTCTTGAGCCCATGCTGACCCCTTGGCGGACACCCAGACCGTTCCCGACTCAAACCGATCCGGAGTCGTCTTGTCGGCCAGCACTGGGCCGACTGCTTCTTCCCAGTCCCTCATGACGATCTGGGCCCGGGCCGCGCGCAACACCCCCGTCTGGCTGAGCGCGGCTGGAAGCAGATCGGAAAGTTTTGTCATCGCTATGAGACCCGACCGGACGATACCCGCAGGATGTTGGCTTCTCTCAAGAGATCAGCAGAAACTTGCGATTCTTCTGTACAGGTGATGATCGTCTGCCCTCCGAGCTGGACCAACGACCGGACGAGTTCGTCCCTCCGGTCTATGTCAAGGTCAGAAAAGACGTCGTCAAGCAAGAGCGTCGGGGGCCGGCCGATCCGCCCTTGCAGCGACTCAAGGGTCGCCAGTTTGATCGAGACCACGGCCGAACGTTGCTGTCCTTGCGACCCAAAGTGACGGAGAGGCTGCCCGGCCACCGCGATGACGAGGTCGTCCAAATGGGGGCCTACGCTCGTTCGCCCTCGACGGAGGTCGTCCGAGAGGCGCGACCGAAGGGCACCGAGGAACCCGCCCCGGTCGTTGGCTTCGTCGTTTGCCTCGTATGACAGGCTCAGTTTCTCAGAACCGGCCAAACGACCATGCGCCGCGCTCGTCAGCGGGGACAGCTCCTGGATCCATTCTTGGCGCGCCTCCCTCAAGGCGCTTCCCGCTTCCGCCAGCCGCTCGTCCCAAGGAAGGATGAGCTCAGGTTCGAGGCGCGTCTCCGCATGGGCCTTCAAGAGAGCGTTCCT
Source organism: Fimbriimonadaceae bacterium (assembly GCA_019454105.1). GTDB lineage: Bacteria > Armatimonadota > Fimbriimonadia > Fimbriimonadales > Fimbriimonadaceae > ACE-ARM1. The sequence continues at coordinate 2,216,895 of CP075364.1, read as the reverse complement.
TTGTGCGAGGGCCCGCTTGTAAACCGTAAGGTCACGCAAATAGGCCGGAAAGATCTGGCTCATCTCTTCGTCCATGAACTGACGTCGGTCCTGGGGTTCGCCCCGAGCCAACGCTAGATCCGCTGCCGAGAAGGAGACCGTCGGGAACCGACCGATCAAATCAGAGGCCCGGCGAAGCGGCGACCCGTGGACCGAAGCCGTTTTTCGGCCTGCCCGCTTGAGCACGACGGAAAGAACGTCACGGTTTTGGAGCACCCCCTCCACGGTGGCGGACTCTGCACCGTGCCGCACGGCCCTGGCGTCCTGGCTAGCACGCATGACCCTGCCCGAAGAAAGCAGGAACACCGCTTCAAGCAGATTCGTCTTGCCCTGGGCGTTCTTGCCGACGACCAGATTGAGGTTCGGACTCCACCCGACCTCGATCGACTCATAGTTCCGAAAGTGCGATAGCCGGAGCCGCGCGATCACCGGTTCCCACCGCCCATTTCAAAGAGGAACAAGCTCTTAGGAGAATGCTTATTGAGTTTATTAGCCTTCGCGACTTGTGGAAAACACGCGGGACAATCTCTCTCGTAGGTTAACGAACCGCCAGACACGAACTCAACGCTCATTAACGTTCGAACCTCGCGCGTGGGGAAAAGGAGGTGGAGAAGGCAGCTTCCCGCAGGTTCGTTCTCCACCTCTCCGCGACTGAAGAATCCGTCCTCACCTTTTCCACGGGATGTCAGACCAAGTTGTGCATGCGGCCGTATTTCATGACGACCGCCTCGAGCTGGTAGATGGGGTGCACTCTCGGGTCGGGCCGGATCCCTTGGCGCTCGGCGAACGGCTTCCAAACTTCTTGGATGCTGGCATGCCTGGCCTCGTCCGGCAATTGTGGGAACCGGTCGGCAAGGCGCTTCAGGGCGACATACTCCTCCAAGGACATGGTTCTGAGGTCGGGCAAACCTGGCTCGCACCAGTGGACTCCGGCCCGGTGGGGGGCCGGAGAGAACGCGGTTAGAGCGGCTGGCTCGCGGACCACCACGGTTCCCGCGACCAAGTCTCCAAGACGTTGCGACCGAGCATTGAGAAAGACAGCGACCGTTCCCAGGAGGTATCCGAATGGAGCGAAATCCGCGGGTCTGAGCAGGTTCCGATAAAATGCGGCGTAAGCCAGAACGGGTGTGCCGTCGGCCATCATCACACGCAAGCGGGTCGCTTTCTTGCCAAGCGTCTGCCCCTGCCAAAAGGCTTCTAGGATCCCGAAGTAAAGGAACACAAGGGCGAACAGAGCCAGCGCCAGGAGCCCGGAAGCGGCCACCCCTCCAAAGACCGCGGTGACGATGGGGTTGGCCACCATGGAGAAAGCCGTGAAGAGGAACGCGATGGCGCACAGATCGATCAGTTGGGCGCCCGCACGGGCCCCGATACCGGCCATGCGAACGCTGACGACGACCTTTTCTGGAGTGAGAATCACGGAACCCCCGTCCACCCGTGTATCCTACCAGTCGTCTTGGTTCAAATCGCGCCCTCGCGAAGGTTGTGGGCCCTTGTCGCCTTGGGCTTGCCGATAGGGCTTGCCGGTCTGGCTATCGACGGGTTCGAGCGGCTCCTGTGGCCATACAACCTCTTGCTTTTCGGCCTCTATGGGCTGAGCGCCAAGGCAGCGAAGAAGTCGGTCCCTGTAGTCGCGACACGGAGCATGGATCCCGTGCTCTCTGTCAGGGTTCCAAATTCTGTCGAGGTAGTCCTCGAGTCATGTTCGCCATTTCCTGTGAAGCTTGAAGTCCTCGACGAGCCCCCGGAGTCCTTCTTGAGCGAACGGGCTTCTTGGACGACCCTGATCGAGCCAGGCGGGAAGAAGGCGCACTCTTACAGCGTCACACCGATGGCCAGAGGGAGCCACAAGTTTCAAGGGCTGTTCGTCCGGCACCCAGGGCCGCTCGGTCTTTCTGAAGTGACCCGCCGACTCGAAGTCGAGACCACGGCCGTCGTCTATCCAAACGTCAGGGCCGTTCGCGATTTTGAGCTTCTGAAGCAGCGGGGCCGATTGAACATGGCCGGGTTGCGCCGGTCCCGGATCCGGGGCATTGGAACCGAGTTTGAATCGCTGCGCGACTACCAGGACGACGACTTTCGTTTCATCGACTGGAACTCGACGGCGAGGAGAGGCCGCCTCGTCGCCAGAAACTTTGAAGTCGAGCGGAACCAGGCCGTCATCGTCTGCATCGACGCTGGCCGACACATGCTGGGCGAAGTCCGGGGCGTGACGAAACTGGATCACTGTCTGGACGCGGCTCTCATGCTGCTCTATACGGCCGAGCGTTCTGGAGACCAAGTTGGGCTATTCGCCTTCCATGACGAGGTTCTGAGGTTCGTCGCGCCCCATCGAGGGCGGTTCCAAGTGGCGAAGGTCGTCGAGGCGATGCACGACATCGTCGCCGAGCCCGTCCAGCCGAACTACGTCTCGGCATTGTCGCACCTCAGCAGTCGATGGAAGCGGCGCTCGCTCATCGTCTTTTTCACGGACGCAGAGAACGGCGATCAGGCCCGCGAACTGGCCCAAGCTTTGGGCGGGCTGGTGCGCCGGCACCTTGTTGTGGTGGTGCGCGTGGCCGACCCTCGCATGAAGGAGATCCAAGCGATGCCTTTCGATGACGATCGATCGATGTTCCTCAAGGCTTCGGCGGTCTGGTACAGGGAGGATAGGCGCGAGGCGGACAGAGCCCTCCGTTCTGCCGGAATCCAGACGCTTGAGGCGGAGCCCGCAGAACTTGCCCAAGCATTGGTCTCGGACTACTTGAAGATCAAGGAAAGGTCGGCGCTGTGAGGTCGGCCGGGCCAACCGAATCCTTGAGTCCCGCTTCTGGTATGGTCCTCAGACTTGAAGATGGTCGGGGACTCGTTGAATTCCCTTGGCGGAATGCTCCGCCATACGGCGCGGGCCAACCGGGAGCGACCGGCATTTCATGTGCCGGAAGGCCGGGGTTTCAGAACCGTTTCTTACGCGCAAGCGTGGGAGGATGTCAGGGCGGTCGCGAAAGGACTGCTTGCGGCAGGTCTGAAGAAAGGGGATCGGCTTGCGCTCTGTGCCGAAACGAGCCAGCAGTGGGCCTATGTCGATTGGGCCGCCCAGACGTTGGGCTTGATCGTCGTCCCGATCTTCCCTACTCTTCCCGCTGACCAGGCCCAACTCATCGCGAACCACAGCGGGAGCCGTGCGGTGGTCGTTCAGGACGCGAAACAGGCCACCAAGTTTCCGGGCGTCGACACCTATCAACTTGAACCTGACAATGAAGTGGTCGCCTTGGGCCGAGACCAAACCCTTGACGACCGGACTTGGGACGCCATGATCGACGCCGTAGGGCGCGATGACGTCGCAACGGTCATCTATACGAGCGGTACAACTGGTGTGCCGAAAGGGGCGACGCTCCTTCATGGCGGCTTTCTAGACCTTTGCCACAACATCCGCCGGACCTTGCCCGTTTCAGAGTCAGACGTTTGGTTGAGTTTCTTGCCCCTGGCCCATGTCTTCGAGAGGTTTGCAGGGCACGTCCTTCCCGTGTCGCTCGGGGCGTCGGTAGCGTATGCAGGTTCTGTGACGACCTTGGCCAGGGACATGACCTCTATCAGACCGACGGTCATGCTGTGCGTGCCCCGGTTGCTGGAAACGATCCGGCAGCGGATCGTCGACAATGTCCAGTCACAACCCAAGTTCCGTCAGTGGCTCTTCGGACTGGCTCTTCAGGAGGGCCTCAAACAGGCCCGGGGAGAGACGGCCCTTCTTGCAGGATTGCTGGACCGTTTGGTCGGGGCCAAGATTCGGGAAAGGACGGGCGGACGCATGAGGTTCTTTGTCAGTGGCGGGGCTGCATTGCCCTCGCATGTGGCCGAGTTCTTCATGGCGTTCCGTGTCACGGTGCTGCAGGGTTATGGCTTGACCGAGACAACGGCCGCGACCTGTATCAACCATCCCGACGACAACGACCATGTGACCGTCGGAAAACCGATCGATGGCGTCGAGGTCAAGCTGGCTGGAGATGGTGAGATCCTTGTGAAGGGCACGGCGGTCATGAGGGGGTACTGGGATTCTCCAGAAGAGACGGCGGCCGCGATCGACCCGGAAGGCTGGTTCCACACCGGAGACATCGGTGAGTTCAAGGGAGACAAGCTAAGGATCACGGACCGCAAGAAGGACATCATCGTCTTGGCGAGCGGAAAGAACGTCGCCCCTCAGCGCGTCGAGGGTTTGCTCAAGGAAAGCGAGTTCATCCAAGAAGCGGTCGTCTTCGGCGACGGGCTCGACCATTGCATTGCCCTAGTAGCCCCTTCTGTCGAACGGGTTTCCAGACGCCAAAAGGCCGAGGGGAAGCCCGAATTGGCTCCGGCTCAGATGGTAGAGGACGAGTTCGTGAAGGCGCTGATCAAGGCCGAAATCGACCGGACGAACAAGAGGCTGGCCGACTTTGAGCGGGTCAAAGGGCACCTCTTGACAGCCGATGTCTTCAGTGTGGAGTCGGGCGAGTTGACCCCCTCGCTCAAGGTGAAGCGAAAAGTTGTGTACGAGCGGTACAAGGAAGGCCTGGAAAGGCTCGGCTAACTGATACGCCCGAGGTTGCTGGTGAAGGGTTGCCCGAACCTGGACCTTTGAGGGGCGAGGTCCATCATCCATTGCTCCACAGCGGCGAGCGAGTGGCCGACCTGACGCCGGAACCCCTCGTCCTGGCTTTGGGAGATCGCAGCGACGAAGTCCTCCTTGGCTCGGCTTAGCTCACCGCGCGAGAGATGGGCCATGCCCCGGGTGTAACGGTATCCAGGCTCAGACGGGTTCAGCCGCAAGAGCCGACTCGTGGTCGCGATCACGGCTTGATACTGGCCGCAGAACCACTGGGCCTGGGCGAGCGTCTCGAGCGCGCCCAGATGGTCTGGGTCGTCTCGGAGCACCAATTGACAAGATTCGACAGCTCCCTCCCAATCATAAACTTGCATGCTGAACTCGGCTCCTAACTTGTGAGCGCCAAACCCTGCGGGCCTGCCCATAGCCGAGCCGGTGCGCACCCCGGCCTGGTTTGATCGCTCACCTGACACTGTATCCGGGAACTTGGCGGCTTCGGTACAGCAAATCTTTGCGTTTCTTGCTTTCATGCCGCACTCGTCTCCAAAACCTGGTCTTTTTCCCGGTCAATCGCAGCGACCTTGGCCCTGACTCCCAATGGAATCCGCGCCCGCCCGTCTGGCGTCCGGATCGGAGTGAGCGACGCCGTGGTCGCCGCATCGTTGGCCCACTGCGTGGCCTGGGACAGGCTTCGGTCCTTCAAGAAGACGACATAGTCGCCTTCGGCGCGCCGCGTCATGGCCGCGCCTGAAGGGAGTGTCGCCCGGAGCCGGGTCGCGAACTTCCTCGTGGCGAACTCGAGCGCCGCCCGGCCATATGTCGCCTCGAGTTCCTCTCGGCGGGGCACTTCCAAGTACACGAACGTGCCCGCTCCGGATTCCTGGACCAGGGCGAAGAACTCGGCGGGTGTGGCCAGGCCGCTTGGGTCGCCGTTCGTGGAAGCGAGCCGCGCAAAGGCCTGTCCTGCTTCTGAGGCAAGGGCACGGATAGCCTCGACGGCCTGGGGCTCGATCCCATTCACCCGGTTCGTGGCCGCGGCCAGAAACGCGACGGGGGTTTCATCAAAGCCTATCGGCATCAAGACGAACGATCCGATCCGTCTCCGAACGGCTTCCTCTTTGGCGATCGTTTGTCCGGCCCTCGCATCAAGCAGCGACGTCGCCGGGTATCCCGCTGTCGCCCAGCCTTTGAACCCACGGATTCCTTCGAACTCGGCCAAGTCAAGCGCCTCGATGCGGTGGCCGTACTCTGCGGCCAGCATAGGCTGGCCGTCTGCGATCAGATAAACCGACAAGGAGTCGATTCGGACTGTCTCCCAGACCTCTTTGGCCACACGTCCTGCCAAGGAGAGGGGCGTGTTGGAGCCAGCCGTGACGGTGGCCATGGCGTAGAGCGACTCAGCTTCCTTGAGTCGTCGGGTCTCTTCGGCCCTGTCCAAGATCCATCGGACAAGTTTGCCAAGGGTCTCAGACGCGTCCGTCGCCCGGTCAAGGGCCTCGGCGAGCCTCGATCCGTTGGAGTCGAACAGACAGCAAAGCCCGATCGTCCGTCCGTTGGCTTGAAGGACGACGGCAGCGGTTTTCGGGTCTCCGTCGGGATCGCGAAAAGTAAGAAGCAGATCGTTGGCCCGCTCTCGGATCTGCCAGTCGGCGATCGTCGGCGGGAAGTCGATGGAGCAGTCCTGGGCGGGTTCCGGCACATCGCCTGTGGCGGCTTGGACGACCATCCTTCCGAGTGACTGATTGATGGAATAGAGGGTCAGGCCCTCACAGCCGAAGATCGCTTTCGCCCTCTTCGCGACGTCTTGAAACGTCGGTTCCAGGTCGCCCTCGGCCGACTCCCAGAGGTGGGCGGTCAGTCGGTCCTTCCTTGAGCGGGCCTCGATAGCCTGGGCATGGTCGCGAAGCGTCCGGTAGCTCTCTCGGAGTTCGGTGTACTCCATCGGCGAGGCGCTGGAAGCGTCTGCCGGCACAGGTACCTCGACAACTTCGCGGACCGTTCGGACTTGGGTGCGAGGCTGGGCCAAGAGCCCAAGGGCCAACACAGCCAGAGCTTGAGCCATATGCACTGGGCCAAATCCTCCAGAGCCTTGGAGATTGGCCCCGACAAGGATCCAAGCCGCGCCGATCGGGGCCATCGAAACCATGCTTGCCCCAAACCGAAGTGTCGCCCAGGCCATCGGCAGCAAGGCCGAGAACCCGAACCGATCGAGTTGCCCCATGGTGGCGAGGCAGAAGCAAAGGATCCCGGCATCGGCAGCGGCGACCAATCCGGCGACACCAGCCGATCTGAAGCCTCTGCGCTCCAGCAAGTAAGCCAGCGCCGAATATGCGGCGAAAACCGCCGCCGCCCTCCATCCAGCCTGGAACGGCAACGGCCCGCCCAAAAGAGGCACGACAGTGGCGGTGAGGGCCAGGACGATGCGGACGACGAGTTCGGACATAGAGAGCCACTTAAGGTTTCGGAACGTACAGACCTAACATCAGGGTAGTCCGGTCCGAACCAGACCCTCTCCGGTATTCATACAAGGGAAACTCGCGGCTGTTTGCGGAAAGATCTGGCTCTTTGTCGTCAAAAACAACTAAGGCTAAAGTCCCATTAAGTCAAGATACCCGGGGAAAATGCGGGGTCTGCGAATCGAGGGCCCTGGATTCAGTGTCCTGAGAGACGAGGGTGCGCGTCCCGGCCGATCCATAACCAAGAGAACGGAGGGCGCGCCCAGATATAAAACGTGCCGGCTTGGTCTGTCCTCTCCGCTGAGCCGGCCTTTTTCGTTCAGGGGGTCACACGGCCACGTGGGCCCAGGTCCAGAGCTTGGCAACGTTGTTCGCGTGCTCCGTCTCGGCGTCGGGCGTCTCGACGATGATCGGCGTCCGCTCGGTCCTCGGGTCGTGGACGAGCTCGAAGAAACACGTGGTCCCAATTTCTCCCTGGCCCAGGTGCTCGTGTCGGTCTTTGCGCGAGCCCAGGGGGTGCTTCGAGTCGTTGGCATGGATCACCATGAGCCTCTCGATCCCGACGACACGGTCGAACTCATCAAGGGTCCGCCCGATCCCGCCCGGCGATGAGACGTCATATCCGGCGGCGAACACATGGCAGGTGTCGAGGCACACGCCGAGCCGATCGTGACCACGGCACCAGTCGATCAGTTTGGCGAGGCTCTCGAAGCGGCTGTTGAGCACAGTGCCTTGCCCGGCGGTCGTTTCGGCGACGAGCGTCACGTCGTCCGGTGACTCGGCCAAGACTTCGATGACGGCTTCTGCCGCTCGCTGAAGTCCCGCGTCCTCGCCCTGGCCCATGTGGGCGCCGATGTGGCTCACGACGCAAGGAATCCCGTAAGCCGAACATCGTCCGATCTCGGCCACCAGAGCCGCCTTGCTTTTCTCTCGAAGTTCGTCTGACGGCGCGGCCAGGTTGACGAGATAGCTGTCATGGCTCACGGTGGAGCTCATGCCAGTCTCTTCGACGGCCTGACGGAACGCCGCGGCCGCCTCGGGGTCTACGGGTTTGGCGCGCCATTGCTGGGGACTGCTCGTGAAGACTTGGACGGCGGAGCACCCAATCTGCTTGGCCCGCCTGATGGCTTTGTCCAGCCCTCCGCCGGTAGGCATGTGGCATCCGATCAAGTGGGCGGGCATGCCACAAGTATGGCTTCGGACAGCGTTCTCAGGTAACTTTCGGGGCTCCGATGGGAGACCTGCTGGCGTGCTTCAAGGCTTATGACGTTCGGGGCGTGGTGCCCACTGAGCTCAATCCCGATCTGGCGTACCGCATTGGTCGGGCCCTGGCCGACGAGACTGGCGCCAAGTCAGTCTGTGTGGGGCACGACATTCGACTGAGCGGCCCGGAACTGGGCCAAAGCCTAGCCAAAGGCTTGAACGACTCTGGAGTGGACGTCGTGGACCTTGGCATGGTCGGTACGGAGATGGTCTATTTCGCGACCGCCTTCTATGGCTACGAAGGTGGAGTGATGATCACGGCCAGCCATAACCCGCCCCAGTACAACGGGATGAAGATGGTCCGTGGGGAGAGTCGGCCCATTTCGGCGGACACCGGCCTCAAGAGCATCGAGAAACGGGCGCACGAGGGACGATGGGAGAGGTCTGGGTCTGGCCAAATGGAGAAGCGTGACGTTTATCACGACTTCGTCCGTCATTTGCTGACGTTTGACGAAGAAAGCTTGATCAAACCGCTTCGCGTGCTGGCGTGCGCAGGCAACGGCGCGGCGGGCGTGGCCATGGACGCGCTGATCCCTATGATCCCACTTCAGGTGGAGCGCATGCAGTTCGAACCCGACGGAAGTTTCCCGAACGGAGTCCCAAACCCGATCCTTCCCGAGTCCCGCGCGGGCGTGGAGACCAAGCTCCGGGAAGGCGGTTTTGACTTTGGTGTCGCTTGGGACGGCGACTATGACCGGGCGTTCTTCTTCGACGGGGACGGTGCCTTCATCGAGGGCTACTATATTGTCGGCCTACTCGCCCAAGCGATCCTGGCCGACCATCCTGGCGGCACGGTCATTTACGACCCCAGATTGACCTGGAACACACTGGACGTCGTCGCGAAGTCGGGCGGACGCGCTGTGATGTGCAAGTCCGGCCACGCGTTCATCAAGGAGAAGATGAGGGCCGAAGGCGCTGAATACGGAGGCGAAATGAGCGCCCACCATTACTTCAAAGGCCACTGGTTTTGCGACAGCGGCCTGATTCCTCTGATGCTGGTGTCCAAACTCGTCAGCTCGACCGGGCGGACCCTGGGCGATTTGACCAAAGAAATGCAAGAAAACTACCCCTGTTCCGGAGAGATCAATTCGACCGTGCCAGACGTTCAGGGAACCATCGAACGAGTCCGGCAAAAATACTCGGACGGGGTGCACGATCGGACAGACGGGCTGAGCGTTGAGTACAAAGATTGGCGGTTCAACTTGCGAGGATCGAACACCGAGCCGGTCATCAGGCTCAACGTGGAATCCAGGGGCGACCGGGGCCTGATGCTTGAAAAGACCCAAGAAATCCTCGCCCTTGTCAGAGAATGACGAGGAAAAGCAGGGGAAGGACCCACCCTTCCTTGCAAGAGCGCTTGGCTTCTGGCCATAATCCACTTGGGTCAGACTGAGTCTGGCCCGCCAGCGAGAAGACGCAGGAAGCGTCGTCAAGCTCAGAAGCTTGGCCTCACAGGGAACTTAAGGAAAGTTGTGGGACTCAGTGGATAGAGCCTTGGCGGTTGCCGAGACGCGTTCTCCTTGCTAAACTTAGGAGAACACTAAATGAACCGAACACTCAAGTTCGCTCTGGGTGCCGTCCTCACGTTCAGCGCTTTGCCGCTGTTCGCTCAGGACAACTTCCCAGACGTTCCCGACAACCACTGGGCTTACGAGGCTGTCAAGCAGCTGAAGGACGCCGGTTGTCTCGTCGGCTATCCAGACGGCCTCTATCGTGGCAACCGCCCGATGAGCCGCTATGAGTTCGCTGCCGCTGTCGCTGCTTGTTACAAGAAGATGATGAGCATGCACGGCGACCTTGAGAACCAGATCAAGGAGCTCGAAGACATGATCAAGGGCGGCGGCGACATGGCCCCGCTCCGAGACCAGCTCCGCGAGATGAAGGCTCAGCTCGACGGCATGAAGGGTTGGGGCAAGCGCATCGAGGATCTCGAAAAGCTCGCCAAGGAGTTCGAAAAGGAACTCGCCAGCATGGGCGTCGACGTCAAGAAGCTCCGTGAGGACCTTGACAGCCTTGAGTCTCGCGTCGCCAAGCTCGAGAAGATCAAGCCGGCTGTGGACATCCACGGCACGGTCGATTTCCTCGTCCTGAGCAGCCATGCCACCGACAACCGGTTCGGCATCACGCCGGGCAACCGCATCCTTGGTGTGGGCGCCGGCAGCTATGCTGGAAACCGCGTCGGCATGTCGCGCGACCTCGAGGTCCTCCACGAGGCCGCCTTCAAGCTCAGCGGCACCAACGAGGAAGGCCCGCAGTGGGAGGCCACCATCGTCTCGGGCAACATGCTCGCTTCGAACGGCCCCAGCTCCCCGCTCGGCCAAATGAGCAGCTCGACCTTCGGCAGCAAGTTCGGCGCCAACGGTGGAAACGCCTTCGGCACCGGATCGAGCGACTTCTACATCAATACGGCCCACGTCACTTTCGACTCGGCCATGGTCGGTCAAGGCTTCAAGGCCAAGGTCGGTCGCATGGGACACCAGGTGGGCTCGTACCTCTGGAAGCGGACCGATTCGACGACCTACTACAAGAACGAGCGTTGGGACAATGGCGACTACTACATGGACGGCGCCATGCTCATGTTCAACTTCGGCCCGGCGAACCTGCATGTGTTCGGCGGCGTGAATTCCGGCATCCAGACCGTGAACGGTGTTGAGATCAACCCGATCCCGTTCGGAACCGGACTGATCGATCGGACGCTCGGCGCCCAACTGGTCTTCCCGATCGGCGAGATGGGCTCGGTCAACCTGGCTTACCTCTGGCACGACAGCGACACGCGCATCGCGGACGCCAATCCGCTTCGCGTTGGAGCCCAGCCTGCCAACAGGCTGAACGTGTTCGGTGGCGAAGTCAAGCTGAAGTTCGACAACTTCTCGGTCAACGGCGCGTACTCTCAGTCCTCGCTGTCTGAGAACACGAGCAACGCTCTCGACGACGACAACACTGCCTTCGACGTCTCCATCGGCTACGACGCCACCAACTGGGGCGCCAAGGTCGGCTACCGAGAGATCGAGAACTTCTTCCTCGCGGCCGGTTCGTGGGGCCGCCTGGGCAACCAGTGGAACCCGACGAACATCAAGGGGTTCGGAGCCATGCTTCACTTCAAGCCGGCTGAGAACTTCAAGATCTGGGGCAAGGGCCAGTTCATGGAGCCGAAGGAGAACACCGCAGGCTACCGCTACGTGGCCTACGACAAGATCAATTCCTTCATGGTTGGCGCTGAGTACCAGTTCGGCGACAACTGGGGAATGATGGCCTCTTACGAGGACACTCGCTTCGACGGCAATCCTGGAGTCCAGGACGACAAGATGCGCTGGTACACCGTTGGATTCAACTACGGTATGGGCGCCAACACGAACCTCATGCTGACCTATCAGTTCAGCGATGTGGACTTCGCTGCTGGCTCGGGCAACAACCCGAACCCGGGCTTCGGCCGCCTGTTCCGCGGTGGCCTCTTCGGCACCCAGCTCAGCGTCAAGTTCTAAGGCCCAGCCTTAGACTCGACACAGAGGGCTCCCGACCTTGGGTCGGGAGCCCTCTTTCTGTCATGGGAGTCAGTCCTCGCACGTCTATACTCCTCGAACCCTCATGAGAAACTGGAAGCGAAATCTCGTCCTGGCCGTTGCTGTCCTCGCCGTCGTCGGCGTCACCACGGGTCAGCTTCGCCAAGCGATCAAGATCATCGGCGTGGGTGCCGCGGTCAAGCAGTTCGGCCCCGACATCAACAAGGGCTTCAACAAGCTGACGAACCACACGAACACCAACGACAAGTTCACGAAAGTCGTGCCGATCCTCACTGTCGGCGTGGTCGGGGCCAAAGGAGCCATCGGAGCGGCCCAGGTCATGGGCGCGAAGGCTAATGTGGAGAAAGTCCAGGCTGTCGCTTCTCCTGAGGCCGACCTCTTTGGGCGCGAGTTTCGACTGCGGGCCCTCATTCCGATCAGCAGCATGAACGTCACCAACCCCAAGGAGATCAGTGCTGTGCCGGGTGTAGGCGTCAGCGGGATCGTCGACCTCAAACTCTGACCTGGGCCTGGGGCCGGTGTCCGACGCTGGCCCCAAGGCGTCCCTCTTGGTGTATGATTTCCGCAACTGGCAGCGGGTCGAAACTGTAGCCAGCTTCCGAGGAAACTCAATCAACATGTCCGCAACGATCCTAGAACGAGTCAAAAAGGTCACCTGCGAAGAACTGGGCTGCAACGAGAACGAAGTGGTCGAAACGGCCAGTTTCACCGACGATCTCGGGGCAGACTCCCTTGACGTCGTCGAACTCGTCATGGCTCTCGAAGAAGAGTTCGGCACCGACATTCCGGACGACGACGTGGCCAACCTCAAAACGGTCGGCGACGCCGTAAAGTACATCGAGTCCAAATCGTGACCACTTGATGTTGCCGACCGAACCCTCAGGTCGGGTGGTCGTCACTGGTACGGGCGCAGTCACTCCATTAGGCGTCGGTGTCGACGTGTTCTGGCCCCGCCTCTTGCGGGGTGAAAGTGCCGTCGGGCCAGTCACCCTCATGGACGCGAGCGATTATCCGACCAAGATCGCGGCCGAGGTCAAAGACTTCAACGCCGAGGATTGGCTGGACAAGAAAGAAGCGCGCCGGATCGACAGGTTCTTGGCGTTCGCCGCCGCGGCCGCCCAAATGGCGATGGACGACAGCTGTTTCCCGGCGGCTCCCGAAGTGCGGCTTCAAACAGGTGTGCTCATCGGTTCTGGCATCGGCGGGTTGACGTTCCTTGGCGAGCAGATCCGCAGGCTCTATGACAGCGGGCCGAGCAAAGTTTCTCCGTTCCTGGTGCCATACATGATCCCGGACATGGCGAGCGGCTACGTGTCGATCTTGCACGGGCTCAAGGGCCCCAACACGTGCGTCGTTTCGGCGTGTTCGACTGGGGCCGACTGCATCGGGGTCGCTTACCACACGATCAAGAGAGGCGACGCTGTCGCCATGGTGTGCGGCGGCAGCGAGGCCCCGATCAATGAGATCGGCATGTCTGGTTTCTGCTCGGCCCGCGCCATGACGACGCGCAACGACGCCCCGGCCCAAGCTTCCAGGCCGTTCGATTCTGACCGTGACGGCTTCGTCATTGCTGAAGGCGCCGCCGTCCTGGTTTTGGAGGACTACGCTTTCGCTCGTGCGCGCGGGGCCAAGATCCTCGGCGAGATCGTGGGTTATGGCATGAGCGGGGACGCCTACCACATCACAGCCCCTGACCCCGATGGCGACGGTGCCGTGAGGTCAATGACCATGTGCATGCGGCGGGCCGGAATCGGGCCTGAAGCGGTCGGCTACATCAACGCGCACGGAACATCGACTCCGCTCAACGACAAGACGGAGACGCACGCCATGAAACGCGCGTTCGGAGAGGAGAACGCTCGAAAGATCCCCGTGAGCAGCACCAAGTCGATGATTGGCCACACGCTGGGGGCGGCAGGAGCGATCGAGGCTCTCATCTGTCTGTTGGCCTTGAGGGATCAGACTCTTCCCCCGACGATCAATTACGAGACACCGGACCCCGAGTGCGACTTGGACTATGTCCCGAACCAGGCGCGGTCGGCAAAGCTCGAGATAGCCATGTCCAACTCGTTCGGCTTCGGCGGTCACAACGTGACTCTTGCCGTCAAACGGCCCAGCAGCCAAGAATGACTCTCGACGAGGCGATCCAGTCGTACATCGATCACTGTCGCGCCACGAAGTCGCCCCACACCGTGCGCAGCTACGGCGCCGATTTGGCCCAGCTTTCGGAGTCTCTCGAAGGCGCCTTCGATCTATCCCAGGGGGCCCTTGAGCGCCACTTCCGCCGCGTCGCCCCCACCGGTGTCACAAGGGCGCGCAAACTGAGCTCGCTCCGGTCGTTCATCAAGTTTCTTCAGCAGATTGGGCGTCTTGACCACGATCCGACGAGCTCGCTCGAGGCGCCCTACCGCCAGAGGAGTCTGCCCGAGACGATGAGCCAGCAAGAGGCTTCAAGGTTGCTCGATGGCCCGGACGTCGGGGCCACACCTTTGAGGGACCGGGCGTTGCTCGAGCTCGCCTATTCAGCGGGCCTGCGGGTCAGCGAACTGGTCGGGGTCGGACTTGGCGACATCGATTGGCCCAGCCAGTCGATCAGGATCGTGGGAAAAGGGAACAAGGAGCGCCTGGTGCTCTTCGGTGAGTCGGCGGCCAGGGCCGTCAGGGCCTACTTGGACGCCGAGAGAGTCGCCGACGTCAGGGGCGACGCTTTGTTCACGAACTCGCAAGGCAGGAGGCTGACTTCGAGGACCGTCCACCGGGTCGTGGGCCGCTGGTGCCGGGCCGCGGGCCTGAGCCCCGGTATCAGTCCTCACACACTGCGGCACAGCTTCGCCACTCACCTACTTGACGGAGGAGCCGATCTGAAGACCGTGCAACAGCTTCTGGGTCATGAAAACCTGGCAACGACGCAGATCTACACTCACGTCAGCATCGAGAGGCTGAGGGACACTGTCCGCAAGAGCCACCCGAAGAGTCGTCCCAACACCCTGCCACATGAAGGCTAGACCCAGGTCGAGGCGCGCCGGAACAGCTTATAGTTCAGGGGTCTTCGGAGGTGGGCGAAGACGAAGTTGGGCCATCCGACGTGGAAGTCAAGCTCGTAATCGTCTCCCGGCGAGATCAACACGAGCGGTACTTGGCTGGCGGCCTTGTGTGCCATTTTGGCCAAGGCGAACTTCTCATATCCCGCCACTCGGTGTGGAACTTCGAGGGTCGCGACCATATCGACGAACATGAGGTCGGCCCCGCCGCACTGCTCCAAAGCCTCAGCCCAGTCCTCGAACACGTCAAGAACGTCGTCAGGTTGAAATGCGCCCTCTGTGGCCCGGCGAACCTCCGGATCTCTTGTGACAAGGACGAACCTCATCGTTAGCGGACTTTAACAGAGCGGGCCCGACGAATTCAAGGGCGCCAAGTTGGAAGTTTGAAGAGATTTTCCGACAAGATCGGGACTTGGAGCGCTTTTCATCAGTTGCGCGTAATATAATGTAGGCAACGGTGACACCAGAATGAAATGCGCGATAGCTCCATCTCCAGCCGAGCCCCGCTCCAGCGCCGAGTTCGAGCGGATGAGGCAAAGCACCCAACGAAGGGCTTACGCCATGGCTCTCCAAATGACCCGGAGCGTCTCAGATGCCGAAGACCTGGTTCAAGACACCTATGTCAAGGCCTGGAGGTTCTTCGACAGTTACCATCCCGGCCGCCCCTTCCTCAACTGGTTGCTCCGCATCATGCAAAGGGCCTATCTTGACTCGCTCCGAAGGGAAAACCCGATCCGACGAGCCGAATCGCTCAATGCAATGGTGAGCCCGTCGGACGGTGAAGTCCAAGAGATCCCGATTGCCGACAGCGGCTTCAACGCTGAGCAAGAGCTCCTCATGGAGGAGTTCGCGAAGGAGTTGCAGAACGCCTTGAAGGAGCTTCCAGAGGTCTACCGCAAGGCGATTGTTCTTTGCGATATTGAAGAGCTGAGCTACCAAGAGATCGCCGAACGGCAAGGAACGACCGTCGGGACAGTGAGGTCTCGGATACATCGTGGCCGCCGGATGCTCCGTGAGGCGGCGATGCGCAAGGGGCTACAGATCCCAGTCCGATAAAGACTCCAGGCATTCTTGCCGAGAATTGGGCTGATGACCTCGCCTACGCCATCAGTGAAGCCCGTTGCTGGTTCGGCAGAGGTCGCTGTCCAGGACTTCAGGGCCTTGCGCTTGAAGAAAGCGTTAGAGGCACAAAAGCTTGAAGAAGCGGCCGTCCTTCGTCAATTCGAGTCCAAAGGTCAAGTGGTGGACCTGAGAGCCTGAGTCTGGGCGGGTATCTTCCAGTCCCCTTGTCGGACAAAAAGCCTAAAAAGCCTGTCGCATGGAAGAACTCCTTCTTCTGGCTCGGCGCCGCGTTGCTTGTGTTGGCGGTCGTCGGTCTTTTTGCGGGCGAAGGCTCGATCCGTGATCCTGGCCAAGTCCGCGAATCGGGTCTTGTTTGGATGTACTTGGTCGGCGGTGTGGTGATGATCGTCAACGGTTGGTTGAGTCATCAGCAAGCGGTCCAGCACTTTGTCGAGGAGGAAGAAGAAGTCTAAATGGTACTTTGTCAATGCGGAAAGCCGATGGAGAAGGTTCCAACGTGGTTGGAAGGCGTGACAGTGACGTTCGTCTGCAACAACTGTCCGAACAGAACCGTCAAGTCGATCGCCCAGATCTCTCTCGAGCCGGCTCGCGATCCGAACCAGGACGCGATCGACGAAATGGAGATTGAAGTTGAAACCGAAGACGAAGCTGAGCCGGACGAGCCGGAAGCCTAAGCTGCCGGTCGCATCGCCTGCTGGAAGAGGATCATCTGGGGCGTGTTGACCTCGCCCAGGCTTTCTCGGCACATGTCCTGAAAGACCCCCGCGTCGGCCTGGAACCCGTCATAAAGGGTGACCGTCGCGAGCAGAGTCTCGCCCCTCACCCATGCGGATGCGTCGCAGACGCCCTCAACGCCGAGCAAGAAGTTTTCGAGGCGGTCGGTGTCCGGGCGCGCGCCTGCGTTGAGGAGGGACAGGGTCACACCGTGTTCTCGGTCGAATCAGGAGAGATCTTGAGGTCCTTGACCAGGAGATATTGCGGGAAAGAATCCACGTCCGTCCCAATTTCGGCAAAGTCTGAGGGCACAGCGCGCACGCTCGCCTGCAGGAATCGGCCGACAGACTTCTCGAGACCCCCGAGGGTCACTGTCCCCGGAGCCATCTTGGCGAACAAGATCCGCGCCAGCAGCCCCCAACCCAGAATCGATGCCAGCCGCACCGGGCTCTTTCTCGCTTCGTAAGCCGCCTCGACGCGGGCCATTGAGCTCTCGATGAAGCCGCGTCGCACCAAGGCAATGTTCCCGCCCGTGAATTCACCGTCCCTTGTTCGAAGGGTCGTCCTCCGGACTCCTGGGAACTGGCCCTCGCAGGCCTCCGCGCGCACGACCGGATAGCAGAAGTCGGCGACAGGGTCGCACCGGTCCAGGAAGTCCTCCACTGATCGGGTCGTCAAGAACGGCACGTCGGACGTGACTATCAGGATCGGATCGCCCGAAGCGGCAGCAAGCCCGTTGCGAAGGCTGTCAACGAACTTGGAGCCCCCGTCGACGAACTTCGCCCCCTCGACAGGCGGCCCGCCGACAATGACCAAGGGCCCGAAAGGAGCGACGGCCCGGACGACACGGTCCACCATCCTCTCGCCTTGGATCTCGAGTTCGGCCCGCCAGGAGACTCCGGACTCGGGAGGTGCGTGGGCCGCAGCCAGGATCACGACGTCCATAGGCTCTCCTCGCGGGTGAGGGTGCGGCAGACCCAAGAGTCTCCCATGCCCTCCGCGTGAGCCTGGACTCCCTGGGCGGCCTCCTCCGATCCGAACACGGCGTAGACAGCCGACCCAGAACCCGTCAGCCCGGCCGCCTCGGCGCCTTGTCCTTGGAGCCAGGAGGCGACGCGCCGGCATTCCTCGGGCGCGACCAACATGAAGTCGTTGTGCCCAGACCAGAGGTCTTGCGGAAACTCCAAGAAGTCCCGCTTTCTCGCGTCCAACTCACAGTACGCCTGGGCTGTCGAGACTCCGACCGGCGGGCGGACGATGACGAGCCATCGCTGGGGACCGTCGGGCAAGGGCGTCAGCCGTTCGCCATAACCTTCGGCCAAAGCCGATCCTCCGACCAAGAAGAAGGGCACATCGGCCCCAACGGCCAAGGCGATCTCGAAGAGATTGTCGCGCTCCAGCCGACCACGCGACGCGATGGCCAAGAGGCGGAGCAAAGCGGCGGCGTCGGAGCTTCCCCCGCCCAGTCCGCTCTCTGCCGGGATCCGCTTGATGAGCGACACTCGCAACAACGGAAGTTCGACATATTCCCTGGCGAGTCGCCAAGCTTTGGTCAGAGTGTTCTCGGCGGGCAGGTCGGCCCAAGAGCACACGATCTCGTCCTGGGCGGCAGGTTCCGCAGTCAGCTCGTCTGCCAGGCTCAAGGCGTGGAACACCGTTCGAAGAGGGTGGAATCCGCTCCCGTCCGGTGGCCCGACCGAAAGAAAGCTATTGATTTTGGCTGGACAAAGGGTTTTCATCTTCGGATTGACCTGGCAGCGGGGGCTCCGATGTTGGTGCTCGATCAGCGTCGGGCATCACCGTGATCGTCGTGGGGAACGGCGTCAACTCGAGCTCCGAAAGGGCCTTGTCGATGGAATCGAGCTGCATGCGGGCTTCGGTGAGGGCTGCCAAAAACTCGTGGGTCGGTGCGTCCGGGTCGCGGCCGACGAGCCGATAGCCGAGCATTTTGATCCGGAGTGTGTCCAAGGTCGTCGTCATCACGGCGGCTTGAGCCTCAGTCCGCTCGACGCCGGCCATGACAGCCTGGAACCTCTGTCGGTATTCGGCGATGTTCTTGTCGGCGATCCGATAAAGCTCCTGGGCCTGTCGATCGTGCGAGACGATCCCCGGCGCTGGCGGCTGAAGCATCAGCCAGCCTTCGCTGTTGGTGACCTCGTTCTCGATCATGTCGGCGCGCCGGAGGGCCAGGTAGAGCTCTTGAACGATGGCGTCCACGGTGACTGGGAGGTCCTTGAGGTCGGCGATACCGCGCTTGGACAGCTGCCGAAGCGCTTTCTTGAAGCGTGCGTGCCGCTCCCTCACTGCTTCCCAAAGATAGAGGAACTTTGGCGAATGAAACCGCTTGGGGATGCTGGCCACATAGGCCGAGTAGAGCACGGCCAGTGCCATCGCCTTGGCGCAGACGATCACGGCCAGATTGAAAGAGCCTTGAAGGGCCAGGCTTACCGTTCCGACGATCCCGAGCATGACGAGCAGCCTGGGAATGGTGAAAGCTTCCTTGAAGAAGACCTTTCGGTCGCGTCGGCGAATGTCGTTCATGCCGCTTATCCGAGATCGGGCGCGGGGAACGGTCCGAGCGCCGACTCGATCGAATGAGCCGTTCCAAGGAGCCGGCCGTCGCTCATAGCCGGCCCGGTCAAAAGCAACCCAACCGGCAGGCCGTCACTTGCTCCGCAAGGCAGAGACAGGCTTGGAAACCCTCCCAAGTTGGCCGGGACGGTGCAAAGGTCCATTGCTTTGAGGGCTAGCGGATCGTCGGCAAACTCTCCAAGCCGAAAGGCTGTGCGCGGGGACGTCGGCGAGACCACCCAATCGACCTCTTGGAACACCTTCTCGAACTCGGCTGCCATCATGCCCCTGACCTGCAGGGCCCGGTGGTAGTACGCGTCGTAGTACCCAGCGGACAGGACGTAAGTGCCAAGGATCATTCGCATCTTGACTTCGTGCCCAAAGAGCTTGCCGCGCGTTGAGGCGACTGTTCCGACGTGCCCGTCCCCATCGACCCTTGGGCCGAAGCGGATGCCGTCATAACGGGCCAGGTTGCTGCTTGCCTCGGCAGGGGCGATGACGTAGTAGGTTGAGACACCAAGCTCGATGGACGGCAGATCGATCTCGACCACGGAAGCCCCTTCCTTCCTGAGACTGGCCAGGGCGGCATCGACGACACGGGCGACGTCAGGATCGATGGCGCTGTCTCGAAGTTGCTTGGGAAAGCCGAGGCGAACACCCTTGAGCGGAACCGGCTCCAAAGAGACCGGCTCAAACGGGATGGAGGTGGAGTCGCCTGGGTCGTGCCCCGAGACGGCCTCAGCAAGGAAAGCGGCGTCCTCGACCGTCCTCCCGAACATGCCTACCTGGTCGAGGCTCGACGCGAACGCGACGAGCCCCCGTCTCGAAACCCGGCCGTAAGTCGGCTTGAAACCCACGACACCGCAAAGCGCGGCTGGCTGCCGCACAGATCCGCCCGTGTCCGACCCCAGCGCGACTGGGCAGAATCCAGCGGCGACCGCGGCTGCCGATCCGCCCGAACTGCCTCCGGGCGACCGGTCGGTGTCCCAAGGGTTTCGCGTGACGCCGTAAGCTGAGGACTCGGTGGACCCGCCCATGGCGAACTCGTCAAGGTTCGTCTTCCCAAGGATAACCGCCCCGGCTTGTGCCAGCCTTTCCACGACATGGGCGTCGTAGACCGGTCGATGGCCCTCCAGAATCCGTGATCCGCAGGTGGTGGGGATCTCCCGCGTTGTGAGATTGTCTTTAAGGGCCACGGGAATCCCGCTCAGTGGCCCCGCGCTTCCGTCGTCAATCGTCTTCTGCGCCAATTCGGCCTGCTGGAGGGCCCATTCGCGCGAGACGGCAAGGAACGCACCGATCTGCAGGTCAAGCCTTTGGATTCTATCAAGGAAGAACTCCGCGACCTCGACCGCGGACACCTCGCGCCGACGAAGCGCGGCGGCGGTCTCGCGTGCGGTCCACCCCGTCACCAGGGTTACTCCTCGATGATCGTGGGAACCACAAAGAGTCCGGCCCGAGTCACGGCCGCACCCCGAAGCGCCAACGACTGATCCAGGCCCTGGGTGGGCGTGTCGTCCGCAAGCACGTTGGTCAGGGCGACCGCGTGGGTTCGAGGGCTGAGCTCGCCGACGTCGATCGACTGCAGTTCCTGGCACCGTCCGAGGAGCGAGTTGAGCTCCCCTTGAAAAGCCAGCAGCTCGGCTTCGTCCAGTTCGAGTCGGGCGAGGCGCGCAACGTGGCGCACTTCGTCCAGCGTGATCGACATGCTTCGATTATATCCACGACCATAATAAGGGTTCATGCCGGTCTGGGGTCGTCGCGAAAGCTATCCCATGGTCGTCGCCACCATGGCGGTCTTGACCGGCGTGTTTGCCCTGACCGCGGTCTGCCGGCCCCTGATCCCTCCACCGGACGAGAACGACATGGCCTACGCGCCAGGAGACTTCGTCAGATCGGCATCCCGACAGTCAGTACGGTGGCGGACTTTGGCCGCCGACCCTTTCCTGGAAGCCAGGCGGCTTGACCGACCTTTGCTCTTGGCCATCGGGTCAGCAGGATCATGGGTCTCGCGAAGCGCCGACAAGCAGGTCTTTTCGGAACCGGAAGTGGCCGAGCGGCTGAACCGGGAGTTCGTCTGCGTGCGCATCGATACCGATCTCAATCCGGAGTGGACGCGGGCCGTCGTTCCCGTGACCTCGGTGAACGAGGGAGCCGATCCCGGCTGGAGCGTCGTGCTCGCCGCGCCGTCTGGAAACCCGCTTGTTTGGATGGCCCGAACCAACTCTCGCTCAGGTCTTGACGCCCCGGCGCTCTTGGCCGCACTCCTCGAGTGCCGCAGACAGATCGTGCTCAACGAACCCAGGCTGGCGACCATCGCCGAACGCGACCGCTTGATCCTGTTGGATCCGCCGGAAAGCGTCGGCCTGACTCTTCAAGAGTACGTCCTTCGGCTGGCGGCCAGGGCCTCTCGGGAGTTTGGCGGGTTCCCAGAAAACGGAGTTCAACGCTGGCACCCGTGGGAATGGAGGCTTCTTCTTCTCGGTGGCCTGAAAGACGACGTGGCACGAAACGTCGACCCCTTGCTCAAGGGGCCGCTCGTCAACTGGATCGATGGGGGGCTGTTCTCGAGTTGTGACCGGCCCGACGGCGGAGTGGTCAAGTTCGACAGCGCGGCGACGATCAACTCGGACATGGCGTCAGTGTTGGCCTGGCTGAGCGTCCGGTCTGGCGATCCTTGGCACCGGGTTCATGCGGAGCGCCTGATCGACGCGGTCTTGGACGAGTTTGTGACCAGCGACGGCCTGTATGCCGCTCGGTTCCTCAACTCCATCGAAGGGGACTCCGATCGGCGGTACGGGATGCAGCCGCGCTCGGCCCTGGGGAGGGTCAGCCCCCAAGACCGGGGCTTCATTGACCGGCTCGGGCTGCGAGACCCCAAGAACGAAAGCCAGGTGCCGTTTGTTTCAGACCCTGGGCACTACCTGGCGAATCGAGAGGCGTATGACCGAGTGTTCGCCGCCTTCAAGAAGACCGCTCGCGAGCCGCGGGCGCGTTCGGGCAAGGACTACCTTCATGTGACAGGGGCCGTCGTTGCGAGACTCATCGAAGCAGCCCGCTGGCTTGGCGACAAACCACGGCTGCGTCGGGCCCTGGCTCTCTTGCCGCTGGTCCGGGTCTATGAAGTCGGAACTGACGACGTGCGGCACTCGATCGATGACGCGGGCGGCGGAGTGACCCTCGGCGATTACACCTCTTATGCCGACGCCATGCTTCAAGGTTACTTGGCTACCGGCGACGAGTCCGCACTTCGCAGGGGGCGCGCGACCTTGGATCGGGCGCGCTTCTTGTTCTTCGACACCGATCTTAAGGTGGCCCTGAACGGGCTTCAGCGGGAAGGCGACATCTCTTCGCCTTGGACGGCCCTGCCTCAACTCGCCGATACCGAGCAGGAGGCGACGACCGCCGCCTTTGTCCGCCTTTCGGCCATGTACGCGCAATTGGACCCCTCCCCCTTGGACCGAACGAAGGAAGCCCGCGAGGTCGTGGCCACGGCGACCCGGTCAGCGAAGAGCTTCGAGTTCCGCGTCGGTGGCCTCTACCACGCGATCGGCCTGCTCATGGCTGACTTCAGCGTCGCGGTCGTTGGCCAGCAGGCTGTGGACGACGCTTCGGCCTTGGCTCACTTGGCTCCAGGGGTCACTGTTTTCCCGAGCAGCCCGACTTGCCGCCCTGACTTGAAGAATCCAGGTGTCTACTTCCTGCGGGCTGGCAGGGCCGACGGGCCAGTGAGCTTGGATCAAGCCCGCCTGCGGCTTTCCAGTGCGCCCTAGTCCGGGATGTGACTGGCCGAACATAATGGAGCCCCGCGCGGAGAGGTCGCATAGTGGTCTAGTGCGCCGCACTCGAAATGCGGTGAGGTGCAAGCCTCCGTGGGTTCGAATCCCACCCTCTCCGCCACTCGGTGTATCCTGACCGACGATGGATCTGGGCCTTCATGGAAAGGTGGCGATGGTCGCCGCTGCGACCCAGGGTATCGGGTTGGCCTGCGCCCGCGAACTGGCCGCCGAAGGTTGCCGGGTTTCCGTCTGCTCTCGCAGCCCCGTTGGCGGCGAACTGGGCGATGGGATCCGCGCTTACAGCTGCGACGTCTCGGATCCGGCACAGATCGAGGCTTGGCTCGCTGCGACGTTCAAAGACCTTGGCGCGCCGGAGATCCTTGTCACCAACACCGGCGGCCCCCCGGCCGGGCTTTGGGAGGACATGTCGGACGACCAATGGGCCACCGGTGTCGAGTCGACGCTGATGAGCGCGGTCAGGATGGCCCGAATGGTGGCTCCTTTGATGCGCGCCCGGGGCTGGGGCCGGATCGTCCACCTCACGTCGCTCGCGGCCAAGGAGCCGAACCGGATCCTCGCTGTCTCTTCGACACTCAGAAGCGGCCTGATGGCCCTGACCCGGCTCCAGGCGTCCGAGCTTGCCCGGTTCGGGGTGACGGTGAACGCCGTCTTGCCCGGCCACACGATGACCGATCGCCAAGTGCACCTGGCAGAGCTGCGGGCGGAGCGTGACGGCACCACAGTGGAGCAGGCGCTGGCGGCTCAGGCGGCGAGTGTCCCGATGGGTCGGCTTGCCCAGCCAAGAGAAATCGCCGCGGCCGTGGCCTTTTTGTGCTCCGATCGGGCGTCCTATGTCACCGGGGTCAACCTTTTGGTTGATGGCGGGTCCGTACAAGGGCTCGCCTGAGGTCATCGCCCGCGCAAGGCGTCTTCCCAGTCTCGGACGAGTTTGGCCTGGGCAGCGTCGCCCGATGCGAAGCCCATCGCTTGATAGGTGGCCTCTCGGGCCACGGTGAAATTGCCCGCTTCGTAGGATCGGTTGGCCGATTCGAGGAATGACGCGACGGCGGCCTTGTTCGCCACATCCGTGTTCTCGCTTGCGGCCACGACTTCGGACCAGATTCTCGCCGCCCGGCTCCAAGCCGTCCGTCTGGCTGCAGGATCCGCCGTCGTCTCCGCGTCCTCCACGGCCGCATCCGCGTCATCGGCGCTGGCCCTGCGCACTGTTTCGCCTGGTTTGTCTTTCCCTTTTGTCGTTGGTGCCCCAATCCGGGGCATTGGCTGGTCCTGCAGCGCCCCGCTGAGAGATTGGATGCCGACCGTGACGATCGCGGCCAGCGACCCCATCAATACGAAGGCCCATACGAGCCGGCCCAAAAACTGTCGAGTGTGGGGCGACATCGTCCGGCGCGGTCTGGGCGGGTAGTAGACCGGCACTTGGGGCGTTCCCATCTGTCCGGTGTAGGGGGCGCCAATAGGGTTCGACCCGGGTTGGCCATAGGGCTGGCCATAACTCTGGCCATGGGGCTGGCCGTAAGGTGGGTTATATGTCGAGGACTGTGGTGGAGCGGTGCCGAGGCCTGCGACCTGGACGGGGGGCGGGCCAGGATTGACCGGCCCGACCGGTGGCGGTGCGATAAGGGTTGGGTTCGGCGCGACCGGGGTCGAGACGACTGAGCCCGACTCCATCTCTGCGACCACTCCTTTCAAGGCCTGGGCCATCTGCTCGGCGCTCGACCATCGGAGCTGCGGGCTCTTGTCGATGGCTCGTTGAATGGCCTGCCACAATGAGTGGCTCGCTCTTTGGGGCGGGGTCGGCTCGTGGTTCATGATCGCGTAAGTGATCGCCACGACGCTGTCGCCCTGGAACGGCTTCTGTCCCGAGACCATTTCGTAAAGGATCACCCCGACTCCGAACAGGTCGCTCCGCGCGTCGATCTCGCGCCCGTTGACTTGCTCTGGCGACATGTAGCTCGGCGTCCCGAAGACCTGCCCGTCAATGGTGAGGTTCGGCTCAAAGGTCAAGCGGGCGATCCCAAAGTCGGTGATCTTGACCTGCCCGCTCTCCAAGAGCTGGATGTTGTCGGGCTTGATGTCGCGATGAATGACCCCCTTGCTGTGGGCAAAGCTGAGGCCCTCAAGGATCCCGATGGCGATCTCGACCGCCTTTTTCGGTTCCACCAAGCCCTGGGTGTCGAGCAGGTTGCGGAGGTTCTGGCCGTCCAAAAACTCCATGGCGATAAAGCGCCGGCCCGCTTCCTCACCGACCTCGTAAATGGTCACGATGTTCGGGTGGACGAGGGAGCCAGCGGCCCGGGCCTCACGGAGGAACCGCTTGACCCGGTCTTCGCGCTGCTGCGAGGTCGAGCCTCCTGGCACGTTGAGTTCCTTGACCGCGACGCGACGGTTCATCACGGGATCGTAGGCCTCGTAGACAATGTCGTTTGACCGGGCGATCTCGCGGATGATCTGGTACTTGCCGATCGTCTGCGGGGGACTTTGGCTCATGGCCTGCTTAGCTAGACGGCTACAGGGCCGCCAAGGTTGGTTTCGGCTGGGACGTGGTCAAAACCCAGCCCCAGGCATGCCTTCAAAGAGTGGGAACGGAGCGTCTCTGTAGCCTAGGCGATCCCACTCGGCCCGCCTCTTCCTTCCCTGTTCCAAGGTTTGGGGGCTGGAGTGAGCCGGGGGCTTTTTGTCGGCGAAAGCGCGTTTGAAGACCGGCCAATATCGATCGATGTTGTGCGAGAGGTCAAAGACCATCACCCCCTGGGTCGTCTCGCAGGCGGCCTGAAGGGCGTGCTGCACCATTTCAGGCTCGTTCGCATAATCGGCGAGCATGATTCCGGCATAGACCCAGCACTGATCTCGGACGGCCCGGTTGCTCACGATCCCTCCCGCCTCGACCGTCCTGCCCGCCGGGGCGCCCCGCTCCAAGGCTTGGAACTGGGTGGCGACACGGTAGTAGCAGCCCGTGATAAGCAAGTCCAGGTTTCCTGCGAACCCTGTCTGCCGATAGGACCGAGTGAGGAACGGGAAACCGGCCCAAAGGTCAGGCGAACCCCAGTTGGCCCCATACTGCGGATAATCGCCGTACCAAGACCCAGCATAGATTCCAAACAAGGTTTCAGGCGACATCGACTTGACTGTCTTTCTGGTTTCGGCCACGAACCGGTTCATCTCTTCCGCGCGCCAAGCCATCCAGGCATCGAACCAAGGCCCGACCCGGACGCCTTGGCGCAAGTCCCAGTTGGTCGTGTATCTGAACACGTCGTCTGGCCAGACGAGCTTGGCGCCGACTTTGGCTTCAAACGCGGTGCGGGTCGACTCCGAGAAGTCGGCGTTCAAGCCCCCGAACCTGAGACGGTCGTCGAAGAGCACTCCGTCCGGCTGATAACGGGTCAGAACTTCCCTGACGAAGCTGAGAGCGCGCTCCTGATTGCTTGCCAGGTGCGGGTTCATCATAAGCGGGATCTGCCTTTGAGCCTCGCTGATCGGAACGAACTTGGGGGTCGTCACCAGCCGGAGCCGCTGTCCGGGCTGGAGAGATGAAAGGACTCCGGGTCGCTCACGGTTCAACGGTTCGGCCAGGAGTCGATGCCCAGGAGCGAGTTCGTCGGGCAGCCCCTCGTGGATCGACTCGATCTGGCCGTTCGCTCCCACGACGACCGACCGGGCCGCCGGGGTCGAGTTCGGCCTGCGGTCGAAGAGCATCAGTCGTCCGTCGGGTTGGGACGGGTTCAGCGCCGCTTGGATCTCGACGGGCTGACCCTGGATCAGGACCGCTGGCGCCGCCTCATATTGCACCGTCTGCGCGTCCGGGTGCCGGTAACCCCACCCTGGATCGCCGAACTCCGAGTCGGGCTTCGCCTCGTCGCGCTTGGCAAAAGAGTGACCCTCCGAGAAGGCGTTCAGTGCGACCATGAAGCTGAGGCCCCGGGCCTTGGCTTCGCGCCGCATCGGCCCGACCGGGTCGAAGCCTGCGGGCAGGGTCTGGTCGCGCCATTGGGTGATCTGGTCGGTGAGCGCGCTCGGATAGACCGTTCTGCCGACGATCGGCTTGACGTCGTAAACGATCGTGTTGAAGCCGACATCGGCGATCTGGGCGACCAGTTGCTTGATCTTCTCCTCGGTGTTGACGCGCCCCAGGTTGGCGGTCGCGTCGATCCAGAGGACTCGTCCTTGCAGCCCCTGTTGTCGGGCCATTCCTTGGAGAATCCCGACTCCGGCCATGCCTGTGTCGATTCGGGCCCAGGAGATATTGCGGAGCGGGGAGGCGATCTGGAACCGCGAGTTGGGGACGGCTTCTTGGGAGGCTACGGCCGCAAAGACGGCGACGGCGAGCATCAGAAGGTTTTACCTTTGGGCACAAGTCGCCTCCTGGCTCGTCAAAGGTTGTATGAATCGCTTTCAATTCGCCGCCTTTCTCCTTGTCGCCTTCGTGGGTTGCTTCTTGGGTGGCCTGGTGGCCCGTTTGGGGCCTGCGGAGGCCCAGGCCCAGGTCGTGCCGACCAATCCGCGCCAAATCCCAGGAATCAGGAACGAGGACGTCCTCTTCGTCCCGAACGGTGGGCTCCGTATCGTCGACTACTCGAACCGGCTTCTCGGCATGCTGGGCGAGCAAGGGGGCGGCACGTTTCTGACCTTGATGGACTCGTCAGGACGGCCGTCCGTCTCGATCCTGGCCGGGCCAGGGGGCCAAGCCGTCATCAGCTGCCAGAACTCGGCGTCTATCAAAGTGATGGCGGGCACCGGCATACAGACGGCGACGCTCGAGGCGGCCTCTTCGGGCCCAAGCCTGCAACTGGGGAACGTGGTCTCGTTGACCGGCACCGCAGATGGCGGCAAGGTCTCGGTCAACGATCGACAGGGCCAGACTGCGCTGAGGCTCGATTCGACTTCCGAGGGCGGGCGGTTGGTCGGCCAGGGCCGTGGCGGGAAGACCCTCTTTGAGATGATGGGGGGAACCGAAGGCGGACGCTTGACTCTGCGCTCATCGGACGGTCAGGCAGGCTTCCAAGCCGTTGCTGGAGCCCAGATCCTCCTGTCCAAGGGCGACAAGACCCTCTTCAAGGCCCCGTCCGACGAGTGAGGCTCAGGCTCGGACAGCGACGAACTCGCTGACCGTCTGGGCGACGAACCGGGCTTGATCGTCGCTCAGGTGCTGATGGATCGGCAGGCTGAGGCACTCTCGGCACACCTTCTCGGTCACAGGGAGGGAGCCTTCTCCCCCACTGAACCTCCTGTAGGGCGCGTGTAGGTGGAGGGGCACTGGGTAGTAGATCGCAGAGTCGATCTCGCGCTCCTTCAGGTGAGCCATAAGCTCGTCGCGCCGAGGGGTCCTGACCGTGAATTGGTGCCAAGTGTTGTTGTTGCGAGGCTGAGTCGCAGGCAGGCCCACCCCCTGCGTTTCTTGAAGGTAGATGGCGGCGAGTTCTCCCCTCCTGGCGTTCCAGGCCTCAAGACGGTCGAGCTTGGCGCACAGCACGGCGGCCTGAAGTTCCGCCAAGCGGCTCGTGTAGCCCACATCGTCATAGTAGTACCGCTCGCGGCCCATCCCATGGATCCGCAGGCTGCGGGACTGCCTGGCGACCTCGTCGTCGTTGGTGAGGATCATTCCGCCGTCCCCGGCCGCCCCGAGGTTCTTGGTGACATAGAAACTGAGCCCCGCTCCGTGCCCCCAGTTCCCTGTGAAGACTCCCTCATGGTGGTTGAGCACGGCCTGGGCCGAGTCTTCGAGCACCATGAGTCCGTGCCTCTCAGCGATGGCCTGAATCGCTTTGACGTCGGCAAGTTGGCCGAAGAGATGGATCGGCAAGATCGCCTTGGTCCGGGCCGTCAACGCAGCCTCTATCTTGGCCGGGTCGATGTTGAACGTCGTCTCGTCGATGTCCACGAGGACGGGAACGGCCCCAAGCTGCACGACTGTCTCGATGGTGGCGACAAAGCTGAACGCGGTCGTTACCACCTCGTCCCCGGGGCCGATCCCGCTCGCCTGCATGAGGATGCGCAGCGCGTCGGTCCCGCTGTTGACAGCGACGGCGTGCTTGACGCCGTGCATGGAAGCGAGCCGTTCTTCGAGGCTCCTGTTGTGCTTGCCGAGAACGTACGCGCTGGTCGCGAAGATCTCGGCCACATCGCGGTCGACCTGTTCTTTCACTTCTCGGTACTGGGCGGTCAGGTCGAGGAAAGGTACGCGCACCCGTTCATTTTAGCTGGTCGGTGCTAGCGACCCGGTGAGCCGCTCAGGGTCGGTTGGACCCAAGGGGCCGCACGGCCGGGCCTGTTGAGGCAAGATGGGTGCGAATGTACGCGGTCGTTTTGGCCTCAGGATCGCCTCGTCGAGAAGAGCTTCTTCGGAAGCTCGTCCCTAATTTCGAGGTTGTGCCGGCCGAAATCGATGAGGACGCCCTGACCGATCCAGACCCTTGGATCACGGCCCAAAGGTTGGCCAGGGAGAAGGCTCTGGCAGTGCGGGAAGTCCGGCCCGATTGTCTGGTGATCGGAGGAGATACGGTGGTGGCCCTGGCGGAGGGCGACGGCTGGAGGCAGCTCTCCAAGCCCGTGGACCGGGATGACGCCGTCCGAATGCTGTCGGCGCTCAGCGGCCGAACGCACAAAGTGGTCACAGGAGTTTGTTTGGTCGCGCCGTCCGGCATGTCAGCCTTCACCGAGACCACCGAGGTGACCTTCCGCAAGCTTGGGAAAGAGGAGATCGCGGCTTATGTGGCTACAGGCGCCCCCATGGACAAGGCAGGGGCCTATGGCCTCCAGGACGCAAGTCAGGACTTCGTCGCGCAGGTTGCGGGCAGCGTGACGAACGTGATCGGCCTACCCATGGAGAAATTAAAGGAAGAAATTCGTCGATTCAAGCTTCTTGAGTAGGGCGAAAGGGAACTTGGGTTGACTTGCCGAGGCATCATTCGAAGCAAGGATGCGATTTCGTCCTGACCTTGAACTGTTGATTCTTTGTTCGATCGAGTTTGGGGCGCAGCACGGCTATCTGATCTTCCACAAGATCAAAGCCAGCGCCTCGGGTCTCTTCAAGTTTGGCGAAGGCCAACTCTATCCGATTCTTCATAAGCTGGAATCGGCCGGGCACATTTCCGGAGAGTGGGCTGTTCAACAAGGCCGACCTTCTAGGCGCGTTTACCAGATCACCGACTCTGGCAGAGCCCTCCTTCGCGAAAAGCGAGAGCAGTGGAAGGCGTTCCGACAAGCGATGGACTCGGCTATTGAGCCCGCCCGCGAACCTGTCGCTTAGAAACCAGCAGAACCTCGATCGACAACTTGACCGAAGCGAGAGCTTCAACCGAACCCAGGGCTCAGGCACCCGTGCTTGGGCCTGGATTGGTCTCCAATTCAAGGAGACACGGCCGGGCCGACATCGGTTCGTCTACGATCTCCACGGCCAAGGAGAGTTTAGCGACCGTCCTTTGTGCGTCCTCGTCGTCTTTGGCGTGAACTTCAAAGAGTGGGCCGCCTGCTTGGACATGGTCGCCGACGCAGACAAAAGAGTTGACGCCGACTCTCGGGTCGATGGCCGCGCCTTTGGTGGGCCGTCCCGCCCCAAGCGACAGCGCAGCTTCGCCGACCCGACGCGCGTCAACTCGGCGGACGTACCCTGTCCGCTTCGCGACCAACTCGGCTCGGCTCGGGGCCAAGCTCCAGTTGTTTGAATCGAAAACGCCCAAGTCAGCTCCTTGGGCCGCGAACCAATCCTTGGCTTTTTCGAGCGCTGCCCCGGAGCCTAGGGCCCGGGTCGCCGTCGACTCGTCGCCCAAGCCCACGGTCTTCAGGGCGATCCCAGCCAGGCTCAAGCAGAGTTCTCGGAAGCGGCTTGTCGTCTCCAGCCCGGTCTCACCGCGCAAGACGCTGA
The DNA here is from genome assembly GCA_019454105.1 of Fimbriimonadaceae bacterium. Lineage (GTDB taxonomy): Bacteria > Armatimonadota > Fimbriimonadia > Fimbriimonadales > Fimbriimonadaceae > ACE-ARM1. The sequence continues at coordinate 2,185,994 of CP075364.1, read as the reverse complement.
GGGCCTCTTTGACCTCCAACGCGTTCCCGACGGCCGAGCCGAGAGGCTGGTCCATGTCGGTGACCGCCGTCCTGACCTTGAGGCCGGCTAACGCGCCGATCTGCTCCAGAGACTGGGCCAGCGCCCTCGCTTCGGGCAAGCTGCGCATGAACGCTCCGCTGCCACACTTGACGTCCAGAATCACGGTCTCCGCTCCGCCCGCGATCTTCTTGCTGAGAATGCTGGCCGTGATCAACGGGATCGAGGCGACCGTTCCAGTGACGTCGCGAAGCGCATAGAGAGCCTTATCGGCCGGGGCGAGCCGCGGCGTCTGCCCGGTGAGGGCCAGGCCGATCTCTTTGGCCTGGTCTTTCATGGCCTCGGGATCAAGGTCGGTATGGAACCCTGGCACGCTTTCCAGTTTGTCGAGGGTGCCGCCCGTGATGCCGAGTCCTCTCCCGCTCATCTTCACCATGGTGAGCCCGCAAGCGGCGAGAAGAGGCAGAAGGACGATCGTGGTCTTGTCGCCGACCCCTCCCGTCGAGTGCTTGTCGACCCAAGGCTTGGGCAGCCCGGCGAGGTCGAGAGTCTCCCCAGATGCGGCCATCGCCAAGGTCAGGCCCGCTGTTTCCTCAGGGTTGAGGCCCCTGAGGAAGGCGGCCATGAGCCAGGCACTGAGTTGGTAATCAGGGATCGTGCCTCGCGCCGCCCCTTCGGCCAAGAACTGCAACTGGGCCGTCGTGTGTGCAAGGCCGTCGCGCTTTCCTTCGATCAGTTCTCGGGCGTCCATAGCTCATTCTGTCTCCGGGCCGACCCAGATCGCCTCGGCCCCGTAACGCTTGGCGAGACGGTCGCCAGGCCCTCGGCCCATGACGCACAGAGCGGTCGCGAGAGGGTCGGAAACGATCCCGCGTCGGGCGACGACCGTGGCCTGGAGCCGTCGCCTCAGGCCAAGGCCGGTCCGAGGATCGACGATGTGGGAATACCGGACTCCTCCGATCTCCACGAACTGCTCGGCGTCGCCTGAAGTCGAGACGGCCTGATGGGCCAGGACGAGAGCCTCTCGTTCGAGTCCCCTCACGGTGATCCGCCAGCCCTTTGTGCCAGGAGGCGGGCCCGACACGGCGATGTCCCCGCCTGCCTCGACCATCGCTCGGCCCACCCCCTGGGCGGCCATGGCCAGGATCGCCTGGTCGCAGGCAAAGCCCTTGGCGATGCCTCCAAGATCAACTTGGATTCCTGGCTGCGATATCTCCGCTGTCCGCGTCGTCGAATCGAGCCGGATCTGCCGCCAACCGACCCGGCTCCGGGCTTCTTCAAGAGCCGAGGTTTCCGGCAGCGAGCCCGATCTTCGGGACTCCCGCCAGAGTCTTACGACCGGCCCGGCGGTGACGTCGAAGGCGCCCTCGCTGAGCGCAGAGACCCTCTTGGCGGCTAGGAGGACTTCGAACAGCTCAGGCGAAACCGCAACAGGGCCTTCACCAGCACGGGCGACCCAGCGGTTGAGCTCGCTTCCAGGCTGGTAGTCGCTCATCATGGCGTCGAGCTCGGCGAAACGCGCGAAACCCGCTCGGCCCGCTCGCTCAGCGGTTGCACGGTCTGGGGCGTAAAGGGTAAGACGGACGGCCACCCCCATGTGCGACTGCGTGAATTGGAACCGCTGTGGAGCGACGGCGAGGGCCATGGCCGCGAAAAGCATGGTGCTTGGATTCTTCCTCATAATGGGCCCCGTGTCGAGAGGCCAGGAAGCGCGCACCGACTCCCTGCCTGACCACTTGGTCGAATGGCGGATGGTCCGTGTCCCCGGCGAAGGTCAGGTCAAGCCCTTCTGGATTGGCGAGACCGAGGTCACTTGGAACCTTTTCGAGGTCTGGGCCTTGCGGCTCGACATCGCGCAAGACCAGCAGGCTCAAGGCGCCGACGCCGAGTCCCGCCCGAGCAAGCCCTATGCGGTCATCTTCAGCAACTTTGGCCACCACGGTTTTCCAGCCATCTGCATGACCCACCGGGCCGCGACCGAGTTCTGCCAGTGGCTCTCGGCCAAGACCGGTCGTCGCTACCGCCTTCCGACGACGTTCGAATGGGAGCTGGCGGCAGAGGGAGCCGACAACGGGCCGTTGGACCAAAGCGCATGGTTTTGGGACAACGCCGACGACACGACCCACAAAGTGGCGACCAAGGCGCCAAACCCGCGCGGGCTCTTCGACATGCTCGGGAACGTGGCCGAATGGTGCGACCAAGCTACGGGCTCCCCGGTCGTGAAGGGCGGCTCCTGGAAGCACAAGGCCGACCAGGTCTCCATCGCGGCGAGCCTGCCCGAGGAACCCCAATGGTCAGAGTCCGACCCGCAAAGCCCCAAGAGCCGATGGTGGCTCGCCAATGGCCAGTTCGTCGGGATGCGGCTCGTCTGCGAGGACTAGATGTCGATCATCAGTCCGTCGTATCCTACGACGACTCCCTCAGGTCCGAGGGCGGCCTCAAGCTCCGCGTGGGTTCCCTCGCCGTTGTGGCTATGGTGGGTCGTGACGATCTTGGTGGTGTCTGTGACCGTGCCCATGTCGCGCATCCGGGCCACGACAAGGCGGAACTCTTCGATGTCCAGGTGGCCGTTGTAAGGGGTCAGAACGAACCCTTCGGTGCACTCGAGCACGAGCAGGTCCAAGCGGAAGTCCCGGAGATACTCCCAGGTCGGTTCCTCCCAGATCCCGGTGTCAGTCGCATAAAGCAGGCTGCGGCCACCTTGCTCGATGATGAGGTTCTGAGCGTCCTCGCCTTCGGCCCCATGCTTGGCACGGATCGGCGTCACTCGGTAGTCGCAACACTCGAAAGGTACGAAGCTTTCGGTGAGGACGACCTCGAACGGCCAGTCCGGATATCGCCGCCACACAGAATCGACGATCCGGTTGTTCCCATAGATGACGAAACCGGCCGCTTCGAAGCCGTTGAACGGGAAAAGCGAGTATTGCAGCTCCTCGACAGCAAGATGGTCGGCGTCGGCGTGCGTGAAGACGACCGAAGACCAGTCCCGAGCGTCCAGCCCTTCTCGGACGACTTGGGCCCAAGTGTCGGGCCCGAAGTCGATCTTGATGTGGCCGTCGAGCAGGGCCGCCGACCTTGACCTCACGTCTTTGCCCCCGTGCTCACGGGCGTACCGGCTCACCCTGGTGTCGCTATAAAGAGCGGGAACTCCATCGGCCCCGCCCGTGCCCAAGAGGTGCAGGCGCATGCAGTGTTAGAAGTCTTTTAACGACCAAACGACAAGCCCACTGAGGAGCTTTGGGTAGTAATAGGTCGATTTTTGCGGCATTTTTTCCCCTCCTAGGGCTATTTGCCTCATATCGTCCACTGTCGGCGGGTTCATCAGAAAGCTGGCGGGGGATCCATTTTCTACAGCCCGGACCGCTTCCTCTTCGATGCGTGTATAGCCGAAGAAGTCCAGTCCTGTGAGCCCTAGCAACTGCTCGAAGATGTAACTGTGCAGGATCGATACGTCGAGTTCTTTGAGAAGGCTCGATCCGGGCCCTCCGATCTGCGCCGCGACGCGACCCGGGTCCTTCAGGGTGGCGACGAACCCCGAACCTCCCGGCAAGGCGACGCCAAAGGCCTTCTCCCCTTGCGCGCCATAGGCTCCAATGCGACCGGCGAGGGCGTTGCTCGGGCAGTCTTCGATCGAGAAGGCCTCGGCCATCCTCTTGCGGAGTTCATCGGGAGCGACGGGCAACTTTTTGAGGATCCTGTGGGTCGGAAGGAGCACCAGGCCAGGGTCGGTCATGCTGCACACCGCCATCATCATGAAGTCCTCGGCGATCAGCCCGTCGCGCTCGCCCTGCATCTCGCGGAACTTGAGAGCCGTCTCATAGCGATGGTGGCCGTCGGCGATCCAGAGCCTCTTTTCGGACAACTTGTCGATGATGGCCTTCACGGAGCCAGGATCTGAGACGGCCTCAAGCTTGTGGACGATGCCGTCTTCGGACGTCTTGAACTCAGGCGCGACCGTCTCGCCTGGGGCTTGGGCCACAAGCGCGTGCGCGGACCTGTCGTCGTCCTCAAAGAGCCCGAAGATGCACTCCAGGTGGCTCCGCGTCGCCTCGAGCACGCGCAAGCGATCTTCCTTGTGCTTCGGGAAGGTCTGCTCATGCGGCAGGACGACTCCTTTTTCATAAGGTTCGACCTTGAGCAGAACGATCAACGTCGTGCGGGTGAAGTCTTGCTCGTTCCCAAGCAACCGGAAGGTCTGGGTGTATCGATAAAAACAAGGTCGATCCTCGAGGCGAAGGACAGCCTCTCGGCGCCATTCTTCCAGCAAAGCCGCGCTTCGAGCGTACTTGACGAACTGTGAACGGTCGTCGCTTTGTTGCTCGGGAAGGGTGAGGTGGACGATGTTGTGGGGCGCCTTTCCGGCATATTCGTCCCGCTCGGCCGCGCTCAAGACGTCATAGGGGGGCGCGACCAGTTCGCTGATCGGGCCCGCCGTCGCATCGAACCGAAGGCCCCGGAAGGGCCTGATGGTCGCCATGGCTTCGGGAAGATACCTGGCCCGCTGGTAGACTTCTGCCAGTGCTCGTGGATTCACGACTGAGGGCCTATCGCGACTTGGTCGAGTCCCGCCTCGACGAACTGCTCCCATCCCCGACGGCGGTTCCGGCCCGGCTTCATGAAGCCATGAGGTATGCCGTGCTGGGCGGCGGCAAGCGATTGAGGCCATTGTTGGTCTTGGCCAGCGCCGAGGCGGCGGGCGGCGCGCCCTCGGACGCGGTGGATGCTGCCTGTGCCGTCGAGTGCGTCCACGCTTTCTCCCTCGTTCACGACGACTTGCCGGCTCTGGACGACGACGATCTGAGACGAGGGAGGCCGACCCTCCACAAAGCCTTCGACGAGGCCCTGGCGATCTTGGCCGGGGACGCGCTGTTCGCCCTGGCCTTTCAGATCGTGGCCGGATCCAGCCCTGACTCGGCCAAGGTTGCTGGGTCGCTCAAGATTCTCGCTGGCGCAGTGGGAAGCGAGGGGCTGGTCGGCGGGGAAGTCTTGGACCTCGAGAACGAACGCCAGGGCCCTGACCCTTGGGTCGTGAAAACGATCCATGAGCGCAAGACAGGCGCATTGATCGGTGCTTGTTGCGGACTTGGAGCCGTCATGGCGGGAGCGTCGCGGGAGGAAGTCGATCGGCTTCTGCGAGTTGGAAAAATGTTGGGCTTGGCGTTCCAGATCGTGGACGATTTGCTCAATGAGACGTCAAACTTGGCCGACATTGGAAAGCCGGCCGGATCGGATCGAGAAAGGGGCAAGCAGACATACCCGGCAGCGTTTGGAGTCGAGGCGGCCCGCTCCGAGTCGGAGCGGCTGCTGGAGCTGGCCCTTTCGGAGATCAGAGAGACGCTTGGCGACGCGACGGCTCTTGAGGAGGTGGCGCGGTCGTGCGTCGTCAGGAACTTCTGAAGGCCTTGCGCGGAGGCCCCGAGGGCATGTCTGGGGCGGCGCCGTCCGTCGCCACAGGTTCGTTCGAGGCAGTGGCCCCGTACTACGACGTTCTGATGTCGTCAGTCCCCTATGATGTTTGGACCGAGTATTACCGTCTTCTCCTCAGCCAGATGGGCTCGCGTCCCTTGCGGCTCTTGGACGTCTGCTGCGGGACGGGCATTGTGTCCGAGAGGCTGGCCCTCGCCGGATTTACGGTGACCGGGATCGACCTTTCCCCAGGCATGATCGCAGTCGCCATGGATAAGGCCGCTTCCTCAGGGTTGCCTCTGCGTTTTGTGGTCGCCGACGCGACTCAGTTTGATTTGGGTGAGACCTTTGAGGGCGCGTTCAGTTTCTTCGACAGTCTCAACTATGTGACCGGCATTGATGGGTTCAGGCAAGCCATCAGCCGAGTCGGCGCCCACTTGGAGCCAGGCGCGAGCTTCATCTTCGACCTCAACACTGCCTATGCGTTCGAGAACAGAATGTTCGACCAACAGGAACGCAACCAAAAGGCTCCGATCCGCTATTCATGGAAGGGCGAGTACGACCCGACCGATCGGATAATCCAAGTCTCGATGCGTTTCGAAGTCGATGGTCAGGCGTTCGAGGAGACCCACTATCAACGGGCCCACTCCGACGAGGAGGTCCAAGAAGCGTTGCGATTGGCAGGTTTCGGGTCGGTGCGGGCCTATGACAGCTATACGCTCGACCCGCCCAGAAAGAAGAGTGACCGAGTGCACTACACGGCCGTCAAGTTATAAGGATCCATGCTCACCACGCTCGTTTGCCTTGCTTCCACCTTTTGGCCCGCCTCCACCGTGGCGACTAGCGTGGATGGCCCGGTCGAGGACACGTTTGTCGCCGAAGCGTTTCCGGCCCAGAACTTCGGTCGCGAGGCCGTGTTGGAGGCTGGCCCGGGCAAGGCGGTCCTGATCCGTTTCCCAGCTCTCGAATGGGCTTATACCGGCCATGAGCGCGTCATTGGGGCGGTGATGCGTCTGCGTGTTTTGGGAGGCACTCCCCAGTTGAAGTCCGTGCGCCGCGTCCTTCGACCCTGGAACGAAGGCCCTGGGAGCCGCAACTTCTTGATCGCCTCTTCGGACGGTCAACCGAAAGGGGCGGCCTGGGCCGTCCGTGACGCCCAAGGGTCCAAGTGGCGGACGCCAGGGGCGGGCGGAGATTCCGACGCGGAGCGGATCGAAGGAGCCAAGGCTCTTGTCGAAGGCGACACCCTCTTGTTGACGGGCTTGGCCAGCGCCGTGGCCCAGATGATCCAAGACCCGACGACGAACTACGGTTTCAGGCTCGAGTTTTCGGAAGAGGTCGTGTTCGCCAGTTCCGAGATTCGTGGTGAAGGGCCGGAACTCGTGGTCGAGTCCTCGTCTTCGGGAGGAGCCAAGGGGCCAAACTTGCAAGCCATAGGCCTTGAGCCGCTCGGGATGCCCATCGGACAGCTCCCGAACCCGAACGAACGGGTCAGATGGCGGGCACGGTTCGTCAACACGGGCGACGAGCCCACCCGGGGTTTCATGGTGGACTGGGCCATCGGCGAGCGGTTCTCTGTCCAGACCATCGGCGATGTGTCCGTGCCTCCTGGGGGCACCATTGACGTCGAAGCCGAAGTGCCTTGGTTGGTCGACAAGTCCGACTCGCGGGCCTCATGGCTTCGGGTCGTTGCCTTGACGACCGGGAGCAAGGCCCCGGCGCGGCCCGCGATCGCCGTCCCGATCGGGGGCCTTGCCGTCAAGTTTTCCGGCGCGCCTTCTCCGTCAGAAGGGCCCTTGGCGGCCGTCGCCCAAGCCAATGAGGCTTGGTTGGCACAGAGTCGGTTCTCGTTCGCGCCCGACGGCTGTCGTGAACGGTTCCGGTTGGTCACCGATTCTCCAGCCGATGTGACGGTGGAGTGGACGGGTTCGATCGAATCGATGGTTCGGGATCTCATGACCGAGGCCGATCCCCTCAAAGCCTGGCGTGTGACAGGCGCTGTCCCGCCCGACACGAGGGACGACAGTGCCTGGCCGCCCTCAAGGGCGCTGCCCGTATGGCCAGGAGGATCGCCAGAGGAAGGGGCGCCACCGCTCCCCGAAGGAGCCAAACTGGACGGAGCTTCCGTGGCCGCCTTGAACGCGATGGTCGGCTTTCGGGGTGACTCTCGCGCCCTTGACCGCGTCGGGGTGAGCCCAAGCGCGATCGTCAGGTTCCAAGACGCCGGAGGCAAGCCGATCGCGGGCGGCTCATTGAGCGTCCGTCAAGGCGATGGCCAATTGGCTTGGCCAACGCCCTTTCCGCTAACCGCTTCCGGGGCCGCGTTTCTTCCCGCTCGGGGCCCGTTGGGCCCGATCGGAGATCTCGGCCAACAGCCCTGGCTCGATCTGGAGGTGAACTTGAACGGTTCGGTCGCCACGGCGAGGCTGGAAGTCTTCCGTCTGATCTCCGAGGCGGCCCGTGGCAACCAGGCACCGTTCGTCGATCTCGTTGTCAAGGTGACGTCTGGGACCGTGGACAGGAGCCAAGACCTCGCAGTCGATGCGCTGGTGTCCGACTCGAAAGGCAGGTTCCCGGCCGAACTCCAAGCCTTGACAGACAATGATCCGGAAACCAAGGTCCCCATGCCTTTCCAGCCTGGCGACTGGGTCGAGATCGACCTGGGTCGGGACCGATTGATCGCCGAAGTCGTGCTGGGCGGCCAGTCGTGGGCGTCCTACGACGTCTATCTCAGAAGGACGTCCCAAGCTCCGGAGGACGGTTCCCTCTGGTGCCGGGAGCGCGGCGGTTCTGTCGTCGCGACCGCTCTGGCCCAGCGGGCCCGGTACATTCGGATCGTGGCCCGTTCTGCGGGGGCGCCCGAACTCGTCTCGGTCTCGGTGTTTCCGCTTCAGGTCGCCGAGCGCTGACCAGCCGCCAGCGTCCGGGCGAGCAACCAGATCTTTTCGGCCATCGACGCGCGGGCCCGGTGACCAAACACGTCGTATCCTTGCGCTTCGATTTTGTCGAGGATCCTTGCATAGAGGACGCGCGCTGTTCTGACGGCAGGTTGGGCATGGCCCGGAAGCCGGGCGATGTGAGGATCGCTTTCGGCGTAGAGCCGCCTGGCCCGATCGATCTGGAACCGCATGAGGGCCACAAACCCTGGGTTGACCTTCCCCTCCCTCAAATCGGCAAGGCCCACTCCAAACCTGTTGAGCTCGTCAAGAGGAAGGTACACGCGGCCGCGCGCCAGGTCTTCGGCGATGTCGCGGAGGAAGTTCGTCAACTGCATCGCCTCGGCGAGGGCCGCAGCGCCCGTCCTTACTTCCATGGAGTCCTCGGCCCCAAGCACTCGGCACATCATGTTTCCGACCGCGACGGCGCTGCCCCTCATGTACTGGCGGAGCTCGGCGTAAGTGGCGAACGTGGTTTGGTCCAGGTCTTGCTCCATGGCTTGGAGGAAGACCAAGGGTTCGGACGCTGGGATGGCCGTCTCGCGGGCCACGTCGAGGAACGCCCTCAAGACGGGGAAGGTTGGACGCTCACCCTGATAGCCCGTCACCAGCTGGCGTCGAAAACTGTCAAGGAGGGATCGCGCCTCGTCCTGGGTACGTCCATCGGGGTTGTCGACCCACTCGTCAGGAACTCTGACGAATCCGTACACGGCGTCCACTCGAGTCCGGACTGACTTTGGAAAAAGCCGACTCGCCATGAAATAGCTTGTCCCGAAGGCCTTGTGAAGCCTCCGGCACTCTTCGAAGTCCTGTCGTGTCGCGAACGCTTCGATCCGCACCACAGATGACTACCGCATGATCGCTGGAGTCGTCGTCAAAAACGCTTCGTCCGACGCACGTCCCATCGCTCGTTGACATCCAGGGTGCCCTTGGCCAGAGTTTCAAAGGGCGCACCTTGTGCGACATCGTGCCGCACTTGGTCGAGTTCCCGAATCAAGGCTTCGCGGGTGCGCTCGAGCAACCCCGGCCCTTCCGCGATAGGTGACCCGCACCTGATGAAGGCTTCCGGCCGTTCATGGAGGGACATGTCGTAGTGGATGGCGACGGGGAGAACCGAGACTTCCGGGACGCGCCGCGCGATCGTTTCCAGCGCCCTTCCGAGCGGCAAGACTTCGGGGGGACGATGGAGGATCCCCTCAGCGAACAGCACCAGGCTGCGTCCTTCTCTCATGAGCCTGGCGGTGCGTCTCATGGTGGAGGCCCGCTTCGAAGCGTCGTCCGACGGGAACGGCATACCGCCGACATATCGGAACCACGGGAACGCCTCATACTCCTGGATCCAATCGAGGCACCGGATCCCGAGTCGGGTGACCAAGAGGAACATGAGGTAGCCGTCATGCCACCCGTGGTGGTTCGGTACGAAGACGACGGGCGGCTTTGGAGCCGTCTCCGGCGGGTTCCAATAAACGTTGCGGAATCGGGCCCGGACCGTTCGGCGGATCATGCCCCCGACGAACCGGCCGAGAAGGCCCTCTTCCTGGTTCATCCTGTGCCCAGGATACCGGGGTGGTGGGCCTAACTGGAGTCGAACCAGTGACCTCACCCTTATCAGGGGTGCGCTCTAACCAACTGAGCTATAGGCCCGGTGCCTCTATCTTACCGCTTGGGCATCTGCGAACGGGCGGTCCCACCCTGGTTATCGGCGGGAGGCCGGTTTCGCCCAAGGGGTTAAACTTGCGGTCGTGGCCTTTGTTCGGCGGCACTGGGCGGTCCTCATGTTGGTCCTGCTTCCGCTCGTGCCGCTTTGGCGGACGGTCGCCTTTGGCGAGACGATCGGCCCGTTCGATCAAATCCGACAGATGAATCCCTGGAACGTCCCGGCTCATGGAGGCGCCTGGGATGTGCTCCAAGCCGACGGTGTGCTCCAATTCTATGTTTGGCGAGACCTTGTGCTGGATTCGTGGCGCCGCCTAGAACCCCCCTTTTGGAACCCATTGCAGCTTTGTGGGGCGCCCCTCCTCGCCAACTCTCAGAGTGGCGGCTTTTATCCGCTTCACGTCTTGCTTGGCGCCCTCCAGTGCCCAACTCCGCTGGCTGTCGTCTTGCTGGCGTGGTTCCACTTGGCTTGGGCAGGGCTGGGGGCGCGGTTCTTGGCCCTGCGCCTTGGGGCCAACGGTTGGGGCGCCGCGCTGTCTGGTTCAGCTTTTGGCCTCTCGGCGTTCATGCTGGCTTGGACACCGCTGGCGAGCGTCGTCACCACGGTGTCGTGGATTCCGTGGTGTTTAGGGTTGACGGTGCCCAGTGTGGGCGTGTCGAAGTTGCGGCAAGGGGCTCTGCTTGCTCTTAGCGTCGGGATGATGCTTTTGGGCGGGCACCTCCAGTTCGCCGCGTATGGGCTCATCGGGGTCGCAGTCATGGCCATCGTTCTGGCGGCGGGTCGGAAGGATGCCTCGATCTTGACAGTTGGGGCTTGCGCCTTGGTCGGTGGGCTGATCGCGGCCCCCCAGTTGGTTCCGACCCTTGAGTACAGCAAGTTCAGCCATCGGGCGGGAAAACCGTCAGCTGAGGGCTGGGCCGCCTACTCGGCTTCGGCCTTGCGTCCGGTCGAATTGGCCGGGATCGTGTTCCCTGGCGCGACTGGCCTCCCGGGCCAATCGGTGGAGATCGGTGGAAGCTCAATGCCTTCGTTCTGGCCGGCCTACGCGAAAAGGGGTGCGAACTTTGCCGAGTCGGCGGTCTCCTTGGGTCCAGCGGTCGTCTTGGTGCTCGGCTTGTTGATCGCACGGCGGCGGTGGCAAGGTCTTGCCGGACCCTTGATAGTGGCGGCCGTCGGAGGGCTCCTAGCTTTCGGCCCACTGAGCGCGCTCCTTTACTTCGGTCTTCCCGGGTGGTCTTCCACGGGCAGTCCGGGCCGGGCGGTGGTGCTTGTCGTGCTCGGACTCAGTGTGGCGGCCGGGCTGGCCGTGCGAGAGATGAGTGGCGACCGATCCTGGCGGCCATTGCTGTGGACGGCCCTGATGGCTATTGGGCTCACCACGCTCCTGTCTGTTCCGGTCCCCGAGGCGACCGAATCGTGGCTAGGGCCTCAGTTTCCCCTTGGACAGGTCGCCAGGGGCTCCTTGGCGATGGCACGTCCTGCGATGCTCATTGGTCTTGGTCTGGCCCTGTTCGGGCTCTGGTCCTGTGAAAAGGGCAAGGCCGGACTTGCCATGGCGATGTGCGTGGCCGCCCAACTCGTGGGCGTGGCCAGTCTCGTGCCGACGGGTCGGCCCTTGGAAAGGCCCTCGGGCCTCGAAGCCGACGTCCGTCGGGCGTTCCAGAACGACCAATGGGGACTTCTCGCCCCGGCGCCCGCCCTCATGCCTCCCAACACGGCCTCGCTGTTCCGTTCTCGCGACGTTGGGGGGTACGACTCTTTGCTCCACAGGGACACGGTCAAGCTACTGGCCGATGCCAACCGTCAAGATCCCGCTCCGCCCGCCAACGGCAACATGATGCTAGTGAAGCCTGGGGCCGAGTCGCAGGTTTTGGCCGAGATGGGCGTGACAGAGCTCTGGGTTTGGGACCGGCAAAAAGGGCTCGTCGTAACCCCGTTGCCAGGCCCTGGCAGAGTCAGTTCTACCGGAGGTTCTCCCATAGTCGCCTCGGAGTCACCGGGCCGGATTGTTGTGGATTGCGAAGGGCCTGGCCGGTTGACCATCCGAGAGAGGGCCATGCCGGGATGGCGGGTCGAGGCCAACGGTCAATCGGAGGGATCCTTCAAGGGTCCCTGGATCGAAGCTGAATTGAAGCCAGGTCCGAATCGGGTCGTGGCCACCTATCGGCCGCCTGGTCTTGAAGCCGGGTTGACTCTCTTTGCGCTGGGTTTGTCGGCCGTGGCCGCTGGCTTGTACTTCGGGGGGCGGGCCCAAAAGTTCAAATCCATTGACAAAGGCGTGAACGACGGTGTGCCATAATCCTAGTTACCAAACTCATGGATGGCGCGTGGAGATCGTCAAGCCCCGGAGTCCTTCCGAGCCCTGTTGAGCCCAAAACGGCCGATGGCCGCTACATGGTCGTGATTTTCAACAATGACGATACTCCCTATGACGCTGTCATCGAGGTCCTCATGCGAGCGACGGGCTGCGACTTTGACGAAGCTGCGATAGAGACTTGGGAAGCGCACAACTATGGCCAAGCTTCCGTTCACTTCGCCTCCGAGGACGAGTGCCTCGTTGCGGCCAAAGTGATCGGTACTGCCGGAGTCTCGACAGAAGTCAGGCGGGAATGGGATGACTGACCGCCCATGGCTCGCCTCGATCGAGGCCCCCGAGCGCGAGGCGTCGACCGAGCCTCTGGTCGGCCCCGCTTGGATCGTGACTGTTTATAACAACGACGTCAACACCTATGAGGAGGTCATGACCGTCCTCATGCTCGCCACCTGTTGCACAGCGGAAGAAGCCTACATTGAGGCATGGGAGATCGACCACTACGGCCAATGTGTCGTGCACCGGGCCGACGAGGACGAGTGCAGGGGAGTCGCCGAGGTCGTGGCGACGATCGGGATCCAGGTCGAGGCGACTCCGGAGTCCTGAGCTTTAGCGGGGCGGGAGCCTCAGTTCCACTGACCAATCGACAAGATCAAGGTCAGGGTCGTTCCCTGGACGGACGTCGCCTTGTGGTTCCCGACTGCCAGTGTTGTCGTTCGTGAGCAGCCGGGCGTTGTTGAGTCGAAAAGTCAGCGGGCTATTGACGGTGCTCGCCTGGCGGCCATCTCCCAGAGCCTCCCAACTGCGAGGAATCGTGCCGGTGGCGTCGGTGTTGTTCATGGTCAGGAAGTTCACCTGCGCGCTTTGATAGTTGTCGAGTTCCGCAGGTGGCACCAGCTGGTTCAAGTCGAACTCGAATTGGAGCGAACGGTCTCCTGGCCTGACCGTGACGAAGTTGATGACGTTGTCCTTGAAGAACCACTCGCTGAGGCTGGCAGTCCGGAACTGGAAGATCCTGAACTGGGGCGATGACCGCGGATCCCAGGCGACAAAGTGGGTGCAGTCCCCATCGACGAAGCCGTTGCCTCCTTGGGTCGTCACGGGGATGGGTCCGAGCGTCGTCGGGTTGGCTTCCCGGCTCAGGTTGATCGCAAAAATATAGACGTAGGGCTGGCCCGAACCTCCCGCCTCGAGCCCGGTTCGGATTTGGCCGGCGACCCGCATCGTGACCACCAAGCGCTTCCCGAACCCAGACTGTCCTTGGCCGGGGAACTTGGCGCACCCGGCGCCCAAGACCGCGAGAATCGTTCCAGAAAGGAGGAGACGTTTCATCCCTGTTGAAGCCTGAACAGGATCCGACGGCATTGCTCGCACTGGACGATGCGGTCTTGGACGATCATATCCATCGCCTTTTCGGGGACGTGCATGCCGCATTGTCCACACCGTTGCTGATCTGTGACCGTCGCTAACCCGAGCCCGAGCTTCTCGCGCAACCGCTCGTAGGTGTCAAGCAAAGGTTGCGGAACCTTGGCGACGAGCGGGGCCCTTTCGGCCGCCTTGGATCGGTAGGCGGCTTGGAGCGATTCATGCTCCTTCTTGGCCATCGCCTGCTTCCGGGCGGCTGCTCGCTTCAGCTCCTCGATCTCTTTCGACTCCTCTTGGCGTGCGGCATCAAGAGCGGGTTGGGCCTCATAGAGGTCCAGCAACTGATTGTCGATCGCTTCGATCTGCGATTTCAGTGTCGCCATCTCCTCCTCGATCTGCTCAACCTCCCGCGGGTTCACGACCGAGCCGCCGTAGAGGTCCTTGTCCAGGCGCTTGAGCCTTTCCCGGAGGGTCTCGGATTGAAACTCGAGGTCTTTGGTAACCGCGGCCTGCTGCTTGGCGACTCCTGACTTTCCGGCCTCGGCTTCGGCTTGGAGCTTCTTGATCGTCACGAGCTCTTCCCGTCCGACGTCCAAGTGGCCAGCGCGTTGCTTGAGTTCATAGAGGGCGGCGTCCACAAGCGACAGCTTGTAGAGCGCGAACAGCCCTGTGTCGGCCATGTCCTTGATTATGGACCCTTGGGCGAAGAAGGGGCCTGCGGATGGCGGGATCGAAGCAACCGCTCTCGGTGATCATTGAAGACGCACACGGCACGGACGCCAAAAACGTTCGCCACTTCGACGGCCTGCTCCCACCGTTGCGGGTTGAGCTTTTGGTCGCGGCATTCGCCTTGTTCAAGGTCGTACCGGGGACAATCTTGGCAGTGCATACTCGTCTGTGAGTCAGATGACCGGACTCTTTGCTCTTGTGGCCCTGGTCTCCCAGAGCTCGCCGAACACCCTTTCCTATCAGGACGGGGCGTTCCTTGTTGGCGGCTCGGGGAACACGGTCGTCGTGCCCATCCGGCAACCGGCGACCGACACCGCGGGCTTGGACCGCAAGAACCAGCGCTGGTCGGCCCAGATCGCTGGCAAGACCCTGACCTTCGACTCCAACGGTTTGACGATAGCACAAGGGGCCAAGAAGTCGATCTCGCGCCTCTCGTCAGTACCGACCAGTGGAAAGATCGCCACCAAAGAGTCGAACGAGGCCTTGTTGAAGCTGGTCGCCGATGGGGTCAGGCGGCTCGAAGTCACGGCCCTCTCAGGCGTGGAGATTATCGGCACCAAGGCCTATCTCTTGGCCCGTTGGGAGGACAAGTCCCGAAACCCTTGGCTCGAAGCGCTTCTCGTCGTGGACTTGGCCGATGCCAAGCCTCAGGCCAGTTTGATCGACCGCCTTCCTGGGTTCTCATATGCCGTCGGGCTTGTCGACGACGTCCTGGCGGCCCGCGAGGACGAACTGTGGGCATTGAGCCAGAAGGGCTCGCAGTTCAGCTTGGCCAAGTTCAAGGTCGGGCAGCCGGGGCCCCCGGCTGTGGTGCCCTTGGGGCCGACGGTCGAACGCGCTCGGATCTCACCGAGCGGCCGCTATGTTTGGACCCACACTTCCACTCGGCAGCGGACGGTGATGATTGGATATGCCGATATCGAGACGCAGGAGTTCGTACAGGCGGCCGAAGTGCGCGGCCAGGTGACCGGATTCTTTGAGCCGGCCTATTCCAGGGTCAAAACCGCCAAGGGCACGGCGCTGATCAACCTTTTCACAGGGGCCCAGTGGGAGATTGCGGCCGACGCGGCTGTACGGCAGACCTCGGCCGGGTTGCTTGTTTGGGCCCCGTCGGGCGAGCCAAAGCGCGCGACGCTCCACGACCCGCATGGCCGAGTCGTCTCGCTTTGGGCTCAGGCATCGCCGCCAAGTCCGCCCCGTGGCGGTTAGTCGAAGCCGTGCGGGTCTTCTTCTCTGCTGGCGAGGCCAGTGGCGACGCCTACGGGGCCGAGATCTACCGGGCCATGAACCGCGCGGGCGCGTTCTCAGAGATCCGCCTCGCGTGGCAATTGGCCCAAGACGTGCAAAAGTGGGAACTCGGCGGAGACGCGAGCCCTGCCCGGATCGGCGATTGGATCCGCAACTACTACGGAGGCGCCTTTGTCTCTCGAATCTCGCCGCAGAGCCGGTTCGACGATCTCGTAAGCGAGATCGCCGTGGACGTTTTCCAGGGATTGATCCCCTCTGAGCGGCTCCGGGGCGAGGTGGTGTCCGCGGTTGGAAGCCGGTTGCTCCAGTCAGCGGGGGTGGCACTCGTGGCTGACTCGTCCAACTGGGGGGCGGTGGGGATCCTCGAGTCGGTCCGGGTCGCGCCAAGGGTCTTTGGTGGCTATCAGCAAGCCAAACTGCGGCTGGGCCACACGCACCAGGGGCTTTTCGTTCCGATCGATTTCGGCTATATCAATGTGAAGTTGGCCCGGAGGGCCAAGCAAAACGGCTGGAAGGTCCTGTACTTTGTCCCTCCAGGAAGCTGGCGACGGGACAAACAAGGCGGGGACCTCCCGTTGATCGCTGACGCCATTGTCACGCCCTTCCCTTGGAGCGCCGAGATCTTGCGGGGCATGGGAGCCAACGCGCATTTTTTTGGACACCCGCTCAAGCAGATGGTCGGGCCATTGGACGAAGGTCGCCTGAAGGAGGGGGTGGCGGTGATGCCGGGTAGCCGGCTCCACGAAGTGAGCCGGCACTTGGCCCTTGCGGCCGAGACGCTCCAGAACTTTCAGGGCACAGTTCGGATTGTGGTCGCCCCAAACCTGGATCCGAACAAAGTCCAGGAAAGCTGGATCCGTTTTGGAGGGGGTGACGCCGAGTTGCGTTTGGACAAGTACGAGGCCCTCAAAGAGAGCCGTGCCGCGATCGTCTGCAGTGGGACGGCGACGCTGGAGGCCGCGCTTTGCCGGTGCCCGATGGTCGTGGTCTACAAGGTGTCACCTTGGGCCGTTCCCGAGTTTTTGGCAAGGCGGTCCAAGATCGAGTTCATCAGCCTGCCAAACATTTTGCTCCGAAGGCCGCTGCTGCCCGAGCTGCTCCAGTGGTACGCCCAGCCCGAATCAGTCATGGGCGAGTTGGAGCGTCTCTTGGAGGACGGTTCCGCCAGACAGGTTCAAATGGAGGGGTTCGAAGAGCTTGACGAAGTCCTTGGGCCAAGCGACGCCATCGACAGGACGGCTCAATTGGCACTCGAGATAGTCGAAGAGTCCTAGTTTAGAGCCAAGGCCTGGAACGATTAACGTCGGAATCTGGTCTACCTTAACAGTTCTTGAAAGTTTCGGCACGGAAATGAGCGAATCCGCCGAAACCGCGGGATCGCCGAGGCCAGGTCGAGAACAGTCCAAAGCCGCAGCAGGCAGGACTCAACTAGGAGACCGGCGCTCGAAAACAAGAACTTGGTACGGGCGACACTCAAGATCAGCGAAAAATCGCCGAATCACAGAGAAGAGACAGTCGCGAGGCGCCAGGACACTCATGACCTGGGCACTCTCGACGCGAGCCACACCAAACTCGCCGCAGTGGATCTGTCCTCTCCGTCCACTGCGGTGCTCTTTTTACGTCACCCGACAAACTTGTAGCCGATGCCTCGGATCGTGATCAGGTGAACTGGGGTGGACGGATCGGTCTCGATCAGCTCCCTGAGCCACCGTACATGGACATCGACCGTCCTCGGGCTGACCATGGAGTCCGGCCCCCAGACTCGGTCGAGGAGCGTGTCCCTCGAAAACACGTGCCCGTTGTTCCGAACCAAAAAGTAGAGCAGGCCAAACTCCTTGGGCGAGAGGGACGTCAAGCTTCCCCGGATCCATGCCTCATGGGTGCGTGGATCGAGCTTGATGTGGGCCGCTTCGACGACCTCGCCCGCTCCGTCGCCGCCGGATCGTCTGAGGACCGACCGGATTCTGGCCACAAGCTCGGCGAGCGAGAAGGGCTTGATCACGTAGTCGTCCCCTCCCAGCTCGAGGCCCTGGACACGGTCGTCCTCGCTCGACCGTGCGGTCAAGAAAATGACCGGAGTCTTGGAGGTCTTCCGGATGGTCTGGCAGAACTCGAACCCGCTGCGGCCGGGCAGCATGACGTCAAGCAGGATCAAGTCGGGTTTGACCATGCGAAAAAGCCTCATGCCTTCTTCGGCCGAGTCGGCGATGAACGAGGTGAAGCCTTCCTTGCGGAGCTTTGTCTCGACGGTCTCGAGAACGACCGGCTCATCGTCGACAACGAGAACTTTCATGACAAGGCGATGATCTCCACGTTGGCCCTTGGGACGGTGACTTCCCGGCCATCATCAAGCTTGGCGTTGAGGACGCGAACCTCGGCCCCCGATTCGACCGTGACGAGCTGGGCTGGCAGGCCAGTGACCTTTCCGAGCAACCCAAAGTACGGCTCCCGGATGATCCGGATCGGCGTGCCCGGCTCCAGGGTGCCGCCAGAACTCGCGATTTGCCCTTCGCCAGAGACCGAATCGCTCGGCGCGATGACCTCCGGCCGGATGACGCCCGCCCGGATCTGGGTCGCCCCGTTCAGGCTGGCAGTGCGGCCTTCGATCGATTTGAGGAGTTCAAAAGTGCGGTCGGCCATGCGCAACACGCCGAACCCTTCTGTGCAGATGAGGGTCACGTTGATCGGTTCTTGCCCGGTGATGGCAACGCCGATGTCATAGCCGAGGAACTTGGTGATGTCGACGTCGCGCACGGCCCCGACCACGAGCCCCACGACGCCCTCGTTGTTGGCCTTCTCAAGGGCTTCGTAGGTCACGCCCGAGCCGCCCACAAGGATCTTGCCCGCGTCGTCGGGCTTGATGTGGCCCGCATCCAAGACCTCGTCCGCTGATGACACCGCGATCCGGATGGGCCCGTTGCGCTCGCCGCCGATCCCGAAGATGCCCTGCACCATTGCCCCGCGGGTCTCGATCACGGCGCCCTCTTCGGGCATGACGTCGATCACCGACCCGTCCAGGTAAGCGGTCACATCGACAGGGATGGAGGGCTCGCGCACCAGGACATGGCCCGTGACTTCGGAGATGGTCTCCACTGTTCCAGCAAAGTCGGAAATGACCGGCTGCTTGAAAAGGCCGAAGAACCCGGGGGTCTCCGCGACTTGTTGGCCCACGCCGATCGGGTCGCCGACCTGGAGATGGAAGAAACCAGGCACTTCCTTGGCCTCCACGCCGAGCTTCTCGGCGAGTCGGATGGTCTGGAGGATCCCCGGCAACATCGCCCGGGCCACCACCGTGTCATGTCCGACCTTGTCGCCGGGCTTGACCGCCACCTCGCCCTTGATCGGGAGCCGGCGGACGCGTTGGACGACAATGTCGCGGCTGACGGTGAGACCAGGGGTGTATGCGCTGCCCAAAGTGTGCTGCCTCCAGTCGGCTACCTTGCCGACCTGGATCGGATTCTAGCATGGGACAGAAGGCGGCGGCGACACCCCGGGCCGGTATCCTGGCCCGTCAGTGAAGGCGATCGCCAAGACCCGCCCCGAGCCAGGCGTCGAGATCATCGACGTCGTGGAGCCTACCGTCCGACCCGGCACCGTCAAGATCCGGGTCGAGCACGGGTCGGTCTGCGGCACCGACCTCCACATCTACAACTGGGACGCCTGGGCCCAGGGCAGGATCCACCCGGTGCGGGTCATCGGTCACGAGTTCTGCGGCACGATCGTCGAGGTTGGCGATGGTGTGACCGAGCGCCAGGTCGGCGACTTCGTCGCGAGCGAGTCCCACATCGTCGATCTCGACGACCCCGACTACCTGCGAGGGGACGGGCACGTGGCCCGCTCCACCCGCATCCTTGGGGTGGACGTGGACGGCGGCTTCGCGCCTTTTGCGGTGGTGCCGTGGCAAAACGCGCGCCCGACCCCGGCAGCAGTGCCCAAGAAAGTGGCGAGCATGCAGGACGCCCTCGGCAACGCCGTCCACACCGTGATGGACGGGCCGGTCGAGGGGCGCACGGTGCTGATCACGGGCATGGGGCCGATCGGGCTCTTCGCAGTGGCGGTCTGTCGGGCTTTGGGGGCGGCCAAGGTCTATGCGACCGAGGTCTCGCCCTACCGGATGGCCCTGGCCGAGCGGCTCGGGGCCGATTGCGTGCTCAATCCGCTCCAGGAGGACGTCTACGCCGTCGTCGGGCGGTGCGAGCCGAACGGGGTCGACGCCACTCTCGAAATGTCCGGCCACCCTGCTTCACTCGATATGTCGATCGAGCTCACACGGCCTGGAGGGAGGGTCAGCCTTCTCGGGCTGTTCCCCGACGTGCTCCGGTCGGTCGATTTCAACCGCGTCATCTTCAAGGGGCTCCAATTGCACGGGATCGTCGGGCGGCGGATGTGGGAGACGTGGGACCAGATGGCGTGGCTGCTCACTGAGAAAGGCCTTGACGTGACGCCGGTCGTCACCCACGAGATGCCCTTCACCGAGGTCGCCGAGGCGATGGAGACCCTCAAGCGTGGAGAGGCGGGCAAGATCGTGCTCGCTTTTTAGTTCGGCTTGGCTGCGGGCCGTGGGCGGCTGTTGGCCTCGTTATCGCGCTCCATCCGCGCGAGTTCGGCCGGGACTTCCGACCAAGCGTAGGGTTCGAGAGGGTTCTGGTCGAGCGTCTCCCGGTCGAAGGACTTCTCGGCAGCGATCGCGATCTCGTCGTGGATGCAAAAGACGGCGAAGACGCCGGGCTCTGGATCCTTGACGTGGAAGAAGTAGGCGCGGTAGCCGTCCGGCCCTCCTGAGATGGCGACAGGGCCTCGGGGGAACATGGCCTTGACTTTGGAGAGCGGGTCGCTGACCACGAGTCCCCTCGCCATCGGCACCGTGCCGAGGGCGGTGCTCTTGCCCCTGTCCTCCCGTAAGGCCCGCTTGACGTTCTCCCAGCCTTCCTTGTTGCCAGGATAGTCCCACGTGATCTTTCCGCCTCTAGCAACGGGGTCTTCTTCCTTCGTTCGAAGTTGGGCTGGCACGGGCCGCCGTTCGGGGGTTTCCCGTTGCAAGACCGTTGGGGCCGGATCACTGCATCCTGCCAAGGCGATCCCAAAGGCAAAAAACGATCCGAGTTTCAATGACATCGTCAATCTCTCTGCTGGCAAACTCCGGGAGGATCGACGCAGCTGGCATTCTGGTTCGGACTGGCGTGCTGCCTTGTCCGGCTGGTGCCAGAGGAACCGTATGATGGGCAGTAGAACCAGCCGCCAATGAATCCCGACAACTGAAAGCGGCACTTTTCGGGGCAAGCCCAGTTGTGGCAAGCATACTGGCATCATCCGCCTCCAGTCGTCATGCAGCACCACCAAGGCTGTCCGTACTCTTGCAGGGTGCAGTCCAGGGTGTTTTCGCCACAGAGGTTTTGAGCCGCACACTGCGGCTCGCCGAAGTCTTCTGGGCACGAGGATCGCAATCCGACACCACTATGGGAGCCGGTAACGGCCGGAAATGCCAGCCCTGTCGCCAATATGGCGCAGACAGCATGGACGAGCCAAGTCGCCCTCATGGGTTCGTCTCTTGTCCGAACCACTGTTCGAACCGAAACCGGGGGACGCTACGGCGAGTGACGTGGGTGGCTCCGCCGACTTCTAGCTCGACTAAGACCGCGCCTTTGGACTGGTCATTTTCGACCGGGTAGTAGTGCTCCATGTCGAACACTTGGTCGATGACGACGGCGTAGCGCTCCTCCCGAGCGACGGCCTCTTCCAGGGTGTTCCTGTAGCAAGGCGTCCTGTTGTCGAGGCACGGGAAGAGCGTCCCTCGGTTGCTCTCGGACGGGCGCGACCACCAGTGGCTCGTCCCGAGCAGGTTCCTCGAACTGGCATGGCGGCGCCAACCTGGGCGGTGGGCTGGAGACCAAAGGTTATCCTCTCCTCCCGCGCCCAGGTAACCCTTGACCATGCTGACCGAAAGGGCTCGCTGGCTGACGCGGCCCCACCCAGGGAGCTCGTCCCAGACGTCGAAGTCCTCGCCATAGGCGACCATGGCCCGGTGGATCTTCCCGAGCCTGGCCTCGGCCTCGGAGAACTGGGCCGCCCTCTTGCCGAACGAGGTCGAGGCGTAGAGCACGGCCCCGAACGCGAGGACGGCGCACCCGGCCACGACGAAGTCGAAGGGCCTCGCGTACCGGTCTTTGGCGGGTTCTGCTGTTCTGGGTCTCATCTTGGTTCTCCTCGAGCCTCGGCGCCGGGCGAGTAGGCGCACGGGACCGGGCCTGTCAGGGCCTTTTCAGGGCCCGCGTCCGGCCTCCACAGTGAGGACGCCTTGTGGAGGTCGCCGGTGGCGGTGAGCGCGAGCGCCCAGGCCGACAACGCCCCCCAGCACGAGACGGCTCGTAGTGTTGACGGCCTGAATACCTTTGGCATCTTAAGGCTCCAGACCAAAGGTACCTCGGCCTCCCCCAAAAAGGACTTTAGACCTACGGCCAGGGCGCGCCTCAGCCCAGGCCCAGCACGCCCCGGGCCCAGGCGATGGTGCGCCGCAGGCCTTCTTCGAATCAAAAGTCAGCCAGGCGGCTTTTTGAAAGCGCTGGTGCCCTCGTTCGCGCCTTTCATGCGTTCCAGTTCAGCGGGCACTTCGCTCCAGGCGTAGGGCTCCAGGCGGTTTCCCTCGATCTGCTCCTTCGGAAAAGGAGCTTCAGCCGCAATCGCGATGTCGTCTCGATAGGAACTGACGACGACGATCTTGGGCTCCTCATCATAGAAGTGGAAGATCAGGGTTTGGTAGCCGCTCGACCCGGCTTGGATGATCACTGGGCCTTGCGGAAACAACTCTTTCAGCCGCTCGACAGGGTCACCCACTTTGAGGCCCCGGGCCATCGGTATCTTGCCCAATGCCACTGATTTGCCGCGGTCTTCGCGCAAGGCCCTTTGCAGATTGGCGGTGGCTTCAGGATCGGCGGGACTGTCCCACCCGATAGCGCTTGGGCTCCGGTTCCCATCTCTCTCGCGCCGCTCGTCTTCCGTGGACACTTTAACTGGATCGGGTGTCTCAGACTGAACCTTCGACGGAGCCCGGTCAACGAAGCAACCGGCCAAGGAAGCGACGAGCAGCCAAGAGAAAAGCTTCAAGGGACGCATGGCTCACTCTCGCGTCTGGCAAACGCCAGGAGGATCGACGCAGGTGGCGTTTGTCAACGGATGGTCTGTCACTCTAAGCCGCGAAGTACCGTCTACCCCGCCTGTAAAACACGCCAACGGCCACATTCCGATTCTAATGCCCCCAATCTGAATCCAGCAGCCAGTTGGACAGATCCAATTCTTGCAGACATATTGGCAACAGCCCTCGGAGTGTGTCGAGCAGCAGTAGAAATAGGCCGTATAGGACTGATTGGCGCAATCCATCGCGTTTTCCCAGCAGTTCGGTTGAATGGCGCACAAGGGATCCCCAAAATTTCCTGGGCAGAAGGGAACGCCCGTGTCGTTAGCTGTGCCTCCCAGAACTGGCGGGATCATCGTTGCTGCGAGACAAAGAGATCCGGCCAGATGGATGAGTCCCCCTCTCATTCGGGAATTGCCTCCTGGTGAAATGCGAACTCAATATCGACTCGCGGAACGGCCCGCCTCGTCACGTTGACGGCGCCTCCGACCTCCAATTCTACTAACACCGCGCCCCGGCTTTGGTCTCGCTCAACAGGGAAGTAATGCTCCATGTCGAAGACTTGGTCGACGACAATCGCATAGCTCTCGCCCCTAGCATTGGCCTCCTCGAGCGCATTGCGATACTTTTGGAACAGAACGCCTCGATCGGACACGACGGGCTTCCGCCAAAAGTGGCTACTGACCACTGGCTTCTTCGTCAATGAGTCAGCACGCCAGCCGGGTCGGTGAGCAGGGGACCAGAGAGCTTCCAGTTCGCCTTCACCAAGGAAGTACTTGACCATCACTGGGCAAACCGCGCCAGACGAGACTCGGCCCCAGCCAGGTAGCTCGTCCCAGACGTCGAAGTCCTCGCCATAGGCGACCATGGCCCGGTGGATCTTCCCGAGCCTGGCCTCGGCCTCGGAGAACTGGGCCGCCCTCTTGCCGAACGAGGTCGAGGCGTAGAGCACGGCCCCGAACGCGAGGACGGCGCACCCGGCCACGACGAAGTCGAAGGGCCGCGCGTACCGGTCGTTGGCGGGGTCTGCTGTTCTGGGTTTCATCTTGGTTCTCCGGGAGCCTCGGCGCCGGGCGAATAGGCGCACGGGGCCGGGCCTGTCAGGGCCTTTTCAGGGCCCGCGTCCGGCCTCCACCGTGAGGACGCCTTCTGGAGGTCGCCGGTGGCGGTGAGCGCGAGCGCCCAGGCCAACAACGCCCCCCAGCACGAGACGGCTCGTAGTGTTGACGGCCTGAATACCTTTGGCATCTTAAGGCTCCAGACCAAAGGTACCTCGGCCTCCCCCAAAAAGGACTTTAGACCTACGGCCAGGGCGCGCCTCAGCCCAGGCCCAGCACGCCCCGGGCCCAGGCGATGGTGCGCCGCAGGCCTTCCTCGACCCCGACTTCGGCCTCGTAGCCGAGAATCGTCCGCGCCCGGGTGAGGTCGGGCCGCCGCTGCTTGGGGTCGTCCGGCGCCCCGGGCACGAACACGATCCCGCTCGAAGACCGGATCAACCTGATCACTGTCTCGGCCAGCTCCAGCACCGTCATCTCGTGCTCGGCCCCCATGTTGACCGGATCCGGCTCGCCGCTCTCCAGAAGGAGCAAGGTGCCGCGCACCGAGTCGTCCACATAGCCGAACGACCGCGTTTGCTGTCCGTCCCCCTCGACCGTCAAGGGCTCGCCGAGCAGGGCCTGGCGGACAAAGGTCGGCACCACCCGCCCGTCGTCCAGCCGCATCCGCGGACCGAAGGAGTTGAAGTACCGCACGATGCGCGTCTCGACCCCACGGTGCCGCCGGAAAGTCATCGTCACTGACTCCCCGAACCGCTTCGACTCGTCATAGACCGAGCGCACCCCGTTCGGGTTCACGTTCCCCCAATAGCTCTCCGGTTGGGGGCTGACGGCCGGGTCGCCATAAACCTCGCTCGTGGAGGCGAAGAGAAAACGCGCCCCCTTTTCGGCGGCGAACTCCAGGCAGTTCCAGGTGCCCACCGAGTTCACCCGCAGCACCTCGAACGGGATGCGGGTGAAGTCCTTGGGGCTCGCTGGGCTCGCCATGTGCATCACCCGGTCCACCGGCCCATCGATCCGGATCGGCTCGCACGCGTCCTGTTCAAGCCGAGTCAGCTGTGGGTGCTCGGGAAGGTTGGCCCAGTTTCCGGTCGCGAGGTTGTCGAGGGCCAGCACCTCGTGCCCTTGCTCGAGAAGCCTCTCCACAGCATGGGAGCCGAGGCAGCCGGCCGCCCCCGTCACCAGTACGCGCACGGCCCCGACGATACCAGCCTCAGAAGAACCCGAGCTCCAACCGGATGTGCTCGGGGATCCGATCGATGCTGAAGGGTGGGTGCCACACCAGCTCCACGGTCGCGTCCTTCACTCCCGGGGCGCTCCGTGCGGCGGCCTCGACCTCTCCAGGGAGCGTCCCCGCCACCGGACAGGCCGGGCTTGTGAGAGTCATCTTGATCGCCACCGTCCCGTCCTCGGCCACGTCCACCGCATAGATCAGCCCGAGGTCATAGACGTTCACCGGGATCTCGGGGTCATAGACCGTGCGGATCGCCTCGATCACCTCGCCTTCGACCACGCTTCGCTGGATCGAGTTGAGCGCGGCCGGGTCGGGCCCAGGCGTCGGGATCGGCTCAGGCATCAGGCCCCTCCAGAGCCTCGCGCATCGCGTGCCAGGCCAGGGTCGCGCACTTCACCCGGTTCGGGAACTGCTGGACTCCGAGCAGGGCCTCCAGGCAGCCCAGGTCGCCTTCGGGGGCGTCCTTGCCGGTCACGGCCCGGTGGAACCTGGAGAAGAGGTCTTCGGCCTGGCCCACGCTCTGCCCCTTCACGGCCTGGGTGAGCATGCTCGCGCTCGCCTGGCTGATCGCGCACCCGCACCCGGTGAAGGCGGCGTCCTCGATCCTCCCGTCCGCCACCCGCAGGGTCAGCTTGATCCGGTCGCCACACATGGGGTTGAAGCCCTCGGCCCCGTGGGTGGCGTCGGGCATCTCGCGGTGGTTCCTCGGCTTACGCCCGTGGTCAAGGATGATCTCCTGATAGAGATCGTCAAGGTTCACGCGAACACCCGGGCCACGTGCTCAAGGCCCTCAACGAGCTGG
This sequence comes from Fimbriimonadaceae bacterium, assembly GCA_019454105.1. Classification (GTDB taxonomy): domain Bacteria; phylum Armatimonadota; class Fimbriimonadia; order Fimbriimonadales; family Fimbriimonadaceae; genus ACE-ARM1. The sequence continues at coordinate 2,160,104 of CP075364.1, read as the reverse complement.
TCGATGTCGTCCTCGCCCGAATAGGCGGCGAGCGAGGCGCGGGTGGTGGCGGGCACGCCGAGTCGGTCCATGAGCGGCATGCAGCAGTGGTGCCCGGTGCGCACGGCGACCCCGTGCAGGTCGAGGATCGTGCCGACGTCGTGGGGGTGGGCCTGCTCCATGACGAAGCTGAGCACCCCTGCCTTTCCCGGGGCGGTGCCGACGATCCTGAGCCCGTGGACGGCCTCCAGCCGCTGAGTCGCCTGACGTCGCAGCCCCTCCTCGTGCTCGCGGACGGCCTGGAGCCCGGTGGCGACAAGCCAGTCCAGGGCGGCGGCGAAGCCGACCACGCCCGGCACGTTCGGCGTCCCTGGCTCGAACTTGTTCGGCAGGCCGCCGAAGGTCGAGCCCTCGAAGCTCACGGTACGGATCATGTCGCCCCCGCCTTGCCAGGGGGGCATCGCCTTCAGCAGGTCGTGTCGGCCATAGAGGGCCCCGGCGCCCATCGGGCCATAGACCTTGTGGGCGCTCATGGCATAGAAGTCCGCCCCGAGGGCCTGCACGTCCACTGGCTCGTGGGCAAGGGCCTGGGCCCCGTCCACCAGGATCAGGGCGCCGTGCTGGTGGGCGAGCCGGGCCATCTCGCCGACGGGGTTCACAGTGCCGGTCGCGTTGCAGACGTGCTTGACCCCGACCATTTTCACGCCCCCTTGCCTCAGGCGGATTTCCAGCCAGTCAAGGTCGAGGGTCGGCTCGTCGGTCACCGGGATCGGCTCGACCTGGGCCCCGGTCGCCTCGGCCACCATCTGCCAGGGCACGATGTTGGCGTGGTGCTCCATGGCGCTCAGCAGCACGGCCTCGCCCGGCCTCAGGTTGGCCCGGCCCCAGGAGTGGGCCACGAGGTTGACCGCTTCGGTGCAACCTTTGGCGAAGACGACCTCCTCGTCCCGGGCCGCGTTGACGAACCGCGCCACCGTGGAGCGGGCTTGGTCGTAGGCGTCGGTGGCCCTCTGGCTGAGGGCGTGCACCCCCCGGTGGACGTTGGCGTTGTCCTCGCCCATCATACGGGCGACGGCGTCGATGACCGCCCGGGGCCGCTGGGTGGTGGCGGCGCTGTCCAGATAGGCGAGCCTCCGGCCATGGACTTCTTGTCCCAGGGCCGGGAACTCGGCCCTCACCGCCCTGAGGTCGTAGAGGGTGGTCACTGTCCTCATATTCTACGCGATGGTGCAGTTTCCGTCCCGCGCTTCGGTCGTTCCCGCCTCCCCTCTGTCTTGGGGATGTGGGTTTGCGCCCCCACCCCCAACCCCCTCCCCCGTAACGGGGGAGGGGGCTTTCCGGATACCCTCCCCCGTTACGGGGGAGGGTCGGCGAGCTTGACGAGCCGGGGTGGGGGCCCAGCGGGATTCGTCCAAAAGCAGGCCGCCAGGGCTGGACAGGAGCCTGCCCCGGCCAGGTATAGACCGCGCTATGAGCAAGCCGCCCCGCAACATGACGCCAGAGGCGACCGTCCGGGCGCGGAGGCTCCGGCGCGAGATGGGCTGGTCCGAGAAGCGGCTTTGGGAGGCGCTGCGCGGCAAGAAGCTCGGTTTCAAGTTCCTGCGCCAATATCCCTTGGGCCCTTACACGCTGGACTTCTACTGCTTCGAGGCCCGGCTGTGCGTGGAAGTGGACGGTGAGCGACACGCCTCGAGGGCCGAGAGCGACGCCAAGCGCGACGAGTTCCTGGCGGGCCTCGGGGTCAAGACGCTCAGGATCCCGAGCCTGGAGCTCTGGGACGATCGCGGCGTCCTCTCTGCCAAGTGGCACAAGGCGATCCAACTCGAGTGCGAGGAGCGGGCGGGGCGGCGGTTTTTCGAGGGTCGCTGAGCCCCCACCCCCAACCCCCTCCCCCGTAACGGGGGAGGGGGCTTTGCGGATACCCTCCCCCGTTACGGGGGAGGGTCGGCGAGCCGGGGTGGGGGGTGCTTCCGGTAGCAAGCCGGGGTGGGGGGTGCCTCCGGTAGCAACCCCAGGGCCCGGGCCGGGCTCAAGGGAGCCGCCCCGGGCCCGCGCGCTAGCAGGACTCAGCGTCCAAGCGGTGTCCAAGGGGTGTGCAGGCGACATGCAGGCGTCCGACCCCCCGCATGTCCGCGCAGCGGCATGACAAAGGGCTCAAGACGCCAGGTACTGAAGCCGACCATCTTGGTGAGATGGCGAAAGTGGTGACGGCGGGCTGGATGCCCGGGCTGAGCGGATCGATGGGCAACGCCGTGTTCGTCTCGACCCGAGACGGCACGGTCGTGCGCGAGCGGCCAAGAGGCCGCAGATCGTTCACCCCAGCGGCTTGCGAGGCCCGAGAACGGGTCCGCCAGATCGGGCTCTTTTGGAAGAACATGTCTGTGGCCGAGGCGGAGGCCTGGCGGGTCTACGCGCGCGGGTTGGAGCCCCAGGAGCCAGCCCAGCAACTGTTCACCCGGCTGGCGGTGCGGGCGATGGTGGCCGGGTATCCGATCCCCGCTTCTCCCCCGGAGGGCCCGTTCTTGGGAGACTCGCCCAAGTTCTCGCTCTCGACCCTGCCGGGCCGGGTGGTGGTGACCGCGAGCGGGGCGAACAGCGCCGGGGTGGTGACGGTGGTCGCCCTCCAGCGTCTCGTGTCGGCCCATCGTCGGACTTATCTGTCCCGCTACCGGTCGGCTGTCGTGCTTTCGCTGCCGGGGCCAGGGCCGGTCGAGTTGGGGGTGCTGGCGGGGGTCTGGGCCGTCGCGGCCCGGTTCATCCTGGGCCCCACTGGGCAGTCCACGGCTTTCGCCGAGCTGGGCCGCGTCATCGTGGAGTGAGGCGGGCCGGCCCACGAAGGGCCGGCCCGGGTTTTGACGCGGCTACGACCGAGCGGGGCCCCTCCTTCGGCGCACCAGAGCGGCCAGTCCGGCGCCCAGGGCGGCCAGAAGGGTCGGCTCGGGCACGGCCTCGCCGACAAAGGCGACCGAGTCGAGGTAGGTCTCGGAGTTGAACGACCCGGCCACTTGGGCCGAGAACGGGTCGAGCACGAGCGAGTAGACCCCGGGACCTGCCCCGAAGAGCTCGTAACTCCGCCCCTCAAAGATCCCGGTGGCGCTGACGTCGACGACGGCCTTGCCATCGACCATCCGTCCGACCAGGCTGATCGCGCTCAGGTCGTCATCGACGTTGAAGTTGAGGATGGCCCCGACCGAGTCCTCGAGCGGGTCTTGGATCTCACCGAGATTGATCTTGAGGGCCCCCTCCACCATCTGGCACCGGAGTTGGCCCCCTCCGAGGTCGAAGTACTGGAAGTCCTGGACGGCCATGGTGTCGGACTCGTCGGCGGGCGACTCGTGGGAGCTCTTGAATGGCGCGAGACCGCCCCCGTCGGGGCCGAGGAAGTTGGAGTGCCAGGCGGAGGCATGGCTGCTCACGTTCTTGCCTTTTGCGGTGGTGTACGAGTAGTTCCGCAGGTTGTACTGGTTGCCGAAGTACTCCCAGCCCTCTTGGGCATAGGCGTAACCGGAGCGCCCTTGGTTGCCCGACCAGCTCGAGCTGGAAACGGACGTCCCGTAGTCTTGGGCCTTGTTGTCCTTATAGTCGCGCCAGACGAGGTAGTTGATGTAGGTCCGGGTCTTGACCCAGCCAGCTTCGGCGGTCGCGGCCAGGCCGAGCGACCCGCACACGAGGGCGAGCGCGACGAGGCGGAAGGGGTGACGAAGAGTGTTGCAGGAGTTCATGGTTGTTCCTTTCTGTGTCCGGCCCTGAGGCCGTGTGACCTGCGCACTTTAGGGGATGGCCCGTTTCGAGACCGTTACGGGGCGGGACGTGCGGTCCGTCACGCTGGGGAGGGGTTCTCGTCACGGTAGGCGCACGCTGATGAGTCGTGGATCATGGAGCCCCGTCAGGCGTCTAAACTGACGGCATGTTGGCGACTTTGATCGTGGGAGCCGTGGCGGCTCAGTCGATGACTCAGGTCTCGGGATCGGTGACCTATCGGGAGCGGATGGCCCTGCCGCCGGACGCGGTGATGGTGGTGCGGCTCGACCGCTACGTGGGCTCCGAGCAGACGACGGTGAGCGAGCTGACGATGAAGCTGGGGGGCAAGCAGGTGCCAGTGCGGTTCACCATGCCCTACCTGCGGCCGCCGAGGAAGACGGGCGAGAAGTTCGGCCTGACGGCGGTGATCTCGGCTGGCGGGCAGCGGATGTTCGAGTCCCCGTCGGCGACGATGGTGGTGACCAACGGGAAGACGAGCGCCGAGCTGAGGCTGGTCCGGGCCACGGCGGGGGCGATGTGGCCGCTCGAGGGCCCGACCTGGGAGCTGATGGCGATGGACGGCAAGCGGACCGAGGCCGAAAGGAAGCCGACGATCACCTTTGAGAAGGGTGGACGGTTTGGGAGCTTCGCCGGGGTGAACCGGCTCTCGGGGATTTGGTCTCGGACGGCCCCGTGGGCGCAGATCGACCCAGGCCCGATGACGCTGATGGCCGGGCCGCCGGAGCTCATGCAGCTCGAGCAGCAGTATGTCAAGGCCCTGGAGCTCACGAACCGGCTGACCATCGAGGAGGGCGAGCTGGTGCTTTGGCGCGGGGAGAATGAGCTGATGCGGTTCAAGCGCACGGCGGCGACGGCGGATTGAACCCGTGGCGAGAAAAGATCTCGCAATACTGAACAAACTGACAGTCTCGGCGTCCTCGCTCCTATGGCTTCCGGTCTCGGCCGGGCCATAGGAGTATGAGACTATGAGAACGAAGACTTTTCTGGCGGGGCTGTTCGCCCTCAGCGTCGCGGCTGTCGCCCAAGCGCAGTTCATCGAGGGCTCGCGCGGGACTGGCTTGGCGGCGAGCTCGAACGCGGGCAACGACGCCCGGTTCCTTTATGCGGTCGCCCGATACTCGCGGGGCAACACGGAGTATGTCGAAGGCGAGTTCAACTTCACAGCCCGAAGCGAGCGGGGCACCATCATGATCACAGGCCGCCCGACAAGGCTGGCGATCGACGCCCGCACGAAGGTCGCGGAGTTCGCGGGCCGGGCTGTGGCGGTTTATGCGACTCCTTTCGGGCCCCGTCGGGTGGAAGGCACATTCATGGCGAGGGTCCAGGACCGCGGGGCCAACGGGAGGGGCGACCGGGACACCATTGCCGTGGCCTTTGCGAGCCTGAGCAACGCTCAGTTCGACTATCGTGGCTTGGTGACGGACGGCGACCTGATCGTCGTGCCGCGAAGCTAAGGGGCTGCGCGATCGTAGAACACGCCCACCTGGCTCTGCTCGGGCCGGTGGGCGCGCAGTATCCAGTTGGCGACGCGGTGGTCGTTCCGGGCCCAGGGGGCTGAGGCCGGGTAGGTGTCCTGTCCGCCGAGGTCGACGAAGAGGCCGAGCATCAGGCCGCGTTCTCGGAGCGAGAGCTTTTGGGCCTCGGGCGAGGAGCCGAGGGTGATGCCGCGCGCGTTGTAGAAGTCGTTTCCGGCGACGTCGAGGAAGATGCCCATGCCGTTGGCGTTGGCGGCTCCCAGGCTGAGGTTGGGGGCGTTGTAGGCGTCGTCGCCTTGGCGGTCGATGAGCATGCCGAAACCGAAGTCGTGCCCGGCCCCTTGGGCCATGTTGAGGTGGGCGGTGTAGGTGTCGTCGCCGCCCCGGTCTTCGAGGTAGCCGATGCCGAAGTGGGCGGAAGCTCCCTGGACGTACCATTGCCCGGTGTAACGGTCGCGTCCTTCGTCGTCCCAGAGCATGCCAAGGCCCTCCCAATAGCCGACGCCCTGGCCGAAGACGCCGCAGGTGTAGGAGTCGTCGCCGGTCTCGTCATAGAGCAGGCCGATCCCGCCGCTGAGGCTCTTGCCGGTGCTGTAGTCGGCCCTGACGCCGTATCCTGCGCCCTGGGCGAGGCTGATGTTGTGCTCGGGGCTTTGGGCGGACGGGAAGTCGATGACTTGGTCGTTGGCGAGGTAAGTGTCGTCCCCCTTGCGGTCGACGAGCATGCCGATCCCGCCCTCAAGGCCGACCCCCTGGATCTGGGTGAACCCGGTGTAGGAGTCGTTGCCGGTGGCGTCTTCGAGCACGGCGATGCCGTGCCGGGCACAGGCCTGGGCGTCGGCATAGGCGTCGTAGACGTCGTCGCCCTCGTGGTCGCTCAGCACGGAGACGCCGAAGTGGGCGGAGGCGAGGCCGGGGCGGTGGGAGCGGTAGAGGTCGTTCCCTTCGAGGTCGATGAGGACGGAGACGCCGAGGCGGGCGCTGGCGGGGCCGAGTTGGAGGCGTCCCTTGGCGCGTTCGGGCCAGTCGGCGACCTTCTTGTCGGCGAGGGAGAGGTCGCTGAGGTAGCGGTCGTTGCCCCGACAGTCGATGACGACGCTGCACCAGGTGCCTACGGTGGAGTTCGTCGGGTTGTTGACATACGTGTCGTTGCCGCTTGTGTCGATGATGAGGAAGGTGGGGGCCCCGTCGTGGGTGTCGTCCTTGCCGCCGGTCAAGACGATCCTGCCCCAGTTCGTCTCGACCTTGAAGTCAAAGCGGGCCGTGGCAGGGGCCCGGCTGGCGATGGCGGCGGCCGAAGCGGCGGCGGCGGTCATGTCGAACCCGGCGGCGGCCAGGTAGCCGACGTCGATCCTTTCGATGCGGCTGAGGGCGGCCCGCTCGGCGACGGGGTCGTTGCCTGGCGCTGGTGGTTGGCCGAGGGTCCTGAAGAGCTCGGACGGCTCGCCTGCTCCATCGAGGGCGGCCCGGCGGAAGGCGTGGGCCTCGAGCCCGGTGAGGATGACCAGGGCGGCCGCCTGCTGGACTTCTTTGGGCAAGGCGCTGGTGTCTGGCCACGACCCGCGAAGGTGGCCTGCCGCCTGCATGGCCCGGAGCGCTGAGTCGAGGGCGCCGGTGGCGGCGAGGCCCTTGGCCCTGGCATCGACCGCGTCGCCGAGGAGGGTGCGCCGGGTTCCGACGCCAAGGAGGCGGCCGGCGGTCTCGACCAGGGTCTGGGGCTGGCGCACGGCCCCCCGCAGGGTGGCGCGGTGCATGTCGACGAAGAACGGCATGAGCCATGGGTCGCTATAGCTCGATTTGAAAAGCTGCGTGGCTCCCCGGCTCTCGCGATAAAATGAGACGATGTCTTCGTCGAAGCGGGCTGTCGCCGTGGTGAGACCTGCTGTTCCAAGGGCGAGGTCGAAGGCGGAGTCCAGCGGGGCCGACGTCGCTTGGCCGAAGCTGAGGGCTGCCGCGAGCAAGGCGAGGGTGGTGGCGCTCGCCGTCTTCATCGTGTTGAGCACTTTGCCGATTCTGGCCCAGGACGAGGGCGGCTCGGTGGAGGAGAGGCTGAAGACCCCAGCTCCTCCGATCGTCTTCGACCCTTGGCAGGCGATCGAGCGTGGAGAGTTCTTCAATGAGTTCGAGGCGGCTTTCCCTTCGCCGGAGCTATCGGGGGTGGCGGCGAACGACACGGTCCGTCTGCGCTGCTTCATGCCGCCCGAGAGCACTGGCCCGGTGCCGGTCGTGGTGATGTTGCACTACTGGGGGGCGACGAACCGAGGCCTGGAGCGCCAGGCGGCGACGGATCTTTGCTCGCGGGGGATCGCGGTCGTGTCGCTGGCCCTTCCCTATCACTTGGAGCGCACGCCCCCGGGCTCAAGGAGCGGCGAGCAGGCGATCACGCCCGACCCGGCGGCGCTGGTGCGGACGATGATGCAGTCGGTTCAGGACGTGAAGCGGACGGTCGACTGGATCGAGAGCCGGCCTGAGTTCGACCGGGGCCGGGTCGGGATCGCCGGAGTCAGCTTGGGCGGGGTGGTGGCGTCGTTGGCGTTCGCGGTCGAGCACCGGTTTCAGTCGGCCGCGTTCATGCTGGCCGGAGCCGACTTGGCCGGTCTTCTCTGGAACAGTTCTCGAGTCGTCGGCCAACGGGACGCGCTGCGGAGGGCTGGGTACACGGAGGCGCGGCTCCGACAGGAGCTGGTCAAGATCGAGCCGCTCGGATATCTCCTGACGGCACCGTCCCGCCCGTCGCTGGTGATCGTGGCGGACATGGACACGGTCGTGCCCGCCAAGTGCAGCGACGCGCTGATCGAGGCGTTGCACGAACCGCAGGTGACGCGCATCGGGACCGGGCATTATGGCGGGGCGTTGGTGCAACGGAGGCTGGTTCGGACGGTGGCCCGGTTCTTAGGCGAGACGCTTCTCGGGCGCGACTACCGGGCTCCGGCGTCGGTCTCGGCGCCGACGCTCCGGGTGGGACTGCTTTATTCCGAAGAGCGGTCGCTTCAGTTCGCGGCCGGGATCGATTTGTGGAAGGGCAGCCGGGGCGGTTCGACGTTCGGGAGCGTCTTGGGCACGCCTCAAGGTCTGCAAGGCTTTGCGGGAGTCCAGCTTGGCCGAGGTCTTTCTCTGGGCGTGGTCGTCTTGCCAAGGCGTCCGGTCATCGGGGCATTTTGGAGCACGGTGCTGTGACGGTTCGCCAGAGCCTTGGTCGGGAGAACGTTTTGGCGACCTACGGTGAGTTGGCGAGACACGTGCCGGGCACGGCCCTTGGTGAGTTTCGCGGCTGTCTGGTCGCTCGAGGCGAGCTCCCCGTCTCGTTCTCCAATTTCGTCGCGGGGTTCGACTGGCCCGCGGAGCGTGCGGACGCTTGGATCGACGAGTTGCTGGCGGTCGTGGTGAAACAACCGGTGTTGTGGTTGTTCGTCGACAGCGACGACATGCCTGCAGACCTCGAGTCGAGGTTGCGCGACCGGGGCGCGACGGTGCGGCAGACCTTGGTGCACATGGTCAGCACAGGCGACGCGCTAGACGCGGACGCGCTGGACGAAATGAGCGGCCACGCCGAGCGTGTGAGAGTCGCCGAGTTGATGACTGAGGAGTTTTTCGGCTCGAGTTCCTTGCCGATCAAGCGGGCCGTGGCGGTAGCGACCGCTGACTCTTCGCACGATCTTCTGGCCCGATCCGAGGAGGGGGAGTTGGTGGGAGCCGTGATGGTCTCGCGCACGACCAGGACTTTAGGGATCTACAACCTTTGCGTTCGGCCGGACTGGCGCGGGCGGGGGATCGGGTCGTCCATGGTGAGGGCGGTCTTGAGTCTCGCCCGAAGTGAGAGGCGCCAGGTGGTCTTGCAATGTGAGAGAAGGCTAGTGCCCTGGTATTTCAACCTGGGATTTAAGGAGTGCGGAGATATTCGGGCCTTGGCATTGCCAAAAGGCCCAGTTTGGGACTATAATCGAACTTCCTGGGCGAGGAATTGATTGAGACGCAGGCTTGGGCTGTCGATCGTCGAGCTTCTTACCGTGGTCACGATGTTGGTCGTGCTCGCCGCGTTGCTCACGCCTGTCTTAGTGTCCGCCCGTAACGCGGTGTCGGACGTCCAGTGCGTGACGAACTTCCGACAGGTCTCTGTCGCCGTCGCCCTGTATCAGGGAAGCTACGAAGACCGGTTCGTTTTGGCGAAGTACCAAGCGGGCGACGAGTTCGACCCGATGCGCGACAAGACGTGGGTCCAGTTGACCTTGCCGTACGTCGGCAACTTGGTCAACTACAAGTGCCCTAGAGACCAGGGCCACGATCTGCGCTCACAAGGGAAGTTCGACGGCGACCTCGTGCCAGGTGACCCGTGGCACCACCTTTACTTGTCATCGATGCGGGTCAACACGGGCTACAACTTCGTCTATCTCGCTCCGCTCGTCAAGGACGGCGAAAACACGTTCGCCTTCCCCCGGTCGACGACAGTGATCTATGACCCTGCCATGACGTTGTTGATCGCGGACAGTGTGTTCGCTACCGACTCGAAGAAGCGGCCGACCGGAGGAGGCACTTACTTGGTGGTCCCCCCGTGTCGGTGGGCGCTCGACCGCAAGGACAGCTTTGAGCTCGGTGGCTATGAGAACCACCAAATCTACACGCCCGCGCATCGGTGGGAGCGGCCGCAAAGGGAGCCCACGCAAATGGGCGGTCTTTGGCCCTGGCACGACGGAAAGCTGACCGTGGCATTCACTGACGGCCACGTGAAGATGCTTCCCATCGCGAGGATGTACGAAGGGTGCGAAGTCCTGCCTGGCTGGGGCGGGACGCTTGGCGACAGCGGTCGCTATCTTTGGGACCTCCGCTGACCTCCGCCGAGAGCCCGTCGGCATAATCCTCCCCGCAAGCCCCTCAGAGGCAAGGGATATGAAAGTCAGCATCATCGGTGGCGGCGGTCGTGTGGGTTCTGACGCCGCGTTCGCTCTTCAGCTCACAGGAATCGTTCGGGAGATCGTTTTGGTCGACGCCAACGCCGACATGGCCGCTGGCGAAGCTTTGGACTTGCGCCACGGTGCCGCGCTCGTCGGAGGGCAGTTCTTCACAAGCGGCGACTATGGGGCCGTGGACGGGAGCGACTGCGTCGTGATCACCGCTGGCCTTCGACGCAAGCCCGACGAGAGTCGTCTCGACCTCATCAACCGCAACGTCGGACTGTTCAAGGGGATCCTGAGCGACCTAAAGGGCGTGAAATTGCCGGGGCACGCCACGATCGTCGTCGTGAGCAACCCGGTCGATATCTTGTCGCACCTGGCGATCCAAAGCGGCATCCTGCCTGACCGACAAGTGATCGGGCTCGGGACAGTGCTCGACACGGCCCGTTTCCGGTCGCTGCTCGCCGACCACTTCCGAGTCAACGCGATCGATGTGAAGGCGACCATCCTCGGCGAACACGGCGACTCGATGGTCCCGATCTGGTCCTCGGCCACCGTCGGGGGCGTGCCGGTCGGGTCGATCCCAGGCTGGAGCGGGGACTCGGCCGAGAAGGTGTTCCAGGCGACCAAGACAAGTGGGGCCGAGGTCATCAAGCAGAAAGGAGGCGCGGGCCGTGCGGTCGGTGTCTCGATCATGGAGGTCGTCAACGCTATCGCGCTCGACAATGGTCGGATCTTGCCGGTGTCGGCCCTCCAGAAAGGGGCGCTGGGCATCTCAGATATCACGCTTTCGATGCCGACCGTCGTAGGCCGGTTGGGGGCGACACAGGTCTGGGAGCCGAGGGTGAGCGACGAGGAGCGCGAGCTTCTCCACAAGAGCGCGCAGTCGCTCAAAGACACCTGGGCACAAGTCCAGGCGTCAGCCTAAGAACTCGCCGCGAGCCAAGGCCAAGGCCGTTTTCTCGATGTCTTGCGCGAGGGGGCGGTCCTCTCGGACTGGAGACACTGTTTGTCGCAAACGGTCGACTGCCGCTTGGACGGCTCTGGCCGGTCTCAACGGTTTGCGGAACTCCAGGCCCTGGGCCGCCGCGATGATCTCCACAGCCAGCAGGTGTTCGACCAGCCCGACAGTCGCACGGAGCTTGAGCGCCGATGTCATTCCCATCGAGACATGGTCCTCCTTGCCTGCAGAGGTCGGGGAGTTGTCGACGCTCGCCGGATGGGCGAGCACGCGGGCCTCAGCCAACAAAGAGACCGCCGCGACATGAGCGATCATGAGGCCGCTTGAGAGCCCTGGTTCGAGCGTCAAGAACGGGGGCAGGCCCTCGCTGAGGTCAGGATTGACAAGTCGGTCGATGCGCCGCTCTGCCATGGATGCGAGATCGGTCAGGACGATGGCGGCGAAGTCGAAAGCGTGTGCGAGTCCGGCGCCATGGAAGTTGCCGCCGCTGAGAACATCCCCCGACTCGGGGAAGACGAGCGGGTTGTCGGTGGCGGCGCCGGTCTCACGCTCGACGATCTCCGTCGCGAAGTCCAGCGCGTCTCGGACAGCCCCGTGGACTTGAGGCATGCACCGGAGCGAGTAGGCGTCCTGGACTCGCGGGTCGCCCTCTCGGTGCGACTCTCGGATCTCACTGTCTTCGAGCAGCCTGCGCAGGTGAGCGGCGACCTTTGACTGCCCCGATTGCCCCCTGGCTTCGTGGATCCGCTCGTCGAAGGCGACGGGTGTCCCCATAAGGGCTTCCAGACTCATGGCCCCGGCGAGGTCGGCTGTCATGGCGAGCCGTTGGGCCCTGGCAAGGGCGAGGCCCCCGACAGAAAGCATGGCTTGGGTCCCGTTGAGCAGGGCCAACCCTTCTTTGGCGACCAGCGCCAATGGACTGAGGCCCGCCCGAGCGAGAGCTTCGGCCGAAGACGCTCGGCCTTCGCCAACCCATGCTTCGCCTTCTCCGATGACGGCCAAAGCAAGGTGGGCGAGGGGAGCAAGGTCGCCGCTGGCGCCGACCGAGCCTCGCGACGGCACGACCGGCAAGACGTCATGTTCGAGCATCGCCAGGAGCAACTCAGCCACCTCGGGTCGGGCCCCGCTGAAGCCCTTGGCGAGAGCGTTGGCCCGAAGGGCAAGCATGCACCGGACCTCCTGGTTCGAGAGGGGCTCGCCGATCCCACAAGCGTGAGACCTGACGAGATTGACCTGGAGCGCGCCCAACTGGTCGGGAGGGACATGGACGTCTGACAACTTGCCGAAGCCGGTGTTGACGCCGTACACAGGCCGTCCGGAGCCGGCGATCTCTTCGACCAGCTTTCGTGACCGCGCCATGGCGTCACGGGCGACCGGGTCGAGGTTCGGTCGTGAAAGGCCCTGACCGATCGCTTCCAGGTCATCCAGGCTCAGTCGTTGGCCGCGCAATGTCACGCGCGCCATTTTACGGCGGTCAGCGTTTGTCGCGCGGCTTGAGCTCGATCTCGCGGCGGGCCGAGGTCGGCTCGATCTTGTCGGTCGGTGTCCCTGGCTGGGCCGCCTTTCTCAGGGCCGGGACGAACTCGACGGCTCCGTTTTGGTAGACGGCAAGGATTCCGAAACCGTGAGACTGGCCTCCGGGCGGATTCCACTTTGGATCGAGGGGCCCGCCGCCGTTGCCCAGGACGATCTGATGGATTCTCTTCGTTTGGCCGAACGTGGCGACGTCATAGGCTGCGGGGCTCCCGCAAAAGTACCCGACGACCTTGGGTGTGGACTCCAGGAGCCTCCTGGCCTCCTTCCAGGCCTCTGAACCGACGACCTTCATCATCGCGTCGCTGAGTTCGACCGAGGCGGGGACGGTGAGAGGGCGGAAGCCCGCGACCACGATGTTCCTGACCTTTGAAGAGCTCTGAGCTTCAGCGAGTTGGGCCTTGAGCCAGTTCAAATCGATCCACGGAGACTGGCCGTTGGGGCCAGGCGTCTCTGTGTCTAGCCCAATAAACCGGACTCCAGAGGCGTCGCGGACGAAGTCGGCTCGCTCTCGCCCTTGGGCCACCGAGAAGTACTTCTCCTTGGTTCCCCACTTGACCCAAGTCGGTGTGGCCCCGAGAACCTCTGGGCCAGGAACGGCGGTGAGTTCGGGGTACTTCAATTCTGACTTCAGCCAGGCCTGCCAGGCGTCCAGGCGTGAGGCGAGGAGATCGCTTGGGGCTGGCTGGACGAGTCCGCCCAGGCTCACCATCATGCGCGCGCCCTCGGGAAGGATGCGAAGGTCTTTGAGGGTCCGCCGGAATTGGTCCGTGGTCGCTGTGCTCGGATGAGAAGCGGCCGTTCCAGGCGTCTCGGCGATTCCGCCGAAGAGGACGAACGCGGCGGCCATGGCCCCTTCTCCTCGAGGGACTTCGAGCTTGGTCGGAGCCGGTGCGCGGCGCACGAGCGGCGGCTTCTGGGCCGAAGCCAGGCCAAGGGCTCCGATGGCAAGAAGGACGACGGCGACGGTTCGGTTCATGGATGTGTTGACGTTCGAGCCGAGATGTGGTCTCGGCTGACGCGGCTACAATCGTGCCATTCATGGCCCAACGAGCGATTTACCCAGGTTCTTTCGACCCACCGACGTTCGGGCACTTGGACATAGCCGAGAGGGCCAGTGGACTGTTCGACGAGTTGATCGTGGCCGTGGGTACGAACTCCGACAAGCAACCGTTTTTGAGCGTGGCCCACCGGATCGAGTCGTTGACCGAGTGCATGGCCGGACTCAAGAACGTCCAAGTCTCAAGTTTTGACGGGCTCTTGGTCGACTTTGCCGAGGCTCAGGGGTGCCAAGTCATCGTTCGTGGGCTCCGGGCGGTGAGCGACTTTGAGTATGAGTTCAGGGTGGCGATGGCGAACCGTCGCCTTCGGCCTGGGATCGAGACCCTGTTCCTCATGTCCCGGGACGAGCACTCCTTCCTGGCGTCTTCAGTGGTGCGAGAAGTGGCCCGACTGGGGGGCGACACGTCGTCGTTCGTCCCGCCCGTCGTCGAGGCCATGGTGCGCGAAGCCTCGCGAGCCCGGCAAGCTCGCTAGGGGTCGGACGAACCGGTCGGAGCCGCTTGACCGAGTAGAATAAGAATAAGACCCACGAGGCCGACATGTCGAACCAACGCGACTCGACTCTGGACGTCCTCCGGTTGCTGGACAATCTTCGGCAACTGGCGGCCAAGCCCAAGACCTTTGCGGGCATCGCCTTTGGCTACAACGCTGAAGAAATGGTGATGCAGATCGAGAAGGTCCGCGCCTCCCTTCCTCGGGAGGTCAAGGATGCGGCGTCGATCGCCCGCGCCACCGAGCGGATCCTCGAATCGGCGAACGAAGAGGCCGTCGTCACGGTGGACCAGGCCAAGGTGCAGGCCGATCGGACAATCGCTGAGGCCAAGGCCGAGGCTGAGCGGATCGTCGAGCAAGCGAGGCTGGCCCAAGAGCAGATGATCGCCGACAGTGAGATCTTGAAGCTCGCCAAAGCGCAGGCCGACGAGGTGCGAAACTCGGCGGAACGGGAGAGCAACCAAATGCGGCGTGGGGCGGATCGCTACGCGCTTGAAGTCATGACCCAGTTGGAAGCTACCGTTGGCAAGGTTCTGGCCCAGGTGGAGCGCGGCAAGACTCACCTGTCGGAGTCCGAGACAGCCCTCGCTGCCCAGCCGCTCCGCGAGAAAGTCAAGGCGCTCTGACCACTCCAGTGGGAAAGCTCCGGGTCGCCGAGGTTTTTACCAGCGTCCAAGGCGAGGGATTTTGGCTGGGGGTTCCCTCCGTCTTCGTCCGCCTGAGTGGCTGTAATTTGCGGTGCTCTTGGTGTGACACGCCTTACGCCAGTTGGAGTCCTGAGGGGCCGGTGTGCCGCGTCGACGAGGTTCTTTCCCAAGCGTTGGCGAGCCCGGTCAGTCACGTCGTGGTGACGGGCGGAGAGCCGATGCTGTTCGATCCAGTCGAAGATCTGGTCGCGGCCCTCCAGAAGGCTGGCCGAGTCGTGACCATCGAGACGGCCGGGACGCTCTACCGCGATCTGGAGTGCGACCTCATGTCGGTGAGCCCGAAGCTCTCGGGTTCAACGCCGGACGGCGAGTGGCGTCAACGTCACGAGGCGACCCGCCTTGACCGTGGGCCGCTTCACAAGCTCCTGGCGAGGCACCATTGCCAACTCAAGTTTGTCGTCAACCCCGATCTCGAAGTTGACGAACTTACCGAGGCGGCCGAACTGGTCGCATCATTGCCCAAAGTTTCGCCAGAAAGAATTTTCGTGATGGCGGAGGGTACCGACACCGACGTGCTGGTCGCCCGAGAAAGAGCCTTGTTGCCCCGAGTGGCTGAGCTTGGCTGGCGGCTGACGCCGCGCTACCACGTGACGCTCTTCGGCAACACGAGGGGAACCTAATCCGGGTTCAATAAAGGGATGCGGGCAACTTTCATCGCTGTGGTCTGTCTCGCTTGGGGATGCGCTCCTTCTGGCCCGACGAACTCGGAAACGCAGGATCCATGGAGCGGTTCTTTTGTCGGTCGATTGCCGGCGGACGGCTCGAAGCCGTCCCAGACGGTCACGTCGGACGCTTTGGCCGACGCCTTGGGAGGCTACAAGCTTCAAATCACCGAGGACCGTCAATTCCTCCTCGAAGCTCGTGGCCGGGTGTTGCAAGGCAAAGTCGAGGAAGACGAGTCCGGCTTGACACTGATTGTCGAGCGGGTCTTCGGGATGACGCGCCAGCAACTCCTCGCCGACCGCAACCGGATTGACGATGTCGAGTCCGACTTGAGGTGGTTCGACAAGAAGCTCCAGTTGAGAAAGGACGGTGAAGGCGGTTTGCGGCTCGAACCGGACGATTCTGAAGGGGAGACTGTCGTTTTTACGAGGGAACTGCCTAAAAGCTGAACCATTTGGCCCGTGTCCGGAGTATCACTAGCATATGGCGACAGGGCGTCGCTCCCGAGAGGACAAAGGGGTCGTCTCGCTTACCTATGACGGCACCCTGACCGAGCACGGGTCGGTCGTTTTTCCGCAACTTGAGGCGGCTGGCCTCAAGGCGACTTTCTATGCCGAGCCGGCCCTGATGCTCGATTCGATCCAGACTTGGCGGGCCGCGCAGGCGGCCGGACACGAAATTGGGAACGGGTGTTTGGTTGCGGCGGCACTGCCGGACGGCTCGTTGCCCGCGTGGACGCCAGAAATGATAGCCGACGACATAGAAGAATGCGGACGCTTACTGGCGGAGTTGTTCCCGTCGCAGGGCCCGACGAGCTTTGCCTATCCGTTGGGCGAGCCAAGGTGCGCCGACTACGAGGACTATCGCCCGGTCGTTGAGAAGCGGTGTGCCGTGTGCCGGTCCGGTGAGACCGGGCGCAACGACCTTCGGTCGCCTGATCTTCTCAGGCTCCGGGTCGTGCCGGTGCCCGCTGACAACATCCTCGGAGTGACGAAGGTGCTGGAGAGAGCCTTCGACGATCCTGATTGGGTCGTTCTTTCTTTTGAGACGGTCGATCCGTCGGCCCACCAGTCTCTGATCGACTGGTTAACGGCCCATCGGTCCAAGATCGAGATCGCGCCGCTTCTCGATGTGGCCCAAAGATTCTCCGTCGGGGCGCGTCCGAAGTTGCGCCTCGTTTAACCGAGCCCAATAGGCACCGTCCGCCTGGGTCCGAGTATTGTGGCGACGGTGGAACCGACCCGTACCGAGTTCCTCTTCATGGAGGGTCCGGCCTGGAAGGCCGCATTTTATGGCCTGATGGCCCTGAGCCTCGCCGCCATGGTGTGGCAGTTCTGGGCACGGGCACGGGTCTGGATGAAGGGCCGGCCGATCGATTGGAAGCCGGACTACTTTGGCGGCGTGGTCAAGTACGTTCTTGGCCAACGCAAGGTGCAGGGCAGTCGTCCCAAAGACGGGGCGCCGATGCACCTGATGATCTTTTACGGGTTTTTGTCGCTCTTCTTGGCGACGACCCTCCTCGCCATCGCGAGCTATGGCCCTTTGCTCGGAATCCCCAACTTCCATCGGGGCACGTACTACTTGGTCTATGAGACCGTCTTCGACATCCTCGGTCTGTTCTTCGTGGTCGGTGTCGGATGGGCTCTTTGGCGCCGTTGGAGCCTGGTGCGCGCCCATGGTCAAGCCAGGGTCGACTCGGACACGGGCAAGCCCGCCTTCACCAAGAACCCGTTGTCGCACGAACCGAGCGACTATTGGACGCTGGCCTTGCTTTTGGCCCTTGGTATCACCGGGTACGTGCTGGAGGGGGCCCGCATTTCGGCGGATCCCAAGCCCTGGGATTGGGCGTCCCCAGTTGGGAACGCCGTCGCAGGGCTCATGCCGGGCGTGACTCCGGCGGTTTACATCGGAGTCTGGTGGTTCCATTCCCTGCTCGTCGCTGGGTTTTTCGTGTACTTGCCGAACATGCGGATCAAGCACATCGTAACGGCGACGCTGACCGCCTCCGGGGCGCCAGACCAGCCGATGGGCGCCTTGAAGCCGATCTCGATGGAAGAGGTCGAGAAGACGGGCCAGATCGGGGTGAGCCGGGCCGATGAGTACTCGAGGTGGCATCTCCTTTCACTGGACGCCTGCATGTCTTGTGGGAGGTGTACCGAGGTCTGTCCTGCTTACAACGTTGGGAAGGTCCTGAATCCGAAGCAGGTTGTGGCCGACGTCTTCGGTGCCGCCAAGTCCGGGGTGCCCGTGGCAGAGGCGGTCTCCGAGGAGGCGCTTTGGGCTTGCACGACGTGCAACGCCTGCGTCGAGGCGTGCCCGGTCCTCATTCGGCACGTGGACATCATTGTCGACTCGCGCCGCAACTTGGTCGCCGAGGGCCGGTTTGCAGGAACGGGCGCTGTGATGCTGCGACAGGTCGGATCGACCGGCCACGCTTGGGGAGCGGCCTCATCCAGCCGCGAGGACTGGATGAAGGGCCTTGAGATCCCGCTCTGCCGCGACGGTGCCGAGTTTGAATACTTGTTCTGGGTCGGGTGCGCGGGGGCGACCGATCCGGCGGCGGTCAAGACCACGAAGGCGGTCGCTCGACTCTTGAAGCAAGCAGGTGTCAGCTTCGCGTGTCTTGGCAATGAAGAGGCGTGTACCGGCGACCCGGTTCGCCGCACGGGCGACGAGTTTTTGTTCCAGGAGCAGGCGACCAAGAACGTCGGTGTTTTCGACAGATACAACGTGAAGAAGGTCGTCACCGCGTGCCCCCACTGCTTCAACACCTTCAAGAACGAGTACGGAGACTTTGGCGGGAGTCTTGAAGTGTTCCATCACACGCAGTTGCTCAACCAGATGGTGCAAGAGGGGCGTTTGCGCGCTGCCACCCCGGCCCCAGGGTCGGTCACGCTCCATGATCCTTGTTATCTTTCCCGGGTCAACGGCGAGAGCGACGCGCAAAGGGGACTGTTGGGCGAGGAGTCCCGCCACAACACAGAGGATCCTGGCCTGGTCCACGCGCTGAAGGCCGACCCCAGTCCGAACCGGGCACTGGTCGAGCCCAAGGCCCACGCTGCCAAGACGCTTTGTTGCGGCGCGGGAGGAGGCAGGATGTGGATGGACGAAGAGATCGGCAAACGGCCGAGCGAGCGTCGCCTCAAGCAGCTGACCGACACGGGAGCGGAGAAGATCGCGGTGGCTTGTCCATTCTGCCGGATCATGTTGGGGGCGAGCCTGAAAGATGACAGGGTGAGCTTGGTCGACGTCGCCGAGCTATTGGAAGAGGCCAATCCGTCTCCATGATCGCTGGTGTCGGGATCGATATTGTTTCGGTCGAGAGGATCGCCAAAGCGATGCGCCGCGAGCGGTTCTTGGAGAGACTCTTGACCCCAACTGAGCGGTCGGAGATCAAGGAGGCGGAATGGGTCGCGGGCCGTTGGGCGGCCAAAGAAGCCGTCATCAAGGCCTTGGGCCGTCCCGTGTCATTCCAGGTCATTGAAGTGACGACCGGCGCGCTCGGCGCCCCGGTTGCTTCTCTTTCCGACTCGCCCGGCCTCAGGGTGCACGTCAGCATCAGCCACGAACGAGGGACGGCCGTGGCCATGGCAGTGATCGAGCGTCCCAATCTTTAATAAACCGTTAACGAGTGCGGAATACTGTTTGGAAGAGATGAGTTCACGCACAGTTGGGATTCTGACGCTGTTGGTCGGCTCGGCCTTGGCCGCTTGCCTCGTTGGTTGCGGGCCGACGTCCGAGAGCGGCGACTCCGGATCGAAGGAGACCGGCTCGAAGTCGGGCGGGGTATCGGGCTCCCTGACCATCGATGGCAGCAGCACGGTCACGCCGATCCTGGCCGCCGTTGCCGAGGAGTTCTCCAAGACCCATCCTGACTCCAGAGTGACGGTCGGTACTTCGGGAACCGGAGGCGGATTCAAGAAGTTCGACGCGGGGGAGATCGACATTTCGATGGCGTCCCGACCGATCAAGCAAGAGGAGATCGACAAAGCCAAGGCCAATGGGATCGACTTCATTGAGCTGCCAGTCGCCCTTGACGGCTTGACGGTCGTGGTCAACAAGGAGAACAACTGGGTCGACCATCTCACTGTGGCCGAGCTCAAGAAGATCTGGGAGCCGGGCTCGAAGATCAACAATTGGAAGGACGTGCGGCCCGGCTTCCCTGACGTTCCGCTCAAGCTCTACGGCGCCGGCACCGATTCCGGCACGTTCGACTACTTCACATTGGCGATCGTAGGAAAGGAGAAGGCGAGTCGCACCGACTATCAAGCCAGCGAGGACGACAACGTCCTCATTCAAGGCGTGAAGGGCGACAAGGGGGCTCTGGGCTACTTTGGGTTCGGATACTATGAAGAGAACCAAGACGACCTGAAAGCGGTCGCCATTGACAATGGGTCAGGCCCGGTCGCCCCGAGCGTCCGGTCGGTGGTCGGGGCGACGTATCAGCCGCTCTCCCGACCGTTGCTGATCTACGTCAGCACCAAGGCCATGGAGACCAACAAGGTGGTCGGGGCCTTCATGGAGTACTTTTTCGCCAATGGCTCTCAGCTAGTCGAAGAGGCCAAGTTCATTCCCTTGCCCAAGGAGGTTCTGGACGTCGTGAAGAAGCACTTTGATGAGCGAAAGACCGGTTCTTTGTTCAAGGGGGCTGAGGTGGGCCTCGGAATCGCCGAGATCTTGAAGAGGGAGACGGGCGGCTGAGTCCGGGCGCGGCGGCAGGCCAGGAGGCGCTGAAGCCTCAGCGTTTTCACAAGAGGGTCACCGCCCTCGTGGTTCAAGAGGGCGTCACTGGATTTCTCTGTTTCCTTTGCGCCGCGGTCTCGATCGTGACCACCGCCGCGATCATCTGGATCCTTGGGATCGAGACGGTCGCGTTCTTCGTCAAGTCCGGGGTCACTCCGTGGGAGTTCTTTGCGGGCACCCGATGGTCGCCGACTTTCGCGAACCCTGAGTTCGGGATTTTGCCTTTGGTGAACGGCACGCTGATGATCACGGTCGGCGCGAGCGTGATCGCCCTGCCACTGGGCTTGGCGAGCGCCGTCTATCTGAGCCAATACGCCTCGGCGACGGCGAGGAACATCCTCAAGCCGATCCTTGAGATCCTGGCGGGGATACCGACCGTGGTCTATGGGTTCTTCGCGCTCTTCCACGTGACGCCGCTCATCCGTCATTTCTTCCCATCGGTCGAAGTCTTCAACGCGGCGTCGGGCGCGATCGTGGTCGGTGTGATGATCTTGCCTTTGGTCACGTCATTGTGCGACGACGCTTTGGCCGCGGTGCCCCGCTCGTTGCGAGAAGGTGGTCTCGCGATGGGTTCGACCTCCTTTGAAGTCGTACGAAAGATCCTGATCCCGGCGGCGCTTTCAGGGATCATGGCTTCGTTCATCCTGGCGGTCTCGCGCGCGATCGGCGAGACGATGGCCGTGACCCTCGCCGCCGGCCAGACCCCGAAGATGACGCTGAACTTTGGCGAGAGCATCGCCACGATGACCGCCTACATCGTGCAGATCTCGAAGGGCGACACGCCAGCGGGAAGTGTGGCCTACCTGACGCTCTTCGCGGTCGCCGCGACCTTGTTCACCATCACACTGTTCCTCAATATTCTCGCAAGGAGGATCGTCCGCCGGTACCGGCTCGCGTACAACTGATGGCCCTCTCGATCCAGACCAGCCCGTTAGCGAGACGCCGGAAGGCGGCCGACAAGGCGTTCCGAGTCGTGTGCCTCCTCTCGGTCGTCGCGTCGTGCGTCGTGTTGGTGTACTTGCTCTTCTCCATTTTGCAAGACGGTCTCCCGAGGCTGAACCCGGAGTTCTTTCAGAACTTCAGCTCGCGGCGGCCCGAAGCGGCCGGGATCAAGGCGGCGATGATGGGGAGCATCTGGATCATCTTGATCACGGCCGCGATCGCGGTGCCGGTCGGGATCGCGGCCGCCGTCTACATCGAGGAGTTCAGCCCGAAGAACAACCCCTTGACGTCGTTCATCCAAGTCAACATCAACAACTTGGCGGGTGTGCCGTCGATCATCTATGGCTTGCTCGGGCTCGCGGTGTTCGTCCGGTTCTTCGCCATGGACCGCTCGATCATTGCCGGGGCGCTGACTCTCTCGTTGCTCGTCTTGCCGACCATCATCGTGGTCGCCCAGGAGTCGATCCGTGCCGTTCCCGACAGCTACCGTCATGGGGCGTTGGCGCTCGGATCGACCAAGTGGCAGATGGTGCGGACCCAGAGCCTTCCGAACGCCATGTCCGGCATCGTCACAGGTGTGATCCTGAGCCTTTCCCGGGCCATCGGCGAGACAGCGCCTTTGATCACGATCGGGGCGGTGGCGTTCATCGCGACCGTGCCGGAAAATCTGTCGTCAAAGTTCACGGTCCTGCCGATTCAGATCTTCGACTGGTCGTCACGCCCCCAGAGTGGGTTTCATCAGGCCGCAGCGGCCGCGATCATCGTTCTCCTCGCGATACTGATCACGTTGAACTTGGTGGCTGTCCTGATCAGGGCGCGAAGCCAGAAACGTGCCTAGGCGACGGTTCCCGAAAGGTCGTGCTCGGTAAACCCAGTGACCTGGATCTTGACGATCGAGCCAGGTTCTGCAGCCCCGCCGACTTCCACAGTGCCGTCGATCTCGGGAGCGTCGCGGTAGGATCGCCCACGCCCCCCGTTCTGAGTTTTCTCCTCGATCAAGACGTCAAGGGTTCGCCCCAGGAATCCCTTGTTCTTCTGCATCGAGACCGACCGCTGGAGCCGCATCAGACGGTCGTACCGCTCCCGTTTGACCCGGAAGGGCACCTGATCGGGCATTTCGTGGGCCGGGGTGCCTGGTTCGCGGCTGTAGGTGAAGGCGCCGACGCGGTCGAGTTTGGCGTCGCGGACAAAGTCGAGCAAGGCTTGAAACTCGCCCTCGTCTTCGCCCGGGAACCCGACGATGAAGGTCGTCCGGATCGCAGCGTGCGGCATGGCCGCCCTGACCCGTTCGAACAGCTTCAAGTACCGTTCGCCGTCCCAGGGCCGCTTCATCCGGCGAAGGGTGTCCGGGTGCACGTGCTGCAACGGGATGTCGATGTACTCAAGCACTTTGTCGAGCGCAGCCATTGCCTCGATCACTTCGTCGGTGAGGCGGTTTGGATAGAAGTACAGAAGGCGGATCCACTCGACGCCTTCAACCTCGTTTAAGGAACGGAGGAGCTTGGGCAAGGAGAACTCCCGGTAGAGGTCGTAGCCGTACTGGGTCACGTCCTGAGCGACCAGGTTCAGCTCTTTGGCCCCAGTCGAAGTGAGTTGTCTCGCTTCGTCAAGGATCCGCTCGAGTGGCTTGCTTTGATGGGCCCCGCGGAAACTGGGGATGGTGCAGAAGGTGCACCGGTGGTCGCAACCCTCGCTCACCTTCAGGTAGGCGCTCCAAGGGTGGCCGGAACGGGCTCGAGTCTTGACGTCGGCCCAGCGATGGTGCGGGGGTGAAAGGTCGATCAGCGGGGTATGGCCCAATCCATCGACGATCTCATCGAACCGGCCCATCTGTCCGACCCCGACATAGGCGTCTGCCCCCGGGGCCAGCTTTTCGAGTTCGGCCCCTAGCCTCTGGGACAGGCAACCGGCGACAATGACGCGGCCCACGCCCTTTTCGGCGACGGCCTTTCGGATCGCAGCGATCGACTCCTGTTTGGACGCCTCAAGGAAGCCGCACGTGTTCACAACCGTGACATCGGTCTCGGCGTCGACGCTAACCTGGTAACCCGACTTCTGGAGGACGCCGGCGATCTCTTCACTGTCGACATCGTTCTTGGCGCACCCGAGGGTCACGATCTTGACCTTCTTGGGGCCCGCTTCCATGGGGACCATTATGGTCCGTCAAAGGGGAGGGGCCAGTGGGTGGCCTTGAATCTTCGGGCTAAACTAGCCCCCAATGCCCCGGTTCGAAGTCTCGACCGACTACCTTCTTCGGTTCCTCGAAGACTTGATCAACTCGCCGAGCCCGACGGGAGACACGGACTGGGCTGTGAGCTTCGTCCAGCAAGGGCTGGAGGAACTCGGCATCACCAGCGTGAAGACGGGCAAAGGGGCGTTGGTGGCCCGCATCGACGGGCTCAAGAACGACCGCCCCCGGGCCCTGACCGCCCATGTCGACACCTTGGGCGCGATGGTCAAGGAGATCAAGCCGAACGGTCGGCTCAAGATGACGGCCCTGAACGGGGTTGTCTGGCCCGCGGTCGAGAGCGAGGGCGTCGTCGTGCGCTCCAGGCGAGGCACGCAGTTTCGTGGTTCGGTCGTCTTGGCCAATGGGGCCGCGCACGTGAACAAGGATTCAAGGGAGGCCAAACGAGATCAGGACAACTTGGAGATTCGGTTGGACGAGCGCACGACAACGGCGGAAGAGACCAAGGTTCTTGGGATCGAGATCGGTGATTACGTTGCGTTCGACCCTCGATTTGAGCGAGGCGAGGCTGGGTTCGTCCGCTCCCGGTTTCTTGACGACAAGGCCTGTGTGGCTTGCCTGATGGCGGCGCTGAAGGCGCTCAAGGACGCTGGGGTGAGTCCGGCGCAAAGGACGCACGCCTTGTTCAGTGTCCACGAGGAGGTCGGGCACGGAGGCATGGACGGTTTGCCCGACGACCTGACCGAGATCGTGGTGCTCGACATGGCCTGCGTCGGCGAGGGCCAGAACGGGGACGAGTTCCACTGCTCCATCTGTCTGAAAGACTCGAACGGGCCCTATAGCCGTGAGCTCTCTGAGAAGCTCAGGGCCCTCGCTGACTCTGCTGGGATCGAACTCCGGCCGGACACCTATCCCCACTATGGCTCCGACGGTGGGGCTTATTGGTTCTCGGGTGGCCAGGCGCAAGTGGCGCTCATCGGCCCCGGGGTGGACACCAGCCACGGGTACGAGCGAACGCATGTCGATGCCCTTCGCGACACGGCTGGCCTCATCGCCGAGTACCTGATCGAAGAATGAGGGCTGTCGCCTAAGCGAACTGCTCCATGTCGGAGCTGTGTCCTGGGAAGAGTTTCGCCCCGGGATCGATCATCGTCTTGGCGACACAGACGGCGGTGGCGGCCTCGCCGACCCCAGTCGCGATGAGCTTGAGCTTGCCGTCGAAGTCGCATACGTCCCCGACCGCGAAGACTCCTGGACGGTTGGTTCGGCCCAGATGGTCCACGAGGATCTGATTCCTATTGAGCTCCAAGCCCCACTCTTTGATCGGGCCGAGAGACGACTTGAAGCCGATGTTGACGACCAGGGCCTCGCACGCGATTTCTTCGGTCTCCTTGCTCCTGGTGTCTTCCAGCGTCACGGAAGTGAGCCTGCCCTCGCCGTGCAAGGCTTTCACGACCTTCCAAAGGCGGAAAGGCACGCCAAGTCCGGCGACTTCCTTGACCGTCTCTTCATGGGCACGGAACTGGTCGCGCCGATGGACGATGGAGATCGACTCAGCCACATTGTGCAGGTTCAGAGCCCAGTCGAAGGCGCTGTCCCCGCCGCCGACGATCAGGCACCTTTTCCCCGCGAAATCGGCTTTGGCCTTCACTCCATAGCTCACGCCTTGGCCGACGAAGTCGTCCTCTCGCTCGACACCGAGCTTGGTCGGACTGAACGCCCCTGCCCCTGCCGAGATGACAACGGTCCGGGTCGGGAGATGGAGTCCAGACCGGGTGACGATCGTGTAGCCTTCCTCGTCGGAATCCAGCCGCTCGGCCGTCTGGCTCAGCACGACTTCGGGGCCGAACTGCGTCCCTTGTTCGATCAGGCTGTTGGCCAAGTCTCGGGCCAAAACCTTGGGGAAGCCAGGCATGTCGAAGACATACTTCTCCGGATAAAGGGCCACGAGTTGCCCTCCGAGCTCGGCCAAGCTGTCCACGATCCGGACGCTCATGCCCCTCATGCCCGCATAGAAGGCGGCAAAGAGCCCGACAGGCCCTCCTCCGATGATTGTCAGGTCGACCCGATCCACGTCCTGTGCACTCTACGATCCTCGGGCCGAAGGCGATGGGACTGGCGGCGGCGAGTACACTCGCGAACTTGGAGCGGTTCGACGTCATTGTGATCGGAGCCGGGCACGCCGGGATCGAGGCGGCCCTGGCCTCGGCCCGTCTGGGCCGCGAGACCCTTTGCGTGACGCTTCGCGCCGACAGGATCGGGCATCTGCCGTGCAACTGCTCGATTGGGGGCCCAGCCAAAGGGCACATGGCCCGTGAAGTCGACGCTTTGGGGGGACAAATGGCGGTGACGACCGACCACACGCTGACTCACCTGAGGCGTGTCGGTACCGGAAAAGGCCCAGCCGTCCAGACGACTCGGGCCCAAGTCTGCAAGTCGGACTATCCAGCCTTCATGCGCCGCGTGCTGGAGGGCCAGCCGAGACTGACCGTTCGAGAGGGCCTCGTCGAGAGCCTTGAAACGTCTGGAGGCCGGGTGAGCGGGATCCGTCTGGCAGACGGGCAGGCGGTCGAAGCCCAGAGTGTGGTTGTGACGACAGGCACGTTCCTCAATGGGCTCTGCCACGAGGGGCGGAACAAGACGGTCGCGGCCCGGCACGGCGACCAAGCGGCCGAGGGCCTGAGCGCCTGGTTGGCTGGCCTCGGAGTCAGGTTGCGTCGCTTCAAGACTGGCACGACCCCCCGCGTTCGACTGGGATCCATTGACCTTGATAAGGCCGAGGTGATGCCGAGCGAGCCGCAAGCAGGCCCGATGAGCTTCCTCCATGACTTGCCATTTCCGAAGAGGGAGCTTCTTCCGACTTGGCAGACGAGGACGACGCCCGCGACCCACGAGATTCTTCGAAGCGGGCTCCACGAAAGCCCGATGTTCTCAGGCGAGATCCAAGGCGTCGGGCCCCGCTATTGCCCGAGCGTGGAGGACAAGGTCGTCCGGTTCGCCGACAAGGACTCCCATCCGATCTTTCTTGAGGTAGAGGAGTGGGACAGCGACTCCGTCTATGTCCAGGGATTCTCGACGTCGCTGCCCGCCGAGATCCAGATCGAGGCGTTGCGCACGATCCCAGGCCTTGAACGGGTCGAGATGACGCGGCCGGGATACGCGGTGGAATACGACATGGCCGACCCGCTCCAACTCGAACCCACGCTCATGTCGAAGCTGGTCGAGGGTCTGTTCCTGGCTGGGCAGATCAACGGCACGAGCGGCTACGAGGAGGCGGCGGGGCAGGGGATCGTGGCTGGGATCAACGCGGCGCGGACGGCGGCAGGCGAGCCTGCGGTCGTCTTGTCTCGCACCAACAGCTTCATTGGGGTGATGATCGACGACCTGGTCACCAAAGGGGTCGAGGATCCTTATCGCATGCTGACGGCCAGGGCCGAGCACCGCCTTGTGCTGAGGCACGACAACGCCGACCAGCGGCTGACCCCGTTGTCAGCGGAGATCGGGCTGGCCTGCGAGTCGCGCCGGCGGCGTTTGGAGGCCAAGCTCCGGGCCATGGACTCGGCCCGTGAATGGCTTGGCACGACTTTCGTCTTTGAGAGCAAGAACCCTCTGCTTGAACGGCGGGGCCTGGCCCCGATCAAGGGACGCTCGACGTTGCTCGAACTCATGAAGCGCCCAGGAGTCGGGCTCGAGACGGTCGAATCTCTGGCTGGAGAGGCCGGACTTGGCCCTGGTCCTCTGGTCGGAATATCGGACGATCCAGGATCTCCCGAGCAGGCGGCGCGGGCTCAGGTAGAGATCGAGGCGGTCTATTCTGGCTATCTCAAGCGACAGGAGGAAGAGGCCGACATGGCTAAGCGCCTGGACGACTTGGTGATCCCGGCGGGCCTCGACTATGACGCGCTTCCGGGCCTGAGCTTCGAAAGCCGAGAGAAGCTCGGAAGGGTGAGGCCGATGACGATCGGTCAGGCCACCAGGATTCCGGGCGTCCGGCCTTCGGACATTGCCCTGCTCATTGGCCACGTTAGGGGCCGCCTCAGGGCAGCGTCGCCCACGGGCGCAGGCTAAGAGATCCTCAGGGATGCTAAGACAAAAAGACCGGCCGAAAAACGGCCGGGCAACTGAGGATTGACGGTGTCGCGGAAACCAGCTTCGCGGAGAAATTGGAGCCAGCGACAACCGGCTATGACGACAGGTCCTGCCTGAGAGTTCGCAACAGTCGCTCGGATTGGGTCATATGAGCCACGTGGCGACCTCGGAACACCAATGGCGGCCCTGGTCGGTCAATCGGAACCGTCCCTCTGAGACGGCGGCCCAGCCTCTCTCCACGGCCTTGACCATCGGGTCAGGATCGAGATTCATTGATTGGACGTCCAACCCTTCGGACAAGCGAAGTCCCAACATGACGGCCTCAGTGCGCCTTGTGTGCCCGTCCACCGCTTCTTCATCGCACCAGAGGCGCAAACCTGATTCGACCGCCTCGGCATAGCGTTCCGGGTGCTTCGTGTTGGTGTACCGAGTTCGCTGATCGTCGCCTGATCCGAAACATCCTACAGCTCCGGGCCCATATGCCAGGTACTCCTCGGCTCGCCAGTAACAGAGGTTGTGGCGAGACTCGTGGCCTGGCCGTGCGAAGTTCGAGATCTCGTAGTGATCAAGGCCGGCCTCCTGGCACCTTTGAACGGCCAGATCGTACATGGCGACTTGCGTCTCTTCGCTGGGGAGCTCAAGGGCCCCTCGAAGATGGTGGCGATAGAACCGGGTGTTTGGCTCGATCGTGAGGCAATAAAGGCTCAGGTGGTCGGGCGCGAGGCCCAGAGCCAATTCAAGGTTGGTTCTCCATCCCCGCATCGACTGTCCTGGCAAGGCGAACATCAGATCGATGTTCAGAGATCGAAAGCCGGCCCGTCTGGCGGCCGCGACCGCCTTCGCGACGTCGGTGGCCTCGTGGATTCGGCCGAGCCGGTGAAGGTCGCCAGTGTCGAAGCTTTGAGCTCCGAGGCTGAGCCGGTTGAATCCGGCTTCGACCATGGCGTCGAACTTTTCGGCGTCGACCGTTCCGGGGTTGGCCTCGCTCGTCACTTCGGCTCCCGGGATGGGTGGGTGAACCTCGAGGACTGCCTTCAAGAGTCCAGTCAATTGACCGGGTGACAGGAATGTCGGGGTGCCGCCGCCGAAGAACACAGTCTTGGCGGGCCTTCCTCGCCACGGCGACCGATGAATCTCCGCCAGCATCGCTTGGACGGTCCGGTCTACGATGCCGCCCGACATCGCGTAGCTGTTGAAGTCGCAATAGCCGCACTTGCTTGGACAGAAGGGTGTGTGGACGTAGACGGCGACGGGTTCCATCATCGCGAGGCCAAGGCGGAGATCAGGCCAATGACGGCCCCAACTACAACCGGCACCGCCGGTTGTTGGCAACTCAGTCACCCGGTCTTCATGCTGGCCATCCAGGCGGCGTAGGCCCCACCTGCCGCCGCACCGATGACGACTGAAACAATGACCTTGACGAGCATCCTGGTCACATTCTACGGTCTGAACGGTCGGGGCCTCGTCCAGGGGCCCCGCGGGTAGTCTCGCTCGAATGGCCAAAAGACCGGGCGCTGAGTCGGCCCTTTCGCGAGGGGCGGTCGGGGCTGTCTTGACGTTTGTCGGTGAGTGCGCGCTCCTCCTGGCCGAGTCGTTGCGCCGCCTGATCGCGCGGCCCTTCGAGGCCGCTGAGACCTTGAGCCAGATGGCTTTCATCGGTCTCAATTCGGTGCCGATCGTCGCGCTGACCACTTTCGCCTCGGGGGCAGTGCTCGCCCTGTACTCGTCCGAATTGCTTGTCCGGTATGGGGCTTCCAGCTTGGCCGGGGCTGCGATCGGCCTTGCCGTCACGCGCGAGATCGCGCCTGTTCTCGCCGGGATCATGGTGGCGGCCCGGGCGGGTTCGGCGATGGCGGCCCAAATCGGGACGATGGCCGTCTCGGAGCAGATCGACGCGTTGCGCTCTCTCAATGTCAACCCTGTCAGCTACTTGGTCGTCCCGCGGTTGATCGCGGCCGTCGTCACCCTTCCGATGCTGTGCCTGGTCGGCGTCTATGCCGGTGTGACAGGCGGATTCTTGGTCTCGGTATACCGTGGAGGGGTGCCCGAGGGCGCTTTTTGGACGTCGATCCGTCAGTGGGTGGAGTCAGGCGACCTCTTCAAGGGGATGGTCAAGACGGTCGCTTTCGGGGCCATCATCGCGGTCGTGGCGGCCCAACAGGGGCTCCGCTCGCGCGAGGGGGCGGTCGGAGTGGGCCGGGCGACGACGAACACGGTTGTCATCTCGATGGTCCTCATCTATGTCGCCAACTACTTCTTGACGGCTCTTTTGTTCACGGGTCGGTAGTTCAGCAGAGAGCGGCTGGACCGATTGGCTAGAATCAAGCGAGATGTCGGCAGGCCGGTTCATGCTCGTGCTTCACTCGCACATGCCGTATGTGCTCTCGCACGGGAAGTCGCCTCACGGCACGGACTGGCTCTTCGAGAGCGCGGCCGAGTGCTATCTGCCGATCCTGGACGCCTTAGACCGCCTTCGGCTACAAGGGATCAAGCCAAGGTGGACGATCAACCTGACCCCCATCCTGGGAGAGCAGTTGGACGACCCTTCGTTCAAGTCCGGCTTCGAGGACTACTGTCAA
The DNA here is from genome assembly GCA_019454105.1 of Fimbriimonadaceae bacterium. Lineage (GTDB taxonomy): Bacteria > Armatimonadota > Fimbriimonadia > Fimbriimonadales > Fimbriimonadaceae > ACE-ARM1. The sequence goes on along the minus strand of CP075364.1, from coordinate 2,130,040 downwards.
GAGAAAATCGACTACGCGGTCAGCGACCAAGCCCGGTTCGATAAGCACTCCGAGCTGAAGATGGTGGGGATCGCCGCCATGTGGCAACGGGTTTATTCGAGGGCTCTGATGCAGTTCAAGCACAAGTGGGGCCGTTCGATCACAGGGGCCCTGCGCGAGTTCCAAGAGGACGGGCTCATCGAACTGATCACCTGTGGGGCCACTCACGGCTACTTCCCTTTGCTCGGGACCGATGAGAGCGTGCAAGCTCAGGTGAAACTGGCCGTCTCGTCCCATGTGAGGCGTTTCGGGTCAAAGCCGCGGGGGATCTGGCTGCCCGAGTGCGCCTACCGCCCTGGCTACGACTGGAAGTCCCCTGTCGGCGAAGACGAGACCCCGTGGCCGCGGAAGGCGGTGGACGACTTTGTCCGCGAAAGCGGGATTGAGTACTTCTTTGTCGACTCGCACTTGATACGTGGCGGGGAGCCCCTCGGGACTTATTGGCAGAAGTTCCCGCAACTTGCCGAAATGTTCGAAAGGAGCCGCCACCTTTTCACTCCTCCTGCCGAAGCCCGGAGCGAGTACGAGCATTACACGCTCGCCGGTGGCACGGTGGTCATGGCCAGAGACCCCGAGACGACCGTGAAGGTCTGGTCAGGCGACATCGGCTATCCAGGCGATGAGTACTACCTGGAGTTTCACAAGCAGCTTTACCCCGGTCGGCTGCGCTACTGGCGCATCAGTCAGAACAAGGCCGATCTTGGAGCGAAGGAGCCGTACGACCCCTGGGTGGCCTACGACAGGATCCATGGCCATGCTCGCGACTTTGTGTCGCTGGTCAAGGGCACCTTGTCCCGCTATCGGGGCCAGGCGAACCGAGAGGGCACGGTCGTGGCGATGTACGACACCGAGCTCTTTGGCCATTGGTGGTGGGAAGGCCCCGAGTTCCTCTACGAGTCGGCCTTGGAGATGCACAGGGATGGATCAGTCGAGATGGTCTCAGGAGGCGACCTGATCGACCGCGAGCCGCCGAGGCACCGCATTTCGCTTCCCGAGGGTTCTTGGGGCGAGGGCGGGTACCACAGCGTTTGGCTCAACGAGGACAACATTTGGACTTGGGCGGACCTGTACCCGTGCCAAAAGCGCATGAGGGAGATGGCCTCGGCCCTCGCGGGAGGGCCGGCCCATGAGATCGTGGAGCAGTGCGCCCGGGAGCTGCTCTTGGCAGAAGCGAGCGACTGGCAGTTCTTGATCTCGACTTGGGCGGCCAGGGACTACGCAGAAGCACGTTTCGCCGACCACATCGAGCGCTTCAATCGCTTGGCCGATTTGGCCTTGGAGGTCCAGCAAGGGCACGTCATGACCGGAACCGAGAAGGAGTTCTTGCTTGACTGTCAAGAGAAGGACGCTTGCTTCCCTGAGATCGACCTTGCATACTGGGCTAAGCTCGATCACCCACTTTCGCTTTCGGGCGTGCCGAGTTCGTGACGGGACCCCGACCTTTCGGCCGTCTTTCCGACGTCATGCCTGGTGTGAGGCGAGTTTGGATCATTGGAGCGCTCGCGGTTCTGGTCGGATGCGGCGAGCCGGGCCGGGGCGTCGTGCGAGACGACACGGCCAAGAGCCCCCCCCCGTCCACTGGGGCCGAGACTCCTGCGCGGTCCGAAGTCCCGAAGAGCTTCGAGCTCAGCGAGCCCGCGCGCAGGGCTTTGGACGCAAAACTGTCGATCAGCCCGCCTGGAACCAAGGGATGGAAGCCCGAATCCAACCAAATGGTGATTGAAGCCGAAAAGATGGACCGGGCGCTTCTTGCTCTGCGAGAGTCATTGGCGTCGACCCAGGTGATCGCAAGTTACAAGGAAGGATCGTTTGACGTGAAGTCGGACTGGAAGATCCGCGACGAAAGAACGTTCTCGATCCAGTACTTTTCGCCTGACAGTGGGCCTCAGCAGAACCTTCTCAAAGGAGACGGGAAGCGGCGGGTCGAACTGGCCTTTGGGGAATGGAGGAATCTTCCACCTTATGGTGGGGCCCTGAAGGCTGGCGACGAGAGTCTCGATAAGTTGCCGTTGACGATCGTCCGGAGGATGGCCTCGCCCTTCCGGTCAGGTGAGCCTTTTTGGGGGCCGCTGATCAGGGCACTGGCCCGGGGCGAAGCCGGCTACGCGCTCAATTCCGAGTCGCAGGTGGTCCAAGTCCAAGGCAAGGAACGCAAGATCATTCGGTACATCGCTGAGCGGTCGAAGCCGACCAAGGCCTCGGTCGAAATCGTGGTCGACGTCCAGCGATCCGTCCCTCTCACGGTCCGGGCCAGTGAGACGCGTCCGGACGGGGGCGAGGACCGCGTCATGTGGACGGCAAAGTGGTCGTTTCAAGGCGGAAAGCATCAAGACAGCGACTTCGTGGTGCCTACTAAGCCCTAGACGTGGTTCCCACCCTGTCGCTTGTTCGTCATTAAAGACAGGATGATCAGTCTAGCCGTCGCTACCGTGATCCTCGCGCCGTCGAGCGCCCCGACCGTCACTCGGGTCAAGACCTTTGATCAGTTCCGTGTGACTGCCATGGCCGCCGCTTTTTCCGGACCGATGGTGGCTTTTTCGACCGAGGACAACACCGTCCGGCTCTTTGACACCAGGGCGATGAAGACCGTCGCCGCCATGCAGGGCCACCCGCGTCCCGTAATGTCTGTGGCCTTCAACCGAGCGGGAACGCTCGTGGCGAGCGGCGACGAGTCGGCGCGACTCTATCTCTGGGACGCCAAGACGGGCAAGAAGGTCCGCGAGTTTCCCCGTGATCGAGGCCATCAGAGAGCCATTATCGCCATAGCGTTCTCGCCGGACGGGAGTCGCATCGCCACTGTTGGCAACGACGACACGATCAAGGTTTGGCCGACTGCTGGAGGCCATCCTGTCGGCACGATCCTCGGTGGTGGCGCCAACCTTTATGGTGTTGCCTTTAATAGCTCGGGAGCCCTGTTGACGGGCACGCTCAGGGACGGCCTGCGGGTCTACGAGCCTAAGAAGTGGAGTCTCGCCGGAACGATCGGAGTTCCCGGGGGCCAGGGAGTGAACGGGATCTCGGCCTCGGCCGACGGCACGCGCGCCGTGACTGCGGGCCGCGACGGCAAGCTGACACTCATGAACGTGCCTGGAAGGGCCCGGGTTGCGGCGGTTCAGGCCCATAGCGACTGGGTGATCGGCTCGGCCCTTTCCCCTAACGGCCGCCTCGCCGCGACGTCTTCCAGCGACCGGACTGTCGCGGTCTGGGAACTCCCGGCCATGCGCAAAGTCGCCACATTGGAAGAGATGTCGGCTATCGGCTCTCCCGTTGTCTTTACCGGCGATGGTCGCGCGATGGTGGCCACGAGCGCGTCGGACGCGCTTCAGGTCTACGCCGTGAACCCGCCGCAAACTGGGGCGGCGTCGGCGCCTGCCAAAAAGACGACGGTTCGGCGCCGACGCTAGGCTGAACTCGGCATCCTGGCCTCGCGGAACTGTCGCGAGGCCAGGGGCGCGAGGCCCGCGGCCATCAAGCCGAGTCCCATGACGACATACACCGTCGTGATGCCTAGTCGGTCAAGACCGACACCGACGATTCCGGCCCCGATCGGCTGGACGCCTGCCGAGACCATGGCGCTGAACGAGTTCACGCGCCCTCGGACCGAGTCCGACACGGCCAGATTCATGTAGGTCGGTGTAGGGACGGTCACGATTGGCAGGGCGAGCCCGGCGACGATGTTCCAAAACACGAACCAGCCATAAATTTGGGAGTAGCCCATCAGGATGACAGTCAGGCCGACGATGAACGTTCCGACTGCGTAGGCGGCGCCAACCCGGCTCACACGAGCTTGCGCGACAGCCAGGCTTCCCACGAGCATCGAAACGACAAACGCGACCTCGATCCAGGCGAGTGTCGCAAACTTCCCGTCGAACCAGGCCCGGTTGGTGGCCGTGTACGCGACCATGAAGCCGCCGATGCTCAAGCTAGCCGCCATGTTGGCCAAGAGAATTGGACGGAGGACTCCGTGTCTCCAAACCGTTTGGAAACCCTCCGCTAGCTCAGCCTTCCAGTCGTGCTTCTCGCGCTTTTCTTCTGGCGGAAGGGGTGGCAGCGACCGGAGGAACAGGGCAGAGACCGCGAAGGTGGCCATGTTGATCCCAATAGCAAGCGGGAAGAACACGGTCGGATTCGCTTTCTCGAGCGGGCCGAGTAGCCCTGCCGCCAAGCCCAGACCGATCAACTGCATCAGGTTCATGGTCGCGCTGCCAAGGGCAGTCGCGTCATAGAGCCTGTCCTCGGGGACCAGTCTCGGCACGGCCGCGGCCCTGGCCGGGAAGAAGAAGACATTGGCCGTCGACAGGAGGCACGGCGTCACCAAAAGCGTCCAGACGGGCGGATCGCCGGTGAAGACGAGCAGGAGGAGGAACGCTCCGAGGATGATGATGCTCGCCAAGTCGGACCAGACGAGGACAGTGCGGCGGTCCAGTCGGTCGGCCAAGACTCCGGCCAGAGGCCCAGGGAAGAAGTAAGGAAGGGCTGTCAAAGCGGCGACCAGCCCGACGATGACGTCGTTCTCCGTCAGCTTGCTTGCCATGAAGATGAAGAGCAGGCCGTAGACGGCGTCCCCGAACTGGCTGACGGTCTGACCGATCCAGAGCCGACGGAAAGCCGGGCTCTCCAATGCTCTGAGACCGGGAACCATGCGCGGAGGGTACCGTCGGGCGCCATAATGGCCTCGTCCAAGGAGGGACATGAAGAAGATTCGAGGATGGTGGTTGCTGGCTCTGTTGGCTAGCGTGGGGATCGGGCTCTACGGAAGCCGTCGATCGTGGGAGCTGTTCCAGGCCAGGGCCGCGGAGAGCCGCCAAGTGCAACAACGAGCCGAAGCCGTCGAGTCCGAGCTTGTCGAGACGGAGATCGAACTGGCAAGGGCATCGGATCCGGTCGGACGCGAGAGCCTGGCCCGAAAGCGTGGGTATAGGAAACCCAGCGAGACGCCGCTCGTCCTTGAACCATGACCCTGATCGCTGCCGCAGTCGTCCTGAGCCTGTCGCTGAAGTCCGGGACGACCCACGTTTACGACGTCACACGGACATACACGAACCGTGAGCACCAGGAGACGACGGTCTTTCGTGAGCGGGTGACCTATGTGGTCGAGGAAGAGACCGAACCAGGGTGGTTCAAGGTTCGGCGAGAGAGGATGCCGATTGAGGCGGTCTATGACTCGGTGCGGATCCCCGCCCCCAGCGACACAGTTCCGTTGGTGCTGAGGGAAGAGCGGTCAACCCGCAACACTGTGAGATCGGTCGATCCCGAGCTTCCCGACCCCCATTGGATGGAGCGCGCGGCAAGGCCTTTGCGGGTCTTCTATCCGCTGACAGAACTCGCGGTTGGTGACACTTGGGGCACCAAGACCCCGCAAAACGAAGAACGGCTGCCTGGGTTTGCCGTGGAGTGGACATTGGCAGGATCGGACGATTCGACAGTGACCGTGAAGCTAGAGTTCTCCGAATCAGAAGTTCCTTTGCCTGTGGCGGCAAACGGAACCATCGTTTTGGACCGGGCGACCGGATGGCCCAGGAGCGTGGACGTCAAGCTCTTCAACGTCCGGGTGCCGGACGACGAAGAGCCGACCCCTGTCGAACTTCATGTCGTTTGGAAGCTCTTGCAAGTGAAGCCACCGAGGTAACCTGCCCCTCCGAGAAGGGGCATGATCGCCAAGGCACGCGCCGCAACCATCACAGGCATCGAAGCGGTTCCTGTCGTGGTCGAGGTCGATCTGACCGGTGCGAAAGCGGAGTTCGTCATCGTGGGACTGCCCGACAAATCGGTGCAGGAGAGCCAGGAGCGGGTCAAGGCCGCCATCCTGAACAGCGACCTGCCGTTCCCGTTCACCCGTGTTGTCTGCAACTTGGCCCCGGGGGATGTGCGAAAAGAGGGCCCGTTGCTCGACCTACCGATCGCCCTTGCGGTGCTGGCTGCAGGGGGGCAGGTGGCGGAAGGGGCCTTGGACGGGACGGTGATCGCGGGCGAACTCGGCCTGGACGGTGCCTTGCGGCCCATCGACGGGGCGGTCAGCATCGCCTTGATGGCGCGGGAGGCCGGGTACCGGCGGCTAGTCGTTCCTCGCCCGAACGCGGCCGAGGCGGCGGTGGCCGAAGGGGTCGAGGTCTACGGCCTAGATTGCCTTCTTGACGCCGTCCATTTGTTGAACGGTTCCCTGGGAGTGGCTCCGTATGCCCACGCGGCGGAAGTCCGGCCCGACCCCGCCTATGACGTCGACTTTGCCGACGTCAAGGGCCAGAGGCACGCGGTCCGGGCGCTTGAGATCGCTGCCGCTGGGGGCCACAACGTTTTGATGTCCGGGCCGCCCGGGTCGGGCAAGACCATGCTGGCGCGCCGGCTTCCGACGATCCTCCCGCCTTTGACCTTGGACGAAGCCATCCAAGTGACTCGGATCTACAGCGCCAGTGGGAACAAGGGGAACCGCGAGGGCTTGGTTTGGGAGCGCCCGTTCCGCTCGCCCCACCACACGACGTCCTATGCGGCCCTGATCGGTGGCGGCAAGACCCCAAGGCCCGGCGAGGTCAGCCTGGCCCACTACGGCGTCCTTTTCCTCGACGAGATGCCCGAGTTTGATCGGAACGTCCTGGAGGCCTTGAGGCAACCCCTGGAAGACGGAGTCGTGACCGTTTCGAGGGTCACGGCCTCGATGGACTTTCCGGCGGGCTGCGTGCTGGTCGGGGCGATGAACCCCTGTCCGTGCGGGTTCAAAGGGTATCCGGAGGCCAAGTGCGTCGGAGCGTCAGCCTGCGACCGCTATGCCGGACGGATCAGTGGCCCTTTGCTCGATCGAATCGACCTTCATCTTCAAGTCCCGAGGCTGACCCCGGAAGAGCTCTCAGGCCAGCCGACGGGCGAGGCTTCGAGCAAGATCAGAGCCCGTGTCGCTCGGGCGCGCGATCTTCAAGCCCGTCGGTTCGGCCGGGCGAAGGTCAACGCCCAGATGACGCCGCGAGAGATCAAAGAAGGGCTGGAACTCGACGCGGCGGCGACCGAGTTCATGCACAGGGTCGCGCATCGGCTGAACGTCTCGGCCAGGGTGTTCGACAGGATGCTGAAGGTAGCCCGAACGATAGCCGACCTGGAGGAGAGCCAGGTCGTCGGCCAGAAGCACGTGGCCGAGGCTGTGCAGTACCGTGGCCCTGAAGCCTGAAATCGGCTACTTCTCGATCACGATTTGGCCTGGGTAGCCCTCTTGACCGTGGATGGTCAGGTGGCAAGGCATGAACTGCTTGATGACCCACGCCATCGTGACCAATCGGCGCGTGACGCGCGGGGTCGTGAACTCTGACCGGCCCTCGGCAAGAGCCGCGGTGAGCAGGACTTGGTCAGCAAGGTAGGCATCCAGCGTCGCGTCGCTCGTGTACCACTCAAGAAAGCCCCGAAAGGCCGAGTCGACCACTTGTTCCATCCGTACGCCCTTTTGTCCGAGGGCAGACCCGCACCCTGCTCCCTTCTCGAACTCGGCCCATATCGTGACGAAGACTCCGGGCGACTTTGAACGGACCGGCACGACCTCGAACTCGCCGCTCAGGCCATGGGAGGCGCAGACCTCGTGAAGTCGGTCGATGCCCCTGTCTGCGATCTCGCCGGGCAAGTCAGCGATGGAGACCACACCCCGGCAAGCGACAAGTCCGCCGCGCTTGTCCCAACTCAAAGGCTGCAACGCGCTCGGCTCGATTTCGAGCGTGACTTCTCCGCGCCCACCGAAGCCGAATCCGGCCATGGCCAAGGTGGGGAACGCGTAGAGCCCGAGCGAGCGCAGCACCGCCAGCGTCGCCCGCTCGAATGGGTCGTAGGAGACTGTGTTGTTGTTGAACGTCTCGCCAAGGACGGTCACTCGGCTCGAGCTGCCAGCCCGCGCGAGCACCGGCAAAAGCGATCCAAGGACGATCAACGAGCTTCCGGGTACCGAGCCTTGCTCATGGCTCGCAATGTCGAACCTCTGGTCAAGGGCCCTTGGGTGCCTTTGGGGCGAGAAGGTGACCTCGCTGGAGCCAATCTCGTCCCCGCTGACGTCGGCGTGACAACTCACGGCCAATGCGCTGAGGTAGGTGAGGTCTTCGGCGTTGAGCCCCGGCTTGCGCATCGCCCCGCGGATGGAGTGGAACTTGGTGGGGCGCTGGGTCAGGGCCGACATCGCCAAGGCGGTTCGAAAGAGAGCTCCTCCGCCTTCGCCATGGGCGCCGTTGACCACGAGAGGGGTCATTGCCGACTTCACGGTCAGATTTTGAGCCGGAAGAACAGGAACTCAATGAGCCTGATCAAGTATGCGGCGACGACGAGGACGAGGACGGCGAGGATGGCTTCGTGGAAGAACGTGGCCCCTTCGCCCAGACCCAGACCCGTGACGGTTCCCTCACCGGCAAGGGTCGACTTGCGCACGACCGACTCACTGGACGAGATCAGACCGCCGAGGGCATGAACCAAAGGTTCCCTGAAGAGGGCGTAGAAGAGGATCACGCTCCCAAGGACGGCGGGCAAGGCGATCTTGTATTTGTGCTTCTGGTGCTCGTTATAAATGACGCACTGGTTGCACCGCTCCTTCTTCTGTTGCGGAGTCAGGCGGCTGTTCTTGGGGATGTACTGAGCGGCGGCGACGATGTCGCTTGGGATCACCCGGCCCTCCATGGCGTTGCGGATGACCGACTCTTCGCACATGCATCCCACCCGTTCTTTCCAGCAACTCCGACGGGCGTGATAGATGGGGCACCGTTCGCGCACGAACTTGCGGCAATAAGGGAGCTGCCAGCACTTTCCGAGCAGCACGTTGCGGATGTCGCGCTCTTCCTTGACCCCTTTTCCGTACTTGAGCTGATCCGCCTTCGATCCTTCGCGCGCCCGTTGGCGCACTCGGGTCGCGACGTCGATCGCGATCACCAAGAGCCCGATGATCCCGATCGGGATCCCAATGGCTTGAAGGGCCTCATAACCCGGCTGAGTGACCTTGGTGTTCCCCTCCGCCCCCAACATTCCAGGCAGGAAGGTTGGAGACAGATAGAACGCGGCCGCCACGATCAAGATGACTGGGCCGAGGACCTCCTCGCCCCACTGGAGCCACGACATGCCGATCGTGGCTACGATCGCACCATAGAAAGCGACCGCTCCGAAGACGCGGATGTTGTCAAGGGCCGCCTTTTCCAGGGGCCCGACCGCAGACGCGCTGCGCGTGATGTTGAAGACCACCATCGTCACCCCGGCGACCATGGCGACGAGTCCGACGAAGGTGAGGAACCGCGCCGTGCGGTCAAAAAACTCTCCGAGCGCGTCGGAGACCTGATCGCCGCCGGGCCGTTGCTCCCTTGCCATGACTATGAGTGTAAGACGCTACTTCTTGCTGATGCGCTCCAGGTAGTCCCCGGACCTCGTGTCGATCTTGACGGTGTCGCCTTCGTTGATGTGGAACGGAACTTGGACCGTGGCCCCTGTCTCGACTGTCGCGGATTTCGTGACGCTGCCGCTCACGGTGTCGCCCTTGACTCCCGGCTCCGTCTCCGTGACGACGAGTTCGACGAAGTTGGGCATCTCATATCCAAGGATCTGTCCGTCGGCGGTCACGGCCTGCACCTCCATCTCCTCCTTGAGGAACCGGGCTTGGGGCCCGAGCGAGTCTTCTGGCACCTGGATCTGCTCATAGCTGTCAAGGTCCATCAGCGTGACCTCGTCGCCCTGCTTGAACAGGAACTGGTAAGGCACCTTTTCGATATAGCAAGGGTCCACTTTTTCGCCGCTGCGGAAGGTCTTTTCGACGACCGAGCCGTTCTTGAGCCTTTTGAGCCGGGTGCGGACGAAGGCCCCGCCCTTCCCTGGCTTGACGTGCTGGAACTCAAGGATCTGGACGACGTCGCCGTCCAGATAGAACGCCATGCCGTTGCGGAAGTCACTGGTGTCGATCGCCATGATGCTGGTTTCCGAGAGGATTTTAGCGCCGGGACGCGGGCCGGGCCGGGCGGCCCGCTCGTCCTTACTCTTTGCCGAGTGACCTTTGTCGACTTGTTCTGCGGGATCGGGGGTTTTCACCAGGCGGCCGCCAGTCTTGGCCTCCGGTGCGTCTGGGCTTGCGACATCGACCCCGAGTGCCGCCGTGTCTACGCGGCAAACTACGGCATCGAGCCTTGGGCCGATGTGACCCAGGTGGACGCGGACGAAGTTCCTCAGCACGACCTGCTTCTGGCTGGCTTCCCTTGTCAGCCGTTCAGCATCATCGGCGGAAGGCTCGGATTTGCCGACACGCGGGGGACGCTCTTCTTCGAGATCGCCAGGATCGTGGAACAAAGGCGTCCGCGAGCGTTCGTTCTCGAGAACGTCAAGATGCTGGCTCGTCACGATCAAGGAAGGACACTTCAGACGATCCTCGACTCGCTGGAGGGGATCGGTTACTGCGTCTCGTGGAAAGTGCTCAACGCCCTTGATTTCGGGCTACCCCAGAAGCGGGAGCGGACCTTCATCGTCGGCTTCGACCGTCCCGCGGCCTTCGCTTGGCCGGAAGGAGGGATTGAGCCTCGACCCCTGAAGGAGGTGCTCGAGGACCAGGCTCCAGCCCGGTACTGGGCGTCTCCGACCATCCGGTCCGCGAGATCCCTGCAACAGACCAAGGACTCTGAACCGACGATCTGGCACGAGAACAAGTCGGGCCACGTCAGCAAGCACCCGTTTGCCTGTGCGCTTCGGGCGGGGGCTTCCCACAATTATCTACTCGTCGATGGCGAGCGTCGCCTGACCGAGCGAGAGATGCTGCGGCTCCAAGGGTTTCCAGACGGCTTCCGGATCACCGGGTCGTACTCCCAGGCCAGGCGTCAGGCCGGGAACGCTGTGCCGGTGCCTGTCGCCCGGGCTGTGATCGCGGCGGCGCTCGAGGCCATTCAGGCTTAAAACTGGTCGGTCATAAACATTTGGACGGGCCCGGGCAAGCCTCGGCCCATCAAAACGAGTTCGTGGCTGGTGGGGCCAACAGGAACGGAGAGAGCCTTGATGACCCGGCGAAGGCCGACCCATTCTGTGCCAGGCGAGACCGGCCACCGGTCAGAGTGGTGGAGCGGAACCGCCTCGCGCACCAGGGAAGGCTCGACACAAATGTAGCCAGGGCCGAACCGTTCGGCGGGCCGGTAGCTCCAAACCCAATACTCCCATCTGGCTTGAGTACGGACGAGCCGCTCGGGACTTTCCGCCGCCCAGCGGGCATAGAGCTGGCGAACCTCTTCCAAGCCGATGGGTTCGCCCGGCTCGCTGTCGAGATCGGCTTCGATCGGACCCCGCACGACCTCGTCGACCTCCTCGAACCCGCACCGGAGATAGAGATCGCGGTTCTGGGCAAAGAGGATGGCGGGACCCTCTCCGGCCGCCTCGGCCGCTTGGAGCACCTCTTCGATGAGGTGTCGGGCCAAACTGCGACCCCGATGGACGGGGTCGGTCGCGACTCCGGCGATGCCGATCGCCCGCCCCCAGCCGAACTCAAGTCCGGTCGTGGTGAGGATGGAGCGAATTTCGCCGTCCTCGAAAAGGGCCCACTTTCGGCCAAGGTTGTAAAGGGGCTCGCTGTAAAAGACCGACCGGGCCCGCGAGAGGTCGAGGTCGAACACGCGGCAGAGCAAGGACAAGAACGGCTCTGCCTCGGAGGGCTCCAAGGTTCGGACGCAGGTCAAGGGTTCCGGCCTCGGCGCTCTGATGCTACTTTGATCTCGAAAGTCACTTCTGGAGACGTCGGCGCTGTGACCCCCGGCGGAAGAACAAGCCTGACCTTCAAGGTCTTGTCGGCGGTCAGGCCCTCCAGGTCGACCCGTTCGGTCTCGACCACCGACAGGCGGGCAAGGTCTTCGCTCGCCCCCCTGACCGTCACTTGGGCCGGCTCGATGACCACGTCTTGGATGCGGAAACCAGCTGCCGGTCGGCCAGACCAGTTCGGGCTGACAAGCACTCGCTTCGACGCTTCCGCTGCCGAAAGGGCCGGGCTAACCAGGACCGTCGAAGGATCGGTGGACACGCTGGGAACCGGTCGCCCGTCAGCGTCGAGGACCTCGAGCGGAACCACGAAGGTCTCCTTGGGCCGGATCCTTGTGAGGTCAAGATTGGCTCGTACCAACTTGACTCGCGAGATCACCGATTCGGGGCCGATGATGTTCACGTGGGTGGGCGCGATGCTGGCCCCCAGATACACATAGTTGCTTGTCGGCAGGCCGGAGGGTTCAAGCTCGACCTTGGTCGACTTCGTTGCGATCGAGTTGACCATGAGACGCACCCTTGGAAACTTGGGGCTGACAGAGATGCGCGACCTCGGGGGCGACTGGACCTCGACGATGTACGGCTTGAGGCCGGGCTTGGCTCGCGAGAGGTCGACGCTGGCCGTGACCTGCTGCTGGTCGAGTTTGCTCAGGAACTCAGCGGAGCCTGTCGCGACGACGGTCAATGTCTGGGGCGCGTCGACGAGGGCAAACTTCTCGTCAAGGTTCTCAAAGGTCACCTTGGCCTCGAACTCCTGGACTCGGTTCGGCTGGAAGACAGGGGCCAGCGACAGCCGCAATAGCACGGCGATCACGAGGCTCAGCATGGCCAGAAGCACGTTCTGACTGACCTTCATCCTGTTCTCCTGCTCTTGGCCTTGTTCCGGGGCTCGCTCTTGGCAGGGCCCCCTCGCATGGTCTCAGAAAGGGCTTTGCGCAGGTCGCTCGCCATCGGCATCCGGTCAATCTGTCCGTTCTGGGCCAAGCTGACCTGTCCGCGCTCCTCGCTCACGATGATAACGACACAATCGCTCTGTTCGCTGATCCCGACGCCGGCCCGGTGCCGCATGTGCATCTGGGGGGAGAGTCTGGGATTTTCGCTCAGCGGCAAACGGCAGGCCGCGGCCACGATCTTTCCGCTCCGGATGACGACGGCCCCGTCATGGAGCGGAGAACCGTCTTGAAAGATGGTCACGAGAAGGGCCGCCGTCACCTCGGCCGAGAGCGGCACCCCGTTCTCGGCAATGTCGTCAAGCCGGTTGCCACGTTCGAGCACGATGAGCGCGCCAGTCCGTTGTTCGGCCATCTCACTAACCGCCGCCAGCACCTCCTCCAGTGTGTTCGCTCCCATCGTCTGGCTTGACCCAATGAGCTTTTCGCCCAGCCCACCGATGTTGCCGAACCCCTCGATGGCTTGGCGGAGTTCGGGAAGGAAGATGACGGCGAGGGCGACCGGGCCGAGGAGGGCGGCCTTGTCCAAGAGCCAATGGAGGGTGCGGAACTCGAGCGAGTCGCTCAGGAAGTAGGCGCCGGCGAAGACCCCGACCCCGAACGCGACCCGCCAAGCCCGGGTGCCGCGGACCAGCTTGAGGAGCCGATAGACGACGAACGCGACAAGGAGGACATCGATGAGCACGACCAGCCCTTGCCATGACGGGATGGCGACTTCCTGCAGGCTACGGATCGTGTCGTTCAACGCCTCTCTCTCCATTGTAGGCCGAACGGGGTTCGCTTCGTTGGAACCGGTCGGGCATGGTCCAGAATAAGCGGCGATGGGCGACGAAGGCCGGTCGGTGGCGGACGTGCGGAAGGAGATTGACGCGCTCGACGCGGAGATCGTCCAACGGCTGGTGCGACGGGCCAACCTCGCCCGCGAGATCGGTCAGCTCAAAGAAGACGCCCGGCGCCCCTATTTCACCCCCGAGCGCGAGCACGAGATCTTAGCGCGGCTCAAGGCGATGGACACGGCCCCGCTCCAGCCCGCCCAGGTCGTGGCCGTCTTCCGCGAGATCATCAGCGCCGCTCGGGCGGCCGAAAAACCGATCAGCGCCGCGTTCTGGGGCCCGGAGGGCACCTTCAGCCACTTGGCCACGATTCAGACCTTCGGAAGGAGCGCCGAGGCGGTGCCGGTCGACTCGATCCGGGACGTGTTCCTGGCCGTCGAGCAAGGGCGGGCCGACTACGGCGTCGTGCCGATCGAGAACTCCATCGCCGGGGTCGTGCCCGAGACCCTCGACATGTTCCCCCAGACCAACGTGAAGATTTGCGACGAGCAGTTTCTGTCGGTCCACCATGTGCTCGCCAGCGGCGGCAACCCGATCGATTCCGTGGAGCGGGTCTACGCCGGCCCCCAGCCCGCCGCGCAGTGCCGGGGATGGCTCCGCGAGAGGCTCCCCAAGGCCGAGGTTGTGAGCGTCGCCCCGACGGTGCGGGCCGCCCAGGCCGCGCTCAGCGACCCGAACGGGGCTGCGATCGTGAACGAGCTGACCGTCGAGCTCCTCGGTATGACGCCGCTCGCCGAGCGGATCGAGGACAGCCAGAACAACCGGACGCGGTTCGTGGTGCTGGGGTTCAACGAACCCGCCCGTACCGGGAAGGACAAGACCTCGATGATGTTCAACCTCCGCAACCGGCCCGGCGAGCTCTATCGGGTGCTGGGGGAGTTCGAGCGGCACGGGGTGAACCTGCTCATGATCGAGTCGCGCCCCGCCCAGCGGGCGTCGTTCGAGTACCTCTTCTATATCGACTGCGCCGGGCACATCAAGGACGAGAACCTGACCCGGGCCGTCGCCGCGATCCAGGGGCTCGCGATGGAGACGATCCTGCTGGGCAGCTATCCGAGCCATGACCCGAACCTGGCGAGCGTGTGACGCCCCCACCCCCTGCCCCCTCCCCCGTAACGGGGGAGGGGGTTCCGGACTTGAGCCCCTCTATTCGGGGCCTGTCGGAGTGCCGGGCCTTGGCCCGGCTTTGGATTGCCGGACTTCGGTCCGGCAGATCGGTCCGCCCCGGCTGAGCGGCGTGGTGTCATGCCTCGACCCACGTGGGGTCGAGGCTCCGCTGAGCGCGAGGGCCTCCAGGGCCGGCAAGCCGGCCACTCCACAGCGGGGGCAAGCCCCCGCACTCCGGGGTAGCGCTCCTTATGACGTCAGGCGGGCCGGCAAGCCGGCCACTCCACAGTTTGGGCAAGCCCCCGCGCTCCGCTGCCGTGCCCCCGCACTCCGCTGCCGTGCCCCCACCCCTGCCCCCTCCCCCGTAACGGGGGAGGGGAATGGCGGCTACAGCCCGCACCAACCAGAAAGAGGCAAACACCAGTCACACCAACCCAAACAACCGGAAAGCCACAGACGAAAACGGGCCGCTTCGGCAACGGCCCGTGAGGACAGAGAGGGTCAGGCGGCCTTGCGCTTGCCGCCTGTGCCGCCGGCCTGGACCGACAGCGACACTTGTCGTACCGGCAGTGGGACGATTTCTGTGGCCTGACCGGTCGCGGCGAGCACGAACCGGTAGGCCGGCGCGTACCAGCCTGGGGCGACGTCGACGTCCGACGACAGCGAGCCCGGCGCGAACTGCACGAACTTTTGGCTGCGATAAGCCCCCGGCTGCGGATTCCAGTTCGGGCCCTTGAGCCGCTGAAGCAACAGCTCGGTCCGCACCCCGCTCTGATTGGGTTGGTTCGAATTGAAGGTCACCTTGCCCGTCGTGCTCGTGGCAGTGACGACGGCCGGATCACCCAGGAACGGGGCGGCGGGCGGCGTGACCGGAATCGTGCCGCTCGGGTTGAGCTGGAGGAACTTGACCGCCAACTGCATGAAGGCGTTGATGTCCTCGGGATGGTAGAGCTTACCCGTGACCGGGTCGCGGAAGGTGAGCGTGTTGGCATAAGCCTTCCACTGCGCGACCTGGGCCAGGCTGAGCGCGCTGAAGGTGCGGGAGGCGCGGCCGAAGAAGTCGCGGATCCGCTCCTGCGGCCCTGTGTTGGGGTTGTTGGGGATGAGATAGGGCGTGAAGACCGTGCCGAACTTCGACCTCCTCGCCACCACCTTCCCGTCCTTGCCGGCCAGCTCTTCGATGGCCATGCTGGTGTTCACTTTCATGGTGTTTCCTCTGCCCCTTTCCGCCCCGGGGCCCGGGGCAGGCCCCCGCTCGGGCGGCCCAAAGGGATTGTCGGCGCCTCGGACAAAAAACCTTCAGCCCGACGCAGGGGGCGATGGCTCAAGGTCCGGCTCCGGGCCATCATCGTGTCGCTCCCGGAGTCGCCCCACCAGGGCCGCAAGTTCCCGCTCACGATGGGCGAATTCGGCTTTGGCGTTATAGGGCGCGTCGCCGTCGATGATCTTGAGCCCGTAGTCTTCGCGATAAGACCCGAACGGAAGGATGGGCTCCCCGGTCGTCAGGTGGTGACGCAAGTCCACGAGGCGATGGACCAGGTCAGCGATGTCCTCCAGTTCGGCTTCAGATGGCTTGCGAATCGACGACGAGCCACGAGGTTCGGGCCTCATTCGCTCGCCCCCCGCCACGCCCGCTGACTTCCAGCGTCGACGGTCTGCCATGCCCCTGTGAGGGTCGCCCAGGCTTGGTCCATCGGCATCACTTTGGCCCCTCGTCCACTTCCACGTTCGCCAGGTACGCCATTGTGGCAGGGTCGAGTTCGACGGTGGTGGTCAGATCGCGGACGAAGAGCTTGCCGTCCAGCAGCACCCTGGCCCCATGGGTGGGCTTGATGCGCACGACCGCCACGCGCTTGCCGTCCACGTCTGCGGGGAGCACCTCGATGAGGTTCGGGGCGCAGTTGACGGCGCGGTTCTTGAGGCAGTTTGCGATCTTCTGCTGGAACCTGTCCCAGCCCGCCGCGTCGGTCGCGCCGTCGCGCTCCAGGCCGACGATGCCCTGGGTGTCGTGGACGCCGATGAGCGGGGTGCCGCCGTCCTTGTTGGTCTTCGAGCAGGCGGCCCGGAGGCTGGAGGTGAAGACGGCCGCCTTGTGCGCCTCGTTCTCCCCTCTCCCGTCCGCTGGAGAGGGGCCGGGGGTGAGGCCGGGTCGGCGGCTTTGGCGTCGAGGATGCGCTGGACAGCTTGTCCCGATTTATCGGGAAGGGACTCGATGTCGGCGCGGTCGGCGTCCGAGGCGCAGGGCAGGCGAGCACTCATCCCAATAATGGACGAATGGCCTCATACGACACGTAACGGAAGCTTTGAGGCGGCCGGGCCTCAGGAAGCACGTCGACCAACTCCACAGCTCGTGGAAGCCTACGGACGTCGGCAATCTCGACAGCAAGAGCAAGTGAACGGCCTTGGTAGTAGGCCCAGAAGTCGTCCTCGTGGATTGCGCCGATGTCGGCATACAGTTCCCAGAGATTCGAAGGCGTGTCATGAACCATATCGCCGACTTCGATGATCGCCACGATGGCTGACACGGGCGCCGTAGCGTACACAATCAAGCGGTCGACCGGGCGTCGGAAGGGGACCTTTCGGAACTCAACGCGCTTCTCGCCTGATAGAATGGCATCAACGTATCTCGGATGGATGGAGATTAAGGCAGCTTCAGGCATCGTTCGGTCATCCACTGCTTCGCGGGTGGCTTCAGCTTCATTAGGGACTGAGGTGCAGCCGCGATCGCTCGTTCCTTGAGCATTTCCTCCAGTCGGACGGGATTCCGAATCGGACGCAGACACTGCCTGAACATGATGGCAAGCACTTGGCCTCGGTCGCACATTTCCACAATCTCGTCGCGGGTATAGACGGTGCGCGGCATTACGAAGTCGCAGATCCGGTCCGCATCATCGGAGCGAAGGGACTGTTCGACAACGCCCCAGGTTCGGACTGCCTGCTCGTCCTCGCTGCGGTAGAAGAAGAGAATCGAGCCCGGTCTGAGCGTTCGCGTCCCCGAACAGGAGAGGTATGCCTTCCGGAGGCTGTTACCGAACGCTTCCCTTCCTGGGACAAGAGGCTGCTGCGCTTGGAGCTCAGGAAAAAGCATGGCGTGATACTTGGGCAAGATGGGGACGAGGTATCCAGGAGTCCAGTGCGGGTCGAACGAGAAAGGGCCCTCGCGGATGAAATATGGCAGAGGCTTCTCCTGTCGCTGAACGGGAAGATCGAGCGCAAGGGGCTTGCTCAATGCGATCTCACCATTAGGCAGTTCGGCGATTTCGCGCCCGAAGCCGAAATCGGTCAACAAACCGATCAATTGCTCGTGATGAGGAAATGCTGTGATATAGAAGCTGTCGAAGCGGTTCTCGAAGGCGTGGCAAAAGACGCTCTTCAGCAGTAGCTCGCCGTAACGGCGCCCACTGTGAGCAGCGTCGACCTTGAAGCTGCAGATTTTCAGTGTTTTCCGACCCCTAGTTTCCTTCTTCTCGTGGTTCACGATCGCGGCCCCGACCAACGCAGAGGAGTCGGGCGCTCGGATCACCCAGGCCAGCCGATGCTCCTGTTGGCACTTCTGGAGCCATCTGTCGAAAGCGTCGTCCCCGTAATCTGCACGGAAGCTGTCCCAAAAGCGGTCACGGATGTCTAGCTGGTACGCCCGGACGCATTCGACGGCTGGCGGCGGAGCAAGCTCCGCTTCGACAAGAGATGCGAGTAAGGATATCGCGTCGGCTAGTGTCAGCACACGTTCTGTGCCTAGCTGCTTGATGGCTTTTTGCGTCAGGCGGCGGTCTTCCGTGATCAAGGCGCTCACCGCGTTACGCTGCAGCGCTAGTACCAGTTGCTCATCCACCCAGTCATTCGTTCGCCTTGGCGGCACCGGTGGTAGGTTGACGATAAGCACGGGATACTTAGAGAACAGCTGTTCTCTCAAAGATCTTCGAGCGGCGGTCTTGTCCTTCGCAATGTCGACCCGCTGCGCCGGGTGGAGCCATAACTGAGTGTTAGTTTTGGAAGCCAACTGGGACAGGCGCGAAGCCGTTTGCGTTTGCTCGCTAATGTCTTCTGGAGACGTGGGTTCGAGCGGAATGAAGATATTGGTGTCAATAAGGAGCTTCATATAGCTGAGAGCTGGGGCTCATAGAGCCTGGCCCTCCCCGAAGTACAGCCGCTCGACGATCTCGTCGATTTCGGCTTCGTATGCGCTCACGTCGGCGGTGGGGTCGGCGGCTTTGGCGTCGAGGCACTTCTGGACGAGGGCGGCGATGGCGTCCCGGTCGGCGTCCGAGGCGCGGGGGATGGGGAACTCGCGCCAGTCATCGGGGAAGATGTGCATCTTGTTCTTCCGGTGGGCGTTCATCCATCTAGCACCGGGTTCCGAGTTCATGACTCCGAGCAGATACTTGACCTCGAATCGCTGAGAGACTTCTTCCAGCTCCTCACGGGGCTGACTCATCCTGGCAGCCCCCCTGCCTGGCTCTCCCCTGTATCGGGCGGTTTTGCGTATCGAGGCATTTCTAACCCCCTCAAGGAGATGCCAAGGGACGAAACTCCAAGCCGAATGGTTGTGGAAGAGCTGTTGGTTGTCGTAGATAACCCTCGGCCTGCCCCCTGCTAAATCCATGGAAATCAGCTTTTCGGGCACCTCGTACAGTTCCGGAAAAGTGGGGCGCCGGAACAGCTGCGGAGCTCGGCTCGTTCCCCATTCAAGGTAGCTAGGAGTGGGAGTCCGCCACCGTTCCATGTCCTTGCCCCGAAAGAATCGCTTGGGATGCATGCTGTCCTGGGTATTGCTTATCAGGTCCGTGGCCTTGAAAGCAAGGTGCGCTCTCTTCTCATCCGCATGAATGACCATGCCCACACTGATGTAGCAGACCTCGCACAGCGGGATCACAGCGGCGGACACGGTGACGGTCTGAATGTCGCTTCTGAAGACTCGGGCCCCTAGGGCCGCCTGTGGTGCACTATCTAGAGATTCGCCGAGGCGCTCGAAGTCTTCGGGTGATTCCCCTCGCCGTTTCACCCTCTTCGGAATGTGGTTCGCTTGCGCAGCCTGACGGGAGAAGTGGAGGATCGTATTGAATACACCGGCATTGAACAGCGGGATTTCGCTACAAAAATCGATGCGCTCGATGGTGGAGTTCGCCACGAAGAACTCGTGCGACTTGGCTGCGTACTTGGCGGTGTTATACGCGTCGGGGATGATGAAGACCATGCTGCCTTTCGGGGCAAGCATCCGGTGAGCACGCTCCAGAAATGGAATGTACAAATCCCATTTCTCATGCAGGGTCACGTACATGTTGGAATCCTTGAGCGCCTTTCGGAATGCCTTCCACCCGTCGCCAGGCGCGTCCGCTCTGACATATGGTGGATTCGCCAGCGCGACATCAAATCCAGCCTCCCGTTGTGCGGGATCGTCGAGGAAGACGTCGAAGAACTCGACGCGCCAGTCGAACTTGGCGGGGTCTTTGGTGGGGCGGCCGGTGACCTTCTCCCTCAACTCGGCGAGCTTGGCCTCGAGCTCCTTCTTGACCGTCAGCTTCTCCGGCCCGTGGGCGTCTTGGTATTTCTCGCGGAGCTTGCGCAGGGCGTCCACCGTCTCGTGCACGCCCTCGAAGTCCAGCCCGCGCTGCACTTTCGACCAGTCGATCGGCTGCGAGGGGTCGGGGCCGAGGAGGCTGTCGCCAGTCTCGATCTTGTACTCCAGGTTCGGCAGGGGCTGGGGCTTTGCGCCGGTGTCTTCCACCAGCAGCGTCAGCCACAGGCGCAGCATGGCGGTGTTGGTGGCGAACGCCTGCAGGTCCACGCCGTAGAGGTTGTTCTCGATGATCCAGAGCTTGCGCTCGTGCGCCTCTTTGGCTGGGTCGTCGCTGAACTTGCGGTCGTCACGGCGCAGCTTCTCGAAGAGCGCGTAGAGCTCCTGGAGCATGCCGAGCAGGTAGGCGCCGCTGCCGCATGCGGGGTCCACGACCTTGATCGCCTTCAGCGCCTCGAAGGCCAGGTTGCCCTCTTGGTTGGTGAGGGTGCTGTCGTCGTGGTCGTAGACGAGCTTTCTCGCCTTCTCTTCGGAGAGTCCTTGCCCCCACCCCCCACCCCCTCCCCCGTGAACTGGGGAGGGGGCTCCGGAACCATCACCCCCTTCTCCCTCTCCTCCGGAGAGGCGAGGGGAGATCAGGTAGCCCACCAGCGCCTCGCGGCACATGAACTGCACGATCTCGCGGGGGGTGTAGTAGCTGCCGGTGTCGTGGCGCTTGCTGCTGACGGTCAGCTGCTCAAAGATCTTGCCGAGGATCTCGGGGTCGATCGCCACTTGGACGTCCATCGGCGAGCTCTCCTCGACAGTGACGTTGTAGCGGTAAAGGAGGCCCTCATGCCCAAGAAGCCCATCGAAGAACGCGGGAGGAGGCTGCACCTCGGGTCGGGCGAAGGAAGGGTCGTCGTCGAACAGGCCGCCGTTCAAGAACGGCACCTCGCCGATGATCGGCCGCGACACGGCATGGACGTTGTCACTGGTCGGATGGTTGACGGCGCCGAACAACGCATTGAGCCGCGTCGGCCAGAGCGGATTGACCCCGTCTTTGCCGGCTTCCCAGAGGGCGCGCAGATAGTCCTCGCGTCCGTTGAGGGTCAGCCAGCCTTTGGCCTCGACGAAGCGCAAGAACATGAGGCGGTTGAAGAGGGTCTGGACGAACAGCCGCGCCTCGTTCTCGGTCGGGAATGCGCCCCGGACGGCTTCGACGGCCTGGAAGAAGAGGTCGCTCGCCTCCTTGAAGAACTCTTTGGTGACCGCCTCGACGTCAAAGGCTTCGGCCCAATCGGCCCCCCAGCGCAGCCCCTGGAGGTTCTTGAGCGTCGTCCGGGTGACGGATCCCTCGCTCCAGCCGAACGTCTTGAGCTTGGCGTTGGCCAGCTTGTCGCCGCGGAAGTGACCGAGGGCCCATGAGCTCCCCGAGTGCCGGACGACGAAGAGGATGTCCTCGTGGGGCCAGGTCGGGTTGTCGTGGGTCTGGCGGGCCCGTTCGGCGACAGCATTCAGGATGCGCCGCAAGTCGGAGCGGCGCATGGCCGTCTGTCCAAAGTCGACCAAGAAGACGCCCCACTTCTGGCTCTCGTTCAGCTTCTGGACGGCGGCGAGACGTTCGACGCCGGGGACCGCCTGCCGATCAAGGCCATAGAGCTGGGGGACGCCTTCGAACGTCCGCCACTCAGAGACGGGCCAATCGAGCCAGTCACGGAAGAACTGGGCGAGGCCCTCGAAAGTCCTCACAGCCTTAAGATTGTCGGCAGTAAATTCTGGGAGCACGTCAGACCTCCATCCAGCACACAAGTTCGGGCCGCTTGTCGTGCGGCAGTTGGCTCTTGAAGACGACGGCCTCGACCTCTTGGCTCTCGACCAGTTTACGGATCCGAGTCCGGTCCCCTCTTGGCATGGTGACGGCCCTCTCGGTGCCTTCAGCGCAGGCCACGGCCGGGAAGACGACGTCGAGGGCCTCGGTGGTCTTCCCCGTCGCTGAATCGTACAAGTACCAGCGGACGTCCCAGACGGTTTCGGCGTCCTCGCCTTCGCCGTGCTCTCCGGTCGGGATCCGATAGCACAGGAACATCTTCTTGCCTTCTCCCGCTTTGCCCGAAAAGACGCGGTTGGGGAACGTCTCGCACCGCGCCCAAAGCTCGGGGTGTTCTTTCGCGAGGGAGTGGGCTTCCAAACGCAGGGTCTCGGCGAGGGACTGGGTGCCCTGGCCCGCGTTCAGATAGAAGTCTTGGGCCTCGAATTCGTCGTCAGGATCCAGGATAGGGGCCTCGATGCCGAGGGCACGGTTGATCTGGACGAGCTTGCCGGTAATGTTCCTGTAGAGCCCGAGGAGCCGCTCCAGGTCGTCGGGCGGTAGGAAGTTGTAGACATAGACCTTGTCGTATTCCACCGGCTTGGAGGGGTCCATACGGCGGTCGACGCGGCCGATGCGCTGCATGAGACGGACGGGGTTCCAGTGGAGGTCGTAATTGACGATGACGTTGGCGTCTTGGAGGTTGAGGCCTTCGCTGAGGACGTCGGTCGAGATGAGGACTCGGATGGGGTCGGCCAAGGCCGCGCGGAGCTCCTGATCGTTGACGCAGTTGTAGTAAGGGGCGAACCGCTTGATGATCCGGTCTCGGTCTTGGACGTGGCGGCCGCTGTCCACTTCGACAATGTTGTCGCCTGGGAAGGCTGTCTTGAGTTGCTCCTCCAGATAGCGCGCGGTGTCCTTGAACTCGCTGAAGACGACGAACTTTTTTTCACTGAGACGCGGCGTCTCCTTGATCTTTCTGATAAAGGCTTGGAGCTTGGCGTCGTCTTGGGGGTTGATCGCCTCGTAGAGATGGCCGAGGAGTTTGGCGAGGACGTCGGCGTCGGAGAGCAAGAGGTCGAGCCAGGTGATTTCGTTGCGCCCGAAGAGACGGAAGTCTTGACGGACTTGCTCGATCGCTTTGCGCTCAAAGGTGGTGAGCGGGAGGTCGTCCTCTTCTTCGTCGCTCTCTTCTCCTCCGCTAAGTTGCTCCCGGTGCTTCTTCATCGTGCGGTAGACCTGACTGTGCTCGGCCTCCCAGGCGGCGAACTTCAGCTCGTGAAGGTCCTTCAGCACCTGGACGTGCTTCCAGAGCAGGCTCTCGATGCTGCACTCCAGGGCTTTCTCTGAGGACTCCAGGCGCTTGAGGAACATGGTGCGGATCAGGCTCACCACGTTGGTCTGCTCCTGCAGGACGGCCTTGTCTTGACCGTCTTCCTTGTACAGCTCCGTTTGGTAGATGACAAGGTGGAGGCGCGGGTTGATCGGATGGAAGGCCTGGAAAAGCTCTTCAAGCAGGTCTCCGTAGACTTCGTGTAGGGAGTAGTTGATAACCTCTGGCCTTTCGCGCTGGGGGAACTTGACGCGGTCGTGCTCTTGAGCCTCGAGACTCTTCACATAGCGGCGCGACCGTTGCACGACGACGTTGCAGAGAAACTGGTCGAGCTCGGCATTGGCGGCGAGATCCAGGGTCAGCTGTTCGTCTTCGAGTTGGCTCGATTGTTTCCTGAACCAGTTGCGCAGGTTGGGCACGTTGACGCTTTGGAAGTGGTTCTGCCGGTCTTGGGCGATGAGGTTCAGCAGATGGTAGAGGTCGTCAAGAGAGTTGTTGATGGGTGTGGCCGTCAGCAGATAGAGTTCTTTGTCCTTGACCAGCTGTTTGAGCCTTTGGCTCCGGTTGCGGTGTGGCGTCCGGAAATGATGGGCTTCGTCGACGACGACGACGTCGTACCGCTCCCTGAGCCAGTTGATCCGCTCGTCATTGATGCCGCCCAGACGGCCGAAATCGGTGTGGGGATAGACGCGCAGGTCGTGCTGGTAGTTGGGATCGGGGTCGAAGTCGTGAGGAAAGAACCGAGCGAGGTTCTGGTGCCAAACGCTGGGGATGGCCGCTTTGGGAGCGACCACGATGACCCTCTTACGCTGGGACAGGGCGCGTTCAATGAGGGCGAGCGCCACGAAGGTCTTGCCAAGGCCGACCCCGTCGCAGAGCAGACCGCCGCCCCAGCGCTCGGCCATGAACCTGAGGTCGAAGTATGCGTCTCGTTGGTACCCCGCCAAGTGGGGGAAGACCTTGCTTTCGGTCATTTCCCAACTGGCCTGATCCGGCTCGAGCCCGTAAAACCGCTCGCGCATCGCCCGAAGGTAGATCTCGAACGGGTGGTACTCGTGGACGTAGGGCTCGATGATCTGAAGGAGATCCTCTTTGAGGTCTTCCGCCTCCGCCCACGCGGTCTCGTACCACGTGTCCAACTCAGCGATGTGTGTCGGGTCGCTGGTGAACATGTTCAGTTCGATGTTCTGCGTGAGCCCGGGGTGGGTGAAGTTCGAGCTTCCGACGATGGCGTGGCTCACGACGTCGCCTGGACGGTGAAACCTCAGGGCTTTGGCGTGAAATTTGGCTTGAGTGTAGACCTTGGCTTGGATCGTGCCCTCCACCAGCCCCTTCCTGAAGGCCTGGAGGGCGTCGAGGGCCTCCCAGTCGTCGGCCTCCTGGATCCTCTCGACGCCGTTCCGCTTTCGCTCGCCGAGGGCTTGGGCGATCTGCGCCCGGGTCTGGCGGGTCACCTCGTCGCCCATGAGGAGCCTGATGCCGTCGAGGCCCTGCCAATGCCCGTGGAGATCGGCGAAGGCCCCCACCTCGAAGTAGCCGGTCGCGACGTCGAGCCTTTGGCACAACTTGCAGAGGTTCCGGACTGCGCCGAGCATGGTGTTGCCCGGGCGGTTGTCGATCAGAGTCTTGATGTGAGTGGGCGCTGGCTGGCCGAGGTTCGTTCTCGTAGAAAAATCATCCACCTTCGCCCACCCTTAACCCGCACGACGTCGTCGCGACTGGTCACGATTGTAGACGATTGTATTCCCACAAATCAGCGTCCCAGATCTGGACGATCCATGACTCAGGGCTGGGCGGACGACAGTCAGCTTTGGACAGGATGGCTCCCGGCATGAGCCTGCCAAGTCCCACCAGGCGTGACGCGTCATGTTTGCGCCTCAAACGTGCCGAATCCGTGCCCGATCTGTGCTTCACACCGGGGTTTGCGGCACGTTTGCAGCACGTTTGCAGCACGTATGAGGCACAAAAACCCCCTGGGGAACCGGCGGCTGGGCGCCGAGAATGAGGGTATGCAGGGAGGATCCTTGAGTCCGGCCGAGGATCGGGGCCGCCGTTTTGGGCGGGCCGCGGCTCGGCCGGGGGCTTATGGGGTCCGGTCAAGTTTGTTGTCCTAGCTGACCGCCCCCGCCCCCTGCCCCCTCCTTCCTCCCACCTAACGGGGGAGGGGAGGATCAAAGACGATGGCTAGAGCAAGACTCGGAATGGCCCTGCAGGACTTGGCGGGGCGGATCGGCGACGACCAGGTGCTGGTGCGGACGCGGGCGGGGCTGGCGGTGCGGCGGATGCCGCGGTACCGCTATCCCGTGCCCCCGGCCCTGCGCGCCTCGGGAGAGCGGCTACGGACGGTGTCGGTGGTTTGGTCGGATCTGAGCCTGCCCGAGGTGGAGGCCTGGCGGGCCTGGGCCGCGACCCAGAAGCGGCGCGACCCGGTCACGGCCAAGGTCTATTCGCCCAGCGCCAAGAACGCTTTCGTGGGGCTGGGGGTGAAAGTGCTGCAGGTCGACCCAGGCGCGGCAGTGCCGAGGGTGCCGCCCGGGGCCGACTACGCTGGCGACGGGGTGCGGCTCGTGGCGGCGGCGGAACCGGGTGGCGTGCTTTTCTCCGCCGACCGGCCGACCGGGCCGGGCTCGGTGATGGAGCTGCTGACCCAGCGGCTGGTGAACGCTCGCCGCTCTCCCACCGACCGCTATGTGTCGGCTGGGTTCGTACGGTTCGAGCCCGGGGCGCTGGAGGCTTTCCTCCCGCTTGCGCCGGGTGTTTACGCCTTGGCCTACCGGTCGGTGCTCGCGTCGACTGGCCAGATGCGACCGTTGTCGAAGCTGGGCGTGGTGGAGGTTGGGTAAGTGTCCCCCACCCCCTGCCCCCTCCCCCGTAACGGGGGAGGGGGTTCCGGACTTGAGCCCCTCTATTCGGGGCCTGTCGGAGTGCCGGGCCTTGGCCCGGCTTTGGATTGCCGGACTTCGGTCCGGCTGATCGGCCCGCACCGGCTGAGCGGCGTGGTGTCATGCCTCGACCCACGTGGGGTCGAGGCTCCGCTGAGCGCGAGGGCCACCAGGGCCGGCAAGCCGGCCACTCCACAGCGGGGGCCAGCCCCTGCACTCCGGGGTAGCGCTCCCTATGACGTCAGGCGGGCCGGCAAGCCGGCCACTCCACAGCGGGGGCAAGCCCCCGCGCTCCGCTGGCAAGCCCCCGCGCTCCGCTGCCGTGCCCCCGCGCTCCGCTGGCGAGCCCCCACCCCCTGCCCCCTCCCCCGTAACGGGGGAGGGGGGCTCCGCCGGTGTCCAGAGTCGTGGTGTGTTCCTCGCCCTTTGCCGGAGATCGCGCTGCCGTCACTGGCCATGAGCGGCAAGGCCTGCCGAGCCACCGTGCCTGCTCAACGATAACCGGATCGGTGACGGCGGATCTTTGACATCTCAGTGGAGATGCAGAGCCTCGCAGGGGCAGGTTGCCTGGTCAAACTCTTTGCTCAGTTCAGTGGCGGGGCGAACGGCTTGCGCGAAGACGCTCTCGGCGAAGAGGGTGTTCGGACTTCGCTGGGCGATCGTGCCGTCCTTCATGATCACGGCGAAGTTCTTCGCGGGGTCGGCGAGAAGGTCGATGTCCGCGAGCGGGTCTCCATTGACGAGGATCAGGTCGGCGAGCGCGCCCTCCCTCACGACGCCAAGCGTCCCTGGGTACGGGCTTCGGGGGCCGGAGAGGGCGAGGAGCTGGGCGTTGTCGTGGGTCGCTATCTTCAGGATCTCCGCGGGCGTGAACCACTCCTTGAGCAACAACAGGTTGGAGTTCTGCTCGGCGTTAAGCTCTGGCTCGAAGAGGAAGTCCGTCCCCCATGCCAGCTTCACGCCGAGTCGCTTGGCCATGGGCCACACCTTCTTCTGCCCCTCGATCACAGGCCGGCGCTTCTCTCGGCGCAGTTCCGTCATGTCTGGCGACGACTCCCGAAGCATCTGAAGCGAGAGCCAGACACCTTTCTCGGCGAGGAGGCGCATCGTATCTTCGTCGAGCATCTGGCCGTGCTCGATACACTTGACCCCGGCCTCGACGGCTCGTCGGATCGAGCGTGGGTGATAGGCGTGGACGGTGACGTAGGTGTTCCAATCCTCCGCAGCCTCGACGGCGGCTTTCATCTCGTCGAGCGTGTACTGGGTCACGTCGACCGGGTCGTACTCCGAGCTTGTCCCACCTCCAGCCATGACCTTGATGTGGCTGGCGCCCAGTCGGAGGTTCTCGCGGGTAGCGGCGAGGACCTCGTCGCGCCCGTCAACGATCCATCCCGCCCCCATCCGTTCGGCGCGGGACATCTGGCCGGTGAACCGGCGCGACGGCTCGCCCGGCAATCGCATGTCACTGTGGCCTGACGTCTGGCTGAGCGGAGGGCCGGACGGCCAAATCCTGGGCCCAGAGGACTTGCCCGAATCGATCGCTCGCTTCAAGGTGAACGAGGGGCCGCCGACGTCGCGCACCGAGGTGAAGCCCCGCATCAGCATCGCTTCTGCCTGGACTGCGGCGATCTCGTCCGCCCTTGCGTTGGTCAAGTCTGGGCTGAGGAGCTGTGACATTTTCATCGCGGTGAAGATCACATGGACGTGCACGTCGATGAGTCCTGGCATGAGTGTCTTGCCGGTCCCGTCGATCACTCTCGCTGCTGGGCCGGCTGTGGCCCTCGGCCCGATTTCTGCGATGAGGTTGCCGCGCACGAGCACGTTCGTCGGCCCGGTGAGGGCGGGCCCGACCCCGTCGAACACACGCACGTTCCTGAAAAGCACCTCGCTTGGAGCAGTTTGTTCAGCGGCAGGTGTGGTAGGAGGTTGGTCAGTCGCCGGCTGGCTCCCGGCCCAAACAATGCCAACGGACGCGGTGACGACCAGGGTCGCACAGAGGGAGTATTCGCGGATCTTCATTGGGTTCAATCCTTGATTCTGGAACATGCTCGGAAGACCACGAACCTTCGTCACGTTCACTCTACCCGGGATCAGAAGGATCTGCACCATTTTTCTCATACCAAGTGATATAGGATGACCCTTCGGTGGGCAGCGACTTGCTCGTTTCAATCTGACGTATTTGTCGCACAATCTATCTTTTAAGGTCGTGCGCCTTGCGGAGTGTCAGGTATCGTCGTCACCATAGGAACGGTTTGCCCTCCAGTGTTCGGGAAGAAAATGAAGGAATTCGTCAGGATGTTCACGCTCGTGGTTGCGAGTTGTTGGTCGGTTCCCGCCGTGGCAATCGAGACTGACCATGAACCGCGACGCGAAGCGCCGCAATTGAAAGGGGTCGCCTACGAAGTTGTCGGCACGCAGTACGTTCAAGGGGCCACCTCTGGCAAGGATCCCAAGGGCGTTAGGCTTGGCAGCAAATTGGATCTCTTCCTGACCTTCGACGGGAAGGAGCTAGTCGGCTGGAAAGGCGGGGGATTGAAGGCGCACCTTGAGTACAGGACCGGCCGACACTCGGCCGGTCAGGCAGGCACGTTGATCCCTTCAAACCTAGCGATGTACGCTCCCGAAGGAACAGAGAACGTTATCTTTCTCTCGAGCCTGCACCTAACTCAGCAATTCGATAAAGATCTCTTAATGTTGGGCAAGATCAACGTCATCGACCTGACGGTTGGTGGCCCGTTCATGGGCTTTCGAGGGACTGAGGGGTTCATGAACACGGAATTCGTCACCCCAGTCAATGGCGTTCTGAACCCCGTTTGGATCGGGGCTGTTTACATGATGCCTGGGACGCCGACTTGGACTTTGATGGCTTTCGACCCGGAAGACCGGGGTGACGTGGGGCCGAGCGGGCTCTTCCGAACCGGCTTCGGAGCGAGCGTTGCCGCCACCGTCCCGGTCGCCTTAGGCAGGCTCCGCGGTCGACAGACGCTCTCGGCCGCCTACAACTCGCAAGAGGCGATCGACCTTGACTCTCTGGGGCAGATCACCGAGCCGCCCACCAATGGCCGTCCGATCGTCGGCGCGAAGCGGGGGACGTACTTTGTCGCCTATGCGCTCGACCTGTTCGTGGCCCCGACATACGGCGTTTTCGGCAAACTCACGGTCACCGATGGGAACCCGAACATCCAGGAGTCGTCGTTTCAACTCGGTCTGTCGGGTAAAGGATTGCTGAAGGGCCGCCCCGACGATCGGTTTGGGGTTGGCTTCTACCAGTTCAACGTGAGCAACTCGCTAAGACGAGCGTTGCGCGGTTTCGGCATCGCCACGAACCGAGCCGAACGTGGCATTGAGGCGTTCTACAGCTTTGCTGTGGACCCCAACCTCAGCTTGACAGCCGACGTCCAGTGGATCGCGCCCGGACTTGCGGGCACACCCAGCGCGTTCTTCCCTGGTTTTCGCGCCCGGTATCGGTTTTAGTGGTCGGCGCGCAGGTTCGTTGCGACCGGGTCACTCTGGAAGGGGCAGGCCCGGCTTGGAACTGGGCGTGGTGCAGGGGCCCTCGGGCCGGCGAGCCGGCCAATCCACAGCGGGGGCAAGCCCCCGCACTCCGAGGTCGCTTCAGGGGTCAAGCCACAGTGCTCTGGGTGCCGATTTCCTGACGAACTCCGGTGGGCCACGATAGCAAGCTGTCAATGGGTCGCCCCTGTGCTATAATCCGAGATACGGAGTCGTCCGATGTTCATAGCGTCGATCCTGGCGGTCATGGCCGTTCCGGTGTCCGCCCAGTGGACGCCGGTGCGGATCGACCGGGTCACGACAAGCGTTCCTGACCGGATGGTGCGACCGGTGGCCAAAGCCGCCCTGGCTCCATCGCACGAGCCTGCCGGGCCGCATCCGCTCTTGGTCGTACAGCAAGGGCCGAAGCAGACCTATATCGGGTCAGGGATCGATCCGGTGACGCCGGCCGATGCGGCCATCGCGGTCGGTCTGAAGCACGTCGTGGTCGCTGCCAACGGGGTGGTCCAGATCCGCTCCAAGTCCGGCGACGTGATCAGCGAATCGAAGACCAAGGACTTTCTTGGTGACGACTCTTACAGCTACTTCGACCCGAAGCTCGTCTTCGACCCCTGGGAGAGGCGCTTCGCGATGCTATGGCTCGGGGTGAAGGACGACACCAAGGTGTCGCGGATCATCGTGAGCGCGGCCCAGCACGAGTCGCCCGAGCAGGCCTGGAAGCACTTCTTCATCGAGGCTGAGTTTCCGAACGCGAACGGAAGGCCGACGTGGGCGGACCACTGGGATCTGGGCGTCGGGGCCCAAGCGCTCTATGCCTCCGGCAACCAGATGCTTGGAGCCGACTGGCGGAGAGCGGTCTTCGACCACTCGCGGATCCTCTTGCTGGACAAGCAAGTCCTCTTTCGCGGGGGCACGGGCTCGGGTGCGAAGGTGTCTGGCGTCCGGTCGGAGTTCAGCCCCCGGTCGGCGGTCATGTACACGCAGATCGCCGAATGGCGGCGGACGATCGACGGGGTCATCGCCTCAGTGCCGCGGTTGGGATCGACGACCATGCGCTTGGTCAAGATCGCCGGTCCCAACAACGCCAGCCCAGACCTGATCCCGGTCGATGTGACGATCAAGGAGCACA
Source organism: Fimbriimonadaceae bacterium (assembly GCA_019454105.1). Taxonomy (GTDB): domain Bacteria; phylum Armatimonadota; class Fimbriimonadia; order Fimbriimonadales; family Fimbriimonadaceae; genus ACE-ARM1. The sequence continues at coordinate 2,099,229 of CP075364.1, read as the reverse complement.
GCCGGCCGAACGACGCCCTCCAGCCGTCCAAGGTCAGGATCAACGCGGGGGACTGTCGGCTCACGAGTGTGACGGTCCAGAGGTTGCCGGACGGCAACTATTTGCTGGCGGCGGTCAACTCGTCGGGCGAGAGATGGGAGCGTCCCGCGGGCGAAGGGAACGCAGTGCGAGTCTATTTCATCGACCCCTACTGGGGTTCTCTCAAGCACACCCTCGTTCACGCTGCCCAGGGCCAGTATCGCGGCTACCCCGGCGTCGCCGCCGATAAGAAGGGCAACGTCCTGGCTGTGTACACCGTGAGCGGGAAGTCTCCAGAGATCAACCCTTCGCTGGCGTACTTGACGGCGGTGAACGGGGTCGCTGACGGCAGCGACTATGTGATCAAGAGCGAGAAGGCATATGAGTACAAGGAGGATGGCGTCGAGCTGCCACGATGGGGGGACTATACGGCCGCTTGCCTTGATGGCGGCGACCTCGCAAGCGGGGCGTCACGACAGAAGATCTGGCTCTTCGGCATGGTCGCGGAGAGCTGGAGGACTTGGGACACTCGAGTCGCCGTCAGCGGCATGGGGGCGGCAGTCGCCGCACTGACCAAGGAGCACGAGGACACGATCGTCTTTGTTGGGCCGGTCGGGGGCCCATTCGAGGGGTGGCCCGCCGACATCGAGATCGGGAACACGGGCGAGGTCGGGTTAGCCTATCGGGTTCAGGGCCTGCCCGTGTGGCTGGCGGTGAGGAACGGGCTGGGCGAAGTGGTGGCGGGTGGGAAGGAGAAGCTGACCTTTGAACTGACCGCCGAGGCCGGAAAGCTCAATCAGGGGATCTACCCGGGCACGGCCACGATTCGGGACGTCTACAACGGCTCGAACCTGACGGTGCGGTTCCGTTTGGTCGTCTTGGCCAAGAAGGGGTAGGGGTCGGAACGCACTGGTAATGCCGCCAAACGGCAGGCTTTGCGTCAGGATGCGCGCGCCACCGCCATCTGGGGGGAGGGGCTCCAGTCTGGGCGTTTGGTCGTGGTCTGCCGGGGCTTGGTCCAGCGTGCCGCCCTGCTCGGTTCCTGCGCCTAGGCCCCCACCCCCTGCCCCCTCCCCCGTAACGGGGGAGGGGGTTCTCCGGAGTGCCGGGCCTTGGCCCGGCTTTGGACTGCCGGACTTCAGTCCGGCTGATCGGCCCGCTCTTGGTCTCATGCCTCAACCCTCGCAGGGTTGAGGCTCCCCAAGGTGTGGGGGCCCACGCGATGGCCTTCGGGGCTGGCCGGACTCGCGTGGCACCTGGCGTGCCCGCAGGCGGGGCTTGTCCGGGCCGGCGAGCCGGCCACTCCACAGCGGGGGCAAGCCCCCGCACTCCGGAGTGCCGCTCCCTGTGACGCCGGAAGGGCCGTCTTCGGGCCGGCGAGCCGGCCACTCCACAGCGGGGGCAAGCCCCCGCACTCCGCTGGCGAGCCACCGCACTCCGCTGGTGAGCCCCACCCCCTGCCCCCTCCCCCGCCACGGGGGTGGGGGAGACGCGGACGCTTGGCCCTCCTCGAGACCCTGCGCGACCAGCATGGGGCCCTCGCCTGCCAGAAGCTTCCCGATCCTCAGCCCGTGAAGCGCTTCACCACCGCGAGCACGTCCCGGAAGCGGTCGTGCTCGGCCGACTGCATCCACTCATAGACCACCGACTCGGTGTGCGCCACCCCCGCCCCTTCGTCGCGCATCCTCTTCACCGCCGCCTTGTGCCGATCCTCGCTCCGGGCTGAGACCGCGTCCAGGCACACGATCACGTCGACCTCGTCCTCAAGCAGGTCGTAAGCGGTCTGGGTCACGCAGATGTGGGTCTCGATGCCGACGATCACGGCCTGCTCCCGGTCCAGGGCCTTCCACGCCTTGCGGAACTCCTTCTCTCCCAGGCAACTGAAGCTCATCTTGGCGATCGGCGCCGCTTCCGTGGCCTGGAGCAGGCCGGGTTCGGTGCCGCCCATGCGTTCGGGATATTGCTCGGTCACGAGGATGGGCACGCCCAACAGCCGAGCGCACTCGGCGATGAACCGGCACCGGCCGAGCACCCGTTCGCCCTCCCACACGGGGCCAAGGAAGGTCGGTTGCATGTCCACGACGATCAGGGCCGAGTCTTCGAGGCGGGCCAGCATGGTGGCAAGCGTACCCAGGGGCCAGGAGGCGGGAACAGGTGCCGGCCCCAGGGTAAACCTCGGCCCATGGTCCGCGCGACGCTCTCATTCTTGCTCGCCTGTTGGGCGCCGGTGTCGGCTCTGGCCGACTACAAGCTCACCTTGCTCCATGTAAACGACACCCACTCCCGGATCGAGCCGTCCGTCATGAACCGGAAGGAGATCGGGGGCATGGCCCGTCTCGCGACCTTGCTCGACCAGTTCCGGGCCAGCGACCCGAACCCGGTCTTCGTCCATGCGGGCGACGCGTTCCAGGGCACGCTTTACTTCAATGTGTACGAGGGCCTCGCCGACCTGGCCGTGCTCAAACAGCTCGGAGTGGACGTGATGGCCCTCGGCAACCATGAGTTCGACCGTGGGCCGGGCGTGCTCGCCAACTTTGTGCGGCTCGCCCAGTTCCCGATCCTGTCGGCCAACCTTGACCTCTCACGGGAGCCGTCGCTGGAAAGGGTCGTGCCAAGCGTCGCCATCGAGATCGGCGGGGAGAAGGTCGGGTTCGTCGGATGCGTGACCGAAGACCTGCCCCAGATCTCGAATCCGGGCGAGACGGTCACGATGAAGCCGCTGGTGGAGAGCGTCCAGACCGAAATCGACCGGTTGACGGCAGTTGGGGTCAACAAGATCGTCGTGGTGAGCCACATCGGCTACCAAGAGGACCTGGCCCTCGCCAAGCAGCTCCGGGGAGCGGACGTGATCGTGGGCGGCCACAGCCATAGCCTGCTCGGCGCGCCCGAACTGCCGGGCCCGACCCCGAGCCGGGGCGACTATCCGACCGTCGCCAAAGACCAAGCGGGCGGTACGACGTTGGTCGTGCAGGCCTGGGAGTGGGCCAAGGTGCTGGGGAGGCTTCGGGTGAACTTCGACGACGACGGCCGGGTCATCGGATGGGAGGGGGCCCCGGTGCCGGTGGTCGACACCATCCCAGAAAAGCCAGAGGTAGCGGCCCTCGTCGCCGCTCTCAAGAAACCGATCGAGGCCCTGATGAACCAAAAGGTGGGGGAGACGACGGTGGACGTAGCGAGGAGCGAGCCGGGCCAGGGAGCGATGGCCGACCTGATCACAGACGCGATGCTGGAAGCGACGCGGCAGAACGGATCGGTGGTCGCGTTCATGAACTCGGGCGGGGTGCGGGCCGGATTCGAGGCGGGGCCGGTGACCTATGGCCAGCTCATCAACGTCCAGCCTTTCGCCAACACATTGGTGGTGGCCGACTTGACGGGCGAGGAGATCCTGGCCGCCCTGCAATCGGGCAAGCTGTTCGTCTCGGCGGGGAGCTCGTTCACCCTTGACCGCAAGCAACCCGAGGGTCGCCAAGTGCGCGACGTCGTCATCGCGGGCGAGCCGCTGGTGATGGATCGGTTCTACCGGACGACCTGGAACTCGTTCGTGGCAGGCGGGGGCGACGGGATCGTCCAGGTGCGTGACTCAAGCCGCTACAAGTACGACACCGGGATGATCGATGTGGACGCCTTCATCGCTTGGGTCAAGGCCCGCAGTCCCCTGGCCCCCAAGGCGGAAGGGCGGATCAAGGTCGTCGGCGGCTGATGGCGGCCCTTTTCGAGCCCTTGTCCCTGAGGGGTACGACCCTTCGCAATCGGGTGGCACTGTCGCCGATGTGCACCTACTCGTGCGAAGCGTGCGACGGTTTGGCGACTGACTGGCACGTCGTCCATCTGGGGGCTCGAGCGGTCGGCGGGTGCGGTCTCGTCATGGCCGAGGCGACGGCCGTGACCGCCGACGGGAGGATCAGCCCCCAAGACCTCGGGATCTGGTCCGACGACCACGTCGGGCCGCTCGCCCGGGTGGCGGAGGCGGTGCGCGCGCTCGGGGCGGTGCCGGCCATCCAACTGGCCCATGCCGGGCGCAAGGCAGGCACGCACCGTCCCTGGTCGCCGGTCAGGGGCTATCTGCCCCCAGGCGACGGGCCCGGCTCCTGGCCCTTTGAGAGGCTAGGCCCGAGCCCGGTGCCCTTCCGAGAGGGCGCCCCGTCACCGGTCTCAGTCGATCCAGGCCAGGTGGTCGAGTGGTTCGTCGCCTCGACCCGTCGGGCCCTGGCGGCGGGTTTCGAGGTGGTGGAACTGCACTCGGCCCACGGCTACCTGCTCCACCAGTTCCTCTCGCCGCTCTCGAACCAGCGGACGGACGGTTATGGCGGGTCGTTCGAGGGGCGCACCCGGTTGCACCGCGAGTTGGTGACGGCAGTGCGGGAGGTCTGGCCCGACGACCGGCCGCTCTTCATGCGGGTCTCGGCGACGGACTGGGCCGAGGGCGGATGGACGCCGGACGAGACGGTGGAGCTGGCCCGGGTGCTGAGGCCGCTGGGACTGGACTTGATGGACTGCTCAAGCGGCGGGACGTTGCCCGACGCGGTGGTTCCGGTCGGGCCGGGCTATCAAGTGGAGTTCGCCGAGCGTGTCCGGCGGGAGACAGGGATGTCGACAGGCGCTGTCGGCCTCATCACCGAGCCCGCCCAGGCCGAGGCCATCGTCGCCGAGGGGCGGGCCGATCTGGTCTTCTTGGGCCGTGAGATGCTGCGCGACCCGCACTGGGCCCTGAGGGCGGCGCGGGAACTCGGGGCGGATCCGCCGTGGCCCTCGCAGTACGCTTGGGCCGTCGGGTGACGAGCCGGTAGACTCGGCTCCAGCGCGATGGAGCTGAAGGAGACCCTGAACCTTCCCGACCCGGACTTCACGATCCCGATGAAGGCCGACCTTGCCACGCGCGAGCCCCAGATCCAGGCCCAGTGGGACGCCCTGGACGTCTATCGCCTAATAGAACGCGAAAGAGCGGAGTCGCCCCGCTTCTTGCTGCACGACGGCCCGCCTTACACCAACGGCCCGATCCACATCGGCACGGGTCTGAACAAGATCCTGAAGGACTTCGTGTTGCGGAGCAGGCTGATGCTGGGCTATCGGTGTCCCTATGTGCCCGGCTTCGACAATCACGGGCTCCCGATCGAGCAGGCGGTGCTCGCCAAGTTTCACGAAAAGAAGGTCACGCCATCGCTCAAGGAACTGAGGCAGGCGTGCCGCGACCACGCGAAAACCTATGTCGAACTCCAGACCCGGCAGTTCAAGAGGTTAGGGGTCTTTGGCATGTGGGACAAGCCTTACTGCACCATGGACTACCGGTTCGAGGCGGGCATCCTGCGCGTCTTCAAACGCCTGGTGGAGAAGGGTTATGTGTACCGGGGGCTGAGGCCGACCCTGTGGTCGCCGACCGCCCAGACCGCCCTGGCCGACACTGAGATCGTCTATCGGGACGTCGTCAGCAAGTCGATCTATGTCCGTTTCCCGTTGAAGGCGCCTTGGGCGTTGTTCGATGGGCTGGAGAACGTCTATGCCGTCATTTGGACGACGACGCCTTGGACGATCCCTGCGAACCTGGCTCTGGCTTTTCACCCTGACCACGAGTATGCGGTGGTCTCGGTGGGTGGCGACCATTATGTATTCGTCGGCAGCTTGGTAGAGAAGGTGGCGGAGGCGTGCGGTTGGAGCGACTGGGAGGTCGTGCGGCGGTTCCCTGGGCGCGAGGTCGAAGGGGCCGTCTTCCGGCACCCGATCATTGACCGCGAGTCGTTGGCTGTGCTTGCCGACTATGTCACGACTGAGGACGGGACGGGCGTGGTGCACACGGCTCCGGGGCATGGGCGAGACGACTTCTTCACAGGCGCGAGGTACGGCCTTCCGGTTCTTTGTCCGGTCGATGGTCGCGGGATGATGACCGAGGAGGCGGGGGAGTTCGCCGGGCTCTATTACAAGAAGTCGGAGGCCGCCGTTATCGAGCGTCTGCGGGAGGAAGGGGCTCTTCTGGCGGTCGGGGATTACGAGCACTCGTATCCACACGCCGAACGGGACAACAACCCTGTCATCTTCCGGGCGACCGAGCAGTGGTTTGTCAGCATCGATCACGACGGGCTCCGTGAGAAAGCTCTGGACCAGACTGACCATCAGGTGGAGTGGTTTCCTCGTTCGGGCCACACCCGGTTCCGGTCGATGATCGCCAACCGGCCAGACTGGTGCGTCTCTCGCCAGCGGCCCTGGGGGGCGGGGATCCCGGTCTTCTATGGCAAGGACTCGGGCGTGCCCGTTCTCGATCCGGTCGCGATCGAAGCCGTCGCCCAATTGGTGGAAAGGGAAGGGAGCGACGCCTGGTACGAAGCCGAGCCCTCGACGATCCTCCCACCAGGCTATCGGCATCCTGAGACCGGCGAGATGGAGTTCACGAAAGAGACAGATGTCTTTGATGTTTGGTTCGACAGCGGCTCCAGTCATACTGTCGTGCTCGAAGGGACCTGTGAGCCAACCTGGAAGGAAGAGCTTCCAAGCGACGTGAACCTGGAGGGTTCAGACCAGCATCGCGGCTGGTTCAACCTCTCGATGATCATTGGGACGGCCCTGAGGGGGGTGGCGCCTTATCGTGCCGTCGTGACACATGGCATGGTGAACGACGAGCATGGCCAAAAGATGTCGAAAAGGCTCGGGAACGTGGTCGATCCGGTCGACGTTTGCGACAAGTACGGGGCTGACGTCTTGCGCTATTGGGCGGCGAGCGTCAACTATGAGGACGACGTTCCGTGCAGCGACCAGCTGCTCAAGGTCGCGGGCGAGGGCTACCGCCGGGTCAGGAACACGCTCAGGTTCCTGCTTTCAAACCTCTATGACTATGATCCAGGCCACGCCGTCGCATTGAGGGAGCTCGACCAATGGGTCGTCGAAAAAACGGACAGCTTGGTCGAGAACGTCGTCGTCGAACTGAAGAAGTTTCAGTTCAACGATGCCCTGTCGCTCATCCACAATTTCTGCGTCAACGAACTTTCCGCGTTCTATCTGGACGCGGTCAAGGACCGGCTCTATTGCGACGGGAGCGACTGGCCCTCGCGCCGGTCGGCCCAACGGGCTTGCCACCAGGTGTTGCTCACGCTCATCAAGCTCATAGCCCCGTTCCTGCCGCACACAGCCGAAGAGGTCTATCAGCGCGTTCCTTTGATAGACCGCAAGCCGACAGTGTTCTTAGAACGACTGGATCTGAACGCGAGCGTGCTCGACAGTCCGCTCCACGAACGGTTCGAGAAACTCATCGAGAGCCGACAGTGGGTCTTTTCCGCCTTTGAGGAATGGAAGAAGGAGACTGGGGCCAAGGACAGCCAATCAGTTCAAGCCCGGCTGACCGTCGACTCCGAGACCGTGCGCCTTCTCCAGAGCTTTGGAGACGAACTGCCGCTACTTTTCAAGATGGCCGGAGTCGACCTTGAGGTTGGGGAGAGAAAGGCCGATTTTTGGCCAACTGACTGGCCAGAGTGCGAGCGGTCTCGGCTCTATCGCCCTGACGTCCAGCCGGTCGCCTGGAACGGGTCGACCGTCAATCTCACGGCGCGGGACAGGACTGCGTTGGGTGTTGGGTGAAGTTCCTGAGACTCTATGTGCCGCTGACGGTCGGCTTGATCGTGATCGACCAAGTGGTCAAAGCGTGGGCTCGCGGGGCCGCAGAGCACGTCGATGGTCGATCCATCTTTCCCTTGTGGCCTGGAGTCTTTGAGCTCAAGCTTGTCTACAACCACGGGGTCGCGTTCGGCCTTTTTCAGGGGGCCGGTGTCTTGTTCGCTCCTGTGGCGTTCCTCATCGCGCTGGCCGCCACGTGGTACAGCTTCAAGAAGCCGCACGAACCCACCGTCCATCACGTGACCGCGAGCCTGCTCGCGGCCGGGGCCCTCGGCAACCTGATCGACCGTCTCTCCATGGGCAAGGTCACCGATATGTTCTGGATACGGCTGATCGACTTCCCCGTCTTCAACGTTGCCGACGTGTGCATCACTGTGGCGGGGTCGCTCCTCGTGTTGGGCGGGATCCGCGACGCCACCACCGCGAAACACCAAAAGGCCGATCCTCAACCTTCTGGTGAGTAAGTCCGGTCTTTCCACCGGACTCCCCGCTTCCTCCACACGAGCGACCGCGCCATAGTCAAGGCCCCGAAAAAGCACGAAAGGGGAGCCAGCGGCAGCACCCAAAGAGGAGTCCGCACCACAGTCCGCACACCCAGGCAGGCCAACAACAGGAGAGCGGCCGAGGCTGGCCACCCGAACCACCAGCCGACCGCCAGGAGAACCATGAAGAAGCCCAGGAGCACCGTTCCGGCCACGGATCCTGTGATCTCATGGCTGTTCTTGCTCATCCCATCAAGGGCCTCGCCCATCGTTCGGTACATCCTGACGGACATCACACGAGAGAGGTCCGCGACCTCCACCCGTACCCCGTTTCGGGCCAAGAGCCTCCCGATCAGGACGTCCTCCAAGATCCGGCTCTTCACCGCCTGGTGAGGAAGCCATCGGAAATACTCTGAAGATCGCCATGCGACGATCTGGCCGTTCAAGAACCGGTTGTGGCCGAGTCGGGCCCGCGACACAAGTCCAAAGGGGTTCGTCGCCAGCAACAGGAAAGGCACCCAGAAGAGGTAGACGGGTTCAAGCCCGCGTCCAGGCAACAACCTCCCAAACCCCGTGATCACCGGGCACCGGAAGCCCACGGTCGAGATCAAGCTTCCCAGCCCTTCCGCAAAGCCCGGACCGGGCACGACGTCCGCGTCCAAAAACACCATCCACTCCAAGCTTGAGGTCTCTGCCGCGAGCTTCGCGAGTTGGTCGCAGGCGTGGTTCTTGCCGGTCCATCCCTCGGGCAGTGTCGCTGGCCCTCGGGCGACCTGGGCACCGGCCCGCGCCGCCTCTTCGGCCGTTCCATCGGTCGATCCGTCGTCATAGACGATCACCGGCACGCCCTGCGAGCACAGAGTCGCCACCAGACCTCCGATCTTCCCTGCTTCGTTCCGCGCCGGGATCAGGGCCACAAAACCAGCCGGGGAACCGATCTCCCGTGGCCTCGTCATGAAAAAGGCATTGGTCCAGGCGACCAAGGCCAGCAGCCCATAGATGGCGATGACCGCCCACTCCACGCGAGCCTTGTACCCGGCCTTCTCAGCCGTTCGGCGCCAAGACTGGGTAAAAGCGACATCGCCCAAGGTGCAAGCATGGGATCGTTTCTCTGGTGGTTCGTGGCCGGTGTCCTCGTCGGATGGCTGGCCGAATGGTTGATCGACTGGTTCTGGTGGCGCCAGCGCGCGTCCGGTCGCAAGTCCGAGGCCGAGGTCATGGTGGCCAACCTTCGGGGCCAAGTCGAGCGGCTCACGCCGCTCGAGGGCCAGGTCGCCACTCTCCAGGCACAGCTTAACGAGTCTGTCGTTGAACGGCAGGCGCTCCAAGCAGCCCTTCAGGCCGCCGAAGAATCCCAGAGGCGGTTGGGTGACGAAGCGGCCGAGGCCGCGACCCACAAGAAGGCCCTGGACGAGTGCCGTGCCACATGCGCCGAGCTCCTTGCCCGGCTGGAAGCCCGCTCTGAGGCCGAGGCCCCATGAGCTCGGCCTGGCTCCATGGCCGCACCCGCGACCAGGTGCTGGCCTACGACGTCTTCAAAGGGATCACGGCCGTCACGCTCGGCATCCTCCTCCTCTTGATCGCTTTGCCCGCCCCCAAGAAGGACGACGGCCACTCCGACGATCACTCGAAGGGCAAAGAGAAGCCGCTCGTCCCGACAGAGATCCCCCTCAAGCTGACCTTCCCGACCCCCGGACTGACCGTGCCGAAGGGCTGGTGGGTGCGCGTCCAGGGCTCGGCCAAGCCTGGAGCCAGCGTCGAGGTGGCCTATCCTGACAGACCGGTGGGTCGTTCGGTCGCGAACAAGGAAGGCTGGTGGAGTGTCTTCACCCAGATCGAGGACGAAGGCCCGGTCATGGCCCGTGACGGTTCCGGAGCGACCACTTCTGCGGTGGGGTGGACGTTGACGGAAGGTGCCCCAGATCCTGATCTCGCCGTGGCTTCGGTCGCGCCTGGGGCGCGGTTGCCAGCCGGTAAGAACCTCCTCAGCGGCCGGGCGTCCGCGGGTTCTGTCGTGCTGGTTCTCTTCCGGGGCCTTTTGGTCGGAGAGGGCAAGGCCAAGGACGATTCCACCTGGCTGATCGAGGCCATGCTTCCCGAGGGCCAGGGCGACTTGATCGCGCTCGACGGGGAGATGAGTCCCGGCTCGGAGCCTGTGCCGGTGGTCGTGGCCCGAGACGTGGCCCGGTTGCCGGCGTTCCTCTGGACGAACCCGCTCGAAGGGGCGCGCCTGGTGGATGGCAAGCTGACCCTTCAAGGGATCGGCGAGCCAGGGGACACGGTCACTCTTTATCGGGGCGGCGAGAAGGTCGCAGAGGTCAAGCTCGATACCGAGGGCCGCTGGGAGCTCCAGGTCGACCATCGGAGAGTGCCCACCGACTATGCCGCGACTTCGGCCAAGACTGGGCGCACGGTCCGCGTCCCGGTCGGCGTCCGGTAGGGCCCTCCTTGACTCAGGGGCGAGTTGAGGCCATAATCACGGCTCCCCTGTGGGCGGTTAGCTCAGTGGTAGAGCACTACAATGACACTGTAGGGGTCACAGGTTCAAGTCCTGTACCGCCCACCATCGTTCACGCCGTTCCGTGGAGAATGGCAGGGATTGATGGGTAGGCTTTCAGTCCGCGGCCGAGTTTGCCGCTTGCCTGCGGAACTGTCCGGGCGACACTCCCACTTCGCGCCTAAAGGCTCGGCTGAACGCGGCTCCCGACTCATAGCCCACCCGCCAAGCCACTTCGTTGAGGGTTTTCCTGCTTTCTCTCAAGAGCTCGCAAGCTCGTTGAATCCGCCATTGGGTCAAGTGCTCGAGCGGCCCGACTCCGGCCTTGGACTTGAACCGCAAAGCGAAGGCCGTGCGCGACATTCCCACTCGCTCCGCGAGCTCGGCGACTGACCAAGGGTGCTCCGGCTTTGTATGCATAAGCGAGAGGGCCCTGGCCAGTTCCGGATCCATGAGGGCCTGCATCAGCCCAGCCCGGCTCCCCAGATCCCGACCTTCCTCCTCCTCTTGCTTGACGTTGGCGCGCAGGATCTGGACGAAGAGCACGTCAGCGAGGCGGTCCATCAGGATCTCTTTGCCCGGCAGGCTCGACGTTGTTTCCGATGCGAGCATCTGGAGCGTGGCCGCGAGCCCTGTAGTCTTATGGTCGATCCCGTCCCTCAGCCGAATCAGATTCGGCATTGAAGTCAGAAGCGGGATCGCGGAGTGGTTGACAAATCGGAACCGCCCCACCATCATGTGCGTTCTTGGCCCGCCCCCTCCACTGTGGAAGACCCCGGACTTATCGAAGGTGCCGCTTGCCCTGACGGTCTCCACTGGGGTCGTTGCCCGGTCAGGTTGGTCGGTCATCTTGTGGGGGCTTCCGCATGGCAACATCACGATGTCGCCTCCCGCGAGCGGGACCGCATGCCTCTCGCCTTCGACCTGTATGTAGCAGCTTCCTCGCGAGACCGCATAGAAGAGTGCACAGTCGGGCTGGTCCGGGAAAGAGACGCCCCAAGGCGCGCTCATCTCGACCGAGAGGTAGATCTCACTGCTCAGGTGCACTGAGAACAAGAAGCTTGACAGAACGTCCATGATCAGGCTCCATTATGGGACGATCAGTCAATAAATATGAACTCATTGGTGCTGCTGGTTCCAAGTTATTGGTGTTTAATGGTTTTGTGACATGAAAGGAAGTGCACCGATGAACGTGATGACAGACGCGAACGACTTGGCCCAAGAATTCCCTCTCCCTGACCAAGTTTCCCCCTGGGTGGTCGTGCTGGGAAGAATCCTCTTCACCGCGATCTTTATCGCCTCTAGCCTGAATCACTTCTCGCAACCCATGATCGCCGCCGCTGCCGCCCAAGGCGTACCGATGGCGGAAATCGCCGTCCCTGCCTCGGGTGTGCTCGAGTTGGCGGCTGGGTTGAGCGTGCTGCTCGGCTACCGCGCCAGGCTCGGAGCCTGGGGGCTGGTGGTCTTTCTCCTTCCAGTGACCTTGATGATGCACGCCTTCTGGGCGGCGACCGCCGAAGAGGCCGCGTCCCAGTTGATCCACTTCATGAAGAACCTCTCGCTTATCGGGGCCGCGCTGCTGGTCACCCAGTTCGGCTCTGGCCCCATGAGCCTCGACTCGCGCCTGAAAGTGCGAAACAGCCCGGCTGGTAGGGCTTGAGCACCGAGGCGCACTCCTCCTCAAAGAGAAAACAAATGAACAAAACACTCGTAGCGATCTTCGACACCGAAGACGCGGCATTCACCGGACTGACAGCTCTGAAAGACCTGCACCACAATGGAGACATCACGCTTTTTGACTCGGCCGTCATCAAGAAGGACAACAATGGCCAGACCGGAGTCGTGAAGGCTCCCGAGGGCGCACCGACAGGCACCTTCCTCGGGATGTTCGTCGGAGTCCTCGCGGGCCTGGTCGGTGGCCCGGTCGGCGTCGCCGTCGGCGCAGCCAGCGGCACCCTGGTCGGGGCCACTGTGGACCTGCTGCGCGACAATGTTGACTACGGCTTCGTCGAGCAAGTCAAGGAATCCCTGGCGCCTGGCAAGGTCGCGATCATCGCCGACGTCGAGGAGACGTGGGTCACTCCCGTCGATTTTGTGGTCGCCGAACGTGGAGGCATCGTGCTTCGCAGGCTTCGCCACGAGGTGGTGGAAGATCAGCTGGCGCGTGAGCAGTCGGAGTTCGAAGCCGAACTCAAGGAACTCAAGAAAGATCTGGCCACTGCGACCGACGAGGCCAAGGCGAAGATCCAAAGTCGGATCGATTCGGTGGAGCGGTCGATGACCGAGATTCGCGCTCAAGCCGAAGCCCAGGCCAAGAAGATTGCCGCCGAGTGGAACGCGAAGCGGGAGGCCATGGAGCTTCAGCTTCGGAGCGCGAACATGCGCAATCGCGCCCGAATCAAGGACCAGATGGAGAAGTCGAAGCAGGAATACGAGGTCCGAAGCGCGAAGATCAAACAGGCTAGTTCGTTGATCGCCGAGGCCCTCCGGCCATAGGCCGCCTTGACGACGCGAGGGCAGAGGCGTGCTGCCTCTGCCCTCATGACAGAACCTCAACGATGAAGAAGACCCATGTGTCAACTTCTCTGGAACAAGTGGTCGCTTTTCGTCCTCCGGGGCTTGCTCGCCATCCCGTTTGGACTCTTGGCCTCCATGAGGCCCGATGCGGCCCTCGCCGCATCGGTGGCCCTCTACGGTTTCTTCCCCTGACTGACGGCGTGCTTAACATTGCGGGGTGCTTCGTGTTCCGCGGCACATCCTTGGTCTGGTGAGTGCTCATCGAGGGCCTCGTTGGCCTGGCCTTGGGGCAGGGTCGAGAGTCTGATCAAGCCCAGAATCGTTATCCTTCGTGATTCACGCCAATCGGGCCCCTTGGGACACCACCCCTCCATCATGCCGCGCTTCTGTACACAACATTCTGTCTTGGCAATTCAGAAAAGTTGTTGTACGGTGAAGTGAAGTTGACTCGACCGCGGCTTGCTCTTCGCCAATCTCTCGTTGCCTGGCTTTTGCTGAGCGTGTTTGGCATTGCAAGTGCCGGCGAATACGTCGTGACGTACACAGGTGGCCAAACCGTGGTCACCGGCACCGATCCGCCCTGCACCCGGACGACGCCCTATGAGACGATCAACGGGAGCCGCGGGGGCGGAGGAGTCACAGGTCAATGCATCGAACCGCCACCGGCACAAGGCTATGGCACGGTCACTTGCTTCGGCGAGATTACCGCGACCTTCACTTGGACGCCCTCCGGGCCGAACGACACGGAGCCGCCCCCGCCGGTCGTGCTGGTCCAGCAGACCTCCAGCGCGTTGTGGTCGGCGGATTCGGGCTCGTGCGCCAACGGACTCGGGGACCCGGCGGTCGGGGGCGACTATGGGCAGTCGTCAAGCGGAACCAAATGGACGGCCATTCAGAACCCAGGCCAGTCGTTCACGGTCACCTGCACCCCTAGTGCCTCGTGCTCCCATTCCAGGGAGGGCCCTTCTGGCTTGCTCGCGGGCTCGGCGGCGGTTTCGTACATCGCCGAAGCGTTCGCGATCAAGCTTGTGGTGTCTGGGCACAGGCCAGGGTCGGATCCTCCAGAGTTCATGATCGGCCAAGAAGCCCGTGCGACGTTACTGCGAGACATTTGGTTCTTTGACGACACCCAGACTTGGTCCGTCACTGGGGGTGACCCGTTCTCGTCTTACACAGTGGCTCCACCGAGCGGCGACAGCGCGTTGCGCTTCGGATACTACAATGGATCCAATACAACGATCACGTCCTGTTTCTTCGGAAAACCAGGTTTGGGCAGGTTTACCTGTGCGACCTATGTGGGAGGACCGATCAGGAGGTGGTTTCTGCTTTTTCGTGATATTCAAGCTTTGAAGCCACTGAGTGAGATTCATGTTTCTATCGGTTCGACCAAACAGAAGGTGATAGACAACCAACTCAAGATGGGCCTGTTCGACGCGCCACCACTTCCAGTCATCGGCACTGACTACACAGCAGATTGGTTCGGGATTCGTTGGGCGACAAATCCACTGACTCCTGCCGAGCACGTTGTCGGGAGCGACACAGGCGGTTGGCACTGGGTGCAGACGGTCGTTCCACATCGATACAGGGTGAACAACGGCGTCTACCAGCACTGGTCCATTGATGGAATCCTAGGACTCGATACGACGTACCCCTATGAACCTGCACCCTATGGAGTGCCTCCGGGCAGATTTCTTTGCATCGGGGCGTATGCGATTGTCGGTGACGCACCGAATTCACGATTGGAACACCCGCCATTTACGATGTGGCACACGTCCGGTGAGAACTTCCGCGTTTATTCAATGTATGTGCCGCCTGCCAGGCCGGGATTCTACGCCCATTGGGTCGCGCTCAAGGAGGTCTCTTGGTACTGGAACGGCAGGTGTGAGTGGGACGGCCAACAATGGGTGGGGCCGACCGGGGCGGCGGCAGCTTGGTCTTACACTGGCGATTTTCCGTGGCAACCAGTTTGGGCTGTGAGACACCAAGCTTCCGCAGGGTGGTCGCCATGACCTCGACAAAGGTACAACCTTATGAAACAGATTAGCAGAGAGCTAGTGATGTCCTTCATTTTCGGTGCTGGCTTCCTATTGGCGTTCGTTTTCGGGTGCGAGCCCTTGAAGCACGCATCTATTGGTCACGCGAAGCATGCGAAGCAGGTGGATCCTGCGACCCAGAGAAAAGATGAGCCTTCTTCCAAGCTGAAGCCACCATTGACTGAGAAGGACAGGGAGTACATGAGGCTCTTCACAGAGCAAACTGGCCGAGCCCTCGAGGTGGAGAGGCGAGGTGACGCTGCCGTATTGCTAAACCGGTACGACGAGGCTGAGAGGCTCTACCGCCAGGCGATCTCGATGTCGCCAAAGTTTGAAGACTCGGAGTCAGTTGTCTCGATGGCCCCGAAGAAGCTCGCCCTCATGTTCCTCTACCGAAACATGTGGATAGACGTGGTCGATACTATCACAAAGCAAACCAAGCACGGAGAGATGCTGCAGATCCATCCGATCGCCTGCATTGCTTATGTCGAACTCGGCGACGTGAATAGGGCAAGGGCCTGTGCTCCGAACCGTATCGGGAGCTACACGTTTGATCCGTACCCGGAAGAACTGCCTCCGCCTCCGACAACGCCTGCCGAGTGGAAAGCCGCTTCCTACTTCTCCATCGCCGTCGATGTCCAAGGTGCCGATGAACCGTTCAAGCTCTATGCAGACTACTTCTTTGCACAGGCCGCGAACGCCTACCCGGAGATCGTTCCTTACACCTTTGAGTACGCGGTATTCCTCTGGTCGCGTGGGTACCTCTTGGAAGCCCGTGACTGGTTCCAAACCGCTCGGCGGAACACCAAAGGGCCTCTAGGGGAGAGGATCGACAACATCGTCTCGAACGAGTTGGACTACCCGATCTCCAAGAAACGATATAAGACGAGGTGAGTAGGGCAGCGTTGCTTATTGGCCCCGAATGTCCCCAGAGGTAGCGGCTCCGACTGGGTTCTTAGTCGTGGGGTTCGCGTGTCGCAAGGGCTGCAGCGGGGCAGGATACACTCTGTTCTATTATGCCGGTCACGGAAGCAGCGGTAAAGATGTTCCTGGATAGGCTTGAGCCGGTTGGGGGGATCACTCACCGGAAGATGTTCGGCGGGGTCGGGCTTTATTGTGGAGGGGTTTTCTTTGCCGTCATTGACGACGACCGGCTCTACTTCAAGTCCGACGCCGAGACTGACCCTCAGTACGACGCCCATGGAGCCGCGGGCTGGGTGATCGAAGGCGACTACGGGCAGTCGTCGTCTGGATTTAAGTGGACAGCGGTCCAGAACCCGGGCCAGTCGTTCACGGTGACCTGCACGCCCAGCGCCTCGTGCTCCCATTCCAGGGAAGGCCCTTCTGGCTTGCTCGCGGGTTCGGCGGCGGTCTCGTACTTCGCGGAGGCTTTTCCCGTGCGCATGGTACTGAATGGGGTCACGGACGTACAAGGAAAAACTTCCATCCTCATTGGCCAGAAGCTTGTGGCTTCGGTTTCCGGTGTTCCTGCGGAAGTCCAAGACCCAGACCCGAACACGCCGCCGAACGATGAATATTCATGGACTCGGCCAAAGGGCGGCCCGTTCCTCGACTACAATCCAGCCGTGTTGCCGACCGTTTTTCAGGACTGGGCAGATTCCGGAGAGGAAACAATGGTCACGTATTTTGGACGATCCACATCCGAGCTTGTCGATTTGAATTGCACCGTAAGCCTACCGCTGTTCGCGCTCACTTTTGATGTCAAGCGCAAGTTAAGAATCCATGGCCCTGTGGTGCAATACAGGATGGATATCAGCCCTACAGGCACTCCGCGCAGCGATCGCATGTACCTCCTTAGCCAGCCTCAACCTCCAGTCTACGTCGAGAACTTGGTGGATCCCGAGGAAATGAAGTTTTGGGGCGTCGCCCTCCCTGGATACCCGTCATTCTACAAAGTGGGAGCAACGATGAACGTTAAGCTGGGGCTAGATAGTGACATTCAAGACAAGTTTGGCTTTGAGGTGGGCAGTTGGAACTACACCCAGTTGGTAAGCTGCAAACTGCATATCAAGCATCAGAACGGCAACGATCAGTTTCATAACTCGGACTGGGGAGAAGAAGGGCTTGATGGCGGTTTTCCCTACCCGGGAGACGGGGGCCCACATGGTGCGGGAGTGATCGACGAAGACGGTAACGTCGATGATGTGTTTGGACACCAGTGGGCCGACAGTCCGGGCCTCGAGAGCATTCGGCAAGCGTTGCTCGACTGGACTTGGTGGTACACACGGTGGGATTTCAAGCTGTTCATTTTCTACCTCCCCCCTGGAGCCGGCTCGAAGTGGGTGCCGCTCAGACGGTATTCATGGCGTTGTGGCGTGACGGCCACCAAGGGTGCACAATCGTGGATCTTGACGAACCAGACGAACGCTTTCGGCATGTTCACCCAGTACCCAGACCCGTTCCCCATGTGGACGCATCGACATGGCACCTTCGAATGGGTGCCGGGCCCGCCGCCTCAGTAGAGAAACAAGACTATGCTCGTACCGATCCTTATTTCGATCCTGTACCAACTTCACGACGTCCAGTTTCCCGCCAGGCTTGATCCGAGCGAGTGTCGGGGAGGTCACGCTTGCCAATCCCGCTTCCCGGTGGTGCCTAAAGGTGTCAGGCAGTCCAAGGCCGAACCGATCGACCCTCGCTACATCATCGACAATAGCGAGTTCACTGAGCTTCACCGCCGCCAAGTCGCGCCTGCCAAGGCTTTGGCGAAGACCGGTCGCAAGGTCGAAGCCCTGGGCGAGCTGGTACGGCTCCGAGCGGAGAAGCACCCGTTGGCTGACGACTTGACCAGTGGCACGATCCTTAGGCTGATGCTGGATCTCGGGCTCGAGTCGGAGGCCCTCAAGGAGGTAGAAGGCCGCTGGAAGATTAGCTCGACCCATTTGGCGATCTATTTGTTCTTGACTGGGAAAGAGCGACGCGTCGACCAAGAGGCTTACACAGAAGGCTCCCGATTGGCGCTCGAGATCCTTGGACGCGGCGGCGACGGGTGGAGGACATCGACTTGGCCCCCCAACGAACAGGGCTGGAAGGAGTCCGTTGTCTTGGGAGCTTTCCTGCAAAGTCAGGTAGGGAGTCCTTTCATCGCCCTCAGGTTCCTTCGAGATGCCGACGCAATCTACCCCGACGAACCCGTCATCGTTCTGCCACTTGTCCTAAGAGAGTTTGCAGAAGGAAACTACGACAGGGTGGTCCGTCTTTGCGACGGTGCGATTCCCAGATCGACCGGGAATTGGCAAATGAGCCTCAAATCCATGCGAGAGCACGCCGCTTATCTTCGGAACCTCAAAAAGTAACTTCAGTTGCTCATGGTGCAGCGCTTGCGTGCATTGTCGCGAAGAGCCCCGTAGATTAGCCCAGCCGTCGGATCCCTTCGGGCTCGTGCGGTCTGACCTTTGAGACTACGCTATACTCGAATGGACATGCCAGTGACAGGCGAGGCGGTCAAGCGGTTCTTGTAGAGGCGCCAGGTGGCGGGGTCGGCCTGTACCATGAAGGCGTGTTCTTCGGGGTGATTGACGACGACCGGCTCTAATTCAAGTCCGACTCCGAGACCGACCCCCAGTACGACGCCCATGGCGCGGCGGGCTGGGTGATCGAGGGCGACCCGCCCCAGCCGATGCCTTACCGCGAGGTTCCCGAGACCGTGCAGTTTGATCCGGCCAAGCTGGCCGCTTGGGTCGAGGCGGCGGTCGGCGTGGCACTTCGGAAGAAGAAGCGCTAGGGGCGCCTCTTGCCGCCAGGTACCCTGCGGCTCAGAGTGGACGAGGGTTCCATGCCCCAAGGCCCGGTGATCCTTTTCGACGGGGTCTGCAACCTGTGCCAGGCCTCGGTGAAGTGGGTGATCCGGCACGACCCGGGCGGGGTGTTCAAGATGGCCTCGCTCCAGTCGCGTGCGGCACGGGAGATCCTCGGCGAGCGGGCGGCGTCGATGTCCGACAGCGTCGTGCTCGTGGACGGGGACGGGGTGCACACCGAGTCGACAGCGGCGATCCGGGTGGCGCGGCGGTTGGGACGGCCGTGGTGGGTGGCCCGGCTCGGGCCGCTCGTGCCGAAGCCCCTCCGCGACGCGGTCTACCGGTTCGTGGCCCGCAACCGCTACCGGTGGTTCGGGCGGCAAGACTCGTGCATGGTGCCGACCCCCGAGATCCGGTCGCGCTTCCTGGACGCGGACGAGGCGGTGGTCGGTCTGGGGTGAATCACCCCCTCCCCCGTTACGGGGGAGGGGGCAAAGGCGACAGGCCAAGTAAAATGGAACCATGTCGCGGCGCGACGTCGAAGAGTGGTTGCTTCAGATCGGGACGCAGATGAGCCGGTTGAGCAGCGAGACGGCTCCTCTCAGGCCGAACTTTGCCCGCCGCGCCGGATGGGAGCCCCGATACGACCTGTTCGAGACCGAGAACGAGGTGATCCTGAAGGTGGAACTCCCCGGGATCCGGCCCGACCAGTTCGTCGTGCACTACAGCCCTGACCGGCACTCCCTGCTGATCCGTGGAGAGCGCACCGAGCCTCAGGAAGGGTCGTGTCAGTCCGCTGCCTTGCACATTGAGATCGACTATGGAGAGTTTGCCCGCGAGGTGCCCTTGCCTGATTGTGAGCTCGACTTTTCCCGGGTGAGGACGTCTCTCGCACAGGGGATCCTCGTCGTTCGCGCCCCCAAAGCCGTCCAAGGGGTGGAGTTCCAGGCCCGGTTCACGGTCAGGAGCGAACCATGACCGAGACCAAGACCGATCTCGAACTGCCCGTTGAACCGGTGAGCGACGAGGCAGCCGCGGAAGTCGTCGCCTCGGTGGAAGAGACGGGCGAAGAAGAGAAGCGGCCCGAGATTCCATCGGAGCTGAACCTGCTCCCCTTGCGCGACTCGGTCGTCTATCCGATGCTGATCGCGCCTCTGAGCGTGTCGCGGCCCGCTTCGATCCAGCTGATCGACGAAAGCGTGGCCCAATCGAACCGCGTCATCGGGGTCGTGACCCAGCGAGAACCGGCGATCGAAGAGCCGGGATTCGACGAGGTCTTCGAGATCGGGTGCGCGGTGATCGTGCGGACCTTGGTCAAATCGCCCGATGCGGTGCGGCTGATCGTCCAGGGTTTGGTGCGCTTCCGCATCATCGAGCGATTGCAGTCAGGGCCGTACCTTCGGGCCCGGATCGAACCCCTCGAGGATCCCGCCCCCGACCCGGCGAAATCCGAGGAGATCGAGGCCTTGCGCCGGTCGGTGGCCGCTCTATTCGAACAGGCCGTACGGCTCCAGCCGAACCTGCCAGACGAACTCCGGAGCCTCACCTCGGCCGTTCAAGAACCGAACGTGATGGCCGATCTGGTCGCCGCGCACCTGCCCCTTTCTACCGCCGACAAGCAAGCCGTGCTCGAGTCCCTCGACCTGATCGATCGGCTCAAGACGCTCTTGGCGATCTTGGGGCGCGAAGTTCGCGTGCTGGAACTGAGCACCAAGGTCCAGAGCGAGGTCAGCGCGGAGTTGAGCAAGAACCAGCGGGACTATTACTTGCGCGAGCAGCTCAAAGCGATCCAAAGGGAGCTGGGCGAGTCGGACGACCAAGGCAGCGACCTTGAAGACCTGAGGCAAAAGATCGACGAGGCCGGACTGCCGGAAGAAGCCCTCAAGGAAGTGGAACGCGAGTTCGACCGTCTCCAACGCATCAACCCAAGTTCGCCGGAATACACCGTGGCACGGACCTATATCGAGACGATGACGGCCTTGCCGTGGTCGATCGCGACGGAGGACAATCTGGATCTGTCCCACGTGCGCCAGGTGCTGGACGAAGACCACGCTGGTCTGGACAAGATCAAGAAGAGGATCATTGAGTTCCTGGCGGTGCGCAAAGTGAAACAAGGCGCCGTTCGCCAACCGATCCTTTGCTTCTATGGCCCGCCTGGAGTGGGCAAGACGTCGCTCGGCCGTTCGATCGCCCGCGCCATGGGACGCAACTTCGTCCGTATGTCGCTCGGCGGGGTCCGTGACGAGGCCGAGATCCGCGGGCATCGTCGGACATACATCGGCTCGCTGCCGGGCCAAATCATCCAGGGCTTGCGCCGGGCCGGATCCAACAACCCTGTGTTTGTGCTGGACGAAATCGACAAGCTAGGCAACGACTTCCGGGGCGACCCCGCCTCGGCCCTGCTCGAAGTGCTCGACCCCGAGCAGAACAACACTTTTCGCGACCATTACATCGACGCCCCGTTCGACTTGTCGCGGGCCTTCTTCATCACCACGGCGAACCGGATGGACACCATTCCTCCTCCTTTGCGCGACCGCATGGAAGTGATGGAGCTGGCGGGCTATACGGAAGAGGAGAAGCTGGAGATCGCGAAGCGGCACCTGGTCGGAAGACAGGTCGAGGAGCACGGCCTAACCCCGAGACAGATCGCGTTCAAGGATTCAGCCCTGGTGCACCTCATCCGCCACTACACGCGCGAGGCGGGTGTCCGAAACCTCGAGCGGGAGATCGGATCGGTGGTGCGCAAAGCGACCCTGGAGTTCGCGGAAGGCCGCACGAAGAAGCTAACCGTGACACCCAAGTACGTGACCGAGGCCCTTGGCGCCCCGAGGTTCGTCCGCGACCCTGTGACGGAGCGCGAGTTGGTGCCGGGAATGTCGGTCGGTCTTGCATGGACTCCCGTCGGTGGCGACGTGCTCTTCATCGAGACGGCCAAGTTCCCGGGCAAGGGCGTCACCGTGACAGGAAGCCTCGGCGACGTGATGCGGGAGTCGGTCTCGACCGCCCTGAGCTATCTGAAGTCCCACACGGCCGAACTTCGTATTGAGCCGTCGGCGTTCGACTCGGTCGAGCTTCACGTTCATGTGCCAGAGGGCGCGACTCCCAAAGACGGCCCGAGCGCCGGGATCGCGATGCTCACGGCTTTGGCTTCCCTCTTTACGGGCCGCAAGGTGAAGCCACGGCTGGCGATGACCGGAGAGATCACCCTCACCGGTCAGGTGTTGCCCGTGGGGGGGATCAAAGAAAAGTGCCTGGCCGCCTATCGTGCCGGCGTCACGACCTTGATCCTTCCCGAGGACAACAAGAAGGATTATTTCGAGGAAGTGCCCGAACTCGTGCGAGAGAGGCTCGAGTGCCACTTTGTCGAGCGGGCCTCGCAAGTGCTGCGATTGGCTCTTGAGTCCCAATCCCCCGCCACGAAGGTGGCGAAGCAGCCATAATCACCGTTAGAGGCTGACTTGATGACCGCCTTCTTCGAGCTCTGACCGGCCAGGCGTTGACCTGGGCGGGGTTCTCCGTTCCCAGCGACCTGCGGGTCGTTCACGCCGCGCGTGAATCGCGCCGAGATTTCAGAGACACTTGAAGAAACCCCATCGCAGGGCCGAACAGGCCCACCAAGAAGCTCGTCGACATCGCAAGAAAGCGGCCCGCTGGCGGGCCCAACTCGCCAAACTGACCGGAGAGCCCGTGCCCATCGGCCCCCTGATGGAGAGGGCGAGCACGGGCGATGCCGGTTCGTTCGAGTGCGTTCACTGTGGGGCATGGGTCGATCCTCCTGGCCCGCAAGCAGGCACGGAGAACCGGAACCACTGTCCCAAGTGCCTTCACAGCCTTCATTTGGACGTGGAGCCCGGCGATCGGACCGCCGAGTGTGGCTCTGAAATGGAGCCGGTGGCGGTCTGGGTCCGTCGCAACGGGGAGTGGGCCCTCATTCACCGGTGCCTAGTTTGCGGGGCCCTTTCCTCGAACCGTGTGGCGGCGGACGACGACCGGTTCGCCCTTCTTTCGCTGGCGGCCAGGCCGATCGCCCTGCCGCCGTTCCCCATTGACCGTAGCCAGGAACCCTGATGGGGCCCGAACCTGAACCCGCCACCGTCGTAGAATCGACTGTATGAGCTTCGCGACGATCCCCGAGGCCCTTGACGAGATCAAGGCTGGGCGAATGGTGGTCGTGGTCGACGACCCCGACCGCGAGAACGAGGGCGACCTGATCATGGCCGGCGAACTCTGCACGCCCGAGGCGATGAATTTCATGATCACCCACGGGCGGGGCGTGCCGTTCATCCCAACGACGGAAGAACGGCTGGAACGGCTCGGCATCCCGATGATGACCAAGCAGAACACGGCCCGGCTCGGTACAGCGATGGCCGAGACGGTCGATGCCCGGGTCGGCACCACCACCGGGGTCTCCGCCCACGACCGAGCCCGGACCGTCGCGGTCTTCTGCGACCCCCACGCCCTGCCCGACGACCTCATGCGGCCGGGACACGTCATTCCGCTCCGGGCGATGAAAGGCGGCGTCTTGAGGAGGGCGGGCCACACCGAAGCCGCGGTGGACCTTTGCACTCTGGCCGGGCTCCAGCCGGTCGCGATCGGGGTCGAGATCCTTTCCGACGACGGGACGATGATGCGGCTCGATGGTCTTGTCCCGTTCGCGGAGAAGCACGGTTTGAAGGTCATCACCATCGCTGACCTGATCGCTTACCGACGCCAGACTGAGAAGCTCGTCCGGCGGGTGGCGGGCCCCATCCGCTTTCCCACCCGACATGGCGAGTTCCAGCTCTACGCCTACGAGACCGACCTTGAGCCACATCCTTATCTCGCCATCGTCAAGGGGGATGTGGCCACGGACGAGCCAGTGCTGGTGCGAGTGCACTCGTCCTGCTTGACCGGCGACATCATGGGCTCGCTCCGGTGCGACTGTGGAGACCAGCTCGCCCTTGCCTTGGACGCGATCGAGCGGGAGGGGCTGGGCGTCGTCGTCTACATCGCCCAAGAGGGCCGCGGAATCGGCATCCTCAACAAGCTGCGGGCCTATGAGCTCCAAGACCAAGGCCTTGACACTGTCGAGGCGAACGAGGCGCTGGGCTTCAAGCCCGACCTGCGCGACTATGGCCTCGGTTCACAAGTGCTCCTGGATCTTGGCGTCAAGAAGATGAAGCTGATGACGAACAACCCCTCGAAGAGGGCCGGTCTTCAGGGCTACGGGCTTGAAATCGTGGAGCGCGTCCCGATCGTGGCCGCCCCGACCGAGCACAGCGGCCGATACCTTGAGACCAAGAAGGAGAAGCTCGGCCACCGGCTGCCGTGACCGCCCATGCGGGTGCTTGCCTCGCCGAGTTGGAGCTTTGGCCGCGACCGTCGGCTGTTGTCGGCTTGCGGTGAGATTCTAGGCGACCTTCCACTGACCGTCCACTATTGTGCCAGCGATATCGACCACAACCGGACTGTCACGACGTTCTCAGGAGAGCAAGAGGCGGTGGAGGAAGGGCTGCTGCGCTTGTGCGACATCGTTTTGCCCGCCATCGATCTGACCCGGCATGTGGGCGTCCATCCGCGGATCGGTGCCCTGGACGTCTGCCCGTTCACGCCGCTCGCGCCTTTCCGCACCAAGCTCCGGGAGCGGCGCTTCCGAGAGTGGGTGGAGTCGATCGGAGCCAACCTCGCCTCGCGCTTTGATCTGCCCGTGCTCCTTTATGAAAAGTCGGAGAAAGGTCTGCACGAGAGCGACCTTCCGACCCTCCGCAAGGGCGGCTTCGGCGGCATGATCGGGCGCGAAATCCCGACCGACTTCGGTCCGAAAGAAGTCCATCCGCTTCTTGGGGTCACCGTCCTCGGGTGGCGCGACTTCCTGATCGCCGTGAACTCGCACCTTCCGACGCCCGACATAACGGTCGCCCGCGCCGTTGCCGGGATGATCCGGGAACTGCGCTCGAATGGCGACCCCCGGATGCTCGGGGTGCGCTCCATGGCTTTCCTCCTTGCCAGTCAGGAGGCGTCCCAAGTCAGCGTCAACATCACGTTGCCCGACCTGACGCCGGTCGACCCGATCCTTGAGTTCATCGAACGGACGGTTTCGGACTCCGGTTCTCAGGTCAAGTTCCATGAATTGGTCGGGGCCATCGCCGACCAGCACTTGGAGGGCGCGACCCGACTTCACCCGCGACCCGAGCAGATCGTCCGAGTCGAGGCGGCCGCGAGGCCGTAAACTGGTCGGATTGAAAGAGTTCGACATTGGCTTTTTGGGCGGCGGTCAGCTCGCCCGCATGTCGATCATGGCCGCCCAGAGGATGGGGCTCCGGTGCTTGTCGCTTGACGCTGGCGTCGACACACCCGCCAGCCAAGTCGCCCCGGCCCGTGTAGGCTCTTTGTCGGACGAGGACGCGGTCGCGGAGGTCTTCCGGCTTTGCGAGCGGGTCACCCTCGAGAACGAGTTCGTGCTCGGCAGCGTGATCGAAGGGGCGCGGCTTTGGGCTGGAGCCGAGCGTCAGTGCCTGCCCGACCCGTTCTGCGTCGAAAGGATCCAGGACAAGCTTGTCCAGCGTCGGTCTCTGGTTGCGGCGGACGTGCCGTCTCCGCCCGCCGAGCCATACAAGGCGGGCGACGGCAGCTTGGTCGAGCGGTTCGGGTTACCGATGGTCGTCAAGAGCCGATATGGCGGCTATGACGGCAAGGGCACCCGTACCCTCCGCACCCACGAGGATGTGGCACGGTTCGACGCCTGGCTCGAGTCCTCCGGATTCGGCGACCCTCAGCTGGACAAAGGCTGGCTGGTCGAGCGCTTCGTCCAGTTCGAGCGTGAGATCGCCGTCATGGTCTATCGGAGCGAGGTCGAGGAAGGGTGTTTCCCCGTGATGGTGAGCGAGCAAGAAGACCATGTCTGCAGCCTGGTCTACCCTTGGGAGGGTGATCCGCCCGGCCCGCAGGGCGTCGCGCTGGCCGCGGTCCGGGCGGTCGGCGGATTCGGCCTCTTTGGAGTCGAGCTGTTCGAACTGGCCGACGGATCGGTGCAGGTCAACGAGATCGCCCCTCGGCCCCACAACTCGGGCCATTACACGCTCGATTGGGGTGGAGTGAGCCAGTTCGAGCAGCACGTCCGGCTGGTAATGGGGTTGCCTATCGTTGTACCGAGGGGAGAGCCGACCGCCATGGCCAACTTGCTTGGCATCGAAGACCCGGGCGACTGGCAGGACGGCCTTCGTGCTGCCATCGAGGGCGATCGGGACGTCCGAGTCCACTGGTACGGCAAATCGGAGAGCCGCCCGGGCCGCAAGATGGGGCACCTCAACGTCGCTGGCTCCGACTGTCGCGAGCGGGCCGCCGCCGCCCGCGAGCGGTTCTACGCCGCTTGGGGAAGCTAGGCTAGAGCCGCCTTGAGGGCGTCGACCACCCGGTCTTGCACCGCTGTCTCGATCTTCGGCCAGATCGGCAGGCTCAGGACTTCGGCCGCGCACTGTTCGCTCACCGGCATCGAGACGTCCATTCCCGCATAGACCGGCAGTTTGTGGAGCGGCTTCTCGTAGTAGACCATCGTGCCGATCCCGGCCTCGTCCAGCTTCCTTTGCACTTCGTCCCGCCGCCCACCAAGGATCCGGACCGTGTACTGGTGGTAGACGTGGGTGCCGAATTCCACCTCAATGGGAGTGACCAGGCCCTCGACCCCGATGAGCGCGTCGGTGTACCGGTGTGCGGCGGTGCGGCGGGCCTCGTTCCAGCCATCGATGTGGGGCAGCTTGCAGCGCAGGATCGCGGCCTGGATGGCGTCGAGCCGGGAGTTCACCCCCACTTGCTCGTTGTGGTACTTCTTCTTGGCCCCATGGACGCGGAGGATGCGAACAGTTTCGGCGACCGCGTCATCGTCAGTCACAAAAAGCCCGCCGTCGCCGCAACCGCCAAGGTTCTTCGTTGGGAAGAAGCTGAAGGCGCCCGCATGGCCGATGGATCCAAGCTTCCGTCCCCGGTCATCGCCGCCGAACGCCTGGGCCACGTCCTCCAGCACCCAGAGCCCGTGCCGGTTGGCGACTTCCATCAAGGGATCCATGTCCACCGGCTGCCCGAAGAGGTGGACGGGGATGATCCCTTTTGTCCGTGGCGTGATGGCGGCCTCGATCTCGTCGACCTGGAAGTTGAACGTCTCCGGATCGATGTCGACGAAGACGGGGGTCGCCCGGAAGTGGCTCACGCACTCGGTGGTGGCGAAGAACGTGAACGGGGTCGAGATGACCTCGTCCCCCGGTTTGAGTCCCAGGGCGTGGACGCCGAGGATCAGGGCGTCGGTGCCGCTGTTGAGGCCGAGCGCGTGCTTGACCCCCAAGTACTCGGCGGCCTCCTTCTCGAACCCAGTGACGTTTGGCCCCATGATGAACTGGCCGGAGCGCAGCACGTCCTCGACCGCGGCCATGACCTCGCTCCAGATGGAATCGATCTCGGGTCTGGGGTCAAGGATGGGGACACGGGTCAGGGTCGACGACATGCTCGGAAGGATACCGGTCGGCCCTTGCTCGGAACGTCCACCTAGCCCACCTGAATCCAAGAAATGAAGGTTCCTTCGTCCAATAGGTATTCTTCGCGCCCGATGGACTCAACGGGCGCTGCACAGCCGTGGATCTGCCCCGACTGCGGCGAAGCGAACTCCTCGGTACTGTGCTCCAGGTGCGGTCGAACCGCCCCCGTCTCAGCTCCCGATGGCCCCGCACCCGGCTCATACGGATCGATCTACGGTTTGCCCCGCACGTCCCGACAGGCTTGGACTTACATCCTCGTGATCGGCCTCGCCATCCTGCTGCCCCTCGTGTTAGTCTTGATCTTCTCGTCGCCTCGGTAGACCCACCTGACCCTTGGGACCCCAGTAGCGGAGAAGGGGGCACGGTCGTAGACCAGGGTGGAACTTTCACCCTTCACTGAAAGTTGCAGCCGGGTACCCTTGAATCCGCAAGCCAGGTAAGTCATGCCCATTGCCCCCGAGAGAATCGTCCCCGCCGAACTCATGGACGTCTATGCCAAGGTTGACCGCGGCGAGCGGTTGAGCTTGGAAGACGGCGTCCGGCTCTGGGAGCACCCGAACTTGACCGCGGTCGCCCACTTGGCCAACATCGTCCGTGAGCGCAAGCACGGGGCCAAGACCTTCTTCGTCCGCAACCAGCACATCAACTACACGAACATCTGCAACAAGTTCTGTAAGTTCTGCAGCTTCTATGCCAAGAAGGGCGGCCCTGATCCCTACGAGATGTCGATCGAGGAGGTCAAGCGGCGCCTCGAATGGCACCGGGACGCCGAGATCACGGAGGTGCACATGGTGGGCGGGATCAACCCGCGCCTGCCTTATCAGTACTACATGGATCTCGTCAGGGCTGTCAAGGAGACCTTGCCCGGAGTCCACGTGAAGGCCTTCACCGCCATCGAGATCGAGGAGATCGCTCGGGTCGGCAAGACGACCCACGAGCAGGCTCTGCGCGACCTGATCGAGGCGGGCCTCGACTCCCTCCCCGGCGGGGGGATCGAGGTGCTCTCCGACCGCGTCCACCGCGAGCTCTTCGGCAAGAAACTTGACGGCGAGGGCTGGAAGAGCGTCGCCCGCGCCGCCGCCAAGCTCGGGCTCACCCAGTACGCCACTCTGCTTTATGGCCACATCGAGACCACCTTCGAGCGCGTCGACCACTTGCGTCAGCTCCGCGAGCTGCAAGACGAGACCGGCCACTTCGTCTGCTTCACGCCGCTCAGCTTCCATCCCGAGGCGACCGACCTGGAGCACATCCAGGGCCCGACAGGCTTCACCGACCTGCGCGCCATCGCCGTGAGCCGCCTGATGCTCGACAACTTCGACCATCTCAAGAGCTTTTGGATCATGAACACCCCAGAGGTCACCCAGGCCGCGCTCTGGTTCGGGGCCGACGACGCGGACGGGCTTGTCCACGAATACGAGATCACCTACAAAGACGGCGAGTTCGGCAACAAGAAGCAAGTGCTGAACTACGCCAACATGGTGCGGATGATCGAGGAGGCGGGCCGGGTTCCGGTCGAGCGCGACTCGCTCTACCGTGAGATCGTTCGCGAGTCGCAGCCCGGCCCCCGGAGCCGCACCCTCACCCCGGTCGCCGTCGTCCGCTGACTGTGTGGGATCGCGCGAGCTGACTGGCTCGTCCCCTCTCCTCAGGTCAATCGCGTCCGGTGGGCTTCAGAAACCTCTGGCCGCCCAGGGCCAGGGCGGCGACCAGGGCTAGTGCGGCGCCGATCAAAGCCGTCCCGCCATGGGGCGGAGCGCCCGGTCTTTGCGGACTGCCGTCCGAGGCATACTGCTGTCGCGAAGCTGGGCTCCGATGGCTGCCTGGGTCGATCGAGCGAGAAACCGGAAGTGGATCTGTGGCCTGGTCCTTGGGTGCAAACGGCATCTTTTCTCGCCGCATGGATCCGTCGCGCCGCTGCGACGACGCGGGCCGGGAGCTCGACTTGACTAGACCGCACCCGAGCCCTTCTCCGGTTTCCGCGTCGATGACCATGGCGACCTTGTCGTCATAGTAGTACCATCCTTGACGCGCGATCCATTGGATACCGTTCCTTCTGCCTTTGGTGAAGGGAGGCCCGCCCGGAGTGTGGGTCACCAACCGCAGTTCGAGTCCGCGCGAGACAACATCGTCCCCGGGCCAAGACCAGGCAGCCTCCGCCCATGCCGCTCCTCTGTCCCTGTTGTCGGCCCGAGCGGCCGCGAAAGCTGACCTCATGGCGGCGAGCACCTCCGTTCGGTTCAAGAGCCGGTCTGGTGGCGAGTATTTCCAGTGGCTGGAAGCCCGACCCCGCTCGATCCTTCCAGTGACGGTGTCAAGGGTAACACTCGCTTCATTGAGTGTTCCAGGGAGGTTGGGCACCCTTTCCTCGTATCGCACGACGACTCGAGACCCGCCGATCTTCAGGTCTCGGGAGCCGTTTGGGGGACGTCCTGGCCACTCGACCGTCGACCAGTTGTACTGATGTCTCGGGTGTCCGGCCGCCTCCAAGAACCGTTCGGCGAGGGCGATGGCGTCCCGCTCGGTCTGGATCCTCGGCTCCATGTGCGACCGGTCGGTCTCCATGATGTCGTAAGAGACCCGTGCCTGTCCCAGCGAGATCACCTTCCCGGTGGCAGGGTCGATCGAAATGGACGCACCACCGCGGGGGTCGTAGAGCGACCACCAGGACCGCGCTTCTGGGCCGGGGGGTTCTGCCAGCTCACTCGCGAAGGACTTGACATCCAGACCTAAGTCCAAGGCTTCGGCGAACTGAGCGGCGCGGCTTTTGGCCTCGTCGAGTGTTTCGATGCGCCGCTGCTGCGCAACGGTCGGCGCGGACAGACACAGAGCGGCCGCCAGCATGGCTAGTTGTGTGATCGAGAGCCGTATCGGTGAAGCGAATCTCATGGCAATTCCTTCGAGGTCGATCCAAGAGCTTCCTTGTTCGCGGCGAACTTCTTCCTTAGCCAATTGTACACTGCCACTTGGTCGTCTTCCCTGGCGCGCCGCACCTGGGACAAGAGCCAGATCTGGCTGGGCTTTTCAAGGGTCAGGTTCGTAGCCCCTTGGTTGCAGGTGGAGCAGAGCGTCCTCAAGTTCGACAGTTCGTCCTTTCCTCCGAGGGATTTGTCCTGGATGTGGCCGATGTGCAGTCTGGCCGGTCTGCCCGTGTTCGGATCGATTTCTCCAGGAGTCAGGCCGCACATCTGGCAAGTGAACCCGTTGCGGTCAAGGACCTGGGCCCGAAGTTTGGTGGAGAGAGTACGGGCGAAGGAGACTCCGGCTCGCTCGGGAGGGGCAGCCTCCAATACATACTGCCCCGGTTTGAGGCTGCCCAGGTCGTTGTGTGTCTTGATCGGCCAGCCTTCTTCATCTCGCAGCTCGCGGACTCTTCGGGCCCACTCCGTGATCCCGCCTGCGGCCTGCCTCAACTGGTCACCCGAAAGGACTTCCCCGATCCGGGCAAGTAAGAAGATCCGGAGCCTCTCCTTTGCGCTGATCTTAGGCATGATTGGCCAAGACAGGGTCCCTTTGCGCCAAGTGCCGCATAAGCTCCCTTCCCACGAACTCGGTGTAAGCAGGCGGGATCGCCTCGTTGAGCTCCGCCTTGGTCATCCAGTCAATACCCATGGCCGCTTTGGCGGCGGCGATCGTGCAGTTTCCACCCCCTGTCACTTGGACAAAGTCTTTCCACTCGTCCGTCTTGCCGTAATGGCTCTTGCGTTTGTCGAAGGTATGCACTAAGGGATGCGAAGGGTGAGGCGGGGGATAGATCGGGAAGTTCGACTCAAAGAGCCGGTGCCGGATGACCCGGAGGCCCGGAAACATGGTGCCGCAGAGGACGGCAGGGTTCCTGAGCGGCGAGCCTTCAACGTTTTCGATCACATAAGACAACCCTGAGGCTTCCAGTAAGTCCCGAACAGGTTCGATCAAGCGAGGCCATTTGTCGGCGTTCCGATTACGCTTGGCCAAATCAGAGTAAGACTGGCAGGGCGGCGAGGCGTGGATTGCGTCGAAAGACATGAGAGACGACAAGTCCATCTCAAGCGCGTCGGCACGGACAAACTCGAACGGATAGTTCGGTTGAGGATCGATATCGACGCCGACGACTTCGAATCCCGCGCGGTGGTAGCCCATGCTCGCTCCGCCCGCGCAACAGAAAAGATCCAACAACCGGGGCTTGCGTCCCCGTCGGGCCTCGTGCTCTGGAATCGAAAAGAGAGTGGCCATACCCTTGAATAAGACGTTCCCGTAGCCAGAGTCGGCGCAGGAATCCTAGACGGAATTCTACCGCGCACGACGAGCGCGTTAAGCGACCGCGTCGTCGGCGGTTGGCAGAGTCGCGATGATGTCGCGGGCGTCGACCGGGTTGGCGACCGGCTCGTCGCTCTGGATCCTCCCGTCGCGGAACCGGACGATCCGCTTGCAGTGCTCGGCGATGTCTTGCTCGTGGGTGACCAGCACGACCGTCTTGCACTGTCGGTTCAGCTCCTGAAAGAGGGCCATGACCTCTTCGCCGGTCCGGGTGTCAAGGTTGCCGGTCGGCTCGTCGCCGAGGATCAGCACCGGGTCGTTCACGATCGCCCGGGCGATGGCCACGCGCTGTTGTTGGCCTCCCGAAAGCTCGTTCGGTTTGTGGTCCATCCGTTGGCCGAGCCCGACCCTTTCCAGCGCCTCGGCCGCCCGCTTGTGCCGGTCTTTCACCCCCGCGTACATCAGGGGAAGCTCGACGTTCTTGAGGGCCGTCGTGCGCGGCAAGAGGTTGTAGGTCTGAAAGACGAACCCGATCGTTCGGTTGCGCACTTCGGCGAGCTGGTTGTCGGTCATCCCCTGGACCTCTTGCCCGTCAAGCCAGTATTGCCCTGCCGTGGGCCGGTCGAGGCAACCAATGACGTTCATAAAGGTCGACTTGCCGCTGCCGGAAGGGCCCATGATCGCCACGAACTCTCCTCGGTGGATCTCCAAGTCGACGTCGCGAAGGGCGTGCACCACGTTGGTGCCCATGACATAGTCCTTGCACAGGCCCCTGACTTTGATGACCGGGTCACTCATGCCGCAGGGCCTCGATCGGTTGGAGGTTGCTGGCCCGGACGGCCGGATAGAGCCCGAAGAACACGCCGACGACCATCGAGAACCCAAAGGCGATCATGACCGCGGTCGCGTTGATCACCTGCGGCACCTGGAGGGCGTCGGCCACGATCCTGACGGCGAAGGTGCCCAGCACGATCCCGACCGCCCCGCCGAGCAGGCACATGACCACGCTCTCGAGCAGGAACTGAACGAGGACTGTGTCCTTCTTGGCCCCCAGAGCCTTGCGGAGCCCGATTTCTCGCGTCCGTTCGGTGACGCTCACAAGCATGATGTTCATGATGCCGATGCCGCCGACCAAGAGCGACACGCTCGCGATCCCGGCGAGCAACAACGACAAGAGAGTCGACTGGGTCTGGATCATCTGGAGCGATTCGGCCTGGTTGAAGACGCGGAAGAGATCTTCGCCCGTCGCGCTCCGGCGGGTGCTGGCGAGCGTGTCCTCGACCTGTCGTTGAACCTCCTCCAGAATCGTCGAGTCCATTGCTTGGAGCGTAATCATATTGAGCCGCTCTTTGGTGCCCAACAGCCGGTTTTGGGCGGTGCGCAAGGGGATGTAGACCTGCTCGTCCGGATTGTTCCAACCTGTGCCGCCCTTGAAGTCGACAACCCCGGCGACTTCAAAGTTTTGATTGTTGATCTTGACCGTCGCCCCGATCGCATTGTCCTGGCCGAAGAGCTCTTCGTAGACCGTATAGCCGAGGACGGCTTTGCGGTTCATCAGTTCGTTGTCCTCTTCGTCCCACCACGTGCCGGAGTGCATCTTGGTGGCGTTCTCGATGAACCGGATCTGGGGCTCGGCCCCGGTCACCGAAGTGCGCTTGTTGTTCGCCCCGAACTTGACCATCGACTGGCCACCCCATCGGCTGCTGACCACTCCGGTGATGTGCCGGATCGCAGGGACGTTGCGCTTGAGCCGTTCGACGTCCTCCATGCGCAACGTGCTGGCGTCGTTGCCGCTTTGGCCCCGGCCTCGCTGCCAGTTCGGAGAGACCGTGATCCGGTTCGAGCCCATCACTTCGAGCTCCTCCAACGACTTTTTCTTGGTGCCTTCGCCGATGCCGATCATGGCGATCACCGACCCGACGCCAATTACGACCCCAAGCATGGTGAGGGCCGAGCGGAGCTTGTTCGCCGTCACCGCGCGCATGGCGCTGACAAGGCTGTCGCCAAAGGTCAACGGCCGCCTCCGGAAGCGCGCCCACCGCCGCCGCCAGAAGCCCGCGACTGGCTTGGGCCGCCCCTGTTCATCGAACCGAAGCCTCCACCCTGCTCGACCTGCTTCATCTTCTCTTGCCGGTCTCGCATGGCCGCCAGGTCGATCTTGGCCACGACGACCTCCTCGCCTTCCTTCAAGCCTTCAAGGATCTCGATCGTCTCGTTGCCGGAAGCTCCTGTCTTCACCTCGCGCTGGACTGGCTTCTTCGGATCGCTTGTCTTGACTTCCACAAAGGTCTTGTCGCCCTCGCGCTTGACCGCTTGTTGGGGGACGGCCAGAACGTCGTCTTTCTTGAGTTGGATGAACTCACAAGTCGCGTTCATCCCAGGACGGAGCGGAGCGTCGGCGGCGGCGCCACTGCCTCTTCGGCCTGGACGGGCCGTCTTCGGGGCCTCCTCTTCACCGACGACTTCGACCCTGACGCGGACGGTCGTGAGGGCTTGGTTCGTTTCGGCGGCCGGGAAGACTTTCCTGACCGCGCCCTTGAAGAGCCGTCCGGGGTACGCCTCGACGATGACCCGCACCTGTTGCCCGATCCTCACATTGGCAATGTCGGCTTCGTCGACGTTGCACTCGACGAACATCTGGGTCGTGTCCGCAATCTGCACGAGGCTCGTTCCTTGGGCAAAGGTGCTCGTTCCTGGCGGGATGATGGTGCCTTCTTCCAAGTACTTCACGGTGACGATCCCGTCGCGCGGGGCTACGACGGTCGTGTCCTTGAGCTGGGTGAGGGCGTTGTCCATGGCCACTCGGCTCCGCACGGCACCAGCCGAGGCGCTTTGAACGTCGGCCTTGCGCACCCCGACTTGACGGAGGTCGCTCCGGGCTCTGGCAAGGGACGCTTCTGCCGCCCTCACCTGGGCCCGGGCCTCGTCAAGGTCTCTCTTGGTGATCGTCACCCGGCCCGAGTTGGCTTGGGCCTGACGGAGCGACTCTTCGGCCTGGGCGACTCGGGCTTCTTGGGCCCGCAACTGCGTTTGAAGCTCGCTCTCGATGGTTCGGAACCGCTGTTGGGCCACCGCCTCGGTCGCCCGCGCCGCTTCGAGCGTCGCGCGCTGTCTCTCGACCGAACTCTTGGCGACGTAGCCACTCTCCAGGAGCTTCTCCTGGCGCTCCATCTCCGCCGTGGCCGCGTCCAAGTCGGCCTTCGCCCGCCGCGCCTGCCCCTCGGCCTCGCGCCGCGTCTGAGGAAGCGTCACGTCGCGAAGGAGCTTCAGATTCTGGTTGGCAGCCTCAAGGTTGGCCCTCGCCGTGTCGATCTCGGCGCTGGAGAGCATGGGCTGCATCCGCTCGTTCTCTTCGGCTTTGGCGAGACGGATCCTCGCCGTCTCGAGCGCGATCTCGGCGTCCCGGACTCGGATCTGGGCGTTCTGTCCCTCCATCGTCGCGTTGAGCCGGGCCTGGTCGACCCTCGCCTGCGCACCACTCAGGTCGGCTGACGCTTGGTCGAAAGTCGCCTGAACGTCCCGCGGGTCGATGACCGCGATCACGTCGCCCTGCTTGACGCGCGTCCCCTCTTCCACCCGCAACTGGACGACCTTGCCTCCCGCCTTCGACTTCACGTCGACCCGGGTCAATGGAACGAGCACACCGGTCGATGAGCTCGAGAGCAAGAGCTCGTCCTTGATGACCGGCGCATAGCGGTACTCCACGTCTCCAGCCGCGTCAGACGACCCTGACACCACAATGTACACCGCCCCCAGGAGCAGCGCGACACCGCCACCGATCAACCACCTGTTCATTCTTCTTCGCCCGGGAGGGCCCTCCCCATGGCGAGCCGAAGTTGGACTTCGCTCAGCAACAAATCATAATACGCGCCGATCTGGTTCGACTCAGCCGTCCGAAGGCTCACTTCGGCCGTGATCTGGTCCAAGATCGTCCCGGCCCCCTCCTGGAACGAGCCCGAGGCCGCTTCGTAGTTCTTCCTCGCGGCCGCGAGGGCGAGGTCGGCCGCGCGCAACCGGTCGAAGTTCTGGCTGAACTCTTTATACGCCGACTCGATCGCCGCCCGAGTGTCGCGCTCGGTTTGCAGCACAGTGGAGCGTTGCGACTCTTCGTTCAGTTCGGCGCTCTTCACGTTCTCCCGCGTCCGCCAACCGTCGAACAGCGGGATGCTTGCCTGCAAGACCAAAGCGCTGCGGTCGAACACGCTCTCGCTGAAGGACTTGTCGACTTGGGCCGAGGCTGAGAAATTGACGCTGCCCGCCAGTCGCGCCAGCCTGACTCCCAGCCGGGCCGACTCGAGCCGCTTCCGTTGGGCGAGGAGGCTGGGACGGTTCGCGAGGCCCTCGGCGATGGCGTCTTGCAAGCTGATTGCCAACCGCTCGGGGGCTGTCCGCTCTTGGACGGCCAGCTCCGGCATGGTCTCGGTCGGCCAGCCGGCGACCGCCTTGAGGTTCGCCATGCTGGTGGCCACTTGGTTTTGGGCAGTCAAGACCGCCACCTCGGCGTTGAGCCGGTCGGCCTCGGCCTGGAGGATGTCTTTGGCCGCTCCTGCCCCGAGCTGTTCCCGCACCTTCGCTGCGTCTTCCAGCTTCTTCGCCCGTTCGAGGCTCGCCGACTGCACCCTGAGAAGTTCGGTGGACCGCAAGGCCGAATAGTACGACTGGTGGACGCTGAAGAGCACCTGACGGTAGGTGTCAAGGGCACTGAGTTCGGCCGTCTCGCTGCCGAGCTTGGCACGCCCGACCGTCGCCCCTCGCGTGCCGTTGTCGAGCAACAGCCAGTCGAGCCCGATGCTCGCGTCGGTCGTGTCGACAGTCCGGCCCCCGCGCCCGCTCCCCGTGAGCGTCTCCACCCGACCGTTCTCTTGGCGCACCCGGGGAGTCAGCGTGGGATAGAAGGCGGACTCGGCGCTGCGGGCGTCGGCCCGAGAAGCCAGATATTGGAACCGGGCGGCCTGCACCGTGCCGTTGTTCTCGCGGGCCGAGCGGAGGACGTCTTCCAGGGTCAATGGCCCGTCCGACTGGGCAGTG
This sequence comes from Fimbriimonadaceae bacterium, assembly GCA_019454105.1. GTDB lineage: Bacteria > Armatimonadota > Fimbriimonadia > Fimbriimonadales > Fimbriimonadaceae > ACE-ARM1. Next base: position 2,062,563 of record CP075364.1, on the reverse strand, counting down.
GCTGACGCGGCTGCGACGACGGCGGCGATGATGGCAGAGACCCTGATGAGCATGACGACAATGGCGGCCGCTTGTCTGCGGCGCCGCCCGATCACTCTACTGCCCGGCATCGCCCAAGAGTTTCGAGTCCCGGGCTCCCTCTGGCGTCTTCATCGATGTGTCCAAACTTTCGCTTTGACGGTCGCCTCGTCGTGTTTGTCTTCGGGGTCCGCTCAGAAGGATGCCGACCGTTCCTTGGACCATGGGCTGGGTGGGGGTTCGTCGAAGATGGCTCGGAGGTCAGGAGCAGCCATCTTGGCCGCTGAGTCGGATGCGCGGATTGAGGGGTGCAGCGCAGCTTTCGAGGCTCCTCGGACGTAGATAGTGCGATGAAGTCGAGACTGATTTCGATTTTCTTGCTGGCCATGGGTGTCGGCATGGCCGTGACCGCGCCCGTGGTTCTTGCGGGTTGCGGAGAGGTGGCGGAAAGCGCCGAAGAAGACGACGACTAAGGGGCCGAGGTCGACCCTGGCGCCTTTTCGCCGCGTGAGTCGGAGTTCCCGGGCGGTGGGCCCCCACCCCCTGCCCCCTCCCCCGTAACGGGGGAGGGGATCCGAGCCTCCTCCCTGGACCCGGAGGGTCTGGGGAGGGGGTTGGGGGTGGGGACTTCGGCCCAATGTGGGAAGGTGACAGAACTTTCTGGCGAAGTCTTGCGTGACCAAAGTCCCATCGAGTAGCATCGACTGGCGAATCCGCCCTCGAAGCGGACGGGCGGAGCGGCTCCCTGGAAGGGGGTTATAGACTCAGCCATGTTCAAACACCTTGCAACCGCCACTTTTCTTGGCCTCGTGGCCCTGGCCGCGGCATCGCCGGTCGAGTTCGTCGATGGAGAAGTCCTCGTCAAGTTCCGTGAGGGCTCGCAGATCGTCTCCAACCTGGAGAACGCCCGGATCGGGGCGACCCCGGTGGAGACGCTCCGAGCTTTGGGCGTCCAGCGCGTCCAGCTTCCGCGCACGATGAGCGTCGGCGCGGCCGTCGCCTTCTATCGCACCCTCCCGTTCGTCGAGTTCGCGGAACCGAACTACATCGCACGGACGTTCCAGGTGACGCCGAACGACCCGAGATATCCGAACCAATACGCCTTGCCTAAGATCAGCGCGCCGACCGGGTGGACGGTGACGACCGGATCGAGCAGCGTCGTCATCGCGATCGTCGACACCGGGATCGACAAGAACCACACCGACTTGAACAGCAAGTTCGTGGCCGGATATGACTTTGTGAACAACGACAGCGATCCGGACGACGACAACGGCCACGGCACGCACTGCGCCGGGATCGCCGCCGCCGTCACCAACAACGCGAATGGCGTGGCCGGGGTCGACTGGAACGCCCGGCTCATGGGGGTCAAGGTGCTGAACGCTTCAGGATCGGGCTCCTTCAGCGCGATCTCGAACGGCATCACGTGGGCCGCCGACAACGGGGCCAAGGTCATCTCGCTCTCGCTCGGCGCGTCATCGGGCTCCTCGACGCTTGAAAGCGCGGTCAACTACGCCTGGAACCGGAACGTGGTCGTGGTGGCCGCCGCCGGGAACAGCAACACGTCGAGCCCCAGCTATCCGGCCTTCTACACGAACTGCATCGCGGTGGGCTCGACCGACCAGAACGACGCCCGGTCGAGCTTCAGCAACTTCGGCGCTTCCTGGGTGGACGTCGCCGCGCCGGGCACCAGCATCCTCTCGACCTATGACGGCAACACTTACGCGACCTTGAGCGGAACGTCGATGGCCTGCCCGGCTGTGGCGGGCTTGGCCGGCCTGCTTTGGGCGAAAAACGGCCTGGGTTCCACGAACACCTCGATCCGGGCGGCTATCGAGGACAACTGCGACCCAGTGGGCACTTGGGTGGCCAAGGGCCGCATCAATGTGGCTCGCGCCCTCGGGGCCGGCGGCGGTGGCGGCGGCGGTGGCAGCACGACCACGAACTATGCCCCGTCCAGCGTCCAGGTCTTCACGGGGACTGTGGTCGGCGGTTCGGCCAGCAGCCTGGCGACCAGCGACAACGTGCGGTTCGACCTCCGCAGCGGCGGCAGCGGCAGCACGCGGGTCGTCGACTATGACGCCATCCTCACCGGGATCAACCGTGGCTCCGGGATCACGCAGCTCGTGGTGACGGTCGAGAACCAGATGACGATCAGCGGCTCCCTAGGCGTGTACCTTTATAACTACAGCACCGGGAGCTATGTGCAGATCGCCTCGCAGAGCGTGGGCACGGGCGACACGACCAACTCTTATACGGTCACGTCCGGGGCCGGGAACTACGTGAGCGGCTCGGGCGAGTGCCGGGTCGGCTTCTACCGGAGCCGGAGCGGGGCGACGACCTACAACCTGCGGTCGGACTTCGTGCGCGTCGCTGTGACGGCGAACAACTAGGCCAGGCGGGCCCCCACCCCCTGCCCCCTCCCCCGTAACGGGGGAGGGGGGTGCGATCCCTTTGTCCGTGTCAGGTGTCCGGGGGAGGGGGCTCTCAATCCGCCCGAAACGCCCCAGAGGCGTGCTAACCTGGCGGTTAGGTACGACGATGAGAGTGATGGTGATCGTGAAGGCGACGCCGATGAGCGAGAGAGGCATCAAGCGTGGGCCCGATTTTGACCAGCTCATGACGTCGATGGGGGCGTTCAACGCCGAACTTGAGAAGGCGGGGGTCATGGTGACGGGAGACGGGCTCAAGCCCAGTTCGCACGGCAAACGGCTGCTCATCCCGGCCGAGGGGGACATCTCGGTCGTGGACGGTCCTTTTCCCGCGACCAGCGAGCTCGTGGCTGGGTACTGGTTGTGGAGCGTGGCGTCAATGGATGAGGCGGTCGAGTGGGCGAAGAAGTGCCCGCACCCGATGCCGGGGGAGAACGCGACCCTTGAGATTCGTCCAGTTTACGAAGCCGAAGATTTTGGGCCCTGAAGCGAGCCGGTCAGTACGGGATTGCGCGCATCGGCGTCTGGGCGGGCGACCCGCCTGCCGTGTGCCCTCCTCGCCCAGCGCTTGACGGCGTCCTTCATTCCGGAGCTCAACGACTAGGTCGCTTGAGGGCGCCGGAGCGGACGCGTCGAACCCCGGGGTGGGCCTTGGGCTCACAGACTTCAGTCCGCAGTTGTTGGCCTGTCTCAGGCGAGCGGCCCGCAGGTGGGCCCCCACCCCCTGCCCCCTCCCCCGTAACGGGGGAGGGGGTCCCAATCCTTCATCGGAGCTTAACAAAGGATTCGGGCATCCTGGGGCATGAGTGATCCGACAGCCCGCCACTTTGACGAAGATCCGGTCGTGAGGTCCAACGACGGCCTCGGCAGGCCCTTCGCTGAGATCGTCGAGAGCCGACTGAAGCGGCGCGACCTGCTCAAGGGCATGATCGGGGCCTACCTGACGTTGAGCGGCGCCGGAGCTCTCGCCCGGTCGGCCTGGGTTCCCGGCAGCCCGACCGGGCTTGACTTCACCCCCATCGCCCCCAGCACGGCCAACGACATCGTGCTCGCTCCTGGCTATCGCTGGCAGCCGATTCTCCGCTGGGGCGATCCGCTTTTTTTGGGCGAGGGCCGGCCCGATCCTGGAGAGATGGACGCCGACGCCCAGATGCGGTGCTTCGGCTACAACTGCGACTTCGTCGGGTACCTGCCCCTTCCCTATGGATCGAACAACTCGGAGCGTGGCCTGCTTGGCGTGAACCACGAGTACCCGAACCCGGAGTTGATGTTCCCGATCAAGAGCGAGAGGGACGTGGACGAGCAGCAGGCCCTCGTCTGCATGGAATCGGTCGGATTCTCGGTGGTGGAGGTGGAGCGGAAGGACGGCCGGTGGGCCCCGGTGCTCGACAGCCCCTACAACAAGCGGCACACGGCCACGGACCAGATGCGGGTGAGCGGGCCGGCGGCGGGCGACGCCAGGATGCGCACGAGCCGGCACCTGGAGGGCGACCGGTGCACGGGGACCATCTGCAACTGCGCGGCCGGGAAGACCCCTTGGGGCACGGTGCTGAGCGGCGAGGAGAACTTCCAGGACTACTTCGCCGGGGCGGCGAGCTATACCGACCCGAAGGACGCGCGCAGCGCCAAGCGGTACGGGATCCGCGAGAAAGAGAGCGAGTACGTTTGGGAGAAGTTCGACGACCGGTTCGACTGCGCCAAGGAGCCGAACGAGCCCTATGCCTTCGGCTGGGTGGTGGAGATCGACCCCTACGACCCGGAATGGATGCCGGTGAAGCGCACGGCCTTGGGCCGCTTCCGGCACGAGGCGGCGACCACCCACGTGACCCGGGACGGCAAGGTCGTAATGTACAGCGGCGACGATGCCCGCTTCGAGTACGTGTACAAGTTCGTGTGCTCCAAGCCGTTCGACCCGACCGACCGCTTGGCGAACCGCGACCTGATGGACGACGGCGTGCTCTATGTGGCGCGCTTCGCCGACGACGGGACAGGGGTCTGGCTGCCGCTTGTCTTCGGCCAAGGGCCGTTGACGCCCGAGAACGGGTTTGAGAGCCAGGCGGACGTGGTGATCGACGCTCGGATCGCGGCCGACTTGGTCGGGGCGACGAAGATGGACCGGCCCGAGGACATTGAGGTCAACCCGGTGAACGAGAAGGTCTATGTGGTCTGCACGAACAACACCGACCGGGCCAAGGAGGGCAAGCCGGGCACAGACGCGGCCAACCCGGTCGCCGAGAACCGACACGGCCACATCATCGAGTTGGTCGAGGCTGGCGGAGACCACGCGGCCACGACGTTTAGCTGGGAGCTGTTCCTCGTCTGCGGCGACCCGGCCGACGAGCGAACGTTCTTCGCGGGTTACCCCAAGGAGGGGCTCAGCCCGATCTCCTGCCCGGACAACATCTGTTTCGACGCGCGGGGGAACCTCTGGATCGCGACCGACGGGATGGAGCGGTCGATGAAGCTGCGCGACGGGTTCTTCGCGGTGCCGACCGAAGGGCCGGAGCGGGGCAAGCCCAAGCAGTTCATGGCGAGCGTGGTCGGGAGCGAGGTTTGCGGGCCTGAGTTCACTCCGGACGGGACGACCGCGTTCCTCGCGATCCAACATCCGGGCGAGGGGTCGACCTTCGCCGAGCCCTCCACGCGCTGGCCCGACGGAGAGGGGCCGCCTCGCCCGACCGTAATCGCGGTGCAGAAAGAATCGGGCGGTGTGATCGGGTCGTAACCGCCCGCACCCCGTGAACGGGGGAGGAGATTCGGAGCCCCCTCCCTGGACCCGGAGGGTCTGGGGAGGGGGTTGGGGGTGGGGCGTCTTGCCAACGAGCGAGGTTCCGGAAAGTCGGGGTCGATGCGTGCTCTGGCTCTGATTCATTGGAAGTCAGAACTGCCCCGGCTGCCGACCGCTTTGCCCAAAGTCGAAGAGCAAGCGGCCGATCGGGCTTGTCGGACTTGAACCCGGCCCCCTGCCTCCTTTCCCCCATAACCGGGTGAGCGGGTACAAGGCGCCCGCCCCCGTAACGGGCGAGGGGGAATCCCGACGCCAGGAGTTGGGCAGGCGGTCATGATCTCGGTTGTGGCGGAAAAACAGGGCGTGCCCTCTCTCCGAATGGCCGAAAGGCTTTGAAAGGGTCGAGAAAGAAAGCTCGCGGAGATACTGGGTGCTTGATCAAGGGGCACACGGGTGCAACGAGGCTTCGAGGGAGCCCGTCTATTCGTAGATGAGTTCCTTCGCCTGCACTCTGCTTGCCGCACTGGTCGCGTTCGTGCCGACGTTGCCTGCCCAGGAGCGCTCCGAGCAGGATACTGACGCCTTTGTGCGCGAGCGGTTTGAGGCCATGGGCGCGCCGGGGATGTCGGTGGCGGTGGTGAGGGGCGGGCAAGTCGTCTTTGCCAAGGGCTACGGCTCCGCCGATCTTGAGAACGACGTCGCGATGACTCCGGAGCACGTCTTTCGGATCGGGAGCGTGACCAAACCTTTCACCGCGACGATGGTCATGCAGCTCGTCAACGAGGGGAAGCTTCGGCTCGACCAGCCGGTACGGGAGGTGCTCCCTGAACTCCCTAAGGGCTGGGCGGCCGTCACCGTACGCCAGCTCTTGGACCACACGAGCGGGATCAAAAGCTGTACAGGCTTGCCCAACTTTGGGGAGCTGTCCCGGAGGCCGGTGACTCCGGCTGGGATCGTCGCGACGGTGCAGGACGAGCCATTTGACTTCGAGCCGGGCACAGGCTGGGCTTACAACAACACAGGGTACGTGATCCTCGGGATGCTGGTCGAAAAGGTGGACGGCCGCTCGTTCGCCGAGTCGCTTCGCGAACGGGTGACGAGGCCCCTCGGAATGGATCAAACGTTCTTTGTCTCGGAGGCGGACATCGTGTCGAAGCGCGCACGGGGATACAGCCTCCGAGACGGCGCGACCAGCCACGCGGAGTATCTCGACATGGGCTGGCCCTTCTCGGCCGGAGCCATGGAAAGCACGGTGCTCGACCTCGCGAAGTGGGACGCCGCCCTCTATGGCGACAAGTTGCTCCCTCAAGACACCCTTGAGGCGATGTGGAGCCGCACTCGGCTGCCGAATGGAGACGAGAGGGGGTACGGCCTCGGATGGGCGCTGGCAGAGGCGAACGGGGCTCGGATCGTCCAGCACTCTGGGGGCATCCCTGGCTTCCTGAGTGTGGTGAGGCGGGCCCCTGAAAAGAGGCTCACCGTGATCGTGCTGGTCAACTCTGACTCCGTGCCGCCCGAAGGTCTAGCTGAGGGCCTCATGGGGTTCATCGACCCGAGCCTGGCTCCTCCGGTGCCGGTTGCGGAGATCGACACAGATCCTGAAGCGACCGCCCGAGACCGCCAAATGTTTGTCGATCTCTTGGGCGATCGGCTTGATGACGCGGCTTTCATGGAAGAGGCAGCCAAGGTCATTACCTCCGAACGCCGCCGCGAAACTGCGGCCCAGTTCCGAAGGCTGGGAGAACTGGGAGCCTTCGAGTTCCTTTCCGCTCGGTCCGCCCCGGGGGCGACCGTCCGCGAGTACCGGGTCACTCTTGGGAAGACCCGCCTGAAGGTCACAGTGGCTCGGGAGCCGGGCGGACGGATCGCCGGGCTCAAGTTTGGGGCGTGACAGACCAGACCCCCCTCCCCCGTTACGGGGGAGGGGGCAGGGGGTGGGGGAGACGACGACGGAGCCGGGTTGCCGGCGTCGTGTTGGGATGGTCGCCGAACCGCTGAACATCCCAACTTCCCGGGCAGCGTGCCTCGTCAGTTCGCTGGAGATTCGCTTCCTCCAAGCAGTGCCAGAATGCGACCATGCTTCTCGGGCTCATGGCCGCGTCCTTGCCGCTTGCTTCATCGATCATCCCGGCCCCGGTGGAGTATCGGGCCACCGGCCAAGCTCCGTTCCGGTTCACCGCAGAGACCAAAGTCGTTGACGCCCAGGGCACGAACGCTTCCAAGCGTCTCAAGGAGATGCTCGCGAGGTCGGCGGGACTGGCCCTTGTCGGCCCAGGTAAGACCAGCCAAGTCGTCTTCCGTCCCAAGTCAGACGCCAAGAAGCTCAGGCCGGATTGGTACTGGCTCAAGGTCTCTCCCGGCGAGATCCTCATCGAGTACTCGACCGAAGCCGGGGCGTTCTATGCCGTGCAGACCTTGCGCCAGTTGCTGCCCGACGAGGTGGAGTCGAACAAGCCGGTAAAAGGGATCGACTGGCGCGTCCCGTCGGTCGAGATCGCCGACGGCCCCCGGTTCGCTTGGCGGGGGATGATGCTCGACGAGAGCCGCCACTTCTTCGGCGTCGAGTTCGTCAAGAGACAGCTCGACCGCATGGCCCTGCTCAAGCAGAACGTGTTCCATTGGCACCTGACCGACGACGGCGGTTGGCGGATCGAGATCAAGAAGTATCCCAACCTCACCAAGACGGGGGCGTGGCGTCTCGACACGGGCGGGGTCTGGCCGAGCGGCGGCTGGAACTATGAGAACGTGCAGTTCGTGGGCGAGAAGCACCCGAAGAGGTACGGCGGCTATTACACACAGGCGCAAATCAAGGAGATCGTCCGATACGCAGCCGACCGGCACATCACGGTGGTGCCAGAGATCGAAATGCCGGGCCACGCCCTCGCCGCCACCGTCAGTTATCCTGAGCTGCTCTGCGAGAACGTCCCCGCGGCCGACAAACCCGGGAAGACGGTTAGCAACGTGCTGTGCGCGGGCAACGATCTTTCGGTCAAGTTCATGGAGGAGGTCTTGGACGAGGTTCTCGCTCTCTTCCCTTCGACCTTCGTCCACGTCGGCGCGGACGAGGTGCTCAAGACGTTCTGGAAGAACTGCCCGAAATGCCAAGCGCGGATCAAAGACCACGGGCTGAAGAACGAGGAAGAGCTCCAGAGCTGGTTCGTGCGCCACTTCGACGCCTACTTGGCCAAGAAGGGGCGGCGGCTCGTCGGGTGGGACGAGATCCTCGAGGGCGGCCTGGCCCCTGGGGCCACCGTGATGTCGTGGCGGGGCACGTCCGGCGGGATCGCGGCCGCCAAGGCGGGACGCGATGTGGTGATGAGCCCGACCTCGCATTGCTACTTCGACTACAGCTACCAAGCGATCTCGACGGAGCACGTTTACTCCTGGGAGCCGGTTCCGACCCAGCTAAGCCCCGAAGAAGGGGCCCGGGTGATGGGTGGGCAGTACAACGTCTGGACCGAGTGGATCCCGGACGCGCGCAAGTGCGAGAGGATGCAGTACCCCCGAGCCTTGGCGATGGCTGAGGTTCTTTGGTCGCCAGCCGGGCACCGGGATCCGACCAGCTTCCGCGAGCGGGCGAACCAGTTCTACCGCCGGCTCGACGCTCTCGGGGCGGCGTACACCATGCCTATTCCGGAGGTGCCGTTCTCGGCGGTGTTCTTTGAGGGCAGCGTATCGGTTCGACCGCTTGAAGAGGCCGTCCCGTTCAACCTGCGTTACACGACCGATGGGAGCCAGCCGACAGCGAAGTCTCCGGTGTGCGAGGGGGACGTGTCGGTAGACCGGAACACCACTTTGTCGTTCGCTTATGTCTCTGCTGGGGGCCAGATCGGCGACGTGGCCCGGATTGATTGTCGCCCTCGTCCCGCGCCCCCGACCGGTTTGGCCACAGGGCTCAGCGTGTCTCGTTACCTGATATCAGGAACGCCGAGATCGATGCCCGATTTTCACCAGATGGAGGAGCATGACCGGTTCGTCGTGCCTGCTGTCGATGCAGAGACACGTCCCCGGGCGGAGAAGTTCGGTGTCGTCTGGGACGGATACTTCGAGGCCATCGAACCAGGGTTATACACCTTCTGGTTGACAAGCGACGACGGGTCGCGACTTTGGCTGGAGGACGCCCTCGTCGTGGATAACGACGGGCCCCACGCCGCCGTTGAGAAGGCGGGGGCTGTCTTGCTTCTGCCGGGCAAATACCGCCTGCGGGTCGAGTGGTTCGACCAAGGCGGAGCGAACACTTTGAAGCTGGAGATGGCGGCCCCTGGGGACGACCGCGGTCCTGTGCCGGCGAACCTGCTGTTTCATCGTCAGCCGTGAGGGCGTCACGGGGCGGTTCCGCCCGGCATGTGGGTTTTGGCCGAGACCTCGAACTCGGCTGGCCAGGAGCCGCCGTCGAGCCAAAGTAGATTCTGCACCGTCTGTTCGGCGATAGCGTCCAAGGCGGGTTGGGTGAAGAACCCTTGGTGGGCGGTGATGATCACGTTGGGAAAGGTGAGAAGTCGCGCGAGTTGGTCGTCTTCGAGAACTTGGTCGCTCAAGTCGTGGAAGAAGACTCCTTCCTCCTCCTCGTAGACATCGAGACCGACCCCTCCGATCCGCCCTTTCTTGAGCACCCTGACGAGCGCGGCATGGTCGACGACGGCCCCCCGGCTTGTGTTGATCAAGTAGGCGCCAGGGGGCATGCTTTGGAGCTCGGCCTCACCCACAAGATGCCGCGTGGCGGGCACAAGAGGACAGTGAAGGCTCACAACGAACGACTCGCGGAAGAGGGTCTCGCGGTTGACGAAGCGCACCCCAAGAGCGCGGGCCTCTTCGGGCTCTGCCGGGTCGAGCCCAAGGAGGCGGCACCCGAACCCGGCCATGATCCGGGCGAAGGCGGCGCCGATCTGGCCAAGTCCGACGATCCCGACGGTGCGCCCGTGGAGGCCTTGGCCGAGGAGCCCCTCGATGGAGAAGTTGTGCTCGCGGACGCGGTTATAGGCGCGGTGCACCTTGCGATCCAGAGTGAGGAGGAGCGCGGCCGCGTGTTCGGCCACGCTAGAGGGCGAGTAGGACGGCACCCTGAGCACTGGCAGGCCCAATTCATATGCTGCCACGAGATCGACGTGGTTGTAGCCCGCGCTCCTCAGAGCGATGCCACGGACACCGGCGCGCTTGAGCGCTTGGAGCGAAGACCGACCGCCGTCGTCGCCCACGACGAGGCACGCCAACGCGCAGCCCTGAGCGAGAGCAGCCGTCTGGGATGATAGATTCGGTTTGAAGAAGGCAAACTCGACTCGTCCGGCCCCGGCCCGGGCAAGCGAGGTCTCGTCAAAGCTCCGCGTCCCGAACACCGCGCACCTCATGCCCTGGTTCTTACCCAAAGTTGAGGCGTCAGGGCCTAGCCGCTCATCTGGACCGTTCGTTCTTCTGTGAAGAACTCGCGGGCGGCGGGCCCTTGCTCCCGCGGCCCGAAGCTTGATGACTTCGTCCCGCCAAACGGCGCGTGCGGATCGACCCCGGTCGTGTCGCCATTCACTCGCACCATGCCGCACTCGGCCCGTTCTGCAAAGGCAAGGGCTCGACCCAAATCGCGGGTGAAGACCGAGGTGGAGAGGCCGAACCGGGTCCGGTTGGCGAGCCCGAGAGCCTCGTCGAAGTCCTTCGCCCCCATAACCGCGAGCACCGGGCCAAAGAGTTCCTCTTCGGCAAGGATCGAACCTGGCCTGACTCCCGTGAAGACCGCGGGCGGAACGAACCACCCCTCTCCCCGCCGGGCGTCCAGGTAGAACCTCTCCTCCGATGAGTCCTCGACGACGCTTGTGAGCCGCTCGCAGGCTTCAGAGGTCGCGACCGGGCCGATAGCATTGGCCGGGTCGGTCACAGGCCCGATGGGAAGAGCCTCGACCGCCTTTTGAAGCTCTTCCAGAAAGGCCGGGAGCACTGGTGCCTCGACCACGACTCGGCTGGTGGCAGTGCACTTTTGGCCGGCGAACCGGAACGCGCCACCGGCCACCAGGGACGCGGCCCGGGGCAAATCGGCGTCGGCCAAGACCACTGCCGCGTTCTTCCCTCCCATCTCGGCTTGGCACCGGGCTCCTCGGGCCGTGCAGCTATGGGAGACCAGCGTGCCGACCGGCACAGAGCCCGTGAAACTGATCCCCCGAACGCCTTCGTGCCCCACCAAAGCTTGGCCGCTCGTGTCGCCTTGGCCGTGCACCACGTTGAACACGCCGGACGGCAGCCCGGCCGAAGTCTCGGCCAAGAACTGGGCGCATGCGGAGGACAACTCACTGGGCTTGAGCACGACCGTGTTGCCAAAGGCGAGGGCAGGGGCCGCCTTCCATAGCGGGATGGCCATCGGGAAGTTCCAGGGCGTCACCAAACCGACCACGCCCAAGGGTTTGCGCCAAGTGAACTGGAGAGTCGACGGAATCTGGGCTGGAATGACCTGTCCGTTGCCGCGCACCGCCTCGCCGGCGAAGTAGCGCAGGATGGCGGCGCACCGCGCCGCCTCGCCCTTGGCCTCGGCGAGCGGCTTTCCGACCTCCCGAGCCATGAGGAGGGCCGCTTCCTCGGCGCGGGCCTCGATCCGCTCGGCCCAGCGGGCCAGGGCTTCCGCCCGTGCCGCCCCAGTCTCGCCGCTCCACCCGGAAACAGCGGCCGAAGCGGCGCCGACCGCAAGATCGACGTCCTCGCCGCTCCCGATCGGGGCCCGGGCGACCACTTCCTCGGGCCTGGACGGATTCCAGGAAGCGAGCCTCCCATCGACCGATGAATCTCTGAACTCGCCACCAATGAACTGTCCGAGTACGGGCTCAGGGTTGGGCATGGGCTCGAGACTACCGCGGCCAGGGCCTAAGAATCTTGACCGGTCATGCCGACATTTCAAGCAGGGGTAACCCGGGATGATCCAGTACAAGCGCATTGGCGAGCTTCTGATGGAGCGAGGTGTCCTCACCCAGCAACAACTCGACCACGTGATCAAGACGAAGCTCGGGACGACCCTGCGCTTCGGAGAGATCATCACCGAACTTGGTTATGCGACCGAGGAACAGGTGACCGAAGCCCTCGCCGACCAATACGGATATGAGACCGTCGACCTCAGCACGGTGACTCCCGACCCCGAAGCCTTGAAGCTGGTCCCATCCTCGACCGCCGTGAGCAATCTGGTCCTGCCTCTCGCTGTCACCAAGCACCGCCTCACCTGCGCCATCGCCGATCCGCTCGACATTCCCATGACAGACTCTCTTACCTTGCTTGTCCAAAGGCCGGTCGAGTTGCTCCTGGCCGCTCCGAGCGCCTTGTTCGACGCCGTGACCAGGGCCTACGGGATCAGTCCGATCGGAAAGCGCTCGTTGCCGTTCGTCGAGCAGAAGACCAAGTCCAACTCGTTCGCTCCTCCACCGCCGTCGGCCGCCGTCCAACCAGTCGCCGCAAAACCGGGCAGGGCACGCAGATCGCCGAAGGTCGATCTCCAAGAGGACAAATTCGTTCTTCTGGCCGCCCTGAGTGCCGAGGTGCCCGCGTGAAGACGATCGCCGTGACTTCGGGCAAAGGCGGGGTCGGCAAGACGTGCCTGACTGCGAACCTTGGTCTGGGTCTCAAGAAACTGGGCATTCGGCCCATGGTCTTCGACGCCGATTTGGCCCTGGCCAATCTTGAAGTCGCCATGGGAGTCCGCCCCGAAGCCACACTCCAACACGTGGTCGTGGAAGAGAAGAGCCTGGCCGAAGCGGTCACCGAGGGCCCCGGTGGGCTCAGGTTGATCGCCGGAGGCTCTGGCGTGCCGATGCTCATGAGGGCCGGGCCCAAGAAGCTCAGTCTCATCTTCGACCAGCTCGACGAACTGGCCGAGACGACCGACCTCTTGTTGTTCGACACGGGGGCCGGGCTCGATACACGCAACCTGGCCTTTCTTCGAAGAGCCGATGAAATCTTGCTCGTCACGACTCCTGAACCGGCCAGCGTCACCGATGCCTATGCCACTCTCAAGACCCTTTTCCGCTATAAGAAGGACGCCTCGGTTCGGGTAGTCGTGAACATGGCGGCGAACGAGTCCGAGGGCGAGGCTGTCTTCGGGGTGCTCCGGCAGATCGCCAAGGACTTCCTTAAAAAGGAAGTCTCCTACGCAGGCTGCGTCCGAAGAGATCCGACCGTGCCGAAGAACGCTCGCAAACGGACCTTGTTCCTTCAGTCGTCTCCCAGCTCAGATGCCTCTCAAGACGTGATGAAACTCGCCGGGGTGGTCGAGCAGTTCCTCCAAAATCGCGGAGAGCTCGTGGCCTAGAAGGAACGATCGGAGATATTCCCTAGGTATACAGTCTGAACTGTCGATTGGATGATACGTCCGATCGGTGCAAGGCGGAAAATATGAAGACACTTCGAATGACGTTGATCGTCGCCCTCATGGCGGCTGTGGGCATGGCCCTGGCCCAGGGTCGAGGCGGCGGAATGATGGGCATGCGCGGCGGCGGCACGATGGGCTTGGTCATGCGGCCAGACGTCCAGCGTGACCTCAAAATGTCGGAAAAACAAGTCCAAGCGGTGCAGGCCGCCATGGACGACATGCGCGCTCGCATGGAGTCGATGCGCGACAGCGGCGAGGACCGTGAGTCGATGATGATGGCAATGCGCGACGCGGCCCAGCAGGTCGAGACCAAGATCAAGGAAATCCTGGACGACGCCCAGGAGCAGCGGCTCAAAGAGATCGGGATCCAACTCGCCGGTTTGCAGGCCGTATTCCAGCCTGAAGTCCAGAAAGGCCTGGGCCTAACGACTGACCAGATCGGCAAGATCAATGCGATCCGTGATGAAGAGCAGGCGGCCAATCAGGAGATGATGGAGCTCATGCGCAACCAGTCCCTCTCTCGAGAAGAGATGATGGAGAAGCGAAGGGAGATGCGCCAAACGACGAACAAGAAGCTTGAAGGCGTCCTGACTGACGCCAACAAGGAAGCCCTGAAGAAGATGGGAGGAGCCGAGTTCAAAGCCGACCCGAACCAGGGTCAACGCGGCGGATTCGGCGGCTGATCAAGAAACCTTGAAGCAAAAGGAGCGTCATGGAGATCATGAGGCTCCTTTTGTTTGGGGCGGCCTTTTTCGCGCCCATCTTGTCGTTGGCCCAGAGCCTGTCGTTCGTCGGCGGCGGGCGAATCCCGTATTTCGAGGCGATGAACGCCTTTGACGGCCGTATCGTCGAGCCCCGAATCGACATCATTCGGACCAAGTCGGACTGGGAGCTGTACTTTGGCACCCAACTTGGCCTGCCCGCTCAAGTGCAACCATGGCGGAGCGTCGATTTCTGCCGGGAACAAGTCATCGCCGTGAACCTTGGCCGCGAGAACACGGCGTTCCGACGTCCGAAGGTCACGCGGATCCGGTCGGTGGACGAATGGACATGGGAGGTCACCGTGCGGATCCATGGGTACGAAGGTATCGACTCCTCTGTGCCGTCCATTTTTAGCCCCTATCTAGCAGTCGTCACCCCCCGAGGGCCGGACAACTTCCGATTCGTGTTCGAGAGTCCCGAGGGAGTCGAGATACTTGAGCTTCGATCGGCTCCGCGGTTCTATGTCGTCCCCGCGAACTGGTGGCGCACACCTCCTCCTTGTGGCAAACCGGGCCGGGAGGACCGTTGATCCGGTTGGTGTGCCTCTTGGTGGCGGCTTGGGCCACCTTAGCCTGCATGGACGGGGTGCCAGCACCCCAAGAAGCTGCCGCCCAGAACGGGCAAAGGCCGTCCGAGCCATCGGCCCAGATCGTTCTGACGGGAGACCTCGGCCAAGTTCCCGAGGCCAAAGTCGTCCATGTTCGGGGCGCGGCCCAACTCGCAGACCTGCTCAAGTCCCTTGGACTTGACGCCAGCGCGGTCGCTGACCGAGAGACCAAGGACGCCAAGACAATGGAGACGGATTGGGCCGGGAGTCAACTCGTGTTCGTCCGGTCCGAGAACAAGCCTTCCGGCGGGTTCAAGTTTGAACTGGCCGGATTCGAGAAAGACCCGGTCACTCCTGTCTTAAGGCTCAAGCTCCTGCCTCCGGGGCCGGACGACATGGTCACAATGGCGGTCACGACGCCTTGGGTGATCGTCCGGACTCCGCGTACCGTAAAAGACGTCGCCGTGAGCCTGGAAGAAGAATCCCGGATGTCGAAGGAGCCGAGCGATGGCGACCCTGTTCACCAAGATCATTAACCGTGAGATCCCGGCCGAGATCGTCTATGAAGACGAGCACGTGGTCGCGTTCAGAGACATCGACCCGAAAGCGCCTGTCCACATCCTGATCGTCCCGAGGCAAGAGGTCTCGGGTCTCGCCGCACTCCCCGAACTGGGCGACCATACAAGGATTCTGAACGCGGCCAAGACGATCGCGGAGCAAGAAGGGCTCTCGGGCGGATACCGGCTCGTGATCAATCAAGGGCCGGACGCGGGCCAATCGGTAGATCATCTGCACGCTCACCTTCTGGGAGGTCGCACGCTCACATGGCCCCCAGGCTAGACTAACTGGCCTACCTGTTGCATCTCTGGCTTAGGCAACCCCGTCAAGAGGGTTGACAGGAAAGCAAAGATGGGTCTCTTCGTTCTGGGCTTGATCGCCTTCATCGTGTCGTTTCTCCTGAAGGGACTCGACGGGCAGACAAAAGATTCGGTCAATCTGCGTCCGGCGGCTTGGACTTCAAGGATCGTCGGCGTCCTCATGATGGTTGGAGGGATCTTGATGGCGAGCGTGGTCATTATTCCAACCGGGTATGCGGGGGTCTTGTTACGCTTCGGCGCCCTCCAGGGCCAGTTGGCCGAAGGCATCAACTTCGTGATGCCGGGCGTCAACACCGTCATTCCCATCGAGGTCCGGACGCAGAAGGACGAGGCCACAGCCACGGCAGCGTCCCGTGACCTTCAGGTCGTCACAACAAACTTGGCTCTGAACTATCGGCTCGAGACGGAGAGCGTCGGCAAGCTGTACCAACAAGTCGGTGCCGAGTACCGTACCCGCATCATCGCCCCGACTTTGCAAGAGTCGGTCAAGGTCGTCACTGCCCGCTATACGGCCGAAGACCTGATCCGGAACCGCGCGCAAGTGAAGTCGGAAGTCGAGGCCGAGATCGGCCGCAGGCTTTCCATTTACTTCATCAAAGTGGAGCCTGGCGGCCTCAGCATCACGAACTTTGACTTCTCGCCGGAGTTCAACAAGGCGATCGAGGCCAAGCAGGTGGCGCAACAAGAAACCGAGAAGCAAAAGTACCTGCTTCAAAGGGCCGAGCTCGAAAAGCAGACAGAAGTCGCTCGCGCCGAAGGTAAAGCCCAGGCCAACAAGCTCACGGCTCAGTCCCTCAAGGAGATGGGCGGCGGACTGGTCATCGCCCGAGAATGGATCGAGAAGTGGGACGGCAAGTTGCCAAGCGTCAGCGCCGGAGGAAGCGGCGGCCAGTTCATCGTCGATCTCTCTTCCCTCATGAAGCAGGGCCAATAAGCGGGATCAGCCTGAGAACCGGCTGGCGAAGTAGCCGACGTAGAAGCCGACAACGATGTACAGGACATAGGCGGCGACAAGCAACAGGACGAGGACGCCGAAGATCTTGGCCGCAAGCTGGGCCTGGACTTGGCCCTCGTCCTCGTAATATTCGGCGACCTTGGTGAGCATCTCCTCCATGTTGCCGGTCGTCTCTCCTGTCCGGGTCATGTCAAGGACAATGGGGCTGAACGCCTGGGTGGCGGCGAAGGTCTCTGTGATCCCCCGGCCCGACTCGAGGTCTCTTGCGGCCGGATAAACACGGGCCCGGACGGCCTCGTTGCCGCAGGAGTCCGCTGCCAGCTCGATCGCCCGGGGTAGGGACACGCCACTCCGATAAAGGGCGCCGAACGCCCGCCCGAACTTCGCCATCGAGAACCCCAGGATCATCTTCCCGAACCAAGGCAGGGCCAGGGTCAAGCTGTCGAACCCACGGCGGATATGGGGGATCGGAAGGACGAACCGCACGAACAAGAACACGGCAAAGCCGAAGACCGCCGCCCCGACCCAGATCGAAATGGGAGCGGCGATACCCTGCCCTCCCGGGGCCATCATCGCGATGACGGTGTTGGCCCCCAGGATGATGAAAATAGAAGCGGCGACGGTGATCTTGGGCATGGCCGTCTCTCGTTTGATCATGTTGCGGAGTTCAATGTCGCGCTGGATGTACTCTGAGAGTTGGCGGCATTGCTCGTCGAGCGTCCCCGTCTCCTCGCCGACCCGGACCATGCTCATCATGAGCGGCGTGAAGATCTCGGGATATCTTTGAAACCCGACGCTCGCCGGCCTGCCTGCGATCACATGGTCGCGCGTCTCGCGCAGGACGGCCGAAAGCTTGCTGGAGGACTGCTTGCTGAGGGTGTCCAGGGCGTCGGCCGGGTTGATACCGGCTTTGAGCATCGTCCCGAATTGACGGAAGAAGAAATGGAGCGAGTGGAGCGGCACCGTGCCAACGGCGCGGCCCACGACATGCGACTGGAGAACGGACCGGGGGGCGGTCTGAGGGGGAGGCGGAGCGGACGAAACGGGGTCGCCCGGGGCGGAAGCGACCCCGATTTGTCGGACTTCGAGCCCTCGAGAGTGGAGCTGAGCGATCGCCGTGTCCAAGCTCGGGCCGATCTCAGTGCCACGGACGACCTGTCCGCTTCCATCGACTGCCTCGAACTGGAAGATCGGCACCCCTTTTAGTCCTCCCGGAGGGCCCCCTCGATCATGCCTGAATAGGTTCCCGCAAAGAAGGTCGAGACAACGACAAGGGTCGTAGTCCCCAGGACCACGGCGGCGACGATGCGCAAGAGCCAGCCACGAAACTTGGCCCAGTGCTCCATGTCAGCCTGGGCGAGTCGCGAGGTTTGGTCGAAGGCGTCCGTCACGGCTCCAGAGTACTCTCCCGTCCGCACCAAGTCGGCGTACTCGGGCGGCATCAGGTCCCCATGGGCCAAAAGCTCACCATAAGGTGTGTTCTCCCGAGCCCTGGCGGACGCTTCAGCAAGTCTTGCGGAGAAGGCTTGGTTGGGAACGGCTTGGGCCGCGATCCGCCACGCCTGTTGCGGGGCCAGGCCTGCCCGAGACAGCATCCCAAGGTGCCAAGTGAAATGGGCGAGGTTCTCGCCCTTGGCGAAGCGCGAATAGACCGGGACCAGCAGGCCCAGAGAGTGGCGGAGTCGCCTTTGTCCGGTCGATTTGAGCCACAGAGCGAGGATGACGTACGCGACGATGAAAAGCCCCAAGGCGAGACCAGGGAGACCGAACATGGCCTTCCAGAATTCCTGGCCCATGAACGACAGACGGGCCGGAAGATTCGTTGGCGCATCGAGATCGTTGAGGATCGTATCGACGAACCTTCGCATCATGACGGTCATCGCCACTCCCCAGGGCACGGAGATCGCCGCGAGAAGGCAGATCCATCGGAGGATCCGCGCCCCCCAGGCCGCTTTGTGCGACGCCATTTGTTGGTCGGCCACGAGCTTGCAGGCCTCTGGGACATAACCTCCTGCCTCCCCGGCCGCAACAGCTCCGGCGACGCCCTCAGGAAAGATGTCGGGGTACCGGGTCATTTCGCGTCCGAGGGTGCCGCCTTCGCTCACTGTCCTCGCCAGGTTGGCAGCCGCCTCGCGTATGTGGGGCTTGACTCCTTCGGCTGAAGCGAGTTGGCCAAGGGCCGTGGCCAGGGGGACGCCGCTTCGCCACAGCAGCGCGAGTTGGCTAAAGAAGAAGCTGCGGTCCCGATAACTGGCGCGAGGGGTTCTGACGACCGAAGAAGGAGGCTGTGCCCGAGCCGACGGCCGAGCGATGGCCACAGGCGCGGTCTGGGCGGGTAGAGGTTGGCGAGGGACGGGGGCGCTCCCAGCGACAAGCCGGGTGACTCGGAGCCCTTGGCCAGAGAGCCGCGTCACGGCCTCGTTCTCAGTCGATGCGTCGAGCAGGCCCTGCGTGGGCCGCCCTTGCGTGTCGACAGCCTCATAGGAGAAGGTGGGCATCCGAAATCCTTTTGACCTGTTGTTTCATGACGTCCGGTCGGGAGAGAAGGTCCTGCGCCAAACCGAATCCTGGCAACCTGAAGCTGGGGTCGACCTCGACCAGCGGTTGGAGGACGAACCGACGCTCAAAGGCTCGAGGGTGGGGGACGGTGACGGCCTGCGATCTGAGGGCCAGAGAGCCGTAAGCCACGATATCCAGGTCAATTTCTCGGGGGCCATTGCGTCCCCGGTCTTGGCGGCCAAGTCCTCTTTCTGTCTCCTTGAGCCGGGCCAGGAGCGCGAGCGGTCCGAGTTCGGTGGTGCCGATCAGAACCGCGTTGATGAAGTCGGGTTGGTCGGTCAGGTACATCGGTCCAGTCTCATAGACCGAACTGACCGCCGTCACCTTCATCGAACCGCTGAGCGAGACGCAAGCCCGGCGAAGGAACAGCAGCTTGTCGCCGAGGTTGCTGCTCAAACCGATGGCCACTCGCGCCCCCATGGGTGCGATGGTACACGGCTAGCGGGATAAACTGGAGGGCGGTGTCGTCGTTGACCGAGGCTCCAGACAGGCCATTGGGCCGCGTCCACCCATTGGTGAAGCTCTTCGTGGGGTTCCACGTTTTCATGGTGGTGGTGTGGACGCTTCCCAGCGCGGCCCCGGCCATTGCGAGTGGGAGCGTGCCGGCAACCGTCGGCAACGTTCTGAGCCACCCGGGCGACTTCCTGTTGAAGGCTAACAGCGACTTCCGGTACGGGACGCCGCTCAAGCACTACCTCCTTTACTCAGGGCTTTGGCAGTACTGGGACATGTTCGCCCCGAACCCAACGAACATGGACTACTGGTACGACTCGGTCGTGACCTATCGGAGCGGGGCAAAGCGGGTCGTCCCCTATCCTCGCATGTACTCTTACCCTGTGCAAGAGCGATACTTCAAAGAGCGGTATCGCAAGTTCATCGAGAGGATCAACGACGACGTCAAGGACGTCTGGAAGCGTCCGACCTTCGCCCAGCGCATGGCCCTCATCGGTTTCACCGATCCGAACGACCCGCCCGTCAAGGTCGAACTAAGGAGGCATTTCCGAAGGTTGGCGGGCCCGGAAAAGCCCTTGCCAGCAGGATATCAGACGTACACATTTCACGCTCAGATCGTGGACCAGGCCAAGCTCGCTAAGGACAAGGGTTTATGAAGAACCTAGGCCGGATCAACGCCTGGTGGTTCGGTTATGGCTCGCCAGTAACGATGGGAGTGGTGCGCATGTCCACGGGATTCTTGGCGTTCGTGAACCTCCTCTTGTTGCTTCCAGACTTCGAAGCTTGGTTCACGGAGCAGGGCTTTACACCCGCTTGGTTCGCCGAAAGGTGGGCGGGCGGCGCGGCAAGGCTGAACCTTCTGGCCGGGGTGACGGACGATCGGGTCACAGCCCTCGTGTTCGGCTTGGCCCTGGTCGCGAGCGTCCTCACGATGGTCGGGCTGGCGACGCGAGTCTCCTCGATCGCGCTCTTCGTCTTGCTCGTGACGCTCCACCATCGGACGCCGGACATCCTCCACAGCGGAGACACCCTCCTTCGGCAGATGGCGTTCCTCGTCATGCTGGCTCCTAGCGGTGCCGCATGTTCGCTCGACCGGCTTATCGGTCTCTGGAGAGGAACGGCCCCGTCTGTGCCGAAGCCGGTCTCGGTATGGCCGCAGCGCCTGATGCAGTTCCAAGTTGCCGTGGTCTATCTCACAACCGTCTGGCACAAGATGGTCGGCACGACTTGGCGCGATGGGACCGCGACCTGGTACCCGGCCCATCTACGCGAGTTCGAACGTTTCCCTGTACCGGCTTTCATCGATCATCAGCCTTTCGTCGCTTTGACCACCTATGGCACGCTAGCCGTTGAAGTCGCTCTCGGAACCCTTGTGTTCTATCAACCAGCCCGCAAGTGGGTGCTGATCGGCGGGGTTCTTCTTCATGCCTCGATCGAATACCGGTTCAACATCCCGCTCTTCGGTTGGGTCATGGTTTCGACATATTCGGCGTTCTTCTCAGGCGAGGAGGTGACTGCATGGGCCAAGACCCTTGGGGCCAAGTGGAGGCGATGGCGACTCGAAGCGGTCTACCCCGACTCGCCTGGGGCTGATCCAGCCAAGTTGCGGGCCGTCCAGGCCGCCGACGCCTTTGGACTGGTGACGTTCACGCCTGGCAACGTCCGGGCCTGGTCCGTGGCTGGCCCGACCGGGCCCGAAGAGGGAGCGGTGAAACCAAGGCTCCTTTCGCGCTGTGTGGGATTTTGGTGGCTCTGGCCCGTGTATCCTGTCTGGAGTTCACTCTTGGACAAAGTCGCTCGCGTCCAAGGTCGGGGAGAGGGCGATGGCCGTGGGGCCGAGGAGGACATGACGGGTGAGATATCGACTCAGGGACGTTCTACCCTTCGGTAAGCCCAAGACCCCAGGCTTCGGGATCAGCGGCGACTACTTCCTTTCGGTGCTTGCTGGGACCGCTCCATTGCCGCCTCTCTTGAGCGTCGTAGCGCCCAAGGGCGCCGCGTCCGATGTCGATGGACTGCCCGTGCCCTTGGCGGCCGGATCGACCAAGGACGATCTCACCAAGCCCCTTGAGCGGGGTGTCTATGCGGTGGCGAGCCCTGATCAGAAGACGGTGTTGAAGCTCAGGGTCGTCTCGAAGGAGGAAGCGGGGTTCGACCCTCAAGCAATGCTCGCCACTCGGCTCGGCACGGTTCTGGACGACGAACGCAAACGTCGGATCGCCGCGACCTGGACGATCCTCCAACTCACTTTCGAGTCGCACGATCCGGCCGTGTACCCGGCTCTCGACTTCTTCCTCGCGGTGGTCCAGGCGTTGGCCGTCAGGACGAACGGGATCGTCGCCGATCCGATCTCGCAGGTGTACAAGCTCCCAGAAGAGCTGGTGAGTCCCAAACCTGATGGTGCGCCGCTGGCGGTTCAGGACTTTGTCTCGATCGAACGGGCCGCGGACTCGGACGGGGCGCGCGCCAACACCAGGGGTTTGATCAAGTTCGCGCTTCCCGAAGTCGAGATCGGGGGTCTCGATTCTCGAGGGGCCCACCTGGCCGAGCGTTTTCTTCTGGGAGTGTCCCAATCGATTCTCCGTGGCCGTCTTCTCGAACTTGGGGGATTGCTCGGC
Source organism: Fimbriimonadaceae bacterium (assembly GCA_019454105.1). Lineage (GTDB taxonomy): Bacteria > Armatimonadota > Fimbriimonadia > Fimbriimonadales > Fimbriimonadaceae > ACE-ARM1. The sequence continues at coordinate 2,040,287 of CP075364.1, read as the reverse complement.
TCGCCGAAATCCCCCTTCAGGGTCGCGACCGGCGGTCTCGATCGAAGCCGATGGGAAGGGATCCCGGTCTTTGAACTCATCCCTGATGGCCGAACGACGACCACCGAATGCTTGGTCGCTTGGGCTGAATCAAACCCGTCTTAGCGGGACGCCCGCTTGTTCTCTTCGGCGATCCTGGCCGAACGAGAGGATTCGCGGTACCAATGGGTCGCGGTCGACGCGTCGTTGGGCGTTGGCTTGTAGCCTTTCATCGACGGCAACAGGATCGTCGGTTGGGTCGGGTTGCCGCTCGCGTCTTGATCCAGGGTCGCGATGTTGGGCCCCCTCTCCTTGTCCTCAAAGACGCCCGAGAGTTCGCTCATGGCTTGCTGCCTTTGGGCGGGTGTGAGTTTCCGCCCCACCACCTGTTCTTCTTTTTTGTGCTCGTCGTGTCGATGGCCGTGCTCGTCGACTCCGGAAGAGAGCCCTTGGTAGGCGTTCCAGACGACAAGCCCTGCGACCACCAGGATCAGGGGGGTGGCGAGGATCATCGGGTTCGACTGCTTGACCATGGTTGTGCTAGGTATTGTGACTTGGCGGCCGAAAGAGCCGTGAGCCATGCCGATCAAGATCGCCATCGACGCAAGGCTGATCGACCGGCCCATGACCGGCGACAGCACTTATTGGCGGGGCCTTGTCAAGGCGCTGGCTCAAACCCAGCCTGAAGCCGAGCTCTTACTATTCACTAACGATCAGCCAGCGGCTTCGATTCCCGAATCGGCCAAAGTCCGATGGGTCCGGGTTCCTGGGAGTGGCCGCTTCTGGAGCCTAGCCTGGTTCCCGCTCGCTGCTCGCCGCTCCCGTGCCAGTGTCGTCCACACGCAATACACTCTGTCTCCTCTCGTCGGCGACCGGGGGGTGAGCACGGTCCATGACGTTTCGTTCTTCATCGGCCCCCAGTGGTTCCGGCCCAAGGACCGGTGGCTCCTTCGGCTTTCCGTGCCTTCCTCCTGTCGCCGGGCGGCCAAGGTCGTCACCGTGTCCGAGACGAGCCGTAGGGAGATCGAGCGTTTTGTGCCCGAGGCGAAAGGAAAGACGATCGTGACCCCCCTCGCCCTTGGCGACGGTATCCGCCCCATGCCGCCCGATCTGGCCAGGGCGACAGTCGCGGGGATGGGCGTCGAGGAGCCGTACCTGCTGACGGTGGGCACCCGGTGGCCGAGAAAGAACATGGCCTTGGCGGTCAAAGCCGCGAGAATGGCCGACAAGAGGCTGGTGGTCACAGGCAAGTCGGGCTGGGGTGAGGAAGACGGCGCCTTGACGGCGACCGGTTATGTAGGGGACGCCGAGCTGACAGCCCTATATCAGCGGGCGTCGCTCTATTTGGCCCCAGCGTGGCACGAAGGGTTTGGGATACCTCTCCTGGAAGCCTTTGCTTGCCAGTGTCCGGTGTTGGCGTCCTGCGGAGGGGCGTTGCCCGAGACCGCCGGAGAAGCGGCCGAGATCGTTCCGAGCTTCGAGCCGGCAGATTGGGCCGACCGTATCCGCGCTCTCCTGGCCGATTCGAGTAAATTGGACTCGATGCGACGGCTCGGACTGGAGAGGCTGGGGTCATTCGATTGGGCCAAAACAGCTCGGCTGACATTTGACGCCTATCGAGAGGTGGCTCAGTCTTGAACCAGGCCTTGTTGGCCGTCTTGGCGTGTCCCCGGTGTGAAGAGCGCCCTCCGCTCGCCGAGGCGGCAGGTCGGCTTGTCTGCACAGTGTGTCGATGGAGCTATCGTGTCGAAGACGGAGTCCCCGTCTTGCTGTCCAATGAGGCCGAACCTCCGGAGGAGGCATGAGCGGACAAGGAAGAAAGGTGCTCGTGCTTCACGGGCCGAACCTCAACCTCACCGGATTTCGAGAACCCGAACTGTACGGCAAGAAGCCGCTTTCCGAGATCGACGCCGATATCGAGCAGACCGCGGGCGAACTTGGGTACGAAGTTCGAATCCTGCAGTCGAACCACGAGGGCGTGCTCATCGACACGATCCAAGAGCACCGCAAGTGGGCCGAGGCGATCATCATCAATCCCGGAGCCTTGACTCACTACTCGTTCGCCTTGCGCGACGCGCTGGTCAGTGTCCGCTTGCCCATCATTGAAGTGCATTTGAGCAACGTGAGCGCCCGGGAGGAGTTCCGCCACCTTTCGGTCATCGCTCCAATCTGTGTCGGCACCATCGCTGGGTTTGGAAGCCGAAGCTACCTGTTGGCCTTGCACGCTTTGAAAGACACCGAGGTCGGTGCTCTATGAAAACGATCGAACGAGTCCGGCACCAAATGGCTGCCCATGGCGTGCCCGCCCTCCTTTTGACCGACATCACGACTGTGCAGTGGCTGACGGGGTTCACAGGGTCGTCGGCTGCGGTCGTGCTGACGAAGGAAGGAGGCGAGTTCGTCACCGACAGCCGCTACACGATTCAGGCTCACGAGCAGGTCAAGGACTTGCCCGTCCGCACCTTTGGAAGCCCGAAGAAGCAGTCCGATGCTTTGATCGAGTCGTTCAAAGCCTTGGAGGTCGGGACAGTCGCGTTCGAGAGATCGGTCACCTTTGCCACTTGGGAGGATTGGAGGGAAGCCTTCTCCGGCGTGGATCTCGTCCCGAGCCCGGAGATCGTCAAGCCCCTTCGAATGGTCAAGTCCCCTGAAGAAGTCGCCAAGATCCGGTCGGCTTGCGAACTGGCCGACGCCTGCCTGAAGCATGTCGAGCGGATGTTGCAGCCAGGGGTCACGGAGTACGACATCGGGCTCGACATCGAGTTCTTCTTCCGTCGCAACAGTGCCGAAGTCGGGTTCTCGCCGATCGTCGCTAGCGGTCCGAACAGCGCCCGTCCCCATGCCACACCCAGCGAGCGGACTCTCCAAAGGGGCGACTTCGTGACGATCGATCTCGGGGCCAAGCTCGATGGGTACTGCAGCGATATCACGCGGACTTATGTGGTCGGCAAAGCGGACGACCGACAACGAGAAGTCTACGGCCAAGTGCTCAAGGCCCTGATCGAGTCGACCCGGGCCCTCGTGCCAGGAACGAGCGGCGTGGCGGTCGACGCCCGGGCGAGGGAAGTGCTCGATGAAAAGGGGCTGGCACAGTACTTCGGCCATGGCCTCGGCCACGGACTGGGTCGGGCCGTGCACGACCTGGGAAGCCTCAGCACACGCTCGACCGACACGATCGAGGCCGGCCAAGTCTGGACTGTTGAGCCAGGGGTGTATATCGAAGACTTTGGCGGAGTCCGCATCGAGGACGACGTGCATGTGACGCCGAACGGCCCCGAAATCCTCAATTCGACGAGCAAAGAACTGACAGAGATCCAGTGAGCCAACCGCTGATCGTCGCCGAAGACCTCCGCTTGAAGCCGGAAGGCAGATCCTTGAGCCTGTCCTTGAGGGCTGGGGAGGCATATGCCGTCGTCGGTCCGGCGGACGGGGGAGCGAGCCAAATGTTCGAAGTCCTGACCGGCATGGCCCGTCCCGCGACGGGCAGGGTTCAGACAAACGGACGCGGTGTGCGATGCGGGGATTTGCGGACGACCCGGCGATCGACGCCATTGAGCCTAGCCAAGTCGCATGCCGTCAATGTGGACGGTTCGCGCGTCGCTGAAGCCCTCAGCGCCCTTCATCTTTGGGACGCACGGAAGACTCCTTGGTCACAGCTGACACCGGAGAGCCAGGTGGCTTGCGCCCTGCTTCCTGTCCTGATTCCCCTTTGCGAGTGGGCGGCCATTGACCGAACACTGGACTCCCTGGATCCTTGGGCGCTCGACTCGACTCTTGAGCTGTGCTCAAGGCGGTTGACGGGAGGGCTGGGGTTGATCGTTCTGACCAATCGGTTGGATATAGCCAACGCGCTGGGGCGTATCGTTGTGATGTCCAACTTGAGCCCAGTATTCGCAGGAACCTGCGACGAAGCCCGAGAGCTTCATGGGCCAAGCGAGCTCCTCGTGGAGACCAAGGACAGTTCCACCATTAGGTCGATGATTGAGCCGTTGACGGTCTCTGTCAAGGTCGTCCGTGGAGGAATGATCGTCAGCACGGCCAAAGGTCAAGAGACAGTGGCCAAACTCTTGACAGAAGGCTACGGGTCTGTCCGGTCGGTCGTATTGAGGGAGCCGACATTGGAAGAGGCCGTTCTCAGCTTGGCTGGTCGGTGAAGATTCTTTGATCTCCCCTCCGGACTGTCCACCCTTTTGAGTCTGAATGTTCCAGCAGAGGGATGGCGAACTTTCGAGAAGTGCCAATCGCTTGCTTGAATTCGGCCGCAGTGAAAGGTGAGGCCCCGAACGCGCTTTTCGCAGCTTGAATCGACCTCTCCACTTGGCCAGGAGTGAAAAAGACTTGTTCGTCGAGCCGCACGATCTCACCGGCGTCGAGCCCAAGCTTGATAATCCCCTCCACTGCTTGGACAGGCACGTTGAGGTCCGTCGCGATGGTCTTTGCAGACGGCGGATTCGTCCCTCCTGCGTCGAGGGCGGACTTGATCCGCTCCAAGAAGGCGCGTTGCTTTGGCTCAAGGGTTACCCGGTGACTCGATAATGCCACCGTAGAGCCATCAGCGCGGAGGTGGCCCAAAGAGACAAGGTGGGCCAGGATGCGGTCGAGGGGCTTGCCAGCCCAGGTGAGGCCCGCCTTCTTGACAACAGCTTCCCGGGGAAGCAGCGGGCGGCCCCGATTCGCCTGATGAAGTTCTCCTAGCGCGGCCTCAAACACTTGCGACGCTCTCTCGAAAGTCTCAGGAGTGAACCAGAGGCCGGCAAAGCTAAGGAGCCTTCCGTCAGCTTTCAGGCGCTCGAAAGCCGTGGCCAGTTCGGGTCCAGTCCGACCTGCCGCTCTCGCCGCCTGGGCGGTCAAGAGCCCTTCAGGGGCCCTCCCGACCAAGTCAACCAGTTGGTCAGTCAGTCCGGCCGCTTGCGTCGTGACGGCCCGCTGGTTCTTTCGGCGAGGTTCTGCGACTGGCACGACGACCCGTCCCCCTGCCATGACCTCTGGAGGACTGTACCGGCGGACGATCAGGGGTTGCCCGGCGACCGCCGCGCAAGGCCTTTCGAGTCTCAGCTGGACGAGCGTAGGATCGTCATCATTCAAGAAAACCTTGCCGATGACTTCGTCGGACCCAAGAGAGAGCCGGATCCTCGCCCCGTGTTTCGGCTCGATGACGAAGCGGGCGCGAGCGTCTAAGACGGACGTCGCATGGACGAGCCCTTGTGAGCCGATCACCATGCCCCGGCGAAGTTCGTCGTGCCGCACTCCGCCAAGATTAAGAGCCGTTCGATGGCCCTTCTCGCTCCACAAGGCGGGCTCGTCGTGTCGCTGAATCTGCCGGATCCGAGCGGGCAAACCAAGAGGTTGGACCACCGCGCTCGTTCCCTCTTCGACCCTCCCGGACATCAGGGTGCCTGTCACGACCGTCCCGTGCCCCTTGACGGTGAAGACCCGGTCGATCGGCAGATACCAAGGCCCTGGCGAGCCCGGTCCCTCTTGCCCCAGTTTCTCGCTCAATGTGTCCCGCAAGGAGTCCAGCCCCTCGCCGGTCACGACCGAGACCGGGATGATCGGAGCGTCCGAAAAACGCGTCGCTTCCAAGGATTCGCGGATCTCCGATCTCGTGACGTCCCGTCGGTCAGGATCGGCAAGATCGGCCCGGGTCATCGCGACGACAAGAGATGCGACCGGAAGCAGTTCCAGGATCTGAAGGTGCTCCATCGTCTGGGGCATGACTGATTCGTCGGCCGCGACGCAGAGCAACCCCACATCGACACCCAGGGCGCCGACCAACATGTTCGTGACGAAGCGTTCATGGCCAGGAACATCGACTATCGAAACGCGACCGATCCCTGGAAAGTCGATGTGGGCGAAGCCCACATCAATGGTCAGGCCTCGGATCCTCTCTTCGGGAAGCCGGTCGGCGTTGATGCCTGTCAAGGCCTCGATCAGGCTCGTTTTGCCGTGGTCAACATGACCCGCCGTCCCGATGAGTTTGGCCATAGGCCTACCCTGTCTTCGGGACGACTTCGATCCGCTCGGTCGTCACACCGTTCCAAACCCAAAGATGGAAAACACCTTTGTTCACGGCCGCCCCAAATCGGCCGTCCTTGCCGAGGGCGAGCACGACGCACTGTCTTGCTGTCGAAGCAGGCTGTCGCCTGACCATATGGTCAATTACCGCCTGGCAAGCCTCCTGCGGCGCAAGTCCCTGGGAAATGAGATTCGTCGCCCGATAGCTCGCACATGCCTTCCAAAGCTCTTCGCCCCAACCCGTGGCTCCGGCCGCCCCGGTCTCGTCGTCGGCATAGATACCGGCCCCGACGATCGGCGAGTCGCCCACGCGGCCCGGCTTCTTGAACGACCAGCCGCTTGTCGAACTGGCGGCGAAGAGTCGTCCGTCATCCTCGCGTCCAAGCATCGTGACCGTGTCATGGACACTATGAACATAGTCCTCGACTCGATCCGGCTCCGTCAGCCACCTCTCGTAAGCCTTGATCGCGGTCGGAGTCATGAGGTTCTGGGGTCGGAGCCCTTGTTCTATCGCGAACCGGCGGGCTTGGTCTCCGGCAAGCATCACGTGCGGGGTCCGCTCCATGACCCAACGCGCGACCCGAATCGCGGGGAGGATTCCTCTCAGGGCGCAGACGGCGCCAGCCCGCAAATCGGATCCCACCATCACGCTCGCGTCTAACTCCAACTCGCCGTCCGAGTTCGGGTGAGAACCTCGACCGATGGCTACCAGATCTGGGTCGTCTTCCGCCGCGGTCAGACCCGACTCGAGCGCGTCAAGCACGCTGCCGCCGGACATGACCTTCTTAGCCGCCGCCGCGACCGCAACCTCACCTGGCTTGTCCCAAGTGGCGAGGACCAAAGGCATCGCGCGAGAATACAGCCTGGTGCGGCCGGGCCTACTCCCGTCGGGAGGCCTGTTTGAGCCCGAAGTGCTTGAGATTGCTCTCTGGCTCGACCTCTCGTAAGAAGGCTTCGATCAGGTCCCGCGCCTCTGACTCGAAGACCGCCGACCCGTCGACGCTCCCTTGCCATATGTTCTCGACGACCCAGGGCGGCACGGGAAGGAAGACAATCCTTTCTGGCGGCATTAAAGAGACCGAGACGACCGACGCTGCCGATGTCGGGTCGGGGAAGACGAACTGGACCTCGATCCGGTCAGGGGCGAGTACGGTCGCGCCGAGCTGTGGCGAGCCCTTGGCTCGGGCCTCTTTGAGCGCCACTTGGTCGAAGTCGCCTTCGCTCGGGTTCCGGCCCTGGGCCAAGTCGTCAAAGAGGCGTCTTTTGATCTGCGCGATCCATTGGTTCAATCCGATAGAACTCATCTCATGCCTCCGTACGGATCACCCAGGGGCTGGACTCCTCTTCGACAATCCGCGCGCCCTCGGGTTCCTTCTCCTCGGTCGGATCTGGCTCTGGCGCGTCGGTCGGCGACCAGTCGGCCTTCGGCGACCGAGCGAGCGCGCAGGCGAGGACGCCGTTGACAAACTTGCTGCTCTCGGGCGATCCGAACTTCTTGGAAATCCCCACATATTCGGCGATCGTGACGCGGGGAGGCACGTCAGGCAGTCCCCAAAGCTCGCAGCAGGCCAGCCGCAAGATGACGCGGTCCGTCCAGCTCAGCCTCGCGAGCGGCCAACCATCGGCCAAGCATGGCTCGAAGCAGGAGTCCCAACCCTCCTCTCGCCCTTGCAAGAGGGCCAAAATCCGGTCGGTGAAAGGCCCTGGCTCGCCACCGGCTTCGTGGACAGCGTCCAGGGCCTCTCTTGCGGACAGTCCACCCACCGCCATAGCGTAGGCCGCCTGAAAGGCGGCGAGACGGGCGGCACGGCGGCCGGTAGGGGACTCAGGCAACAACTGGCGACTCGCTGAGGAAGTTGGGGACGAAGGCGGTGCTGACGTCGCCTCGAACGTAGTCTGGATGGGCCGTCAACCTGATGAGGAACGGAATATTGGTCTGAATGCCTTCCACCTCGAACTCGCGCAGGGCGACTTGGAGGAGCCTGACCGCAGCCTCGCGGTTCTCCCCCCAAACGATGAGCTTGGCGATCATCGGGTCATAGAAGGGTGCGACCGTGAACCCGGTTGTCACGTGGGTGTCGAGCCGGACGTTGGCAAACCCAGGCGGGTTCCAGACCGTGACCTTCCCCGCTGAAGGGGCGAAGTCGCGATCCGGGTCTTGGGCGGTGATCCTGGCCTCGATCGCGTGCCCGCGGCAAGCGATCTCCTCTTGTCCAATCGGGAGCCGCTCTCCCGCGGCGATCCTGATCTGCCAGGCCACTATGTCCAGCCCTGTGACCAGCTCGGTGACGGGATGCTCCACCTGGATCCTCGTGTTCATCTCGAGGAAGTAGAACTTTCCGTCTCGGTCCAGCAAGAACTCGACGGTCCCAGCGTTCGTGTACCCGACTGACCGGGCCACCCGCACGGCCGCCTCGCCCATGTCCTTTCGCGCTTCTGGGGTCAAGCTCGCGCACGGAGCCTCTTCGACGATCTTTTGGTGCCGCAAGTTTTGAACGCTGCACTCCCGCTCTCCGAGGTAGAGCATGGTGCCGTGTTCATCGCCCAAGAGCTGCATTTCGACGTGTCGAGGCTCGATGACGAACTTCTCGACGAGCATGTCGTCGTTTCCGAAGCTGGCGGCAGCCTCTTGTTGCGCGGTCTTGAAGACCTGGGCTATTTCGGCTTCGCTGTTCACGCGCCGGATTCCGCGCCCCCCCCCACCGGCCACTGCCTTGAGCAAAACAGGGTATCCGATCTCGCTAGCGACCTTGGCCGCCTCGGCCTCGCCCGAGACGGCCCCTTCGGAACCTGGTACGACTGGGCACCCGGCCTCGATCGCCGACCGCTTGGCTTTGTCTTTGTCGCCCATGCCCCGAATGGCGCCCACTGGCGGGCCAATGAACTTCACGCCCATCAGGGCGACTTCTTCGGCGAAACGGGCGTTCTCGCTAAAGTAGCCAAATCCTGGGTGGACGGCTTGCGCCCCAGAGATCTCGATGGCCATGAGAACGTTGGGAAGGTTGAGATAACTGTCCATGTTGGGCCCTTCCCCGATGCAGATCGCCTCGTCCGCCATAGAAACGTGGCGGCTCTCCCGGTCGGCTTTGGAATAGACGGCCACAGTCTGGAGCCCGAGTACGTGACAAGCCCGGATGACCCGACAAGCGATTTCGCCCCGGTTGGCGATCAGTACCTTCTCGAACATTAGTATTTCTCGTGCCCTTTGTGCGGACATCTCACCGTTCCCGATTCCGGGTCGTAGTCATAGTCCTCTTCCCCGACCGGGCACCGATAGAAGTCGCGTCCCAGTCGGGTCTCTTGAAGGGTCGAGGGCTTTGTGCCGTCGACCGGGTCCGTGGCGATCTGGATGGCTGTCCGGAGCTGAGAGAGGTTGTTCCGGCACTCGACGTCCTTGGCCGCAAACTTCGACCGACCGATGATGGTTTCCCCCTTGCCGTCAGCCCTTGTCGCCCCGCCTTGGCCGCCAAAGACTCCGCTCCCAACAGAGAAAGCCACCGCGAGCAAGATCACGATGGCGACTGCGACGAGAACGCCGACAAGGGACTCGCCCCGTGTCATGAGGGCCTCACAAGGGCGATCACCTGGCCATATTCGAGGGGATCCCCGGGACGGACGGCCACCGAATCGACCACGCCCTGGATCGGGCAGACAACGTCGTTCGACAAGCCGACCGCGACGACTTCGGCGATGACTTGCCCAGCTTCCACTTCGAGGCCTGGCTCCAAGGGATGAGACCGCTCGCGGAAGTACCCGACCACCGGTGATTTGACCTCAGCAAGGGTCGGCTCGGATAGAACCTGGTCAAGAGCGGGAGCGGCAGCGGCCTTGGGTACCGTCTGCTTGCGTGAGCTTGCACGGACTTCGGCGACGAACTCCTCGCTTCCGCTCTTCAGCTTGACGTACTTGTAGCCGTTCCGCACAGCCGCGTCAAGCGCAGCCTTGACGTCCTGCATTTCAAGGTCAGCCACTTGCCGATTCTACCGGACCCGCTCAAAGTCGCCTTGCGATGACCGGAACAGCTGTACTCACATCCTGGCCTTCTTGCCAGGCTGAAGAGCGCCCTGGTGCGGAAAGTAGCTCTGTGAGACTGGAGGCTGCTCGTTCTCGTGCGACCCACGAGAGGGTGCCGATCGGTCTGCATCGACTGGCAGGGCGGATATGGGCTCGAACGAATCTTCCATCGAACAGCTTCAAGACTCGTGCTTGCGCGAGCTGACGAACATCGGACTGGGCCATGCCACGATGGCTTTGGCGAGTCTGACCGGCCAGAACTTCAATATGGACGTCCCTTCGATGTCTGTGACCGCTGCGCCGGATCTGACGTGCGTCTTCACTAATCCTGAAGAACTGACCGTGGCGGTATCAATGCCGTTCACTGGTGACGTCCAAGGCCAAACGGCCTTCTTCTTCCCTTGGGCGAGCGCTCAACGGCTTTCTCGGCTCCTGACAGGCTTGGCGCCGGCCGACCTGGACTCCATCGACGAGCTTTTCGGTTCCACGATCCTTGAGGTCGGGAACATCTTGTGCTCGAGCTTCTTGAACGCGATCTCCGACATGACTGGCTTGCGGATGGAAGCGACACCTCCGGCCGTATCGATCGATGGGGCTCAAAGCATCGTTTCGACCCTGATCGTCGAGGCCTGCTTCCAGGATACGCAGATCTTGACCCTTGAAACGAGAATCTTCGAGGAGTCTTCGGAGACCCTGGACGGCCGGTTCCTCTGTATGCCCGCTTCTGGCGGGCTCCAAACTGTGTTCGAAAGATTAGGCGTTGCGGAGGCAGCCTAGGTGGCCGTCGCCACTCCGACTTTGGTCGGCATGGCCGAGATCCATGTCCACCAAGGCCCAGCCCTTTATAGCTGCATCGGTCTCGGAAGTTGCATCGGTCTCGTCGCCCACTGTCCGGCTTCCGGAGTGTCGGGGATGATCCATGTGATGCTGCCGGAGGCCTTCAAGGACAAGCCAATCGATAAACCGGGGAAGTTCGTCGATGTCGGCTTGCCAGAATTGGTGAAGATGATGGCGGCGAAAGGCGCGAACACCAACCGTTTGGTCGCCGCTTACGCGGGAGGAGCTCAAGTCTTCAAGATCGGAGCCGACGTCTCTTCCCGGCTCGACATCGGCAAACGGAACGCCGAGGCCGTCAAGGATCTGCTTGAGAAGCTCCGGATCCGGACGATCGCGCACGAGGTTGGCGGATCGAACGGGAGGACGGTCACGGTGGACATCGCGAGCCTCACCGTAAAGGTGCGTTCGATCAATGAGGGGGAGAAAGTCCTCTGCGTTCTCCGAGGATAAAAGAGATGGGCCAGACGATCACATTAGAAGACGTCGTCAAGCGGACTCCGGATCTGCCTTCGATCCCGGCGGCAGCCCTTAAGGTGATGCGCGAGACGGACGAGAGCACGAGCAACGCGGCCAGCATCGCGAAAACGCTTTCGCAAGACCAGGCCCTCAGCGCCCGCGTTCTCAGACTCGCCAACAGCGCCTATTACGGCTTGTCCAAGCGGGTCACCAACCTTCAAGAATCTGTCGTGATTCTTGGAATGAGATGTGTCCGTAATCTATGCATGGTCGCGGCGACCTATCCGTGGATGTCACGGAAGCTGGACGGCTACTGCCTAGGCCCCAAAGCGATGTGGAGCCATTCGTTCGGGACGGCCCTCGCGGGTCAGTTGATCGCCAGGATGAGCAAGAAGGCGAGCGAGGACGTCGTCTTCACGGCCGGATTGCTGCACGACATTGGAAAGGTCGCCCTCAGCGTCTGGCTCGAGAACAAGACCAGCGCGATCGTTCAATATGCCGAGCTGGCCCAGGTCTCGTTCGACGTCGCCGAAAGAAGAATCCTGGGTTACGACCATTGTGAAGTTGGAGAGCACCTGGGCCGACAATGGAACTTGCCGGACGAGATCGTGGCCGCGGTCCGATGGCACCACGATCCGGATCAGTGCCAGCCGTCTTCGAACATCGTCGACTGTGTCCATTTGGGCAACTTCCTGACGATGGCGATGGGGTTTGGCCTGGGAGGAGACGGACTGCATTATTCGGTCTGTGAGAACTCCTTCGTTCGACTTGGCCTCCAACCGGACGCTCTGGATCAGATCACGGATCAGTTCGTCACGGGCTACGAGGAGTACGAAAAACTCTTTGAGGATCTCAGCGCAGCATGAAAAAGAAAGTTCTGGTAGTCGACGATTCGAGCTTCGCGAGGCGGATGATCTCAGACTGGGTCTCCGCGGATCCGGCCTACGAGTTGGTGGGCCAGGCCACGAACGGCGAAGAAGGTCTCGATATGGCGGTCAACCTGAAGCCCGACTTGATCACGCTCGACGTCGAGATGCCCAAGATGGACGGACTCGCGGCCTTGAAGCAGATCATGGCCAAGGCGCCTTGCCACGTCATCATGGTCAGTTCGGTGACCACAGAAGGGGCCGACACGACGATCCGCGCGCTCGAGGCGGGAGCCTTCGACTTTGTCACCAAGCCTGGAGGCTCCAACAGTCTTCGAATCACCGAGAAAAAGGACGAGCTCTTGGAGAAGCTCAAGTCCGCACGGTTTGCCAAGCTCGGTGGGTCAACTCGGTCACCGGTCGCGGCCGTCGCGGCGCCGGCCGCCTCCAACCGGGTCGTCCTCGTCGCGAGTTCGACCGGCGGCCCCCGCGCCTTGGTCTCGCTCTTTTCTGCCTTTCCGGTCGGGTTTGATGCCCGGATCTTGATCGTCCAGCACATGCCCGTCGGCTTCACTGCGAGCTTGGCAAAGCGTCTGGACTCCGTTGGTCCAGTGAGGGTCCGCGAAGCAGGGCAGTCGGACAAGGTCGGGCCCGGCGAGGCCCTCCTCGCTCCTGGTGGCCACCACATGGTGGTCGAACGCGGCGGGACGATCGCGCTCCACGACGGGCCCACAAGGAACGGTTGCCGGCCAGCGGCTGACGAGTTGTTCGAATCGGCTGTGAAGGTCTATGGCTCGAACTGCATGGGGGTCATCCTCACCGGGATGGGGCATGACGGGCGCGAGGGGGCCTTGGCACTTAAAGCGGCAGGATGCACCGTCTTTGGCGAATCGGAGTCCAGTTGCGCGATCTATGGCATGCCGAAGTCGGCCAAGGACGCTGGTGCTGTGGACGCTGAATACCCCGTGGAAGAGATGGCTGCGGCCATCTGCGCCCACTTGGCCAGGAGGGCTGCCCGTGCAAGTTAGCGAATCGGACTGGGCAGCGCACTATGCGGCCGTGAAGCAAAAGACGGGTCTTGACCTCAACCAGTACAAGCCCAATCAGCTTCAGAGGCGAATCGTCAGCATGGCCGAGTCCAAGCAGCACAAGTCGCTCTCCGAATTCAGCAGCTGGGCGCTGAGTTCTTCTGAGAACACGGCGTGGTTCTTGGACCGACTCGCCATCAACGTGAGCGAGTTGTTTCGGAACCCTGAAAAGTGGGAAGAACTCAGGCTCAAAGTGCTGCCCCAACTCGTCAAGACGAGCCCGAGACTTAAGTGCTGGAGCGCGGGCTGCAGCTATGGTGCTGAAGCCTACACCTTAGCCATGATTTTGGACCGAAACTTCCCCGGAGCGCACAGAATCGTGGGGACGGACATCGATCAGGCCGCTTTGGCCCAGGCGAAGGAAGGCAGATTCAACGACTCGGACGTCAAGGGCGTCCCGAATGAGTATCGAAGCCAGTATCTGACCAAATTGGACGGCGAATGGCGTGCGAACCGAAAGCTTGCCGCGATGCTGGAGTTCAAGACTCAGAACCTTTTGGGCGACAGGTTTGACAGCGGATTTGACTTGATCCTTTGCCGGAACGTGGTCATCTACTTCACGGACGAGGCAAAGGACTTGCTCTATCGACGTTTCTTCCAGGCTCTGAAGCCTGGTGGAGTGCTCTTTGTGGGCAGTACCGAGAGGCTGGGCAAAGCCCAAGAAACGGGTTACGAGTCCATTATTCCGTTTTTCTACCGAAAACCAATGATAGGAAACGACACATGGCGAAACGCATCTTAATCACCGACGACGCTCTCTTCATGAGGGTGACACTCAAGAACATCTTGACGCAGAACGGGTTCGAGGTTTGCGGAGAGGCCAGCAACGGGGTCGAAGCCGTCAAGCTGTACTCTGAGCTCAAGCCAGATCTCGTGACCATGGACATTACGATGCCCGAAATGGACGGTCTTGAGGCTCTTAAGCAGATCCGTTCAAGCGACCCGAACGCGGTCATCGTCATGTGCACAGCGATGGGTCAAAAGAACATGGTGGTCGAAGCCATCCAGAGCGGGGCCAAGGACTTCATTGTCAAGCCGTTCCAACCAGACAGGGTCTTGGAGGCCGTCAACAAACTTCTCGCCGCCTAGGGCCGGGGGCTTACGTCCATGAAAGTCGACTACGTGCTCCCGTTTGTCGAAGCTTGCGTCACCGTGATCCAGACGATGGCGGGCCTCACGCCCGAACGGGGACAGCTGAGCGCACGGCCCCAAATGTTCACCTCGCAACAACTCAACATTGTTTGCGGCATCACGGGCCAGATCGAGGGCCAGGTGATCTATGGCATGTCGATTCAGACGGCTGAAAAGATCGCGTCGAAAATGCTGGGGACGGCAGTCACGACCTTTGACCAGCTAGCCGCTTCGGCGATCGCCGAACTCGGCAACATGGTCAGTGGGAACTCGATGACCTTGATGGCTGGCAAGGGGTTCACCTGTGACATCACCCCTCCGACCATCGTCAAGGGTACGAACGTGAAGATCTCCACTCTTGACATCCCAGCCCTGGTCATTCCCATGGCCGTCGCGGACTTAGGTTCGTTGGAGATCAACGTGAGCCTTCAAGAGCGAAGGGCCCGGGCAGCGTAGCGGAAGGTATTGCCTCCAGCTATCATAGGGCCGGTCCATGGACGCCCTGCGAGAGTTCGAGGTTCTGATCCGAGCCAAATATCCCATCGTTTATGTCGTTTCGTGGGAAGAGGCCCGGGTCGAATCGGCCCTTCAGGAAGTAGCCAAGAAGCTGGGGCGCCAGCTTCACACCTGGAGCGTGACCCAGGGCATGAAGCCTGCCGTCGTTCGGGCGTCGGGCCCGGTCAAGCCGACGACCCTGCCCGGAGAATTGGAAGCCCTGGCGCTGGTTCATGAAGCCACTGAGAGCACGGCATTTCTCCTCAAGGACTTCCATCCTTATCTCAAGGACTCGCGCGTCGTGAGGTTGCTCCGCGACCTCAGCTCTCGGCTCCGTGGCCGCGATCAGACCCTCTTTCTATCCGCTCCGACCCTGAACCTTCCGGTCGAGCTTGAGAAGGACGTGACCGTGGTCGAGTACCCGTTGCCCGAAGAGAAGGAAATCCTCGGGCAGGTGGAGGGCGTCATCGCTAGCGTCAAGGGGCGGCCGGGCGTCAACGTTGACCTTTCACACGACGAGAAGGAGCTGATCGTCCGCTCGGCCCAGGGGCTGACCGCGGACGAAATCGAGAGCGCCCTGGCTCGGAGCTTGGTCGAGACCAAGTCGCTGAACGTCGAGCAGATCATTGAGGAGAAGAAGCAGATCGTCCGCAAGAGCGGGATGCTCCAGTTCTATCCCGCCGACAACAACCTGGACGACATTGGTGGCCACGACCTGCTGAAGGAATGGCTCAAGCGGCGGTCGAAGAGCTTCACGGACGCGGCCCGCGAGTTCGGCATCCCATATCCCAAAGGAGTCTTGCTCCTTGGCGTCCAAGGGTGCGGCAAATCCCTGGTCGCCAAGGCGGTTTCGGCCGCCTACAGCCTGCCCATGCTCAAGATGGACGTGGGTCGGGTCTTCGGCAGTCTGGTCGGCCAGAGCGAGGACAACATGCGCCGCGCGATCCGGATCGCGGAGAGCCTCGCTCCGTGCATCCTTTGGATCGACGAACTGGAAAAGGGATTCGCGGGAATGGGGTCGAGCGGTGTGAGCGACAGCGGTACGACTGCCCGGGTCTTCGCGACGTTCCTCACATGGATGCAGGAGAAGACGAAGCCCGTCTTCCTGGTCGCGACCGCCAACGACGTGTCCGCTCTTCCTCCGGAGCTACTGCGCAAGGGGCGGTTCGACGAGATCTTCTTCATCGACCTCCCCGACCTGGACGAGCGCAAAGAGATCTTCCGGATCCACTTGACCAAGCGGAAACGCGACCCGAGGAAGTTCAAGGTCCCCGAGCTTGCTAAGTTGACAGACGGTTTCAGCGGGGCCGAGATCGAGCAGGTCGTGGTCGGGGCCCTCAACAAGGCCTTTGACGAGGGACGAGAACTGAGCTTCAGCGACCTCAGCGAAGAGTGCCAAGCCCAGGTCCCGCTGAGCCGGATGATGGCGGAAGACATCGCCGCCCTTCGCGAATGGGCCCGGCTCCGGGCTCGCCCGAGCGCCAAACGCGACTAAGCCCGCCGCTGGCCTTCAATCCAGTCGAGCAGCTCGCGGCCCAAGTCGCCGGTGCGCTCCAACATAGCCGCTACTTTCTCGGGCGTATCGAGTTCGTGAAAGAACACGGGCTGCCCGTCCCGGCAGGCCCATCCGATCTGCTTGGCCGGAACCCCGACCATGAGCGCGTTGGGGGGGACGTCCTTGGTCACCACCGCTCCCGCCCCGATCAGACACCTTTCGCCGAGGGTGACGCCACAGACGATGGTCGCGTTCGCGCCGATGCTCGCGCCGCGCTTGACCAAAGTCGGTAGGTAGTGCTCGCTGGTCGCCCTGGGGAACTCGCACCGGGGGATCAGGACGTTCGTGAAGACCATGCTCGGCCCGCAGAAGACGTAGTCCTCAAGGACGACGCCTTCATAGAGGCTGACGTTGTTCTGGATCTTGCAGAAGTCGCCGACCAGGACGTTGTTCATGACGACGCAGTTCTGGCCGATCACGCAGTTCTTGCCGATGATGGCCTTGGGCAGGACATGGCTGAAGTGCCAGACCTTGGTGCCCTCACCGATCTGGGCTCCCTCGTCGATGTAGGCGGACTCGTGGGCGAAGTATGCGGACATGGGAACCGGGACTTCGCGTTCTACCTGACCGGCCGAGCCCTCTCCAGTACCCGGACGACCTCCAGACCGCTTCGCCCGTCCGAGATCGGAGTCCGGCCAGTCTGGCAGCACTCGATGAAGTGCTCCATCTCAAGGGCAAGGGGCTTACCCACGCCTTCATATACGACTTCGGATCCGGCGTCCCGGCTCGTAAGGTCGGGGTTGATCCCTTTGTCGTGCCAAGTCACCGTTTGGGCCACCTCGTCGTAGACCAGCATCCCGTTCGAGCCGATGACGGTCAGACGGCGCCGCAGTTCGGGCCAAAGCCAGGAGTTGTGGACGTGGCCCACGGCACCGCTTGCTAACTGTACTGTCAGCCGCGTGTCGTCATCGATGCCGGGTTGGAGAACGTCTTGCCCGAAGATAGAGACCTCGTAGGCACCACACCCGGCAAGGTAGAGGCAAACGGCGACGTCGTGCACCCCAAGGCTCCAGAGAACGTTCTCGACCTTGCGCGCCCGGCCCAGGTTCAGCCGCTCGTGGTTGAGGGAGTAAAGGATCCCGACTCGGCCCGCCTCGATCTCACGCTTGATGAACTGGACGGCGGGCTGGTAGAGGAGCAGGTGGCCGACCATCAGGCGCCGGTCGGCCTGGTCAGCCCGCGCGACGAGGTCTTCGGCGTCGGCCACGCTCAGGGTCATCGGCTTTTCGACGAAGACGTGCAGCCCGGCGGCCAGCGCCTGTCGGGCTAGGGGGGCGTGGTGCTCGGCCGGGGCCGCGATGCAGACCGCCTCAAGGCCGAGGCTGGCCAATTGGTCGAACGTCTCGACGACCGGAGTCTCGGGGTGCGCCTCGGCGGTCTTGGCGCGGAGGTCCGGTGAGAGCTCGGCGACCCCGGCGAGGTGGCCGAGCTCGGCCAGCGTGTTGACGATGTTCTTGCCCCAGGCCCCTGCCCCGACGACGCCGATCTGCACGCCGGGAGTATCCCCGAGCCGCTCGGGGTCAGCCGGGCCGCTGGAGGCACCTCATGGAGACACTGCGTCACCGGACGCGCGTCCCGCGGTCTGGCAAGTCCGCCCAGCGGCCGAATTCGGATCACAAGGCCACGACGTTGCCGCCGAGGCCCTTCAGCGCGTTGCGCGTGTCGAGCGCCAGTCGGGCGGTGCCGGCCACAAGCCCATAGTCCACCGCGGTGTGGTCCGTGAGTACAACGACCAGGTCGGCCGCCTCCAGCGCTTCGGGCGTCAAGGACGAAGACGTCAACGACAAGCCGTGCTCCGAGAACGACGGCACGTGCGGGTCGTGGTACGACACTTTCGCCCCTTGTTCAACCAGCAGCCGCATGACCGCGACCGCAGGCGACTCCCGCCAATCGTCGATGTCCCGCTTGTAAGCCGCCCCCAAGGCGAAGATCCGCGAGCGGGACAGGGCGAGCCCCGCCCCGTTGAGGCAACGGGCCGCCTTTTCGACCACGAACTCGGGCATCCGCCGGTTGATCTCCCCGGCCAGCCCGATGAACCGCGTGGTGAAGTTCAACTCCCGCGCCTTCCATTCCAAGTAGTGCGGATCGAGGGGGATGCAGTGGCCGCCCACCCCCGGACCCGGATAGAACGGCATGATTCCGAACGGCTTGGTGTAAGCCGCCTCAAGCACCTCCCAAACGTTCAGCCCCATGCGGTCACAAAGCAGGGTCAGTTCGTTGACCAGCGCGATGTTCACCGCGCGGAACGTGTTCTCAAAGACCTTGGTCAACTCGGCCGCCTTCGCGCTGCTCACGGGCACGACGTTGAGGATTGTCTCGTCATAGAAGGCGACCGCCGCCTCCAGGGATTTCGGCCCTACCCCGCCAACGACCTTGTGGGTGTTCTTGGTCGTGTAGCGACGGTTGCCGGGGTCGACCCGCTCTGGCGAATGGGCGAGGAAAAAGTCCTCCTCCACCTTGAGTCCGCTCGATTCGAGGATCGGCAACATCACTTCCTCGCAGGTGCCAGGGTAGGTTGTCGATTCCAACGACACCAGCTGCCCGGGCCGTAGCCGGGCTGCGATCTCGCGGGTGACCCCCTCGACATACTGGAGGTCCGGCGCGAGGTTTTCGTTAAGCGGGGTCGGGACGCACACCACGATCACGTCCAACTCCGGCACGCGGTCGAATCCGGTCTCCGCCACGATCAGCCCGGAAGAGACCGCCTCGGTCAGCTCTTCGTCCTTCACGTCGCCGATATAGTTTTGGCCCCGGTTGACTTTGGCCGCCCTCTCTGGGTTCTGCTCGATTCCGACCACGCGGAAACCGACCTTCGCCTTTTCGACCGCGAACGGCAGGCCGACATAGCCGAGCCCGACGACGCCGACGAGCGCGGTACGGTTCTTGATCTTGTCGCGGAGGGAGGGCCCGAGAACCTGGGGTTGAGCCATAGGCGCGTGAAGAGGGTACCTGGTCGGGCATACTTCCGCTTTGTGGGCATGGTCTCGGGCCTACGGCCTGGTCTTGTCTGGCCCTGCCGGGCCTATCTCGCGCTCGTCGTGTTCTCGCTGGTCGGGAGCGCACTCGTCCGGGCCGGGTTTGAGGAGCCGGTCTGGGTGGCGAGGCTTTGCGGGCTCGGCGTCACCGTCTTCGGAGCTTGGGCCGTGATCGCCTCGCTCCGGCCCAATGGCCCGGTGCTTGCGGCAGGGGCCGTCTCGCTTGCGGTCGGCTCGGGCAGCGAGGTCGTCGGACTCCTCACCGGGTTCCCCTTTGGCCGCTATGAGTACACCGACGCGTGGTGGCCAGTCGGGATGGTCGCAGGAGGTCGGCCGTTCCCGTTGCAACTCCCGTTTGCTTGGCTCATGCTCAGCTGGGCCGCCGTACTGGTCGCCCGTCGCTGGGTCATGGGGTGGGCCGCAGTAGCGTTGGGCGGGCTGCTCGCCGCCCTCGCCGACCTGGCCATGGAGCCGACCACCGTCCACTCCCTCGGCTATTGGCGATGGCTCGACGGGGGCCCGCTCCCGGGGGGTGTTCCGCTTGCCAATTTCTTCGGTTGGTGGTTCGTGGCTGGACTCGCCGGGGCCCTGCTCCTCTGGGCCCGACCCGACCCCGAGGCCCGACCCGAGCCCGTCATAGTCCTTGTCGGCCACACCGTCTTCATGGTGCTGCTCGGCCTGGTGAGAGGGTGACCGGCGAGACGACCCGGCTCAGCCGGAGGTAGACACCGGCAGGATGGCGAAGCGCTTCATCGTGGTCGGCGCGGGACTGGGTGGTTTGGCGACTGCCCTACGGCTGGCGCACCGCGGACACGAGGTCACGGTGCTTGAGAAGACTTGCGAGGTCGGCGGCCGCGCCAAGAGCGTGCAGGTCGGCGGGTGCCAGTTCGACGCCGGGCCCACGCTCATGATGATGCTCGACCCGTTCCGCAAGCTCTTTGCTGACGTGGGCGAACGGATGGAGGACCACCTGGACGTCCGGCTTTGCGACCCGCTCTACCGGGTCTTCTTCGCCGACGGCTCGCAGATCGAGGGAACCGTCCGGCGCGACGAGATGGCGGCCAGGGTGCGCGCCCTCGCCGGGACTGGGGACGAGGCCGGCTACCGCCGGCTCCTCATTGACCTTGAAGCCCTCTACCGCGACGCCGTCCCCAACTTCGTGCGCAAGAACTTTGACGGATTGGGCGACTTCGCTTCTCCCAAAAGCCTTGCTCTCGTCGCTCGCCACCATATGGTGGAGAACCTCGCCCGCCGCGCTGCCCGCTATGTTCAGGACGAGCGGCTCCGGATGCTCTTCACCTTCCAGACCATGTACTTAGGGCTGAGCCCGTTCGACGCCCCATGGGTCTATGCCGTGCTCACCTACATGGAATACGGCGAGGGGATCTGGTATCCGATGGGCGGGATGGCGGAGGTCCCCCGCGCCGTCGCGCGCCTCGCAGAGGGCCGTGGGGCCACCATCCGGTTGAACACTCCGGTCAGGGCGGTGGACGGGACAACCGTCACACTTGAGACCGGCGAGACACTGCGGGCCGACGCCGTCGTCCTTAACGCCGACCTGCCCTATGCTGTCGACCGACTCCTAGAGGGCCAAAGCCGGGGGCCCCGACGACTGCCCCTCGCCAAGCCAGCCCCCGACTTGCGACATTCCTGCTCTGCTTTCATGGCCTATATGGACTATGACGGGGAGCTTCCTGGGCTGCGGCACCACAACGTCTTCTTCGGCCCCGAATTCAAAGGCAACCTCGATGCGATCTTCCATGAGCCGCTCAGCGTGCCCGATGCCCCCGCCTTCTATGCCTGCGTGAGCTCCAAGACCGAGCCCAACCTCGCCCCGGCGGGCCGGAGCAACCTCTATATCCTTGTGCCGTGCCCGAACCTTGATGCCCCATTGACCCTAGCGGACGAGCAGAAAATGCTGGGCTACGTCCAAGGCCGCCTGTGCGACGCGGGCGGGTTCGACCCTGACCGGGTCCTCGCCCTCCGCACCTACGGCCCCCGCGAATGGGCCGCCGACCTCAACCTCAGCCGGGGGGCCGCTTTCGGGCTCAGCCACGACTTCTGGCAGTCCGCCTTCTTCCGTCCCTCGAACCGAGACGCCGCCCCCGGCCTCTACTATGTCGGGGCCAGCACCCAGCCCGGCAACGGCCTGCCGATGGTCCTCATTTCGTCCGAGCTCGTCGAAGAGCGGCTGGTTCGGGACGGACTGGCCTGATGCCTGTCTGGACGCCGTCGAGCTGAAGAGCTTTGGCTGCCAATGCGCGAATGGAGCTGGCCCAGGGGCGTCATTTTCCAGGGAAGCCCCTTATCCAGGAGAGAAGGTGAACTCAATTCAGAGGAGAGTGCTCGCGCTCGCGTCGCTGGTCGTCGCTGGATGGACGGCGGCGCGTGTCGACCCAGCTCTTCGCCGCATGCTTCAGACCTTTCGAGGCCGAATCGTTCGAATGGGAGTTCATACCGCTGGACGGAGGGGGGGTACTCCGACGGGGAGGGCAAGGCCGGCTTCTCGGCTTGCTCCGGAGGCCCGGTCCCGGAGGGGGCTCCGGGGCGGGTATCCTTCATTCTTCGGAGGTCACCCCCCAATATGAAGCTCCTCCCCCTGATCCGCCTTTGACTTGAGCCGCCGCCCTGGCTCTCCCTGACAGCACCGCAGCTGTCTCCTTCATCGCGACCGACCTGACAGGGCCCCATTGTGCCCGTTGTGCTTCATGCTGACCCAAGAAGAGACGCAAGACCCCTTGATATCCCCGGCCGAGCTCATCGAGCTGGACGCCGACCTGACCGAAGACGCCCGTTTCGGGGCTCGCAAGCTCATCGTGACCCCGACCGAGGTGCTCGTGCTCGGCCCTGGAGGGGCACCGCTCCTGCGCGTCCCCATCGCCGAGCTCGCCACCGCCCGCCACGAGCCCCTCGTGAGCGGCGGCAGGCTGCTCCTGCGCACCAAGAAGGGCGAGGAGATCCCGGCCGTCACCTACTCCCTCAGCAGCGCCCACCAATTCAGCGAGGCGGCCCGGGGTATCGAGCAGCTCGCCGAGGGCAAGCCCCTTGAGATCAACCTCTTTCCGGAGAAGACCCGGTGCGCCAAGTGCGGCAGGCTCCTGCCCGAGAAGGACGGTGTCTGCCCAAGCTGCATCCACCGGGGCCGAACCCTCTTGCGGATCGCCGCCTATCTCGGGCCTTACCGGGGCCGGGCCTACTTGCTGGTGGCCGCCTCGGTCGCCAGCACCGGCCTCAACCTTGTCCCGCCGCTCATCCAAAAGCAGCTCATCGATGGCATCACGATCAACAACTTCGCCGCCTCGGCCCTCTTCGGGTGGTGCGGGCTGTGGTTGGCGGTCGCGTTCTGCAGCGCCGGGCTACAGATCGTTATCGGCCGGACGAACGCCTTCCTCGCCGCCAGCATCAGCGCCGATCTTCGGAGCAAGGTCTACCGCGCGGTCGAGTTCCTCGGCATGCGCTATTTCGACAAGCGACCGGTCGGTGCCATCGCCAGCCGCGTGACCAACGATACCGAGCGGCTTTGGTTCTTCCTGGTCGACGGCCTGCCGTTCTTCTTCATCAACGCCCTCATGCTCTTCGGGGTGATGGGCTTCCTGTTCTGGACCAATTGGCTGCTGGCCCTCGCGATCCTGGCCCCGATTCCGGTCGTGGCCGCGCTGAACGTGCAGGTTTGGAAGCCTCTCAGCAACATGTTCCACCGCGTGAGCCAGAAGATGGCCCGTGTGCACATGCACCTTAACGAGTCGCTCAGCGGCATCCGGGTGGTCAAGGCGTTTGTCAAGGAGGACCACGAGTACGCCCGGTTCCTCAAGCGCAACCACGAGTGGCGCGACGCGGCGATGCGGGCCGAGCAGACGTGGAACACCCAGTTCGGCATGATGACCTTCTTCGTGCTCTGCGGGACGCTCATCCACTGGACGTTTGGCGGCTGGCTCGTGCTCGACAAGCAACTCACCCTGGGTCAGTTCATCATGGTGAACAGCTTCCTCGGGCTCGTCTATGGGCCGCTCCAGTGGTTCGCCCAGGTCAACAACTGGTTCAGCCGGGCGATGGCGGGGGCTGAGCGTGTCTTCGAGGTGCTCGACATGGCCCCCGAAAGCCGCACTGAGGGTGCCAAGGCTGAGGTCGTCGGCGAGGTCGCTTTCGACGGTGTTCGCTTCGGCTACGACAAGTCAAACCCAGTGCTCAAGGGCGTCTCGTTCACGGTCGCTCCGGGCGAGATGATCGGGCTCGTCGGTCACTCGGGTGCTGGCAAGTCGACGACCATCAACCTGATCGCGAGGTTCTACGAGCCTGACCAAGGCACGATCCGGATCGACGGCCGCGATTATCGCGAGCTCGATCTTGCCGACTTCCGCCAGCAGATCGGCATCGTGCTCCAAGAGCCGTTCCTCTTCAACGGCACGATCTCGGAGAACATCGCCTACGGCAAGCCTGGCGCGACGTTCGACGAGATCATGGTTGCGGCCAAGGCGGCCAACGCCCACGACTTCATCCTTGCCAAGCCAGATGGCTACGACACTATCGTGGGCGAGCGGGGCGGCAGGCTGAGCGGCGGCGAGCGTCAGCGCGTCAGCATCGCCCGGGCCATCCTCCACGACCCGCGGATCCTCATCCTTGACGAGGCGACCTCGAGTGTGGACGTCGAGACAGAGAAGGAGATCCAGGAGGCGATCGGGCGGCTCGTGAGCGGGCGGACGACCTTCGCCATCGCCCACCGCCTCTCGACCCTGCGCAACGCCGACCGGCTCATCGTTCTGGAGAGGGGAGAGATCAGCGAGATGGGCACGCACGACGAACTCATGGCTAATAACGGGACTTTTAAGAAGCTGGTCGAGACCCAGTCGCAGGTCAACGCGGCGGTGGAGGTGGGCGGATAATAACAAATATTGTTACTGGCTCTGTCCGGGGGGGGGGGAGTTGACGTACACTACGGGTCATGAGGGGTGAATATCATAGGCAGATCCGGTTTCGCCACATGGCTCCAAACGTAGTGGTCGTCGCCCTCTGTGCCGCTATGCTTGTTTGGACGTTCGCGCTGAGCCGCGAGCCAGGCGGCGTCCGGGGACTTGTCTTCATGGGTGGTCGTCTTGTGGAGAGAGAGGTGTCGCAGTGCCGCGCCGTGGAGTGACCTTGACCGAATTACTGGTCGCCGTCTCGATCTTGCTTGTGGTGGCAGGACTGATTTTCGCGTTGACTCCTGGGCCGCGAGAGTCAGCCCGCCAGGCGAACTGCATGCAGAACCTAAAGCAGATCTATGCTGCTCTCGCCCTGTACTGTGCCGACGCGGGCAGTCCGAGCGGAGCCCTTGCGGCTGGAGCGGTCTGCTTCACCTGCGGCGGCAGCATTCTCCCTTACCTGAATAACCGTGCCTGTCTGCACTGTCCGACCGCACCCCCAGCAATCAAAGCCCGCTTCTTCTCCACTTATGTGCTTAAGTTTAATTCCTGCCCTGCTTCCTTATCGTCTCCACTACCTAGGACTTTTGAGCCGCCAGCCGACGAGCGTACGATGGAGGAGATTTTAGGTCCTCAACAAGCGCTTGCGACGTGCACGATCCACGACGAGTTAGTTTACGCTGCTAGTGAGAGCGATATCGATCCCAAGCTTGCAACACCTTTCAGAATCCACCTACGCTCCGACGGATCGGTGTTCAAGGGTAGAGATCCCCATGACTACAGGCACTTCCTGTTCTCTAAAGGGCTCTAAGACTCGTGAGGCGCTTGCTTGATCTTCAACTTGACGTACAAGCATTCCAATCCGCAGAAAAGATCATGAACAACATAGAGCTACCAACAACCCAACGACCTAGAAGCAGTTGGAACCTTGACGTTCTCCTGGTTTTGCTGACGGTGATCGTGGTCGCCATCAGTGCGGTTGCCCCGGCGTCCGCTCCTGAGTCGCAACCTTGCCGGCAATGCTGAGCCTGAACTGCGCGTATCCTTGCAGTTCCGTGTATGACAACATCTGGGATTGCTGCAACACGTACAACGGAGACTGCTGTGAACGCCTATGCTTCAAGCAAAGGTGCGTCGGTCCATCGTCATGCGCTGAGCCAAATCAGTTCAGCGGTTACACATCAGGAACTCGATACGAAAGGGGCAGATGCAGGCCCAACGGGAAACGTGACCCAAACATTCCGGCTTAGAAGCCTATTCCTTGTCGTGGCTGGGGTCTGTTCTCTTCCGGGAGTACTCGGTGTCGTAGGCTGTCGACCTTCGCGAGAGACGGCCGAGAATGCAGCCGTGCGATTGACTCAGGCATTCGAGTCGGAGGACGATTCCACGGTTCAGTCGTTTCGGGCCCAACGATCCCGATTAACGACGAGTGGCCGAGTCCTAATCGACCTCTACAGGGACGTTGTCGGAGGGGTCGAACCTTGGTCCCTGAGGGCAGTTTCTTCTCCTAACGAAGACAAGGAGAAGATCATCTATACGCAGTCACAAGGGCAGCGACAAGTCCGGAGGGAGCCAATCGACCTGACGAAAGCGACGTCCAGACTCGTCCGAGTGTCTGGTAGATTTCAAAATGGTATTCCCTTCGCAATCGACCAGACATTTCGGCTCGATAAGCACGGCTGGACAACTGATCTTCTCCACTTTCTTATCAACTTAGTTCGCCAGATCGAACCCGACCCGAAGGAACGTGGAAAGAAGTGGGTGCATGCCCTCGAGAATGCGGGACTGGACAAGATGATGTTCGAGGGTGGCACTGACTTCACACTGGAACAGTTACGAGACCAATCCCGAGGTATTTGGCCTAAAGATGACGAATGAGTGCGATGGAAGGACATAATGGGGAAAGATTGAGACTCTTTTACGCCCCCGTAGGTCGGCTCCGGTTGACGCTGGAGGAACGATCGTACACACAAGTCGTCCCCGCCTGGGCAGCGCCCTTGTCGCATCCAGGGCGGTTCCTGTCACTATTGGACGGTAAAGGGAAGGAGATCTTGATGATCGACGACCCGGCGACGCTCAGTCCCGACCAGCGGCAGATGCTCGAAGAGGAGCTGCACCGCCGGTACCTGACCTCGACTGTGACGCGTATCCTGAGTGTACGGAGCGAGTTCGGCACTGGCTACTGGAGCGTCGAGACGGACCGGGGCCCGCGCGACTTCGTCACTCAGAGCCTCCAGGAGAACGCGAACTGGCTTGCGCCAGAAAGGCTGCTGCTCACTGACGTGGACGGCAACCGTTACGACGTTCCCGTCGACCGGCTCGACCCCGAGAGCCGCGCGATCTTGGAACGAACCGTCTAGTTCGGTTCCGCTTCTTGCGCGGGTGTCCGAGGCTGCCCTTCGGGAAAGGAGGGCGGCACGGCCCGTGCGGAGTCCTGGGCGAGGATGCGTTCGTTGAGCCGGTCGCGGAGTTGGTCGATCTGGTTCTGAAGGTGCTGGATGTGCTGGATCAGCACGGGGTCGGCCTGTTGCTTTCGCACCACTTCCGCCATCTTGCGCTGGTGGGCCAGGAGCATGGCGACGATCGGCACCACAACGCAAAGGCCGAAACCGATGGAGAGGGCAATGACACCTTCGACGTCGAACGGCATTCCTGAGTTCATTATTGACGATTGACGGTTGCCAGGCGCGAGAGGTTGCTCTTGGTGGATGGGGCGCGAATTTAAGGCCTGAGCCGATCCGGCCCCCACCCCCTGCCCCCTCCCCCGTGAACGGGGGAGGGGATCTCAGGCCCCACCTCCGCCCTATGAACGGGGGGAGGGGACTTCAATCTCCCGCCGCTTGCCCCCCCATCCGTCAACGGGAAGGGGCTTCCAGTTGGGGGTCGAATTCGGTGATGCAGCACCTGCGGCCTGGTAAGACGTCAAACTGAGTGATGACGGCGGTTTGGCTCGCCTTGGCTCTCATGGTGACGGCTCCGAAACTCTCCGTGTCCGGTGATGCGGTGCTGGCGGTCTGGCCCGACGGTTATCACATGTTCGCCAAGGGCGAATCCTTGACCGGCCTGATCCAGAAAGACCGGTCCATCAAGATCCTCGACGCGGCCCCGGGCCGGCCAGGCCATTTCTTCGCCCTGTTCGAGCAGGAGGGCGCCCTCCATGTTGTCCGGATGTCGGCGGGACAGAAGTCTCCTGAAGCCCTCAAGCTCCCGCCGGGCTTCCGCCCCGACTCCTTGCTGGGGCTGACGAACGGTCAGCTCTTGCTTCAGGACTCACGGACCGGGCAGGCCCAGTCGACCGATGGCGAGACGTGGACCGAAGAGCGGAGCAACCGGATCCCAGTGACCGGCGTGACGGTCGGCCAGAACCTGATGAACCTGATGCCCGACGAGGACTGGAAGAAGAACGGACTCTCGATCACGGTGCAGGCACGGGACGGCGTCGCAGGGGTGCTTTACTCCATGCGCCCGGTGCGAGCCTGGATGGTCGAGCCGAGCGAACTGCCAAAGGGAGCGGTACGCCCCATTGGGATCGTCGAAGGCTGGTCGGACCTTGCCCCGGTGGCGTTCGAGGACGCCGACGGTTCTGTCCTCGTGGCTTTCTACAACGAAGAAGGGAAGCTCAAACGAGTGGTCTCCATGCCTGACGAAGTGAGCCGCCGCGACGTGAAATCGATGGTGCTTCTCGCAAACGGCGCGCTCTGGATCGGTCGCGAAGACGGGCGGATCGAACCCCACGGCTGAACCCTCCTCTGACGTGCTAAGCTGAAGGACTCGGTCGAAGCTGACCGAGCCGCGCCGTGCGCACCCAGCGTCGGGAGGCATCCGCAGTTGAAACAGTACTCACCAGACAAGATCCGCAACGTCGCCATTGTCGGCCACGGCGGTTCCGGCAAGACTATGCTTGTAGAGCACATGCTCTACACGGCCGGCGTCGCCGACCGTGTCGGGACCGTCGAGGCCGGCAACACCCAAAGCGACTTCGACCCGCTCGAGATCCGCCGCAAGATCAGTGTCAGCGCCGCTGTGCTGTCGATGGAGTGGCACGACCATAAGATCAATCTGATCGACGTCCCCGGGTTCCCCGACTTCATCGGCGACCTCCATGCTGCCGCCCGGGTCGTGGACGCCTTCATCATCGTCTGCGAGGCCAAGCGCGACCTGGACGTCGGGTTCGATTTGGCTTGGGAAGTGGCGGAAGAGCACGGCTTGGCCCGGTGCATTTTCGTGAACAAGCTCGAGCGCGACAACGCCGACTTTCCGGGACTGATGGAGACCCTGCACGCGCGATACGGCAACCGCGTCGTGGACTGCCAGATCCCGATCGGCCACCAGGCAGCCTTCTCCGGTGTGCTCGACCTGCTGAACATGAAGGTTTACAAGGGCAAAGACCGGGGCGAGGAGATCGAGGAGATTCCAGCCGGATATGCCGAAGAGGCGGAACGGCTCCACGACAAGATGATGGACGCCGCCGCCGAAGGCGACGACGACCTGATGGCGAAGTACCTCGAGGGCGAGAAGCTGACCGAAGAAGAGGTGGAGCACGGGCTCATGATCGGCGTGAAAGAGGGTCGCGTGGTGCCGGTGCTCATCGGTTCCGCAGCGAGCGGGATCGGCCTGGCAACGCTGCTTGACCGCATCGTCGGGGAGCTTCCCTCGCCGCTCTATCACCCCGTGACCGGTTCCGACGGCAAGCTCTATCAAGAGGACCCGAACGGTCCGCTCATCGGGTTCGTTTTCAAGACCACTGCCGACCCCTATGTCGGGAAGATCAACTATGTCAGGGTCTTCAGCGGCACTCTCAAGGCGGACGACCACGTGTGGAACGTGGCCCACGAAAAGGACGAGCGCGTCCACAACCTCTTTTATCCGCACGGGAAGAACCAGGAGAACGCGACCGTGGTCGGAGCTGGCGACTTTTGCGCGATCGCCAAGCTTCAGGACACCCACACGAGCGACACGCTGAGCACGGCCAAGGACAAGATCAGCCTGCCGCCGATCAAGTTCCCCGACCCGATCTATCGGGTGGCGATCAAGCCCGTCTCCAAGGCCGACGAAGACAAGCTGGGCGGGGCCCTTACGCGCCTTCTTGAAGAAGACCCGACCTTGCGATATGTGCGCGACACGGTGATGCACCAGGAGTTGCTCGAAGGGATGGGCGACATCCACATCGACACCGCGATCGAGAAGCTCAAGACCCGGTTCGGAGTCAGCGTCACGATCGAAGAGGCCAAGGTGCCCTACCAAGAGACGGTCAAGTCGACCGCCCAGGCCCAAGGGCGTTTCAAGCGCCAGACGGGCGGAAAGGGACAATACGGGGACTGCTGGCTCAGGATCGAGCCCTTGGAGCGAGGCACCGGATTTGAGTTCGGAAACCAGGTCGTGGGCGGATCGATCCCGAAGAACTTCATCCCTGCGATCGAGAAGGGGGTCAAAGAGACAATGACCTCTGGCTTCTTGGCGGGCTACCCGGTCGTGGACGTGAAAGTCGTGGTCTACGACGGCTCGTACCACGATGTCGACTCCAGCGAGATGGCCTTCAAGACGGCGGCGCGGATCGGGTTCAAGGCAGCGGCCGAGAAGGCCCAGCCCACCATCCTGGAGCCGATGATGAAGCTCGAAGTAGACGTGCCGGATGAGGCGGTCGGCGACGTGGTCGGCGACCTCAACACTCGGCGGGGCCAGCTTCAGGGCATGGAGCCAGCCTCACCCGGCAAGACCCGGGTGCGGGCGACGGTGCCGATGGCGACGATGATGCGCTACGCTCTCGATCTCCGCTCGATCACGAAGGGGCGCGGCCATTTCCGCAGCACTCTCTCGCACTACGACGAACTGCCGCACAACGAGCAACAGTCCTTGATCAAGGAGTACGAGAAGCACCGCAAGGAAGAGGAAGACTAGGCCGCCAGCTGAAGAGAGTCGGCCGTCCTGGTGACTTCCTGCTCCAAGACCTGAATGACGATGCTGTACTGCTTTTCGGGCAGTCCAACCGCGTCAATCAGGTCTTGGCTCATTGCCGAGTCTTCGGGCGTACCGCACAGGGTGCTGCCCAAGTTGTTGGCAAGCACTTCGGCAGCGGCGACGATGCATGTCGTCTCGTAACAGAACTCGTCCTCGTCCGGATCATGGAGGTACCGGATCGCGTTCGTGATCACGGGGCCTAGCTGCCACTTTTCGGCCAGGACGCGGCCCACGTCGCGGTGGGTGTATCCAAGGACCTCCAACTCCACGGTCTCCAGCGACAAGCCCGAGGACTTGGTCTGTTGAAGGATGATCGCGAGTTGGGTCGGAAGAAACCTTTCGAGGGCGATCAGGCCGATGTCGTGCATGATGCCCGCGCAATAGATCTCGTCGGCCTTGCTCGCGAGGCGCAGCTTGCCGACGATCCGGCCCGCTGTTGCCACCGTGAGCGAGTGGCGCCAAAAATCGAGCCTGGAAAACGTTTGTGCCGAGGTTTTGGCGTTCATCATCTGCTGGATGGCGAGCCCCACGACGATGGAGCGGATCTGGTTCATGCCCAGGAACCCGATCGCCCTTCCGATCGTGCCGATTTGCGCCCCCCCATAGTAAGGAGAGTTAGCGACCTTCAAAATTTTGGCGGTGACGGCCGGATCCTTCTCGATGACCCTTTCAATGTCCTTGGCCCCCACGTCCGGATCGTCGGCCAGCTTGAGGATTTGGCTGGCGACCTGCGGCAGCGGCGGAAGGTTCTCGCTGCGGGACATCCTGATTTCTAGGCTCTCGAGATCCACTGGTACAAAGTATTGGAGGCTCTGACTCGCCCAATAGTCTACAAAAGTGAACATTGGGTGAGGGAACCGAATCCTCCTTGGACTCGCTTGAGTATTATAGACTCAAGAGGATGAGTGCCTGAGAAGCATGCCAAGAGACTATTACGAAGTTCTGGGGGTGCCTCGGGACGCCGACGAAAAGGCGGTTCGGTCGGCTTATCGGCGGCTGGCGAGGAAGTACCACCCAGACGTGAATCCGAACAATCCTGAGGCCGAGTCCAAGTTCAAAGAGGCGACGGAGGCCTATGACGTGATCTCGGATCCGGAAAAGAGAAAAGCCTACGACCGCTATGGCGCAATGTGGGAGCGGGCGTCCGAAGGCGGTGGCGCCGATTTTGGCCAAGGAGTGGACATCGATCTCGGGGGCCTCTTCGGCAACTTCTTCGGCTTTGGCGGCGAGGTCTTTAGGCCCACGGCGGTCGAGCCCCAAGACGTGGAAAGGACGATCGATTTGAGCCTCAAGGAGATCGACCAAGGGTCCGAGAGGAAGCTGAGTTATCAGACGGAGGACGCCTGTCCGACTTGCGGCGGCGCGGGTTACGTTCGACTGACCGGGCAAGCGGCCCGGGGAACTTGCCCGGCTTGCCATGGCCGTGGCACGGTAGTCACCCCGAGGAACGTCACCGTCAAGATTCCCGCCGGGTTCCAAGACGGAAAGAAGCTGAGAGTGCCCGGGGGCGGCTCGCGCGGTTCGAACAATCGGGCCGGCGACCTCTATGTGTCCGTGCGGACCTTGCCCGACCCCCAGTTCCGAAGAAGGGGTGAGGACACCGAGGTGGACGTGGAGGTCCCCTTCCCCTTGGCCGCCTTGGGCGGCGAAGTCAGGGTTCCGACTCCTCGCTCGGCGGGCAAGATCCTGATCCCGGCCGGCACCCAGCCAGGACAGACCTTCAGGCTCCAAGGACAAGGAATATCGAAGCTGGGAGGGGGCCGCGGCGACCTGCTCGCGAAGATCAAATTGGCGGTGCCCAAGAATCTGACGGATGAACAGAAGAGACTGCTCGAAAAGTTGGCGGAGACGATGAAGACCTCATGAGAGCGACCAACCAACCTGTCTACATGATCGGGGTCGCCGCAGAACTTTGTGGCGTCCATCCCCAAACCCTCCGCCAATATGAGCGACTCGGGCTGGTCGTCCCAGCCCGGGTCGGCACCAAGAACCGTCTTTATAGCGACGAGGACATCCAGAGGGTGAGGCGGATCCAGCGGTTGACCCAGCACCTCGGTGTCAACCTGGCCGGGGTCGAGATCATCCTCAAGTTGCTGGACGAGATGGAGGAGGTGCGGATCGACATGGAGTCCCAGCTCCTGGAGTACCAAGCGGACGTGGAGAGGCGAATGCAGAACCTGATGGCGAACAGCAACGCTCCTGTCAGGCGGGATGAGCCGTTGTTGCCGGCCATCAAGCTGCGGCGACGGCCTCAGACTGAGATTTGAACCGCCGTAGGGGCAAGCGCCGACCCTCGCTCAGGCTCCTCCAAACCCACTCGACGGGGCCGATCGTAGCGAACTGGGCCCATAGGTGAGCGAAGGCGATCACGACCGACCAGACGGCGAGGACTAGACCGGCAAGCCACCAGCCTTGAAGCTGACCATAAAGCCGGAGCCCCCAGGAGTAGCAAGCGATCGACGCCAGGGCCGACTGAAGCAGATAGGAGGTCAAGGCGAATTGGCCCACGGGTCGGAAGAGGGCGACCAGCCAAGAGACGGCCCCTTTCTCCACAGCCACGGCTCCAAGCATGAGGTATCCCAGGGCCAAGAACGTGTTGGCCCCGAGTTCGTTCACCATGGCGTACGAGGCCGTCGTCCCCAGGACAGGATTGAGAAATGGGAGGGCGTTCAGGGGCAGTCCGATCCCAAATCCAAGCTTGAGGCACAGGTCGCGCACCTTGGGTGACGCGCTCGGACGGGCCAGCACTCCGCTTCGGGCCAGTACGATGCCGATCAAGAAGAGATGGAGCAGATTGAGCGGGAGGAACAAGGCGGATCCAGCGAAGAGCGGGACCAGCATTGCTCTGAGCGCGAGTTGGTCGAACCAAGTCCCAGAACGGAAGATGGCGGTCTCGGCTGCCGACGGGACAGACTCTATCAGTCTGAAGAGGGCTCCCCCATCCATCGAACTCGTGGGGAAGAAACTAAAAGCGACGAGGAGAATGGCTAAGAGTAGGTTCAGCGCGAGGAGTCCGGCCGCGGTCCAGAGCAGGACCCGGTCGCTCAGCTTGACGAACAAGACCGCCACGAGAGCCGTGGCCGCATAGGCTGTCAAGACGTCGCCCAGCCACAGGAACATCATGTGACAGACGCCGATGACTCCAAGCCAGAAGACGCGCCAAAGATACGACGACGGCCACGCAGAGCCGGAGGAGCGGCGCTTGACGAATTGGAGCCAGAGGCCCACCCCAAAGAGGATCGCGAGCATGGCCCGGAACTTGCCGGTCACGAGCGTGGCGTGAAGGGCCGCTCCCCACTCGCCCCAGTGGACGGCCCCTTCCGACCTCCCGCTGAGGGTCGAGGCGATCATTGGCGAGGCGAAAAAGACAATGTTCGCCCAAAGGATCCCGAGCACGGCGATCCCCCGCAAGAAGTCAAGCGACTGGATCCGGTCTCGTGTGGTCGGTGAGATCACGCTGGTTCCTCCTATCGGCGGCCCATGGCCAACTGACGGCTTGAATCCACAATCCCAGAATGCTCTCGATCGCTCTCTGGTGCGCGCTCGTCGCTCGGCCCGACGTCGACAAGGACATCGTCTACCGTGAGGCCGCAGGCGAGCAACTCAAGTTCGACTTCTATCGCCCCGTCAAGACTGACGACGGCCCCTCGGGGCTGGTCGTCGTCATCCACGGCGGAGCATGGATGTCCGGCAAGCGGCAAGACATGGACGCTCTTTGCCAAGCGATTGCCAAAGAGGGCATGGCCGCCGCCACCGTGAGCTACCGACTGGCGCCCAAACATCGCTGGCCCGCGATGCTTGAGGACGTCCAGGCTGCTGTCCGGTTTTTTAGGGCCAATGCGGCCGAGTTCGCGGTCGATCCTGACAGGATTGGTGCCGCAGGCGGCTCGGCTGGAGGTCACTTAGCCCTCCTGCTCGGGTTCACGGACGCTCCAGCCGCTGGCACAAGCTCCCGAGTGCAAGCCGTCTTCAATATTTTTGGTCCGACCGACCTGTCGCAAGACTTCGATCCCCAGATCGCGGACCAAGTGGCGTTCGCGGTCATCGGCAAGAAGTACGCCGATGCGGGCGAAGAGGTTCGAAAGTTCTCGCCGTTGTCGTATGTTGGAAAAGAGAGCTCGCCGGTATTCACGATTCATGGGTCGGAAGACAAACTGGTGCCCGTCAAGCAGGCCGAGCGACTTCGGGAGGCCCTCAAAGAGGCTGGCGTCGAATCTGAGACGGTCATTGTCGAAGGAATGGGGCACGCGGTCGATATGACGAAGCCCGGAGTTCCCCAAGCCATGGAGTCTGGAGTCAAGTTTCTCAAGAAGCGTCTGGCCCCTCAGTCCGGGTGAGCCGAGAGTCTGACCCAATCTCCCACCAATCAAAGGCGCCTTCGGCCATCGCAGTGAAGTCCTGGCGGCTCCCTAGCAGGAGCACGCCTTCTGGTGCCTCGGAAAGCTGGTGGATGTCGGTGGCGTACTCGCCATGTGCCGTTTTGTACTCCTTTTGCGACCAATAGACGTCCATGAGCCGGCACTTGGTGGCCCAGTCGGGGTCGGGCCGGAACGGCACGAGAGACTCTTCAAACTGGACATAGCCCCAGAGTTCGGGCCGGTGCATGTCGACCGCACCCTGCGGCGACCAGACCCAATTGTGCTCCGGGGCGTCCGGCACCTTGCCATACGCGCCCTCCACGATCCTGAGGTCCCACTGCACCCGCGAGTAATTGATGCGCCATTGGTCGCCGGTCTTGGGTGGGCAGACTGTCCCCGCGTGTTCGACCAGGGCCGACCAGGGTATGGCCAGTTCCAGGCTCCACCCCCGGTCTACGTCCGAGGGGTCGTTGAGCGTGCCCGCCAAGTGAACAGCCTTCCTCAGTCCTGGGATCTCCCAAGAGTTGAGGGCCGGGCCACCGTCCCGGTACGGCTTCACGAGGCGCAAGTCCCAGTCGGTGCCGAGCGCATTGATTTCGTACTCGAAGTAGTTGTGGTTGTCGCCGTCGGGGTCAAGGAAAACCTCAAAGTCGTTGTCTTGGAAGATGACCGAGTCGTGCTCCGTGAGAGTGGCCCAAAGATGGGGCTCTTCAAGTTCGGCTCCAATGTAGAGGTAGGCGTCGTCCCACAGCATTTTGAACCTGGTTCTCAGCCAGGGCCTTCGTCCTCTCTCTCCAAGAATGTCAACAAAGTCGAGCGACCAAGGGGCGTCACGCCAGGCGTCGCTCTGGAGTGTGCCGTCCAGGACGAGGGGGTGGCGACGGCGGACGCAGACATAGCCTCTCGGATGGTCTGGAACGAGCACAGCGCCAATCTACCTGCCCGGTATGATCAGGTTCACGAGCAGACGGTCCCTACCTGTGAGCGAACGAGTCCCTGTGCTGATGTACCACCGGATCGCCTGTCGGCCGCCCGGGACGACGGTGCCGATGCATTACGTGGCCCCCAAGCGGTTCGAAAATCACGTGAAGGTCATGGGACGGCTCGGATTCGAATCGACGACACTGATCCGAGCGTTCCAAGAGATCGACAAGCCCGGGAAGCGAGTGGTCTTCACGTTCGATGACGGGTACGGCAACTTTTTGGCAGCGGCCCGGATCCTGGAGTCATCGGGAATGGTCGGGACTGTGTTTGTGGTGACGGGGCAGGTCGGCGGGGTCAATGAATGGGACATGGGCCAGGGCGACGTTCGCGAGCCGCTCTTGACGCAGGAAGAGATCTTGGCCTTGGTTGCAAGGGGCCATGAGATCGGGTCTCACACGGTCTCGCACGCCCGGCTGACAGAGGTTTCCGAGGAAGAAGCCCGAAGGGAGCTCGAGGACTCGCGACGGGCCTTGGCCCACCTTCTTGGGAACCCTCCGGCATCGTTCTGCTATCCTTACGGTGCCCACGACTCGAAGGTACGGGGGCTTGTCGCCGAGGTCGGCTATTCAGTGGCCTGCGGGACAGAAAAAGGCTGGAACGATCGATGGACCGACCGGACTCGGTGGCGGAGGGTCAACGTCAGGGGCGACACTACGACCCCCGTGCTCTTTTGGAAGCTCTGGAACAAGAGCCGGTCTCGGGCGACCGAGGCCTGAGGATCGTCCAGGTCTGCTCGGCCCGCTCGGCGACATACGGGGCGGTTTCGAGCATGCTCACCCTCTCGGAGGAGCTTCGGCGACGGGGCCACGAAGTTCGGTTTGTCGGGTTTCAAGGGCGGGGGCTGGCCGCCCACACGCGCCAATTAGGCTATCCGACTCGGGAGCTCCGCGTCCGTACGAAGATCGATCCGGTGGCCGTCATTCGGTTGGCCCGTTGGCTTCGAAGGGAGAGGTGCGACGTGCTCCACGCCCATCTTTCGACCTCGGCCGTCAATGGGGCCCTGGCGGCGCGCCTCGCGCGTGTGCCCGGAATCGCCACCGTCCACGGCATGAGCGGCAAGCTTTCTTTCGTCGCCTGTCACCATCTGATCGCAGTCTCAGCTCCGGTCCAAAGGCACTTGGTCGCGCAAGGCGTCCACGAAGCAAAGATCTCGATCGTTCCGAACGGTCTGAAGCTTGCGGGCTCGAGTCTTGGAAAGAAGGAAGCCCGGGAGCGGCTCGGGCTGCCGCCCGATGCAAGAGTGGTGGGATGCGTCGCCCGGCTGACCGCGCTCAAAGGGATCGACCATTTGCTGGCGGCCCATCGTCGACTGATCGACGACTGGCCCGGTGTTAAGTGTGTCGTGGTGGGCGACGGGGACTTGCGCGACGACTTGATGTCCATGGCCCGGTCGCTGGGGACTCAAGACCATGTGCTCTTCACCGGATACCGACGCGACGTCGTGGACGTCTTGCCCGCCCTCGACGTGTTCGTTTTCCCGACGCTGCGGGAGGCGATGGGGATCGCCCTGGTCGAGGCGATGGCGGCCGGTCTCCCGGTCGTCGCCACTCGCGTCGGCGGAATACCCGACGTGATCACGGAGGAAACGGGGCTGTTGGTCAACCCCGGCGACCCGATCGCCCTCGCCGATGCCACGTCGCAGATCCTTGGCGACCCGGGCTTGGCGCGCCAAATGAGCGACGCAGGGCGGATTCGAGCCGCTGACGAGTTCTCAGACCAGAGAATGGCCCTGCGGACCCTCCACGTTTACCGCACTGTTATCAGCAGGTTCGACCGGCGGGAAGGCCTCACGGCCCCATGATCTTCAGCATCTCGACGACTCCGGCCCAGGCTTCGTCTTGAGTCGGCCTGATCTGGCTTGGCGGTAGCTCGAACCCAAACGCACCGGTGTCACGGAGTTCGATCGTATAGGATCTCGACCCCTTGACGTCATAAAACCAGTCCTTCGACGTGCCGCCGGCGATATAGAGGGCGATGCTTCCTTGTCCGTGGTCGTAGTTGGCCCCAAACCCGTCCATTTGCGCCTCGATCAAGGCCGCCGTGTCGCTCAGCATTTGGCGATGGGGCGGGGCCGCGGTCGTGTAGCTCCAAGGCCACAGGATCTTTTGTGAGTAGTTGTGAAAGTCCACCACGGCCCCGACCCTTGGCAACGAGAGTGTGAAGTCGCGGAGGCCTGCGGTCTCGGGCTCGCTGAAGGGCGCCGTGCCCCGGTAGGTCTCGGAACCTGGGCTCCCGCTACTGCCTCCGCCGCCCCAACCCTTAGCGTAATTGCGGTTCAAGTCGACCCCGAAGTTCCCGCCGCCGTTGTTCCGCCGGTTCTTCCGCCAGTAGCGGTTGTTAGTCCATGTGAACCGGTAGCCGTCCGGGTTGAGGATTGGCACAACGTAAAGGGTCTGATTGGTCATGAACGGCACGGCCTGAGGCGTGGACAAGTTTTGGGCGGCCTTGGTCGCGACGTGCATGACCACGCTTCCGCTGACCCATTCCCGGGCGTGCGTCAGTCCGATAATAATGAAGGCGTTCTCGGGGGTGCCTCCGATCTTCAGGGGGCGGCCGACGCGGTAGACCCAGATCGGCTCGCTGTTGATGGAGGTCCCAATCTGAGACCGAGTCACGAAGGTCGGGTATTGCGCCCGGAGACCTTCAAAGTGGGCAAGGATCTGGTCGGCGTTGAAGTACGTGTCGCGATAGTCGGCCGGGACGTGCTCATAAAAGCGGCCCCAGTTGGCCGGATCCGGCATCTCGTTCACAAACTCGATCTGGAATCCTCGCAACTGGAGAAGGGCGGCATCGGGTTTTGTGGTGGCCACGTGCGTATGCCCGAGGTGGGGGCAACAGTCCAGGACATTGGCGCCTGATTCCAGCAACCGGTTTAAGGTCGCTGAATCCGGGACACTGACCTTGATCCGCCAATGGTCGCCTTCGGCGTGCGCCGTGCCAAGAACCACGGCCACAGTCAAGATGGCAAGCTGAAATCGGAATGTCGACACTGGTGGGATCCTCTAGGCGGTCAAGATACCTATTCCCGGGTTTTGATGCAAATTTCTTTGCTGATAACCAGTGAAAATACCGAAGCCGACCGCGTCGAAATCGACCTGACCCAGTTGCCAGGTGTCGTCCGTCTTGTATTCTAGTGCTCTTGATGCGTCGAAGCTTGCTCGCTGCCGTGATAGTCTTGGCTCTGGCTTCGACAGGTTTCGCCGGCCCGGAGAGGATTCCTCGGCGGATCCTTCTCGTCCCCATTGACGACCGGCCAGCGTCCATGCAGTTTGCCCAAATGATCGGGGCCATGGCCGGAATCACGGTCGAGACTCCTCCGCCGGATCTCCTTGGCCGGTTCACCCAGCCTGGCCGACCTGAAGCGATTATCGACTGGCTGAGCCCTCGGCTGGGTTCTTATGAGGCTGCGATCGTGAGCGCGGACATGTTGGCGTATGGGGGCTTGATCGCCTCGAGGGTCGACCGGTCCAGCCAGAACCTGGCTCTCAAAAGGCTCAAAGCCTTCGCTGAAGTGCGGGCCAAGTATCCAGACACAAAGGTTTACACGTTTTCGGCGGTGATGCGACTAGCCCCGACGGCGACCAAGGCGACGGCAGGATGGAGGCAGCAGCTGGGACAGTTCGCGGCCTTGCGCCAGCGATACCGGATCCAACAGGATCCCGAGTCGCTCAGAAAGCTGAGAAGCCTTCGAGCCCAAATCCCAGCCGGAGAGATCGAGAAGTACGACGCGATCCGATCTCGGAACCACGAGATCCAGCGGACGCTCCTTCGGATGACTTATGACGGCGTGTTCCAGCACACGATGCTCGGTCAAGACGACGCCCAAGTCACCGGCCCCCACGTCCCAGAGACGGCCAACCTACAGCAACTGGCCGAGTCGCTCAGCCTGGGTGAAAGAGCGTTCTTTGCCGAGGGCATCGACCAGATCCCCAACGTCTTGTTAAGCCGAGCGTTGGCCGAGGCGGCGAGTTGGCGGCCTCGAGTGCGGATCGTCTTCGCCGATGAGGAAGGGAGGAACAAAGTCGCCGCCTACGAGGCTAAGACAGTAGACCGCAGCCTCAAAGACCAGATCTTTGGCAGCCTAGGGACGATCGCGAACCCTGGCGAGAGCTTCGACTACTCGCTCTATGTGAACACTCCGGACCCGCGCGGGTTCGCTTTGGACGCCTTTCTTGGCTCGCTCAAGAGCGAAGTCGACCAAGGGATGCCCGTCGCCGTCGCCGACATCAATTTGGGCAAGACGGGCACAGGAGACCTCCGGCTCTATGACGCGCTCCTTGACAGCGGGCGCTCGACCCGCGTCCTGGCCTACGCCGGTTGGAACACCGCGGGCAACACCATGGGGACGACGATTCCCGCCGCCAACGTCTACCTCCTCGCCCGCCGAATAGGAGTCGACCCGGTTCAACGCGAGGTCGCCCTGCGCGCCTTCATCCTCCACCGTTTGGTGAACGATTTTGAGTACCACAAGTACGTCCGGCCTAAAGCCTATGCGATGATCGACTCGATGCCAGGAGCCAGCCGGGAGGAAACTTACGGGCCTCAGCTGGACAAAGTGAACGACGAAGTGAAGCAGTCCCTCGGAGAGCGGCTCCAAGACCGCTTCCGCGAGCAGATCCTCGGTACCCGGTTCTTCGCGGGCCAAACGCAGTTTGAAGTGACGGGGCTCAAAGGCGTGGACATCGGGCTGCCGTGGCCGCGTGCCTACGAAGTCCGGCTCAACTTCAAAATCGAGGTCAAGCCCGTAGGCGACATCGATCCTTTGGATGGCGTGCCGATCCTTCCCCTGTCCCCGCCCGGAGATCCCAGCCGATGATCGCCCGTCTCCGAGGTGAGGTGATCGAGAACTCGGGAGTCGGGGTCGTGGTGGACTGCGGCGGTGTCGGCTACGAAGTGTCGGTTCCGGAAATCCTCCTCTTCGGCTTGCCGGTCGGGACGCGCACCGACCTCTATGTCCGCCAGATCACGCGTGAGGACGGAACGTTCCTCTACGGGTTCTCCGACCGGCGCCAGCGCCAAGTCTTCGATCTCCTGCGAGAGGTGAAGGGGTGCGGGCCCAAGACCAGCTTGGCTGTGCTCAGCGCACTGGGCGATGACGGGTTCACCCACGCTGTCGCGACACAGGACGCGCACGCCCTGTCGAAAGCCCCCGGAGTCGGCCCGAGACTGGCCGAGCGCATCATTGTCGAACTCAAGGACAAGATCTTCGAACCCGAGGCGAAGGCAGCTGTCGCCGTGGCCCGGCCAAAGGCAGACGATTTGGTCGAAGCCCTCCTGTCCCTTGGCTATCGCCGAAGCGAGGCTGAAACGGTCGCGACGGAAGCCCGCACAGAGGCCGACGACCTCGAGGCCCAGATCAAGGCTTCTCTCAGGAGGCTTGCCCGGTGACCCGCCCCGACGCCCTCCAGCCCCAAGCCCTCCCCGAGGACTACGCCCCTGAGCTTTCCCTCCGCCCGCGCCGCCTCGCCGAGTTCATCGGCCAAGAGGCGATCAAGGCCAACCTCTCCGTTTTCGTGAAGGCCGCCCTGCAACGGGGCGAGCCGCTGGACCACCTATTGCTCTACGGCCCGCCCGGGCTCGGCAAGACCACGCTCGCCCACATCGTCGCGAACGAACTGGAGGCGACGATTCACGTCACGAGCGGCCCCGCGATCGAGCGTCCCGGGGACCTGGTCGGCATCCTCACTAACCTGGAGCCAGGTTCGGTGCTCTTTGTCGACGAGATCCACCGGCTCCCGCGCACGGTCGAAGAGATCCTTTACCCTGCCATGGAAGACCGCAAGGTGGACATCATGATCGGCAAGGGCCCCGCCGCGCGCTCGATCCGGCTTGATGTGCCGCCCTTCACCGTCATCGGAGCCACGACCCGCCAGGGCCTGCTCACCGGGCCGTTGCGGGACCGCTTTGGCATCGTGTTGAACTTCCCCTTCTACCGTTCTGAAGACCTGCTTGAGATCGTCCAGCGGTCCTGCCGGATCCTTGGGTTCGGCATTCGGCCCGAAGCGGCGAGCGAGGTCGCCAAGCGCTCGCGAGGCACTCCGCGCATCGCCAACCGCCTGCTCCGGCGCGTTCGCGATTTCGCCCAGGTGGACGGCCACGACACCATCGATCTCGGCTCCTCCCGGCGGGCTTTGGACGCTCTGGAGGTGGACGCGAGCGGGCTTGACCGGCTCGACCGTCTGATGCTCTCCACGATGATCGAAAAGTACCAGGGCGGTCCAGTCGGGCTCGACACGCTGGCCGCCAGCACCG
Source organism: Fimbriimonadaceae bacterium (assembly GCA_019454105.1). Taxonomy (GTDB): domain Bacteria; phylum Armatimonadota; class Fimbriimonadia; order Fimbriimonadales; family Fimbriimonadaceae; genus ACE-ARM1. The sequence goes on along the minus strand of CP075364.1, from coordinate 1,998,387 downwards.
GCGAGGACGCGGGCACGATCGAGGACGTCGTGGAGCCGTTCCTCCTCCAGCAAGGCTTCATCCAGCGGACACCGCGTGGGCGGTGCGCCACTGCTCTGGCTTACACGCACCTCGGCCTGGCTCCGCCCCCGACCGCCCCGAATCTTTTCGGCTGAGGCTCCGTGCTCCCCATCACCGGCACGTTTCTCGACGAGATCACCCACGACATCCCCAGCCAGAACTGGGGCCCGGAAGAGTGGCGGCGGGAGTTCGCCTTGTACCAAAGGATCGGCATCGACACGGTGGTGCTGATCCGGAGCGGCTACCAGGACAAATGTGTGTTCCCAGCCCGATCGGTGCCTGGGCTCTTGCCGGTGCGGGACGATCTCGGCCGCCTGTTCTTGGATCTCGCCGAAGAGTTCGGGCTCGGTCTCTGGTGGGGCACCTTCGACAGCGGAGTCCATTGGATGCGCGACAGTTGGTGGCGCGAGGTCGAGCTGAACAAGCCGTTCATCGACGAGGTCGCAGAGCGGTATGGGGCGTCACCGGCATTTCGGGGGTGGTACCTCTGCCACGAGACCGGGAGCCACACCCATCACATCGCCCGGCTTTTCCGCGAGATCGGCGGGCATTGCCGGCAGGCCCTGGATCGCCCCGTGCTCGTCTCGCCGTTCCCGATGGGCCCGAAGCAGTTCACGGGGTCGTCCGCCTTCACTCTGGAAGAGACCTTCGAGCACTGGCACCGCATTTTTGAAGAAGCGGCGGGCGCGGTGGACGTCTGCGCCTTCCAGGACGGGCAGATCCACTACCGCGACCTCCCCGAGTTCCACGTCGGGATGCGGGAGATCGCCGAGAGGCACGGGCTCAAGCTCTGGGCCAACGTCGAGAGCTTCGACCGCGACATGCCGATCAAGTTCCCGCCCGCTGACTGGCGTTACCTGCGGCTCAAGATGGAGGAGGCCTCGAAGGTGGCCGAGAAAATCGTGACCTTCGAGTTCGCCCACTTCATGTCGCCGCACAGCTGCTATCCCTCCGCCCACAACCTCTTCCGGCGATATTCCGAGGAGCTGGGCCTTTGAAGCGCGCCATCGTCATCGTCCTGGATGGTTGCGGGGCGGGGGCGGCCCCCGACGCAGCCGACTATGGCGACGGCCCCGAGGTCGCGACCGTCAAGAACGTCTGGGAGGCGGTCGGCGGGTTTCAGGCTCCGACGTTGGCCCGGGTCGGCTTTCTGGCCGCGTGTGGGATCGGCGAGTCTCCTGGGGCGCGCTACGGTCGGCTCCGCCCATTGAGTTGCGGCAAAGACTCGGTCACCGGGCACTGGGAGATGATGGGGATCGTGCTCGACAGGCCGTTCCCGACTTACCCGAACGGCTTCCCGATCCCTTTGATCCGAGCTTTTGAGCGGGAGACTGGTACCCAGACCCTCGGCAACCGCCCCGCGAGCGGCACCGAGATCATCGCCGAGCTGGGCCCGCTCCACCAAGAGACCGGGTTCCCCATCGTCTACACCAGTGCCGACAGCGTGTTCCAGATCGCGGCCCATGAGGAGGTCGTCCCCGTAGAGCGGCTCTACGAGTGGTGCCGGGTGGCGCGGCGGCTGTGCGTGGCCCCGGACGACGTCCAGCGGGTGATCGCCCGCCCGTTCGTGGGGTCTCCTGGGGCCTACCGTCGCACTGAGCGGCGCAAGGACTTCCCGGTGCCGCCTCCGCCCAACCTGGTCGACGAGATCGGGGACGTCTTCGGGGTCGGGGTGGTGCCGGAACTGTTCGACGGCCGCGGGTTCCGGCCTGTGCGCCGCACCCAGAGCAACCCCGAGCACGAGGCGATGATGGTGGAGGCGATGGCGAGCGGGGCGCGGTTCGTCTTCGCCAACTTCGAGGACTTCGACATGCTCTACGGCCATCGCAACGACCCGGTCGGCTTCGCCCAGTGCCTCGAGCGCTTCGACCAGTGGTTGACTGGTTTCCTCGGGAGTCTCGAGCCCGAAGACTTGCTGATCCTCACTGCCGACCATGGCAACGACCCCACCGACGCCAGCACCGACCATAGTCGGGAGTACGTTCCCCTGGCCGTGCTGGGCGGAACCCTCGCTCCCGGTGACCACGACAGCCTCGCGACTGTCGGTGCCTTGGTCTCCGCCCACCTGGGCCTCTGACCGGGAGAACTCGCGGGTTGTCTCGCGCATGCCACAATTCTTCTCCCACAAAAGAAGACTCATCAGCAAAACTACTAGCTACTTTTTTATCCCTTGGCCCTCTGAGGTTTTTGCTGTACTCTGGAGACATGAGAAAATTGCTCGCGCACGGGCTCCTGGCTCTAAGCCCTCTTGCGTGGAGCGCCGTTCCGCCTTACAGCCTCCACCTGGTGGACTACCTCCAGAGCGAGCCCCTGACGAGCGCTGCGATTTACCCGGGGCAATATCCCCCGGCCGAACTCTCAGTCGAGGGAGGAGCCCCAGCCGTCGCTTGGCTCAGGACGTTGGCTCCAAAGCGGGTCAAAATGACGCTTTCGTATCCTGGGCCGCACGAGCACGACGCTACGCTCGACATCGGGCCTGGTTCGTACGCCTCTGCGAGCGGTGCCCTTCCAGTCGCGGCTTCTCCAGCGACGTTTCAACTGCACTTCACGCCCGGCGGGTCGGCGACGGTCGAGTTCGACCTCGTGGGATTGCCTAACTTCGTCACTCTTGGCAATCTCTCATTGCCGTTCCAGTGCAGTTCCATCCATACAGGACTAGGCGGCGATCTGGGGACGAGGATCTACTTGACGGACTCGACTCCGCGAGGGACTGGCTACGGCAACCAAATTCCAGTTTGGACTGATGTGTTAGAGGACGCATGTTTGTGGGCGACTGGCCGAACAGGTTCGCCCGCCTGTCGCGAGTACATCACGAAAGGTCTCTTCTATTCGGGGTACGCGACGTACAATGGTGGCCTTCCCCCTGAATACTTCAAGGGTCCCACAGGTGGACAGCCCGCGGCCTTTTCGCTTTCCACGTGGAGTACCAATAAGCTCTTCCAGGCTGTCGTCGGCGATTGTTCTGATATGGCCTGTTACCTTCAGATCGCCTGCGCTTCGATAGGCATTTATATGTCTCTGTTCACACACACTGCCTACTCTCTAACTCCAAATCCTCACCCAATTGGTATCTGGACGAACCTCCTTTGTCCGATCGGTAGTGACCCTTCCGTGCCGTGGAACTATTCCCAGAGAGTTTGGAGTTTTCACCGCACAGCTTCTTATGCGGGAAGCATATTCGATGCCTGTGCTGCGCCATGGCATCACTACGACTCGAGCATTTGGAAGCAACCGGTGTGGTCGTGGCCCAACACATCTTATTGGCAAAACCAAGTGTTTAGCTGGTACTACGGCTTGGTGGCAGGTTTCTTCCCACCGGCAACCGCTGGGCCGGTCGGGCACACCGTCTGGCTGTTCGGCTTTGGAGAACTTCAATGATCAAACAAAACGTAATCGTTGCGTGCGTTGCTTTCGTCGTCACATCGGCCCGAGGCAACGTCAAACCGACTGAAGACTACTCGTTGATTGCCACTTTCCTTGAGCCAAAGTCCGGACGCATCAACGGGCTTGAAGAGATTTCCAGAACGACTCGTCACGGTGTTGACCTCAACTACCGTCGAGTCACAGACGACGCTCGTCTCACTATTAGGTTTGGGATCGCATTGGACGACGATCCTGACCGCGAGCTCAATTTCCGTTTAGCGACCATGGGTGCAAGGGACTCGCTGACAGAGAAGCTCACGACATGGTCTGGGTTTCCCATGGGCGAACTTGGTGTTGTGCGTGGTGGTCGGGTCAGCGTCGCCGGGTGCATGTTCGGACGAAGCGAAATCCATGTGAAGTGGAATCTGCCCAAGGGGGCTCCTGATGCCCCCGAGGAAGAACTCGAAGCCATTGAAGGAATCGTACGCTGGGGCGTCGCCCGCATCGAAGGGAGCAAGCTTGGTTCAGAGGAGTCACTGACTGTCCGTGGAAAGCGACTGCCCTGTCGCAGGGCCCCATCTGGCCTCATCCTTGTCGACGTTGAAGCCTGGTGTCAGGCTCAAGACCTTACGGTCGCAAAGAATGACGTCCTAGGCACGATCTCATTTGTCCGTTCAGATCGCCGAACCATCGTCCCTCTGGGCTCCTACGCTTTTAAGACCGGCTCCAATTGGTGGCAATCCAGCTACGTAAATTGCGTCAGAAACGGTCGGTGGTTCGTTCCACTCGATGCCCTAGAGGAAAGGACGTAGGGGTTGCTGAAGCTGGCTTGACTGCTAAGCTCGCACGAGTCAAAGAGCAGAATCCGTAAGCGAAGAAAGGCTTTTCCGCTCTGGTGTCCCGCCATGAACCGCCGCCCTCCGAACCTATCCGACTGAGTGCTCGAGGCTGACCGCCAGGAGCTTCTGGGCTTCGACGGCGAACTCCATCGGGAGTTCCCTGAAGACGTCCTTGCAGAAGCCTGAGACGATCATGTTCACCGCGTCCTCTTCGTTGATCCCGCGCTGGGCGAGGTAGAAGAGTTGGTCTTCGCCGATCTTCGAGGTCGTCGCCTCATGCTCCATCTTGGCGGTGTTGTTCTTGACCTCGATGTAAGGGAAGGTGTGGGCGCCGCACCGGTCGCCCATGAGCATGGAGTCGCAGACGCTGTAGTTGCGGGCCCCGTCGGCGCCTGCGTTGATCTTGACGAGGCCCCGGTAGGTGTTCTGGCCGTTGCCGGCGCTGATGCCCTTGCTGACGATGGTCGAGCGGGTGCGCTTGCCGATGTGCACCATCTTCGTGCCGGTGTCGGCCTGCTGCTTGCGGGCCGTGAGGGCGACGCTGTAGAACTCGCCGACGCTATCGTCTCCCTTGAGGATGACGCTGGGATACTTCCAGGTGATGGCGGAGCCCGTCTCGACCTGGGTCCAGGTGATCTTGGCGCGGTCGCCGCGGCAGATCCCTCGCTTGGTCACGAAGTTGTAGATTCCGCCCTTGCCGTCTTTGTCGCCTGGGTACCAGTTCTGGACGGTGCTGTACTTGATGGTGGCGTCAGCCATAGCGACGAGCTCGACGACGGCGGCGTGGAGCTGGTTCTCGTCGCGCTTCGGCGCGGTGCAGCCCTCCAGGTAGCTCACATACGCCCCTTCCTCGGCGATGATGAGGGTGCGCTCGAACTGACCGGTGTTCTCGGCGTTGATCCGGAAATAGGTGCTGAGTTCCATGGGGCAGCGCACGCCCTTGGGGACGTAGACGAAGCTCCCGTCGCTGAAGACTGCGCTGTTGAGCGTGGCGTAGTAGTTGTCGCTATAGGGGACGACGGAGCCGAGGTACTCGCGAATGAGGTCAGGGTGCTCCTGGATGGCCTCGCTGATCGAACAAAAGATGACCCCCGCCTTGCGGAGTTCCTCCTTAAAGGTGGTGACGACGCTGACCGAGTCGAACACGGCATCGATCGCCACCCCGCCCCGAGCGGGAGCCGCCTCCTCGTCTGCAGAGCCTTGCCCCGATGATGAGGAGGGGTTCAGGGGTGGCGTTCCGGCGGCATGGGCTTCGGCCGCGCCCTTGACGTTCAGCAGGATCTCTTGCTCGCGGAGCGGAATCCCAAGCTTCTCGAAAGTTCGGACTAGTTCCGGGTCCGCCTCATCGATCGAATTGAGGACGGGCCGCTTCTTGGGCGCGGAGTAGTAGCTGATCGCCTGCAGGTCGGGCTGGGGATAGTCGACGTTGGGCCACTTCGGGTAAGGCAAAGTTTGGAGGTGGCGGAAGGCCTTGAGCCGCCATTCGATCATCCAGTTAGGCTCATTCTTCTTGGCACTAATAAACCGGACGGTGTCCTCCGTGAGCCCTGGAGGGAGAGTCTCCGCTTCGACGTCGCTGACGAACCCCCACTGGTAATCGCGGTCTGCGTAATGCTCGAGCAGCTCGTCGTCAGTCTGAGGGGTTTCGAGGTCGATTTTCGCGGAACTCATTTTGACCTTTGCCTATCGGCGTCTACGTTAGATCTTGACTGATAATTCCTGATTCACAGATCTGAAGGCCCAGTGAGGGGACTCCCCACTGGGCCGCTTAGCCAGCCCGCGCCCCATCCCCGTGGACGAGGTCAGGAAGTCAGCATTGATGAAGGGGGAAGGGCCAAAAGAAAACCCCCTCCCCATGAGCAGGGGAGGGGGCGGGAGTCAAGCCCTTACGGGTTGACGATCCAGTTCACGAGGTCCCAATCGACCTCAGGAAGCGGGTTGGCCGAGATGCCGTTCGGGAACGTGCGGATCCGGGCCTGCAAGCGGCCGCTGCCGTTGACCTTGCCGGTCGCCGGGCTCGCGACGGACTCGCGGGTGCCGTAGACCGTGTTGAACGGGTTGGTGTTCAGCAGGTTCTCGTAGGAGCTGGTGTTCCAGTTCCACTGCTCGAGCTCCTGGCGGAACTGGCCGCCGGTGACCATGCGGCTCTTGACCCGGAAGGTCACGCTGCTCGGGGTCAGGATCGAGGTCGTGCCCTGGAGCGTGCCCCAGACGAACGGCTCGACCGGGTTCGCCACGAAGAACTTCTTCAGGCGGAGGGCGACGTTGTTGTCGGTCGCCAGGTCGGCGATCGTGCCCGAGATGATCTGGCCGCGCTGAAGCGTCAGAGCGTCGGGAGCGATGGTCTCAGGGGCTGCGGGCGGCGGGATGACGACGTACTGATCGCCCGAGATGCTGGAGAAGTTGACAAACCGGGGGTCAGCGAGGTTGTCGCCCCCGCCGATGCCCTTGAGTACCTGGTTGCTCAGGAAGTCAAGGCCGTCGCTGTGGACAAAGGCACAGATCTTGATCGGGCCTGTAGGGCTACCAAGTTGGCCCAGCGGGATCCTGATCTCGATGCCAGTAGTGACGGTCGCGCCGTTGCCCGGGTCCGAGCCGAACCCGCCGGGAACACCAGCCGTGTTGCTGTTGTCGATCGTGCCCGCGACCCCAAAGGGATTGTTTCCCCCGTCAAGGAATCCGTTGCTTCCCGGGAAGGTCGATCCCATGTAGTAAGCGACACCGCCATTGCCGATCGTCTCGATCTGGGCGTAGTTCACGAACACGCCGACTGGATCGCCGCCGTTGACGAAGCCAATGTAGTGGTCGGCTTCGAACCCGGCGTCGAAGGTCAGGCCGTTGCCCGAGCCGTCGTCGCCCATTCGAATGAGGCGGTTGAAGTCGATGTCCGGAAGGTCTTGCGGCAGACGATTGTATCCGCCAGGAATCGAATCAAAGAAGATCGCGACCTTCTGATAAACGCTGGGGCCGTTCTCCAGGTTGCCACCGATAAAGATGTAAAGGTCGGTAGCGGTGCGGACGTAGCTGAAGCGGTCAAGCTCGGAGCCGTTGGCCTTGTCGATGAGGCCAAGGTTGCTGTCGCCGAAGCCGGTCTCCGTGTTCTGAACGGCGACGTCGGTATAGCCGGCGTCGCGCTGGCCATCAATGGTCTGGGCGTGTGCGGCGCTGAAGCCAAGGGCCGCCGCACAAAGACTGAAGAATCGGATGCTTTTCATGGTGTCGTCTCCACATCGAGAGCATGACTTCCCTTCATCGGGGGGTCAGGCAGGTAGAGAATTCGTATTCTCACCCGATAAGATACACCACAAACACCACACGGGCAAACAGTTTGTTCGATGAAAGGCCCGTCAAAATTGCTAGAAATTTGACAAAAAGCACCCCCAGTCGGTGGACTGGGGGCGTTGGCAGGAGACTTGGCCCCGTCATAACGCGGGGCCAAGTTTGGCGGTCGCCAGCCTATTGTCGGGTCACGAGCCAGCTTGCCCGATCGTGCTCGATGCACCAACTCGGCACCGCCGTCGGGCCATTGGCGCGAACTTGGTACCGGGCCTTCAAGGCGCCGCCAGCCCCAATGAACCTCGAAGCGTTCACGGAACTCTTGGCCTCGGCGAGCCTGAATGTCGTGTCGAGCGACGAGTTGGCAGGGTCCACGAACTGGTTGGCCTGCCAATCGAAGAGGTCGAGGGTTTCTGTGAAGTTGCCCGCGCTGGTGGCTCTTGCGACAGTCTGGAACGCGACCGAAGCCGGATCGGTGACTGGGGTCGTGCTCTCGACCTCAACCGTCACCGGAGCGACCTGCTGGTTGGGAACCAGGAACCGGCAGATCCTCAAGACGTTGCCGTCGATCGCGCTCAGACTGGCGGCGTTGCCCGTGTCCGTACGCCCATAGACGACTCGGAACAGGCTCGGAACCGAGGTCGTGGCGGCTCCGGCAAGGCGAAGACGCCACATCCCCCGGCCCCACGTGGCGGCCGTCAGATATCCGGTACCGGGCCGGACTTCCAAACCGTTCACCGGAATGTTCGGCATTCCGAGTGGCTGGGTGATGTCGATCCAACTTGCACCTGCGTTCGTCGTCTTCCAAACCCCTCCGTCTGTGCCGACGTACCAAGTGTTGAGCGGGTCTGCCAGATCCCGGGCGATGGCGTTCATGGAGATGTTCGGGAGAGCGGACGAGCCCGAACCGGTGACGCTAGTCCATACCGGCGCAGCCGCAAAGGCGTCGAGAGTCCGGTACGCCCGAGGCGTTCCACTGCCCGAAAGCACGACGACCACGTCCCGCTTGTTAAACGGGTTGACGGATATGTCGGACATGGCCCGGTTCGGTAGCCCATTGGCCTGGCCCTGGCGGTCGATTCGGACGAAGTTCGCGCCAAAGTCGGTGCTGAGCCAAACACGGCCGTCGCTGGTGCCCGCATAGATCGTGTTGCTGTCTCCGGGAGCTGGAGCGACCGCGGAGACGGTCGATCCCATGACGATGTTCCCGACTCTCAAAGTCCATTGGCTCGACGATGCGTTGTACCTATTGAGATAGTTGGTGTTGGCATAGATGAAGGCCGAGTTGTTCGGATCTTGCCAAAGCTTGCCGATGAAGGGAACGCTGTGCCCCGACCAACTCGGCGTGATGCTGAAGCTCGAGCCGTAGGAGTTGTTCGTCCGACGGATGTTCTGCCCCTGGTAACTGTCGTACTGGATCGCAGGATTGTGCTGACTGATCACGCAGCCTGCCCCGTCGCCAGCCCCCGGGTTGCCCCAGTTCAGCAGGTCGGCAAAGCTGTGCGGGGTCGCATTGTCCTGGGTGCCGCCCATCGCGTAGTCTTTATTGGTCGGGTGCGTGGAGATCGTGTAGAACTGGGTGACCCCGAGGTTCCTGTTCAGGATCGTCCAGTTCATTCGGTCGGTCGAAGAGTTATAGAGGCCACGATAGACGCCTCCGTCGCACCCGATCAGGAACTCGCTCAGGTTGTTCGGGTTGACGGCCACCCCGTGTTGGTCGTTGTGGACGATGGCGGTGCCGCTATAGGTCGCCGTCCAATTGTCGCCTCCCGCGTTGCGCCACGTGGATCCGCCGTTGATCGAGACGCAGACGTCGATGAGCCCGACGACCACGATGTCCTGCGATCCGGTCACGCCTGTTTCGATGTAATAGTCGTACCAGGCTTGGCTCCAGTTGGTGCCTCCTGGGAAGTTGCCGGTCGTATCGGTCCAGGTGTTGCCGCCGTCAGTGGTCTTGTAGATCTTCTGGGAGCCTCCTGCTAGGACATAGGCTACGTTCGGGTTGATCTTTGAGGCAGCGATCCCCACCGTACCGTTGTTGCCTGTGGTCGGCGCCGTGACGGCCGTCCAGTTGGCCCCGTTGTCGGTCGATTTGAAGATCCTCATCGGAGTTCCAGAGCCGATCGCCCAAATGATCCTCCCGCTGCCCGAGTTCGCACCGATGCTGAGGCCGCAGTAGTTCGTCGTCACGGCGACGGCTTGGCTCCATGTCTCGCCCCGGTCGGTGGACCGGAGGATCTTGCCTGGGTTGCCACCCCCGTTGCCGGAAGTCGCGAAGACGATGTTGGGGTCTTCGGGCAGGACCCGGATGGCGCTGACGGCGGCGTTGCCGATCACGCCAAGACCTTTCTGGCTCCAGGTCTGACCCCCGTCGGTCGACTTCATGATGCCGAACCCGCCAAAGCTGGAATAGTGGTGGTCGCCGGTCCCGGCGTAAACGATGTTGGGATCGACGGGATCGATCGCGAGCGAACTGACCTCGAGCGAGGGCCAATTGTCGGTCAGAGGAGTCCAATTCACCCCGCTGTCGGTCGTCTTCCAGACACCGCCGTCGCTACCCTTATAATAGGTTCCGGCTTGCGTCGGATGGTAGGCGAGGGCCGACACGCGGCCGTTGATCGGTCGCAGACCGTAGTAAGTCCGATAAGGGATGTTCAAGTTCGTCGGGCCCATGAACTCCCACAGGGCGGAGTTTGCCGGAACCTGCCCCATTTGAGTCATTCGGAACTGCCGGAGTTGCTCCGAGCCGCTCAGGTCGACCGTGTCGTTCGGGTAAGCCCGGTACTGGAGCCATTGCAGGTATCCGCCCATGGCGTCCAATCCGGGGATCTCGTCGATCGATTCGCCAGCGCCCGACTTGTCCTTGTCCTCCTTTTCATGGAACGCCAAGTACTCGTTGTAGGAACTCTCCCACCGCGCGACCAGCGCCTTCAGCTTTGAGACAGACCGGATCGTCATGAACTGGGTCGGGAAGACCGGCTCGACGGGTTCGGCCTTCTGGACGCTCTTGCGTCCACGAACCGCCTCGACGGCCTGCTTGAGGCCGACCCGATCGTTCAGAAGGATGACGTAGCCTCCCGAATTGGACCGGGTGACTCGTCCAAGGCCCTGGGCGATCTGGCTGGCGACGTCCCAAGAGTCGCGATCGGGCCGAAGCTCGAACTTGACGGAAAGGGAGACGTGCGGCGGTTCGGCCTCGGCGTGTGCCAAGCCGAACCACGAAGCAGCCGCGAGCAACGCTAAATGGCGGGGAAGATTTCTCACAAGACTCATCATCGAGATACTCCAAGACAGGTGCCTATGGCAAAGCCTGCCCTCTTAGTTTGCGTCAGAAGGCGCCAAGGCGCCGATTTGTTCGCCAATAGGACTATTGGCTCATAGAGAAGTGGCGCGGAAGGAGCCGAGCTCCTTCCGCGCCGGTCAGGGGGCAAGTGGCCCGTTAGGGAGTGACGATCCAGTTCACGAGGTCCCAATCGACCTCAGGCAGCAGGCTCGCCGAGATGCCTCTCGGGAACACGCGGATGCGCGCCTGGATGCGCCCGGTTCCGTCGACCTTGCCTGTGGCCGGGTTCGCTTCGGAATCGCGCGTCCCATAAGTCGTGCCGAACGGGTTCGTCGTCACGGTGTTCTCGTAGCTGCTGGTGTTCCAGTTGAACTGCTCGATCTGCTGCTCGAACTGGCCGCCGGTCGCCATGCGGCTCTTGACCCGGAAGGTCACGCTGCTGGGGTTGCTGACCGAGGTCGTGCCCTGGAGCGTGCCCCACACGAACGGCTCGGACGGGTTCGCCACAAAGAACTTCTTGATGCGAAGAGCGACGTTGTCGTCATTGGCCAAGTCCGCGATGGTGCCGCTGATGATCTGGCCCCGTTGGAGAGTCAGGCTGTCAGGCACCACCGTCTGCGGGCCGGTGCCCGAGGTGACGGTGACGGCCGCCGTCGCGGTGACGGCTTGCCGGTCAGGGTTCGTGATCGTCAAGTCGCGCGGCCCGGCAGCGGCGCTACCGTCCGCGGTCACGTTGAGCACGATCTGCTGAGGGGTGCTGTGGTTGAACGTGATCGAGTTGACAGTCAGCCCAGCACCGCTAAAGGCGGCCTGGAGCCGTTGCGGATAGTTGGCGTCGTTGTCGTAGTACTCCGAGCCTCCTGTCGCCGTCCCGTTGATCGTGATGTTCACGGTGCTTCCGGCGGCGATTGTGTTGGGCGTCACGCTCGCAACCGGCGAGGGCGGCGGGGCAAGGAGTTGCACGACTCTGGCGCGCCACTCGTTCGTGTTGCCGATGTACTCTTGGAACGTCCAAATGGTCTGGTCGTCGGCCGGGTCGACGAAGGTTCCCGAGTAGTCGCCCCATCGCTGGACGCCTGAGAACGGGTCGTTGTAGTTGTTCGTCGTTTGGTCGATCAGCGTTTCGGCCTGGGTTTGACCAAGCGGGTCGCCAGCGAGCCTTCCGGAGGCGAGGACTTGGACACGGGTGGAAGGGTTGGCGCCGTTGAAGCCGATCGCCAGGTGGCCCTGTCCTGTCGCCACGCAGCTTCCCATCCAGAAGTCGCGGAACCCGCTCGAGGCGGGGTCGAAAGCGGTGCCGGCCTGTCGGAGACTCGGCGTGGCATAAATGTTCTGGAACTCGTACCAGCGCATGCCGTTCCGGTCTTGTCCGGAGCCAGCGTTGCCCGAGGAGTTCACACGGATATTGTGAGAGGCGGTCAGATACCTTTGACCCGTCTTGCGGTTCAGGCTGATCTGAGCGTGGAAGAACCGGTCGTCAATGACGTCGAGCCTTCGGGTCGCGTTGTTGCCCGAGAGGACGGTCACGGGGAACGATGTGGCCGGGACTCCGACGACCGTGTTCGAACTGATCGTCGGCGAGGTCGTGTCGCTGCCAGAAACGAAGCGGAAGACCACGTTGCCGAAGGTGGCGTTGTCCGGGCCGACGACGACCGAGACCGGAGGGTTCGGGTCGTCGTTGTCCACGCCGCGCGGAGCGAACGGGCCTTGAGCCGAGCTGTTGGCGACGACGTTGAACCGGGTGCTGAAGATCGGGCCGCCGCTGAGGACGCTGCTCTTCTGAATGACCGTGACGTTCGCGCCGAGGAACGCGGTCAAGGCTGTGTTGAAGGTGTTCTCGCCAATGATCACGGCTTTTCCGTCGACTCCGAGCGAGCAGTAGTCGGCGAACGCGCTAGGAACGTTGACGAAGTAAAACGTGAAGCTCGCCGTGTTGGTGATCGTCGGGCCACTGCTAACGGCCAGGAGGAGCCGGTTCGGCGAATTGACGGTAATGGCGCAGACGAACCAGCGGTTGGTCGTGCGATCGAAGGTGACGCGAGGGTCAGAGGTGCCTGCGCCGCCGCGGACGCTGTTGAAGAACGTATCGAGCAAGACGTTCAGCGTGCCAAGAGTGCCCGCCTTGTCGTAAACACGGATCCGGTTATTGAGGGTCACCAAGATCTGGGTCGGGCCAACCGCTCCAAACGTGTCAGGCGGCCAAATGCCGGCACCGGCCGAAGTGCCGCCGTCGAACTTGACGCCGGGGGTTTGGGGAAGATAGGGATTGGAGCCACCGTCACGGCCTTGACTGGTGCGGGGCAAGCCGAGCGGCTCGACGTTCAAGGGCCAGGTGGCAGAGATTGGCGCTTCGGGGCCGTTCTTGAGGTGCGAACGGTCGGTGCCTTCGGACTCCGTCTTCTTAAGGATCCGGGCGTAAGGTCGGAACGGGTTGGTGGCTCCCTCCCTGTTCATGATCTGGACCACGGTCTCGGTGATTCCCTTTTGGCCCACAGCAGAAACCCCTTTGATCTGCGCCCAAGCCGGGCCGACCATGGTGGCCAGGGCGAGGATCGAGACCAAGGGTCTGAGTGATCGTTGCATCGTTTTCATTGTCGGACTCTCTCCTGACAAAACACCACTCTTCCGGGTGGAACAGGGCAAGCATCAGGATTCATGCTATAGCAAAGCGCAACTTCCAGTGGCCTGAGAGCTCTGGCGGCCGTCCTTGCGAAACTTGAATTTTACCTAATGGAAGTTCGCTGAGTTGTCAGGGCGAACCAGCCCAAGTGAACTGGGCAAGATGGGCCATGGGCCGCCGGGATTGGGCATACTCAGCACTGGACAAATGGCGGCCGCTCAAGTTCCATCGATGGTGAAGCTGACGATCAACGGGATCGAGCTCGAAGCCCCTCAAGGCGAGTTGATCGTGGAAACGGTGAAGCGGCTCGGGCTTGAAATCCCTGTCTTCTGTTATCACCCGAGGATGAAGGCCGTGGGCATGTGCCGGATGTGCCTCGTCGAGACCGGGTTCAAGCAACCAGACGGCAGCGTCCGGATGATGCCGAAGCCACAGGCCGGGTGCACTTTGCCCGCCAGTGAGGGCCTGGTCGTGGTCACCGACTCAGAGGCCATCCACCGGGATCGCAAAGGCGTGCTTGAGTTCCTCCTGATCAACCACCCTCTCGATTGCCCGATTTGCGACCGTGGCGGAGAATGCCCACTTCAGAACAACACGATGGCCTACGGCCCTTCGACGACGCGCTTCATCGAGATGAAGCGTCACTTGCCGAAGGCGTTCCCTTTAAGCCAGTATGTGACCCTCGACTTGGAGCGGTGCATCCAGTGCGGCCGGTGCGTGCGGTTCACGGAGGAGATCAGCGGTGACTCCGACCTCGCGTTCCGGTTCCGAGGGGCGGAGATGCAGCCTTCGACCTTCCAACTGACCGATTTCGAATCGAGGTTCAGCGGCAACGTCATCGAGATCTGCCCGGTGGGGGCGTTGACCTCTGCGAAGTACCGGTTCCGGGCCCGGCCATGGGACCTTGAGACGAGCCCTGGTGTCTGCACCGAGTGCTCGAACGGTTGCAACGTATGGTTCGACCACCGGGCCGGCAAACAGGTCCGAATCAATGGCCGGGCCAACGACGGGGTCAATGAGGAATGGACCTGTGACAAGGGCAAGTTCGGCCACGATTGGTACAACTCGACAAGCCGGCTGACCAAACCGCTCGTGCGACGGGGGGACCAGTTTGTGCCTGCCTCGTGGTCGGAAGCCTACGAAGAGATCCTCGCCGCATTCGCCGACAAGGGTGGAAAGGTGGCCGGGCTCACCGGGCCGAGGGTCTCGAACGAAGGGCTCTTCCTCTTCAAGCGATTGTTCTCGGAGGCCTTCGGATCGGACAATGTCGACCACCGTTGGCGCAGTGGGCCCGTGCCGACAGGCCCGGTGCCTCGCCCTCTCCCGATAGCGTCTCTTGAAAGCAAGCGCCACATTCTTGTGTTTGGAACGCACTTGGCCGAGGATCTGCCCATCGTCCATCTCCGAGTGCGCAAAGCTTGGTCCCAGAGTGGGGCGACGGTCGATGTGGCGTATTCCGCCGCGAACGAAGTCGAACGGTTCGCGAAAGCTTCGCTTCGGTGCCGCCCAGGGGCCGAGGCCGCCCTCGCCAAGTGCCTGCTCGGTGAAGCGGTGTGGTCGGGCAAAGCCACCGTCTCGGACGCCGTCCGGGCCGAACTGGCCGGGTTTAACGCCGACAGCGCGGAGGAAAAGTCCGGGGTTTCCGGGGCGACCGTTCGGGCTGCGGCAGCCAGGCTCGGCGAAGGAGCCGTCGTCCTGACCAGCGACCGACTGCTCGATGCCCCAGAGCCACCATCAGCGTGGAAGTCGCTGAAGGCCTTGGCGGAGGCTACAGGTTCGGAGTTCGTTTGCTATCCGACTGGAACGAACGCGGCTGGGGCGGAGCTTCTTGGGCTCGTGCCGGACCACGGCTTGTCGACATGGCAGATTCTGGAAGGGTGCAAGGACGGCAAGATCGAGGCCCTTTGGCTTGTGGAAGCCGACCCATCGTCCACGCACGACGCAGCCTTGGAGACCGTGCCGTTCTTGGTTTACCAAGGAACTCTTGAAAACGAAGCGATGGCTTATGCCAGCGTCGTGCTCCCAATGGCCGCCCCCGCGGAGCAGGACGGGACCTGGACGAACTGCGAAGGCAGGGTGCAACGGTTCCGGCAAGCGATCGCTCCGCCGGGCGAGGCCAAGCCAGCCTGGCGGGTCTTTGCCGAGTGCCTCTTGCGGGCCCGGCCCTCAACCCCGTTCTTCAATCCCGGCGAGGTCATGGAAGAGATCGCTCGCGTCCACCCTGTGTTCGCCCCGGCCCAGTACAGCTTGTTGCCCGAAGAAGGGGCCTTGGTCGCCCGAGAGTCCCTGGTTGGCGAACCGGCTGGAGGGGGCGGGTAAAGTCCCGCGCAAGACATGGACGTTCTCGGGTGGCTCCAGCGGACGAGCGTCGATGCGCCATGGCTCCTGGCCGTGATCCGGGTGCTGTTGCTCGTCGTCCCCATCCTCACCATCGTTCCGGGTCTCATCTGGTGGGAGCGCCGGTTGCTCAGCTGGATGCAGGACAGGATCGGGCCGAACCGTACTGGCACGATCACCATTCCTGACAACTTCCCACTCGCCTCCTTGAGGGGGCGAAAGATCCGGACGTTCGGGCTGCTTCAGCCCATCGCCGACGGCGTCAAGCTGTTCATGAAGGAGGACGTGACTCCGTCCTCGATCGACCGGAAGATCTATTTCCTGGCCCCGGCCATCGCACTCTTTCCCGCTTTTGCACTCGGCGCCACGTTGCCCCAGGCCTCCACAGGGTTCATCCCTGGCACAGACATCCTCGGCCCCTTCCACTATCTGACGCCCGTGGCCAATGTGGACATCGGGCTGCTGTACGTGCTCGCGATCTCCAGCCTCGGCGTCTATGGCGTCGTGTTGGCCGGTTACGCCTCCAACAACAAATACTCGCTCATGGGCGGGCTCCGGGCCTCGGCCCAGCTCATCAGCTATGAACTGGCCATGGGCGTCTCGTTGGCTTGCGTCGTGCTCGCCACGGCGTCGCTCAGGATGTCCGACATGGTCGTGGCTCAAGAGCAGGCGCTGTGGGGGTTCGTGCCCGCCGTCCAGAACTGGTTCCTCTTCACGCCATTTGGGCTGGTCAGCGCAGCGATCTTTCTTGTCTGCGTGGTGGCGGAGACGAACCGAGCTCCGTTCGACCTGCCAGAGGCCGAGAACGAGCTGATCGCCGGTTACCACACCGAGTACAGCTCGATGAAGTTCGCCGTGTTCTTCATGGGCGAGTATGCGGCGATGTTCGTCTTCAGCGGGGTCTTTGCCGCTGTGTTCCTGGGCGGATACAACCTGATGCCGTTTAATTGGGAGTACTTGGCCGCGACGTTCCCGGCGGCAGCCGGATTCTTCAAAGGCATGGCCGCCGCGAACTACTGGCTTGGCCCGCTCGGCTTTGTCGCCAAGATGGCGGCCGGCATCACCTTCTTCATCTGGCTTCGGGCGACCCTTCCCAGGCTCCGGTACGACCAACTGATGACTCTTGGATGGAAGGTGCTCCTTCCGCTCGCCGTGGCCAACTTCATCGTGGTCGGCATTTGGGTCATCTGCAGCAACGAGCGGGTGCTTGGCCCGGTCGGCGGCTGGGTCGCGCTCTTGGTCGCGATGGGCGTGCTCGCGATCCTCTATATGAACCTGGCCGCAACCATCAAGAAAGGCGCCAAGTCGATGGACAAGCGGACGGTCAAACTTTCCGATCCCCAGGCCAAACGGTCGATCAAGCTAGCCGATCCGGGCCCAGCCTCCGAAGGGGGCCAGGCTTGACTGCGAACCAGGTTGTCTTCCTCGTCTTGGCCGCGATCGCCGGGCTTGCCGCAGTCGGCGTGGTCGCCTTCGGCAACAACCCCGTCCGAGCGGCACTGCTCTTAGTCCTCAACTTCTTCGTCCTCGGCTTCATCTATTTCACGTTGGGCGCCCAATTGCTCGGGATCTCGCAGATCATGGTCTATGCCGGTGCGATCATGGTGCTGTTCCTCTTTGTGATCATGATGCTCCAGCTTCACCAGCGCAGCCCCATCGTCGAGGGTCGCGAGGGGCGCGGCGTCCTCGCTTGGCTGTTCGGCCTCGCCTTGGCCGTCGTCGTTTTTGCGTCTGTGATCGTCCCCCTCATGTCCGTCTCGGGCTCCCCCATCGGGGACGAGTACGGCACGCCCCAATCGGTCGGCCGCGTGCTCTTCACCACCTACGTCCTGCCGTTCGAGATCGCCAGTGTCCTACTCCTGATCGGCATCGTCGGGTCGATCTTGCTGGCCAAGAGGAGGCTGTGACCCAGTGACGCTTCCTCTTCCCCTGGCCACTTCCATGACCTCTGACGTGCCTTTGGGTTGGTTCTTGACCCTCGGGCTCTTCATGTTCGTCGTCGGGGGCGTCGGCGTCGTCGTGCGTCGGAACCCGGTGGTCGTGTTCATGTGCATCGAGTTGATGCTGAACGCGGTGAACCTCACGTTCCTCGCTTTTGCCCGCTATCAGATCGTGCCTGGAGCCAGCACAGAACAGGCGGCGCTCAACGCGATGAACGGCCAGATGATGGTGATCTTCGTGATGGCGGTGGCGGCGGCCGAGGTCGCCGTCGGCCTCGGGATCATCATGGCGATCTTCCGGCTTCGCAACGAGGCGGACCTCGACGACATGAGCGCTTTGAGAGGATGACGGAATGAGCGGTTTCCCTTCGATCTGGCTTGTGTTCTTCCTGCCTTTGGCGGGCTTTTTGGTGCAGTCGCTGTTGGGCGGCTCCGTCGTCCGCTTCTTGGGCCCCAAGTTCGGCCGGACCGTCATGGGGGCCCTCGCTGTCCTCCCCGTCGCGGCCGCGTTCCTCGTCGCCGTCGATATCACCGTGCAACTGGCGGGACGCCCGGTCGGCGAACGGGCGGTGGTCGAGACGTTGTTCCCTTGGATCCAGCTCTTCGGGCTCAATGTGCCTTTCGAGTTCAGGGTCGACACGCTCTCGATGACAATGACCCTGATCATCACCGGCATCGGGGCTCTCATCCACCTCTACGCGACGTCCTACATGGCCGAGGACCGCGACTTCCCAAGGTTCTTCACATACCTGAACCTCTTCATCGCCGCGATGTTGGTGCTCGTGTTGGGCAACAACCTGGTCTTGACGTTCGTGGGCTGGGAGGGCGTGGGCCTTTGCTCGTACCTCCTCATCGGTTTTTGGTACAAGGACGTCGCGAACTCCAAAGCGGCCAACAAGGCATTCATCGTCAATCGGATTGGCGACTGGGGTTTCACACTCGGCCTCTTCGGCGTCGCAACGTTGGTCGCCGCGAACCGCGACCTCCTCGGCGTCACCGACCCGCGCTGGCTGAGCTTCGACGTCATCCTTCCGAAGGCCACGGAACTGCTCGCGCTCTACCCAGGCGCCGCGACAGCGATCGCTTTGCTCCTTTTCATCGGGGCGATGGGCAAGTCGGCTCAATACCCGCTGGCGATCTGGCTTCCTGACGCGATGGCGGGCCCGACCCCGGTCTCGGCCCTGATCCATGCCGCGACCATGGTCACGTCGGGCGTTTACCTCTTGAACCGAATGAGTGACTGGTTCCTCGCCTCGCCCGTGGCGATGGCGATCGTGGCAGGCGTCGGAGCCCTGACCGCCCTCGTCGGCGCGGCGACCGCATTCGGACAGACGGACATCAAAAAGGTCCTCGCGTTCTCGACCGTTTCGCAACTTGGATACATGTTCATCGCTTGTGGGGTCGGGGCGTTCTATGCGGGACTCTTCCATGTGATCACTCACGCCTTTTTCAAGGCCCTGCTGTTCCTGGGATCAGGTGCGGTGATTCACGCCATGGCCCACAACCAGGACATGCGAAACTACGGTTCTCTCGCCAAACGGCTCCCGATCACCTACCTCACGATGGGCATCGGCTGGGCGGCGATCGCCGGGATCCCGTTCTTGTTCGCCGGCTTTTGGTCCAAGGAAGCGATCCTCGGCCCGGCCGTCAACCTGGAGAAGGCGGTCATGCTCGGTCCCCTCACAGTCGGTCAGTGGGCGGGGTGGCTTGGCTTCGTTGTCGCCGCGATGACAGCCTGCTACATGACCAGGATGATGGCCCTGACCTTTGGCACGAGCGAGGAGCGGTGGCGTGCCATCGAGCCCGACCATGGCCACCATCACCACGTCCATCCTCATCACCATCATCATGACCACGGCCCCGATCCCAACGGTTTCTTCATGAACGACGACGAGGCGACGCTTCATGAGGCTCAACAGGCCGAGCCCGAACACCACGTCCTTGACCGGAACCATGAGCCGCACGAAGTTCCGGTGCTTATGTGGCTGCCGCTGGTCGTTTTGGCGGTCTTCTCTCTCGGCTGGCTCGGGGCATGGCTCTATGAGGGTGGAGTCCTGAAGACCTGGCTGACCGGGATGCCTTACAAGTCCAAACACGGCCCGGTTTCCCATGAGATCCTCATCGGTCTCTCCTTCCTGACCTCGCTCGGCGGCATCGCCCTCGGCCTCTGGATGTACCGAAAGAGGCTCCCCGAGTCCGAAGGCTGGGATCTCAAGAAGTGGAGCCCGTTGCGCCTGGCCGCGTCCCGCCAGTTCGCCATCGATGAAGTCCTCGGAGAAGGTTCGGTCAAGGCCGGGGGCGTGATCGGTTCGATCTCATGGGCCTTTGACCGTTACGTCGTCGACGGCATCGCGCACTTGCTCGCCATCGTCTCGGGCGGATTCGGCCACGCGCTCAAGTGGGTCCAGGGCGGTTATGTCAGGGGTTACGCGTTGCTCATGCAGATCGGGGTCGTGGCCCTGATCGGCTATCTGATCTATGCCGTGAGTATGGCGGGAGGCGCCCGATGATGGAGCCGACCGGGTTCGGGCTTCTCTCCGCGCTGCTCGCAGTGCCGTTGATCGGGGCCTTAGTCGTCCTCTTTGTTCCGGAACAGTTCAGCAAGGCGATCAAAGGGGCAGCGATGATCTTCAGCCTGCTTGCCTTCGTCGTAAGCGTGGTCGTCTTTCAGCGGTTCGAGCCTGGCACGTACCATATGCAACTGGTCGAGTTCGTCCCATGGATCGACCAGCTAGGCATCCACTATCGTGTCGGGATTGACGGCGTCAGCCTTTGGCTCGTTCTTCTGACAACGTTCCTTAACGTCATCGCTGTCTGGTTCAGCTTCTACATCGAGAAGCGCGTCAAGACGTATTTCGCGATGGTCCTGATCTTGCTCACGGCCATGCTCGGCGTCTTCCTGAGCCTGGACTTGATCCTCTTCTACGCCTTTTTCGAGGCGAGCCTGATCCCGATGGCGGTCATGATCTGGATCTGGGGCGGGTCGAACCGCAACTACGCGGCCGTCAAGTTCTTTGTCTACACCTTCGCCGCTTCGATCTTCATGCTGGTCGGCATGATCGCGATGGCCGGACTCCACCGTGAGGCGACTGGTGTGATGTCGTTCGATCTTCTCAGCCTCCAGGCCGAGGTCGCCAACGGCCGGCTCTGGGTAGGCGAGGCGATGAAGCTTCAGCCTTTGTTGTTCTGGGCGTTCGCGCTGGCCTTTATGGTCAAGTGCCCGATGTTCCCGTTCCACACTTGGCTCCCCGACGCCCACACGGAGGCGCCGACCGCCGGCTCAGTCATCTTGGCGGGCGTCCTGCTCAAGATGGGCACCTTCGGCTTCCTACGTCTGGCCCTCCCGCTCTTCCCTGAAGCGGCCCGCCAGGCCGTCCCGGTCGTCATGACCTTGGCCGTTGTCGGGATCATCTATGGCGCGGTCGTCGCCGCCGTCCAGCCCGACGTCAAAAAGCTCGTCGCCTACTCGTCGGTCGCCCACATGGGTTTTGTGATGCTTGGGATCTTCAGCTTGACCCACAACGGCATCGTCGGTGGCGCGTACCAGCAGTTGAACCACGGAATCTCCACTGGCGCGCTGTTCCTGCTGGTCGGTCTGCTGTACGAAAGGATCCACACGCGGCTCTTCGCCGACATGGGCGGCTTGAAGGCCCAGATGCCGATCTTCGCCGCCTTGTTCCTCATCGTCATGTTGTCCAGCGTCGGCTTGCCCGGGCTCAATGGGTTTGTCGGCGAGTTCCTCGCCCTCATGGGGGCCTTTGAAGCGGGCGTAGCCGGGTTCAATGGTTTGAACCTTTGGTACCCGGCGATCGCCGGGGTCGGTGTCATCCTCGCCGCGGTGTACCTCCTCTGGATGTTCCAGAAGGTCTTCTATGGCCCGGTCAACCCGAACCTGGTGCGGCTCAAGGACCTCAAACCAGGCGAAATCGCCATGGTCAGCCTTCTGATCCTCTTCGCCGTCTGGGGAGGCGTCTATCCCAACACCTTCATCAAGCCGATGGAGAAGGCCCTTGGCGCTGTCCGTCTGATGACGGTCAACGAGCCTGGCCAAAGGCCGGTATGGGCCGACTCGACGCTTGAGATCGACCACAACGGCGACCTAGTGAGGGTGACTCCCCGGCGTCCAGGTTCTTATGGAGAGTACACCGTTCTCTCGGTCGTGGCCCCAGCCAACCTTCATGTCCCCGTTCAACCCGAGGCCCGGCCCGCTCCCGGCGGCGCGACCGCCAGGAGGGCGCCATGACCGGTCGCGAACGGCTTCACACGGCCATCGCCGGAGGGTCTGTTCGACCTAGCCCGGTTCTCTGTTGGGCGCCAGATCCTCGGGCCGACGGCGTCGTGTCCGTTGCTCGCCCTGACGAGGGGCAGGCTTGGTGGCCGCCAGTCAAGAACCCGTTTGGCCGAGCCCAAGACCAAGGCCTCGACGTAAGGGCGTGGCTCGAGTCAGACCCGGGCAAGGCCGAGGCCGCCCTCGAAACGCTGAAATCCCAAACTCAGGTCGAGATCGAACGAGCGCGGCAAGACGGGGCTGACGGCGTCGTTTATCTGCTCTTCGGGGCGACAGCGGCCGAGTCGACTCCCATGGAGTACGGCGGGCACTGGCTTGAAATCGACCGGAGCCTCCTCCGCGACGCCTCGCTCCCTGTGCTTGTTTATGTTCTGGGTGACGAGGAGCCCTATATCGACTTTGTGAGCGATCTCCCCTGTCAAGCCTTCGGCTTTGATCCAAAGGCGTTCCCGCTTGGCGAGGCTCGGGCGCTTCGTCAAGGGCCGCTCGCTCTGCCCGAACCGTCGGCTGAGATTTACCTCGTGGACAAGTATGAGACGGCCGAGCCTTGGCTCGATCGGCAGGAGGTGCCGGCTTGATCCGCGAGCAGCCGATCCCGACGATCGACTGGCTGACCCTGGCGCCGATGACCACCGTCGTTGTCGCGGGCTTGGTCGCGCTCTTCATCGAGATGTTCCGGCCAAAGCAGAGCAACGGGCCGATCGTGACGGTCTCCGTCGTGGGCCTTGCTTTGGCAGGAGCCTTGACCTTGGCCCAATTCGGCATGGAACCCGGCCCAACGTTCGCCGGGATGATGGTCCGCGACCAGGTCGGGCTCGTGCTCCAACTGCTCCTGATCGGTGTCTGCCTGCTGACCTTCCTCTTCAGCGACCCCTACTTGCGGGAAAAGAAGATCGCCTTTGCCGAGTTCTATCAGCTCGCCCTTTGGTCGACGGCTGGCGGCATGATCATGGTCTCCACGACCAACATGCTGATGCTGTTCTTGGGGCTGGAGGTGCTCAGCATCGCTCTCTATTGCATGGCAGGTATGGACCGAAAGCAGGCCAAGTCCCAAGAGAGCGCGATCAAGTACTTCCTTCTCGGCGCCTTCGCATCGGCGTTCCTGTTGATGGGCATCGCCTATATCTATGGCCCTACCGGATCGCTCGACCTGGGAGGCATCGCCATGATCGCGGCGATGCCCGAGAGCGGGTACCTGACGATGGCTGTGTTCGGGGTCGGCATGCTGTTGGTCGGCCTCATGTTCAAGGCCGCGCTCGTTCCGTTCCACCAGTGGGCGCCCGATGTCTATCAAGGCGCGCCGACCAACGTGACCGCTTTCATGGCCGCTGCCTCGAAAGTGGCGGCCATCGGGGCCCTGGCCCGCGTCTTGTCAGCCTCTGGGGCCCTCCAAGAGTTTTGGCTGCCCGCCCTCTTTTGGGTGGCCATCGCCACGATGGTGGTCGGCAACTTCGCTGCTTTGGTGCAGAAAGACGTCAAGCGGACTCTCGGGTATTCGAGCATTGCCAACGCGGGGTATGTGCTTGTGGCCCTTTTGGCGCACGTCAAGAAGCCGGATCAAGTGCCTTTGACCACAGCCCTCTTTTTCCTCGTTGTCTATTGTCTGATGACGGTCGGTTCGTTCGCTGTCGTGTCGCTCGCCGCCAAAGGGGGCGAAGAGGGCACCCGGTTCCAAGACCTCCATGGTCTTTGGAAGCGCGCCCCGTTCGCTGTCGGGTGCTTGATCGTCTTTGTCGCCTCGCTGATCGGGATCCCGCCGACCGCTGGCTTCTTCGCCAAGCTGTTCATCTTCCAGGATGCGCTGTCGACCGGGCTTGTACCCCTGGCGATCGTTCTCGCAGTGACGTCGGCTGTCAGCGTCTACTACTACCTGGGCATCATCCAAGCCACGTTCGTGAGCGACGAGGGAGCTCGAAAGACCGTGTCTGCCAATCCTAGCTTTGGGCTCAATCTGGTCTGCCTGTTCTGCGCCTTGGCCGTCCTCGTCGTGAGCCTGGCCGCCGCACCGGTGTCCCAGTGGCTCCGTGGATCCACGCAACTGCCTGGCGAAGCCCAAGCGCGGTCAGAACTCCAGTTGGACTCCGGGGGCCGGGTTGGAGCCAGGTAAAGCCGACCGTCACCTGCTAGACTCGGCAGGATGAGGCCCGGTTGGCGGAATGGTAGACGCAGCGGACTTAAAATCCGTTGGCAGCAATGCCGTGTGGGTTCGAGTCCCACACCGGGCACTCTGGTCTTGGTCCCTTCCCGCAAGGCCGGGACTGTGCCATGATTCCCGTCCGGTTCCACGGGACTTGGAGTTTTGAGCCATGGCCAAGAAGAAAGGCGAAAAGCGTGAGATCATCAGGCTGGTCTGTACCGAAGACGGCAAGCACTACGTCGTTACGACCAAGAACAAGCAGAACACGCCGGACAAGCTCGAGCTCAACAAGTACAACCCGAACTTGCGAAAGGTCACAGTCCACCGGGAGAAAAAGTAATGCCGAATCCCAAACGAAAGTTTTCGCACCAACGAACGGCTAAGCGGCGGACGCACTACACGACCGACCTGCCGGAAGTCACCCCGACCAAAAACGTCGGAGGAGAGCCTTTCGCCAAGAACCATTGCGCCTCGCCCGACGGCTATTATAAGGGCCGCCGGCTCCCAGGCTTCAAAGACAAGTCTTAAGTCGACTCTCTCGGTTCGGAAGGTGCCTCGTTGGCAATGGTGCCACGGGGCTCCGACCGGTCACAGACCGGATCCGGAACACCGACCTCGGCGAACGCCGCCGATCGGATCAAGCAAGAGTCGCACTGGCCACACGGGTCACCATCGACCGGGTCATAGCAGGACGTGGTCAGCCCGTAGTCCACACCCAGTCGGAGGCCCTGCCGAATGATCTCAGCCTTTGTCATCGACACCAATGGGGCATGGATTTGGAATCTCGCCCCTTCAACACCGGCTTTCGTGGCGAGGTTGGCCAGGGTCTCAAAGGCGGCGACAAACTCGGGCCTACAGTCCGGATATCCGCTGTAGTCCACAGCATTGACGCCGATAAACAGGTCCCGTGCTCCGATCACCTCCGCATATCCCAGGGCCAAGGCCAAGAACAAGGTGTTCCGGGCTGGGACATAGGTGGCTGGGATCCCGTCTTGAAGGCCGCCCTTGGGCACCGAGATAGCGTCGTCGGTCAGGGCTGATCCCCCGATGTCCCTCAGGTCAAGCCGGAGAACCTTGTGCTCGACGGCCCCAAGAGCAGCGGCCAACTTTCGGGCCGCATCGATCTCCACGGCGTGCCGCTGTCCATAAGCGACGGTCAGGCAGTGACATTCGTACCCTTTCTCTTGAGCCATCGCCAAGACCGTGGCCGAATCAAGCCCTCCCGACAGGAGGACCACCGCTGGACGGCTCACGATGTGTAGCAAAGATCGCGCCGCACGCGCTCGAACCCACCATCCACCGGCAAGTACACGTGGCACCACGAAAGTTCGTGGCCATAGACATGGACGGTCACCGATGGCCGGTCTTCGAGCCCGTTGGCGATCGTGTGGTACTCGTAAGGCGGAATCAGGGCCCCGGCCTCGCCCACGCCGGCCATCGTCTCGAACTCTTGTCGAAACTGGATCGGCGTGTCCTCCACGGATCCCACAAGATCGAACGAGGTCACTTTGATCCGACCCCGGTAAACACACTCGACGCACCATTCGCCCGCGTGGTCGTGCAATGCGGTTCCCTGGCCGACTCCCCAGACCATCACGACGACCGAATACCGTCCCTGGGGATCCCGATGGAGGAGCCTCCTGGCGTATTTGTCCGTGTCAGGGGCCATCATCTCCGCTGGAAACAGATCCTCCTCTGAGTGGAACGCTTCTTCAAGGATCGCCTTGACCTTGTCGCACCGACCGTGCACACAGTCGGTCTCCACCGCCTCGTCCAGCCGCGCGATCAACTTCTGTACGCGCGAGTCAGAGCCCGGAGTCACCATGCCTCCTATCTTACAGCGCTTCGGACAACGCTTCCAAAAACCTGTCAATCTCTTCGGGCGTGTTCGTGTGGACCGCGCTCACCCTCACAAACCCCTCCTCCGGCTCGACTCCGAGGGCTTCGCAAAGTCTGTAGGAGTACATGTGCCCGCTCCTGATCCCGATCCCGCGGGACTGGACATATCGAACGATGTCGGAGTTCGACCGCCCGGCTATCTTGAATGAGACCGTAGGCACGCGGTGGCCGTCCAAGGGGCCAGCGATTCTGATGCCCGGAACTTGGTGGAGCCCGCCCATCAGGCGCTGCGTGAGGGCGTGCTCAAACTCGCCCATCCGCTCATAGGCGGCCCTCATTGTCTCTCGGTCGGTGCTGGTCGATCCAGCGAGGAATCCCAGATACTCGCCCAGGGCCAAGACTCCGGCCAGCGACTCGTAGGGCAGGCAGCCGAGTTCGAACTTGCGGGGCAGCTCGTCGTCGCGGACAAAGAAGTGGTTTGGCCCCTTGAGGTCGGCCCAGGCATCGGTCCGACCGAACATGACCGCCACATGCGGCCCGTACACCTTGTAGCACGAGTAGACGAAAAAGTCGGTTTCGTCCCGGAGGACGTCCGGAAGGCCGTGGGAGGTGAACGCGACCCCGTCGACCACGACTTTGGCCCCCACGTCGTGGGCCATGCGGTTGATTTGACGGACAGGAGCGAGGTCCCCAAGAAGGTTCGAGGTCATCGGATAGGCGACGAGTCGCGTCCTCGGACTGAAAAGCTTGGCCAACTCGTCAAGGTCCGACGCCCCGGACTCAGGATCGACGCCCCACCAAACGATTTTGATCCCTAGCCTTTCCAGCCGAAGCCAAGCTCCGATGTTCGCTTCGTGGTTGGCGACGCTCACCACGATTTCGTCGCCGGCCACGAGCATCCGTGACCAGCACTCGGCGAGCATCGAGATGAGAGCCGTGGCCGATGCCCCGAACACACAACACCCCGCGTCTTCGCCTCCAACGAGCCGAGTGACGAACTCCTTGGCCCGTGCCGCAAGATCGGTCGCTCGGTCGCTGGCCGGATATCCCGCTCCGGTCTGGACGTAGTCCTCCACCATGAATCGGCCCATGGCGTCGATCACGCACTGGGGCACCTGCGAACCGCCCGCGTTCTCAAGGAACACGAAGCCGGAACGCAGGGCCGGAAACTCAGCCCGAATCGCCTCGAGAGAAGGAACTTGCCCGACTTTCATCAGGCCCGAGCGTACTAGGTTTTCCTGACGAAGGTGCCCCGCATGACCTGGTAGACGTTCAAAAGCAACATCCCAGGTGTTCCGATTCGAATGACGGGCCGCGTCGCTGTTGTGTAACGCCGAGTCAGACGGAAAACGCCCAGTGAATCCGTGCGGACGTTCGCTCGAAACTGCCCCGACCCAAGGAGGACGGTATAGGTCGTGTTCGGTCGGAGCCGCTCGCCCTCCACCTGGAGCTCAGCCTGGTATTGGCCCGTGCTGTCTCGCGTCTTCCAAACGGCTTTGACCTTTCCTGCGCCTGTCATTTGGCAGATCAGTTCGACCCTGGTCTGGCCGAAACTCGCGACAGCCATGGCCATCAACAATGTCACGAGTAAGAGTCGTTTCATGACTCCATTTTAGACGTTCGGAAGGAACATCGAAGTCACAACTCAAGAAAGCACCCTCTCGACTGGCTCGTCCGAAACGTCCTCGGTCACGGGCTGCCAACCGGATGGCTCGACCGGGCCATAGACGGCGTTCGCACCTCCTGTTCGGTAGGCCCAACCCTGGTCGCCATAGCTCCAGTGCCACCACTCGCTCGGATAGTTCGTGAGCCCGGCTCCTTCGAGCGCCGACTTCATGAGGTTCCGCCTCTCGCGTTCGGCTTCGTTGATGCCTGGCGCGTCGAAGGCATAGCCTCGGTGATCGTTCAGCGCGTACGGCGAGGGGTCGTGCAGTTCATGGCCGTCTCGGTCGCAGAGGATCAAGTCGACCGCGCCGCCTGTCGAGTGCGGCGGAGGAACCCGGCCATGGATCGGGGCCGTGAACCGGCTCACCACCCTCTTCAACTGCAGATCGCTCCAGTCGGGGTGCCTCTCGCGCCATTTGTGCCATTGCGCCAGATACATCCGACGCTGAATGTAAGGAGGCCGCCAGCCCTCGACCACGGCGAAGCCGAATCCGTCCGGCAGGGCCTCGACTGCCGCGACGAGCATCGCCGCGACCCGCTCCCTCAAAAAGCTGACCCGGGTGTACCGATACCTCGGACGTGATTGAATGAGCCTGGGCGACAGTGACAGATACTCCACCATGGGCTCACCCGACTCGATGATGCGGACGCGCCGCACCTCGCTCACGGGTTCGGTCGGGGAATATCGGCGCATTCGGATGAGACTGTACCGAAACAGTCAACGCGGCTTCAGGCGAAGTCCGCGAGGCACGACCGTCCTCTCCAGGACCTCGAACGCGCCTTGGACGAGAAGGGCGAGAACCGCCGCCGGTACCGCGCCTTGCATCATGACCGGGACGCTGTTCAAGGCCAGGCCACTGACGATGGGCTGACCGAACCCGCCTGCGCCGATAAAGGCCCCGAGAGTGGCTGTCCCGACGTTGATGACGGCTGCCGTTTTGATCCCAGCCACGATCGTCCGGCTGGCCAACGGGGCCTCGATGAACCGGAGCCGCTCCCATGGACCCAGGCCAAGGGCCTCGGCAGACTCGCGCAGTGAAGGTGCCACCGACTGGAGCCCAGCCGCCGTGTTCCGGATGATCGGAAGCAACGAATAGAGGAACAATGCCGCGACCGCGGGAGCGAAGCCGATGCCGAAGACCGGGATCAGGAACAAGAGCACCGCGATCGAGGGCAGCGTCTGAATGACGCCGCAGACACCCAGGATCAGCTGGCTCAAGGGGCCTGGCTTGCTCGCCGCCACCCCGAGGGGAAGCGCTGCCAGCACCGCCAGGGCGAGAGAAAGCCCGACCATGGCAAGGTGTTGGGCGCCAAGAGTGAGGGTCTGCTGGACCAAGCTGGGACTCGTCGAGCTTGAGGTTGTCTTTGTGCCTCGGGAACGCAGATAGTCGGCGGCGGCTCCAGCAAAGTCTTCTGTGCGGGTCGCTTCGGCGTTCAAGGCCGTCATGGCCGCTTCGTCGAGCGTGCCTGAAGCCGCGCCCAGCGCCGACATGACGTCAGGGCGTTCGGCTCGGACGAGATAGACCGCCCGGTAGCTTGGAAAGAAGCCAAGGTCGTCGGTCAGGAGGGCCAAGTCCAGGTCGGCGATTTGCGCATCGGTCGAGTAGGCGTCCTTCACGTCGGCCGCCCCCGAGACCAGCGACTGATAACCGAGGGCATGGTCCACGGCCTTCGTCTGCAGCCCGGTCAGCCCATAGCGGTCCGAAACGGCTTTCCATCCGTCGCTCCGCTCCAAGAACTCTGGAGTCAGAGCGACCTGCAGTCCGGGGTGTTGGGCCAAATCGCTCACCTTGGTGACCCCGAGGCTTTTGGCCCTGGCCTTGGTCATGACGAACGCATAAGTGTTGTTGAACCCCAGGTCGTCGCCAAGAAGGACGCCCATTGAACGGAGTTCCTTCGCCATTTCGTGACGACTGGCCCCGGGGCGCTTCAAGATCTCTTCAGCGATCGTTCCCGTGTACTCGGGATAGGCCGTGATCTGCCCGGCTTTGAGCGCCTCCCAGAGGACCGCAGTACCGCCCATCCCTTGCTTGTGCTCCGCTTGGAGCTTCGCCTCGCGGCACAGCCCGACTGCAATCTCGCCAAGGACGTAGCTTTCGACGAACCGTTTGGAACCGATGACGGCGGTGGGTTCTGCCATCGCCCAGGCGCTGAGGGCCAAGAGACAAGCGACAAGCAACGCCCTCACAGGGTGGTGAGCCTCCGTTGAGCTTCGATAAAAGACTTGACGAATGGATCGGCTGGGTTGTCGAGCAAGTCGCGCAGGGCGCCGGACTGGACGATGCGCCCCTCGTTCATGAGCACGATCAGTTCGCCAAAGTGGGCCGCTTCTGGCATGTCGTGTGTGACCAGCACGACTGTCTTGCCAAGCTTGGCAAAGATCTCTTTGAGGTCGTCCTGCAGCCCGCTCCTGACCATCGGATCGAGGGCCGAAAGGGGTTCGTCAAGCAGGAGCAAGTCAGGATCGAGGACAAGGGCCCGCATGAGTGCCACTCGCTGGCGTTGGCCCCCGCTCAATTCGGCCGGATAACGCTCCAAGGCGTCCAGCGGGAGCCTGACCAACTCGGCGAGTTCGCCCAGTCGATCAAGGGCCGAGAATCCCAGCCGGTCCGGCATCAAGAGCACGTTCTGACGGGCGGTGAGGTGCGGGAAGAGGCCGCCGTCTTGCACGACATATCCAGTCCGCCTCCGGATCGCGACGATCGTTGTCGGCTTGAGGTCTTGGCCACCGACCCGCACCGTCCCTGAGGTGACGGGCACCAGCCCGAGGGCGACTCGGACGAGGGTCGACTTGCCGCAACCGCTTGGGCCGATCAGGCAGACCGTCCTGCCCTTTGGGACAGAGAGGGAAACTTGGCGCAACGCGGCCACGGCTCCGTAGTCGACACTGACTCCCGAATAGTCGATCATGGGAGCTCAACGGGCAAGTCGGACTCCCAAAAACCCTTGGCGATAGCCGGGGACGTACCAGTTTCGGAACGACTTGCGCAGCAGGGGCCCGGCCGTGGCCCAAGATCCGCCCTTGCAGACCCGGTGTCTGCCGTCCATGTGGGCCCTCGAGTACCCGTCATAAGGATAAGCGACGAACCCGGGGAATGGGAGGAACGCGGAAGCGGTCCATTCCCAACATCCACCGGCCAGGCCCTCGACTCCAATGCGGCTGGATCCAAGCTTGGGAGGGGGCTTGGGCCCCCAGTTCTGGATGCCGAAGTTCGCATGGTCAGAGGTTGGCTCGTCGTCCCCCCATGGGTATCGTTCGGGGCCGCAAGCCGCTTCCCATTCGGCTTCTGTGGGAAGTCGGGCGCCGGCCCATCGGGCGAAGGCATCGGCTTCGAACCAAGAGACTCCCGTCACAGGCTCGTCACCGTCCATGGCACGGACACCCTTGGGGCCAATGTGATGGTGGAGATCCGGTGTCCAACCAAAAGGTCGAGCCGCTTGCTCAGATTGCTTCCACTCCCAACCGGCATCGCTCCAAAGGTCGAGCCTCTCGTAGCCCCTTTCGCCGATGAACGCTCGCCATTGGGAGACGGTAACGGCTCGACGCATGATCTCAAAGGGATCGACTTCCACCTCGTGGGGCTCCCGTTCGTTGTCATAAACGAAGGGGTCTGAAGAGCCCAGCGTGACTCGGCCCCCGGGGAAGGCAACCCACTCGAGCTTGGGGCCGTCGGCTGTCGCGATCCGTGCTTGTTCAGGCTTAGCTCCAGCCATATGGATCAGCGCCATCATCTCGCAGATCGTCTCTTGATGCTGGCACTCGTGCTGAAGCGCGAACTCCCACGCGTAACCGTCTCTCACCAAAAGGTCAGTATTCTCGAACTCAGTCCTAGTGAGAGCTTCCAGCGCCGCTGCTCGGGTCGAATCAAGATAGGCGCGGGTCTCGGCTTTGTTAGGGACGCGCACACGGGCGTCCTTGGGATTTTCGGGGCAATCCGTGTAGAGGAAGTCCAAGTCTTCTGACAGCGGGGCTCTCCCCGTTGCCCGGGTACAGGCCCAGTGTTCCTCTGTCCTTCCTATATGGCCGAAGTGCCAACCAATAGGTGAGTAGAAGTCGTGGACCCGCTGGTTCCAGAACTCCTCAGGCACTTGCTCCATGAGCCAAAGCGTCACCTTGCGGGCGTCGCCAAGCCTTTTGGCGACCGACGTCTTAGCGTCCAATTTCAGCTCCAAAAGCGGCCACCATGAACCAGCCGGGATCGTCCGTCCAAGTTTGAACCATTTTGAACCCCGCCGTCGAGCCCAGTTCCTTTATCGATGTGGGCGTGTACTTGTGACAGACCTCGGTCCTGATCCATTCATCCTCTTGGAACACGAAGGGGCCAAGGTTTCCTAGAGTCACCATTTGGTGGGTACGGCTGACGAGCCGCATCTCGATCCGGGAGGATTCGGGGAACCAATCGGCCAGGTGATCAAACGCGTCTAGGTCGAACGAGGCTCCGAGCTCTCTGTTGAGCCTGGCCAAGAGGTTTTTGTTGAACTTTGCCGTCACGCCCGATGAGTCGTTGTAGGCGGCCCGCATCAATGCCAGGT
Organism: Fimbriimonadaceae bacterium; assembly: GCA_019454105.1. Classification (GTDB taxonomy): domain Bacteria; phylum Armatimonadota; class Fimbriimonadia; order Fimbriimonadales; family Fimbriimonadaceae; genus ACE-ARM1. The sequence goes on along the minus strand of CP075364.1, from coordinate 1,966,207 downwards.
CCTTCACCAGGTCCACACCGACGAAGAGCCTGTCGTGCTCTCCGATCTCACGCCGTACAAGCTTCAAGAACTCGGTCGCCTCGTCTGTCGTCAAGTTGCCGATGTTGCTCCCCATGAACATGAATGCCCGAGGGCCAATCGGCTTGGGAAGGGCCCTGAGGCCGTCGAAGTACTCAGCGACCAGAGCATGGGCTGATAGCGTTGGCCGATCCACTAGCAGTCCTCGCATCGAGGCTTCAAGGTGCTGGCCCGAAACGTCGATCGGAACGTAGCGCACCGGGCCGGTGGCGAGGGCCGCGTCAAGGACGATGCGGGTCTTTTCCCCACTCCCGCTCCCAAACTCGACGATTTCGGCCAGGTCAGGGATCGCCGCGACCATCTCGTCGGCATGGCGAAGGAGGATCGAACGCTCAGACCTCGTGAGGGTGTATTCCGGGAGCTCTGTGATCGAATCGAAAAGCTCCGACCCAGCTTGGTCGTAGAACAGCATGGATGGCAGGGTCCTGGGCGTATGCGAGAGCCCTCGCCTGACCGCTTCCGCCAAGGTCGTCTCGGGCCGTCCTCTTGGGACGTGGGTGACCTTCAATCGCTGATCGATCGCCGCCAGACTCATGGTTCGGGCCGCCAAACCGTGCCGAGTTCAGGGCCTCTTGCCCTGGTCAAGGTTCACCATGGTTCCCATTAAGGTCTTTTCCGCCCCGCCCGTGTCGCCGCGTTGGATCGCCTGCATCGCGATCGTCACTTCTTGCGCCTCTTGCGTCCGTCCCTGGGCCAAAAGAAGGGCCTGCGTCTTTTGGAGGTCGGCCACAGCTCCTGCGGTCGTGAGTTGCTGCGTCTTGAGGCCCATGATGGTTTGCTCGACAGCCCGAGAGGCGGCCGAGACCTGAGCGGCCGCTGCGACTCTCGGATCGACGGGGGCCGAGAACCGCGCTGAATCGCCCGTGAATTCCATCACAAAGTCCACGTTGACGGACCGGCTAGCCCCGCTCCCGTCCGTGTAAGAAAGGGCGCCGCCAGCCACCCGGTAGTGCCCTAGCGGGTGGTTGGGAAACTCGAAGTCGAAGACCTGCTGCATCGTCGCGCCTCGCTCAAGATCAGCGAGGTCCAGCGAGAACTCGCGTGAGTCAGGCGGCACGCTGTGGCCGGTCGCCGCCCGCAATTGCACCCAGCGAGCCAGCTTGAGAGAAAGCTTGAGATTCATCGCCGAGACGGTCATCAGTTTTTGGAGTTCTGTCCGAAAGATCTCCGGGATCAGGTGGGGTTGCGGAATGTAGTAATAGTTGCCGCCTGCTTTCTTGGCCATGGCCGCCAGGAGCTCTTCGTTGTACTCAGGCCCAAAACCGAGGAAGGTCGAGGTGATCCCGCGTTGGCGGATGTCTCCGGCGTGCTGCACAAGACTTGAGAAGTCCTTGATCCCGGCAGTCGGTTCCCCGTCGGTCAAAACGATCATGCGTGTGGCCCGCCTCGCTTCGGCGAATTGACCGAGTTGCTGCGCCGCCAGTTGGATCCCGTCGTACAGGTTGGTCGTGTATCCCGGGCTGAGCTGCGCGATCCCTGCCTTGATCGTCTGCCTGTCACTGACCCGCTGCGGAGCCATGAGGACCTCGACCGTTTCATCGAAAACGACGATGCTGAGGACATCGTCCGGATTCAAAAGGTCGACGACAAACCCGCAAGCCTGCTTCGCGTACTCGAGCGGTGGCCCCTCCATCGATCCCGAACGGTCGATCACGAGACACAGGTTCAGAGGAGTCCTTGATCCGCTCGTCACGACACCCGGCAGGCCCGGCTCGTCGGGCGCGGAAAGCTCCAGGAGGAACTGCTCACGGGCAGGCCCGTTCGCCATCGTCGCCCCACGGCTCGCCGTGACGGTAACACCAAGTTCCAAGGAGGGGGGTGCCCAGGCAGTCGTGCGGTTCGGGTCGCTGGCCAATGGCGCGGCTCCCATCGCCTGGGTCCGGTTGTCGACCGGGGCACCGCCAATCACCGTGCGGTTGGGGTCATGGCCCTGCGAAACGTCCATAGGCTCTTCCATTCTAGACGTTCTTTTCGGCCCGGTTGACTTACGGGCCTCAGGCTTCGAGCCTGAGTTGAGTCGATCCCACAGTGACGATGTCTCCCGGACGCAAAGGCGAACTGGTGATTCTTTGGCCATTCACAAACGTGCCGTTCGTGCTTCCCAGGTCAGTGACAGACACACCGGCCGGGCCAAACTCCACTTGGGCGTGGCGGCGAGACGCCTGAGCGTCTGCGAACAGCCTGACCCCGCTGCCTTCGCGCCCGATCTCCGTCGGGCCTTGGACGGGGAACCTCTGGCCAGTCATGGGCCCGTTCATGACGACGAGCGTCGGCGCGGCGGCGGGCTGGACCGGCGCCACCGACGGCACCGGCGACGTCGGCTGGACAGGCTGACGTTGGCCCCCAATGGGCACGGCTCGGGCCCGTCCTTCTGCCGCGTTCCTGGCCCCGGCACGCATTAGAAACTCGAAGCTCAGGCTCCCGATCTGGATTGTGTCGCCGTGTTGAAGAGGGGCTTCTTGAACCCGGATCCCGTTGTGCCCGACTCCGATCGGCGAACTGGGATCCTTCAAGATGTAACCACCCTGCTCGCGGACGATGACGGCCGCCAAAGCGGGAACTTGGGGGTCGGAGAACACCGGCACATGCGCCCTTTCGTCGCGCCCGACGAGCGTCTGTTGGGCGTCGATCGGCCACTCCCGTCCCTCGTTGCGCCCTAGCGTTAGCCTCAGCCAGGCTTGCCGGGTCACGTGGTCGAACAGGGCCGTGAACAGACCCACGAACAGCCCAAGACCGAAGCAGGTGACAGCTCGCGCCGGTCCGCCGATCTCGACTTGGCCACCCTGGGCGACCCGGTCAAGGTTTGCGGCCATGATGAAGGGCGACAGGACCAGGGCGATCGGATCGAAGCTCGCCCCCAAGACAAATCCGGCGATGGCCCCGCCGATCGAGCCAGAGACAAAACCCCGCAGAGTCCGCTGTGAGGCCCCGATCGCCGCTCCCAGCATCAGTCCCATCGGAATGAAGGCAAGAGTCCGGGCAAAGGGGTTCATAGTGACGCCGTCTCCACCGGCCAGGGTGAACATGGCAGAACCGAAGAAATGTCCGAGCCCACCGCCGACGGCCCCGAACAACGCGCCGAGCCCGCCCGACGAGAGAGCGGCCCGCCGGCTCCCTTGCCGCAATCCGTGCAAGACACCGGCGGCCAGACCGACGAGCGTCCCAAGCAACAAGAAAAGCGCCAGTTCGACGGCGCTCCATCTGGGGTCTCGGGCGAGCCCGCCCACCAATCGCGGGAAGAACGGCTCGCAGAGCACCCAGGCCACGGCTCCCGCCGCTCCGCAGACCAGGGCCCTCAGGACTGTGCCGCCCATGTTCTTATGATTCGAAACGGTATTGGACGGCCCCGAACTGGACGGAGTCCCCAGGCCGAAGTACGGTCTCGCCCGCGAGCTTGGCCCCGTTCACAAACGTCCCGTTCGTGCTTCCGAGGTCGGTCAGGGCCACGTCGTCACCTTTCCTTTCGAGCCGGGCGTGCCGCCTGGAGACGGTCGATTCGCCTTCAAGGCTCACGGCCAAACCGGGGTCTCGGCCGACCTCGAAGGCTCCCTCCGGCAGGAGGACGACCGAGCCGTCAGATTTGACGAGCCTGGGGTTCTTCACGGCTATGGCAGTAGCGACCACTGCCTGCGCTGGAGCCCCAGGGTCGAGGACGATCGGCTTGATCGGCTCGGGCTGGGACGGTGTCGGTGGAGTAGCGGCCGTAGTTGGCTGTTGGTCCCCCAGACCGACCTTCTTCAGCGCGTCTTCGACCTGTTTCGGGTTCTTGCGGACGTACCAGAGGACGCCTGCCGCCACGCCACCGATCACGGCCAGGCCGACGACGAGATTGACCAGCGAAGCGATCGGGTTGGGGGCCGGGGCCGTCTGCTCGGCCTTGTCTGCTGTCGTCTCAGGTCTAATGCCCTGAGGCTCTTGTCCGGTCGCCGGAGCGAGGGTCTCGACTTTGTCCGAGATGGTGAGTTGCCGGGCGGCCGGCGTTCCTGTTCCCAGCTTGGCTTCGAAAATCTGGGGCGGCGTCGTTCGGGTCGTACCCTCGGCTTTGTACTCGACCACGACCCTGACCGAGCCGACCGGAACGAGGAACAACGACGCTCGTCCTTGATCCCCAGGGACGACGAGTCCGGTCTTGGTCTCGTTGCCGACTGTGCCCCGCACGAGGGCCGAAGCGACCGGCTTGCCGTCCGAGACCACGACGAAGTCCATCCTGAAGACGCGCTTCTCGTCTTTGGCTTCGACCTTCCAGACACCGGTCTTGAGCACCTCGGCCAGTGGCTTCTCGGCGACGTTCCCTGTGGTCTTGTCGTGGGCATAGACGACAGCCTTTCCTGGAGTCGACGGAGCTTCGATCTGAACCCCAGTGCCGCTTGCTGGCGTGGTCGCCGCGACACCGGCGGCGTCGGTCTCTTGGATCCAGACCTCTCGGTCTCCTTCGTTGGGGAACGAGACTGTGACTGTTTTCGCCGCTTGGCACCAGCCAACGGCGTTCAAAGCGAGCAAGAGTCCTAGGAGGGCGGGTCGCACGGCTCGGTCAGTTTAGCCCTTGCCTGTGGGAGCGCCTCCGCGACCTCGGTCGCGGTGTAGCCGACCGGCGCGATCTGACGAGCGCAAAGGTCACCGGCCAGTCCGTGCCATGTCATTCCGCAAGCGGCTGCTAGATAAGACGGAAGCTCTTGGCCAAGGAGCGCACCGATCACGCCCGAAAGTACGTCGCCCATGCCGCCAGAGGCCATCCCGGGGTTGCCTGTGCCGTTCACGAGCAACGTATCGTCCGGAGAGGCGACGATGCTGTGCGCCCCTTTCAGAAGCACCGTCTTGCCAAACTTCGCTGACGCTTCCCTCGCCGCGCGGAAGCGGTCGCTCTGAATCTCCGCCACGGTCACCTGCATCGTTCGGCTCAGTTCGCCAGGGTGAGGCGTCAGGACGGCGTCGCACGGAGGCAGCCCGACGCCCAGGGCGACTGCGTTCAACGCGTCGGCATCGATCACGCTCGGAACTTCCCATCGTGACCAGAGCCCTGACAGAAACTCCACCACCGGATCGTCGTGCGTCGTCCCAGGCCCGAACACGGCGCCCGAGAATCGGTCTCCTGAGGTCAAGACCGTGTCCACCGCTCTCGGCGAGATCCGACCATCGTCCTCGGCCAGAGGCATCAGCAAGGCCTCGGGGACGTGGGAGGCGACGACGTCGATCACCGGTTCGATCCCGGCGACGGTAACGAGGCCAGCTCCGGCCCGAATCGCCGACTTAGCGGCCAAGACCGCCGCACCGCGCATGGACCGGCTCCCGGCCACAATGAGGACGTGGCCGTTGGTGCCTTTGTGGCTGTCTTTGAGCCGCTCCGGCAGGAGGCCGGCCACCCAGGCCCGGTCGACCGTCTTGGCCCCGGTCGGTTCACGCAACAAAGTTTGGGGAAACCCGATGTCCGCCACGGACCAATAGCCGCAGTGCTCCAGCCCACGGCCCTGAAAGAGGAAAGGCTTGGGCAGGCCGAACGTGACCGTCCGCAGCGCCCAGACGCTCACGCCAAGCTCGAGGCCGGTATCGGTCTCAATTCCGCTGGGAACATCAACGGAGAGGGCCGGGACGCCGCTCCGATTGATCGCCTCGATCGCCTCGCGGACGGGCCCTTTCACCTCACCATGGATCCCGATCCCAAGAAGCGCGTCGACAATGAGGTCGTAGCATCCCAAGCAATCGAGCCGCCTGGCCCATCGGGCGTCGCTGGGAAAAATCGGACGGATCCCTTGGGCCTCGGCCTGCTGAAGCTGTTGGCGGCATTCTTCTCGAAGGTCTTCGGGCTGAGCCGCCACCAAGCACTCCACCGCGTAGCCCGCCTCAAGGGCCAGACGGGCCACGACGAATCCGTCGCCGCCGTTGTTGCCCGCACCACAAATCACGATGACGCGACCACCCTCGGGGAGCAGTTCACGGAGGGCCTCGAAAACTGCGAGCCCTGCTCGTTCCATCAGCACCATGGCAGGAACGCCATACTGCTCGGTCGCCCGTCGGTCCAGGTCTCTCGAATGCTTCAAGTCAGCGATCCACATAGGGGTGCCAAGGTCTAGTACGCGCCAGCGACCCCGGAGTTAGCGACGGAAATATCAATGATCTGATTCTTGGGCGCGGAGGCGAGTAAGATGCCTCCGTGGCACATCGGCCGACCCGACGTGACGTGATCCAAGGAGCCGCGGCTTTGGCCGGGGCCTCATGGATCGACCGCTTGCCGCGGCCAAGTCCGCTCCAGAACCCCATGAACCCCCGAAAATTCAAACTCAAATACGCGCCCCACTTTGGGATGTTCCAGAACTCGGCCGGGGCCGACCTCGTCGACCAACTCAAGTTCGCCTCGGACGAAGGGTTCCAAGCCTGGGAGGACAACGGGATGAAGTCACGGCCCAAGGAGGAGCAAGACAGGCTCGCCAAGGCTATGGCCGACTTGGAGATCACCATGGGCGTCTTCGTCGTGAACATGGGCACGGCATGGGGGACGACTCTCGCCTCCGGTAAGCAGGACGCCCGGGACAAGTTCCTTGAAGAGTGCCGCGAGTCGGTCGAGGTCGCCAAAAGGGTCAACGCCAAGTGGATGACGGTCGTGCCCGGCACGGTCCAGCCGTCATTGGCCCCGGGATTTCAGACGGCCAACGTGATCGAGGCCCTGCGCCGAGGGGCGGAGATCTTCGAGCCGCATGGTCTCGTGATGGTTCTCGAGCCGCTCAATTTCCGCGACCATCCGAACCTCTTCTTGACTCGCATCGATCAGGCCTTCACGGTCTGCCGTGCAGTGGACAGCCCGGCTTGCAAGATCCTCTTTGACCTCTACCACCAACAGATCATGGAGGGCAACCTGATCCCGAACATCGACCTTGCTTGGTCTGAGGTGGCTTACTTCCAACTGGGCGACAACCCGGGCCGAAACGAACCGAACACAGGCGAGGTCAATTACCGCAACGTCTTCAAGCACATCCATGCCAAAGGTTTCAGTGGCGTCGTAGGCATGGAGCACGGCAACAGTCAGGGCGGCAAGGACGGCGATCAGAAAGTCATCGACGCTTACCGGTGGTGCGACGACTTCTAAGGTCGAGAAGAATCCTCTGGTGCCGGGAGCGGGACTCGAACCCGCACGACCTTGCGGCCAGCGGTTTTTGAGACCGCCGCGTCTACCATTCCGCCACCCCGGCCGGGCGCTGGAGGATACCGCCTCCGGTGCCAGTCGGTCAGGAGGTCCGATTCACCAGGGCTTGGGACGCCAGTCGTTCGATGTCGGCCCTTTGGCCGATCTGGGTGCCGTCCGTCATCGCCGTGGCCGCTCCCGCCGCCAAGCCCCAAGCCAGGGCTTCTGGCCAGGTTTCGCCAAGGCACCGCCTGTGGAGCATCGCCCCGATCATCGAGTCGCCGCTTCCGATCGTGCTCTTTGGCTCGACCCGGATCGGTGAACCGACCCAAGTGCCTTCGGCTCTCGCCAGCACAGCTCCCTTCGAGCCAAGAGAAACGACCGCTGTCGGGTCTTGAGCCCCGGCCCGGCTTTGGGCCTCCAAAAAGCGCAAGGCCGCATCAAGGGCGTCCTGCTGGTCTTTGACCGCGTGCCCCAGCCACCTGGCCGCCTCGTCTCGGTTCGGCTTGATCAGGTCGGGCCCGGCCTTGAGTCCCTCTGCGAAGAGGTCCCCGTCGGCGTCCAGGAACCACGGCACGCCATGGGCGCGCGCGCTTCGACCCAGTTCGACAACATGGGCAGGCCCGAGGCCTGGGGGCACCGATCCCCCGATCGCCAGCCACTTGGACTGCCGTAACCAACTGTCGAACGACCCGGAGAACTCCGACCATCGGACTTCTGTCACGTCCGGTCCGCGCTGAGTGAAGACAGTCGGGGGTCGCCCCGACCCATCTTCGACGATGAAGTTCGTCCGAGTGTCTTGATCCAGTTCGGTGAAGCTGTGCCGAACTCCCTGTCTGTCAAGCACCTGCCGGATGAACGCGCCGGGGCCCCCGCCGAGGAATCCGATGGCGACCGTCTCGCCCCCGAGAGCGGCGACGATTCGGGACAAGTTGACTCCCTTCCCGCCCGCATCGACCTCCAGCAGTCGGACCTCGTTCCGGTCGTGCACGAGCAACCCGTCGACGAACAGGGTCTCGTCGATGCAAGGATTGAGCGTGACCGATGTGATCATTGGGCCATCACATCGACGAGCAAAAGCTTTTCAGGGTCGATGGTCCGTTCTGTGCTGAGGACGTAGCTAAGCGGGTGGCTGACGAGTTTCTCACCGTCCACCCCCACCATCTCGCTTCGGAACCCGCTGAGAAGACGGTTGGCCGCCATGGCGCCCAAACGGAGGGCCAGAACCCGGTCGAACGCGGTCGGAGACCCACCCCGCTGCATGTGTCCCAAGACCAGATAGCGGGCCTCGAAGCCCGTGTTGGACTGGATGAAGTCCTTGATGTCGCTCGCCCTGGCCGCGCCTTCGGCCACGACAATGATGGAGGACCGCTTCCCCTTCTTGTGCATCTTGCGGAGGTTGTCGCATATCTCAAGGAGCGAGTACGGCACTTCGGGAACGATCACGGCTTCGGCCCCGCAGGCCAGGGCGACCTCGAGGGCGATGAACCCGTTGGCCCGCCCCATCACTTCGATGACGAACACACGTTCATGCGAGTAAGCGGTGTCCCTGACTTTGTCGATCGCGCCCAATGCTGTGTTGACGGCCGTGTCGAACCCGATGGAGAAGTCGGTGCCCGCGATGTCGTTGTCGATCGAGCCGGGCACGCCGACGACGGGAAACTCGAACTCCTCGCCAAAGATCCGGGCGCCGGTGAGAGAGCCGTCACCCCCAATGACGACCAGGCCCTCGATGCCGGACTCATGTAGGCTCTGCCTGGCCTCTTGGCGTCCTTCAGGCGTGCGGAACACGGCCGATCGCGCCGTGCGCAGGATGGTTCCGCCTTGGTAGATGATGCCGCCGACCGACTTGGAACTCATGTCCATCGATTCCCGGTCGATGACCCCTTGCCAGCCGTGTAGGTAGCCAGTGACTTCGGACCCTCGGCCCAATGCAGCCCGGACGACTCCCCTCACGGCCGCATTCATTCCCGGCGAGTCACCGCCGCTCGTCATGACACCGATCCGCTTCACGTCTTACCCACTTAAAATGGACGGAGCCGACCTCCAGGTCGGCTCCAACTTGCTCCTTTGAAGGTCGGTCGCCTCAGTGAACCATATGGCCCGAGACGTAGCCAGCGCTCTTTTGCACCCAGACACAGAAAGATTCGTAGTTGTCCAACACGCTCTTGGGCATACGGACGTATTCGCGCATGGGCTCTGCGTCCGGGTTCGCCCGAAGCGGCTCTGCCCCTGGCAGGCTGATGGCCTGCTCGAAGTCTCCGGGCGACAGCTTCAGCCCGATGTCTTCTCCAACCAAGTAGGCGAACATCTTTTCGCCGTTATAGATCGCCATGCCGTCGAACATTCGGCGGGCTCTTACGTCAAGACCCTCTGAGGCCTTCATCATCTGCTCGTAACGAATTGGCCGATAAACCATCTGCAATCATCCCTGCGGCCTTCTTCGCGCGCCTGCCCCCAGTCGCTCGCGAAGCCCGTTCCTCTTCATGATACCAGGACGACTGCGGTAATTGTTGTCTCGCCGGGCTTCCGGACAGGTTCTCGGGAGACCCCCGTGTTAACATCTGGGCCGTCCGCCTCAGTAGAGACGCTGGCCGTTCGGAACGGGGCTGTCTGGGCTCAATAGGACCACGTTTCCTTGCTTGTCGTCGAATCCAGTGACGAGGCACTCGCTGACGAATGGACCGATCTGTTTGGGAGGGAGGTTGACGATCGCGACGACCTGGCGCCCGAGCAGACTCTCGGTTCTGTACAGCCCCGTGATCTGCGCGCTCGAGGCCTTGACGCCGTGGTCGCCAAAATTGATCCAAAGCTTGTAAGCGGGCTTTTTGGCTTCGGGGAACTCTTCGGCTCGCACCACCGTCCCCACCCGGATCTCGATCTTGGCGAAGTCGTCCCAGGTGGCTGTCATCGGCCCGTCAGTTGAGCGTAGCGCTCGATGACTTTTTTGACGTAGTTTTGCGTCTCACGGTAGGGCGGGACCCCGCCGTGCCTTTTGACAGCCCCATCACCGGCGTTATAGCCCGCAAGGGCGAGCACAAGAGCCTCAAAGGAGTCTCCGGTGCGCGAGTTGTACTTTTCCAGGTGACCCCTCACCAGTTTGACGGTCCCGTAGAGGTTCTGGTCGATGTCATAGCCGTTCGACAAACCAAGTTCCTTGACGTTCACAGGCATCAACTGGCCAAGACCCATCGCTCCCTTGTGGCTGGTCGTCTCCGGCCTGAAGTCGCTTTCGGTCATCACGATCGCCATGATGAGCCGTGGGTCGACGCCAAAATGGGCGCTGTAGAGCAGAATGTTCTCGGCGATGCGGTCGGCCATGGCGGCTGAGAGCTTCGGATTGTGCCGGCGGATGAACCGCGCGTAGCTCGGATGGATCTCGGCCAACCGAGGCGAGATCTGGGATCGTGGCTCGACCACCGGGTCTTGGACGCTCGGCAGATTGCCGGGCATCGAAGGCGGGCGCCTGCCTGATCGGGAGGTCGTGGAACCAGAGCTGCTCGCCACCTTGGGCTTCGGAGCGGCCTTTCGCTCCCTTGCGGCGACGTCCGACTCAGGAGCGGCGCCAAGCAGCTCGGCGTTGAGAGGCCCTGTCTCGGACTCGCGTTGGGCTCTGACGATCATTCTCGCAGGCACGGCCCCGTGTCGCAACCATTCTGGAGCCGATTGGGCCCGGACGAAGTGCTGGCCGGACTCGGCCGAGTCCAAGATGAGCAGCTCGCCGTCGCTACCTTTCACGATCCCCCGGACAGTGCCACGGATCTCGAAGACCCGCTTACCGACAAAGGCGGCCAAGGCGTCGGCGTCGGCCGCTTGGACGATGCCGTGCTGCTTTCTCAGGCGCAAGTAAGTCTCAAGATCCTGAGCGGGAGCGAACGATCCCCAGAGAACAAGGAGTCCGAGGGCGAGCGGCCTCATGGCGATGCTTCTGGCGGACAGATCGGGATTCGAACCCGAGAGGGGGGTTTCCCCCCCTACCCACTTAGCAGGCGGGCGCTTTCGTCCACTCAGCCATCTGTCCGCTAGCCTCATTATCATACATCTTTGGCGGCTTCGGTCACAAGGGCCAGCCCTCAGGTGCGAGTTATCCAGACACATTTGAGGTAAAGGGCCTCGGGGAACCAGACGGGGGCCGGATGATCGAGGTCCTGCAGCGTCACCCGGTCAAGGTCGATGCGGACGCCCCGGTCGCCTGCCGCCAGTCGGCAGGTCTCGATCGTTTCATGGACGGACAACTGATAAGTGCAGGCGCACACGATCATCGTGCCTCCTGGCCTCAGGAGAGGCAACGCGTCGTGCACCAGTCGCCACACGGCCCACTTGAGCGAGTCGCGCTTCTCTGCCGTTTTCGCGATGGCGGGAGGATCGAGGACGATCCAGTCATAGGGCCCGAGAGCGTCTTGCACCAGATAGTCAAAGGCGTTCGCCTCGACGAACACAGCTTCCAGCTTGTTGAGGGCGGCCGACCTCCGGGCGGTCTCGATAGCGAGGGTGTGGCGGTCGACACCGTAGGCAAGGGCCCCTTGGTTGGCCGCCGCGAGGGAGAACGCGCCCGTGTAACAGAACGCGTCGAGCACCTTGTCGCCTGGCCGGACCCTCGCCGAGAACTGGCGCCGGGTCTCGCGCTGGTCCAGGTAAAAGCCTGTTTTGAGCCCGTGGACAAGGGGTACGACGTGTCGGACGCCGTTCTCGGTGATCTCCGTCTCTTCCGGGACTTCGCCATACATCAGGCCAGCCCGGGGGCCAAGCCCCTCTTCCTCTCGCCCTGCCATCTCGCTCCGTTCCATGACGCCTTGGCAGCCCGTCGCTTCGATGAGGGGCCCGAGCCACTGGTCGCGGAGGCGCTCCATCCCAAGGGAGCGGACTTGAACGATGAGGAAAGGACCGTATTGGTCGACGACGAGGCCCGGGACTTGGTCGGCCTCGCTGGACACGATCCTGCAAGCGTCGGTGGAGGCCAGGGGGCCGTCCTTTCCTTGAAAGCCGAGCGCCTGGCGCCTGGACACAGCGGTCTGGAACCGCCTCAGGAAGAACGCTTCGTCGAGAGGCTCTTCCGTCAGTGAGAACACGCGAAACTGAAAGCGGCTCTGCGAGTTCCAGGTTCCCGTCGCCAAGAACTTGCCGTCGGCGTCCACCAGACGGGCGGTCTGGCCATCCTCCAATCCTTCGGCTTGACACTCTCCTTTTTGAGCCCAAGGGTAGAAGCGCGTGATCTTGCGCTCTTTGCCCCTCTTAAGCCTGACTTCATGAAGCATTTGACACCTTGATTTGAGTCCAGTGAGGACGATCGGCACGGAGTCGGCCCTGAGAAGCCAGCGTGCGGACGCCGAAGATACCCGTATGACGGCTCCCAGGCTCGAATCCATGAGCCTGTCCGAAACCGAGTCAGAATGACCCTCGACGCTCTCGCCATGGCCCAAGGAGTCCTGCTTCTCCCGCTTTCGGAAGAAGGCGCCAGTGGTCGGCAGTCGAAAGGGAAGTCGTTCTTGGGGCCCGACTGGGCGGCCGAGTCCCTTGCCTACACTGGCGGCCTGGAGCCAGACGTCCGCGCGCTCTGGTCAGCCCGTCTCATCGGGATACAGAGCGACCGGCTCTCGTTGGACCGTCTGGAGCGAATTCTCACCTGTCCGTGGTTCCCTGAACTGCTCTGGGAACAAAGCGTCTTCTGCCACTTTCAACCCATCGTCTCATTTTCTGACCAGCAGGTCATCGGCTTTGAAGCCGTGGCCCGTGCCGAGATTGCCAGCCGCCTCGTCAGTGGAGGGGAGCTGATTGAGGCGGCAAAGGCATTCGGCGTCCTGCGTCAGTTCGATCGCCAAGCCGTCCAAGCAGCGATCCGCGAAGGCAGCTCCTGTCTTCAGGAAGACCAAAGGCTTTACGTGAACGTCCAGCCGAGTTCGCTTGCTGGTGCGGGCTCCGTTCTCGAGGCAGCACGGGACGTCATCAGGGAAACCGGGATCGACCCAGGCAGGATCGTGTTCGAAATGGTCGAAAGCGAGCCACTGCCGGCCGTTTCGGTGCTCGCCAAAATCCGACTCGAAATCAATGAGATGGGGGCCTTGTTCGCCTTGGACGACGTCGGATCGGGCTATGGGGCCCTCACGAACATCGTCGCACTTCAGCCCGATTTCGTGAAGATCGACGGGTCGCTGGTGCGTCAACAAGAGGCGGCGGGTTGTCTCGATCTGGTCTCAGGCCTCGTCAAGTTGGCGAAAGGCACGGGGGCCAAGGTAGTGATCGAAGGAATCGAGACCGATTCGCAATGGCGGTTCGGCGCGCGCGCTGGAGCCGACTATGGGCAAGGCTATCTGCTGGGGCGGCCCCAAGCTCTCACTCGGAGCTTACGGGCCGATGGACAGGCCCTCGGAACTTCTTTGGCCCGAGCGGCATAACATTCAGCAGAAGAGATGAAGCCGCTCGTCGTTCTGGGTGTGGTGGTGGCCGCCGTCAGTGTCTTTGCGCTGTTGGGCCGCCCGAAGGTCGAAGCGCCTGAATCCCAGTCTGCCGAGCAGCAGACCAAGACAGTCATGAATTTTGACCAAACGAGCCCTAAGCGCTCCGACAAGCTCGTCTTGTCCGAGGACGAGTGGAAGGCGAGGCTGACCCCCGAGCAGTATCAGATTCTCCGAGGCAAGGGCACGGAGCGCCCCTTCTGCGGGATCAACCTGGAGGACAAAGGCGCCGGCGCCTACCATTGCGTTGGCTGCGACCTGCCTCTTTTCAAGGCGGGCCGTAAGTTTAATTCGGGGACGGGCTGGCCTTCTTACACCGAGCCGGCCGCGGACGACGCGGTCTGGTATAAGAAGGACACGGGCTATGGCATGGTGAGGACAGAAGTGCTCTGCGCGAGGTGCGACGGGCACCTGGGTCACGTGTTCGACGACGGTCCGCCGCCCACGGGCCTTCGGTACTGCATCAACGGCACGGTCTTGAAGTTCGTCAAAGATTCCGACAGCCGCTGACGCTCGGCTACACTGGGCGGTGTTTGCTTCGTTGCTGGCCTTCGTCTTTCAGCAGGCCCCGTTCGCCCACGAGCCCTTTTCGGCCTATTCCCGTCGCGACGTCGCGGGTTGGGCCGTGTACCTGAGCCCGGCCGCACGGCTTGATTCTGGCTCCTTAGACCCCGCGATCAGTCTTCTTGACAGACAGTTGAGGGAGATCGCCACGGCCGTCCCGACCCACGCCTTGAAAGCTCTCAAGAAGATCCCGATCTTCGTCGAGAACAAGAACCCGGACTTCCCGTGTGCGTGCTACCACACCAGTCCGGAGTGGTTGCGGCAGAACGGCTATATCCCGGAGAAGGCCAAGTCGGTCGAGATCGCCAACCCGGTCAACTATGTGCAATGGATCGGGCTCAACCAGCCGTGGATGACGTTCCATGAACTGGCCCATGGCTACCATGACACCGTCTATGGTTTCGACGACCCTGTCATCGCGGGCACCTATCGTCTCGCAAAGCTCTCGGGAAAGTACGAGTCGGTCGCCCACAACCGGGGTGGCGAGCGCCGCGCCTACGCGCTGAACAACCCGATGGAGTACTTCGCGGAACTGAGCGAGGCCTACTTTGGAGTCAACGACTACTATCCATTCGTCCGGGCCGAACTGCGAGAGTTCGACCCAGACGGGTACGACATGATCGAGCGGAAGTGGGGCGTCGGCCGCTATGCGGACCGACCGCGCTGAGGTCTAGGCAGGGACCGTCAGCTTGGCATCGAGTGTCATCGGGACCGACGACAAGGCTTTCGAGACCGGGCACCCGTCTTTGGCGCTCGTCGCCAAGGACATGAACTCGTCTTCGCCGATCCCGGGAATCTCGGCCTCCACAACCAGCTTGATGCCAGTGATGGCGAAGCCTTCGCCGACCTTGTCGAACGTCACGTGGGAGGTCGTCCTAATGTTCGTGGCCGTGAACTGCGTCCCAGCAAGCAGGGCCGAGAGGAACATTGAATAGCAGCCGGCGTGAGCGGCGGCCATCAACTCTTCTGGGTTGGTGAAGCTGGTCTCATCCGTTCGAGACTTGAGCGAGTAGGGAGCGTCGATCACCCCGGTCCGCGAGGCGATGTGGCCGGCGCCCTCGGTCAGGGTTCCTTTCCATTCTGCGGTCGCGCTGTTCGTCGGCATGCCCCTGATTGTGCCTTTGAGCGTCGCCAATCCTCCCGCTGGGCGGGACCCGTGTGACCCATTCGGCCCAGTCAGCCGGTCTTGCGGCAGACCCTGCAAAGGGCCAGAACTTCGATCCGGGTCTGATGGGGAAGATAGCCGAGCGAGACGACTTGCTCGTTGGCTGCTTTCAGCACCGAGGCCGAGAGGTCGAGTTCTGCCACAGTCCCGCACTCCTCGCAGACGACGTGCCCGGCATGGTCGCTGTGGTCGCTTCCGAGGGCGCAGGCCACGTACCCGTCCACGATCCCCACGTGATGGACGACCCCGATCTGTGTCAGGGTCGAGAGGATCCGGTAGACGCTGACGACGTCGATCTTGCCACCCCCGGAGGTGACCGCCTGATGGATCCCATAGGCAGAAAGAGGCTTGTTAGCCTTCGCCAGAGTCTTGAGCACGATCCTCCTTGGACCCGTGACTCGATGGCCGAACGCCCGCAACCGCTCGATGGCGAGCCTTTCGAAAGCCCCTGAATTTGGGGCATGAGACCCGGAATCGGCCTCGTCAGGCATGTTTTTCACTGTACCAGACCCAATTCGTACTCGAAAATGCACCGGGAGTCTTGCGCTAGACGCCATGACCGATACAAACTGAAGCGAAGCCTAACCCAGAGCTCAACCGAAAGGAGCGGCAATGGACGGCCCGAGGCGCCCGTCGCCACCAAAGGAAGTGACATGAAGTTTTATAACCTGAAGTCGCGCATGCACGTCGACGTTCCGGAATCCAACGTCCGGAAGACCAAAATGGTCCGCAAGACCAAGAACGGAGAGCAAGTTCGCTACGCCTTGACGGCGGAGCACGAGGGTACGAAGCTCTTCAAGTTCGTCAACGAAGCGACTTTCAAGTCGACCGACGTCAAAGAAGTCTGAAACGGCCAGTCCGTTTCCTGACCGACCTGAGCCCCGCACGGCAAGATCCGTGTGGGGCTCTTTCCGTCATCAGGGCTTCTCGTCGGACAGGGGGATCCGGGACGGGGCCTTGAAGTCCCTTTCCGGCTTCGTTAGGCCGAGCGAAACGCCGACAAGAGCCATCGGGATAGAGCCCATCCGTAGGACGCGGTCATGGAACTCCCGGTGCGTCATCGTGCCCGGAACCAGCGCCTTGTTGAACCCTCGAAGCTGCAGCCCTCCGATCATATACGCGCACTGGTAGAGCGGTCCATAGTCTTCTCCGATGAAGCGCCGGACCTCTCCGGTCGCTGTCCAACGCTCATGGCCCACGTTGTCGACCAGGTAGTCGACCATCTCTTGGGGGCTCATCTCACCCAGGTGGAACCGGAGCGAGACCACGATCCTGGCGCATCGGTGCAAACGCCAGAAAAGCATTCCGATGCGGTCCTCGGGCGCCTTCGCGAATCCGAGGTCCCAGAGGAGCATCTCCCAGTAGAGGGCCCAGCCTTCGATGAAAAACGGGGTCGAGAAGACCATCCGGTGACGAGCGTGGCGCTGCGCCATGTACCCCTGCAAGTGGTGGCCCGGGATCAGTTCATGTTGGGTGATCGCGCGAGTGAAGTGGCGGTTGTTCCCGCGGAAGCTCATCGTCTTCGTGTCGAGGTCCATCCCCTCGGTCGGATAGCTGACGAGCATGCGCTGGCCACCATAGGCGGCGAACGGGAACGTCTTCTGTCCCGCCTCGTCGATCATGTCCACCCTCCAGGTCTCTTCACAGAGGGGGTCGATCGTCACCAGGTCTCGGACGAACTCGATGGCCTCCCGGGCTTGTTCGGCGACCAAGAGGTCTTGGCCACCGACCGGAGCGTGAAGCCCCTTGACCTGCTCCATCGCCTTGCGCCAATCGTCACCGTGACCGAGTTCTCGGGCCGCCTTCTTGAGCTCTTGCAGGCACCATGCCTCCTCGTGCCGGGCGATCTCGATCAGCTTCTCGGGCGTCGTGTCCAAGAACTCCCGCCGAAGGGCTTGCATCAAGGCGTCCCGGCCGATCGGGTCGCCGACAAGAGGGTCCGAGGGCTCTCCCTTTTGCTGCGCCACCTCTTCACGGAAGGTCTTCTCAAGAGCCTCCAAAGAGCTTTTGGCCGAGGCAAAGGGCTTCCGGCACCACCATGAGAACTCTGGCTTGAACCCGTCGTAGTGCTTGAACCACTGGTCAAGCATCTTGCCCAAGCGGTCGATGCGCTTTGCGGCGCGGAGGGCGAGTGTGGGGGACGGCCGGTTTTCCGAGTCTTGCCTGACCTTGTCCGCTTGAGCCTTGATCGAGTCGAGCACGGCGGCCGTCTCTGGCGGATCGGGCTCCTGGACCATCACCCTGGCTCGTTCCAACTCAAGGATCGGCTTCTGGAAGGGCAGCCATTTTGCGACGGTCGCTCCTCGGTCGGCCTCGAACCTAGCCCGTTCCCTCACGACCTCGATCTGGCTTCGCAAGAGGATCCAATCGACCTTGCCCTCCAGGTCAAGCGACTCGAACGGAACACCGCTAAGCTTGCGCGCCTGGTCGTCGGCGAACCTTTCCCACCTGGCACGGGTCGCGTCGTCTGCTGGCCAAGCATAGAACCTGTTGAGCGACGTGAGGTCGGCTTCGAACTGGATCACGGTGTCGGTCATGGGGGAGTTCCCGACGAGCGCCGACCAGAGGACAAGGGCAGGCCCGATCATTGCCGGAACTCTACCCGTGAGGACGGACCCTCAGTCACAGGGTTCGGCTGGCCTGGCCGCTTGGGCAAAGCCCTTGGCTTCGTCCAAACTGACGATCACGACGTTCGGGTCGGCCATCCGGAGGAACTCCTCGACCGTGAGGTCGGGCGCTCCGGCCTCTTCGCGGACTTCTTCCACCAGTCTGGTCAAGACGGCTCCTTGCGACGGCTCCTCAAAGGTCGCGTCGACCCAGAGCCCCGGCCGGTCTTCCGAACTCTGATAGGCTACGGCAGAGAACCAGAAGCCGTGCGGATGCTCGGTTGAAACCGCTTCAGTCGACCACTCCCCCTCGTGGACGATCAGTCCTTGGGCCGTCAGCTCGGTTCGAACTTCGTCGAGGGCGAGTTCGGTCTCGGCCCTGACCACGAGTGACCGCATCGTGTCCCCGCTCGTGACCACGGACCGCGACCCGCTGCGCGAAACATACGCCAAGCGGTTCTCGCAACGGCGCGAGACCTCGGCCGCGAATTGCGAGAACGGGACGGAAAGCACCATGAGCCAGATTATAGGGGAGTGACGACGGCGTGGGTCGCCTTTTCGATCGTTTCGGCGCACCAGACCACGCCAAACGGGTCTTCAAAGGCCCGATCGGCCACTTCAGTCCAGCCCGAGTCTTCCGGTAGGCACGACGGCGCGTCGTTGGCAAGCCAAAGGGCGGGCCGGGTCTCCGTCCCTTCTCGAAACCGCAATCGGAGCGAGCCCGAGTCAACCGCGAAAGAGCCGTCCGCCAGTTTGTTGGAAGGCGAGGAGAGGACTTTGGAATAGAACTGCGCCGTCGCCTCCGGCCCGGGCGTCAAGGCCCCGAGACAGGGCTTGACCACGCTGTCCTCCGGCGGCTCGATCTCGGAGGGAAGAAACGCGCCCGAGTCCTCAAAGACGTTCAGTGTGAGTCCGAACGGGTCACGGACGAGGCACGACTGGCCCTGCCCCTTCCAAACGATTTCCTCGAAACCCAGGCTCCGCACCGTCGTCCGCGCCTCGTCGAGCCGGGGAGTGAGGAGTTCAAGCACCAAGGGGCGGCGCGATCCGGGATCGATGAAGAGCCTCAGGGGGCCGGCGGCCAACTCCGTTCCTGCCTCGTTGCCAAGGATCCGCATGCCGAGCCGGTTCCGATAGTATTGCTCGGCGGCCTGTGGTTCCGGAGTGGCCAGACCGACGCAGCGGCTGAGCAGGAACTCCATGCCCGAATCATACCGACGCGCGAGCCCTAGCGACCACGGTTAGGACGGCTCAAAACCGCAATGCGGATCGGGGCCTCGTGTCTTCGAGGCCCTGCATCTCGGAGGCAAAGTCGCGGAACACGGTCCAGTAGGGGCTGTCAGGGTCGAGGCCGCTCCAAAGGTGGCGGCTCCGGGCAGCGAGCTCAATGTAGTAGCCGAACATGTAGTTCGCGACTTCCTTCTTGATCTGCCGTGAATTGGTGAGGAGGGCGACCTCCTCGAAAAACCCGAGAAAGCTGCGTCTTTGCTGGACCGGGAGGTCGGCGAGCTTGGGGTCGTCGGCCTCGAGCAGGTGGAGCCCTTGTTGAAAGACGGGCGACTCAAGGAAACGGCGCCGGGTCTCGACAAAGCTCTGGGCGCGCTCATATTGACCCCTTCGGCGGTACTCCAGGGTGCCGATCAAGAAAGTCACCAGGGCGACGATGCCGGCGATCACGATCGACCAGTCCTTGACAGTCGTGAGGTCAGGCATGAAGGGGACGGTACCTTTTGGCTTGACCGCGCGGGCCCGACCGCCCTATAATGGAGGGTGGACGCGGGCGTAGCTTAATGGTAAAGCTCCAGCCTTCCAAGCTGGCCACGTGGGTTCGATTCCCATCGCCCGCTCCAGACCCTTGGTCTGGCGTGCCGCGCGTGCCAAACTGGGGCGCCCATGAGCGGGTGTAGTTCAATGGTAGAGCGTCAGCTTCCCAAGCTGAATGTTGCGGGTTCGAGTCCCGTCGCCCGCTCCAAGCCTCGCTGAATCGTGAGCCGGCTTACCGGGCCTCGCTGCGGTTGCGATATTCCTTGACGATCTCCTCCCAAGTCAGGTACGGGTCGGGTGTGGCGCCAGATCCGACCAGAAGGAGCCCCTTGATGCCAATAGCCTCCAGCGACGCCGCTTTCCCTTCGATGCACGGCGCCAAGAATCTCAGCTTGTCTTTGCCGGACGGCCATGGCTTTCCGGGCGGCCAATCCAAGAAGCAATAAGACCAAAGAATCACGACCGGAAGGTTCGGGGCTATGACGCCATCGTCGCCATGGGCGGTGACGCCAGTGATGAACGTCCTTTCCTTGTGAGGCCCGACCAGTTTCAGTTCCGCTGATCCGGTGTAACCGGCCTGTTCGGACACGATGCCGCCGTCGCGCTCCACCCCCTTTGAGGTTGTCGGTCAATAGGACGTTCAAATACTGTTGAAAGTTCTCCCGCGTGAAGCCCGCCGCCCGCCTCTCTTCCGGTCGGAGGTGTCGATAGAGGCAGTCTGAGTCGCCCGCGACTTGGCATTCCACCAAGGTTCTAGCCACTTCTTCGAGGCTCTTTGGCCTCCAGACCATGTAAGCCCTGAGACCAATCGCGACGACAAGGCTAATGACCAGCAGCCGCATTTTCACGGGCGGCGCGATCATCCGCTCTCCCTGGGTCAATAACATTGTCGCGGGAACTCGCTTCCGCAAGTTCCTCCCGGCATGTTGTTGGTAAAGTGGCAGTAAGGTTTATAGACGCCCGAACACCTCTTCCAGTAACCTGTATAGTTCTTGAGAAGTGTCGGGTTCGGCTCCGAGCAACAGTAAGTGTTCGTGTCAGGAACTGTCGGCCCCATTGGACACGGGTCGGGCTCGTCCTTGCATTGGTTGTTGAGCCCGCAGTCGGGAGGGGGCGAAGGAAGAGGTTGGGCAAACGCGACGTTCCAGCTTGTAACGATCGGGAACGTCAAAGCGAGCCAGCTCGGGACGATGAAGGCGGCGTAGGCGAGCCATCGGCTGCTTCCGGTTTCGGACACCCGAAGGCTCTTTCGTGTTTGGTGCTTAAAGTGATTCATGATTGTTCGCACTCTCGTTTTTTGCTAAGTGCCTCTGATTTCAGGCAGCTCAGAATAATTTTCTAGCTCAGTCAGGCTTCCTTGCCTCATTCTATTGACAAGACGTCCGCTGAGTAGCACTGAAAGAAACCTGCGAGTCTTAAATCTGTTGTATTCTTCGATGGGAGGACGGTTGCAGCGGGGGTCGAAGAAGGTGACAACGTTCTCGGATACGGCCCAATGCTGTTGATAAAGGGAGAGGGCCATTCTGAGTTGTCGAAGTTTCATGACGCTCTCGGTGGTCCTGGCGGATCGCGTCGCCTCAACGAGGACGGGCGTGCTCAACCCCACTAAGACCGCGACAATGGCAATACAGACGAGAATCTCGTCAAGGTGAAACCGTGACTTGAGTTGTTCACAATCTTTCTCCTCGTCCTTCTAGATGGTTGACCTTTGCAGAAGATTGTAGGACGAGCCGCACTGCAGGCTCCCCTTGTCGGGCGTCAGTGACGACGCCAGTCCGGTTGACGGCCAGGGCGACAGGAGCATCGTCGTGACCGGAGCGTGGCAACCATCGACCCTCTGTGTCGTCGACTATGTGAACGCCCCTGTGCCGGGGGCGGGATGTTAGCCGGTCAAGGGTTTCCTAACCGACGACAACGATGACGAGCGGCCTGGCTTCAAGGGGTCGGTAAGCTTGGATCCATTCATCCGGAGTCCAACAGGACGATTTGGGCGCCGACACGACAAGAAGCGGCTCAAGGGGAACGTCCCTGCCTCATGAGTCTGTCACTGGCACGATGACTTCGACGCCGACAAGGCTGTCCTCCCCCTGCGCGGTGGTGCTAGAGGACGGTGAGCAACAAACGAAAAAGGACTCTCAACCGAGCCATGATCCGATCAAGATGATGAGGCACCATATCATATACCTAAATAGTACCGCCCCCCTGTTTCAGGCGCTCAGCAAAAATACTGGCTATTCGATTGGATCCGTGTCAATCTGCCTATTCGAATTGAAGGCTCTCGATCCGCCATTCTGGGGCCATGGTGCGCCTGGCCACCGTCACCACGACGGTCGCCTGGCCGTTCGCATATTCCGCGCCAGCCCTCGCCCGCACGAACTGCCAGACCATGTCGTCCCGCGAGCCCGCCCACACGCGCTCGACTGTCCAGGGGCCGAGCGACCGCAAAGCCCCCAGCTTGGCTCCAGCGGCTTCGAACCGACTCGGCACGTCCGACTGGCGCAAGGCCAGGGTACCGTCCTCTTGCAGCTTGGTCTTGTCCCACGCTTCGAGGACGGCCCGCACTTCCGAGCCGACGTAAGCCATCCCGCTCTTTTCCACCCTCAGGTGGGCGTCTCGCCAGAAGTAGAGGAGCCCTGCGGCCGGGAACACGACCATGAACGCCCCCATCAGAGTCAGTCCGAGCTTGGGCTTCATGAAAGCGATTTTACGACGACCCGCGGGCAACTCCCGCCAGCCCTGACCAAAGCACCCATTGGAAGAGCCAAACGCATACGGCAAGTCCTGTCTTCACAAGGAGAGTCCGCCGCCACGTGCCCCGTCCGGAAGGGGCCACCAAGAGCAGGTAGACCGCGAACATTTGCGCCCCGACGATCCCGGCGTTATTGACGGGCCGGAGGGGAAGGCCCGTCAACGTGAAGACACGGCTGTCGACCTGAGCCGCGCGCCAGATCTCGATCCAGATGGCCAAAATTCCGAGCACAGCCAGAAACTGGACTGCGCGCCGGAACCTCGGCCGGTTTCGGCCGACGAAGATCCAGACCAAAGTCAGGGCTATGACGGCCACGTCTATCGCGAGCCCTGCACCCTGCGTGGCCGGGACCCAGGGCAACTGGAAGTAGTAGCTTTCCGCGCTTTGGGGCTCCCGAAGGACGCGGGCCAGAAAGAGGTCGTGCCCGATCAGGAGGGAGCAGGCAAAAGAGAGGGCCCACTCCTGCCAGCCCGGTCCTTGATAGCCTTTGGGTGGTTCGCTCAAAGCTCTTGAGTCGGCATCGGGTCGGGCCGCGGGCAGGGCGTCGCGACGGTCTGGTGCTTCCCTTCGCGGCTCGAAGCCAAGACTGCGTGCATGGTTTCCAGGACATGAAGGCCGACCTGGCCGCTGGCCCTTGGTTCTCGACCTTCTTGCAGGGCGCGAGCCATGTCGAGAGCTCCGAGCCCCCGAGAGTTCTCCGAGTACGAACGATCGACCGAAACCGGTCGCCATTGCTGGGTCTCTGATCCCCAGACCTCGACCGCTCCGCCGAAGCCGTTTGGATCGGGCACTCGAAGGCTTCCTTGCGAGCCATAGACCTCGATGAAGGGCATGCTGTGGGCTTGCACGTCGAAGCTCGTGGTGAGATGGACGACCGGCCCTGAAGCGAAGTCGAGGACAGCACTGATGTGGGTCGGGGTCTCTACCCTGACGACCTCACCCGCCCTGGGTTGGCTTGTGACGGTCCGGGTGGCGAAGGTGGTGCGGGCCGAACCGGTGACCCGCTCCACAGGCCCGAAGAGGTTGATCA
The DNA here is from genome assembly GCA_019454105.1 of Fimbriimonadaceae bacterium. Lineage (GTDB taxonomy): Bacteria > Armatimonadota > Fimbriimonadia > Fimbriimonadales > Fimbriimonadaceae > ACE-ARM1. The sequence continues at coordinate 1,942,685 of CP075364.1, read as the reverse complement.
AAGCGGTCAGATAGTAGGGCCCCATATCGAAGAGCGGGCCGCCGCCCACCTGATAGTAAAAGGCCGGGTCGGGGTGCCAGGACTCGTGCCCTGGGCCCATCATGAACGCCTGGGCACCGACCGGCTCGCCGATCTCTCCCGAGTCAAGGATGGCACGAGCCGTTTGCAGACCCGCGCCGAGCACGGTGTCGGGAGCGCATCCGATCATAAGGCCCGCGCTTTTGGCTCTTTCCACGAGTTCATGGCCGTGCTCCAGCCTCACAGCGAGGGGCTTTTCGGAATAGAGGTGTTTGCCAGCATTCAGGGCTGCGAAACTGACCGTATGGTGGGCTTGCGGCGTCGTGAGGTTGACGACCAGGCCGATCTCGGGATCGTCCAGCAGGGCCTCCACCGAGCTTGCCGCCCGGACCCGAAACTCCAAAGCGCGACTTTCGGCCCTATTCCGATCAATGTCGGCCACCGACCGAACTTCGAGCCCGCACCAAGACGACAAGTTCCTTAAGTAAACCTGGCTGATGTTCCCGCAACCGACGACACCGACCCCAAGGCAAGCCACGCCACGATTGTGCCAGAACGAATGCGGGAACTGCCGACGACCTGCCTGCGCTGAACCTGGGACTGGGATCCTTCGGGCTCTATACTTTCCATGGCGTTGACGACCCTGTACCAAATCCTCGGAGTCGCTCCAAAGGCGCAAGCGAGCGAAGTCCGCTCCGCCTATCGCAAGTTGGCCCGTGAGTATCATCCCGACTTGAACCCGGATCCCAAGTCCCACGAGCGGATGGCCGCGATCAACGCCGCCTTCGAAGTGCTCAGCGACCCGGTTCGCCGGATGGAGTACGACCAAAGGATCGGCGTTGCGACTCCGGGCGAGCCTGTTGGTGACGGTCGCGAGGTCAGGAACCCTGAGGCGGTCCAGATCCGGGTGGTCGAGCGTCTGCGCGCCCATCGCACACCTGTCTACGACGTCGGCTACTCGCCAAAGGGCCAACTCGCGAGTTGCTCCTTTGACAACGAGCTCTTTTGGTGGGAGGAGGGTCTCACCGGCGTGGAGTCGAAAGTCAGGCTCGAGGGCGGGGTCGTCAGCTCGATGGCCGTCACGGGAGAGCGCCAAGCGGTCGTGGCCGGTTGCACGGAACAGCAACTGTCGGTGTGGGCCGTGGATGGTGGTCGCTCTCGAGTCTGGCGCCAAGTTCCCAAGGACTGGATCGTCACGGTGCGTCCGTCGCCAGACGGCGAGTGGCTCGCCCTTGGGGCGGTGAACAAGGTCGCCAGGATCCTCTCGACGTGCGACGGCAGCCCGAAGGCGAGCCTCACCGGCCATACCGAATCGGTCACCTCTCTGGCCTGGACCAGTGACTCCAAGCTCCTTGCCACCGGTTCTGCAGACGCGACGGTCAAGATCTGGGACGTCTCGAAGGACCGTCTGGTCTTCACTCTCCAACAGGTGCGGTCGACGGTCTCGGCCCTCGCGTTCAGTCCGGACAGCCACTGGCTCGCCGTCGCCGCCGTCGATCTCTCCATCCGAGTTTTCGACCTGCGGAAAATGGCCCTGGCGAAGACTTTCTATGGCCACGAGAGGCCGATCGAGGCCCTGGCGTTCCACCCCCGGTCGTGGCTCCTGGCGAGCGCGAGCCGTGACGGTACGGTCGGCCTTTGGAACGTCCTTTACGGCATTGGCCACGGAAGGATCGAGGCGTCGCTCCAGCCTCTCTCAAGCCTGGCCTTCGCTCCCGACGGCCATCACCTCACCACAGCCGGATTGGACCGGGTGCTGAGGGTCTGGCAAGTGGCCCGGGCCAACTAAAGGGTTCCGAACCGCTTCTTCCAATCGTCCAGCTTGAGCAAGGCCTCGACAGGAGTCAGCCGGGTCACGTCCAGAGCGGCGAGCTCGCGGACGACCTCCGGCTCCTCGGCCTCAAAGAGGCGGAGCTGCACGGTGGCCAGGCTCACTGGGATCGAGACAGCTCCTTTTCCCTCCGCTTCGAGGCGGGCCAAGATCTCGGCAGCCCGGTTCAGAACGGCGGGCGGGACGCCCGCCATTCTCGCCACCTGGATTCCATAAGAGCGGTCAGTCCCGCCTGGGAGCACCCGGTGGGTCCAGACGACTTGGTCGCCGATCTCCTCGACTGCCACTCGCATGTTCACGACCCCGGCCGCTTGGTCGGCGAGCTCGTTGAGTTGGTGATAGTGGGTGGCGAATAGTGTCTTGGCCCGCTTGCCAGCGAGGTCTTCGGCCATGGCCCAAGCGATGGCGAGACCGTCATAGGTCGAGGTCCCCCGCCCGACCTCGTCCAGCACCACCAGCGACCTCGACGTGGCGTTGTTGAGGATGTTCGCGCTCTCGATCATCTCGACCATGAACGTCGATTGACCAAGGGCCAGTTCGTCCTTCGCGCCCACCCGGGTAAAGATCCGGTCGCAGAGTCCGAGCCGGAGTTCCTTTGCCGGAACGTACGAGCCCATTTGGGCCATGAGGACGAGCAGGGCGGTTTGACGGAGATAGGTGGACTTGCCGCTCATGTTTGGGCCGGTCAGGATCACGACCCTCCGGGTTTCTCCCAGATCAACGTCGTTCGGAACGAACGGCCCGCTGAGTTCGACCACCGGATGCCGAGCGTCGCGGGCGACGAGCACGTCCTCGTCGACGATCTCGGGCCGGACGTACCCTCTGAAGGCCGCTGTCTCGGCCAAGCACGCGAGCACGTCGGCTTCCGCGATCGCCCTCGCCGTCTGCAGCAACGCCGCGGCATGGGCCGCGACCACCGATCTCAGTCTCTGGAACAGCTCCGCTTCCAGAGATTGGGCCTTCTCCTCGGCCCCGAGCACAGCCGATTCATGGTCTTTGAGCTCCGCTGTGATGTAGCGCTCCGCGTTTGCCGTGGTCTGCTTGCGGACATAGTGGCCCGGCACGCGAGGCACCTGGCTCTTCGGCACTTCGAGGAAGTAGCCAAAGACAGAGTTGAACCCCACCTTCAGTTTGTCGATCCCGGTCGTCTGCCTCTCGCTCGACTCCAGCTTCGCGATGTAGTCTTTGCCGTTCCTGCCCAGTTCGCGGAGCTTGTCCAACTCGAGATCGAAACCGTCGCGGACCACACCTCCGTCGCGCAAGAGGGGCGGCGGGTCGTCCACAAGGGCCATTCGAAGCTGGTGGGCCAGGTCGCGATGGTCGCCCAGGCGCTGCCGAAGGTCGAACAGGCCGCCCAAGGCGATCTTTCTCAGCCCTTCGTCCAGGGCGGGTAAAGCGTCCAGCGAACTTCGCAAGGCGGCAAGGTCCCTCGGCGACGCGGTTCCCGTGGAGGCCCGAGCGACGAGGCGCTCGATGTCCGCCGTCTGCTTGAGGGCGGTCCGCACCTCGTCCCGCGAAAGAGCATGGCCGATCAGTCTGCCGACACTGTCGAGTCGCGACTCGATTGCTGCGCGGTCCAGCAACGGCTGTTCGATCCATCGGCGCAGCAAGCGGGAACCCATCGAGGTGACCGTGCAGTCAAGGACGCTCAGGAGGGTGTGCGCCTTCCCCCCGTCGGTCATGTTTTGTGTCAGTTCCAGCGAGCGGCGGGTCGAGGGGTCGATCCTGATGAACGCGTCGACCGAGTAACACGCGATCCCCGAGACGTGGCCGAGGGCCAGGCCGTTCGAGCGCGCGTACTCGATCACCATCGAGGCCGCGACCACCGCGCACGGCTTGCCCTCGAGCCCGAACCCGGCCAGACTGGCGACGTCGAACTGGCGCAGCAAAGTTCCGGTGGCGTGCTCCGCTTTGGGCTTGCGTTCTTGAGAAACGGAGACGCCCAGCCCTTCTGATGCGACGGCCGCGACCTCATGAGCGTCGTCGTCCGAAAGGAGCTCCGCCGGGCGGATCCGCGCCAGTTCTTGCAAGAGCCTCTCGTTGAGGTCCGGCCCCTCGAACTCGGTGACGAGCATCTCGCCGGTCGAAGGGTCCAAGCAAGCCAGTCCAGCCTTGCCGTCTTGGACGCAGATCGAGGCCAAAAAGCTGTTCGAGCCCGTGTCGAGCATCGAGTCTTCAAGCAGCGTTCCTGGCGTGAAGACCCGCGTCACGCCGCGCTTTACGAGCCCTTTGGCCTTCTTGGGGTCTTCGAGCTGTTCGCAGACGGCGACCTTGTGGCCCTTGGCCATGAGCCGGGAAAGGTATCGCTCGAGAGCGTGGTGGGGCACTCCTGCCATGGCGATCCGGCCGTTGGAGCCGTCCTCGCGCCCGGTCAGGACGATGTCGAGTTCGCGAGCGGCTGTCTCGGCGTCCTCACCATAGAACTCGTAAAAGTCGCCGACGCGCATGGCGAGGAGGGTGTCCTCCCGCCCGACCTTGGCCTCAAAGTACTGGCGCATGATCGGCGTCTGGCCCTTCATGAGTCGTGAGTTTAGCTGGGACTTGGGCTCTGGCCCCGTCCTCAATCAAACTTGGTCCGAGCCGGGCCCTCGCCACCCCGCCATACTCGCAAGCATGAACCACATCCAGGGCCGACCCGAAGGAGCTGGCCGCAAGATCGGAATCGTCTACGCCAGGTGGAACGAACTGGCGGTGAGGCCGTTGCTTGAAGGCGCCCTTGACGAACTTCGCCGCCATGGCGACCCCGAAGTGGTGGTCGTCGAGGTTCCCGGGTCATGGGAAGCGCCGCCGGCAGCCACGGCTCTTGTTGAGGCCGGGGTCGACGCGGTCATCGCCCTGGGGTGCATCCTCCAAGGCGCCACCCCGCACGCCGCTCAACTCGCCGCCACCGTCAGCAGCTCCCTCATGGCGCTGCAAAGCGCAACCGGCGTCCCGGTCTCGTGGGGCATCCTGACGCCAGAGACCCAGGAGCAGGCCCTTGAGCGCGCCGGGATGAAGGTGGGCAACAAAGGACGCGAGGCCGCATTGGCCGCTCTCGAGATGGTTGAGGTCCTGACTCGGGCCCGCATGGGCTTCGGCGAGCCGTCTGAAGAGTGATGACCGCTTTGGCTTTGCTCGCTTTGGCGTCGACCGAACTGCACTCCTCCGGGATGCCCCGGGTCGAGGCCCTGACCCCCAAGGGCCAAGTAAGATCTGTTTGGCACCGGGTGCGAGTCCGGCTTTCCCCGACTCAGACCCACTACGAAGGCAGCACCCTGTTCCGCAATATGTCTGACCAAAAGGTCGACTTCCGGGTGATGGTGCCGTTGATCACCCACGGCGGGACCCCGCCGGACGTTCCCGTCTCGGCCAAGTGGGACGGGAATGTGGTCGCGCCCGGGGTTGGCCAGACCGGCCCGGTCTCTGGCGAGACCGAGGTGACCTGGCGCCCGTTCACCCTTTCGCTCCCTCCGCGTGGATGGAGGGTCTTCGAGTCCAGCCTGGCCCTGCCCCTTCAACGTGGTGGCGAAGGGAAGGTCGAGCGGCAGGTGCTGTACTCGGTGCCTCCCCAGTCCCACGCGCTGGACCAGTTCCAGATCTCCATCGTCTATCCCAAGGATCTGGTCTTCCAGATGGTCGGGACCGATCCTAAAAGAGGCTGGGAGATCGGGCCCACGGGCGCTTGGTGGCGGGCCAAGGAATGGAAGGCTACCGCGACCGTGTTCTCGTTTCGGTTCTATGCCGGGACGTTCGAGCCGATCGGTGACTGACCCTACTTGACGGTCATCGGGGTGGCCCCGTTCCAGTCTTCGGGGGGCGGCTTTTCGAGGAACCCTGCGCACCGGGAGGCGAGGATGCGGGCCGGTCCGTCCTCGGGCCACTTGGCGAGCACCGACAGGAAGCCTTCATGAGCCTCGGAGAAGTCGCGCGACCGGTACGACTGCATGGCATGGTCGTGCAAACGCGCGACCGCGACGACCGCCGGCTGGGCGTCCTCAGTCAAGTCGATGAGCTCGTAGACGGCGACAGGTTCTTCGCGACCAAGGAGAGTCACCCAGTCGACCAATCGAGTGACGACGGCGTCTCCAGCCTCGAGCCGTGTGACGTCGCTGATAAGGGCGTCGGTGGAATAGAACCGATTGAGTCCCTGGAGCCTCGAAGCGAGGTTCACCGCGTCGCCGATCGCGGTGTAGTTCATTCTCTGGCGGCTCCCGACGTTGCCGACGACGACCTCTCCTGTCGCGACGCCGAACGTCGCCGTCAGGAGCGGTTTGCTGCCGTCGGCCCATTCGGTGTGCAAGTGGCTGATCGTTCGTTGGCTGTGGACGGCGGCGGTGCAGGCCAAGCGGGCGTGCTCCTCGCACGGCCCTGGGGCGCCCCAGAAGGCCATGACGTCGTCACCGTTGAACTTGTCGACCGTCCCGCCATGGCGGATGACCTCGCCGCTGAGAACGTCGAGGTACTCGGCTAGGATCTCGACCAGCTCTTCCGGCTCGATCCGGTGAGAAAGGGCGGTGAACCCCCGGATGTCGCCGAAGTAGACGGTGATCCTCCTCCGCTCGCCTCCCAGGCGCGCCTCCTGCCCGGACTCCAGGAGCCACCTCGCATAGTCGCCTGGCACCATTTTTTCGAATGACCGAAGTCCGGTCTTCATCTGCTCCATCGACTCGGCCAGGCGGTCGATCTCTTTGATGTTCGAAGGAGGCAGGGGGCGGCTGGCCAGATCGAAGGCCCTCACCCGCTCCGTCTCGACGACCAAGTCTTGCAGGGGGCTTGCGACCCGGCGCGAGACGAGGACGGCGAACAGCACGGCTCCAAGGACAGCGAGACCGCCAAGGACGACGAGCCCGATACCGGTTTGGTACACGCTCGCCATGAAGTCGAGTTCTGGCACCACCACGCACAGCACCCAGTCGAGTCCCCGGTCTCCTCCGATCCTCTTGACGCCGACCAAGTACCGGCGCCCCTCGAAGTCGGCATCGATCCTTCGAACAGGGCCGTCGCGCAGGCCTGGCATCTGGTTCTCGATCTTCTCGACAAGATTGACGACCAAAGGTTGGCCGATCTCCTCGATTTTGGCCAAGCGCAGGACAGTGCCTTCAGGGAACAGGAAGCTGTTGATGTCGGGGTAGGCGATGACTCTTGCCTGCTCGCCGAACTCGACGATGAACGGGAAGCCGGACTCGCCCACCTTCACCGTTTGAAGAAACCGGCTGAGGTCAGTCAAAGTGAGGGTGACAGCGACCATCCCCATAAGCCGGTTCTCGCGGTCGAACACGGGCGTGGCGACGGTCACCCCAGGGGCGTCTTGGCCTCCTGGGTCGCGGAGCACGGTGGTCTTGGCCCAGGCTTGCTCCCGGGTCTTGTGGGCGGCTTGGTACCAGTCGGCGTCCCTCGGGTCGGGCCGAGGGTCGGGCCCGCTGGAAACGAACCGTCGGCCGTCGCCAAAAGGCGCCGACTCTTCCCTCCAGTACCCGGCACCTCTGGCGACCGATTCGTTGATCGCCAAAGAGCCGTTGGGACGTCTTACGACTTGGACCGACTCTCCGGTTCTGTCCAGCACAAAGGTGACCGAGCTGAAGACGGTGTTCGCCTCCATGAGCTTGAGGCCAGTCTCGGCCAGCGGCCTGAAGCCGGCTCTGTCTTCGCTTTGAGGCGAGGAGGCGACGAGCCGCGACATCAACCGTCCTTGGGACTCGGCCCGTTCGAGCAGGCCCACGACTTTGCCATCGACCTGTTCGGACGCTTGCCCGATCAATCGGGAGCTGAGGTCGTCAGTGGCCAGCCTGGCTCTAAAAAAGGCCACGGTGCCAAGCACGGCGAGCGTCCCCACAAGGAGTGCCGTGATCCGGATCGCGAGGCTCCGGCGGAGCGATAGCTTCATGGGTCGCTGCGTTCGACCGCGAGGGTACCAGACCACCGGGCTGCGACGACCAGCGAGCACAGAAGGAAGAGATCCGGCGTCTCGCGACCCTTGGCCGCTTGCAATGGCCCGGGCGAATTGGCCAAGAGCTTCGAGACCGCCTCCTTCTCTTGTCCCGCGGAAAAGGCCTCGGTCGCGGCCCTCAGCCGCCCACTCTTAGCATAAGCTGGGCGAAGAGCACGGATGAGCTCCGAGTCCCGGGTGAACCCGTCCATGGTGAAGAGGAGATAGAGCTGTCTCTCGACACCGAAGAGGCGAGCCGCCCCGAGCAAGCACCGACGACGGCCCGTTCGGTTCGTGGCCGCGTCGGCGCAGTCCAGGATGAGGCCAAAGTCATCGGGATTTCCCAGCGCGCCAAGGGCATAGGCCTGCTCCGAGGAGTTCGCCAACCCGTGTGCGGCCAGACTCTCGCGAACGGCTGGGGCCAAGGCTGTGTCTCCGAGTTCGGCGGCGGCTTCGGCAGCCGCTGTCCGGACGCTCGAGTGTTGGTCGGTCAGGGCCTCGGCGACGATGGTCGAGGCTTCGGGCGAGCCGAGGAGCCTCAAAGCTTGGATGGCGGCCCGGCGGAGGTCAGGGTCGCCCGCGTCGTGGGCCGCTCGGCAGAGCGGGGCCACGGCTTCGTGAGAACCGATCCGCCCGAGGGTCTTGGCCGCCTGGCGCCGGAGATATGCCCGAGGATCCTCCATGAAGCGGGCCACGACCGGCACGGCCGTCGAGGCCTGTAAGTCGCCAAGCGCCTCGAGGGTCTCCTCTTCGACCAGGTCAGGCTGCTCGGCCACGAAGCGGATCAAGGCCGACTCGACGGACGGGTCGTTGATCTTGCCGAGCGAGACCGCCGCCTGGCGCCTGACCCGGGGCGAGGGGTCGGCCAAGGCTTTGAGGAGCTCGCCCGACGCGAGGGTGAAGCTCGCATCGCCGACGAGGCCGATCGCTTCAGCCCGTGCTGTCGCGTCGTCTGTGGAGGACAGTCTGCGAAAGGCCCGAATCCCCTTGGGCGTGAGCCTTCGCAATTGGCCGATAGCCGTCGAGATCGGAGCTGAGCCAGCCTCTCTGATCGGCAGGACCAGGAGGAGCGACACCAGTCTGACACCCATCACCGCAACGAACAAAGTCTTGTAGGCGGCCTCCGCGGGCATCGAAGACCGCATGGCGACCATCAGGGCGGCCCCGGCCAAAGGAGCCGCCGCGCCAACGACGGACTGGACGGCGAAGGCCGTCCCCAGATAGTTCGCCCGATCCTCTTCGTTGGCCGTGTTGATGTAAAGGTTCATCCTGACGACATCGACCCCGGACCAGACGGCACCGTTGTAAACGTGGCCTATGGTCAGGATCAAAATGTTCGCCAAGGTCTGGCCCGGGACGCAGAACAGCCAGATCACAGGGGTGACCATGGTGCCGGCCATCAGGATCGCAAGCACCGGCTTGTTGCCATAGCGGTCGGCCAAAAAACCCCAAAGGCGCGCGAACAGGACGGTTCCGACGGCATGGGCCACCGCCGTCAATTGGAGGGCGGTGTAGTCCAGCTTCAGGGTCTCCAGGGCGAAGGCGGCATAGAGGCCGCCTGCCAAGGTCGCTCCGACCATGAAGACGCCCGTAAAGGCGAGGATCGGGTGAAAGGCGCGGTCTTTGAAGGGGCGCCAAAACTGACGGACGGCCTCGCGCGGCTCTAACCGCACCGGGTTGGAGCGGGGCGTGTCCTTCATCTTGAGGAAGAAGACCATGCTGGCGATCGCGCAAACGAATCCGAGCGCGAACAGGATCGAGAAGCCGACCGCCTCTTGGCCGTTCCGTCGGAAAGCGTCGAGCATGACCGCCCCCACGAACGCGACCGCCATGGCCGCCGCGGTCGCTATCGCGGTGCGGCGGCTCAAATACCATCCCCGGCTCGAACTCGGGACGATCTCAGCGATCCAGTCGTTGTAAGTCGAGCTCACCCATTGCACCGCGATCGAAGCGAGCAGCACGCATCCGGCGAGGATCCAAAGCTTCACCTCTCCTGGCCACACGAGAAGAGGCAGCACGATGAGCGGGGCATAGAGCAGCCTCCAGATCCAGCCGCCCGGGGCAATGAACCGCTGATAGCTCGGGTGGGCCCGCCCCCAGATGGCGCCAGGGATTTGGAACAGCCCCGCCAAGCTGGGCAGGGCGATCATCGCCTGGACCCACATGTCGGATCCGCCCAGGAACCTGACGAACCCGATGAGGAACGTGCCGCCGACGATCGCCCCGAACGCGCTGGCGAACGCCACGTCGATGTTGGCGACGCGCAAGGTTCGAAGGGTATCAAGGCGGCTCAAGCCCTGGGCCACGGAGTCCATTCTAGGGGACAGGAGGGCAGGGGGAGGGGGCCATAATGCCGGTGTGCTCGCCGCCGGTGTCTATCCCGCGTCCGTGACGCCTTTCACCCCCACAGGCGAAGTGGACGAATCGTCTTTGGCGCGGCTTCTCGCGAGGTTCGAGGCGGCCGGGTGCGCCGGTGTTGTTCTCGCGGGCACCAATGGCGAAGGGCCGTCGCTGTCCGCGATTGAAAAGCGGGACATGCTTCGGGCCGCCATGGCTAGTCGGGGCCGACTCAAGCTGGTTCTCGGTATCGCGACTCCGAGCCTCCATGAAGCGGAGTGGTTGGCCGTTCAGTCCGGCAAGGCTGGAGCGGAAGCCGTCCTCGTCATGCCGCCTTCCTATTTCCGCTCGGTGACCGACGAGGGCGTGGCGTCCTGGTTCCTGAAGGTGGCCGACGCGAGCCCCGTCCCTCTGGTGGTCTACAACTATCCGAAGATGACCGGGATCCGCCTGAGCCCGCAACTGGTCGCCAGGCTTGCCTCCCACCCGAACGTGGCCGGATTCAAGGACAGCAGCGGCGAGGTGGAGAACTTGGAAGACTTTCGAGAGGCCGCTGGCGACCGGCTTCTTTTCGTGGGGGACGAGACGCTGCTCTTGGAGGCCCTTCGGGCGGGATGGACGGGAACGATCAGTGGGGCCGCCAATGTCGTGCCCGAATGGCTGGCTCGGATCGTTGGCGAGTGGGCGTCCGGGTCTCAGGTTCAGGCCGAGACGCTCTTTGAGGTCGTTCTCCCGGTCATTGAAGTAGTGCGAAAAGCTCCTCAGCCCACGTCCAACAAGGCGGTCCTGCACGCCTTGGGTGTCCTCGAGTCGCCTGATCCCCGTCTACCACTGGAGCGTGCCGACCCCGAAGCCGTCTTGACCGCCTTAAGTAGGAGGCTCGGGGTCACTCCGCCTGGGCCCAGTCGGCAGGGTCGCGGGCTAGCATCTCCTTGAACTCGCCGGTGAGGGGAGCTGCCTTCATCTCGCCGCCCACGAAAACGTGCCAGGTGTAGGCCTCCGTCAAGACTCGGTCGCCGCCTGGCGCCACGATCTCGTACTCGAACTTGATCGCCGAACGCTTGGTCTCGCCGAGCCGAACCCGCACAGTGACCAGGTCGTCGTACTTGATCTCGCCCTTGTACCGGATCCAGGTCTCCACGACCGGCAGCTTGTACCCCGCTTCCTCCAGCTGCTTATAGGTGAAGCCACGGTCTCGGCACCAGGCTCCCCGAGCTTGCTCGAGCCAATAGAGGTAGTTGGCGTAATAAGCGTGGCCCATCATGTCGGTCTCGCCATAACGGACGCGGATGCGCTCTTCGGTCCAAGTGGCCACGATCAAGCGTCATACCTGGCAGAGGGGCAAGTCCTTTGCCCGAGCCTAGGTACCATGAGAGGAATGACGCCGATGGCCGCTTCAACGGCGGCGCCGTACGTCGAGTTCGAAGACGTCGTCGTGGCCTACAGCGACCTCGTGTCGGGCCTTCGGGGGGTTTCGCTCACGGTCGAAAAAGGGGAACTCGTGTTCTTGTGCGGCCCGACCGGGAGCGGCAAGAGCACGCTCCTGAAGTGCCTGACCCGGGAAGTCCTGCACACATCAGGTTCGGTCCGGATCGCAGGTCGGGATCTTGGCGGGCTCCACCGCCGAGAGGTCCCGTTGCTCCGTCGGCAGATCGGGGTGGTGCCCCAGGACTTCGGCCTCCTTCCGTCCAAGCGGGTATGGGAGAACCTTGGATATGCGATGCGGGCCTGCGGCCGGACGAAAAAGGAAGTCAGGCACTGGGTGCCAGAGATCTTGGAGCGGGTCAACGTCCTCCACAGGGCCGACGCGTTTCCCAGCGAGTTGAGCGGCGGCGAACAACAGCGGGTGGCGATCGGACGGGCCCTCATCAACAACCCGCCCCTGCTCCTCGCGGACGAGCCGACCGGCAATCTTGACCCCGACCACAGTGTCGAGATCATGGAACTCCTCCTTCAGCTTAACCTTCGAGGGACGACGGTGATGGTGGCCAGTCACGACATGCCGATCGTCGAGCGATTTGGAAAGAGGATCGTCCACCTCGACCATGGCCAGATCGTGGCCGACACCGGGGCCGACCTGTGCGAAACGAACGGGTCGGTGCGGGCCGAACTTGCCGCCGAACTGGCCAAAGAGCCACAGCCGGAGCCCGACCTTGCTTGACCGCCTCGAGTTCTTGCTGAGCGAGGCGTTCGTCTCGCTCCGGCGCAACACGTGGATGACCTTCGCCGCCATCACAACGGCCGCCATGGCCCTCTTCTTGCTGGGCGGACTGGCGTTCACGCTCGCTGGACTCAACCGGCTGGTCGGCGGCATGGGCGACCGCGTGGAGATGAAGGTCTTCATCAAAGACTCGGTGCCGGCTGAAAGGGCCAGAGAGCTCAAAGAGAAGCTGCTGAAGGTCGATGGGGTCTCGACCGTCAGGTTTGTGCCGAAAGAGGACGGGCTAAAGCAGTTCTTGAAGGACAACCCCAATGTCGATGTCACCGGGCTCGAACTCGACAATCCTTTGCCCAACTCTTACGTGGTGCGGGTCAAAGAGGACAAGGCGTTCAATGAGGTCGCCTGGGCGATCCAGGCCTTGCCCGAGGTCGAGCCCGACGGGATCAAGTTCCCGGCAGAAGAGAAGGAGTTCCTCTCGGGACTGATGCGGGCCGTGCCTTGGTTCGGGATCACCACCGGTGGGATCATGTTGATCACGAGCGGGATCTTGATCTACAACACGATCCGCATGGCGATCGTGGCCCGGCGGCGGGAGATTCGGATCATGAACCTGGTCGGGGCGACACGGGCGATGGTCTGGACGCCGCTCCTGATCGAGGGCGTGGTGCAAGGCGCGGTCGGAGGTCTGCTCGCGGCGCTCGTCCTCTGGGGGGCGCACCGGATCATCGACCGAGCGGTCTTCAGCAAACTTGACGCCCTCGGCGGGTTCGCCCCGTTCCCTGTGCAGTCTGCGCTCGTTTGGTTGCTCGTGGCCGGAGCCGTCTATGGGCTCGTGTGCTCGTTGGTCGCCGTTCGAGATCCGAGCCCTTGGCGCAAGAGGTCAGCGTGAGGAGTAGCCTCGCACTCTTGGTCCTCTTGGCCGTCCCAACAGGCTGGAGCCAAGAGCAGAAGACCGACCATACGAAGCCACTCCGCTCGAAGCTCAAGGAGATCGAGGCCAAAGAGGCCCATGTTCGGTCCAAGCTCCGCACGAAAAAGCGCGAGGTCTGGACCGTGTCGGCTGAAGTCGAACAGATCGACCAGAGGGCTACTCGGCTCGAGTCGCAGCTCGTCCAGACCAAGAAGCGCCTGGCTAACGAGCTCGTGGAGCAAAAGCGGCTCGAGCGAGAACTGGCCGAGCAACAAGAAGCCCTGGCGGTGAAGAAGACCTTGCTTGGCCGGCGATTGCGATCGATTTACATGAGCCGTGGAGAGACGGGCCTCTCAGTCCTGATCGGAGCGCGGTCGATGGGCGAGTTCGCGAGCCGAAAGTCGTTCACTGAGAGGATCGCCAAGCGGGATCGGGAGCTCTTGATCTCTGTCCGCACCCTCCGCGACAGCGTCGCCTCCAAGAAGAGAGACAAGGATCAGACCGTCGAACGGATCAAGAAGCTTCACCGCGATCAGACGGAGCAGTCGGCTCAACTTGAGGACGCGATGCTCGACAAGCAGGCTGTGCTCAACGTTCTTCGCTCCGAGCGGAAGGAGCTTGAGGCCCAACTCGAAGAGATGGAGCGGGAGTCGAACCGGATCGAGTCGCAGATCCGGGCCTACCTCGCCGCTAACCGAAGCCGCGTGACCGCCTACAAAGGTCGGTTCGTCATGCCGGTGAGCGGCCGATGGAGCAGCGGTTTTGGGATGCGAGTCCACCCCATCACCGGTCGCCGCCGGATGCACAACGGCCAGGACATCGCCGCCCCAATGGGGACGCCGATCAAGGCCGCCGGGCCCGGGGTGGTCATCTCGACCGGATGGAGAGGTGGTTATGGACAGACCGTGATCATCGACCATGGCGGAGGAGTCTCGACGCTTTACGGCCACTGCTCGGCGATCCTCGTTTCCGAAGGGCAAAAGGTGGGGGCCGGCGACCGGATCGCGACCGTCGGCTCGACCGGCCTCTCGACCGGCCCTCACCTACACTTCGAGGTCCGGGTGAACGGCAGCCCGGTCAACCCGGCCCGCTACCTCGGTCGATAAAGAACGGGAACGGTGGCCGTTCGGCGCTTCACCTGGGGTGTTCGGCCAGGGCCAGGGCGCACATGGTTTCGGCGCAGTCCAGCAGGATGTCGTCGTTGTAGTCGAATCTGGGCGTGTGGAGCCCCGGGGCTGACTCGCATCCGGGGGGCCGGCTCCCCGCGAACCAGAACGCGGCGGGGACGCGTTCACCGTAGAAGCTGAAGTCCTCGGCCCCCATCGTGGGATGCTCCTCATGGGCGACGCGGTCCGGACCGACTACCTCCGCCGCGACCGACCGCCACCGCTCCGTTGCCCAGAGGTCGTTACGGGTGACGGGATAGCCCTCTTGCCATTCGATCTCGGCCCGGCACCCGTGAGCCGAGGCGATCCCATGGATAGTCTCGAACAAACGTGACTTTCCGAGTTCTCGGGTCTCGGGCTTGAGAGTCCTCATCGTGCCGCCGAAAGTGCATGAGTCTGGGATCACGTTGTGGGCGTGACCGGCCTCGAGGGTCGTCACACTGACGACAAGGCTGTCGAGCGGCGAGGCGTTTCGACTGGCGAGGGTCTGGAGGGCCGAGACCGTGTGGGCCAGGGCGACGACCGGATCTCGCCCAAGATGAGGCATCGCGGCGTGGCCCCCCTTGCCGTGGATCGTGACGAAGAATTGATCGGCGGCCGCCATCATCGCCCCTTCGCGGATGGTGAAGACGCCTTGCTCGATCAGCGGGTTGTTGTGGTGGCCAAAAACGACGTCCACGGGCGGGCCGATGATCACTCCGTCCAGCGCCCCTTCTTCGCACAGTCTACGAGCTCCGGCCCCTCCTTCCTCGGCCGGTTGGAAAAAGAACAGAACGTCGTTCGGTCGGTGCTCGACCCGGGCGAGGGCGCGGACAGCCCCCAGAAGAACCGCCGTGTGACCGTCGTGCCCGCAGGCGTGCATCTTCCCTGGAATCTGGCTCGCATATGGAAGCCCGGTCTCCTCATGGATCGGGAGGGCGTCGATGTCCGCCCGGAGGGCGACGGTTCGTCCCCCCGGCACCGTCGCTGGCAAGTGGGCGATGGTGCCGGTCCCTCCTGCCAGACCCCCCACATATGCGACCCCTGTCTGATCGAGTTCTTCCCGGATCCGCTGGGCTGTCCAGTGCTCCTCGTACATGAGTTCCGGATGTTGGTGGAGCTCTCGCCGGAAACCTTTCAGGTAGTCCAGGTCGCTTTCGACAAAGTTTCGGGTCACGCGGCGAGGCTACCGCGCGACCCGATGGTTCGGCCGGGCTGTTCGCCCGGCCGAAGGATTTTTTCCTGTTCAGGCTGCCTTGCGCTGACCGTTCTGTCCCGGCTGGACGCTCAGGTTGACCTGGGACGGATAGTTCACCTTGAACTGGCTCATCATCTCGCCCATTTCTCGGGCCGTGGCGGCCAGAGACTGAGTGCTGGCGACCATCTCTTCGACGGTGGCGCTGGTCTCTTCCGTGGCGGCGGAGACCTCTTCGGTCGCGGCCGCGTTTTCTTGGCTCACGGCGGAGACTTCGTGGACACCGCTCACCACGGCGCCGCTGGCCTGAGCCATGGTTTGGGTGGCGGCCGTCGTCTGCTGGGCGATGGCGCTCAGCTCTTCGACGTCCTGCATCGTCTTGCTCGAAGCCTGGTTGAGCTCCTGAGCGGTTTGGGCCAGACTCGTGATCTGGTCGACAGTCTCCATGACCGACTCGCGGATCTGCTTCAGGGCCTGACCGGCGACCGTAACGAGTTCGGCTCCGGACTCGACTTCCTCGCGTCCTTCGGTCGTGGCCCGGACGGCCTCTTGAGTCAGGTTCTGGATGTTCGAGATGATGTCCGCGATCTCCTTGGTCTGACTGCTTGACCGCTCGGCGAGCTTGCGCACCTCTTCAGCGACGACCGCGAAGCCGCGACCGTGTTCACCGGCCCGAGCCGCCTCAATGGCCGCGTTGAGGGCGAGAAGATTAGTCTGGGCGGCGATGTCGTCGATAGCCTCGACGATCGCATTGATCCTTCCAGAAGCCTGTTCGAGCTGGGTGATCGATTCCGTGACCGACTCGGTAGTCGCCTTGATGCGGGCCATGCCTTCGACGCACTTTTCGACGCTTTCGGCCCCCTGAAGAGCGACCTCCGAGACCCGTCCGGCACTGGTGGCCGTGTTCTCGGCTTGCTTGGAAGCCGAGTTCATTTGGGACGTCATCTTGGAAAGAGCGCCAGCGGTCGCCTCGAGCATGGTCGCCGTGCGGGAAGCGCCGGCCGCGACCTCGTCGATCGACTGGCCAAGCCGGTTGGTCTGGTCGCTCGTGTCAGCCATCAGCTGGCTCGTCCGGGTGGCTCCTTCGGCGACCTGCTGGATCGACTGGCCGACTTGGTCGGCTGCCGAGGCCAATTCTTGAGCCGAATTGACGGTGACGTTGGCGGCCGACTGGGCGCTTCCGACAGCGTGCTCCAACTGGTCCAACGCCGAGTTCAGGGCGGCAGCTGTCTGCGAGACCTCGTCCTTGCCCGCGACGTTGCCCCGCTCCCGGAGGTCTCCCTCGGCCAGCTTCGCAACTGTGGCCTTGAGGCCATTCAGTCCGGCTGTGAGGGTCTTGATGATCCACACTGCAACAATCGTGGCGATAGCAAATGCCACTGCGACCGCAATGATGATCAAGTTGGTGCTTGACCTGATATCAGCCTCGACCATGTCGCGCCCTTTGTGGCTCGCGGCCTTGGAGTAATCCGAGATGGCTTCCGATTTGTCGACCACCAGATCATAGGACTCGAGTCCCGCCTTTGACACTGCCAAGTTGCTGGCAGCCTTCAAAGACTGGCTCTGAGCGACAGAGTCGATCTGCTTCAATCTGGCCCCATACGCCTCAAAGGCGGACTGAAGTTCTTGATAGAGCTCCTTGGCTTTCGCCGACTCCAAAGTTGGGGCAATAGCGGCAATCGATTCTTGGGCGTCTGCCCAGTACTTGAGCCTCCGTTCTCGCTTGGAAGCCCTTTCCTCCTTCGAGAGGTCGCTGTTCAAGCTGCCGAGCAACGCCAGTTCAGTGCCCCTGACATTAGCAAGAACACCGACGGACTCCTCAAGCATCACCATCTGATGGTGGGTCAAGTCGTAGACCTCGGTCTTGATCCTGTTGAACGCTGTGAGTGCGAAGAACGCGGTCATGCCCAAAAGGACGCCGATCGTGGCAAAGCCAAGTATCAACCTCGTGCGGTAAGTCGTGTTTTTTAGCCAGCTCATTTTTATGAACCTCCTGAAACCTGGTGGGTCTGGAGAAATGATCGGCCCTCCTCGTGGCATTCCTCACACTTTGCTAAAAAGTGGCCAAGGGTCTCATTCCCAGTTTCCAGGGGCACGTGTTGGGCCGACTTAGATCGAGGTTCTTTTGAACAGCTTCTCCGGTACCGCCCGCAAGACGGCCATGATGAGTCGCCAAGGCCAGGGCACGTAGACAACGTCCTGGCGTTTGTCCAAAGCGTTCAAGATCGCCCGAGAGACGGCATCCGGCTGGGCCAGGAGCGGCAGCCCTTCCATGCCAAAGGTCATTCCTGTGTCCACGGGCCCAGGCTTGACCGTCATGACGTGGACGCCTGACTTGAAAAGCCGTGACCGAAGGCCCTGAAGGAAGACGGCTGTTCCAGCCTTGGCAGAACCATAGATGTAGTTGCTTTGCCTTCCTCGGTCGCCGGACACTGAGCCAAGGGCCACGATCCATCCCGCTCCCTCGGCCTCCAGGTAGTTCGCCGCCACAAGGAGGATCGAGACGGCCCCGTTGTAGTTCGCCTCCATGATGCGGCGCGCCTCGTCAGGCTCCTGCTCAGCCCGTCCTTGGTCTCCGAGATATCCAAAGGCCAAGACGACTCCCTCGATCTTTCCGCAAGCGACTCTGGCCTCCTCGAAATAGACTGAATGGAGGTCGGGGCGGCCCGCATCAAACTCTCCTACCCAGACGGGCGCTCCCGATCGAAGTTGAAGATCGCTTGCGGTGCGGGCGAGCTCTTCTTGGTCACGACCAGCCAGGTACACGGGGTGTCCGCGCTTGGCGAGTTCCAAAGCCATCGGCCGAGCGATGCCCGAAGTCGCTCCGAGGATCAGGACTGCACCCTTGTCGCTCAGATCCCAAGCCTCCTGGCAAGGTCGCTCGAGAACAGCCCTTCAGGATCGACGCTCCGTCGAATGGCCAGAAACTCCTCCAAGCGCGGATATCCGGCCTTGAAAACCTCACGGCCCGTTCGAGAATCCTTCGCGAGATAGACCCTTCCGCCGAGTTTCATGACGATGCCGTCCAGTTCGTCAAGGAGTTCGAACAAGCCGGGAGAGACCGGGATGTCGAGGGCGAGGGTCAATCCCTCCATTGGGAAGGAGAGCATGCCGGGCCCTTGGGGCCCGAACCGCTTGAGGACGGCCAAGAAGGAGGCGCGCTTCGAATGGCTCAGCCGGCCCAGAATCTCGGCCGTGCCCTCTTCGGCGACCGCCGTCGGCAACACATATTGGTACTGGACGAACCCTCTCTTGCCATAGAGCCGGTTCCAGTCCAAGACGCCGTCCAGGGGATAGAAGAAACTATCGTATCGGCTGACGAAGGTGCCCTTCGAGCCCTGCGCAGCATAGTATGCCGAGTTGAAGAGCCGCACTGTCACCGGGTTGAGGGCCCAAGCGGGCAGGTCGAACGGGAGCCTCTTCTGACGTTTTGGCTTGCAACTCTTCGGATTGCCGAAGCGGAGCGAGACTTCGTGCTGGGCGGCGTGCTCGCCAGCCATGAAGACCCCCCGGCCAAGAGACGAGCCAGTGGCCAAGCAATCGATCCATGCCACCGTGTAAGTCGCATCGTGGGCGGGATCGGACAAGAGTCGGACCGCAGTCGCCAGATCGGGCGCCTTTTGATGTTTGACTTTCAGGTAAGCGGACTCGACCCGTTGGAGGCGGAGCGCGACCTCGTCGATGATCCCGGTGAGACCCATGCCTCCTGCAGTAGCCCAGTACAGCTCTGGGCGTTCTTCTGGCCCGCAAACGACTCGCTCCCCAGAGGCCAGCACAAGCCCGCATCCGGCTACATGGGCCGAAAACGTCCCGGCCCTGTGATGGTTCTTCCCATGGACGTCGGCGGCCAAACAACCCCCAAGCGAGCAATATTGCGTTCCGGGTGTGACCGGCAAGAACCAACCTTGAGGCAAGAACGCGTCGATCACGTCCTTCAGGGTGGCCCCCGATTCAGCCCTCAGGATCCCCGTTGTCTCGTCGAACTCCAAGAAGCGGTCGAGTCTCTCGGTGAGGACGACTGTCCCGTCAGATCGAAGGGCCGCGTCTCCGTATGACCTGCCCCGGCCCCTGGCCAATCGGGGTCCTTGAACAGCCAGTAGGTCACGGTGCCGCTCCGGCCTCACGGCTGAGCAAGCGGCCAAAGGGTGCCTTCCCCAACCGGAAAGGCCCTCAAGCCGCTTGACCGCGAGTCCGTCCGCTCTCTCAGGAGTCATTGGCGGCACATTGTAGCCCTAGGCCGCTGACGGGCACACTCGCCGCGTCCATTTGGTACTCTCAATAAGATGAAGGTTCTATTGGGCGTCGATCTGGGGGACACTTCCCTCCTCGCTGAAGACGCATTGTTCCGCCTGGGGGTCGGAGCGCCTGTTGTTGAGGCGGCCCATGTCGTGGAACCGCTGTTCCCGGACGCCGGTTCCCCGAATTTGGGACCGAGCCCGGTGTTGCTCGAAGTTCTCGAGAACCTCAAGAAACAAGGGGAAGCAAAGCTCGAAGAAGCGCGAGCCAGGCTTGAAGGTCGTGCCGCTTCGGTGGAGACGAACATGCTGTACGGATTTGCCGTCCAGGTGCTCTCCGAAAGGGCCCTCGCAGGCGAATTCGACCTCGTCGCCGTGGGCTCAGAGCGAAAGGGAGCCTTCGGTTCTCTCTTCTTGGGCAGCGTCACGAGGGGACTCGCTCTCGAGTCTCGCGTCGGCGTCTTGATCGGCAAGTCGGCGATCCCGCACGACGGACCCATGAAGGTCTTGCTGGCCACCGACGGCTCGGAGTACTTCGACCGATGTCTCGAAAAGCTCATGACTTGGAAGCCCGCCGGCCTTGGCGAGGTCACGGTTCTGTCGGCTTACAGCGGTCGGGGAGAAGAGCCGAGGATGAGGGCCCATGCGACCGTCGAGGCGACGGCCAGCCGTTGGCATTCGGCAGTCGGCCCGTGCACAAAGCTAACCCGAGAGGGGCACGCGGTGAAGGTGATCGGCGAGGTGATGAGGGAAACAGCGGCCGACTTGCTGGTCATCGGCGCCCAGGGCACAGGATTCCTGGAACGGCTCTTCGTCGGTAGCGTCGCGATGCACCAGGTGGTCAACGAGCCCTGGAACCTGATGTTGCTTCGCGCCTAAAGGCAAGAAGAATTACTGGCTTTCCTCGGGTCCGGCTGAGTTTGACGGGGCGGCCCGCCAAAGATCACTTCAGGCTCGCGAATTGACGGGCCGTAGACTTGCCAAGGGCAAGAAGCAAGCGAGATATAGGGTTCTGGCGTCCCAGGCACTGGGGCGCCGTTTTCTTGTGCGGCCCATAATCGCCCCATGCTTCTTGCGGGGAAGAAGGGCCTGGTCCTCAACGTGACGAACAAAAACAGCATCGGCTGGGCCGTGGCCGACCTCGCCGCCCAACACGGGGCACGAGTTGGAGTCGGCGGCCAGAACGACAAGATGTTGGGTCGGGTCGAGGAACTTATCCAGGGACGAGACGGGATGGAGGCCCTCGTCGTGGACTTCACCGAAGAGGAACAGCTCTCGGCCTTGGCCGACAAGGTAGGCCGCAACTTCGGTCAGATCGACTTCCTTGTGCACAGCGCCGCGTTTGCCCAGCGGGAGGACTTGCAGGGCCGCTTCATCGAGACCAGCCGCGAGGGGTTCAAGACCGCACTGGACGTCTCGGCGTTCTCCTTGATCGCCTTGTGCCGGGCTCTCGAGCCGGTGCTCGCCGACGACGCGAGCGTCGTCACGATGAGCTACCTGGGGAGCACGAGGACAGTCGGCAACTACAACGTGATGGGTGTCGCCAAAGCGGCGCTCGAAGCCTGCGTGCGGTATCTCGCCGTCGATCTGGGCGTGCGGGGGATCCGTGTCAACACAGTGAGCCCCGGCCCGATCAACACGGTCGCGGCGCGGGGCGTCAAGGGACTGACGGAAATGATCGAGTACGTCCATGACCGGGCCCCGCTCAAGAGGCCGTTCGGACAGGCTGAGGTCGCCGCAAGCACCGTCTACCTCCTCAGCGACCTGAGCCAGGGCGTGACCGGGCAGATCCTGTTCGTGGACGACGGCTACAACTTCGTCGGTCTCTAGGCACGGCTCGAGTTGGTAGGTAAATTCGGGCCGCGAGAGAAGGCGAAGCGCGCCCCTGAGGGCCGGCGGATCCTCGAACGATAAGGCCACACCCGCGCCAGCGGCTTGGGCCCGACTGAGGAGAACCAAATGCCGACTCTAGTAATCGTAGGCGCCCAATGGGGCGACGAGGCGAAAGGAAAGATCGTCGACGTCTTGGGGGCTGAAGCCGACTTCGTCGTCCGCTATAGCGGCGGCAACAACGCCGGCCACACCGTGATCGTCGCAGGTGAGGAGCACAAGTTCCATCTCTTGCCGGCAGGGATCCTTCATCCTGGTGTGACCGCTGTCTTAGGGGGAGGTATGGTCGTTTGCCCCCCGAGCCTTCTGTCCGAGCTTGACCGCACGGGCGCAGGCGGACGGCCCATCGGCCAGTTGGTCGTCAGCCCGGCCGCCCACGTGGTCTTTCCCTATCACCGCCTGCTTGACCAGCTGGAGGAAGAAGCGCGCGGCGCGAACAAGATTGGGACGACCTCGCGGGGAATCGGGCCCGCCTACACCGACAAGGTTCAACGACACGGGATCCGGATGGGAGAGTTCGTGAGGCCAGAGATCTTCGAGCGAAGGCTTCGCGAGGTGTTGGCGGTCAAGAACCGGCTCCTTTCGATGTTCGGGGCGGCCGAGATCGAGTTCGAGGCGTTGTTCCAGGAGTATTCCCGCTATGCCGAGCGGCTGCGGCCGCATGTCGCCGAGGTGGCCCCCATGCTCCAAGCGGCCGTGGCCGAGGGCAAGCACGTCATGTTCGAAGGGGCGCAAGGAACTTTCCTTGATCTTGACCACGGCACGTACCCTTATGTCACGAGCAGTCATCCGACCGCCGGAGGCGCTTGCCTTGGGACCGGGATCGGTCCTCGCGACATCGGGTCGGTGCTGGGAGTCTGCAAGGCCTACACCACTCGGGTGGGGTCCGGCCCGTTCCCCACTGAACTGACCGACGAGGTCGGCGAGCTCATCCGCGACCAGGGCCAGGAGTTCGGGACGACCACGGGCCGGGCCAGGCGATGCGGATGGCTGGACCTCGTCGCCCTCCGCCATTCCTGTCGGATCAACTCGATGTCGGGTCTCATTCTGACGCGCCTCGACATCCTCGGCGGCATCGGCGATCTCAAGGTCTGCCTCGGTTACCGCCGAGACGGGATGGAACTCCACTCGCCGCCTTCTCTCATCGAGGACTGGAGCGGTATCGAGCCGGTCTACACGACGGTTCCGGGCTGGGACGAAGACTTGCGGTCGGTCCGTGGACTGCAGGATCTGCCCCAGTCCGCCCGGGACTACTTGGAACTGGTCGAAAGTCACACCGGCGTGCCGATCGCGATCCTGAGCATCGGGCCCGCTCGTGACGAGACCGCCGTGCTGCGACCTGACCTGATCTGGGCCCGCTGACTCAGTCCCCGCCCGTGGCGGGCTCCTGGGTTGAGCCCGACTTCCAGACGTTGGACAAGTGGACTCCGGCGAGATTGGCAGCGGTGTCGCCGCCTGCCAGAGCCGAGTCGGCTGTCACCGCCGCGTCGGCCGTCAAGTCGGCGACCAATGTGAGTTCGCCCCCGACCGCCACGCGGATCGACATCTGCTTATAGGCCGGAAAGGCCCGGTGAAAGGCAAGGCCGGCTTCCAGGGCCATCCTTGCAGGGTCCATGCCTGGGTCGACGGCCAGCGTTAAGACCGCAGAAGGGCCCCGGGGATCGGAGGCGATGTCCGTCAAGCTGGCCCCCTCCGGCATTCGTCCCGCCAAGGCTGCGACCAGAGCGCTGTCTTGACGCAATCCCGGGCTGAGGGTTGAAGAGGGAGTCTCGACCGGCTTTGGCGGTGGCTTCTCGGTCGCCGTGTCGTAGTTGGGTCGCGAGACCGCCACCGGCTCTCGGATCACGTTCGGGGCGCCGTTCTTGCCCTGAGCGGCGGCGCCGGCCAGATAGGCCCCGACGGCGACGAGCAAGACGACGCCGGTCACGAAGAACACCATGGGCCAAGGGTTCGGGCGCGACTCGGGGAGGCCGATGTGCTGGGAAGCGGCGCTTTCCTCGATCTCCCGAAGCGCGTTCTGGGCTTTGACGAGCTTCTCCCGGTCCGACCTTGAGGCGGGGTTGAGGTCCAGGGCCATTTCGTACCATTCAGCGGCGTGCTTTGGGTCTCCTTGGTCCATCGAGATGTCGCCGAGGAGGGTGTGGGCGGTGGCGTTGTTCGGATACCGGCGGAGGACGGCTAGGCACATGTCGTGGGCCCCTTTGGTGTCGCCCCTCATCCGCAGTAGGTTGGCCCGGGTGATGTCGGCATAGACTTCCTCGTCGCTGCCCACCGAGCCTTGCTTCAAGGGAGCCCCGCACTCCGAACAGAACTCGGCCGAGTCTGGGTTCATCGTAAAGCACTTCGAGCACATGTCTTCGCTCATGTCCGACCAGTGCTCCCAAAGCCGCAGGCTCCTCGTTCCGTTGCCGCGACAGAGGCGACGACGACCGGCTCGATCCCTTCTATTTTGGCGACCACGAGTTGCGCGGCTCGTTCACCCACGTCAAGTTGGACGGCTTCTCGGCCTAGATTGATCAATACCAGGCCAATCTCGCCTCGGTAGTCGCTGTCGATCGTGCCTGGAGAGTTCAGAACGGTCACCCCGTGGCTGAGGGCGAGCCCCGATCGCGGTCTGACTTGCGCCTCATAGCCGGGGGGCAACTCGATCTTGAGCCCCGTTCTCGCCAGCTTGCGTTCGCCCGGCTCGAGCCTAACGGCCTCGGCCAGCCTCAAGTCCCAACCCGCCGACCCGGCCGTCCTCTGCTCAGGGAGGTGTCCTCCGGGCAGGACTTCGAACCCGACTTTGACCGGCTGTTCCATGTGGTGGAGTTTGTCCGAGTCGAGCCCTGCGCCGCCCGCTTCGGCCACAATCCAGCCGATGGGACTGCCCCTCGTCTGGGAACCGATGGGCGAGTTGGCCGCCATGGCGCGCCTGGAGTCGGAGGATCTGGCCGTTCGGGTGGCGGCTCGGCTCCGCGGATTGGGCCTGCCAGGAGCGATCGACGTCGTGGCGGCTTTCGAGTCGGTCGCCGTCTACTTCGACGTTTCGGACTGTCTGACGCCATGGTGGGAGGCGCTTCCCAAAAGCATCGACGATCTGGATGAAGGCGTAGTACGAGCCCCGGCTCACCACGTCGTCCCCGTTTGCTATGAGCGAGGCGAGGATTCAGTCGAAGTTGCCAGAATCCTGGGGATCACCCTCGAGAGGTTGGCCGAGGCGCACTCGTCGGCCAAATTCACCGTCGCGGCAGTCGGCTTTTGCCCAGGGTTTGCTTATCTCAGCGGTTTGCCAGAACTTCTCCGCGGGCTTGACCGAAGGCCGCAACCTCGGGCCCGAGTCGAGCCGGGTTCTGTCGCCATCACAGGAGCGATGAGCGCAGTCTATCCCTCGGTCCGTCCCGGCGGGTGGTGGCTGATCGGTCGGACTCCCTTGACGATCGTCGACGAGGCCGAGGGCTATTTCCCGCTTCAAGTGGGCGACCGTGTCCGCTTTCGCGCCGTCTCCCCAAGCGAGGCTCGTCATCTCGAAGGACAGCGGCTTTGAGGCAAGTGGCGCTGAACGTCGATGTTGGCGAGGGGTTCCCCTTCGACGACGACTTGTGCCCCCTCGCCGATTGGGGCAACGTCTGTTGCGGCGCCCACGCTGGATCAGCCCCATTGGCCGCAGAAACAGCCCTGAAGTGGTTGGGCCAGGGACGCCGAGTGGGGGCGCACCCCGGCTACCCTCACCGAGAATCGATGGGCCGGTTGACATGGGCCGCGACCGGCCTTGGCGAGTCTGAGACTCTCGCTTCACTCCTCTCCCAAACGGAGTTGTTGCTCGAGCATGGGGCAGATTACTTGAAGCCTCACGGAGCCTTTTATAACGACTCGACCCGGGAAGGGGGCCCGGCCGAGATGCTGGCCGAGGTTGTCAAGACCTTTATGGTGCCGGTGGTCGGGCTCTCCGGGTCGCTCCACGAGGAGCTGGCGGCCCATGCTGGAGTCGAGTTCTTGTCTGAAGGGTTCGCCGACCGGCGGTACCGGTCTGACGGAACGCTTGCGCCACGTTCCGAGCCTGGTTCTGTGATCGAAGACCTCGTCCAAGTCGAGAGCCAAACGATCTGGTTGCATTCTCGAGTGGACACGGTGTGCGTCCATGGTGACCACTCGTCATGCCTTGCTGTCGCCAAAGTGGTCCGGGGGTGCCTCGACACCCTGGACGCGTCTCGCGCTCCATGAGGATTTCTATTGTCTCTCTCTATGGCCTAGCCTGCCAAGTCGGGCGTGGGTCGCTTGGTATGCGGCGTGTCGGGGTGCCGCCTGGTGGCCCGTGGGACCCGTTCTCGATGGCCGTGGGCAACGCTCTTGTCGGTAACGACCTTGGGGCGTCTTCCATCGAATTGGGTATGGCGCAACTCGATGCCGACGTGGCCCAAGAGGGTTGGTTGGGCCTTGCCGGACGCGGGCACAGGGCGACGCTCGACGGCCGCGTCCTCGATCTTAGCCGGGCAACGTGGGCGAAAGAAGGCGCGAGGCTGAAGGTCCAAGCCAAAGGCCACGGGTGCTGGGCATATTTAACGGCTCCAGGAGGATGGTGCCCAGGCGCGACCTTAGCGTCCGGTGGCCAAGCCCAGTCCGCTGTTCGACGGTCGGTCGGCGCCCTCCGCGAGCTTGGTTGCTATGCGGGTCAGTCACCCTCAAGGGTCGTGAAGGCGACTGGCCTCACACACGGTTTCAAGAGTTTGACGGTCTCTTCAATGATGAGTCGTGCCGGGATTCGGCTGATGGGAGCAGGGTCGCCGGGGGAAGGCGGTTTGCCCAGCCGTCCTGTGACGCTCGGGACGATTCAAAAGACCCCCGACGGGACGTTGATCGTGGTGGGGCCGGCCGGGCCGACCCTCGGGGGTTATGAGGTGGCGGGCACGATGTGCTTGGCCTCCTTGCCCGATTTATCGCAAGCTCCCCCTGGAGAGACGTTGGAAGTCGAGGCGGTCGAAGTAGAAGACGCCTGGAACAAGACCACCATATGGTGGCAACATTTGCTGCAGGAGCACGAAAGATTGGTCAAACTGTCTGTCAGGTGCTGACGGTCAGGCGGGCGACTTGGGAACCACGAGGACGTAGTAGCCTCCGTCGGCTTCTCCCGATCTCACCATGAAGAGGCCCTCGACCCCAGGGGCCGGGGCAGGGTGCCAGCCTGCGTGGCACTCACGCATCATCAGCCTTTCTTCGAAATCGGCGGCGGTCGCATTGACAGGGTCTCCAAAGGCGCGAGACCAGCAAGTGCCAGGCGGCTGTGGGCCGAGGTGCCGATCCTTCAACCACGTGACCGAGTCGTGCGTCAAGGGCCTCATCGTCCGGGTTCTTGGATCGACGTGCCATGCGGCGGCAGCCCACTCTTGGGCCAGGCAAGCCATCAGGGGCCCTGTGACGGAACTCTTGCTCGCCATCTGAACAGGAGCCTGGGGAGCGGAGCGCTGCCGAATGTAGATCCCGACGGCCTGCGCCCGGGTCAGGGCGGAGAACTTGACACGGATCCGACCCCAGTAGGTGCGGATCGTGCCGATGCTCAGACCGAGTTCCGAGGCGATCTGCTTGTCGGTCTTCCCGTTCGAAGCCAGGTCAAGGATCGAACCTTCGCGTCGTGATATTCTGGCGCCTAAGGGATTAGCCAAGTCGGCTCCACCTTGACGACCGTATCCCCGTCCCGTCCTCTCTACAAGAACCAATCATTCACCAGACCTCAGCCTACGATCGCCTGATCACGACAGATTATATCAGGCCAGTCTAACGAAAGGTGATGATTTCTTCGTCAGGCCTTGTGGATCGCGTGGCCCAAGGCGTCCTCGAAGGCTTCGAGCACGGCCTCGCTCATGGTCGGGTGGGCGTGGATCGTGTCGACCATGACGTCGAGGGTGGCCTCCAGCTTGATCGCGGCGACCCCTTCGTGGATCATGTCGGTCACGTGCGCCCCTAACATGTGCACGCCAAGCACTTCGCCGTATTTCTTCTCGGCGACGACTTTGACCAGCCCCTCTTGGTGCGTGCTGGCCATCGCCTTGCCCAAGGGTCGGAAGGCGAACTTGCCCACGGTGACGTCGTGTCCCTGCTCTTTGGCTTGGCCCTCGGTAAGCCCGACGCTGGCCACTTCGGGCACTGTGTAGACACAGTTCGGAACCGCCTTGTAATCGACCTTTCGCTTCTCCCCGCGGACGATGTTGGTGACCGCGACAATCCCCTCGTGGCTGGCCACGTGGGCGAGCTGGATCCGGCCGGTCACGTCGCCAATGGCATAGATGTTCGGCACGTGCGTCTGAAGCGAGTCATCGACGACTTCGACGCCACGGCGATGGAGCTTGACGCCGATCTTTTCCAGGTTCATGTTGTCGGTCATCGCCTTGCGACCGACGCCGAGGAGCACGACGTCGACCTCCACGTCCGTCGTCTGGGCGCCGGTCTTGACGGTGCAGACCCAGCCGTTCTTGCCCTTCTTGCACTTCTCCAGCGAGGCTCCCGTCACGACGTTGATCCCACTTCGAGAGAGTTGCTTGCCGAGTTCGTTGCCCAGGTCTTCGTCGAACATCGGGATGACTCTTGGCATCATCTCGACCAGGGTGACCTGGCTCCCGAGGCCGTTGAAGACGTAGCTGAACTCGACCCCCACGGCCCCGGCCCCGAGGATCAGCATCCTCTTAGGGACGAACGGAGCGGTCACCGCGTCGTCGCTCGTCCAGACGCCGTCGTCCCGTCCCCCTTCTAGCCCGGGGATCTGGAGATAGATCACGCCGGATCCCATGGCGAGGACGAAGTTCTTGGCGCGGAGCTCGGTCGTCTTTCCGTCCTTCTCCACTTCGATCGTGTGCGCGTCTTTGAACTTTGCGAAGCCCTCGACGTGGGTGATGCCGTTCTTCTTGAAGAGCATCCCGACCCCGCCGCGCTGGGTCTGGACGATCTTGTCCTTGCGGGCCATCATCTTTTCGAAGTCCATCGAGACCTCGCCGTTGACGACGACACCGAGCTTGTCGGCCGACTTGACGTCATGGAGCCTTTCGACGCTGGCGATCAGAGCCTTGCTCGGGATGCACCCCCAGTTGAGGCAGGTTCCCCCCAAGTATTCCTTCTCGACGACGGTGACTTTCGCTCCTAGTTGTGCGGCCCGTATGGCGGCCACGTAGCCTCCAGGGCCTGCTCCGATGACGATGATGTCGGCGTCAAAACTTCCTTGTGACATGGGTTGGGTGGATTCCTCTGGCTTGGGGATCTGGGCGATCTCCCGGATGATGCTCTCAATGCCGGTTGGCACGGCGACAGTCAGGCCAGTCGGTGAAACCGACCTGGCTTGTCTCTTGCTCCGCCGCGTCCGACTTGGCCCGGGCACGAGGCAGAGTGTACCGACACCCGTCGCCCGCGCATCTGAAGGCTCACTGGGCCTTGAATCGGGTGGCCCTCAAAAGGCCGCGAGCGCGATCAGGACTTTGTGTCCGCTTGGACTGCGCCCAGTTGAAAGTCGCGAGTCCAGCGTCCCATGACGTCCCTGAGGACTCGTCCCGAGAGCCAAGCACCCAGAAACTGGAGGGTCCAAAGCAATGACTCCAAGAAGGCAATTGGGGCGAAAGAACGATATGAATAGTAGAGGGGCCCAAACGTGATCATGAACACGAGAAACGCGCCATAGACCGCTCGAAGGATGCTGCTCTTCCTGAGCCAGCACGAAGCCATGACGACGAAATAGGCTAACGAGCCTGTGGCAACCGCCACGACAAAGACGGACGTCGAGTTGAGAGACCCGCCGTCCATTACAAGGGACAAGAGGCGGAAGGCAATGAGGGCGGACGCGACGAGGAGACGGTCGGTCACTGAGCGAACTTTGCCTTCCCCCAGAAACGATGGACGGCCCATTCGAGAAGGCGTCCGACGGCGACGTACGTCCCTCCGAGAATCCCGGCGCCAAGCGCCACCAGAGGCACAAGGTTCGTGGGGATGCCGCTAGGCCCTAGCATGAGTCCGACGACCAACACCACGCCGCCCCAAGCTAGGCCTGCGAGCAGGGCCGCAAGGAGGGTCGTCTTGGGCTCCTTCTTGTTAGGCGCGATCCGTTGCGAGACAGCGTTCGAAAGGATCACGGTCGTTGCTCCCACAACCAGATTGGTCAAAAACCCGACAACGCTCTGGCTGAAGACGGTGAGCAGGATCGAAATGACGAAGGGAGCCAGCAGGTCTCGGATGGGTTTGATCACTGTTCGGATTCCTTGGGAGGCCTCCCGTTCATGATGTCTTCACAGGTTTGACGGCGATCTTGAGTCGAGAAATCGCCGTAGAACCAACGGGAGCTGACGCAAGACCTTCCTTGGTCAAAATTCTCAATGATGTGCTGTCGTTTCACGACGGCCCCGTCACGGAGCAACCGATAGTAGTGCCCTACTCGCCTCAGCGTATTGTACTGTTGCTGAGGAATCTCAGGATCAGACGAGGAGATATTCACTAGCCACCCGACGGAACCAGGCTCCGCCCGCGCCAGCCAACGGTCGCTGCCTCCCCCTTCTCGGGCACCGATATAGCTGATCCGGTAGTCTCGCGGATAGATGGCCTTGTCCTTAGCCGAGTTGCCCAGATGCTTTTTCGTTTCGAGCATGACGACGTTCGACCATCCAAGTTCGGTGGGGTCGCTGAGTCCAGAGAGGAGTTCCTTCGGCACCATGCCGGCTTCGTAGAGCTCAAAGCAAGACCGGACGTGCGGGCCGTGCTGGTCTGTGTACAGGGCGGCCGCTTGTCCGATGTGACGCATCGCCTCGTTGTCCGACCCGACTTTTGCCTGTCGCTTAGATTTCGCCACGACGGGCACGAGGACGGCAACCAAGGTCACGAGAATGGCTACGCTGACCGCGACTTCAAGGAGGGTCAACCCTCGGGGCCCACGCGGACTTCTCATGGTCACTGTGGGACGCAGCTTCCGGAGCAATCGGCCGCCTGTTGGGGGATGCCGCACCCGGTCAGAACGACATCGGTGCACACTTGGTAGAAGCCGTTTTCACAGAAGAAGACCTGGAAGTCTTTCCGCCACTTTTCCTGCCAATTGAACGGCCAAAGCGAGCAATTTGCGCTGTACTGAGTGAAATTCTGGGAATAAGAGTCGCTCGGTTCACTCTCACAGTTCTGGCAGGGCGGAATCCGTTGCTCAGTTCCGGTGGCGTCTCTGACCGGAACTGAGTGAAAGGCATCGACCCCGACGGACGCGTGAACCGTCACCATGAGCGCACCTACTACGAATATTACTAGTCTTTTCATACTCGCAAGTTACCCCCCCCTCCCCCCGCGAATCGCAACTTCATCGAGCGAAACAAGTAAAAATACTGTCAAGTTCGATTCACGGCAACGGTGGGTTTGAACAGACCCTCAGGACAGATCCGAGTGAGGCAGTGCAAAGTCGCCTATGATCTGTTAAGGTCAGCAGGGCCCTGACAGGACGGCCCCCATTCGCGAGGTCGCACCTTGCCATATTGATGGCCATGCGCCGTCTCGTGCCCTTGACCCTCGTCGCCCTGGCTGCTGGCTGTGCGGGGCCGTCCTTTGACGGCACCTGGAACGTGGCGGGACTGCCCGGCCTCCCTCCAGGGTCAACGACGACCGCGACTTTCGCCTCGCCGGACAAAGTGACGGTCAAAGTGACGGTCGACACAGAACTGCCAGGGATGGGAAAGGTGAGCGGATCTTTCACGGGCCAAGGCACCTACAAACTGCAGGGCGACACGATGACGCTGGCCGTGACCGACGTCCAGGCCGAGACAGACGGTCTGCCCGAGGCCATGAAAGGCATGGCGAAGCCCCTGATCGAAGGGGCCAAAGGCCAAATGAAGGCAGGCTTGACCCGCAGCGACCTCAAAGTGAAATGGGAAGGCCAGGACAAATTCGTGTTGTCCTGGCCCGAGGGGAGCGCGACGTTCGATCGAGCGACCGGAGGCTAGCCGCCGGTCAGGGCCGAAAAGCTCTTCCAAACGTTGAGGAACCCGCCGAGCAGGGCCCCAACGATCCAACCGGCCAGGATCAACGGCTTCTTGGGATGCTGAAACTCGGCAAAGCCGTAATAGAGCAGGTAGAGGGCGCAGAAGAGACCCACCAACCCTTTCCACAGGGCGCTCTTGAAGGCGTGGATGAGGATGATGAGGCCGCAAACAAACGCGACGATCGTGAAAAGGATGCCAATGATTTCCATAAAGGTGCTCTAGGTGCTGAGAGCAGAGACGGTTCAACGAGGCTGTCCGTTGCGACAGAACCGACATTTCTGCCTTGTGATGGCAGTTCAGAAGATTGGGCCCGCTTGAAATGCGGGCCTGATTCCTAGGTCGAGGTCGATCTTACGGCTTGCCGCAGTTCCACCATTGCCAGGCCGACTCGTTCCAGTTCCAACTAAACCGAAACATACGAAGCTGGTGGCGACTTGTCTTTGCCTGACAAGGGCAAGTTTGGCGTCAACGTCGGGGCTTCAGTTCGGGTTCCGGAAACGGAATGGCCTTGGCACGACCGTCCAAGTAGAGCGCGTTGACCGTCTGGCCTTGGGGCGACCATCTGTTCCAGCGGCCAGTCGACTCGTCAAAGCGTAGGATCGTGTCGACGAGAAAGACCATGAAGTCGGAAGGGTCAGAAACCCTCGCTGGGGCAAAGACCATGGAGCCGTCTGCGGTGAACTCTGACTTGAACAGCACGTGGAAGTGCATAGCGTAGCTCGAAAGCCTTCGGTCGACCATCTCGCCCATGACTTCTTGTCGGGCGTATGGGTCGGACGGTGAGTAAAAAGTCGTTTCAGAAGTCCCATAGGGCATTAAGGAGTCTTTGAACTCTTGAATCATGGGTCTGCGTCCTCTTTGAGCGAACCACGGAGGCGATGGGAAGTAGCCGTCATGGTCCGATACGTAGATCTCGAGAGCCTTGCCGATGGTGACCAGATTATTCAAACACGCGGACTTCTTAGCATGTTTGACGGCTTGCAAGATTCCTGTCGCTGTCAGACCCGCTAGGAGAACCACGAGGGTGATCGTCACAAGAAGCTCAATGATGGTGAGTCCGCGAGATCGCGACTTGGACTGAATCATGGGGTGGGTCTGTCCAACACAATTTTGACACAGTTCGTCGAAGCTTGAGTCAGCGAGGCTCAGCCGCTTCGGAGCATCCCTTCTTTTACGTCGGGATCTCACTCACAGACGGCGGATTGCAGTTTGGGTTGTCGTAGGCCCATCGTCGACATTCGATCCAAATGCACTTGGGGTTCGATTCCGATGCGCACTTTGGATTACCGCTCGGACGATCCATGTATGAAGCGTTTCCTGGTACTGGGGTGCACTCCTTGAGACAGGCGTCCGTCACGCCCGATGCCGCGCAAGGGGCTTGCGGCTCCTCGTAGCTCCTGGAAGCGACGCAAGTATCACTACTGGGCTTAAAGGCTGGTGGTCTTTCATCAAGAGCGACCATTGATGTCGCGATGACGGCACTTAGTAATCCTGTCGAAAGGAGCCCCGAGAAAATCAACGTCTTCATTTCAAGGCGACGTTATCCCCCCCCCCCCCCCCAAGGTTCTCGACAGTAAGAGTGCTGGTTTTGAAGTTCGAAGTCGAGGGCGCGGGCATGGACGTAGCCAAACACAAAAGTCAACTTGACAACACACCAGGTACGGTGCACGCCATCATGTGATTGACTTTCGATCAGTTCACGGGTCGTCATTCGTCTCTCGCTCCCTAGACGGGATCTCTGTCGGACTCCAGGTAAGCTTCCTCCCTATGCCCGACCAGCGGACGGCTTTGGTCGGCTTGACGTCCCGCCAGATCCAAGACATCGTCGTCGGCCTTGGCGAAAGGCCGTTCCGGGGATCGCAAATCGCGGGATGGGTCTACCGCAAGCAAGCCGAGAGCTTCGAGGAGATGTCCGATCTCCCTGCCGCGCTGCGCCAGAAGCTCTCTGAAGACTTCGCGGTGAGCCCGCTCCAGGTCGCCGACCACCGCACCTCGTCCGATGGTGTCGACAAACTCCTGGTGCACAAAGGCGACGGCCAGGTCTACGAGTGTGTGCTGCTCCCTTACGCCGACCGAGTGTCGTGCTGTCTGTCGAGCCAGGTTGGCTGCCCGATGGCCTGTACCTTCTGCGCGACCGGTTTGGGAG
This sequence comes from Fimbriimonadaceae bacterium, assembly GCA_019454105.1. Classification (GTDB taxonomy): domain Bacteria; phylum Armatimonadota; class Fimbriimonadia; order Fimbriimonadales; family Fimbriimonadaceae; genus ACE-ARM1. Next base: position 1,908,947 of record CP075364.1, on the reverse strand, counting down.
GGTTCGACCGCAACCTCACCGTCGGCGAGATCGTCGGCCAATACCTGCTGCTCCAGCGCTTCTCCCCGCGCCGCGTGGGCCATGTCGTCTTCATGGGGATGGGCGAGCCGCTCCTGAACCTCGAAAACCTCCTGGCCGCGATCAGGATCCTATCGACCGAAGTTGGCCTGAGCCTCAGGCACATCACCGTCTCGACCGTTGGCCTGGTTCCGCAAATCGACCGGCTGGCGGCGGAGCGGTTACCAATCCACCTCGCTCTGTCTCTTCACTCACCGATCGACGAAGTGCGGTCGCGGCTCATGCCGGTGAACAACCGCTGGCCGGTGGCCGAGGTCGTGGAGGCGATGCGCCGCTATCAGGCCGCCACGGGCAGGAAAGTGACCTTCGAATACCTCTTGATAGACCAAACGAACGATACGCCCGAACAGGCGGAACATTTGGCGCGTCTGGTCAAAGGTCTGAGTTGCGTGGTCAACCTCATCCCGTTCAACTATGTCGAAACGCCCAACGGCTTTCGGAGGCCGGGCCGCGAGCGTGTGGCCGAGTTCAGGAGGATCCTCGAGTCCCGTCGCGTGAACGTGACGGAGAGGGTCGAACGGGGGCACGACATCGCCGCCGCCTGCGGTCAGCTCGCGGGCCAGCACGCGGGCCGTTTCGGCCGACGGCCGATGGCTCCGCTGACGGTGGCCCCGTGAGGCTGTGGCCGGTCGCTCTCGCTCTGGCTCTTGGCTGTGGCCCGTCGCAGAGGGTGACTCCAGGCCCCAAACCCTTGGCCGAGTCTCCTGCCGTCGAGCGCAAAATCCGCGCTGAAAGCCCCGAGGTGACGGTGAGGGGCGAGGACGGTGAGGTCGCTTACGTTGTCCGGGCGGAGACTTCCAAGATGACAGTCGGCGAAGAGGGCGCCGCCTCGGGAGCGTTGAGCGGCGTCTCGGGCGAGATCCGCAAGGGCGGCCAGACCGCGAGCAAGTTCAAGGCGACATCGGGCGAGGTCGACCAGAAAGCCCGCACGCTCACGCTTCAGGGCGAGGTCACGGTGACCGACGAGGCCCGAGGGATTGTTCTCAAGGCCCAGCGCGTCTTCTATGCTGAGGCCAAAGGACGCATCGAGGCGAGCGGCCAGGTGACGGTATCTTCTGGATCAGCGTTGCTGGGGCCGGTCGACGCGCTGTGGGCGTCACCCGGTCTCGAACGGGTCGCCACGCCGGATTTGTACAAATGAGAAGGATCGGAATTCTCGCAGGCGCCGCTCTCCTGGCCTTGGCTTGGGGCGCGCAAGACCGGCCGTTCATCCGCGACCGGCAAGGGAAGTTCGCGCTCTACGGGGTCCCGAGCAGCTCGGCGGAATTCTTGGAGGGAGGCAAGATCAAGTTTGCGGCCCAAGGGAGCCCGGCCCGAGGTTTCTCGAAAGACCAGGGCCTCGAGTTCCGCGCCCGGTCGGTCTCCGGCCTGATCGCCCAGCCCAAGGGGCAATCGATGCGGCTCGAATCAGGATCGGCCCAAGGCGACGTCTGGATCCAGGTCGTCCGGGGCGAGGGCACGTCGGTCGTGACCGGCAGCAGGATCGACCTGAACGATGATGGTCAAAACGCGCGTATGGTCTCGCCCGGGCCGTTCAAGTTCAAGCAGACGACTCAAGTTACTGGCGGAAAGCGCGATCTCGACCTGAGCGGAGCGTCGGGCGTGTTCACGCTCGAAGCCCTGGGCACTAAGTCGGACCAACCGCTGGTCGGCGCCGAGATCCGAGGGCCGGTCCGGGCCGAGCTGGTGGCCTCTGCCGCCGATGGTCGCGGCACCTATGTGGTCAAAGGCGACCGGGCCACTTATTCCAGGTCGGACAGGACATTGCGCGTGGTCGGCAACGTCGTGTTCGAAGGGACCCGGCAGCCGAAAGAGGGAGCTGGGTTCGAAGGCGAGATGTTCGTGGACCGCCTCACTGTCGTGTTCAACGAGAAGTTCGAAGTCGTCAGAGTGCTCACTGAGGGAAGCCCCGGCTCGGGGGCCTTCAAGGAGCCCGGCCAGCGATGAAGATCCTGGCCAAGAACCTGATCAAAGCCTACAAGGGCCGGCGCGTCGTCAACGACGTCAGCTTTGAGTTGGAGCAAGGCCGTGTCGTCGGGCTCTTAGGCCCCAACGGCGCCGGCAAGACGACGACTTTCTATATGGTCACCGGATTGGTGCGGCCCCAAGCGGGGCGCGTGCTCTTTGATGACAAAGACGTGACCCGGTGGCCTATGTTCAAACGGGCTCGGGCCGGCGTCGGATATCTGGCCCAAGAGAGCAGCGTGTTCAGGCGACTGAGCGTCGAGGACAACCTGAGGCTGGTGCTCGAAGGTCGGGGCTTGAGCCGAAGAGAGATGGATCGGCGGGTGCAAACTCTGGCGTCGGACCTGCACATCGAGCCGATCATGCGGTCGCCAGGAGGGATCCTCTCCGGCGGCGAGCGGCGCCGGGTGGAAATCGCCAGGGCCCTGGCCACGGAGCCGCACTTCATCCTTCTTGACGAGCCTTTCACCGGGATCGACCCTGTGACCATCGAAGAGCTTCAGACGATCATCCGACGGCTGGCCTCGGCTGGGATCGGAATCTTGATCACCGACCATAACGTGGACGCCACGCTCAGCATCACCGACTTCAACTACATCCTGATCGAGGGCAAAGTCACGGCCCAGGGAGACGAGGACGCGATCCGCTCGGACCCGCACGTGCGCAAGTACTACTTGGGCCACGGGTTCCGCGGATCGGAGCCCGGGCCCGACCTGCCGCCCGAGGAAGGGAATTGAAGCGGGTCGATCGTCTTGTCCTGGCCGAGCTTTGGGGCCCTTGGGCGTTCGGCGTTGCGATCTTCACCGTGCTCATCATGGCTGGCTCGTTTCTCTTCGAGCTCACTCGCTATTTGAGCGAAGGGGTCAGCCCAGGGGTCGTCCTTCAGTTGACGTTCTTGCTCCTCCCAGGCGTGGCCGCCAAGACTTTTCCCATGGCGGTGCTGCTCGCCTCGCTTTTGGCGTTCGGGAGGTTGTCCAGCGACTCGGAGATCGTGGCCCTGAAGGCGGCAGGATTCAGTGTGGCCCGGATCATGGTTCCGGTGGGTATTTTTGGGCTTGCCGTCTTCCTTTTGGCGTTTCTCTTCACCGAGCGCGTGGTGCCCAGAGCCACCCAGCAAGCGGTCGAAGTCCGCAAGCAGATCGATTTAGAGACGGACGGCCGCACATCCCAGCCCACTTCGCGTCCTGTCTATGAACGGGGCAGGCTGCGGGCGTTCGTGGTGGCACGCGACTTCAACTTCGTACGGCGCACCCTCAGCGGCGTCACCATGGTGCTCTACGACAAGGACGAAAAACCGACCGCCTTCTTGAGCGCGGAAGAGATGCGCTTCACATCAGAGGACGATTGGCGGATCGCGGGCGGGGCGACGCTCGTGCCAGCCGATGGGGGCTCGATCGTCCGCTTCGCGAACGCCTATCCCGAGGGGGTGACTCCCCTGAGGGTGAAGCCGGAGGAACTCTTGGCCCAGACGCTCCGCGACTTGGACGCGCTTCCGATGGAGGCGATGGCCCAGCAGATCGAGACTCTCAAGAGGGACAGCGACCCCGACCGGGCGCAGATCGCCAACCTGGAGTTCGGGTACTGGAACAAGCTCGCGGTTCCCTTGGCCGCGCTGGTGTTCGGCTTGGTCGGCGCGCCTCTTGGGATTCGGAGCCATCGAGTTCCTGCCAGTTCCGGCTTTTGGCTCGCCGTCGTCATCATCTTTGGATACTTGCTGATGGCCAACGTGCTTTCCATCGCGGCCCAGGGCGGTCGATTCCCGGCCTTTGTCGCAAGTTTCCTGCCGATCGCCATCGGGCTGATCGTCGCGGCCGTCCTTATCAAAAGGAGGGACACTTGAGATGAGCGGCGCAGGCGTCTTCCTGATCGCGGTCGTGGTGCTGCTGAGCGGCCTCCTCGCCTATTGGGGCGACCTCTTGGGCCGGCACCTCGGCAAGAAGCGCCTCACTCTGATGCGGCTCCGGCCCCGTCATACGGCCGCCGTCATCACGGCTCTCGCCGGTGTGTTCGCTTCGTTGCTGGCTATCGGCGTCCTGGTCGTCTTCTCTGAGCCGGTCCGCGTGATGCTGGTCGAGGGAGAGCGGGTCAAAGGACAACTGGCTCGGCTCGAGGGCCGGTTGGTCGAAGCCGATGCGAAGCTTAGGACCAGCCAAGAAGAATTGGGCCAGACCAAAGGAGACCTCTCGATCGAGCAGTCAAGGTTGGCTACCGAGCGCCGGAGGCTTACTGAGGCCCAAGGCCAGGTCAAGAGCGCGAGAAACCAAGTCCAACAATTGCGGGTGACTGCCCAGACGCTCAGAACAAGCGTCTCCCGGATCCGAGCGAGCCTTGCAGCTGCCCGAGCGAGCCTGTCCAACCTGAAAGGTCAGTACGATCGGCTGGAGAAGACATATGGCAAGCTTCAAGGCGACAACCTTTGGGCTCTGAGAGAGAACTCGGAGCTCAAGAACGACAGTGTCAAGATCAGGAACGAGCTCCGTGAGATTGAGGCCGAATTGGAGCAAAGGAGCACTGAACTGGCAACGGCCAATCAGCAGGCAGAACGTCTCAACATCGAGGTCAAGAAGCTGGAAAGCGAGCGAGAGATCTCGAACAAGACTCTTGAAGACCTTCGCGGATTGAGCCGAAAGGCGATGGAAGACCTCCAAAGAGTCCAGAATGAGCTTGCCAACGCCCAGTCCGCCCTCAAGTTGTTCGCCGGAGCGACCGAGTCGTCGCGGTTCATGCCGATCATCTTTTCGCGCGGGGACGAATTGGTGCGGCTAGCAGTCGGGAACCGTCTGAACGCCACTGAGGCCCGCACGATGCTGCTGGCCGTCCTGGAGTCCGCAGACTCCCAAGCTATGGCGCGTGGCGCCAAGCCTGTCGCGGGAGGCAAGAACTCCTCGGGCCTGGTCGAACTTCGGGGCGCGGACGGGAAGCTCATGACACCGGAAATGCAGACTCAGAGCCTCTTGCAGGGTCTCACGGCCAAGACAGACCAACAGGTGCTCATCGTCAGAGTGTTCGCCAACGCCTTCCGCGACGAGTTTGTGCCGGTTGTGGTCTCTCTCTTCCCGAACCCAGTCGTTTACGGTTCAGGATCGTTGGTCGCCGAAACGCGTATCGATGGCGTTGACGATCAGAACCAAATCCTTCGTCAACTGACCAAGTTCCTGCAGGACGAACTTTCGCCCAAAGCTGTCCGGGATGGGATCATTCCCGCTTATGGGAAGCCCGACCCGCTCGGCGAGATCGACCAAGCGGCACTGTTGCGGCTAGTCAGCGAACTGTCGAGCGTGCGCCGCCGGGTTCGGGTGCAGTTCCTCGCCGCGCGCGAGACCCGAGCCGCCGACCGGCTCCGGCTAGACTTCCGCTTGCGATGAGCGGGCTCGGCGAGAAGACGGTTCTGGCCGTCGATCCTGGCACTGAGAAGTGTGGACTTGCCATTGTGACTCGGCTCGCTTCTGGGAATATCGAGATTGCCTGGCGGCGCGTCGTGCCAGCGTCAGAGGTCGCTGACTGGGCTCTCAAGGCGTTCGCCGTGCGCGAGTTCTCGATGATCATCGTTGGATCTGGGAGTCGGTCCCGACCGACCCAGGAGGCTTTGAGGAGCCAGTTCCCACATGTCGGCATTCTCGTCGTCGATGAGCGGGAGACGACGCTTCAGGCGCGCGAGCGGTATTGGGAGCACAACCCCCGTCGTGGGTGGCGGAGGTTGCTGCCCGCTACGCTCCAGACTCCGCCCGAGCCCATCGATGACTTTGCCGCCGTCGTGCTCGCCGAGCGGGTGCTGGGGAGCTAGTCTTCGCCTTGCTTTTGCCAGGGCTCTAGTACGCTCTTCATGATCGAATCGTCCTCGCCCTTTCGGTATCCGTACCAGGTCGCGACGGCCCGAAGTGACTCAAGAACGAACAAGGCCGGGGTCTCGGACAGACCAAACGTCTTGGCGACTTCCCCGCTTTGGTCATGAAACGCGCCGATGCGGCCGGGCTTGGGGCCGACGGTCACCTCGATGAACCGTGCCCCGAGTGTCTGGCAACGGTTCGCGATCTGGTTCCAAAGTTCCTTGCCAGCGGCGCTCGGAACGCAGTCGGGCCGAGTGAAGAGCACCACGACCCGGTTGTCACCCAAACCCTGTGGGCTTGGGCTCGGAAGACCCTGCAGCGAAAGCCGATCGCCCGGTGCGAGTTGATAGACCGGCGGTTTGACCGACATCGGTACATAGCCCAGCGGAGGATCGGTGGAAAACTCGACCCCAGGGTCTCCACCTTCAAACTTTGTGAACTTGAATTGGACATCGAGGGTGCCATCCTGGGTGGCGACGGTGTGGTTGGCTTGGCCCGGGTTGCCCAGGGAGTCAACTTGGAGTTCTAACCGGTCGCCGCGCGGAGATAAGTCGAGCCGCCAAGCGCTTTTGTCAGAGGGGACAGGCTTCCAGGACTGTTCCTTAACGATCAATCGGTATAAATCAGGCTGAAGAAACGGGCTTAGAGCATAGGTCGCCAGGGCGCTGGCTGCCGGTGGCATGGCCGCAAGCCGCTCGAACGGCATGAACTCTTCGTAGGTCTTGCTCAAATGATCGATAAAGATCATTCCGAGAGGAGACTGGACGAACTCTTCGTGGACTCCGCCGCCTTCGACCTCGATCTTCTGGCGGTCCGAGCCCGATCGGTAGTATGCGGCCTTGGCGGCGCCTCGCCAGTTGACGCTGAACTCAACGGTCAACCCTCGCGGATCCAGTGCCCTTTTCTCGAATTCTTTGAGCCCGGATTGATCCTGGCCAAAGGCCAACGCGACGGCCGCCAGACTTGCCAGCATTGAGTGCATTATGACCACCGTTCCTGCGAAAGGCGCCGTGTTCGGCACCGCTCCCATATGGAACGCCCCTGGAAGAGGCGATTGAAAGGTGACGGAAGGCGACAAATACGTGGTTTTCAATTTGGATGGGGAGCTGTACGGGATCCCGATCGAGGCCGTGGACAGGATCATTGGCAACGTCAAGGTCACTCCCGTCCCCAAGGCTCCTGCGATGGCGTTGGGCCTCTTCGACCTGAGGGGAGAGTCAGTCGTCGCCATTGACCTTAGCCGGCGGTTCGGCAGACCGACCCCGACCGCGGGCCGGAACCACGTCGTGGTTCACTGTCGGATGGAGCGGTTTGGCCTTCGCGTGGACGGTGTCGAAGGCATTTTTCCGCTGTCGGCGAGCTCAGTTACCCCGCCGCCTTCCCTCGTCCAGAAGGGAGACGACCCGTTCTTGGTCGGCGTGGCCCACAGTCGCGGACGTTTGATCGCTTTGCTCGACCCTGACAAGGTCGTGCCCGAGGGGCTCAACCTTTCAGCGGCAAACGCGGCTTAGTTGGCCACAGAAGCTTCCACCGCGCTCCAGGTGGCCTCCAGCACCGCCTCGGGGTGCTGTGAGGCGTCGATTGTGACCCACCTGTCAGGTTCTCGGGCCGCTTCGGCCAAGAACCCTTCGCGGACGCGCATGTGGAACTCGATCGGCTCCCTGTCCAACCGGTCAGGGTTCTGGAGCCGCCCCAGCCCGATGGCCGGGTCAAGATCGAGCAAGAGCGTGAGGTCGGGACGCAGGCCCCCTGTCGCTGCCTCGTTCCAACGCCGCAGGGCTTCCAGGTCGCCACCCCGCGCATAGCCTTGGTAAACCACAGTCGAATCGGAAAACCGGTCGCACAAGACCCAGGCTCCTGACGCCAGCGCTGGGCGGACGACGCTTGAGACGTGTTGGGCCCGGTCGGCCAGGAACAAGAAAGTCTCACAAGTGGGAGTCAATTCGGCCCCATGCAGCAGGATCTGCCGGATCGCTTGTCCGACGACTCCGGCCCCAGGCTCCCGAGTCAAGACGACTTCCTGGCCGGTCGCTTGGATGCGTCGGGCCAAACCCATTGCCAAGGTCGACTTTCCAGAGCCTTCTGGCCCTTCCAGAGTCACGAACACCGGCGTCAAGCTTAGCCGCATCGGGCGCCCCGAGTACAATCGCCACCGAGTCTATCGCGAACGATGTTGTTCCGCACCCTCGTCCTTCGGGCCTCGTCCCTCCCCTTCGTCAAAGCGTTTGTCACCCGGTCTCGGATCTTTCGTCCCTTGGTCTCCCGCTTCGTCGCTGGCGAGACGCTGGACGAGGCCATGGCCGTGGCGGAGGGTCTCGCGGAACGGTGCTTTGGGGTCAGCCTGGACCTCTTGGGCGAGAACGTGGCATCCGAGGAGGCCGCCACTCGGGAGCGTGACGCTTACATTCGCATCCTCGAACGAATGAAGGCCAGTCCGTTCGTGGAAAAGCTGAACATCAGCATCAAGCTCACCGCGTTGGGACTCGATCAAGGGGACGAGGTCGCAGAGCGGAACTTGCGGCAAGTTCTTGAGTCCGCCGGGGAGACCTTTGTGAGGGTGGACATGGAGTCCAGCGAGTACACCGAGCGAACCGTCGCGATGATCGAACGGGTCTTTGCCGACCGTCCCAACACGGGCACGGTGCTGCAAAGCATGTTGATTCGGACACCCGCTGACCTTGACCGGATGATCCGTCTCGGCGCGCGCGTGCGGATCGTCAAGGGAGCCTATTTGGAGCCGCCCGCAGTGGCCCACCAGGACAAGGCCGAAGTCGACCGCCAGTATGTCGCAGCGGCCAAGAGGCTGATCAAAGAGGGCCGCTACCCTGCAATCGCGACCCATGACGAAGCCATCATTCGCGAGTTGAAGACCTTTATCGAACAGGAGGGTGTCAGTAAGGACGTCTTCGAGTGGCAGATGCTCTTCGGAATTCGGCGCGACCTCCAAGAAAGACTCCGTCAAGAGGGGTTCAACGTCCGGGTCTACATCCCCTTTGGCGAGTCGTGGTACCCGTATTTCAGCCGGCGGCTCGCCGAGCGGCCCGCTAACCTGGTTTTCATCACCAAGAGCCTCTTGCGAAAGTAGGGCCAAGGGGTACGCTCATTCGCCTATGGATCTCTTCGCCGGTCTCCGAGACAGCTATCTGACCGTCGGGCTCTCGGACGAAGACGTTCGCGTCCTCGTGGACCTCGCGGACGAGGTTTCCTATCACGACCTGGAAGAGATCGTGCGCCATGGGACGAACGCGACCGAGTTCTTCGTCCTGCTCGATGGCAAGGCGGTCGTGCAGAGCCCTGATGGACAGACCATGAGTCGTCTTCAGGCTTGTGCGATCATCGGAGAGATGGCCCTTCTGGCCCAAGGCCCGCGAACGGCGACGGTCACGTCCGACGGCGGCTGTGTGCTCGCGAAGTTCAAGTCAGACCGGTTGGAACATCTGATGGAGAGCCATCCAAGGATCGGCGTGACTTTGCTTCGGAACGTCGGAGCAACTGTCGTCGAGCGTCTGCGTTCGGCCAACCTCCAATTGGAGCGCCTGCTGTTGCTCGAAGGCTTTTAGAGCGTCTTGGCAAGAACCAGGCTCGGATAGTTGACTCCAGGCCGCCAGTCGTGCTCGCCGACGATTTCGAAACCCCAGCGAGCGTACAGATCGAGCAGACCCGTCGCAGGAGCCGCGGTGTCGAGGGCCAAGCGTGAAAAGCCAGACACTTTCGCCCGGTTGCCAACGTGATCGACGAGCGCCTTCCCGAGCCCACGGCCCCGCACGTTCGGCAGCACCCCCAATTGGCCGAAGTGGGCGACTTTGGGATCGCGGTAGGCGACCACCTGATGGTTCGGGTCGGGACGGTACCAAGTGACGGTTCCGGCCCATTCCTCGCCGTCCAAGCCGATCCAGCACTCCCCGGAGGCTGTCCGCGCCCGAGTCGTATCGACCGACTGCCTCGTGGCCGTGAACTCGAACCCTTGCTCGAGGAGCGATGCGTAGCAAGCATGGAGAAGTCGGGTGAGTTCAGCGAAGTTGCCTTCGCTGACGCTGAAAGGGACAATTTGGAACCGATCGATCACGAGACTCGGGCCAGGCTACCTCCCCGTCCTGAACGGTCGGCCCCAGGTTCCCGTAGAATATCATCATGTCCACGAAGAACGGCAGCTTAGGTTCCACCGCGCAAAGGACTTGGCGCGAAAAGGTCGGGCTCGCCGAGATGTTGAAAGGAGGCGTCATCATGGACGTCACCAACGCGGAACAGGCCCGGATCGCAGAGGACGCCGGGGCGGTGGCGGTCATGGCCCTTGAGCGCGTTCCGGCGGACATCCGGCGCGATGGGGGCGTCGCCCGGATGAGCGACCCGGAAATGATCCTGGCGATCAAGGACTCGGTCACGATCCCGGTGATGGCCAAGTGCCGGATCGGACATTTTGCCGAAGCCCAGATCCTTGAAGCCATTGAAGTCGACTTTATTGATGAGAGCGAGGTGCTGACGCCGGCCGACGAAGAGAACCACGTCGACAAGCACGCCTTCACCGTACCGTTCGTCTGCGGCGCCCGCAATCTGGGAGAGGCCTTGCGCCGGTGCGGCGAGGGGGCGGCCATGATCCGGACCAAGGGCGAGGCCGGAACGGGCGATGTCGTCGAAGCCGTGAGGCATATGAGGGCCATCATGCGGGAGATTCGCCAAGTCCAGATCGCCCGAGAGGACGAGCTTTTTGTCCTGGCCAAGGAGATGCAGGCCCCCCTGGAGATGGTGAGGGCCGTGCACGAGTCAGGACGGTTGCCGGTGCCGAACTTCAGCGCCGGGGGGATCGCGACGCCTGCGGACGCTTCACTCATGATGCAGCTGGGAGCCGAGACCGTTTTCGTCGGCTCGGGGATCTTTAAGTCGGGCGACCCGGCCCGGCGAGCCAAAGCCATCGTCGAAAGCGTGCTCTTCCATAAAGACCCGAAGAAACTGGCAGAAATCAGCCGTGACCTTGGGGAGCCAATGGTCGGGATCAACGTCTCCTCTCTGAACGAGAGAGAGCTGCTCGCCACCCGAGGGTGGTAGTCCACAGCCGGAAATCTTGCGGATAAGCCATCATATAAGACGCAGAATGGCGAGAATTTGCGGTTAGTGTGAGTGTCTGGCCGCAAGCTTGCGGGTAGAGCCCTAGACTAACCGCAACTTTCGACGAATGTCAGAATAAGGCTATGGCCGACCGATCGGGCAGTTATGTGGCGAGGTCGATGGGGCCAGTGGGCTATCGTGCCTTCGTCCCCAAGCCCCTCCCCCCCGATCCACCGATTCAAGTCGACCATGAGCTCCTGAGCCTGACCTCCCTGGCCGATCAGGCTCTCGGAAAGCTTGCGGCGACTGCGGACTATGTTCCCAACCCCGAACTCTTCGTCTTCCAATACGCCTATCGCGAGGCCGTCCTTTCGAGTCAGATCGAGGGTACTCAGTCGTCCCTTGACGACCTCCTCCGGCTTGAGGCGAGTCTCAAGGCTGGGAGCCCGGAAGTCGACCAGGAGGAGACGCTCAACTATGTCCGGGCGATGAACCGGGGGCTCGAGGCCCTGAAAGGCGGGCCTGTGACGTTGGACATTGTGCGGGCTGTCCACGCCGAGCTCATGTCGGGAGTCCGGGGTCACGACAAACGCCCAGGCGAGTTCCGGCGGACGCAGAACTGGATTGGGCCCGCAGGGTGTCCGGTTGAGGGCGCGATCTTCGTGCCCCCTCCCCCTGAACTGCTACCTGACGTCTTGGGCGCGCTCGAATGGTTCGTCCAGACCGACACGTCGCTCCCGTCTTTGTTCGTGGCTGGACTGGCGCATGCCCAGTTCGAGACGATCCATCCGTTCTCGGACGGCAACGGACGCGTGGGCCGGTTGCTCGTCACTTTCTTGCTCATTCAGCGCCGCGTCATCAGTCGGCCAATCCTGTATCCATCGCTCTACCTTAAGCGGCACCGGGCCGAATATTACGACCGGCTCCAACAGGTTCGGACAATGGGCGATTGGGAGGCTTGGCTAAAGTTCTTTCTTCGGGCCGTGCGTGTGGCGGCCGAGGACGCCTTCTTGCGGACAAAGGCAGTGATGGAACTCAGGGAGCGGGATCGGTTCCGAGTCATGGAACCGGGCGGGGCCGCTTCAGCCGGGGTCGCGCGGGCGCTCGACCAGCTCTACCAAACTCCATACACCTCGGCCAACCAGTTGGCGAAGACCTTGAGCGTCAGTCAGGACACTGGGGCCCGAATCATCAAGAGGCTCGAAGAACTTGGCATCCTTGTCGAGATCACTGGCGCCAAGCGAGACCGAGTCTATCGGTACGAGGACTATCACACCGTCTTGAACCAAGAGGCCTTCGCTACAGAAGCTTGGTAAGGGATCAACTCGGAGGTTGCCAGCCCCACTCGATGTATTCGTGCTTCCAGGTGCCGTCGGGCCAGAGGTCGATCACTGTATAAGCCGGCATAAAATCGCGATGCTTGCCGAGCCACCAGGCCCCACAGACGGCCCCGGCGCATAGGTACGAGACGCCGTTGTAGTCGTAACGGTCTTGCAGATGGATGTGGCCCGACACACAGAGCTTGACGTTCTTGCGCTTGTCGAACACCGTCTTGATCTCATTGAAGTTCTTGGTCATCAGGCTTCCGCCCACTCGCCAATCACCTGTCTTGGAATCGTAGCGATAGACCATGGTGCAGGGAGCAAAGAGCGGGATGTGGGAGAAGACGACCGTGGGGAGTTCGGTCTCGACTTCCCGCTTGAGCCACTCCAACTGCTCTTCTTCGACGAGGCCGTTGTATCCGTCGGGAGTTTCGAAGACCGTGTCGAGAATGACGAACTTCCATCCACCCATGACGAACGATTGGTAGGTTTTCTCGTACTCGAAAAGGTCAAGGAACCACTGTTTGCCCCAGAGCGGCTCGTCGCCGGTCGTCCGGCTCTGAGCCTTGTTCCAGCCCCACACATCGTGGTTGCCGATCGTGTGCTTAATGGGTACGTCGATCCCCTCTTTGACCAGGCGCGTGAAGACTTCCCATTGGGTCTTTGTTCGGTCTTCGCGGGCGGCGAAGGCGTCCATGATGAGGTCGCCGCCAGTCACGACCAGGTCAGGCTTCGGGCTTTGGCCCATCAAGTGGGCGATGGCCTTTCGGACTCCGGGCTCCGCCCCCATCTCGGGCTGGGCGTGGAAGTCGGTCATGTGGCCGACGCGCAACGGCTTCGAGCCTTGGGCAATCGGCCAAGCGGGCCGAGTGACGGCCAGGGCGGCCGCAGAAGCCAGCAGGTCGCGACGAGTGATCGGCATTGCTAGATTCTACGTCCAGGTCGCTTCCTGACGCCTTAAGAAAGGGTTAAGGCCGTGCTCGGGCCTTGTCAGAACTGAGTAGACTCGTGCGTCTTTATGTCCTCAGTCATCGACGACGCGCTGACACTTCCGATCGGTGGGTTGGCCAGTCAGATCGATCCTCTCCAGCCCGAAGACTCGTTGCGCGTTGCCGCCCGCGAGATGTTCGACCACGGGCTGCCTCTTGTTCCAGTGGCCAATGGACTTGAATTGCTGGGAATCGTCGATGGGTCCGTACTGAGCCGGGCCATGGCGGCTGGGACTGGGCCGGACAGCGCGGTGGCCCAGTTCGCGGTTCCAGCGGTTGTGCTCCCGACATGGGCGACCGGGGCCGAGGCCCTTCGGACTTTTGAGACGACCGGCGCGTCCGCTCTGGTCGTCGTCGATGCCAACGGACTCGTCGCTGGCGTCCTGACCCCGGCGCACCTGTACGGCCATCGAGGCGATCGCCACATGTACGGCAAGATCGGCGGAATGGCGACCCCCTTCGGCGTTTATCTGACCAATGGGGCCGTTTCAGGTGGCGTTGGCCCGCTGGCCCTCGTGGCCACAGGGGTCCTCATGTTCTCGTGCTTCTTGTTGGCGGCGACTTTGGCCCAGGGAGGAGCTTCCTTCTTGCCATCGACCGTCACCTCGCGCCCCTGGTTCGACGGGGCTCTCCAAGCGTTCACTTTGGTGCTCTTTCTCTTGGGCATCCGGTCATTGCCCCTTGCGGGGGTCCACGCCGCCGAGCATATGGTCGTCCATGCGATCGAGCGCGGCGAAGACTTGAAGCCCGAAATCGTCTCCCGAATGCCGCGTGTGCATCCTCGGTGCGGAACAAACCTGGCGATCGGGGCGACCGTCTTTCTTGGGATCCTTTCGGCGCCATGGATCCCGAACCAGGAATTCCGGCTCCTGACCGCCCTGGTGGTGACGATCGCGGTCTGGCGCCCACTGGGGGCATTCGTCCAGTACTGGTTCACCACCCGGCCGCCGACTCGAACCCAGGTTGAGCTCGGAATCCAGGCCGGAACTCAAATCCTCGCCCGTATCGAATCTTCCCCTGTGTTGGTGCCGGGTGTCGGGGTTCGGCTGATGCGGTCTGGACTTTTCCAGATCATGCTCGGTGCGACCCTGGCCCAATTTGTTGTCTGGGCCGTTTATGAGTCGTTCCGGGTCCCCATGGCCTGGCGGGTATTCTAGGCGGCCTTGAAGCCGGAGCAAGTCGTCTATTACGTTGTCTTGGGACTGGGAATCCTCGTGGCCGTCGTGTTCACGGGCCTGGTTTTTCTGACCGGCAAAGGGGATGCCATGTCGGGCGGCGGCGGTTCGGTGCGGACCACCTTCAAAGGCAAGGCCAGCTTCGATGATCAGATCTCCCGGGTCACCCTCGGCCTCGGGATCATCTTCATGGCCCTGATGCTCTTGCTGGACCTCCTCGCGACTCGCGCGTTCAAGTAAGCCCGCTTTGGGCCTCGCGATCCTCCATACGAACGATCTTCATGGCAAGCTTGACGCCGTGCGTCTCGAAGCCCTCGTGAAGGCTCGGAGGACGACGGATCTCTTTTTCGATTCGGGAGACTGCGTCCGGCTGGGGAACCTGGCCGTGCCCGTCCACCCGGATCCGGTTTGGGGACGACTTCATGAAGCGGACTGTACGGCCAGTGTGATCGGGAACAGGGAGACCCACCTCATCGAGTCCGCGTTCTGGGCCAAGCTGGCTGGGAGCCGGCACCCCGTGTTAGCGGCCAACTTGAGGCGGAAGGATGGTTCAAGGCCCTTACCTGGCACTTTTGAGCAAGAGGTCGGCGGAGTCCGGGTAGGAGTCTTCGGCGTGAGCGTACCGATGGTCACTGAGCGCATGGCGGCCAAGGCGGCGAGCGCGTTCCTCTGGGACGATCCTTTCGAGACGGCGCGCGCCCTCGTCGAGGACTTGCGCCCGAGGGTCGACCTTTTAGTTGGTCTCACGCACATTGGCCACACCAAAGACTTGACCCTGGCCGAGCGATGTCCAGAAATCGATTTGATTCTTGGCGGGCATTCGCACACCGTGCTCGAGACTCCGTTGCTCGTGGGCCGAACATTCATTTGCCAAGGCGGCTCGCATGGGCGTTTCTTGGGTCGATACGAGTGGTCGGCGGGCGTCTTGACGGGCGGGCTCCATCCTTGGGTCTGAGTGAGGCCGTCAAGGTCGTATAATCACAGAGGCCTGCGGGGACGGACTTGCGTCTGATTTCTTGGGCCCACCCCGAGGATCAGCATGGCCAAGTACATTTTTGTGACAGGTGGTGTGGTTTCCAGCATCGGCAAGGGAATCACCACGGCGTCCCTCGGCCGTTTGCTCAGAAACCGCGGTTGGGTGGTCGCCCCCCTCAAGCTCGACCCTTACATCAACGTCGACGCAGGCACCATGAACCCCTATCAGCACGGCGAGGTGTTCGTGACCGACGACGGGGCCGAAACCGACCTTGATCTAGGCCACTACGAGCGATTTATCGATGTCTCGTGTTCGGCAGGCTCGTCGATCACGACTGGCAAGGTCTATCAGAAGGTGATTGAGGCGGAGCGCCGGGGCGACTATCTGGGGGCGACTGTCCAAGTGATTCCCCATGTGACCAACGAGATCAAACGGGGCATCGTCGACCTGGGCAGGCAGCAAGAGGCCGACATCGTCCTTGCCGAGATCGGTGGCACGGTCGGCGACATTGAGTCGCTCCCGTTCCTTGAGGCGATCCGCCAAATGAGGAAGGACTTTGGCAAGGAGAACACGCTTTATGTCCACGTCACGCTGGTGCCGAGCGTCGGGCCTTGGGGCGAGATCAAGACCAAGCCCACCCAGCACAGCGTGATCAACCTCCGCGAGATCGGCATCTCGCCCGACGTTCTCGTCTGTCGAAGCGACCGTCCGATTCCGGACGATGTCAAAGAGAAAATCTCGCTGTTCTGCGACGTGCCGGTCGAGGCCGTGGTCGAAAGCCTGAGCGCCGAGACGATCTACGAGGTCCCCCTCATGTACGAAGGGCTTGGATTTGGCGATCTGGTCGCCGACCGATTAGGCCTCGAGAGGCGCGAGCCCAACCTGCAAGAGTGGCGGGAGATCGTCGGCAAGATCAAGCAGCCCAAGGGACGGTGCACGGTGGCGATCGTCGGCAAGTACACGTCGAACGGCGACGCGTACAAGTCCATCGCCGAGGCCCTGATCCATGCGGGCATCGCCAACGACTGCCGGGTCGAGATCCGGTGGGTCGAGAGCGAGACCCTTGAGTCCGCTCCCGACCCTTCGGTCCTCTTGAGCGACATTGACGCGGTGATCGTGGCGCCAGGCTTCGGCGAGAGGGGCGTCGAGGGCAAGATCCGGGCGATCCGGTTCGTCAGAGAGACCGGTATCCCGTTCCTCGGGATCTGCTTGGGGCTCCAGATGGCCGTGGTCGAGTATGCCCGGCACGTGTGCGGGCTCGGAGGAGCCAATTCGACTGAGTTCGGCAACGACTGCCCCTATGCGGTGATCGACATCATGGCCGACCAGTCGAAGCTCGTGGCCAAAGGAGGCACCATGCGGCTCGGTTCATACCCGTGCAACTTGACGGCCGGGTCGCTCGCCCATCGGCTCTATGGCAGTTCTCGGATCGAAGAGAGACACCGCCACCGGTTCGAGGTGAACAACGAGTTCCGGGAGGTCTTGATCGAGAAAGGTCTCGTGGTGTCGGGCGTCTCGCCGGACTATCGACTGGTCGAGATGGTCGAGATTCCGGGCCATCCCTTCTATGTCGCGACGCAGGCTCACCCTGAATTCAAGAGCCGTCCCAACCGCCCCCACCCGCTCTTCAAGGGGCTTGTCGCCGCCGCCCTCAGCCGTCGCTCAGTCGCCCTGGTCGAGCCCAAGAACGGTTGACGCTGTCGGTGAGCTTAGAAGCCCGCCGTGAAGACCACGCGCATGACCTCTTCTGGCGTCGTGACGCCAGCGAGGACTTTGGCGAGTCCGTCTTCTCGAAGCTCTTTCATCCCGTTCGCCTTGGCCGCGGCTTTGATGTCGGCCAAAGGGGCGCGCCGCACCACGAGCTCGGCGATCTCCTCGTTCATGCACATGAGCTCGTGGATGCCCATGCGGCCCCGGTAACCGGTGTGCCGGTTGTTCTCGCTTGGGACACCCCGATACAGGGTCACGTCCGCGTCGGCGTCCTTGACCTCAAGTCCGAACCTCCGGAGATCGATCTCCTTGACCACGTACGGCTCTTTGTTCTCGGGGTCGATCTTTCGGCCGAGCCTTTGGGCGAGGATGCCAATGACGGTCGCCGAGATCAAGTACGGCTCGACGCCCATATCGACCATTCGGAGGGTGGCGGAAGGGGCGTCGTTGGTGTGGAGCGTGGAGAGCACCAAGTGCCCCGTGAGCGACGCCTCGATGGCAATCTCGGCCGTTTCCAGGTCGCGCATCTCGCCGACGAGGATGATGTCCGGGTCTTGGCGGAGGAAGGCGCGGAGTGCGGTGGCGAACGTGAGACCGGCTTTGCGGTTGACCTGCACCTGGGCGATGCCGCTGAGCTGGTACTCGACCGGGTCCTCGATGGTGATGATGTTCACCTCCATCGTGTTCAGCTTGTTGAGGACCGAATACTGCGTCGTCGTCTTTCCTGAGCCCGTGGGGCCAGTGCAAAGGAACATGCCGTTTGGCTGGCTGACCAATTCCTCGATCCGGGCCTGGACGTCCGGGAGCATGCCGAGCTTGGCCAGTCCGACCATGGCGTTCCCTTTGTCGAGGATGCGCATGACGATCTTTTCGCCGAAGGGGGTCGGGATGCTGCTGACGCGGAGGTCGAAGTCCTTGCCTTGGTTCCGGACTTCGATGCGTCCGTCCTGAGGGATGCGCCTCTCTGCGATGTTCATCTCCGACATGATCTTCAGGCGCGAAACGAGGGGCGCTTGAAGGTTCTTCGGGACGGTCATCGCCTCCATCAGGACGCCGTCGATGCGGTACCGGACACGGACGGCTCTCTCTTGGGGCTCGACGTGGATGTCGCTGGCCCGGTCGACGATGGCTTGTTGGATGACAGCGTTGGCGAGTCGGATGATCGGCGCCTGTTCGGCCATCTCCTCGTCGCTGGCGTCCTCCTTGATGCCTCGGTCGGCCACATCGCGGACCGTTTGGGCTTGCGCCATGAGGGCCCGCATGTCGGAGGTCATCTTGCTGCCTCCGGCGGCCGCAGGGGCTGCGGCGGCCGCAGCCGGGGCCTCTTCTCCGCCCCCGGCCGATTGGCCCGCGTAATACTTGCGGATCGCGTCCTCGATCGCCGCACCCAGGGCGACGGCCGGCTTGACCATCAGCCCGCTCGCCAGCCGGACATCGTCGATCGCCTGAAGGTTGTTCGGGTTCGACATTGCGACCCAAAGGTTCGAGCCTTCCTTCTTGACTGGGACAACGGAGTGCATCTTCGCGATGCGCTCGGGAACGGCGCTGATCGCAGCTGGTTCGACCGTGACCCGGTCTAGGTCGACGAAGGGATGGCCCGCTTCTTGCGCCTGGGCGTGCAAGATCTCACGCTCGCCAGCGAAGCCAAGGTTCAGAATGACCTTGCCGAGGTCTGGGTTGCTGGTCTGCTTGGCGACTTGCTTGGCTTCGTCCAGCTGGTCTTGGGTGATGTATCCCCTTTGCAGCAGGAATTGGTCCATCGGAAGTCGCGGGAGTGCCATGTTCGCTGTGATCCTCGATGCGCCTGCTCCAGGCTCATTTTGCCGCGACCCAAGTTCCCGGTCGCGCTCAGGCTCTCGATTTTAGTCCAATCTGAGCACGAGTGGGCCCTCTGGCGGCAGACGTATTGACGGAAGTTTGACCGCGCGAAGTTCGGAGGGGCCTAGTGATTTTGTTCTCGGGCGTGCCTCGGTAGGGTCCAGAGAGGGAGGGCGGCTTCGGGTATCCCTCGGGGCCATGCTCCGCGACCGAGTCCGCCGCCAGATCGTTTTCGCGCTTGAGCGGCTGGTGTCTGCCGGCTCGATTCCAGGCTCGGGTCTGCCACGAGTCGTCGTCGAGGCCCCCAAGCAAGCTGACCACGGCGACCTGGCGACGAACTGGGCGATGGTCGCGGCCAAGCACGTCGCCAGCGCGAAAGGCGGAGCGTCGAATCCACGCGGCCTTGCAGAGCTAGTAGCCGGCGAGCTGCGGTCTGACCCCAGCTTCGAGCGGGTCGATGTCGCCGGGCCTGGTTTCATCAATCTGGCGCTTTCACCAGGTTTCCTTCTTGACGACTTGAAAGAAGCGGCGTCTTCGGCGGGGCTCGAAGTGATCGAGGATGCGGGGCACTTCGCCCGTCCCACCGTCGAAACCCGACCGCTCTCGATCAATGTCGAGTTCGTCTCTGTCAACCCGAACGGGCCGATCACGATCGGTTCGGGACGCGGCGCGGCCTATGGCTCGGCCCTTTGCAACGTCTTGACCGCGGCCGGGCACCGGGTGCACCGGGAGTACTACATCAACGACGGAGTGAACAGCGAGCAAATGCGACTGTTCGCCGAGTCTGTGCGGGCCATCGTCGAGGGCCGACCGTTGCCCGAGAACGGCTATCGAGGAGACTACGTCTCCGCGGTCGCCGAGGCCCTTCGAGGAGGCCCTGCCTTGGCCACAACGTCTGAATACCAATCGGCAAGCGAGCGCTTGATGATCGAGAGCCAGCGCTCTGACCTCGAGGCTTTTGGGGTGGTTTTCGACACCTGGTTCTCTGAGCAGTCGTTGCACGACGCTGGGGTTGTGGAGCAGTGTCTTCGCGACCTCGAGGCCAAGGGCGTCGCCGACGACCGGCCCGTGCGGACGAAGCTGAATCTGGGCAAGGGGGGCAAGGTGGATTCCATTGTCCGCGAGGCTCAAACGGGAGCCGTCACCGACGAAGGTGACGCCGAACCCGCCGCCCAATCGGTCAGCGGCCATCCTCCGCTCTGGCTCCGGTCAACGCTTTTCGGGGACGACATGGATCGGGTCTTGCGCCGAAGTGACGGCCGCCTCACCTACATCGCGAGCGACGTGGCCTATCACCGTGACAAGTTTAACCGCCCTCCGAACGCTGACCGGCTGATCACAGTGCTTGGGCCCGACCACCATGGATACATCGGCAGGCTCCATGCGGTTGTAGCGGCCAATCTGATCGAGAAGCCGAGCCAGAGCCAAGGCGAACTATCCGACTGGGAAACTGAGCTCTATGGGTCGGCCAGTTGGCGCGACGCTTGTGCTCTGGCCAGGAAGGCGAGCGACGAGAGGCTCGAGGTCCAGATCTTCCAACTGGTGCGGTTCATCAAGGACGGAAAGCCAGCCCCGATGCGCAAAAGGGACGGAAACATCTTTGCGCTCATCGATTTGGTGAACGAAATCGGGCGGACCGTGTGCCCGAACGGCAGTCAAGCGCAGCAGAACCAGGCAGGGCGGGACGTGGCGAGGTTCTTCTACCTCATGCGGAGCCACGACACGACTTTCGACTTTGACCTCGACCTGGCTGAGAGGCAGAGCGACGAGAACCCTGTGTTCTACGTCCAGTACGCCCACGCTCGAATCTGTGGCGTCTTGCGGAAAGCGGAAGAGGCTGTCGGGGCTGAGGCGGTCGAGCCCGCTGTGGCAGAGCTTCACCCCAAAGAGCGGGTTCTCGCCCTCAAGGTCTTGGACCTGCCTTACGAGGTTCAGCGAACGGCGGAAGATTATTCGGTGAACCGGTTGGCGACCTACTCGATCGATCTCGCCCGGTCGTTTCACGCCTTTTATGACGCATGTCGCGTTATTGAGCCAGGAGACAAGCCGACGACTGCTCGGCGATTGATGCTGTGTCGGGCGGCCCAGGCCTCGCTCAAGGCCGCGCTGGACCTTCTGGGAGTCAGCTCACCCGAGAGAATGGAACGCGCTTCCGACGACTGAGCGACTGGCCGACCGCCCTATGAACGGGAACCGAACGGCAGGGGAAGGGAAAGATAAAGGCATGTCTGCCCTCAAGATCCTAGGTCTGGCCGGGAGCGCTCGCACCGGCTCGTACAACCGCAAACTGCTGGCCCTGATCATCGACCGCCTCAGGCGCCAGGGAATCGATGCCGAAGTTTTCGAGTTCCGAGACACGCCGTTGCCGATGTTCGACCAAGACGAAGAAGCGGCCTCGGGCCTGCCCGAGAACGCCAAGCTTCTCAAGTCGAAGATTCTCGAGGCCGACGCGGTGGTCTTGGTCGCTCCAGAGTACAACAGCTCGGTCACGCCGCTCTTGAAGAACGCGATCGACTGGGCATCGCGCCAAGACCCAACCACCGGGGTTGGGAACGTCTGGCGGCACAAAGTCATCGCGCTCGCTAGCGCCTCGCCTGGGGCCTATGGCGGGATGCGGGGGCTCATCGCTTTGCGCCCGGTCTTCCAGCACCTTGACTCATTGGTGATCGCCGAACAAGTCTCGGTGCCCAAGGCCCATGAGGCGTTCGAAGGCGAAGGCCTGAAAGACGAGCGGACCAGCCAGTTCCTCGACGCCATGCTGAGCCGGCTTGTCGAAGTCGCGACGATCCATCAGAGAGCAACCGTCGGTTCCTCTTGACCAATAGATTGTCACAATTGATGGAGTCCAGGCTAACGCGGCTAGTTACCATCAGGAACATCAGCAGATATCGGCGTAAAATAAGACGTAAGAGGATGATTCAGTCAGAACGGCTGACCTGATGGTTAATCTAGTTGGTGGTTTACTCGTCCAAGGCTAAGGTCGGCTGGTCGGGCGGCAGAGTGGCGCCGACGGTGATCGGCAAGACGCCTTCGAGGGATGGCAAGTCTTCCAAGCTGTCCAGCCGGAACGAGTGCAAGAACTGCTGGCTGGTGCCATAAAGGGTCGGCCGTCCGGGAGAGGGTCGGCGGCCGACCTCGGTGACGAGCCTCCTCTCGATCAGCTGGCGCACCGAATAGCTGCTGTCGACTCCGCGCACGGAGTCGATCTCTGCCAAGGTGACGGGCTGTTGATAGGCAATGACGGCCAGAGTCTCCAGCAAGCTCCTGCTCAGCCGGTTGCGTTGGGGTTGCGTGAACCGGGCCACTGCCTCGGCAAACTCGGCCTTGGTGCAAAGCTGATAGCCCCCGGCAATTTTGATAAGTTGGAGCGCGGAGTCGTGGTGGAACCGGCCTCCCAGCTTTTCCAAGGCTTCCTCGATCTCGAAGACGGGCACCCCCATGGCCCGTGCGAACTGCTCGGGAGTCGTCGGCGAATCTGCGACGAAAAGCAGGGCCTCGAGAGTTCGCGAGACGCTCACCGTCGCTCGGCCCGCGAGAAGAGGACTCCGTCCGATCCCAAGACGACTTGAGCCTGTCCCAGGCGGATGAGCTCAAGCAATGCCAGGAACCAGTAGACGGCGTCGGTTCGCGTGAACTCGCCCGTCACGAGTTCCTCCAACGGGGTCGGCTCGCGTCGCAAGGCAGCGAGGACGACTTTCATTTGGTCGGCCAACGACCGGCGGGGCCGGTTTGGGACGGGCGGTTCCGTCGGTTTGGCGCGGTCCAAGAGCCTCTGGAGAGCGCGGGCAAGATCCAACGAACTGACGCCCTCGACTTGGACAGGCAGCTCGTAGGGGATCTCGATGGCGTCAGAGCTCCTGAAGAACAGCTGGTCTCGTTGATCTGCGAGGCGCTGAAGGGCCCCGATAACCGGCAAGAACTCGTGGACCCAAGGCTCTGCCTCTTCGAGCTCCGGTTCGGGCTCCGAATCGGACTCATGGGACGGGAGCAGGCCGAAAGCCTTCCGTTCGACGATGTAGGCGAGGACGAGCAAGGCTGTGGCCGACCTTTCGATGTCCGGCTCTGGGGTGGACACCAGATACCGGAGATAGGCGACACAGATTGGCCCAACCGGGATCCCGAGCAAGTCGATCTTTCCGTCCCGGACTGTTTGAAAGAGCGTTCCAAGCGACCCTGTGAAACCTGGGCACTCTATGCCGAACTCGACAGGAGGGGTCGAGCCGATCGGTGCCGGAGGGGTCGGTCGGACAAGCGTGGAGGCCAAACCACAATTCAGGACGGACGTCCCCCGCCTGGAGTCGCGGGGGACGTCCGTTCCGGTTCTTAAGGCAGGGTCGGCGGCGGCGCCGGCCCGACCATCGGCAGGCCAACGCTGGTAGCCGCGGGCCTCAAGGGCACGCCGTTGGAGTCAAGCGGGATCTCGACCCAATCATAGAGCTTGCTAGCGCTGAACTCTCGTGCCGTCCCTTCTTGCACCCAGTTGATCAAGCCGCCGCCACCTCCAGAAGAGGAGTCGTCAAAAGCTGCCGCAGGCTCGAACCTGATTGTTGCTGGCCCATCGTCGTTCGGTTCGACGAGGATGCCCCCTTGAGAGCCCGAGCCACCCGCGACCAGTGCCCCGGCCAAGTCGGGACTGTCGCCGACGACTTTGATGCCGCCGAGCGGGGCATAAACGAGCCCGACCAAGCTCTGCCGCTGACTTTGGAACGTGACTGCGTCGGAAGACGCCGACATTGCGAGGAGCGCGCTGCGTTTGAGGGCTCGGTTCCTGGAAGTGAAGAAGCCTTCCGACCAGTCGACGGAGTACATGGCATTGGCCGTGTCTTGGTACTTGCCAAGAACTACGATGTTGACGCCGAGATTCTTCAGCTCGCCACGATTGACGATGTTGCCTTCGACATAAAGGACGTTCTGCTTCTGGTTTGTGCCCCGAGGCAGCACGCTGACCGATTGACCAGGCTCGATCCTGAAATTCCCTCGAATCCGGGCTGGGGTTTGAATGACGCGCTTTCCGTCCCCGACTCTCGGCGATATGTCGCCGCTGTCGAAGACCCCGTTCGAGTTCGCGTCGACATCACTGAATCCAGCTACGGCTAACGGCGAGGTCACAGAGGTGAGCCATCCCGTTCTCCACGTCGACACTTGGGTCGAAGTGGCGAAAGCGGCGGCGTCGACCAACTTCTGGACCTCGTTGGCCGCCGAACCGATGAACCCGCCGTCGGCCGGCAGCGAAGGAGTCTTAAAGTTCCTTCTCCCGTTCAAGTTTCCAAGCCCGGCTGGGCCCACTGTTCTCTCGAACGCGGTGCCGGCAGGGACAAGGATCTGACCTTCAAGGGAGACGACGTCGGACGCCATGACGTTTGACTTGTCGTCGGACCTGGTGTCCCATTCGACTCCACCGTTGGCCAAGATGTGAGCGTCCTTTCCAGTTGGTGAAAGGGTCTTCAAGCCCCCTTCGCCGCGGTAAGTCACCGTCGAGTTTGAGGCCAAGGCGCCGACCGGAAACTGGATGGTGTCGGGGGTGCCGACGAGAGGCAGACCGGTGGCCCCTGCCCGGACAAACGAATGGTCGATCGATGCGTCGAACTTGGCGCGATATCGGGTCATGGATCCGCTCTTGGAGCGGCCGTCGCCTTCGATCAGGAAGGTGTAGAACGTGCGCCGCACCTTTCTCGTGCTGTCGACGGTGACGTCGGTTTGAACGGTCTTGACGTCTATGATCTTGGCACGGTAGGTGCCTGCGGAAACACTGGTGCCTTCCACCTTTGAACTGACTTGAGCCTCCTCTGTTTGGCGTGGGTAAGTCTGGCTCTTCAGCATTTGGTTTCGGATCCGGTCATAGAGAACATGGATCCCAGACTCAGCGAGGATGTTCGCTTGGATCTTGCCCGACGCGCTGTGGGCGGCGAGCGACTGGTTTCCCGAGAACGACATCAGCGAGACACCAACGGTGGCGAACGCCAGCATGGTCATCAAGACGACAATGGTCGAATACGCTCGCTTGCGCCGGCGGGCGGATTCTGGGCTCAGGTTCTGGCGAGTTGTCACGGTCATTTGTTCAAGAGGGCGTTCCGAGTCAGGAACTGCATTGATCGAGCGTCCTCATCGTGCTTCGAGGTGCGCCAAACCTGTCGAAACTCAATGAAGACCGTCACCGAGGAGGAGGCGTTGGCCCCTTTGGAGCCAGCGACCGTTCCGGGATCGACCCGGTACTGGACGTCAATGGGGACCTGGTCCCTCGGAGCCTTTGCCAGAATGAGCTTGGATCCGTCGAACACGGCCAAGCCGTCTGACAAGCGGTTCTTTCCACCGATCAAGACCTGCTCCTTGAGGTGGTCGTTGGAGCCTAGGGCTGGGGCCAACAAGCCGAATGACTTTGTGGATCCGTCTCCGAACACTGTTTGTTCGGCCGACTGGGCAAACGCGACCTGAGAGACCTGCTTCGCGACGACTCGCTTCTTAACCGGATCGCCTTCTTGGTTGCCACCGACACGGGCCTCCCAGAGCAGGATCCTCAGCGGGCCTTCAGGTCCTTCCACCGCTTCGACCTCGTAGATCTTCACCGTGCCCAGGTTGTGATCAAGCGAGCCGTCGGGCCGCCTGTCGGGCACATGCAGGATGAGCGTGGTCTCTTCGTCAGAGGTGAACATGGGGTCGCCAGTGGTCGGATACCGGGCCAGAGAGCGAGTCGCGGTCCGGACGTCGCTCATGATCGCTTCGACTGTCTTGCGGGCCTCTTTGAGGCCGATACCCGACGTTTGGGCCTTGCGGAAGACGCTGTCGGCGAGTCCGATCGCTTGCAAGACGAACACAAGCACCATGCCGAACACACCGGTCACAGCGACCAGTTCGGTCGAGGAAAACCCCCCTTTCCTGCGAACAGGTCTCCAAGGTCGGGCCGT
Organism: Fimbriimonadaceae bacterium; assembly: GCA_019454105.1. Lineage (GTDB taxonomy): Bacteria > Armatimonadota > Fimbriimonadia > Fimbriimonadales > Fimbriimonadaceae > ACE-ARM1. The sequence goes on along the minus strand of CP075364.1, from coordinate 1,883,142 downwards.
CATCCTATCTTTGCTTGCTCCCGTACATTCCCGTCAGGGCTCCTTGCCCGCCGCTGCCAGATCCAATTCCCTGGAGCGGGGCCGTGATGCCTGTGAGAAGGGCGCCGATGTCGCCAAGAAGGTCGGCGAGCCCCGCCGGGCCTGTCGATCCTGAGTCCGCGAACAGGTTGGAGTCGCTCTCAAACTTCGATCCGTCATAAGGAGAACCGGAAAGGTCAACAGCGGACGATGCGACGCGGACCAGCGTCACAGAAGACCATGACTCGCCCTGGCCTTTGGACTGGTCGCCGCTCGCCAAGTTCCTCCATTTGACGGCGACGGTCAATGTCTGTAGGTTGGACTTCTTGGAAGGCTGAGAGATCGAGTAGACGCCCCGGAGCGCGTCTTCGCCGCTGACCGGAAACTGGCTCCTCAGGCTCTCGTCGATCGCAAACGGCCTGTCGGTGACGGCGATCCGGTTACCCTGGCTCGTCGAAAGGAGGATCTCCATCTGTCGCCGGGCAATCGACATGGCCACGGCCCTTGCCTCAGTCTGTCGGCCCGTTCCTGAGAGGGCTGTCGTCATTCCAAAGAGCATGACGACCGTCACAGCCAAGAGCATAAGCCCCACAAGCAGTTCGAACATGCTCAGGCCAGTTCGCAGGGGCCGGTGCGCCCCACTTCGGAAGGCATACCGTTGCACAGAGCAATCATCGGCAGGACTTGACGAAACCAACTCGGGCGAAATGCTGGCTCTTTGGGCTCGAGGCCGCCATCACCAGCCGGTTGTCCGACGTCTGAACTCAAAGGTAGTCTCAGAAAGTGGCCGTCGAACCACAGCTTGGAACAGAAATCCAGTATGTAAAAGGGGTCGGGCCCAAGAACGCCATGCTCCTGTCCAAGCTCGGCGTCCAAACCGCCGAAGACCTTTTGTGGTACCTGCCGTTTCGTTATGAAGACAGAAGCGAGATACCTCCCATCATGCATTTGCGGCCTGGACGGCACAACACGGCCCTGGGCAAGTTGACCGAAGTGCGCACGCGACCGCTTCGTGGCGGCAAAGTCCTCTTGGAGGCGACGCTGTCCGACCGCACCGGCGAACTGGTGATCCAATGGTTCAACCAGCCTTGGTTGGGGCGTCAGTTGGAGCCCTTAAGGGGGACGGAGATCGTCGCCTATGGCCTGGTGCGAGAAGGTTATCGGAGCCGGCTGGAGATGGCCGCCACAGAATGGGAGGCTATCGAGGACGGAGACACGGAAGAGTTTGCCAGGATTGTTCCGGTCTATCCCTTGACCGAGGGTGTGTCCCAGCGGGTCGTGAGACGGGCGGCCCGCGCCGTAGCGGAAGGGCTCGCGCTCCAAGTCTCCGATCCGCTCCCAAAGTGGGTCCGGCAGCGGGAAAGGCTTCCGGAGTTGGGGCCAAGCCTGCGGCAGCTTCATTTGCCCGACTCGGAAGAACAGAGGATCCTGGCCCGGCAGCGGCTCGCCTTTGAGGAGTTCCTCTATCTCCAGATCGCCCTCCAGCTTCGCCGGCGAGAAGTCAAGCAAGAGGTCGGGATCTCTTTTCCGATCTCAAGGATCGGAGAGCTTGAGCAGCCGGTCACCACTCTGTTTGGGCAGGATCAAGAGACACCGGCCGCGAGTTTTTGGCAGGAGGTCCTCCAGATGCTTCCTTTCCAGCCGACCCGGGCCCAAGAGCGCGTCGTCCACGAAGTCTGGGCTGACATGGAGCGGCCGGCGCCGATGAACCGGCTCGTTCAAGGAGACGTCGGTAGCGGCAAGACGGCAGTGGCCGCCTGCGCGATGCTGGCGGCCGTGCGCTGCGGCTACCAAGCGGCCCTGATGGCCCCGACGGAGATCTTGGCGGAGCAACACGCCTTCAACATCAAGCGGCTGTTTGAACCGAAGGGCATCGGCGTGGTCTTGTTGGCTGGGAAGCTCGGGGCGAAGGAAAAGCGGCGGGCCACGACCCAGGCGGCGAACGGAGAGGCGCAAGTGTGCGTCGGAACCCACGCCTTGATCCAAGAAGGGATCCAGTTCGCCAACCTTGGACTGGCAGTCATTGACGAGCAGCACCGATTCGGCGTACTCCAGCGGATGGCGCTTCGGAACAAGGGCCGGACCCCAGACGTCTTGGTCATGACGGCGACGCCGATTCCGCGAACGGTGACGATGACGATGTATGGCGACTTGGACCTGTCAGTCATTGACGAACTCCCTCCAGGAAGAAAGCCGATCAAGACCCATTGGAAGCGGCCAGGGGAGCGGGCCCAAACCTATGAAGTCGTGCGACGACTCGTCGCCGAGGGTCGTCAAGCGTACTTCGTTTGCCCCATGATCGTGGAGAACGAAAAGATGCAGGCCCAAGCGGCCCAAGACCTTCACTTGCGATTGAGCCAACAGGTCTTTCCTGACCTCAGGGTCGGGCTGATCCACGGTCAATTGAAGACGGTCGAGAAGGAGCAGGTCATGGAGGATTTCCGTGCCCACAAGCTCGATATCTTGGTTGCCACGGTCGTGATCGAGGTCGGCGTGGACGTCCCGAACGCCAGCATCATGGTGATCGAGGACGCCAACCGGTTCGGCTTGGCTCAACTCCACCAATTGAGGGGTCGTGTTGGACGTGGCTCCACCCAGAGCTACTGCGTCCTGATCGCCGAAGCGAAGTCCGAGGAGTCCCGTCGAAGGCTGGAGATCCTGGTCGAGACGAGCGACGGATTTCGGATCGCTGAAGAGGATCTCAAGATCAGGGGGCCGGGCGACATCATGGGAACCCAACAGCACGGCTCTCTTGATCTGAGGATCGCCGATCTGATTGAAGACGCCCACCTCTTGGAACGGGCCAGGCAAGCGGCGATCGATCTCTTGGAGCGCGACCCTGAGTTGAACGACCCGGACAACCGCGAGGTCTTGAAGCGAGTGCGACAACGCCGAAGCGACGAGGCCCTAATCACCGTTTCTTGAAGAGAGATACCATCGGCGACATGAGCGACCTGCCCGAAGTGACGGTCCAAGAGCTTGCGCAAGAGCTCGAACTTAGGTCAGATCTCTGCTTGGTCGATGTCCGGGAGGCTGAAGAGCTCGAGCACGGGCACCTTCCTGGGATTCTCCATGTCCCTCTTGGCGAGTTGCCCGAGAGTCTAGACCGACTCGATCGAGGGGCCGACATCGTCGTTGTTTGTCGGACGGGCGGCCGGAGCGGGAAGGCCACCCAGCAGTTGCTGGACGCCGGATTCGCCAAAGTGCGGAACATGATCGGCGGCATGAACGCTTGGGCCACCGAAGTCGATCCGTCGATGCAGCCCTATTGACAATGGACGAGCGCGCCGACGAGAGACGGTTTTGGGCCAGTCTGGCGGGGCTGCTCGGTATGGCGGTCGCCATAGCCTTTGGCACGACGGGCCTCCAATGCGGAAAGTCGTCCGTGATCCTGCTCCGGGGCGAGGTTGTCGACCGAATGGTCCAAGCGCGGAAGGAGACTGGCAAGTGGCCAGAATCCGATTCCGATCCCTCTTATAAGCCTGGCAAAATGCACAGGTCGGACTTGGCTCAAGTGCACTTTAACCTCAGGTATGTCGATCAATCGGGCACTCGTGAAGTCGCCCACTACTGGACTGTGTTTCACGGCGTTGGTCGGGACACTCCTGTCCGGCTCGACCTCAGAACCAAGGGCTAGCGCTTCTTCTTTCTGAAAGACGGCCGCTTCTTCGTGGGCCCGGCGGCGGCTTTGGCTCTTAGAAGCTCGAGGGCCTGCTCTGCCGTGACCTTTTGAGGGTCTGTGCCTCTGGGCAGCGTGGCGTTCGTCTTGCCGTCCGAAACATAAGGCCCGTATCGACCTTCGAGCAAACGGACAGGCCCGGCCGCGCCTTCAAGCGTCCCGAACTCGGCAATCGCCGTTGGCGCCGACCGGCTCGCGCCTCGCTTTCCGCCAGAATCCAGTGCTCTGAGCGCATCTTCCAGGCTCATGTCGAGGGCCGATCGCCACTCCCCGACGTTGGCCTTTTGGGCTCCAGCCGACAGGTATGCCCCATACCTTCCGACCGCCAGAACGACCGACTCGCCGGACTCAGGATGCTTACCAAGGGTCTTGGGAAAAGTCAACAGGGCCGCGACGGTGGCATCGTCCAGTTCGTCCCGTCGCAATCCCGGCGGGATCGTCACTCGCCGAGGAGTCGCCTTACTGGCAGCCTCCTCCGGAGTCTGCTCCACTTCGAGATAGTCTCCAAAACGACCGGTGCGATGGAAGACACATTGGCCGCTGGAAGGATCGACGGCCACGGCTTCGGGCCCTTGCGACCGCTTTTCCAGGATTTCGAGCGCGGCTTCGCTGGTCAGTTCGGAAGGCGGGAGGTCTTCTGGGACGCTCGCCGTGTTTCCTGGGCCGCCCTCGCCCCTTTGGATGAAGGGCCCATTCTTGCCGATCCGGACGACAAGGTTTTCGCCGACCTCGACCGTTGGGAAAGGGATCTCCTTGGCCCTGGACTGCACCAATGGCTCGATGCCCGGGTCGCTGTCCTCGCCCCAGTAGAAGGCGCGCAAGTGGCTTGCCGCATCAAGGTCGCCGGTCGAGATCTGGTCAAGCTCTTCCTCCATTTGAGACGTGAAGGCCGTGTCGACCAACCGCTCGAAGTTCTCTTCAAGGACTTGGGTGACGGCAAAGGCCGTGAAGGTCGGAACGAGTTCTTTGGCTTTCTTGAAGACATAGCCCCGATCCTGGATCGTCCCGATGATCGAGGCGTAGGTGCTGGGACGACCGACTCCTTCGGATTCAAGCTTTTCGACGAGGGACGCTTCGGTGTAGCGTGCCGGTGGCCTCGTCTCGTGATCGTTGGCTTGAAGGTTCTCAAGCTTGAGCCGATCACCGACGGCGAGTGCGGGAAGGATCTTCTCTCGGTCGCCAAGCTCGGCCTCAGGGTCGTCCGAGCCCTCCACGTAGACCCTGAGGAACCCAGGAAAGACGATCCGCTTTCCCCGTGCTCCAAAGACGTACCCAGATCCGGCGTCTTCGACCGTCACCTCGGCCCGAGTGCGCTCGACCTCGGCCGGCTTCATTTGGCAGGCTAGGGTCCTCTTCCAAACCAGATCGTAGAGTTTGAGTTGGTCGGCGTCCAGGTACCGGGCGAGGTCCTCGGGCTTACGGGCCAAGTCGGTGGGGCGGATCGCCTCGTGGGCTTCTTGGGCGTTCTTGGCCTTGCTCTTGTATTGTTTGGCCTTGGCGGGCACGTGCTCAGGGCCATAGAGCTGGGCGATGACGTCGCGCGCCTGCTGGACGGCCCGGTCGGCGAGGGCCAGGCTGTCGGTGCGCATGTAGGTGATCAGGCCAACGCGCTCGCCGCGAAGCTCGATGCCCTCGTAGAGCTGCTGGGCGATCTGCATGGTCTTTCGCGCCGTGAATCCGAACTTACGGTTGGCCTCTTGCTGGAGCGTGGAAGTCATGAAAGGAGTCGGCGGCGATTCTTGGCCCGGTTTGGTCTCGACGGCCGTGACCGTCCAGGGCGCGGCACGGCCCAGACGTTCGACCAAGGATTCAGCTTCCGAATAGCTCAGCCACACGGATTTCGAGTCCACGAGGCTTCCGGTAGGGTCAAAACTCTGGCCGTCGGCGAACTTCTTTCCGTCGATCCGAAGGCTTCTTGCCACGAAGGAACCCTCGGCGGCGCCAAGCTTGGCGTCCATGCTGGCGTACCGGGCCCGGACGAAGGCCCTGCGCTCGCGCTCTCGGATCACGATGAGGCGCACGGCCACGCTTTGCACCCTTCCCGCGCTGAGACCTTTGGAGACCTTTCGCCAAAGCAAGGGAGAGAGCGTGTAGCCGTAGAGGCGGTCCAGGATCCGCCGCGTCTCCTGGGCCCGGACGAGTTGGGTGTCGATTTGGCGCGGAGTCGCCAGAGCCTCTTGGATCGCCTCGGGCGTGACCTCGTGGAACACGATCCTCTCGATCGAAACCTTCTTCGCGGGTTTGATCACCTGAAGGACGTGCCAGCTGATGCTCTCGCCTTCACGGTCTTCGTCGGTCGCGAGCAAGATCCGATCCGCCCCTTTTGCCGCCTTCTTGAGTTCGTCGACCCTCCTCCTCTTGTCGCCTGGAACCACATAGAGCGGTTCAAAACCTTCATCGACGTTGACCCCGAGTTTGGCCCATTTGACCTTTTTGAACTCAGCGGGGATCTCGTCGGCGCTTTCTGGGAGATCGCGGACGTGCCCAAAACTCGCGACGACCTCAAACTCCTTGCCGAGGAAGGATTGGATAGTCTTAGCCTTGGCGGGTGATTCGACGATGACAAGGCTTTTCGGCATTCGACCTCAGGACGGTGGCGGGGGCGGTTTTACTCATGGCAGGGCTCCGGCGTCAAGGAGCGCCCACCGGTGGGCCCGGCAACTTCATCCCACCCTACCGACGTTCTTATCACTGGTGTTGTTCGCAAAGACGGGTCGACTCGCACGTTTTCGGGCCCAAACGGGGCATCGGGCCGCGCTTGTCCTGGCCCTCTTGTTGGCTGCGGCCGTCGGTTGGGCCCAAGCTTCCTGGTTCGGCCTCTACATGCGGGGCCAATTGATCGGTTACAGCCGATATGAAGAGACACAATCCGGTGGCCTGGTGACGATGAAGGGTCAGACCTTGATTCAGGGCCGGTTGTTGGGGAGCGACCTCGACATCAAGATCGAGTCGACGACCGAGTCAAGGAACGGCAGACCCACCAGGATGAAGGTGGTCACTGAGAGCGGAGGACGATTGAGCCGCGTCATGGTCCAGTTTCACGAGAACGAGGCGGTCGCGACGTCGGCCCAGGACGGGCGAGAGACCGTCAAGCGGGTCACGGTGCCCAAAGGGGCCCTCGTGGTTTCAGACCCTCTTGAGCCTGGGAGCCTGGATGCGGCGGGTACGAGCGGCAAAGTCTATGTCTTCGACACGAGCGTCCTGGCCCTGATCGAATGCCGCGTGGAGAAGTTGGGCCGTCAGTCCATTGATGTCAGGGGTCGGGAAGTGACGCTTGAGGCTGTCCGAATCCACGATCCGCGTGCGACGCTCACCGCCTATCTCTCAAGCAAAGGCGACTTGGTCAAGGCGACGGGCCCGATGGGCATGGAGGTCTATCCTGCTGACGAGACAGTGGTCGCTCAGCTTGGGGCTCGGCCCGACATTGCTGGAGCGAGCAAGATTGTTCCGATCCGGCCGCTGGTCGCGATCGAGTCGCAAAGGGCGATACGGTACCGGATCACTGGAGCCGATCTCTCGAAGGCGCCTGACGACTTGCACCAGACATTGACAGGCGCCGGTCAAGACTGGACGCTCGAGGTTCACCCAGATGGGTTCCGAGGCGTCGCTCCGGCCATCATCGAAGAGACCGACCGTTGGCTTGAACCGGACGTCAACATCCCGTCGGACACCCGCGAGATGAGGGACTTGGCGAAATCAAAGGCCGGCAATGGCACGGAAGGCGAACGAGCCGAACGGCTCCGGCTCTTCGTCCATGACCATGTTGGCACCAACGCGGGGATTGGGATCCTCAGGGACGCGAGAGAGATCCTGGAGACGGGAGAGGGGGTCTGCCGCGATCATGCGGTATTGCTGACGACACTTTTGCGTGCCTCCGACATTCCGGCACGGGTCGTGGCCGGGCTCGTTTACATGGACGACGCATTTTATTACCATGCTTGGAGCGAAGCGCTCATCGAAGGGAAGTGGGTCGGGCTCGACTCCACTCGCCCATCTTCAAAGTTGACTCCTACGCACATCAAGCTGGCGCAGGGCACCGTTGCCGAGGCCTTCACGTCTTTTCTCCTGGAAGGGGCGTCGATCGAGCCTCTGAACCAGAGACCGAAAGGAGACTCATAGACAGATGATCAGCCCCCGCGCCTATTGGGTCGCTGCCTGTGCCATTGGCGGGGCTGTCTTGTCAGTAGTCTTCGTCCCCAGCCTTCTCGACTCGATCTTCATGACAGTGCAAAGGCTCAACCGGCCGGCGTCGTCGCGGATCGAAGATTCGGGCAGCGTCGCCGTCTTCGAGTTCGAGAAGCTCGTCATTGACGATCCCAAGAAAGGTATCGAAGGCGACCGGGAAGAAGCCGAGCGCGTGAGGACGGAAGCACTCGCCCGCAGATCGAGCCTAGCGGAGGTCGCCAGCGGCCTGAAAGGCATCGCGACCTTGAGCGTTTTCCAAGCCAGCGGCAAGAAGATCGAAGAGGAGAGGGCTTTGGGCCATCTCAAGCTTTTAAGCAAGGTCGGTGACATTGGCACCGTCGTCGAAGACCTGACGACCGGTCAGCCAGCGCTCTACCGTTACATCGGCCAAGGAGCTCTGAGCGAGCCCCGAACGGTTCCGGACGAGACGGCCCCAGGCTGGGGCGGGTCGCGCCTCCCTCATGTCTTGGCCGCGTTGGCCCTCCTTGGTGCGATCCTTGGGGCGAGTCTCGGGAACCTGGCGATCCGGTTCATCGAGTTCACAACGTTCTCTTGGGTGAAGATGGAGACCGGCGAAAAGGTGAACTTCTTCATCGGGGTGTTCACAGGGATCGTTGGTTCCTTGCCGTTCTTGATCGCGTTTGGGAACCTCGGCCCAATCTTGGCGCCCCTGCTGACACTCGGCTTGACGGTAGGATTCAGCCTCCTTTCCTTCCAGGCCCTGAAGAGCATGCAAGACGTTCTTCCCTGGACGACCGGGTCCAGGCGAGGCAGAAAGAGCGGCATCAAGGTGCTTGACACGAACGTCTTGATCGATGGTCGGATTTACGACGTCGCGCGAACCGGTTTCATCGAGGGCGATCTCTATGTGCCGAGGTTTGTGCTTTTGGAACTCCAGCACATCGCAGACTCTTCCGACTCCCTTCGTCGGCAACGGGGTCGTCGCGGCCTTGAGGTGCTCAGGCATCTCCAGGCAGAGTTCGAAGTGACGGTCGGGACCCATGACCGTCACGCTCCCGATGAGAGCGAAGAGGTCGACAGTCGGCTGGTGCGCTTGGCCAAAGCGATCGGGGCAGACTTGGTCAGCAATGACTACAACCTCAACCGAGTCGCCAGCATCCAGGACGTCCGCGTCCTCAACTTGAACGACCTGACGCTCGCTTTGAGGCCGACTGTGCTGCCCGGCGAGACCATGGACCTTCAAATCATCCGGGAAGGAAACCAGCCGGGCCAGGGAGTCGGCTATCTGGACGACGGCACGATGGTGGTCGTGGAGCAGGCCAAGCCCAAGATCGGCGAGCTTGTGTCGGTCGTCGTGACGCAAGTCATCCAAACGGAGCGGGGCAAGCTGATCTTCGCCGAGTTGGCCGAGTTGGCTGACTCATCCGAAGTGGCGCGCAGGCGCGGAGCGGCGCCCCGGACTGAAAAGTGAGATTGGGAGCGATCGTCTTGTCCGCTGGGCAAGGGTCGAGGACGGGAGTGGACAAAGCTTGGGTGCAGCACCAGGGCCGCCCACTTTGGGCCCGGTCCCTCGCCACCTTCGCCCAGCATCCTGAGATTGAGACAACCGGGCTGGTCGTCGCTTCGGGCAGAACCGACGAGGCGCGAGCGTTGGCTCCCGAAGCTGGCTTCGTGGTTTCAGGAGGGGCAAGCCGGCAAGAAAGCTCCCGGTTGGGGCTGGCCGCCATGCCAGGAGGAATCGATGCGGTCCTGGTGCACGACGCGGCGCGTCCCTTCGTGACGCGAGACTTGATCGACCGGGTGATCAAGGGTATCCGCCTCGCCGGCGCGGCCTGCCCGGTCGTTCCCGTCGTGGACACTGTGAAGTCTGTGGGCGAAGGGGGAACCTTGATCGGCATCGACCGGTCTCGATTGGTCGCCGCCCAGACCCCACAAGGGGCCTTGAAATCGATCTTGGAGCCCGCCTTGGCCCTTGAGTCGGAGGCGACCGACGAGGCAGGCCTGATCGAGGCGTCAGGTAGAAAGGTGATGATGGTCGAAGGCGATCCCGAGAACATCAAGATCACTCATCCTGGTGACCTGTCGCGGCTCGTCGGCGCGGCGGAAGTTCGGACCGGGCTGGGATACGACATCCATGCCTTTTCCGAGGATCCTGAAAGGCCGCTCTTTCTCGGCGGGGTCGAGTTTGAGCACCGCCCTGGTCTGGAGGGACACTCGGACGCCGATGTCCTGATCCATGCCGTGGTCGACGCCTTGCTGGGCGCCGCCGCCCTCGGCGACATCGGCCAGCTCTATCCCAACTCGGATTCTCGGTGGCGGGGAGCCAGCTCGCTGGTCTTTCTAGAAGGGGCCAAGCGGGCCTTGACCGATCATGGCTGGGAACCTGTCCACATTGACGCGACGGTGGTCGCGACGCGCCCTCAGGTCATGCCGAAGAGCCAAGAGATTCGGGCCACCCTGGCCCTGGCCCTCGGAATTGAAGCGGGGCGGGTGAGTGTCAAAGCGACGACCAACGAAGGACTGGGCTCGTTGGGCCGAGGCGAAGGGATCGCAGCCTGGGCGACGGCCACCATTAGGCGGTCGTGCACCGTGCTAGACTAAAAGGCGGGGCGGCGACGTCTTCATATATTAGAAATGGAAGTTCTCGTTAGAAACGCCGAAGGGAACCTCCCGCAGAAGGAGCGAGACTACGCGGCCAAAAAGCTGGGCAAGCTCGACCGATACTTCACCGCATGCCAGAAGGTGGAGATCACGCACCGTGAGGAGAAGCTCACCCACCGGATCGAGGTCACTGTCCACGCCGACGGCCTCGTCCTCCACGGGGTCGAGTCGGATCCGAGCATCCATGCTGCCATCGACAAGGTCGCGGACAAGATGGAGAACCGGCTTCGAAGGCTCAAGACGCGCATCGTCAGGAGCCACCGGACCAAGGGCAAGCCGATCCCGAACGTCTATGACGATTTGCCTGAGATGGCCCCTGAAGACGACGATCCGATCCGGGAAGAGCGGCATTATTCGGCCAAGCCGATGGATCTGGAAGAGGCGCTGCTCCAGTTCGAGCTCACCGACCAGCCGTTCTATGTTTTCTACAATGCCCGGACCAAGAGGGCCGAGGCGATTTATCGCCTGCGGGACGGTGGCCTCGGGCACCTGACCCCCGGTTAGTCGCTCGGGAACTCGCCGCAGAAGGTCAAGAGGCCTGTCTCGAGGGCGCCTGCCATCCGAAGGGCGTGGGCGCAGGCCAAAGCCGTACCTCCGGACGTCACAACGTCGTCGATCAAGAGGACTCTCGCCCCACGGACTGCCGGCCCCGCCTTGAAAGCACCGGTCAAGTTGACCAATCTCTCTTTGGCGGTGAGCCCGACCTGCGGACGGGTGAACCGGGTTCGGACAAGGAACCCGGGCCGGGTCAAGTCCCGGGGGGCGAGTTCTGCGAGGAGTTCCGACTGGTTGAACCCGCGTTGGGTTCGCCTGACCCAGTGGATCGGGACGGGGACGATGACGTCGTGAGCCGGGGCCTCGACCCTTGCTTGTTCGATCATCTCGGCCATGGGCCTGGCCAGGGAAGTGGCCCGGCCATATTTGAGCCTTCTGACAGCCTGCGCTGCCCGTCCTTCGAAGAGGAACAGGCTCCGTGACCAAGCGATTCCGTCTGCCCAGTCGCGGCTAGGGGCTGGTGGGCCGAACTCTTCTCGGCACTCGCTGCACACGGGCGGCTCTCCGATAGTGCCGCACAGCGAGCACCGCGGGGGATAGACCAGCCCGGCAAGGTCGGCCCAGGAGAGGCGCAAGCGGCCCATCTGGTGCCTAACGTACCTGCCTGAAGCCCCTTAAGACGCAGACAGGCCCCGTCCCAGAAGGGGCGGGGCCATAGTGTCCGCTTATGGTCGGGGCCTACTCAGGAGTCGCCCTGAGTGTGGCCAAAGAACGGTTCGAAGGGGATCAGCCCAAGCCGCGTGGCGGCCCGAAGGGCTTGAACGCGGTTATTGACCTGAAGCTTCTGGTAGATGTTCGCCAAATGGAAATCCACCGTCCGCTTCGAAACGACCATTCGGTCGGCCGCTTCCTGGCTGCTGTGTCCCTGAGCGATTAAACTCAGAACCTTGACTTCCGTCGGCGTCAAACGAACACCGCGGGAACTGTCTTCACTCGATCTGCTTGTACCTGGCATTGCCATTTAACCCATCCCTCGCTTGGATTGACTGTTGCCGCCTTTGGCTGATGTTCCACGTCCGTCAGCAGTTTTGAGATGATCCGTCGAAAAATTCCTCAAAAGGGTCTTGCCGAAGGTGGAAACAGGTTGGGCAAAGGCCCTGCCTGCGGCTCCGGTGACGAGAAAACGGGCTTGAAGCCCAGGTGTCCGGCGAGCGTACTCGCCCTGAACGTGGTCGATGAAGTCTAAGGTCTGATCCTTTCTGACGAGGGCGACTACGGCACCGCCGAACCCGCCACCCGTCATCCGGGCTCCCAAGCATCCCTCGTATTGAAGGGAAGTTTCGACCATCGTGTCAAGTTCGATGCAACTCACTTCGAAAAGGTTCCTCAGAGACTCATGACTCGCTGAAAAGAGGCTCGCCAGGCGATCGTCATGCCAGCCCTTCAACGCGACCACGGTTTCGCTCACCCTCCTATTCTCTAGTACGACGTGGAGGGCCCGGCGCGTCAAGGTCTCACCGAGCGTCCCTCGATGGGCCTTGATGAGTTCTTCTGTCGCATGCCTCAAGTTTTGCAAGCCGAGGATTCTCGACGCCTCCTCGGTTTCCCGGCGCCGGGCGGCATAGCCTGATCCGGCCAGTTCGCGCGGTTTGCCGGTGTCGCAAACCACAACGCTCAAGTCGACTGGCCAGGCGACGGGCACGGTTTCAAGGATCTCGAAGTCAATGAGGAGCGCATGGCCCTCGACCGCTTCTGTGACGGTCGTTTGATCCAGCAACCCACAAGGCAAGCCAGCGAACGTGTGCTCGGCCCACTGGCCCGCCCTCGCAGCCTCCTGAGCACTGAGGTTGGTTCCATAGAGTCCGGCCAGCCCGAAGGCCGTTGCCACCGTCAGCGAGGCGCTGGAGCTCACGCCGCTTCCGATCGGCAGGTCTGAGGTGACGGCGGCCTGGAAGTCCGCTATCGGCCCCCTCTCGGCGAACCAGGCGGCAACCCCAGCCGGATAACGGCTCCAATCGTCCAGGGCTTTGGCCCGTAGTTCCGTCGTCCGAAAACTTTGGCTGAGTCCAAAGTGGCTCGAGACGACTTGGGAAGGGCCTTGCGTGACCCCGAAGGCCATCGCTGTTCCCTGGGCCGTCGCCATGGACAAGGCGAGCCCGGATTGGTAGTCAGTGTGGTCGCCGATGAGGTTGACCCGGCCAGGAGACCAAGCGACCCAGGCCGGGTCACGTTCGAAAGTCCTCTGAAACAACTGAATGGCCGAATCGACCAACACCGGAGATTTTGCCCGATTGCCGCCTAACCCTGGTAAGACCCCCAGGGCGGGGCGGGCATGGCTACGGAACCCTTCTCTTGGCGAGTGAGGGCCCACCGCCGCCCGGGCCTTCCTCGCCCTCTTTCGTTTGCCCCGCAGACTTGGCGGTAACCTGGCCCGCATGCCGGACGCCGTCGTCAGCCAGCTCCATGCTTGGTTGCGGGCCCATGAGTCGGAACTCCTAGACGACTACCGCGACCTTCTCAAGATCCCGAGCTTGGAGTCGGAACCGTTACCGAACGCTCCTTTCGGGGCTGAGAACCGACGAGCCTTGGACTTCGCGCTGGGTCTTGGCAGGAAGTGGGGCATGAGCGTCACGGACTCTGAAGGCTACTGTGGATGGGCGGACTTTGGGTCGGGCGAAAGGCAGGTCGCCTCGTTCGGGCATCTGGACGTCGTTCCGGTCGGCCCCGGCTGGAAGCACGACCCGTTCGGTGCGGAGATCGACAAGGGATACGTCTACGCTCGGGGCGCAGTCGACGACAAGGGCCCGACCATGGCTTCGTTCTATGCGATGCGGGCGATCCAGGAGGTCTGCCCCGACGTTCCCGCGACGATGAGGCAGTGGTTCGGATGTAACGAGGAGTCGGGATTTGGCTGCATCGCCCACTATGCGGCCCGCGAGCCGGCGCCGACCTTTGGTGTCGCGCCGGACTCAGGTTGGCCCCTCTATCACGGCGAGAAGGGGATCGCGAACTTGGTCGTGGAGCGGCCCCTTGTGTCCGGCGATCTGGAACTGCTCGAGGTCTCCGGCGGACAGAGGCCGAACATTGTGATCGACCTGTGCACGGCCCGGGTGCGGGTGGCGGCCTCGGTGCGGGCCGAGGTCGAAGCGAAGCTGGCGGAGGCTTGGGACAGGAACGTCGCGGCCCGCTTCGACGGAGACGTGCTCGTGGTCGAAGCGCGAGGCAAGGCCGCTCACGGAGCTTGGCCGATCGGCGGGGACAATGCCGCCGTGCGCTGCTTCCGGTTCTTGCGCGAGATCGCTCCGGTCAGCAGCCAGAAAGCTTACAGTGAACTGCTCGAAGTCGGCCATATTGGAGGAGACGGCGTGGGTGTGGCGGGATCGGACGAGCCGAGTGGGGCCCTGACCGCAAACTTGGGGATCGTCGAGACGGTCGGTGGCAAAGTCCGGCTCACCGTCAACTGTCGCTACCCAGTCACCTGGGAAGGTCGGCGGTTGGTCGAACAATGTCGAGCGAAGCTAGCCAAGCTCTCCGGTGGGTTTGAACTCGCGAGTTCGACGGACTCAAGGCCTCTTTACTTTCCCCTCGACCATCCCTTGGTGAGCACGATTTGCGACGTTTATCGACAGGAGACGGGGGAGGACAAAGAGCCGGGAGTCATGGGGGGAGGAACTTACGCCCGAGCCATCGCGAACACGGTGAGCATCGGGACGGGATGGGACGGCGATGGGGACGCTCACGAGACCGACGAGAGGCTCGCCATCGAGAGCCTTTTCAAGATGAGCCGGATCTATGCCCACATTCTGTGGCGGTTGGCCAACCTGCCTGTTTAACGATCCAGCCTGTAGTCTTCGATGATCTGAATGGCCTCTTCTTTGCTTCGCCAACCCATCACTTCGACTTCTTTGTTCTCGAGCTGCTTGTAGACCTCGAAGAAGTGGACGATCTCGTCCAAGGTGTGCTGGTTCACGTCGTCCATGGTAGACCGGTTGCCGAACCGAGGGTCTTTGCTCGCCACGCAGAGCACCTTCTCGTCGGGCTTGCCCCCGTCCCGCATCTCGAGCACACCGATGGGTTTGGCATCGACCACGACGCCCGGATAGGTTGGGTGAGAGATGAGGAGAAGGACGTCGACCGGATCGCCGTCGAGATACTTGGTCTGAGGCACAAACCCGTAGTCCCAGGGATAGAAGAGGGGCGAGAAAAGCACTCTGTCGAGTCGCATGACCCCAGTGTCGGGATCCATCTCGTACTTGTTCGTGCTGAACCGAGGGATCTCGATGATGACGTTGAATTCGTGGGGGGCGCCAGAACCGATCGGAACGTCGAGCAGGGACATGCGTGCCGATTGTAGTTGATCCGATGGTGGCGGGCCAAACCTTCGACGGGACAATCCAGCCGAAAGAACCAGTACACTCCCGAGCCCATGCGCAGCGCCGTGTTCGCTTGGTGTCTGATCTTCGTCGCAGGAGCGACGGCCCAACCCTGGACGCCGCCGGCCGTCTCAGACCTGAAGTTCGACGACCTTTTCCCCCGAGAGCCGTTCTTCGGTCAGACGGCGAGGTCGCTCAAGTGGGGCCCTGACAACCGTCACCTGGCCTACCTGTGGAACCCGTTCAAGACCCGCGGCTCCGACCTGTGGATCTACGACACCGCGACAAGCAGGTCGTGGCCCGTCACCAGCCTTGACTTGATGGCCGAGTTTGATCCTGAAGCGGTCAAGGCGGGCAAAAGGTACAAGGACGACGACAAGGAACTGGAGCGGTTGCTTGGCCTGAACGAGAAGGAGTATCGCGAGGAGCAGATCAAACGCCGGCAGCAGGACCAAGACCGCAAGGAGCCGCAACCTTCCTATCCGGGCGTCTCCGCGTTCGAATGGGCCAACAAGTCGGCCGAATTGCTCTTTGTGTACCGGGGCGACCTCTTTCGCTGGAAGATCGGCGACAAGAAGCCGACCCGGCTGACGAGGACCCGCGATGCCGAAATCGACCCTCGATGGATGCCGGGCGACGAAGGCTTCTACTTCCGTCGAGGCGACGGGCTCTACCGCATGCGGTTCGACAGCGCCGCTATCGAGCAGTTGAACCCGAGGCTTCCAAACGATCTGCCGCTTTGGGGCTACTCCTTGAGTCCTGACGGCGATCAGATGATGATCTTTACCGGCAAGTCGGGCCAGTACCGGCAGCACGAGTGGGTGACCTATCGCGGCCGTTTCCCGCAGGTGCGGCGCGACGCGCAGTATTGGGGCACCTCGGACGAAGAGATCAAAGAGGAGCGGTACCTGTACTTGTACGATCTCACCAAGCCAGAGAGTGACGACAACAAACCTTGGGAGGTCTGGAAGTGGGTCAGTAAGGACGACGAGGTGAAGGGCGTGAGCACCGGCGAGGAACCTTGGTCCAAGGACTCGAAGCGGTTCGTCTTCGCCCACTATAACAATCAGACCCGCGAGATCGAGGTCGCGATGGCCGACCTGCGGGCCAAGAAGCTCGAGACCGTCCACCAGACGAAGTTTCCAGGGGAAGGGGCGTCAGCCGGCGATTGTTCGCCCAGGTTCATGCCAGACGACCGGAACGTGCTTTGTCTGCTTGAGACGACCGGGTGGCGGTTGCCATGGCTGATCGACCCGGTGACGAAGTCTGCCAGGCCGCTTGTTCAAGGCGAGTTCGAGGCCTATCCGATCGCGGTGGCGCCGGACGGCAAGTCGGTCGTTGTCCACAGCTCGGCCTTGCACCCAGCCCGGCTGCAGGTTTACCGGATCGGCGTTGACAATGGAAAGATGGATCGCTTGACGCCTGGCGAAGGCGATTATGGGAGGCCCGCCGTCAGCCCCGACACTTTGAGTCTGGCCTCAACCTTCGCGAACTGGGAGTCGCCTGTCGAGACTTACGTGGTCAAATCGGGCGGACAAAAGGCTGTCACCGAATCGCACCGTCCTGGCGCTTTCGCCGCGATCAACAGGCTCCGGCCCCGGCTGATCGAATATCAGAACCGGCACGGCCAAAAGGTCAGGGCGTTCATCTTTGTACCGTCCGGTTGGAAGAAAGATGACAAGCGTCCGGCCATGGTTTACACCTACGGCGGACCGCTAGGTCGAGGGAACTCCGTACGGGACGGCAGCTTCAATTCGGCCGGTTATCTCCTCAACATGTACCTGGCCTATGCCCACGGCTATGTCGCGGTGACGGTCGATCCCCGAGGCTCGTCGGGCTACGGGGCCGCCTTTGTGCGGGCGTCGTTCGGGGCGGTCGGCGTGCCCCAGACGGAGGACTTGGTGGATCTTGCCAAACTTCTCGTGTCCGACTATGGAGTGGATCCAGACCGGGTGGCTCTCAACGGATGGTCGTTCGGCGGTTGGCAGACTCAGCACACGATGTACACCCAGCCTGGGGTGTACACGCTCGGCATCGCCGGCGCCGGCCCGACCGAGTGGCAGAACTACAACCAAGGCTACACCCAAGAGACGATCGCGATCCAGCCTGCGGGCAAGACCGACGTCTTGGATCAATTCTCTCTCCTGAAGGTCGCTCCCAACCTCAAACACCCTCTCATGCTGGTGCACGGCATGGACGACGAGAACGTGTTGTTCCTCCACACGGTGCGGGTCTATCAGGTCCTGTTGCAACACGGTCTCGGGCCCTTGATCGAATTGGTCGCCGACCCGACCGGCGGACACGGATTGGGTGGCGACATCAACCGGCGCGACAGCCTCGCCATGTTCCTTCGGTTCTTGTTCAAGAACTGGGGTAGCGAGCCTTTCAAGCCTGGGGGGCCATGATCGGTCGAGCAGGATCATGGAGCCAGCAGGCGGCTCGGTGATCGGCAGCGACCTCAACGAGCCCTGGCTCAGCCTGGCACCGGTCGTGGGCATTTGGGCAACGGGGTCGGAAGGGGCATCCAGCGGGCATGGCTGTGAATAGCGGCGGTTGTCCTTGGATGGACTCAAGCACTTGCAACCCTGGTCGCGGGAGTGATCCGAGTAGGCCCTCGGTGTACGGGTGTCGAGGGCCGGTGAGCACGTCGCGCACCGGCCCTTGTTCGACGATTCGGCCGGCATAGAAGACCGCGACCGTGTCAGAGACCGATCCAATGACGCCGACATCGTGCGAGATGAGGACGACGGCTGTGCCGGCCTCGCGCTGCAGGTCTTTCAACAGGTGCAGGATCTGGGCTTGGAGGGTGACGTCGAGGGCGGTCGTGGGCTCATCGGCCACCAAGACCTTGGGCCTTGCCGCGAACGCGCAAGCGATCACCACGCGTTGCCTTTGCCCACCGCTCATTTGGTGCGGGAACTTTCGGGACGAGGCGGCCGGATCGGGAACGCCGACGTGTCCCAGGATCTCCACGGCCCGCATCCGGGCTTCCTTCCAACTGAGGCCCTGATGAAGCACCCAGACTTCGGCGATTTGGTCCCCGACGCGCATCATCGGATTGAGGGATGTGAACGGATCCTGCATGACCATGGCGATCTCTTGCCCTCTGACCTCCAGCCATTCCTTGGGGGACAGTCGCAAGAGGTCGCGGCCATCCAGAACGACCGACCCCTGGGTGACCTTTCCCCCAGGGGGCAGCATGCCCATCAGCGCGAGCCCGGTCATGCTTTTGCCGCACCCCGATTCGCCGACGATCCCGAGGGTCGCTCCAGCGTCGACTGAAAAAGAGACGTCGCGGAGGATCTGTACCCC
This sequence comes from Fimbriimonadaceae bacterium, assembly GCA_019454105.1. GTDB lineage: Bacteria > Armatimonadota > Fimbriimonadia > Fimbriimonadales > Fimbriimonadaceae > ACE-ARM1. The sequence continues at coordinate 1,864,458 of CP075364.1, read as the reverse complement.
ACGGATCGCGACAGAGAGCCGTTCGACTCGAAGGATCGGCGTGGGCTCGCTCATGGCGCAGGAAGACGATGGAGGCGCCGAGCGGAGTCGAACCGCTGAATGAGGGTTTTGCAGACCCTTCCCTTAACCACTTGGGTACGGCGCCGGGGAGACCAATATACCAGCGGTCAGACGGCTCGGCGGGTAAGTCGATCCGGGGCCTCCCTTTGCTCCGTCAGTAGAATCGGGATCTTGAGGAGATGGTAAGTCGATGTTGACGACGGCAGCCTTGGGAGCGGCCCTGGCTACGACCGGTCCAGAATTGACCTCGGTCAGCGCGCTGGTGGTCGAACGCAGAACGGGCCAGGTTCTTTGGGCAAAAGACCCTGAACGCAGGCTCTTTCCAGCCAGCACGACCAAGATCCTGACCGCGATGCTGTTGGCCGAGCAAACGATGCCGGACGACAAGATCACGGCCCCGCTCGACGTGAAGAAGGTAACCGGGAGCAGCTTGAACCTCAAACCCGGCGAGCAGGTCTCGTCTCGCGACATGGTCTTCGCCCTCATGCTCCGAAGCGCCAACGATGCCTGCTATGCGGTGGCCGTCCACATCGCCGGGTCAGAATCGGCGTTTGCCGAACTCATGAACCGCCGGGCCCGCGAGCTGGGTTGCACCGGTAGCCAGTTCCGCAACCCGCACGGGTTGAACGACCCCCAGCACTGGACCACCGCTCACGACCTCGCCTTGATCGCGAGAAAGGCCCTGGAATATCCGGCCGTGGCTGAGGCCGCCAGGACGATCAAGCGCGAGATCGGCCGCAGTCTGAACGAAAAGGACCGGGTTCTCGTGAACCGCAACAAGTGGCTCAAGGAGGATCCGACCGCGACCGGGATCAAGACGGGGTGGACCATTCCGGCCGGCAAGTGCTTCGTCGGATCGGCGGAGCGAGACGGGACAGAGATCGTGACCGTCCTCCTGAAGGGCACGGACTGGCTTGAGGACCAGAAGCGGCTCGTAGCCTGGTCGTTCGATAGTTTCGCCCCAGGGGACGTCGTTGCCATCGGACAAGCTCTGGGCGAAGCGCCCGTTGTCGACGGAGTGCGAGGCGCCGTTTCCCTGGTCGCCAAGGAGCCGGTGCGCAGACTGGTCAGAAAGGGAGTCGCTACCCCTGTCCAGAGCATGGTCTGGCTTGGCTCCGGCCCGCTCTCGGCCCCAATCAAGTCCGGCAGCCCGGCGGGCCATGTCGAAATCAGATTTTGGGACGGAATGAGGGTCAAGGTGCCCGTAGTCGCGGGCGAGGACATCGAGGAGGCACACCAATGGCTGGCCGCCATGGCAGGGCCTGGTGGAATGGCACTTGGCCTGGGTCTTGTTGGGGCGGCGACGGCGATGCGGGCCAAGTCCCGCCGATGGGCCAGGCGGACGTTGTGAGGCTTCACAGGTTCATCGCCCAATGCGGCCTGACCAGCCGCCGAAAAGCGGAGGATCTGATCCGCGAGGGCCGCGTGACGGTCAACGGCCAGGTCGTGACCGAGATGGGGGTGACCGTCGGACTCGAAGACCATGTGGAGGTCGATGGCGAGGCCCTGGCTCCTCCCCGCCGGCAAGTGTTCCTCCTCAATAAGCCGAAGGGCTCCATCACGACCCTCTCCGATCCTCATGGCCGCCCGACGATCGTCAAGTTCTTGCCCTCGAACGCGGTTGGGGTCAAGCCGGTCGGACGATTGGACAAGGACACCGACGGGGTGATCGTGCTGACCAACGACGGTTCGCTGGCGTCCAGGCTGACCCATCCCCGGTATGGGGTCGAAAAGGAGTACGAGGCCACAGTTCTGGGTTCGGTCTCGGACCGCGAGCTCCAACGCTTGGCGACTGGCGTCTGGATCCCGGGCGGAAAGACGGCCCCAGCCAGGGTCGAGCGTTTGGGCTACTCCGAAAAGGAAGGAACGACCCGACTGAGGTTGATCCTCCATGAAGGGCGCAACCGTCAAGTGAGGCTCATGGCCGAATCCGTCGGGCATCCTGTGGTGTCGCTGACCCGTGTGCGGTTCGCCTTTCTCCGCAAGCGTGGACTGCGACCGGGCGAGTGTCGGTCGCTCAGCCAAGAGGAGACGGCGAAGCTTGAGCGTCTGGTGGGACTCAGAAAGTAGCCTGGGAACGTCCACAATCTATCCGTGCCGAACCGGTTGGCCAACGAGCCGTCCCTCTACCTTCGCCAACACCAGGACAACCCGGTCGACTGGTATCCGTGGGGCGACGAGGCGTGGGAAAAGGCGCGTCGTGAGGACAAGCCGGTCTTCCTAAGCGTCGGATACTCCAGTTGCCACTGGTGCCACGTCATGGCCCACGAGTCGTTCGAGGACACGGAAGTGGCCGCTGCACTGAACCGCGAATTCGTCTCGATCAAGCTTGACCGCGAGGAGAGGCCCGACCTGGACGAGGTCTACATGACGGCCGTTCAGATGGCGAACGGCCATGGCGGATGGCCGATGACGCTCTTTTTGACTCCGGATCAGAAGCCCTTTTTCGCGGGGACATATTTTCCGCTCGAGTCCAGAGGGGAGTACCCGGGGTTCCGTTCGTTGGTGACGAGTCTGGCCCAAGCATGGCGGGCTCAGCGAGATGAGGTGCTGGCGGCCGCCGAGCAGTTCGCGACTGCGCTCGCCTCAGGTTTGGAGCGCCGGTTGCCGAGTACTTCGGCCGGTCTCGAGGTCTCCATGGTGGACATCGCGTTGGACGCGCTCCACGAGGATTACGACCACGAGCAGGGAGGGTTCGGTGACCGGCCCAAGTTCCCCCCGCACGCGGGCCTCTTGTTCCTGATCGATTACGCCCGGATCAGACCGTTGCTCGGACGGGATCCTGGCGATAGGCCGCAGAGGGCCGAGGCCATAGTGCGGGAAACTTTGGAGGCCATGGCGCACGGGGGAGTCTTCGACCACTTGGGCGGAGGGTTCCATCGTTACTCGACCGATGAGCGGTGGCACCTGCCTCACTTCGAGAAGATGCTCTATGACAACGGGCAGTTGCTGGAGTCGTATGGGCGATGGGGAGACCGTGGCGTAGCCGTGGCGACGGCCGCTTGGATCGAGCGCGAGATGACCCTGTCGAACGGGATGCTCGCCTCGGCGATCGATGCCGACTCAGAGGGAGAGGAGGGCGCCTTTTATCTTTGGCGTGTCTCGGACATCGAGGAGGTTCTCGGCGAAGACGCGCCGACGGTGGTCGAGGCTTTCCAAGCGTCGGTCGAGGGCAACTTTTTGGACGAGGCGACTCATCGGCGGACGGGCCAGAACGTCCTCCACTTGAGGCGCGGCGCTCACGTCCAGCCAGAGTTGTTGGCCAGGTTGTTCTCACACAGGAGCCGCCGCCCTCGTCCTGTGACAGACCCGAAAGCGGTGGCGGCATGGAACGGTCTGGCCCTCTCCGGATTGGTCGCCTGCGGATGCCATGACCAGGCGGCGAGACTGGCCACGGTTTGGGAGCCGTTTGTCCTGAAGGGGCTTCCCCACCAAGTGGTTGACGGCGTGCCTTTGGGTGAGCCGTTCTTGGACGACCTGGCGTTCCTGGCGAACGGTTTTCTTGATTTGGGTGAGGCCGTCGGTGGCGATTGGAGCCGTCTTGCCTCGAAGCTCCTCGACCAAGTCATGATGCGACACTCTTTGGGAGAGAGAGGCCTGGCCTTCAGTCCAGACACGGTTCGGGCACCGTTTGGTAGACCGGTGCCATACACGGACGGGGCGACGCCGAGCCCGGTGGCGATCAGCGTTCGAGCGTTGAGGCGACTCGGACGACAAGAAGACGCCCGTTCCGTTCTCTGGTCGGGCATGGGCTGGTTGGAACAGGCCCCCCGGGCCTGCCTGTTCCTTTTGCGTGAGGTTCTTGCGTTCCTTCTATCGGAGGACACCGACCGTCCGCAAGGCGCGTCGGCTGGCCCCCCTGTGTTCACGGTGCGGCTTGAGCCGACAACACTGACCCCTGACGAAGATGGTTGGGCTTACGGTGAGGTCGTCGTCGATTGCCCGCCGGGTTGGCACATCAACACAGACCAGCCTTCCGCCAAATGGTTGACCCCGACGAGCCTGACCGTGGAAGGAGCCCTTGGCGAAGCTGGATTCCCGGACGCTCTCGAGGGTGTGCTGGAAGGGGAGGTCCGGATCCCTGTCCGCCTCCGATCTGCTGGGTCGCCCGAGTTCGAGATCACAGTGCGATTCCAGCCTTGCAGTCAGTCCGAGTGTCTCTCTCCCGAGGAGCGCAAGGTGACCGGCCGGTTCGCCGCCCCCTCAAGTAAAATCTGACCACCATGAGGGTTCTCGTAGCGGACAAGTTTGAGAAAAGCGGGCTGGAAGGGCTCAAGTCGATCGGTTGCGAAGTCGAATTCGAGCCAGATCTTGTCGGCGAGACGCTGGCTTCGGTCATCCGCGAACGGAAGCCTGACGTGCTGGTGGTCAGGTCGACCAAAGTCGAGGCGGGCGCGATCCAAGGGACGTCGCTGTCCTTGATCGTTCGGGCGGGGGCCGGCTACAACACCATTGATGTCGCCGCCGCGAGCGCGGAGGGGATCTACGTCGCGAACTGTCCGGGCAAGAACGCCCGTGCAGTCGCCGAACTCGCGTTCGGACTGATCTTGTCGCTTGACCGCCAGATCCCGGACAACGTGGCCGAGTTCCGAGACGGCCAATGGAACAAGAAGCGCTACAGCAAGGCGCGTGGCCTTCACGGCGCGACCCTAGGCCTGGTGGGTATGGGCCAAATCGGGCAAGAAATGGTGCCTCGGGCCAAGGCGTTCGGAATCAACGTTCTTTGCTACAGCCGGTGGATGACTCCCGACGTGGCCGCCGCGCTCGCCGTCGGTCAAGCTCACACGCTTGAAGAGCTCGCGTCGCAGTCCGACATCGTATCGGTCCATGTGTCGCTGCGGCCCGAGACCAGGGGCATGCTCGGCAAGGAGTTCTTCGAGGCGATGAGGCCGGGTTCGATGTTTGTGAACACGAGCCGGGCCGAAGTGGTCGACGAAGCGGCCTTGATCGAAGCCGTGAAGTCGGGCAAGGTCAGAGCTGGGCTCGATGTGTTCGACGGCGAGCCGACCACTGGCGAAGGCGAGCTCTCGAGTCCCTTGAAGGACTTGCCTGGGGTCTACGTGACCCACCACATTGGGGCCAGCACCGACGAGGCGCAAGAGGCGGTTGCGGCCGAGACCGTTCGGATCGTCCAGGAGTTCAAGGAAAAAGGCACAGTGCCGAACGTCGTCAATATCAAGAAGGGCGAGGTGGCGACCCACCTTTTGGTGGTGCGCCATCGGGACAAGGTCGGAGTCCTTGCGGATGTGTTCGGGTGCCTCAAAGCCGACGGAGTCAGTGTCCAAGAGATGGAGAACATCGTTCTTGGGGGCGCCCAGGCCGCCATCGCGCAGATCGCCCTGGACAAAGAGCCAGGCCCGGACTGCCTCAGCCAGATCCGGAAGCACGGCGACGTCCTGTCGTCCAACCTGGTCGCGATCGGGCGCTGACGGGTTAGGGGTTGTAGTGGTAGCGCCGGGAGACGCGCGACATCAGTCGCGTGACGATCTCGTGCGAGTTGGTGTCGCTGGCCACCGCGAGATCCTCGGCCCGCACGCTGCCACCGAGCAACAGAGCTTCGTCGCCGATTTTGGCTTCAGGAATGTCCGTCACGTCGACCATCGTCTGGTCCATGCAGACCAAGCCGACGACGGGAGCCCTTTGGCCATGAAGCTCGACGTATCCACGGTTGCTGAGCGTCCTGGGATAACCGTCGCCATAGCCGACCCCGAGCGTGGCGATCCTTGAAGGCCTCGACGACCGAAAGGTGAGGCAATAGCCGACCGGCTCGCCCGCTCGGACTTCCCGGAGAGCCGTGACCCGGGCTGTCCACCTCATCACCGGGCGCGCTTGGCCGCCGAGAAGGCCCACAGGGTCGATACCGTAGCCCAGGATCCCGACCCTCACGAGCGTTCCTCGGCTCTCGGGATATCGGACAGACCCCGCCGAGTTCGAAGCATGGACGTGCTCGAAGGACAGTCCGGCCTCGCGCAATTCACGGAGCAGGGCCAGCCACCGCTCCTCTTGGAGCCTCGTGTATTCGTCGTTGCGCGAACTGTCGGCGAAGTGCTGGGCCACGCCGACGAGCCGTAGTCCTGGCAGCCCGTCAACTGCTTGGCAAAGGGCCAAAGCCTCTTCTGGCGAGCATCCGAACCGATGAAGGCCCGTGTCCACCTTCAGGTGGGCCCTTGCTGGAACGCCGACAGATTGGCCAGCATCGCTGAGAGCCCGCGCGGTGCGCAAGTCTTCGAAAAGTGTGTCGAGGCGATAGAAGACGGCCTGCTCCGCCTCGATCTCAAGGATCGGCGAGAGCACCATGATCGGACTCTCGACCCCCGCGTCCCGCAGGGCAATGCCTTCTTGGACGGTCGCGACCGCCGCCCAGTCAGCTCCATGGCGCAGGGCATAGCGGGTGACGGGAACAAGCCCGTGCCCATAAGCGTCCGCCTTCACAACAAGGGAGATTTGGACAGAGGGCCCGATGGCTTGCTTGACGAGGCCCAAGTTATGGGCCATCGCCGGCAGGTCGATATCGACCCATGTGCGCGGGTAGGGCTGCACAAACCCATTGTGCCGCCAGCAAGATGGAATGGCTGGGCACCGTCAGGGTTGCCGTCTGCTGTCACCATTCGGTTAAAATAGGCCCCATGAAGGAACGCAGGCAGACGATCCTTGCCACGGCCTATGGCATGATGGGGACCAAGGGGCTTGAAGCAGTGCACGCCCGGACGGTCGCCGCCGAGATCGGCATCAACCATGCGACCGTGCACTACTACTTTCCCAAGCGGTCGGATCTTCTTATGGGAATCGCGGACTATGCGATGAGCATCCTTCAAGACGATCGGGCCAGGTTCCACGAGGGAGCGTCGACTGTTGCGGACCGGTTTCAGGGTGACGTCCTGCTCGCCGAGGCCTACAGCCGGAAGGGGAGCCGGTTCTTCCGCGTCTTGTGCGGCCTGTTCGTGGCGTCAGCCCAAGACCCGGCACTGAAGAAGAAGGTCAAGGCCCTTTGGGCCGCTTGGAGCGAGCCGATCGCCAAGGTCGCGGGCGATGTCGCGCCTGCGACTCTGTTCGGACTCGGATTCGCTTGCCAGACAGCCGAGACGGCCGCTCCTTCGAAGTTCGAGTCCGCCAGGAACACGTTTTCGCCATCAGGTTGACGTAGGACGGACGTACGGCTGGGTATTCTTATTCCATGTCGACCACCATCCGAGTCGTCATCGCTGATGACGAGGCCGGATATCGCAGTGCGATCCAGCGGACGCTGACCCTCATGCCTGAGTGCGAGGTCGCTGGAGTTTGCAAAGACGGTCAAGAAGCCCTTGACCTATGTCTGAACGATCCTCCGGACGTCCTCTTGACCGACATCAACATGCCTCGCATGGATGGGCTGGAGCTCATGCGCAGGCTGCTGAAGAAGGAGAAGGACGTCCGAGTCGTCGTCCTCACGATCAACGAGGACGAGGAGACCGTCTTCGAAGCGCTCCGGGCAGGGGCGCTTGGTTACCTGCTCAAGACCTCGACACCGCAAGAGGTGGTCGAAGCGATCCGCCTGGCCCACCGGGGCGAGGCCAAGCTCACCCCCAAGATCGCGACCAAGGTGATCGAGGACTTCCGCCGGGTTAAGGACGAGGACGAGTCGGACGACACGGAGCTCTATGTCCTGAGCGACCGCGAGACCGAGATCCTTGAACTGATCGCCAAGGGGATGCGCAACAAAGAGATCGCCAATCACCTATCGATCGCCGAAAAGACGGTCAAGAACCACGTCAGTAATATTCTGAAGGCGCTCCAGGTCAACTCGCGCACGGAGGCGGCCATGAAGGCCGTTCGCGCGAAGCTGGTGCAGGGAAACTGACTGGCGGCTTCGCGGGGATCGAGGACTGACCCGCGGAGCCGCTCTCCGAAGTCAAAGTCAGCGGAACGACAGAGTTCCGCTTGGTTGACTGAACATTTCTCGCTGGGGTTCGTCGTAAATTGCAGAGCCCTCCGGAATGCTCGCTTGAGAGGAAACCGATGAATCACTTCTACCGACTGATCACAATGGCCGCTTGGACGGCAGCCGCCACGGCCGCGTTCGCCGCGACCCAAGTGATCGAGGGGCAAGGAGTCGCTGAAAACCCACAAGGGGGCCGGGCCGAGTTCGCCATGAACGTCAGGAAGATCGACCCGAACCGACCGACGGGGACATTCACGGCCAGTTGGAACGCTGGAGACGCACGGATCACAGTCGCGTTGGCCAGTTCTCCGTCGATCCTCCAAGTCCGTGAGCGCGTCGGTCGATTCAGCGGCCCAGCCATCAAGCGGGTGAGGACTGCCCAAGGAGTGACCGAAACTCGTGGCTGGGTCTATGTCAACTGCGTCGACTTGAACGACCCGAGGAATCCGGGCAACCGGAAGGACGAGTTCTCAGTCCGGTTCGTCCGAGACCTCTGGGGAAGCCCCGACGGCGACGTGTTCTTTGCTGGCTCCGTTGTTCGGGGCGACATCGCTGTTCTTTTCCGATCCTGAGCGCCCTTGCGCGCTACTGTGAGCGCTAGTACCAGAGAGGCCCCGGCTACGGCCGGGGTCTCTTCGTGACTGTCCAAGGCTGGGCCACTGACGGGCCCTGTGCAAAGTCTGGGTCGAAGTCGCGTAGAATCCGGCGAAGATGCCTCAGCGCAAAGTCGTCGTTGTCGGTGGGGGCCTTGCCGGGCTGATGACCACCATGAAGCTCGCCGAAGCCGGTGTGAAGGTCCAGCTCTTCAGCATCGTGCCCGTCAAGCGCAGCCACAGCGTGTGTGCCCAGGGCGGGATCAATGGTTCGGTCAACCTTCGGGGCGAGGGAGATTCTCCATACCTTCACTTTGAAGACACAATCACCGGTGGCGACTTTCTGAACCACCAGCCACCGGTCATGAGGATGGCCGAGCGCGCCCCGGCGATCATTTATCTGCTCGACCGGATGGGAGTACCTTTCAATCGAACGGCCGAGGGCATGCTGAGCTTCCGTCGGTTCGGGGGCACCCTGATGCACCGGACGGCGTATGCCGGCGCGACCACCGGTCAACAGCTGCTTTACGCGCTCGACGAGCAAGTCCGCCGGCACGAAGCAAGCAAAGACGTCGAAAAGTTCGAAGGATGGACCTTCCTGGGTTTGATCAAGGACGCCGAAGGCCGATGTCGCGGGATCGTGGCTCAAAACCTCAGGACGATGGAGATCGAGACCTTCCCGGCCGACGCCGTGGTCGTCTGCAGCGGTGGGAACGGTCTGATCTTCGGGAGGTCCACGAACTCGATTATCAATTCAGGAGACCCGGTGAGCGCGTGCTACCAGCAAGGGGCGGTCTATGGCAATCCCGAGATGGTTCAGATCCACCCGACCGCCATTCCCGGAGAAGACAAGTGCCGGTTGATCTCCGAATCGGTTCGGGGCGAGGGCGGACGGCTGTGGGCTCCGCGCGACGTGAGCGATCCACGCGCCCCGAAAGATATCCCTGAGAAAGACCGCTGGTACTTCTGCGAGGAGCTCGATCCGACGTACGGGAACCTGCTGAGCCGAGATCTTGTCAGCTTCATCATCTACTGCGTTTGCCGAATGGGGAAGGGCGTGGGCGGCAAGCAACAGGTCTATCTCGACATCGGGCACCTCCACCGCGAGAAAGGCATGAGCCGGGAGCTCATCAACGACAAGCTCGGCGGTGTGCTCGAAATCTACGAGAAGTTCATGCGGGAGGACCCGATCGACAACCCGATGCGGATCTATCCGGCGGTCCACTACACCATGGGCGGATTGTGGGTCGATTACGAGAAAGGTACGGACGGGGCGACCCTCGACACAGACTCTCCGCGCAACCAGCAGTGCTCGATCCCGGGGCTTTACGCCGCTGGCGAGTGCGAGTATCAGTACCACGGGGCCAACCGGCTTGGGGCCAACGCCTTGCTCTCCTGTTTGACGGGTGGCGAATTGGCCGCTCTTGGCGTTCAGGCCTACCTCCGTAACCTTCCTGCCGAAGGAGCTTGGCAGGATCTCCCCGCGACCGTCTCGAACGACGCCAAGGGACAAATGGTTCAAGATTACGAAAGCCTGAAGCGGTCGAACGGGGCCGAAAACCCCTATCAGCTTCTGTCCGAACTGCAACAGACGATGTGGGACTATTGCGGCATCTGGCGGTTGCAAAAGGAACTGATCGGAGCCCGGGACAAGCTGGACGAGCTGAGCGAGCGGTCCCGCAAGTGCCAACTGCTTGACGGAGGCGGTTGGGCCAACCAAGCCGTTCCGTTCACTCGGTCCTTGATCCACATGATCGAGATGAGCAAGGCCATCGTCGAAGGGGCGATCGTCAGGGACGAGTCGCGCGGGGCCCACTTTAAACTCGACACCCCGGAGCGGGACGACAAAAAGTGGCTGGTGACCACCAAGGCGACCTGGACTTCCGGCCGTCCCGAGATCGACTTCTCCGAGCGGGTCGAGTGCAACGTGCTTCAACCCCGTGCCCGCAAATATAAGATCAACCAGAACAAGGTCGTGCGCCTTGTCATGGGCGAGGACTTCTTCGAGAAGGCAGGATTGGGCGAGGCGACCACGGTCGGGAGCTAAGGGCCCAATTCAAGGCCCGGCTCCCGACTCGAAGTCGGGCCTTAAGAACCCGAAAAGCTGATCGTCTCGACCATCTTCCTGGCCAGCTTCTGGTTCGCGTCGAAACCGGTGGCTGGGAAAGTGAACGTGACTGTGTATCCTTTCTTGGACTTCGGGTCGACCAAAAGCCAGGTGTCGAACCCGATATCGGTGCCGATCTGGGATCCCGGCTTGGCCAAACCCCAATGGTGGCCCGCCTTGCCGGCTGGTAACTGCACCACTTCGTTGTCCAGCGGCTGGTCCGATCCCAGGATCTCTGCCATGGACTTGGCGTGAGCCGCCACGACCGCCGGTTCGACCTCGCCGAACGGAATCGAGTGGACATTCACGTTCGAGATGACGGCTTTGCCAGGGTCTTTCACGCTTGTGTCGATCCGGATGAAGTGGGCCACGTCGGACTCGGCCGCTTGCTTCATGCCAGCGGCCCCTTCTGGACTATTGGCTTCGAACTTCTCGAAGAACGCCTTGAACTTGGGGTCAGCCAGATCAAAGGCTAGCCAAGTGTCAGGGACCGCCATCGAGAACACCTTGTCCTTGCTGACTGCCTTGGTGAGGCCCGGCTCGGTCGTGGTCGCCTTGGGGGTTTCGGCAGGCGCCTTTGTGGCCGATTCAGACGGGGCCGACTGACAAGCGGTCAGAAAGATGAGCGGGATGATGGCGACGAGGGGCCTCATGCGGGCATTATGCTCTTTAGGAAGGGGATACCATCTGTCCATGACGGTTCTTGAGGGTTTGGGCGCCGGTGTGGCGGCTCTTTTGACCGTTAACTTCGCCCTGAACCTTCGTTCATCGGAGCTGAAGACGGCGTATCGCGCATTACGGACGATACGCGGCTGGCGGGCCCTCGGGGCTGTCCTTCAGGCTGCGGCCGTGCTCTTCATGGTCGTCGCCCTCGGATTGAGCTTGATCGCCATGTGGCCGCATGTCATGGGGTTCAGCTGGCTCCGGCTGTTGGCCACACCTGCAGAGGCCCCAGCGGCGGGTACCAACCTGATGACCAGCGGCCTGCGGGTGCCAGGGTTCGCCTGGGTCTTCTGGTTGCTCCTGGTGGCCAACGTTCCTCGCCTCGCCAAGAACGAGGAAAGGGCCTTTCGGCAAGGGCATCGGAAGCTAGGGCCCGTTGTCTGGCAGAGCGTCAAGTTTGGATTGGCCCACTGCCTGGTCGGAGTGCCGGTCGGGATCGGACTTGCGATGACGATCAGCGGTCTGTGGATGGCTTGGCACTACCTGCGAGGGGGCGTCCGCCGCGCCACGGCTTACCATGCGGTCCACAATTGGTTTGTGTTGGCAATCGGCGCCCTATGGATGGCCGGTTGGATCTGACCCGATGGAGAGATGCCGTTAGACCCTTTGCGGACGGACGAGCCCCTGGCGGACAAGCCGAAGCGGGCCTCGGACTTTGAGTCCAGCCTGATGAGCGGCTGCGCCACGATTGTGGTGCTCAGCTTCACGACCTATGGCTTGGTCGTCTGGCCCTTCTTCGTGATGCCGGAGTACACCATTTTCGGCCTCCTAACGATCGTGTTGCTCGGGATGGCCCCTGCGGCGGTGTTCGGGGTCTTGGCTGTCAGAAGAGGGGGATTGGCCGGGGCAGCCGGGTTTTTTGGAGGAGCCATGGCTTCGGCCGTCTTCATCTTTTTGAGGCTCCAACAGACCCAGCTCGGACGATTGAGCTACGAGTTGCCTGATCCCGAGTACCCAGCGGCATGGGGGTGGATGCTGCCCCTCGCTTGGTTCCTGTTCAGCGGCGGGATCGCGGCTGTCTTGCTTCCGAAGGAGAAAGATCTCGGATCATGATCCGGGACAGGTGAGGCATGGCGGTCCGGCCCCCGATAATTGGGAAGGATCCCGGGAGACGCTGGAAGTGAGCTTGACGAACTCTCAGATAGACCAATACCGCAAGGGCGCCGTTTCGGGCGCCTCGCCGCTACAGCTCGTCGTGATGCTCTATGACGGAGCCCTTCGATTTATCGAAGGCGGCAAACGGGCCATGGAGTCTGGCAACCGGTTCGTCCAAAACGAGCAGTTGACCCGTGCCCAGCGCATCATCGCCGAGCTCATGTCCTGCTTGGACATGGATCGAGGCGAAGAGATCGCCCAAAACCTTCTGGCGCTCTACTCTTTTTGCTACAACAAGTTGGTCGAGGCAAACTTGGAGGACAACCCAGAACCGCTCGGACAGGTGGTGCGTGTCTTGGGCGACTTGAGGGCCAGCTGGAGCCAGCTCGAGGCGCACCTCCGTCAGTCCGAGTCGGTGAAGGCGGCTTGAACGATCCGGGCCTTGAGATGGCCCGAAGGTTGCTCCGGGTCACTTTGGAGCTTCAAAGCTCGGTGGAATCAGACCGGATTGAAGAACTCGGCCCGTTGTTGATGCTCCGTTCTCAAGTCTTGTCAGAATTGGAGTCGCTGCCTCGAACGTCCGCCGTACGCGCCGTCCTTGACGAAGTCGCCACGCTTGAGGCCCGCGTGTTGACCTCGTGGACGTCGATGATGCGCGGCGCCCCGGTCTCGAGCACAGCTATCAAGGCCTACGCACATGAAAAGACCCCGGTGTCGCTCGATAGGGCGAGCTGACGCCGGGGTCTTGGGGCTGCTCGCTAGCCTCGCGGCCCGACCGCGACTTGGACGGTGTCAGTGGTCAATCGGAACGGAAGCGGGCTGACGCCTCGCCGCCGAACGGAGTCCAGGCCCCTGACTCGCACCAAGATCTTGCGGTTCGCGTCGATGTAGTTCCGGGCGTTGCTCAAGAGCGTCACTTCCATCGTCTGGAAGGCGTCGGTGATGGGTTGCGCCTTAAGGTACTCCCATTTCCTTGTTGAAACGTTCCAAACGAACAGCATGCCGGTCGGAGTTCGTCCCGTTGTGGCCCGCACCTTGGCTCGAATCTCCAATGATTCGGCATCGGCCTGCCCAAACTTGGAGGTGAAGCTGCACTCGAGGCTGGCGGCCTGGCTATCGTCGGCGAGCCTTGCGCTGTTCACCTCGAACGAGCTGCCGTCAGAGAGCCGAATCTGGGAGAGTCCGCCGGTCGTGGTCCCTCCCTCGATCCTCCGAACGAGCTCGGCGAGCGAGTTGTTCGTGTCGTTCAGGCCGCCGCTCACTCCGACGACCCAATTGGAAATCTCGGTCGACCATCGACCGTTGCTTGGGATGACCTGGTGGACGGCCCAGAAGAGGTTGTCGTTGTCCGGATCAGTTTGGACGCTGAAGTAGTCGCCCCAGCGTCCGAGGAGGTTGGCGGCGAGGCTAGAACGATAGACCCTTGGGGTTCCGATCGTTCCTTGCGGGTCGCTGACACGGCGTGAGGCGACCATCGCGTCGCCAGCGATGGACCGGCTGCTGCGGGTGAAAGCAATCGACATGTCGCCCCGCTCGTTCTTCCAGATCGCGGGCATGTAAGCGTGCTCTTCGCCCGGCATCGCGACGGTGCCGGCTTGAGAGAGCGTCGGTGCGCCCGAAGCTGGGAAGCGGTTGACCCGGATGTCGTACCATGAGACCACGGCCCGCCGCGCGCCCGTCGTCGCCCTCGTCGTGTGGGCCGTGACGATGCTGCCGTTTTGGAACATCGCCTCCATCAACCGTCCGCTCAGGCTGTCGTTGCTCCGGTTGAGCGAGGGAGCTGAGCCGATGAAGTTGAACGAAGGGACGTCAACAGTGTCGAAACTGACCGCCGGGGCGGAAGCGAGGTTGCTGTAGCCGTAGACCCTCAGTCGGGAAGTCGTGTCGAGCGAGACGCCAAACGCGTACGGTGACGCGGGGTCTTCGTTCTTGCAGACTTGCACCGTGAACGTTTCGAGGTCAAGGAACCTGGTGACTGTGGGGATGCGGCCCGCTTTCAGGTCCGCTTTGTTGATCACCATGTGTTGGACGTGGACTTGGCCGGCGCTGCCAAGCGGGAACATGTTGCCCGTGACCACGACACCGTCCTTGTTTCCACCGAATCCGGGATAGTCGAGCCAAAACTCGTCTTGGCCGATGACCGACTTGGAATTGATCCGATAGGTGTTCCAGATACCTCTCGGGTCTCCGTCGTCGCTGACAGCGACCAGGATGAAGCTGTCGTCGGCCAGGAGTTCGAGGGCCACAACGTAAAACCGCTTATCGGTCTTGTCGTAGAAGGTCTTTGGGTCGAACACGAAGTCCGTTGGGTTCACGTTCCGGAAGAGCCCTCTCGCTAGTCCTTGCTGGAACTGCTTGGTTCCCGTCTTCTTGTCAAAGAAGGCAATGTCGCTATTGACGACCTGGACGACATGGGTGCTGCTGACCGCGATCTGCGGGTCTGGGGGAAAAGACCCTGTGAAGTCCATGCCAGGGAACCGAGCGCCGGCCAGGGGAGCTGACAACCGGTTGAAACCGCCTGCCCTGAGGGAGTTGGTCTGGCCCTGTCGGAGACTTTCCACTTTCGGGTTCGTCGGGGTGATCCGCCTTTGGTTCATCCCCTCCGAGATCTGTGGGAAAAACGTGGCGGTGTCGACCTTCATCACCTGCCCGCTCTTGCCTTGCTTGAACACTTGGAGCTGTCCAGCGAAGAGCGGAGCCGAAATGCTGCTCATGGCGGCCACGAAGAACGCGGTGAGCGTCAGGCGGAACGACAGATATGACGTATTCATGAACGATGACCTCGAAAAGGGGCTTCGACGAGCCGAGCCCCAATTCGCACTAGTTTACTCTGTTGTTGGCGTTCCGAGTCTATGGGAGCGTCCAACTCACAATCTCGGTGCGCCAATTGCCGTTAGGCTGCACAAGCTGGCCCACGCCCCACAGTCTTGTGGCCGCGCTCGGGTCTGTGGCCACGCTCAGATAGTCGCCCCACCGGCTGTTCAAGACGGCGGGCCCGCGGGTGCTGCCCCCCATTGTTTGAATGGCTCCTATGGTGTGAAGCGGGTCCGTCCCCTTCCTCGAAGCCAAGATGAATCTTGGCCCCATGGTCGCGGACGCCTGGGTCATCACGATCGACATCCCTCCGTTCGCGAGTCGGCTCACGGCGGGCATGAAGACATGGGTGTTGCTCGGCCCAACGACCGATCCTCTCTGCCTGAGAGTCACGTTCCCAGAGACGGGCCATGTGTTGACAGCGAACTCGTACCATCGGACGATGGCCCGGTTGACCGCTTGACTGTGCCGGATCGTGTGGACTGAGTTGAGCAGCCCAGCACGAAATGCCGAATCCATCATCCGGTCGGCGACCGGGTCGAGTGTCGCATTGTTCAACGTGGGCACCCGGCCGGCAAACTGCAAGAACGTGGGAACGGTGACGTTCGTCGTCCTCAGGCTCGGAGTGCCAGCCAGGCCGCTCCAGGCCTGCACCTGGATCGAAGAGGAGTTGCGGATGGCGGTGCCATAGACCCTCGCGTTGGCGTCGAGCGTCCTGGCAGGCTGGATCGTGAAGACGTCGTCGTGGTTGAAGGTGAAGAAGGTGACGGTCGTTCCGGTCAGGAAACCAGCCTTGCGGAATGCGTAAGACTTGGCGAACTCTCCCCCGCTCCCCGTGAACCGGAACATGTTCCCGGTTATGACGAGACCGTCCTTGTTGTAACCGAAACCGGGGTAGTCGAACCAGTAGAACGTGCCGTTCCGGCTGGTCCGCGCATCGATCCGATATCTGAACCAAACCCCGATCGGATTGTTGTTGTCAGAAACCGCGACAAGCAGGGCGCTGTTCTGTGGGCTCTGTCGGAACTCGAGCGCGACGAGGAAGAACCGGTTGGAGATCTGGTCATAGAAGACTTTTGGGTCGAAGACAAAGGTCGTTTGGGCCACTCCAGAAAAGAACCCGTTGTGGTCAAGGGTCTGCTGGAAGACCTTGGCGCCCGCCTTTGTGAAATAGGCGATCTCGCCGTTGACGACCTGCACGACGTGGCCAGGGCCGACGGCGATGCTCGGGTCTGGCGGGTCGAATCCGTTCGCGGCGATCCCGGGAAACTGGGCCCCAGGTGCCCCAGTAGTCGCATTGCTGGCAACCGGCGTCTCCAGGCTGTTCGGCACGCCGATCGGTATCGACCGTTGCGGTTGGGGATTCGCCGGCCGGATGGCCCGCTGACCCATCGATACACTGATTTGAGGGAAGAAGTCGTTTGTGTCGATCGGCGCAAGCGGGGACGCGACGCCCGACTCGGCCGCAGGCACTTCGACGGTCCTTTCTGCCTGGGCCATCAGTGCGAGGGACGTCAACGACAAACCGACGGTAAGGATCGTGTGCTGGACTCGCATGGTTCTATGACGAGGGCATAGCCCCCTCTTGCTATGATACGCCTAAAGTGCGGCCTTGTCAGGTGGTACAACAAGATTGTGCTGACGATGGAGCAGCAAGAGGCGCTGTCCAAGGCTCGCGGGAGATTGGACGCTATCGGAGGTCATCTTTGACCTCGAAGGTCTACGTCGCCGCATTGCTCAACTAGAAGAAGAAACATCGTCGCCGGATCTGTGGAATGACCCGACCGGGGCCGAGAAGGCGTTTCGACAGCTCTCCAAACTGAAGGCCACCCTGAGCCCGATTGTGGAGTTGGCGCGTCGTGAGCGGGACATTGCCGAATCCTTCGAGATGCTCTCTGACGAGCCCGACGACGAGCTCATGCTCGAGGCAACGAAGCAAGCTGTCAGTTTCCTCAAGGACCTGGACGCTTACGAACTCCAGACCCTCCTCAGCGGCGAGAACGACGACCGGAACGCCATTGTCGAGATCAATGCGGGCGCAGGAGGGAGCGAGGCCTGTGATTGGGCTGCGATGTTGCTCCGCATGTACCTGCGCTGGGCTGAAGAACGCGGGTTCAAGGTCGAGATGCTCAATGAAACGCCCGGCGACGTCACCGGCTACCGCAACGTTGGGTTCGAGGTCTTGGGGCTTAACGCGTACGGGTATCTCAAGAGCGAGCACGGAGTCCACCGCCTCGTGAGGATCTCTCCGTTCGACGCCGCCGCCCGCCGTCACACGAGCTTCTGCAAGGTCGAGATCCTCCCTGAGACCGAAGAGACCGAGATCGACATCAAACCGGACGATCTGAAAGTCGAGACGCTCCGCGCTGGGGGGGCCGGTGGCCAACACGTCAACAAGACGGAGAGCGCCGTCCGCATTACTCACCTCCCTACAGGGATCGTTGTGACCTGCCAGAACGAGCGGAGCCAGCACAAGAACCGTGCCAGCGCGATGAAGGTGCTCGCGTCCAAGCTGTCAGAACTTTCAAAGGCTGAAGATTCGGCCAGGGCCAATGCGCTTCGTGGTGAAACCGGCCCCGCCGAGTGGGGCCGCCAGATCCGAAGTTACGTCATGCAGCCCTACACGATGGTGAAGGACCACCGGACAGGTCACGAGACTGGAAACGTGACCGGAGTCCTCGACGGCGAGATCGAAGGGTTCATGGAAGCGTTCCTTCGTCAGCCGCCCAGTGAGGACGCCTACATTGAGTAATCACCGGGCCTTCGGCACGTCTTCCCTTAAGTCCCCAACGCCATGACACCACTGCTCCTTGCTTTGCTGGCCCAGTCATCGGTGCCAAGTTCTCTTCCAATCGGAAGCTCGCCCGAGTTTCAGCACACAGTGGCCGTTTTGGCCGAGGCGACACAAAAGGGCCGATGGACCGAGGCCGAGCGGCTGGCGACCAGGCTACCGAGCCCTGGGGTCACGGTCACGTGGGACGATTCGGAGGTGCCATCCGACTTGAAGCCGATTTATGCCGCCGCCCGAGACCAAGCCATCAAGGAGTGGCAAGACTCGGTGCCGGATCTGAAGATACAGGTCGGGCCGAAGGGCGACATCAAGATTGGCTTTGCCGAGACTCTTCCTCCCCCTCCCGACTCGGTCGTCCCGGCCGGGGCCGTTCACTTCGTTTCGGATTCTCCCGACGAGCCTCGAGTCGAGGCGGTGGTCGCGCTGAAACGCGGAAATCCTCCCTTGAGGGCCCTGGCCGTCACGATCAGGAACGAGGTCGGTTACGTGGTCGGAGCCTACTTCGGCCTGTCCCGGTGGCCCCGGGGTGGCAGCTTTATGAGCCGCACCGACACTCTGGTGAACGTTCCGCTAAAGGTGGCGCCTGAGGACGCCCGGATCGCCCGGGCCAATCTGGAATTCGCCAAGGGAGTCCGTGCCAGCGTCGATTCGAAGAGGTCGCTCAAGCTCGCGAATCCGGTTTTGTTCGTGAATCCGGCCCAGATCACTCTCGACCCCTTGTCCCAAGGCGAGTTGCTCAGTTCCAGTTTCGAAATCAGTAACCAGGGAGAGGGGCCGCTTCAGTACTTTGTCGCGCCCGATTGCGGATGCTTTTCTCCCATACAAGGCGGGACGGTGCAGCCAGGCAGTTCTGTCGTCGTGCCGATCGTCGCGGACACGTCTGAGTTCCCAGGCCCGTTTGACAAAGGGATCTATGTCTACACGAACGACCCAGAAGCGCCAGTCCGCAAACTGAAGGTTTCTAGTTATGTCACGCCGGCGTACCGGTTCTTAGCCGATGAGACCGGCCGTGGGATTGAGGTGCCTGATGCCGGCGCCAAGCTTCGCGTTTACTTGGCCTACGACCCTGCCCGACCGTTCAAGATCAAAAGCATTGACATCAACGGGGTCTTGGCGACTGCTGACTTCAAGCCGTGGAAAGGCGAGATCGCCGACCCCGGCCTGCACGAAGCGGCCCGACCTCGCGAGGGCTATCAAATCGACGTGTTGGTCGCGCCGAACGTGCCCGACGGACGGAATCCGATGACGCTCGTCGTGTCGACCGATCTTGAATCGCGCCCGGTCCTCCGACATACCGTGAACGTCCAAAAGGGGATCGTCGCCAGTCCGCCACAGGTCTACTTCGGGACGATGGATCCTGCCCGGCGCCAGGCATGGGTCATGGTCGGAAGGCCCGGCCGACCGTTCAAAGTCACCGGCGTCAAGTCTGACTCCCCCCACGTCTCCGCCCAGTCCGAGGTCGTTCGGCCGGACGAGCACCGGATCCTCGTGACCGTGCTGAGCTCGGCCCCGAGCGGCAGAGTCGATGCCGTTGTCGAAGTAGCGACTGACGACTCGGGGCAGCCAAGGATCCGGATCCCTGTCTCTGGCACAGTGCCATGAAGACCGGGCTTTGGGCCATGGCCCTGGCCGTTTGGCTCCCTGCTTTGTGGCCCTGGAGTTCCGATGTTCCCATCCCGGCGACAGTTCGCCTCGTCCTGATCGGCGACACCCAGGGCTATCTGTCGCCCTGCGGTTGCGTCAAGCCGATGGCGGGGGGAATCCGCCGAAGGCTCGCCGCACTTCGCCTGATGAAGGGCGTGGGCCCGACCGTCGTTGTTGATTCCGGCGGCCTTGTGAGCGGCCGAGACCGGCAAGACGAGATCAAGGCGGAGACCCTCGCTGAGTCAGCGCGGGCCGGAGGGGTGGCTGCCTTGGGACTGAGGACTTCTGACGCCCGGCTCGGCCCCGGACTTGTTCAGGCGATCGACCGGCTGTCCGGAGGGGTGGTCACGACCCTCGGCCTCAAGGAGGACAACGCGCTGGGGATCCGACCGTGGATCGTGGCGGAGCCATTTATGATCGTCAGTGTCCCTTCTGAGCCTGACGCGATCGCCGAGAGCCTGTTAGAGCAGCCGGCCTCGGTCATTGCGGCCCTGAGGCTGGCTCTCAAGTCTGCCGAGGCCGAGGGGCTTGTGCCGGTCGCCCTTCTGGACCAGCCCCTTGCAGAGTCCAGGGATTTTGCCGTACGGTGGCCAGAATTCAAGCTGGTCGTGGCTCGAGGTCAAAGCTCGGCCATGCTCGCCCCAGAGACCGTCGGCCAGACCCTCGTCGTCACCGGAGTCGAGAAGGCCAACGTCCTCCTCAGCCTCGAGTGGTCCGGCTCGGCGTTCGTGGGATACCGGGCACTAAGCCTTGGGCCTGAGATTCCGGACGACGCCGAAGGCAGCCACATCTTCCGAACCTACACGCGCCGGGTCGACGAAGAGCGGCTCATCGACCGGTTGCCGCGCGTCGAGACTCCCAGTTTCGCCGGTTCAGCGTCCTGTGCCCCCTGTCACTCGTCCGAGTACATCGTCTGGAAGGAAAGCGCCCACGGATCCGCCCTCAAGACCTTGGAGGACGAGGGTCAGGACCGCGACCCAGAGTGCACGGGCTGCCATGTCGTGGGACTCGACAGCACGGTAGGCTTCCGGGACCGCAAGACGACTCCTAACTTGGCGAATGTCGGCTGTGAGAGCTGTCATGGGCCTTCCCGGGCCCACGTCATGGATCCTGCCGTCAGGACACCGAAGAAGGCGGCTGACTCGTGCT
This sequence comes from Fimbriimonadaceae bacterium, assembly GCA_019454105.1. Classification (GTDB taxonomy): domain Bacteria; phylum Armatimonadota; class Fimbriimonadia; order Fimbriimonadales; family Fimbriimonadaceae; genus ACE-ARM1. The sequence goes on along the minus strand of CP075364.1, from coordinate 1,843,564 downwards.
TGTCTTGCCACAACCCCGCTCACAGTCCCGGGTTCGACTTTGACACCTACTGGCCCAAGATTCGGCATTGATGTGGAAAAGTCGGGGAATAACTTGTTTTGTGCCCAATGAGTGACTGTGTGCTCGTTCTTACGCGCTCGTCCTGCTTTTTTCTCTCTTTATCAGGACTTTCTGGGTCTTGACGTGGGAGGCCCAAGGTTCGGAGAATAGGAGGAACCGTGGCAGAGATCGCTCATGGGCGGGGGGCCCTCTTGACACCTGAAACGAAACTGATGGATCGCCGGATAGACCGAGAGAGGGATCGGGGCCAGCGGCTCTCAGTGGCTATGGGGGTCGGTTCGTCGTATGCTTTTCAAGCCTTCGAGGCGCTGCCGAGCAACTTTCGGGCCATCGAGTCGGCCCTCCAGTTTGCCAGCGGGCACGTGCCCTTTGTAGCTGTTTACGGACCGTCGGGATGGGGCAAGACGCACCTTCTCGAAGCTGTCACGTCCCTGCTGCGGCGTTCCAGCCAGGGCGATGTCCGCCCTCGGCAAGCGCTGGAGTGGGTCGGACAGGTTCGCCGGGCAGACCCGCCGGGCCAACTCGTCCTTGACGATGTCCAGGACGTCATGTCCCGGCCCAAGAGCCGCCACGAGTTCAAGCAAGCGATCGAGCTCCGGGTGAAGACGGGGCGTCCAACGCTCCTCAGCTTCACTGGATTCGATGATGCGAAGGCCCTGAAGGCGCTTCTGCCGTCGTCGCGGTCGTGGACTTATGCCCGCATCAGTCCGCCGACTCCCGAGGAGCGCGAGTTGGTGGTCCGGCGGATCGCTGAGCAAGCCGGTCTTACGGTGAACCCAAGCCTCGCCAAGATGATCGCCCGTCACCTCCATGGGAACGGACGGTCGATCGCTGGGGCTCTCCAGAGGCTCCAACTCCTGAAACGGGAATGGTCTTCGGATGCCGACGTCGTCCGCGCTTGCGGGGCCCTCGGGCCGTACTTGATCGGGGAGGACGGCTGGGATCCTCGTGACAAAGTCTTCGAGACCGTCAGTCGTGAGCTTGGCTCAGACGGGGCGCGCGACATCGTCACGGACATGTGTTGCTACCTCATGTTGTTTGACATGGGATTGAGCGAGACGGAAGTCGCCACGTTCGTGACGGGAACCGAAGGCGAGGTGTACGCTCGAGCAAGCCGCGTCAAACGCTCGCTCAAAGATCCGGTTCAACTCCAAATGGTGAACACCTGTAGAAATGCGGTACTTCGCGCATTCCAGCAGGAATAACTTATGTTCGGGCCGGAGAATGCACCAAACTTGGCGATCGGGACGGAAGATCGGCCCAAGGCTCCAAACCTTCGGACGGTTCCGAACGTCGTCATGCGTGCAGTGCGCGATTTGGACCTCATTGTGGCCCAAGTACCAGGCCAGGCCACCGTGTCTGTCGCAGTCCAATTGATGCGGCAGAGCGGTCAGCGCTGTCTGGCGGTGGTGGAAGAGGGCCGCTGTGTGTCCATCCTCACTTGGGATCGAGCGGTACTGAATGCTCCTGATGTCGGCTGCAAGGAGGCGGGCGAGCCCGTCAAGGTCGAAATCGATGAAATGACGCCCGTGCGAAGGGCAGCCAGCGCGTTCGTCGACCATGATTTGAACCTGGCTCCGGTTGTCGGCGAGGACGGCCGCTTCCTGGGACTGCTTTCGTCCACCCAACTTCTGCGGGAACTGGGCCGATCTTGGGACCCGATGACCGGGCTCTCATGGAGCGACCGGTTGCGCGAGTGGGGAGTCAGGCAACTGGAACTTGGCCGGGAGACGACCCTGCTCTTCATCGACCTCGACAACTTTGGCGAATACAACAAGCGGCATGGCCACGTGGTGGGTGACAGGGTCCTCAAAGCCGCGGCCACCGTTCTGGGCCAGGCATTGGCCGACGATTCCGATATTCTGGTGAGGTACGGAGGCGACGAGTTCGTGGTGTGCTCGACCCGGCCCCGGGAGGAGGTCCACGAACTCGCCGAGCGGTTCCGGCGCGAGCAGTTCCAGATCGACGGGGTGGACGAGCCAGTGACGATGTCGGTCGGCACCAGCGGCGGCAAGCGCACTCGAGAACGCGAGAGGGTGCACTATGCCGCCACGATCGACAATCTGATCAATCTGGCGAGCCAGGCATGCTTGGCCGAAAAGCGGGCCAAAAGGATCGGATTGGAGGATCGTGAGATCCATATGGTGCCCGAGGCTGGAGCCCAGGTCGTCTTCGTCTCGACCGACGGCAACGACACGAGCGGGACGGTCGCCGTCGCCGTCTCGGTCGACGGGGCCACGGGGACCGGGGTGGTCGACCAGGAGGATCTTTCGGTTCTGGAGAGCCTCGTCGAGGCCACGGCCCAAGCGTTCCACAAGGCCTGTCCCTCGGTCGAGGTCCGTTCCCTGGACTCCGTCGTCTTCCGGCGGGACGACGGGGCCTTGTGCGTGGCCGTCAAGGGTCAGGTCAGCGTCGCCGGGGTCGGGCGGGACGTGAGGTCGGTGCGACCGGTCGGCCCGAGCCTTCCGGACTCCGTCGCCGAAGCCACGTTGGCCGCGCTGGCCGGGGGGAGAGACCCTGCCGACGGGCCGATGAGGGGCACGGGCGGAGCCTACGGCGCGTAGAGATAGGAGATGGATCCCAGTTCAGGCACAGCCCTTTCGCTCCTTGAGCGGATTGCGGATCTGGCCCCGGCCGACAATGCCAAGCTCCAAAACTACTTGGCCGCCCTGAAACAAGAGATCGAAGCGTCTGAACTGAGCGCAGCCGAGCGGGAAAAGGCCCTGGCCGCCTATGAGGAGGCTTACGAAAAGCTCACCTCGCCTGCCAACCGAATCGGCGTCTTCTTGAGCTCGCTGGAGGATGGGCTCGCCCTGGTCGCCCTCGGCGACACCGAGTACGTCGCGAAGGTCGATCCCACTCTCGATGCGGGCCGCCTCATGACGGGCTCAAGGATTCGGCTCAACGAGGCGTACGCGGTCGTCGGGGTCATGGAGCCGTCAAGTCTTGGGCCGATCGTCAAGGTCAGCGAGGTGCTATCGGACGGCAGGCTCCGAGTCGGGGCGGACCCACAAGGCCAGGCGGGCAAACTGGTCGAGCGGGCCGACGCCCTTCGGGATCTCCCTTTCAAGGCTGGTGACGAAGTCGCGCTCGACGCCACGGGTCGCGTGGCTGTCGAGCGGTTCGAGAGGAACCAAGCCCGGGACTACTTCGTCGAGGATGTCCCGTTCACGCCCTGGGAAGCGGTCGGTGGCCAAGAAGAGGCGATACGACTGATCAGGGAGACGATCGAACAACCGTTGCTCTATCCCGAGATCTACCAGGCGTACGACAAGAAACCGATCAAAGGAGTGCTGCTGTACGGCCCTCCCGGGTGCGGCAAGACTCTGATCGGCAAAGCCGTCGCCTCGAACCTCGCCAAGGAGTACTCCGAAAGGGTCGGCCGCGAGGCCAAGGAGTGCTTCATGCACATCAGTGGCCCCAAGATCCTCAACATGTGGCTGGGGGAGACCGAGCGGATGGTGCGCGAGATCTTTGACGCGGCCCGCGAACGGGCCAAAGAGGGACAACTCGTCGTCGTCTTCATCGACGAGGCGGAATCGGTCTTGCGGACTCGCTCCAGCGGGCGTTGGCTCAACATCAGCAACACGGTCGTGCCCCAGTTCTGTGCCGAGATGGACGGGATGGTCGAACTCGAGAATGTTGTTTTGATCCTGACCTCGAACCGGCCCGACTACATCGATCCGGCGATCCTGCGTCCCGAGCGAATTGACCGGAAAATCAAGATCCGGCGCCCAGACTATGACGCTTCGCGGGAGATCCTCTCGATCTACTTGCACGACCGCTTGCCGGTGGATTCGGCGCTCGTGAAGGAGCACGTGGAGCCGGAGTGCGCCCGCCGGGCTTTGGTCGAAGCGGCCCTCGCCCACCTTTGGCGGGACATCGAAGACACGGAGTTCATGCGGGTGACACTCCGCAACGGCACTTCGCAAACCCTGCACTGGCGGGACTTCGTCAGCGGGGCCTTGTTGAAATCGGTGGTCGATCGGGCCAAGGACACCGCGATACGGCGGGCGATCGCGGCCAAATCGAAGGCCGGCGGACTGACAGTCGCCGACCTTCGAGGAGCGATCGAGTCTGAGTTCCAGGAGAACGAGATCTTCCCCAAGTCGGATTCGGTGGAGGACTGGTTGAAGCTGTTGGATCTGGAACCGGAGCAAGTGGTCGCGGTCAAGCCCGTCCGGTCGAGCCGGGGCGACGAGTTCGCTAGAAGGTCTGTTGTTTGACCATGAGGACTCCATAATGGGCTTCGGAGGGGCCTCAAGAAGGCTCCCCCTGCCACGGTCCTGGCTCCTTGGATGGGCCCGAATCGCCGCTTGTCCCTGGTGTGGACTCCACGTTCGCCCATAATTCTCAAGCAGAGTCACCTTGCTGCCGCTTCTTCCAGCCCTGTTGCTCCTCTTGATGCACGGCCCGTTTGGGGCGCCGTCATCGACGGTAGCTCGTGCTTGGAGAGTCGTACCCGCCATCGGCGTGGTCGCCCTGATGGCCAGCGAGAGCGAGACCGGAGCTGCACGAAGTCCGGTTCTGGCCCCGAAAGTGGGCCATGTGGGCGATCTCGGGAACTGGGTCGAGCATTTTGAACCTGAGCCAATGCGGTTGCCAGGAGGGTCTGGCGACTGTGTGCGGAGCCGCGATGGGCCCCGGGCCGGAGGCCCACCCATGGCGGTCGTCGGGCCCGGAACCTCCGAGCGCTGATCGGCCCGCAAGGCCCCTTGGGTGGAGCGTCCGTGCCGACCAATCTCCTGCGCTCGGATCAAGTTACCATCCATGATCAAATATCTCAGAAAACTCTTTGACACGTCCGAGAAGGACGTGAAGGCCGTCCTGCCCCTCATCGACCAGATCAATGAGCTGGAGCCTGCCACTCAAGACTTGACCGACGACCAGCTCAAGGCCAAGTCAGCCGAATTCAAGTCCCGGCTCGCTCAAGGCGAGAAGTTGGAGCAGATCCTTCCGGAAGTCTTCGCCGTCGTTCGCGAGGCCAGTCGGCGCACCCTCAATATGCGCCAGTTCGACGTTCAGCTGGTGGGCGGCATCGTCCTTCACCAGGGCCGAATCGCCGAGATGAAGACCGGTGAAGGCAAGACGCTGGTCGCGGTCGCGCCGATGGTGCTCAACGCGCTCACGGGCAAGGGAGCCCACCTGGTCACGGTGAACGACTATCTCGCCCGGCGCGACGCGGTTTGGATGGGCCCGATCTATCACTTCCTAGGGCTGAGCCTCGGCATCATCCAGGGGCAAGGGGCCGACAGCGACGAGCTCGGCGGCAGCTACATCTACGACCCGGGGTACGAACACGAGGATCCTCGATACCTGCACTGCCGGCCCTGTACTCGTCGCGAGGCCTACCTTTGCGACATCACCTATGGCACGAACCACGAGTTCGGATTCGATTACTTGCGCGACAACATGGCCTTCCAGCTCGAACAGCTTTCGATGCGCGAGTTGAACTTTGCCATTGTCGACGAGGTCGACTCGATCCTGATCGACGAGGCTCGGACGCCGCACATCATCAGTGGCCCGAGCACCCAGGACACCGCCGTCTACAAGATGGTCGACGCGGTGGTCAAGACGATGGATCCCGAGCTGCACTGGTCGGTCGAAAAGAAGAACCACAGCGCGAGCCTGACCGAAGAGGGCATGGACTATGTCGAAGAGCATCTAGGCATCGACAACATGGCGAGCGACCCGAGGCTGATGCATCACGTGAACGCCTCGGTCAAGGCGTATGCGATCTTCGAAAAGAACGTCGAATACGTCGTCCGTGGGAACGAGGTCGTCCTCGTGGACGAGAACACAGGCAGGCTCATGTTTGGTCGGAGACTGAGCGACGGTCTCCACCAAGCGATCGAGGCCAAAGAAGGAGTGCCGATCCAACGCGAGAGCCAGACTGTCGCCGTCATCACGTTCCAGAACCTGTTCCGGATGTACGACAAGCTCGCAGGCATGACGGGCACCGCGAAGACCGAAGAGGACGAGTTCCGCAAGATCTATGGCCTTGACGTCGTCGCCGTCCCCACCCACCGCGAGATGATCCGGCGAGACCAGGAGGACATCGTCTACAAGTCGATGGACGCCAAGATGCGCGGGATCGCCCGTGAGATCTTGAGGCTTTACACGAAGCAACAACCCGTCCTCGTTGGGACGAGGTCGATCGAAATGTCGGAGCAGACATCGGCTCGCCTGACGCCGGAAATGCTCCAAAAGCTCGTCCTTACCGACATCTTGCTGAACAACATCCTGGAGAAGAAGGTCAAGGGAGAGGCCAAGAAGGAGGCGGACGCCCTCTTCGAGAACTCCTTGGAAGCGGTCGACATGCGGCAGATCCAAAACGTCAACCAAATGGCTGGTCTGCCGACGAACGCCCTGGGGGACGACACCGCCGACTGGTTCCTTTCGATCCACGAACTGCCGCGCGAGAACCGGCACTATCTTGACGAGGCTTTGCGCCACGGCATTCCCCACAACGTGCTGAACGCCAAATACCACGAAAAGGAGGCGGCCATCATCAGTGAGGCGGGACGCAAAGGCGCGGTCACCATCGCCACGAACATGGCGGGCCGCGGTGTCGACATCCTCCTCGGGGGGCGCGTGGCCGATGACCAGGTCAAGCTGGCCCGGGCTCAAGAAGAAGAGGACGGCGGCGTCGCCAGCGAGTTCGCCGACACGTTCATGAGCTTCCGGCGAGGCGGCAAGGAGCGGGCCGCGCCGCCACTGCCTCTTGACGACACCGAGCGCCGGGCCGCGGCCGAAGAGGTGCGCGACCTTGGCGGGCTCTACATCCTAGGCACGGAGCGGCACGAAAGCCGCCGAATCGACAATCAGCTTCGCGGTCGCGCCGGTCGCCAGGGCGATCCAGGTGAATCAAGGTTTTTCGTCAGCCTCGAGGACGTGCTGTGGAAGGTCTTCAACGCGAAGATGCTAGAGAACCCGGTGCTCAAGGCTTGGCCCCCCATGGAGGAGGTCCGTGCGAAGTTCATCTCTGGAATGATCCAGAAGACTCAGGAACGGATCGAGAACCACTTTTTCGAAGCGAGAAAGCACGTTCTTGAGTATGACGACGTGCTTAACGCCCAGCGCGAGGCGGTCTACGGCCTTCGCCGCGAGATCCTTTTGGGCAAGGACTGCGACCCTGAGATCCGGTCGGCCGTGCGCGAGGTCATCGCCGGGATCGTCCAATCTGGGCATACGTTCGACCCCGAGACCGGGGCCCCGATCTACGACCATGCGGGCGCCTACGAGGAGCTCAACGAAGCGTTCCCGCTGATCGACCGGATGACCCTCAGCGAGTTTGAGTCGATCCCGCCGGGACCAGAACTGATCGAAGCCGTCGTCGAAGCGGCCGAAGCCGCCTTTGAGGCCAAGAAAGCCGAGTTCGGCCCCGACGTTCTCGGAGAAATCGAGCGGCACGTCATGTTGCGGGCGATCAACGACCGGTGGATGGACCACCTCCAGATGATCGACTACATCCGCGAAGGCATAGGCCTCCGGGGATATGGCCAGGTCGATCCGCTTGTGGCCTACAAGCGCGAGACGTTCGACCTCTTCAAGAACACACAGCGCGGCATCCGCGAGCAGGCGGTCAAAATGATTTATCACGCCCAAGTCCAGCGCGAACCGGTCCAGGAGGAAGCGGCTCCAGCGATGATGCGGGTCGAAGAAGGCGCGTCTTCGGCGAGCGAGTCGGGCGGAGCGGTCGCGACGCTGGCCCCGGTCGATCTTGGCTCGATCGACTGGACGCGGGTCGGACGGAACGATCCGTGCCCGTGCGGCAGCGGCAAGAAGTTCAAATCCTGCCACTATCCGGACCTCCGGGCCAAGGGAATGATCTAATAATAGTACTTGGGCCATAAGATCTACAAAAAGGGGGGGCTTCTTCTATTCATTTGGTATAGGAGATACATCCGCATTGGATCGGGTCACGACGATGATCGCAGCCGTCGGATGGCTGACGATCACGTCATCGTCCACCTATTCCTCGTCTGTCCTTGCTGGGAATCCAGATATGGTTGGCGACCAGATCGAAGTGCCCGCGGTGCCACGGTGCACGGCCTGCCTGGACAGTGACGTAGTGTTCCTGGGATACGAAGCCATTGACTGGAGCTTGTCCTGTGCCTGGACGCCGGCGACTCCCTATGAGAAGAGGGCGACGTATAAGACGTGGTATATCTGTGAGAATGGTGCCTATGGCCCATGCTGGTGGAACCCGCCGAATGGTTGTATGGCCTTCACCTAGCTGGACTGTCCGGAAGATACTTGTTATCTGTAGAGGAAGTTTTGATACATTGCGTCGCAAAAGGTCTCCAGTAGGATTTTCTCTAGTCGAGCTTCTTGCTTCGATCTCGATTTTGTTGTTGCTGTTGTCTTTAGCGGCTTCAGCAATGGTGCAAGCGAAGAAGCAGGCTCGGCACTCTGCCGACCTCCATTCGTTGAAGCAACTCGGAGTGGCCGGTGCCATTTACTCTGATCGACACGTTTACTTTCCAAGATCTTGCCGCGAACTTGTTCAAGAGGCCATCGTCCCTGTGATCCAGTGCTCAGGGCTGGCAGATCGTACGAGCGAGGGCTGGGCGGAAAGAAGTGGCCGTGCGCATGGATTCCCAAGCATGCATCATGAACAGAGAAACTCTCTTATTGGGAGCCGAGAGTTTGGATTTGGGGAGAGCTACCTTGAATTGCGGCCGGATAGAGACCGCGCCACGAACTGGGGATGGCTGTTGGACGTGTCTCCGGCTGAGCCATTTGGCGAGATTCCACGGGTGGGGCCGATGAGCGCTCCCTTTCGCCGCTTGCTCCGGGACGGGGCAGTTGTGAGGCGCAGTCAACTCAGAATTGTTTGCGGCGATCGCGGCCAGCAACATATTATCTTCCCGGTGATTGCGGTGTTTGCGGATTATGACGTGTCGTGGAGGCAAGAGCGATGTCAAAAGTTTCTCGAATCGCAGGAATAGGTTGGGCGTTGCTTTTGGCGTTGCCCCATGCCATGTACGTTCTCGTGATGACACAAGGGAGTGTCCTCGGTTTCGTCACTTCTTTGACGGTCAACCTGCTAAGCCTGATTTTCACAACGAGGTGTTTCACCTGGTTACCGCAAAGCGGTCCTCAGTGGGGAACAGCCCTTCTCGTTTGGGCTCTTCCCTGGGCAGCATACACCCAGATTGGGCACAATCTGCCGCTTGCGTTGACAAGGCAACCGAACAATGGCGCTACGATCATTTCGATCTCGATGACGGCGACTGTAACTCTAGCTGCCTATGGAATGGTCACTGGTTGGGCTACCCTAAATCGCATGGCTCTCTATGAAGAAAGAACCTGACTGGGGCCCTGTTCTGTTCTCCGTCATTAGTTGGATCGCCGTTGTGGTCTCTCGGATAGATGGGGCCAGCGTCAGCCTTATGATGTGGACAGCCCTCTGGGCCATCGCGATCGCATCGGTCGGGGGTTCGGTGCTTTCATGGTTGCGTGATTAGAGGTTTGCGACCCAAGCCTTAGCGGTCATCTTCGTGTTCGGATCTTGGCCTTGGTTGGCCAGTCTCCTGTCGCCGGGAGCCTTCCAGAGACCCTCTATCTTCTGGTTCGTGCCCATGCTTGACTCTCTTTACTTGGCCTCCCTTGCACTCGCCTCTTTACTTGTGGCTCGCGCTGCTTCGAAGTGGCTGACAAGGCGTGTCCCCAGTCCCGAACCGAGCCAAACCTCTTGAGTTCTGCGCGTGCCAGAATCCTTGCGTGGCGAGACTCGTCGTGCCCGAGGCTGAGGCCCTCATCGACCAGGAGATCCCGGTGCTCGACAAGGGGTTCGTGCGCTTGGTCGATTATCTGGGGGGTGACCAAAGGATCGTCCAGTCGGCCCGCGTGAGCTATGGGGCGGGGACGAAGAGCTACCGGGAAGACCGGGGCTTGATCCACTACTTGATGCGGAACGAGCACACGTCGCCGTTCGAGCAAGTGGTGCTCACGTTCCACGCCAAGATGCCGGTGTTCGTCGCCCGCCAGTGGGTGCGGCACCGCACGGCCAGGCTCAACGAGATCAGCGGGCGCTATTCGGTGATGCGCGACGAATTCTATGTGCCCCGGCCCGAGGACCTGCGCGGCCAAAGCATCGACAACAAGCAGGCCCGATCAGACGAGGTCGTGCCTGGGGCAGACGCGCTCGCACAGGCCATCCAAGAGGAACAAGGGAGGTCTTACAAGACCTATGAGACCTACCTCGGGAAGGGCTTGGCCCGAGAGGTCGCCCGGATCAACCTGCCGCTCTCGCTCTACACCGAGTGGTATTGGCAGATCGATCTCCACAACCTCTTCCACTTTCTCCACCTGCGCATGGACGCTCATGCGCAATACGAGATCCGGGTCTATGCCGAAGCGATGGCCCGGTGCGCCCAGGCTGTGGCTCCGTTGGCCTATGAGGCGTTTGAGGAGCACAAACTCGGGGCGGTGAAGTTCAGCCAGTCCGAGTGCGCGGCCTTGGTCGCTCTGCTTGAAGGGCGCGAGCCCGAGCTGGTGGGGCGGCCAAGGGCTCTCTTCGAGACGAAGGTCGCCAAGCTTCGCGCCGCCCACGCGGTCGAAGCGCCTGAGGATCCCACGCCGCCCGGCGACTGACCCCGAAATCCAGAAATGTCCGAACTCCGCTGGCACCCGTTCCTGGAGGAGTGGGTCGTCACCGCCACCCACCGGCAAGACAGGACTTATCACCCTGCCGACGAGCACTGTCCTCTTTGTCCGACCGTGCCGGGAGGCCCGATGACCGAGGCCCCCTTCCAGGACTACGACCTGATCGTCTTTGAGAACCGGTTCCCTGCTCTCCAACTCGATCCGGCAGAGCCAGGCGTGCTTGGAACGGCCCTCAGCCCGGTGTGCCCAAGCGAGGGTGTGTGCGAAGTCGTCTGCTACTCGTCTCGCCACGACGCCACCCTCGCGAGCCTGCCTCTCCTCCAAACTCGCAAGCTGGTCAGGGTCTGGCGAGATCGCACTCTCTCCTTGGGGGCGCTGGACGAGGTGGCTTATGTATTCGTCTTCGAGAATCGCGGAAAGGAGGTCGGCGTCACTCTCAGCCACCCGCACGGCCAGATTTACGGTTTTCCGTTTGTCCCGAGCGTGCCAAGCCGGACCCTGGCTGCCGAAGACGATCATTGGAAACGAACGGGGCGTTCCCTCTTGGACGACTGGCTGGAGGAGGAGACCGCCGCCGAGACCCGGATCGTGGCGCGCCATTCTGAGTTCGTCACGGTTTGTCCGGTCTTTGCTCGCTACCCCTATGAATCTTGGATCGTGCCGACAGGGCCGTGGACATCGCTAGCCGACTTAGGTCCGGAGGGCCTCGATTCGTTGGCCGAGGCCGTGCACAGCATTAGCCAGGCTTACGAGCGCCTTTTCGACGCTCCTTTGCCTCTGATGATGGCCCTTCACCAGGCCCCGACGGACGGTGTCGCCCGCCCTTGGACCCGTCTGCGGGTCGAGTTCCTGCCCCTCCGGCGGACCCGCGAGAAGTTGAAGTACCTGGCAGGCGTCGAGAGCGCCGCCGGAAACTTCCTGACCGACACGCTTCCCGAGGAGTGCGCGGTTCGCCTGCGAAGCGCCCTGGCTAGTCGCTGAACCCCGCTAGAGGCTTGAACCTTCGGTCGCCTTTCTTGCTCCTCTCGAGGAGTGCGGCCTCGAAGACGAGCGGTTCAGGTTCCCGTCTCTTGGTCTCGGGTTGGACCTGTTTGAGAGAGGCTTCGACGAACGCCAGGGTCGCTTCGATCCCCATGTCGGGCTGAAAATCCTTCTGCACCGACGCCGACAGTTTGTCGCCGATTTCCCGTGTGCCCCCGAGCCAAGACCACCTGCGGTCATTGACATAGTCCCCGTCGTAATCAAGGCAGTAGTACCGGTCGTCCTCAACTGAGTCGCACACCTCCATGAACAGGGCCTTGGCGACGAACGGGGCCGAATTGAAGTTGGCGAAGGCGTTCTTGATCGGTTGGCTCATGGCCGTCACCACCCGTTGGATCGTGACGTCCTGTTCGCTCCGCTGGAAACCCTCGCGGTGGGCAAACTCGATGCTCGCCACCCGAAGCGACTCGACATCGGACTGGAGCCCGATCCCTGCGTAGATCAGCCGGTCATAGATCTCGAACAGTTTGCGGGCTTGACGCCGGAACGATCCTGCGAGGATGCCCTCGTTGATCGAAAGTGCCAGCACGGGCGAGCCGCCCACAATACGGGACTCGATGTACTGGGCCCGGTGAGCGATTCCTTCCTGCCAGTCATAGGGCGTCATCATGGGCGACCCTATGACGTTACCCGCATCAACCGGTGGTGCGGTACCGAGGCTCGGTCTCAGTTCCGGACTTGCCCTTGAGCAGTGACTCCAGGTTGGTGTTCGGCAACGTCTCCGACTTAGCGGACTTGTCCCAAACTGTGAAGTAGCCGAGTCCGCCGCGAGCCAGCGATCCTGGCATCGCGACTCGATAGTCCCGCCCGGGTTGGAGGTCGGCTCCCGAGACCGAAACTGAGACCACGCGCTTGTTGGGGGAGGCGGCCGGCGAGTAGACGACCGTCAGTCCAGAGACTTGGAGGAAACCTGGATTGGGGGAGGGAACCATGGCCACCGACCGCTCAAGGGCTTGACGGACTTGGGCCCCGGTAAGGGTCACGACGACGACGTCGTCCGTCGGGAACTGGAGCATCTTGCTCAGTTCGCCCGATTTGAACCCTGGTTTGAGCACCCCTGCCGGCAAGAACGCGATGTCTGCGTTTCCTGAGCTCCGCATGACGTCAGCGGCGGCCTGAGCGGGCCCAAAAGGCTCGTTGTCAGGCCCGGCCCAGCCTGCGGTCGCAAGACCCAGACCCACCAAGAGAAGGACGGCGCGCTTCACTGCCTTGAAGTATGACGGTCTTTTCGGGGCCGGGTTTCTGAAAACCCGAAGAACTGAGTCTAAAAGTCGGTCTGGATGCCCATCGACCTCGCGGATCCCGCGACTATGCGGATCGCTTGCTCGATGTCGGTCGTGTTGAGGTCGGCCATCTTGAGCTTGGCGACCTCGATCGCCTTCTCCCGGGTCAACGTGCCCGCGCTCTCCTTGCCAGGATTGTTGGATCCTTTCTCGATCCCCATGGCCCGCTTGATGAGGTCGGTCATGAGGGGCTGCTTGACCTTGTAGTTGTACGAGCGGTCTTCAAAGACGACGATCTCGACCGGGAGGGTGAAGCCCATCTGGGGAGCCGTTTGCTCGTTGAACTTCTTCAGGAACTCCATCATGTTGATGCCTGCCTGGCCCAAGGCGGGCCCGACCGGCGGGGCCGGCGTCCCTTTGCCGGCGGCGATATTGAGCTTGATGACGCTACTGATCTTCTTGGCCATGTGAAACCTCTTGTGCTTGAGACTGGTCGGGGAGGGGGAAGCGTCACCCGGAGTCCGTGCCGAGCATTATGGCAGGAGCCCTTCGGACGGTCCTGGCGACCTTGGCCAAGGGGTAGATTCCCAGCTATGGCCGTCACCTGGGAAGCGACCGACCAGTTCGGCAATCTCTTTGTCGGAAAATCTGACGCCCGCGACGTCGAAGCCCTTCGTTCTGACTTGACAGACCTGTGCCAGGCCGTGTTCGAGCGTGCCGACGAAGTCATCTTCGCGATCGATGTCCCTTATGCCGAAGTGAGCGGGCCAAAGGGAGACCAGGTGACCCACGTTCTGCAGGTCCCGTGGTTCGCCGAGCGTCGCCAAGCGGGCGAGGCCTCATCCCAGATCCAAGACGAAGTGGCTGCTTGCCTGTCGGATGTGGCTGCTCCTTTCGGTGGGGCCACCGTCCAGGGACCTTGGGACGGCTAATGGCGTGAGGGGCCTGTGCCAAACTGAGCACAGTCGCCATGCCTGAAGTCTCGTTGCGCATCCCCCAGATCGGAGAAGGGCTCCAAGAGGCCCGTCTTGTCGCCGTCCTCAAGCAGCCCGGCGATACGGTCCGACGGGACGAGCCGATCTACCAGATGGAGACGGACAAGGCGGTCATGGACGTCGAGTCTCCTCACGCAGGGAAGTTGGTCAAGTGGCTGGCCGAGCCCGATACGATCCTGAAGATCGGGGCAGAGGTGCTCGTGATGGACGTTCAAGAGGGGGCCGACGCTCCCCAGCCCGAGGCCCAAGCGGCCCCGTCGTCAGCCAGCGAGTTTGTCCTCAAGATCCCCCAAATCGGCGAGGGCCTTCAAGAAGCCCGTCTTGTCGCAGTGCTGAAACAGCCAGGGGAAACCGTCCGTCGCGACGAGCCGATTTACCAGATGGAGACCGACAAGGCCGTGATGGACGTCGAGGCTCCTCACTCCGGCACGATCGTCAAATGGTTGGCCGATCCGGACACGGTGCTCAAGATCGGGGCGGATGTCGGGGTCATGCGGGTGGAGGGCCTTGTGGCGGCCCCTGCGACCGAAGCCAAGTCGGAGGCAATCGTTGCGAGCCAGGCCGGCTCGAGCCAACGTCCTTCCGCAGTCTCTCGGCGGCGGGACGTGCCCCCGAGGACCCGGGCGTACGCCAAGAGCAAGGGCCTGAACAACGAACAAATCGAGTCGATTCCCGCAGCCGGATCCAAGCTGATGCCTGGGGACATCGACGCGTTCTTGTCGGGCCCAACTGTCGCGAAGACGGCAACGGGCGGCAAACCGTTCAGTGAAAGGGAGATGCCAGCCAAGCAGCGGGTCTTGATGAGCCGGCTCCAAAGGGGCAATCAACTGGTCGTGCCTGGAATGATGTCGGTCGTCGCTGATTGGGGGCCGATAGAAAGCCTGCGGGCCGATGTCAAGTCACGCGGTGGCGACTTCCAACCCAGCGCTTTCACCATGTTCGCTTACTGTGTGGCCCGGGCCGCCAAAGACCACCCGATCATGCGGACGACGTTGGTCGGCGACGGTACTTTGCGGACGTACGCCCACCTTCAGCTCGGAGTCGCCGTCGCGTTGCCTGGGGACGAACTCGTGGTCGCGGTCATCGAGGACGCTGACTCGCTGGGTTGGCGCGAGTTCGCGGACCGAGCCCGGGCTAAGATCGACATGGCCCGCCACGGCAAAGACCAAGCGACCGAGGCGACCACGCTGAGCATCACGAACATGGCTGGGCACGGCATCCGCGACGCCATGGCCGTGGTGGTGCCGCCAGGCGTCATCACGATCTTTCTCGGGGAGCCCTTCACCGGGCTTGCCAACGTGCCCGGCGAGCTCAGGCCCCAAAGGTGCGCCAACGTTGGGATCACGATCGACCATCGGCTGATCAACGGGGTCGGCGGAGCTGACGTCCTCAACAGCATCAAGAAAAACGTGGAGTCGATCCGGGAGTTGGCGACCGAGTGACCCGACCGATCGTTGGAATCGTGGCCGGGCTCAGGGAAGATCCCGCCGCCAGCGAGCACCGGACGCTCCACTGTGTCGGGACTCAGTATGTCGATGCTTTGAGGCGGGCCGGGGCCACCGCGCTGGTCATTCCCCAAGGATCTCAGCCAGCCGATGTCTTGCCGATCCTGGACGGATGGGTGATCATGGGCGGGCCCGACATCGACCCCGCCCGATATGGCCAGTCTGCCCACCCTGAGAACACGGCGGAGGACACGGGAAGGCACGAGACAGAGGCCGCGGTTTTTCGATCCGCCCCGCATGAGATGCCGATCCTGGGGATCTGCTATGGGTGTCAGTTCGTGAACGTGCAACGGGGCGGCACGCTGGTCCAGCACCTCATGGACGATCCGGCCAAGGGCGAGCACCGAGGCGACCATGTCCACCTCCACCGGGTGGAGCCTGGCAGCCGGCTCGCATCCTTGACGCAAACCCTCGAATTCGAAGCGGTTTCGAGCCACCATCAAGCGGTCGCGACGGTGGGCGAGGGCCTGCGTCCCGTCGCATGGGCTCCGGACGGAACCATCGAGGCCCTCGAAGACACGACGGGCCGGTGGATCGTAACGGTGCAATGGCACCCGGAGCGCACCCCCGATAGCCCCGCGACGATCCATTTGCTGGAAGGCTTCGTTGAGGCGTGTCGGCGATTTTCGGAGAACAAGCAAGCTTGCGGTACTTGGTAAACGGAACTGACGCGGACGCTCCTGAATTCGGGAGCGTGAAGATCGAATGGTCGGCCGACCGGTGGTGGGTGCGCGACGAGGGGGCCGTGAAGTCGGCCCTGACGGTACGGTCGGGAGAAACAGTCTGGGTTTCGTTTCAAGGACGAGTGTTCAAGATCGAGCCCAAGACGTCTTCCAGGCGAAGCAAGCATGCGACGAATCTTGGTGACGCCTGCGCCCCAATGCCCGGTCAGATCGTCGAAGTGTATGTGGCCCCTGGCGATTCGGTCGTCTCCGGCCAGAAGCTCTTGGTGGTCGAGGCGATGAAGATGCAACAGCCGATCCTGGCCCCTTATCAAGGGATCGTGACCCGTGTGCCGGTGGCCAAGGGCGACCAGGTCACAGCGGGCCAACTCCTGGTCCATATAGACGAAGTCAATGAGTGACCGAGTCGATCCAAGTCAGTACACCAAGAGGCTGGCCGACTACTTGGCCGCGTACACCCCCGCCGACAACTGGCAACGATCAGACTTCCGCAAAAGGTTGCTCGAAGAACTCACCCGCCTGGCCTACCTGAGGGTCGCCAAGGCAGACGTCATGGAGGGCTTGGACCCGATGATCCAAATCCACTCCAGCTTCATGCTTTCAAAGCGCGTCACGGAGATGGTGCAGGTCGATCTGGGGACTGTTTGGTCTTCGGTCACAGCACAATCAGAGCGGGCTTCCCACACGTTTCGTGACACTGAGGTCGGGTTCGAAGGCCGGTATTTGTGCGTGACGGCTGGCGTTTTTGTGACAGTAGTTATGCGAGTTATTGCGACCCGTTGAACCTTAGGTCTAGCGATTCGATAGAAAGAGTCTCATGACTGGACCCGCTTCCTGGTATAGTCATCTCTGGAAGCAGCTATAGACGGACCCCTGACCAGGGTTCGGAGGGCTAGAACAGCGGCGTTTCCAAGCAAGAGTGAACCTTGCGACGACCTGCAAAGCATGGCGTCAGTGAGGGATCTTCCCTGAAAGAGATGAAAGTGCGCGGCTCCGGGAACCGGAGCCGTTTTTTTGTTTAGAATGGCCCAGATGGTCCGTATCATTGAAGTCGGCCCTCGGGACGGGCTTCAAAACGAAAAGCTCACCGTTCCGACCGGGCTCAAAGCCCGGTTCGTGGCCCTTCTTGCCGAAGCCGGGCTGCAAGAGATCGAAGCGACCAGCTTCGTCTCGCCGAAGTGGGTGCCTCAACTTGGCGATGCGGCCGAGTTGTGGGCCCAGCTGCCTGCCGGAACCTTGTTCTCGGCTTTGGTGCCGAATCTCAAGGGGCTTGAACGCGCTTTGGAGTGCGGAGTCGATCGGATCGCGGTGTTCACGGCCGCCAGCGACGCTTTCACCCACAAGAACATCAATATGTCTATCGAGGAGTCCCTGGCGGTCTTCGGGGAAATCCTGACGGTGTTCCGTTCCGCCCGTCCAAGTGGTTGGGCACGGGGCTATGTGAGTACTGCTTTCGAGTGCCCTTATGCGGGCCGGATCGACCCGGAGGCGACGGCTGGCGTGGTCGGGCGTTTGGCGGCCCTTGGCGTCGACGAGGTTTCGATTGGCGATACGATCGGGGCCGCGGCGCCCAAGGAGGTCCGGGCGCTCCATGAGGTCTTGGGAGTCGAACCGTCAAAGGTGGCTTGGCACTTCCACGACACGCGGGGGACTGCTGTGGCCAATGTGGCCCAGGCGATCGAGCTGGGGTATCGGGCGTTCGACGCGAGCGCAGGCGGTTTGGGCGGTTGCCCGTACGCTCCTGGCGCCGGCGGCAACCTCGCGACCGAAGACTTGGTCTATTTCTTGGAGAGATCAGGGATCGCTACCGGGATCGATCAGCACCGGCTGGCGCGCGCGTCGCTGGAAGTGCTGCGGCATCTGGGACGGGAGCCGCGTTCGAAGGCGCAGTCTGCGATTCTGGCCTCTTGTGAGTGATCCGGGAGTAGACGCCATACCCGGCCAAGATGATGGCGAGTCCAACGGCCAGAGCCGTGCCGATGGCCTCGTCCCTCGAAAGCTTGAACTCGCCGCGGTTGACTAGGAGGACCGTCGCACCGATCGGTACGAGGGCAGGCAACATGCTCAGCCCGGTCGGCAACAGGACGACGAGCAAGTAAGCCGCCATGACGGGCACCAACCACCTGGCCGTGGCCGCGACACGCATCTTGAACCTGTACAGGCAGACGAAAAAGGTGGTGACGAAGAAGAGATCGGCAGGCCCGACGAAGGCCATCGGTTGAACAGCGGCCCCGGTCGGCGCCTCGGGGCCCATGGGGCGAGGAGCAGGGACGCTCATCGCGATCGACTGGAACACCTCAGGTTGGGCCTCGATGATCTTGGCCGTTGGCCCCATGGGACTGAAGACCAAGAACATGTCGAATCCAGCCAGGAACACGGCGATCGGGAGGATCATGTTCTTGTCCTTGATCAGCATCGCGACAAGGACGCCTAGGCCCAACGTCCATCCGGAAAGTCCGACTTGCCCGAGAGCCTCCACGATCACGGACGGAAGGCCGAACGGCGGCATAGCCCTCAAGAGGAAGGCCGCTGCGGCGTGGATCAGAGCCCCGCCAACAAGCAGCAGCCATGCCGGCTTCGGGCTCCACGGGTGGGCCGCCGCCTGAAAGAGCCCATAGATCGGAAGTGCGACGAAGGCGACAGAGACGACAAAGACGAGTACGGTCGCCACGGCCGGTGGAAAGAGCGCCGTCCCCAAGAGGATGCGGGCCGCGAACAAGAGGGCGACGACCCAACCGTAGGCCGCGAGACCCTTGGGGGCCCTAATGGACGCTCACCGCCTCGGTCCGGTGGGTCGGGCCGATCACTTGGCGGTAGAGGGACTCGATTTTGCCCGCCATGGCCCCTACCGTCAGATTGAGACCGTCATGCCTGGCCGTCCGAGAAACAGCAGCGTAGAGCGTGTCGTCGTCCAGCAATCCAAGCACGTGAGAGGCCATGTCTTCAGGATTGTTCGGGACGATGAACCCGGAGGCCCCGTCCGCCACGGCCTGCGAAGCCCCGCCGCCTTGAACCACGACCGCCGGGAGCCCATAAGTCATCGCTTCAGTGACCACGAGACCCTGAGTCTCCGTCATGGAAGCAAAGACGAAGACGTCGGCTGCCGCGTAGAACCGGTCGACTTCGTGACGCGGGACGGAGCCCCAGAACACAGTCCTGTCCCCGATCCCCAAGATCCGGGCTTCTTCGGTGAAGCCGGATCGTGCCGGGCCGTCGCCGACGATCCACAAAACGGCGTCGCTCCGCTGTCTGAGCACGGTCTGGGCAGCCTCCAGGATGAGCCGGATGTTCTTCTCGACCGCGATCCGGCCCACGTATAGCAACACCCGAGTGTTGGGATCGGCGCCCAGTTCCAAGCGAAGTTCTGATCGGTCGAACATCTTGGGCTCGGGGACACCAGTCGGGATGACCGTGACGGGTGTGGAGACGGAATGGCGCAGGAGCCACCGCCGAGAGGCGTCGCTCGGCGTGACCACATGGGAGACCGAATTGTAGTAGAAGTGAGTGTGCTTGGCCACTTTGTACCGGAGGTACCGGCGAGGGAAGAACGGCATGTAGTGCACGTATTTGTCGTAATGCGTGTGATAAGTGGCCACGATCGGGGTCTCCGTCGATTCGGCCCATCGAAGCCCGACAAACCCGACCGTGAAAGGCGTGTGGGTGTGGACCACGTCGAAGCCTTGGCGCTGAAACTCGGCGAACCAGGGATAAAAGGGCGGCACAGCGAGAGGGTAGTCGCCGGTCCATGGCGACCGGATCGATGGGAACCGGTGGACATTGGGGTCAGAATCGACGTGGCCAGGGAACCGGGAGGTGTAAAGATGGACGCTATGGCCCCGACGGCGTAGGGCCGCGATCAGGGTGTCGATGCTGACACTGACCCCGTTGGCGACAGGCGACGCGCTGTCGGAGAAGACAGCGACTTTCAACCCGCGCATGATGGAGGGAGGTTACCTGGCCCGTCCCTCAGGACTGGCCGGCCCCGCCCTCGGGAAAGCGGGCGTGCTCGTCGACGAACCGGACGAGGCCGCTGAGTCGGAACCGTCGCTGGCCGCCGGACGTCCGGTGGTGCGCCAGCCAACCACGGTTCGTATAGCGCCGCACCGTGGTCGGGCACACCCCGAGCAACCGGGCCGCTTCTTCCAACGTGAGTTCGGGATCCACGAGCCGACGGATCAGGTCCTCTCGCGATTCCTTGAAGTCCCCGTTGTAGTAGTGCGACGTCACCGAGTCGTTGAAGAACTTCCCAAGGAACTCGAGGTTTCTGGGGAGGTGCTCCAAGAGCTCGCGGAACTCGGCGCCTATTGGCGTCTCGATCGGGCTCTCTTTCGACCGGCGCGGCCTCGGCGCGCTCATCGCCGTTTTGCGGAACCTGACTGCCGAAGGTTTGGCCTCCTTGGGCTTGGTCTGACCTGCCTGGGGGGCGCCAACCCCTTGCGGGTTGGTGTCCAGGAAGGCGCTCTCAATATAGGCGAGAGGGTCGAACTGCCTGGAGTTTGGCATCATGTCTGTGAAACATCATACATCTTTCATTGGCCCCTAGGTCAAGCCGTTTTTCAGAGCGCGAGCATCGAGTCGCCAAAGCTAAGAAACCGGTACTGCTCGACGATGGCTTCGTGATAGGCCCTCATCAGGGCGTCCCGACCGACGAGCGCCGCCACCATCATGAGCATGGTCGTGCGGGGCAAATGGAAGTTGGTGAACATCCCGTCGATGACCTTGAACTCGAATCCGGG
Source organism: Fimbriimonadaceae bacterium (assembly GCA_019454105.1). Taxonomy (GTDB): domain Bacteria; phylum Armatimonadota; class Fimbriimonadia; order Fimbriimonadales; family Fimbriimonadaceae; genus ACE-ARM1. The sequence continues at coordinate 1,822,707 of CP075364.1, read as the reverse complement.
TGTCACGAAGAGGTTGGAGACCCTCTCGCCAGGTTCGAGCTGTCTGTGGCCAGTGGCAAGCGTTTCAAGGGTCCTCACGCTGGTGGTTCCGACGGCGACAATGCGGCCGCGGCAATGCCGCACTTGTTCGGCCGTCTCGCTCGAAGCTGAGCATCGTTCGCCGAGCATCTTGTGGTCGGCAAGATCCGACACCGAAATGGGTCGGAAGGTGTCGAGGCCGACATCCAGGGTGACCGTCGCCGTTTTCACTCCTTTGGCCCTTAACCGTCCGAGGGTGTCTTCGGTGAAGTGGAGCCCGGCTGTCGGGGCGGCGGCGCTGCCTGGGGTCTTGGCGAGCACGGTCTGATATCGCTCCGGGTTCTTGAGCTTCTCGTGGATGTAGGGAGGGAGTGGGGTCTCGCCGATCTCAGTTAGGACAGCAGACGCGTCGCTTCCAAGGAACTTGAGCACCCGGAGCCCGCCGTCTCGCTCTTGCACAACTTCGGCAGTCAGACGGTCTTCGAAGACGAGCTTGTCGCCCGTCCTGAGCTTCTTGGCCGGCTTGGTCAAAGCGAGATGGCCCTCGTCTTCGGGCCTCAGGACGAGAGCCTCGACCTTGGCCCCGCTCCCCTTTCTTCCAAAGATCCTCAGGGCCGTGACGCGGGTGTCGTTGAAGACGAGGAGGTCGCCGGCGGCCAGGATCTCGACGACGTCGTGGAACTTGCGATGAGCCACAGCCCCGGTGGCCCGGTGCAAGTGGAGCAGGCGCGACGCGTCGCGAGGCTCCAACGGAACTTGGGCGATCAGCTCTTCGGGAAGCTCAAAATCGAAGTCTTCGACAGTCACAGTCCGAGCCGCTCCGGTAAAGCCGTCAGCGTCGAGAGAAAGACCTTTGAGTCCGAGCCGCCTCTGCGGTCGATCACGAGACCCTTGGCCCCCGCGTTTTTGGCGCCCATCAGATCGTCCACCGGGTTGTCGCCAATATGCACCATCGAGGAAGCAGGGCACCCCATCGCCTTCGCCGCGATGTGGAAGATCGCGGGATCCGGCTTTTCGACTCCGACCACCATCGAGGCCACCACGGCTTCGAAGAAGTGCCGGAGCCCGAAGCAGTTCAGCGTGCGCTCCAAAGAGACGTCCCAATTGCTGACCACACAGAGCCGTACTTCTGCTTGCTGCAAGGCCTCGAGGCACGGCACGACGTCGTCAAAGACCCGGAACACGGTGGAATCGTCCGAATAGAGCCGGCGGTGCGCCTCGGCCAGCAAAGGTTCGACGAAGTCCGGAGACCAGCCTTGGCTTGCCGCCCAATCTTCGGTCAACCGGCGCCAGAAGTGATCGGCCAGTCCAACGTTGCCTGACAAATTGAGTTCACGGAACTCCCCCCACCGCGAGCGCAAGAGGCGGTCATAGAGCGCGCCGTCCCCTGGAAGCCCCAGGGCCGAGGCGGAATCGACGGCCAGTTCCGCAGGCTGCCAATCGACGCTCATGAGCGTCTCCGCGCAATCGAAGCTCACGACCAGACTCATCGCTTGAGCGTCCCGATCAGCCACAGGACGAGCGTGGCGGCAAGGCTCAAGAGGATCATCGTGGTTATGGGGACATAGACTTTCGTCTCGGGGCTTTCGATCACGATGTCGCCAGGCAGGCGCCCAGGACGAAAGTGGGGGAACAACGCGGAGATCCCCCAGAGCGCGCCTCCGATAAGGGCGGTTCCAAGACCGACCACGACCAACGTGCGACCAAAGTTCTCCATAAGCCCATGCAGTTCCAGGACCTGGCCGAGTCAAACCCGAAGAGCTCCGAAACGTCAGGTAAAAGGTACCCGTACGAGGACACGATGAAGACGGCATGGATGTTGACAGCGAGCTTGTTGGCCCTGGGCGCGACAGCCCAGATGAACCCTGAGCAAACGGCGAGCACGGTGACGAAGTCGCCGCTCAAAAGGATCGCCACGACCGGTCAGGTGACGACCTATTCGATGGTGGTGGAGACTGAGTTTGGCGGCTCGCCGCTGAGATACACGGCGGACCTGGTCGAAACCGTCAAAGAGGCCGCTGGCTCGACGATCGTCGTCAGCAGCGAGCAGAAGAACGGGGTCGTCGTGATCGGCGGGAACGAAATGCCGGCTCCTGGTGAGATCGGGGCTCTGACGACGATGACGGTCGGGCCCGACGGGAGGGTCGCCGCCCTTGAGGGGGAAATGGTCGACGCGAGCGTTCGCCGAATGGCCAACCTCCAAGCCTTCGTTTATCCCAGTGAGGCGGTCGGGCCTGGCGACAAGTGGGAAGCGAAGATCGACGCCAATGGCGAACAGGGTACCGAGGCGGTCGAGATCGGTTATGAGGTGACCGGTGTCGAGACAGTGGACGGCGCCCTGCTCTTCAAGGTCAAGGTTGAAGCGAGAGAAGCTTCGGGTTCCGACCCGGCCCAAATGTCCGGAACGGTCTGGATCCACCCGGCGACGGGCCAGATGCACAAGTACGAAGGCGAATGGAAGGACGTTCCCATCGCTGGCCAGATCATCTCGGGCAAGGTCTCGCTGGTCAAGAAGTAGTCGGGCGCTTGTTGGGTTTGCCCCGAAGACGGTGGCAAGCCCGGCACCGGGCTTCATAGGAGTCGGTGGCTCCGATCAGGACGATCGGGTCGTCTCGATGGGCCGGTCGACCGTCGACTTGACGGTAAGTGTGGCTGGCCGGCCTTCCGCATTTGACGCAGATCGCTCGGAGCTTGATCACTTCGTCGGCCGCGCAGAGCAGCTCGGGCATCGGTCCGAATGGCTCTCGCCGGAAGTCTTGGTCGAGCCCGGCGAGGACGACTTCCTTTCCGGCATCGGCCATCTCGACGGCGAAGTCGACGATCGAGCTATCGAAGAACTGGGCTTCTTCGATGCAGAAGACTTGAGTGTCGGGGCTTGCCTTCGACCGGAGTTCATCGACTGAGGACACAGGCACGGCCTCGTGGCGCACGCCCATATGGGTGACGACCATGGTCTCGTCATAGCGGCGGTCAACGCTCGGCTTGAAGACCTGCACCGTCTTTTTCGCATAGAGCGCTCGGCGGGCGAGCCGGATGAGCTCCTCGCTCTTGCCGGCGTACATCGATCCGCACACGACCGTGATCTGTCCGAGCGGTTTCAATCCGCCGTCTCCGGAGAGTCGTCTTGGTCGGACTCGAAGAGTTCTTCCATCTCGTCGGCCATGTCGTCGTCCATCGCCTTTCCCATTTCGCGCACGAGGCGCCGCATTCCGACCCCGCTGTCGGGCTCGCCCATCGTTTCGAGCCGGTCGCTCATCTCGTCGATCCGGTCGTCCTCGCTCCGCCCGCGGCGGAATCGACTGACCATTTTGACCAGGTCTCGGCTCCCGCAAGAGGGGCATGATTCGTCGTCGGGCTCGGCCGTGACCCCGACCAGCAAGGCGACCTTCTTGCCGCAACCGCCGCAACGGTACTCGTACACCGGCATCCTTGGGATCGTGGCACGACCGAACGACGCCGCGGGGCCGACGGCCCGATCAGTCTCCGGAGCTCGCAGGACGTGAGAGCTTTTGAATGATGGCCACTTGGATCGCGAAGTAGCTGGTGTCGATAGAGCTGATCCGGACGTCGTGGTTGGACAAGACTCCCTTGAGCGTTCCCTTGGGAAAGAACACGTATCGACTGATGTCGCCGCCATACGGGATCTCTTCGAGGGCGGCAAACGTGAGTTTTTGGAGATTGGCTCGCTCGTTCGCGTCGAATCTTGGCGCGAGGGTGTTGAAGGTTGGGATGACTAAGGCACTGAGGCCCGCCGCAAACTTGTTCCCGTCACCTTTCCAAATTTCGGAGCTAACGAGCCACGAGGCGACGCTGGAAGCGCCCTGGATGGCCCGGGCGAAGTTGGCGGTGCCGGTGGTTTGCTGCCTGACGTCGGTGGTGTAGATCATGACGTCTGCGGAGTAGGGCCGATATCGGAACAGCCCCCGGGCTCGATACAACCGACCGCCTGAATAATAAGTGGACGGCGGGAGGGAGCGGCCCGTGGGTGAGTCGATGGTCAGCACGACGAAAGAGCTTTTCTCGCTATTGCCGTCCTCGGTCACCAGCTCGAGAACTGACTGGCCGGGCTTGTTGGCCTTGACTAAGCCCGAAGCAGCGTCGATGACCTCGACACCGCCACTGGGCCCAGCAGCCTTGATCTTCTTGATCGTCTGCTCTGACTGTTGATTGTTGACCTTGATGACGATGACAGAACCGACCTTGACCGAGGCACCGATGGCCTTGCCCAATTCGACGGTGACAGGCGGAGTCGGTGAGGAGTCCTTGACCCGAACGTGCACGAGATAAGCGCGCGACTTATTGTCCACCGTAACGGTCTTCTTGAATACGATCGTTCCCGGGCTCACGGCCCGGAGGACGTTGCCGATGACAAGAGCGACATCCTGGCCCCGACCGTTATCGTCCTTGAAGACGCTGCCCCATTCACCAACAGAGGCGGCACTCTCCTTTTCGGTGATCAAGTGAACAACGTCCCCGACTGAAAGTTCGACTGGCGGCAGGCTTCGAACGTTCGCCACAACCTCGGACTCGGATTTATCAGGGGAACCCTGGTAGGTCACAAGCAAGACAGGGACTGGGTTTTCGGGGTTCGAGTCTGTCACCCCAAACTCTTCCAGAAAGTCGGACTCTTGGACCGGAATCCAGTTGTTCTTTTTAGATCCATGGGGCCTTTTCATCATTTGAATGCCGACCTCAAGGGACTCGCTGTAAGCGAGGATCGACTGCCCCACGTACCTTTGGTCGTCACCATCATGAAGCCGGTTGAAAACGCGGACCTTGCCGACGAAGTACTCTCTGTTGACCGCTTCGCCAAACAAGTACTTTGCGGTGACCTCGTCGACCATGTCGATCCTGACGTCAGCCGTACGGAACGATCCGACGCCGGCCACGCTAAAAATGACCTCTCCGGTGACGTCCCCAGATTCTGGCCCACTTAACGTCAACTGGACCTTCTGCTCCCCGACGGACACACCTTTGACTCTGAGTGAAAGACCACCGGTCGAGTTCTCCTCCACGGTCGCTTCCAAGCGTCGCTCTTCGTCGTTTCCTGTCTCAACGCTGGCGCGAACGTTCCACTTCGGCTCAATTTCAACGGCCTGACCGTTCTTGTCGAGCAAAGCGATCCGGTATGACTTGCGCTCCCCCACAAGGAGACTGGCAGCCGACTCGAGCACGACGAGGCGGTCCAAACCTGGATCGACCGAGACATTGAGTGTCGCCTCCGGAAGGCTCGTCCACTCCTCGGCAACTGCCTTGACCTTTAGGGTGAAGTTGCCGCTCATCTTTGTCTTGAATTGAAGGCCTTTATCAACTTGGTCAAGGTCGTTGGCCACGACTTTCAGGTCTCCAGGTTCAAAATTCTTGATGACGTCTCCAATCTTTGTTGAGGCCTTAAGAGTGAACGATTGCCCTTCCCTGAGAGATGTGGCAGGCTCTCTTGACAGGTTCAAAGCCTGGTCTTGAGCCAGGATCCTGACCTTGATCGTCGTCGTCGATGGGCTCTCTGGGTCGTCCCCTTTGACCTCGATCACGACGCTGTCTGCCGGTTCTTTGGCTGTGAAGCGGAACCTAGCGTTACTGCTGAACATCAACGGACTATTGGTGAGTCGGCCTTCGTACTTTGAGTGTCGGAAGACTTCCTGGTTAGAGCCTGTTCCATCGTCCGGATCGAGGGAACCGACCAAAGACGCTGGCAAAGAGACTCTCCAACTGGCAAGGAACCTCTCGCTTCCGGCGATCCTCGCCGTCAGGCTCTCACCAACACGCAAGACGATTAGTCTCGAGCTTGCGGAAGACACCTGGGGCTGAGGTTGGTTGCCCTGAGACACATCGACGTTCAGTCCGTTGGCATGCGACGAGAAGACGGTCACCTTTGCCTCTGCAGGAGGGTCACCCGGCCTCGCCGAAGGCACAACGGACCGCCAAGAGACCTTGGCTTCTTCAGGCTCGTTGCGATTCCCGTTCCGTTTCTTTGCGGCGATTCGGATCGACAACGGAGTCATCGCTTCGGCTTCGACGTCGGCCAAGCTCCAAGGGACTGTCAACTTCGTTTGCCCGTTGACGATCTTGAGGTCGGCTTTGACATGAGCCGAGACCGCGAAGCGGCTTCCGTCCTTGCTTTGAACAGCCCCGCCCTTTTCATTGTCCGAGACTATCTTCGTTGGTACCTGCGCACAAGGAGCCTCAAGCAGACAGGTCACAAGTCCGAGGAAGATGAGCCGCAATGACATCGTAACGGGCATGGCGGGCCGATTCTGATCAACGGCCTTGAGCCGGATCAAGTCCATGAATCTACTGACAAGAACGCGAACGTCGCCTCGTGGAGATGTCGAGCCCGGCAAGGGCCGTCGTCGGGCGGTAGACTCTGCCTTCGCCTGGCCTCGCAGCACGTCGAGCCGCTCCATTGGGGCTCCGTCAACCTTCGCGACCAGGCGTGAGGAACAGTTTTGAGACCAAGAAAGTCAGGTTCCGGCCCCAAGGCCGGGCGCTCGGCGGTGAGGCCCGGAAGCGGCCCCGGCAAGATCGAGATCGTCGTCAACAGCGGCAACAGGGAGACGCGGATCGCCGTGCTCGAGGACGGCCAGCTGATGGAGTACCGGGTCGAGCGAGAGGAGCGCATCGTCGGCTCGATCTTCAAGGGGATCGTCCAGAACGTGCTCCCAGGCATGGACGCGGCGTTCGTCGATATCGGCCTTGAAAGGAACGCTTTCCTTTACGTCGCCGACATCATCCCTGAAGACCTGAACGACTCAAGTCCGGCCAGCGTGCGGCGCAGCGAGCTTCGCCGCCGCAAGATCAAAGAGCTGATCAAGCCCGGCCAAGAGCTAATGGTGCAGGTCACGAAGGGTCCCCGTGGCACCAAGGGCGCGCGGGTCACGACACGGATCTCGCTCCCCGGCCGGTATGTCGTCCTCATGCCGGAAGGCAACCATGTCGGCGTGAGCCGGAAGATCGACGACCGCAAGGAGCGCGACCGGCTTCGCAAGCTGAGCGACAAACTCGTCCCTCCCGGCTTCGGCATCATTCTTCGGACTGAGTGCGAGGGCCGCACAGAGTCGGAGTTGCGGGCCGACGTCCAGTTTCTGCAACAGCTCTGGGCCCAGGTGCTGGAATCGGCCAAACGGCTTCGCGCCCCGGCCGTCGTGCACCGCGACCAAACGCTCCTCTACCGCACGATCCGCGACGTGTTCGGCGACGTGATCGACCGCATGGTGATCGACGACCCCGAGGAGTACGAGAAGGTGAGCCTGGTCGCTGCCATGGTCGCCCCCAAACTGCGGGAACGGATCTTCCTTTATGACCGCGAGGAGCCGATCTTCGACCACTATGGGATCGAGAAAGACCTGGATCGGCTGTTGGAGCACAAGGTTCCGCTGCCCGGGGGAGGTTCGCTGGTCATCGACGAGACCGAGGCCCTCACAGCGATCGACGTCAACACGGGCAAGCAGGTTGGCAACACGAGCCTGAGCGACACGATTTTACGAGCCAACCTTGAGGCGGCCGACGAGGTGTGCCGCCAGCTCCGGCTGAGGGACATGGGCGGCATCATCGTCATCGACTTCATCGACATGGACGACGCGGCCGACCGGAAGAAGCTGACGACCCAGTTCGAGAAGCTTCTGGCCCGCGACCGCGCCCGCACCCGCGTCGGCAAGATCAGCTCCCTCGGGCTGATCGAGATCACTCGCAAGCGCACGGGCGAGAGCGTGACCGAGGCGATCACGAGCCTTTGTCCCATGTGCGAAGGGCGGGGCCGGATCGCCAGCACCGACACGGTCAGCCTCTGGATCGAAAGGGAGATGCGGCGCCGGATTCACGAGCAAGGCGACGCGTTCTCGGTCGAGTGCCATCCCGCGGTCGTGGAGTGCCTGATCGGTTCCGACGGCCAGGAGATCGAAGACCTTGAGCATGAGCTCCAGAGGGGCCTGTACATTCGGGCCAACTTCGACTTCGGTTTCGAGGATTTCGAGATCGAAAGCGGCTCGATGGATGACTTCGATCGCAAGCACATGGGATTCCGTCGGGCGCAAGTGCTCGAGTGCAACGTGCGCAGCTCCGCTCTGGAGAGTCAGAACAAGGCGATAGGGTGGACCGACGGCGGCTACTATGTGGAGCTCTTGGACGGTCTCGAGCACGTCGGCAACCGGGTGAAGGTCGTCCTCCAAGACATCCGTCGGGCCTTCGCCGTGGCCGACGTCATCCTTGCTGGCCGATAAGTGGGCGCCAAGGGGCGGGGGGTGGCTCCGCCCCTTGGTGTTGCAGGGAGAGGCTCAGCGGACGCGGTCGACGACCGCACGCCGGAGCATGACGTCCACGATCTCTTCGGATGTAGGCCGGTAGGTTCCCGCCGCGATGCGGGCCTTCAGGTCCTCCACGAGACCGTCCCGGTCGGGCATGGCCACGACCGCGCTGACCGTTTCGGTGATCAGCTCTTTGTCGATGAGTCGAATCACGGATGCGTCCACCTCGCTTTCTGGCGGGGTGAGGTTCCCGCCTCCTTCGGCGATGGTCTTGACTTGTTCAATGGAGACTTTCATGACAGTTCCTTCACGACGTGTCCTCGGTGCTGGCGGCCCGGCTGTCTCAGAGAGACCCGTGGCTTTGCGTGATCGGGGTCGCCCCCGTCGTGCCCTGAGTCAGTTGCGAGACCTGTCGTCTCTACTGGGGATGACGGCAGATCCCCGCAATTTCTTTAGGGTGGTCCCAAAAACTTTTGGTCAGTGCCGTTTGAACCGTCGGGCGAGGTCGGTCTTCGGCAACACGATCGTGATCGGCCTCCCATGTGGACAGAGGTAGGGGTTCTCGGTTTTTCCGAGATCCAGAAGCAGTTTCTCCATTTCGGCCACCGAGAGCCTGTCCCCCGCCTTGACCGCCATCTTGCAGGCACCAAGGATATAAACCTCGTCCCTTGTGGCGGTCAGACCGCCTGTCAAAGGATCCTCGACCAGTTCGTCAGCGATGTCTCGCAGGACTTGCAAGGGGGGCCGGCCGCGCCAAAGGGCAGGGACCGAGCGCACAAGAAACGACTCGCCGCCAAAGGGTTCGAGTTCGAACCCGATCAGGGCCAACTCCTCGAGCCTTTCGGCCAGGAGCCCGGCCGCCCGGGCCCCGACATGGAGTGTCTCGGGCTCCAGCAAAGGCTGCACCTCGACCGGAGCGAGCCCTCGAGAGTCGCGAAGCCGTTCATAGATCACGCGCTCATGGGCGACGTGTTGGTCGACGATCACGAGCGAGTCGGCGTTCTCGGCCACGATGTAGGTGTCGTCGATCTGCCCCAAGACCCGAAGTCCTTCAGCGAATCGGACGAAACTCTCGGGAGATTCGGAAGCGGCCTCGGCCAACGGCCTTTGGGCGTCGATGGCCCCAGTCCACAGGGCTCCTGGACCCGCGCCAGTCCCCCCCGCCGGCCCGGTCAAGGTTCGTGGCCCATTCGCCGCCCCGGATTGGAAAGGTCGCGACCAGTCGAGAGCCCCTTGGGCTCCAGACTGGGCGGCCAAGGCCGCGTTCGCCGCTGCCAAACCCTCGGCGTGGGGCACCATCCCTGTCTCAAGCAGTGCCGAGAGCACCCCTCCTCGGACGGCGTCGAAGACCCCGCCCTCGCGGCGGAACCGGACTTCGCTCTTGGTCGGCGAGACGTTGACGTCGACTTCGGCCGGATCGATGTCGACCAAAAGGACGGCCAGTGGATAGCGTCGTTCGGGAGTGAGCGACCGGAAGGCTTGGTCGAGCGCCGCTTGCAACGTCCGGGAGCGCACGGGCCTGCCGTTCACGAAGAACCACTGTTGGGACCGGGTCGGCTTTGTGAAGTGGGGTGGGCTCACGAACCCGCGCACCCTGGCCGATCCGTTGAACCGGTCGACGGGAGCGAGGGCCCGGGCCGCGTCGGCTCCCCAGACCTCCGAAACGGCAGTACTCAGGTCGCCTGAGCCGCTTGTCCTGACGAGGGTCGTCCCGTTGTGGGTCGCGGTGAAAGCGACATCGGGACGGGCGAGGGCCGCCCGCGAGACGACATCGAGGCAGGCGGCGAGTTCGGTCGCGTCCGATTTCAAGAACTTGAGCCGGGCCGGAGTGTTGTAGAACAGAGCCTCGACCCGGACGGTGGTCCCAGCGGGCCCGGGCCCCGGGCTCGGAGGAGAGACGACTCCGTCCTGGGCCTCGACCGTCCATCGGACCCCGTCTTCGGTTCCCGAAGCCACAAGGGTGCGAGAGACGGACGCGATCGACGGCAGGGCTTCTCCTCTGAACCCGAGCGTCGAGACTTGGTCGAGGTCTTCGACCGACCGGATTTTCGAGGTCGCGTGCCTCTGAAGGGCGAGCCCGAGTGTCTCGCTGTCCATGCCCGACCCGTCGTCGGCGATCTCGATGAGCCGCCGTCCCGCGTCTTCCAGAGTGACTAAGACCCTCGTAGCCCCGGCGTCGAGGGCGTTCTCGAGCAGCTCTTTGACCACAGAGGCGGGCCGTTCGACCACCTCGCCCGCCGCGATCTGGTTCACCGTGTGCGGGTCCAACAACCGGACGGGGGCCCTGCCCGGATGGACCGGGGCCGCGCTTTGACCGTGTGTTTTGGAGAACAAGGGCTGGCCCGACACTGGCTCACCTCCCAGGGGATTCTCAGTATAGACGTCAGTCGCCGGGCCCATCGCTTCGCCTCGTTTTCCCCAACCGCTAGGATCCCGGGCCGTGCTTGCCGACAATTCCGGTAACAGGGCGGATGTTCGCGTTCATTGGCGTCATAGTCGGGGTGGCATGCACCATGCTTGGATACATCATGCATGGAGGCAATATAGGCGTTCTCATCCAGCCGACCGAGTTCATCATTCTGGGCGGTGCCGCCCTTGGTATCTTTCTTGGCAGCTTTGGCATGAAGACGTTCACGGCCACGATCAAGGCGGTGATCGGACTCCTCAAGGCGCCGCCCGGCCAGCAGCACTACATCGACCTGCTGAAGATGATGTACCAGCTCTTCACCGTGGCCCGCAAAGAAGGCCTGCTCGGCTTGGAGAAACATGTCGAGAACCCGGAGGAGAGCGAGATCATGAAGAAGTTCCCGACCTTCCTCTCGAACCATCATGCCGTCCACTTCCTTTGCGACACGATGAAGGTCATCCTCACCGGCGCGGTCGGGCCCCACGACCTGGCCGAGATGATGGAGCTCGACCTGGAGGTGGCCCATCACGAGGAGAACGTTCCGGCCGAGGCGCTCCAGAACGTGGCCGACGCGATGCCCGCTGTCGGGATCGTCGCAGCCGTCCTCGGCATCATCATCACGATGGGCAAGATCGGCGGTGAGCCCGCGGCGATCGGCCATTCGGTCGCCGTCGCCCTGGTCGGAACCTTCTTGGGGATCTTCGCCGGATACGTGGTGGTCGCTCCGATGTCCAAGGCGATCGCCGCGAAGGTCAAAGCCGACGGTTCGTACATGAACTGCATTCGCTACGCCCTGTTCAGCTTCGCCCGGGGCGAATCGCCGATCACCTGCGTCGAGTTCGCCCGACGGAACATCGACCCTAGCATCCGCCCAGGCTTCAGCGAGCTTGAGAAGGCCTGTAAGGAAAAGGACGCGGCGTGATGGGCAGGGAGGGCTCGGCAGATCGGCAGTTCGGCAGATCGACAGTCATGGCCATGCCTGGATCCCCGGATCTCCCCGATCATGCCCTCTGAATCAAGATGCAAGACGGCACCCCGATCATCATCAAGAAGAAAAAGAGCCATGGCCACGGCCACCATGGCGGAGCCTGGAAGGTCGCCTATGCCGACTTCGTCACGGCGATGATGGCGTTCTTCATGGTGATGTGGATCATGGGCATGTCGCAAGAGACCCGCGACGTGATCCAGGGCTACTTCAAGGATCCTATCGGCTTCAACGCCAATCCTCCGAAGATGAAGGTCAACATCGGACTCACCGGAGGCCCGATGAAGAGCGCGCCCGAGGGGCGAGGATACGATAACGCCGACCGTGAGCAAGTCCAAGTCGTCCGGAAGCTCCGCAACGACATCGAGAAGGCGGTCGCGGGCGACGCGAGCCTGAAGAAGCTCCTCGACAGCCAGGCTGTCCAGGTCACGGCGAACGAGGACGGGCTCGTGGTGGAGATGGCCGAGAACGAGACCAACTCAGAGCTCTTCTTCGCCCTCGGGAGCGCCGAGGTCCGTCCGAGGGCCCGCGAGCTCCTCCTCAAGATCGCTCCGGTCCTCGCCCAGATTCGGAGACCGATGCTGATCGACGGCCACACCGACTCAAGGCCCACCGGGCGGTTCGACTACGACAACTTCGACCTGAGCCACGACCGCGCCAACGCCGTTCGCCGCATCCTCCAAAAGGGAGGGGTTCCCAAGCCTTCGATCCTCGCCGTCCGTGGGTTTGCCGACCGGGACCCGCGCCGTCCGGACGACACGACCCACTTCTCGAACCGGCGGGTCGCCGTCCTCCTCCCATTCCGGTATCAGCAACAGACCCTGAAAGGTCTCCCGGCCGACCTGAACCGATCGACGATCGAGGGCGTCTTCCGGCTCCCGTCTCCTGAGCCGCCGGACATCAGGCCCTAGCGACCATCGGGCGGCCTCGCCCGTCCCTTCCAGCAAGCCCCTGTGGGCCCGACATGGCGACCATCCTTGGCAACCTTTGGGACTTCAACTTGGCGAAGCTCGTCGTCGTCGATGTCAGCGACGACTACCGCTGGATGGGCGCGCCTTTGCCCCATGAGTGGTATCCGGTCTTAAGGGAGGTGTGGGTCCCAGCCTGGGACATCGAAGACCGCTTGGCGACGATCGACCTCGTCGAGGGCTACTACTATGACTGGCACCAGTCTCCCGACTCGTCGGACGGTGCGTGGTACGTCGGCGTCGTGTCGCGGGACCTGCTGGACGCGTCGGCCCTCGGTCGATGACGGTCCTTGGGATCGACCCCGGGCTCGAACGGGTCGGATACGGGGTCGTGAGGCGCGAAGGCTCCCGGATCGTCGCTGTCGACTTCGGCCTGGTCCGGACGGTGCCTGGGCCCGTGCCAAGCCGGCTCGCGGTCATCTTCGAGGCCGTCGAGAAGCTCCTTGAAGGTCACGCCGTGTCCCTGATGGCGTGCGAGAGGTTGTTCTTCGGAAAGAACCAGACGACCGGGATCGACGTCGCCAAAGCGGCGGGAGTCATCCAGCTGGCCGCTGCCCACCGGGGGCTCGAAGTCGTCGAACTGTCCCCGGCCGAGGTCAAGCTCGCGGTGGTCGGTCAAGGGGCGGCCGACAAGCGCCAGGTCCAATACATGGTCACAAGGCTCCTGGGGCTCCCTGAGGCGCCCCGTCCCGACGACGTGGCCGACGCGCTGGCGGTCGGGATCGCGGCCGCCCTCAAGGGGTCTAAGCCGCGGTGAGCCCGGCCCGCTCCTCCATCACTCCTTCGAACAGGCGAGGGGGCTCAGGCTCGGCCAAGGCCTTGGCCAAGCCCAGTGGCTCGGCCAGGGGGCGGGCCCCCAAGGCGATCAGTGCCGAGGCGGCCCGGTCTCCGGGCCACGGTGGCACGAGCACCCGACCCAGCCTCCTTCTCAAAGCGTCCGTCGCCCCGGCCCAAGCCCCCCCCGCCCGGAATCGGGCGCAGACGACGACCGTCGCCGGCGACCAGGCATAGATCAAGGCGTTGCGCTCCATGGCGAGCCCGGCCGAGAACGGCGCGGTGGGCTCGGCCGCCGAAAGGAGGCAGACTCCTTCTCGGAGTTCGGCGCGCCCGACCCCACATGGCAGCACGACCGCGACCCGCCCGGCCCCCCTGGCTGCCAGGGCCGCGCTCTCGGCGGTCGAGTCGATGCCGACCGCCCCTCCGCTCACGACGGCCGCCCCCAGGCGCAGGGCCTCCACCGTGACCTCCTCGGCGAAGCGGACGTGCGCCGGCTCAGGCCGACGGTTGCCGACCACCGACAGGGCCGGCCCCAATGGAACCCGTCCCAAGGCCCAAACGGCTGGCGGGGCCCGGTGCCCCAAGGCCTCGATCCAACGCGCCGGGTATCCAGGATCGAGGGCCGTCAGGGCTCTTCCCGATTCGCACTGTTCCCAGCCCCACGCGAGCAGCCCGGGCTCTTCGAGCGCGCGAGCCTCGTCCCAGAGACCCCGGCTCGTCAGGGCCTCTGCCGAGCCGCTCAAGCCAGGATCAAGGGACAACAAGGCGTCGCGGACAAGCCCCCAGCGGGCCCGTGGGACGCATCGGCGCCAGGGTGCCCCGCGCAGGTACAGCGCCGCGATGACCGCCGAGTAGCGGCCGCTCTCCCTATCAGCCACCTGGAGATTATAGCCGCGTGTAAACTCCCCCACCGGCCCCGGAGCCCGTTTCCCATGCTCAAGCACCCTCAGATCACGTTAGACCGAGTCAAGCAGTTTGTCCAGAGGGACCTGAAGTCAAGGGTGGTCCTTGAGAGCGCTGAGTGCGGCGTCGAGATCGATCTCGGGGACGGTTGGAGAGCGGTCGAGCCGGGTTTTCGGTGGGGGCCCGCCTACCGCCGGGCCAAGTACCGGGTCACCGGAGTGGTCCCCGATGGCTGGCAAGGGCTCGAGGTCGGTCTCGCCGCCAACAAGCCGAACGCCCTCCCCGCCGACGGATGGCCTGCCGAGGAGACCGTTGAGGGCCTCATTTATCAGGACGGGGTCGTGGTCGGGGCCCTCGACTGGGCCCATCCGTATCACCGGGTGTCGGACAAGTGCCCTGGGGAGGGCCGGATCGTGCTTGAGATCGAGACATACGCCCGGAACCTCGAGACGACGGTGCACGTCCGCGAGAAACCTCGGACTCCCGAGCCCGAGACGGTGCGCCCGTTCTATCTTGTCGCCGTAGACCGTGACCTGGTCCAGCTCTACTACGACGTTCACTTCGCCCAAAAGCTGGTCGAGGCCCTGGACGAGAACGGTCCGCACCGGGCGATCGTGCTCCGGGCCTTGAACGACGTTTGCAACCTGTTCTCACCGGGATCTCGCAAGAGCGTGGCCGCGTGTCGCCGGGGCCTCAAAGCGACGCTCGAGAGCCTGGCTGACGAAGCGGCCCACACGGTCACCGCCCTTGGTCACGCCCATCTCGACACGGCCTGGCTTTGGCCTCTCGACGTCACCCGGCTCAAAATGGCCCACACCACGGCCCTCCAGCTCAACCTTATCGAAAGGTTCCCTGAGCACGTCTTCGTCCATTCGCAGGCCTCACAGTACGAGTGGCTCGAGCACGATCATCCGGGGCTCTTCGCCCGGGTCAAGGCGGCTGTGGCCAAAGGGGCCTGGGAGCCTGTCGGCTCGATGTGGGTCGAGGCGGACTGCAACCTGGCTGGCGGCGAGTCGCTTGTCCGGCAGTTCCTTTATGGCCGCCGGTACTTCCAGGAGAAGTTCGGGGTCGAGACCCGGGACATGTGGCTGCCCGACGTCTTCGGCTATTCCGCCGCAGTCCCACAGATCCTCGCCAAGTTCGGGATCCAGGCCTTCCTGACCCAAAAGCTGAGTTGGAACCAGTTCAACAAGATCCCCCACAACACCTTCTGGTGGCAAGGGATCGACGGGAGCCGGGTCTGGACCCATTTCCCTCCCGCCGACACCTACTGTGCGAGCTGCGAGCCGAAGGAGATCGTCGAGAGCGTCAAGAAGTACCGAGATCACGGCCGGTGCGACCGATCGGCCTATGTCTTTGGCTTTGGCGACGGAGGTGGAGGGCCGACCGAGCAGCACCTCGAGTTCCTCCGGCGGGCCCAGAACGCCCCGGGTTTGCCGGCGATCGAGCGCCGGGTCAAGGCGAGCCGGTTCTTCGAGAAAGCGGCCGAAGAGAGCCACGACCTCATGACGTGGGTCGGGGAGCTCTACTTTGAGCTCCATCGCGGGACTTACACGAGCCAGGCCGCCGACAAGAGGTCGAACCGGGAGCTCGAGTTTCTCCTCAGGGACGCGGAGTGGCTCGCCAGCTTTTGTCCCGACCATCCGGACGGCTATCCCAAGGAGGAGTTGGAGCGGGCCTGGAAGCTGGTGCTTCTCAACCAGTTCCACGACATCATCCCCGGGTCGTCGGTGCGAGAGGTTTACCTGGACAGCTCCCGGGACTATGCCGCCGCACGCGAGATCGGGGAGAGGATCGTCGCCGACCGGCTCGCCTGGCTTGGCAACAAGCTCGACCGAGAAGGCATGTCGCTGCCTGTGGCCCTGTTCCACAATAGCGTCCTCCCGAGCCAGGCTGAACTGCCCTGGGACGGGGAGGAGGCGCCTGTCGCCCTCGGCACTGCTGGGGAGAAGCTACCGGTGCAGTTGGTGGACGACTTCGGCGATCGCAAGCTCGTGTTCTCCGCCCCGTTCGAGGCGGCGGGCGCGGTCACGGTCGGCGACCTGGTCGATTCGGCCCCGCACTTCTATCCCCGGCTCAAAGCCGCCTCGCGCCGGCTGGAGAACTCAGAGCTGAGCGTCAAGTTCGACGGCAACGGCAACATCGCGAGCATCCAGACGCTGGACGACGAGCCGATCGAGTTCGTCGCGCCTGGGAAGCTCGCCAACGTCTTCCAGATTTTTGACGACCACCCGCTCTTCTGGGACGCTTGGGACGTGGACGTCTTCGCGCTGGAGACGGGCCGGGATCTCCTCAAGAGTGAGAGCTTCGAAGTCGTCGAACGGGGCCCGGTGCGGGCCGCTGTCGAGCTCACCAAACGGTTCGGTTCGAGCTTTCTCCGACAAAAGATCAGTCTCGGGCCGACCCCGGGCATCCGCTTCGACACCTGGATCGACTGGCAAGAGGACGAAAAGATGCTCAAGGTCGCCTTCCCGCTCTTTGTCCTGAGCTCGACCGCCAAGTTCGAGATCCAGTTCGGTCACGTTGATCGAACGACACACCGAAACACGAGTTGGGACTTGGCGCGGTTCGAGGTGTGCGCCCAAAAATGGGCCGATCTGAGCCAAGCGGACTACGGGGCGGCGGTGCTCAACACGGGCAAGTACGGCCATGACGTCCTTGGCGACACCCTCCGGCTCACCTTGCTGCGGTCTCCAAAGGCCCCCGACCCGACGTGCGACATGGGCGTTCACCGGTTCACCTATGTCTTGTTGCCCCACTACGGCTCATTGAACCAGAGCGACGTGGTTCATTCGGCCTATGCCGTGAACGCCCCTGTCCGGGTCTTGCCACTCCGGCCGGGAGTCGGGGCCCGGGCCGAACTCCCCAGGTTGGTTTCGTGCGACGACCGGAACGTCGTCGTCGAGACGGTGAAACGCGCGGAGGACTCCGACCGGCTGGTCGTGCGGCTGTACGAGTGCCATGGGACCCGGGGGCGGGCCTCGCTCCATTGCGTCATGCCAGCTCGCCGGGCTTGGGCGGCCGACCTCAACGAGCGGCCGACCGAGTCCCTCGACGTGGTCGATGGCGCGGTCGTTTTCGCCTTTGGCCCGTTCGAGATTGTGACGATCCTTCTTGAAATGTGATGCCGGCGGCGCGAGCGGGTAACCTTCTGGGCACGAGCCGGTAGCTCAGTCGGTAGAGCAACGCCCTTTTAAGGCGTGGGTCCTGGGTTCGAGCCC
Organism: Fimbriimonadaceae bacterium; assembly: GCA_019454105.1. Lineage (GTDB taxonomy): Bacteria > Armatimonadota > Fimbriimonadia > Fimbriimonadales > Fimbriimonadaceae > ACE-ARM1. The sequence continues at coordinate 1,805,188 of CP075364.1, read as the reverse complement.
CAGCCGGCTCACATCGAGCAGCTGCCTGAGAACCACCAAGCCCGTACCTTAGATTGCGACCATGCTAGCGGTCTACACCATCGCCACGATTGTGGGAGGAGGGCTTGTCCTGTTCAGCGCCCTCGGAGGATTGGGCCACCATGCGTCGGTCGATGGCGGGTCTGTCGGATTCGACCATTCCCATGGCGGGGACTCCGGTGACGGCCACGGTGGGGTCCATGATTTTTGGATCCCGTTCCTCAGCATCCGCTTCTGGACGTACTTCGCGGCCGCGTTCGGTGGGATGGGATTGGCCCTCACGTTCCTCAAGATGAGCGCCGAGCCGGTGACGGGGCTGGTGTCGGCCGTGGTTGGCGCGGCCCTTGGCCTCACGGTCACTTGGATCATGCGCTTATTGCCCCGCGTGACGATGCATAACACGGTCTTGTCCGAAGACTTCGTCGGGAAGGAAGCGCGCGTCCTGGTGGCCGGAGAGGGGGTGCAACCCGGTAAGATCCGGGTAAGTATCAAGGGCGAACTTATCGACATTTTGGCCAAAAGGGAAGACGGGGGCGCCATCAAATCCGGGGAGACAGTCGTGGTGGTGGGGCTGGAAGGCAATGAGGCCCGCGTCGCCCACATGGACGAGCTGATGGGTTAGCGGAGGGAATCGATGCCGATCAACACAATTTTCGAACAAAGCGGTCAAATCTTGGGGGGCGTCGTCCTCGGGGGAATCTTGTTCCTCGCCCTGCTCATCGGGTTCTTCATCTTGGTGCGGATGTTCCTCCGGATCTCCGCCCCGAACGAAGCTCTCGTCTTCAGCGGCGGGTTTCAAAAGAGCAAGGCCGAGGGGCAAACCCGGAACTATCGGGTTTTGATCGGGGGTCGCAAGCTCTACATCCCGTTTGTGACAAGGGTCGACCGGTTGTCCCTCGCGCTGATGGAGGTTCCGATCACGATCCGGAACGCCTATTCCAGTGGCGGGATCCCCATGAACGTCGACGCGATCGCCAACGTCAAGATCTCAAGCGACCAAGAGGTCGTGGGCAACGCAGTCGAGCGGTTTTTGAACCGCGACTTGAACGAAGTCCGGCGCGTGGCCAAAGAAACGCTCGAGGGACACCTCCGGGGCGTCGTCGCCACACTGACCCCAGAACAGGTGAACGAGGACCGTTTGGTCTTTGCCGACGCCCTAGCCAAAGAGACCGAGGAGGATCTGCGCAAACTGGGCATGCACCTGGACACCTTGAAGATCCTCCACGTGAGCGACGAGGTCGCCTATCTCGATTCGACAAGCCGAAAGGCGATCGCCAACGTCGTCAGGGCGGCCGAGATCGCCGAGTCTGACTCGCGACGGCTGGCCGAACAGGGCGAAGCCGAGAACACGGGCCGGGGCAACGTCACCCGGGCCAACGCCGAGTCCGAGATCGCCCGCCTCCGGAACCAGCTCCGAACGATCCAGGCTGACCTCGCCGCCCGAGTGAACGCGGAAGAGGAAAAGACGACCGCCGCCGCCCGCGAGGCACGGGCAAGGGCCGAGCAGGAACTTCAGTCCGTCAGGTCAAAGTTGGAAGCCATTCGGTTGCAAGCCGACCAGGTCTTGCCCGCCGAAGCCGAGCGGCAAGCGGCCGAGCTCCGGGCCCGGGCCCAGGCCGCCTATATCCGAGAGCGGGGCCGGGCCACCAGCGAGGCCCTGTCGTTGGTCCATGGGGCCTGGAAAGAAGCGGGCGCCAGCGCGAAGCAGATCGCCCTCATCGAGGACATCGAGAAGATCCTCGCCGCCGCCTGCAAGGGCGTCAGCAAGCTGCAGGTCGAGACCATCCATGTGATCGACAGTGGCGATGGGAAGACCCTTCCGAACTATGTGGCCGCCTATCCCGAGATCCTCAACACCGTTTTCGACGCCGTCAAGGCCACGACAGGGATCGATGTCCCCGGGTCGGTCGCCGGAGAGGGAGGTAAGAAGTGAACATCTTGGCTCTCGCCCTGGGGTTCTTTGGGGCGGGCATCGTCCTGTTCTTCCTGAGCCTTAAAGCCCTCCTTTATGTCTGCCAGCCCAACCAGGTGCTCGTGTTCAGCGGCTCGTTTCGGAGCGTCGGCGGGCGACGGGTCGGCTATCGGATCGTCAAGGGCGGCAACGCTTGGCGCAGGCCATTCATCGAGCGGGTCGATTCCGTCGACCTGACGAACATGATCATCGAACTGAGCGCCCATGGAGCCTACGCCAGGGGCGGCGTGCCGCTCAACGTCCAAGGTGTGGCCAACGTCAAGATCGCGGGGCACGAGCCGGTGCTGAACAACGCGATCGAGCGCTTTCTGGGCAAGACGCGGGCGGAGGTGATCGGCATCGCCAAAGCGACCCTCGAGGGTTCCTTGCGCGGCGTGCTCGCGACGCTGACGCCAGAGCAGATCAACGAGGACCGGAACCTCTTCGCCGAGAAGCTCGTGCAGGAGGTCGAGCAGGACATGACCTCGCTCGGCTTGATCGTCGACACGCTGAAGATCCAGAACATCACCGACGACGTCAAGTACCTGGACTCGATCGGGCGCATCCGCAACGCCGAGCTTCTCTCAAACGCCCGGATCGCCGAGTCGGTCGCCCGCGCCGACTCCATCGTGCGCGTCGCTGAAAACCAGCAGCAGGAAGTCCAGGCCCAGATCCAAGCTCAGATCGAAGTCGCCAAAGCGGAATGCGAAAAGCAGCTGACCGATGCCATATCCCGGCGTGACGCGGTCATCGCCGAAGAGCGGGCAGCGGTCGCGGCCCTTCTCGCCCAGGCCACGGCCGAAATCGAAGTGCAGACGGCCCGGGTCGAGCAAATCAGGCGCAAGTTGGAGGCCGACGTGCTCGCCCCGGCCCGCGCCGAGTGCGAAGCCATCGAGCAGAAAGCGATCGCGTCCATGGCCCCTATCATCGAGGACGGAAGGGCCCGTGCCGAAGCCCTTAAGCAGCTCTCGAAGTCGTGGTCCGAGGCGGGCGACCAGGCCCGCGAGATCTTCTTGATGCAGAAGCTTGTGCCGATCATCGGGCAGATCACGGACTTGATCGCGACGACGAAGGTCGAGAAGATGACGGTGATCGACTCGCCGACCGGTTCCGGCGGCGTCGACGCCAGGCGGCTCTTGGCCCTCAACGAACAGTTCCGAGAACTGTTCGGAGTCGACTTGGCCGAGGCTGTCAAGAAGTTTGGAGACCGGGAGACGACGCTCAAGCTGGTCTCAACCCCTGGGGAAGGCCCGCCCTCGGCCGAATAAGACCAAGGGTCTTCAGTCGACGCTGGCGAAGAGCCCGCCCAACGCCTTGGGTCGGTGGCTCTGCTCCAGTTCGAGCAAGCGGCGTTTATTGGGCAGCCCTCCGCCGTAGCCCCCAAGCCCGCCGCCCTTGTTGACCACCCGGTGGCACGGCACAACGATCGCGAGACGGTTCTGCGCGTTCGCATGGCCAACGGCTCGGACGGCCCCGGGCGAACCCAAAGCGTGGGCCAGGTCTTGGTACGACCGGGTCTCGCCATAGGGAATCTGAAGGAGCTGGTCCCAGACCCGCTGTTGAAACGCGGTGCCAGGTCGGGCGGTCGGAACCGAGAACCCCGTGGTCTCGCCTCGAAAGTATCGATCGAGCTCTTCCTTCGTTTGGTCGTGGATCGCGTTGCTGCCCATGGCTATTGGGAGCGCGAGAGGGCCCCGGAGAGCCTTCAACTGGGTTTCAAGCCTCTTTGGGTCGCTGAATTCGAGCAGGCAAAGTGCCTCGGCAGTGGCTCCGGCCAAGAGCGGGCCTAGAGGGCTCGAGAACCAAGAGACGAGGAGATTGCCCGGTTCGCCTGACGGCCGGGGAGCGACGCCCAGGCTCACAAGCAGCGCATCCCATGATTCGCTCGCGGCCGTGACCGTCATCGTTGGATCCATTGTTCGGTGTTACCAGGCAACGCGGTCACCGTGCATCGCCGAGCCGAAAGAGCGAGCCCTGGGCTTCGCCGCCCCATGTGCGACACTGAGCACGAATGGAAGGCAGGCGGGCCCAGATCCTGGACGGAAAGAGCGTATCGGGCCTGTTGCGCCAGGAGGTAGCGAGGCGAGCCGCCCGGTTGCGGTCCCGTGGCATCGTCCCCCGCCTGGAAGCGGTCGTGGCCGCCCAGGATCCGGCCAGCGTCGCCTACGTGAGGATGAAGCGGCGATGGGCGGAGGAGGCCGGGATCGACAGCGGCACCTTCGAGGTTCACGAGGGAGATCCGGCCGACAGGGTGCTCGAGCACGTGTGGCGGCTCAATCAAGACCCAGCGGTACACGGCGTCCTCATCCAGCACCCGCTCCCCAAGTCTGCGGACGAGGCCACTGTGCTCGCGTCCCTTGATCCGGACAAGGACGTCGATGGGATCACCCCGACCTCCCTTGGGCGCCTGGCGGCGGGTCAGGCCGGGTTTAGGAGTGCGACGCCGCTCGGGGTCATGACCTTGCTCGACCACTATGGGATCGAGTGCGAGGGCCGGCGAGCGGTCGTCGTGGGTCGAAGTGTCATTCTTGGCAAGCCCGCCGCCCTCATGCTCTTGGAGAAGAACGCTACGGTCACGATCGCCCACTCGCGGACTCGCGACCTGCCAGATGTTGTCAGATCTGCCGACGTGCTGATCGCCGCGGTCGGGCGGCCCGAGATGGTTCGGGGCGATTGGCTCAAGCCAGGCGTGGTGGTGGTCGATGCTGGCTACAACAAGGTCGATGGCCGCGACAGGGACGTTGGCGACTGCCATTTTGAGTCGTGTTCCCAGGTCGCCTCGTGGATCACGCCCGTTCCGGGAGGAGTGGGGCCGATGACGGTGGCAAGTTTGTTGGCGAACACAGTGACAGCGGCCGAGTCGTCGGACGCTTGATCCTGTCACTCCTGCCAGGTGTAAACTAGCACCATGCGTTTCAAGTCGCTGATAGTTTTTGTCGCCCTGGTGGTCCTTGGGCTCGTCGCTGGTTGTGGCGGCTCCAATAAGGGTGGGCTCCTTTGGATCGTGCTCGCGTCGAAGGATGCGGGAGCGGTGGACGTGCTGATCGACGGCCAGGTTGTGGCGTCCAACCGCCAGTTCGGGAGTCTGATCAACAACCTTTCTACCTCGGGAGACCGGGCCACAGTCACCTTCCGGCGAGCCGGAACGAACACGGTGCTGCGAACCGCGAACATCTCACTTGGAGGCGACGGTGTCCTCATGATCCTGGCTGGCAAGCGTGTGCCGGGAGCCGGGCAGCCGCCGCTCCAGATCCAGACTTTCGCCCAGGATCGTACGTTGCCCCAGGACAACACTTGGGAAGTCCGTGTCATCAATGCGGCGGCTGAATCGTCGGGTCGAAGTGACTTCTATCTCAACCGCGTCAATCAAGACCAGTTCGCCACCAACGCCGTGTTCTTGAACGTCGACTTCGGCGGCATCGCCGGGTACGCCTCGCGCCAAACGATCGAGCCGAAGCGGATCATCGTCACCGAGTCGGGGAACCGGAACAACGTCCGTTACGACGGCCAAGGCGATACTGTCGCCTTCAACAATCGGGACAAGAAGACGTTCATCCTGATCGATGGTGCGGGCCCTGACCTGATGAGCCGCCCCGTCATCCTGGACGATCGGTTCTAAGTCGTTTGGTTTGAATGGGCCGTCGCCTTGGCGCGGCGGCCGGCTCTGACTCCATAGAAGAGAAAGGCGGCGAACGGCAGCAAGACGGCGAGCCAGACGGGCCAATAGACGGCCACGAAGATCGCTTGAGTCATCAGGGACCGGCGGAACGCGTCAAAGCTGGCGTTGGCCGAAGTCCAAGCGTCGTCAGCCGCCTGCTTGTCGGTGATGGCGGCGGGGGGCTGGTTCGGGGCCGTGAGCGTGAGATCGATCGTGGACATCGTCGCCTGGCCCACCAAGGCCCTTCTTTGAGCGGCTAGGGACTCGATCTCGCCCCTGAGCTCCATAAGCCGGTCTTGGAGCGCGATCGAGTCCTTGACGGTGCGCGACTCCCGGAGCATCGACCGGTACGCCTCCTCTTGGGCAAGCATAGTTTTGAGCCGGGCTTCTTGGTCGGCCAGGGTCACGGTCACGTCTTCGGAACGCTCTTGACTGCTGAGAAGCGTCCCGAGTCCTTCGAACGCCTTCATGGCTTGATCAAATTTGGCGACAGGGACGCGGGCGACGAGAGTGACCTGGGGCGAGCCCGTGTCCAAGCCGGCGCGTTGGGAAGAGTCGATAAAGCCACCCATCTTGGAGACTTCCGCGCGGGCGTCCGAGTCGGCCTTTCGGAGATCGCCGACTTTGACCTGCATCGAGGCCGTCCGGACGACCGACCGGGGCCCCTGGACGACGCTCCCTTTGGCGTCTCCCGAGTATTCGGCCGTCTCCATGGACATCGGGGCGGCGCCTGCGTCTCCGCGATAAGACGAGCCCGCAGACCCACAACCGGAGACGGCCACAAGGACAGCGACGGAGACGAGAACTGGCAACAAACGTGATTCGGGCATGATGATGAACCCTCGAATGGCGTAACGTTTCAGGGTTGTCTCCCGTTCCGGTTCTCCGGCTCGCCCGACCTTGGAATGCCTCAAGGAGCGTCCAGACACCATGGCCGACGCGACCTTGCCATGGTGGCAACGAGTGTTCCCACCCCGACCCGTCGCAATCGGTCTTCAAGACCGGTTCGCGGCGGTCGTGATCGTTGGCCCGGAGATCCACCGACCTTTGGTCAGGCTCGGCCAGCGGGGAGGGTGGCAGTTCCGGTTCTGTCATGAGGGCGGGCCGAACATTCTGAGGATTCCGAGACGTCTCAGGAAGTGAGGAGGCTCCACCTTGTCAAAACTCGCTCTCGTGATCGCGATCCTCTCGCATGCGACTTTCGCTTTGGCCTGCCTCTGGGACGACGACACCCTCTCTGTCGAGGCGAAGGGGCTCCCGAGCGTCGTAGACGCGATCGTCGGGAGGGTCGCCGTCAATCCGCCCGAGTACTACGAGGCCCGCATCCCTCTGTCACTGGCGAGGCTGGCCCAAGATCCGGGCGATTACGAGGCCTACGACAACCTGGCCGTCGCCTTCGACAAGCTCGGTCAATTCCAGCAGGCCCGCGCGATCCTTGAGAAGAAGCGGGCCCAAATGGTCGCCGACAAGGTCCAGCCGACGTCGCATCCGACCCGCGACCCTTGGTACCGGTACCACGCCAACCTCGGTACCGTGCTCGTCCATGAATGGCTCCTGACAAAGCCAGGTGGCACGGAGCTTCTTGAAGAAGGCTACAGTGAGCTTGAGACTGCGGTCAAGATCAATCCTGAGGCGCACTTTGGCCGGGAAAGGGTGCAGTTGGCCTTGGTGCGCTGGTTGCTGGCAAGCTCAGGTTCGCCGAACTACCCCGCTGTGACGGTGCGGGGTAAGTCTTGGAGGGATCTTGCCAAGGAGTTCAAGAGCGATGAACTCGCCGAAGGCGTCATCGCCATCATGGCCGTGGGCAGCGGGCCCGACAATCGCGATCTGGTACGGGCCCTTGCGACCACCCAAAGGCGTACTGACGGGCACATCTTGGGTTTGGCCGAGTTGAGGGACAAGGAACTCGCGGCGAAGGGCAAGCCGGTGCTCCTGTCAGAAGTTCAAATCGCCGGATACATGCCGAGGGACTCGAAGACCCTTGAGGCACAGTTCAAGGCCCTATCGAAGAACGCCGAGGAGTTTCGACGCCACCGCACCGAGTTCGTCCTAGCCAGACTCAAAGAGGGAAGGCATCCGGACGACGATCCAAGGTTCTGGGAGGGCTACAAGGAAGTGCCTCGAGTCGATCTGCGGTCGATTGAGCCTTTGATTCCGGTGGCCGTGTTGGAGAAGGCGTTTGGCTTTGGGGTCGCGGTGGCCGTGGTGACGGTCGTGGCCATCCCCATTGTCATCGTTTATGTCTTGCTGAGAAGATTGTTGATTCGCCGCCGGTAGGACTAGCGGTGCCCGGTTCGCTGGGGCGAACTGCTGAGAACTGTGAGCGTCCGGGGGTCATGTGCGTAGAATGGCGGTGCCGCATGGCCTACCGCGACTACCAGCACTTCCTTGACGTCCTCGCTTCGGCCGGTGAACTCAAGCGGATCACTGAGCCCGTGAGCCCCCATCTGGAGATCACCGAGATCGCAGACAGGGTCATGAAGTCCGGCGGGCCGGCGCTGCTGTTCGAGAACGTGGTCGGGCCGCCGCCCCGGATCGGCACGCCCGACCCCACGAGCGCGGTCATGGGCAGGCCCTCCATCCACTCAGCTGCGGCCGGAGGGGAGTCGCGCCGGTACCCGATGCCGGTCAGCATCAATGCGATGGGGAGCCGCAAGCGGATGTCGATGGCCCTTAGCTGCGATGACTACTCCGAGCACGCTGGGCGAATCGCCGCCCTCCTGAAGCCGGATGTGCCGAAGTCCCCAGGAGAGGCCCTCAAGTTCGCGCAACGCACGTTCGGTGAGCTCAAGGACGTCCCCCCGAAGCGAGTGGCCAGAGGGATCTGCCAGGAGGTCGTCCTCCAAGGCAGCGAGATCGACCTGACCAAGCTCCCGGTGCTCACTTGCTGGCCCGAGGACGGCGGACCCTACGTCACCCTCCCGATGGTCTTCACCCATGACCCCACCACAGGACGGCGCAATGTCGGCATGTACCGTGTCCAGGTGCAGGGGAAGGACGAATGCGGGATGCACTGGCAGATGCACAAGACGGGGATGCGCCATATGGAAGAAGCCGGTTCGACAGGTCGGCGCATCGATGTGGCCGTGGCGCTCGGTGGTGACCCCATCTATGCCTTCGGAGCGATCGCTCCGCTCCCGCCAGGGATCGACGAGATGCTTTTCTGCGGCTTCCTCCGCCGTCAGAGGGTGGAACTGGTTCCATGCAAGACGGTCGACGTGGCCGTGCCCGCTGACTGCGAGATCGTCATCGAGGGCTATGTCGACCCGGCCGAGCGACGGCTCGAGGGGCCGTTCGGAGACCATACCGGCTACTATTCGCTTGCCGAGGAGTTCCCGGTGCTCCATGTCACCGCCGTAACGATGCGAGAGAAACCCGTCTATCCCGCCACGATCGTCGGGAGGCCGCCGATGGAGGACGGCTGGATGGGCAAGGCGGTCGAGCAAGTGTTCCTTCCCATGATTCAACTCACCGTCCCGGAGATTGTCGACATCAACTTACCGGTCGAGGCGACGTTCCACAACATGGCCTTCGTCCGGATCAAAAAGAAGTACCCGGGGCATGCGTACAAGGTGATGAGCGCCATCTGGGGGCTTGGCGGGCTCGCCTTCACCAAGTTTGTCTTCGTCTTCGACGAGGACTGCGACGTACACGACCTCGCCGAGGTGGTTTTCCGCATCGGTGCCAATTGCGACCCAGGGCGCGACCACCTTCTCACCAAGGGGCCCGTCGACCAACTCGACCATGCGTCGGTCCAAGAGGGGTTTGGCGGGAAGATCGGATTCGACTGCACGCACAAGTGGCCCGGTGAGAACGGCTTCTCGCGACCCTATCCCAAGCTGATCACCATGGCCGACGACGTGGCGAGGAAAATCGACGAGATGTGGCCCAGGCTGGGGTTGTGACCCGGGGCCCTCGGCACCAGTCGCGGCTCCTGGGCGTTGTGGCAGACTAGGGCCAGGAGATGTTTCCCGAGCTGATCAGCCAGCCGGTCCCGATCCGGTCATTCGGGGTGATGATGGTCGTGGCCGTCCTTGTGGCGGTCTGGATCTCGCAGCGCCGGGCCCCGCAGTTCGGGCTCAAGAAGGAAGCGGTTTGGGACGCGGCCCTTTGGATGGTGCTTCCCGGCATCCTTGGGGCGCGCCTCGCCTATATCCTCCTCAATTGGTCGAGCTACGCGGGCAAACCGCAAGAGATTCTCAGCCTCAGGTTTGAGGGGCTTACGAGCTTTGGTGGGCTCGTACTGGGTTTCGTAGGCCTTCTCGTTTGGGCGAGGCGGAGCGGCACGCCGCTGTGGCCGTTCCTGGACACGGTCGCGCCGGGCGTGCTTGCGGCCCAAGCGATCGGCCGCGTCGGTTGCCTTCTGAATGGCTGCTGTTACGGCCGTCCGACCGAGGCGTGGTTCGGAGTGCACTTCCATGGGCAGTCGGCCAAGCACGTGCCGGCCCAGATCGTCGATACGTTCCTCATGCTGGGCGCAGCCTTGGCCATTGTGCTTTGGGAGCGTCGGGGCAAAGCCGCGGTCGGACAGGCGTTCGCGCTCATGATCGTCGGCTATGGTCTGAGCCGCTTCGTTTATGAGTTCTTCCGTGCCGGGACAGTCGACGAGATGCGGGCTGGGATCGCGAGCTCGGCCTTTCTGGGGGCGTTGCCCGTCACGGGGGCGCAACTCTTCGCCTTGGCCATGGCCGCGCTCGGCGTGATTCTCTATTTCTCGCGGGTAGCCAAGAAGTCCGGAGCCGTCACCGCCCAGCCAACCTGACCGCTTCGTTCAGTCCCGCTTCGAGCGCCAGGTCTTCGCCGTTCGGGCCGTAGCCGTCTTGAACCTCGATCATGGGTGTGACGCCGACCCTTTCGAGCCGCTCGCCATCGACCTTGAGGTCGACCATCGGAATCTCGAGATACGCCCAGTCTTGGACCGGGATCGGGCTCGTTCCAAGAACGTCGCCGGCTGTCCTGGAGCCGACGAGAGTCGCTCTGCCGGACCGCTTTAAGATAAGGGCAAGGACCTCTCGAGCACTGCGGGTACCACCGTTCGTGAGCACGACCAACGGGCGCTGATAGCCGAATTGCTGCTTCATGGATCCGCCGCCGCCCATGTCCCATTCGAGCACGGCCTCGGGTCGGAAGAAGGGGTCGGCGTAGCCCTCGGGCCTGCCGCCGAACCCGTCGCGAAGATCGAGCACAAAGGCGTCTGTGGCGCTGGCCTGGCCGTAGACGAACCCATGGAGCGTGTTCTTGAACCGATCCTGCACCATGGTCCAGGGCCGCATGACTCCGATCTTCTTGCCCTGCCGCTCGACCACACGGCCGCTTTTGCGGGTCGCTTCATGGAACATGTCGAGCCCGGCTTGCTCAGTGACCGTGACTTGGGCCGACATGGGGACACCCGATCGGGTCCATTCGACCATGGGGGCTCGGCCGACAAGGACCGCCAATGGCGCCACAGGCTCGAACGGTAGTCCGGCGATCCGAGTCATCAGGTCCCCTTTTCGGAGTCCCGCTTCGGCGGCCGCTCCGCCGTCAAGCACCATCGTGACCGTCCAGTCTTGGCCCTTGCGGGCGAACCAGGCCCCGATGTTCGGCATCTTGACGGCCTTGTCCCCCCGCACCAGAGAATCGAACACATAGAATCCTTGCTCGTTCCGGGTGAGGAAGGCAAAGTGGGAGTCCTTGAACTTTTCGATCATCGTGTCGACGGCTTGATCGAACTCGGCGGGAGACTTGGCCGCCCTGGCCACCGGCTCCGTCTCCTTCAAGTGCCGGGCCATTTCTTCGCCTCGGGCCTCGCGGGCGTAATAACGGGTTGAGATGGCTTTGGAGACGGACTCCCAAGCCCCGTTGGCGTCGAACGTCGAGGCCTGCGGGGTGAAGGCCAGGGCCAAGGCGGCAAAGGTCATGCTAATTTCGATACCGCCCCGATCGGCCTCGGTGTTGCGAGCCTCGGGACTTATCGGGTCTTGCCGGCGATGACCTCGATGGCTTTGGCAAGTTGAGAGTCTTTCTTCGGGTCTCCAAGCAGAGTGTCGGCGTTGATGTCCAAAGCCTTCACGATGTCGGGGGCGATGCCGCCGCTCAAGTACTCGCCGTCCTCGTCGACCTTGCGGCTGATGTCACGGCCGCTGGGCAAGTAGTAGCGGGCGATCGTGATCTTGGCGCTGGCCTGATCGACGACTGAAAAGACGTTTTGCACGGAAGCCTTGCCATAAGTGTGCTCGCCGACGAGCGTGGCTTTTTGGTAGTCCTGAAGGACCCCAGCGAAAATTTCCGCCGCGCTGGCCGACTCTTCATTGATGAGGACGACGATCGGAACCTTGATGCCGAGGGCCTTCCCGGTCGGAGTCGTGGCAAAGGTCTCGCCCTGGCCCCGCATCTTCATCTTCACGACAACCTTGTTCTCGACGAACCGGCCGAGAAGCTCGCTGGCGGTCTGAAGGAGCCCACCTGGGTTGCTTCGCATGTCAATCACGAGTCCGGTCGGCTTTCTGGCCATGACTTCTCGCAAGGCTTGCTCGAACTGCTGGACCGTCGTCTCGGCGAACTGAGAGACATTGACGTACCCGACGGTGGTGCCTTCGAGCATCTTGCCTTCGGCTGTCGGGATCACGACCACAGCCCGTTTGATCTTAAAGATGAGAGGATCCGGTTGCTTGGGCCGGACCACCTTGACTTCGACGGTGGTCGCTTCCTTGCCTCGGATCTTGCTCACGATCTCGTCCGTCGGCATTCCAGCGGTGTTCGCGCCGTCGACAGCGATGATCGTGTCTCCGCTCTTGACGCCGGCTCGGTCGGCTGGCGCGTTCTTGAAGACGGTGGCGATGCGCGCACCAAGAGGATCCGGTGCCAGTCGGGCGCCGATGCCGACAAAGTCGCCGCGTGTCTCGAGCTTCAACCGGTCGGCGGCCACGGGTTCCAAGAAGCTCGTGTGCGGATCGCCGAGCGAAGCGAACATCCCAGCCATCGCCGAATGCTTCAGCTTTGTCGAAGGCACCGCCCGCCGGAAGTTGGCTTGGATGTACCCAAAGTTGTCTCTGAAGATCTCGACCGGTGATGGTTTCTTGGCCGGTTCGCCTTTGACCAGTCTGCCGAAGATCTCTCCCGAGGGCGGCCGCCCGGCCCAGACGTCGCGCCACGCGAACCCAGTAGCGAACCCAGCCACCAAGAGGACAGGGAGGACAATGAGCCTCACGAGGGTCCTCACTTGGAGGCCTCCGCCCGGTTCGGGACGAACTCGCCGATGGCGAGCGTGTAGCCGCTGCCGTTCGCCAGCGACCTCGTTTCGATCCAAACAGCCTCGCCCGAGAGCTTTCCTTCCAGCTTGGCAACACCTCTGGCGGCTAGGGCCTCCGCCAAGATCCGGGCCGCGCCCGTCGTCGAGGAGTCGACTTTGAGCGTGAAGCCCGTTGCGGACGGCGCCCCGGTCTCCACGGACAAAGTCCGTGGTTCGCCGACTCGCTCGGACTTGAGCGTCCCATAAGTTCCCGAAGGGCCAAGCAGGGCAAGGACGCTCTTCAATTCATCAAAGTCTCCCTGAGAACTGTTCCTTAGGTCGATCACGGTCCCCGGTTCCAGCGTTCCGGCGCGCTTCAAGGCTTCCGCCGCCCCGTCGAACAACTTGAGGGCCACCTCGCGACCTTCGCGTTTGATGGCCGGGACTTCGCAGCCTGCGGTCACGACTTTGGCCGACTTGCTGGCTTTGCCGTCGGTCCAGGTGATCTCAAGGGTCTTGCCCGTTCCTGTCGTCAGGATCTCTTTGGCCCGGGCCGGGCTGAGCACCTTTTTGAACTTGGCCTGAAAGTCGGCTCGCTCCTTGGCGAACGCTTCAGCGGCGGCGCGGCTTTGCGTCGATTTCGACTGGAGGTCCCGGAGCCTGATCAGGGCGGAACTCGTCATGAGCCACTTCGCCCCCACCCGTTCGATGCGGTCTCCCGGTTTGATCCCAGCCTTGGCCGCAGGCCCGTTTGGAGCGACCATTGAGACGACAACGTCTGGAACGAGCAGGAGCGGGTCCAGGTCTGACTCGTTCTTGCGGAGCTTTTCGAGTTGGGTCTGATCGTAATTCAGCAGCACTTCCACGCCGATGCCCTCGAACTGGCCTTTCTTGCGGGCCATGAGGGCTTTGAACTCCCCTGGGCTCAGATGCTGGCTCATGGGGTCCATCAGGGTGTCGACCATGCCTTTGACCGCGCCGAACGCGAGTTTCGACTCGTCGGTGACCGCGTCGACATACTCTCGCTCCAAAAGGAGCATCATTTGATAGAAGTAGTCCGCCTCCGAGCCAGGACGGGCTTGGTCGTTCGACGCGATCATCGAGTCCAAACCGATGGACTTCGCCGAGGCTGAAGCGCCGCCCGTGTCTTGACGAACCCTCGCTTCGTGTCCTCCCCAGAAGCCCGCGGCGATGGCGACCGCGCAGAGGGCCGGGAAAACGGACTTCGGGAAGTTAGCCATGAGGTTCTTCTATTATGGAGACAACGCGAGAGGGCCCGTCGTTCCCGTCAAGTTTTCGGACTCTCCTCACGTGTCGTTCCTGGCAATCCGGCTGGGTGCTGACAAAAACCTGGAAAATCTCCCGGGCTTGTTCGGGATCCATCGTTCTCGCTCCCAGGCAGACCACGTTGGCATGGTTGTGCTGACGGGCCAGTACGGCCGCTTGAGGCGAGCAGGCCAGGGCGGCACGGACACCCCGATGGCGGTTGGCGGCGATGCAGACCCCAATCCCCGTGCCGCAAACAAGGGCCCCGAGATCGGCTTCGCCCGACAAAACCGCCTGGACGACGGCCGCAGCCGCATCGGGATAGTCGAACGGGTCATGGCCAGTGGCCCCGAACTGGACGGTCGTGTGGCCCTGGTCCTCGGCCCATGCCGCCAAGTTCTGGCGCAAGTCGAAACCGGCGTGATCCGATCCGAGCGCCAGTCTCATGGCCCTTCGAGGCCCTTGGCCTTGGCGAGCGCGGCGTAGGCCGCAGCGACTTCGACGTCTGTGTCTTTCGCCACATTGGCCACTTCGGCCCTACTGACCGGGCCAGGCTGCTTGGCGAGCGCCCTGAGGGCCGCCGCGCGGACTCGGGCTTCCCGATCCGTGACCGCCACCCGAAGAGCGGGACGATAAAAGTCGTCGGGGTCTTCGGCCATGGCCGCCAAGAGCGCGAGCCGAATGCCAACGGCCGGGTCCCTCACTCCCTGAAACGCTTCGCGGCGGGTCTTGGCGTCTGGCGACTGGATCAGTCGGAGAAGACAGGTAGTTCGAACCCACTGCGACTCGTCGTTCAGCGCGGCGAAGAGGAGCCTGCGATTGACCAAACTGTTCTCAAGGTTCGCAAGACGAGCGATTTCGACGCGGACACCGGGGTCGGGCTCATTCGCCATCATCGCGATGAGGATGACGTCGGCCGACTCCTCCTTGATCGCGGCGAGGGCCCGGACCGCCTCCAAGCGGGCACTGGCGCTCCGCGCGGTCATCAAGCCGAGGGACGCTCCCATGGCTGGATCGGGCCGCTGGGCCAGCCACATGGCGGCGAACCGGCGGTTGTGGTCAAACGGGCCTTGTTCAAGGGCAGTCTTGATCGCCGACCAGGCTTCGTCGCCCTCTGTCCTTGAGACGGCGAAGCCTGCCATGAGGGCAAGGACCGGGTCTCCCGACCGCAACATCGGAGCCAGAACACTGACAGAACTCGGATTTGGGTTGCGGGCCAAAAACACGCAGGCTCGAAGGCGGTCGTTCTCGTTGCCTTGGGTCAGAGCGTTCATGGTCCAGTCCTCTGTTCCAGGAACAAAGTCGAACTTGTAAGGTTTTGGAGTCGGAGCCGAGTCGGCGCTGGTCTCGAATTCTGCCAAGTCCAAGGTCGACGGGCCAAAAGTGGGTCGCTCAAGGAAACCGGCCGCGTAGGGAGCCACGATGAACTCGGTCGATCCTACTGGAAGCGGCACGGCGACCTGATGCCACTGTCCGTCGTTCGGCACCCGCGCATCAGAGAGGTCGGCATCATCGGTGCAGTCGCCTAAGGGCGGGGCTTCGCCCACAATGAGGTGTCTCGCGACAGGTGTCTTCCGGTCGGGCCCGAGGACCTTGACCAGCACCGCTCCTGGCGATTCCGTCCGGACGAGGAACTTGGCAGAACGGGCGCTCGACCCAGTGACGTCAGCGAACAAGAAATCGCCCCGAGCCGTGATCCCGGTCTGCGTCACTCGCCAGAAGTTCTTGCCGTCGGCCCCTGTTTCAAGCTTTGCCTCGTGGTCTCCGATCGTGGTTCCAACTTGTCGTGGCTCACTCTTGGCCTGCACGGTGGGGGGTTCGAGCCCGAGGGCTCGTACCGCGCTGGCCGGACTTCCGGTCACGGGCACAAGTGCGACTGGCCCTGCGGACGAAGGCGCCCAAACGACGGGGTCCTTCCAATTCGGCAAGGCAGCTCTCAGGGCACTGACCGCTTCGGGTCGCGCAGCCAATCGACCGTCCGCCATCCACACGCTGGCCCCTTCCGGGGCGTCGGCCAACGCGGGCGGTTCTCCCTTCGGTCGCTCGCGTCTTGCGGCCGCTTCGGCCAGGGTGGCCCACTCGCCTCCTCCCACCCAATCAGGTCTTGCCGTAAACCTATCGAGGATGCGGCCTACCTTCATGAAGGACGGGCCTTGGCTGAGGCCGGCCACATGGTTCTGCCACGAGGAGAACAGGGCCGAGGGAAGGCTCAATCCGATCTTGTCCTGGCTGATCGTCGAGTGGCTGAGGAGGGTCACGGGCGTGTTGTCCACCCAGAAGTTGGCCGACCCATCGACCAGGCCAGCATGGATCACGAAGACGGAACTGAACGGGCCCCGATACCCTGGCGTGTCGGAATCGAACCTCTCGTCATTGAACCGAGGCCCGACTCGGTCGATGACGAGTTGAGAGACGAAGTTGTTCGGATCGGGGGGCGTCGTGGCGTCAAACCTTGTCGGGCCAGGAAAGCTCCATTTGTCAAGGATCGTGAAGCCCGGGTCTTGATCCCGCATGACGTCGAACTTGATGCTGATCCTGTTGCCAGCCGATGCCTCGGCAAGGGCTTTGAACCGGGCCAAGCCTTGCTCGATCTCCTCGATCAAGAAGGGCTCGAGCGTTCCGCGCCTTCGAACGACCGGCCCCTTGGAGATGTCCAAGAACGTCCAGCGCTCGATCAGAATCACGAGGCACCGATAGGGGGTCGCTTTCTCCGACCCAGGGGCATACCGGAGCTTGGCGTCTGACCAGCTTCCGTCGACTCGGGCAGGGCGGCCGAGGGAGCCGTCCGGCAAGACTCCGAACCGCAGTCCGCCGACTTCGACCGTCGGCCAGGTCACTTCTGGAGCCGCCGGGCCGGGCCAAACGAGCGCAACGGAGCGACCGCCAATGTCGACTGTATCGTTGGGGGGCGCCTCCTGGCCCAAAGCGAGGGCGCCGAGGAGGAAGCTCAGCATGGCTTCATTTTATTCGAACTGTCTCAGGTCGTATGGCGAATGGTCGAACCCGTCGCCTCGGGTGAAGGCCAAAGAATCACGCGATCCAAGGCCGGAGAGGTCCGCCGGGATCCGTTGGACGAGATCGAGGACCACCTCCCTGGCTTTGGACGCGTTGGACTTGAAGACGGTCAGGACGTCGTGGGCCGTGACCGCCTCGGTTTCAGCGACGACCCCACTGTCGTAGTCGGTGACAAGCGAGATGTTCGCGACGGCCATGCCGAGTTCATGGCAAAGGTAAGCCTCGGGATACTGGGTCATGTTGATGATGTGCCATCCCATCTTGGTGAACCACGTGCTCTCGGCTTTGGTGGAAAACCTGGGGCCATTGATCACGACGACCGTGCCGCCCTCATGGCACTCGATCCCGTGGTCCCTGATGGTCTGAGCGGCAAGCTTGGACAGCTGTTTGTCGTACATGTCGGCCGGGGACACATGGGTCGTGACTGGCCCGTCATAGAACGTGTCGGCCCGCCCCCATGTCCTGTCCACGAACTGGTCGGCGACCAAGAAGCTTCCCGGTGCGATCTCGCGCTGAAGGGAGCCGACCGCGCAGGTGCTGACCACGGCTTTCACGCCAAGCCGATGGAACGCCCAGACGTTGGCGCGGAAGTTGACTTTGTGGGGAGGGATGGTGTGGTGTCGACCGTGCCGAGGCATGAAGGCGACCTTTCGGCCACCGACGGTGGCGACGAACACGCTGTCGCTCGGCGGCCCGTAGGGCGTGTCGACTTTGGCCTCGACGACGTCGTCGAGCAAGCTATAGAAGCCGGAACCGCCGAAAACCCCGATCTCGATGGTCGGTCGGCTCACTGGGCGCCTCCGCCGAACTCGATGGCCATAACGTTCGCGACGGACTCGACAAGGTCTTTGGTGCGGGGGCCTTTTCTTAGCAGGAACGCGGGCGTGACCTCGAACACCCGCCTCTTCTTGATCGCTTCGAGCCCGGCTAGCCTTGGGTCGGCCATGACCTGCCTGCCACCGGATGGCACCAGGATCATGTCGGGATTGTCTTGGATCAGGGTCTCAGGGCTGATCGTCACGAAGGTGGTTCCCGAAGGCCCGACAGGTTCGGCGTTGATGTGACGAAGGACGTCGGCCAGGAACGAGTCTCGGCCCGTCGCCATATATTCGCCCCCTCCCACCATAAGGACCATGGTGCGGGGCTTTTTCGCGAGCTTTTGGGCACTGGCCCTCGCCACCGCGTTCTCAATGGAGTCCACTGTGCTCGAAGCCACGGTCTCGCCCCCGGTCATCGAACCGGCCTTGAGTATCGTGTCGTACAGTTCCTCGAGCTTGGTCGCTTCGAGCGGCGACGTCTTGATGCCGAGCTCTTCAATCTTGGCGCGGTCGGCTTCGCCGTAAAGTTCGGCGTCGTAGACGACCAGGTCGGGCTTGATTTGGGAGATCCGCTCGTAGTCCGGCTTGGTGCCTTGAACGACGATGGGCGCTTCCATGGCGACGGGCGGCATGTCGCATGAGGACGTCCTGCCCACCATTTTGGCAGGGAGACGCCCCCAGATCTCGGTCGTGCTCGGGCTGAGGCTCACGACCGATTGCACCGTCTTGGCGAGGGGCTCCCCTCCGATGAGCGGTTCTGTGGGTTGGCACCCGATGGCGACAAGGGCGGCGACCGAAGCGGTCAGGCCGGTCCAAAAACGCATGGCTGATTGTGGCCAGTCCAGTCCTTGGGCCCGGGGTCGCTGTCTGGGGCTGCAAGCGACCGATAAGGTATAAAAAGGTTCCCGCAGGGGTGTAGCTCAGCTGGTAGAGCAGCGGTCTCCAAAACCGCAGGTCGCGGGTTCGAATCCTGTCGCCCCTGCCACTCAGCGGCTGGACTTGATCGATTCGGCAGACTGGATCAGGGACTCGAAGCCCCGGTCGCCGGCCAGGATCAACAGGTAGCCACCCTCGACCCATGCCACGGAAGGAACGCCGCCGAGCAGGCCGAGCTGATAGTCCCCCTCGACGCGCTGGAGAGCATCGATCGATGTTGTCGAGCGGATCGTGAAGAACGTGAGTTGGCCCATGCTGTCCTGGATGGAGAGCCTGACGGCGCTCCTGCCGTCGATTTGGCCACAGGCGACGTGGGTGACCCTGCCGGGCAAATGAGCGACCGGCCTTGGAACCTCGCCGAGCTTTTTGCGGACGCTCTCGGTCACTTGGGTCTCGCTGCCGGCAGGCTCAAGCTGGAGGCCCGAGAAAAGCCCGGCCACATGGGCGTTGCCCAAGGGCCTGCTGACGCCTCTGTTGAACACGGCCGCGCTGACGATCGCGACCAAGAAGATGCCGCACAAGGCCCAGGAGTACTTGCCCACAAAGTGCTCTGCCTTCTTGACCCTGTCGATCTCGTCCAGCCTGGCTTTGGCTTTCTTCCACTCTTCACTGGACTCCGCTGGCCTGCAGTGCTGCCGGACGGACTGCTTCAGCATGACCGCCCATTCGAACTCGGACAAAGCCCCCTTGTCGGTCTTCAGCTGTTGCTCGGCGCGTTCCCTTTCTTCAGCGTCGAGCATCCCGTCTGCCAGGGCGCCCATGAGTTCGTTCTTCGGAATCATTTCTTTATATAGCCTTGATTTAATGCGTATTGCTCGAGTTGCTGACGGAGAGCGGCGCGGCCTCTGGCGATGCGGGAGCGGACAGTTCCCACAGGGACCTCGGTGACTTCGGCGATCTCTTCATATGTCATTCCTTCGATATCGCTCAACATGACGGCGATCCGGAACACTTCTGGGACCTGGGCGAGGGCGTGCTCGACTTCGGCCCCGAGCAAGTGGTCGAACACCTGTCGGTCCGGTGCCTCGTCGGCGGGAGCAGGGGGCTCGATTGCCTGATCTTCATCGAGCGACCCGCTGATCCCTTCGCGTTGGCGCCGGCGATATTTGTTGATGTAAAGGTTCGTTAGGATGCGAAGGATCCAGGCTTTGAAGTTGCGACCGTCGAACCGGTCGAAAGCCTCGTAGGCGCGGACCAACGCTTCCTGAGAGAGGTCGCCTGCTTCTTCCCTGTCTTTGGTCAGGCGGAGAGCCATGCCAAAGAGAGACGGGAAGACGGCTTCCGCCATCCGCTCGAAGCGCTCGCGCTGGGGGTCTCCCCGCCTGAAGAGCATCGCGCGGATGGTACCTCTCGCCCAATTCGAACACGGCCCGGGGGTCTCGGAGTTCCCAATTGCGAAGAACCGGAGAATTTACTGGCCCTAGTCCAGCGTTGGAAGCTTGGACAAGGTAGGAGCGATATGACCTTCTCGGCACTTCTGGATCTGGCGGATCGAAGCACAGAGGACCACATGGCCCGGGTCGTCGCCGCGTTAGGATCCTGGGAAGGCAGCGTGTGGAGCAGCCAGCCTGAACCTGGAATCTGGTCCTGCGGGCAAGTCGTCGAGCACCTTGTGCTGGCCAATTCCCGGTATATCGCCGTGGCTGAGAGCGTCATGCCAGCTTGCCCCGCGGCCGACCCAGAAACTGAGGTGGCCCACAGCTTTATCGGTCGGTTCCTGGTGCGGGCGGCCGGCCCAGAAGGTAACGCCCCCGCTCCGGCTGCGATGCGCCCAGGCCCACCCGAGATTGTTGAACGGGCAAGGCTCGAAGAGTGGCGCGGTCAGCAGGGGCAGATTGCCGAGTTGGCCGCCATGGCCCGAGGGAAGGACCTCAACCGCAAGTTGTTCCGCAATCCGTACGTCCCGCTGTTCGGAATGTGCCTGGCCGACTTCTTCAGGTTGTCAGTGGACCATACGGAGCGGCACGTCAGGCAGATCGAAGAGCGGGCTGCCAAGGTCCCGCAGGCTTAAGAAAGAGCGGGCCCGCATTGCGGGCCCAAGTGGGGAACTTGCGACGGCCTCTCGGTCGAACCGGGCTGGCCGCACTCCTGGTTGAGGATCCTGTTCATCTTGGAGCGATAACCTGAACACAAGATGAATGTCACGCTAAGTTGAGTTAACCTTCGCGGTCAAGGGGAGACCCGAAGGTCGTCTTGGAGGACCTTTTCGACCTGTGACTCCCGAAAGGCGGCGAGTTTGGCGGCGAGGCTTGAGTCTCCCAGCGCCAGGATCCGGATCGCGAGCAACCCCGCGTTCCTGGCGTTGCCAATGGCCACAGTGGCGACTGGCACGCCGGCTGGCATCTGAACAATGGAGAGCAGGGAGTCGAGACCGTGGAGTGCCTTGGACTCGACAGGAACACCGATCACAGGCAGGTCGGTCAACGAGGCGACCATGCCTGGCAAGTGCGCTGCCCCGCCTGCGCCGGCCACGACAACCTTGAGCCCTCGGGAAGCAGCCGACTTGGCGTAATCGACCATGCGCTCCGGTGTTCGGTGGGCGCTGACGATGTGGACTTCGATGCCGACACCGAACTCGCGGAGCACGCCGGCAGCGGCCTCCATAGTCGCTAGGTCGCTCTCTGACCCCATGATCACACCGACGACAGGTTGGTCCACGCGCCGAAGGTACCACGCGGCGGCCTGTGGAAAACTCGATGGTGCGATTGGCGGCCCTGCCGCGTCCTTTGGTTCAACCGAACCCATGCTGGAATCCAACGGACAGGGAAGCGACGACGTGAAGAGGGTCAACCTCTTCGAGACTCAGGCGGTGATCCGGGTCATCGGGGTCGGCGGCGGGGGTTGCAACGCCGTCAGCCGCATGATGGAAGCCGGGGTCGAGGGCGTGGAGTTCATCGCGATGAACACAGACGTCCAGGCATTAAAAGCGACCAAGGCCGACCAGAAGTTGTCGCTCGGCGATGTGCTGACTCGCGGTCTTGGCGTCGGGGGCGACCCGCAGTTGGGGGAGAAGGCGGCTCGAGAATCCGAGCGGCAGATCGCCGAGCGGCTTGAGGGAGCCGATATGGTCTTCATCACGGCCGGGATGGGTGGCGGCACAGGAACCGGTGCGGCTCCAGTCGTGGCCGAAGTGGCGAAGAGGCTCGGCGTCTTGACCGTAGGCGTGGTGACCCGACCCTTCGGGTTCGAGGGGCCCAAGCGACGGGCTTCGGCCGAGGCTGGTGTGTCCCGGTTGCGCGAACGGGTCGATACCCTGATCGTGATCCCGAACGACAACCTGGCAGGAATCCTTGACAAGAGGGCCTCGATGCAGGATGCTCTGGCCCAAGCGGACGACGTGCTTCGACAAGGGGTGCAGGGAATCAGCGACATTGTCCTGAAGCCAGGGATGATCAACGTCGACTTTGCCGATATCCGTGCGGTGATGTCGAACGCGGGTATCGCCTTGATGGGTATTGGCACTGCGGTCGGGGAGCAACGGGCCCGCACGGCGGCCCAGCTTGCCGCCTCGTCTCCATTGCTTGAATCGAGGATCAGCGGCGCCAAGAGACTGCTCGTCAATGTGACGGCAGGGCCCGACCTGACCATCGGCGAGGCCCACGACGCGATGGACTATCTGCTCCAACTGACCGACCCGGAAGAGGCGGCCATCTACTTGGGGACGGTGATCGATCCATCGATGGACGACGCCGTCTCGGTGACCGTTCTGGCGGCGGGATTTGACACTGGGACGCAGGACATCACCAAGCGCGAGGTCTTCGCGGCTCCGTCTGAGCGCCCGGTGAGGCAAACCGAAGGGGCTACGAGGGAAAGGCCGCGACCGATCGAGGTCGACGAGCTCGATTTGGACATCCCGACTTTCCTGCGTCGGCAACGATCTGGCCACTAACGGCGGCTGAACCCTTGCTCTTGGATGAACTTGAGCAGGGCCTCTCGTCCTGTTAAGTGGTGCTCGTCCACACGGCGGCCGCTGCGCATCGACCAGGTCGCGTCGCCTTTCATTCCTTGCTCGGCATAGAAGCGGGACATGCGGTCATCGTAGTCACCGATGCCGACCAAGGGGTCGTACTCCTCCTCGAACCAAACGCTCGACTGCGGGAGCCTCGGCTTGATCGGGTTCGCGACATTCGGATCCGGCCATCCCAGGCAGAGCCCAAAGAGGCCGACGACCCTCTCCGGAAGGTTCAAGAGCCCTTTGACGCCCTCTGCGTCGTTCCTCAAGGCTCCGATGTAACAGATCCCCAGGCCCAGGCTCTCCGCCGCGCAGACCATTCGCTCGGCAGCCAGGGCCGCGTCGATCACGGCCATGGTGTAGAACTCGCAATAGTCCAGTCCGAGGGCGTCTTCGCCGACCCGGGAGGCGGCGTGGGCGAGGCGGTGGTGGTCCGCCACGAATGCGAAGAACCAGGGCGCGTTCCTCACCTGCCGCTGGTCGGCACAGAGTCTCGCGACTTCGGCGCGGCGGACAGGATCTTGGACACTGACGACGCTCCAAGTCTGGAGATTGCTGCTGGTCGCGGCGCTTTGGGCTGCGGCGACGAGAGCTGTCACCAACGCTCGAGGGACTGGGCGGTCGCTGAAGTCGCGGACCGACCGATGGGTCAGAAAAGGGTCGACTTCTGCGACATCGACGGGAGGCGTCTCACCGTAGCGGGCCACCCAGGCTTCGCCCAAGGGCCCTGGCTCTTCGCTCACTCCTGCTGCGGCGGCATCTTGAGCCTCTTGATTAGCCATTCTGGGTCGTTGTATCCTTTGATATGGTCATAGAGCTTGCCATCGGGAGTGTAGAAGATCACTCTCGGCAGCGTGTCGATTTTGCGCTCACGGACTGTCTGCTGGGTTTCTGGTGCGTCAAAGTCCATCTTGACGATGACCGTGTCCTTAAGAAGTTGGCGCACCTCAGGGTTCTTGAGGCCCTCATCGAGAAGCAGACGGCTCTGTTGGTCCCACGGGGCGTGAACGATCACCACGAGCTTCTTGTTCTTGGCCCTGGCCACGTCGCGCCCTGACGCGAGGTCGGGGGCCTCGTCCGGGCCTGCTGGTGGCTCCCTCCGGCCGACTGGCTCGTTCTTGACCGGTTCAGCGTCTTTGCCTTGGCTGCCATCCTGGCGGCCCTCGACGCTCGGCTCGGACTTGGCCTCGCCTCTCAATGATGTGGAGTCTGCCTTCGGCTGGGTGTCTTCGCGGACCACCCCGCCGCCTTCGTTGCCACAGCCGGCCAGAGCCACGAGGGCTACGACCCATGCGGTTCCTCGTTTCATGACTTTGATTCTGCCACGGAGTCTTCCTTCTTTCGGCTGAGTTCGACCAAGAGGCCGTATGCGGTGGGATCCATGAGGACGATACGGACCCATGTGCGGAGCTTGTCGCGATCGCTGAGCTTGCTCACGTCCATGCCTTCATGACCGATCCTCGGGTCCAACGAGTTTGCGGCCGCCTTGATCTGGCCCTCGTCGAGCGTCTCCTCGACTGTTTTCAGCACGTTCTCGGACTGCTCGGCTACCATGAGCAACCGCTTTGTCCGCATGTCGCGCAGGGCGCCGAACATGACGTTCAAGGTCTCTCGAGTCGGCACTTGGCCCTTGTCCTTGGCTGCGGCGAGGGCCGGATCGAGCGTCGCCTCAATTCCCTTGAGCTCCGAGAGCTCGTCTTTTTGAATTCGCCGTTCAGCCTCCCGCGCCTTTTCCAAGGCCGGAAGGATCTTCTTGATCTGATCTCCCCGCATCAGCACGGGCAAGATCTGGTTGAGAAGGTCCAGTTCGCGGATCTTCAGGAGGACGCGGTCGGCCTCGGCCGTCGACGACTGAGCCTGGGCCAGGGCCAACGGTGAAGTCAGGATCAGCAGCAGGCACAAGAAGATAGTTCGGTGACTCATGAGACGCCTATTCCCCAGACGGGCCGCGACGCGCGGCAGTTTCTCGATCCAGGGCTGAACTGACCAAGCAAACGGCCGAGAACGACTGCAAGTGGACGAACGCCAGGCCCGACACGACGACCGCCGCGCACGCCCAAGCCGTCAAAGAGCCGTCTCTGATCCCGCCCAAAGAGGCGATGGCAAAGAGGGCCCCGACCGCCAGTGCGCCACCCGCGATCAGGCCCGCAGAACCGATCACCGCCCGCTTCTTTGGCTCCCAAAGACTGACACGCCCGAGCCAGGGCTTGGTGCGGCTTCGGAGCCACCAACCGTAGGCGACCCACAGCAAGAAGCAAACACCCGCTTGGCCCCAGATCACAGTATGAATCTACCCATCGAAGGGCACAAAGGGGCATACTCGGCCCAGACTTGAATCGATTTCAGCGGACTCGCGACGACCATAGCTCGGAACTCGCCGAAGACTACGTGGAACTGATCCAGACGTTGGTCGAGGACTATGGGCGGGCACGGCCCGGCCAGTTGGCGGCGCGCTTTGGGGTGAGCCAGGCCAGCGTGACCAAGACGGTCCGAAGGCTGGAGCGGGATGGCTTTGTGGTGGCTCCTCCCTATCGAGGCGTGACTCTGACCCAAGCTGGCGAGAGGCTCGCCGCGAGCGTCCGGGCCCGTCACCGGCTGGTACGCGAGTTCCTTGAGGCTCTCGGCGTCTCGTCGCATCAAGCCGAAAGCGACTCTGAAGGGATCGAGCACCACGTCAGTGAAGAGACGTTGGCGGCCATGCGGCGGTACTTAGAAGGCTCCGGGAACTCAGGCTGACTTCACCCGAGAACACCCGGGTGGGCGACGTCGAGGAAACGACCTCGCCATCAAGTAGATCGACGGCCACGGGCCCACCCGGATTGTCGACCTGAATCTCGCCCGTCAATGCGGCCTGTCTTGCCCAGACTGCTGCCGCGGCCACGCTACCAGTGCCGCATCCGAACGTCTCACCGACCCCTCGCTCCCAAATCCGCAGGGCGAGCCTTCTCGGACTCAAGGCCTTGGTCCACATGACGCTGATCGACTCGGGAAACTCTGGAGCGGTCTCGATCGCTCGGCTGACCCGGACGAAAGTCTCATCATGGGGTAGCTCGGGCACGATGGCGACGAAGTGCGGCGAACCGGTCGAGACAGGCACACCGGTCAGCCCGGCGACCGTGGCTTGTCCAGCGGGCAGGCTTGTCGGCACGCTGGCAGCATCGAAGGTGGCCGGAGGCAGGGTGACCGAGACCCGGCCACCGCTGACCTCACAGGGCACCCAGAGTCCCCCGTGCAAGATCTCGAAGGACGTTCCGACCCACTTTTCGAGGTGGCCGTGCAGGCCGGCGCACCGGAGACCGTTGCCGCAAAAGTCCTCGGTTCCGTCCGGGTTGAACATCCGGAGGCTCATGCCACGGTCTGAGGGTTCGACGGCGAGGAGACCGTCGGCCCCGATGCCAAAACGGTGGGCGCACAGTTCGATCGCGGCCTGCGGAAGATCCGCGCCTCGAAGGTCCCGGGCGTCTACAAGCACAAAGTGGTTGCCGACACTCTCCGTCTTCCAGAACCGGACGACTCTCAAATCAGGCTCTCCAGTCGGTAGACGGCCCGGGCCATCGTGGCCCGGTACCAAGACCCGTTCGGGCAGACGAGCGGGAACCACCAGGCCGACGGGCGGTGCCCAGCCTTATCGAGGCCGTCGGTCGTGATCACAGCTTCCCTGACGAGCCTGACGCGGGCTAGTTCGGCCTCCAATGCGATGTCGGTCCGACGCTGGCGCCCTTTGGCGGCTTCTGGGCCGGTCACTAGCGCGTCTTGCTCGGCTTGGAGCCGCTTCCACTCGGCCTTCATCGCGCCAAGGCGGCTGGCCGCATCGTCGGCGATCTGGGTCAGCCGCTCCCTCTCGATCCAGTCTTCCTCAGTCGGGCTCTTGTCGAACATCTTTTCGCGCCAGTGGCGGCCCTTGGCGCGTTCCGCCTCGACCCGATCTTGCGCGGCCTTGCGAATGTCGGCCACGAGGCTGTTCTTTGTTGACTTGAGAACGGCCAAAGAATCTCGGATTTTGGCCACGTCGCCATGCAAGGCCACGTATTGGCCGGCGAGGCACTGCCACTGGCCGCCCAGGTGGCTTTCAAGCCACCGGACCAGTTCGAGCGGTCGTCGGATGGTGCCAAGCTCGGTCAGGATCGCCTTTTGCTTCTTCTGGGTCTCGGGCAACCTGGCGGCGAAGCTCGCGCCACAGAGTTCGTCCGCGCCGAACGGTCTTCGAAGAGGCTCAGGCAGCTTGAACCAAGCGCAGCAGTCGGCCAAGGCCTGCCAAGGCTCATAGCGCACTCTCAGCACAGGGTTGAGCTTGGGGCATGCCCCGGCTTCGGCTAGCAGCTGATGAAACTTTCGGCTCGTTCCGGTATAGCCGCTCGCGCCCTCGTGGAAGACGAAGACGAACTCTGCTGCCAGCATGCCGATCAGGGTCACGGCTTTGCCGACAAGGACGCAGTCTGGCCCGAACTTCTTCTCGATCACGGCCGCCAACTCGGCGGGAGTCTTCGGTCGGGCTTTGTAGCTGAAGCCAACCGGCTTCGGGGCCATGACCAGCCCCCCCTTCGTGCCGAGCCGAAGCGTCCCCCGGCCGATCCCCGGGATCCAAAGGTCGAACGGCACCGCCCCGGTCCCGAACCTGTCCAGTGTATAGGCCTCACCCGAACCGACCGCACTGTCATAAGCCGTTTTGGCCTGGGCCTCGGAGCGGGGATCGAGAAAAGCGCTCAAGAGATTGAACCTGGGCAAGTTCGCGGTCTCGCTGTTGAACCGGAGCAATCGCGTCGTCGAGGTCGCGGTCAGCCCGAGAGGCTCCCCCGCGACAAGGTCAAACATTTTAGGAAGCAGCCGCTGGTACAAATCCCCAAGCGTCCCGGCGTCCTCCGAGGCTTCGCAAACCATCGATTGAAGGTGCGCCGCGACTTCTTCGGCATCTCGACGGTGGGGGCCTGAGATCATCGCGAGGGACGTTTCAAGGGCCCATTCGAACGTCCGGAAGAGAACCGGGAAGAGGGGCCCCAGGGGCTTCTCGGCGGTCACTTTGAGGCTTCTTTCGAAGCTGACAACGCCTCGCCAGCCCCAGGCCTCCGTCACTTCGTCCAGGAAGCCGGGCCTTTCCGACTGGATCCAGCCGACTTTGGCTCCGGCGGCTTGGAGCCTGTCGCGAGAAACGACAGTCTCGCTCCCGAGCAGGGCCGAGAACTCGCCAGCGGCGCTCCAGAGCCCTTTGGTGGTCGTGTCGTTGTGGGCCATGGCCTCGAACCCAGAAGACTTTCCGGATCGAGCCCCTTTGGCGAAGTAGTCGGTGTCATGGACCCCGGCGACAAACTCGCGGTCGATTCCGGCCCGACGGAGGGACTGGACGACTCCCGCTTTCACAGGCTCGTCCCAGAAGACAGTTTGGCCAAGTGCCAACAATGGCGCCCCAGGCGCGGCTCGCTCGAGTTCTCGCAGGACGCTTTCTTGTTGTCGACAGTGGTATTCGTCCACGGGCGGTTCACCCATTCTACGGCAGGAGGGCGGCGTCGGCTACTTGGCCCTTTCTTTCAATAGGCCTGCTAGGCTCAGTTTGGTTCCCGAAGTCGTTTCCGATCCCGATCCCCCTCAAAAGAACCGGGGTCTCCGCCGATAAGTGTCGGGAGGGCGCCGAACTTGGTGACCGACGAGGCGATGGAAGAGACGAAGCGCAGAGGTAAGGCGGGGCAGGCTGTGCCGATCAGCATGGCGAGTCGGATCACAGGAGTCGAGGTTCACACGCTTCGGTATTGGGAGCGGGAGTTCGCCGGGCTTCTCAACCCAGAGCGCACAGCAGGCGGCCAGCGCCGCTATCGTCCCGAGGACATCCAAGAAGTCTTCAGGCTGAAGCGACTCCTGCGAGACGAGATGTACTCGATCGCAGGGGCTAAGCGCCATCTTCAGACCGTTCGAACGGAAGCCGCCTAACTTGCCGGCGCAGCCAATTTTCTGAACTGATGTTTGCCGACGCGAAGGACTTTGCCGTCCAACTCGCCCACGCCCAGTTTGACGAACGGGTCGGAGACTTTCTCGCCGCCTATCGAAACGCCCCCTTGCTTGATGAGGTCGCGGGCGTTGCCGTTGCTCTTGGCCAAGCCCAGCGCGGCGATGAGGTTGGCTAGTGCGACGGTTCCTTCTGCGACCGTCTCGGCGGGGATCGTCGCCGTCTCCGCTTCCACGGGTTGTTCCCGTTTGCTGAAGGTCGTGGCGAAATATTCCTCGCCTTCCTGAGCCGCTTGCTCCGAGTGATAGAGGGCGACGATCTCACGAGCAAGCCTCTTCTTGGCCTCGTAAGGGTTCTTGGCGATGAGGGCTCTCGCTTCCGCCATCGGCACGTCCGTGCACAGTTCGAACCAGTTATCGAGCAGGGTGTCGGGAATTGACATCGTTTTGCCGTACATGTCGTTGGGCGGATCGACGACACTGACGTAGTTGCCCAGCGATTGGCTCATCTTCTCCTTGCCGTCCGTGCCGATGAGGAGCGGTGAGAGCACGATGACTTGCGGTTCCTGTCCGGCGGCCGCTTGGAGGTCGCGCCCGACAAGGTTGTTGAATTTCTGGTCGTTGCCCCCGAGTTCGATGTCGGCCCGGACTTCCACCGAGTCCTGGCCTTGGCAAAGCGGATAGAGGATCTCGTGGAGCGAGATCGGTCGGTGCTCTGTCCAGCGTTTGGTGAAATCGTCTCGTTCCATGATCCTGGCTACCGTCGTCCTCGAGCAGAGCCGGATCACGTCGGCGAAGCCCATTTTCCCAAGCCAGTCTGCGTTGAAAAAGACCTCAGTCCGGGCGTGGTCAAGGATTTTGTAGACCTGATGGCTGACGGCCTCCACGTTGCGCTCGACCTCTTCTCGGGTGAGTTGCGGTCGTGTTTTGCTCTTGCCACTGGGGTCGCCGATTTGAGCGGTGAAGTCGCCGATGATGAGGCAGGCGGTGTGCCCGAGGCGTTGGAAGTCGCGAAGCTTTCGCAAGACGACGGCCCATCCGAGGGTGACGTGAGCGACGGTCGGATCCACGCCCAGCTTGACCCGGAGCGTCCGTCCTGACTCCAGTTTGGCCTTGAGCTCTTGTTCAGAGATGATCTCGCTCGTGCCCCTGCGGATCAGGTCCAATTGTTCGTCGACGGTCATGGGCGGCGTCAAAGGGTACCCGGGGGTGAAACTGCGGCCAGGCTCGCGCGTTCTTGGCCTTCAGAGATGGATGGACGTTGGTTGGTCTTGTTCGCCCTGTTGGGCGCTGTGGGCTGCGGAGGGACGACGGAAAAGTCGTCCATCGTACAGGGGACGGTCCTTGACGACCGCAATGAACCCGTCCGAGACGCACGGGTCATCACGAGAGATGGAGAGACCCGCACTTCGCCGACCGGAGCCTTTTCTCTGACGGCCGTCCGGGAGGGTGAGGTCGAAGTGCGGGCCGAGGCCCAGCGTGACGGAGTCCTCTATCGCGGCCGCACAACCGTTTTCAACGTCTCCAAGGGCCGGACTCCGAGCGTCAACATCGTCATTGGTCGGGTCGACCAGTTAGCGACCGTGACCGGCACTGTGAGGGACAATGGCGGCGCTCCCTTGAAAGGAGCCTCGGTCTGGGCTTACTTCGGAGCAGGAAGCAGCCAGCGGGCCTTTACCGACCAGCGAGGGCAGTATGTGCTCCGCGACTTGGTCGCAGGCGTCGAGTACGTGCTGGCGGCTGGAGGCCAGGGCTTCCGAAGCGACACAGAGACGGTACGCCTCCGTGTCGGAGAGAGGCGAGTTCTCAACTTCTTGATTGGAGAGGCCGGCATCCCGATCCTCTCTCCTCCTCGAGACCTGAGCGTCGTCACGTGGGTTTCGCCTGTTGAGTCGAGCAGGGCCCCGACCGGCGATCCCATTGAGGCAGTCAAGCGGGCCTTTGATCCGAAGCGCACGTCGCTCGGTGCGGCAAGGTCCAAGTCCAGGGCTCCGGGGGGAACCTTGGTCGAATCAAACCTATCCTGGCGCGAGCAGCGGTTTCCGGATCTCGCCGGGTATGGGATTTATCGGTCGGACAGGCCCGGCGATGTCCTGGACGGCATTGACTTCCTCCCCGATCCCTTGGCGGCGTAT
This sequence comes from Fimbriimonadaceae bacterium, assembly GCA_019454105.1. GTDB lineage: Bacteria > Armatimonadota > Fimbriimonadia > Fimbriimonadales > Fimbriimonadaceae > ACE-ARM1. The sequence goes on along the minus strand of CP075364.1, from coordinate 1,774,295 downwards.
TACGTCGACCTCGACCTTCGGATCGGAAGGACTTATAGCTATGCGGTGACGACGATCTCGTCGAAGTTTCCTGACTTCTCGAATCTGACCGAAAGCGGTCTGAGCGACGTTGTGAGCGCACGGACCCTTGACCGTCTGACGGCTCTGGCCCCGACGCTCGATCCGCTGACCTTCCGATGGCGACCAGTGTCGACAGCGGACGAGTACTTCGTCCTCCTGTTCGATGAGTTCCCAAGCGTGGGTGTCTCGCCGGTTTGGGACAACACCTCCCGGCCCGCCACGGGAACGTCTTTGCGGTATGACGGACCACGCCTTGTCAAGGGCCAGACGTACTACTATGTCGTCATTGGAACAGCGGACGAGCGGACAAGCCGAACCATAAGCCAGATAGAATCCCTCAATCTCTAGAGCCGGGAATGCCCGGCGTGAACCATCATGAAGTCGATTTTTTTGCGCTCCTTGTGGGCGGCCCTGCTCTTTGTCCCCTTGACTGGCCTCGCCGCCGAGCTCTTGGTCGATGTCTCGAGCGTGAGGTCGCCGGTCGACTTCGACCAAACGACGAACCCGGCTGTTCGGGCGTTCGCCAAACAGACCGCTGCCCTTTCTGGCGAGTCCCGCAAGGCGATGCGGAAAGCTGGACAGATGAAGGGTCCGTTCTTCTTGCCGGTCCGTGTCGTTCTGACCGATAGAGGCCAGCGGTTGCCTGCGGTGCTTGGGCGCGACCCTGGCGATTTGGTTCCCGTCTTCGACACGAGCGGCCCTCGGGCGTTTCCGGCCAGCTATCGGAACCTCTTGCAGCGCACGTTTGCGGCGGCCCGGCCTGCTATGAACGCGACGTTTGGGCTTCCGTCTCGGGCCGGAACGATCCGCGTGCGGAACTATGACGCGGACATCCAGGACCGTTACGCCGTCGCCGGAGGCTACTATGTGCCGAACGCGCCGGGAGGTCCAGAGATCCGCCTGCCGGTCTACAACAACCCGGTCGCGGCGGCGGTGAACTATATCCACACCCTCCTTCTCGCCTACCAACCCGACAAGGTCTATCCCTTTGACGCCTACAGCGAGGGACTCGTCCGGGCGACGACCATGCGGGTGGCGCGCACCCCTGGCAGCCTGCCCGATTCGCCGACTTCTGACGAGGTCGAGACGGTGTTGGAGGGGCTTTATGACATCGGGTCGACCTACGATTGGGTGAACCGACCTGGGCTTGGGGCTCCCCGGTTCATCGCCCCGAACTTACTCAACACCAAACTGCCGCCGGGCGGAAGCACAGGCGGCGTCTATCTTCTACGGCACCAGGCGGCAGGCACAGCCTGGGCCAAAGCGCTGGCAGAGGCCCCTGGGTTCATCGCCGAGTTCAATCGGCGCTACTACGCGAACCCGGCGGCGTTTCAGACAGGAGCCCAACTCGAAGCCCTCGGACAGCTGGCTCTCGACACGGCCAAGGGCCAAGCCGGGTCTCGGATCGAGGGCACTCTGTTCGGGCTCTGGGCGACCAAGCAGTCGGTACTCGACACCCGACTGAGCCCGGGAAACAAGCTGTTCCTTCAACCCTTGCCGCTCTTCGCCCAACAAGGCACGCCTGACTTTGGTGTCTTCGACATCGTGGCCCACGCCTTCCGCTTGGCCCCGAACGGCGATGAGACGCTCCAGCAGGGGCAGTCTTTCCCGATCTATTGGCGTCCCGACTACACCCGGTTCTTCGTCACCGCCCAGGACGACGTGATCGATATTGCTGGGGGTTATGGCTCTGTGGCGCCGAACTTCCCGCGGGCGACGTTCGGCGGGGCCGCCTACCGAGTGACGGTCGACGTTCCGTTTCTCGGCCGGGTCGCCCGCACCCACCTCCCGGCAGGGGCCTTTTCGACCGGGACGTCGCCCCAGCCGCGAACGTTCTTTGGCTCTTTGGCGGGGTTCCTCGACCCTTCACCGGGCGAGTACTTTGTGGCGGTCAATTGGGTGGGCGGCTCCCGGTCGAGCCTGCCTGTCACCAACCTGGCGTTCGGGGCGGTGATCTCGGACTCGGGGTTTTTACGGTCGGGCCCGCTGACCGTACGAGTTTTCCGTCGGGTCGGCTCGACGACGACCGAAGTGTTGCGCCGTCAGGTCAACAAGAGCGTCGGTGGCATCGGGCTGGAACTCCGCCCGGCAAACTCGGACGTGGCCCAGTCCTTTGTGCGTCCCAACCGGCTTGACGCATGGGCTCTGACCGTTGATCCTTACAGGCCGTTCGCGCCGGACGTGCTCGGGCTAACCCCGGGGCAAACCTTGGTCGCACGGTGGAACCCGCTCTTCGCCCGCAACGACCTCTTCCCGGTCGAGGGCGAGTTAAGGCTGGGCCTTGGTTACTGGGTACGGCCTCCAAACGGGGCGAATCTTCAAGTCGTAGGAGCCAGGGTCAACGAGCCCGCGACCAGCGTCGCCCTGAACCCCGGATGGAACTTGATTGGAGTGCCATCGAACAGCGCTTATGCGACGACCGAGGTCCTCGTCACGGTCGCGACCGAGGCCCTGGCAACGTTCGCCGACGGGCAGGCAGCAGGCGACATCGGGAGCCAGTTCTTCGAGTTCGTTCCCAACCCGGCCAACCCAGACGAAGGCACGGTCGTCGCTGCGAACCGCTTCAATCCTGGTCGCGCTTACTTTGTCCGGGCCAACCGGGCCGACGGCGCCGTGCTCGTCTTTCAGAAATCGAGCCGGGGACGCGACCTGCGTCCCGCGCCCCAATTGACTTGGGAGGCCCAAGTCTCGGTCGCCTCCCAGAGCGGACAAGTGGCGCGGACGACTTTTGGCGCGGCCAGAGCCGCGACGACCGGCTATGACCGGCGCTATGATTTGGATCCCCCGCCGACCTGGAACGGACTATCGGCCGCGACCGTGACCAACCGCGTATGGGTGCGCGAGATTCGAGGCGAGGGGGACCGCGCCCCTTACACAGTGCGATTGAGCGGCTTGACGCCCGGCAAGGGCCATTCTCTGTCCGTGATGCCGATCGCCGGGCAGCCTGACCTGACCGTCGTCTTCCGCGGCCAGAGGTTCAAAGTCGGTACGATTTGGCGCCGGACGTTCGTTCCCCAGGCTCAGACGGAGACGTTCCAGGTCGAGTGCGGAGGGTTCCGGTGAGGGCTTGTTGGCTTCTCCTGGGCCTGCTCTTGCTGGTGGGTTGCGGCGGCGGCGGGGGCGGGAGCGCGCCTCCCCCGCTCCAATCGCAGTTGTCTGGCCGCGTGTTTTGGATCGAGTCGGGCGGACCGACTGTGCCGCCGTCAACGGTGCGAAGCGGCGCGTCCTCGACGCAGACGGATCCCGCCGACGGCTTCTTCGAGCTCCAAGTTCCCAACGGGACGAGCCAGGCGACCGTGAGCTACGCGAGTTCCTCTGGCGGGACGGTGGTGAGGACGTTCACCTTCGAACCCATCGGCGGGGACTTCGACTTGGGCGACTTGTACATTGGCCCCCAAGTCGTCAGGGTTGTCGGGCGGGTCGTGAGCGCGGCCGACGGCAGGCCGATCGGTCTCGCCGATGTGAGTCTGGCGGGACGGCGCGCGCGCTCGGGCTCGGACGGCCGTTTCACGCTCAACGATGTGGCTTATTCGAGCACGAACCTCGCCGTCTTTCTCGGGCTCCAGGGGCGCGTCACCGCCACCGGGTTCTTCGCTCGGCTCTTCAGTCCGCCTGGAGCGGCAGTCTCGGGAGTCGTGCAAGTCGGCGACCTTGCTCTCTCGCCAGATGGGGCGATCGATCCGCCCCCTCCCCCTGCCAATATCGTCGGCACGGTCGGGCCTGACGGGGGATCGGCCGAGGTCAAGCTTCTTCAAGGCACGACGGTCTTGCGGGAAGTCCGGGCCGACAGCCTCGGGCGCTATCAACTTTGGGCGGGACAGGGCACCTACACAGTGCGCGCGACCAAGGGGGCCAAGACCGGAGTCCGGAGCGTCACCGTGACCGACACGAGCGTCATACTCACTGTCAATGTCACCCTCAATTAGGCGGGCCGCCCTGACCCTGACCGGATTGGCGTTGACGGCCGTCTTGGTCGTCGGTGGCTGGTGGCTGGTGCTTCGGTTGACAGCCACTGACCCCATGGCCAAGTACCGTGCCAAGGACGGCGACGACTCGGGGCCTGGCGTCGAGATGACCAACTTTGAGTGGAAGGTCTACGAGAAAGGCCGGCTCCTCGCGCGGGCCTTCGTCGGGCGGGCGACGGTCGGGCGCGACCGCAACCAGGTCGCGCTCTTCGCCGTCACCGACGGCAAGTATTACGCGGCCAACTCGGACGTTTTGTTCCAGTTTCGGGCCGAGGAAGCGACGTACTACCATTCGATGTACAAGCTCCTTGGGCAAGGCAAGACGTACGTGAGCAACAGCGACATGTCGGTCGGGTCGGGCAAGTTCGACTACGACGCGAAATCGGGCCGCCTGGAGGTTCCCGGCCCGATCCAAGGCAAGCTCCAAGGTGGAGATTTCAAGGCTGACCGTTTGGTGCTTCTCACCGACGAAGGACTGTTCAGGCTTCTTGGGGTCAAGTGGGCTGGGATGGTGGCCCAGGACGGGCAGCGAAGAAGGTGGCGGTTCGAGTCGTTGGACAGCACGCCGACGCAGGTCAAGGGCGACCTGACGACATTCGGCAAGCTCCGGGCGACGGACGGCGAGATCATTGTGCTGGCGAACTCGGGCGAGTACAACCGGAAGGACGACGTCCTTGTCGCCAAGGGCCAAGTCCGCTACTTCGGCACGGACGCCAACCTGGCTTGCGACCAGGTCACCGTTTATCGCAAGGAGAGGCGGGCCGTCCTGGTCGGAAGGGTCGACATGCTTGTCAAGGCCAAGGGTTCGACGGCCCCAGAGGAAGTCGAGATCCCGCCGCTAGAACCCATCGTGCCTGAAGATGTCGCCAAGGGGCGGCCGCCGGCCCCGCCCGCCGACAGTGACCAGAAGCGCGTCCAAGACCAGGTCCGTTCGGGCAGGAACATTCGCGACTACCCCGTGGCCGTCACCGCCCAAAAGATCGAGTATTGGTACGCCAAGGGCCAAAGAAGAGCGATCATCACAGGCTCTCCCCAAGCGCGACAAGACCTCGGGCTCGACGGCTGGCGGCGGGTTTGGGCGCACGAGGCGTATTACGATGGAGAGCGCGAGCGGCTTCGACTGGTCAGTCGGCAAGGTCAAAGGGACGTGAGAATGATCAACTCGCTCGGCGACGACCTGACCGCACTCGAGGTCGAGGTCTCGACCGAAGAAGGGGTGGACGAATTGACCGCCAAAGGGCTCCAGGGCGAAATGGCGATCGACGAGGACGAACTGCCGCCTCGATCAAACCCTGGATCCGGGCCGCCTATCAGAGGGCCGATTGGCGGTGGCTAAGTTTCTGGCGCCGTAATGTCAGAAGAAGTGGAGCTTCAGCCCCCTCCGGTTGTTCAACCGCCGCCACCCGAGCCGCCGAGGCAGCCCGTGGCGTGGGTCCTGTTGTCGGTCGTGCTCGCCTTCATGATCTTTGGCTCGCTGACGTCCTACTTCGCCGAGCCAAAGTCAGGCAAAGAGGACTTCAGCAACCAGAGGAGCCAATTGCGGCTCACTTTCGCCACGCGCCAGATCCGGAGTATGGCGGGCCCAGGAGGAGGATCAGACGAGAGCGAGCAGACTGTCTTCAAGACCGTCTACAACTCGGTCGAGAAGAAGGCGGGCTTGGATCCTGAAGCGGCTCGGCTCCGGCTGGTGGCCGGTGGCGAACTGAACCGCGCACCAGACGAGGCGGCAATGGCCCTTCTGTCCAAGAGCGACCAGCCCAAAGACCAGGCCTTCGCCCAAGCCTACGACCCTAAATCGGACGCGGCCCTGGCCGGTCGCTCCCTGGCCAGTTCGCACGACCTCTTGGAGCGGGCAGCCATGGCCCATGCGATGAAAAGAGCGGACGACAAGGGCCCTTCGCCGAAAATCATCGAAGAGCCGGACGCCCTCAGGATCACCGGGGTGCTTGGACTGGCTGGTTTGGCCTTTATGGCCGGGTTCGTGACGTTGACCTTCGGGGCTGTCCTGCTCATGACGAAGAAGTTCAAACCGGTCGGCTATCCGATGGGTTCCATGGCCAAGGCAGACGCGGACCGACTGGCGCTCCGGATGACGGTGTATCTCTTCCTGCATTTGACCGTACCCATGGTCGCTTACCTGGCGCTGAAGCCGTTCGTTGACGAGAACGCAGCCAGGGCCATTGGCACGTTGGCGTTTGTCACCTTGGTTGTGGTCAGCTTGAACGTTCCCGTCTTCGGGGTCAAGGACACGCTCCGCAAGGTCGTTGGAAAGGTGCAGAACCCGTTTGTGTTGGGTTTGTGGGGCATCGGCGGGTTTCTTGCCAATCTGCCGATCCTTTTGGCCCTGACCTTGTTCTTCCAGTTCCTGCTCCGCGACCTTCCACCCCCGTCCCACCCATTGACAAACGAACTCGCTGGCGGCGCGAACGGGGTCGCGACCCTGGTCTTGTTCTATTTCTTGGCAGCGATAGCGGCCCCTTTCATCGAAGAACTGACCTTCCGTGGGTTGCTGTTTCCGGCCCTCGGCCGATTTATGGGAGTCGCGTCAGCGGCTGTTCTGTCAGGATTCCTGTTCGCCGCGATCCATCCGCAAGGGCCAGTCCTTTGGGCAGGGTTGGCCGCGATCGGGGTCATGGCCAGCTTCTTGACCTACATGACCGGATCGTTGGTGCCAGCGATGGTGATGCACTCGGTTCATAACGCTTCGGTCCTGACCTTGGCGATCGTGGTGCTGGGATAGACAGGATCTACCTCGACCACGCGGCCACGACGCCGTTGATTCCCGAAGCCCGGGAGGCGATGCTCTCTTGGCTCGGGCCAGCGGCGAACCCTTCATCGCTTCACGAACAAGGACGCCAGGCGAGAGCGGCCGTGGACTTGGCCCGCGAGGCCGTCTCGTCGGCGTTCGGCTGCCTCTTCGGAGAGGTCGTTTTCACCTCCAGCGGTACTGAATCGGCAAATTTGGCCGTGCTGGGCCCTGCCCTCGCGGCGCGCGGAGGGAGGCGCCGGCGGATCCTCCTCGGGGCCGCCGAGCACCATTGCGTCCTTCACTGTCGTCCTGTCCTTGAGTCGTGGGACTATGAAGTGGTTCTCGTGCCTGTCGATTCTGAGTCCAGGTATCGGCACGGACTCCTCGAGGAATTGGTCGACGAATCGACGTTTTTGGTAAGTTTGATGCACGCCAACAATGAGACGGGAGCGGTGTCGGATATCGCCCGGCTCGCTTCGGTCGCCAAGGGCCGGGGGGCTCTTTTCCACACCGACGCCGTGCAGACGTTCCCCGGTGGATGGCGGGTGGGGGAGGCCGGCGCCGACTTGGTCAGCGTTTCCGCCCACAAGTTCGGCGGTCCGACCGGGGTGGGCGCCCTAAACGTCCGAGGAGGGACTCCGATCGAGCCCATGGCCCGGGGCGGCGGACAAGAGCGCGATTTGCGGGCGGGCACCGAACCTGTGGCCGCAATCGTTGGGATGGCGGCCGCCCTGGCAGCGAGACGCGACGTGGAGCCTGTCCGAAATGCACGGGACTTGTTCGTCTCGAAGTTGGTCCAGGCCGGTTTCGTCCCGACTGTTTCAGGAGTCGGTCCCACCCGTGACGAGACGGACAAGGGTCTGGGTTCTTTCGGGACGGTGCTCCCAGGGCACGCGCACGGCAGGTTCCCCGGAGTCTCGGCCGAATCGATGCTCATCCGGCTCGATCGTCTCGGGGTCAGCGCGAGCAGTGGCTCGGCCTGCAGCAGCGGTAGCCTCGAACCCAGCCATGTGGCGTTGGCCATGGGTTGGACCCTGGAAGAGGCGCGGGAGGCCTTGAGGTTCACATTTGGCCACGGGGCCACCTTGGCCCTGGCTGAGGAAGCGGCGCGGCGCGTGATCCTGGCCCGCGACGAGATCCTGGCCGCGGGTCGAGCCTAGCCCCGGTACACTGGACTCAAGACATGCTCGACAAGCTCGACGAGATCGAGAGGCGGTACGAGGAGATCGATGCCCAGCTCCAAGATCCCGCCATCGCGGCCCAGCCCAAAGAGATGCAACGACTGGGCAAAGCTCGCCGCGAGATCGAAGAACTCGTGGGTGTGATCCGGGAATACAAGAAGGCCCGCGAGGACTTGGTCGGGGCCCAGGCTCTCCTGAGCGACCCCGAGATGCGCGAGATGGCCCAAGCCGAGGTCGATCAACTCAAACAACACATTGAAGGGTTTGAAGGACGGCTCAAGGTCATGCTGCTTCCCAAAGACCCGAACGACGACAAGGCGGTGATCATCGAGATCCGCCCTGCGGCCGGTGGCGACGAGGCCGGGCTCTTTGCGAACGAGCTCTTCCGCATGTACGCTCGATATGCTGAGCGGCGAAAGTGGAAGTACGAGGTGATCGAGCACGAGGAGAGCGGGATTGGCGGGGTCTCCAGGGTCGTCTTTGAAATCGCGGCCGAAGGGGCCTACAGCCAGCTGAAGCACGAGAGCGGCGTCCATCGGGTCCAGAGGGTGCCCGCTACCGAGAGCCAGGGCCGGTTGCACACGAGCACGGTCACCGTGGCGGTGCTTCCCGAAGCCGAAGAGGCTGAGATCGAAGTCAATGAGAAGGACTTGGAGGTCTCGACGTTTCGGGCCAGCAGTGCCGGGGGGCAGCACGTCCAGAAGAACGAGACCGCGATCCGGATCATCCATAAGCCGAGCGGGATCGTCGTCACGTGTCAAGACGAGCGGAGCCAACAGCAGAACAAGCTGCGTGCCATGAGCGTGCTCCGGGCCAAGCTCTACGAGGCCGAGCAGGAGCGCTTGGCCAAGGAGCGGGGCGAGATGCGCCGGGGCCAGATCGGGAGCGGCGATCGGAGCGAAAAGATCCGCACGTACCACTTTGTTCAGAACCGTGTGACCGACCATCGGATCGGCAAGGACGTCCACAACATCCTCACTTTCATGGACGGGGACCTTCAGGCCATGATCGATGCCCTGAACCAAGAGGACCAGGCCCGGAAGATCGCCGAAGAGTTGGGAGCGGCGGCCGGGGTCTGACCTCGAGTCCCTGAAAGATCTGGATCCAGGGCCAGCTCGACTCCGAGCCCCTGTCGATCCCCCCTTTAGTACGGCTCCGTCTGCCTTGAAGAATGACCCAGTGAGGTTGCCGAGTTCTTGGGCCTCGGCCCCTCCGATGATCTCGATGTGGGGTCGTGATGAGGAGTCTTGTCCGCTTGATCGTGGGTTCGTGGGTCGCCGCTCTGACCTGTGGCGCAGCCGCCGGAGACTGGCGGATTCAAAACGACTTGGTGAACGGGGTCGCGCGGATGGAGGAGTGCCTGACGCAAGGGCAGCACGCTGAGGCCGAAGCCTATGCCCAGATGATCCTGTTGAAGGACCAGGTTCGGGTGTGCGTCGAGTTCGGGGGGGTCATGGATCCGGCCGCTGGGGCCCGGCTGGTCGAGAACGCGACCCGAGTTTGGAGCGAGGCTCTCGGGGGCCAGGTCGCCTTCGTGCTGGTTCCGTCGAGTCAAGCCGACGTCCATGTCCGGTTCGCCCGGTCAGTCTGGGTCGACGCGGCCCGGGTCTCCGGTTCGGCGAACTGGCGCCGCGGGGTTCTGCGATGGGGTCCCAGTTCCTACTCGTATCAAGTGGCGGCGAGCATCGAGATCTCGACGGAGTCCCCTTTCGGGGGGGCCGCGTCGCCGGAGGCGATGACCCAGGCCCTGCTTCATGAGTTCGGCCATGTGCTGGGGCTGACCGACAGTCCCCGAGTGGGCGACGTGATGGGCCCCTTGAGACTCGACAAGCCCACCACGCACCCGACGGAGGCCGAAGTCTTGAGCCTGCTCCAACTTCGTTCCCAGGCCACGAGCCTCCTGGCCCAGGCTCAAGCCCAATCGTTCGTCTCTAAGGCAACGACTGACAGGTAAAACCTCGGCCTTGAGGCTGGATCGGATCCTCTGGGGGGCGACCGCGGTCGGGGCGGGAGCCCTTCTTTATGGGGCCTTGTTCGAGGCGCACCGGGTGCAAGTCCGCCGGGTTCGCCTGGGGTTGCCTGGTTGGCCGATCGGGCTTAAGCCTCTCCGAGTGGCCCTGGTGGCCGACTTCCATCTTTGCGACCGGCCCTCAATGCGGACGGCTCTGCGCGCGGCCCGGCTGGTGGTGGCCGAAGATCCCGACGTCGTCGTGATCGCGGGCGACATCTTGAACTACTGGAAGGCAGGGTGCCGGGCAGAGGTCGCCCGGCTGTTTCAGGGTTTCGCGCCTTTCCGGGGCCGGATGCTCGCCGTCCCCGGCAACCACGACTACTTTGGGGGCGACGCCGAGTGGCTCAGGCCGGTTTTGGAAGAGGCGGGAGTTGTCTATCTGCGGAACGAGGTTTGGAGCCACGCCGGGGTGGAATGGATCGGGGTGGACTCGGCCATGGCCCGTCGGGCCGACCCCTTTGGGGCCCTGCTCAAGGCCGACCCATCCCGGCCCATGGTGGTGGTTTGGCACGAGCCAGACGCGGTGCTGTCGCTTCCTCGGGGAATCGACTTGATGTTGAGCGGGCACAGCCACGGCGGCCAGTTCCGGACTCCCTGGGGATGGGCCCCGGCGCGGTCGAAGCTCGGCTACCGGTATGTCGATGGGTTTTATCCACGAGCTCCGGTTCCGCTTTTCGTGACTCGGGGGGTGGGCGTGACCGGCCCGCCGACCCGGCTGTTCTGCCCTCCCGAAGTTTCGATCCTGACGCTCGGGCCCGTGTCAGAATCGCTCCATGAGGCGTGACCAAGCGGTCTTGCTGTTGTTGTTCGGTGGGTTTGTGTTGCTTGGGCTCGATGTGCGCTATGAGCACCGGCACGTGGTGGGCGAGTACTGGCAGGGCTGGCTCCCGATCGGGGCGTGCGGCCTGTGCGCCGTTTCTTGCCTCATCGGGATGGGCGCTTCGCGGCTAGGGAGGCTCCTTTGCGGGGCAGTCTTTGGACTGTCGATCCTCATCGGGGCGTATGGGGCGTTCTTGCACACCGAGGGCGAGGCTGGCGAGTTCACCAAGTACCTGACGGCTCGCGAGACGGTGGTCTTGGCCAACGGAAACGAACAGGGAGAACGAAAGGTCAACGAAGCTCCCTCCCTGGCCCCGTTGGGTTTGACAGGCCTCGCCGCCATCGGTCTCGTCGTGAGCCAGCGGTGGTTCAAAGGTGGGAAGTGAGTTGTTCCGAACGAGCGCACGGTTGTCACCGCTGGGCATGGGTAAAAAGCCCTTCCCCCCCCACCTTGCTGTCGGGGACTTCCTGGCCAATACTGCAACATGGTCGAATATATAGTGGAAGGTTCATTGCTAGCTTCAAGCACTCTTCTATGGAGCGGGCAAGACGACAGGATCGTCCGCATTGAACCGGAAGGCTATATAAGTCCCGGCTCTCTCAAGGGTACGAAGACTCAATGTGTCACCGACCTGCCTCCGGCGACGCAAGAAGCGTACGGGCCGCAAAGCGACTGTGGTCCAAACTGCGTTCACTTCAAGGACGAGGTTCACGACATCTGTCGGCCATACGACAACGATTGTATGTCGATTGTGCCTTGGCAGAAGTCGTTCGTTTGGCGCCGGACTTACAAGCTTTACACATGCACGACGGAAGGTGGGTTCGCAGTCAACCGCGTCCTGTGTCCACAGCCATGGTATCAGACAGGCGACTGTTGTTGGTATGGTGGGCCAGGAGAAGACCGACCGCCGACCAATTGCTACGGAAAGAACGGTGAGTTGCCTTGCGGAATGTGACCGACGACCGATCCATTTGGAAGATCCTAGCCGTCTCGATCGGAGCGACGGCCTTAGCCGCTATGACCGCGACCCTTGCATGGTGGACGGGAACCTCTGCAACAGTCGACTTCTTTGTCCTCACTTTGCGTCGGGTGGTTCCTGAGTTCTTGATTTTCCTGACAATACCGGTTGTCCTGTTGACATGGAAGGCGCGTGTGAAGTCAAGTCTACTCATTATCCTAGGCACCGTCTTGTGTCTTTTCCTTGCCAATCAGATTCCGCGACTTACTGGCCCCAACGACAATGGTGGAAAGATTGTTGCCAGTACGGCCGCACTCTTGCTGACGGTCGTTCTGGCCTGGCTGACAAGTCTACATTTTGAGAAAGTGATCAATGAGAGAGTTCAAGGCAGTTAAAGCTCAAAGGCAGTCAACAAGAGCCTTCTCGCTGTTCGAGATCCTCATCATTGTCTTGATCGTTGGGATCTTGTTCGCCTTGGTGCAACCGGCATTGAGGTCAGGCCTTATGGAGGGACGGCGCGGTCAGGCGACATCGGACGGGCGACAACTTTGGGGAGCCTTGATGCTCTATCGCGAGTCCAACCAGGAAAAGTTTCCTCCGCTAGGCCCGGCCGCGCTACCACGTAACCTTCTCGCAGGAATCGCTGACTACCGGGAGGATCCCACTGAACAAGGTTACGCGAACTTCATCATCGATTGTCGAAGCGCCAACTCGGTAAGGGGAGACGAGAGGATGAGTTGGGAGTCGCTCCATGACGGAACCTTGAGTTCGATGGACTCTCGACTGTCCTATCTCCTCGAACGCCTTGATCAGAACCCAGGAATTCTGGCTCTTCGAGTGTTTGGAGACCGGGGTAGCGTTGGCGAATTCAGATGCGACAGGGCCCCTACTGCCGCCTTGGTCGGGCCCTATCTGCGTGTTCGACTTGACGGATCAGTCGCGAGGAAGGTCTTGCAGCTCGAAACGACTGTTGGACGAGAACCCGGCGAAGTGTTCACGTCAATTTACTTTTACTCGCTTTTCACGGACAACCCCGCCCACAAGAACTGACCGGTCAACTGGAACCCCTCTCCTCAGAAGCGGCTGGCTTCAAGGCTTCAGCCAACTTCGGCACTGCCGAAAGGGCGTTCGTGAGTTCGACCGGGACGGCGAGGACGATGGTGTTCGACGGCGAGCTTCCGAGAGAATCGAGGGACTGGAGCGTCCGGAGCTGGAGCGCACCGGGTGAGGCCGCCATCTTTTGGGCGGCCGCCGCGAGGTTCTCAGCGGCCTCACGGTCGCCCTCGGCCTTGGTAATGGTCGCCCGCTTCTCACGCTCGGCGCTGGCCTGCCGGGCCATGACCCTCTTGAGGTCTTCGGGCAACTCGATGTCCTGGATGCGGATCGCGGCGACGTCCAGGCCCCAGCCTTCGATCTCGTGAGTGACCATGTCCTCGACCCGTTGCCCAAGCAACTCGCGGTCGGCGAGGATCTCATCGAGCGTCATGCTGCCAACGATGTCGCGGAGGGCGGTCTGGGCGTACTCAAGCACGGCCCGGGTGTAGTTCTGGACCCGGGTGACGGCGGCCCCAGGGTCGCTGACCCGCATGAAGATGACCCCGTCCACCCGTACAGGGACGTTGTCCTTGGTGATCGCTTGACGGTGGGGAATGTCAATGGTTTGGATCCGTGTGTCCACGGCGCGGACAGCGTCAAGCCCGGGAATGATGAGGAACAGTCCCGGCCCTTTTGTCGCCGCAAACCGGCCAAGCCGGAAGACCAGCGCCTTTTCCCACTGGGCCGCGACCTTGATCGAGGCGGCGACGAAGGCGGCCAGGAGGCCGCTGGCGGCCATCCCGATGGCGCCGCCGACTGCTGGCAAAGAGGGCCAGAAGACAGAGATACCCGCTCCCAGGATGCCGAGGAAAGCAAGTCCAGGGACTGGGTTGGGGATCGTCGTGGGGGTCGCCGCCCGGGCGAGGGCTTGAGACCGGGTCTCCATGGGCGGGGGGATGATGATCTCGTTGGACATGAGTTTTCGAACCACTGTTAGTTACGGTCGTGGAGACGTCGAGGATGCTCCCGGCCCCAGACCGAGACCACACTGAGGGAAGGGCATGAAGTCCCGGATCATTGACAAGGGCCATTCCGATGTGCAATCCTCCCACGCCCTGACTCCCCGATATTGGGAGGAGAAGAGACCATGAGAGTTCAGCACAAAGCAAACGACCTCGTGGCACGCACACTCGGCGTGCCTCTCTTCTGAGCCTGGCCCCGGCCGCCGCGCTCAGAAGACTCGATGAGCGCGATATCCCCTCCTTGACCCACAACTGATCTGGATCGGCTCCGCAATGCGGATATCGGTGATCCCTATCGACCAAGCCATCCGGCGTCGCACGGCTGGCTGACCGGCCTGGGGGTGGTGGGCGCGTTCCTCGACAGGACTTATACCGATCCTCCGCTCTGCGGAGGGCCAGACCCCAGCCGCCATTGTCGGACCCGAGGCCTGATCAGCCTCGGTTCCGGCCTTGCGAGCCGCACCGACCGCCTGTGGGCCGTGATCTTTGCCCACAGGTCGGGAGGGGCCAGCCCAGATGGGGACAAAATGATCTGAGGACGGACCGATGCGACTCAAAAGCCCCTTTGGATGGAACCGCCCTTCGGCGGAAGGCGACGAGTCGAGGATCCCCTACACTCCATGGATCCGGTTCGAACGTTTCCTCAACCTTGGCTCCGAGCACGGTTGTTACGTGCCTGGCGAGCCTGACTTCCAGCCTGGCCAAGCCCAAAGCACGATTCAGTGTCTGAAGTCCGACGGGGCGCGGGCAGTCAAGCACACGGTCGACGTCGCCCGATCGGGGCGCGCTGCCAAACCAGAGCCGGCCGTTTTCGCCCTTGCTTTGGCCGTCAGCTTCGGCGACACAGAGACCCGCCAGGCCGCCTTTGCCGCCTTGCCCCAAGTCTGTCGGTCGGGCTCCTTGCTCCTCCAGTTTGCCGCCCACGCCAGTGCGATGCGCGGATGGGGACGCTCGATGAGGCGCGCTGTCGCGGACTGGTACCTTCTCACGCCCGTCGACGACCTCACCCTTCAGGCCTTGCGGCACCAGCAGCACGGCGGTTGGACGCACCGAGACGTGCTCCGGCTCGCGCACCCCAAACCGCCGAGCGACGCCCACCGCACTCTGTTCAAGTGGATCACTGACGGCGAACTCACCGGCACCAACCCCACCATTGAAGCCTATGTTCGGCTCAATGAGACTGACGATCCACGGGAAGCGGCCCGACATGTCTCCGGTCATCGACTGACTCGGGATTGTGTCCCGAGCCGGTTGCTGTCCCATCCCGAGGTTTGGGAAGCCCTCCTCCAGGACATGCCGCTTGAGTCGATGCTCCGCAACCTCGCTAATATGACTCGGGTCGGGTTGCTCACCGAGACCAGCCAAGCGACGAAGTTCGTGGTCGAGAAACTGGGCAACGAGACCCTGCTCAGGCGGGCGCGGGTCCATCCCGTCGCACTGCCCCTGGCCGAGGCCGCCTACGTTCGGGGCCAACGGTCTTGGGAGCCAGTCCCGCGAGTCGTCGAGGCCCTCAGTGGGGCGTTTCGTTTGGCTCTCGGCTCGCTCGAACCGACCGACAAGCGCTACGTTGTCGCCCTTGACGTTTCCGGGTCGATGGGCTCTTCTATGGTCGGGGGGACGGGGCTGACGGCTGGGGAGGCAGCGGCTGCGCTCGCCCTCAGCGTCTTGGCCGCCGAAACCGAGGTCTCGATCCTGGCCTTCGCGGGTGGCCTCAAGCCCTTGGCCCTCACGCGCGAGACGACCCTAGACGAAGCCGTGCGGATGACGGGTGAGAGGGACTTCGAGGGCACGGACTGCGCCGCCCCGATGGTGTGGGCCCAGCGCAATCGGATCGAAGCGGACGCGTTCATCGTCCTGACCGACAACGAGACGACCTTCCGCGACGTGCACCCGGTGCGGGCCATGCACCAGTACCGTGCGAAGACTGGAATCCCAGCCCGTCTCGCGGTCTTGGGGATGACGTCGGCCGGGTTCGCCCTCTCGGACCCTGAGGACTCATCCATGCTCGATATCGCAGGGTTTGACCTCTCGGTGCCAGCCGCGCTCCGGGCCTTCGTCGCCGATCAGTCCCTGAGGGCCGAGAACACGGGGGCGTAATCGTCGGTCCAGACCGGCTTACCCGGCTCAGGGTCTAGGCTCGACCAGTCTCTGTGTCGTGCCAAATCCCCGAGGTCCGCCTCGTCGCGGGCCAGCACGACCCAAGTGGAGGCGAACTTGCCGATGGCCGACTCTTCCGGGAGGACGTAGGCGTCCTCGTTGATCCAAGCCTTGAGCCCGAGGTCGGCGGCTATGGTCGCGAGGACCGGTGCCAGTTCCAGATAACGGTTCGAAATATGGACAGCCAGCAGGCCCTGGGGTTCGAGCCGGTCAAAGTCCATCTTGATCGCCTCACGGGTGATCAGGTGGATCGGCACCGAGTCGGAGCTGAATGCGTCCACCACGAGCAGGTCATAGCGTTCGGTGGCCTGGCCCAGGGTCAAACGGGCGTCCCCGAGCACGATGCGGACGTTGGCCCGGGACTTGGCCAGGAAGTCGAACCAGCCTGAGTCCCTGGCGAGCCGGACGACGGTCGGGTCGATCTCATAGAACGTGAACTGCTGTCCGGGCTTGCCATAGGCGGCCAGGGACCCGACGCCGAGCCCGACCATCGCCGCCCGATGCAGCCGCCCTGTCCGGTTCAGCTCGGCAAAGACCTGGCCGATCGGGCCGGTCTCATAGTAGTAGGTCAGGGGCTTGTCCCGGTGCTCGGGGAGAAGGCTCTGTTGCCCGTGGATCGTGTTGCCGTGCAGAAGCATGCGCCTTTCCCGGTCGGCGGTCACCATCACTCGGTGCACCCCGAAGAAGCTTCGGGTCACTTCAAGGTTTCGTCCCACCATGACGGTGCCCATGAAGTGCGAAGCGGCCAGCACGGCCAGAACCGACCCCGCGAACCGGTAAGGCCGCCCCGAGGCAAGGAATGCGAGCACAGCGGGCAAGCCGATCGTGAGGGCCGTCCGCGGGCCGCCGGGTTCCATTCCCAGCCGCCGGGCCATCGAGATGAGCACCAAGGTTGCCAGCCCGACCGCCAAGGGATAGACCCAGTCGGCCCGGACGAAGCCCTCCTTCCCAGGTCGGGCGGCCAAAAGGGCGCAAGCGGCCACGAGCCCGAGCGGGTATTCGAAGAGCCCAGGGAAGACGAGCGGGGCAACCACCGTGTTCACCAGCCCGCCCGCGACACCACCCACCGAGACCCAAAGATAGAACTCGGTGAGGCGGGCCGGGCCCGGCCTCTCGCTGGCGAGACTCGTGTGCAGGGCCAGGGCGACGGCGGTGAAAGCGGCCAGATGAAGAGCGGCAAGCGGCACCAGCGGGCTTGTGGACTCGAGCACAAGCACCAGCAACAGGGGCGTCACCAGCACCGGCACGAACCGGGCGGCGGTGGCGGGCTTGAGCGTGTTGCGGGCCGAGAAGGCGACAATGAACGTGACGAGATAGAGCGCGAGGGGCACGACCCAAAGGAGCGGCACCGGGGCGAGGTCGGTGGTGAGATAGGTCGTCACCGACATCAAGAGGCTGCTGGGCACGGCCGCAAGCAGCACCCAGCGGGCCCGCTGCCGGAGGGACGGGGCCCCCTGGTCTATGGGCGCTGACGATTCGGGGGCCGGATGGCCCCGGAGGACGACGGCACAGGCTGCCAGGAGCACCGCGACCGCACCGGCCAGGGCCGCCACGAAGTCGGCTTGTTGCGAGAGCCGGAGCCGTGGCTCGATCACGAACGGGTAGCTGAGGAGCCCGACGAGCGACCCGGCGTTGCTCGCCGCATAGAGGAAGTAGGGATCCTTGGCGGCGGGGTCGTCGGTCTGGCTGAACCAGCGTTGCACAAGCGGCGCTCCGGCCGAGAGCACGAAGAAGAGCGGCCCGACCGCGGCGGCGAGGGTCGCGAGAAGATAGGGAACCGGGTTCGAGACGGCGAGCTCGGGGCTCACGCCCCTGACCGCGAGCGGCACCGTGAGGAGGATCGCCCCGGCGAAAAGCACGACGTGGGCCCAGGGTTGGATCCTGGGGCCGAGCCACCTCAGGCTGTAGTGGGCATAGGCGTACCCGGCCAGGAGCAAGGCTTGGAAGAAGAGGAGGCTTGTGTTCCAGACGGCGGGTGTGCCGCCAAAACTGGGGAGGGCCATCTTGCCGACGATCGGCTGAATGAGGAACAGGAGCCCCGAGCCGAGGAAGACCGTCAGCGTGAACAGCCAGCGCACTGGCGTGGGAGGATACTCGGAGGCGGGCTTTCGCCGGGAGCTGGCTAGCCCCCACCCCCTGCCCCCTCCCCCGTGAACGGGGGAGGGGAAGCGTCGGGCTGTTCGGAGCGGCGGACTTCAGTCCGCCTTCGGCCAGCCGGCTCTCTTGCGCCCGGCGCGGGCTCGCCGCGGGCTCGGTAGCCGCGTTCTGCGGGCGATGCGCGCCCCCGCCCCCTGACCCCCTCCCCCGTGAATTGGGGGGCGGTCAGCTCTTCTCGTTTCATTTTGCCTCGGCGGAGCGATGAGGGCTAGGAAGTCTCTAAGAGTCGGATGTCGGCGACAAGGATCGGGCCGCATTCCGCCTCCCCGGCTCCGGCTTCTATTGGAAATGAGAGGAGCGCTCGTTCATCCCTTCTCCGACGTCCTCGCTTGCAATTATCACTAGGCAAAAAGACTTAAAAAAGGGGGGGGGGTAGGCAGGTAAGTAATCTTAAAAAATGCATCGAGAATTTCTCAACATCGTAGTGTCTTGTGCTGTGATTTCGTCACCAGTTCTGTGGCCCGCCCTAGTATCGGACGTTGATTTCAGTTTGGAAAGTCAAGGGTTTGGTGATTCATTCATCGGGGCCACGGAGCCACTCCTCTGCCGCGAATCGACCAGCAACGACCGACCGGCGGCGGTGCCAGCCTGCCCGAGCAACTGTGAGGTGATCCCAATGTCAGGTCAAACGCGTTGTCGGCAAAGAGGCCTTCTGGAGCCCCAATGTGAAGCGGCGCAGAACACTGATTGGTACCGCCAGACACGTCCGCGATGGAAGTGGAAG
Organism: Fimbriimonadaceae bacterium; assembly: GCA_019454105.1. Lineage (GTDB taxonomy): Bacteria > Armatimonadota > Fimbriimonadia > Fimbriimonadales > Fimbriimonadaceae > ACE-ARM1. The sequence goes on along the minus strand of CP075364.1, from coordinate 1,755,456 downwards.
TGCGGAAACCAAGGGACCTGGGTTTCCTGTGGAGTCTGGCAAGACGATGGTGCTTGTTGCACAGCCACAAGCACCGGGCCTCCTTGCCCAGGCGAGAGCGGATTAGACGAATGCAACGGAGTTCCCAACTAACAAGACCCTCGCGACAATGGAGCCGACTCCAAGCGGTGGCATGGCACGGGGCCTGCCAGACCCTGGGCCACGCTCTTACCCTTTCCGCTGGGTTCGTTATCGGGGGGCTCGTGACGAGCCTCGCGTCTTCCAATTCAGAAGAAGGCGGCCCGCCCATGGCATTGGCAGTCAGCCGGGGCCTCGTTGCCGGTTTCACCCCTGTGGGGCTAGCGGCGGCTGCGGTCGGTGGGGTTTTTGCGGGCCTTCAATGGGGTCTTGACTCTGCTTCGCGAACGGCCAGCCTGATCACCGTTCTTGCGGCCGCAGTCGTCGGATGGTTGACACTTTACAAACCTTGGGGGCCAGGCAGCTTCTTGCTCGATGTCTATCCGCTCATGTTGCGCTTGCTCGGGGCGTATCTAGGCTTTATTGTGATAGCGAGACATTTTCATAGTGAAGCACCGTAGGACTTCATCATCCAGGCATTCCACTGGATTAACGCTCATGGAGATTCTGGTGGCGATCGCTATTGTCTTGACAATTGCGGCGATCGTCGTACCCGTATATCGGTCTTCGATCAGTCAATCAAAGAGAGCGGCCTGCACCGTAAACATGAGGCAGATCGCCAGCGCGGCACAAATGTACAAGCGGGATAACGACGATGCTTTGCCATTGAAGATGTTTTATGACTTTCGACCTCTCCTGTCGTACCTGGTCGACCCTGCCCTTTGCAAGTGTCCGGAAGACCGCACCCGACATGGCGTCAACTTTCAGGCGGGCGCCAAACTTGGGTCGCCCGTCAGCTATATCTCGGTTCTAACCGACGAGCCGGTCTTCATGGAGAAACTGACACAACTGGATCCGAACTACGGACTCATCGCCTGCGTGAGCCATGGATCACGGCGAAACCGAACAGAAGGGCCGCCTTACCTGTACGATTACTATGGTCCTATTCTTCGGTCAAGGATCGATTCAAGCGTCAAGTACGTCAATTGGACCGGTCATTGTTACAAGAAAAAAGACGGATCGATCGAATACCACCGTCTCTATTGGGGGCTGTTCACGGATGTCGATCCGCCGCAAGAAGTCGTGGATTTAATGTCAGCCAATGAGTTTGAGAGGGTTCCTTGTCCGGAGTAGCTTCTTTGTCCTTGCCCTTGGACGGGATTGAAAGACCCTTCGAATTGGCGCAAGCGGCATCACACACGGGCGGCGCCGCTACGGTCTGCGCCTTGAACCAAACGACGTTGTCCGAAGGTAGGCGGTTGGCTGAGTTGCCCCCAGCCCCTGACCCCTCCCCCTTGGTCGGGGGAGGGGGGACGAACCACCCGCAAGTGGCGGTCAGCGGGGGGTGAAGTCGGTGTCGGGGCGGACGCGCAGGCAATAGCCGGCCATGAGGCGGGCGCAATCCTCGACATCTCTCAGCTCAAGCAGCTCGCAAGGCGTGTGCATGTAGCGGATCGGCACGCCGACAAGGCCCGTGGCCATACCCGACTGGTTGAGTTGCATGGCGTTGGCGTCGGTGCCGGTGCCGCCGGGCCAGGCCGCGACCTGGACGTTGATCCCGTCCTCTTTGGCCACGGTCATGAGGGTTTCGAAGACGACCGGGTTGATGTTGGAGCCCCGGGTGACGGTCGGACCCTTGCCCATGTCGGCGACGCCGTAACGGGTCTTGGCGAGGCCTGGCACGTCGATGGCGAAGTCGACGTCCACCGCGAGGCCGCTTTGGGCCCCGATGGCGTAGGCGCTGGTCTTGGCCCCGCGCAGGCCGACCTCCTCTTGGACAGTGGCCACGGCGAAGACCCCGACCCCCTCGGGCGCGCCCTTCTCGGCCACGAGCCGCAGAGCCTCGGCGACGACGAACGCCCCCATCTTGTTGTCGAAACCGCGGGCGCAGACCCGGTCGCCCATGAGGTGCTGGAACTCCCATTGATAGGTGACCGGGTCGCCGATGGAGACGACGGCCTCGGCCTCCTCTTTGTTCTTGGCGCCGATGTCGATCCAGAGGTCGTGGAGCTCGGGGCGCTTGTCCTTCTCGCTGTTCTCAAGCAGATGGACCGGCTTGCGGCTGATGACGCCAGGGACCCGCTCGCGGCCGTGGATCCAGACGCGTTGGCCGAGCGGCACCATGGAGTCGTGCCCACCGATCCCCATGAAGTAGATCAGCCCGTCGTCGGTGATGTGGGCGACCTGGAAGCCGATCTCGTCCATATGGCCGGCCAGCATGACTCTGGCTTCGGCTTTGGGATTGAGGGCGGCCCAGGTGTTGCCGTGGACGTCCGTGACGACCTCGTCCGCGAACTTTGAGGTGTAGTCACGAAAGACCCTCGCCGCGGGTTGCTCGAACCCGGACGGCGAGGGTGCGTCGACGATGGCTTTGAAGAACTCTAGGGACTCGTCCCGCATCCGCTCAGGTTACCGGATGCGTGCCGAGCGGAGGCCTAGGGTCCGGCGTACTTCAGGAGTTCCTTGACGCCGGCCCAGCCTTCATCCTGCGAGACCGCGATCTGGCTCGGCGGCAGTTCGAAGCCGAACTGGCCCTCGTCGCGCATCTCATAGGTGTAGCAAGCCGACTGCCTGATGTCGAACACCCAGTCCACCGAACATCCGCTGGCGACGTACAAGAGGGTCGCGATCTGGCCGCTGGTGTAGTTGGCCCCGAACTTGTCCATTTCGACCTCCATGCGTTGGCCCCCGGTCCTCAAGTAGTCGTTTTTCGGGGGTGTGGTCGTCGAATAGCCCCACGGCCACATGACGAGCTGCGAGTAGCTGTGGATGTCGAGGAAGCCGCCGACACGGGGCAGGCCATTGGAGAAGTCGCGCAGGGCCCGGGTTTCAGGCTCGCTGAACGCGGCTGTCCCACGGTAAGTCTCGGAGTTGGTGTTCCCGCTTGAGCCGGAACCTCCCCACCCCTTGGCCCAGTTCCGGTTGAGGTCCACTCCAAAGGTGTTGTTCCCGTTGTTTCGGCGGTTCTTGCGCCAAAGCCGGTTGTTCGTCCAGGTGAACCGATATCCGTCGGGGTTTGTGATCGGCACGATATAGAGGGCCTGGTTGAGCATGAAGGGCACGGCTTGGGGCGTCGCCAGGGTCTGGGCAGCCATCGTGCCGACATGCATCACGATGGAGCCGGTGACCCATTCTCGGGCGTGCTGGAGGCCCAGGACGATGATCGAGTTCTCAGGGGTGCCTCCGATCTTGAGCGGTCGACCGACTCGATAGACCCAGATCGGCTCGTTCAGGATCGAGGTCCCGATTTGGGCCCGGGTCACGAAGCTCGGATACTGGACCCTGAGGGCTTCAAAGTGGGCCAGGATCTGGTCGGCATTGTAGTAGGTCGTCCGATAGTTTGCCGGAACGTGCTCGAAGAACCGAGCCCAGTTCTTGGTGTCCGGGATCGGGTTCAGGTAAGTGACCTTGAAACCTTGGAGTTGGAGCCGGACGGCCTCGTCCTGAGTCGCGGCGGCTTTGACGCTGCCCAGGTGCGGGTGGCAGTCCAAAATGTTGACGTCGGTGTCGATGAGCCGGTCGAGGGTCACCGGGTCTGGAGCGGCGACGGAGATCCGCCACAGGTTTTCCGCGGCCATGGAGGGGACGGCCAGGGCGAAGAGCGCGGCGAGGGCAAGGGTGCGCACAGACAGTTTCATGGCATTGACCAGTCTTGGGAAAATGGCACATTCTGCGTCTTGAATGCCATCCTGGTGGACTCACCAGGCTCCGGGCCCTCCTGAGCTTCCCCGCCAATTTGCCGAGAATCCCCAAGAGCCCTTCTTATGGCTGTTCTCGCCAAGATCCTCCGCCATACCGACCTGCTCATCGGTGCCGGCGTGCTCGTGGTCGTGGCGATGTTGATCCTGCCGATGCCCCACTGGGCCTTGGATCTTGGGCTCGTGCTGGCGATCGCCGCCTCAGTGGTGATCCTCTTGACGGCGGTGAACGTGAAGGATCCGCTTCAGTTCAGCGTCTTCCCGTCGATGCTCTTGATCACGACCCTGTTCAGGCTCGCGCTCAGCATCGCCGCGACGAAGTTGATCCTGGGCACCGGCGAGGCCGGCCATGTGATCCAGACGTTCGGAAGCTTCATCCTGGGCGGGGACTTCGTCGTCGGGTTCGTGGCCTTCGTCATCCTGATGATCGTCCAGTTCATCGTCATCACGAACGGCGCGACTCGCGTCTCCGAGGTCGTGGCCCGTTTCACCTTGGACGCGATGCCGGGCAAGCAGATGGCGATCGACGCTGACCTGGCAGCCGGGCTCATCGACGAGGAAGGGGCGCGGCAACGGCGCAAGCAGGTCAAGCAGGAAGCCGACTTTTACGGCTCGATGGACGGCGCCAGCAAGTTCGTGAAGGGCGACGCCATCGCCTCGATCCTGATCATCATCGTGAACATCGTCGGTGGGTTCGCGGTCGGGTTCATGCGCGGCCAGGGCGACCCGCTCCAGATCCTCAGCACGTATGCTTTGCTGAGCGTGGGCGAGGGCTTGGTCTCACAGATCCCCGCCTTGCTCATCTCGACCTCGAGCGGCCTCTTGGTCACCCGCAACGGTCAAGAGGCTGGCATGGGCGGCACACTGGTCGGCCAAATCCTCGCCCAGCCCCGTGTGCTCATGTCCACGGGCGCGGCCATCGGTGCCTTCGCCTTCATTCCAGGGTTTCCGACGATGATCTTCCTTGCGGTAGGGGCCGGGCTCTTCATGCTCTCGCGGATCTCTGAGAGGAACCCGAACCTGGCGCTCCAAGCCCAAGGCATTGCCCCGCCCAAGAAGGACCCTGTTCCAGTCGCGCCCGCCCCGGTGGCCGGGCCCGAAGCGGTGCTGGCCCTCGTTCCGGTCGACCAGCTCGAGATCGAGATCGGCTATGGTCTCACGAAGCTGGCCGACTCAAGGGTCGGCGGCGACCTGCCCGAGCGGGTCACCGCCACCCGCCGGCAGTTGGCCCTGGAAATCGGCTATGTGATGCCGAGCGTGCGGATCCGGGACAACGCCGGGCTCCCGCCGCAGGAGTACGTGGTGAAGGTGCGGGGCGAGGAAGTGGCGCGGGCTCAGGCCCTTCCCGACCGATTGCTGGCGATCTCAGGGGTCGGCTCCGGCCCCCCGTTAGCGGGGATCCCGACCCGGGAGCCCGTCTTCGGGTTGCCCGCAGTCTGGATCGACCCGGGCGACCGGGAGCACGCCGAGGTCAACGGCTATACGGTGGTCGAGCCGAGCGCGATGATCGGAACGCACCTGGGCGAGATCGTGAAGAACCATTCGGCCGAGCTCTTGACCCGCCAAGACGTGCAACGGCTCATCGACACGGCCAAGGAGCAAAACGAGGCGGTCGTGAGCGAACTCTTACCGAACCAAGCTCAGATCGGCGACGTGCAGAAGGTGCTCCAGCATTTGCTCCGGGAACGGATCCCGGTGCGCGACGTCGTGACGATCCTGGAGACGATGGCCGACTTCGCCTCACGGGTGAAAGACACCGAACAACTCGGGGAGCTTGTCCGTGCGGCCATGGCCCGGACGATCACCCGGCAGTACGCCGACGACGGGGGAGGGCTGACCTGCCTGACTCTTGACACTCAGTTGGAGCGGGCCCTGGTCGAGTCGCTTCAGCAGACGGCGGCTGGGGCCGTGCTGGCGGTCGAGCCGGAACTACAGACGCGTCTCTTGGACACGCTCAAGGCGCAGATGGAGCAAGCCCAGGCCGAAGGCAAACAGCCGGTCTTGCTCTGCAGCGCCTCGATCCGGTTGCCTCTCCGAAAGCTGTTGGAACGGCACCTGCCTTCTGTGCCGGTGATGGCCTATAACGAGGTTTCGGCCAAGGCGGAGGTCTCGTTCGTGGGGCAGGTCGCGGCGTGACCTGGTCCCGGCTTTGACACGGGCTTCAAACTATCTTTCGAAACTTCCTTCAAACATTGACATTCAGCTTGCGGGGGGGGGGTAACTTCAATCCGATGGTGAAGTGGCTCGTGCTTTTTTGTCCTCTCGCTTCGGCACTCATGCTGTTCATGGCCCCCGTTGACTACAATGCTCTCAATGTGGGTAGACCGCCAAGGACTGACTTTGTGTTCGAGCCGGAACGGCCGTTGACTCCGCCATGTGGCGTCTGCGAGTACGACACAGCGATCCCGAAGGAGCAGACCGTGCAAGACGCCAACTGCCAGCAGAACACGCCAAGGCGCAAGGAAACATTCCGGTGCGAACGCTATCAGTGCAGCAACGGTTTTTATTACCAGCGGATCCACGAAGGTTGGGACTGGTTCTGCACCAATCTGACGTTTGGGACGGACTGTCCTTCGAGCTCGTGCATCAAACTATAAGCGAAATGAGACCAGTAGCCTTGACTGCCCAGCGACCGTTCGGGCGTAAGAGATTGGCGTTCACGATGGTCGAAGTCTTGGTCGTGGTGTCGATTGTCCTGATCCTTATCTCCCTCTCTTGGGTTGCCTATCGTAGTTCACAGGTTCGAGCTCAGGTCGTTGTCGACGTGTCCAATTTGCGACAGTTGGGCCAGGCTGCGGCCATTTATGCTTCTCAATACAACGACGTGCAACCTCTTTCCGTCCGGCAGCTCGTGGCCGACCGTCTGGTCGGGGAAGGAATCGTGACGAGCCCTTTGGATCCGACCACGGAAGGGATCGCCAACAGATTTGTCTCGACGCTCGCTTTGCCTCCTGACCAACTTGTCAGACTCAAGCCGACTGTCAGAACCACCTATATTGGGCCGGGCGACGGAGGCTGGACATTAGAGAGCTACGTCGCGAGAATGGAGAATCGAGACCAAGTCGGCTGGCTGGTCAACCTGGCCCTTTGCGATCCAGGAAGGATCGGAAACTACAGGGGAACCGTTGGCCCTTATCAGAGACTCGTGAACGACGGTTCAGTGCGGTCAAAGACCATGGGTTACAGCTCAGCGTTTATCGACGGAATCTTCGAGAGTAAATTCCTGCCATTTGCAGATTATTTCGGTGAACCAAACCATCGCGAGAACTAAGCTCTCAACTGAGCTCATTGTTGCAGGGACGATCTTCGTCATGCGAGCGGGTGTCCACGTGTTCCTTGTGTGGCAAACCATGCTGGTCGTGCCCTTTCCGCTCCTCAAAGCGCTTGCTGTCAGCCTCGCCTCAATTGTCGTCGGTTTCGTTGTCGGGGTGGCGTCACTTTATCGACAAGTCCTTTGGTTTGTCCTTATGGCGGTTGTCGCTCTCATGACTGAGCTCTTTAAGCCATCGGGCTTTGCGGGCTCTCAGTTTGAAGCCTTGCTCAATTCGATCCCAATTTGGGGGGTTTGTCTCGCAAGCGGCCTCTTAGTCCGCTTGGCCTTTCATCGGGCGACGTTGCGGAGTCGGGAGGTCGGTTCGTAGCCGCCACGTCCGTAACATTGAGAGATCATGACGATGAGTCGAGACTTTCCTGTGTAACGGTGTACATCCGCTGCCTATCCGCAAGCTGTTGGAGCGGCACCTGAGATTTCTGTGCCGGTCACGGCCAATAATGAGGTATCGGCCAAGGCGGAGGTCTCGTTCGTGGGGCAGGTCGCGGCGTGAGCGGTCAGTACATTCAGCCCAGGCGATCCTAGGCCGAAGAAACCCTTGCCAGGGCTTGACAGCGCGGGGGGGGACAGGTACTGTTACGGGGAGGAAAGCTTCATGCGAAGCACTTTGAACCCGTCGCTAGCTGTGGCTCTAGTCTGCTTCGCGAGCCAGGCGTTTACCCAGTGGCGTCAGCCAACCTCACAAGAGGATCCCAGTTATCAGTTAAATTGGTTCAGGTATCTGCCTCCTTCCGAACGCCACCTCATTACGGTTCCCATAGCGTGTCCGGCGACGCCAATAACAGAGCCGAACTGGTCCGTGACGGTGATCTGGACGAAGATCGTGTGCGAAGAGCCGGTGGATCCGTTTCAGCGCAGGCCTGGCGCGCCGTTCACGTCCAAGTTCGCGTCGCTAGGGGATCATTCGTTCACGATCACCTATGAGGATTCGGGACTCACGATTCCTGCTCTGCGCAGACTGTCAGTTTCGATTGCCTTTGAAGAGGAAGAGGGGCTTCAGACATGGTTCTATGACTCTGTGCCTGTGGCAGAAGCAGACTCGCGATTCCGAAGATGGCAGAACCCGGGATCTCGAATCAGCCGATTTGATCCTTGCACGATTCCTCCGGGTACGGGTGGCGGACCAGGGAGCGATCCGGACTGATGGCCTGCTCGTTCCTGGCCGCTATCGTTGCCGGATTCGGGCTCTATCAAGAGCCCAGTCAACCACCGGTGCTCCTCTTTTCTGAGGGCATGCCACGGCCAGAGGCCTTGCAGGAACTCAAGACAGCGTACCGTTCCAAGGAGTGGGGCGACCTCCTTGTGCGATACGGCCTGAAGGAGTTCACGATCAAGGGGAACCGGTGCCTGGTTCAAGAGACCGCCCTCGGGATCGGACAGCTGAGGGCGTGGGCCAAAATTGCGCCAATCCTTGACTTGCCAAAGGGAGAAACGTCCGCGACCGTACGCTCATCGGAATTGGAGGAAGGCGACAGGCGTTCCCTCGAAATGAGTGTCGCGAACTTTTTCAACGGGGTCGTCTCGAAGCCTCAAGATAGGCTTGAGCCGAATGCCGTCGTGGGCAGCCTCAGCCTCTCGCTCGCTTTGCAGTTTGAATCTCCGACAAGATCCGCGCTCCTGATCCTTTGGCCGCAGAACAAGAGCAAAGGACGGGACTTCTCGGAAAAGACCGGGGCGCCACCCAGGATTGAGCCAAGACGACTTGTCGATACGGTGGTTCAGAACCCTGGGGCGCGTCAGTTCTGCGCGGAGGTCATCGGCGGTGTGGTGAACGAAGTCGAGTTTCACCGGCTCGTCGGTGCCGTCACCGAGCGGCTGGTCGCCGAGCGCGAAGATGCCTATGCGGCTGCCAATACAGCCCTCCGGGCCACCATTCAGCGGTTTCGAGAAGCCTACAAGGATCAATTGGGCGAGGAGATCAAGCCCGGGCTTGCGACAGACTTGGCCAGCCTTGATGATAAGCTGAGGGCGCAAGTCTTGCTCGTGGCCGATCAGCGGTTCGCCTCCGAAGGGTTCAAATCCGCGGCTGAAATGCGTGAATTCCTATCCGTGGCCTCATTGAGCCGACATCGCTATTACCTGACGTTGACTGTAGCCCAGCCCGGAACCAAAAACTCCTTTGTCTCGATCCCGTTGTCAGACATTTTGGTCAAACCATAAAGTTCTGGCGGGCGTGTCGTTCCAAGGCTTGCTCCGCGTGTCCCCGGTGCCCGGTGTCACCTGTGGCCCACGGCCACGGGACTCCTGGAGCCCGGTTGGGGCATCATCGGAAGCATGGGCGGCGAGCTTGAGCTCCGGGCGGCGATGTGCGAGGTCGGGAGGCGGCTATGGCAACGAGGTCTGATCGGAGCGGGGGAGGGCAACCTGAGTTGCCGTCTCAGCCCTCGGCAACTTCTTTGCACCCCGTCCGGCGTCAGCAAAGGGCACCTGAGGCCTGCCGACCTGGCGGTGATCGACCTCCAGGGCCGGCCGGTCGGCGACAGTCCCGCCCCGAGCAGCGAGATCAAGCTCCATTTGCGGTGCTATCAGAAGCGGCCTGACTGCCAGGCGGTGGTGCACGCCCATCCTCCTGTCGCGACCGCCTTCACGCTCGCGGGCGAGGACGTTCCTGACAACGTCCTCCCCGAGTCCGGCTATGTCCTGGGGAGCGTGGCGACCGTGCCGTTCGGATATCCTGGTACGGACGAGGTGCCCGACCGGCTGGAGCCCTACCTGGAGGACCACAAGACGTTCCTTCTCAGCCATCACGGGGCGGTCGTGCTCGGCAAAGACCTCCACGACGCCTACAACCGGATGGAAACGCTGGAGCGGGTGGCGGTCGTGCTCATGAACGCCCGGATCATGGGCGGGGCAAGGCCGATGCCAGAGGAAGCTTTCGACCGATTGCTCCAAGAGTCGCTCAGCGGGAGGCTGGATTGAAGTTCCAGGCCCAGCGCGGCACCCACGACGTGCTCCCGGTCGATGCCCCGAAGTGGCGGTTCGTGGAGGAGACCTGGCGGAGGGTCTGCGGGCTCTATGGCTACGAGGAGATCCGGACCCCGATCTTCGAGGACTTCGAGCTCTTCGCCCGCACGAGCGGGGAGACGAGCGACATCGTGAGCAAGGAGATGTACGACTTCACGGACAAGGGTGGTCGGCACATTGCCCTGCGGCCCGAGGGAACGGCCCCCGTCGTGCGCGCGTACTTGGAGCACTCGCTCGCGTCGGCTGGCGGTCCGGTCAAGCTTTTCTATATCGGCCCGATGTTCCGTTATGGGCGACCCCAGAAGGGCCGGATGCGCCAGCTCCACCAGACTGGGCTAGAGTGCTTGGGGCCAGCGACTCCCGAAGCCGACGCCGAGGTCATCGAGGTCACAGTTCGGTTTTACGAGGCGATCGGGCTCGAGGGGTTGACCGTTCTCGTGAACTCGATCGGGCGCCAAGAGGCGCGGGCGCGGTTTGGCGAGGCGGTGCTCAGGCAATTGGCCGGGTGGTTGGCCGACCAGCCCCCAGAAGCTCGCGAGCGGGCCGAGAAGAACCCGATGCGGCTCTTGGACAGCAAGGATCCCGACGTCAAGGCGGCCCTGGAAGGGGCCCCGACAATCGGCGAGTTCCTGGAGCCGGAGTCCCGCGAGCACTTCGACCGTCTTTGCGGGCTCCTCGACGAGGCTGGGATCCGATATCGTCTCGACCCCGGCATCGTGAGGGGATTGGACTACTATACGGACACCGTGTTCGAGGTTCAGAGCGACGCCCTGGGGGCCCAGTCATCGCTTTGCGGCGGTGGCCGGTACGACGGGCTTGTCGCGGAGCTCGGGGGCCCATCGACCCCTGCGGTCGGGGTCGGGATTGGAATTGAACGGGCGTTGATCGCGATGGAGGCGGCCGAGGCATGGCCTACGTCGGGACGGGTCGGGGCGTATCTGGTGGCGGCAACAGATTCGGCACGCGTGCCTCTACGGTCTCTAGCCCGGGAACTCCGGTCGGCCGGCGTTTCATGCCTGGCTGACCTTGATGGCCGAGGTCTCAAAGCCCAGTTCAAGCAGGCTGACCGGAGCGGGGCTTGTTGGGCCCTGATCCTCGGCGAAGACGAGATGGCGGGCGGCACCGTCACCGTCAAGAACCTCGAGAGCGGTCAGCAAGAGAGTCTGCCGAGGGCGGAGGCCGTCGCCCGGGTCGTGGGCTGATGAACCGGCTCTTTGTGGCCGTCCTGGCCCTGGCTTCAATGGTGGCTCTCGGCCAGAGCCCGGACGTCGTGCCCTTCGTCGAGTTCCGACCGACCTGGACGGTGCGATCGGGAGCCAAGAACCTGTTCCATTATTACGACGAGGACGCCCGGTACAGCCTGGTCGGCCTCAAGATGCTTCTCGAGACAGGTCATCGGGTCTATGTGGCCCAGCGGGTCGAGCGGATCGACAACAGCGGCGACCCCGACACGGTCGACGAGTACTATGTCGAAGACCGTGGGGAGTGGCGAGTCGGCAAGCAGTACTTGCCGTTCGGACGGCGCGGGCTGCTCCGCGAGACAGTCTTGGCCGCGAGGATTGATCTGGACTTTATCTCCGACGAATTGCCGCTCGCGGTCGCGGCGTGCGACGGTGGATCGGGACGGCCCCGCGGCGTCGTCGCGCGGCTTGGCCGATCGGTCGGAGCGAGCGTGGCGACCGGCAAGCACTTCGGGATCCAGGCCACTTCCTTCACCGCCGTCCAGGCTCCGGAGACGGCCACCGGCGTTGGTCGGGGCCACCGGCTGATCTTGGGGCTGGACGCCGCCCGCAGCTTCGGTTCGGGTTTCGCGACCTTTGAAGCGGTCGCTCTGAGGGAAGGTCACACGGCGGCTGACAGGGATCGTGCCTTGACCGAGGCGCGGATCGACTTCCGGGTTCCTGGGCGGTTGCCTTACCGTGTTGGCGCCTCCTGGGCCAGAGACTGGAGCGACAGCCGGGACTATTTTGCAATTCGCGGCGAACTCGGCACGGGCGAGCGTATCTCATATTCCCCAGTGCTCAGGTTCGAAGGCAGAAAGTTCGCGAGTTTCGGACTCTCGGCGGTGGTGAAGCTATGAGGCGTCTCGCCGGATGGGGGCTCGTCGCGGCAGGAGGGTTGCTCGCGTTTTTCGGTGGAGGCCCTTTCGGATGGCTCGTCGGGGCTGGAGTCGGGCTGGCTGGGCTCCTCATGGTGTTGCGACCGGTCGCGGCTGGCGATGCGGGCCTTCCGGATCCTGAGGAGATCGGGGCCGAGGGGCGCTCGTTCTTGCGTCCATTGCGGGAGGCGGCCGAGGCGCTGAAGGGCATGGCCCGGTCGCACGGCGCCGATCCTGGGGTGTCACTGATCGCGGCTGAGGCCGCAGCCGAAGCCGACTCCGTCTTGGAGAGCGCGGCGAGGTTAGTGACGCTTCGACAGCGGTTCAAGCGGGCCCTCAAAGGCCAGGGAGAGAGCGAGACGGCGATCGGTCGGTTGGAGCGCCAGCTCGCTGACGCCCCGGCGGCCGAGAGGCCGGGCTTGGAGCGGGCCCTTGAGGCGAGAAAGAGCGAACTGACCCACTACGAGAGGGCCAGGGCCGCGATCTCCGAGATCGACGGGAAGCTGCGGCACGCAGAGGCCGAGTTGAGCGAGCTCAAGGCGCGGCTTTTGGCGGGAAGCGTCCTTGCCCAGGCCGACCGGCTGGACGAGACAGAATTTCAAGAGACGGTCGCTCGGCTCAAGTCGTTGGGACGATCGTTCGAAGAAGTGCAAGAATTGGTGGAACAGCGGAGATGAGCGACTTCCAGCGGGCCTATGACTTGCTGCGCGGGTATGTGAACCGCGAGTGGGAGCGGATCCGGGCGGTCGATGTCCGGGACGCCTGGAAGGAACTCCAGGACACCTTGCGCCCCGTGCCAAATGAGCCAGAACCTCAGATCCCTGCGGACAGCGAGGTGGCCATGACGGAGGAGGAGCAGGCCGATCTGGCCCGGAGCATCCTGGCAGTGGAGAAGGAGGCTTCGTTCGAGGAACTTCGACTGGCCTATCAAAAACTGAGCCGCCGAAGCCATCCGAGCAACTTTCCCGAGGGGTCGGAAGAGGGGGCGAAGGCGGCGCGCATTCATGCCCGGGTCACGTGGGCCTACCGCCTCTTGACGCAGGACACCCCAGCGTCGGAGCGTCGCTTTCGTTCCCTGGACTTGGACTGAAAGGGCGAACCGGCCGATACGGCGCGTCGAGGCACCCGGGCCCCGCCTAGGGTGGTGGGCCTGCAGGGAATCGAACCCTGACCTAGCGGTTATGAGCCGCCTGCTCGGACCACTGAGCTACAGGCCCCCGCGTGGTCAGGAGTCGAGTGTACCGGCGGTTTGACCGGGTTGACTTGATCAAGAGTCATGGGCCAAGGTTGAGGCATGAGAGCCCTTGTGCTTGTGGCCCTTGGCGCGGCCGTCTCCGCCCCGGCCCAGTCCTACCGATTTACGATCGACCCGAACCGCTCTGGCCTCCAGGGCGAGATCTCTTTCCGGCTTCTGACCGATGGATTTTTGATCGGCGACTATGACGAGGCGACGAACCCAACGGGCACGCGAACGAAGCCTGGACTTTTCGGTTCGTTTGGGGCGACTGAGAACGTTCCGGTCCCGTCCAGGCCTGAGTTCGCGCTTGGTGGTCCGGTGCTCTTGCGGACTTCCGGAACGGTCGACATCGAGTTCGGGACTTTGACGGCGACGGTGAGCGGTTACGACGCCGATTGGCTCGCCAACGGCCCCTTGGATCTTCCTGCGACGATCAGGATCGTGACCGACGCCTTCAGGACGAGGAACCCCACGTTCCTCTATCCGCCGCTCGACCTGCCGCTCGAACTCGGCTCGGCCCAGATGACCAAGTTTCAAGTGACGCAAATCGCCCCGGCATCGGCGTTGGTCTCGGGGTTCGGCAACGTCAAGTGGATTTCGGTCGTCTTGCCGGTCAAGATCCAGATGGAAACGGAGTTTCAAGGTCAGGTCTTTCCTTCTGAACTTGACGCGACTTACACCCTGACGACCTCGGTGGCTCTGCAAGGGTCGACGGCTGTCATCCTTGCGAACCCGACCGCTCAGAGTCAGGTGTTCCAGTCTCCGATCAACCAGCCCTTGCCGCCGATCCCGTTCCCCCTGCCGACCTTGGCCGATCCCGCCAACGTGGTCTTCAATCTGACGTTGACCGAAGGCATTGGGACGCTCCAAGGAACATTTCGGTTCGGGGCGACTGGCGTGCGGCTATAGAGCTGCCTGGCCGCTTTGCGGGACGGAACGGTGGGAGTCTCGGGCGAGAACTCTCCGGGGGTCAACCCTGGCCCGGCGACAGTGTTGACCTAGCGGTGGTTCTACGAATAGAATGACATGGATGACCGTGCTCGCGGCGTTCGTGCTGGCGCTACAAACCCCGGAACCGGGTCCGGAGAACTTCCGCGAGTGGGTTCGGTTCATCCAGCCGGACTCGAAGGAGCAGGCCTATAAGGAGATCGATTGGCGCACGAGCCTTCGAGAGGCCATGAACGAGGCCCGGGCTCTCGGCAGGCCGATCCTGCTCTGGACGATGAACGGGCACCCGATGGGTTGTACGTGAAACAACGGCGTCCGTGGGCGCCAATTGGTCTGGTCAGACCCTGAGATCAAGAAGCTGAGCCAAGAGTTCGTCACCGCCGCGGACGAGGTCTACAGCCTCTATCCTGAGCACCCCGACCATCTCAAGCGTGCCGCTGAACGAGAAGACCACCGGTTCTTCCGCCGGTTTGGCGAGGCGATGCCGCCCGCGCACTGGAATGAAGAGGGAACCAAGCAGGGCATTTATATGATAGGCCCGGACGCGGAGTACTTGGAAGGACGGTTCGCGGCGAGCGGCGATCCTGCCGACATCCGCGCCCGGTTGCGCCGCGCACTCGAGAGGTGGGACAGGATGAGGGAAGACAAGGGGTACGCGAACCTCCCGGTTCCGAGGCGGCCATGGAGCCCGCCCCTTGAAGTGGAAGGGGAACTGATCCTCCGGGTCAACGTGCGCGACTTGCCCCGCGGCGACGGAGACCGTAGCGGGGCCCGAAGGCACGAGTTGCCTGAGTCCGGCTCCTGGCGCGAGTTCGCCAGGTGGGCCTGGAACGAGGATTGGGTTGGCCTTTCGACGGCTTCGGCGTTTGTCCCCTCTGGTTCGGGGGAGGTGGAAGTTGATCCTAAGGTCTGGCGCGAAGTGGTGCGAAAGAAGTTCATCGATACCGTGCGGGGCCAGGCCCCGGAGTGGCGGGCAGACGAGGTCAAGGAGGCCAGTCTCACCATGCGCCGAACCGAAGATGGGCGGATCGTCTACCAAGGGCGCGCGCGCGCCGAGGGTGGAGGCCGCTCATTTGAGGCGAAGGTCTACGGCGAGGGGGTTTGGGAGTCCGCGGCTGGCCGGTTCGCCTCGTTTGACCTCGTCGCCCTGGGAACGCGCCGAGGGGCCTCTCGGTTCAACCAACGGGAGAACGACCCGGGGCCAGCGCCGATGGGGGTCGTCCTCAGCCTCTCTCGGGAGTGAGGAGCTAGAGGCTGGCTCAGCCGGATTCCTTGGCAAGTCGGGCTTGGGTCTCCTCGGCGGCGCGAATGATCGCAGCTTCTAGGGAGTCGGCGGCTGATTTGGCCACGTGGCGGGCCTTTTCGCGTAGCCAATGGTAAGTGATCCAGGCTCCGGCCAGCGAAAGAACGGATGCCAGGACTCCGGCGACAGGGCCCTGCAGCCTCCCGACGACCGGTGACAGCACGAGCGGGATCGTCCAGAGGGCCGACAGTGCACCCGCGTTGACTTTGGTCGGCCAAATTCGAAGTCGGGTGCGTCCGCCGCGAGAAGTCACGGCGAACTGGGGGTTGTCCCAGAATCCGGCGATCTGGCCCCGGACCGTTCGACCGACGGTGTCAATCCCGCCGGACTGACCATACTGCGAGGAGGACCTTGGCATCAGCTTGACGGACTCGGTGATGACGTCGTATTCCTCGGGCGCCACCTCGACGGGCAACAACCTCTCGATCTCCTCGCCCGACCGAGGCTGAGTAAGCAACGGCTTGGCTGCGAGTCTCTCTTGTAGGGCTGCCTCGATGTAAGCTGGCTCGATCCCCGCTTCTGCCGCCATTCGAACAATTTCCTCGTGAGTGAGACCAGGGACATATCCGTCTTTCGAGCCCGCCTCTTGGAGCTCGGCGGCCCGGCGGACGACCTCCAAGATTTCGGACTCGGAGTAGAGTTCCTGGCGCTCCATTTCGGGCAATGTTGTACCGTGAAAGGGATCCTAGGGTCGACGTCAAGCGACTTTGGAGCACAACGGCCACGCGACTCCTCTGGCCTGGAGTCCCGAGCTCAGAGGCGGCCTGACTTCCGGTCTCGTTGGCCTCAGCCGAGTTTGTCGACGGCGGCGATCACGTCGTCGACATCGGGGATGCACTCCAACTCGAGCACTCGGGCATAGGGCATGGGGACGTTGAGTCCGCCGACCCGGACCACAGGGGCGTCGAGGTCGTCAAAGCACGACTCGCCAATGCGGGCCGCGATCTCGGCTCCGAAGCCGCCGCTTCGCCAGTCTTCATAGACGACGATGGCGCGGTGGGTCTTGGCGACGGAAGCGAAGATGGTCTCAGTGTCGAGGGGGAGGAGGGAGCGGACGTCGACCACTTCGGCGCTGACTCCCTTTTCGGCGAGTTTGTCGGCGGCTTCCAAATTGACCCGCGTCATGCGAGAATAGCCGACCAGGGTGAGGTCAGATCCCTCCCGGAGGACTTGGCACTTGCCGAACGGGACAGAAAAGTCCTTGTTGTCAGGGATCGTGCCTTTGAGCGTGTAGAGGCCTGGGTTCTCGGTGAAGATGACTGGGTTGTCGTCCCAGATGGCGGTCTTGAGCATGCCGTAGGCGTCCTCGACCGTGGCGGGTGCGACGACCTTCAAACCGGGGACGTGCGCGTACCAACCCTCCATCGAGTGGCTGTGCTGGGCGCTGAGCTGCTTGGCAGCGCCGCCGGGGCCTCGGACGACGAGAGGGACGGTGGCCTGGCCGCCCGTCATGGAGTGGATCTTGGCGGCATGGTTGATGATCTGGTCGAGGGCGAGGATCGAGAACGACATCGTCATCATTTCGACGATGGGACGAAGGCCGACCATGGCCGCACCAATGGCAAGCCCTGTGAAACCAGGTTCGGTGATCGGCGTATCGACGACCCGCTTCTCCCCATACTTCGGCCAGAGCCCTTTGGTGACTTTGAAAGTGCCTTCGTATCGGCCTATGTCTTCGCCGATCACGAAGACGTCCGGGTTGCGGGTCATCTCTTCGTCGATGCACCGGTGGATGGCGTCTCGGTAGGTCGTCTCAATGGTCGGCATCAAGTGAATTATGGGCCTTAGGCAGCCCGGACCCCGATCCAGATTGTGGCGCGCTAGGTCTTCACTCCTGTTTTGCCCGGAGGTTCTTGAACCAGTAAATCTCTGAGAGCCAGCTTTATTACTGGGAATCGGACTGACTGATAGATTCGTTCAAGAAAAGTGATGTATAATCACTATGTTATGCGTTACTTGCATTTGACTTTAGCCTCGCTCGTTGCAGTCCCTGCCATGGCGAACGTCAACATCAACTTCGAGGAGCTTGGAGTCCAACCCGGTCTGTTCTTCGAGACGTCGGCCCTCCGCAACCAGTTGGTCGGCTTGGGCGCTGACTTTGTGACCATGGCTGGTCCGAACGACGGTCCGGCGATCCTCAACAAGAGCGGAAACTTCGGCTTTGACCCGCTCAGTGGCGACCACTTCCTCGCATACAACTCAGATGCCAGCTATCCGAACGGCGGCACACCGATCGCTGCCGTCCAGATCAACTTCAGTCAGTCCTGGAACCAGGTGAGCATCTGGTCCAATTCCATTTTCGGTGGTTCGACCACAATGGTCGCCTTCAATTCGAACAACCAGGTGGTCGGCAACGCCACCGTCAACGACAACGGCACGTGGCAGCAATTGGTGGTCAATGCAGCCGCCATCAGCTACGTTCAGCTCCGGTCATCGAACCCGTTTGGCGCCTACGACGACCTGGCTGCCGTTCCGGAGCCGGCCACGATGCTCGCTCTCGGAGCTGGCTTGGCCGCGCTGGTCGCTCGTCGCAAGAAGTCGTAATCGGCTCTCTCCGGGGGCGCGGATATCCATCCGCGCCCCCTTGTGTTTTGGACACCACTCGGAGGCCCAGCCCGGTCTCAGGACGGCATGGGCGCCCGTGCCGCAATCGCGAGCCTTCTGCGGATCCGTCGAGCCTCACCTGTTCGTGAGCCAACCGTTCTTGCCGGACACCGGCGTGGATCTAGTGACCGCGTTCGACGGTGATGTCCGTGTAGACGTCCTCATAGACCTCGTGAGGCTCGGGGAACGGACTGGCATCGGCCTTCTCATAGATCTCATCGACCTTGAGAGTGAGTTCTTCGTCAATGGCCTCCATTGACTCGCGGGTCATCAAGTTCCGCTCGAGCAGCATTTCTTCAAGCCGCTTGATGGGATCCCGCCTCATGTTGAGTTCTTCTTCTTCGCGCGTCCGATAGAGCTGCCGGTCGTTGTCGGCGGCTCCGTGCCCGGCAAACCGGTAGTTCATGACCTCGATGAGGTGCGGCTTGCCCTCTTTCCGAACCTTGTCGACGATTCGAGTGGCGTCACTGTAGACCTGAAGGACGTCCATCCCGTCGACCCTTTCGGACTCTATTCCGAACGGCAGTCCTCGCTTCCAGAGTTCCGTGTCGGCGGCGTGGTGTTCTAACCGGGTTCCCATCGCGAACTCGTTGTTCTCGATGATGAATACGATGGGGAGGTCCCAGAGCCCGGCCATATTGAGGCACTCGAAGAAGACGCCTGCGTTAGCGGCCCCATCTCCCAGGTAACAAAGGGTGACCCGGTCCTCCTCCCGGTACTTGGCGGCAAAGGCCAGTCCCAAGCCAAGTGCAGTATGGCCACCAACGATGCCCCAGCCTCCGAAGAAGCCCCTCTTGATGTCGTAGAGGTGCATCGAACCGCCCTTGCCCTTGCTGAGCCCGCCTCGGCGGCCCATGATCTCGGCCATCACAGCGACTGGGTCGCTTCCCATCAAGAGCGGCTGAGGGTGATCCCGATAAGCGGTGATCACGTAGTCCCAGCCTTGGCGCAGGGCAGCGTTCCAGCCTACAGCCGTCGCCTCCATGCCGATGTAGACGTGCATATAGCCGCCGACTTTGCCCTGGCGGTAAGCGAAGTTGCACTTCTCTTCGAAGTGCCGGATAAAGACCATTTGCCGGTAGAAGTCTTCTAGCAGGGCTGGGGTCTCAAGAGGTTCGAGGCTGGCTTTGGCCATGGGTGCTTCCTTGGGACACGCGGAGCCCCGTCGCACCGCTCGCCAATGGGTTTATACCATTGAATTCGTATTCCCATGAGTCGGGCCCGGGGTGGCTGTTCACACTGATGGACGCGAGTCACAAGAGAATGATCGGCACGTTAGGGCCATCGACCCGCCGGAACGGGCCGCTCGTTCCTCGCGCACACAGCCAACCAGCCGAGTCGCCAGGGCAAGTGGTTCAGCCGAGAGCGTGGCTGGGGCGGCAAAGCTCGCTTCTCGATTTGAGCCCGAAGGAACTCGAGAGTCCATTTTCGCATCGCCCGATCCATGACAAAGTCAGGGACAGTTGCCTCCGCATGCGCCAGAGCCTGCTCCAGTTCGCCCTTCAGCCAATACAGCCTGACACGGCCGAACTCGACGTAGAACTTCGCTTCCGAGTCAGTGGCGAGGCTCTTGGCTAGGTCGAGGACCGATTCGGCCTCGTCAAGAGGCCTTTCCCATGCCAAGGCGAACGCCTTGATCGCGAGCAACGTGGGGCCGTACATCCCATCCTTAGGTAAATCCTTGAGCTTCTCAAAGACTCTCAAGACCCACTTGACGCCTTCGATCTCGTCATAGACGACTGTCGCCAAACAAGCGAGACAGAGACTCCGCCAGTATTCGGCCCCTCGCTCTGGAAGCGTGGCGGCCAACTGAAGGCACTGTTGGGAAAGTTCCTTGGCGAGACCGAAGTCGCCTGAGATCATCTTCGTCGAGGCGTGCAGGATCTTGGCTCCGACGAGCCACCGGCGCCCCTGGGCCCCCAGTCCCATCTTGGTGGCCAGTCCGGCTCTGAGCTTGAGAGCTTCCAACTCGCCCCAGGCCGTGCCGCTCCAGAGGCCCTGATCCCGGAACCAGACCCAAACGTCATCGACGTGACTCGGGCAACACAGGTGGGTCGGGGCGACTTGGCGGGCCCTGAGGGCGTTCGCTTCCTGTTCGTCGGCCCCGAGAAACGCGATCAAGGCTTCGAGCCGCTTCGAGCACGGCCAGCAGCGCCCACTCTCCCAATGGCTGACGGCTGACTTTGAGGCCCCAACGAACTTGGCGACCTCGCTCAAGCTCAATTCTCGGCTCTGACGCAGTCCCTTCAGAAGTTCGGAAGCCGACGGGAACGCTTGGATCACAGACCCATCGGACAGTCGGACGTTGCTGGCTCCAGACAAATGGCGTTCGGTTCGGGGCTTTTGAACAGTGGCCAGGAGCCGTCGGCGCTCACAAGTAAGCAGACCGAGAGCGTCGGCCACCGCGTCGAAATTCTGCATCGTGGGGAGGGCATGACCTTTCTCCCACCGATCGATCGTGTTGCGAGGGAGGTTGCTTTGTTCGGCGAGATCCAGTACGGAGAGGCCCTTTTCTTGTCGGGCCTGGGCAAGCAAGGCTCCAAAATCGGTCTCGACTCCCCGTAAAAGCGCCACGGTGCTGACAAGTTAGACACGGGCCAGGGGCAGAACGTTTCAGTCCAGTCGTCAAGGTTTCTGGCGGGACCGAAGGAGGTGGCCGACTGGAACCCACCGTGCTAGACTCGCCACTTCCGAGATGCGGCATCAGAAGGTCTTGGTGATCGATTTTGGCGGTCAGTACACGCAACTGATCGTTCGCCGTGTCCGAGAGGCTGGGGTCTACAGCGAGATGGTGCCTTGGACTGCGGCCGCAAAGGCCTTGGAGGACCGGCCCGATGCCGTCGTTCTTTCGGGTGGGCCGAAATCAGTCCTGGAACCCGGATCCCCCGACCTCGATTTTGGCCTCCTTGAGGGCGTGCCTACATTAGGGATCTGCTACGGGATGCAACTCATGGCGCACCGGCTTGGCGGCAAGGTGGAACCGGCACGCGACCGTGAGTACGGTCACCAGATGATTCGGACGACCTCGGATTCGGCTCTGCTTTCAGGTCTTTCTAGCGACGATGTCTGGATGAGTCACGGCATCCAGGTATTGGAGCCGCCAGCGGGAACCTTGGTCTCTGCCCAGACGGACAGTTGTCCGGTCGCAGCCTTTGAGGACGTCTCCAAGAAGTTGTTTGGAGTCCAGTTCCATCCTGAGGTCAGCCATACCGCGGCTGGCACTGAGGTCATTGGAAGGTTCCTCTTCGACCATGCAGGCCTAAAGGGCGACTGGACAAGCGCGAGCTTTGTCCAAGAAGAGATCGAAGCCATCCGGAGCCAAGTGGGCTCCGACAAGGTGCTCTGCGCGGTGAGCGGCGGCGTGGACTCGAGCGTCATGGCGGCCTTGCTCACAAAGGCGATCGGTGAGCGTGCGGTCTGCGTCTTCGTCGACCATGGGTTGCTGCGGAAGGGAGAGGCCGAACAGGTCGTCGAGACGTTCAGCCGAACGTTCCATCCGAACCTGATCGTGATCCGGGCTTCCGACCGGTTCTTTCGGGAACTGGCGGGAGTGACAGACCCTGAAGAGAAGCGCAAAAGGATCGGGGCTGAGTTTGTCCGGTGTTTCGAGGAGCGAGCCGACGAACTGCGGGACTGCGCCTGGCTCGCTCAAGGCACGCTCTATCCTGACGTGATCGAGTCAGGTTCGCCAACCGCGGCGAAGATCAAGACCCACCACAACGTCGGCGGGCTACCGGACTGGATGAAACTGAAGGTGATCGAGCCGCTCCGTTGGCTCTTCAAGGACGAGGTCAGGGCGGTGGGGCGGGAACTCGGGTTGCCTGACGACGTGGTGGATCGGGAACCCTTCCCAGGCCCTGGGTTGGCGGTCAGGGTGCTGGGCGAGGTGACGCCGGACCGAGTCCGGACGGTGCAGGAAGCCGACTGGATCTTCCGTGAGGAGCTTCGCCGCGAGGGCCTCAACAAGAACGTTTGGCAGAGCTATGCGGCCCTTTTGGACGTCCGGAGCGTTGGGGTGATGGGGGACGAGCGCACCTATGAGCAACCCATCGTCCTTCGCGCTGTTGAAAGCGAAGACGCGATGACCGCTAGGGCGACTCCGTTGCCGTTCGAGTTCTTGGAGCGGGTCGCACGACGGATCGTCAATGAGGTTGGGGGCGTGAACCGGGTCCTCTATGACCTGACGAGCAAGCCGCCAGCGACGATCGAATGGGAATGAAGCTGCCGAGCCTGTGGGCGCTGAGCTTGCTGGCCACGCTTGGCCAGGCTCAAGAAAGTGCCGAGGCCCTCGAGCACAAGAGTGTCAGGATCGAGTGGTCGTTTGGGCCGGAGACATTTCCAGAACCCTGGAGAAAGGGGGATATCGCGGCGAAGGGCGAGCCAGTGGCGCCCGCCGAAGTCGACCGCGCCTTGGCCGCGGTGCAGAAGGCTTTGGACGCCTATCCGGAGGCCCTCTTGGCGGTTCACCTCAAGCGGGTGCGGCTCGTTGGCCGAATGGAGTTCTTTGGAGTCGAATACGGCGGAACGAACTCGTTGGACACGGTGTTCTTGGCCGTTCGGGCCGCGAGCGAAGGGTTCACCGACCAGTTTATCGAGGCAAGTCTTCACCACGAGTTTTCAAGCATTCTGCTGAGAAACGGCCAGGCGAAGTTCGATGGCGCCGCTTGGTCGGCTGCCAATCCCGAAGGATTCAAGTACGGTTCCGGTGGGACCGACGCCATCCGCTCGGGTCAAGCCAGTACCGCCTATGATTCGCAGTTGGCGTCAGAGGGGATTCTTGCCCAGTATTCCAAGGCGAGCCAAGAAGAGGACTTTAACCTGATCGCTGAGGGTCTGTTCTGTGGTGGCGAGCGCTTTTGGAAGCTCGTCGACAGCCACGAGAGGCTGGCGCGGAAGGTCAGGCTGGTCATCGCCTTTTATTCCGCGCTCGACAGTCAGTTTGGAGAAGCTTGGTTCCGGGCACGCGTTCCCCACGGCTCGCGTGGAGACCTCAGGGCCTACCGCCGATAATCTTTCTGGCTCTTGGTCTGGCCAGAGAATGAAACCTCGGATTCCAATCCACCTCAAGCTGTTCTTGCTGATCGTCGGCTCGTTGCTGGCGTGCGGGCTCTTGATCCTCGGCCTGTTTTCTTACACGACAAGTCGAGAAGTCGACGCGTCCGTTCGGAGCGACATGCTGCGGCAGTCCAAGCTCGTCCAAGCGATGCTGGAGGCAGACTTGGGCAAGACCGCTTTGAGCCTCAGGCTCGTGGCGTCGATGCCCGAAACCTTAGAAGTGCTCCGGGCGAGCGACCCTACGAACCGGGCCGCATTGTTGACGAACTTGCGCAGGTTGGCCGAGGTCGATGAACTTCTGTTGTCCGACGCAGCGGGCCAGGTGCTCGGCGAGAGCAAATCGAACGATCCTGAACATCGCGGAGTCATGCTGGGCGGTGTCGTCCCGATTCGCAAGGGCGAGGAGATCGTGGGATCGCTGGCTGGATATCGGATGGTCGGCCAACCGACCCTCAAGTCATTGAAGAAGTCCAGCGGTTTTGAGCTGATCATCGTGGAGCAGGGCCAGGCGACGGTCGGAACGATCCCCATCGAAGGCAAGATCCCGGCACCATCGGGAGCTCCCGAACTCATCCGAATCGACTCTCGCGCTCACTATGCTGTCAAGGTACCACTGCCTGGTATCGATGACAAGAACGCGGGGGTGGTGATGCTGAAGAGCACCGAGAACTTCGAGTCTGTGCTCCAGAGTTATCAGTCAGTCCTGTTCGGCGTGTCTCTGATCGCCCTTCTCGGGGCCCTCGTCATGGGGCATGTGACAGCCAAGAACATCAGCAAGCCGCTCGTGGCTCTTGCTCGGGCCGCCAATACGGTGCGGCAAGGGGACTGGCCCAAGGAGTTGAAGGTCGAGAGCCGAGACGAACTGGGCGAGCTTCAACAAGGGTTCAACGAGATGGTTTCCTCGCTCCAGGCGAATCAGGAGCGTCTCTTGAAGCTGATCGACCACGATCCTTTGACCGGCCTCTTGAACCACAGGGCTTTCCGCCAGGGTTTAAGTCAGGCAAGGGAGATCGCCGAAGGCTCCGAGACGCCGATGAGCCTGATCTTGTTCGACATTGACGATTTCCACGACTTTAACGAGACGAGCGGCCATACGGCGGGCGACGGATTGCTTGTGGATTTTGCGAGCTGTCTGAAAGGCTTGGCGACGGGCGATGCGGTCTTGGCGCGCTATGGCGGGGAGGAGTTCGCTCTACTCCTGCCCGGCACGAGCGTCGAAGGAGCGAAGTTCTTGGCTGAGCGGGCACGGGCCGAGCTGGCCCGTGGTGGGGCAGCGACGGTGAGCGCCGGAATCGCCCAATATGCGGCGGGAAGCGAGGACACCCAGGGCATGGTCTTGGCCGCCGAACTGGCTTTGAGCCGCGCCAAGCAGCTTGGGCGCAACCAAGTCAGCGTCTTCGAGCCGATGAGTGGGTCGAGCGAGCTGGACCCCGTCAAGCTCGGGCGCTTGCTCGGTGAAGAGAGCAGCTTCGCCACGATCCAGGCCCTGGCCGCGGCCGTGGACGCTAAGGACCACTATACGAACGGCCATTCTTTGCGAGTCGCCGAGTTCGCCTCCGATCTTGCCCGGTTTATGGGCCTGACCAGCAAGACGGTCGATCTGATCTACACGACCGGCACTTTGCACGACGTCGGCAAGATCGGCGTGCCGGACTCGATCCTTCAGAAACCGGGCCGGCTCACAGACGAGGAGTTCGCGATCATGGCGACTCATCCAGTCCTCGGGGAAGTCATCGTCAAGAAGGTCCCAGCGTTGCTCGCGACGCTTCCCGGTGTCCGGGGGCACCACGAGCGGTGGGACGGCAAAGGCTATCCGGACAAACTCGCAGGGAACGACATCCCTCTGGTCGCCCGGTATCTGGCAGTGGCCGACACTTTCGACGCGATGACCAGCGACCGTCCATACCGCAAAGGAATGGAGGTCGAGGTCGCCCTGAGCGAGATCCGCAAGGGAGCTGGCACTCAGTTCGACCCCGAGCTTGCCGAGGCGTTCGTCCGGATGATGGAAGCTCGCGAAGTCAGGGTCGCTGCTTAGTTGACAAGGATCCCGATGGCGCCACGCGCTTGCTTGCCGACGCTCGACCAGTTCATAGCGATCCGTCCGAGGTCGTTGATGGCGTTGGCTTCCGTGACGCGGAACGATGTCCTTTGCCGCACGACCATGAGGTTGGCGTAGAACGGCGTTTCTTGGACCCATACGATCGCGTATCGCTGACCGTTCGCATGGACGCCCGTCCCCACG
Organism: Fimbriimonadaceae bacterium; assembly: GCA_019454105.1. Lineage (GTDB taxonomy): Bacteria > Armatimonadota > Fimbriimonadia > Fimbriimonadales > Fimbriimonadaceae > ACE-ARM1. The sequence continues at coordinate 1,729,859 of CP075364.1, read as the reverse complement.
ATGGTTCCATCGATCGAAATGTCGGTCGCCCAACCCTCCTTCATGTTGGGAGGAAGCGGCAGTTGCTTCATGCCGTTCGATTCGGACCAAACAAACGGCCTTTGACCAGCAGGCCCGGACAGCGATCCGACAACTTGGGCGCGGTCGTTGACGCCATGTCCGACGCTCGCTGTGAACCCTGGAAGGACTCCAAGATCCATGGGAGCCGAGTTGCCGAACCAGAGGACGGCGCGCTGACCGACCAGGGAGCCGCTCCATCCAGTGATGAGGGCTTCCTCGCTGACCCTCCTGGCTTCTCCATTTCTCCCACCAGGGAGCCTTGGAAGAAGGACCGGGCTAAAGTCGCGCGCCTCCTGGTTCCACATTGCGGGCAGGCGGACGCTCGAGACGCCAGCCCATCCGACGATCAAATCGAACTCATTGACGCTGAGTGCGGCGCCGGTCAGAAGGTTCGGTGGGACCGGCAAGACCTGCATCTTTGACTGGGGTTGCCAGACGAACGGTCGGCTGCCTGTCGAGCCGGTAGCGGCGCCGACAACGGTCTTGGAGGAGTTGACGCCGTAGGCGGTCGATTCGGTCGTGCCGGGGAGCAAGCCGAGCGGAGTCGCCCCGGTACGGTAGTCCCAGAGGACGGCCCGGTTCGGGCCGGGGCCGAAGCTGGCGCCGGCGATCAGGGCGTTCCGGGAGATATCGAAGGCGACGGTCCGGGTGTCGCCCGGAAGGTTGGCCATGAAGATGTTGCCGAGGCGGGGACTGGCAAACAGGTTAGCGGCCGCGACCGCGAGACCAGCGCAAGTAGCGAGCCTGGCAAGGGCTGGTCGTTGCATAGACCCAAGTATGGCGCCTTGGCCGTCTCGAGTTCAACCGGACGAATACCAGGGTGACGGCCCGGAGGAAGACCGGGCCCTTGGCGCTCTCTTTGGTAAACTGCCAACAACCCTGGCAGTCAAGAACAGGGAGCGCTAAAGACCATGAAGCTGCAACCATTGCATGACCGCATCGTCGTCGAGCCAGCCCCGAAAGAGGAGACCTCAGCGGGCGGCATCATTCTCCCCGATTCTGCCAAAGAGAAGCCGTTGAAGGGCAAAGTTTTGGCTGTCGGCCCCGGCAAGACCTTGGACAGCGGCAAGACCGTGCCACCGGACGTGAAAGTCGGGGACACCGTCCTTTACGGCAAATATAGCGGAACCGAGGTCACGATTGATGGCGCCGACTACGTGATCTTGCGGAGCGACGATGTTCTCGGCGTCCTGACCGGGGCCGAGTCCAAGACCCGCGAAAAGGCTGGAGCCAAGAAGTAAGCCATGGCCGCCAAGAATCTGAAGTTCAGCACCGAAGCCCGCCGGTCGATGGAGGCGGGCGTCGACAAGCTGGCGAACGCGGTGAAGGTGACGCTTGGCCCCCGTGGCCGGTACGTCGTCCTCGAGAAGAAGTTTGGCTCGCCCCAGATCATCAATGACGGCGTGACGATCGCCAAGGAGATCGAGGTCGAGGACCGCTTTGAGAACATGGGCGCGCAACTGATCCGTGAGGTCAGCAGCAAGACCAACGATATCGCCGGAGACGGCACCACGACCGCGACCGTGCTCGCCCAGGCGATCTTCAAGGAAGGCTCGCGGAACGTGGCGGCCGGAAGCAACCCGATGCACATCAAGAAGGGCATCGAGGCTGCGGTCGAGCACATTGTTGCGGAGCTCAAAAAGATGTCGACCGACGTCAAGGGCCGCAAGGGCATGCTTGAGGTCGCGACGATCAGCGCCAAGGATCCGGAGATCGGCGAGCTTGTGAGCGAAGTGATCGACAAGGTCGGGAAGGACGGCGTCACGACGGTCGAAGAGAGCAAGACCGCAGAAACGATCTTCGACATCGTCGACGGCCTGCAGTTCGACAAAGGGTACATGTCGCCTTACTTCATCACGGACGCGAGCCGGATGGAGTGCGTGTTCGAGGATCCGATGATCCTGTTCCACGAAAAGAAGATTTCGGCAGTCCAAGACTTGATCCCGCTTTTGGAGAAGGTGCTTCGGATGGGCAGGCCGCTTCTGATCGTCGCCGAGGACATCGAGAACGAGTGCTTGGCGACGCTGGTGCTCAACCGGCTCCGGGCGAACCTGCCCGTGGCAGCGGTGAAGGCCCCGGGCTTTGGTGACCGCCGCAAGGCGATGCTCGAAGACATGGCCGTCCTGACCGGAGGACAGTTCGTGAGCGACGACCTTGGCATGAAGTTGGAGAACGTCGAGCCCACGATGCTCGGCCGCGCGACCAAGGTCGTCATCACCAAGGACACGACCACGATCGTTGGTGGCAAAGGCGACAAGAAAGCGATCGAAGGTCGCCTGGCGCAGATCAAGCGGCAGACCGAGACGACGGACTCGAACTATGACAAGGAGAAGCTTCAAGAGCGTTTTGCCAAGCTCTCTGGCGGTGTCGCCGTGATCAAGGTCGGCGCTGCAACCGAGACGGCCCTCAAGGAGCGCAAGGCGCGGATTGAGGACGCGTTGGCCGCCACCCGGGCCGCCCTTGAGGAAGGGATTGTGCCGGGCGGTGGCGTGGCGCTCGTCAGGGCAGGAGCCGGGCTCGAGAAGCTCAAGCTGGACGGGGATGAGGCCATCGGGCTTGCCATTGTCCGGAAGTCGATCGAGGCTCCGCTTCGGACGATCGCGGAGAACGCTGGCGTCGAGGGCTCAGTCATCGTCGAAAAGGTCCGAGAATCGAAGAAGGCGACTGAAGGGTTCAATGCTGCGAACCTTCAGTACGAGGATCTGATGAAGTCGGGCGTCGTCGACCCGACAAAGGTCGTCCGGACCTGCCTTGAAAACGCGGCTTCGATCAGCGCTCTTCTCCTGACCACCGAGGCGGCCGTCGCCGAGGTGCCGAAGGAAGAGGACGAGGGCCACCACCACTAAGGCCCCAAAGACGGCGCGGCGCCTCCCGGGCCACTGGGGGGCGCCGTCCTTTTGTCCGGGGCGAACCGGGGCGTGTGCCAAGATGAAATCCCGCCATGAAAGGAGTCGTTCTCGCCGCTGGCAAGGGCACGCGGCTTTATCCGATCACCAAGGTCGTCGCCAAGCCCCTCTTGCCCATCGCCAACCGGATGACCCTAGAATATGCCTTTGACAGGCTCAAGGAGTGCGGGATCAGTGAGGTCTGCGTCGTGGTTGGCGAGAACGAGGAGCAGCTCCGGAGAGCTTTGGGCGACGGCTCAGCGTTCGGGCTGCGGCTCGATTACGTCCGCCAACCGGAGGCCAAGGGCCTGGCCCACGCGGTCGGTTTCGCGAAGGACTTCGTGGGTGGGGACGACTTCGTCTTGTACCTCGGCGACGCGATGTACGGGGACAGTTTGAAGCCGCACGTAGATCGGTTCAAAGAATCGGGATGCGCGAATTTGAACTTGGTCAAGCCGGTCGATGATCCTCGGCGGTTCGGCGTCGCCAACGTGGATGGCGAGCGGATCGTCAAGTTGGTCGAAAAGCCCCAAAACCCCGAGTCGAACCTTGCGATGGCTGGGATGTACGTGTTCGGGCCCCAGATTTGGGACGTTCTGCCCGGGCTCCAGCCGAGCGCGCGAGGCGAATACGAGATCACAGACGCGATCCAGGCCTTGATCGACCGGGGCGAGACGGTCTTGGCCGGGGTCTATAAGGGGACATGGTTCGACACGGGAACTCTGGACTCGTTCCTGGAGACGACCGCGCACTTGCTCCAGGGCGGAAACTTGATCGGGGAAGGCTCCGTTGTCACCGGAGACGTCGGGCCCAATGTCGTGATCGGCCCTGGGGCCCAGGTGGCGTGTTCTTCGATCAGCGACTCCGTGGTCTTCCCAGGTGCGAGAGTCGATGTGGCCGGAAAGATCCACGGCTGCCTCTTGAGCGGCGAAGTGAGGGTTTCCAGCGACTTGGAATCGGTGATTCGACAAGGCGACCAAGAATGACGGGGGCCCAAGCCGAAGCTTGGGCCCTGGAACGACGAATAGAAAGCCTCTTTCCTGGCTTTACTTGGTTTCTTCGGTCTTGCTCTCGCCACCAGTGGTGGTGGTGCCGGACTCGCCGCCCTCAGCCGGAGCGCAGGCCGTAGCCAGAATGCCCAGGATGCTGAGCGCCGCCAGAATCATCATCAGCTTCTTCATGTTAGTTGAACCTTCCCTGGCCGAATCCTCGACCAGGCTCCTCCGCGCTCTTCGCTTTCACCCGAAGGTTGGGCGAGCGGCGCAGGGCTCATTATAAAGCGACGGATCAACCGGCGCAAGGGTTGCGGCGGTTTTTTGGGACTCTTCCATGTATCGACGGAAAAATTGCCTGTTTTCTAGACAAAGTCTAGTTTTCCACTAGGCTTTGTCTTTCTCTTAACAATTCGGGCATCTAGAATTGCTGGGTGCCCGGGGCGCAGCAGGCGTGCGGGACGAAACTGCCATGAAACGCAACATTCTTGTTCTCGCCTTCTTGTCTGTCGGCGCCTTGTCGCAGGCCCAGTTCATCAGCAACGGTCTGGCCGTGAGCGTCATCGGCGATGGCTCCGGTGCCCTTACGGCTGCTGCGAGCCAAACGCGCATCTTCGCTTTTGACAAGTCGACTGCGGCCCAGGCCGGTCAGTTCGTCGTCGGATTCAACGGGGGCTCCTCGGGTGACCGGTTGACCAACAGCGGTACGGCAACGAGCGAAGGCCACTTGCTCAACTCGGTCGACGGCAGGGGCCTGACGATCATGGGTTATGACACCGCCGTTGGAACTGCCAGCGTCGCGGGCACGACCAGCGCCAACGTCAACCGTGTCGTGGGCCTGGTCGGGTTCGATTCGACCATCACATACACCAAATACACCAACGCCTTTAGCGCCAGCAACCCGCGCAGCGCGGTGACGGTGGACGGTAGCGAGTACTGGATGGCCGGCGCTGGCAACGTCGGGGGGATCGTTTATGGCCCCGGCTCGGGCGGAACCGTCACCCAGGTCTCGACCGGCCTCGCCAACACGCGGGTCATCGGCATCTTTGGAGGCGACATTTACTTCACGTCCCAAAGTGGCAGTTTCATTGGGCTGAACAAGATTTCAGGTCTCCCCAATACGGGGTCGACTCCGGTCAATCTGTTCACCCAGACGGGCATGAGCCCCTATGGCTTCTTCATCAAGGACGACCGGACGATCTACGTGGCTGACGACCGTAACAACGTCAACGGCGGCATTCAGAAGTGGACGTTTGACGGGTCTGGTTGGAGCCTTGCCTACACTTTGGGCACGGGCGCCACCAACGTGGGCGCCCGTGGGCTCGCTGGCGAGATCGACGGCAACGGCAACGCTGTTCTATATGCGATCACCTCGGAAGCGAGCGCCAACCGGCTGATCACGATCACCGACACGGGTTCTTCCGCGGGGGCCCTGACCCTGTCGTCGGCCGCCCAGAACACGATCTACCGTGGCGTCGCGTTCACTCCGGTGCCCGAGCCGGCCACGATGCTCGCTCTTGGGGCCGGGCTCGCCGCCTTGGTCGCCCGCCGCAAGAGGAAGTAGTTTCTGCTTGACTCACTCGGCGCCCTGGCTTGTCCGGGGCGCCTTTGTGTTCTCTGGAAAGGGCCTATAATCCGGACATGATCTCCCTTGGGGCCTCAGTCGTCGACCGTTGGGACGAGGCCCGGGCGTCGGCTCTCGATCCGCTCGAGACGCTGGTCTACGCGTCCAAGCTCTTAGGTGCGGATCGACGGGTGACGAACTACGGAGGGGGCAACACTTCGGTCAAGACCACAGAGACGGATCCCGTGACGGGGCTGCCTGTCGAAGTGTTGTGGGTCAAGGGGTCGGGTGGCGATCTCGGAACAGCGACGCGCGAATCCTTCGCGGCGCTGGATCTGAACCGGGTCTTAGCGATCGAGAAGACGTTGGCTGCGGGTGGACTCGGCGAGGACGCGGCCGTCGGCCTTTATCCGCTGTGCGCTTTCGGCCGCAACACGGTCACGGCGTCGATCGACACGCCGCTCCATGCTTATCTGCCACGTCGGGCCGTGTCTCACATGCACTCCGACTCGGTCATCGCGATCGCAGCAAGCGCGGACGCTGAGGCCCTCACCCAGAGAGTTTGGGAGGGAAGGATGGGGTTTGTCCCTTGGAGAAGACCGGGGCTTGAACTCGGTCTTCAGATTCGGGATCTTCTTTTGGCTGACCCGAGGCTCGACGGGGCACTCATGGGCCAACACGGTTTCATCTGTTGGGCCGACAACTGGACCGAGTGCTATCGACTGACCATCCAGTTGATCCAGCAGGCCGAGGAGTTTTTGGCTCGGCATGGTCGTCCAGCAACCTTTGGGCCGCTTGTGGGAGCCGAGATCGAGGACACGAGGAGCGTCTTGCTCGAGTTGTTGCCGCGCTTGAGAGGGCTTACCGTGCATGATGGCCAACGGTTGGTCGCGTCGGTGGACTCCGATCCCGAGGCCCTGGAGTTCCTTGCGAGCCAAAGACTGGATGAACTCGCGGGACTTGGAACAAGCTGCCCAGACCACTTTCTCCGGACGAAGATTCGGCCGATGGTGTGGCGGGTCGGAGAGCCTCTGGAGGCTCGACTCGAAGAGTTCCGCCTGGAATATCGGCAGTATTACCATCATTGTCGTCGGTCGGACTCGCCCCCGATGCGTAACCCGAACCCGAGCCTCGTCGCCGTTCCGGGGGTGGGCATCGTGGCACTCGGGAAGTCGCCTCACGAGGCGCGCGTGACGGGCGAGTTTTATCGGAACGCGATCCGAGTCATTCATGGGGCGGAATCGGTGTCAAGGTATGTCGCGCTTGCCGAGCAAGAGGCCTTCGATATTGAATATTGGGCATTGGAGGAAGCGAAGCTCCGGCGCCAACCACCCGAGAAGGAGCTTTCGAGACGAGTCGCCTTGGTGACGGGGGCGGCCCAGGGAATCGGCCGCGCGACCGCCCTGCGGTTGGCCGAACTCGGCTGCTCGGTCGTGCTGGTCGACCGAGACTCGCAGAAGTTGGAATCGGCCCGAGAAGCGGTCGCTGGAGCGTTGGGCCAAGACTCGGCGGTAGCTGTGACCGCCGACATTGCAGATTCAGCCTCGCTCGAATCGGCGATGGAGTCGGCAGTGCTCGCCTTCGGCGGTCTTGACATCGTCGTGGCGAACGCTGGTGTGGCCCGGCGGGGGACGGTCGCGGACACTCATGCTGACGACTATGAGCTGCTGGACGGCGTCTTGATCCGAGGTCTTTACCAAACGGTGGGGAGCGCGGTCAGATGGATGCGGGCGCAAGGGCTGGGGGGCTCGATCGTCGTCGTCGGATCGAAGAACGGGACGGCGGCTGGGTCGAACGCCGCACTTTACTCGGCTGCCAAGGCGTTTGCCCTCCACTTGGTCAGGTGCGCGGCTGTCGACCACGCCAAAGACGGCATTCGAGTGAACGCCGTAAATCCTGACGCGGTGGTCACAGGGAGCGGTATTTGGAGCGCGGAATGGCGCGAGCAGACGGCGACTTCGCTTGGGATCAGTCCCGAGGAGATCGAGGAGCATTATCGGAAGCGGTCGCTCTTGGGAGTCACCGTCAGGCCCGAGGATGTTGCGGAGGCCGTCGTTTGGCTAGCGAGCGAACAGCGGTCCTCACGTACGACTGGTTGCGTCATACCGGTCGATGGCGGCAATCGAGAGGGGTTCCTGCGCTGAAGGCTGTCGCGGTGGACCTTGGTGCGACCTCGCTCCGAGCGGCCCTGGGTGTTTGGGAAGGGGATCGTATTCGTTACGAGATCCGGCACCAAATGCCTAACCTTTCGGTGGACGACTTCTGGGACTTGCCGGCCATTGAAGCCTTTGTCCGTGACTCAGAGGAACTCGCCGCCTCGGAAGGGGCTTCGCTTGGGATCGACTCTTGGGGAGTCGACGTTGTTATCAAGTCCCAGGGGAGGGAAGCTTCTTCCCGGTGCTACCGGCATCCGGCGCACCAGTCCGAGTTTGACTTGTGGGAGTCATCGCGGCGCTGGCTTTACGACCGGACCGGAATCCAGGCATTGCCCCTCAATACGGTCTATCAACTCTTGGCTCTCAACCGGGAGGATCCATGCTTGCCCGAAGTGGCCACATGGAGCCATGTTCCCGACTATTTGGTGGCGGGCCTCGTCGGCGAAATCGGGTGTGAGGGGACGATGGCTTCGACAACCCAACTCATGGGATTGGACGGCCAATGGTGCTTTGAAGTCTTTGAAAAGATCGGGTGGCCGGTTCCTTCCGCTCAGCCGGTTTTCGGTCCAAGTTGTGTCGGTATGACAAGTCTTGGTGTGCCTGTCGTCCGAGTTGCGAGTCACGACACCGCATCGGCAGTCGTCGCTCTTGCACCAGATGGTCAAGACGCATTTCTCAACGTTGGGACATGGGCGCTCCTCGGGCAAGTCTTGGCTTCTCCGTTGGTCTCGGAAGCCGCCTATCTCGGCAATTGGTCGAACGAGAGGGCCTTCGATGGACGGATCCGGTTTCTGAAGAACTTTCCGGCTTTTTATCTGCTGAACCGAGTTCACGACGAAATTGGTGTCCAGGGAGGCGTCGCCGACTGGCTGGCGGCTGGGGAGCCATCCGGAAAGACTCTGGATGTTCTAGACAAGAAGTTGTTCGCCCCAGGCTCAATGGTTTCCGCCTGCAGCGAGATCCTCGGATCTCAACTGACGGAGGCGGAGTGGGCGGGAACACTCCTGGACTCTATCGTCTTGGCGCTCTCAACGGGCCTCAGCCAATTGGAGACCATGACTGGCCAGAAAGTGAACACGGTGCATGTGGGTGGAGGAGGAGCCGCCAGCAACTCCTTCTGCGAAAGCCTCGCGCTCGTGACAGGGAAGACGATCAGGGCCGCTGCCCAAGAAGCCACCGTGCTCGGAAACCTCGCTTGTCAGTTCATGGCCAGGGGCTGCTTTCATGGCGACGACCTTTCGGTTGTTTGCTCAGACAGCACGGACAGTCGTTTCTACCATCCGGTGAACAGAACATGAGGGTTCAACTGGCCCTGACGTGCCTGGTTGATGGCTTGCGCGGGTCGACCGGTGTCTCAATGGTCCGTGTGCTTGAACATGTGGGCTGCGAAGTCGTCTTCGACAAACGTCAGACCTGTTGCGGCCAACCCGCCTTCAATGCCGGAGACTGGACTTCTTCGGGGCGAGTCGCCAGTGCGTTCGTGGACTGCTTCGACAGAGATTTACCAATTGTCGTCCCAAGTGGCTCATGCGCCGCGATGATGCGCGAAGGGTTCAGGATGCTTGGGTTAGGTGCTGGCTTGCGGGTGTTCGAACTCGCGCAGTTTCTCATGAACGAAGTGGGAGTCGAAAAGTGGCGGCCAGTGTCACGTTCCCGGATGGTGGTCTTGCACTCTGGCTGCCACGGACGGATGCTCGGTTCCATGGACTCCCTTGAAAGATTGTTGGCTCTCGTACCCAACCTGACGGTGGTGACTCCGGAGACAAGCGAGCAGTGCTGTGGATTTGGCGGCACTTTCTCGATGAGCCACCCGTCGACCAGCAAAGGCATCGGGATCGAGAAGCTCTACAGATTGAAGGCGACTGGCGCGAGCGAGGTAGTTTCGACGGACTGGGGTTGCTTGCTCCATCTCGAGGGGCTGGCGAGGCGAGAAGGAATCGGTCTCAAGTTCAACCATGTCGCTGACGTCCTGGCGGAGGCTTTTGAGTGAGGTCGGATTTTGATAAGAGAGCTGAGAGGTTGCCGCTTAAAGTCGTCGACAGCGTCCGGACGGCTTCCGCCAACAAAGTTCAAGGAAGATTCCAGGCGATTGCAAGTGTGTTTGCTGAGTACGACAGCGCGAGGCGACAGGCTGCCGCCACAAAGGAGTACGTTCTCGACAACCTGGCTGACCTTTTGGTCGAACTGGAAGCGTCGTGCCTGAAGAACGGTGTTCAGGTTCATTGGGCCGAAGACGCGGAGCAAGCCAACAGACTGATCCTGGGGATCGTGTCAAGGGCCGCTCCTTCGGCCCTGGTGGTGAAGGGCAAGTCAATGGCCACCGAAGAGATCGGTCTGAATGAAAGGCTCATCCAAGAAGGCCACCAAGTGGTGGAGACTGACCTCGGCGAGTTCGTGGTGCAGTTGGACGATGACGTGCCGAGTCATATCGTCACGCCAATCATCCACAAAGATCGAACAGACGTCAAACGGACGTTCGAGTCTCACGGGCTGTCGCCAAGGAGCGATGAGCCGGAGGAACTTGCCGCCGTGGCACGGGCGAGGCTCAGGGAGGAGTTCCGCCGCGCGGACGTTGGCATTAGCGGGGTGAACTTCGCGGTGGCAAGCTCGGGGCGGCTCGTCATCGTGGAAAACGAAGGCAACAACCGGCTAAGCACGACCGCACCCCGGGTCCACATTGCGGTCATGGGACTTGAAAAGGTTCTGCCGTGCGACACCGACCTGGCCCTATTCCTGCGCCTTCTGGCCGCGTCGTCGACCGGGCAACGGCTGACGGTCTACACGCACTTGGTGTGCGGCCCGCGGCGACCGGACGAGCCCGACGGGCCCGAGGAGGTGCACCTGGTGCTCCTTGACAATGGTCGAAGCAAGATCCTGAACGGCGCGCTCAGGGAGATCCTCAAGTGCCTCCGGTGTGGCGCGTGCCTCAATGTTTGCCCGGTTTACCGCCAGGCTTCGGGACACACGTACCGGCACACCTACTCGGGCCCGCTGGGGGCCGTGCTGGCACCCGGGCTGGACGGTGTGCACAGCCATGGCGCGCTCGCGTTCGCCTCGACCCTTTGCGGCGCCTGTCAGGAGGTGTGCCCGGTCGATATACCGATCCCAGAACTGCTCCTGAAGATCCGGGCTGAAGTCGGGGCCACTCCCGCTGCGCCATGGCCAGTCTGGGCTTGGTTCGCCCAGAGGAGCGCCAGGTGGAGAATGGCGTTGAAGGCGCTTCCCATGGTCGAACCGCTGGCACGACCCTGGACTGAGCACCGAGAATGGCCGGAGCCGTCTGGAGTCGACTTCAGGAGGTGGTGGGATCAACGGCCGTGAGTCGATTCTGAGGCGGATCGGGCCGTCTTCCGGATCGAGAATGCCAGGGCCGCGACTGGCCCAAGCTCAAGTGGCCGATCATTGGGCCCTCTTTCGAGAGCGCCTCTCTGAAGTCGGTGGGGAGGTCGCCGACTTTTCGGCCGTTGCCGACTGTCCGGGCCTGTTTTGGATTCAGGAGGGCCTTAAGGGCTTTTGGCCGGGGTTAGATCTTGCCGCCGACCCTTGGGAGGCCATGACGGGCGTCTGCCGGGCTGATATGGCCGTCGCCGAAACAGGGTCGGTGCTCTTCGCCTCCGGGCCTGATCAGCCTCGCCTACTGAGCCTGCTCCCCCCTCGGCACGTCGTCTTGCTCGATCCCAAGCAGATTGAACCCAACCTTGAGGCGGCACTGGCCAGATTGGACAGAAGGAACTGGGCCATCGTGACCGGCCCCTCGAGGACGGCCGATATTGAGGGGATCCTGGTGAGAGGAGTCCACGGTCCGCGAGAACTGATCGTCGTCCCGTTCCCTGTGTGAGCCCCTCGACTCGACCGAAAATCTTGGTATCGAGCCCAAGATGCCTCGCGCCACCAAGAACCCGGCCGAACCCGGCGTCAAGAAGCCCAGAAAGCCCAAGCCCCAGCCAGGCGAGGCTGCTGGCGAGCTTGCCATGCTCCGGGAGCAGATGGCCCAGTTGGCCAACCAGGTGGCGGCCCTGACTGATGCTGTCGCAAGTCCTGCCCGCGAGGAGCCCGTCGAGATCGTTGAAGTGACCCCTGAAGAGCACGAGGCTCTGAACGACCTGATGTCGGAAATCGAAGAGGTACACGAATCGCAGGAGCCCGGCCTGGATCTCGAACTGGTGGTGAACCCAGAAGCCGTGCCTGGCGATGGGGTTCCTAGCTTGACCAACGGGCCGAGCCCAACCTCCGAAGAGACGCCTTCGAGCTCTCCGATCGCCAGCCGGCTCCCGCCGGTCGAACAGTTGCCGAACTCAGGTCTGGACTTGGCATCGTTCGCCGACGAGATGAGCGCGGCGTTCGCCAGCCCCGAGGAGGTCGTCTGGCCTTTGGACGACGATGCCCTCGAGCCTTCAGATCCGGAGCCCTTTGAAGCCGTTTCAGAAGCCGAACTGATTGAGAAGTGGCCCGGCCTCATGTCGGAGATCTCTGAATTCAACAGCCTGGGAGCGACTTTGGGGCCGTCAGAGACGGAACAGGCCGTCGCCGAGTCTGACGAGCCGGCCGCTCCGGTTGCCTTCGAAGTGAAGGAAGACGATCGGCGCACGATGTCGAACGACGAGATTCAAGAGCTCCTCGCCGGAATGGAGGCCCAGCCGCCAAGGGCGGTGGAGCCACAACCGAATGCAGAGTCTTCGGACATCATTACGGCGGCCGAAATCGAGGCGATGCTGGGCTTGGGGGGCGGGCTGGACGTTGGAGTCAAGTCTGTCGACCACAGTCCTCCGCAAGAGCCCGAAACACCGGCCCCAGACGAAGCCGAGCCAGTTGAAGACGCCGACGAATCTGGCCACGAGCTTGAATTGGTCGTTAACGAAGCGGGGGGCCAATCCCATGAGATTGAGCCAGGAGGAACGGCGTTGGAAGCTGTCCCAGCGCATCTCGCGGCGTCATTGCTTGTGCTCCCTGTGAAGCTCGATGGGCGCACTTTGCACGTCCAGACCCCAGAGCCGGTTAACGAGGAGGACATTCACAGGCTGAGGCTTGAAACGGGCCTCTATGTCGAGGTCACCATAGCTCCCATCGAACAAGTCGTCGCTGAGATACGAGCCGCGTATCGAGACCACGACGACCAGGAACTCGCGGTGTCTCGGCCTAAAATCGGAGTCTGGAAACGTTTCTTGCCAGGGGGGGCCAGGTGACGCAGTTTGCGTTCATGAGCGGCAAGGGCGGGGTTGGCCAGAGCTTCTTGGTCGCGAACCTGGCCAGGGCCATGACCGCTTCTGGTTCTCCAGTCGAGGTCGTGATCCTGGCCGGCTCTCCGCCAGGTTTGGAACTTCTCGACTCCGGGGAGGAGTCCGAGGGCCTGAAGTTGATTCGGGAGAGATCCATAGATTCCTTGACTGGACCGTCCGAAGAAGGCGCGGTACAAATGTTGGACTTGCCGACTGTCTTCGAGGGAGCGGACCTGGAAACCGTGGCGCGAGCCGGTTTCGTCGCTTTGGTCGTGAACCCCGACCCAGCGTCCTTGGTCGGCGCCTACCGCTTGCTTCGAAGGCTTGTTGAGGCCAATCGAGGAGTTCAGGTTGGTCTCATCGTGAACCGGTCCGATCCAGCCCAAGCAGAGGCAGTGTCCCAAAGGTTCAAGGCCTTCGCGGGCCGCCACCTCGGGTGTCCGGTCAGGTTCCTCGGATCTGTCCGGGAGAGCGGTGCCGTCGCCCGTGCGGCCAAGACCCGAAGGTTTTTGGAGACGGCGGCCCCTCGGACGAAGGCACTTGTCGAAATTCGAGACATCGCCGAGAGCCTCACGTCGTGGACGAAACCAGACAGCGCTCGGCCCTTGTTGGAGTCTCTGAAGCCGGTTGAGAGCCCAGCGGTGCCGATGGCTGCCTGATCGAGGGCTCTTTCTCGGGCGAACCAGCGTACTGTAGGGTGTGAGAGAGAGGGTCGGGTTCAGCCTTGTGGAGATCCTCGTGGTGGTGGCGATCCTTGCCGTGCTCTCGGCTTTACTGTTCCCTGTCTTTGCCCGGGTCAAAGAGAGCAACTCCGCGCCGACCAAATCCAACCTGAGGCAGATCGGTGTTGCCTGGACGCTCTATCTCTCTGACTCCAACGAGCGTTTTCCCGATCGGCGCGACCTCAAAGCCTCGTTGCCAGGCGGTTACCGGCCATGGAACGATTGGCCAGCCTCCGATCCTCGGACGGGGTGGGCTCTGATCGTCCTCCAGCCCTATTTGAGATCGGCTGAAATCTGGCGTTTGCGTCCAGGGCATCGGCTAGGAGAAGAAACTCGCGTCGTCCAGTCGACCCCTCTTGGCCCTGCCATGCTCTGGATGTGGAGGTTCGACAGGATCGACGAACCGGTGCCCCTCGACAATTTTTGGGGCAAGACGCCGCCCCAGTGTGTGGCGGACTTAGTCGTGGCTGACAACCCGGCGGCGGGGCGGCCGGACGGCGAGTCGGACGTTGAACTGGCGACCGACCCGTACTTCCCCAGGACGATCGCTTCGGTCCCTCCTGACCTCAAGGGGGCTTCAGTCCATCCTGGTGGAAGGAACCAACTGATGTTGGACACGAGAGTCCGGTTCGTCAAGGACAGGCGGCTCAATTGAAAAGGTAGGGGGCTCGGAACACGCCTACTTCGGTGACAATCGCGGTCACGAGCGAGCCAGGGGTGACATCGAAGCCTGGGTTCCAGACAGGACATCCATCCGGGGCCACCCGCACCCCTTCGATTTCGGTGATCTCGGTCGGATCGCGCTCCTCGATCGGGATGTTCGAGCCGTCGACCAGACTGGGATCGAGGGTCGAGCTTGGAGCGGCGACGTAGAACGGCACGTCGAAATGGTGGGCGAGGACGGCTAGGGAGAGAGTTCCGATCTTGTTGGCAGTGTCGCCGTTGGCGGCGATCCGATCGGCCCCCACGACAACGAAGTCGATCCGTCCCTGAGCCATGAGCGAGGCAGCGGCCGAGTCGGCGACGCTCTGGAAAGGGATGCCGTCTTGCAGGAGCTCCCAGGCCGTCAGGCGCAAGCCCTGTTGGCGAGGGCGAGTCTCACAAGAATAAACGTGGACCACTTTGCCTTGAGCGAAGGCGGTGCGAATGATGCCGAGGGCGGTGCCATGCCCGGCTGTGGCCAAGGAGCCGGTGTTGCAGATCGTGAGGACGCGCGAGCCGGGCGGCACGAGGGACGCCCCGTGCTCGGCGAGTTTGAGGTTCATGGCGAGGTCTTCACGTTCAATGGCCTGAGCTTCGGCGAGGATCGACTCAAAGCTGCGGTCCTGCAGGGACATGACTCGGTCGAGGGCCCAGACCAGGTTGACCGCCGTCGGGCGGCTCGCCGCCAGTGCTTCTCGGGCTGTTATGAGATTGTTCTGGTGGATGGCGGCCAAGGCCAGACCATATGCGGCGGCCACCCCGATCGCCGGCGCCCCCCGAACGGCCATGTCACGGATCGCGTCGTGGACCGATGTCCAGGTCTCCAGTCTGAGCCACTCGGTTTGGTGCGGTAGGAGCCTTTGGTCGAGCAAGGCGAGGTGATCGCCGCGCCACTCGAGGGCACGGACGGGGCCTGGAGGCATTGGCCGAGTCTACCGGCGCCGTAAAATGGGGAGGTGCGTGTGCTCGTTTTGGACGAGAACTTGTTTTGGACCTCGCGGTTGGGCAAAGGACTGGAGGCACTGGGGCATGAAACAGTCGCCTTGGCCGAAGTGCCCGAGGAGTGGCCGGATGCCGAGGTTGCTGTCGTGAACTTGGGATCGCAGGAGTTTGAGCCGCGATCGACGGTCGCGGCGCTTCGAGAGAAGGGTATCAAGGTTGTGGGGCACGCTGGCCACAAGGAAGGCACCCTGCTGGGGACCGGAGAGGAGGCTGGCTGCGAATTGGTCGTGACGAACAGCGAGCTGACCTTCAAGCTCGAGCAAATCCTTGCCCGGCTTAACGGGGATGCTTCCACCAAGTAGCCGCCGCAGGTAACCTCTCTCGACAGATGGACAAAGTGCGATCGACGGCCGCTGATGCCCTGGAAGGCACGCTCTTTGACGGAATGACGGTGATGTCGGGCGGGTTCGGGCTTTGCGGCATCCCAGAGAACCTGATCGTCGCCCTTCGCGATTCGGGGGTGAAGGACATCACGGTGATCAGCAACAACTGCGGGGTCGACGACTTCGGACTTGGCCTCCTGCTTCAGACCCGCCAAATCAAGAAGATGGTGAGCAGTTACGTCGGTGAGAACGCCGAGTTCGAACGGCAGTACTTGAGCGGCGAGTTGGAACTCGAGTTCAACCCTCAGGGGACGCTCGCTGAGCGTATCCGGGCAGGCGGGGCGGGCATCCCCGCTTTCTTCACCAAGACGGGTTATGGGACGATCGTGGCGGACGGCAAAGAGACGCGGCAATTCGCCGACGGATGGTACGTCTTGGAGACCTGGTTGCGGGCCGACCTCAGCATCGTCAAGGCGTGGAAGGGGGACCGGGCCGGGAACCTGGTCTTCAAGAAGACGGCCCGGAACTTCAACCCCATGATGGCGACCGCAGGGAAAGTGACGGTGGCCGAGGTCGAGGAGCTTGTGGACGAGGGCGAATTGGATCCGGACTGCATCCACACCCCAGGCATCTTTGTGGACCGGATCATTCAAGGGGCCGTGTATGAGAAGAGGATCGAACGGCTTACCACCCGCGAAAGAGGTTAGCGGACGGTCCGATAACGCCCCTTTTTGTCGACCCGGAACTGCGGCACGGTCTTCGACTTCTCGAAAGCGGCGTAGAACGGCTCAAGTTCTTTCCAGAAGTCGAGATGCTGGGTTGGTTGGCGGTTTTGCCATCCGGGACGAAACCGGAAAGGGAAGAGGTCGACTCGGATCGGTCGCTTGGCGTCCAATGCGAAGAGATAGATCTCTTGGATGGCGGGGTCGGTCATCGCCAAGCATCCGATGCTGGCTTGTCCACCATGGATAAAGATGTCCCCGCCGGGCCGCTCTGAGTCGGAACGGATCTTGTCGCTGGCGTTCGGGTAGTTGAGGCCCAGACTCAAGAGAAACGAGGACTTGGGATTGAACCGGTCGACGAGATAGAGCCCTTCGGGTACTTGGCTGTCGCCCTCCCGGCGCTTAGGGCCCAATCCGCCAGACATCGCCGCAACGGGATAAGCCTTGATCAGACGCATGGGGCCGTCGTCGCCGCCCCAAACTTCGAGGATCCTTTCGTCCTTGATTGCCCGCATGTAAAGGCGGCTCACCGGTGTCTTGAGGCCGGCGGCCTTCGTGAGAGTCGCGACTGTCGAGCCTTTGTTGTCCCGTGCCGTGGCCACCCGGTCCGACATCGGGCCAAGCGAGGAGAAAAGCAGTACGGAGAGAAAGGCGCGCTTCAGGCACCGAGTGTACAATGTCCTGCATGCCCTGGACGCGCGACGAATTGGCTTTGCGGGCCGCCCAAGAACTCCGGGACGGCTTCTATGTCAACCTTGGCATTGGGATCCCGACCCTGGTCGCCAACTACATCCCTGAGGGCATGGACGTCGTCCTGCAGAGCGAGAACGGGATGCTCGGCATGGGGCCGTTCCCCTATCCGGATGAGGCCGACCCCGACCTGATCAACGCGGGCAAGCAGACGATCACCCAGATAGCGGGGACCAGTTACTTTTCCAGCGCTGACAGTTTCGGCATGATCCGCGGCGGCCACATCAACCTTTCCATCCTTGGGGCGATGGAAGTGAGCGAGAAAGGCGACCTGGCCAACTGGATGATCCCTGGCAAGATGGTCAAAGGCATGGGCGGGGCTATGGACTTGGTGGCCGGAGTCCCTCGGGTCGTCGTGGTCATGGAGCACACCAACAAGGCAGGCGAGTCCAAGATCCTTCCAGAGTGCACCTTGCCGCTGACCGGGAAGGAGTGCGTTGATTTGGTCATTACCGACCTCGCTGTGATCGAGGTGACCCGTGGAGAGGGATTGACTCTCAAGGAATTGGCTCCGGGCGTGACAGTGGGCGAGGTTGTTGCGAAGACGGCGGCCAAACTTGCCGTGCCCGCCGCGCTCTGAATCGGATTGATCTCGTCTCGAATCAGGTGTTGCCTTCGTGTCTTTGGAAACGGCCCAGGTAACGGGACGGGTGTCCCCACCCTGGTTGTCCGGGCCCCTGTCACAATCGAGCCGTGCCCTACCGCCTTCGGCCCCACATCCGTGAGATGGCCCCTTACTCGCCCGGAAAACCGGTCGAAGAGGTTCAGCGGGAGCTTGGGCTCAAGTCCGTCGTTAAATTAGCCAGCAACGAGAATCCTTTCGGGCCGTCTCCGAGGGCGCTCGAAGCGGTGCGGCTCGCGGCCGCGTCAATGAACGTCTATCCTGACGCCAGTGGCCGAAGGCTTCGAGACGCCCTGGCCGTCCGGTACGGGCTTAAGAGCGACCAAGTGGTGCTGGGCAACGGGAGCGACGGCCTCATCCACAACTTAGGGCTCGTGTTCCTGGGCTCGCCGGACGACGAGGTCGTTGTTGGCGACCCATCGTTTGTGCGATACGACGCTTCGGCCCACCTGGCCCCTTGTCGGCTTGTCAAGGTTCCCCTCGACCGGCAATGGAGGCACGAACTGAAGGCCATGGCAGCGGCTTTGAGTGACAGGACAAAGCTCGTTTACATCGCCAATCCGAACAACCCGACCGGAACGATCGTCCCCGAAACTGAAGTGCGGGCCTTGATCCGCGACTTGCCGCCGGGTTGCCCGCTGGTCCTGGACGAAGCCTATTTCGAGTTCGCGGCCGATGTCCCCGGATATCCGGACGGGGCGAGATTACTGTCGGAGGGTCTGCCGGTCGTCGTCTTGCGCACATTCAGCAAGGCCTATGGGTTGGCCGGATTGAGGGTGGGATATGGGTTCGCCGACGCGGAGATCGTGGACTCGATCGACCGAGTGCGAGAGCCGTTTGACGTCAGTGCTCTCGCCCAGGAAGGAGCCCTTGCCGCCTTGGACGATTCAGCCCATGTCGCCGACAGTGTCCGGCGCAATCGCGAAGGCTTGCGGCTGATCGCGGACTCGGCGGTCGAGGCCGGTTTCGGGGTGGTCGAGAGCCATGCGAACTTCGTGTGCATCGATCTTGGGCGTCCCTGTCGTCCCGTCTTCGAAGCCCTCTTGCGACTCGGGGTCATTGTCAGGCCCTGCGACATTTTTGGAATGCCGAACCACATTCGGGTGAGCGTCGGTACCGAAGCTGAGACCCAGGTTTACCTTGAGGCCTTCCAAAGGGTTGTTCTGGCAAGCCAGGAGGTGCCGGCGTGATCGTCGTGATGCGACCAGGCTGCGCGCAAAAGGACGTGGCCCATGTTTCGGAAGAGCTTGAGAGGCACGGCTACACAGTCAAGCCGATCATTGGTGTCGAGAAGTCCATTGTCTGCGCGGTGGGAGGTGAAGAGCACAAGAACATCGACTTCCTCGAGCAGCTTCGGGCGTTCGACGGAGTCGAAGACGTCCTCCTCATCACCAAACCTTACAAGTTTGTCGCCCGAGAGACTCGTCCTGAACGGAGCGTCGTCAACGTAGGAGGCGTCCTCGTTGGAGGGAACGAAGTCGTCATGATGGCCGGGCCCTGCACGGTCGAAAGCGAAGAGCAGGTGATGGAGACGGCGGCGGCTGTTGCGGGAGCCGGGGCGAAGATCCTTCGAGGCGGGGCGTTCAAGCCATCGACATCCCCCTACTCGTTCCAAGGGATGGGAAAGACGGGCCTTGAGATCCTCCGTGAAGCTGGTCGCCGGTACGACCTGCGGGTCGTGACCGAGGTGATGGATCCTCGGAAGGTGGAGATGGTCGCGGCTTACGCCGACGTGCTTCAGGTCGGGGCCAGGAACATGCAGAACTACGACCTGCTCCGCGAAGTGGGTCAGTCACGAACGCCTGTGCTTCTCAAGCGCGGACTCAGCGCGAAGTACGAGGAACTGCTCCTGGCGGCCGAGTACATCGCAACGGGGGGTAACGAAGCGATCATGCTGTGCGAGCGTGGCATCCGGACGTTTGAGACCCACACTCGCAACACGCTTGATATTGGGGCCGTGCCCGTGCTGCGCGGTCTTTCCCACTTGCCAGTGGTGGTGGATCCTTCGCAAGGCACCGGAAAGCGCGACCTCGTCTCGGCTCTGTCGATGGCGGCGGTGGCGGCCGGTGCCGACTCGCTCATTATCGAAGTCCATCCAAACCCGGACGCGGCCCTCAAGGACGGGCCGCAGAGCCTGACGATCCAAGGCTATTTGGACATGGTTCCCAACCTGGCTCGAATCGCCGAGGCTGTGGGCCGAACCATGGCGGTCGGTTCACTTGTTTGACCCCGGACTAATGAGGGATCTGAAGTCCCTGGCGCGCAAGGGCCCGAGTGAGTCCACGCTCGTCGAATCCGATGAATCGGTCGATGACACGGCCTTGCCCGTCTAAGATCAGGTTTGTCGGAAACGAGACGACCCCATAGAGCGAAGCGACGGAGAAATCGGCGAGAGCGATCGGGAAACTGAATCCGGCGTTGCGCTGATAGGCTTTGACAGTCTCGGCCGAGTCGCCGATGTTGACGGCCACGACCTCCAGCCCGTCTTTCTTCAGTTCTGAATAGAGGCGTTGGATCTCCGGCAACTCGACCCGGCAGATATTGCAGTCATAGAACCAGAAACTGACGATGGTCGCCTTCTTTCCTTTTGCGATCGAGGGGACGGTCAGTTTTCCGCCTTGAGAGGCGGGTGCGGTGAAACCGGGCGCCTCACGCCCCAGCGGAGGGAGCACCCGATAATTGTGGTGGTTGGTCCTGGCCTCGATCGACCGGAGTTCGGGCTCAACGAACATGATGGCGACAAGCACTGGAAGCATGTGTCTGTCTCAAGTCAACGTAAACGAAGGAACTTTGGTGCGCGGGAAAGGACTCGAACCTTCATGCCTTGTGGGCGCTACCACCTCAAGGTAGTGCGTCTACCAATTTCGCCACCCGCGCAGCGGATGGGGAGGATACCTAAGCGGGCCTGCTCCGGCCAGGGACGGTTGGCTCTAGGGGAAGATGCCGCGCGAGGTCGTGGCGTGGGCCACCCGTTGAACAGCGATGATCATGGCCGCGGTCCTCATATCGGTCTTGTGGCGTGACTGAGTCTCGTGAACGGCCCCAAAGGCGTGCCGCATGATCTTGGAAAGCCGATCGTTGACCTGATCCTCTTCCCAAAAAAAGTTTTGCAGGTCTTGAACCCACTCGAAGTAGCTGGTCACGACTCCGCCTGCGTTGGCGAGGATGTCGGGGACGACGAGCTTGCCCTTGTCAGCGAGGATCTGGTCGGCGATGGGAGTCGTCGGCCCGTTCGCGCCTTCGACGATGAGTTTCGCCTTGATGCGGTCTGCGTTGTCTTCTGTGAGTTGCCCTTGGATCGCGCAAGGAAGCAGGATGTCGCAATCGAGCTCCAGGAGGTCGGAGTTGGAGATCGGGTCGGCGTCCTTGTGGTTTCTGACTCCCCCGTCGATCCCGCTGTAACGCTGGTAGAGCTCGCGGATGGGGAGGCCGTTGGGGTTGTAGATCCCGCCAGTGGCGTCGCTCACGGCGACGACCTTGGCCCCGGCGTCTTCGGCGAGTTGGGCCGCGACCGAGCCGACGTTGCCGAACCCCTGCACAGCGACCCGGCAGGACGAAAGGTCCAATCCAAGGACTTTGCAGGCTTCTTCGGTACTGACGATGACCCCACGCCCTGTGGCTTCGACCCGTCCCTCCGAGCCGCCCAGATCGAGGGGTTTGCCGGTGACGCAACCGGGAACGGTGTATCCCGCTTGCATCGAGACCGTGTCCATGATCCAGGCCATCACTTGCGGGTTCGTGCCGATGTCGGGGGCTGGAATGTCGCTCCTTTCTCCGACAACGAGGTTGATCTCGGTGATGAAACGCCTGGTGAGCTTTTCAAGTTCACGCTTGCTCAGCTTCTTGGTGTTGACCCGGACGCCTCCCTTGGCTCCTCCATAGGGGATGTTGACGACGGCGCACTTCCAGGTCATCCACATGGCCAGGGCGGTCGTTTCGTCGAGGTCGACGTCAAAGTGATAGCGGAGGCCGCCCTTGGTGGGTCCGCGGCTCGTGTTGTGTTGAACCCGGTAGCCTTGGAAGCATTGGACGGTGCCGTCGTCCATGACGACGGGGAAGTTCACGACCAACTGTCGCTTGGCCTGGGCCAAGACGGCATGAAGACCTTCGTCAAGGTCAAGGTACTTGGCCGCGACCGCGAGCTGTTGTCGGGCCATTTCAAGAACGTTGATCTCACTCATCGTCGAATCAGTCCACCGCCTCACCGATGAGGCGCTTCCAGACCGCGTCAAGCGGCACGGCGAGAACCCCATTCATGATTGCCGAGCCGATTGTAGCCGTAAGGTAGGAGGGAATGTCGGACGGAGGGGCCACAAGAAGCGCCAGAAACCGGGCGACGAGCGTCCCGACCGCGACCAAGGCCCCAATGACGAGCGAAGTCGGCTTCACCTCGAAGCGAGACAGGTACCCGGCCGCGAACCCGACAAGAGCGAGGCTGGCCGCCGCTGCCGTCAGACCAGCTCCCGTGGCCCAACCGCGCAGGGCCCCACATAAAAATCCTGCCGAAGCGCCGACAGCGGGCCCGGATCGGAGGGCCACACCAAGGGCGAGAAGCGCGAGAAGGTCAGGTTGGGCCCCAAGAAACGTCCAGCGGAACAAGACTGAGTGTTGGGTCAGGCAGAAGGCCAGGGCCATGAGGAAGAAGAGGACAAGCGCTACCGCGGTCCTCACTTCAAGATCCAACCTTCACGAATCTGGTCGATTCGAGCTGCCGGGGCCACGTAGACGCGGCGGGTGCCAAGCACGGGATCCTCGGCGACTTCGACGACGGTGCCGACCAAGAGGCCCGGCGGGATCGATTCTCCGAGTCCCGAGGTGACCACGGGGTCGCCGGCCCGGGCCAGATCGCCCTCCAAGACGTCGATCACGAGCCGGGTCGGAGTCTGGCCACGGATCAGTCCGACCAAGGGAGTGGCCGACACCGTCTTGGCTCCGACCTGTTGCGAAGGCGAGGTCAAAAGGAGGGCTTGGACGAGCCCGCCATCGACGGTCTGGACGATGGCGAGCACTCCATGGTGGGTCACAAAAGGAAGTCCGGGCCGGACAGCGCCTGGTTTTGTTTTGAGCGTGATCCTGCCGTCGTTGGGGAAGTATGCGACGATTTGGGCAGGAACGCGGACTGATCCGACAGGTTCAAGCCCGAGAGTCTTGACAAGGTTATCGATGCGGTCGTTCAGTTGTTCGACGGTTGTCCCATAGGCTTCAAGGGCTGCGAGCCGGGCTTTGAGGGCTCGGTTTTCGGCCAACACGGGGCCGCTCGTCCAGAGCGCGACAGCTTGGTCGACAAGACCGCCGGCCCAGTTGTCGAACGATCCCAGGATCGGTGCAGTGAATTGTCGCCAAGCTGCAGTGACGGGGTCGCTTTGGCCCTTGGCCCGGTGCGCATCCTGAATTCGGCCGAGGACCAAGGCGCAGGCGAGCAGGGCCACCAACAGGGCCCAGTCCCAACGCCGTGTCTTCTCTAACCTCGCGATGCTTTCTCCAACATCCGGCGGATCGCCGGATCCTCGTGCAGGGCCTCAAGCATACGTCCTGTCCCGATCGCGACGCAACTCAAGGGATCGTCCGCGACGTGGACCGGCATGGCCGTTTCCTCTGAAAGCAGCCGGTCCAAGCCCCTGAGCAGGGCCCCACCGCCGGCCAAGTAAATGCCGTTGTTCATGCAGTCCGCCGCCAGTTCGGGCGGAGTGGCCTCGAGGGTGAGCTTGACTGCGTCGACGATGGCGGTGACCGGTTCCTGGATCGCGATACGGACCTCTTCGCTCGTGATCACGGCGCTACGGGGCAAGCCCGTGATCAGATCCCGACCTTTGACCGTGATCTCGAGCTCCGTTTCCTGGGGATAGGCGCACCCGATCTCGATCTTGGCCAGTTCGGCCGTGCGGTCGCCGATGAAGAGGTTGTGGGCCCTGCGGACGTAGGCGGCGATCGACTCGTCGATCTCGTCCCCAGCGATGCGGATGGAACGCGAATGGACAATGCCAGCTAGGGAGATGACGGCGACCTCCGTCGTGCCACCGCCGATGTCCACGATCATGGAACCGATCGGTTCGACGATGGGCAACCCAGCTCCGATCGCGGCGGCCATGGGCTCCTCGATGACATAAGCTTTGTTCGCGCCCGCCTTGCGACAGGCGTCGAGCACGGCGTCCCTCTCAACCTCCGTGACACCGCTGGGGATGCCGACGACAACGGTCTGATAAAAGGTCAGCCCGTGCCTGGCCCTCTTGATGAACTTGGCCAGAAGCCGGTGGGTCATCTCATAATCGGCGATAACGCCGTCCCTCAAGGGGCGGGTGGCGACGATGTTGGCCGGAGTGCGTCCGAGCATCCGCTTGGCTTCTTCTCCGACTTCCAGCACTTCGCCAGTGTCTTTGTTGACGGCGACAACGCTGGGCTCTCGAATCAGGATCCCGTGCCCGGCCACATGAACGAGGGTGTTCGCCGTGCCAAGATCGATCCCGACGTCGCTCGCAAAGCGACTACGGATCGATTTCCAAAGCGAGGGCGCGTGGCCGTTATTCTTCATCACCTTCGGCCAGGGCTCCCGCCAGCCTGCGGGCCAAGGTCTCTTGGGACACAGCCGAGAGGACGAGGGCTCCCGTGGTCATAAAGATGACACACTTGGTCTTTCGGCCTTGGGTCGCGTCGATCAGCTCGCCTGCGTCACGGTGCTTTTGGACCATTCGGCGCATGGGTGCGGAGTCGGCGCTGACGACCGCGATGATCTTGTCGCTCAGGACGAAGTTCCTAAAGCCGACATTGAGAAGCGGTTGCCAGGCCATGGGGCCGGAAGAGCCTAGCTGGCACCAGCGAAGGCGACCCGTCCACCACGGCGACCGCCTGCGGCTCCGCCGCCACTGCCGGCTCCGCCCTCACGGTCACCGCCGGGCAACGAGTTGGCGAAGTTGACCGCGCCTTCCGCTCCTTTGGCCTCGGCCGTCGGGACCGGTGCTGGCTGAGGCGGTTTGACTGGGGTGCGCTTGTTGAAGAAGAACCCGAGGCCGACGCCTAAGGCGACGACGATGGCCACGATGCTGACGATCAGGTCGTTTTGGTTCTTCATGCAGAGGATGACGCTCCTATCTCCCTATTATGGCACAGGCCGCAGAAAAAGTCCTCCTTAATGGCGGAAGTGGCGGATCCCAGTGAACACCATGGCCAAGCCTAATTCGTCGGCGCGTTCAATGACGGAAGCGTCCTTCTTGCTCCCTCCTGGCTGGACCATGACCGCGATCCCTGCCTCGGCAGCGGCGTCGACGCTGTCGGGGAACGGAAAGAAGGCGTCGCTGGCCAGGACGGCTCCTTGAGCGGCTTCCCCGCTCTGTTCGAGGGCCAGTCTCACCGACTGAACCCGGTTCATCTGGCCCGCCCCGGTACCGAGCAGCCGGCTTCCGCGGCACACGACAATGGCGTTCGACTTGACGTGGGCCACGGTGGCCCAAGCGAACTCTATGTCTGGTTCCAACTGCGCTGGCGGTTTGGCCTTGGTCACGGTCTTGAACCCGGCCCTTGGGTCCTCGTCGCTCCATTGGACGAGAGCCCCGCCCCTCAGGGACCGTACAGTCAGAAAGCTTGAAGGCTCCGACCTTGGGCACTCCAGAAGTCTGACGTCGGCTCCCCATCCGGATCGGTTCTGAAAAGTGTCCAGGGCCTCCTGGCTAAAGCGCTCGGCGATGACGACCTCCAAGAAGTTCCCTTTGGCGGTCAAGGACTCCGCCGCAGAAGCATCGACCGACCCGACAAGGGCGGCAATTCCTCCGAAAGCCGAAACAGGGTCGGAGGACCTCGCCGCCTCATAGGAATCGGCCAGATTGGCGAGCTTGGCGGCGCCACAAGGGTTGCCGTGCTTGATGATGGCCACCGCGCCCGGGCCGAGGTCGGAAGCCAACTCCCAAGCGGCGTCTGCGTCTAAAATGTTGTTGTAGCTCAGGTCTTTGCCCCAGAGCTGCTTGGCCCGGACGACTCCGCCTGGGACGAGAGGCGTATGGAAAGCGGCGGCAGGCTGGTGCGGGTTCTCTCCGTACCGCAGGGCCGTCGCTAGCCTCAGCGGCACGGCGAACTCGGTGGGGAACGGAGCCATGGGCGTGGAGGCGGACAGATAAGCGGCAATCACCGAGTCATAGACAGCAGTGTGACGGAACGCTTTTGTCGCCAATTCGCGCCGGGTTTCGGCCCTCCAGCCATTCCCGGCCTCTAAAAGGACCCGGTCGTAGTCGCCAGGATCGATGACGACAGTGACGTTGGCTTGGTTCTTGGCCGCGGCCCTGATCAGGGCTGGACCTCCGATGTCGATCGACTCGATGGCCTCCTCAAGCGTGGCCTGGTCGAGCACAGTCCGCTCGAACTGGTACAGGTTGACGACAACGATCTCGAACGGGGTGATCTGCAGCTCGTCGAGCTGGCGGAGATGGCGGGGGTCGAGCCGATCGGCCAGGATTCCCCCGTGGATCTTGGGGTGGAGGGTCTTGACCCGGCCATCGAAGGATTCTGGGAACCCGGTCACGTCGGAAACATCCGTGACAGCGATGCCTGCCTGACGCAGGGCCGCTGCTGTGCCCCCGGTGGAGACGACTTCGAACCCGAGCGCCAGGAGACCCGCGGCGAGGTCGGCGATCCCTGTCTTGTCGGTGACGCTGACGAGGGCGCGCCTCACGGGCCTGGCACCGCGGTCGGGGCCCCGCCCGAAGTGGATCCAGGATCGGTCGGAGGCTCGGCGACCTTGACGTTGACCGGTTTCGACTCGGTCTTCAGAGCGTCGGCGTCGTACGCGACGAGCTTGAGCGATGCGGAAGCGGTCAGATCCAGAATATAAGTGCCGCTCGACGAATCGAGGGCGACGACGGTTCCGAGGTACTGGAGTTCAAGGCGGGCGGCGTCCACTGCGGTCCATTCGACCGTGACCTTCCCGCCGCCGACGGGCAGTTCGCCGGGCGTTGCCCTGAAGAGGACGATTCGGGCCGCGCTCGACTTTTCGACTCGGACCGAGACGGCCCGCTCGACCTCGACCCCAGCGTCGTTGGCCGCCTTGACTCGATACTCCAAGGTGCCTGGCTTGTCCGCCCTCAGCTGTATCTCGGTGGCCCTTACGTCGAGAGGTTGCTGAGTCGGGTAGAGGGTCGCTCGGGTGACCGCCGAGTTGAACTTGTATTTGAGCATGAAGGGCTCGCCCGGCTTGACGGTCTTGGGTTCGATCGAGATGGACTCGATCACGGGCTCGGGAACAATTGGGGCCGGATCGATCTGGATGACCCGAGTCTGGTCCCTGGCCACGAGCGAGCCGCTCAGAGCCTTGAGATCGACGGTAAACCGACCTGGTTTCGTGCCAACGTAGGTGACGGTGCCCTTCGAAGGCAGCCGGGTTTGGCTCCAATCGCCGATCGTCAGTGAAACGGACTTGGCCCGGTCGACCTGCCAACTGATCTCCACGGGAGTCCCGGCGGTCACCTTCTCGGAACTGACGGTGAGGCTCTCGACGACCGGAGGCTTGGGCCAGAGGAGATACCACCCAATGGCCAGCACCAAAGTGAGAAAGAGGAGGGCGACGGCTCCTGGCGAGGCTACAGCCTTCTGCTCGATTTGGGCCGTCGATGCGGCGGCCAGGGCCGGGTTTTGAGTGTTCCTGGCGGAGACCGTGAAATTTTGGAGTCTTGGGTTCGCCAGGAGAGGCTTCTTGGAGGCCGAGGCGGACACAGCGATCTCACGCTGTTGGCCCGCGCCAACGATCACCTGGTCGTGTTCAAACTCGAAAGCGAAGACCCCCTCGGGATCGGTGGCGAAAAGCTGCAAAGTCTGGTCGGCGTTGCCCAGGTTCATCACGCTGACGTTGAACGAGGCTTGTTTGGCAATGGACCCGATCACCGTCCGTTTGGGGGCAACATCGAGGCTGAGACTGAAGTAGGGCCTCACCTCGAGCGCGCCTTGGGCCGACTTGGATTCGCCGGTGACGACCGACCTGACTTGCACGACGAACGGGTAGGTCCCGGCCAGGGACTCGCTCTCTCGAGGAGGCTTGAGGAAGAGCCGTTCCACGTGCGTCTCACGACCTTCGACAGGAAAGACAGGAACGGGTACGGCGACCCACGAGGGATCCAGCCCTTCGATCGTGACCTCGTATTGGTCGGGTTCGTCTGTCCGGTTGACGATCTCCAGGGCCAAAG
The DNA here is from genome assembly GCA_019454105.1 of Fimbriimonadaceae bacterium. Taxonomy (GTDB): domain Bacteria; phylum Armatimonadota; class Fimbriimonadia; order Fimbriimonadales; family Fimbriimonadaceae; genus ACE-ARM1. The sequence continues at coordinate 1,701,983 of CP075364.1, read as the reverse complement.
GCACCGTGGATCCTGGTTCGACCTGGACGATGTCCGTCACAAGACGGACGGCGAAACTCATGGCCCGGAAAGTTTAGCAGAGGCCCGCGCTAGGCCCATCCTTCGTAGCCGTCGAAGGGTCGTAGACTAGAGAGGATGCTTCTCGCGGCCCTGATCGCACCAACGGTGTTCTTCCGGACGTCGACGATCGACGTGACCCCTCCCGAAGCATTGCCGCTCGGGGGATACACGGAGCGGCAGGGAGCAGTGTTTTCGGAAGGAGGCGACAGGCTCTGGTCGCGGTGCGTGGTCTTCGAGCAAGGCGGCCTGCGGGTCGCGGTCGTGTCGCTCGAAGCCTTGACCGTGCCGGAGGGGTTGGTCGAGGAAGTGCGGGGGCGCCTCCCCGCCAATGTGAGCCTTTTGCTGACGGCGACCCACACACACAGTGCCCCAGACAGTCAAATGCTGAATCCGAGGATGACTCTTGCGGTCCCAGGGATCGCCAGCTATCAGCCGCGGTGGCTTGCCTGGTACGCGGAGCGGATCGCTGGGGGGGTGCGGGAAGCCCTGGGGTCTCCTCCGGTCCTCATGACAGAAGCGAGGCTCGCCGTGTTCCGTCCGGGGCTCAACCGGGGCCGAAGGGCCGGAGCCCGACCAGACCCCAAAGCCGTCGTGGTTCGCGTCTCGGGGCAGAACCTGTTCGCCTGGTACTCAGCCCATGCGACGATCCATGAGGCCGATCGGAAGACCCTCTCTGGGGACTGGCCCGGCGTGGTCGCGTCGAGATTGGGCTGTCCGGTGCTCACTGGGCCGATCGGGGACGCGGCCCCTCGCCTCATAGGAGCCAGCGCCGAGGAGCGGCTCTCGGCGTTCGCCGAGAGGTTTCTTCAGGGTTCCTCCCGGGCCGTGGGTTCTCGGATGGATTGGGCGGGCGGGCTGGCTTTCCATCGCGAACCTGTGCGGCTTGGACCCCCGACCCCGCACCCGGAGTTCGCTTCCGCTTACAAGGTTCCGCAACCCTTGGCGGAGGCCGCCGTGAACCGGTTCGCCCCCCAGGGCGCCGAGCTGACCTTCCTTCGTCTTGGGTCATTGCTTTTGATCGGATTTCCAGGCGAGCCGAGTTCCGCGCTCGGGCGCCGCTTGGAGTCAATGGCCCATCGCCGTGGGTTTGAGACGGCTCTTGTCGTCAGCCATGCGAACGGCTGGGTCGGCTATGTTCTCGAGCCGGCGGACTATGACCGGGGCGGCTATGAAGGGACCTTGAGCTTCCACGGGCGAGAAGCAAGCGTACGGTTTGTCGAGGCGATGGCTCGAGGGTTGAAGCAGTTCAGCCCGGGAACGCGGCCCGGTCATGGTTGGGCCAAAGCTTGTAGTTCAGGTCGAAGATGATCCTTCGGAGGGCCTGGAAAGCAGCTTGGGCTTTGGCCTCGGGTTGTTCACCGTCTGCCGGGAGGGCTTCGAGGATCTGCCGGCCCTGACCGAAGACCTCGGTGCCGTTTCGCAGGCTCAGCTCATAGAGGGCTGGCACAGAGTCCATCAAGGCGTTCAAAGCGACCGCAGCTTCGTCGGCCCGGGTCAAGGCTTCGGAGCCGCCAAAGGCATAGACCCGGTTCTTTCCGAACAAGAGTTCGACCGTGCCGTCATCGCCGGGGACGACCGAGCTTCGGAGGGAAGTCGTCACCTCGCTGCGCCTGAGTTCGATCTTGAGGGCTCTGAGCCTGGAGAGCAAGGCTTGGGCGCGGTCCGACGAGGGCGGGTGCGTCTGATAGATCCCCCAATCGTTGACAGGGCGTCCGCGATCCCGGAACGCGAGCCGCTCCATGAAGGTGAGGATGCCGACGGGGTTATAGCGGCTGACGAGCATGTACTGGAGTCCCCCATAGTCGGCCGCTTCCTCGGCTTTGACGCTCCAGCCGCTCAAGACAGCTTGGTTGACGAGCCCGGTGCCCTGCACGATCGCCCCGGCGTCTCGACTGCGAGAGAAGATCGCGGCCAGGATCAGGGGGATGTTGATGACGTCGAGCTTGGACTGCTCGCGGCGGAGATAGGCGACGTGACGGAACGAGGCGTGGGCGATCTCATGGGCGAGGACTCCGGCGAGTTCATCGTCTGACTCGGCGAAATCGACGAGCCCTTCGTACAGGTAGATGAATCCCCCCGGGAGGGAGAACGCATTGACGTCCTTGCCCTGCAGAACGGTGAACTCATAGGAGAACGGGTTCAGTCGGGGATCGCCCCAACTGACGGAGACGAGTTGGGCGTTCGCGATGGAAGCCAGTTCTTGGCCAATACGTTGCACGCGCTCGATCGACGCTCGGTTCTCGCTGGGTGGCATCTCTTTGGCGACTTGCTCCGCCACCTCGCGGCCCAGCTTCACATCGCCATCAAGGTCTTTCTTGTGACGGTCTTCGACCTGTTGGGCCATGCGAGCGATCGGCGCGGGCAAGGGGCCGCACAAACCGCAACTGTCGATGCTGACGGTCGGGGCGCCGACGGCCAGCATCGAAAGGAGAGAGCCCCAGGTCATGCCTTAGTTTGACGCCTGATTGAACGACGGCGGTTCATCGGCATAGGTCGGTAGCTTCCTCCGAGTCCCGGTAGAATCGCAGGCTCAAGAGCCGTTCCAATGCCGACAGTCGAGAACACGATTTGGATCAACGCGCCGCTGGAGATCGTGCTCTCGGTGGCCCAAGACAACGAGGCGTTCCCGACCTATATGAGCGACGTTCTGAGCCTGACGGTCACCGAGCGTGAAGGTCACCGGGTGGTGAGCGACTGGGTCGGGCTGGTCTCTGCGTTCGGGCTCAAGGTGCGCTGGACGCAAGAAGACGTTTGGGACAACGAGTCTGGGGAATGCCGGTTCCGGCAGGTCAAAGGGGACTACGACAAACTGGAGGGCGTCTGGCGGTTCACGCCTGAGAACGAGGGAGTGCGGTTCGACAGCCTGGTCGACTATGACTATGTCGTTCCTGGGCTCGGCCCGCTCGTCAAAGGGATCGTCCATGGACTGGTTGTGAAGAACTTGGAATCGACCTTGGGCGCGATCAAAGCGCGGGCCGAGGCGACTCAGAAAGTCTGAGGGCCGACCCTCCTCCAGGTCGGCCCTCAGGTTGAGCGTGTTCTGTCTTAGTGGGCTTCGGGCTTCTTCTCACCCGCTTTCTGCATGTCTTCGCCCGCCTTCTTCACGGCCTCGCCGGTCTTCTCCATGGCGGTGCCAGCCGCTTCCTTGGCGGATTCTGTGCCTTCCTTCACAGCGTCGCCAGCCTTCTCCATCGCGCCCTGGGCGCCTTCGGCGGCCTTGTCCATGGCGTCCTTGGCCCCTTCTTTGGCGCCATCGGCCATTTCCTTGGCTCCTTCGGCCACCTTCTCGGCGCCGCTGGACATTTTGTCAGTCGTACCCTGCTCTTCGGCTGGTGCACAGCCAAAGGCCAAGGCGAAAGCGACCGCTCCAAACGCGATCGTTTTGAGAATGTTCTTCATTGTTTCACCACTGAATCCAAGCCTCATTAAGCCCGGATCCTCATAATTATATCTGGGTTCCTGCCTCTGAGTCAGTATTCCAGGGCCGAAACTCCGATTCCTTCGACTTCGATGTTCTGGATCCTCCATTTCGGGGTCGGCACGACGAGGAACCGAAAGCCGGTCTCCTTTCCCAGAACAATCTTGACTTTATCGATCCTCTGGGAAAGCGGCACGGGCCCGAGCCGGAGGTCGATCTGGGCACCGGTCTGGATCACGGCCCGGTCGCCTTCGATGAGGGCCCGGGTGGAGTCGAAAACGACCTGGGGCCGGCTGTCTCGAATGAACTTGGCCAGTTCGCCCCTCTCGGAGACGGGCACATCGTTGTAAGTGAGGGAGCGGCTGAGGTGCTCGAGAACGCCACCCGGCTGACCTTCGCGACTGGCCCGAACCGCGTCGGCGACCGCCTGTGTGATGGCCTCTTGATCTGAGGGGCCGGTCCTGAAGATCTGGAACGCGACTCCAGCGACGGCGAGCACGGCAAGAACGATCGCGGCGAGTCTCATGCAGAGGTTGACGCTCGAAACTGCCTCAGAGGTTGGCCTTGACCCACTCCACGTCCCTGGTCATTTGGTCTTTGAGCGAGTCCAGGTCCGGGAAGTCCCTTTCTTCTCGCAAGCGGCTGGCGAACTGAATTCGCATGGCCGATCCGTAGATGTCCAGGCCCTGAAAGTCGATGAGGTAGGCCTCGACCGTTCGAGACTTGCCCCCGACGGCGGGTCGGCACCCCACGCTGACGGCCGAGCGAAACCGGCCCAAGACGGTCTCGACCCAGGCGGAGTAGACCCCGTCAGCCGGGATGGCGAGCCGCTCGGACAACGACAGGTTCGCTGTCGGGAAGCCAAGCTGGCGCCCAAGCTTTTGCCCCGCCACGACGGCTCCCTCGACTTCGAACGGGCGGCCGAGCCATCGGGCCGCGTCATCGACTCTCCCTTCAGCCACCGCCTTGCGGACCAAGGTCGAGCTGACACGGTGGCCGTCAACTTCGAACGGAGGAACGACCTCGGTGGGGATCCGTGCCGCCAGCCAGTCCGCGGTGCCCTCCCGGTGCCTACCGAGGGCGAAGTCGTGACCGACCACGAGCCGTTTGGCCCGCAGTCCGGAGAGCAAGACAGTGTCCAGGAAGTCCTGGGCCCGGGTCGCGGCCAACGAAGAGTCGAACGGCAGCACGATCGTCATAGCGACTCCAAGCTCGGCGAACTGTCGGAGGTTTTGGCCGAGCCCAGCCAACTGCACAGGCGCAGCGTGCGGGGCGAGGACGGTGAGCGGATGCCGGTCGAAGGTGACGAGCACGGCGGGCGACTCTTCGGCCCTGCCCGCCTCGACTGCGGAACGGATCAGCCGCTGATGGCCCAAGTGGACGCCGTCGAAGACGCCGATGCAGACTGTCGATCCGGGCCAGTCGGGGGCCAAACCCGCAAGTCCGAAATGGACCGTCATGGCCGCGCCTCCTCCGGCTTGGACTTCCTTGCCAGCAATCGGTAGTGACCGGTCAAGACGAGAACGTGTCCCGCCCAGACGATGGCTAGCCAGTCAAGCCGGGTCCAAAGAGCGTCCCATCGGGCGATGGGTGGATCGCTGGGCGACCAGGCCAATGGGAACCAGCCTTGGATCACGTAGGCGCCGATCATGGAAGCGCAGCACTGCACGGTGGGCAACGTCCAGTTTAACGGAAAGACCGGTTGCCAGGGATCGAACAGCCCGGGCCAGGTCGCGGCCAGAAAGATTGTGGCGATCCAGCCCAGGCCGGGCGGGGCTAGGAGGGCGACTGCGGAGAGTTCGCTGGCCAGCGTCTTGTGCAGGACGAGGAGGACGACCATGGGAGCCAGGAAGTGGAAGGTGCCCTGCTCGAACACGAACCAGGCCCTTGACGCGGCGTTAGTGACGGCCCGGACCAGCCCCATGCTCTTGGGCTCACTCGGGGACGTCCCCGGGATCGACGCCAGAGGCGGCCTCGTTCTCGGCTTGGATCTGCTCGAAGATCTCTTTGCGGTGGACGGTCACGTCCCGCGGGGCTCTGATCCCGAGCCTGACTTGCTCGCCCCGAACTTCGAGCACAACGATCTCGATCCCATCGCCGATAACGATGCTTTGGTTGATCTTTCGCGTGAGGACCAGCATGGCGGCGCCTTCCTTGGCACCCGATTCAGCCTAGTCAGGCGGCGTCTGACTCGATTCTGAAAGCGGGAAACCTGACCGGGTACCGCTCGTCCTCGAGAACGACCTGCATGGCTCGGCGGCTTGCGGCGTTGACGACGATTGGACCTGCCAGGTTCATCGTCATCGCTTTGGGCTGACCGTTCGGGATCGTGCAGACAGTATAGACGAGGATCGGTGTCTCTTCATCGATCGCGAGTGAATTCTCGATATGGGCTGGCATATCCGGGGCGTAGTTCTCGACGTAGACGCTCGGGTCGACGACAAGAAACGCGACCGTGCCGTCGTCCAGGCTTTGGAGCCACCTGAACTCACTGTCGTCCCCATGACGGACGAGGACGAACCTTTTGAGCTCGGAAAACCCGACCAGGCCCTCGGGAAAGGTGACGATGTCCTCTTCGGCGCACGCTACCTCTCCAAACCGGGTTGTTAAAACAGTGACGCTCGTCATCGCATAAAGTCCAATAAGCTCAAACTGAATCCTCGGCTGGCGACGCTCATCGCTCCAGTGTAGGCCGCCTCGGCGGCATGGAGCCTGACGATCGCTTGGGCCACGTCGATCTCTTGCACGTCGGCGATGGCGGTGGCCAGATCGTCGATGCGCCTTTCATTGTGCTCCCTTTGGGCGGCCACGTCGCGCATGCGGGCGCCGGCTTCCCCTCGAAGCTGGTTGGTGCGGTCGATACCCGCCTTGATCACGTCGATGTCTTGGCTGACGGCGGACAAGTCGCCGCTTTGAAGGTTCGACTTGAGTCGCTCCAGGTCGTCATAAATTCCTGTGAAGTACGTGTCGGCTGCGACCATGTTGACCCGGATCTTTTCGCCGGGCCGGACTTCGACCGTGACGGGGTTCGTGTCGCCCGTGAACACGAGGTTGGGCGGGGTCTCTTGGAACGGCCGCTGGTCGGACCGATGCCCAGCGAAGACGTATTGGCCGTTCGATCCGACTGAGTTGGCGAGAGCCGTGAGCCGTCTTTGGATCTCGGCGACCTCGGCGGCCATTCCGTCGCGCTGCTCTTGGTTCGTGGCGGCGTTCGCGCCGTTGACGGCCAGGGTGCGCGCCCGGTTCAGGAAGCTGGACAACTCGCCGAGGGTGGCCTCGGTGGTCTTCAAGTAATCGTCGGCGGCCCGAAGGTTTTTGTCGAGCTGCTCGACCCGGCTCTTGATCGAGCGGGTGTTGGCGACGAACTGGCCCCCGGCCGGATCCTCGCTGAGGTATTCGAACCGCTTGCCGGTCGCGACTTGGCGTTGGGCCTCCACCCATCGGGATTGGGCCGCCTGCATGTCGGTCAGATAGTTTCCGTACTGCCAATAAGTGCTGACTCTCATGGTCACCTTCTGAGCATGCCGATGATTTCGGCCGTCGTCTCGTCGAAGATCGTCAGGGCGCGGGCTGCGGCCTGATAGCTGCGTTGGAACCTCAGCATGTCGGCCATCTCTTCATCGATGGAGACGCCGCTGACGGCCTGGATGCGATTCTCGGTCTGCCTCAAGACGGCCTCTTCCGTCTCCTGAGCGGCGCGGAAGTATTTCAGGCTTGACGCGATGCTGTCGACCGTCCCTGCGTGGTAGCGCCCAAAGGTGGCGTTGCCGAGTCCGGGAACGGACGTGTCCCGAAGGTCGGACAGGGCCTGGGCCAGGCCTGAATCACCCCGTTCCCCAGAGACGCCGATCACGATGTTCTCAAGATCGTCTTTGATCACCTGATCAAGGTCGAAGTCGGTCGCGCCGGTCTGAGGCGGGTTGGTGACGTCGTTGAAGAACCGCAGGTTCGTGAGTCCGCTGACGGCGGTGCCAGTCAAATGGATGGCGTTGACCTGCGTCCTGAGGTTGTTGGCCAGGGTGTCGAGCCGGGACTGCTGGCCCTCAAGATTGACGAGGGTGGAGAACTGTCCCAGAAGCTGCCCCCCTCTCACCTGATAGGTGGCGAGGCCGTCGGTCACGGTTCCGGCGGCAGCGTCGAAAGTGGTCGGGAACGGCCTTGTCCCGGCCGCATCGACGAGGGAGAACCCCCCGGCGATGACGGTCAGGGTGCCGTCCTGTTGTGGGAACGTGGAGACATCGACGAGCTGGCTCAACTCTCGGATGGCCGCGTCCCGCTTGTCGAGCACGTCGTTCGGCGACCCCTGAGTGACCACGGCGGCCCGGATCGCTTTGTTAAAGGAGTCGATTTGACTGGCCAGGTCGTTGATCTGACGGATCGTCGAGCCGACTTGGCTGGTGACCTCGAGCCGCTGGCGCTCGAACTCGTGCCAACTTCCCCTTACCCGGTCGGCCAGGGTCTGACCGGCCTCCCGGACCTGCGTCCTCATTCCAGGGTCGTTCGGGTTGCTTCCCATCGCCGACCAAGCGTTGAAGAACTGGTCCAATGCGGCGGTGATCCCTCTGTCGGTCGGTTCGCCATAGACCTGGTCGATGCCGACGAGCCCTTTGACCGTGCTCTGGAACCGGCCCATGTTAGCGGTCTGCCGTTGACTGGCCGCCTCAAGGAACAAGTCCCTGGCCCGAGTCACGTTGGCGACGAAGGCGCCCTGGCCACGGGTCTGCCAACCCCGGTCGTAATAGGCGATCGGGTCCATCGCAGCGAGGCCGACGCGCTGGCGCGAATAGCCAGGCGTGTCGACGTTCGCGATGTTGTGCCCAGACGTCTCCAGGGCCCTCTGGAAGTTCCGGAGAGACTGGGAGCTGATGTACAGGCCCGAAAAAGCGCCGGCCATAGGACAATTCTCGGTTCAGGCCGCTTGGTTCATCACCACAGCGCGGTTGGACCGCTTCTGGCGATAGGGCCCTTCCGCCTCCTCGCTGGACTGGGCCACGAGGGCCATGGTGCCGTTGATGTATTCGAGCTCGGTCTCGATCAAGGCCCGGTTCTTGGCGGTGACCTCTTGGACGTGCCTGCCGGTAACGATGACCCTGTTGGCCAAAGCTTGGACCGACTGCCCTTGCGCCTTGTCAAGAACCTGTACCAAGCCTCGAAGATTGGGCTCGGCGCCCAGCTCTTCGGCCAGCTCTTTGGCACAGGCCAAGGCCCGCTCGTCGATCTCTTGCATCTTGTCGGCGAAACCGTCGATCTCTGGCTGGATCCGCTCGATCCTGGCCAAGTCGCGCATGACGAGAGCGGCGGTCTGTTCGTGGAGGCTCCGCAGCATGCGCTCGGCGGTGCTGAGCCAGTCCCACCAGAGGGACTCGAGTTCCTTGATCTTTTTGTTCATGGTGTTCATGGTTGGGTCGTGTCGGGTCGTGGCTCGGAGCGCACGACGGACTGGGCGGTGTCGAGGAAGACGAGGCGGGCGAGCCCTAGACCAGGCCGCCCTCGGGCGGCCTGCTCGGCCATGGCTTGGTGGGCCATGTCCTCGGCCATTTCGCGGACAGGACTGGGCGATTCGGCAAAGCGCACGCGCCGCATTTGGTCGAGAAGCCCTTTGACGAAGATGGCCTCGAAGCTCTCTGCCGAGCTTTGGAGCTTGGCGAGCTCGGTCTTCTTCTCGTCTGGGAGCTCGGCGAATTTGACGCTTGTCCTCGCTTCAAGGGCATGGACGAAGTCCTCTCGGAGGTCGGGAGGAATGGCGCCGATGGTCATTGCACCACGATCCTGGCCTTGAGGGCTCCTTGTTTCTGGAGGGCCATGAGGATGGCGATCATGTCTCGGGCGGTGACCCTCATGGTCTGGAGGATCTTCGCCAGGTCGTCCAAGGTCGCGGTCGGGGCGACGACGGCAGTTTGGGCCGGCGATTCCTGGGCGTCGACCTGGGGGACAGCGACGACCACCGTCTCGCCGTTCGAGAAGGGGGCGGGCTGGCTGACGACGTAGTCGGTCGCGATCCGGACTTCAAGAGATCCGTGGGCGATGACAGCCGGGCCGAGCCGGACGTTGCCGCCGACGACGATCGTGCCCGTCCTTTCGTTGACGACGACGCTGGCCGGTGTGTTGGCGAAGACTTGGGTGAGCTCGACCCGCTGGGCGACCTCGGTAGGGCTCTTGCCTTGAGGGAGGGTCAGCTTGATCGTCGCCCCGTCCACGGTCTCGACGGTGAGTTCGGGATAGGCCGACTTCAGGGCCTCGGTTGCCCGCTCGGCTGTCGAGAAATCGGGCGTGTCGAGGTCGAAGTACATGACTCCGCCCTGGAAGAGGATCTGGGTGGGGACACTGCGCTCGACCGTGGCCCCTGCCGCGACGATCCCGACGTTCGGATGGTTTTTGCGGACGCCGCTCCCTCCCGACGAGGCGTTGAACCCGCCGATGCTGACCGAGCCATAGGCGGTGGCCAGCACCGTGTCGGGGTCGGTCATGCTGGTGAGCACGGTCGGCATCAGCACGCCCCCTTCCAAACTCTTGGCGTCGCCGTTGGAACTGACGGTCACGTCGATCTTGGTGCCAGGGGCGACAAACGCGGGCATCTCGGCCGTGACCAAGACGGTCGCGATGTTCTTGGCTTGGACCTGGCGGGCGTCGACCGCCGTGCCCCATCTCGAGAGGACGTTCGAGATCAAGGTCGATGTCCAGGGTGTGGACTTGCTGTCGCCAGTGCCGTTGAGCCCAACGATCAGCCCGATGCCCTGAAGCACGTTGCCACGGGCGCCTCGGAAGCGACCGATGTCCCCGAGCCGGGTCTGGACGCCTTCGAGTTCAGCCCGTCGAATGGCCTCGGTCTGCTTCAAAGCTCTTTCTTCCAGGATCTTTTGGATCTCGGCGAGCTGTTCGGGAGTGAGCTTGGGCGCGGAGTCTTGTTGAGTGGCTGTCACCGGGGCCCCGGCTGGAGGTTCGCCGGCTTGGCCGCCTTGTTGCCCCAGACAGGCCGAGGCGAGGAGGGCGGCGAAGCAAAGTGTGAGAGTCTTGGGATGCATGGTTTCCGCCTAAAAGAGCCAGTCGAGGAGGGTCGTGATGAGGCCTTTGCGCTGCCGTTCGTGGATCAATCCTTTGCCGCCGACGGCGATCTCCGCGTTGGCGATCAAGGTGCTGGGGATCGTGTTGTCGGGCCGGACGTCAAAGGGGCGCACGGTGCCGCGCAGAGTGAACGTCTGGGTCTGTTTGTTCGAGCCGATCGCCCGGTTGCCTTCGATCACCAAGTTCCCCGTGGGGGTGACGTCGACGACGAGCACGCTGAGACGGGCGTTGAGCTTCCCGTTTTGGCTGGTCTTGCCGTCGGCCTGCGAACTGGAGCTGGAACTGACGCTGAAGGGACGGAAGATCCGCTTGAAGAAGTCGACGACGAAGTTCGGATTGAACGAGGCGCCCTCCGACTTGGTGGCGTCGGTCTTGGCCGCGAACTCAGCGACCGTCTCCTCGGTGACGATCACAGTGATGATGTCGCCGACTTTGCGGGCGGTCCGGTCAAAGAGGGGGTTCTGGGCTCCGGGGTTGAAGAGCGAACCGGGGTTCTCCTTCTCTTGGGCAGCGGCCAGGGTGGCGGCCAGGGCCAGAGCGATGAGGACGGCCCTCACGGCTTCACCTCCACCGTGCCGTCGGCGGCGACAGTGCCGGTGAGCACAGCCCCCGTCGTCTCGATCTTGACCGTGACGATCCCGGTGCGCTGGTCGACAGAGGCGACGCGCCCTTTGGCGGTGACGACCACGCCGCCAGCCTGGATCCTCACAGAGACGGTCTGTCCGGATCGGACTGTGGTCGAGGGGGCCACGGTCCTCAGCTTGATCGTCCGGGCGTTGAACCGCTCGCCGTCGATGACGGCGGCGACGGTGACGTTGACCTCGTTGCCGGATCCGGTCACGCTCTCGGCGATCAGTTCGACGACACCGGCAGGGACGACCATGGGCTGGCTGGTCGGCTGGCCAGCGGGCTCGACGGTGCCCCGATTGGCGGCGGCGGCCATCGCAGCGGTCACAAACCGGCTGTGTTCGACCGATTGGCCCGCTCGGGTCACGGTGACCCGTGAGGGGATCTGGAGCCGGAATTGGGACGGGTCGAGTCCCGCTTGGCGGATCTTCGCCTCGATGAAGACGCGGTCGATCATCCTGGGCACTCCGAACGGTGGTGTCTTGCCGAGCACGACCGGCCGGAGTTGGGCCGGAGCCTCGGCCAGTTGGCCGACAGTGAACTCTTCGGTCTGGACCGAAGTCTCGGCCGCGAACTTGACCAGGGTCGGGGCGGACTGGACGGGTTCTCGGTTGGTGGCGGCGCTCTCACGGACGGTCACTTCGGGCGGCGCGCCGGTCTTCAGCAAGCCGAAGCCGTTGGTGCCCGGCATCCCGATCCTGGCGCGGACAGAGAAGACGAGCAGCCCGTGCTCGGTCTGGCGCACCGGCTCGCCCTCAAGTTCGGCCAAGACCAACCTTCCGACAGCCCGGCCTGAGGCGCGGACGGTGCCGTCCGGCTCGATGGCCACGCCGTCCATGCTGGCCATGGTGATGACGGGGGCCAGGGGCGCCCCCGATTCGTGGGACAGACGGCCGTCGGCGACCACAAGGTTGGCGCTTCGGGCGTACACGGTGCGGCCCTCTACGGTGAACCGCAGATAGCCGACGCCTTCGACGCTCAGCGAGAGGGTGGCGGCTGCGAGGGAAAGGATCGTCATCGTCGTCACCGCTTGAGGTTGTTGAGGATGCTCAGCATGTCGTCGGCGGTCTGGATCGCCTTCGAGTTGATCTCATACGCGCGCTGGGCCGTGATCATCCGGACCATTTCTTCCACCACCTGGACGTTGGAGCCCTCCAGGAACCGCTGTTGGAGGGTCCCCGATCCTTGTTCACCGGCAATGACCTGGGTCGCTTCGCCGGATCCTCCTCCCGAACGGAAGAGGTTCTGGCCGATTCGGGTCATCCCGGACGGGTTCGGGAACATCACGACCTGGATCGTGCCGATGAGGACAGGGTCGTCTTGTCCAGGCAGGATGGCGGTCACGTTGCCGTTAGGGGAAATGGTGATGGCGCGGGCTCCCAACGGCATCGTGAGGGCCGGTTCCAAGGCGTAGCCGTCGCTCGTGACGACCAGCCCGTTGGCGTCGGTCTTCAGGGCTCCGTCGCGGGTGTAGGCAGTAGTCCCGTCGGGCAGGGTCACTTGGAAGAAGCCGTCGCCGTTGATCGCGACGTCCAGCGAGTTGCCGGTCGCTTGGATGGAACCTGGCGAGAAGCTCGTCGAGTTGGCCGAGAAACGGGAGCCCAGGCCGACCTGGGCCGCGCTCGGCAGGGTGGCGGTGCCTCCGGTGGCGGCGCCGGAGGCCCGGAAGGTCTGGTACATGAGGTCTTGGAACTCGGCCCTCTGGCTTTTGAAGGCGTTCGTGTTCACGTTGGCTAAGTTGTTGGCGATGACGTCAAGGTTGGTCTGCTGGGCGACCATGCCTGTTCCCGCCGTGTTGAGTGCTCGCATCATGGGCTTTGTTCACCTGGTTTCTTGGTGGTCGTGCCCTTGCTTGAACTGCCGCCCGAAGTCGTCGCGCGGCCTTGGCTTCTGCCCGCAGGCAGTCCAGCCTTAGCTGTTCCGCAAGGTTTGAATCAGTCGTTCCAGGCTCTCGTCCTGGCTTTGGATCTGTCGTTGGGCCAGTTCGAATGCCCGGTTGAGGCGGATCATCGAGACCATCTCGGAGACGGCGTTGACGTTGCTTCCTTCAAGGGCCATGGGCTCGAGCCTTGGCCAATCGAGCAGCTTGGGCTGGGTCGCTGTCTGGAGGCTCTGACCGACCTTGGTGAAGCCGCCCTCCCACACACCGAGCTGGGCGACGAACTCCCCGTCCACGTGGAGTTGGCCAGTGGCGTCGAACTCGGGCTGTCCTGGCGGCACCACGATCGGCTGGAGGTTGCGGTCGAGGACCGGGTTGCCTCGCTGGTCGATCAAGCGCCGCTGAGGATCAAGGGTGAAGCTGCCGTCCCGCGTGTACCGGACTCCGGCGGGAGTGCGGACGGCGAAGGCCCCCTGGTCGCCAAGGATGGCGACGTCGAGCCGGTTGCCCGTCCGGTTGATCGTCCCAACGGACCGGTCGGTGTACTTGCCCTGGAGCACGCTGCCCGAGCCGAGGCTTCCGATGGAAGTCCCATATCCGCCTGGCCCAGCCAGCTCGCGGACAAGGCCGTCGTCGAAAGCGAGGCCGTCGCGCTTGTAAGCGGTCGTCGCGGAGTTGGCGAGGTTGTGGGCAATGACGTCCAGCCACTGTTGGGCCGAGGCCATCGCCGTCCCCGCAGAATAGACACCTCTAAGCATCCTGCATCGATTCTCGGCGGGGCCGCGCGAGGCTGAAGGGCCAGAACTTGGCAGTTTTCTCTAGGTTTTTTGCGGGGGCTGGGTTGCGGCGATCCTGATGCTCGGTTCGTCCGGCCCCCACCCCCTGCCCCCTCCCCCGTGATCGGGGGAGGGGGTCTCTCCCACTTGGCCGATCTTCGTGAAACCGGGTATTTCGGCCCCGGGAGGGACGGCGACGGCGAGGCCGCCGCTGGTCTGGGGATCGACCACGAGGTGCTGGGCCCATTCGGGGAGGTCGGGATCCAACACCAAACGGTCGGCCAGGTGGGCCCGGGTGCGGGCCCCGCCGCCGGTGGTGCACTCCAGGGCGATGAGCCTCTCCACGCCGGGCAGGAGGGGAAGAGCGTCGAACCAGAGCTGGATGGTGACCCGGCTGGCCCGGGCGATGTTGAACAGGTGTCCGGCGAGGCCGAAGCCGGTGACGTCGGTAGCGGCGCGGACTCCGGCGGCGAGCCCGGCGTCGCGGGCCCCGGCGTTCAAGGCGGCCATGGAGGCGACGGCGGCTCCCAGCTCATCGGGGGTGGCGAGGTCGCGCTTGGCGGCGGTGGTGACGATCCCGGTGCCGAGCGGCTTTGAGAGCCAGAGCTCGTCGCCGGGCAGGGCGCGGTCGTTGCTCCAGACGGCGGCGGTGTCGATCAGCCCGGTGACGGCGAGGCCGAATTTGGGCTCCTTGTCCTCGACCGTGTGGCCCCCGACCGTGACCGCCCCTGCCTCGACCGTCTTGTCGTGCATCCCGAGCAGCACCTGGGCCCAGACTTCGGACGGGGCGGCGGCGGGATCGAAGCAGGCGATGTTCATCGTGGTGAGCGGCCTGCCGCCCATGGCATAGACGTCGCTCAGGGCGTTGGCGGCCGCGATCTGGCCATAGGCGTAGGGGTCGTCGACGATGGGGGTGAAGAAGTCCATGGTCTGGACCAGGGCCAGGCCGCTCGCTCCAGGCACAACAAAGACCCCGGCGTCGTCCGAGGTTTCGAACCCGACCAGAAGGCCGGGGTTGGCTGAACGCGGCAAACGGCCGAGGACCTCGGCCAACTGGGCTGGCCCCAGCTTGCTCGCTCAACCGGCGCAGGAAACGAGGTGCGTCAGGCGCATCGGGCCGAGCTTATCTGGTCCGGCGGCGGCGCGCGAGGGCGAGGGCGGCGAGGGGGGCGAGGGCGAGGGACGGTTCGGGAACGACCTGGAGCACGACGCCGTAGACGATCCCGTCCTTGCGGCCTGTGCCGACGATGAGGCCGTCGTCGCTGATGTCCTGGGCGAAGCGGATCTCCCAGCCTTCGCTGCCAGGGGCGAGGTGGTGGTCGATGACAAGGAGGCCGCTGGCGGCGGTCCAGTAGAAGCCTCTGTTCTGCTGGTTGCCGCCGTTGAAGCGCCCGACCATCTCGTTCTTGTTGTTGAGCCCGACTCCCCACGTCCATGCCGCTGGGTTGAAGGGGTTCTGGATGACGGTGTAGTTGCCGTCGGGGTCTCGGAGGAAGGCCTGGCTGACGGTGTCTTCGGAGAGCCCGGTCATGTAGCCGCCCTCGTTGAGGTCGGCGACGCTGAAGTCGCGCCATCCGGGGGCGGGGGCGAGGACGCGGATCTTTCCGTCGGGATCCCAGGCGACGCGGGTGCGGGGCAGAGTGGCGGAGTAGGCGGTCCCGACGGCGAGGCCGGAGGAGTTGACGAACTCGGCGTCGCCTCCGGTCCATCCGGGCAGGAGCTCGAGGTCCTCTTGCCCGGTGCCGGGCCGCCACATCCAGGGCACGGCAGAAACAGCACCGTAGTAGCGCCCGACAATGTGGCCCGCGTCGCTGATGCCGTACGCCTCGGACTGGTACGGCCCAAAGTCGCCAATGAGCCGGGTGCCGTTGACAGCGTCCCACACGAAAGCGTTCCGGTAGGTCGGCTTTCCTGGCACGTCCCAATCCTGGTATCCGACTGCGACCCCCGACCCATTGACGCCTTGCACCTTGACGGAGCCAGGCACGGTCGTTCCCTCTGAGGTCGGGATGCGGACACGCCCCATGTCGCGGCTCCACGCGACGTCGAATCCGCCCCCTCCAAAGCCGACAGCAGTGCCGCCGTTGCCGACGCGGTTAAACTGAGTCTGTTCATAGGCGGCAACGACTTTGAACAGTGGGTTGGCCGAACTTGCAGTGGCCCCAGCGAGGCACGCCAAGAAGAGGGCGACTCTCACTGTACCACCAGCCTGAGTTGCTCGAAGCTCAATTGGGTCGTGGGGGCGAAGACGATGCCAGAGGCAGTGGCCGTGATCCTTGCCCGGACTTTGCGCGTCGCGTTGTCGACGTAGGGGTCGATTTCGGCCCAGGTGTCCAAAATGAACGCCCGTCCCTTGAGGGCTTCGGGATCGCCTTCGCCCGCGGTCGGCTCGACCCATCCGACCGCGTAGGGTCCGGCCGTATCGCCGGCTTTCACGTCGGTGATGCCGACGACCCTTGCCGAACGTCCAGCGAAGGGTGTCCAGTCAGAGGAGGAGGAGACCTTGAGAGGAGAGTTCCACGTCGACCCGCTCTTGACCCATACTGTGGCAGGCGAGCCGTCCGAGCCGTTGAACAACTGGCCCCCGACCCAGCCTTGTTGGTTGATGGACGTGGCCATGCTGCTTACATAGCCAATATCCGTGAGTCGTTCGATTTCGTTGTCCGTTCTCCGGACAACTGCTTCGCGCGCACCGTTATTGTCCTCGTAAAAGCCCGCGCACTCGGCGCTCGTGTTGACGTCGAGGAACGTCCCGTAGACGAATCCTTGTCGCGCGTACCGTTGGAACGACGTGTTGCTGGTCCAAAGCATGGGCATGATGGGAGAGCCGGTCGCGTTCGAGTCGCCGACGATGAGCCCTGGGGTGAACTGGCTCTCCCGATAGGTCGCGGCCCGGGCTGACGAGTCGGTCGACCCCGAAGGCACGGCGAGCTCGATGCGCGCGGTCGCGCCAGCGTAGTAGAAGGCCCGGTACTCGTTGCCAGACTCCCACCAGCGGCTTTGAGTCACGAGTTGGGTGACGTACGGACCGTTGTTGGCCATTTTTCCGTTGAAGCGAAGGTCGGTGAAATCGGGCGGCATCGCTTTTGTCCCCGTGTCTCTGCGGAACTGTGGAGGGGGCGGCGTTTGTGACGAGACAGAAAGCGCTGTTCCAGAAACAAGAAGGATCAGGAGAAGGCTAGCGGCGAGCGCGATTGACGACTGGCGACTGGCTACTGGCCACTGGCGACTGGCGACTGGCGACTGGCGACTGTATCCAGCCTTACCATCTCTTTAGTGTATCATATTCTAGATCAGAGAGCAAGACGGTCAAGCGACTAGGTCGGTCGACGATCTATCCTGAGTCCAGAGAGGGAAGTCTGGCGCGTGGGCGGCGTCCTTAGAGACAGAGGTCATGGAAGAGTTCCGGGAGATGCTTCGCGACGATCGGGCGCCGGCGTTTCTGATCGTCCTGTCGCTCCTGATGGCCCTGGGGTTCCTGACTCTCGGGGCGGCGCAGGGATGGATGAGCCGGGGGCAAGGGCCGGGGCTGGCGTTCGCGATCTGGATCGCCGGGGCGGTGCTGAGCGGGCTGACCTTCCTGGCGGGCTTGGGGCTCGGCCTGGCCCGGGCGAAGGGATGGGGCGCGGGACAAAAGGGGCCGGTCGAGCACCACGGGGCGCGGATCGCGGCCGTCCTCAGGTTGAACTCCAGGCAGGAGCCGATCTGGAACGAGGGCGTCTTTCCGGACGAGGACGTGAGGACCTATGTACGGATCATCGAGGCGGGCGGTCGCTCGTTCGAGGTGGAGGCCGACCCGGCCCAGCTGGCCGGTCTGGGCGAGGGGATGAAGGGCACGGTGACGACGCAAGGCGACCGGTTCATCGGGTTCGTGCCCGACCCGCCCGAGGAACTGATGGCTTTCCGCGAGGGCTTCCGGCCTGACGTTTGACCGGTCGGGCCGTGCGTCCGGGCCATAATCCGGCCTGATGCCGGACTTGGCCGAAGTTTGGAGCGAGGTGCTGCCCGACATCCGGAAGGGCGTGACAGGCGTGGGCGTTTGGGCCGCGCTGAACGCGGCCAAGCCGGTGACGGTCGAGGGCACCACCCTGATCCTCGGGCTGCCGGTGACCGAGTCGGAGCTGGCGGGACACTTGCGGCTGGCCCAGACCCGGCGGCTCATCGAGACCGAAGTCGGCCGGATGCTGGGTTCGCAGTTGAACCTCCGTGTGATCGACGGGACGAGCCTGGACGACTGGGAGACGGAGAAGCGGCGGGACGAGGAGAAGCGGCGGCTCCAGGAGCAGGCGCTCGTCCGGGCCAAGCAGAGCGTCCAAGCCAGTTCGAGCTGGGAGGGGATCTACGAGCAACTGAGCCGTCAGTTCGCGGCGACGCCGAATCGGTCTCTCCCGCAGAACCGGGCCAAGTTTTATATCGAGGCGGTGGCTTTGGTGGCACAGGCCCTCCAGGAGACTCCGATCACGGACGACATGGCCGAGCGCAACTTCGCCCGGTGCATTGAGCGGATCTCCCAGTACTCTGAGGTGCCGAGCACGCTGGTGGCCGTCCGGGTGCTTGAGGCGAGCTTCCAGGGCTGACGGCGTGGCGAGAGCGACGGCCGTCATTCTGGGCTCTGGGACGAGCAACGGGGTGCCGACGCCCGCTAACGGGCTCTCTGCCTCTTTCTTGGCCGACCCGAGGAACCACCGGACCCGTTGCTCGCTGGCCTTGCTCGGGCCGACGGGGAACGTTCTGGTGGACTGCCCTCCGGAGCTTCGCCTTCAGTTGTTGCGCGAAGACATCCACGACCTTGAGGCAGTGCTGATCACCCACACCCACGCCGACCACGTGATGGGGATGGACGACCTGCGGTCGTTCTGCCTGCGATACCAGGCGGAGATCCCGGTCTATACGAGCCCGGAGTACCAGGAGGACATCAAGCGCCTGTTTCCTTATGCCTTCCAAGAGTTTCCCAAGGGAATCTGGGTGCCACGATTCGGCCTGAGGGACGTGGAGGCGACGATGCGGCTGGGGGGCATGGAGATCGAGACGTTCTGGGTGGAGCACGGGCCGGTGCCGGTTTTGGGGGTCAAGGTGGGGGGGTTTGCCTATTTGACCGACGTCGGGCACATTCCTGAGGAGGCTTGGGAGAAGCTCCAAGGGCTGGACACGCTGGTGCTTGACGCGGTGCGGTACCGGCCCCACCCGAACCACTTTCACTTTGACCGGGCGGTGGAGGTCGCCTTGGAGCTTCGCGCTGGGGCCACTTACTTCACCCACCTTTGCGACGACTACGACCACGGGAAGGTGGAAGCGGGGCTGCCGCCTGCGATCAGGCTGGCTTATGACGGATTGAGGGTCGAGATCGAACTCTGAGAAGAAAAACGAGGCCTTGTCTGCAAAAAAGTGACAAGGTGCTCTAAGGATTCCCGCCAAATGTGCCAGGATTCCAACCGTGAGGATTCCGAAGTGAAGCGGAAGCCCCTCGCTCCCACCGTGACGGTGGTGTCCGGACTGGCCGCGGTCGCATCGTTGGGTGCGAGCCTTCTTGGGGGGGTCGACGCGGTGACCTGTCTGGTACGCGGGGCGGTGGCGTTCTTTGTCGGACGGATCCTTGCCCAGGCGTGGTGCGCGCTCTTTCCGACGGGACGGTCGGTGGGAGTCGAGGCTCCAAGCCTGGTCGAAGAGGAGGCGGAGGCTGCTCCTGAAGAGCGTGTCGCCGCCTGAACAGGTTCGGAGAGATGGCGCTCACTCAAGACCATGTGCAACGGGCATGGATCGAGTACAAGGTGTACAAAGATCCCCAGGCCCGTGTTGAACTCATCAACCATTACTCGTATCTCGTCAAGATCACCGCTGGCCGATTGGTGACCAATGTTCCGAACGGTCTCGACCGTGAGGACTTGATCTCGGCCGGGGTCATCGGCCTGATCAAGAGCATCGACCAGTACGACCCATCCCGCGACGTCAAGTTCGAGACCTATGCGATCGCCCTCGTGCGTGGAGCCATCCTTGAGATGCTTCGGGACGAGGACTGGGTGCCGCGCTCCATTCGCGAAAAGCTGAAGGCCCTTGAGCGGGCCCAGCAGGCCCTTGAACCGAAGTTTGGCCGCCCGGCGTCGGTCCGCGAACTGGCCGACTACCTCGGCATGACCGCTGAGGAGATCAACGACCTTTTGGTGCGGATGGGTCGGACGACCGTCTTCAGCCTGGACGACACGATCGGCGGCTCGATGGACGGGGACGACCACGTCCACTTCATCGAGATGATCGTGGACGAAGAGGCGAGCCCGAGCGGCGAGCTGGAAGGAAAGGATCTCCGGCGGATGCTGACGGCGGGTGTGGACCGCTTGCCCGAGCGGGAGCGCCTAGTGATTGCCCTTTACTACTACGAGGGACTGACGTTCAAAGAGATCGGCAAGGTGCTGGGAGTGAGCGAGAGCCGCGTGTACCAGTTGCACACCCAGGCGATGGGCCGGCTGAGGTCCTTCCTTCGTGAGCAGGGGGCGGTTCAGGTCGCATGACCGGGCCTTTGGGCACGGGCCTTGGACGTTTCTGCGTTGAACCTTCCGACCGGGGCCCACGGGCGACCGATAGGTAGGATAGCGAGGCTGAATTGACGGGCAACCAGGACTTGAAGATGATGATCAGGAAGACGACTCTCATGGCTCCGCTTTTGGCGGCGGCAGTGTTGGCCGGGTGTGGCGGCGGCGGTGGCGGCGGTGGTGAAGTTTTGGCGACCGTCCAAGGCGATTCGATCACGGTGGACCAGTTCAACAACTATCTCGGCGTGAAGCCGACGGTCCGAGTGATCGACAACAGCCAAGTCCGGGAATTGCCCTTGGAGGGCAACCTGGCGTTCCAAACGGTCCGCGACCTCGTGTCCCGCACGGTCCTCTATCAGATGGCCAAGGACGAGAAGATGATGCCGACGCCGGACGAGGTCAACAAGGAACTCGAGTTTCAGAAAGACCTGGATCCCAACTTTATCCGTGGCTACCAGGCTCGTGGCCTGACGATCGGCCAGATCCGCGAAGAGATCCGGTTCGCCCTGGTTCAAGAGAGGCTCGTGACCAAGGGCATTGAGGTCTCCGAGGCGGACGTCGACCAATGGCTCAAGGCGAACCCCAACGCGCTCGTGCAGCCGGCCTCCGTCGAAATGACCTGGGTGCTTGCGACAACTGAGCCGAGGAAGGCAGAGATCGACCGTGAGATCAAGCTTGGCAAACCGTTTAAGGACGTCGCGGTCCAAATGAGCCAGGCCCCGAACGCGGCGATGGTCAACGCGAAGTTCTTGCCCGAGCGCGGGCCCTTGCCGATTTCCGCCCTTCCACCGGCTCTGAGGAGCAAGGTCACAGCGGCGCAACCCGGGACGGTGACGGACTGGATCCAGTCGTCGGAGGGATGGGCGAAGTTCTTGATCGACGCCAAGAATCCGGAGAAGAAAATCGACCTGACGCCGATCCGGCGCGAGAACATCCGGCGCAACTTGGCCCTCCAGAGGGGCCAGCGGGCGAACGACATCCAAATGCGGCTTGCTGACCGGATCCGGGAGACCGAGATCGTGATCAAGCGCGAATCGCTCAAGGAGCTTTGGAAGCGCTTCGACGAGATGCTGAAGGCTCAAGCCGACCAGGCGGCCAAGCAAGCCGAGAAGGCCCGGGCCGAATCGAGCAGTTCGATTTCGACCCAACCGGACTCGGACCGCTAGGTGCCTGAGACAGACCGCAAATTGCTGACGAGGAGCTCGCAGTCTTGGGCTGTGAGCTCTTCGCTCTTCACAAAAGTCTCAAGGTCGCTCGCGATGTCTTCGAAGTCCGGAGAGCTCCAAACACCGAGGGGCAAGCGCGCCGAGTCGAGTTGAACCAGGGTGAGGCGGAACCCGTCACGCTTGGAGCAGCCCTCTCGCCACTGGATCCCCCTCTCGACGAGGTCGGGGATGGACGTGTAGACACCGGTCACCTGCGAGCACCCACACTCGTCCAGTTGCTCTGTGACCCAATAAATCCTCCTGAACTTCATTGTCCGGGGCCGAAAGATACCTTCAAGTCGGCACAATTGTGGAGCCTTCTGCAGGGAACACCAAAGATATACTGGGATGACCATGAATCGCCGGACAAAGATCGTCGCGACTTTGGGTCCGGCCGTCGCGTCGGCAGAGAGAGTCGAAGCGCTCGAGAGGGCAGGAATGAACGTTGCCCGGCTTAATTGCAGCCACGGCGACTGGGATTCGAAGCGCGACTTTGTCAAGTGGGTCAGGGAGCTTCATACCGGGCTGTCTCCTTTGGCCATCCTGGCCGACTTACAGGGGCCCAAATTCCGGGTGGGCGACATCGAAGGCGGATCGCTTGCGGTCCAGATTGGGGACCGCTTGACGATCGGGGCCGGACACGGGGCCGCGATCCCGATGAAGGACGACGAGATCTTCGCGGCCATGGAGCCCGGGAGCCGGGTCCTGTTTGGCGACGGCGAGGTCGAGATCCGGCTGGGCGAGTGTCGGGGCGGAGTCTTCGAGGCAGAAGCTGTTACGGGGGGCGAGATCAAGTCCCGGAAAGGCATGACGCTGGTCGGCAAGTCGTTCGACGTGCCTTGCCTCACCGAGAAGGACATTCAAGACGTCCAAGAGGCGGTCAAGTACGGGGTCGACTACATCGCCCTCAGCTATGTGCGGCGAGGTCGGGACATGGAGGAATTGCGGCGACTGGTGGAGCCTCTCGATCCGGAGGTCCGGCTCATCGCCAAGGTCGAGACACGTGAGGCCCTGGACAGGATCGACGAGGTCATCGAGGCCAGCGACGCGGTGATGGTCGCCCGGGGCGATTTGGGGCTGCAGATGGACATCGAGGACGTTCCCCATGCGCAGAAGACGATCATTCGGAAGTGCAACCTGGTGGGCAAACCAGTCATCACCGCCACCCAGATGCTTGAGAGCATGATGACGAGCGCGAGACCAACGCGGGCCGAGGCCAGCGACGTGGCGAACGCCATCTTGGACGGGACGGACGCGGTCATGTTGAGCGGCGAGACGGCGAGCGGGAGCTACCCGATCGAAGCGGTGCGGGTGATGGCCAAAGTCGCGGCCACCACTGAAGCGACGCTCGGCACCCGGCACCGCGCCGGTCAGAAGCTGAGTCCGGCCGAGGGTGACTCGACGACGGAGTCGGTGGCGTTGGCGGCGGTCCAGATCGCCCAGGCCCTCAAGGTGCGGGCGATCCTGACGGCCACGGCGAGCGGCACGACCCCCCGCGCGGTCAGCAAGTTCGGCCCAAGCGTCCCGATTCTGGCCGCTACGTGGGACACTCGCACCCAGAACCAGCTATCTCTGGTCTGGGGTGTGGAAGCGGCGTTGATGCCCCCGACCGAGAACACGGACGAAGCGGTGGCTTTCCTTGTGAAGAGCTTTGTGGAGCGGGGAATGTTGCAGTCCGGCGATCGCTATGTTCTGGCTACGGGATATCCGCCCGGCACCCGCGGATCGACGAACATGATC
Source organism: Fimbriimonadaceae bacterium (assembly GCA_019454105.1). Lineage (GTDB taxonomy): Bacteria > Armatimonadota > Fimbriimonadia > Fimbriimonadales > Fimbriimonadaceae > ACE-ARM1. The sequence continues at coordinate 1,678,692 of CP075364.1, read as the reverse complement.
GTCGTCCAGCGGGTGCCGTGAGATCCTTGGTCACTTAAGGCCCCATCCAAGGCTGATTCCGAGCCGAGGCTTCTGAAGGTCGACCGCCATGATTGTGATGTTGCTGTCCCGCTGCTTGAAGGTGACCAGCGCATGGGTGCGGCGGCCGTCGTGCATGCAAAGAAAGTCGAGGGTCGGAGCCAGGACAAAGTTGACTCCTGCCGGAAAGATGAGGGTCTCCTCCCATTCGGAATAGCTGACGCCGAGGTAAGGGGCGGCCCGGCCGGACCAAACGCTTTTGGCCGCCGTCACATAGTAGGAGCGCTTGCCAGGGGGCGAGAAGATTCTGTCGCTGCTGGTGCCGAAGCTGACAAGCGGGAGCTTTTCTATCTCGGGCGAGACGATCCAGTTCGCTGTCGGCGTGACCTCACCGACGACGGGGTTGTACTCGATGCCGAGGCTCAGACGGGGGGTGACCGTCGCGGCGGCGTTGAACCTCCACCTTGGGCGCTTGACAGACGTATCGACCCAGCGAAGGCTAAATTGCCACTTGTTCTCGAGGTTCCCCGAACCGAGGAACCGGCCTTCTCCCGGTCACCCGGCGCAGGTTGGGACGGCGACTGGACTGGACGTCGGCGGGTTATCTTGGGCCGTCACCGGTCGGACGAAGGCAACAAGGAAAAGAGGGGCCAGCCAAGCGCGAGGCATGAATGAATGATGGCGAGATGGCTCCAATTCCTCTCGCAAATCTGTTGAATTCTGGCCCGGACGGCCCCCAGAGAGCGCCCAATGCGATCTGTGGCATTTTGGACGGGAAGGGTCAGCTTGTCGCAGACCCCAGAACCCGCCCGTGTTGTTGGTTGATCGGCTCCCTTAAGGGGCTTTTGCACCCGGCTTTGGCCAAAGCGTTGCCGCTCCGGCCTCGACAGGTGGATCAATCCGCACGAATTTAGATGTCACAGACCCTTGATCAGGGCGCCGGTCTGGGCAGAAAGGCACGAGGCGACCGCTGATGTTCATCTTGCCGACCTTTCCAGCGAGCGGAATGAAGCCTCCATTGGGTGGCTCCAGGGCTTCCTCTTTCATGTTCGCTTGGCTGCCATGCGATGGGACTGCCTGGCACATTCAGGGCTTGACAGGAGGCAAGGGCATAGAGCCGAGTGGGCGCAGGGGGCAAGAGCGGTCTGTACTTTGACGGACGTTTTGAGGGGCATGGATGGTGAGAAATCTTGGCGGCCGCCAAGATCGACTGTAACAACTCGGGCGCTTTCCGCGTCGTACCTTGACAAGAAGGGCTCTGCCGAACCAAGGCATCGGGGTCTTCGACAGAGGGTCACCAAGCGGAGTTTCGCAGTGCCCGTGTCGGGAGCCTGGCAAGAGCTCGGAACTGTGGCGTGAGCGTCGCAAGTCCTCAGATAGCCAAACTCATCGTGAACCCTGGCGGAAACGCCAGGGCCACTTTTTGTTTGCGGGGCGTTTGGTGGCACTTCGTCACCCGGCTCGAGCAATGACCGAGAGGAGCCTGCATGACACTTAGACCCGTGAATCCTCGAACGAATCGGCTAGGGCAGACGAGAGGCTCCCACTTTAGGCCCTCCTGGTTTCGACGGAGGATGTGAACCGTAGCCGATTGTGGCCAAGTGTTGGTTGAGGTTCTGCGCGGAAGCAAACAGGGTTCGCGCCCGTTCCAAGTCTCCGTCGGACTCGGCGATTCTCGCGGCCCGGGCCCAGAGGTGAGGCTCTTGTGCGCCGACGGCCATGGCTCTTTCGATGCTGGCTTTGGCGGCTTTGTTCTGTCCGTTCTTGTGCTGAGCCCAAGCCAGGGCGCTATAGGTTTGCCAGTTGGTGTGGTGCTTAGCTTCTTCAACCATCGTTTCCAAGGCTTCGTCAAGCCGGACGCCTTGCGCCATCCAGCTTTCCGCAAGGACGACTTCGTCGCCTTCGATTCCGTGCTTCTGGTGCTCTTGGACCTGTTTTTCGACCTGGCTGTACTGTGTGGCCGCCTCTGTCTTGCGGCCCTCTCTCGACAGCAGGGCCGCATACTCCAAGCGGTAGACAGGGGGGCAGCTTTGGTCCAGGGCTGACCTCATCGCGCGCATGCCTTCGTCTGTCCGGCCTCGAGCTGCAAGGCATCGACCAAGACCGAACAAAGCATGCCGATATCGGGAATCCCGCTCGAGTGCGGCTTTGTAGCCTTGTTCGGCGGCCTGAAGGTTTCCTAGCTTGAACGCAACATCCGCTGCTTGGGTCATGCACCACAAGGTGTTCTCACCGTATGGGGACCCGGCCTGGATTGCTCGGTTCAAGAGGATGACGGCCCCTTTTCCGTCACCGACGGCCCACCGGTACTGGGCGGCCCGGCTGTAGCTGGCGAGACTGGGCTTCAGGTCGAGCATACGCTGGACAGCTTGGCCTGCCTCCTTGTATCGGCCCAGCTCCATCATGCTGTCAAATCGGACACCGTAGGCGAAGGCGTCCTCTGAATCGATCTTGATCGCCCGGTCGCTCAGCTCGATGGCCTTGTCGAACTGGTGGAACATGGTCCAGCACCATGCAAGGTTATGAAGCGAGGTCGAGTCGTCGGGCGCCTTGGCGACCGCTGATTCAAAGGCGGTGCGGGCTGAGACGTAGTCGGCCAGATTGCCGGTCTCGCGGGCCCGCTGCATGAGGGCGTGTCCCAACCGGTTGTATCCGCCTGGTTTCTCTGGTTGTGACTTGATTTGCCGTTGAGCTTGCTCGATCAGATTGTTGGCGCGGCTCGATCCTTCGGACTTGACTGACGAGAGGTCGGGTACCGCTGGTTTGACTGCCTTATCGGTTGCGCACCCGACCAAGGCCAGGGCTCCCAGAGTCAAGAGAAGTCCTCTCATTTCGGTGGGTTCTCCAGGGGGTACCGCACCACGTGGTCAGGATAATGATCGAACCGGGCGCGACCCCATCGCAGCCACTTGACGTGGCCATCGAAGTAGATGTAATTGGCGCCCCCATTGTGTCTGTCGTACTTGATCCAACCTTCGTCAGGTCGGCTTCCTGTGCCCCAACGGACGAGAGCCGCCTCCCCTGCCCAAGCATCGTAATCGTCTTGAGCGATCGCATGGAAGTCGCTGTCGGAATCGGAGAAGCCTTCAGAGTTCCGTTCTGAGAAGAGGACGATGTTGGGGTCGTCCAGTCCAGCCAACGCGCTTTCGGTGGCGAAACCTCCAAGAACGCCTTCTTTGGCATAGCGGCACGAACGATGGGTGAAGACGCTGTTCAGAAGGTAGCTCCACATAGTCAGGCCCTGTTGCTCGGCCATGCAGTGCTCGCCATCAGGAGATAGGGTGCATTCTCGACCGACTTCTTCGATCCCACCGTTGTAGTCGAGGATGTTCCGCGCGAGTTTCTGGCTCTTGGGTGTCGAGTCGTGCGGACAGAAACCAATGTTCCGGTTGTTCAGGTAGGGCTGGAAGAAGATAGCCCAGGGTTTCTCAGCTTGACTGTTCCCAAAGCCACCGCCTACGCAGTCCTCTGCTGATTCGGGGAGTTCCAGGGTGAGGGTTCCATCGTCTAGAACCCAGTCTGCGTGGTGTTGGAAGAGAGCCCCTTCGTTGTCGTCCAAGTACAGGCGGGCACCGTAAGCGAGTTGTTTAGTGTTCGACAGACACATTGTCTTTCCGGCGGCTTGCTTGGCCTGGGCAAAGACGGGGAACAGGATGGCGGCCAAGACCGCGATGATCGTGATGACGACGAGCAGCTCGATGAGCGTAAAGGCGCGATTGTGCATAGGGTTTCCTTTCGGCAAGTCGATGAGACGGGGGCTACCGGAGGCCGCCCCCGTCGTTGCCTTTGCTTAGTGAAGGGTGGTTCCAGGTCCTCCCCAGGGGGTGCCGCCATAGGGGAACACCCGGTCATAGATCGTGTCGTTGGCGTTGGCGTTGTCGCTGACGGGCACGATCTGGCTGTAGCTGGGCCCGCTTGCAACGGCTGTCAGCGCAATGTCGACGACGTCGTCGCCCAGCCTGCGACCGTTCGGCCATCCTGACGGCACCTGTTGGCCAGTGAAGGCGCTGGTGGTGGTGTCACCTCCGAAAACGCTCAACCTGCTGTACCCTGGGTCACCAGGCAAGCGGACGGCGTCGGTCGATAGATCGACTTTGATCAAATCGGGAATAAAGAGTCCGACCAAGTCGGTACGGCCGTCGACCTGGAAGTTGGTGCCGAGCACGGCGTTGAGCAGGAAGGCGAGTTCGCAGTTCTCAGCATACTTCTTGAAGCGGGCCCCGTCCATGGTCGGCGGTAGCTGGTTGTAGCGGTCTTTGTCGCCTAAGGCGACCAGAACCTCGTTGAACAGAGGGTTGCCCATCCGCGACACTTGCACCCAAGCCCCGTTCCGTGTGGCCTGTTCGCTGTTAGACGTGATCTTGAAGCTTTGGCGGAAGGTCGCGCCGTAGACGCCTACGACGGGATACTCGTCAGGTCTAACGATTTCCGTTATCGGCACTTGTAGGGCGATGCTGTGGACGTTGGTGCCCGAGAACCCGTCCTTGCCTGGTTCGCGAACGCCGAGAAAGTCAAAGATTGCTGGGGTATCGGCGTAGAACCCGTCCTCGCGCTGGCCGGCCCATACCTTGACTCCGTTGGACAAGGTGAAGACCGTTTCCTGAACGTAGGCCGGCAGTTCGCTGGTCTGGGTCGCGCCCTGGATCCGGTTGTTGGCGGCGTCGTAATAGTTTGGCGTCGTCCGGGGCCCGACGTTGACAGGGGGCACCTTTAACACCTGGCCGCTTCCCAGGTTGATCGACTGGCCGTCCCGTTCAAGAAAGACGGTGTAGGACTGGAGGGCGTTGTGGCGGGCGTCGTCGGTGCTGAAGATCGGACCGGCTTCAGTTCCCAAGCCGAAGCTCAGGATGGTGTTCTTGTTCTTGTAGGTTGTCTTGAACCGCAGGACGAACGTCATCGCGGCCGATCCGTCGAAGACGAACTCGTCGCCTTGACGTTTGGCTTTGGAGACGTTGATCGCATAAGTGACGTCCTCGGCGAACTTGTCATAGATGACACCGTTCCCTGGGTCTTCGAGCGGATTGACGCTCATCACCAGGTTGAGCACCTTCTTGTTCTGCGAGTCTTTCCCAACGAAGGCGTAGACGTCGGTGATGTTCGCGGCCGGGTCAAGCACCATCATGGGGGCGTCGCTGTGGCTGGCCCCCCAAGCGATGGTGCCGATGGCCCCTGTTGCCGCGATCAATGTCGAGCGTGATAGGATGGTCATGGCTGTTTCACTTCCACGGGTGCTTCGATGGACCGAGGCACCCTCGTCAGTGTCGCTCTGGCTTATGAATGCTGGGCCTCCTCTTTCTTAATCTGTCATGAACAGTGACGGGCCGGTGAATCTACGAGTTTGTCTATCAAGCGTTAACAATCGCGCTAGACTTGTGACATCATAAGAGTCGATTCGCGGTGCGTCCGCGAAAACCCTCACTGAGGATTTACGATCATGAAGAAACTGCTTTCTCTGGCGCTGATTGTTGCCAGCACGGCTTCCTTCGCCCAGCTTGGCGCGAACTGGACAGGCTCGCTCACCGTCACTGACCCGACCTACAACCGAACGTTCCAAGACGGTTCCGGTCTTTCCGGCATCGGCTCGAGCGTCTTTTACGACGTGCAGCTGTTCTGGGTGACAGGCACCGGCCAATACACCTACGAGATCGTGGGCGACGATGAGGACACGTTCGCCTTCATCTACACGAACTTCAACCCGGCCACCCCGCTGGCGGGCTTCGTGGGCGGCGGCGACGACTGGCTCGACTTCAAGACTTCGAAGATTGGTGAAGGCCAGGGCACACCCACCAACCTCGTGCTGACCGCGAACGTCCAGTACTACGCGATCACCACCTCGTTTGCGAACGGTGAAACGTTCAACTATCGCAACGAGATCCGGCCGCTCCAGGGCACCGTTGGCGACGTCAAGCTGGGCGTCGTGCCTGAGCCGGGCACCATGCTCGCTCTCGGCGCGGGCCTCGCGGCTGTGGCCGCCCGCCGTCGCCGCAAGTAATCCGGCGATCGACCCTCTCGGCCGCCCTTCCTCTGGGAGGGCGGCCGTTCATTTAGTGGGGCCTGGGTCGTCGATGACCGCCCCGTCGGGGGCACAATGAAGCCATGAAGCCCCACGAAGACCTCGCACAAGTGGTCGCAAGGATGGAAGAGTGCACGGCCCTGCTTCGGGAGCAGGTCGCCCTCGCCCGGGACTGGCGCATCGCCTTGAGGAACGGCGTGCTGACCGGAGTCGGGGCGTTCCTCGGGGCCACACTTGGGGCGGCCCTGGTGATCGCCGTCCTCCGTCCCGTGCTCGAGCCGATCGGCCTTGAGCGAGTGATCCAAGAGATGGAGCGCCCGAGGGGCGACCGTCCGCCCGTGCCCAGCGGAGGCGCAGGGGCACCGGGTCGGTGAGACCGGCCCCACCTGCGGATTGCGGTCGCGGCCTCTGACGACGGGCGTCCCGAGCGCAAGTATCACCAGCGGTCGGGGTAGAGTCCACCCAGACGATGGACTGTCCGGGGTGCAAAGGAACGATGACGCCCACCGAGGCGGGGGACATCACGGTAGAGGCCTGCTTCTCGTGCGGCGGCTTGTGGTTCGAGCAAGGCGAGCTCGGTCGGCTCGTCAACCGCTATCCCGGAGAGGCCCAAGAACTGGACAAGCGTGTCGCCGCCCAGCCTGAGGCAAGCCCCAAACTCCTCCGGATCTGCCCCCGGTGCCTGTGCGGCATGACCGGGTTCGACTATGCCGCCGCCAGCGTCGTCCACCTGAATTCCTGCCCCCAGTGCAACGGCGTCTTCATCGAAGACGGCGAACTGGGCGCGATCGTCCAGCGGAAGCAGGCGGCCCAGGCCCGGGCCGAAGCGAACACCGAAGCCCAGGCCGCCAAAAGAGCGGCGGTCGCCGGGCTCGAGGCCCGCATCGGCCAGAACAAAGCCTTGGCGGCGGTGTTCCGGCGTGCCTCGGAACGCTGATATCCCGGCGACCTCGACCCCGAAAGGTGACGCGCAAGAGGGTCAGGGAGCCGCCCGCGCTCCCACCCATGACGGGCTGAGCCTCAAAAGCCCTCGGCGTCTGCTATCATCGCCCTGACCGCCATGAGGCTCCGCCCATGACCCTCGTCGGAATCGTCCTCCTCAGCGCGGCCGTGCTCGGCCTGGCCTACCGCGTGTACGGCGCTCTCCTTGCCCGCCTCTTCCGGCTCGACCCGAAGGCTCCCACCCCTTCCGAGGAACTGAGGGACGACCAAGACTACATCCCCACTGCCCCTTCGTTCCTCACAGGCCAGCACTTCAGCGCGATCGCGGCGGCCGGGCCCATTGTCGGCCCGATCCTCGCGGGTCTGGCCTTCGGGTGGCTTCCCGCCTTGCTGTGGATCCTTGTCGGCTCCATCCTCATCGGTGGCGTGCACGACATCGGCTCGCTCGTCGCCTCGATCCGTCACAGAGCCCGCAGCATCGCCGACGTGGTGCGCGAGCAAATGTCGCGCCGCAGCTACCTTCTCTTCCTCAGCTTCATTTGGATCGCCCTCGTCTATATCATCGTCGCCTTCACTGATCTCACGGCCGCGAGCTTTGTCGGCCGCCAGACCCTTGAGAACGGTGAGGTCGTCAGCGGGGGCGGCATCGCGACCGCGTCCGCCCTCTATCTCCTCATCCCGATGGCGATGGGGCTGGTGCTCAAGCGAACCAAGCTCGGCCTTTGGCCCGCCACAGCGATCTTCCTTCCGCTGGTTTTGGGCTCGGTCTGGCTCGGCCAAGCGGTGCCGCTTGACCTGGGCGCGTGGCTCGGGATCGGCGACGCGGGGGCGCAACGGGTGTGGGTCGTCCTGATCCTCGGCTATTGCCTGGTCGCCGCGCTGGCGCCGATGTGGCTGTTGCTGCAGCCCCGGGGCCACTTGGGCGGAATGCTCCTCTATATCGCGATCGCGGCCGGGGTGCTGGGCGTGCTCTTCGGGGGTAAGGCGGTGCAGTACCCCGCCTTTCTCGGATGGACAAGCGCGGCCGGACAGGCCCTTGTCCCGTTCCTCTTCATCACCATCGCTTGTGGCGCTTGCAGCGGCTTCCACTCCCTCATCGCGAGCGGCACCACCAGCAAGCAGCTCCGGCGCGAGACCGACGCTCGACCCGTGGCATACGGCTCCATGCTGATGGAGGCCATGGTCGCCGTCATCGCCCTCTGCTGCGTCATGGTGCTGGCCCAGGGAAGTGACCTCACAAAGGCCCCGCCGAACCTGGTCTATGCGAGCGGTATCGCTGGTTTCCTCCAGGTTTTCGGCGTTCCCATGGCCTTCGCGATGAGCCTGGCCCTGATGGCCTTCACCACCTTCGTCTATGACACCCTGGACGTCTGCACCCGGCTGGGGCGCTATATCGTCCAAGAGCTCACCGGATGGCGGGACCGTCGCGGGGCGTGGCTCGGCACCGCCCTCACCGCAGGCGTCCCGATCTTCTTCGTTTTCTCCACCGCTCTCGGGGCCGACGGCAGGCCGATGCCCGCTTGGCGGGTGTTCTGGTCGCTCTTCGGGGCCTCCAACCAGCTACTCGCCGCGCTCGCCCTTCTCGGGGTGACCGTGTGGCTTTGGCGAACCCGTCGGCAGATGTGGGTGTGGCTCGTCTGTGGCCTGCCGACGCTCTTCATGTACGTCATGAGCAGTTGGGCGTTGGTCTTGCTGGTGGTCGACGGGTTCAGGCCCGGCTCGCCCAGCCTCGCCGTGCCGGTGGTGGCGGCGGTGCTGCTGGGGCTCGCGCTTTGGATGCTGGTCGAGGCCTTCTTCGCCTTCCTCGGCCCGCCGCGGGTGGAAGGCGGCCCCGAGCCGGCCGCGGCCTCGACTTAGGGAAGCTCGCCGACCTGAATGAACGTGTCGGGGACTCCTGGCGCGTCCGGATCGGCGAGGTAAAGCGAGAACACCTTGCCCCCTTTCGAAAGGTCTGACCGCGTGAACACGACGTCCAAGGGGTTGCCCGCCTGGGTCACCAAGAGCTCATACTCGCCCTCAGGCACGTCCGCATAAGGCGTCGGTTCGCCCGGTTTCAGGTTTTGGGCCAGGATCACTACCTCCGGCAACTCGTCCCCAGGGGTCACCACATACACGTCCACCGGCCCTGCCGAAGACCGAAGATCGGCAAACCGCGTGCGGAACACTCCCGGAGAGGGGCGTCGGCGGTCTTCCGGAGCCACGCGGGCGACGGGCCCTTGTGGGCCAGGGGCCAGGATCAAGGTCGCCACCGAACCCGGTGCCACCCTCACCGCGCCGCGGGCCAGCGGGGTCGGATCGCCGGGAGCGCTCGCCGCCCAGTCGACAAACCCAGCGGGCACAGCCCGTGGAACCGATGACTGAGAGAAGGCGAGGCCGGTCGCGGCCCGGGCCCCGTCGACGACGACGTCGACCCCGCGCAGGCTGACTGCGGCGTTCAAGACCCGCACCCGGGCGGTGGAAGGGTTGCTCTCCATTCCCCCACACCCCAACATGAAGACGGCCATCGCCGCCAAGAGCCCATTCCGCAATCGGATCATGGGCGGATGATAGTTGAGCGAAGCGCACCAAACGTAGGCCTGAAAGGACGAAAGTGCCCGCCATCGCCCGCCCGAGAAGGCTCTTCCTCTCGGACCTCTTCGCAAAAATGCTGGACTTGACCCCGCGATATATTCGATCTGTTATATGCCCGCTAAACTTCATGAGCTTGGTTCGATAGAGGACATCCATGCCAAACCTTCGCTCATTGTTCGTCGTCCCGGCCGCCCTTCTGCTGGCCGCTTCCTCCCTCGCCGCCCGCGTCTACGTCATGTCCAGCGGGAATCCTGATCATGACAACACTGTCGTCAGCTCCCTGACAGCCGCCGGACACGTCCCTGTCGTCGGGGTCGAGTATTGGCAGTTCGACGGTAGCGTCTCCTTGGCCGGATACGACGCCGTGTTCCTCCAGGCCAACTATAACTGGGGAGTCGGCGATATGCCCACCGCTGGACAGAACCAGCTCCTGAACTACATCAACGCAGGCGGCGGCATGGTCACATCGGAATGGACGCTTTGGAAATGCGCCTTCGGTTCGTTCCAAGACCTCTCGGCCGCCTTCTCCTCGACGCCCACGCTGTCTTTCAACGGCGATGACGAGCACTACTTCCAGTCGTTTGATCCCGATCCCACCATCAACTCGGGCCTGCCGCAGGTCTTCTTCGTCGATGGCGACAACGTCGCCGGCGGCGAGACCAACATCAACGCGACCCCCGTCGGGGCCAAGATCTTCTATCTCAGCTTGAAAACTGGGATGTACATTGGGCTGACCGGGATGGACATCGGCAACGGCCGCGTGGCGCAGTTCTCCCAAACAGTCGGGGAGCGCTTCATGAACCACCCCTCTGGATTCAGGCTCCTCGGCAACACCGTCGAGTGGGTGAGCCGTGGCGCTGGGACCGTCCAGTTGAACCCGACCTCCTTCACCCTGCGTCTTGGCCGGGTCGATGCGGGCCTCGTTGGCGACCTCGCCGACCTCGATGGCAGCGCTCTTCGGGTCTGCAAGTTCATTGTCCCCAACCAGCAGGTCGCCCCCATCACGGTAGAGCTTGACGGCACCTCGTCGGTCGCCAACCCAAGCCAGATGATCTTTCGGACCTATGGGAGGATGAGCGCGTCCGGTCTCTTCTCGCAAACGCTGGATCTTTATGACTGGAACCTGGGCATCTTCTCGCCGACCACCTTCGTGACCAGCAACACCAACACCACCTACCGGTTCGCGTCCTTGATCGCCGACGCGCCGGTCGGGCGTTTCATCGATGGCCAAAACCGGGTCAGGGCGCGTTATCGCATCCGTCAGACCGGCCCGGCCGGGACGCCGTTCTGGTGCTTCGACCTGGATCAGGCGATCTGGCTCGTGCGCCCGTAATGCCTCGTCTCGGCCGCCCCGCTCCCAAGGCCCGGGAGACAGGGCCTCGAGAACCCGGCTTGATCGCACAAACGACGGGCCGGGTTCTGGGCTTTCCCGTTCCTTCTTGCGGACGTCCCCGGCCTGACCGCGCGGTCGGGTAGCGTCCTGCCATGCGCGTCCTCGTCCTTGGCGGCACCCAGTTCGTGGGCCGGTGGTTTGTCCAAGCCGCCCTCGACAAGGGGCACCAAGTCACCCTCTTCCACCGTGGCCAGACCGGGCCCGGGCTCTTCCCCCAGGCCGAGCACGTGCTGGGCGACCGTCTCGAGTCACTCGCCCCGCTCGCGGGCCGGGAGTGGGACGCCCTGGTGGACGTCAGCGCCTATGTCCCCCGCGCGGTGAGGATGGCCGCCGACGCGCTCAAAGACCGGGTCGGGCACTGCCTTCAGGTCTCGACTGTCTCCGTCTATCGGCCCCAACCCGGCCCGGTCGACGAGCAAAGCCCCCTCGCGACCTTGGACGACCCCACCACCGAGACGATCGACGCCGTGACCTACGGCGGGCTGAAAGCCTTGTGCGAAGACGCGGCCAGGCGGGCGTTTCCTTCGCTCTCGGTGGTCCGACCCACCATCGTGGTCGGCCCGCACGACCACACCGAACGGTTCGACCGCTGGGTGGGGCGGCTCGGTCGGAACGAGACGGTGACCGTGCCCGTGCGCGACGACGGCACCGCCGGGCCCTTCCAGTGGATCGACGCCCGCGACCTCGCCGCCTTCATGCTCTCCCTCGTTGAGTCACAGCGGGCCGGAACCTGGAACGGCGCCGCCCCCTGGATCCCCTTCTTGGAGGCCATCGAACGGATGAAGGCGGCCTTGGGCTCGAGCTCAGAGGTCCGCACTGTGGCCGAGGCCCCCGATCGCGACCGCGACCCCCTGGTCTTGCCCCCGGACGGCGCGTTCGACGCGCTGAAGCAGGTCTCGTGCCAAGCCGCCCTCGCTGCCGGGCTCACCCCTCGCCCCCTGGAAGACTCGACCCGCGACACCTGGGCGTGGATGACGGGCGCGGCCGAGACGATCGGACAAAGAGCGTAGCCCGCCCCGAGGGCGCAGGCACCCCAGCCCGGACCCCGGCCTTGGCGCCATGATCCGGGCATGGCGAGCCTGCAGGCTGTGGTCGACACGTGGGACATGGGGCACTGGGAACTGGGCGAGGTGCTCGAGGGCCTTGCGGACGAGGATCTCTGGCGCCGTCCCCACCCCAAGCACCTCAGCATCGGTGAGATGATGGGGCACATGGCGTACTGGGAGGCGACGCGCTTCACCGGCGCGCTGGTGGAGAACGACCCGCGAGGGCCGCTGGTGGACGCCCGGTTCCGGTATTACGATCCGAACGTGGACGAGCCGGTCGCGCTCGATATGGGGGTGGCGGAGGCCATGGCCCAGCTCAAAGCGGTGCACGAGGCGGCGGCCAAGGTGGTGCGCGACCGGGATCCGGACAGCCAGGACAAGCCAGGCCCCGAGATCTCGGGGATGTGGGAGGGCGCGACCTGGGGGGACTTGGTCAACTATATGGCGTTCCACGTGGGCTATCACACCGGCCAGGCCGCGTCTGTGCGGCACCTTCTGGGAAGCGAGTTCAAGGACAACTAAAGGGCTCCCCGGGACTGGCTCCAGAGCCGCCTTCGGCGTGGGGCTTGCTTGGCACACCCTTCTGTGTGCCGCGAGTGTGCCGCGTGTGTGCCAACTGTGTGCCAAAGCCGCCATTCACACCTGACTCTTTTGGCAGAGGGTGGCGGCCACCACGGATGATGGCCGCCGGGAGGCAGATGGGGACAGAAAAGACGTCAGTCGATGGTCACGCCCGGGAAGATCGGGGCGGGTTCGTTGCGCCGGAGGTCGGCGCGGATTTCTCCGAGGGGATGCTGGAGCGTCCTGACCTGGATATAGGCCCGGCCTTGGTCGATGGCGGCATAGACATGGGGCGGGAGAGGGACCTCGAAGGCGGCCATCGCGCTGCCAAGCTCTCCCACGGGGTTGAGGGACCCCATGTCGGCCAGGCTCATGACGACATCGCCGTTGGCGCCTTTCGGGCCGACGCAGAGCTCGGCCCCGAGGATCCAATGGGGCTCGATGTTCGTGGCGAGGTGGATATTGGCTCTTCCGGTCGCTTGTTCCAACTCGACACGGGCGGCCCCGAAGCGCTGTGTCTTGACTGGGGGGACGACGGCGTAGCCTGTGGCGGGGGCTTCCATCGGGCTGATGGGGAAGATTTGGAAGTCGCTATGACGGCCGCTGACGATGAGGACATAGCCGCTGAAGCCGTTCCAGAAGGTGCCACTGTAGACGGAGCCTGTGAAGGTCATGTTGAAACCGTTCCAGTGGTCCGCGTGGGGGAACGAGCCCATCGACCAGAACATCTTGTGGCTGCCCTTCTTCCATCCCGCGCTCTTGGCGGTGAACTTGAAGTTGAAGATGGACTGGTTGGGGGGTTCGCCATGGGGGGCGCTGTGGTGGTGCGAGGAGCCGCTGATCGTGATCGTGTCGCTACTGACGGTTCCGTAGTCTTCTTCGATCGTGATGGCGGTGGGCCAGTATCGACCTTCGGCGAGGGCATGGTTCTCATCCTGTGACAGTTGCGCCCCGACGATCGAGAAGCTGAACCCTGCCGCGTTCTCGGTCATCGACTTTGCGACCGCGTTGGCCTGGGAGACGGCAGCGAGGGCCATCATGGTCAGGGCGGTGGCGGCCAGCGTGAGATGTTTCATTCTTGGTTCTCCAGGGCCTGTTGCGAGGCCATGGGCATAAGGTGGGCTACATACCGTGACGAAATCGTGTCGAACTTTTGGGCGAAGCTAGCAAACGACCCGGGGCGGGTTCCATGGGGTGTGAGCCGGAATTTCGGAATCATGAGTATGATCGTGGCTCAAGGAATCAACTTATGCTGGTCTCATTACTGATGGCATTTGTAGTGGACGAACCGGCGAGGCACGTGGCGATGGCCGGGCCTGTCTCCAAGATCGAGTATTCGCGGGACGGGAAGTTTGTGGCGGTAGGGGGCGCGCAGGGCACGGTGGCGGTCTTTGCGACGAGCGGTTGGAGCAAGGCACACGACTTCAAACCGGGCTCAAGCCGGATCATGGACATCTCGTTCAGCCCGGATTCAGAACTGATCGCGCTGGCGAGTCAGGACAAGTCGATCCGGATCGTGAAGCGTTCGGGGGAACCGGTTCACAAGTTCGACTCGGACGGTTGGGGGATGGCAGTGAGCTTCAGCCCGGACGGCAAGCGGCTGGCGGGGGCTTTCGCGGACGGGATCCTGCGGGTGTGGGACTCGGGCAGCGGCGCGAAGGTGTGGGCGGCAGAGCCGGGAGCGGCCAAAGCGATCCACGTTCGATGGAGCCCCAAGGGCGACAGGATCGCCCATACGGACGGTTCGGGCTGGGTCATCGCGGTGGACGCGGGCACGGGCAAGCAGGCGGCGATGAACAAGGAGCACGCGGGCACGCCCCAGTTTTTGGTCTATAGCGCCGACGGGTCGAAGCTGTTGGCGTCTTTGGCGCGCGGGGGCAACACGCCCGCTTTGGCGGTGATGGACTCGGGCAGCCTGGCGACTCAGCACAATTTCGAGTCGTTGATGGTGGACGGCGGGTTCACGAAGGACGGTTCGAAGGTGGTGGGTCTGGGGGGTGACGGCGACCTGCGGGTGTTCGACATAGGCACGAAGCAGCGGGCTTACAAGGGCAACCCGATCGCGAAGCACCGGTTCTTCAAGCCGGAGCGGTTCGCGCTGTCACCGGACGGGACGATGGCTGTGTTCACAGGCGACATGATCGAGGGCTTCGGTTTCTACGCTTTGCCTGTGGGCGAGCTGAAGTAGCGGTCGGGGCGGGCCGGTCGGTGGGTTCAGGCTGGCTCGCCGCTCAGTCCCCAGAGGTGGCTGGCGGTGGCTTTGACGGGCACGAGCCCGCCCGTCCATGCTGGCTTGGCGGGGAAGTGGAGCATGCGGAAGCAGCGGCTGTAGCCCTGGAAGAGCCCGGGGTTTTTGGGCGATGGGCCTTCGACGAGCACCTCGAAGGTGCGCCCGACACAGGCCTGGTTGCGCCTTAGGGTGACGGCGGTCTGTGTTTGGATGAGCTTCTGGAGCCGGTCGTCGGCCACTTGAGGATCGACCTGGGGGAGGGTGGCGGCGGGGGTGCCGGGGCGCGGGGAGTACTTGAACATATAGGCCCCGTCGAACTGGAACCGCTCGATGGCGTCGAGGGTGGCCTGGAACTCGTCGTCGGTCTCGCCGGGAAAGCCGACGATGACGTCGGTGGTGAGGCCGAGTTCGGGCACGGCTTCCCGGAGGCTCTGGACGATCTGGGCGTACGACTCGACGGTGTAGAGCCGCTTCATGCGCCTCAGGAGGTCGTCATGGCCGGCCTGGAGGGGCATGTGGCAGTGCTCCATGACCTGGGGGACGTCGCGGATGGTCTCGACGAGGTCGGCTCGGAAGTCGCGGGGATAGGGCGAGGTATAGCGGATGCGCTCGATGCCGGGGACGCCGGCGAGCAGGCGGAGGAGCTTGGCGAAGGGGACGTTGCCTTCGGCGAGGTTCTTGCCATAGCTGTTGACGGTCTGGCCGAGGAGGGTGACCTCCTTGGCGCCGAGTTCGGCGAGGCGCCGGACTTCTTGGAGGATGTGCTCGGTGGGGCGGCTGCGTTCCCGCCCTCGCGTCGTGGGGACGATGCAGAAAGTGCAGAACTTGTCGCATCCGTACTGGATGGGGACGAAGGCTTTGAGTTTGCCTTGGCGCTCGAGGTGCCGCTGGGGGACGTCGGTGACGACGGCGCCTTTGCGCTCGGGGAGCTCGAGGCGCCTTTGGAAGCGGCGCTCTTGGAGCGCCTGCTCGACGAGGCCGGGGATGGCGTGGACGTGGGCTGTCCCGACGACGAAATCGACGAAGGGGTTGCGCTTTCTGATCTCTTCGGCGCGGAGCTGTGCCATGCACCCGGCGACTCCGACGACCATGTCGGGGCGGGCCTGCTTGACCTCGCGGAGGAAGCCGAGGAAGGAGAAGGCCTTGTCCTCGGGCTTCTTGCGGACGCTGCAGGTGTTGAGGACGACGACGTGGGCTTCACGGGGGCTCAATGCGGGTGTGAGGCCGAGGCCCTGGAGCCCGAGGGCGATCTGCTCGCTGTCCTCCTCGTTCATCTGGCAGCCCCATGTCTGGACGAAGTAGGTGCCCTTTCGGGTCTTCGTCCTGGTGGGGAGCACGCCTGGGGTGAGGAGGGTGTGGGCCATGCCTCTGGGGTGGAGAGGATACCTTTTGGGGGTGGAGGGCGGACTGAAGTCCGGCCAAGGTGGCGCAGCCTTGGTTCCTCCGGTCGTGAGCCGTTCAATGGAAGGGGGGCGCGACGCCCCCACCCCCTGCCCCCTCCCCCGTAACGGGGGAGGGGATTCAGCAGAGCGGACTTGAGTCTGTCCCAGGTGGTGCGGCCTTGGTTCCTCCGGTCGTGCGAGGTTCAACGGAAGGGGTGCGCGACGCCCCCACCCCCTGCCCCCTCCCCCGTAACGGGGGAGGGGATTCAGCAGAGCGGACTTGAGTCTGTCCAAGGTGGTGTGGCCTTGGTTCCTCCGGTCGTGCGAGGTTCAACGGAAGGGGGCGCGACGCCCCCACCCCCTGCCCCCTCCCCCGTAACGGGGGAGGGGGTTTCGGACAGCGGACTTGAGTCCGTCCTCCCACTGTGGTCGGGGCCGTGGGCAAGCATTCAGGGCCCGGAGGGCTTGATCAGAAGAAGTTCTCGATTTGCCGGACCGGATCATAGGCCCCGAGGTCGGGGGCTTGGAGCCATTGGGCGGTGAGGGCGGCGCCTCGGGTGTCGTTGGCCTCGGCATAGAGGACGTGGGCCCTTTCGAGGTCAGATCGGGCCTCTTCGTGCCGCCCGGAGGCTACAAGGACGGTCGATCTCTGGACGAGGGTGTTGGCGATCCAGCGGGGGTGTTCCCGGGCCTCCCAATGTTCTAGGCAAGAACTGATCTCCTTGAGGGCTTGATCGTGGCTCCCGTCCAAGCACAAGGTCATGCCCCTCAGGGCCTTGATGTCGATTTGCATGGCCTGTTTGGGCTGGTCGGCGATGAGGTGCGCGGCGCGGTCGAACCAGACACGCGCCGCGGTCGTGTTGCCCCTGAGAGCGGCGATGGAGCCCAGCCAACGAAGGACGTAGGGCGGCTCGGACTGTGGCTCGATATCTCGCAGCACACCGAGGCTCTCTTTGAAGTGCTCTTCGGCTTCGTCGAGATTTCCCAGGCGCGCCTTGGCCACGCCCAATGACTCGAGCACCATGCTAAGCCCGCGCTTCTGCTCGAACGTGCGCCAGATCGGTAGAGACTCTTGAAACTTGGCGATCGCGGCCTCTAGGTCGCCTTTCGCCGCAAGCGCGTCCCCTTCGAGGCGGAGAGCTTCGGCAAGACCGTCGGCCGAACATAGCTCCCTGGCCAAGCGTTGGGCGTCGGCCGCGAGCCGCAAGGCGGCGTCTTGATCTCCACGGTTGTAAGCCATTCGTCCCTCGTGGTTGAGGACCGTGAGACGGGGGCCTTGCTCGGCGGCACCGGACTTCAGCGCTACGAACCCTCCGGTGACGGCGAGGGCCGCGGTGGCGACGGCGAGAGCCCAGGCTGAAGAGCTCCTTCGGAACAGCTTCCGGAGGGACGGGCCGGAGACTGGGGCCACGTCTGCTTCTTGAAGCGTCATGATCTCGCAGTAAGCGTCATTCCAGGGGAGCCCCACGCTGTGGAACGATTGCCGCAGGACTGAGCGGTCGTTTCCGGCACGAGCGAAGATCCGGGAGGCGGTGCTGATGCTGACGCCGAGCAGGGCGGCGCGCCCGGCGCGTGTGACCCGGCCCTCGTGTCCCATGTCCGACCACACTCTGGCGACGCGCTCCTCTAGGAGCCGAAGGGCCTCGTCGGTCAAGCGAGAGGCTCGGTGTCGCTGTCGACTGGAACCGTCTGGCATGCCGGATCAAGGATACCGGGATTGGGGGTGCGAACGTTAACTTATCTGGATCAGTTAGCTAACTGAGACAATCTTGCCGCCTTATTGTTGGGGCGTTCGCTTAACATCTCGTTCTGGACACACCTGGTCAGGTTCGTCCTTCACGACACGCCGCTCCCGTCGAATTCCGGTTCGGGGGAGGGAGACGGGGCGGCCATCCTCAGTAAGCCCGGCATGTTGCCAAACTGCCTTTGACCCGGCGCACCCCGGGTCAATCTCCCGTTTTGTGCATCCGCACAAAGGCCGCGGGCCGCGGTTGGTCAGCCTGAAGCCCGGCAGTCCGCGTCGTCGGTAAACCGCCGTACTCGCCTGTGTTCGTCGAGGGACATTGTCACGGCTCGTCACGATGCCCGTCACGGAGACGTCACTGGGCCACCCACACAATGCCCCTTAGAGCCGTCGCTTCAGAACATCGGCGCGGCGATAAGGAAACCATGAAACTCACGACAAACCAAACCATGGCCTCGTCCATCGGATCCATCGCCGCCATTGACAGAAAGGCAGGCGGCGCGACCACTCGAATCGCCAGCCTCGTGGCTCTGGCATCGCTGGCATGCTCCCTGTCCGCTGCCCCTGTCTATCCCGCGACTTTGACCTTTAACAACGGTCTCTTCGTTCCCAACAGCCCGAATGTGCTTCACTTCCGGGACAATTCGTTCTTGGTGTGCGTGCCGATTCTGAACAGCTTCCAATACGAGGTGTCGGGCACTCATCTTGGTGGCCCGCCGACCACGCACGTTCAGGTCACATGGACTTCGAGTTTGAACTTCGGTGGCTCGCTGGCGCAGTCCGTCGAGCTCTTCAATTTCCAGACTTTGACTTGGGAATTGCTCGGTTCCAACTCTCTCAACAGGGCCTGGGAGACTCGGTCGTTCACCGAATTGACGAATCCCGCCAGGTTCGTCAGCCCTACTGGCCTGCTTCGGGCCCGTGTGACAGGAAGAGTCCATGGCCCGTTTCTCGGCCATGTCCGGACGGACGAGCTCGTCTGGGACGTTCAGTAGGGCCTGTTCATAGGGGGCCGTCGGTCGATTTTCTTTTTGGCCGGCTGCCCCGTCGATATGGGATCACGAGTTTCCTTGAGGCGAGTCGGCAGGCTGTGCCGCGTCTTTGGCCCGGCGCTCATCGATGATCTGCCGCTCCAGTTTGGCCGCGAGCTCGTTGGAGGCCTTCTTCGTATGCTTCAATCCTCCGATCACGAGGCCAAGGCCGGTGGCGAGCCCGCCAATGCCCACAGCCAGGGCCGCCATGAACGGCCCTTTGTCGCCAAGGATCCCGCCGGCGATGCCGGCACTGACAAGGATCGCCTGGCCTCCGAAGAGCAGTGGCAGGATCGGGAGTGGAGAGACTTTGATCCGAGTGCGCCCGTTGCGGGCGGTCACAGCGACGTCGGCCATCGTCAGGCCTGTCATGACCTTAGCCGTCAAGGTCCTTCCGACCTGCGAGGGCGGCGCGTTGGTTGCCCGGGTCGGGAGGTGCTCGGTCAGGATGTCGTAGTCCTCTGGATCAAGCTCGCCGTCGACGACCCGCTCCACTGGCCCGGGCCACAGGCTTTGCCAGAAGCCTTTGCGCTCTTGACGCGGTTCCAACCTTTCGCGGATCGCTTGCTCTAGGAACGCGACTTCGATCCCGATCTCGCCCGCGATCCTGGCGAGTTCCGAGCGAGTGACTCCGGGGACGTATTCCTGTGCTTGGCGGCCGGACTCCTGAAGCTCGACCGCCCGCTTGACGATCTCCGTGACTTCAGCCTCACTGAAGAGTTGCTCGCCGGGCAC
Source organism: Fimbriimonadaceae bacterium (assembly GCA_019454105.1). Classification (GTDB taxonomy): domain Bacteria; phylum Armatimonadota; class Fimbriimonadia; order Fimbriimonadales; family Fimbriimonadaceae; genus ACE-ARM1. The sequence continues at coordinate 1,659,026 of CP075364.1, read as the reverse complement.
ACCGAATTCTAGCCCTATGCACCCGACTTGGGTTGCGGGATTTTTCGGGGTTTTGTGCGATAGGGGCTTCCTCTTCGGGAATGTGCCGCTGCGCGCCGCCCATCTGGCAGAAGACCCACCGACGCTCGCCGTACGTCCATACTAAACAAAGTGATTAACTGTTCCGACAGTGATCTCGATCAAGTGTTCGCCTCACTGGCTGACCCGACCCGAAGGCGCATGGTGCGCCAGTTGGGCTTGAGGGACAGCACAGCGGGCGAGCTGAGGGACGGTTCGGGCATGAGCCTGGTGGCCGTTCTTAAGCACTTGGCTGTGCTGGAGCAAGCCGGGATCGTCGAGACCGAGAAGGTCGGGCGGGCGCGAGTATGCCGCCTGCGCTCAGAGCGTCTCCGCTTGGCGGAGGACTGGATCGACGAGGCCAGACTGTTCTGGAGCGCGTCTCTCGCGAACATGAGAGCGATGTTGGAAGCAGAGGCTGACCCAAAGAAGGACCCATGATCAAACCGAACCTTGTTTGCAGGACGCCCGACGACACGACTCTGGTCGTCGAGTGCCGCATGCCGAGCCCGCCCGAGCGTGTTTACCGAGCCTGGACGACCGCTTCCGACCTGGAGCGGTGGATGTGCCCCGAGCCAGGGATGAAGGCCCACGTGCGAGCACTCGATGTGCGAGTCGGAGGCGAATATGAGATCGCCCTGATCGGTGAAGAGGGGCCTCATGTCGCCAAGGGCCGTTATCTAGTTCTCGAACCCCACCACCGGATCGAGATGACCTGGAAGTGGGAGCCTGGCGAACGGGAGTATCCGGAAACGGTCCTCACCATCGAGGTCGAGCCAGACGGGGCGGGGAGTCTGTTGCGACTGACCCACGCCAAGCTTGACACCGTTGAGTCTCGCGACGCACACATCGGCGGTTGGAGCGAGGCTGTCCGTTGCTTGGCCGAGTGGCTCGGAGATGAGGCCGTGAGTGCTGGAGGCGCCCGATGACGCTCGAGCAAGCTCGCGCCGAAGGGTTGGCGAACGCCGAGTATGGACTGCGCAGGCTGAGGAACGCCCTGGTCGCGACCCCAGCCGACAAGGTCGAGTGGAGCCCAGGTCCGACAGCCAAGTCGGTGCTCGCCATCGCCTCGCACTGCGTGGACGCCAACCAAGGCATCGCCATGGTGCTTCGTGGTGAGGAAAACGGGGGAGGGCCGGACTGGTCGTTCCGGCTGCCAGACCTCGCGACCGCCGTGGCCGAGCTTGACCGAACTGGCGAAGCATTGAAGAGGGCGATCGAAGGTGTCACGCCCGAGCTCTTCGAGACGTCACCGCAGACGCCAGGCGGTCCGCTGCCGATGGCCAACTGGATGACCTTCCCGGGCAGCCACCTGGCGGAGCACGCGGCGCAGATTGACTACCTTCAGACCTGCTGGGACGACCAGGAGACCCGCTACTGACGCTCGGCGCGCCAGAAAGGTAACAACAACAGATGCCAGCTAAAGCTAAGAACTCTATTTGCCTGTGGTACGACGGTGCTGCCGAGGAGGCGGCGCGATTTTATGCCGCGACCTTTCCGGACACGACAGTGGACGAGGTCGTGAAGGCCCCTGCCGATTATCCGTCAGGCAAGGAGGGCGACGTCATCGTCGTGCTCTTCACGGTCATGGGAATCGCGTGCATCGGGCTGAACGGCGGCCCGGCGATCGTCCATAACGAGGCGTTCTCTTTCCAGGTCGCGACGGAGGATCAGGCCGAGACCGACCGCTACTGGGACGCGATCGTTGGGAACGGCGGAGAGGAGAGCATGTGCGGGTGGTGCAAGGACAAATGGGGGATCTCTTGGCAGATCACTCCGACGATCTTGACCGAGGCTTTGTCGAATCCAGACCGCGCCACCGCCAAGCGGGCCTTCGAGGCGATGATGACGATGGGGAAGATCGACGTCGCCGCGATCGAGGCGGCCATGCGGGGCTGATGTCTTCGAAGCCCCTCCCTCGTGTGCAGCGCAGCGAACATGAGGGAGGGGTTGGGGAGGCAACTCAAGGGCGATGCGCTCTCGCGACAGCGTGAGAGGGCTCCCGTTCCACGGCCGTCCCTGGCTTGTGAGGTTGTGGCCGGAATTGGCCGAGCCCGGGATCTAACTGTTTGAGTCTGCTTTGTTCCTGTAGTCGCGAGGCGACAGCCCGCTATGGTTGCGGACAAGCTTGTTGAATTGCTGGAGGTCGGGCACTCCCACTTTGGCCGCGATCTCTTTGACCCGAAGGTTTGTCGATGTCAGCAAGCGGCAGGCCTCTCGGGCCCGTGTCTGGCGGATGTAGCCCTGAACTGTCATTTGGTGCTCAGCTTGGAACCAAGCCAAGAGAGTGGCCTGGGAAACGTCCAACTGGCGCGCGATCTCGGGCACCCGCAAGGGTTGTGACAGACGTGTGGCAATGATGTCTTCCGCTTCATACAGCCGAGGCTCGTCGCGCATGACGCTCCAAGGACGAGCGATCGTCCACAGGATGTGCCATGCCAGGGCCTTAGCCCGGACTGCGCCGACGGTCGCATGCTCGCAAGCGTCCAGGTAAAGGTCATACCAACCTGGGAGCACTTCGAACGCGACGGGCACCGCATGGACGAGGCGCGGCCCCTTGGGTTCCGGAAGACTGAACACGGCGCTGACGCACAAACTGGGCGGTCCGACTTTGGCATGGCCACAGGTGGCGGACGGTGGAAAGATGATCCCCTGCTTCGGCGAGAACGGATGAACTCTCCCATTGATGGTCGCGATGCCCGAGTGCGCGTAGAGCAGCAAGGTCCAAGTTCCAGGCTGTTGCACCCATTCCGCTTGGCTTTGGTTGAGGTCGCCCCATCCGACATAAAACCGCTCTGGCGGCTGGGCCAAATCCATGGGAGTGTATCGCACGAGTGGTCGGAATTATAACCAGTAATGTGAGTTCAATGAGCTAGAAACCAGCGCGTCGTGGCCAATAAGCACTCATCTACCGCCAGCGAATCCTAGTTTTGACAACTCAGCCCCGGGCTTTGATCCAACAGACTGAAGGCGATGTCTGTGACCTCGACTTTTCTTCGGACTCTTGTGCTTGCCGCCTCCCTGATTGGATTCCAGTCCGTCATAGCCGACTACTATGTCAGTTCGGGAACCGAGATTCCTCCTGGCAAAATCTATCGCCTTGACGACTCTGGCAACGTCAAGGGGTACTTCGGCGACGTTGCGCTACCCATCGGCATCGTCTTCCTGGATGAAGACCGCCTCCTTGTCGCCGATTTCGGCTCCCAATCCCTGAGGCTCATCCACGCTGACGGCACCGAGTTGGGCTTGTTCGCCGATGAGGTCGACGCGAACGCCTTGCTCGTCGACTCGCATGGAGACATCCTGGTGAACGAGTACAACAGCGGATTCATCCGACGCTTCGCCCAAGACGGCACCGACCTCGGGATCTTCGCCGTCACTGGCCTTCAGAGACAGGGCCAGTTGGCGATGGATTCTCAAGGAAACATCTACACGTCCTCGTTCTTCCCTGGCGAGCAACTGATTTACCAATATGCACCGGACGGGACATTCTTGGGAGTTTTCTCAAGCGTCGCTTCGTCTGGAATCCTCTCTCCGACGGGCTTGGCATTCCAGTCCGATGGATCGATGATCGTCTCAAACACGTTCCATAACACGCTCGACAGGCTGGACTCGTCCGGTGGTTATCTGAACCAGTTTGCCGCGACCGGAATGCTCGAACCTGAATGGGTGACGGTCGAGCCTGACGACAGCGTCTTCGTGCCTTCTTGGTCGGGGGGCTGGATCGAGAAGTACGACGCGGCGGGGAACGATCTCGGAGTCTTCGCCTTACTGCCCCACTGCTATCAGATCGTCAGGGGGCCTGAAGTGATGGCGCCGAACGCTGTCCAGGTCTTTCGGGGACGCGTCAACGGAGGCAACCTGGCGAGTTTGGCCGAGGAGGACGGGGACGTTCTCCGAGTCTGTCGGTTCATCGTTCTCAATGCGGTGGAGGCTCCCGTGCAGATGGAGTTGACCGGCACGACAACCGTGACATCGCCGACGGGACTCTCGGTAGCCCTGACGAGCAAGATGGCCACGAGCGGCTCGTTCCGGCAGGAGATGGTCCTGGTCGATAAGAACGGTGCCCAAAGCCCGACCGAAAGGCGGACGGACAATCTGGGCTCGATCCTCAAGCATGTCCGTCTGACGGTGTCGGGAGACCCTTCGGACTTCGTGAAGGCTGACGGGACGGTCAAGCTGCGGGTCAATGTGAGGCCGCTCGGGCCGACGGCGGTTCTGAGCTGGTGCTACGACATCGACCGCGTGGCTTGGACCGTGCGACCTTAACCTGTCCGGAGCCCCTCCCTCTTGTGAAGCGGAGCGAACATGAGGGAGGGGTTGGGAAGGGAGCCCATGGGTGGAGCACCTTTGGTTCCGTCCAGTCTGCGGGCGCCTGTCGAGCCTCCCGGCTGAGGCGATCCCTCCGTTTCCGGCTCGTCGGGCCGACCCGCACAGCTTGAGACCAGGGATGTCCCACCACAGGAGATCGTCACACCGGCGACCGGTCGATTCGGGATCAGGACTGCTAGACTGAAGCCGTCATGCCGCTTTCGACTGCCGCCTACGCCGTCCACTCCGCGACCACCCCGCTCGAGCCCTGGAGCCTTGACCGCCGCGAACCGGGCGAGAAGGACGTCCTGATCGAGATCCACTATTGCGGTGTCTGTCACACCGACATCCACTTTGCCAGGAACGAGTGGGGCTTTTCGGAATACCCGATGGTGCCTGGGCACGAGATCGTGGGACGTGTCGTTCGGGTCGGCGGCGGGGTCACGAAGTGGAAGCCAGGAGACTCGGTCGGGGTTGGATGCATGGTCGATTCGTGCCGCGCTTGCGGGCCGTGCAAGGCAGGGGAAGAACAGTACTGCGACACGGGCTCGACCTTCACCTATAACGGCCGAGAGAAGGACGGGAGCCTCACTTTTGGCGGATATTCGACCCAGATCGTGGTCGACCAAGACTTTGTGGTCAGGATCCCGGACGGGCTGTCCCTGGACGCGGCCGCGCCTCTGCTCTGCGCAGGGATCACGACCTACTCGCCGCTCCGCCATTTCGGTGTGAAGCCGGGCACGCGGGTCGGGGTGGTGGGCCTGGGCGGGCTCGGACACATGGGCGTGAAGTTTGCGAAGGCGATGGGTGCCCATACCACAGTCCTGAGCCACTCGCCGAGCAAAGAGGCCGACGCCAGGGCTCTGGGAGCCGACGATTTTATCGCGACCAAGGACGACGAGGCGTTCAAGGAGCACCCGGCCCGTTTCGACTTCCTTCTCAACACGGTGTCGGCACCGCACGACCTCAACGCGTATGTTGACAAGCTGACCCTTGATGGGCGGATGGTTCTTGTCGGTTTGCCTGACCCGACTCCCTTGGCCGCTTTTCCGTTGATTCTCCGCCGCCGTTCGATCAGCGGGTCGCTCATCGGTGGGATCCGGGAGACGCAAGAGATGCTTGATTTCTGCGCCGCCCATGGGATCGTCTGCGAAATCGAGGTGATCCCCATGCAGGCGATCAACGAGGCCTATGAAAGGATGCTCAGAAGCGACGTTCGCTACCGGTTTGTGATCGACATGGCGAGCCTGAAGGCTTAGGGTGTCGGGGAGGGAGCCAGGGTGAGAGAGCGGGAACGCCCGTGTCACGGGCATCCTCACTCTCGCTTCTAGAACCGCAAGCTTTGGCCGGTCTGAGCGACCCCCTACTCTGTAGGTTGTCTTATCAAGTCAGCGAACGGTAGAGTATGCGGATGTTGTACGCCACGTCCGCTTTCATCGCGGTCGCAGTGCTCGTGGCGTTCGGGCTGGGGCTGCGCAATAAGTCCGCGCACGAGGAGGGCCAGGTCGGCGGCACCGTCGTGGGCGGGCTGCTCGCACTCTTAGGTTTGTTGCTCGCCTTCTCCTTTTCGGCGGCCTGGTCCAGGTTCAACCAGCGGCTCGACCTGGCCATCGACGAGGCCAACGCGATCAGCACTCTCGAGTTCCGCTTGTTGTTCGGCGGTGGTTCGCGTGATGAAGCGAGAGAAGCGCTGCTCAAATATGTCCGTGGGCGCCTGGAGTTCAACGAGTGGCTGGCCCGGCCCCGGGGTAGTGAAGTCGCAGGGCTCGAACAGCGTACAGATGCCGCAGGTCTTCAATCGGCGGTGTTCGAGACGGCCTTCCAAGCTCGAGAGGCTCCTGACCGCGCACTGATCGTCCAAGCCTTGAACGAGGTGCTCGATCTCGGTAACAAGCGGCGGATAGAAGGCACGACCCACGTGCCTTGGCTCGTCACGGTGGTCATCGGCTTGACCGCCATCCTCAGCGCCGCCATTGCCGGTCGCGAGTTGGGCAAAGGAAACGTGGCCTCGCAGCGGGCCGGATGGGTGTTCGCCGTCTGTGTCGCCGCGACCTTGTTCGCCATCTTCGACTTAGAGGATCCTCGTGTCGGGCTAATTCGGATCGATCACGCCGACGTCTTGCTTCGCGAAGTGAAGGAAAGCCTGGAGTTCGTGCCGCCCTCGCCATGAGAGCCAGACTTCGGATCGAACCTAACGCGACGAATCCATGGAGCAGGCTGTCGAGTCCCTGGCCATGGACGCCCGCGCTCTCGATGGCAGAGATTGGCTTATCATCAGTCTCGGAGAAGCGCGCTGCCCCGCGCCGGAAAGGAGAAACGAAAATGTTGCTTCGATACGCGCTTACGTTGAGAGCGCCTTTCCTTATTGCTTCGTGTTTCGCAATCGGTCATGCGTTGGCTCAAGCCCCGCCGCCTGATGGAAATTGTTCCTGGCTGATCAGCAAGTCCGACATCATCATGACAGTATGCGAAGTGTCTTGGACTTGGAAGAGCGACACGACGGTGAACATTAGCCATAACGGTCTAGTTTGCGTGAATACTTGTCAAGGAAAAAAGCACTTTCTTCATACTCAGTGCGACGACTCTTGTGACAAGACTTGCACGAGGAGCCACAACAGCACAATACGGCCATTCTGGTTGATTGATGGCGAAAGAGCCCCCTTTGACGAGTTGGAAGATAGTCTCCGAAAGTTCGGTGTCGGCGAAGAGGCAAGGCACTTGTACCAGAACATTGCTCACGCGACTTATGCAAAGATTGGCGCGGCCGAGTACATCCAAGACCCAAAGAACTTCATGACATTCCAGTTTGGTCATTGGAACAAGAGTCCATGTTCTTATGCAGAGAAATACTATACCGACAGGCGCTATCGAGCCACATTAGTTTACAAGCTGAGGCGCTACACGACGATGCCGGACGGGAGCACGCTGACGACTGACGGCCCGAGTTCCAACGGCTACGTCAACCTATGGGTGCCCATCAAAGGATCGTTCACGGACGACAGGCCCCAGATCGCCTGCGCCTGCTCCATCGTGAAAGAGGGTACCGACTTCGGGCTCCTCAAGGACGAGCATGGCAACGAGACCGGCGTGGCCTGCGTCCATGACGGCACGACCAAGCTCCTTGGTGGGGCAGAGCTCAAGGACATCGGTCTGACCTTCGAGGGCCACAGTCTCAGCCGCTTCACTGTCTCGGTGAAGAACAAACCGCCCCACTGCGAGCGGATCATCATCCCGGCCGGGTTTGAGTACGTGTGCGCCGACGGCTCCGCCCAAGACGTGCTGCAAGTCCAAGACATGACTATCGAGTTTCCCGGCGGTTCGAACTTCGGTTACATCGCCTCTGTCGATCCTTTCATCGACTTCGCGGGATGGGCGCGCTCCCAGACCGACGTGCGCACGCTGTGCCTCAACATGCGCAAGCCCTCCCCAAGGCCCGGCAAGCCGTTCTTCCTGTCGATGCCGCGCGACCCGGGAACCCTGCGGCTGGCCCGCCTGACCCGCGACGCCCGGTTCGGCGGCCCCTGGGATCAGGTGCGGCTGTGGCTCTACACCGACCGCGCCAGCATGGACGAGATGGGCAAGATCCTCATTCCTGGGCCTTCGCCCCGCGTCTACCTCCGTGAGCTGCACACTCTGGTCAAGGAGCGTCTCATCGACCTCGACCCGAAGGCCGACGCCAAGATCGTTGACGACCGGCTCTTGGTCGCGGCGTACCCGGACGAAGAGGCCCTCGAATGGTACGTGAGTTGGAAGCTCCAGCACCAACAGGCGGCGACCCTGAAGTTCGTCCGTTCGGCTGGGAAAGCCCTGGCCGAACATTTCAAAGAGGGCAAGCCCGAGGACGCCGCCGCCGGGGCGATGGCCCTGGTCGCCGCTCTCGCCAAGCACGGCGGCGACGAAGGGACGTCGGCGGCCCTGGAGTTGCTCGGCGACAAGGCTCTGGAGCCTTACCGAGGAGCCTTGATGGCCGACAACAGGGCTGGGATGCTGTTTGGATGTCTGACCCGCACCTCTGACGCGGGCCTCGCCGGGAAGCTCCTTGACCTCGCCGAGGCCCACCCCTCGGTTTCGGCCGCCTGGGCTTGCCTGAACGTCGATCCCGCCCTCCCCGAGGCCGTCCGCACCCGGGCGGAGAAGCTGGCGGCTCGGGTTTTGCCTCCTTCGGGCGGTGGATCATAAAGGCATAGGGCGCCCCTGTCACTTCTCCTCAAAGGCCATGGCGGACGGCCATCAAAGCGGCTTGGGTGCGGTCTTGCAGGCCGAGCTTCATCAGCACCGAGCTGACATACCCCTTCACAGTCCCTTCTGTCAGCCCCAGGTCGAGTCCGATCTCCTTGTTGCTCCTTCCTCGGGCGATAGCCGCCAGGACGTCTTTCTCTCGGCCCGTCAGGGCCTCGAAAGGGTCAGGTTCTTGGCTTTGGACGGCTTGGACCAAGCATCTCTGCGCTTCGGCGTGGAAGAAGGGTCGACCTTCGGCGACGTCTCGCACGGCTCGTTCGAGCTCGTCTCGGCTGACGTCTTTGAGAACGTATCCTTTGACGCCGGCGGCGATCGCTTCACGGACCCTTGCCGCATCGACGTAGTTGGTCAGGAGCACGACGCAAGGATGGCCGCTGGCCCTGGCCACGGCTATCCCGTCCAGTTCGGGCATCATCAGGTCGAGAAGGGCGACGTCAGGTTGGAGCCTTTCAATGAGTTCGAGAGCCTCCGGCCCAGAGCGCGCCTCGCCCACGATGTCGATGTCGGGCAGTCCGCCCAAAACGAGCCGCAGGCCGTGGCGCACCACTTCATGGTCGTCGGCGATGAGGAGACGGATCATGCCAAGGGAACCTCAAAACAAACGGTGGTGCCACGCCCCGGGCTTGTTTGGAGCGTCATTCTCCCCCCGACTGTCTCCATGCGCTCCTTCATGGACGAGAGACCAAGACCAAGCCCCGGCCCTGAGCGGAGGGGCTCAAACCCGCATCCGTCGTCGGTGACCGTCACCCGAGTCGTCCGGTCGACGGTATCGGCGGCTACTCGAATGATGGTCGCGCCGGAGTGCCGCACTCCGTTCCCGATCGCTTCGAGCGTCGCGCATAGCAAGGGCCAGACCTGGTCTGGGTGAAGCTGGAGGTTCGGGGAGACCGACAGCTCGACTGGATTCGAGGCGGCTTGCAAGACATCGATATGGCGCCTCAAAGCGGTCGCGAAGCCCTCGGTCCGGAGATTGGCGAAGCCCAGCCAGTCGTCATGAGTGGGGTCAGGAGGAGGTTGAAGCTCGCGGATGAGGTGGCGCATGTCGGCGAGGGCCTCGCGGCTCAACTGCACCACCCGTTCCAGCCCGGGCGTCGGCTCGAGCGATTGGGCGACGAGAGACATCGCGAAGATGCTCTGACAGACGCTGTCGTGGAGTTCTCGGGCCAACCGGTGCCTCACTTCGTAGCGAGCCAGTCTTTGGACATCGACGGTCCGTTGTTCTTGGGCCAGACGGGCGGCCAGGGCCGATCCCAACATGCTGATCGCCGTCGAATAGGGCCCGAGCTCTTCGGGAGTCCAGAGCTTGGGTTCCGAGTCGCTCAGCGCGACAGTCCCGATGCGTCGAGACTCGGCCATCAGCGGGAACAAGGCCAACGCAGGCCTGCCGCTTGCTTTCTGGATGCTTCGGAGTTCGGGCCCGCACCTTGGATCGGTAAAGACGTTCTCAATGGTGACGGCGCGTCCCTTGTCAAGGTCGACATCAAGGGAGCCGGGAGAGTCAGGATATTGAATTCTGACCAACGTCGCTCCGGTCTCGGGATGCCACTGACCGATGACTGTGACTCTTCTGGGCTGCAGCGCCTCGTGCAGGGCGACGGAACAGACAAACCCTCCGTGAGACGCGATGTGGTGAAGGAACGACCGAGTCGTCTCCTCGATGGTCGTTGCCGCGCTCAGGTCTTGGCCGAGCCTCGACAGCCTGTCCAGGTCTTCAAGGGATCGTTTCGACTCAGCCCGCGTCCGGGACTCGTGAATGACGATCGCCGCATATTGCGAGAACCGCAAGAGGAGCCGCTCGTCGTCCTCGTCGAACGTCCGGGGAGGGCGACGCCCGAGCCCGAAGAACCCGACAAGTTCCCCATGCCAGAGGGCAGGGACTCCCAGCACCGCGTTGTCGTCGAGGCCCTGACTCAACGCGCCAGGAATCTCAGAGTATCGGTCGAGCCTGACCGGGGCTCGGCTGGCTAGCACGGCCCCGGCGAGGCCCTCACCCTTCCTGAAGACGGATCCGCGTTCGGAGGACGGCATACAATGCGTGGCCCGGATCCTGATGGCGGTCCCATCGAGTTCGGTGAGACCGATGCTCCCGTCGTCCGCCCCCAAGAGGTTGCAAACGACTTGGAGAATCCTGTCGAGCGCCAGGTCGAGTTCAGGCGTGTCTCCCACGAGGTCCAAGAGGGCAGTCATGGCCTGAAGTTCTTGTTCGGGAGTGATGGGCTTGAGCCGGTTGGACCGCACGACAGGGACCTCCCTTCCTCTTGAGGACTCTCGGGCGGATTGTGACAGTATTCGGCTCCAGGTTCCAGGGTTTCTTGTCGTCGTCAACTGTTTGGGTGGGGAGGGCGGCTGGCTCTCGCTTTGATCGCTCGTTGAAATCTGGCCCGGGCGCCCACTTTCCTCTCTCGGCAGACAAGTCGATGACGGGATCTGCTTTGTCGGGGCGCCGGGCCGTGGCTCAGGTCTGGGCTGAAACTAGGTCGATTGCACGACGGCTTGATCGATCTCCAGACAGAAGACGGCAGCGCCGACCGGCCCGTTCGGTCGAAGCGACAGCCGCATGTTCACCATTCGGGTGTTCGAAACGTGGCGGTCGACGTCCCCGACGACGAAGGAGGTCGCTGGGTTGGAGCCGACTGCGATGTTCCCCAAGTTCTCGTAGAGGTTCAATCGAGGGTTCAAGAAATCGACCGACATCGTGAAGGAGCCCGCGGAAGTAACCCGATGGTTGATCAGCGACGCCATCGTCGTCGGGTTGGAAGGGACCTGGGTGATCAGGCTGAACTGGATCGGCGGCACAGTCTGGTTCGGGACGATGAACTTGCAGACTCGGAGCGGGTCTCCTTCGCGGTCGTCCAGACATCCAGGGGTGTTGCTGACGACCCGACCAAAGGTGACTGTGCCGAGTTGCATGATGTTGGCGAACGGCCCATCGAACTCATAGGCCACCCCTCGCAGACTGACGAAGCTTCCTCCGCTGCCCGTGAAAGCTCCCGTGATAGGATTGACCGTCGCATGGGTGTTGAAGTAGCCCATGAAGTTGCCAAGCCCCCAACTTCCGAAGGGGCGGGCAGTCAGCGCGAAGAGGTCGAACCGTGGCTGGCTTCCTTTTGTGACGCGCGTGCATTCGGCCGTGTTCTGGTCGACCACATAGATCCCGTAGAGGTTCGGGTCCACCACTCCATGAATGACGTAGAGAGAGCCGTCCGCGCCAAACGCAAGGCCGTTGGGAGACATGCCCGTCGTACCGACCAGAACCTCTCCCGATTGAGTCCCGAACTTCCAGAGCCGACCCGTACCGCTCTCGATTCCCCAGCAGATGCCGTTCCGGCTGATCGCCAGGCCGTGGATGTTGTTCGAGAGGAACGGCAGCGAGCGCCAGGCGACCGATGTCGTGCCCGGCTTGAACCTGAATAGGGTGCCGCCGGAGACAGTGTAGAAAAATTGGTCGACGGGGTTATAGGCCAGGCAGAACGTTCCCGTAAGACCGATGTTCTGAACAAAGGTTTGAGAGTTGGAGACGTCGTCGATCCTGACGAGAGTGCCCGAGCTGTTGAGTCCGTAACTCTCGAGAGCCTGGGCCCCCGCCGACCAAGCGAGCAAGGAAAGGACGACAAGTTTTCGCATGCTTATAGTCTCGCCGAGTTTCGGCAATGTCTGACCCTAACTTTAGTCAGGACATCGCTCACACTCTCTTCAGGGACAGTTGATCCGCACGGACGGGTCCGGTCTCTAGCCGACCACTTCTTAAGCTGTTCGGAGCCCCGCCCTCGTGTGAAGCGAAGCGAACATGAGGGAAGGGTTGGGAAAGACTGCCCGGAGACTGACGAAAGTCAGTGGATAAGCCTCCAAGGCGGGCCGTAGAATCAAGCCATGAACCATCGAGTTGCTTGGCGCCAGGGACTCCTGGTGCTGACCGTCGGCCTTGCCGCCTGGCCCGCCGCACAGACTCCCCTTGACATGGACGTCGTCTTCGAGGGCCACCGCCAGGGCATCCTCGCCGTCGACCACTCCGAGGACGGTCGATATCTCGCTACGGCCGACTTTGACGGAGGCGTGGTCTTCCGCGAGGCCAAGTCCCTCCTGCCCCGACTCCGGTTCCAGACCGCTCCGAACCTGACCCACGCCGTCTTGGAGCCGAACGGGGCCGCCGTCTTTACGGCCCACGGCACAAACACGGTGCGCAAGCACTCCGCTGTCGACGGGAGCCTTGTCGCGACCATAACGGTGAACGGGATCGTCACCGGGCTGGACATGGAGCCGAGTCCTGGGTTCTTCCGCAAGGACGTCCTCGCGATCGCCACCGACCGGGGTCTCATGTCGTTGCGCGACGCCGCCACTGGGGCCGTCCTGCAGGAATTCCAGGCTCCCGTCGATCTCAAAGGGGTGACCCTGGGGCCGGACGCGAAGACCGTGGCCGGAGGCGGCAAGGACGGGCGCCTCTACTATGCCGAAGCGGAGTCGCCTGGATTGGTCGGCTCGTACTCCGTCTCGCCGAACCCGATCGCCGATGTCGAGTTCGAACCCAACGGCAGCACGCTCCTGGTCTGTGTCGGGACGACCGTCGTGCGCCTCAACTTCTTCAGCGGCCAGCCGATAGCGACCTACAATCTCCTCCAGACCACGAGGACGACCCGGTTCGCTCGGGACGGCAGCGGGTTCTTCGCGCTCGGGAATGGTCTCTTCCGGGTGCCATTCACGGGAACCCGCACTGTCCTCGTTGGCGGGGTCGGCGGGATCGACGTCTCTCCCGACGGCGAGACGCTGGTCTCTGTCTCGGTCAGCAACGACGTCTCGACTTGGGCCGGACGGCTCGGAACTGTCATCCGGGGGGGCGTGTCGGCGGCGGTCCTTCTCCCGGACGGCAAGTCGGCGGTCCTGGCTCTTGAGCCGAACGGCCTCGTCCTCGTCGACCCGGCCACTTTGGCGACGATGAGGTCCTTTCCGACGCCAGGGGGCACGCAGAGTCTGGCCGTCTCGGGCGATGGGCGGTTCATCGCCCGCTCCAGTCCGGCAGAAGGTCGGACGGAGGTGATCATCACCGAAGGCTGGTCCACCGTGCGCCACCTCCCGACCACGGGCCAAGCGATGGCCTTCAACGAAGACGGCTCGCTCCTTTTGATCGGCAACACGGACGGCCTCTTCCTCTTTGACCTTCCATCAGGACAACTCAGGTGGGCCAAGCCGTATCCACAGTTGCGCCAAGCTTCCTTCTCACCCGACGGAAGGTTCGTCCTCACCGCGAGCGGGTTTGGTGCCGCCACCCTTTGGTCGCTCGCCGATGGGAGCGTCGACTGGACGGTCTCGCACACCCTCGTGAACGTGGCCGGAGTCGCTTTCGGCCCGGACGGCTTCTTGGTCGCGATCGCCGGGACAGGGGTGGACCCGAGCGATTCAGGGGTGCGGCTCTTGGACGCGGCCACGTTCGAGTTCCAGGGCTCGGTGCTGGTGAGAGGGGTCCCCGCCTCCAGTGTCGCCTGGTCGCAAGACGGCAGGCTCTTGTCCATCGCTCGGTTCGACCGCACTTTTGCCGTCAAGGAGGTGCTCGGATTTGATACCGAGAACACCGACCTCGTTGGGACGCAGGCCCTCGGCCTCGTCCTTGGGAAGTCCCGCGTCCTCGGTTTCGACCCGGCTCTTCGATCGGTGTCGTCCACAGCCTTGGGTCTGATCAAGGGCAACCTCCAGGCCGGGTCTCGGGAAACGGCGACCGCCTCCGCGTTCTCGCGCAATGGTCGCCTGGTGTGCTTTGGCGACACGGCCGGGGTCGATTGGCTCGTCAGCTCGCTCAACGGGAGCCTCGTCTTCGGGACGGGCTTTCAGGTCGGCCGAGTGAACGGCGTCGCCTTCCATCCCGACGGCCGTCACCGGGTCATCGTGAACGACCAGGGGCTGGTCTCTGTCTGGCGGGCCCGCCATCCTGCCGCTGGCTACAGCATCGGCGTGCCCGCGTTCGGGCCCGTTCTGGGGCGCCAAGGGCAAGAGGTCGCGGTGACCGGGGCCGACGGCAAACTCCGGGTCTTCGAGACCTTCACCGGGGTTTTGCGGCTCCTGGTGACGGTCAGCGGCGGCAGCGCACGGGCGGTGGACTGGAACGAGGCCGCTGGCCTCATCGCCACGGGTGGCGACGACGGCTCTGTCACCCTGGTCGACGAGACCACCGGCGCGGTGGTCGCCCCGCTCGCTGGCCACACCGGTGCCGTTCGGGGAGTCGCCTTTTCTTCGAACGGGAAGATCCTGACCTCTGTCGCCGAGGACGGGACCGTGCGGACGTGGGACGTGGCGGGGCGGCGGCTCTTGGCGAACCGAGCCCTCGGGAGTCCCGGGACGGCCCTGGCCGTCTCTCCAGACGGCTCGCTCGTGGCGGTCGGACTCTCGGACGGACGGGTGCGGTTCCTTCGCCCCGGGGGGCTCGACCTCCTCGGCGTCCGTGCCGCCCCGGGCCGCGTCACCCACCTCGCTTTCTCGCCCGACAGTCGGCGGATCGCCGTCTGCACCGAGGGCGGCGGCGGAGTGGCGAGAGTCCCGCGCCTGACCACCCTGGCCCCAGGCGCCGGTGACTCGGCCAGGCGGGACTGACGTCGCCGGAGCCCCTCCCTCGTGTGCAGCGCAGCGAACATGAGGGAGGGGTTGGGGAGGAAGCCCAGGCCGTTCCGTTTTCTGTACGTTTCGCGAAACGGGCGACAACGGCCCTTACACTGAGAGTCCAGGAGGCGCGAGCCTCGGAAGGTGAAAACTATGCTCTCAGCAGCCTTGTTGGCGACAGTGGTCGCCCAATCGGCACTCGAAATTCAGTTCGTCGAACGGGACGACGACGGCATCGCCAGAATCGCCGATAGCGTCGTCTCGACCACAGGCAAGCCCGCGGTCAACGTCCGGATCGAGTCGTGCGTGCTCGGCACGGACGACGAGGTGCGGCTCGTGCTCTCGGGCCGGGTCTACGACCCCGTCGCCTCCATCGACCCGTCCAGGGCCAACGACTTGGGCTTCGTCACGCTCGACTGCCCCACCGGGCAGCCCCTGACCGCGCCCCTCGTCCCCCAGGCCGGGACCGGCGGCCTTTGGGAGCCCTACCGCTTCGTCGGGGAGTTCAAGGCCGCCTACCGCTTCCGCGCCCTCTTTGACGACGAGCACACCGTCACCCTGGAGACCCCGCCCAACGCGGCGGGCGAGACCGCGACCGCGCACCTCACGGTGTCGGTGTCCGAACTGGCCCCGCCGGTCGGCTACACGCTCCAGTTCGACCGGCAGCCCGATCCGCTCCGCATCGACACGGTCCGGTTCTACGCGGGCCCTCTGCGGGCCGGGCTTGGGGACCAGGTGCTGGTGGAGACGGGCCCCGGCACGAACGTCTATCGCGGCTCTCTCTTCTGGGGCGACGTCGAGCTTGGGCTCACCCACGTCTCCGGCTTCACCTGGGAGCCCGACACCCTTCAGGCCAGCGGCACCGTCTGGTTCACGGCAGGCGGGTCCGAGCCGCTCGTCCTCTGGATGGAGGAAGACGGGCCGTCGAGCCTCCGGTTCAAGGGCGAGGCGGGCCGTCCGACCGAAGGGCCGTTCCGAGGGGGGCGTGTCAACCTCCTTCTTCCGACCGCGACCCGGCCTTGCCAGGTCTTCATGGGCGGGCCTGAGAACATCGGTGGCGCCCGGTCGCTGATGCGCGGCGCGGTCGACACCTCCGTCGCGGCGGGCCGGATCGCGTGGGGCCAGACCTTCGTCCGGGCGGGCGGGCCCCACGGGGAGAGGATCCCCGTCCAATTCCAAGTGACCGCGCGGGACGGCTCCACGTTCGAGTCCAGCTTCACGATGCAGCGCGACCCCAGCGTCGAGGGCCTTTACTTCGCCGAGTTCCCGAAGAAGCAGACGCGCGGGGCGATGGCCTACCCGGTCGAGCAGGAAACCGGCCCGGCCCGCACCCTGCTGGTGCGCGTCAAAGACCCCTTCGACGAGCTGAACGAGTTCGACTCGGCCCTGACGGTCTTCGACAAAGACCACCCCATCCGGCGCTACGACTTCGGGGACGGGCCTTACTGGTACGCGGTGGACGAACACGGCGCCCCGCTCGTGCTGATGGCGTGCTTCGAGGGCGGCATCCCGGGCCAGGCCGGCCAGGTCGATGGCTTCCTCGCCGCCGAAGTCAAGAAAGCGGGCCAAGGCGTCGCCAAAGAAAAGGTCGAGGAGATCTATGGGCTCAAGATCAACACCGGCGACATCGACCAAGTGCTCGCCGACGCCGGGATCAAAGGGTTCAGCACCCTGGTGACCCCCAAGCACAAAGAGAAGGTCTACTACCTGAAGCCGAACGACAAACTGACGCGGACGGACGACAAGGTCGCGACCGAGGTCTATTGGCGGCTGATCTCGCTACGGAAGGGCTTCTATACCTTCAGGAAGCCCGAAATCCTGGCCGAGTTCGTCCGAGGACGCGAGGAGATCGTCAAGGCCCTCAAGGAGTTCAAAATGAACTGGGTGTCGAACAGCCCGACGAAGACCAGCGCCGGCAACCCAGCCTACTGGCAGCTTCTCGCGCTTCCGGCCCTGCCCGACGGGAAGCTGAGAGGCGAGAACGAACTGTGGGCCGTGGTCAAAAAGAGGGGCGTGAAGGCCCCTGCCACCGAGGCGATCGCGGACATGGCCGACGACAAGTCGGACGACAAGAAGAAGGGCGAGCGGTACTACACCGGCTGCTATCTCTCTGCTTCCTACAGCATGCTCCGGGCGGCGAGCCTCACATGGCCGACGGACCGGTTCGAACGGAGGTGCCTGCCGGACAACCCGAAGGCCAACCTCCGTCCGTTCGTGGACGGGGGCACCAAGATCCATCCGAAACCCCCGACTCTCGATCCCAACTTGAGCCTGCCCGGCGACTGGTGGTACGTCGAGAACCCCTCGCCCGACGCGGACAAGGCCGCCGGGCACGCCGGGGAGAACATCGTCTACCTGGGAGGCTTCTTCGGCGACCCCGATGACTTCAATGCCAAAGCTGTCTGGTGGGGCCTCTTCGGCAGTCCGACCGAAGACACGATCGACGGCTGGAAAGCCCGGGTCAAAGGCTGGAACAACGCGGCTCCTATCGTGCAGCCGCACAGGCACCGCTTGCTGACCTCGGTGCGCTGAGCCCGCCATGTCTCCGGAGCCCCTCCCTCGTGTGCAGCGAAGCGAACATCAGGGAGGGGTCGGGGGAGGGAGCTGGATTACGGGCGGGGACGCCCGTGCCACGAAGAGGGCCGGAGGCGGCCATGACCGGTTGTCTCCGAACCGAAGTCCGGAGCCCCGAGGCGGACCGAAGTCCGCCCTCGAACCGATGCCGCGCCGTTCACCCCACCCGGACGATGCCGAGCTCGGCCAGTTCCGTGGCCTGGCCCGTCGCTTGCCGCAGGAACCGCGCCCCGACCGCGACCCATCCGGGGTGGGTGGGGAGGGTGATCGGGCCCGCGCCGGGGATGGCCACGACCAGGGCCGAGCGGTACCGCGACAGGTAAGTCCGCCGGTTGGCCGAGACCAGGGGCTGGAGCAGGAGCTCGGTGACGACCCCCGCCCCGTTCGCCGCGCTCGCCGTCACCAGCACCGCCCCCGGCGCGCCCGCGACCGCCAGCCCCACCGAATCGCCGAGGAAGGGAGCCGCGGGAGGGTCGAGCGGCACCGCCGGGGCCCCGGCGAGCAGGGCCCGCGCCGCGAGACCGGAGAAGACGGCGTGGGCCTGCGCCCCCGGCCCGAGCCCGAGGGCATAGCTCCGCCAGGCCGCCACCCGCTCGGGGTCGAGGTCGCGCCAGGCCCGTCCCGCCCGCCGGATGCGGTCGCGCTGGGCCTGCTGGGCGGGCGTGCAGGGGTCGCGGCCCACCGCCAGGCTTCGCAGCACCGTCCCGCAGTCGGCCCGCGAGAACACCACCCCGCCGAGCTTGCCCCGCAGCCCGGGGGCGAGAAAGGAAGCGTTGGTCTTCGCCATCGTCGCTGTGATCTTCGGCACGCCCGCCGTTGTTCCCCAGGTCGACAGGCGACAACGCGCCAAGTTTCCGAGCGCTTGACTGCACGGACACTCTTCGGACACTGCACGGACACCGCAGGGAGCAACGGAAGACCACCGCCGCCCAGCCCGGCCTCGGAAGAAGGCGTCCGCCTTGGGCAACTCACCATCGGGCTGGGCGAGCCTCCGCCGGGCGACGGCTTCTTGCGGAGCTCCGCGCCGTTGGAGTTAGAATAGGAGAGGATGGCGAGGAAGAAGGGGCAGAGGGCCGAGAGCTATACGCACGACGATGCCACCCGGGCCCATATCCCTGAGTCGGGGAACGTGGACTACGTGCCGAAAGCCAGGCCGGGGAAGGCCGAGTACGGCTTCGACCCCCGCCTCACTCCTCAGTTGGTCTGGGCGGGCAAGGCCGGGTTGCGCAAGGTCGAGGTCGAAGAGGAGGCGAGCCTGGAGGTGCCCGATGTCAGCCTCCACATCCACGAACGGGTGAGCACCGAGGCGGTGCTGCGAGCGGCGCGGCGCGAGGACGCCCAGCGCAGCCTCTTCGCCGACCCGGCGCCTGGTTCTCGGCCCACTCCGTCAGCGGCCGGAGACTCCACGATCCTTGGCAGAGGAGGTGGGGGTTTTTGATGCAAGCGCCAAAGGGAGCTCAGATCAAGTCGAAGATCCGTGTCGCGGAACGCGGCGAGGTCTTGACCGGCGAGCGCGAGGTCAACGCGATGCTCGACCTCGTCAAGCCGGAGACCGAGCGGATCGACTCGCGGTTCCTGGAGCCTGCTTGCGGCACCGGCAACTTCCTGGTAGAGATTCTGCGCCGTAAGCTTTCCGTTGTGGACGGTCGCTATAAGCGGAGCCGCCAGGAGTGGGAGAGGAACGCCGTTGTCGCCGTCTCCTCCGTCTATGGCATCGACATCCAGCTGGACAACGTCGAAGACTGCCGGGAGCGGCTTTACGCGTTGTTCCTGGAGTTCTACGAGCGGAGGTGGCGCCAAAACATGCGCCACGAGTGCCGCGAGTCGGTCCGGGCGATCCTCGGGTTGAACATCATCTGGGGTGACGCGCTGAGCCTCACGCAGGGCGACCAGCCCGGCGGTCCGCCCATTGTGTTCGCCGAGTGGTCGCCGGTGAACGGCAGCATGATCAAGCGGCGCGACTTCGAGTTCCGCGCATTGCTGCCCGAGGCAGAGCCCGGCCTAGGGCGGGCGCAAGAACGGCTGTTCGGTGAGGAGCAGGAGTCGCTCTTCGGGACACGACAACAGAGCCTCGTCTCCGACACCGGCCAAGGCGTCTTCATTCCCGAGCCGGTCCGGGACTACCCGTTGGTACACTTTTTGGAGATCGGCCATGCATGACCAATTGCGCGAGAAGCGCGAAGCGATCCTCAAGCTTGCGGCAACTTACGGCGCGACAAGAATCCGCTTGTTCGGCTCCTTCGCGAGAGGCGACGCTGACGACGCGAGCGATGTGGACTTTCTCGTGGAACTCGAATCAGGGCGCAGTCTGTTTGACCTGGGCGGGCTCCAGTACGAGTTAGAGCAGCTGATCGGTCGGCGGGTGGACGTTGTGACCGAGAAGGGCTTGAAGCCACGCATCCGCGACCGCGTCCTGGAAGAGGCGGTCGCGCTTTGAGAGACCCGAAGGAACGTCTGCGCGACATCCTCGAAGCGGTGGCGGCGATCCAGCGCCAGCGCCCACAGACAAAGGAGGAATTCGAGCAGAACGAGCTTGTGCAGGGCTGGTTCGTGCGGCACCTCCAGATCATCGGCGAAGCCGCACGGGCCGTTCCGCAAGAGGTGCGCGCCCTTGCGCCCGACGTGGAATGGGCGAAGGTCGTGGGGATGCGCAACGTGCTCGTCCACGGCTATTTCGATGTGGACGTCGACATCGTTTGGGAAGCGGCGACCCGTGACGTCGTCGCGCTTGGGCAATCAATCGGAAACCTTCTGCGCCAGTTGGAGAGCGGCCATGCTGACGAATGAAGGCCACAACCCCGATGTGCTCACCTGCCTGGCCAACCTCAGCAGCGACGAGGTCTTTACCCCGCCCGCGCTGGCGAACCAGATGCTGGACTTGTTGCCATCCGAGCTGTGGAGCGACCCGGACGCCAAGTTCCTCGACCCAGGGTGCAAGTCGGGGGTCTTCCTCCGCGAGATCGCGCGGCGGCTGGATGTCGGGCTTGAAGCGCAGATCCCCGACCGGCAGGAGCGGATCGACCACATCCTGTCCACCCAGCTCTACGGCCTGGCGATCACCGAGCTCACCGCCCTGCTTGCGCGGCGCTCCGTCTACTGCTCCAAGACCGCGAACGGCAAGTACTCGGTCTGCACGAAGTTCAAGGACGAGGACGGCAATATCCGTTTTCAGCGCGTGGAGCACACTTGGGTGGACGGTAAGTGTCGGTACTGTCGGGCAAGCCAAGGTTCCCTCGACAGGGACGAAGCGCTCGAAACCCACGCTTATGAGTTCATCCATACAGAGGCCCCGGAGAAGATCTTTGACATGCAGTTCGACGTGATCATTGGCAACCCGCCATATCAGCTGGACGATGGCGGTTACGGCACGAGCGCCGCTCCGATCTACGACCAGTTCGTACAACAGGCGAAGAAGCTCAACCCGCGATACCTCTCCATGATCATCCCCTCGCGTTGGTTTGCCGGTGGCAAAGGCCTCGACGAGTTCCGAGACAGTATGCTCAGTGACGACCGGCTGCGCTCAATCTATGACTTCCTGAGCGCTTCGGATGTGTTCCCCGGAGTAGGCCTCAAGGGCGGAATCTGCTACTTCCTCTGGGACCGGGACAACCGTGGTTCCTGCCGCGTAAGCACCCATTTCACAGACGGCGGTGTGTCCACGGCGACTCGAGCGCTGCGAGAAGGCGGGCTCGATGTGTTTGTAAGATTCAATGAAGGCTTGTCGATCCTGAAGAAGGTTGCTACTGTCGAGGGGGCTCCCGGGGGCTCTCTATCAATGCCGGAACCGAAGCAGTTCGGCCCATTAGTCAGCTCGCTGCGACCCTTCGGACTCCGGACTTACTTTGAAGGAAGTCTGACGGAATCTGCCGGTGACCTGCTCGTTTACCAGAACGGTGGCACAGGATACGTACCTCGGGACTCGATCACCACCGGGACGGAACTGATCGACCACTGGAAAGTTTATGTAGGCCGAGCTGCGCCTGGCACCGGTAACAGGGACACTTATCCGCACCGAGTGATCAGCACACCTTTTGTTGGTGAGCCGGGGAGTATCTCCACTGAGACCTACCTTTGCATCGGTCCGTTCGACTCCAAGCGAGCCGCAGAGAGCGTCCTGTCCTACCTTTCGTGCCGACTGACGAGATTCCTTATTCTCCTGCACAAGCCGTCGCAAGACACAACGCGCAAGGTTTACACCTTCGTGCCGACCCAAGATTGGTCTAAGACATGGACAGACCAGGAACTCTACAAGAAGTACAGCCTGACGAAGGACGAGATCGCCTTCATCGAGTCCCTCGTCCGCCCCATGGAGCCGAACGGTGGCTAGCGACTTCCTCACAGATCTCTCCGCCGTTGCCTTCCTCTCCGCCACGTTCCTTCTCCGAGCGTTAGGACGTGACGAGTGAAGAACGATCAAGCGCCTTACTTTGATGCGAACAAACTGAACATCCAGAATCGGTACGTCGCGTGGCTCGACGTGATGGGCAGCAGAAGCATGATGACGCGCTCGCTGGCCACCTCGGCCAACTTCATCTTCAAGTTGCACGTGGCGGCAATCCGAGCGAACACCAAAGGATTGAGCCTCTATCCGATGAACGACGGGGTGTATGCGGTCGGCGACGACATCAAGCTCATCCAAACGTGGGTCAAGGAGGCGTTCCGGCAGGTCGTGCTTGCGAACGCCCAGGCGAAAGATGACATGACGAAGGTGTTCCTGGCTAGGGCCGCGGTAGCTTTCGGGCCGGTAGCTGATGGGCGAACTCTGGGCAATGGGGCTGCACACGAGCTGAACTCCAATGCTCAAGTCAAGGACGCGGTGCTGGTAGGAGCGCCGGTGGTCAACGCATTCCTTCACGAGCGGTACGCCTCGCCCTTCGGCGTCTTCGTTCACGAGTCGGCCCGAACGTTCGCGCCGCCGAATGTCCAGCCGTGGTCGTACGGATCTTACATGAGGTACTGGAAGCCAGGAAAACACGAAGCTTGGATCAGCAACCTGGTTCAGGTCCTTGGCGAGTACCTCGGTCACTGCGCCGATCAGTCGCGTGAACTGGACTACGGACTAGACCGGATACGCGAGCACCACGCCCTCGCGTGGGAGTACTTCAACGAGGCGGCCCTACGCACGACGCTCGGAGCCAGTCCTTGAGAGTCGCCGTCCATAACCGCATGCTGGAGTGGGCCGTGCAACGCGCGGGCCAGACGGTGGAGTCGTTCATCGAATCCCGTCCCCACAGCAAGCTCGATCGCTGGCTAAGCGGCGAGGCCAAGCCAACACTGAAACAGTTGGAACAGTTCGCTGGCTGGACGCACACCTCCGTAGGGCTCCTGCTGTTGCCCGAGCCGCTGGAAGAACCTCTGCCGATCGCCGACTTCCGCGGACATACGACAGGCAAGCCCTCGGCCAATCTCCTTGATACGATCTACCTCTGCCAGCAGCGCCAGGACTGGTACAGAGAACACGCCCGCCTGTATCGGCTTGACGAAGTCGGCTACGTCGGCTCCGCTACACGCAGCGACGACCCGGAGGCGGTCGCGGCACGGCTCCGGCCCAACGCCGGGATCGCCGCTGAGGAGCGGGCTTACCTGGGCACCTGGGAAGACGCACGGCGCGAACTGATCAGGCGGATCGAAGCGACCGGTGCGCTAGTCATGGTGAGCGGCGTCGTCGGCAGC
Source organism: Fimbriimonadaceae bacterium (assembly GCA_019454105.1). GTDB lineage: Bacteria > Armatimonadota > Fimbriimonadia > Fimbriimonadales > Fimbriimonadaceae > ACE-ARM1. The sequence continues at coordinate 1,635,590 of CP075364.1, read as the reverse complement.
AACAGTCACCGGAGACTCGATACCCAGGAGTTCAGAGGCTTCTCGCTCGCCGAACCGCTTGGGCCGGTCATCTTCGTCAACGGTACGGACACCAAGGCCGCCCAGATCTTCACGCTGGCGCACGAGCTTGGCCACCTGTGCCTGGGCGAGTCGGCCCTATCGGATTCCTACGCCCGGCTTGTCTCCACGGTCAGCGTCGAGGACTGGTGCAACCGCTTCGCGGCCGAGTTCTTGGTGCCGAAAGCCGAGTTGGAGACAATGCCCGGTGCCGACATGCAAGCGGTAGCCCGGCGATTCAAGGTCAGTACGCTGGTCGCGCTACGGAGGCTTTTCGACATTGGGCGAATGACGCAGACAGAATTCTGGTCGCTCTTCGACGCCGAGCTGGAGCGCCTGAAAGGCATCGAAGCAAGAGCGAGCAGTGGGGGCGACTTCTACAACATGGTCACAGCCCGTGCCGGCAGGCGCCTGGCCCGCGCCATCGTGATGAGCACCCTAGAGGGGCAGGCCTCGTTCACGGAGTCGGTGCGGCTGCTGGGCTTCAAGAAAATGTCGACCTTTTACGAACTCGCCCGCCGCGTGGGGGTCGAGTCGTAGTGGCATACCTGCTCGACGCCAACGCGTTTATCGCCGCCAAGAACCTTCACTACGGGATGGACTTCTGCCCCGGGTTCTGGGAGTGGCTGCGGCTCGGACACGAGAGCGGGACTTTGGCGAGCGTGGAGAAGGTCGGTGATGAGCTGGCCGCAGGGGCTGACGAGTTGTCGGACTGGGCGAGCGAGTTGCCCGACGGATTCTTCATCAAGCCCGACGCAAGCACCGTGACGGCCCTTGCGCGGGTCTCCGAGTGGGTGACATCGAACGGATACGAACCTGCGGCCGTGAGCACGTTCTTGTCGGTCGGGGACTCGTACTTGGTAGCACAGGCGCTTGCCGGGAGTCATACGGTCGTCACCCACGAAAGGACATCGGATTCGGTCAGGCGAATCAAGATCCCGAACGTGTGCATCGGCCTGGGTGTTAAGGTAGTGTCGCCCTTCGAGATGCTGCGAGCCGAGCGGGCGCGACTCGTCCTGGGATCTACCGGGAACGCCGAAGGAGCACGTGTATGAGTGCCGAGTTCTTTCCCTCCCGCCCGCTGGCGACGCCGAGCATTTACGCCTACGAGGACACGAACCCGCAATACGCAGGTCTGCTGAAGATCGGGTACACGACGCTGAGTGTCCGGGAGCGGGCGAGGAACAAGGGTCATTTTTGGCGACGACCGATATAATGGAGCGATGGATCCTCTCGCTGTGCTCGAATCGAAACGGGCGGAGATCGCCGAGCTGTGCCGCCGATACGGCGCTCGGCGGTTGCTTGTCTTCGGCAGTTCCGTGAGAGGGGACTGGAACCCGGACACGAGCGATTTCGACTTCCTGGTCGAATTGGAGCCGACCCGCAGCCTGTTCGACCTTGGGGGGCTCCAGTACGGGCTCCAGGAGCTGCTCGGGCGGCACGTCGACGTGGTGGACTGGCCCGCCGCGAAGAAGGCCGCTTTCCGGGATTCGGCCGAGGAGCAGGCGAGGGAGATTTTTGCGGCCTGAGACCCGCCACAACCTCGCAACCGCCCTTACCGCCGCGGAGCATGTGCGCCGGCTGGCCGTCCCCGGGTGGCACGAGGATGAGACGGTCAGTCTCGCCATTGAGCGGCTCCTGACGATCGTCGGCGAGTCGATCCTGCGGATTCGAAACGCTGACAGCGCCGTCCTCGACCGGTTGACGGACGCTCACTCCGTGATCGGAATGCGCAACGTGATCGTCCATGGCTACGACGCGCTCGACTCTGGCCGGATTGAAAGAGCGATCTCCGAAGGGCTGCCGAGGTTTATTGAAGAACTGGAGAACCTCCTTGGCTGACGACTTCTTCCCGGCCCGCCCGCAGGCGACGCCGAGCATCTACGCCTACGAGGACACGAACCCGCAGTACTCAGGGTTGCTCAAGGTCGGGTACACGACGCTGGGCGCCGGAGCAAGGCTGCGGCAAATCTACCCGGTCGTCATGCCCGGAACCGCGCCTTACGTCATCCACCTCGAGGAGTCGGCGATGCGGGCAGACGGATCGGCGTTCACCGACCGCGACGTCCACCGTCTGTTGAGGAAGCGGGGCGTGCAGAACCCTGACGGTGAGTGGTTCAGGTGCTCGCCGGACGACGTGCGGGCGGCCGTGGTCGCTCTGGTCGAGGGCAAGGACCTCGAAGTGGGCCGGTCGCGGAACTTTTCCTTGCGACCTGAGCAAGAGCAGGCGGTCGAAAAGACAGCCGCATACTTCGCGAGCGCGCTCCAGGAGAACCGGAACAAGCCGCCCCACTTTCTGTGGAACGCGAAAATGCGGTTCGGCAAGACCTTCGCCGCCTACATGCTCGCCAAGCGCATGGGCTGGAAGCGCATCCTCGTCCTCACCTACAAACCTGCCGTGCAATCCGCATGGGAGGAGGACGTCAAGACTCATGTCGAGTTTGACAGCTGGCAGTTTGTTTCCAGCAAAGACGTGCCGTCCACGGGTGAGCCAGCGCACGACAAGAACTGGCCCGTGGTCTGCTTCGGCTCGTTCCAGGACTACCTCGGCAAGAACACGAGCACCGGCGGGATCAAGACCAAGAACGAGTGGGTCCACGCGATCAACTGGGACTGCGTGATCCTGGACGAGTACCACTACGGCGCCTGGCGCGAGAACGCGAAGTACCTGTTTGAGAAGGAAGATCAGGGTCGGCTCTCGTTTGAAGACGAGGACGCGGGCGAGGAGTTCCGGGCCTTGGACGAGGACTCGATCCCGATCACGACGGGCGCGTACCTGTACCTTTCGGGGACTCCGTTCCGGGCGATTACCTCTGGGGAGTTCATTGAAGAGCAGATCTTCAACTGGACGTACTCTGACGAGCAGCGGGCCAAGCGGGCTCGGAAGGGCCCCGGCAACCCCTACGCTTCGCTTCCGCGCATGGTGCTCTTGACCTACCAACTCCCCGACGAGATTCGGGAAATCGCGTCGAAGGGAGAGTTCGATGGCTTTGACCTCAACGCCTTCTTCTCGGCGACCGGTTCCAACGCTGCCGCCAAGTTCAAGTACGAGGACGAAGTGCAGAAGTGGCTCGACCTCATCCGGGGCAGCTATGCGCTGACGACGGTGGACAACCTGAAGCTCGGGGCGAAGAAGCCGCCGTTGCCGTACTCGGACGTGCGGTTGCTCGAGGTGCTGAACCACACGATTTGGTTCCTCCCGAACGTAGCTGCCTGCCACGCCATGGCGAACCTGCTGAAGAAGCGACAGAACCGCTTCTATCAGGACTACCGCGTGGTCGTCGCGGCCGGGACGGAGGCCGGCATCGGCATGGCCGCGCTCAAGCCTGTCTTGGACGCCATGGACAATCCGCTGGAGACCAAGACGATCACCCTGACTTGCGGCAAGCTGACGACCGGAGTGACCGTCCGACCTTGGACCGGAATCCTGATGCTGCGGAACAGCTCGAGCCCCGAAACGTACTTCCAGGCGGCCTTCCGCGTGCAGAGCCCGTGGACGATCACCAACCCGGACGGACAGAGCCCGAACCGCGAGGAAGTCCTGAAGCATGAGTGCTACGTCTTTGACTTTGCCCCGGATCGCGCGTTGAGGCAGATCGCGGACTACAGTTGCCGGCTGAACGTTGACGAGACGACGAGTCCGGAGAAGAAGGTCGAGGAGTTCATTGATTTCCTTCCGGTGCTCGCCTACGATGGAAGTGCGATGAAGCAGATCGACGCTGCCGGAATCCTGGACATGGCGATGAGCGGGACGACCGCCACACTCCTGGCGCGGAGATGGGAGAGCGCGCTCCTGGTGAACGTGGACAACGACACTCTCCGTCGCTTGCTCGGGAACGAGGAGGCCATGCGGGCGATCATGAACATCGAGGGGTTCCGTAGCCTGAACCAAGACATCGAGACGATCATCAACAAATCAGACGCCGTGAAGAAGACGCGAAAAGGGAAGAACGGCGAGAGCCTGACCGAGGGCGAGAAGAAGCAACTGAGCGACGACGAAAGGGAGTACCGGTCAAAGCGCAAGGAGATTCAGGAGAAGCTGATCAAGTTCGCGACTCGAATCCCTGTGTTCATGTTCCTGACCGACTACCGGGAGCGCACGCTCCGGGACGTCATCACGAAACTTGAGCCGGACCTGTTCAAGCGTGTTACCGGTCTGAACGTCCGAGACTTCGAGCTTCTGGTGAGCCTGAACCTCTTCAACAGCGCACTGATGAATGACGCTGTCTTCAAGTTCAAGCGCTACGAGGACGCGAGCCTCGTGTACACAGGGCTCGCAAGGCACGACGGCGAACTGATCGGGCTGTACGACACCGTCGTTTCCCGGGCTGACGCCATGAGGGTGTTCGAATGCGTCACCCCATATGTTACTGCCGAACAACCGTCCCCTAAGGGCACCTGAGATTGATCGCCGGAGCTGGCCTGAGGGGGTCGGGGTGGGACTTTGGGCCTGAGATTCTTGCGGGGGGATGAGGGCGACGAGCGGGCCGGCCAATGGGGTGGGTTAGGTCTCCCTTTGGGGTACCCGGATAACATTATGCAAACACAAACGAAGCAGGAGGCGCGCTGAGATGGCTCGGTTGCGTCTTGCCCCGTTCCTTGATGGCATCAGTGGCCGGATGGCGGGCGTGGTCTACCGCGTCACCAAGTTCGGCACTGACATGGCCGAGTTCCAGGCCGCGAGCAACCCGCGCACCCCTTCCCAGACGGCGGTGCGGTCGGCCTTCAACAAAGCGACGAAGCAGTGGAAGAGCCTGACCCGTCCCCAGGCGGACGCTTGGCGCGCTTATGCCAAGGGCCTTTTCCGGTTCGAGCCGATCGGCGAGAACCTGGTGCGCCCGACCGGGTTCAACGCCTTTGTCGCCTTGGCGGCTAAGTACTTCGCGGTGACCCCTGGGGCGGCCACGGCCCCGGCGACCCCACCACAGGCCCCCTTCGACGGAGACTCGATCAATGTGACGGTGGCTCCTGGCCCGGGCGGTGTGCTGGTCTTCACGGCGACCGGTGCGAACGCGGCGAACGTGACCACGGCCCTTCTGGTGCAGCGGGTGCCGAACGCGAACGCGGCCGCGATCAAGGGCCGGTGGCGGATCGCCCAGTTCAAGGCCTTCGCGGCGGGCTCGTTGAGCGCGCAGGTGCAGGTGGGGCCGGGATTTTATGCGGTCGGCTTCCAGTTCACGAGCAGCGCGACCGGTCAGTTGAGCGAGCCGGTGTATCTGCCCGCGATCGTGGGGCCGGTGAGCTTCTCGGTGCGGGACGGCGGCAAAAAGGCGGCTTGACCCTGGACGAAGGGACGCTCGAATCCGGGCGTCCCAGCCATTGACGGGCCACGCGTGGCGTCCCAACGAACTGACGCCATCCCTCGGGCCCCATGGTATTGTTATCAGTGGTGGCTGATTCTATGGGCCGCCGGAAGAGGAGCCTAAAAGTGAGACTTGGACATATCCTGAACCGCGCACGCTGTGCGACCCCGCTGATCGTTTCGGCCGCCCTCCTCGTGAGCCCGGTGTCGTCGTCGGCCGCCCAAGAGGAGCGCGAATGGTCGTTCACCGTCATCCCTTATGTCTGGATCATGGGTTTCGACGGGAAGGCGCGCATTCCTGGCCTTCCTGAGATCAAGATGAAGTCCAGCTTCGGAGAGATCTTCGAGAACCTCGACATCGGCGGGATGGCCGCGTTCGAAGGCAAGCGTGGGAAGGTCGGCTTTGTGGGCGACTTCCTTTACAGCCGCATCAGCGATTCGGGCGTGGTGCCTCCTGGGATCCCGGCCCAGGGACGGGTGACGACGTTCACCTCGATGTTGGCCGCCCAATCGGAGCTTCACCGCGACGAGCGCGTCACGGTTGACGGCGTGCTGGGCATCCGATACTGGGCTCTTGAAGCCAAAGCGAGCACGCCAGTGGTTCCGGGCGTGGCTCGTTCCAAGAACACGCGCTGGATCGATCCGCAGATCGGGATCAAGGCGAAGGGGAGCCTCGCACCGCGCTGGCATTGGCACGGCAGCTTCCTGCTCGCCCCCAAGGACACGCCTTCCGTCGATTTGGCCGCGACCCTCTCTTATGCCACGGGGGCGAACTCGGCGTTGCACTTCGGCTATCGCCACTTGACCGTCCGCCGGTTGGGGAACGCTTCTGGAGCGGACGCGAGTTTCAGCGGGCCGCTTGTGGGCCTGGCGATCCGGTTCTGACCTCGTTCGCACACGCAAGGAGATCACAACATGACAAATCTCAATCGACTTTCGATCAACGCTTTGGCGGCTTTAGGCATCGCCGTTTCGGGGGCATCGGTCGCGGAAGCGTGCACCCGCATTGTCTACAAGGGACAAGACAACTTGGTCGTGACCGGTCGCTCTATGGACTTCAAGGACGACATCCCGGCGAATCTCTGGGCGCTTCCCCGGGGCATGGAGAGGAACGGGCAGGTGGGTCCGTCCTCTGTGACGTGGAAGTCCAAGTACGGGAGCGTCGTCGCTGAATCGTTTGGGATCGCGACGACGGACGGCGTCAACGAAAAGGGTCTCGCCGCCAACATGCTTTGGCTTGTCCCTACCAAATACCCGGAGTTCGACGGCACTCAACGCGCCTTGGCGGTCTCTGTCTGGCTCCAGTATGTGCTTGACAACTTTGCCAACGTGAAAGAGGTGGTCGAGGCTTTGAGCCGAGAGGAGTTCTTCGTGGTCTCTTCGGTCATCCCGGGTACCGACAAGTTCGTGACCGTCCATTTGTCGGTGTCGGACTCCAGCGGCGACAACGCGATCTTCGAGTACGTCGATGGGCGTCTCGTGGTGCATCATAGCCCGGACTACACGGTCATGACCAACGAGCCGGTCTTCGAGGATCAACTGGCGATCAGCCGCTACTGGGCCAGCGTCGATGGGACGGCGATGCTCCCGGGGACGAGCCGCGCCGCCGACCGGTTCGCGCGCGCCTCTTTCTACTTAAAGTCGATCCCGCAAACGGGTGACGAGAGGCTCGCTGTCGCCAAGACCCTCAGCATCATCCGGAACTGCTCCGTGCCGTATGGCATCACGACCCAGTTTCCGAACATCTCCACGACCCAGTGGAGGACAGTGACTGATCACAAGAACCTGCGGTACTTCTTTGAATCGGCGACGTCGCCGAACCTGATCTGGGTCGATCTGAAGAAGCTGGACTTTGCGGCGGGCAATCCGGCCAAGAAGTTGACCCTGGGGCCGACTTTTGACTTCGTCGGAGACTCGACGGGTCATCTGAAGCCCGCGACGATGTTCGAGTTCGCTGGGTTGCCTTAGGCAGGCGGGACGGCCGGAGCCCTGTCGTTTCGGGGCCCTGCTTTGGGCCGGTTCCCCTCTTGTTCAAAGAGCCTGAAGGAGCGCGACGCCCGGACCGACCTGCACGAGCTACCGACCAGCGGCTGCTTGGGCGTGGCGGCGGAGGCTGTCGATGAGCCGCGAGGGCTCCTCGACGCTCAGCATCACCGAGTAACCGTCGGTGGTCGGAATGTAGGCGACACGGGTGCGGTCGGTGAGGTAGAGCAGGGCCTTCTCGCCCGAATCGAGCCGGAACCAACCTGAGCTGTAGCCGGGGACGTCGGTGCCGTTGAGCTTGCGCTTGGGCTCGAGGCCGTCCTCGACCCGGAGGTCGACGGCCATGGCCCCGTCGAGCCTGAGCTTTTGGATAGGAATGACTCGGCCATAGACGTCGCCCCGCAAAGTGAGACCGGCGGGCGACGCGAAGAACTGGGCTGTGGTGGCGGCCCGGAGCGAGGTGAAGAGCAGCCACGAGACGACGACGAATACGGCGAGCAACAGCGCGGACAAGGCGAACGCCCAACCCATCCGCACATCGCCAGGAATGATCGGAAAGACGTCCATATCAGAAGGCATACGGCAAGGCAGGGCCGAAGGATGCAGGCACTGACCAACGTGACTCCAGGCGGGTACGATCCGCCCCATGTTCAGCGGACGCTCGCTTGGAACCGTTCTTGCCGCATTGACGCTCGTCCCTGTCGCCCTGGCTCAAAGCAACCAGACTGAGCAGTTCTTGGGCCCTGAGGTGGGCGTCTTCTTCCCGACTTCGTCGAAGCTCAAGGACAGGTTGGGTGACTCCTGGTTCAGCTTCGGCTTTGGCCGGAGCACGGCGGTACCGGGCGGGAAGACCCGCACGGCGGTGGACTGGACCGGCTTCAGCAAGTCTTCGGGTGGGAACAAAGTGTTCATGGGAGCGGTGACCTTTGGAGCCGTCCTTCCGCTCGGCGAGACGACTTCGGAGGTCGTGCCCTATGTCGCCGGTCGCGCAGGGCTGAGCTATATCGACTATGCGATCAATGTCACGCCGGCTCAGCGCGAGGGCGGCAAGCGGCTCGGCTATAACGCCAACGCCGAGATCGGGGTCAACATCGGCAAGCGGGTCAACCTGGCCGTGCGGTACGACGTCTTTCCACAGTACGACGGGTTCAGGTTCGACGGCCTGAGCATCACGCTCAAGTACGGTCTTACCCGGTTCTAGCCTCGGAGGTCCATGGCTGAAAACTCGACGCAGATCCTCCCCGAAAAGCTCTTTCTGGTCTATGTGAACCAGGATTCGGAGGACGATCCCCACGTCGAGGACGAGCTTGAGGGCCTGGTCGAGGCGGCGGGCGGCGAGGTCGCGGGTTCGATGCGGCAGCGCGTGGATCGACCGACCAAGGCGACTTTCGTTGGGTCGGGTAAGGCGGACGAGCTGGTGGCCTACGCGGCCGAGGCGGGGGCGGACGTGGTGGTCGTCGACGCAGAGCTCTCTGGCGTCCAACTCCGTAACCTTGAGGAGAAGGTCGGGCGGCGCGTCATCGATCGCACGACCCTGATCCTTGACATCTTCGCCCGCCGCGCCAAGACCCGCGAGGGCCAGCTTCAAGTGGAACTGGCCCAGCTGAGCTACATGCTACCAAGGCTGATGAGCGTCTACACCAAGTTCGAGCGTCAGCGGGGCGGCATCGGAATGCGCGGTCCGGGCGAGACAAAACTCGAGAGCGACCGACGGATGGTGAACGCCAGGATCAGCAAACTCCGCGGCGAGATCGACGAGGTCAAGCGGCACCGCGAGGTCCAACGCGCCACCCGGCGCGAGCATCCCTATCCGGTCGTGGCCCTGGTCGGCTATACCAGCGCGGGCAAGAGCACCTTGATGAACCGGCTCGCGGGTACGGAATTGCTCGCCGACGCGATGCCGTTCGCGACTCTGGACCCCACCACGAGGCGGATCGAGTCCGCCGACGGGTTTCGGTTTTTCCTCACTGACACGGTCGGGTTCATCCGAAACCTTCCGACCCAACTGGTGGCGGCTTTCCGCTCCACGCTCGAGGAGGTCTCCGAGGCCGACCTGCTCCTCCACATCATCGACGTCAGCCATCCGGCATGGGAAGTGCAAAGAGACGCGGTCCTCGAGACGGTCGCCGAATTGGGGGCCAGCGAAGTCTCGATGGTGACGGTCTTCAACAAGACCGACGCGCTGGAGGACAGAACCCTCGCGCGGCGGCTGGTCGCAGAGTGGCCCGACTCGGTGGCGGTGAGCGCGCTGGTCGGGACGGGGATGGAGGACCTCCTTGCCATGGTGCTCAAGCAGCTCAAAGACCGGTTCGGGCTCGTGCGGGCCCTGGTGCCTTATGACCAAAACGGCCTGGTCGAGGCGTGTCACCGGTTTGGCCGCGTGTTGAAAGAGGAATACCGTGAGGACGGCGTCTACATTGAGGCGGAATTGGTGGACGAGTGGCGCCAGAAGCTCGCTCGGTTTGTCGTAGCGGCGAGTTCCGGAACGGGATGAACCTCGGCGAGTGGCGGGTTGCGGCTGTGACCCGATTGGTCGAGGCCGGTATCGAGTCCCCAGGGCTCGAGGCCGACCTGCTCGCCGCCCACGCCTTGGGCCGCGAGCGTAGCTGGGTCTTGGCCCATCCCGGGGCCTTGGCCCCAAAGAGGCTTGAAAGTCTTTTGGCAAGGCGGTTACGACGCGAACCGCTCGCCTATATTTTGGGTTGGCGCGAGTTCTACGGACGCCGGTTCGCAGTCAGGCCGGGAGTGCTCATACCTCGGCAAGAGTCCGAGACACTGGTCGAATCCGCTCTCGACGGTATGGGTGGGAACGTGCTCGACATTGGGACGGGGTCGGGATGCTTGGCGGTCACGCTGAAGCTGGAACGCCCCAACTGGTTCGTCGCCGCTTGCGACGTCAGCCCGACGGCGGTGCGGGTCGCACGAGAAAACGCCCGGTCGCTCGGCGCTATCGTCATCATCAAACGAGGCGACCTGTTCGAACCGTTCCGAGGCACCAAGTTCGGCGTTGTGGTCTGCAACCCGCCTTACGTCGACCCTCTGGCTCCTCTGATGCCTGAGGTGGGGGAGTGGGAGCCCCCGGAGGCCCTCTTCGCCGAGGAAGGGGGGCTCGCCATGTACCGAAGGTTGGCCCAGGAGGCACCGGAGCACATGATGGGTTGGGGGCGGCTGATCGTCGAGTTGGGCGACGGGATGTCGGGACCGGTCAGATCGATCTTCGAAGGCCAAAGTTGGGAACTCGAATCGGTGCGCCCCGACCTGAGCGGTGCGCCTCGCGCGGCGGTGTTTCGGTTGGGAGGCTGACCCCTCCCTCTCCTGCGCCAGGGCCGTTCGTGGACGAGGGAAGCCCAGGGCCCCAGCGGGCGCTCGGGTCAGGAGGCGGTGGTGCGGAATACTGGACGCCATGTTCCGCAAGCTGATGGAGCGGGTCGACCGGGCGTTGGGCCGGGGGGTGATCGACGAAGACCTCTATGAGGAACTGGAAGAGGCGCTGCTCCAAGCCGACGTCGGCGTCAGAACCGCCCAACAGATGCTCGAGGAGCTTCGTGGGGCGGTTCGCTCGGAACGTATCACGACCCCAGACGGGATCAAGGACAGGCTCCAAGAAGCGATCCGGTCGCGGTTTGACCAAAAGGCGGAGAGCGCGCTCTTCCGGAACATGGCGCCTCCGACGGTGTACCTCTTCGTCGGCGTCAACGGGGTCGGCAAGACCACGACCATCGGCAAACTGGCGACCAGGCTCGTGAAAGACGGCCGCAAAGTTGTTTTGGGAGCGGGAGACACCTTCCGGGCGGCCGCGGTGGAACAGCTCGAACTCTGGGCCAAGAGGTCAGGGGCCGACTTTGTCGGAGCGCAACCAGGGGCCGACCCGGCCAGTGTGGTTTTCGACGCGATCGTTGCGGGTAAGGCTCGTGGCGCCGATTATGTGCTTGCCGACACGGCGGGAAGACAGCACAGCAAAGCCAGCCTCATGCAGGAGCTCAGCAAGGTCGCCCGAGCGGTGGAGAAAGCCCACGGGCGTGCGGCGGACGAGGTGCTGCTGGTGCTCGACGCCAACACGGGCCAGAACGCGATCCGCCAGGCCGAGGAGTTCACTGCCGCCGCCGGAGTGACTGGTCTGGTCTTGACGAAGCTCGACGGCACGGCGCGGGGCGGGGCGCTCTTGGGGATCTGGGAAAGGTTCCGGATCCCCATCAAGCTGGTCGGATTGGGCGAGAAGCCAGAAGACCTGCGCGACTTCAAACCGGACGAGTTTGCCCGGCAGATTTTCGACTAGGCGGCCCTTTCGAGGTTCGTGACCAGGGCGGGCTGGACGTTTCGGGCCTGGGCGCGGCGTCGTTTCGCCAGAATGATGAAGCCGTAACCGACCAAGAACAAAGCGACGATCCCGTCGTCCATCCACCCGAGCAACGGGATCAGGTCAGGGACCAAGTCGATCGGCGAGGCGCCATAAATCAAGGACAAGACGATGGGAAGGGCAAGGCTCCATGGGTTCCCACGGGGCGGGATCGGCTTCATGACCTTCGTATGACGGAACCAACAGCGTCTTGGTTTGGTGTCCGGGACCATCGGCGGACAGAGTCGTCCGAGGGTAGATTCCTCAAGGCATGCTGGATCGCAACCTGATTCGCCAAGACCCCGACCTCGTCCGGGCAGGGGCCTCGAGAAAGGGGGTCGAGGCGCCCGTGGACGAGTTTCTCAGGATCGACGGGCAATGGCGTCAAGCCCAGCACGCCTTCGAAGAGCTCAAGGCCGAACTCAACCAGGTCAGCAAGACGATCGGCGCGCTCATGGGCCAGGGCCAACGGGACGAGGCGGAAGCGGCCCGGGGCCGGGCGGCCGAGCTCAAGTCGAAGACGCAGGAACTCGAGGAACAGGCCAGTGCCTTAGAGAAGGAGCTTGAACGTCTGGAGCTGAAGTTCCCGAACTTGCCCCACGAGACAGTACCGGACGGCAAGACTCCCGAGGAGAACGTCGTCGTCCGGGAATGGGGCGAAAAGCCGAGCTTTGCCGAAGGGCCAAAGCCACATTGGGAACTGGCCGAGCAGTTTGGCCTGATCGACTTTGACCGGGCCAGCAAGGTGAGCGGCTCCGGGTTTGCGGTCTACACCGGCGTCGGAGCGCGGCTTCATCGCGCCTTGATCCAGTTTATGCTCGACCTCCAAACTCAGGAGAACAACTACACCGAGGTCTATCCCCCCGCGCTGGTGCTGCCTGAAGCACTGGTCGGAACTGGGAACCTGCCGAAGTTCGAAGAAGACCTGTACAAGACCCAGGACGGGCTGTACTTGATCCCGACCGCGGAAGTGCCAGTCACGAACCTCTATGCGGGAGAGATCCTGGACTGGACAGACCTTCCTGTCAAGTTGGCTGCTTTCACGCCTTGTTTTCGACGGGAGGCCGGGGCGGCCGGGGCCGACACGAGGGGCATCCTCCGCACTCACCAGTTTGAGAAAGTCGAGCTCGTGAAGTTCGTTCTACCGGAGGAGAGCTATGACGAACTCGAGAGCCTGACCGCCGACGCCGAGGCCGTGCTTCAGGCTCTGGGGCTCCACTATCGAGTGGTGCTCCTCTGTGCGGGCGACATGGGCGAGAAAGGGTGCAAGTGTTACGACCTAGAGGTTTGGTCGCCGGGCACGGGACGCTACCTGGAAGTCTCAAGCTGCACCAACTTCGAGGCCTATCAAGCCAGAAGGGCGAACATTCGGTTCCGCCGAGCGTCCGGGGAGAAGCCCGAGTTCGTCCATGTCTTGAATGGGTCAGGGCTTGCTGTGCCGAGACTCTTCGCCGCGTTGATCGAGTCTTACTGGATCAGTCACTCTGACGAGATCGTGGTTCCAGAGCCTCTCGTCTCTTATGTAGGGGAGCCTGTCATCAGACGGCCCGCCCCCGGACAAAAGAGCTAAAATCCACGCCACCACGATGCAGATCGTCGTCCCAGACGAGTACCAGTACCTCTACGTGCGCGATGAGAAGCGGCCGATCTACAAGATCCCGGCCGACGTTCTTCGCAAGACGGCCTTGCCTGTGGCCAAGTTCACGAAGAAGACGCAACTCATGGCCGAGAACATGTTGCGCCTCATGCGCCAGGCCAACGGGGTGGGGCTGGCCGCGCCGCAGATCGGAGTGTTGGAGCGTATTGTGGTCGTGGCCCCCGAGGGCAGGCCAGCGGTGATGGTCAACCCCGAGATCGTCTCCAGAGAAGGTTCCCAAGTTGCTGAGGAAGGCTGCTTGAGCATTCCTGGTCTTTACGGCGACGTGGAAAGGGCGGCGACGCTGGTGGTGCGATGTTTGGACCGCAAGGGTCGGGAGTGCGAATATGAGCTCGAGGGGCTGTCGGCCCGAGTGGTCCAGCACGAGATCGATCACCTTGACGGCATCCTTTTTATCGACAAGGTCGATCCGGCGACGCTCCATTGGACTCACCCATCGCCTGGCGGGCCGATGGCCGAATGACCATCGTCTATTTTGGAACGGCGGAGTTCGCGGTGCCGCCATTGCGCGCGGTCGCCAAACATGTAAGGCTAGTGGTCTCTCAGCCCGACCGGGCTTCGGGACGAGGCTTGTCACTGAAACCGTCCCCCGTCAAACGAGCCGCTCTCGAGTTGGGCATTCCTGTGCTGACTCCCGAAAAGGCGCGGTCGCCGGACTTCGTTGAGACGGTGCGGAATTTGGAGCCTGACATGCTGTTGGTCGCCGCTTACGGCCAGATCCTCTCCAAGTCCTTGCTACAGACGGCGAAGCACGGGGGTATCAACCTTCACGGCTCGATCCTTCCCAAGTATCGGGGTGCGGCCCCGATCCAGCGGGCCTTGCTGGCGGGCGAAGGCTTCACGGGAGTGACCGTGATGCAAATGGACGAGGGCATGGACACCGGCGACGTCATCGCCACGGAGCTTGTCTCGATCGGTCGGGACGAAACATCAGGTGAGTTGTTCGACCGGCTCGCCGATGTCGCGGCGCGACTTGCCGCATCGTGGGCTCCATTGATCGAGTCGGGCGATTATGACCGGGCTCCGCAAGATCCAAGCCAGGCCACTTACGCACCCAGAATCGATAAGTCGGAAGCGGAACTCAGCCCGTTCCGGGATGCGGTTGACGAATACAACCGCTATCGCGCCTTCACGCCCTCTCCTGGAGCCTTCCTGACGACGCTGGCAGGAGTGGTGAAGGTCACGAGAGCCCGGCTGATTGCGGGCCCGAGCCCCGGACCTGGCAAACTAGTCCGGATGGCGGACGCTGTGGCCCTCGGTTTTCGGCAAGGGGCCCTTAACCTCATCGAGGTCAAGCCCGAGGGCAAACGGGCCATGAGTGGTACGGACTTCATGAACGGCCTGCGGTTCACGACGGGCGACGTATTGGTAGAGGAGATTTAATGGAGCAGTCCTCGCACGAGATCCTGGGAGTCAGGCCCAACGCCACGGAGCGCGACGTGCGCCGTGCCTACCGCGCCATGTTGTTCGAGCTTGAGGACAAAGGTCAGTCCGACGCCGAATATCCCGTCAAGAAGGCCCGCCTCGAAAGGGCCTTTTCAGAATGTCTGGCCCGGGCCCAAGAACTTGACCCACCTGATCAAGCGACCGAGCCAGTCCCTCTGGTCGCGACCGACCCGAAGTCGAAGCTGCTCCTTCGATTGGCCTTGGGCCTCCTCGGTTTGGCGGCCCTCATCTTCGGGTTTCAGTGGTTCAAGTCTGCCACAGAGGACCCGACCGGAGTCTCGCCCCTCGACTCGGTGGGGATGATCGCGGCCCTTGAGCATGACGGCGTGGGGAGCCAAGTGGTCGTCTTCAAGCCCGACGGAACCAAGCTTCCGTCGCCTGACTACCGAGACGGGATCCAAGACCGCGACTTGGTCTGGCGGCCTGACGGAAACCGTTTGCTCTTTGTAAGCGACCGTGACGGGAGCAACTTCAACGTCTTTCGTTGGAAGCCCGGAGAGGAGGCAGTCGAAGTGCGCTCGTCTGGCCGCCGGGCCCGCTCCGCGATCACCTATGGGCCAGAAGGCTGGCCCGAACTGATGAACTCAGCCCTCGTCGTCTCGGGGGGTCTGGTCTACGAGTACAACCAGCGAACTGGTCAGTCCATACAAGTCTTGCCTCCCGCCGGTGGGCGGACGCAAGGGAACCTGGACGAGGGCAGCGGATCGGTCAGCCAGTTGGAGGGCCTCTATGGACAGATCGGGCAGGCCTTTCTGAGGGCCATGTGGGGGGAGAACCGCAAGCTGCTGTGGGCCACCATGCGCCGTGAGACAGAAGAAGTCTTCGTGATCAATCCGTTGACCCGCGAGCTCAACGACGGGAGACCCCGGGCGGTTCTGGCCGGGAAGAGTCTGGATTTCGATGTCGCGGCCAATGGCACAGCCGTGCTTGCGCTGTCAGATTATCAGTTCCTCGATCCGGCGAATGTGCCGCCGGAACTCCTGAAGGACGGCAAGCCCGTCCCGCCTTTCGAAAGCGCGGTACTGGTTTATGGCCCGGACGGCAATTCGCCACCATTCGTACTGTGCCACTCGATCGGCAACCAGATGCGTCTTGGCCCGCCGGGCGCGAACGGCCCGCTTGGGTTTGAAGAGAAAGTGGGTACACGCTTTGGGTTTGCGACTCCGAAGTTCTCGCCTGACGGTCAGTTCGTGGTGTTCTGTCTGACGAAGACAGAGGCGAACGGGAACCAGCGGGGCGTCGCCATCATTGTCTTCCCTCTGACCGAGGCCGCGGGATCACCACCACGGATGAGGGTAGCGGGCGACGTGGCCGATCCCTCCTGGAGCCCGGACGGGCGTTCGATCGCCTTCACTGTGCGGGGCCCAGAGGGCAACCGTCGAATCGCAGTGATGGGCCGCGACGAAGGAGACCCCAAGATCGTCGCCGATTCGGGCGATTTCAGCCAGCCTTTGTTCAGCCCTCAATGGAGCGGCGGATCTTCTCAATGAGGGCGGTTGTCGAGCGTCCATAGAGGAACGGGACGACGACAACAGCGCCCCCGAAGGCCCGAACCACCGGAGTCTCGGGCAAGGATTCTGGATCGTAGTCGCCCCCTTTGACGTGGATCTCGGGCTTGAGCTGGCGAAGAAGTTCGACAGGCGTGTCTTCTTCGAATGACACAACAAAGTCGACGGCCCTAAGAGCTGCGACGACCCGGGCGCGGTCATCGAGAGGGGCGAGGGGTCGGCCCGGTCCTTTGCCGAGCCGGTTCGCGGAAGAGTCGGAATTGAGTCCGACAACGAGCATGTCTCCCAGAGCTTTGGCCGCCTCGATGGTGTCGACGTGCCCAGCGTGGAGAAGGTCAAAGACGCCGTTGGTGAAAACCAGTCGCCGGCCCTGTCGTGCCCTGACCACGTCGTCAACTGAAACGATCATGCCCCTGCGAGACTACCTGCGACGAGAGCTTGGACAGCTTCAACCGTGATAGGGCCGTCGGCCGCGCTGAGACAACGATGGATCTGGCCATAGGGGCAAGATCGTTCGGGCCGCGTCTGGGTGTAGAGCCCTACGGCAGGGATGCCCAAAGCGGCGGCGATATGGGTCGAACCAGTGTCACCGCCGAGATGGCACCTGGCCATGGAGATCAGAGCCACCAACTCGCGAATGGAAGTTTCTCCCACAAGGGACACGGCGTTCTCTGCGCCGTGTAACCGCACCTCCTCCAAAACAGTGGTGTCGGGCTTACCGCCAAGAAAGACGGGCATGACCCCCTGGTCAAGAATCCAGTCAGCGACCTTGGCGAAACCGACCGGTGTCCACCTTTTGGTGGCCCATCCGGCTCCAGCGTTGATGACAACGAACGGGCCGTCTTTCCAACCCTTGGCTCTGAGCTTCGACATGACCTGGTCCGTATCGCTCGGATCTGGGCACAAGGTGAACTCCGCCTGGCTGGCTAGGCCACCGACGGCCCGTGCAACGTCCACGTACTGATCGACGACGTGCAAGCTGCTTGGGTCAGGCAAGACCTTGGATGAGAAGAGCCAAGATCCCTCTCGCTGCCAATGATATCCCACCTTATGGTGGGCTTTTGATTTTGCGACGATCCATGCGGATTTGAACAGTCCTTGAACGTCCAAGGCCGCATCGAATTGACCATCGATCGACGGCCCGAGACGTTGACCTTTCGAAACTCTGACGATATGGTCGACTGACCGGCACAGTTCGACGATCCCGGCGAACCTGGCATCGACCGCCCAAACGACCTCGCATTTGGGATGGCCCGCCTTAAGGGCAGACGCGACCGGCAACGAGCAAACAACGTCGCCCAGTGCGCTGAGGCGGCTAACGAGGAACCGCATAGTCTTGGAGCCAAGCTTCGGCGGCCCTGACGACCTCTTCCGGGTTGATCCTTGATGCGTCGGGCCCGTTGTGCAGCACGGTCACGCGGTCGCCCCAAGGGCGTGATCGGGCGGGCGACTTGTTCGAGAAAAGGCTGACGATGGGAACGCCGTAGGCAGCGGCGATGTGGCCCGACCCGGTGTCGGCGGCCAAATGGAGCTGGCTATGGGCTATCCAGGCCATCGACTCACGCAGAGAGAGTTTACCGACGAGGTCTACGACCTCCGGGGCGTCGATTCTCGGGTCTTCCGGCCCGCCAAGGGCCACGACCTGGCACCCTTGCGAGACCAGTTTTTGGGCCACAAATTGCCAGTGGGTCGCTGGATAGCGGCGAGTGGGGTCGCTGGCCCCCGTGAGAAGCGTCACGCAAGGGCCTCTGATGCCGTCTGGTGCGGAGACCCGTGGCATCAGAGGAAGACGCGGCAAAGTCGTGGGCGTCCATTGATTGACCAGATGGTGGGAGACTTCAACGATGTGCTCGTGTCGGCACGCTGTCGGCGGAACGAGCAACCTGGCGGCGGCGTCTTTCGCATAGGCCGATTTTCGTGAGCCGCACCGGGCCAGCCGGAGCATCAAAGAGGTCTTGGAATGACCTTGGAAGTCGAACCCGACGTCGAAACGGTTCTTCCTGATTCCCAGGTACAGCCGCAGTTGCTCGTGCCAGACTTCCGGTCTCCACCGCCCCGCCTTCCACCGTTTGCGCGGGATTTCGACGACCGAGGTGACCAGCCGCTCTTCGTCAAGGACGGGTCGGCAAGTGTCCTGCACCGCCCAAACGATCTCGGCGTGCGGAAGGGCCTCGCGGATCCCGGTGACAGCCCAAGCCGTCATCACGCAGTCTCCGATGGCAGAGAACCGGACCGCCAAAATCCTCATACGAGCCCCTCGTAGCGCGCGTACCGCCAGCGGTCATGGAACCAAAGCCACTGTTCGGGATGGGCGGAGATCGCCCGTTCGAGCGCAGCGTGGATTTGGAGCATGGCCGCTTCTCCTTTCCTGTCGGTCGGCGGCGGGACGTCCAGGGCGGGCTCGAACTCGAGCCGATAGTGGCACGGGCCCGAACGGTAGCACCAAGTGGGGACGATCGGCGCGCCAGTCCTCTCCTGGATCACACCGACCCCCAGATTGGTTCCCGCTGGCTTTCCAAAGAAAGGCAAGAAAGCGTCACCAGCGTTTTGATCGGGAAGGATGCCGATCGATTCGCCCCTGCGGAGCCTTTCGATGATTCGTCGTGTGGCGGCCCCGCGAGGGATGATATTGACCCCCGAACTTCGCCGGATGTCATTGACGAACCGGTTGACTCCTTCGTCGTCTGCGTCGCGCGTCACGACACTGATCGGGTACCCGGCGAGAGCGACCCAGGCTGAGGCCCGCTCCCAGTTGCCCAAATGGCCGGTCACGAGCAGGACTCCTTGGCCGCGGGCCAACGCCTCTTCCAGATGGTGCCTCCCATGGACTGTCGTGCTCTGTTCGAGTTGTTGGAGCGTCCGACCCTTGCCCGCGAGGAAGTCCGTTGTCGCCCGGCCGAAGTGCCGGAACACTTCCTTGGCCAGTTCGACACGAGCTTCGGGAGTCAGATTCGGGAAGACCATCGCGAGGTTGTCGACCGCCCGAGCAAAACGCCTCTTCGCCAGTTTGCCGAAGAGCGTCCCGAGCCTTTCCCCGATCCTTTCGGCCTGCTCGGGGGTCTTTCCGGCGAGCCACGACTGAAGGGACCGGAGCGCGGCTTCCCCGGCCCTACCGACCAGCCGTTTCTGAACGTTGCGAGTCAATGCGGCTCTCTAGCCATGCGGCGAAGGTGTCTGCGGGTTCGATCCAAGCTCGGTAGTCGGCGACGAAGATCGGACGGTCGCCCAAATCGCCACGGCGCTGAACCTTGACCCAGTCTTTGGCGGTAACGACGAGTGGTGCCGTCGCGTCACCTGGAAGGGTACCCCTCTTCAGGTCGGCATGGTCGGGGAGCATCCGCACCTCCCGAAGCTTGAAGCCCTCTTCTTCGAGACCGGCGACGACCCTGTAAGGTCTTGCGATTCCAACGAGCAAGTCGACCACTTGGGGCTGTGGGGTCGCCGGGCCATGGACTTGGACGAGTTCCGTTGGAGAGCGGACGATGCGAAACCGCTCGTTCGGGAGCGTCATCGCGGCTCTTCGCCGTCCGGTCGACCGTGGCTCGCGATACGGCCCTGCCGGCAGGCAGAACGTATTGCTGAGCGGTGGATCGATCACCACCGCGCAGTCTTGCCGGAGCCGGAGGTGTTGGAAGCCGTCGTCGAGTACAAGAACAGCTTGGGGGTGGGCCTCGGCCGCGAGCCGTGCCGCCTGGATCCGGTCCTTGCCGACGACGATCGGCAACGATGGCACATGGGCGCGGGCCATAGCGGGTTCGTCACCCCACTGTTCTGGATCCAGCGGCCCTGCAGGAGCGACAGCCGGGTGGCGGTACCGGGGAGATCCGTACCCGTTCATGCTCAAGACAACTTGGTGCCCGCGATTGGCGAGCGCCTGACAGACGGACAAGGCGATCGGGGTCTTGCCGGCGCCACCGGCGATAAGGTTGCCGATGGTGATGGTCGGCAATCCCGGCGACGCAGCGCGCCTGAGCCCAAAAGTGTAGACCGCTTCGTATGCCCACCATCCACAAGCGTAGAGGGCGCCGAGGGGACTGAAGAGCCACGCCTCGACGCCTCGGCCCGACCAAACCGTCTCAAGGCTCGAACTCATGCTGGACGCAGATTGTGACAGCCTCTGGCGAGCCAAGTGGCGGAGGGTCTATGCTCCGTTTGATCATGATGAGGCGCGAGTTCCTCCAGATGGCCGGCGTGGCCGGGATCAGTGCTCTCGGTGTCGGTTTGCCCGCGGGAGTGGCGGGCTCCTCTCCCCCTCCCCAAGAGAACCCGACCGCCATGGGCTTGACGACGAAGCCAATGGAGCGGGTCCGAGTCGGTTTCATTGGAGTCGGCGCCCGAGGCTCTGGGCATGTCTCCCAAATGCTCCAACTTGACGGTGTCGAGGTGACTGCGATCTGTGACCTCTATGAGGATTGGGCGGAGCGGAGCGCGAAGATTTGTACCGACAAAGGACGGCCTAAGCCTGCCGTTTATTCCGGGGGCCCGGAGAAGTGGAAAGACCTGGTGCAGCGGGACGACGTGGACATTGTCCTGATCTCGACGCCTTGGGAAGACCACGTGCCCATGGCGGTCGGGGCGATGAGGGCGGGCAAGCACGCCTTCATCGAGGTTCCTGCAGCCACGACGGTCGACGGTTGCTGGCAACTGGTCGAGGCCTGCGAATCGACGAGGCTCCACTGCATGATGATGGAGAACGTCAACTACGGCCGCGAGGAGCTCATGGTCCTCAACATGTGCCGCCAGGGCGTCTTCGGCGAGTTGCTCCACGGGGAAGCAGCCTATATCCATGACCTTCGGTGGCAAATGAACGAAGTGGAGCGAGGCACTGGCAGTTGGCGGACGCTGGAGTACATGAAGCGAAACGGGAACCTTTACCCGACCCACGGATTGGGCCCGGTCGCCCATTACATGGGCATCAATCGAGGCGACCGACTGGACTTTCTGAGCTCCGTGAGCTCACCGTCAAGGGCCAGGGAGATCTTTGCCGCTGAACACTTTCCCGAAGGGCACAAGTGGCGCACAGGCCGGTTCGTGTGCGGCGATATCAACACGACGATCGCCAAGACGGTCTTGGGCAAGACGCTTATGATCCAGTGGGACGAGCAATTGCCCAGGCCGTACACTCGACACAACCTTGTTCAAGGGACCAAGGGCGTCTGGGGAGGCTTCCCGGCGAGGACAGTCGTCGAAGGCTTGACCGAGAACACCGAGTCTTGGGTCCAAGGTTCGAAGCTCAAAGAGTTCTTCGACAAGTTCGACCACCCTGTTTGGACGAAGGTGGCCTCGGACCCCGCCAACCAGGGCGGCCATGGAGGCATGGACTTTGTCATGCTGTGGCGTATCGTCTATTGCCTCCGAGGCGGACTTCCGCTCGATCAGGATGTATATGACGCGGCGACGTGGTCCGTCATCGGCCCGCTGAGCGAAGAGTCGGTCTCGAACCGAGGAAAGAGCGTGGACGTTCCTGACTTCACCCGCGGAGCGTGGAAGTCAGGCAAGCCCGTCGATCTCTTGGACTGAGCCTTAGACGAAGAAGTTGCTCTTTCCCGGATCGTCGCGCAAGTCGCCTATTCTCTGGCGGACGAACTCTTGGTCAACAGTCACCTTCGTGCTGCTGAGCTCAGGAGCGTTGAAAAGCTCTTCTTCCAAAAGACGCTCAAGGACGGTGTGGAGCCGTCTGGCCCCAATGTCGAAGGTCTTTTCATTGATGGCGGCGGCCACGAGGGCGATCTCGTCCAAAGCGTCGTCTGTGAAGTCCAGCTGCACCCCATCGACAGCAAGCAGGAGTCGGTATTGGCGGGTCAAGGCGTTCTTCGGCTCCTTGAGGATGCGCCTGAAGTCGGTCTGAGAGAGCGGGTCGAGATGGACACGGATCGGGAGGCGCCCTTGCAGTTCGGGGATCAAGTCGCTCGGCTTGCTCATGTGGAACGCCCCAGCAGCGATAAAGAGGATATGGTCGGTCCGTACCGGCCCGAATTTGGTCGGCACGGTCGAGCCTTCGATGATCGGCAGAAGGTCGCGCTGCACACCCTCGCGGCTCACTTCGGGGCCAGATCCTCCGCCTTTCACCGCGATCTTGTCGATCTCGTCAATGAAAACGATGCCGGTTTGCTCGGCCCGATGCACGGCCTCCCGACGGATGCTGGCCTCATCGATCAGTTTCTTCACCTCGATTTCGACCAGGGCCGCGCGGGCGTCGCGCACTTTTGTCTTGCGCCATGATCGCCTGGAGCCGCCTCCCATGCCGCCGAGCATGTCGATCCCCATCTCTTCCATACCCTGGGGAGTGAAAACCTGGACGAACGGGCTGTTCGCCTCCTCGAACTCGATCTCGACCACCCGGTCGTCGTGGATTCCGGCCTCGATCTCACCGATCAGGGCCTCTCGTCGAGCTGCCCTTTGCTCGCTGGTTTCGGACTCTTCGACAATCTCGTGCCCGAGCGGATCGTCCTGGGGCGTCACCGCAGCGATCGCCCCCAGGACTCCGAAGGGAACGGGGGGCGACGAGTCGTCGAGGAGGTCGGCAAGACGTTCCAGCGCCGCCCGCTGCGCCTCGTCCTTCACCTCGTCGGCGCGTTCTGCCTCAACAAGGCGGACGGCGTTGGCGACCAACTCGCGGATGATGCTGTCCACGTCCCGGCCGACATAGCCGACCTCGGTGAACTTGGTGGCCTCGACCTTCACGAACGGGGCCCTGGCCAGTTGGGCCAGTCTCCGGGCGATCTCCGTCTTGCCGACCCCGGTCGGGCCCATCATGATGATGTTCTTGGGCACGATGTCGTTCTGACTGGCGGGCTCGACCCGTTGTCGTCGATAGCGGTTCCTCAGGGCCACGGCCACCGCCCTCTTGGCCGCTTCTTGGCCGACAATGTGCTGGTCTAAGATCTGCACGATCTGGGAGGGGGTCAGGTCTTCCACTGGCAGGCTCATGGCCCTGAAGGTACCAGGGGCTGGGTCTCTGAGGGGTCTAGAGCGACCCAAAGGTCTGGCCAAGGGACTCGGCCTTCTCGATGCATCGTCGTGCCTGGTCGGTCAGTCCGGCTTGTCCGTATAGCTGAGCGGCCAAGATCCAGGCTTGGCGGACGTGGGTCGGTCTTGCTCTCAGAAAGTCCTCGCCCGGTTTGGTGTTCGGATCGACCAAGGTCTGCATGTGCTGGGGAACCGCCTCCTCGACCAGCTTGGCGAGGTCTGAGTCGTGACCAAGACCTCGGGCGAGAGGGGCGATCTCATAGACGACGGCCATAAGGATCGGGGCTTTGTCCTGTGGCGGGACTCGGAAGGTCGTCCTCGCCGTCTCGATCGCATCCATGGCCCGCCCGAGTTTGGCTTGGGCCCTGGCGAGCCGGAGGCTGTCGTTCACAAATCGGTCGTTAGACTTGGCGACTGCGACAGCGCGCTCGTACATTTGGAGCGCGCGGCTCCAGTCGCCGCTGATCCTCAAAGCGTCCCCCAGTCGCCAGGCGTCGTGGTCGGGCACCTCGCTCCATTGGACGTCGGCGAGATACTTGTCGATTTGTTTCCGCAGCAGGACGTCTCTTTGCTCTTGGGTCAGTTCGCCGTTCGTGACTCGGTTGTCCAGGATGCTGGCGGCGTCCTGGATGTTCCGGAGCAAAATCTCGCCCTCAAGGGCCGAATTGGCGACAGGAGTGTTTGGATCCGGCAAGACGACCGACTGACAACCCGCCATGAGCAAGCTGAGGCTAAGGCAACACAGACTGATAGCGGGTCTCATCGAAGAGCGGATCACGGTAGATCTCGGTGCCACAGAACGTCGCGACGGCCTTTCCTTGGAAAGACGCTCCATGGAAAGCCGAGTTCTTGCCCTTGGAGAAAGTCCTGTTGACGTCATAAGTCCACTGGAGACTGGGATCGATCACCGTGACCTGGGCGACGGGCGTGCCCCCGGGTTGGAGGGTTCCGGCTTCGAGACCAAGAATCTGGGCTGGGCCAGTGCTGAGCTTGCGCACCGTCTCCAGTGGGGAAAGGACGCCTTTGTGCGTGACGTGGGTGAGCACCGCACCGAGAGTCGATTCAAGCGACGACATACCGAAGGGGGCCTCCTCGAAGGGGACGTCGACCTCGTACGGCGCATAGGGGGAGTGGTCGCTGGCGATGCAATCGATGGTTCCGTCGCCGAGCGCCTGCAGGAGGATGTCGATATCGACCTGGGTGCGAAGAGGAGGCGTCGTCTTAAAGTTGACGTTGAACTCGCCGACCGCCTCATCGGTGAGACAAAGGTGGTGTGGGCAGATCTCGCAAGTGACCGGGGCTCCGAGATACTTCGCTTGGCGCACCATCTCCACCGCTCCCCAGGTGCTGACGCGCAGGATGTGGATCCGGCACCCGGTATGAAGCGAGAGAAGGCAGTTGCGCATCACCATGATCTCTTCGGCGCTCCGAGGCATGCCCGGGAGGCCGAGCATCGCGCTGGTGGCCCCCTCGTTCATGGCGCCGGCCCGGCTCAAGGAAAGGTCGTCGCAGTGGGCGAGGATCGGCAGGTCGATCTGGAGGCAGTACTCCATGGCACGGAGCATCACGGCTGAGTCCTGGATCGGCCCCCCTTCGTCGCTGGCGGCCACGACCCCGGCCTTCTTGAGGGCGGCGAGGTCGCAGACCGTCTCGCCCTTTTGACCGAGTGTCAGAGCTCCGACCGGTGCCACAAAAGCGCCGCCCGCGTCCGGGGCAGAGGCCTTGTCCATGATGAAATCGACCAGCGCCGGGTTGTCCAGGGGCGGGGTCGTGTTGGGCATACAACAAATGTTGGTGAAACCACCAGCGGCAGCAGCCATGGTTCCGGTCTTGATCGTCTCTCGGTGCTCTTCGCCGGGCTCTCGGAGGTGAGTATGGAGATCGACGAGGCCCGGCACGATCCAGAGCCCCTCACAGTCGTAGACTTCCGTGGCGTCGTCAAGTTCGACTTCTGGCCCGACTTGCGTGATCTGGGCGTCCTCGATCAGGAGAGATCCGATCGTGTCAAGATCTTGCGAGGGGTCGAGAAGACGACCGTTCTTGAGCAGGGTCTTCATACGTTGGCCTCCTTCTTCTTTGCTGGAGCCGACCTTGGTTCCGAGAAGACCCATCTGAGCGCCGCCATCCGGACAAAGATGCCGTTCGTGACCTGGTCCGATATGGCGCTGGCGTGGCCGTCGGCCGTCAAGTCGTCCAGCTCGATGCCTCGGTTGATTGGTCCGGGGTGCATCACCATGACGTCAGGCGCGGCAGCTCGCAGGGTCGAACGGTTGACTTGATAGAGTCGGCGGTATTCGCCGGCCGAGACGGAGTGACCAGACTCCATCCGCTCGCGTTGGAGCCGGAGGCACATGACGACGTCGGCGTCGCTGATGCCATTTCTGAGGTCATAGTACGTCTCTCCGGGCAACTTGGCGGTGTGACCCGGGATCAAGGAGCGCGGGCCGACAAATCTCACTTCGGCCCCCATGCGGTGAAGGAGCCACGCGTTGCTCCGTGCGACCCGGGAGTGAGCGACGTCGCCGACGATGGCGACCCGAAGCCCGTCGATGGTTTCCTTGCGCTCAAGGATGGTGAGGGCGTCTCCAAGGGCCTGGGTCGGGTGCTCGTGCTGACCGTCTCCCGCGTTCACCACAGGCCCTTCGAAGTGCCGGGCGGCGAGGCTGGCCGAGCCCGAGCACCAGTGCCTCATGACGACGCCTTCAAGCCTCTCGTGCTTCAAGGTCAGGATCGTGTCCTTCAGGGTCTCGCCTTTGCGCATGGAGCTTCCCGAGCCCGAGAAGTTCACGGTGCGAAAGCCCAGATAGCTCGCGGCTTGCTCGAAAGAGACCCGGGTGCGGGTGCTGTTCTCGAAGAACAGGAGGCCGATCGTTCGGGGTGGCCCTGAGTCGACCGGCTTTCCGGCGAGAATCGCCGCCTTCATTTGCTTCGCCTGCTCCAGGATGCCAGAGATATCTTCCCGCTCCAGATGGCGGATGGCGATGAGCGACCTCATGGTCGCCGCGCCTCAGCCATTTCAGCTTGGCTCAAGGTGACTGAGTCCTCGCCCCCGTCTTCGGGGAGGACCACCGCGACATGGTCGGTGCGCGTCGTTTCGATCAGCTTACCGACGAAGTCGGGCTGGATGGGAAGCTCCCGGTGACCGCGGTCGATGAGCACAGCAAGTTTGACGCTGCGGGGCCGCCCGAATTTGAACAAGGAGTCCATGGCGGCCCTCACCGTGCGGCCAGTGAAGATCACCTCGTCGACGAGCACGACCGTGCGTCCTTCCACCTGGAAGGGGATCTCGCTTGAGTCGGAACCAGGCACCCTTCGGTCGTCGCGAGCGCTAGAGACGTCCAAGCTGCCGCAGGGAACGGTCGCCCCTTCGATCTGGGTCATGAGGAACGCGAGCCGCTTGGCGACAGGGTAACCCCCGCCAAGGATCCCGACGACAGCGACGTTCTCGCTGCCGCCCGTGGCTTCGAGGATCTCATGGGCCATCCTTCCGAGGGTCCGGCGCAGATCTACCGCGCCCATGACGACCGTGCTCATCGGCCCATTATGCCCGCCGAGGGGCCAGGACGACCCGGCCCCCGACAAGCAGTTGTCAGTTCCGTCTGCGACGGGCTAAGGCGGCGAGCCCTAGACCGAGCATAGCCAAGGATGCAGGCTCGGGAACCGGTGCGAACGCCGGAGCCGTGGCCACAAACCCATTGATGGCCCAGGTGGCGTCCTTCGTGTATTCCGAAGCATCGGACAGCGCCCAGAAGACGGTCGAGTTGGTGCCAGGAGCCAGGGCTTGGCCAGGTACGTCCGAGAACGTGAACGTCAGAGCGCTCGCCGTTCGGGAGGCTGTCAGAGCCGATTGCCCGAAGTTCCCGGTAAGCGACGTGGCGTCGTGCTGGGCAACGATGCTCGAGAAGCCGGTCCACCCGAGGATTGAGAAGTCGATCACGTTCGAATCGCTGTCGTTCCGATTGGAGATGACATACGCGAAGATGAGGTCGCCGTTCGAATCTCCGAGGCGGGCGACGATCGAAGTGAGGGTTCCCTTGAACTCGCTGGCAGACGAGAGGAACGGACTGGTCATGACGTCAACGATCGTGAGGGTCGGGACGTCTACGGTCGGAACGGCGACGGTCTCCCCGATACCCAAGTTGACCTGGGCTTGGACAGACACCGCCGTAATGGCGAAAGCTACGGCCATGAGCCGCTTGGCACTGAGGATCATAAGAACCTTCCCTAGAGGACAGCATTTGAGGCCGCACCAGTGCACGACACTCCGAAACATGATAGCCCAAACCTTTGGCTCGATGGGGGCTCCGCCGGGCCTCCGACAGACATTTTCGTCGATTCCTGGCGAAGTTACGGGGGCGCGCAGAGAGCCTGGTAAAGTCTTGGCCCATGGCTGAGGAAAGGCTCACCTACGCGAACGCCGGAGTCGACATCGAAGTGGCTGACCGGGCCTTGAGGACGGTGGCGTCGGCCGTTGAGGCGACCCACGGGCCCCGCGTCCTCGGCGGGATCGGCGGGTTCGGCGGCATGTTCTCGGCGTCCTTTCCCGATTTGGCCAATCCAGTCCTGGTCTCCAGCATCGACGGCGTCGGGACCAAGACCAAGGTGGCCTCGATGGTCGGTGACTGGACCGGGATCGGTCACGACATCGTCAACCATTGCGTCAACGACGTCCTCTGCCAAGGCGCCCGCCCTCTCTTCTTCCTCGACTATTTCGGGTGCTCGGCCCTCTCGCCAGAGGTCTTCGAGCGCGTGGTCGGCGGAGTCGCCGCGGCCTGCGCCCTGGCCGGGTGCGCCCTCATCGGGGGGGAGACGGCCGAAATGCCCGGCGTCTACCTGGACGGGGAAGTCGACCTGGTCGGGTGCCTTGTGGGGATCGTCGACCTTGACCGCAAATTGCCGCGTCCCAAGGCCAGGGCCGGGGACAAACTCATCGGACTGGCCTCTTCCGGCCTCCACACCAACGGGTTCTCGCTGGCCCGCAAAGCCCTCTTCGACGTCGGAACTCTCTCAGTCCGGGACAGTCTGCCCGGCGAGGACGTCTCCCTGGGTGAGGCCCTGCTCCGGCCCCACAAAAGCTATCTTCACAGCCTAGGCGCCCTTCTTGACGAGTTTCCCGGAATCTTTGCCCTCGCCCACGTGACGGGCGGCGGCATCCCAGGGAATCTGCCCCGCGTGCTTCCCTCTGGCCTCCAGGCCGAAGTGCACCGCAGCACGTGGGAGGTGCCCCCCATCTTCCGGCTCATCCAACAGGCCGGCTCCGTCTCGGACGACGAGATGTTCCGCACCTTCAACATGGGCATCGGGATGATCGCCGTCGTCGACCAAGATCAGGCCAGGCAGGTCGTCGAGCGCCTGAACGCCATGGGCGAAGCCGCGGCCGAGATCGGCGAGTTGAGAACGGGCTCCTGCGACGTGATGATCGTCTAGGCCCTAACTAGCGCTGGCCTTCTTGAGCCGGTCGTGCACGGCTTCCCAGGCCTCTCCACGCGGAGGAAGGACGACTCGGATCTCGTCCACGCCCATCGCGTCGAGCCGCTGAAGAGCGTTGTAAAGCTGGGCCGCATAAGCCCTTGGATCGAGCGGCATCCGCACTTGGTTCGGCCCGCACGGCTCGCCAAAAGTCAGCCCCGCCTGCCCGGAGGTGAGGGCCTCGGCCAGCACGACCGCGGCCCGCGGCGCGTAATGCCGCTGGTAGAGGCCTGGCGATTTGCGGGCCGCCGGTGGCGGAGCCGATCCCAATGGTCTCCCCAGCACTGCCTGGATGTCCGCCCGACTGACACTGCCGGGTCTCAGGACGCGGGGCTCGTCTGAGGTGAGGTCAAGCACCGTGCTCTCAAGGCCGATCCGACAAGGGCCCCCGTCCAGCACCATTGGCACCTGGGCGGCCAGCTCTGGATCGACGTCTTCGGCCCTGGTCGGCGACAGGCGGCCAAAGGGGTTGGCGCTCGGGGCGGCGAGCGGCCGCTCAGATTCCTCTATCAGGACGAGTGCCACATCGTGGTCGGGCACTCGCACCGCGACAGTGTCAAGGCCGCCCGTCGTCTGAAACGGGACAGACGGCAGCTTGGGCAACACCATGGTGAGGGGGCCGGGCCAGAACCGTTCGGCGAGCTTCTCGACGATCGGCGGCCACGATTCGGCCACTTTCGGCAGGTCGTCCAGTCCCGCGATGTGGACGATCAAAGGGTTCTCGTTCGGTCGGCCCTTAAGCTCGAACACCCTCGCCACCGCCCGATCGTTCAAGGCGTCGCAGGCCAGGCCGTACACCGTCTCGGTCGGCATGACCACGACCCCGCCCTCCCGGATGACCCGGGCGGCCTCGGCGATGCTCTCGCTCGACGGGATGTGGATGCTCACTGGACGGCCTCCATCATAGCCCCCCGAGGGGCCTGGGCCTGGAGCCACCATTCGAATGCCAAGGCTCCTTGCTCCACCAGCAGGCCGAGCCCGTCCTGGGTTCGAAGCCCGCGCTGCGCCGCCTCCTTAAGGAAGGGGCGAGACCCAGGGCCATAAAGCAGGTCGTAGGCGAGCGCTCCTGGCACCGCCCTCTCCCAGATCACTTTCGGGGCTTGGCCCTGGAGGCCGGCCGACGTCGCGTTCAGGATCAACGAGCAATCGGACGGGTCGGGTTCGGGCATCACCAGGATCGGCACACCCGATCGGTCAGTCAAGGCCCGGGCCCGGTCGGCGGAGCGGTTGAACAGCCTGACTTGGAAGCCGCGGTCGTGCAGGGCGACGGCCAAGGCCCGCGCTGAGCCGCCCGCCCCGAGCACCAGGGCAGGGCCAGGCTCGACGTCGAGAGTGACGAGGAATCCAGGCGCGTCGGTGTTCGTCGCCTCCAGCCCCGGCAGCGCGACCGTGTTGACCGCCCCGAGCCGGGGGTCGCCGCCTCGGGTCAGCGCGAAGGCCTCCTCTTTCAGGGGCACGGTGACGTTCACCCCCCGGTAGCCCGTCCCGGCCAGCCGCTGCAAGGCCGCTGCGAGATCCCCCCGCGGAACTCGGACAGCCCGGTACGTCAGGTCGAGGCCCATCGAGGCGTAGGCGGCCTGGTGCATCCGGGGGGACAGAGAATGAGCGACTGGATCCCCGACCACGGCGAAGTCCCCGGGCGGGGCCTCGCGCCACTCGAAGAAGCTCATGACCGAGTTTGGCAGGCCCCGATCACTCGGGCGGAGCGAACGTCCATTTACGTTGAAAATAGAAGTTGAAGACCCCGGCCACGACCGTGGAGATAACAAGGGCGACGAGCAGGCTTTGCTTCGGGTGTCCCGGCACGATGTTGTTGAAGACCGTGGTGACCGCCGCGTTCACGACCATGGCCGCGACCGCCACGACGAAGTAGCGCCGGAACTGGCGGGCGCGCAAGGCGTGATCGCGCGCCTCGAACGTCCACCGCCGGTTCCAATAGAAGCCGTTGAGGATCGCGGCCGCAGTCGCCGGGATCTTCAGGATGGGGACGGCCGCGTCGCTGGGCCGGGCCGCCGCGAACCGGAAGAGATCGGGATACGCCGCCAAGGCCCACTCGCCGAGCGCCTGTCCCAGCGGCCGCCCGTCCCAAGGGACAAAGAACATCAGCAGGAACATGAGCCCGGCGTCGATGAGCGTGCTGCCGACGCCGACGACCGCGAACTTGCCAAATTGGGCCAGAGTCTCTCGCGAATAGAGCCCAGGGCTCATGGGATCGGGTCCGTCGGTCGGTGCAGCCTGGAAGTAGCGGTGCAGCAACCGGGCCATGACCCGTTCGATCGGCCTGCTGATGATCCTTGTTCCAAGGAACTCTTGCTTGGCCATTGGGCGCACCCAGATCGCGTCGATCCTAGAGCGGTTGGCCCCGAGCACGTCGGTCAAGAGCTGGTCGCCGATCATGACGGTCTCCTCTGGCGTGGCCCGGTGCCGCTCCATCGCGAGCAGGAACATACGGCGGCTGGGCTTGTTCTTGTCCCGGACGAATCCGATCCTCATCGACTCGCAAAGCCGCGCGAGCCGCTCTGGCTTGCTGGTGTTGCTGACCGCGCAAAGCTCAAAACCCAGGGCGTGGGCCTGCTCGATCCATCGGTGGGTGGCATCGGGGACTTCTTCGGTTCGCCAGGGGATGAGCGTGTTGTCCACGTCGAGTAGGATCAGCCGCTTTCCCGAGGCGCGCAGGCCTTCCAGGTCGACGTCCTCGAGCCGCGCGAGCGACTCGGACGGGCTGAACCGCCGGAGCGCGCCGGGCATGGTGTGGCGGGCATAGGTGCCCGGTTTGACGTGCCTCACGGGCTCCCCTGGGCTTGCCGTTCGAGCCTGGCCCGCCGGATGTTGGCCCGGTGCTCCTCATAGGTCCGGGCGAAGTAGTGGGTCCGGTCTGGCCGCGCCACATAGAAAAGGTACCCATGTTGGTCAGGCTTGAGGGCGGCCTCCAGGCTTTTCAGGCCAGGCGAGCCGATCGGCCCCGGCGGAAGCCCAAAGTTGAGATAGGTGTTGAAGGGGCTCTTGACAGTGCGCACCACTCCAGGTCCGAGCTGCTTCCACTCCTGCATCGCGTAAAGCACGGTGGCGTCAATCTCGAGCCGCATCCTGCGGGCCAGGCGGTTTTCGATGACCCCGGCGATCTTGGCCCGCTCTTCGTCCACGCCCGCCTCCAGCTCCACCAGCGAGGCGACGATGACGGCCCGGTGCAGTCTCTCCGGGTCGGACTCCAGGGACGCGGCCCGCTTGGCAAAGGCTTCCAGCTGCCGACGGACGACGGCCTCGGCACCCAGGAGAGGCGGAAGGTCGTACGTGTCGGGGAAAAGATAGCCTTCGAGCGAGCCGTTCGGCAAGGGAAAACCGGCCGTGACTCGGAACCTCTCGGGTTGAGCTGCGGCCTTGACATAATCTTCGGCGCGGCAAACGCCCTGCTCCTCGAGCCTTCTGGCGGTGCGGGCGATCCACCAGCCTTCGGGCAGGCGCACCATCTGCCGGATCGGACTGCGGAGGGCCCGGAAGAGCTCGTCCGGGGTCATGCCGGGCCGGACGCGATAGGTGCCTTCGGAGACGGTCGGGGGTTGCCCTTTCAGGTTGGCATAGGCGGCCCAGACCGAGCGGTCGCGGACTGCGGGCGCGACCTCCGGAAGCCCTAAAGCTTGGGAGAGGCCGAGGTTCTTCTCAATGCGGAAGGTCTTGGCCGGGCCCGGCTTGGCGGGTCGGAGGGCGGAGGCCGCGTAGAGCCCGAGAGCGGCCGGTGCGGCCAGAACCACGGCCCAGAGCCAGCCCTTCTTTGCCCGCCGTCGCGCCATGAGGGGCTTGTACCCGTCCGGCGATGAAACTGGCCCGGCCCACTCCGTCCTGGACGAGAGCCTTGGGCGCTTCGATCATGGCGATTTCGGTGGCAGGCGCTGCCTTTTTCGGCCTTTGGCCAGTGGGCTTCGGGGCCTGTTTGAAGCCTGGACCTCCCTGCCGTTCCAGATGGCTAGCCTCGGTGCAACATCAGCTTGTCATTGTTTTTGACCGGTGACAAACTGGGGTCAGAAACTGGCAACCCGGGCAGACCCGGTGCTCCCCCTCCCCCTGTTCACGGGGGAGGGGCCAGGGGTGGGGGATCTGCGAGCGGACTAGTCGCAGACTCCGTACCAAGTCCCGCTCCAGGAGTCGGGGTTCGCGTCGCCAGAGCGGTCGCCTTTGGGGTTGACCCGGCCTTGGTCGAAGGCTGCGGCAGAGGTCACGACCCGGGCGCTGCCGTCGGCATGGACGACGCCCCCGCCCCGGTTGCCCCACTTCCGGTAGTAGTCATAGGGCGGGTCGCAGTCCCATCCATACCGGTCGCAGGCGTCCTTGGTCACGTCCCGACCGAAGAAGGGGAACACCTCGAGCCGCACGACACGGGTCTCGCTGGGGTACTCGATCTGGCTCTCGGTCACGGTGCGGGCGTCCTCAGGGCCAAAGAGGACGTTGTTCTGGCTGCTCTCCCCCGGCACGACCGTGTAGAGGCACGCCATGAATCGGTAGCTCGAGCCATAGGTGTCCCAGTAGGTGGTCGAGCCGGGTTTCTCGGCTTCTTGGAAGGGCCCGCCGTTGTCGAACGGCGAGCGGAAGGCGTCGCGGCTCTTGAGATAGGGCGCGAGCTGGACCTCGATGCCTTTGTGCTCGGGAAGGCCGTGCCAGGCGTCGCGGCCGTCGGGAGTCTTGGTGTTATAAGCGTAGAAGATCGGCATGGTGTCGTCCGAGTCCCCGAGGTAGAGCTTGACGGAGAGTCCGATCTGGCGGGAGTTGCTCAGGTCGGCGGTCAGCTTGGCCGACTCCTTGGCCTGGGCGAAGACGGGGAAGAGGATCGCGGCGAGGATGGCGATGATCGCGATCACGACGAGCAGTTCGATCAGGGTGAAGGCTTGGTTCCGGTTTTTCATGGCTTTGGGCCAAGAGCCGCCGCTGACAGCGGCAGCCCGGAAGTCTCGTTCCGCGCTCCGCATTCCCTCCGCCGGTGCTAACCGGATCAGGTTCTAGGGGTCATTCCTGGGGTCAGGAAACTCTCAGCCTTGCGGCTCCCCCTGCGGGCGAACACTCTTGTCCTTTGCATTGTACCCCGGGGCCGGATTCGTCCGGCCCCAAGGTCATCGCCGCGTCTTGACGACGAAGTTCGTGGCGACGGGCTGGGAAGCGGCCCCTGAGAGCCGGGCCTTGGCGATCCGGTCGCTGACCCAGGTGACGGTGCAGTCACCGATCCAAGTGTCCTCGCCACGGCCCAATGACTCGCCCGTCTCGGGGTCGATGACCGACTCCCCCGGAGCGAACACGGCGAACGACTCGCCGATCGCGACCCCGTCATTGGCCCCCCGGTTGAGCAGAAGGGTGCCGTCGGCCTCCACCTTGGCCACGCGCGCCTCCCAAGGCACAGACTGCATCCGGTCGATCACAACGAGGACGGCCTTGCCCAGGGCGTCCCGCGTCGCCTTCTCGATCGGCTGCTCCTTCGATTCTCCCCCGGCCAAGCCCAGGCTCCCAATGTTGAGGGCGACGGCGGCAGCGCTCGACTCCGAGGTGCCTTCCGCTTTGGCCGTGTGAAGCACTTGCGACGTGTTCGGGTCGACGAACTTGAGGTCGATGGTCACGGCCGCGACCTTCTTGGCCCCTCCGATCTGGATCGGGCCCAGGCTCAGGCCGCCTCCCTTGCGGTTCTTGTTGTCGGTGAACTCGGTGACCTCGGCCCGGATGATCATCTGCGCCCCGAGCACGTTGCCCTTCTTGACTTGCGTCTGTAGGTTCCCGTATTCGGCGGTGAGTTCCATCTCGCCTTTGATGTCGCCGAAGTCCTGCCTTTCGAGGACGACGAAGTGGCCGGACTCATTCAAGGCCGTGGTCAGCATCGACGTCATTTTGAGCCCGACGTCGCTAAGAGTGTTGATGTTGTTGGTCGACTTCAGGACGGCGATCAACTCCTGGAAGCCCGAGTTGTCGCGTCTGGCGATGTCCATCGGGGCGACGGCGAC
The DNA here is from genome assembly GCA_019454105.1 of Fimbriimonadaceae bacterium. Lineage (GTDB taxonomy): Bacteria > Armatimonadota > Fimbriimonadia > Fimbriimonadales > Fimbriimonadaceae > ACE-ARM1. Next base: position 1,600,888 of record CP075364.1, on the reverse strand, counting down.
CCGCTTCTTCGGGCCTTGTCTCTTAGGGATCGTCACAGATTCCTTTCCCTTGACTTGCTTGCCGATAGGCTTTTCGTCAGCCAGGGCGAAGAGGGGCAATGTGGCCAAAGCGGCCAGGGCGGCGATCCGAACCAGTTTTCTTTGCATCGTCTGTCTCCTCGCTCCCTTTGAATTCGGGAGGTGACCAAACGATAGGGCGCCCCGAGGGTCTGGGCCAATGACATTGGTCACAGAGCCCAGGCCCTGGGTTTGTTGAGACGTTACTTGAGCGTTTTCCTGAGCCAGTCGATCAAGGTCTCCTCGATGTTCGGGTTGTGCTCGGCTCCGGGCCGGCCCCATTTGGCCATGCTGTCTTGGAAAGACTCGGTACGCGAGAACCCATGGTCACTGTTCGGCAGGGACTTGTACTCGGCGGTGCCAGGGCGCAGGCGGTTGACGGTAAAGGCGATGTGCTCGTGGTCCCACTGCGTGCTGATGAAGTCGTTCTCTCCCCAGAGCGCCAGGACTTGGGCGTCGGTCTTCTCCCAGGCCTCGACGAGGTTCCTCTGGGCAAGTTGCTGGAAGAAGGCGACGTTCACGCCGGACATCGTCTTTCCGTCGGGCGAAGTGGCCTTGGCGATTTCGGCCAGGTCGGGCCTTGTCTCAAGGACCTTGGTCAACGGCGTCATCTCGATGAAGAGGGCGGCCGTCAGCTTGGCGAGCTCTTGCATTTGAGCGTTGACCTCTCCGGGCGCCTGGCCCGCGAGCAACGACTGGCGGCGAGAGTTCTCCAGCCAGTACTCGGCCCATGTCTTGGCCAGCGTCCCGTTCACGGCCACCCCGGCAACCTTCTCTTGGCTCGCCACCAAGGGGCCGAAGACCCCGCCCATGCTGTGGCCAAAGATCGCGATCCGTTCCTTGTCGACATACGGCAGCGTCTTGGCCAGCCGCAAGGCCTGTAGATAGGCGTCGAGCTCGTCGTCGAAGAGGAGGTCGGAGTAGGCCGGACCCTCGCTGTCGCCTTGCCCTGGCTTGTCGATGCGCACGGTCGCGTACCCGGCCCGCGCGATCGGCCCAAGCACCTTGCCATAAGCGATGGAGGCGAACTCGCCGTCCACCGAATAGCCACCGATCCCGCCGATCAAGAAGACAGTCGGAAAGCGGCCGTCGCCTTCAGGAGTGGTGGCGATGATTCGGATCCGCTTGCCCTTTGAGACCACCTGGTCGTAGTGCACCTGGAAACCGTCTGGCTGCTGTCGGGGCCGGGGGGCAAGGGTTCCGGTGAGCGAGAGCTTCTTCCCTTCCCGAAGGACTTCGAGCGTCACCTTGTCGCCGCCGGACATGGAGCGCACAGCCGCCGTGACAGTCGCCGCAGTGGCGAGGGGGGCGCCATTGAGACTGAGTAGCAAGTCGCCCTGTTGGACGCCCAATGACTCGGATGTCAGGCCCGGCGAGACAGTTCCCGCCTTGACTCCAGCCGACAGGCCCGCTTCCTTGGCCTCTTCCGCGCTCATGGCGACTATCTGGAGTCCCAAGGCCCCTCGCCGGGGCAACGGCTCACCGCGCTCGGGCGACTGACCGTAGGCGAACAAACAAGCAACGAGGAGGGCGATCGCGCTGAGTGGACGAATCATCAAAGGCGGTACGAACGGGGGGGACCGGACGTTCGCATCTTGGGCCTCCTTTGGGTCGGGTCGCGCCCAAGGGCCCGTTGTCTGGGGCCAACGCCAGGGTCAGGGTCGACTTGACCAGGGCGTCTTTACAGCCCATTTTGACTTGAAACCGGGGCCCGGAAGAGTGTTCGGTCACGGTGTCGTCACGCTTTGACACGAAAGGTGATGCGGTTTCGTTACGGGCTAGTTTGTACAGTCGATCCATTGGCTCCCGATGAAAGCCTGGAGCCGAACAGGAACAAGACATGAAAAACTCTATCCTCACGATCGTCGCTCTCGGCGCGGTTTGCGCCACTTCCTTTGCTCAATGGCAGCGCGTCCCTGGGTACAACTCCATGGATCACGGCCATTCGGTTGGCAACACATGGTTGTCACAAAACCTTTCCAGTATGTCGACCTTTGGGTCCATGCAGATCATTCCAGGGTTTAGTCAGTTCAACAGCACTGTCGTCGACGACTTTGTTTCGAACGGGGTCGTCACTGACGTTGGTGTCATGTTCGAGGCCACGAGCCCCAACTTCAAGACAACAAACATCCGCGGTTGGCGGGTAAGCGTTTGGAGGTCGCCAACAGACGCTGGCAATTCCTCGGCCAACCTCGATCAGTTCGCTGTCGCTACCACCTTCGTGCCCAACAGCCAAGTGACTTATGCCCAGCAGTTCGGCACTGGCGCCACTTCACAGGCTTATTCGGCCGAGATGGGAGTCAACTTTAACACAGGAGTTGGTCAGTTCTGGATCGGAATGGCCCCCGAGCACGACTTCCAGGTTAACGGACAAACGTTCATCCTGCAGCACAACATGTTGCTCAGCCTTCCCAACGTGCTTGGGGCGGGCACTGCGTTCGACTCTTGGGCCGTGAACCCAGGCAACGGCTTCGGCATGGGGCCCTTGTTCCAACTGCGCGAGAACGCCGCCTATGGGGTGAACTCGGTGCCCGAGCCGGGCTTGATGATGGCCTTGGGGCTTGGGATCGCCGCTTTGGCCCGCCGGCGGAGGAACGCCGCCTAGTCGACTTCTGGCCTCAGTCCTCTTGCCAGGGGCCCGGCTCGCCGGGCCCCTGGCCTTGTCGTTGACCAGGTTTGCGCCGGTATACCGCCTAGTCTTCGTCGTGTCACCGTCTGTCGTCACACACGGTGAACAGTCGGTGAACAGTCGGTGAACAGTCGGTGAACAGTCGGTGAACAGTCGGTAACACGGCTGATCTCTCGCTGTTCCCACCTCGTTGTTGGCCGTCACAAGATCCGATTAGGGCATGTAGGCTTGCTCAGGCTTTGGAACAGAGGGCGAGGGCTTGCATTCCTGAGGCGCGGAGTGCGAGGGCTTGCCCTCGCTGTGGATTGGCGGGCTTGCCCGCCGACATGGTACTGTCCCAGTGTGGCTGAGATGGCCAGAGGGGTCAGACTACATCCTCACGCGCCGGCTCATTTGACGGTGGAGCCTGGTGCATACATGGTGACGGCTGGCACTTACCGAAAAGAGCATGTCTTCCGTACCGAAGAAGCTCTCGACATGTTTGTAGGGAGCTTGAAGGTGCTTACCCGCCGGTACGAGTGGGACTTGTTTGGCTATGCTGCTTTCTCGAACCACTATCACTTTGTCGCGACAAGCGAGAGCCCGCAGAATCTGAACGCTTTGATCCGCCACCTCCACAGTGAAACATCACGGTTGATCAACGCTGCAACAGGGCAAGAGGGCCGCAAGGTATGGCACCAGTATTGGGACACATACCTTGATGATTCTCGCGCATTCTACAGCCGCCTCAACTATGTGCACGAGAACCCGGTGCGTCACGGACTTGTCAAGCGGTCACACGACTATCGATGGTGCTCGGCCTTGGAGTTCGACAGCCATTGTGACGATCGGCCTTTTGTCAAGACGACCCGGGCGTTCAGCGTCCAAGATGTGCAAGTGGCAGACGAGTACGACCCGGTGATGCCGAGCCGTTAGGGGCGGCAAGCCGCCCACTCCACAGCGAGGGCAAGCCCTCGCACTCCGCCTAAGTGGCTTATGCACTCCGCCCCCTTGGCAGCCTTCGCGCTCCATTAAGGGTGGGTAGGGGCGGCAAGCCGCCCACTCCACAGCGAGGGCAAGCCCTCGCACTCCGCCTAAGTGGCCTATGCACTCCGCCCCCTTGGCAGCCTTCGCGCTCCATTAAGGGTGGGTAGGGGCGGCAAGCCGCCCACTCCACAGCGAGGGCAAGCCCTCGCACTCCTCCTGAGGGCAAGCCCGCGCGGTCCAGACGTGGTCAGACGCGCTCGATCAGAACCACGGTCGCCTCGCCGCCACCGATGCAGGGAGTCGCGATGGCCGTCTTGGCCCCGCGACGGCGGAGTTCGTGGAGGGCGGTCAGCACGAGCCTCGCTCCGGTCATGCCGATGGGGTGGCCAAGCGAGACCGCCCCGCCATTGACGTTCATCTTCTCGTGGGGGATGCCGAGCTTGCGCATCGCGACCATCGGCACGACCGAAAAGGCCTCGTTCACCTCGAAGAGGTCGATATCCCCGACCGAGAGCCCCTCCTTCTCCAGGAGTTTTTGGATCGCGAAGGCGGGGGCGGTGGTGAACCACTTGGGCTCCTGGGCGTGCTGGGCGTAGCTCTTGATCCGGCCGATCGGGGTGAGACCTTGGGAAGCTGCCCATTCGGCGGAGGCGACCACAAGGGCGGCGGCCCCGTCGTTGATGGAGCTCGCGTTGCCGGCCGTGGTCACGCCTTCTTTGCCGAAGGCGGGGCGAAGCTCGGGGAGCTTGACCGGGTTGCCGCGCTTCGGCTCCTCGTCTTCGTTGACCACGAGAGGGTCGCCCTTTCGCTGCGGCACCGAAACGGGTGTGATCTCGGCGCTCAGCCAGCACTCGGCTTGGGCGTGGAGGGCACGGCGATAGCTCTCGGCGGCATAGGCGTCGACCTCCTCGCGGCTGAACTTCTCTTCGGCGGCGCAAAGGTCGCCGCAGTTGCCCATGTGGACGTTGTCGTAGGGATCCCAGAGGCCGTCGTGGATCATGAGGTCAAGGGCTTGGGCGTGGCCCATCCGGAACCCGGCACGCCCGGTCGGCAGGGCATAAGGGGCGTTGGTCATCGACTCCATGCCGCCCGCGACCACGACCTGAGCGTCGCCCGCCTTGATGGCTTGGGCCGCCATCATGACCGTCTTCATTCCGCTGCCGCAGACCTTGTTGACGGTGGTGCAAGGGACGCTGTCGGGGATGCCTGCGCCCCGGGCCGCCTGTCTGGCGGGTGCTTGGCCGATACCGCCTTGGAGCACACATCCCATGAGCACCTCTTCGACCTGTTCCGGCTTGACTCCGGCCTTTTCGAGCGCGGCCTTGATCGCGATGGAGCCGAGCTGGGGGGAGGTGAGGCTGGCGAACGCGCCCTGGAAGGCGGCGATGGGGGTTCGGACTCCGGAGAGGACGACGACGTCTGGCATGGTGGTCGGAGTTTACCGGCCCATGACTTCCGAGCTAGGGAGCGCCGAGGGGGGTCGGAGCGGCGAGAGGGAACACGCCGCTCCAGGGCGCTTGGGATGCCGCCTTACTTTCGTCGGCGGCGGGCGACGAGGGCGGCGAGGCCCGCGCCGAGGGCGATCATGGTTCCAGGCTCGGGGACGACTTCGACGCCCCGGAAGCGGGTGTTGGTCGCGGCGGTAGCAAGGGTGTTCCAGGCTCCGAATCCGGAACCGGTGTCGATGGTCGACAGGAGGGTGATGCCGTTGGAGTTGGTGGCATAGACGCTTGTTCCGTCATAAGCGACGCCGGAGATGCCGGTGCCGGTGAGGCGGTAAGCCTCGACCCAGTTCGTGCCGTCGAAGACCATCTTGACAAGACCGACGCCGGCCGTGCTCGTGGCGAGATAGAGGGTGTTGGGATCGACGACGACAAAGTCGCGGGCGCTGGCCCCGCCGGGAGTGGCGAAGAGCTCGGTCACGTTCGTTCCGTCGAAGAAAGAGAACCCGTTGCCGCCCTGAAAGGCGTTGGAGCCATTGAAGATGAAGCCGTTCTTGTAACCCTTCACGGTGCGGGTGCTGATCTCGGCCGGGACGACCTGGGTCGGGTCGCTCGGGAAGTTCCCCCGAAGCAGGCCCATGTCGCCGCCCGTGATCAGGTAGTCGCTTCCGTCATTGGACCAGACGTTGCGGATGCCGTCGCCGTTCGCGGGCTTGAAGTCGTCGCCGACATCGATGTTGCCGGCCAAGTCGATCCGGGCGACAGCCCGGTTCGAACTAATGGTGCTGAAGCTCGCGTCGCGCACTCCAAGGTCGTACCCAGCGATCATGAAGTAGCGGCCGTCGCCCGAGAGGCTCAGGTTGGCTTCGCTGGTCTCACCGTAGGTGGTGGTGATGTTCCTGCCGCCCGCGAGTCCGACCAGGCTGAGGTCGCTGCCCACTTGGGCGCCGGCGGTCGTGTACTGCCGGATAGAGACGGCCATGTTGCCATTGGTCGTGCCGCCGTCTCCAACGATGGAGACGGCGAGGTTGCCGGAGTTGTACTGGGCGAAGCCAGACACGGTGACGGCCGCGAGGGCCAGGGTAATGATCGATCGCATGGGTGAGTCCTCTCCAAAGTGGAGGTGTTTCGGGCAGGTCAAAGCCCCTGCACGAGACACCTCACATCGGAACGGATTCACGCTGCGCCACTTCCGTTAAGCCAGCTTTAAGGTTCAGCGGAGCTGGTAGTTGTGTTTGGGCATTGAGCAGTTCTGGGCTGGACTGCGCGTGCCTGGAGGCGCCAAGAGCCTCGGGCCGCGCTGGGGCGGCCTGAGGCACGTGAGAAGCTCGCACGGACGTCAGGGCCGGATCTTGATAAGTCCGAGTACCCGGTCGCTCGGCGTTCAGTACCTGAGGACGGCCTGGATCGGATTGTCGCCGAGCAGGTCGTCCTCGACAAACCGCACAAGGCCCCCGCTTTGGAGCACTCTCTGGACAATCCACTCGACGGCGTCGTCGCTGTCCTTCCAGTCCTGCGGCTTGTCGATCAGCACCATGGATCGGCTCGCCTCGTCGAACCTGCCCGGCGCCTCGTGGTCGAAACCGCACACGAGGAGCTCGACCCGGCCATCGAGAGCGAGCGGCGCGATGGCTTGGACTCCGCTCTCCCACCTTTGGGCCGACCGTGCCTTGTCGAGCCGGTCGAGGAGTTCTTGGGCGTGAACGCGCCGAGCGCTCCGCAGGGCTTCGAAAGCCTTCTTGCCCAAGGCAGCCGGGTTTTCGAGGGTGTAGTTGCCCGCCAAAGTCGCCATGAGGTCGAGCGTCGATGGGATCTGCTCGGCCATGGCGGAGAGGATCTCCTCGGTTCCGGTGACGATGATCTGGGCGGGCTGTCCAGGGATAGCGGCGACCTTGTCGAGGCACTCGCGCACGAACTTGGCTCGCGATTCATCGACGGCCGCGGTGCGGTTGACGCCGGGGCCTCCTGGCACCTTGCTGGCCCCACCCGCGCCTTTGTTCTCGGCCGGGAACCCGTGTCCGCGGACTTCGTATAGGTCTTCTCGGCAGCCTTCGTACAGCTTGGCGTCCTGGAGGGCGAGGACGAGCACGGAATAAGGCTCGGCTCGCCGTTCGGCGCGCATGATGGGCCGCAAGGAGAACCTGTCGTCAAGGGTCAGTTTTTCTTGAAGCGGGAAGCGGGTCTTGAGGACAATCTCGACCGTCTCGTTGGCGAAGATCGCGAGGCCGTCCATGTTCTTGTCGTGGTCCACTGAGTCGGCGGCCTTTTGAAGGTTGGCCAGGGCGGCCTGGGCTGGACGCTTGCCCAGTTCTTCCTTAAGCCGGTTGCTCGCTTCGGTGAGGAGATTCTTGAGACGGATCGGATCCTCAGCGTTGGCCGGCATGGACCGGCCCGTCGGCATCGTGAGGGTGATGCAAGGATATCCCTGATGAGTTTCGAGTTCGGTGCGGAGTTCGTGGAGTGTCTTTTCCCAAGTCATGCCGTTCAGTATGCCCCCTCGGCAAGGTCATGGGCCCGGGTACAAGACGACCGCCACCGGGTTAACTTTGGCCTGGGTGTTGGAGGCGCGCCGTCGCGCGCTCCAAGTAGGCGGCCTCACGCATTCCCGCCCGCTTGGCCAGCCAGTAATAGACCCAAACGCCGGCAAGACCTCCGATGAGGAGGGCGAGAGCAGCCGGAGCTTTGCCTGGGTTCGGCTGCACCACAAAGCGGTCGAGGGCCCACCACAGCCCGGCGGAAGGAACGACGCAAACACCGGCAAGCCCCAATGTCCGCAGGATTCCGGAGAAGTCGATCTGATCGACGGTTCTGTTGATCGCGACGAGCATCATGACCACGAGCACGGTCGCTGCCGCAGTTCCGGCCGTGGTCAGGGCGGCGGGGGGCCACTTCGACGAAGTGGCAAGGGCGGCCAGCCCAACGAAGACCGCAGTCGCGACCGAACCCAGGATGATCGGGGTGACGGTCTTTTGGATCGAGAAGAATGCCCTCATGAGGAGCGGCTGGGCGCACCAGGCAGCCACTCCAAAGGCAAAAGGCCGCAAGGTCTCAATGGTTCTCGCCGTCTCCACCGGCCCGAACGCCCCGTGCTCCAGGAGCAAGCGCACCACCGAAGTCGGCATCGCGATCAAGATCGCCGAGGCGGGAACGGCCAGGAAGAACACAGTGCGGAGGGTGGAGGCGACTTGATCGCGGTAAGCGTCCATCCGCCCTTGGGCGAAGAATTGCGACAGCGCGGGGAACGCGGCGATCGCGAGCGATTGGCCAAAGATGGCGAGCGGGGCTTGGACGATGCGGTTTGAGTTGTCGAGCGCGCTGACGACTCCCGTCCCGTAGAAACTTCCGAAGAAGTTAAGGATCAGGCCGAACACACCGGGCAGGGAAAGGCCGAGCACGACCGGGGCCATGAGACGAAAGACCTTTTGTACGCCAGGATGCTTGAGGTCGAACGAGAAGTTGAAGACCATCCCCAGCTTGCGCATGACGAGCAACGGGATGACGAGGTTGCCGACCACGGCCCCGAGAAGGGCCCCCCAGGAGAGTCCCAAAACCCCCGGCGAGAGAAAGTGCGAAAGCACGAGCCCACCCGTGATGATCCCGAGGTTGTAGACGTTCGGCCCGAGCCCGGGGACGGCGAAGACTTGCCGGGCATAGAGCGTCCCGAAGAGGATCCCGCCGATGAAGAACGCGAACTGGGCGGGAAGCACGACCCGGCTCAGTTGGGCGATCATCGGGTGGAGTTCGGGCCTGCCCGGCGCGACCACGCCCGCCAGCCATGGCGCCGCGACCCAGGCCGCAGCGATGACCACGACCAGGATCACGGACATCACAGAGACGACGACGCTGAAGACCTTCCATGCGTCGTCCTCGCGGCCGGTGTGCAGGTACTCGCTGAAGACGGGGATGAAGGCCGAGCTCAGGGCGCCCCCTGCGACGAGGAAGAAGATCAGGTCCGGGATCTGGAACGAGAGCACATAGGCGTCCCGCTCGGCGCTTTGGCCGAACATCCCGGCGATGACCGCGTCCCGCACGAGCCCGAGCAAGCGGCTCGCCAAAAGGCTGGCCATCATGATCCAACCAGCCCGCGCGACGTCCGGCCTTGATTCAGCCTGCCCCAAGAGCTACGAGTCTAGCCCAGGCCAGATCAGCTCTTGTTGCGGATGTGCAAGAGGTCGCCGTCTTGGACGACATACTCCTTGCCTTCGAGGCGCATCTTGTTGGCCTTGTAAGCCGCGTCCAAGGAACCAAGGGCTCTATAGTCGGCGAAGCTCACGACCTCGGCACGGATGAACCCTTTGGCGATATCGTTGTGGATCGTGGCTGCCGCCTTGAGCGCGTTCGACCCACGCTTCAGGGCCCACGCCCGAGTCTCGTTCTCGCCGGCGGTGAAAAAGGTGATGAGGCCGAGAGCGTCGTAGACAGCCCGCACGAGGCGGTTTGAGGCGGGTTCGGCCAGACCCAGGGAGGCGAGGAACTCGGGTTGGTCAGAGGCGTCGAGCTGGGCGATCTCTTCATCGATCGTGGCACAGGCTGCAAAGGCCTGGGTTCCCTTGGCGGCGAGCTCTTGGATCTTCTGCTGGAGGAGGTGCCCTGGATCGCTTGCGGCGTCCTCGTCGACATTGAAAACGATCACGGTCTGCTTGGCGCTCAAGAGTTGATAGTTACGGACGATTTTGAGGTCTTCCTCTTCGAGCTCGACGTCACGGAGGGGCGTCCCGTCCTCGAGGGCGGGCTTGATCCGGTCGAACAGCCGCTTTTCGACGTTGTCGGGATGGCCCGGAGTCTTGACGTTCATCGACTTCTGCAGCCGCTCGATCCGGTTCTCGACGAGTTGAAGGTCGGCGAGCACCATTTCGACCTCGACGGTCTCAAGGTCTCGCAGTGGGTCGACTTCTTGGTGGAACGGAGCGGCGGGGTTGTCGAACGCGCGCACCACATGGAGGAAGAGATCGGCTTTGCGAGCGTCTTCCAGGAACCTGGGTGTGAAGAGGCGCCCCGAAGTCTGGATCGGCTCCATGTCGTCGTCGAGAACAACGGTGGCGGGAGTCACCTTTTTCGGCTTTACCTGGGCGACAATGGCGTCGAACCTCTCATCGGGCACCGGCACGGCCGCGACACTGCCTTTGGCCGTGCCTCTGGCGGCGGCCCGGTACAACGTGGACTTTCCTGACTGGGGGAACCCGATGACCGAGACCTTCATCGGTGCGCCTCCTCGAAAGTCACTTGGACGGGCTTTTCGCCCGTCATAGCAGGGATTCCCCAAAAGACCCCGATGCTCAAAAGGAGCAGGGCCAGAGGCAACCATGGAAAGGGACGTTTCGGTCGGCGCACGACCGCCTATTATGGTGGAGTCAGCGCGCGACGCCGGGCACAGACTTCAATGGGTATCGTGAACCTGATGCCCGACAAGCGCCTCGTACTCCTTGACGGCTACTCGCTCTTGTTCCGGGCGTTCTACGGGACGCGGTTCTTGAGCACCAGTGACGGGAGGCCGACGAACGCGCTCTTCGGATTCACGAACACGCTTCTCGCCCTGCTATCTCAGATCAAGCCCGACGCGATGGCAGTCGCCCTTGACGCCCCTGGCAAGACGTTCCGGCACGTCGATTTTGCCGAGTACAAGGGAACCCGACGCGAGACACCCGCCGAGCTTGAGAGTCAGCTGGACATAAGTCGAGACCTGATCTCGGCTCTGAACATCCCTGTTCTGGAACTTGTAGGCTACGAGGCCGACGACGTGATCGGTACGGTCAGCCGGTTGGCAGAGGAGCAAGGCTACAAGACGACGATCGTTTCGGGAGACAAGGATTCGCTTCAATTGGTGGACGAACACGTCTCGGTGATGATGCCGGGGATTCGGGGCGCGGACGCAAAAGTCTACGACCCGGAAGCGGTGCGGGAAAGATTCGGGTTCGAACCCATCCAGATGGTGGACTACAAGGCTTTGGCCGGAGACCCGAGCGACAACATTCCTGGCGTTCCCGGCGTCGGAGAAAAGACAGCGACGCTCTTGGTTCAACGATATGGTGACGTCGAAACTTTGATCGAACGACTGTCAGAGGTCGAGGAAAAATACCGCAAGAAGATCGAGCCCGCCCTGGACAAACTAGAATTGTCCAAACGGTTGGCGACGATCGACCGCCACTGCCCTCTGGAATACGATTTCAGGCCTTACCGGATCGATACAGAGCATCTCCACCGTGCGGTGGAGATGTTGTTGAGCCTGGAGTTCAAGTCACAAGCAAAGCGGCTCGAAAGGGAGCTCGCGCCTTATATGACGGAGGGCGCTGCCGCCGCTGTTGTCACGGTGGGCTCAGAGTCGCTTGTGTTTGAAGAGCTGGCTCCACTGGGGAGCCCTCCGGCTCTTCGTGAGTGGATCGGGCGCCGGCCCTGGTCGATTGTGCCGGTGGCGCAGGGAACTCAACCTTCGATGTTCGAGCCGAACCAGGCCAGCGAGGCATACCTGGCGGTTGGCAGGGAAGTTCGCCGTGTGCCGATGCCGTCGGCCCTGACGTTGTTCTCTGCCTTTGCCGAAAACGCAGTGGGACACGACACGAAACCTCTTTATCATCAGGTGGAACGCCTTCTGACTCCTCCAAGGTTCGATTCGATGGTGGCGGGGTATGTCCTGCAATCATCCCGCTCGACTTACGACCTTGACGACTTGGCCCAAGGGTACCTAGAGTCAACAGCCCGGACGCCTCAGTTGCAGGCCGTGGCCCTTCTTGAACTCGAAGGTGTGATGCGGGGCCGGCTCGAGGCGGAGGGCCAGACCGACGTTTACGAGTCGATCGAAGGGCCGCTGATCCCCATCCTCGCCGAGATGGAGCGCACGGGGATCCGGGTCGATCCACAGATTCTGATCGATCTGTCGAAGAGTCTGGAAGTGTCCATCGAGCAGGCCAGGGTCGAGGTCTGGTCGGCGGCAGGCACGGAGTTCAACATTGGTTCGCCGAAACAGATCGGAGAGGTGCTTTTCGAGAAGCTCGGATTACCCGGAGGCAAGAAGACGAAGACGGGATGGGCGACCGGCGTGGAGATTTTGAGCGAAATGGAGCACCCCGTCGCCCATGGCATCCTCAACTACCGCGAGTTGACTAAACTCAAGAGCACTTACGCCGATGCCTTGCCCAAGCTCATCGCCAAGGACGGCCGGGTTCACACCACATTCAACCAAACGGTGGCAGCCACAGGGAGGCTCAGCAGCAATGATCCGAACTTGCAGAACATTCCCGTCCGCACCGAACTCGGGCGTCAGATCCGACGAGCCTTTGTGGCAGATCCAGGGTTCCAGCTCGACTCTTTCGACTACAGTCAAATCGAACTGCGCGTCCTGGCCCACGTGAGTCAGGATCCCAACTTGGTCCGAGCCTTCCAGGAAAAGGTCGATGTCCACACCGTCACAGCTGCCCTGATGTTCAAAGTGGCAGAAGGTCAGGTGACCAAAGAACAGAGACGGCTGGCCAAGCTCTTAAATTACGCCGTCCTTTACGGCGTGACGGACTTCGGCCTTGCCAACCAGTTGGGACCCGGCTTCGGCAGAAAGGAAGCCGCCGAACTCATTTCGCAGTACAACGAGCGGTTCCCAAGCGTCAAGTCCTTCACCAACGGCATGGTGGAAGAGGCGAGGGCCAAAGGCTTCACGACCACCATGTGCGGCCGTCGCCGTCACTTCCCAGATATTCACGCCGCGAATCGAGGCGTGAGGCAATATGCCGAGCGGCAGGCCATGAACGCCCCGATACAAGGCACGGCAGCTGACATGATCAAACTCGCGATGATCCAGGTGAGGGGCCTGATCGACGGTCGGTCGCAACGACTTCTTCTCCAAGTGCACGACGAGCTCGTCTTCGAATCGACGGTCAACGAAGAAGACCTCCTACCTGTCCGAAGAGCCATGGAGAACGCCTTGCCGCTAAGCGTTCCGGTCGAGGTCGACTTCAAGCGGGGCTCGAACTGGCTCGACATGTCTCCCGTCGGGCGCCCAGACAACGGGTAACTTCGATCCATGGCCCGGAAGCCAGCGCAGAAACCGACACCGACGCCCAAACGGGTCGCCCCCTCGTCTCGAAGTCTTACCGAAAGCGACCTCAAAAGGCTGCCTTGGCGATCGATTGGGCCCGCCGCGATGGGTGGAAGGGTTTCTGACCTCTGCTTCAAGCCTGGTGATCCGAAGACCTTCTATGTCGCCTATGCGACCGGCGGTCTGTGGCGGACGACGAACCGTGGCACCACGTTCGAGCCGATTTTCGACAAGGTGACCGACACCTCGTGTCTTGGAAGTGTCACTGTGGTGCCGATCCCCAAGAAGAAAGGCGAGGAGCCTGCCCATCGGATCTGGGTCGGCACCGGGGAGGGCAACGGTCGCAACTCCAGCAGCTGGGGGCACGGCGTGTACCGCTCCGACGATGGTGGCAAGACTTGGACGCACTGTGGGCTTGCCGAGACGCACGACGTTCCCAGGCTGGCGACCGACCCCCGCGACCCTGACGTCTGCTACGCTGCCGCGCTGGGCCATCTGTGGGGGCCAAATCAGGAACGGGGACTGTACAAGACATCAGACGGAGGTCAATCCTGGTCCCTCGTTTTGGCTGGCGACGCCGACACCGGTTGCTGTGACGTGCTTGTCGACCCGAACGAGCCAGACACGGTCTTCGCCGCGATGTACTATCGACGACGATCGCCTTGGAGCTTCAAGTCCGGAGGCGAGAACGGGGGACTCTACCGATCAAAGGACGGTGGAAAGACGTGGAAGAAACTGACCAAAGGGTTGCCAGGATCCACCGGGCGATTCGGGTTGGACGTCTTTGCCAAAGACACGAAGAAGCTCATAGCGGTCATCGAAAGCACACAGGACGGTGCGAACTCCATTCGAGACGACCGGATGCGAGGCGGCGGCGTGTTCCGTTCAGATGATGGTGGAGACACTTGGCGCAGGTTGTCAGTCCGCTCGCCACGGGCCTTCTACTTCAGCAAGATCAAATTCGATCCCAAAGACGACCAGCGGGTCTACATGCTGGGATGGACGATTGAGTATAGCGACGACGGAGGACAGACGTTCTACGAGGGGGGAGGCACGATCCTTCACGCCGATCACCACGCCATTCTTATTGATCCCAACGATTCTGACCATTTGGTGGTCGGAACGGACGGGGGTGTGTACCAGTCTTTTGACCGAGGCAAGACTTGGGACTTCCTGAACACGATGGCGACTGGCCAGTTCTACAACATCGCCTTGGACGGCTCTGACCCCTACCGGGTGATCGGCGGACTTCAAGACAACGGCACTTGGCTTGGCCCAAGCTCCACGAACAAGGAAAGCGAGAAGATGGACAGTGCTGGGATACCAGCGACAGGGATCACCAACGCCGACTGGCTTGACGTGTTTTGGGGCGATGGGTTCCACGCCGCCTTCGACCCGACGGATGAGGAAACTGTCTATGCGGAGTGGCAAGGCGGCCATATCACCCGGCTCAACTTGAGGACGGGAGAGAAAAGGTATGTCAGCCCCGAAGCCAGGGAAGGAGAGCCCAGGCACAGATACAATTGGAACAGCCCCTTCTTGGTCAGTCCCCACGACCCGACCATCCTCTATCACGCCGGCAACTTCGTCTTTAGGCTGACTGAAAGAGGAGACAAATGGGAGAGGATCAGCCCCGACCTCACCACCCGCGACCCGGAGAAGATGGAGACGGTCGGGAGCAACGCCGAGACCCATTGCACGGTGGTAAGTCTGAGCGAGTCGCCTGTCCGGGCTGGGATCCTCTGGGCCGGTTCGGACGACGGACTGATCCACCGGACCAAGGACGGCGGCATGACGTGGGAGAACGTGACGCCGCCTCTGGTCGAGGGCCGCTATGTGAGCCGGCTTCACGCCAGTCCTCACGCTGAGGGCCGGTGCTACGCCTCGATCGACGGCCACCGCCAAGACGACATGCGTCCTTGCGTGCTCGTCACCGAGAACTTTGGCGAGACCTGGAGCGACATCACGGGCAATCTGCCGATTGGCCGGACCGTGCACGTCGTGAGGGACGACCTGAACAACCCGGACATCCTTTATTGCGGGACGGAACAGGCCCTCTGGCTGTCTGTCGACCGGGGGGCGAACTGGATCCGGTTCCACGGCAAGGCTTTGCCGCCCGTGCCCATTTATGACATCCAGCAGCACCCCCGGGAGACCGACATCGTCCTCGGAACCCACGGGCGGTCCCTATGGGTCCTGGACGACGCCCATTGGCTCTCGGAGCTGGCACCGAGCGTTTTGACCTCGCCGCTTCACCTCTTCTCGGTCCGGCCCGCCAGACCGCAATGGAAGATCGACTATCCCGGACTTTGGACGCACAAAGTCTTTCGCGCTCCAAATGCTCCGGCTGGTGTCCGGATCGATTACTGGGTCAGCGAGTACACGGGCGACCCGGTCGAGGGCAGAATAGAGAACTCCAAAGGCGTGGTCGTCAAGAAGCTCGTGGGCACGAACGCCCCTGGCTACAACAGGATCACATGGAACCTTGAGCCGGAGGAGTGGCTCAAGCTGGCCGACGAGGCCGAAGACCCCTGGATCCCGTTCCACGTCCGTCCTGGCGAGTACAAGGTCGTCCTCAAGATGGGCGAGCTTGAAGCCCAAGCGACGTTTGAGGTCTTGCCTCGGGCTTAAGATCCCCAGTACGGGCCCGACCTGGCCGCCGCTCCCGGCACCGGTACCTTCGGGGTGGGCAAGGGGCCGAAAGCCAGGTTGGGTGGGGTCATGTCGACGTCTTGCTGGAGGACTTGTTCCCAGGTCACCTCCTGACCCGTATAGCCCGCCATCCTCCCCATGACTGCGGTGAGGGTGCTCTCCGCCACCTGCTTCGTCTCGTTGACGCGATTACCTGTCCGGATCGCCTTGATGAGGGCCCGGTGCTCTTCGACATACGGGTTGGGCCGCTCGCCGTCAAAGCGCCACGGCTGCTCGCCCTTGATCGAGGTCTGGGCGTTCGACGTGCCCTTGGTGCCGACGATCCACTCGGCGACACGTGAAGCCGTGCCGTCGATCTGGCGGCACATACTGATCATCTTCACCCCGTTCGCATACTCGTACTCCGTGGCGAAGTGGTCGAAGACGTGGCCGAAAGCCGGGTCGGTTCGAACCTGACGCCCGGCGAGCGAGACGGCCTTGACTGGATGGCCGCCAAAGGCCCAATTGCAGACGTCGAGGTTGTGGATGTGCTGCTCACAGATATGGTCGCCACTGAGCCAGGCGAAGTAGAGCCAGTTGCGGAGCTGCCACTCCATGTCGCTCCACTTGTCGGCCCGAGGGTGCATCCAGAGGCCGCCCTGGTTCCAGTAAGCGTACATCGCGACAATGTCGCCTAGTGCGCCGCTCTGAATCCGCTGGACGCACTCTTGGTAGGCCACGTCGTGCCGTCGCTGGGTGCCCGCCACCACGCAGAGACCTTTCTGTTCGGCGACATCGTGTGAGGCCAATACTGACCGGACACCAGGGCCGTCCACGGCGACCGGCTTTTCCATGAAGACGTGCTTTCCCTTCTCGACCGCATAGGCCAGGTGGGCGGGCCGGAATCCCGGCGGCGTCGTGAGGATCACCATGTCAACGCCGCTGTCGATGACCCCTCTGTAGGCGTCAAAGCCTTGGAAGAGGCGGTCCTCGGAGACCTGATAGGCCCCTTTCAGACCCTCGCGAAGCGAATTCTTGGCGTTCATGAGGTGGTCAAGGAGGACGTCGCCCATGGCCCAGAGGACGACGCCCGGGGCCGCTTCTACGCAGTCGCGCACGGCGCCCGTCCCGCGTCCGCCTGATCCGATCAAACCCACTTTCAAGCTTGGCGAGTCTTGGGTCAGGGCGACGGCTCCTTGGGTCAAGAGGGCGGTGCCAGCGGCGGCTGCGGTGCCGGCCAGAAAGTCTCGTCGAGTCAACATGGGTCAGTGCGGCGGTTGTACCTCGGCGGGGCCGGGGCTGTCACCGGCGCCAGAATGGGCCAGTGGATCGGAAGAGCCCTGTGTCGCAGGCCCTGGGCGAGGCCCTGAGGGCAGGAGCGGCGGCGGCCAAGTCCAATCTTCGATCCATCCTGTTCATCCAGTTCTTGGCGGTGTCGCTCGCCGTGAGCTATTGGCTGGTGCCCTCGACTCGCGGCTTCGCCGATTGGATCGGGGCCACCAAGACGACGGCGGGGCCGCTCGGAGCATTCGTCGCCGGATTCATCGCGGGCGGGGTCGTCCCCGAAATCGCCCGGCTGGTCACCCGAGAGAGGAGACGCCCCAACCTCGGGGAGACGGCGTTCGTCGGGTTTGTCTATGGCGTCATCGGCCTCTTGGTCGACGCTTTCTACTTCTTGCAGTCGCAGTGGTTCGGCGACCGGGTCGATGTCCCGACCGTGGTGCTCAAGGTGTCGGTCGACATGCTGGTCGCGGCCCCCTTGGTGTTCGTGCCCGTGACCGTCGGGCTCTTCTTGTGGCGCGAGTCGGGCTTCTCGCTTCGCACAGTGCCGTCGTTCTTCAGTTTTCGGGTGTACCGAGAACGAGTGCTCTCGATCCAAGTCATGAACTGGGTCGTGTGGACGCCGGTGCTCTTCGCGGTATACGCCTTACCGCTTAGCCTCCAGTTTCCCTTGGCTGCCTTGGTCGAAGCCTGCTGGAGCCTGTTGGTGGTGGTCATGGCCCGGCCCAAAGTCTAGGCGAACCACGTCTCGACCGACTGGCGCAGCTCTTCCGCCGAACAAGTGGCCACCCCAAGCTTGCCGACGACCACGGCTGCGGCTGCTGCGGCAAGCCATGTCGCGGTCTCGTTGTCGCTGCCGGTCGCGAAGGCCGCGGTCAGGACGCTCACGACCGTGTCGCCTGCCCCGGCCACGTCATAGACCGGCACCTTGTGGGCTTCGACTTGGAGCGGTTCAACCCCCTCGCTCCAGACCATCATGCCTTCCGGCCCTCGTGTCACGACGAGCGTGCGCACCCCGACGGCCTCACGGAGCGTGTCGCCAGCCTCTCGGATCTGTTCCTCGGCAAGAAAGCCCGGGTCTCCAGAGAAAGCATGGGCTTCGGACTGGTTGACGGTCGCCACCGTCGCCCCTCGGATCCAGCCCAGGCTTGCCGGCTTGGCATTGACCAAACTCGGAATACCGAGCTGGCCCGCCAAAGCGATGGCCCGACCGACCACGTCTGGTGTCAGGGCGCCCTTGGCATAGTCCGAGACCAACACGGCCGAGGATCGCCCGCTCCGCTCCACCAAAGACTCGCCGATCCGCTCAGCGACCGAGGCCCCGATCGGCTCGCGGACCTCACGGTCGAACCGCACCACTTGCTGGCTCTGGGCCACAACGCGGGTTTTGACCGTGGTCGGTCTGTCCGGATCGACGATGACGCCGTCCGCTTCCAGGTGAGCGGCCCGCAATCCGTCCATGAGGGCTGCTCCCGCCTCGTCGTCGCCCCGCACCCCGACCAAAGAGACACCCAGCCCAAGGGCCAGAAGGTTCGCGGCAACGTTGGCCGCTCCGCCAGGGACCGCCGTCTCGCGGTCGACCTCCACGACCATGACCGGCGACTCGGGAGAGATCCGGGTCGCGCGGCCCCACATGTAGCGGTCCAGCATGAGGTCCCCCACCACCGTCGCCCGAGCTTCGGCGAATTTGTCGATCGCCCAAAGAAGCGACTCGCGCGTCACCGCCCGCCCCCAAGGCGGGCTCGCACCGCGTCCCAGACCCGGTCGGTCGGGATGCCGGTCATGCAAGGGTGGCCTTCCACGTCGCACACCTTGAGGTGGCAAGCCCCACAAGGCACCGCCTCCCTGAAGATGTCCCCTTCAGCCCCGATCGGGTTCCATTGGCCCCGGTAGGTCATGTCGGCATAAAGGGCGACGAAGGGGGTGCCGACCGCCGCCGCCAGGTGGGTCGTGCCGGTGTCAAGCCCCAAGTAAAGCGAGCATCTCTGGAGCAAGGCTCCTGACTGGAGCACCGTGAACTCGCCGCAGGCGTTCAGCCCGTCGCCCCAGACCCTGATAGCTTCTTCGGCCGTCCCACTTTCGGCCCCCGAACCGATCACGACGATCTCGTGCGCGCCTTCGGCCAGTGCCCGTCGCCCGATCTCGTGAAACCGGTCGATCGGCCACTCCTTGCTCGGCATGACCGTGCCCAGGCAGACGCCAAAGAGCGGGCGTCCCGGGTGCCGGCGTCGCGCCGCGAGCCACCCGTCCACCAGGGCCGTGTCCGCCTCGGTCGGCACCAGGAGCGGGCCCTGAAGATCCTCGTCCTCGCGGGTCTCGACACCGTCCATCGCGAGCCGCCGGAGCCGGAGCAGGGCCTCATGGGTGCAGGTCTTGGCCACCGGGTCGATGGGGCTTTGCTCAAAGTGGCAGAACCCGAGCGTCTTTCGGGCCCCGGCCAGGCGGAAGACGAGCCGGTCGCGATCGACCTGTTTGCGCCCTCGGGTCATGTCGTGCAGCGTGGCGACCGCATCGATCTTGTGCTCGCGCAAGGTGCGGCGGATGAGCAGGAAGTTCTCCACCAGCGTCTTCCGCGTGACCGGCTCATAGGTCGTGGCCCCTTGGATCAGTCCGGTCGGTTCGAGCATGGTGCTGGGCAGCGGGCGGTGCCCAGGGAGCCTTTGCTGGAGCACGTGCAACGACCCGCCCGGCCCCGCGTGTCGCCGCAGAGCTCGGAAGCCCGGCACCGAGACGATCGTGTCACCCAGAGCCCCGAGCTGGAACACCAGGATCCTCACGCCAGCCCCAACTCCTTCTCCGCAGCCTCGACCACCGAGTGCAGCACCAACATATGGATCTCCTGGATCCGGTCAGAGGTCTCCCCCGGGGCCATGACCACCAGGTCGCACAGCGGGCCGAGCCGCCCGCCGCCGCGCCCGAGCAGCCCGGCCACGACCATCCCCTGCTCTCGGGCGGCCCGGGCCGCCCGGACGAGGTTCTCCGACTCCCCCGAGGTCGAGAGGGCCAGGAAGAGGTCGCCCGGCCTGCCCAGGGCCGTCACCCAGCGGGCGAAGACCTCTTCAAAGCCGAAGTCGTTGGCGGCGCAGGTCAAGTGGGTCGGGTCGGAGCAGGCCAGCACGGCGAGCGGCCTCCGGTCGGCCCGGAACCGTCCGGTGCACTCCTCGGCGAAGTGCATCGCGTCGGCCAGGCTCCCGCCGTTGCCCGCCGCCAGGGCCTTGCCCCCAGCGGCCAGCGTCCCCGCGAGGGCCCGAGCCAGCCCCGCGACCGCCTCCACCGAACGCGAGTTCCCCAGGAACTCGTCCAAGAGCCCCCGCGCTTCCGTCCAAGACGCCAGGATCGTGTCTTCGGCCCCCACCGTCACCCGTTGTAGACGACCTTCTTCACCAGTTGGATGGTCTGCACCGCGTCGCCCGTCGCCTGGGCCGCCGCCAGCTGGTCGCGCATCGCATAGATCTTCAGCGCTTTCTTCATGCTGTTGGCGAAGAACTCCATCGAGAGGCGCATCGAGACGGTCTGCTCCGTGCGATAGGTGAACTGGTCGAGCCCGAACCACCCGCTGTAGCCCGTGTCCGCCGCCGCATAGCAGAACTCGATGAACCGCCACACGTCGTCCGTCCCCGCGATCCGGTCCTCGTCGTTGGCGTTGTACTTTGCACCGTTCACGTGGAAGTTGGCGATCGGCACCCCGAACCGCTTCAGCATATAGAGCGAGTCGGCCGGGGTGTTGCCCACCATCTGCTCGTGGCCGTAGTCGATCACGACCCCCATCACCGTCTTGCCGAGGTTCTTGTTCACTTCCATCGCGACCAGGGCCGCCTTGGCCACCGTGTTCGTGATCATGTTCATCTCCCGGGGCTCATATTGCTTGGGCTCGGTGCCGAACTTGAGCCCCTTCCGGTCGCAGGCGTCGGCCAGGGCGGTGCAGCCGTCGATGAACCAGCTCAGCCGCTGGCCGTAGTCCACCTCGAAATGGTAGTCCCAGCCGTCGCTGCCTGGCCAGATGTTGCAGCTCGCGCAGCCGATCTCGTGGGCGGTCTCCACCCCCAGCAGCATCTGGTCCAGTGCCTCCTTCCGCCGGGCCGGGTCGGGGTGGGTGCACCCGCCGTACTTGAACTTGGGCGCGCTCCAGGTGTTGAAGTTCATGTTGGTCGGGCGGACGCCGTGCTCCTTCATCGCCGCGCTCACCGAGTCGATCTTCGCCTGGTTCCGGGTGCCGTCCGGGTTCTGGAACACCACTTCGTGCCACTCGATGCCCTTGATACCGGCCTGGGCGACCCGCGCCACCTGCGCCTCCTCGCTGGGGTCGAAGCCGGGGTTGTCGGAGTTATAGCCCCCGGGGGCGAAGCGGTCGAAGAACTCGCCCGCGCACCAGTGCCCGGCGGCGAAGTTGATGCCAAAGTCGGCGATGAACTCGTCGACAAGGCTGCCTTCCAAATAGCCGTCGTACTTGGTGGCGAGCAGTCCCAGCTTGGCGGGCGACAGATCCATGCCCGCATCTTACCGGGGCCTGGTGGCGGGGTTGGAGAGGGGAGGGCGGCCTCGACCGCCCCACCCCCCTGGGTCAGGCCGCCTTCTTGGCGACGGCCAGGTTGACCTGCGTCACTGGCAGCGTCCGGATCTTGGACTGCTGGCCCGTGGCCGTCCGCACGAACCGGTAGCCCGCCGCGTAGAACCCGGGCGGCACCGTCACGTCACGGCTCAACGAGCCCGGGGCGAAGGCGAAGTACGCCCCGGTCTTGTACTCCTTGCCCGGCTTGCGGTTGCCGTTCACCAGCCGCTGGAACAGCAGCTCCGTAACCACCCCGCTAGAATTGGGCAAAGTGCTCGAGAACGTCAATTTGCCCGTTCCCGCCGTCACCGTGATCACCGGGTTGTCCCCAGTGAAGTCCGAGGTCGGCGGGTCCTGCGGGATCGTTCCCGCCGGGGTCACCTGCAAGAACTTGGCCGCGAGGGCGGTGAAGACGTTGAGCCCCCGCTTCTCGCGCAGCTTGCCCTGCTTGTTCCGGGTCTTGAACTGCGAGGCGTACTCGTTCCAAGCGTCCACCTTCGCCTTCGGCAAGACCTCGAAGGCCTGGGTCGCCCGCTTGAAGTAAGACCGCGACGCCTCCTGCGGCGGCGTGCTCGGGTTCGCGGGGATCACATACTCGCGCCCCACCGTCCCGAACTCGGTGTCGCTGAAGACCACGTTGGTGCCCTTGCCCGAGAAGGCCTGGACATACATGCCCATCTTGACGATCACGACCGGTCACCTCCGTGTTCCCGGTTCTGGTTGACGAACTGTCGCCTGCGCTCAGGCCGGTCCGCGGTCTCCCGCCCCCCGTGCCCTGCGCTCAGCCATGAGCCGATGCCCATAGAGGGGTCGTTCCACAGTCTTTCTGCCAGCCCCCACTCCTGCCGGCAAACCTGGTAGTCCTCCAGGGCTCGCGCCAGGGGCCAGGGGGCCGAAACCGGGGCATCAAGAGCCCCCTCCACCGTGACGGGGGAGGGGGTTGGGGGTGGGGGCCCTTGGGCGTTCCCGCGCCTGGTCCCTGCGAATGACGAGGCGTCAAGAGCCCCCTCCACCGTGACAGGGGAGGGGGTTGGGGGTGGGGGCCTGTGGGCGGCTCCAGCCTCGCCCGGCCCGGGCGCGGGGAACCCCGCGTCTCCCCCTGGCCCCCCGAGCTCACAGCTTCCAGCAGTTCGCCCTTGGCAGCACTTGGCCGCATCGCGAGCGACCCTTTCCCGGCTTCTCGCTACTGCTTCAAGTGGACTGGGCCAGGCGAGACCGGCAGCGCCCGCAGGATCTCTCGCAGGGCCCCTAATTGACTGTCGGGCTTCTTCCAAACGTACTGCTTGAGCAAGTTAGGAACGCTGTCATCCGAACCAATGACTATCGTGATGATGGCGAATCGGTCTCCTTTGGCGAGTTTCTCTTGGACTGCATAGTCGACCTCTGTGGCAAGGAAACCACTGTCTTCAAAGTTGTTCGTAATGAAGAAGATGGCTGCACAAGATTGCTGGAATCCCTTGAAAATGCCGCGTTGCAGGTTCGTGCCCGCAGGCATAGCCTTTTCGTCGAGCCATGGGTCGAATCCGAGCGTCTTCAGTGTCTCATAGAACTCTAGCACCATGGGCTTGTCCGCCCCTTTGTGACTGAGAAAGATCTTCATCGGAACCAGCCCCATCGCCCTTTCGTGCCTGGCAAGCATTGCTTTCAACTCTTCCTGGAAACTGCCGTCATTTTGCACGATCACGACAGCGTCCTCGGGCTTGGCGCGTAAGTGTCTTTCGAGGTTGCTCCGTACCGTCGGAAGGTTGGAAGCGTTGATGTCGGAAAACCCGATCGCATCCTGGCTAATCGAACCTCCCACCGACAGCGAGGTGATTGTTGGCTTGCCGGTGTGTGTAAAGAACACGATCCACCAAGAACCAAACGAGTAGGTAACACAATCGTAGCCAGAAAGCACGGGCCAAACGCGGATCCAATTCGGGTGCTTCTCTTGAACGAGCCTTTGATACCGTTCGAGCAGCAGTGAGTCGATTGTGGGTTCGCTCATTGTCCTCATTGGAGCAAGGGCGGTGGGATGGGTCTCCGCCCCGTGCCCCCGGGCGTGAGCGTACCCAAGCGGCAAAGGCAAGGGGGTTGGGAGCGCGGGGCTCCGGGGTTTGGTCGCGGTCTTGGGGGCCCTGGGTTGCAGGCTTTGGGCGGGCAAGGTCGGGGGGTGGTCGGGGGTCGGTCGATTGGACATCAGACGGACGACGAACGGACGACGAACGGGCGACCAGCGACGGTCGAGGCTAGGGGACCGGGCGCGGGGAGCCGACCATCAGGTTATGGCCGAAGTGAGGTTGGCCCCGGGCCTGGGAGGGTTGCGGGGCAAGGTCGGGAACGCGGTCTATTGGCAGACCGAGGACGGGCGGACGTTCGTGCGGGAGGCGCCGCGGGCGAACGACCCCCGCACCCCCGCCCAGAGCGAGCAGAGGGCGAACTTCCAGGCGGCGGTGGCGCTCTACAAGAACCTGAGCCCTGAGGAGCAACGGGCCTGGCGGGACTGGGCCGACTTCGTGGAGGCCTCGCGGGGCGGTCGGCGGCGGGGCCGCGCGAACTCGGCGTTCCTGGCGCTGGCCCTGACCTACATGCGGCTGCACCCGGGGCAGTGGCCGCCGAGCACGCCGCCCGCGTCGCTCTTCCTGGGCGACCACGTGGCGGTGACGGCGGCGGCGGCGGGGCAGGGGGTGGCGTTCACCAGCGACCGGCCGAACTCGCCGGGGGTGGCGACGCTGCTGCTGTTGCAGCGGTTGCGGTCGGTGGGGGAGCGGCCCCGGGCGGGGCACGACCGGATCGCGGGGGTCCACACCTTTGTGCCCGGGGGGCTCTCGGTGACGATGCCGGCCCGGCCCGGGGAGTACGAGTGCTCGGTGCGGCTGGCGGAGGTGGCGACAGGGCAGACGACGGGCCTCGTCCGGGTGGGGCGGGTGCGGGTGGGGTGAATTGCCTAAAGCCTGGGAGGGCTGAGGCATGAGAGGCCAGGTGGTGGGGCCTCAACCCTGGGAGGGCTGAGGCATGGGAGGCCAGGTGGTGGGGCCTCAACCCTGGGAGGGCTGAGGCATGAGAGGCCAGGTGGTGGGGCCTCAACCCTGGGAGGGCTGAGGCATGAGAGGCCAGGTGGTGGGGCCTCAACCCTGGGAGGGCTGAGGCATGGGTTGGCCGCGCTTGTCATATGCCTCAACCCTCGCAGGGTTGAGGCTTCTTGCCAGTCGCCCCACAAATGCCTCAACCCGACAAGGGTCAAGGCATTCCCCTACGGCCACGGCCAGCGACAGTCGAGGATCGCTCCGACGTCGCTCGGCAAGGCGAAGTCGTCGGCCCAAGTCCCGAACTCATGGAACCGGGCACTGCTGGCGTAGTACGAGAACGGGCAAGAAGAGAGCCGTCTCCGAACGGGGTTGAGGTGGATGTACTCGCACTTCTGGGCCACGAGCCGGTCGCGGTCCAGAGGAAGAGACCGGAAGCTCCGCTGCCAAACGGTGCGCCGGTTGAGGCCGAACTGTTGCGACAGGGCCACGAGCTCATTCGGGGTCAAATCTCGGCTCAGGGCCTTGCCTGAGTTAGCCTTGATGCGGTTCACCAACCACGACACGTCGCGGTCCGTGGGGACAGTGCAGACCCAATGGAGGTGCTCCGGCATGATGACAAACGCGTGCAACAGCGAGCCATAGCGTCGAAGGTCGTCGACCAGCCAACGCGCCATCATGATGCGTCGGCGGTCGCTGGCGAACAAGGGGACGAAGTCGAGGCACGCCGTCGTGACGAACACCGCCTGTCCGGCCTGGCCGTGGTTCCGGTAGTGCCGTTGCCTCAAGGTGGGGAGGTTACAACACGGAGAGCAGGAGCCTCAACCCTCGCCGGGTTGAGGCCTGGTTGGCTGCGCTTGTCATATGCCTCAACCCTGGGAGGGCTGAGGCATGGGTTGGCCGCGCTTGTCATATGCCTCAACCCTCGCAGGGTTGAGGCATGGGTTGGCCGCGCTTGTTATATGCCTCAACCCTGGGAGGGCTGAGGCATGGGTTGGCCGCGCTTGTCATATGCCTCAACCCTGGGAGGGCTGAGGCATGAGAGGCCAGGTGGTGGGGCCTCAACCCTGGGAGGGCTGAGGCATGGATTGGCCGCGCTTGTCATATGCCTCAACCCTGGGAGGGCTGAGGCTACGATGCGCCGGTCCGCGGGGCTGAGAGGGCCGTCCGCATCTGGGCGGCGGGGTCGGCGGCGGGGTCGATGAGATGGGCCTGCCAGCCGAGGGCGCGGGCGGCGGCGACGTTCTCGGGGTGGTCGTCGAAGTAGACCACGTCCTCGCGGCGGCAGGGGGCGGCGGCGAGGAAGGCGGCGTAGATGGCGGGGTCGGGCTTGGAGAGGCCGAGTTCGTGGCTGGCGACCTTGACCTGGAGCCCGGCGACGGTGGGGAAGCGTCCGGAGCGGAGCATCTCGTCCCAGTGGGCCTCGTTGGTGTTGCTGAGGCAACCGAGGGTCCATCCGGCTGAACGGAGGTCGGCGGCGAGGGCGGCGACCCCGGGGTACTCCTCGATGAGGATGTGGTTGTGGACGGCGAGGGCGTGGCCGGCGTCTGGGAAGCCGAGCCAGTGGGCGAGCTCGGCGAGATAGGGCCCGAGGGCGAGGTCGCCGTTCTGATAGGCCAGGAGGGGCTGGAAGTCGGCGAGGGCCCCGGTGCGGGCGGAGGCGAGCCCGGCGGCGGCGACGGCCTGCTCCCACCGGTGGCAGATGCGCACGAGCACGCCGCCGAGGTCGAAGCAGACCGTGGACTGGGGCATCTGGGGGAAGTTCAGCTGGACTTGGAGAAGCTGACGGTGCCCTGGCCGGGGCCGTTGGTGCCGGTCATGGTCTTGCCGTCGGCGGCGACGGTGACTGAGATCTTGTCGGTCACGGGAGTGCCGGGCGGTGCCATCTTCTTGATGTCCTCGATGCTCATGCCCATGGCTTTCTCCACCGTGAGGTTGACCTTCATGTCGGCGAAGGTCCAGGAGCCCTCCATGGGGGCGCCCATGGTCATGTCGAACTTGCCGTCCTCTTTGAGGTTGAGGCTGACGGTCATGTTGTCGACCATCGACTTGGTCTGGTCGACCTGTTGTTGGGTCATGCCCTGCTTCTTGACGGCCTCGATGTCGGCTTCTGTCAGGGTGATCTTGCCGCTCCAAGAGCCATGGAGGTCCTTTTCGGTGATCTGCTTGGCGCATCCCATGAGGAGCGCCCCGGCGAGGGCCAGGGGGAGCAAAATTGATCGCATCACCCACTCTACCGCGGGGAGGGGGATCGGGTTTCGGGGGCCGGGTCACGGGTCTCGGTACAATCCACGCTCCGATGGACTACCGCCGCCAGTATCTGCGCGACCTTCTCGCCTCGCCCCCTGGGGGCCGGGCCTCAGCCTATGGCTGGGTAAAGACCCGGCGCGACAGCAAGGGCGTGAGCTTTGTGCAGATGAACGACGGGTCGTGCTTCGCCGACCTGCAGGTGGTGGTGGAGGCGGGGACGATCCCGGAGGAGAGCCTCAAGCTGGCGACGACGGGGGCGTGCGTGCGCTTTGATGGGGAGTTGGTGGCCTCTCCCGGCTCGGGCCAGGCGGTGGAGCTGAAGGCGGACGCGATGGAGGTCTTTGGCGCGGCCGACCCGCAGAGCTATCCGCTCCAGAAGAAGGGGGCGACGATGGAGTTCTTGCGCGAGATCGCCCACCTGCGGATGCGGGGGAACACCTTTGGGGCGGTGACGCGGGTGCGCAACCGGGCGGCGTGGGCGGTGCACCGCTTCTTCCAGGAGCGGGGTTTTTCTTGGATCCACACCCCGATCATCACCGCGAGCGACTGCGAGGGGGCGGGGGCGATGTTCGCAGTGAGCACCCTTCTGGAGCACGGTGAGAAGGGGTTCCGGTTGCGGGGGACCGACCCGGCGGAGGACTTCTTTGGCAAGCCTGCCTACCTGACGGTGAGCGGGCAGCTGAACGTGGAGACGTATGCGCTGGGGATGACGAACGTGTACACCTTTGGGCCGACCTTCCGGGCGGAGAACTCGAACACGCCCCGGCACCTGGCCGAGTTCTGGATGATCGAGCCGGAGATGGCGTTCTGCGACCTGGAGGGGGACATGAACCTGGCCGAGGAGTTCGTGCGGGAGGTGATTTCCGACGTTCTCTCTGGTTGCGCCCCCGACTTGGAGTTCTTCAACCAAAGGATCGAACCGGAGCTGCTCAAGACGCTCGACCATGTGGTGGAGTCGTCCTTTGAGCGGATGACGTACACGGAGGCGATGAGGCTGCTTGAGGCGAGCGGGGAGAGCTTTGAGTTCCCGGTGGGCTATGGGCACGACCTGCAAAGCGAGCACGAGCGGTGGCTGACGGAGACGAAGGTGGGGCGGCCTGTGATCCTCACCGACTATCCCAAGGAGATCAAGGCGTTCTACATGAAGCTGAACGACGACGCGAAGACGGTGCGGGCGATGGACGTGCTCGTGCCCCGGATCGGCGAACTGATCGGTGGGTCGCAGCGGGAGGACGACCTGGCCGCGCTCGAGGCGCGGATCAAGGAGGGCGGGCTTGACCCAGCGGCTTATTGGTGGTATCTCGACCTGCGCCGGTTCGGGTCGGCCCCTCACGCCGGGTTCGGTCTCGGCTTCGAGCGGCTGATCATGTACCTGACGGGGATGAAGAACATCCGCGATGTGATCCCGTTCCACCGGACGCCGGGCCACGCCGACTTTTGACCGTCAGGTCAGATCGACGCCGAGCTTCTCGTAGAGCCTCTTCTCAAGGGATTGGCGCACACCCTCATGGGTGATGAGCTCGAGCACCTCGGCGGCAAAGGCGTAGACCAGCACGGCCTCGGCCTGCTGCTTGGGCACGCCGCGCGAGCGCATGTAGAAGAGGGGGAGGTCTTCAAGCTGCCCGACAGTGGCCCCGTGGGTGCACTTGACGTCGTCGGCGAAGATCTCCAATTGGGGCTTGGAGTCGATCGTCGCGGTCGGGCTGAGGAGCAGGGCCTGGTTGGTCTGCTTGGCGTCGGTCTTCTGGGCGTCTTGGTGAACGAAGATCTTGCCGTTGAAGACGACGGTGGCGCGGTCGTCGACAACTTGCTTGTAGATCTCGAAGCTGTTGCCGTTGGGGAAGGCGTGGTCGAGCCGGGTGTGGTTGTCGATGTGCTGGTCGCCGGAGGCGCAGACGACGCCGTCGAGCCGGGTCACAGTGTCCTCGCCGTCGAGCCAGATGCCCTGGTCGACCCGCGCGAGCGCCGCCCCGTAGCAGACGTTGTAGCTGTGATACTCGCTTCTCGGGGCCTGGTGGGTCTGCCAGTTCGCGATGTGGAACGACTCGGGGGACTCGTCTTGCACGCGCACGTGCTCGAGGTGGGCGCCTTCTTTGACGATCACCTCGGTGACGGGCAGGATGAAGGTCGGGCCGGTGCCATCGGAGACATAGGTCTCGACGATCCTGGCGCGGGAGCCTTCTTCGGCAAGGATTAGGACGCGGGGGGCGAAAGCCTGGCCCTCACCGGTGGAGACGTGGACGATCTCGACCAGCGGGGCGATCTCGCCCTGAAGCCGCAAGAACAGGCCGTCCTCGAAGACGACGGTGTTGAGCTCGGCGAAGGTGTGGGAATCGGGTTTGATCTCGCGGCCCACGGCCTGAGTGGTGCGGGGCCGCACTTGGCCGAGCCAAGGCCGGACGAGGGCCTCGTCTTCTGTGAGGGCGTCGCGAAGCGACTTGGCCGTGAGGCCCCCACCCCCTGCCCCCTCCCCCGTAACGGGGGAGGGGGTTCCGGACTCTGACAGGTTGCGGTCGAACCGGCCGTTGACAAGCACGACCCGCACCGAGTTGGGCTCGTGGCGGGGCAGTTCCTGTTGGAAGACAGCGGGTCCGGGCTCGCCGGGCGTCCAGCGGCGCTCGGTCAAACCACGGAGCGGCGTGTACTTCCACTCCTCGTGCTTGGTCGTGGGGATTCCGAGGGCGCGGTGGGACTCCAAAGCCAGGGCCTTCAGCTCTCGGAGCCAGCCGGGCCCGGCGGGCCGCTCCGCCCAAGCTTCCAATCCGAGGAGGCTGATCGAGGGCTCGACGGCCGTGCTCACGCCGTGGCCCCGACTTCGGCCTCGATCCAGCCGTAGCCTTTGTCTTCCAGCTCCAGGGCGAGTTCCTTGCCGCCGCTCTTCACGATGCGCCCGTCCATGAGGACGTGGACGAAGTCGGGCACGATGAAGTTAAGGAGCCTCTGGTAGTGGGTGACGACGATGAACGCGCGGTCGGGAGACCGGAGGGCGTTGACCCCGTTCGCCACCGTCTGGAGGGCGTCGATGTCGAGCCCCGAGTCGGTCTCGTCGAGCACGCACAGGCGCGGCTCCAGAACCGCCATCTGGAAGATCTCGTTCCGCTTTTTCTCACCGCCGCTGAAGCCCTCGTTCACCGACCGGCTCAGCATGTCGTTGCTCAGGCCAAGCAACTGGACCTTAGCACGGATGTGTTTGAGGAAGCTCATGGCGTCCATCTCCTCCTTGCCTTCCGCCTTGAGTCGGGCGTTGAGGGCCGCCCGCAGGAAGTAGGTGTTCGAGACGCCGGGGATCTCCACCGGATACTGGAAGGCCATGAAGACGCCGCGGTGGGCGCGCTCGTCCGGCTCCGACTCCAGAAGACTCTCGCCGTCCAGCAGGATGTCGCCTCGGGTGACCTCATAGGTCTCGCGTCCGGCGACGACGTTGGCGAGGGTCGACTTGCCGCTGCCGTTGGGCCCCATGACGGCGTGGACTTCGCCAGCTTGGACGGTCAGCGACAGGCCCTTGAGGATCTCGCGCCTGTCGTCGGCGACTTGGGCGTGGAGGTCGTGGATCTGGAGCATTGTTGACTAATGAGTGTACGTTATGCTGATTCGAGGATCGCGGACGGGGGGCCGTTGGCCTGAGCCCAAGGGCCCCCCGATGGGCTCAAGGAGCCAGCTTGGCCGCCTCCTCCAAGAGCGGATTGAGCTTGGCGGCTAGGGCCCGGTACTCCCGCTCGTACTCGGCGAACACGGCGTAGCTCTGGCGAGTGGGCCGCGAGTCGCCGCCCAGCACGACCCCGAGCAGTCCGGCGATCTTGTCGTTCAGCCGGATGGGGAAGTTGAGCGGGTCTTGGCCGCTGCGGTTCTGGGTCTGATAGAGCGCTTGCTCGATCGCCGTTGTCTCGGCTACGAGCCGCTTGGCTTCGGTTTGCCGGCTTTCGGGGGCTTTGGCGAGGGCTTCCCGGGCCTTGCGGATCGCGAGCACGGACTGGTTGACCTCGTTAAAGAGAGACGAGACCTGGCGCGCGAACTGGAACTGCTCGTTGAGGTCGCGGTCGGACGCGGACTTCCTCGGGTCGCGCGTCCATCGAGTCTTGGCCTCGAGGGACTGCTGTCCGACCCTCATCCTGACCGTGTACTCCCCGGGGGGGAGGGTCATGGGGCGCCCTCCTCCGTTCCAGAGGATGAAGCCTTGGGGAGTCTGGGCGCCTGGAACGGCTAGCCACTTGGCGAAGCGGTGCACTCCCGGCTCCTTTTTCTGTCCTTCGTCAGTGAGCCAAACCGTGCCGTCCGGGCCGACGAACTCGAAAATGAGCTTCTCGACCTTCTCCGTGAGCCGGTAGGTGACGGTCACGCCACTGGAAGGGTTCTTGCCGTCGGTGAGGCCGCCGGTCGAGCCCCAGCGCACCCTGTATGAGACCGGGTTGACGCTCAGCCAGACGCCTGTTTGGCGAGAGCGGGCCAGATCACGAAGGGGCGTCAAGTCATCAAGGATCCAGAACGAGCGTCCATGCGTGGCGACCGCGAGGTCGCTCCCTGCGACCACCAAGTTGTGAACTGGGGTCTTGGGAAGCCCGCCATCGGCGCGCGTCCACTGCCCGCCGCCATCGGGGCTGACGAACAGGCCGGTCTCGGTGCCGCAATAGAGCAGGCCCTTGACGGTCGGATCCTCTCGCACGGCCCGGGTGAAGCTGTCACGAGGCAGCCCGCCGTCGATCCTCTTCCACGTCTTGCCGAGGTCACGGGTGACGAAGAGGAAGGGCGTGTGGTCGTCGTTCTTGTAGTTGTTGGCGGCGACATAGGCCGTGTCCGGGTCGTGGGGCGAGGCCTCGATCAGGCTCACGAGCCCCCAGTCGGGCATCTGGGGCGGAGTCACGTTCGACCAACGCTTCCCTCCGTCGGTGGTGACGTGCAAGAGCCCGTCGTCCGATCCCGCCCAAAGGAGTCCGCGCTTGCGTGGCGACTCGGCGAGGGCGAAGACGGTGCCGTAGTACTCGACGCTCGTATTGTCCTTGGTGATCGGCCCGCCGCTTGGCCCCATTTTTGATTTGTCGTTCCTCGTCAGGTCGGGGCTGATTTCCCGCCAACTCCCGCCGAGGTCGTCGGATGCCAGAACGTGCTGAGAGCCGACATAGAGCGTGTAGGGCCGGTGGGACGAGAAGAGGATCGGGAAGGTCCACTGGAACCGGTGCCGAAGGTCGGCCGCCCCGTGTCCCATCGGGTTGTCGGGCCAGGCGCTGATGTTGCGGTTCTCGCCGGTGCGGTGGTTCTGAAGGGTCAGATAGCCACCATAGCTTCCCCCCACGACGATGTCGGGGTCGCGCGGGTGGGCGACGACGTGGCCGCTCTCGCCGCCTGCTGTGGACGTCCAGTCGTTGGGGCCGATCCCTCGGCCCTGGGTGCGGCTCGGGACGCGGGCGGTCGAGTTGTCCTGCTGGGCGCCAAGGAGCCGATAGGGGAAGGCGTTGTCGGCCGAGACGTGATAGAACTGGGCGGTAGGGAAGTCCTGCTCGGTCCAGGTTCGGCCTCCATCAGTGCTGACGCAGGCCCCGCCGTCGTTGCCGATGACCATCCGGTTCGGGTCGGCGGGGTCGATCCAGAGGTCGTGGTTGTCGACGTGCCGGGCCGCGCTCTGGGTGAAGGTCTTGCCCCCGTTGGTGGACTTCCCGACCATCACGTTGAGCACCCAACACGTGTCCTTTTCCGTCGGGTGGGCGACGATG
The DNA here is from genome assembly GCA_019454105.1 of Fimbriimonadaceae bacterium. Taxonomy (GTDB): domain Bacteria; phylum Armatimonadota; class Fimbriimonadia; order Fimbriimonadales; family Fimbriimonadaceae; genus ACE-ARM1. Next base: position 1,568,350 of record CP075364.1, on the reverse strand, counting down.
TGGGTGTAGTACCACGCCCGTTGCCGCCAGTTGCGGTCTTCGTTGGTGCGCGTCCACGTGGCTCCCCGGTCGTCGCTGACGAAGACGCCGCCCTCTTTCGCCTCGACGATCGCGTAGACGCGGCTCGGGTCGGCCGGGGAAGGGGCGACGCCGATCTTGCCGAGAGGGCTTTCGGGCATGCCCGGGTTGCGGCTCAGATCTTCCCAGGTCGCTCCGCCATCCTTGGACTTCCAAAGCTTGCTGCCTGGCCCGCCGCTGTTGAGGGTGTAGGGGGTTCGCCAGGCGGTCCAGGTCGCGGCCCAGAGGGCCTGGGGGTCATGGGGGTCGATCTCGACGTCGATCGCTCCGCTCCGGTCGTCGACGAAGAGGATCTGGCTCCAGTTGCGGCCCCCGTCCGTGGTCTTATAGACCCCCCTGTGGCGGCTCGGGCCGAAGACGGGGCCGAGGGCGGCGACATAGACCGTGTCGGGGTCGGTCGGGTGGACGCGCGCCTTGGCGATGAACTTGGTCTCGCGCAGGCCGACGTTGGCCCAAGTCTTGCCTCCGTCGGTTGACTTGTAGACCCCGTCGCCGGGGCTGATGTTGCCTCGGATGTCGCACTCGCCCATCCCGACATAGACCGTGTCGGGCTGGCTCGGGCTCACCCCGATCGCCCCGACCGAACCCCACTCGAAGAAGCCGTCGCTGACGCAGGCCCAGTTCTGGCCTTCGTCGGTGGACTTCCAGAGCCCGCCGCCTGTCGTGCCCATGTAGAACTCCTTGGGCCGCCCCGGCACGCCGGAGACCGCGACCGAGCGCCCGCCTCTCCACGGGCCGACCTCGCGCCACTTGAGGGCCTGGGCCGCTTCCGCGAACGGGTCTTGGGAGAGGGCCAGGCACGAGAGGGAAAGGGCGACGGCGACGACGACGGGCCCGCGCAGGCTTGCCATGCGGGCCAGTTTAACCCTGTCCGGGGCCTACAGGGCTCAGTACCGCCTTGAGACGGCCCAGAAGGCGCCAGCGAGCGCGGCGAGCGACGCGGCGATGACACCTCCCGCCAGTGGCCAGTTCGGAACGAGAGAGGATCCCTTCTCTAGCTGATGGCGAGTCGGCCGAGGGCTCTCTGCCGGGGCGTTTGCAAGGCGCGCCCCGGTCTGCCCATCAACCAGTGAAGGCCGACCGGGGGATGGAAGGGCCGAACCGCCCTTCACCCACCCGACGAAGAGGGTGCCGCCAGTTTCGGCGTCGATGTAAGTCGTGACCTGACTCTTTCCCTTGACATCACTGACCCATGCTAACCTCGCCTCTCGCCTGAGAAGGCGGTTCCAACCCTCGGGCCACTCGGGCGCGGCGAGGCCCGACCATATTCTCAGCTCCATCGACTGCAGAACCTGGTCGTCGCCAGGCCAAAGGAACGGGTTCCGATCTGGGGGTCCATTTTGGGCGAGATACTTGCGGCTCTCTTCGACTATCGCCGACCGCAAATACTGCAGGGCCTCGTTCTTTGATAGCTGGCGTGATGGCGCCTTGTACTTCATTCCGTGTGCGTCCCTTAACATCAAGACTCGCCCAGTAACGACGTCCAGTGTGATGGAGCGCTCATCGACCCACCCGGGGTAACCAGGAACCGTTTTGGCCCACGTTAAGTGGTACATGTCAGCTCGATTGGCACGGTCTTGGTCGGCTCCGGGTTCGTCGGCGGAAAGGTCGGACGTGCGTTCCGTAAACTCTGAGTCGGTCCGTCCAATCTTTGCCCAAACATCCTCGCCGATCTGCCAGGCTTCTTCGACGCTCTTCACCAAGCGGTTTTCGCGGTCGGTTCTGGATCGGTTTAGCATTGTGTTCTGCAATCCAGAGTCAGAGTATGTTCGAACTTTTCGAGAAAAATTGTCGATCGAAACTCCCCACCCAATTTCGGGTTCCTCAAGGGTGCCTTTCTCTTCAAGAGTGCCTTTCTCTTCAAGAGACCACTGGTAGTAGCCGGCGACTGAACCCTGCATTTCCCTAACATCGACCCGACTTGCCTCGAACCGCTTGCCAAAATGAGTTAGAAATGAGGAAGCCTCTTGAAAAAGTTCTTCCCGGCTCAGTCGCCCCTGTCCACTCGCAGAACAGCAGATCGTGACAAAGATTGTAGCCGCCATTGCGAATTTGGCGACTTTGTTAATCCTACTCTTCATTTTCGTTGTTTCTCTTACCGTGCTGTGCAAAGGGGTAGTCGCGCTCTTCGTGTGGATCACCATAATTGTCTGAACCATCCGCTTGCCGCGCGCAAGTTCGATCCGGTATAAACTCCCTTGATCCTTCTCGAATCTGCCGTATCCGTCATAGTACGGGTAGAGGAGCGAACCGAAAGCGTTGGACCTCCCGCAATGACATGCGTCGATGTAGGCGAAGGTGACAAGCGGATTCTCGGATGCGTTAAGTGGAGGAAACCCTGGGTTTTTGTGCCAAGATCTGGACTGTTCATAGTGGTAGGCCAACATACGCTCGGGTTCTGTTGGATTTTCCGAGTCTTTGATCGATGTCGAATAGGCGCCTGGATGCAATCGACCTCACTCCATTAGTGCTTGCTCGCACGAGCCACAAGAACGTAGCCAAGAACTCCAATTGCGATGACGAACGTGGCTCCTGCCATTGGCCAGTTTGAATTCCCTGGAGAGATCGGATGAGTTGGTCCCGTGTCGGATCGACCGATATCCGCCCATCCGTTGGGATGAACGTTTAATCCGATCGGTGCTTCGTCTTCGCCTTGTCTGATAGCTTGACTGGATTTACCAGGGTACCCGGACTTCGATAAGGATACGGCTAACACCCCACCAGTCTCTGCGTCTATCAAAATTGCAGCTTGTCCGTTATTGAAGCCCCAAGCCATGCGAACCTCCCCCCGTTCGTGCCTCTGCGTCGCTTCGGAGTGGTCTGGGCTCGGCGAAGATTCCGAGACTCCTAAGACCATGGCGTGTCGAACGGACTCGTCCCCGGGCCATACGAAAGGATCGTGTTCGCGTCGTCCACCACGGGAGAGGAACCTTCGGCTCTCATCGTTCCATACAGCCTTCAAACATCGTAGAGCCTCTTCTCTGGACAATCGGTGCCGCGGGGGCATGTACAGCAGGTCCCGCTCAGCCCGCAATCGGAGCACTTTGCCCGTCACGACATCAAGCGTCATATGACGCTCGTTCACCCATCCCTCGCACTCGGGCACGGTCTCAATCCACCTCAGAGCGTACACGTCGGCTCGGTTTGCACGATCTTGGTTCGCCCCGGGCTCGTCGGCGGATAGGATGGCTTCGCCCCTCGTGAACGACGGGTTGTCAAGGTGGCAGTGTTTCCACAGACTCTCGCCAGTTTGCCAAGCCTGTTCGGGTGACTTGATGACACGATTCTGTCGTAGGGTAGGTGCTCGTTCAAGCAGATCATGTGAAGCCTTCAAGTCACTAAAGCTCCTGACCAGTCGGGTGCGATCGTCGATGCCAATTCGCCAATGCTGATCACGATCCTCCACGACCCACAGGCGCCTATCGAGAGGCGAGCTTTCCAAAATACTTGCTTTCATTTGTGCTTCTTCGCTTTGGATCCCGAAGTGAAGAACGAAGCCTGAAGCAATTCGCCGAGCCTCACTCTCAGTCATGTTTTGCTGTCCAAGGGCCAAGGATGACAGGAGGAACGCAGAGATGGTGTTCGCTATGACGATCGAATAGTTGCGTTTCATCGTTCAGTGCTCCTAGTCACGGATGCTCATTCAAACTAAACAAGTTGCAGTGCTAAAGTGGTCGGTACCACCCTGCTGGCGCGCGAAATGGGTTTCCCGTATAGACACCCTTGATCCGAGTATGAGGATCACCCCAGATCGGCATATCTCCACGGCCATTGACAAGCCTTTGCCATGGGAAGTGGTCTAGTTTCATGTAGACCTTCTTGGTGCTATCAGGCATGAATTCAAGCATGTAGTCCCTGGCGGAGAAGATTGTGTCCATGGCAAGCAAGCGATGAAAATACCAGTAAACTCCATTTTGTGTGGATTTCACAAGTCCCTTGCCGTTCCAAGTGAGCACTGCCTGATCCTTCACGAAGTTGCCGTATCCGTCATAGTACGGGTAGAGGAGCGAACCGAAGGCGTTGGACCTCCCGCAATGACATGCGTCGATGTAGGCGAAGGTGACCGGCGGGTTCTCGCATACGTTGAAAGGCGGGAGCCCTGGGTCGTTGTGCCACGACCTAAAGTATTCGTAATCTTGCCAGAGGACAAGCTCCGGACTGCCGGGATTCTGAGGATCTTCTATCGAAGTCTCATGGGACTCTCCGTACCCGTGGCTGGCGATGTAATAAACGGAAGGATTCCGCATGGCCTCCCAGCACGTGTCCCTGTTCCATCCGGGGCTGATGAACGTGACTTGATGGTAATTGGAGCCTGCCATTTGTTGTGAAAGCTCCCAGGCCCCGTTGCCCCCCGGGGTCGTCAAGAACTCTGGCAGGTTGATCCCCGTGCACTGGTTCTTCACTCGAACCTGGCGAGTGGCCTCGGCAACCTCGTTGAGGCTGTTCTTAGCCCACATTCTTACAGTGACCCAACTTTGGTCGGGGAAGTGGCTACTGTCGAACATGACACGGAGGCCACCTTGGAACACAACATGAGGCCCGCCATCATAGTCCCAGGATGCGACCTGATGTTCGTTCAGATAGAGCCTCATCGACACCAAGATGCCTACGTTCGTAGCGGTCCCGCCTGAGGCAATCGCCTTCGTCCCGGAAAAGTAGAGCGGGACGCCCTCTCCCTGAGCCGGAACCCAAGCCGAGATCGCAGCAGTCGCGAATGCTGAGACGACCAGGGCGACGAAAAGCAACATGTGTCGCATCATTGTTACCCTCACTATGCGCCCCCCCCCTCGGAAAAGCGGTAGGCCTTTCGGCCCAACGGGATCAACCACCATCTCGGAGCTTCATCGGAGAGTGAGCTTTGGGGCAAAGGCTATGGTACCGACGCGGGGGCTGGCCAGGGCGTGGTGCGAGATGGGGGCCTCGCTTCTAAGAACGGATAGGGCCTTCGAAGTCCGCACCCAGGGTGCTTTCAACCAACTAGGGGTCGTACAACCTCATGTCAGGAACCATGGCCGTCCAAGAACCGGCTCCGGAACCGGCCGAGGGCCTGGCGGGTCTCGACCGTGACGATCCCGGTCGAGCCGATCCAGCCTTGGAGGCGCCGCAAAGACCGCTCGGCCGCGTCGCGCTCCCCGAGCCGCACCAGCGCGCTGAGGCGAACCGTCTCCAGGTGGGCGGGCACGGCCCAAACGTCGGGCGTCTCCTCGGGCAGCAGCTCCAGGGCCCGCTCCGCGAACCCCGCCGCCTCCCAGCAGTCGGCGGCATAAGTCTGGGTGAGTTCGAGCCAGCCGGTCCTCGGACAGACGGCCGAACGAGTCGTGCACCGCTCTGTCACGGACCACCGTCTGCGTCTGGCATTGCATCACGACCGCGCCGACGAACGGGTCGGAGCGGTCGCTCACGTTGCCCGGGCCGTCAGCGCCTCCGCACGGGGCGAGGATCAGTGCGGCCAGGAAGGCGAGAAGCCTTCTCACTCTCCTCGCTTGCCCGGCTTCCCGGCGCGTTTGGCGGCCTCCCGCTCGAGCCTCCGGCGGAGCCTGCCCGGCGTCCGCATGAACGCAGGGCGCCCTTCTCCTCGGACTTTCTTGGACTCGACGTACTCGGCGACCGTGGCCTCGAGGCGCGGCAGATCCTCTGGGCCCCCGACCAGGGTCAGAACGTCGGCCACGTGGAGGGGCCAGTCCGGCATGAACCCCCAGGCGAGTTCCGCCAGCCGCTCAGGGCGACAACCGCTGGCCGCGGCGGCCTCAAGGGCGTGAACGCGCAAGAACTCGTCCAAGCCGGCATCCTCGACCAGCCCAAGCAACCAGTCACAAGCGCCGGGCGCCTTGCTCATCTGGAAGCGGTTCAGCACACGCCACTGGACTCCCTCAGAGGACGTCGGTCGCTCGAAGACCTCGATGAGCAAGTCAGTCCGGAGTGGCGCTTTGCTCCCTGCCAGCCATATAAGTCGCTCTTCCACGGGAGAGAGCAGATCATATTCCCCCTGCACCGGGTCGGTCGTGCGCGCCAACTCCTCGTAGATCGCCTTGTCAACCGCCTCGTCCCCGAAAGCCTTGCGTGCTTCGTGTATGGACTCGGAGCGATTACTGGACAGGGCCCGTTCAAAGGCAAGAGAAATCTCCAGACTCTGTTCAGCCAACCCACTGGGTTCATTCGTGTCAGGTTCCTTAGAACTCATCTCTCGATGATTCTGACCTCATCGGCTTCGACCATTCTCTGGAGCGGCTTGCTCAACCTCGCCGACTTGTTGATGAACAGGTAGAACGGAATCTTCTTCTCTTTCGCGTACCTCGCATAGTCCCTGATCTGCGAAGTCGCTGTTTGGTAGCGCACCTGCTTGAGTTCCCCTATCGCTCGGGCGTTTCCGCCAACGTCCAGGATCAGTCGGTCCGGTACCCTATAGCCATAACGTGGATTCTACGAGGTTGTCTTGCCCCAGTTCTGGGGCGCCCGGAAGACTCGGCTCGCCGACGGTGCCCGGCCCGCGTTCAGCCCGCCGGCCCCCCGCGCCCCTCCCACTGCGCCGATCGCCGTTCCCACTCCCTCGCCCGAGATTGCGAAACCTCGCTGAATCGGGTTCGACTGGTCGATCTGGTAGGGGTTGAGGAACCGGTCGCGGACCTTCTGCTGGGCAGGGTTGAGGTTTGTGAGCCCCCTCGCCTTTAGGCCGTCGTCCACGATGGGCGCCGCCACCGACTTCCACAGCGCGTTGACGACCCCGGCCTCGAGCCCGATGATGGCGTCGCCGATGTGGACTGGGCGGTAGGCGTTGAGGGCCGGGTTGCGGTCGAGGGACTTGCCGGTGCGGGGGTCGGCCCAGGTGGCGGGGCCGGTCTGGGCCAGGCCGTCGAAGGCGCGGAGCAGGGCCCCGTCGCGCTGCCTGCGGAACTCGATGTCGGCCAGGCCCCCCCACTGCGACATCGTTCCGACGTCGTCGACGGGCGGGGCCCACGCGTTGGGCGTCGAGGCGAGCCGGTCCTCCAGCAGGCGCCCGAAGGAGTCGTAGACCGCGCGGTTGCGGATGACCGTCTGGGTCTGGTACTGCATGACCGCGGCGTTGCCGAACGGGTCGAAGCCGTAGGCCGAGTAGCCCTGGCCCGTCTCGGTGTAGCGGTAGACCAGCCCGAAGGGGCCGTAGAGGCAGGTCCCCTCGACGGACCCGTCCTCGCGCAGCTCGACGAGGGGCAGGCCGCCGTCGTAGAGGTAGACGAGGAACTGGCCCGGGCCGAAGCGCTTCCACAGCGCGTTGACGACCCCGGCCTCGAGCCCGATCATGGCGTCGCCGATGTGGACCGGGCGGTAGGCGTTGAGGGCCGGGTTGCGGTCCAGCGACTTGCCGGTGCGGGGGTCGGCCCAGGTGGCGGCCCCGGCTTTTTGCTGTATAACTGAAGTCTCGGAGGGGACTCAAACGATGAGGACATTCTTGAAGACGACCGCGCTCGGGATGGCCGCCGCCTCTCAAGCCCAGACTCTGTACGCCGTAGCCGCCGACAAAGGGCTCTACAGCATCGACGTCGGCACCGCTGTCGCGACGAAGATGGCGACGCTCGACGAGGAGGTGTTCGGTCTAGCGATTTGGCCCGACGACAGCTCTTCCGACCAGGGTTCAGTCTTCGTCACCAACTCCAAGAGCGAGCTGCTCCGGGTCGAAGATCTTGTCACGGGCCGCCTGAGCGGAGTCCTTTACACGCTATCGAGCGTCCGGACGGACGATCTGGACTTTGGAAAAGACCCTGACGAAGGCGCGGGCCTCTTGGCGGCCACCGATGAGGACGAGGCTGGCTTCGTGTTCACCTCGCTCGCCCGAGGACCGATCAAGACGACCCGCCCACCGGTCGGCAGGCCCAAAGCTTTCGCGATGGCGGGAGACGATTTTTGGACGCTCGGCTCTCAGGCCGGAGCCCAGATGGTCACCAAGAGCGGCTACACAGGCGGGGCGACCGAGCTCGGCGTCTTGCAGGGGACGAAGGCCGACATCGAGGGGATGGCGTACGACGGGAGCAAGTTTTATGGCCTGGACGGCCTTGGCAACCTGTACTCGCTCGACCTTGACAATCAAAAGGCGACGCTGATCGGCGACACCAAAGTCCGCGGCTGGTACGACGCGAGCTTCGGCAACCCGGTGCCCGAGCCTTCGGTCCTGCTCGGGTTTGGAGCTTTGGCGTGGTTCGCCCGGCGCCGGAATCGCTCGCGTAAAGCCTGACTCCGCCCCCACCCCCTGCCCCCTCCCCCGTAACGGGGGAGGGGTTTGCGCCGCCTAGGGCTCCAGACCATCGTTCTTGGGCTTCATTGGTGCCTCGTCTGTGCTTCATCTGTGCTGCAAACCCACGTTTGCAGCACAGATGAAGCACAAAACCCCGGTGATCGAAGCGCTTGCATGACACGCTCTTCTTCGGTATGAGGGTGTTTTGTGAAAGATCTAGACAATTGGCCCTCCTGCGCCTGGCACCATGTCAGTCGGGTTCTTGCCGCCCCGGTCAACGGGGGAAGCGGCCCACCCTCCAATTGCCTGCGGATTCGCGGACTTTCGGCTGCGGCTTCTGCGCGTGTGTCTTCCCCGAAGCCCGCCACGCAAGGGGCCCCGGCGGCCCTGATCGCCATGGTGCTACTTCGGTGCCACTTTGACAATCTTGTGCTCGTCTTCATAGTGACCGTCGCTCACAATGCGAACTTCGGAGCGATTGGAGAGACTGTTCGGCACTGTTGACATTAGAAGGTGACGGAGGGCGGGAAAGGCAAACCCCACTCAGTGTTCTTGGCCCCTGGCCATGCCGCGAAGAAACTTGACGATGATGGCTCTTTTCGAACTGAACCGCTAGTCCTGCGACTAACGGTTCGGCTGAGTATCCTAATCATCATGCCACGCGGACTCTTCGTCTTGATGGCAATAGCAGTCTGTGCCATTCCGTTTCAGATCGTCCTTGCTCAACAAGACGGGGGGCCCGTCCATGCCACACAAGGTTCGATCTATTATCCTGTGCCGACGGGAGCAGTCATCGACGAGGGTGACGTCGACCTGGAGAACGGTCTCTTCACAATAACTTTCAAGTCGATCATTCCCACCTCTGTTTCCGGCTACTTCTTTACTCAAGTGCTTCTGTGCGATAGTGAGGGTGCGATTGTCCGGAAGCTCATTATCAACCTTGGACAAAACCAGCTTCTTGCTGATCCGCCGATTCAAGCGTACTCTTCAGTCTTGATGGATCCGGCGTCCGGTTTGTACGTGACCACGTCGCCACCTGCCATCAACGGTAATGTGCTGACAACGTCAGTCAATCCTAACCTGGTTCTTGGTCTGGCTTTTGACTCAGCTTCATCCTACTTCGCACCGAACGTGGCGGACTTGCGAGGGTTAGGTGGCGTGCCTGGAATCCGAGTCTCCACAGTCCGAGATGGAACGGGGTCAGGGAATCGGTACTTAGCTGTTGAATCCTCAGCGGGCATCGGACTGAGGCAGGTTCTTCCACACGACCAGTATATTTACATACCAGTGCCACAACATCTTTTCCCAAACGCCTACAACGGTCAGTCTCCACTGTGCCCTCCGACGAATGGGTCAAGCCATGGCACTGGCGACATTTCTGGAGACGGTGTGCCAGATTGGTCGTACGTCGGGGCAGACGACGTCAGTGGAGGCGGGGCACCGAGCGGCACCAAAGTCGATTTTTGGGGATGGAACCGAGGCGGCGCAGGGATGGATGCGTCGGACTCCTTCGTCATTGTAATCGGTCACGATGATAATGGAAACGGAGAAATCGATCCAGAAGAAATCGACGACTGGATCGGAATGTGCGTGTGGGATAATGGTGAAAATCAAACTTACGAGAATGAGGTCGATGGTCGATACATTCATCACGTCAGCGTTGAACCTGCTAACGGTCGGAAAGTTCACTTCATCTATGACAAGGTTACCGGTAAACTGAAAGTCTATACGAGTTGGGGTTGGACTTGGGGGCCCGGTGACCCAGACGATTTCGACTGGCATTCAGGGTGGCCAAGATAATGATTCGTTTCCTCGCGCTCGCCATTGCGGCCGGTGCCATATTGAGTGTCACCCAAGAGTCGACTTCTCCAAGCAGAAAAGTCTTCGAAGCCCAAGACCGCCCTTTGTTCAAGGAGCCAGCAGACAACAGGATGGTCAGCGCGCAAACAGATCCAGTGCAGGCGATCTGGGTTGACCGAGAAGACCCGCTGGTGCTAAGAGTCGAGTTTCGGCGAGACTGGATCGCAACGCGGCCCCACATGCTGATCAAGGTCCGCCCATTGAAATTGAAACCGAGTGGCCAGGATGTCACGCTCTACTTAGCTGTAAATTGCGAGGCTGAGTCCGCCAAGCGAAAGTGGCTTTCCGAACCGTGGATCGCGGACATGCAGGGTGAGGTCGTTTCCGACTCTGTCGTCGCTCGATGGGAGAACAATCAACTGATTCTTGATGGGTCTTTCGAGAAAATAGCGCCTAATTCGGTGAACCTGAGGCTGTACACATTCAGTCCCAGCGGACAACAAGACTTGGTCAAGATGAGCGAACGTAACTACGTTCTTGACGGACTGCAAGGACAGTTCTTTTCTGAGTCACCACCAGCAGTCCGCCTGCCTCATCGCTAGGCGCCATGGCGCCGGTGATGACGATCCTGACCCTGCCCCCACCCCCTGCCCCCTCCCCCGTAACGGGGGAGGGGGTTCTGCGTTCCAGACCGTCTTCCCTGTGACCGGGAAGGGGGAACCGGAACCCGAGGCCTCGGCCCGGCTTCCCTGTGTCTCATGTGTGCCTCAACCGTGCCTCATCTGTGCTGCAAACGCACGTTTGCAGCACGTTTACAGCACGTATGCAGCACGTATGCAGCACAAACACTCCGTCTTGCTCTTCTCTCGGCTTCATGCCATCGCGCCCGGATCAAAGGCGGAGAAGGGGGAGCGGGACAGTGCGGGCTCGAGACAACGCTTGGTGAGTGCGGGCCGAGGGTCGAGAAAGCTTCCTAAGGCTTTCGGGCAGGGTCGTAGAAATTACTAGCTAAACATGCGTTACTTGAATTGTGGCCTCATGGCGGTGATGTCACTACGGAGTCAATCCCTATGAACCGATCCATACCGACCGCAATCATCTCGTTGGTCGCCAGCTTTGCTGCAGCGGCCACGATTCGCGTCCCGCAAGACGCTGCCACCATCCAGTCTGGCATCGACCTCGCGCAACCTGGCGACACCGTGCTTGTCTCGCCCGGTACCTACACCGAGTTCATCGACTTCAAGGGCAAGGCCATTTGGCTCCAGAGTGAGGCCGGGCCCGGACAGACCGTCATCCAGAGCCCTGGCCAGTTCGGTTTTGTCGTGCAAGCGAAGACAGGCGAGACTGCTGCCACCGTCTTTTCCGGTTTCACCGTCCAAGGAGGGATCGCCAATCGCAACTCTCATCCTCAGGTGCCCGGGGGCGGCATGGTGGTCCACGGAAGCTCCATCACCGTGACCGACGTCGTGTTCCGCGACAACGAAGGGGTCATGGGTGGCGGCGTCTACGCGAAGCACGGTGCGCCGACCTTCACGCGAGTGAGCTTTGAGGACAATCGGGCCGTCCTGGGCGGCGGCTTCGCCTATGAGGCTAGCAACGCGACTTTGATCGACGTGAAGTTCTTGCGGAACGAGGCTCCCTATGGTGGAGCAGTGAACGGCTACGGCAACCTCGTCATCGACGGCGCCTACGCGACCGGCAACTTCGGCAACCAGTTCGGCAGCGTCGTCCAGTCCAATGGGGGCACCCTCCACATCAGGGGAATGCTCGCTGAGGGCAACGGTCGCTATGAAGGCAACCAGTTCAGCGGGATCTACAGCTCGCTGGCTGGCGGCGCGATCTACACCAGCGCGACTGCCGGGCAGATCATCAACTCGCGTTTCCGAGAGAACGCGGCCGCCTTCGGGGCCGCGCTTTACTTCGCAGGCGGGTCAACCGTTCGCTTGGTGAACTCGATTGTCGATCACAACCTCGGTTTGGGCGGCATCCTCGTGAACGACGCTTCGCCCCGCATCATCAACTCGACCGTGCGCTCGAACAACAACGGGGCCCTCTTTGTCCAGCGCGGGCGCGTGCCGTCCGTCGTCAACAGCGTCTTCGCGTTCAACGACAAATGGGGCTACGCAGTTGAGGTCTTCGGGCCAGGTGTGGCCGCAATCACCTCTTCGGTCGTCTTCAACAGTTCCGGCGGCGGGAACTTCACCGGCCCGACCGTCATCACCTCCGATCCAAGGCTTGATGCCGAGTTCCGCCCGCTGCCGGGTTCACCGGTCATCGACGCGGGCGACAACTCGGCCGTGCCGAACGGGATCCTGACGGACTTTTTCGGCAGCCCTCGATTTGTCGACGACCCTGAAGTTGCCGACACCGGGATCGGCGTCGCTCCGATCGTCGATATCGGGGCCGTGGAGCGCCAGGTAGGGCTCCGCGCCTGGCCGCTCTCCAACTCGGGCAAGACGAGTCACTAAGGCCCACTGTTCTCGAGGAAAAGCGGCAGGCCCAGGGTTCCATCGATCCAGCGACCTGATGCCCTGGCGGCGGCACTGAGAATGCACCGTCCGTCCGGACTTCAGTCTGGGCACCGGCCTAGGCCCACGTCCGAAACTCGGAACCCCGCCCCCACCCCCTGCCCCCTCCCCCGTAACGGGGGAGGGGGTTTGCGTCTTCTGTCGTCTTCCCGGTGAACGGGGGAGGGGCTCGTTGGAGAGTCGAGCCTTAACCCGCCATTAACCACCGCCCCAGTATCCTCGCGTCAGATGCAGAGGCGCGAGTTTCTGAAAGGCGTGGCGGTGTTGGGAACTGGGCTGGTCTGGCCGGGCATGGCCGCCTGGGGGGCCGCCCCCGCCAAGCGGGCCCGGACCGTCCGCACCGCCGACGACCGCTTCGAGATCGTCTCCCCAAACCGGGGCCGGTTCCGTATCCTGCAGGTCACCGACACCCACTTCGGGCGCCCGAACGAGGCCGACGCCGAGAAGGACAAGCGGACTGCCGCCACCCTCCGCGCCCTCATCGAGGAGCACGAGCCGGACCTCGACTTCCACACCATGCGTCAAGCAGGCGGCACCGTCGGGCGCAAGGGCGAGGACGTCTGCTATGAGACGGACACCGGCGAGGTGTTCCGCCGTTACCGCGACTCGGGCCGGGTGCGGGCCGTGCTCTGCGGACACGACCACGTGAACGACTACCTCGGCGACCATCAGGGTGTCCACCTGATTTATGGCCGCGTGAGCGGCTGGGCGGGCTACGGCGACTGGCAGCGTGGCGGGCGCCTCTTGGACTGCGACCTCGACCAGGGCCGATTCTCGACCCGGGTCGTCCTCCCTGCGGGCCAGCGCGACAACGCCTACTTCAGCAAGACGTTAGAGGATTCGCGGTTTCCGACTCAAAAAGAGGGTCTCTGAACCCCTTTTGCGAGGCGGCCCTGACGGTATGATTTCTGCGTGACGGGGGCTCAGACAGAACCGGGCCCGCCAGCTGAAGCGGGCGGAGCGGCCCCCAGGGTCTTCACCTTCCTCTTCACCGACATCGAAGGCAGCACCCGGCTTTGGGAAGCCTACCCAGAGGTCATGCGCACCACTCTGGCACGGCACGACGAGATCATGCGCCAGGCCATCGAGTCCTGCTCCGGCCAGGTCTTCAAGACGATCGGCGACGCCTTCTGCGCGACCTTTGCGAGCGGGATCGAAGCTCTCCGGGCCACGGCCGCTGCCCAGACCGCGCTCCACCAAGAGCCGTGGCCGGCTCAAACCCCGATCAAAGTCCGCATGTCCGTGCACACCGGCCCGGCCGTCGAGCGCGACCAAGACTACTTCGGCCCGACCCTCAACCGCGTCGCGCGCCTCTTGGGCGTGGCCCATGGCGGCCAGACCGTGCTCTCCGAAACGGTGCGCGCGTCGTTGACCGAGGGTACCGACCTCGGATTCCGCATCGAGGATCTCGGCGTCGTCCGGCTCAAGGACCTGGCCTCCCCCGAGCGGGTCTATCAAGTCGTCTGCCCCGGCCTGCCGAACGAGTTCCCACCGCTCCGCTCCATCGAAGGAGCGGCGGCCCGTAACAATCTTCCCGCCCAACTGACGACGTTCGTCGGGCGAAGAAAGGAACTTGAGCGGGTCTCGGGCCTGCTCGTCGCCAACCGGATCGTGACCTTGACCGGCAGCGGAGGGAGCGGCAAGACGCGGCTCGCGGTGCAGGCTGCGTCCGAACAGGCCGATCAGTTCAAAGACGGCGTCTGGTTCGTGGATCTGGCCGCCGTGAGCGATCCAGGCCTGGTGCCAGCGGAGGTCGCCGCCGTCCAAGGGATCCGAGAAGAGCCGGGCCAATCGATCACCCAGGCTTTGGTGGCGAGCCTTGGGCGGAAGACCCAGCTTCTCGTTCTCGACAACTGCGAGCACCTTCTTGCTGGGTGCGCCCATCTGATCGAAGCTCTCTTGCGGTCGTGCCCGGACGTCAAGGTCATGGCCACGAGCCGGGAGCCGCTGAACATCCCGGGCGAGGCCACCTTCCGCGTGCCGTCCCTCTCGCTGCCGGACCCGAAACGTCGTTACACCCCCGGTGAGCTCGAGGAGTTCGAGTCGGTGCGGCTCTTCGTCGACCGCGCTCGCCTGACCGTCCCTTCGTTCACGATCGCTCCCGAGGACTGCAAGGCCCTGGCGAGCGTCTGTTGGCAACTGGACGGCATCCCCCTCGCCATCGAGCTGGCCGCCGCCCGGGTGCGCTCGATGTCGATCGACCAGATCTCGTCCCGATTGAACGACCGGTTCAGGCTCCTGACAGGCGGGTCGCGCACGGCCATGCCGCGCCAGCAGACCCTCAAGGCGTTGGTCGACTGGAGCTATGGGCTGTTGACCGACCCCGAGAGGGCGGTTCTTCGGCGGCTTTCCGCGTTCGCTGGCGGATGGACGCTCGAGGCGGCCGAACGCGTGGTCGTTGGGCCGGAGGTCGAAGACTGGGAAGTGCTCGACCTGCTGACGTCGCTTGTCGACAAAAGCCTCGTCAACTTTGACTCGGATTGGGGACGCGAGCGGTACCGGTTGCTCGAGACGGTGAAAGGGTACGCCTCCGAGAAGCTGGACGAGTGCGGCGAAAGGGCCGAGACGAGCGCCAAGCACCTGGAGTGGTTCGCGTCGCTCGCCGAGCGCTCCGGCTCTTGGACGAGGGGCCCGCAGCGCCAGGAGTGGCTGGGACGGCTGGAGCCCGAACAGGACAATCTCTGGCTGGCCCTGGAAGCGGCCAAAGACGGCCCCGAGGCGGCCCCGACGGCCCGGCTCGCTTGGACGCTCGGGCTGCTCTTCGAGCATCGGGGCTTCCTGAAAGAGGCGGAGCGCGCTGTGGAAGTGGGCCTGACCGCCCTTTTGGCCCGAC
Source organism: Fimbriimonadaceae bacterium (assembly GCA_019454105.1). Taxonomy (GTDB): domain Bacteria; phylum Armatimonadota; class Fimbriimonadia; order Fimbriimonadales; family Fimbriimonadaceae; genus ACE-ARM1. The sequence goes on along the minus strand of CP075364.1, from coordinate 1,552,905 downwards.
CTTGGGCCGAGCCGCTCCTTCTGGCCCGTCTCCAGTACGAACGGGCCGGTCTCCACCAGGACATGGGCGAGTCGGAACAAGCGGCGGCCCTTGCGAAAGAGGCTCTGGCCCAGTTCGAAGCCCACGGCGACCAAGCGGGCACAGCCATGACCGAGAACCTGCTCGGCCAGGTCATGATGGGCCAGCGCGAGTTCGGCGATGCCGAAAGCCGGTTCATGAGGGCTCTCGGTCTGTTTCAAGAGACAGGCGACCGGCTTGGAAGTGCGATCGTCCTCAATAATCTCGGCGTCCTGGCCCGGCGCGACCCCGGAAGCACGCCCGAGGAGCGGGCGGAAAACTTGGAGCGCGCACGCGGGCGTCTGATCGAGGCCCTGGCCATTCGAAGGGAACTGGACGACACGCTCGGCGAAGCCGAGACGCTGAACAACCTTGGCGTCGTCGCCTTTGAGCGGAAGGACTACCTGGAGGCTTGGGACCGCTACCGTGACGCGCTGCGGATCGAGCAGTCGCTCGACCGCCGATCCGGCATCGGCACGACCCTCGCCAATCTCGGCGAGGTGGCCGACGTCCTGGGGGACTCCCACTTGGCCGCCCGCTCGCTCTCGCTTTCGGTGCGGGTGCTGGACGAAGTGCAGTCGCCGCTCGTCGGCTCGGTGCGGTCCATGCTCGGCGACGTGGTGGTGAAGCTCACGGAGGCCGAGGCAGAGGAAGCGGCCCGGCGCGTGGCCAATGCTCGGGTCGAAGTCTTGATCGAGGCCATCCTTGGGCTTGAATTTTCGACCGGACAAGCCTGAAAGCGCTAAACTTCGGGACTGGGCCCCATGAGTCGTCGCTTGTTTATCCCGCTTGGTCGAATCAGTCTGGCGCTAGCCGTCGTGCTCTGCCTTGTGGCATGGCCGACTGGTGGCGCGCTCGCCCAGTCCGACGATGGTCGGGCCCCGTCGCAAAGCGTGCGAACGTTGGTCGACGAAGCTCAAAAGCTTTTGGACGCCGGGAAGACTTCGGAGGCCTTCTCCAGGTTCGGCGAGGCCCTGAGCTTGGCCAAAAGCCAAGGCGACCGGCCCGGCCGGGTCTTGGCAGCGCGCGGGCTGGCGAAGGCCCACCGAATGTCCGGCCAGTTGGACGAGGCCCGATTGGCGATGGGCGAGGCTGTCACGGCCGCCAATGAGATTGGGGACAAGGCGCTCAAGGGCGCCGTGCTTCGGGAGGCCGCGGACATCGAGACCCGGCTCGGTCAGACCGACAGGGCCCTCGGCATGCTCAAGGAGGCCCTCAAGGCTTCGACAGAAGGCGGCGACAGGCTGGGTGCGGCTGAATCGGAGTTGACGATCGCCGTGCTGGTCGAAGCCACCGACCCAGCCGACAGCCTGGCACGGGCCAACCGGGCACGGGCCGTCTACGCCGACTCCAAGGCGACCGTTTACGAGGCCTTCAGCTTGATCGTGGCCGGGTCGGCTAGCTCGCGGCTGGGCGACCACCGCCGGGCGGTCGAGTCTCTCGTGGCCGCCGCGAACATGGCCCGCGAGGCCAACCTCTTCCCGCTTGAGGGCGAGGCCCTGGCCAAACTGGGCGAGGAGTACGAAGAAGTCGGGCAGTTTTCACTGGCGCTCGGCTATTACGACCGGGCCCTTCGCTTGGCCGAGGCTATGGGCGACCAGCGCACCGTCGTCAGCCGCCTCGCCGTCCTCGGCAGCTGGAGCGAGTCCATCGGCCAGTTGGGCGTCGCTCAAAAATATTACGAACGCGCCTTGGAAACGGCCCGCTTGGTCGGCGACCGGACAGGCGCGGCTCAGGCCCTCCAGAGCCTCGGAGTCGTTCTCCATCGTCAGGGACAATCGGAACTCGGCGGACAGCGGCTCCAAGAAGCCCTCGCGCTCTATGAGGAGCTTGGCGACAAGATCGGCCAGGCACGGTGCTTCGGGTCGCTCGGTGAGGTGGCCCGGGACGCCCGCGACTTCGACACCGCCCGGGAACGGCTCAATAAGGCTGCCGCATTGTTCGAAGAGGCCGGTGCGGCCCTGGATGCGGCCACGGTCACGAACTCCCTGGGCAACCTCGCCTTCGACGAAGGAGACTTTGAAGGGGCGGCCAGGCTCTTCAAGAGAGCCTTCGACGACTATGAAGAACAGGGCGCCCGGCCTTTCGCTGCCACAAGTCTCGCCAATCGGGCCGAAGCCTTGTACCGCCAAGAGCAGTACGCCGAGGCGGAGAAGGACTACACCGAGGCCCTGACCCGTTTCGAGGCCGTGCGCATCGGACTGGGCGACCTCACCGAGGCGAAGGCCAGCTATCTGGGCCGTCGCGCCCAGGTGTACCAGCAGTTCGCCGACGTGCTCACCCGCCTGGGCCGGCCGAACGAGTCGTTCGACGTCGTCCAGCGGATGAAGGCCAGGGGCCTTCTCGACCTCCTCACCTTTGGACGGGTGGTGGTCGAGACCGGCATGACCGACCAGGAGCGGCAGACCGAGCGCGAGCTCCGGGCCCGTGCCGACGAGCTCGGCGCACGGATGCTGGGAGAGGGGGTCCAGAACCAGGTCGGGGCCAAGAAGCGCTACGAAGCCCTCGCCAAAGAGCTGCGCGAGGCGGAGCGGCGGCTGGAAGAGTTCACGAACACGGTCTACGCCCGTCGTCCTGGACTGAAAGCGGCCCGCCTGGCCGAAACGACCACGGCCGAAGAGGTGGGGCGGCTCCTCCCAGACGACACCGCCCTGGTCGAGTACGCCGTGTCCGAATACGCGATCAACGTCATGGTTCTTCGGAAGGAGGGCGGCGTGGTGCGGATCGACGGGTCGTCGCGCAAGACCTATCTGCCTGACCTCCGCGAGCGCGCGGCGGCTCTGCGCAAGGCGGCCGCCACTCCCGCGGGCCAAGTGGACGAGCTGGCCCAAGGTCTCTATGCTGACCTCCTGGCCCCGGTGGCCAAGCATCTCCAGGGCAAGAAGCGGATCGTCGTCTGTCCGGACAGCGCGCTCTGGGACGTGCCCTTTGCCGTCCTGATGCCTGCCCCCGGCGAGTACCTGATCGACCGGCACGAGGTGGCCTATGCGTATTCGGCGACCGGGGTCGCCCGCGCCCTCGCCGCCCCCAAGAGGGAGAAAGTGCCGAAAGAACTGCTCGTCGTCGCCAACCCCGACTTTGGCACCGGGGCCCGGTTCGCCGCCCTGTCGTTGGAGCCCGGCGAGCGGCCGATCGACACCCCGAGCCGCCCGATCGACCAGCCATCGAGGCCGATCGACCAGCCTTCGCGCCCGATCGACTTGCCGTCCCGGCCCATCGACCAGCCATCGCGGCCCATCGACCTGCCTAGCCGCCCGATCGACCTCCCCTCCCGGGCGATCGACTCGCTTTCGCGGGCCATCGACTCGCTGTCGCGCGAGTACACCCCCGAGGCCTCGGCCGGGGCGATCGTGCCCTTGCCCGGCACCCAGCGGGAGGCGGACGAGCTCGGGAAGCTCTTCCCGGGGGCGACGCTCTTGGTGGGCTCCGGGGCCCAAGAGGACCGGGTCAAGGCCCTTGCGCCCGACCACCGCTACATCCATCTTGCCACCCATGGCTTCGTCAACGACGCCTCTCCGCTCTTGAGCAACGTCATCCTTGCCCAACCGCCCCAGGGCTCCAAGGAGGACGGCTTCCTCACCGCCCGGGAGATCAACCAGCTCAGCCTTCGGGCCGAGATGGTCGTCCTCTCGGCGTGCAACACGGCCCGTGGCGAGGTGCGTTCGGGCGAAGGCATGGTCGGCCTGACCTGGTCGCTCTTCGTGGCCGGATGCCCGACCCAGGTCGTGTCCCAGTGGGCGGTGAACGACGCGAGCACCGCCGACCTGATGGTGGACTTTTATCGGAACCTGGCGTCGGGCCGTGTCAAAGGCGAGGCCCTCCGCGCCGCTGTGCTGAAACTGCGGCAAGACAAGAACCGCGCCCACCCCTACTTCTGGGCTCCGTTCGTGCTGATTGGCGACTGGCGGTGACGCCGGTCGCCGTCCACCCGTCCAACGAGGGCAGAGACGACCGCTCCACGGCCAAACGCCTCGATATTTCAATAGTTATCGAAATATCGTGATACCATGGCCCCATGGACGCGACCGAACTGGCCCGGCTCTGCAAGGCGCTCGGCGACCCGACCCGGGCGCGCGTGTTCCTGTTCCTTTGTCAATGTTGCGCTCAAGTCGCCCTTGATGACGACGGGGGAGCGCGCCCGGCGGACGGGCCGACTGTCGGCGAGGTCTGTTGCCATATCACCGGGTCGCCGCAACCGTCCTCGAACCTGAGCTTCCATCTCAAGGAGCTGCGCGAGGCGGGCTTGGTCACCACCGAGAGGCGCGGCCAGCGCGTCGTCTGCCGCATCGACCGGGCCACCCTGGCCCGGCTCGCCGAGACCTTCGCCGCGGCCCAATCGTGCTGTGGCCCCGACCCCGAGAGAACGAACCGATGAGCAAACCGATTCCGAGCGACGTCGACGGCCTGCGAAGCGCCGTCAAAGAGAAGTACGCCGAGGCGGCCCGGGCCGCCATGGCCGGGGATCCAGCGTCCTGCGGGTTCGGCGACGGGTGTGGGTGCGAAGACCCCATCACCTCGGGGCTCTATTCCGAAGGCGAGTCTGGACAGGTTCCGGAACTGGCCATCGCCGCCTCGCTTGGGTGCGGCAACCCCACCGCCCTTGCCCAACTCCAGCCCGGGCAGACCGTACTAGACCTCGGAAGCGGGGGTGGGATCGACGTGATCCTATCCGCCCGGCGGGTGGGGCCGACGGGTTTCGCCTATGGCCTGGACATGACGGACGAGATGCTCGCCCTCGCCGAGAAGAACCGGGCCGAGGCAGGGGTGGAGAACGTGAGGTTCTTGAAGGGGCACATCGAAGCGGTGCCCCTGCCCGACGCGAGCGTGGACGTGGTCATCAGCAACTGTGTCATCAACCTTTCGGGCGACAAGGGCCGGGTGCTGCGCGAGGCGTTCCGGGTGCTCAGGCCCGGCGGGCTGTTCGCGGTGTCGGACGTGGTGGTGGAGGGCGCGATGCCGGAAGCCCTGCGGCGAGGCGTCGAGATGTGGGCCGGGTGCGTGGCCGGGGCCCTCGAGGCGGAGGAATACCGCCGCTTGCTCGCCGAGGCGGGTTTCGAGTCCGTGGAGATCGTGCCGACGCGCCGCTATCGGGTGGCCGAGTTCGAGGGCTCTTGGGCCGGGCCAATGCTGGGAGCCCTCAGCCCAGCCGAGCGCGAGGCCGTGGACGGTCGGGTGATGGCCGCCTTCGTCCGGGCGACCAAGCCCGGCGGCTGAGCCATTCTGGGTAGCGAAAGAGGGCCCTCCCAACCGGGAGGGCCCACGGTTTAGCGAAAGAGCCCCGAGGCTGGCAGCTTTAGGCGCCCTTGCGCACCGACCAAGAGGAGGAATCGGGCGGCGTGGGCTTCGCGCCGGGAGACATGGCAACGCCCTTAAACGTGAACCTCGTTGTTGCGGGAATTCGCAACTCGATGCGCTCGATCGCGTTCCATTTGACATCGAACTGGTAGACCTGGATCAAGCTCCATGGCTCCGATTTCGTCCGGTTGTGGCTGGCTTGGATCTCTCGCCCATCGGTCATGACGAAAAAGACGTATAGATCTTCTGCGCGCTCTCGAGTCAGGATCGAGAGATCAACAGTGGGAGTCCGGGGGATGACGGAGTCGTCGAAGAGGCCCTTGGGGTCGGACCGCCGCATGTGGTAGAGGCCCTCGCCAATGGTCGTCGTATGACTCCGTCGGTCCCATTGGAAGACAGTCTCGAAGCTCGTTGGTATGTCCAAGTCCAAGTCGGCAGTACCAGTCAAGGAGGCGCCGGGCAGGTTGAGCGCAAGCAAAGAGACGGTCGTTCCGTCGGGGCGGCCGACGGAAGTGACGCTCCAAGACCGACCGAGGGCAACGGGAGACAACGGCGACATCAGAAACACGGCTGGCAATTGCACCCCTTCCCGAGGGACGACGCGGAACAAGAGCGTTCTCCCCTTCTGCGGGGGAAGACGGAACCTTTGCAGCATCCCTTCCTCAAAATCGGCCGAGACGCTCCCCCCGTCGGGGCCCCAAAGCACGGTCTTGTCGTTGAGTTGCCCGCGGACAGCGACGAGCCGGAACTGGGTTCCGTTGGGCAGTGTCCGCTCCCACTCCTGGCTTTGCTGCGCGGCCGGAGCGAGCATGGCCCCGATGATGACAGCCACTCCTGAGATCACTTTCCGACCTCCGGGGACGTCCGCAGGCCCTGGATCCGAACAACGATCCTTTCGGTTTCGACAAGGACGAGAGTCTCGATCTCTTCCTTCGGGAGACTGGCGAACTTGACGTAAGACTCTCGGTTGTAGGAGCCCTGCCTTCGGCGTTCGACCCGGTCTCCCGACTTGGTGAGCACATAGAGCCGGTACCAGCCGTAGCGATGGGGACGGTGGAACGTGACTCCGGTTTCTTCAGCGAGCCCGGCGTCCCGAAAGGCCGCAGAAGCGTTCTGGGTCAAGTCTTCGCTATTGAGGAGCTGGAACTGCGGCCAATAGCCGTCAAGCCCGCTCCAAACGACTTGGGATGAGAGAGAGGCCTTGGCCACGGGCCGCTCGATACCGGACGGAAGGGTGATGTCAAGAGTGAATGGGCCGGCCAAATCCGGCAACATGACAACGTAGGTTTCGGACTGGGCTGAGCCCGCGATTGGATAGCTGCCAAGTTCGTTGAACGCGACATGTTCTGATCCCGTGACCTTGACCGCCGCTTTGAGCATCATGGAGTCGAGGAACTGCGTACCGGCGCCGGTCCTGTCCCAATGCACCAGCGCGACCGTGCCGCCGGGCGACCAAAGGTCGTGAAACTTGACGCCGAGAGCCTCGGCAGTGGTTGGCGTTCCGTCCGGATTGCGGAAGGTGTTGGCCCGGGGCACCGCGCTTCCAAGCACCCGGACGGTGCCGACGCCCTTGATCGAAAAGGCGAACGGGCCGTCGAGAGTGACTTGAGGTTCTTGGGCGACGACAAGGGTGCCAAGAGCGGCGAGCGAGGCCGCCCAGACAGTTCTAAATCCATAGTCAGGCATGATATGACTCCTCCTGACTTCATGACGCCTCGCGGCGCCCCGGAAGTTCACTGGGCGAATCTGCGGCAGTCGGCAAAGTGGGGCAGGTGCGACTCAGACCAGGGCCCGCCGGCGTTGCCTGCGGCCGAGCGAACTGGCCGACGAAGCCGGGTCAACGGCCCTGCCGCTCTTGTAGCGGTGCCCGAGGGTCGCCCGAGGCACCGGTGCCACGGGCGACCCTCGGGAAGGGGGCGGGCGGTGCTGGGCCGGAGTGCAGAGAGAAAACAGGCCCCTCATTTCAGCGCGGCAGATGATCAGACGGATCCTTCCGGTGGCATCACGAGTCCGGGTGCAAGGCCTGGAGGCGGAGGGGCGAAGAGCATAAACCTAGCTTCGTCGGGACAGATTCTCGAACTCCTCACCGAGCTGGATTCGTATCAACGCGCCCTCCAGCACGTCTAACGACAAATGAGAATCATCGCCATCTGGATGGCCGCCACTTTCTGGGTATTCCCGAATCAAGAAGTGGTGCCCCGGGGGGCCGTGTTCGCCTCGCACACTCCGCTCAGTCAGGAGCAACGGGAAGTCCTTGTTTCCTTTGCTCAACCTGGTCTAGACCTGCGTGCCCAGCAGGTCCGTGCGACGGTGCACACGGTTGGCGACAGAGTCACCATCCTGGACGGCTCGCTTGGCGGACACTCTCAGAGCCAGAAGATCATCGAGGCCATCCGCGGCGCCCTCAGGGAAGGAAGGCGCTCCGACCTGACCTGGACCGCGGACTCCCCTCAGGTCGCACCGCTGATCCAGCAAGCCTTTGGGTCTCGGTCCATGGCCGTCGCGGGTATGGAGTCAGCAAGGTTTGTCCTGGTCCCTGCCCAGCGAATCTGGCTCTCGGACGGGAACGATTGGGTCGGGATCGACCTTCCGCCGAAGCTGAACGCTGCGACCCTCGAAAGCCTCAAGTCTCATCCCCTGACGCCCACCCGCGACGGGGCAGACAAGGTCGGCCAGCCCTCCTCAGACCCCCCGGCGGACGTCCAGCCTTTGTCGGCCCTACACCTGGAGGCTGCGGGCTGGGGCCAGGCAAGCCCCGAGCGGCGATTGCAGGACTTGGTCGAGGTCGCCCGCTTGCTGAGTGAGCGGTTCCGCGCCGACCAGGAGGCCTACCGCGCGGCTTTGGCGGACTGGAGACAGTCGCTCGACCGCGACCATCCGGGACTGCTGGCCGCGATGCCTGATCCTGGCACGCCTTTGCCGAGCCTTCCCGAGGTGTGGCGCAGTCTGGCCGAATCGACTGTGCGCTCCCAGCTTGGTCCGAGGAGCGAGGCCTTTCTTGCTGCAGCCACCGTTCGCCAGCCTGGGCGAGGGCTTTTGCTGGTCGCCGGGACGAAGGCGGGCGGCCTTCTGATCCAAGGCGTCGGCGCTCCCTGACCGGGATCGACGGCCCGTGCTCCCAGGGCGTAGAATAAGTGCACCATGCCGCGATACCACCGACTCGGCCACCTGCCGGCCAAGAAGCACGTCCAGTTCCGCAAGCCGGACGGGGGGCTTTATTCGGAGCAGCTCTTCAGCACCCACGGCTTCAGCGACATGATGAGCACGATGTACCACATCAACCTGCCGACCGAGGTCGCGGGTTGGGAGGACATGGGCCCGGTCGCGCCGCGATACCTGAAGGACGAGGCCCTGCGCCACCGCCATTTCAAGACCAGCAAGCTCAAGCCCTGCGGCGACGCGATCAGCGGGCGCATCCCGCTGATGGGCAACAACGACGTGGTCTGGAGCCAGTCTTTGGTCGCCGAACAGATGGCCGACTTTTTCAAGAACGCGCAGGCGGACGAGATCCTTTTCGTCCACGACGGGAGCGGGACGCTGCACTCGATGTACGGCGACGTGCCGTTCAAGCCGGGCGACTACCTTGTGATCCCGCGCGGGACGATCTGGAAGATCGCCTTCGACTCGCTGCCGGTGCGGATGCTGACGATCGAGAGCTACGGGCCGGTCACGATCCCCAAGAACTATCGCAATCAATATGGTCAGCTCTTGGAGGAAGCGCCCTACTCAGAACGGGACATCCATCCGCCGGTGGAGCTCAAGACATACGACGAGGCGGGCGACTTCTATGTGGTGGTGAAGGCGCGCGGGCGGCACACCAAGTACCACTACAAGTTCCACCCGTTCGACATCGTGGGCTGGGACGGATATGTCTATCCTTGGACTTTCAACATCAACGACTTCCAGCCGATCACGGGCAAGCTGCACCTGCCGCCGCCGATCCACCAGACGTTCACGGGGTGGAACTTCGTGGTGTGCTCGTTCTGCCCCCGGATGCTGGACTTCCACCCCGAGGCGATCGTGATCCCCTACAACCATTCGAACGTGGACAGCGACGAGGTGCTCTACTACTGCAACGACAAGTTCGGCTCGCGCAAGGGGATTGAGGAGGGCTCGATTACCATGCACCCGCTGGGCATCCCCCACGGGCCGCAGCCCGGGGCGGTGGAGCGCAGCCTCGGGCACACCAAGACGGAGGAACTGGCGGTGATGCTCGACACGTTCCACCCGCTCTGGATGACGGAGGACGCGGTCGCGATCGAGGACCCCGACTACTGGAAGAGCTGGCAGACGCGGTAACGGGCTGGTCAGCGGCACCGAAGATCCTTAAGGATCCGGGGATTTTTCTTAACAAGCTTCTCTTCTGAGGCGCTGGCCGGTCACAATACGGGCATGACCGTCGCCGCCTTCCTTTGCGCCCTCGCCGCACTGACGCCCCCCCCCCGCAGGGCCTGACCGCCGAATACTTTGAGAACAACGGCTTCTCGCAGCACGAAGTGAGCCGGATCGACCCCACGATCGTCGCGTCCGTCGTGCCGCCGCCGGAGACCGGGACGGCGGACGGCTATTCGGTCCGGTGGTCGGGCTACTTCACGCCGCCGCAAGGCGGCCCGAAGCTCTTCACGTCGGAGGTGACTAACAACGCGACTGTGGGGATCAAGGTGAACGGGATGGTGGTCTCGCGAAAGTCGGGCCCGGTCGACCTTGTGCCGCCCCAGCCGGTGACTCTGAACGCGGGCCAGCCGTACCCCCTGCTGGTGACGGTGAGGAGCCCGTCCCCGACCACCCACCGGGTCGTCTGGCGCCAGTTCGCCAACCCGGTCTGGCGGGAGTTCCAGGAGAGCGAACTGACGGCGGCGGTCGATCCGGTCGCGCCGCCCTTCCAGAACGTTGTCTCGTCCGGGCCAGGCACCATCGCGACTTACATTCGAAGCGTTCCAGGCGCGGTTGGATACCACACGTTCTACTCAGACCAGCCGGGCGCACAGAACTTCGACTCGCCGACGAACGGCCAGCAACCTATTACCGAACTGAGTTATCCAGGTTCTTACTATTATCTATATGCCGTCGGCACCATTTCGAACGGGCAAGAGCGGTTTGTTCGTTCGAAGGCCGTTTACACTAATGCCGTGACAGGGATGCCGACCTTGTCGTCCCCGACTCCGGAAGAAAGCGCCCTTGCCGACCCGGACACCCCGCGGTGGAACACACGCGACCCACTCTTGATCCTGCCGGCTGTCGCCGAAGGCTATGAGTTGGGCTTTGGAGAGCCGCTGGAGCCTGGCGATCCTCTCGAAGTCCTCGGACCCGATGAATCCGTCTACGACTACCAAACCTTGAGCGTTCGCGAATCGCAGGGTGCGGCCGACGAGGATGGAACCGCGTACGTTCTGCGAGACAGCTCCGTGATCGCACTTATGACGGAGAACGAATGGCTGAACGATGACCCGGATCTCCCGCCGCCTCCCCACCACACGGGCCCATTTCACCGCACCATGGCGAAGCCTGGTTATGCCTACGCAAGGGGTGAATTCGCGATACCGTCTGTGACCACGACGGTGATGTCCCCCGACCTGTTAGGCGGGAAAGACTCTGCCGATACAGCATATCTTTACCTCGGCTGCAGTTCAATCCGTGGAACCGCTGGAAACGAGACGGATCACGAAGTCGACGTTGACGCCGGTCTTATGTACCAAAATGGCTTTTGGCGAGCCTTCATATCTCCTCAAAATCAGCCGCTGACTTCAAAGGCGGGTAAGTCAGTCAAGTGGTTATCTGGCTTGTCAAGTATTTCGGCACCTACTAATGTAAGGATAGAACTCTTCGTCAGACCTCCGACAGCCACTGAGGTAGCAAAGAACAAGATTTCGACGCGAAACGTTTACCTTCGCATAGAGGACCTTGGTTCCCAAGAAGGGAAGAATATCCTTTCTAGTTCCGTCAAGGGACTCTCCGGAGATCCAGCTAAGTTTCAGTTCAAGCGTTGTCATTCTATCGCTCAGGCATTCCAGAAGAGAAGCGTGTACTGGAACCAAGGTTGGTGGGCTACCGGAAGCTACTTCTTCGACTCGCGCTGGCGACTTGGTCGTCTGGGCCAGAATTCCGGCGCAACTGTTTCCTGGAGCCAGTCGCTTGTCGATGGCGGGCGATACCGGATAGGGGGTGCCCAAACCGGTCCCGAGAAGACGGTCATCTTCCCGGCGCAACGAGTCTTCGTGTCCGGCCTCCTTTCCAACGTTATAGACGTTGACATTGACTTGAGATGATGTTAACCGCACTTTGCGCGACAGCACTGGCCACCAGACACCAGCACCAGCTACCTTCGATAGATGTGATTTATAGCATGAGGCGAGGAACAAGCCGGGAGTTTGACACCCGGCACGTCACTCTGTTCGAGGAGCAAAGTCCGATTCAGAATCCCGAACCACGGGGGCTCCAGATATCCGCCAAGGTTCGGGACTTCGAACTGGGCGCCGGTGGGAAGTTCTTGCTGGTTTCGGAGTCGAAGGGCCAAGTTGGTACGGTAAGAATTCTTGACCTGCAGACGGGCCGCTCTTCGAGTCCTAAGGCTAAGTTCGAGGACACCCGCGCTACATGGGTTAGTGGAAAAACGCTACGGATTTGGTCGAAGGATTTTCACGACCTCATGTCGGGCGCGGACGCGTCGGCCGTTCGGCGGCAAGGGCAGCTGGTCCGGGCAGACCTCCCGGACGTAAAGTCCGAGGCGTTCGGATACGACCGAGCGGCTGTCTTTCCCGGCAAGTCAGAAGGCGAGGCGCTCGTTTTTGACAATGGACAAGTGCAAGAATACGGCAACGATCTGAGACCTCGATCAAGGTGGGTTCTTGACACCAGGCTCAAGAAAGCGGGCGTCTTCCTGATCGCGCGCCACGGGTCGGGACTGCTTGTGCTGGGTGAACGCGAGAGCTGGCTGTACACTGAGAATAAGCGGCGAGTTTTGCGACGGCTGAAGAAGACCTCCACATACAGGCAGGCTTTCTGGCTCGCGACCGAGCGCAGCGCGTTGGTTCTCGACGAGAGGTATTTTTACTGGGTCGATCAGGTAACAGATCGTCAGAAACTCGCTAGGGTTGAGGAGCTAACGCTTTTCGACCCATTCACTGGGACGAGTAACGTTGTCGCAAAGGTCGTCACTTACCTCGACTATGGCGACAACCCAGATCAGTCGAGAATGACGGTGCGTTCCAACGGCGGGGGCTTAGAAGGGGTTGTTGTGACGCTACGTCCGACGAACCTGCACCCTGTTCTTAAGGTCTGCCGAATCGACCCTCGATTGAAAAAGTTGCGTCTCGTATGGTCGCGGCAAAGCTCTTCAGACGCAATTGTCTCCGCCGTTGCCAGCGAACACTGAAGACGCACGGCCAGGCCGTGGGTTACCCCAAGGTGGTGAAGGCCCGGGGCCGGTACACCAAGTACCACTACAGGTTCCACCCGTTCGACATCGTGGGCTGGGACGGTTATGTCTATCCTTGGTCGTTCAACATCAACGACTTCCAGCCGATCACGGGCAAGCTGCACCTGCCGCCGCCGATCCACCAGACGTTCACGGGGTGGAACTTCGTGGTGTGCTCGTTCTGCCCGCGGGCGCTGGACTTCCACCCCGAGGCGATCGTGATCCCCTACAACCATTCGAACGTGGACAGCGACGAGGTGCTCTACTACTGCAACGACAAGTTCGGCTCGCGCAAAGGGATCGAGGAGGGGTCGATCACGATGCACCCGCTCGGCATCCCCCACGGGCCGCAGCCCGGGGCGGTGGAGCGCAGCCTCGGTCACACCAAGACCGAAGAGCTGGCCGTCATGCTCGACACCTTCCACCCGCTCTGGATGACCGAGGACGCGGTCGCGATCGAGGACCCCGACTACTGGAAGAGCTGGCAGACGCGGTAGGGCGATCCTTGCGCCGTGGTGAACCGTCTCAGCGGGAAGTCTGGCGTATGGATTTGAGGCCGGATCAGGGGTCGAAGGTCTCGATTGGTTTAGCGACTTTGAAGAGATAGAAGTCGTTGCGGCGGATCTGCGGCCAGGACTGGATCTTGGCGTGGCCGTCGGCGAAGGCGTAGTGGCCTTTGCCGCCATGGCCGGGGGTCGGCTGGCCCCGGTACTCGGTGACGCAGCCGGGCGGCGGTTGGTCGACGGGCCCCTTGGGCGGGTAGTTCCTTCCCGCCAGCTTGGAGGTGTTGCACTCGATGAAGCCGCTGCCCCAGACCGTGCCGTAGTACTGGTCGCGCACGGCGGGGCTCCATTGCTCGACCCACGCGACGGTCTCGGCGGGCGCGTTGAGTTCGGTGGTGGAGCGGCCCGTGGTCACCCAATTCCCTGTCCCGGTGAAGTCGAAGATGCCGGTGTTCGAGTCGAGCCGCCTGGCTTGTAGCGTCCGGATCGGGCCGACATAGGCGTAGCTCCTCTTGGTGGGGTTCCTTTGGTGGTCGCCGTTCCAGAAGGGCATGCCGAGGGGGTTGTCGCGGGGCCCGTCGTCGCTGGGGCAGGCCCAGATCTGGCGGTTCTTGGTGTAGCCGCTCACTTGGACGTCCGGAGGCAGATAGTCGGTGTTTCCGCCGTTGATGGGCGCGGCCCGGGCTGCCCAAGCGGGGAAGCGGTCGTTGTCGTCGGTGGCGTACATGAAGGTCGCGAAGGCGACCTGCCGGACGTTGCTGAGACAAGCCGTCTTGCGGGCAGATTCCTTGACTTGGGCAAACACGGGGAACAGGAGGGCGGCCAGGATCGCGATGATGGCGATGACCACGAGCAGTTCGATCAGGGTGAACGCGCGTCTCAAAGTGTTGCCGAGCCTCACGGGAGTTAGCGGTCAGTTATACCGGCACGCGTCTCGGCGAGGTTTGGGTCAAGCCGCCGATCCGGGGAAACCTGGTAGCCGGACCGGTCTTGAAGGCCGGGACGTCGGCAGGAGCTTCGACCGCTTGCCGACGGTCGCTGTTGATTATCCGGACTCTGGGCGGGCCGCCGCATGAAGGATGGCGGCCGCATAGCGTGAGGAGGCTCCTGCGCTTTGGGCGACCAACTCGCGGGCGGCCAAGCCCATGGCCCCTCGCCGCGCCGGATCGTCAAGCAGCCCGCGGACCAGAGAGCCGAGTTCTTCCGGAGAAGAGGCGACCACAGTCGCCTCCGTCGCGGCCTTGGCCACGTCACGGAAATTCTCCATGTGGGGCCCGTGCACCACAGGCGTGCCGTGGGCGAGGGGTTGGAGGATGTTCTGGCCCCCGAGACGGTCGAACCCCCCACCGATGATGGCCACGTCTGCGATCGAGTAGACCTGGGCTAGTTCCCCATATGTGTCGAGAACGAGCACGTCGGCCCCGGCCAAGGTTCCTCCTTCGGAGCGCCGCGCGACCCGCAAACCGGCCGCCTGGGCCATTTCGCCAACGGCTTCGGCTCGTTCGAGGTGACGGGGGGCCCACACTGCCTGCGCCTGGAGCCCCCTCAGCGCCGCCACCGCCCAAGTCTCTTCCAGTTCGCTCCGGGTCGATCCCACCACCACCACCGGCAGGCCATCCCTCACTCCCAGTTCCCGCCGCCAGTGGTCGGGATCCGCGCCCGTGCCCTGGAGGGCCTCGTCGAACTTGGTGTTGCCCAAGACCTCGACTCCCCTTCCTCCCAGGGCTTGGATCCGCTCGGCGTCGGTTGGAGTCTGCACCAGGCACCTATCGACCATCGCCAGCAAGCGACGATAGAAGAAAGCCACTCTTTGGGCGCGGGGGAACGAGCGGTCGCTGATCCGTCCATTGACGATCATTGTCGTCGCTCCCACCGCCTTGGCCGCCCAGAGAAAGTTGAACCAGAGCTCGGTCTCCATCACCGCGACGACTGTCGGTTTCACCCGCACCATCGCGTTCAGGGTGAAGCGGGGCACGTCGATGGGGAAGTAGACGAGCCGGTCATACAGGCCTTCGGCCCGCTCCCGGGCGGTCTGGTGGCCGCTGCTGGTGGTCACGCTCAGAACAATCTCAAGCCCGCGGTCTTGCTCGCGGACGGCCCGCAGGATGGGCAGGGCGGCCATGACCTCCCCGACCGAGACGGCGTGCAACCAGAGCCGAGGCTTCCCGCGGGGCAGCGAGAACGGGAAGGCCCCGACGCGCTCGCTCCAGTCCACCGGCTCCCGCCGCCGGCGGGCACGCAGAATCATCCACGTGCCCCAGAGAGGCGCGGTCAGGGTGAGGAGCAGGTTGTAGAGCAGGAACAACGGTCAGAATCCGGGGAATCCGCGACGGACGTCGCGCCAATCGAAGAGCATGAAGTTTTGGCCTTTGCTGTTCATCATGACCACGAAGCCTTCGGGGAACTTCTCGCCCATGGGCCGTGCGACGACCTCGATCCCGTCAGTGGAGTCGGCGACGGTCGGCACCACGGTGACCATGGGGTTGGCCCCAAGCCTGTCGTAGACAAAGAGTCGGCTCCCTCCTTCGATTTGGTCCGAGCTGAGGAGCCAGCCGCGTCCATGGGTGGAGTCGTAGATCGCCAGCCCTTCACGGTCGCCTTGGTAGCCTTCGGTGCCGAAGACCGCCAATTCTTGACCGAAAGCGGGTGAAGCGGGGTCGATGACCGCCTTGCGAAGTCCAGCACCCTCATCGCTGAAGTACACGAACCCAAGTTCGTCGTCGACGCAGACGGCCTCGATTTCCCCATCGCCGCTGAACCGTCCGAAGCTGCCGACGGGTTTCGTGTCGATCTTGCCGTTCTTGGCGATGAGCTCGAAGACACCGAGGTAGCCATCTTGGGGCCCGCCCTTCGGACTCACGACGGCGAAGAACGCTCCGTCGGTCGGTCTGCGGTAGATACCGATGCCCATGGGGACGGCATTCTGGTCGTCTCGGTCAAGGAACACGCCCGTATCGCCGCTGACGTCCGAGAGTTGGCCACTGCTTCGATCGATCGCGTAGATCTTCAGCCTCTTCTTGTGGCGCTCTGTGACGACGGCGATGTCCACGGTCTTGTCGTCCAGAGCAAATCCGTAATCCACATCGACGTTGTTCGGACGGTCCAAACCTTGAAACTTCTGGACGACCTTGCCGTCGAGATCAAAGACGAAAAGACCGCCTTCCTTCTCCACCTTGTCGGTGCCAAGAATCAGGCTCTTCTCCGCGTTCGAGGGATGGATCCAAATAGCGGGGTCGTCGGCGTCTTTTGAGACTGGCTCAGTCGTCACCTTCGGGCTCAATGGGAGGTCGTCGGACGTCAGCGCGGCGAGTGTCAACAGCAGGCTCCACATGGCCCAGAGTATGGTCGGTCCTGACCCCCGGGCCCCCAGGGCCGACGGGCCACAATGAGTCTGATGAAGCTTCATGAGTATCCGGTGACGGTGAGTTGGCAGGGAGGCCGCGACGGCAAGGGGCAGGTGTCTGGCGATCGATCAAGCATTGCGAGTCCCGTCAGCGTCCCGCCGGAGTTTGGCGGTGGGGTACATCCGGGTACGAATCCCGAGGAACTTCTGGCCAAGAGCGTCGCTGCTTGTTACACGATCACCTTTGGGATCATTGCCGCTAACCGCAAGATCCCCTTGAATGGGATCGAGACGCATGCGGTGGGAGAAGTGACCGAGGAAGGGCCCAAATTCACTTACAAGAAGGTGACCCTTCGGCCACGGATCAGCTTGGCCCCCGATGCGACCGACGAGCAAGCGACCTTGGCGGAAGACATGGCCCATAAAGCGGACAGCTATTGCATCATTACGAACGCCATCCGGGGCTCGGTCGAGATAATCGTCGAGCCGACAGTCGTTCGGGGCTAAGATACTTTCGTGCGCACCAAGCTGGTCGTCGGAAACTGGAAGATGCATAAGACGGTGGCCGAAGCTGCGGCTTTGGTCGAGGGTGTCGTTCCCGCGGCCGAATCGCATCCTGAGGTCGATGTGGCGCTGTGTCCGCCGTTCTTGGCTCTGCCAAAGGTCGCGGAGCTCCTCAAGCGGAGCCATGTCAAGCTGGGGGCCCAAGACTGCTTTTGGGAGGACGAAGGCGCCTTCACGGGAAAGGTGAGCCCGAAGATGCTGGCCGACTTCTGCGCCTCGTTTTGCATCGTCGGCCATTCCGAGACTCGTGGTCGATTCGGAAAGGTCGAGGTGCCGTTGACGACACTGTCTCATTTCAGTGAGACCGATGAAACGGTGAACCTCAAGATCAAAGCTCTGCTCTACTATGCCGTGACCCCGATCCTTTGCGTGGGCGAGACTTCCGATGAGCGGGCGGCCGGTGAGACCGACTCGGTGATCTTGCGCCAACTGGAACGGGGCCTTGGGGGGGTCAGTTCGGACGAGCTTTATGGACTGGTGGTGGCCTACGAGCCGGTTTGGGCGATCGGGACCGGGCAGACGTGCGACGCGCAAGAGGCGGACAGGGTTTGTGGACTCATACGAGGCCTCTTGGGCCAGATCGGTGGCCCAGAAGCGGCGGAAGAGGTAAGGATCCTCTATGGAGGAAGCGTGAAGCCTGAGAACGCCTTCGAGCTGTTCCATATGCCTCAAATTGACGGCGGGCTCGTTGGCGGCGCCTCGTTGCAGGCCGACTCTTTCGCCCGGATCATAGCGGCCTCGTGATGGACGCGGCAGCAAAAAGCGTCGGCGAGTCGAGAACCAAACTCGCCCAGGTCATGACCCCGACTGAGGCGAACTTCCTCGGCAATGTTTTCGGAGGAGCGATCCTCTCGATGATCGACCTCACCGCCAGTGCTACCGCGCAGAAGTTCAGCGGAAAGGTCTGTGTGACCGCTTCCTTTGACCGGGTCGACTTTCACGAGCCGATCGAGGTCGGGGAGCTTGTCACGATGGAAGGAGTCGTCTCGTTCGCTGGACGGACCAGTATGGAAGTCACGATCGCCATATCGGCCACGAACTTGCGGACTGGGCTCACGCGCTCCACCAACACGGCGCGGGTCACGATGGTGGCCATCGAGGACGGACGACCGAGTCCGGTGCCCAGGCTAGTCTGTGAGACTCGGGATGAGAAGATCGCCGCCATCCTCGGCCAGTTCCGGAGGCAAACCCGCACGGCTCGGCTCAAAGAGCTGGAAGACCTGACCCAGTCCCTCATGTCTATGAATGACTCAGAGTTAGAGTCTCGACTTTCAACGACATGAGCTTCGAACCTGGTTCGTACCGACAATCTTATCCATGGGCTCGGCAATGGCTGAGAAGAGAGGGCGATCGAGAGCGTCGCTTTGGGCTCCGCTCGTGTGGATTTGGGTCGGCCTAGGGACATGGATCCTGATAGTTGGCCTCGCCCTGGCGTCAGGGGTGAGGCGTACGGTCGGCGACTCGCTTGTAGTCCAACTGCTCGTCGAGACAGTCATCTTTGTTGGGGCGGTGGTCTTGGCTTCCATTGCCTTCGGGCGGCTCCGAGCGAACTTGAACGAGCGTGAGAGCGAACTTCTGCAAGCTGAGGAGAGCTTGAAAGAAGCGCGAAGAGAACTTGAGGGCGCCCTCGAGGTCTCGGAAACGGCCAACGCCACTTTGGCCGTGGCCAGCCAAAGGTTTCAAGAGCTCTTTGAGAACATTCCGGTACCTTGCTTGACCTGTGACGAGGACTTGAATGTGTTCGAGATCAATCAATCTTCTATCGATCTCTGGGGAATACCCAGTCACGTAATGTATTTAAAAAATCTATTGGAACTTGCGACAAGAGAAGTTGATCGTCAGGTGCTGGCGCACCAAGTGTCATTGGCCTTCGTCGGGCAAGGAGGAACCGCCTTTGAGTGGCACACCCTAGGTCAGTTTGGCGAGGAGAGAATCCTATCGAGCAGGGCCCTGCGGTTCGGGAACCGCGGTGGAGCCATCATCGCCTCGACCGACATAACGGAACAGCGACGCTATGAGCGCATGCTCAATGAAAAGATGATCGAGGTTCGGCAAATCAACGATGAGCTCGTGGACAACAAGTCTCGGCTAGAGAAAGCCAATATCGCCCTTGAGCAACTGGCGGCCACGGACGCATTGACGGCACTCCCAAACAGGAGGATCCTCGAAGAGACCATGAACGTCCAATGGCGTCTTGGAAAAGAACGCGGCCGGTCATTTGCCGTGCTCCTGATCGACGTTGACAAGTTCAAACACTACAACGACAGCTTTGGACACCAGCAAGGGGACGAGGTCTTGCGGCAGATTGGATCGATCCTTTCGGAGGCAGTCCGACCAGGGGACGTTGCCGGGAGATTCGGCGGGGAGGAGTTCATGATCATCTTGCCTGATGCGACAGAAAAAGAGGCCATGGCCGTCGCTGAACGAATTCGAAAGACGGTCGCTTCCGCCGAATGGCCGCGCCGTCGGGTGACAATCAGTGTCGGGGTCTCGTGCTTTGATCCCGATTATGTCTCGACCTCCGCGATGATCGAGGCAGCAGACGAGGCTCTTTACAAAAGCAAGGAGGACGGGCGTGACCGGGTCACGCTCGCGACACCGCCTTCCGCCGAAGCAGCCTAGCCCTTGAGAGCCTCGGCCCCGCCGACGATCTCAAGGATCTCCTTGGTGATCCCAGCCTGACGAACCCGGTTAGCCGTCAAGGTCAGATTGCCGATCATTTTGCCTGCGTTGTCTGTCGCGCTTGTCATGGCCGTCATCCGGGCGCCATGTTCGCTCGCGCTGGACTCCAACAAGGCTTGGAACACGACGGTGAGAAGGTACTTCGGCAAAAGGAGAGAGAGGAGTTGTCCCGGTTCAGGCTCGAACACGTACTCTTTGCTCTGGATCCTCTCGCTTGGTTCGTCGCTTTTTGGAGGTTCGATGGGCAAGAGCTGGACAATCTGCGGCACTTGCCGGATCGGCGAGAAGAATTTCGCGTAGCAGACATAAATCGCGTCGACTTCACCCGACTCAAAAAGCTGCCGCACCTGGTTCGTCACGTGGAGGGCGTCGTCAAGGCCCGCCCCCGCGGTTGGAACCGAGTGCTGCCCCAAGACCTCGTACCCTCTCTTGCTGAAGAACTGCGAGCCTTTCTTTCCGACGCAGAACAAGGCTGTTGGTCCGTCTTGGGCCTTGAGCCAGTCACCGGCCCGGCGCAAGAGGTTCGTATTGTAGGATCCTGCCAGACCGCGGTCGGCCGTGACGAGAAGCAGCAAAGTCTTCTTGACTGGTCTTCGTTCCAAAAGTGGGTGAGGGGGAAGCTCACCGGCGCCGCCAATGCTCCCCATGAACTCACGCATCTTCTCGCTGTATGGCCGGGCCTCTTCGACCCTGGTCTTGGCCTTGGTCAGGCGCGCCGCTGCGACAAGTTTCATCGCGCGCGTGATCTGCTGGATGTTCTTGCTTGTCCTGATGCGTTGGCGGATCTGCTTGAGGGTTGCCATCTTGGATCGATTAGGCGCTTTGGAACGCGGACTGGGCTTCCTTGAATGCTTGTTTGAGCTTGGTTTCGATTCCCTCGGACATCGACTTCGAATTGTTCAACTCTTCGATGACGTCTGGATACTTTTCATGCACATGGGCGAGCATCTTCTTTTCGAAGTCGGCCACCCTCTCGTTGGGAACCTCGTCTAAGAAACCTTGGGTTCCGCAGTAGACAGAAATGATCTGGTCGACGACGCTATAAGGCGTCGCTAGATCTTGTTTGAGCAACTCGGTCAGACGCAAGCCCCGCAGGAGCTGCATCTGAGTGGCGCGGTCAAGGTCGCTGGCGAACTGGGCGAAGGCCTGAACTTCTCGGAACTGGGCCATTTCGAGCTTGAGGCGCCCGGCGACCGACTTCATCGCTTTGATCTGGGCGTTGCCGCCAACGCGGCTGACGGAGATGCCGACGTTGATGGCCGGGCGGACGCCGGCGAAGAAGAGGTCGGGCTCCAAGTAGATCTGGCCGTCGGTGATCGAGATAACGTTCGTCGGAATGTAGGCCGACACGTCTCCTGATTGGGTTTCGATCACGGGCAGGGCCGTCAACGACCCGCCTCCCCTGGCGTCCGACATTTTCGCGGCTCGTTCCAGCAGGCGGCTGTGGAGGTAGAAGACGTCGCCGGGGTAGGCCTCGCGTCCTGGAGGTCGGCGAAGGAGGAGCGACATGGCGCGGTAAGCGACGGCGTGCTTCGAGAGGTCGTCGTAGATGATGAGCGCGTGCATACCGTTGTCACGGAAGAACTCGCCCATCGAGGCCCCCGCGAACGGCGCCAGGTATTGCATGGCGTTCGAGTCGGAAGCCGAAGCGACGACGACGGTCGTGTATTCGAGGGCCCCATGCTCGCGAAGAGTCTCGACGACGCGGGCGACGTTGGCCATCTTTTGGCCGATGGCGACATAGATGCAGTAGACCGGGCTTCCCCCCGGTTCGTGCGTAGACTTTTGGTTGAGGATCGTGTCGACCGCGATGGCGGTCTTGCCGGTCTGGCGGTCACCAATGATGAGCTCGCGCTGTCCGCGTCCGATCGGGATCATCGCGTCGATGGCCTTGATTCCGGTCTGGAGGGGCTCGAAGACGGGTTGCCGGTCCACGACGCCAGGGGCAAGGATCTCGATCAGTCGCTTTTCTTCGGCAGAGATCGTGCCGTTGCCGTCGACAGGCTGGCCGAGGGCGTTTACGACTCGCCCGAGGAGGGCCTTGCCCACTGGCACTTCGATGATGCGGCCGGTCTCGCGGACGGGGTCTCCCTCTTTGACCTGAGTGTCGTCGCCGATCAAAACGGCGCCGATGGAGTCTTCTTCCAGGTTCAGGGCCAGACCGATGACCCCACCGGGGAACTCGAGCATCTCGCCGACTTGACAGTCGGGCAGTCCGTACACGCGGGCGACGCCGTCGGCGACCTGCAAGACGGTGCCGACGTGCTCGACGCCGACTTTACGCTCGAACTGCTGTAGTTCTTGTTCGAGGATCGAAGTGATTTCTTCCGGTTTAATGGGCATGGTCGTGGTCTTCGGGGTGTTAGTTTTGCTTCAGTAAATCGTAGATCAAGGTCTCGCGCAACCGGTTCAGCGACCCGCTGATGGAGCCATCCAGAACGTAGTTGCCCATCTCGACGGACACACCGCCGATAAGAGATGAATCGACAAGAAAGACGGGCTCGATGGTCTTGCCGCTTTCTCGAGTTAATTTGTCGATCAGTCGGCGCTTTTCGTCTTCGTTCAGTTCGAAGGCGCTGACCACCTGGGCGGCGACGACTCCCTCTTTCTCGCGGCGGAGCTCCGTGTAGGCGATCCGGATGTGCTCAAAACTGTCCTCTCGTCCCTTTTCGATCACGAGCCGGATGAAGCTCATCGTCGTCGCCGTGACCCGGTCGCTAAAGATCCTTCCAAAGAGCTCGAGCTTTTGGTCCTTTGAAGCGGTCGGGCTGTGCAGAAAGCGCTTAAAGTCCGGGCTGTTCCGGGTCATGGCCGACAGGAGCGCCAGGTCGTCTTCGACGCTGGCCACGATGTTGGCTCGGACCGCCGCGCCGAAAAGGGCGCGCGCGTACCGCCGGGCGACCCGGGCGTCGGTCACGAGGCGGGCACCTCGACCGTGTCGATAAACTCTTCGACAATCTTCCGGTTCCGCTCGGTGTCTACGCTTTCCTTGAGGATCTTTTCCGCCGCCATGAGCGACAGGTTGGCGACCTGTAACCGGATGCCGCCAAGGGCCTTCTGCCGCTCGGCTTCGATCTCGTCCTGGGCGCGCTTGACCATTTCGTCGGCCCTCGACGTCGCTTCGGCCATGAGCGACTTGCGCAGTTCTTGGGCTTCGCGGATCTGGGCCTGAATCTGTTCGCGGGCTTTGGCCTCAGTGTCGGCAAGGCGGCGCTCGTAGTCCGACTTCATCGACGCCATTTCCGTCCGCAGTTCTTCAGCTTCGCTGAAAGTCTTTTCGAGTTCTGTGTTGCGGGTCTGGATCGCCTCCATGAGAGGCGCCACGAAGAAGAACTTAATGACCGGGAACAGGATCAGGAGGACGCCGACCGTCGCGATCGTCTTGCCGAGATCGAGGGGAATTCCTTGTTCTGCCAGCGCCGAGAGGTCGATGAGTTTCGCGGTCGAGACGTACATCCCTGCGAACATCAAGGCCGCGCCGACGATGAGCGCCACTCCGATGGGCATGCCGCCTTTCTTGTCTTCTTGTTGGCTCACTGAGTCTGTTTCCGGTAGTGTGGTTGAGGTCTGGGGCTCCGCCCCGCTCGAGCGGGACGGAGCCGGGGAGCAGTCGTTCGAGGCTTACCTGAGCGAGCCTGGGACGATGAAGACGGTCAAGAGGAAGACGAGCTCGACGAACGCGAGGGCGATCAGCATGTTGACCTGCAGTTTGCCGATGGCTTCCGGCTGCCGGGCCATACCCCCCATGGCTCCATAGCCGATCAAGCCGAGTCCAATTCCCACGCCGAGCGCGGCGATTCCGATTCCGAGTCCGAGTACGTTACCAGTCATGTTTGTTTTCCTTGTTTCGTTGATGGGTGCAAACTTTGTTAATGGGCTCCCGCCGGCACCGGCTGGCCGTGGCCCTCTTCGTGGTGCTCGTCTTCGTGGTGCGTGACCAAGGAGAGGTAGACGCAAGTGAGGAGGCAGAAGATCATGGCCTGCACGACGCAGGTGAGGAGCTTGATGGGCATGAGGAAGGCTCCGATGGGGATGCTGAGGCCAGTGTCCCCGCCCAGGGGGATGATGTTTTTCCCGAGTTCGTTCATGGCGTCGGCCGCCCGGTGGCCGCCATCGATGTTGCCGTAGAGCCGTAAGCTCAGTGACACGTTCTTCATCAGTTCGGAGATGATCTCAATGACGAAGATGATCAGGCTGATGAGGATCAGCATTCCCCCAAGTTTGGGGCCGGCAAAGTGACGAAAGTGGCCGAAAAGCCCGTTCGCCTTGATGCCCTCCCATTGGACATACCCGATGGAGACGAGGGCCAGTCCAAGGTTGAAACTGAGGTCGGCGGTCGGAGCGGTCGGGAAGAACAGCGCGACCAGGTTCGAGAAGAACACCAACATCCAAAAGACCATGATCATGACCACGTACTTCCTGCCGTGAGCCCCGATCGTGCCGACACAAAGCTGTTCGATGAAGAGGTAGATCTGCTCGAAGGCGCCGAGGACCGGCAGGCCGAAGAGCGTGGGTTTGGTGAAGACTCGGCTCTTCAGTCCGGTCTTCGCGAAAGACATCAGGCCGAACAAGATCGCCAGGACGAGGCCGATGTAAAAAACGAGCCCCCAAAATCCGGGCCCGTGGTGTTCTTTTCCGCCGTGCTCCCCAGCGGCGGCGAGCCAACTGGTACTTGTCCCGATCCAAACTTCCATGTGACGCGCAACCCTCACCTAGCGTTGCGACAACGCCCAGTGGATGGTCGCGAAGTATACCAACGCGAGTCCGTAGAGAAAGAAATCGGGGGCAGGCGGTCCCACCGAGGCCGCTGTGCGCCAGGCCATAAGCATTATTGGTAGCTTCAAGAGCAAGAGCGACAGGCTCAGGAACGTCTCGATCGGGCTGACCTTCTTGTCCTGGTGCACCGATCCCAACAATCGGATCGCGAACCACCAGCCCAGCATCCCGACGGTCGTGCCGACCAGCCCTAGCACCATGCCAAGGCCGGCCGGCGCGCCTCGGAAACCCCAAGAGGCCAGGCTCGCGGCAGCGGCGAGGACGATCCAGGACACCACGACTTGCCGGGTCGTCACGCGCGGTTCATGACCTTGAGCGCGTAGGCCACGGCCAGAGTGGCCCCGAACACCGTTCCGAGTCCTTGCCAAAGCACGCGGTCGGTACCGCGGTCCAAGAGCCAGCCGACCCCCCAGCCGAGCATCGTGAGGCCCAGGATGGCGTAGGCGATGCTGAGCCCGATCCCAAGCCCGCGCCCAGAGTCTCCCCCGACCGAAGAGCTTCGATTTCTTTCGATCTCCGCGCCCCGTTGTCGGACTCGGGCCGACTCAGCTTTCTCCTCGATCCCTCTCAGCCGGGACTCGAATTCGCGATCGTGGGGATCTGCGAACTGGGTCTCGCGTCCAAGCCGCTCGATCTCGGCTTCGATCTTGCGAAGCTTCTCCTGATCGGCCTCGGACATTTCGTGGCCGTCCTCAGGGGCCTGCCGGTTCTCGTCCACGGCCCGATTGTTGCATGCCGGTAGGCCACTGTCCCCAATTCGGGCCTGCATTGAGGTTCAAGGCAAGGAATCTTGCTTGAAACCGAACCATCTTTCCTTCGTCGAATGTCAAGAGAGATGATCGCGAGGCATGCTTTGAGGCTGAATCTTCAGGCGCCGACCACGAACGCGCTCGCCGATTCGACAGAAGCGCGGGACTCGGACGAGGCTCTTGTCGCCCGTGCCAGGGGCGGCGATTTCGACGCCTTTGAGCTGCTGTTCGAGCGCCATAGAGGACTGGTCTTCAGGTTCGCTTACCAATCGTCCGGGAGGCGGGACGATGCCGAGGACGTGGTCCAAGAAGTCTTCACTCGCGCCTACCAGAACCTCCACCGCTATCGGGACGAGGCCAAGTTCACCACCTGGTTGCTGAGGATCGCGATGAACCTGTCGACCGACCGGGCTCGGATGAGCCAGCGACGAGCCTCTCTCGAGGCTCAGGAAGCGGCTGGGGCCTTGGCATGGATGACGGTCGGAGACACCGACGACCCCGTGGAAAATCTGGAGTCAGAACGCAGGTCGAAGGCCTTGCGCCAAGCCATTGGGGCTTTGCCCGACCACCACCGCAACATGATCGTGATGCGCGATATAGAAGAGTGGGACTATAAAGACATCGCCTCGACCTTGAACTGCACAGTCGGCGGGGCGAAACTGCGTGTCCTGAGAGCCCGACGGGCCCTCCGCGACAAAGTCCTCGCCATGATGCAGGAGGGAGGAGCCCTGTGAGGATCGACCGGCACCTTGTAGCGGCCTTTGAACTCTCAGACGCGGAATTTGAGGCTCTACTTTGTTCCATGCCAGAGAAGGAAAGGGGCCAGGCCCTTGAGGCCCGTCGGCTCAAAGCCGGCCTCAGAGAGCTGAGAGAGACTCCGGAATGTCAATTGACGACGGAGCATCTGCGCCGGGCCGTCTTAGAAAGTGGAATGAAGCGACCCGCTCCCTGGCCATGGGCCTGGGGCTGGGCGTTGGCGCCAGTGGCCATGGTCGGGGCATGGCTGAGCTTGAATCGAAGCGAGCCCCAGTTGGAAAAGACTTCGGTTCCGATGGTAGCGAGCGATTCTGGCCCGTCAGAAAGGATCGCCATGGCCGAGAGTGATCGGGCTCCAGCAGTCGAAGCGACGCCGGCCGCTGCCGTCCAACCAGTGGTGGCCGGATTGGAGGGTCCGAAAGCGGAACGCAGGCCCGGCTCACAGTCGGCCCTGGCAAGACGGACTGAACGGTCCCGATCGTTGGGCGCACAACCGCCCAACAAGAGCTTGATTTTGGCGAAATGGACGTCTCACGATGACAGTGACTGGAGCGCCCCTGTCCGGTTCGACAGTCCGGCGCCGATCGAGCGAGAAGCTGGTTCGTCGCCAGAACCCGTGGTCGTGATCGTCACCGAGTCACCCGACCCCTCGACCGGCGGTCACCAAGCCGTCGAAGTGAGCCGACAAGCCGATGTCGTTTTTGGCGGTTAGCCTCCTCGGGCTCGCGGCCCTAGATCAGACCAAGGCTCTTGCCGCTGATCCAGTCTGGGAGCGGATCCAACCGAACCTGCTGAGGCTTGACTCCGGGGGCGTGACCCTCGGGCACGCCGTGCTCATCGACCCGAAGGGCCTCTTTTTGGCCGCTCGATCGTCCGTCTCCACTCCGACCATCGTTGGTTGGGCCGGACCGACCCGACCGGTGACGCTCGTCGTGGTGGCGACTGACGAGACCACCCAAATGCTCCTTCTCAAGTCAGAGGACTGGGTTCCCCAAGCCAACTCCGGAACGCGGATCCTGGCCCAGATAGAGCCTGGTGCCCGGTTGATCGTGGCGACCCCCAACGGCCCCGTGAGGGCCGAGTTCGTCTCTGCAGACCGGATCGGCGTCGTTCGGCCGTCCCTCCGCTATACCCCGCTGGCCGAGATCCGGCTTGAAAGCGCCGTGGGCCCGGTGGGCGGCTCCCCGGTCTTCACCGAGACGGGCGGACTGGCTGGGGTCCTTGGTGCGACTCTCATCGGAGAGCGGGCCAGCTTAGCCCCGTCCGCGGGCCAACCGATGAAAGCGGCGGCGGAGGCCGACAGCGCGGCGACGGCCCTCTATGGCCCTCAGGGGATGACCGTAGCTTATGCTTTGAGCCCGGCTGTCCTCCAACGGGTCGTGCTTGGATTCCTTTCTGCCGATCACAAAGTTCGCCATCCGAGCATCGGCGTCTTCTTCAAGGCCGCGACTGAAGGGGTCTTGCTGGAAGCGGTCATGCCTGACTCGCCCGCGGCTCGGGCGGGACTTAAGGCTGGCGAGGTGATCGTTTCGGCCAATGGCCAGGCCGTGAGGACCCCGGTGGAGTTTGCTCGGCTCCTCTTCGGATCAGCCGTCGGAGACAAACTTCAGTTGAGGATCCGATCCGGCAAGACCGAGAGGGAGGTCGAAGTCATCGTCGGTGTTCAGGATTCAGATTCCTGAACGTCGACGACGATCCATCGCGCCGTCGTCTTGCCGTTGAACTCGTTAGCCTCGATCCGGAACGCCACGTCGACCCTCGCGCCCGGTTCAAGTGAGGCCAAGTCCTGACCGATGCCAAAGGCCATGCCCCGCCGAGGACCATCGTTGGTCTCGAGTGTCACTTGGGCGTGCTCTGGATTCCGGGTCGGTACGACCGAGGACAAGTTGACGCCCCGGACGCACAGCACGGGGTCGGGGTTCCCGTTGCCGAACGGCTCGAGAGAATGGAGGGCGCTGGCCGCTGACGGTCCGGCCTCGGCAGAGCTGACCTCGGCGTCGATGGTCAGGCGAGGCACCAGATCGTCCGGAGAGATGACCGAGACCGCGTGCGACTCAAGGGCGGTCCGGAGGTCGTCCAGACGTCCCGCCTCCAAGGAGAAGCCGGCCGCCAATTCGTGGCCGCCGCCAGACAACAACAAGGGGCGCACAGCGTCCAGCGCTTCCTTCAAGTGGAAGCCCGAGATCGATCGAGCCGATCCCTTGGCGGAGTCGCCGTCGATGGAGACAACGAAAGTGGGGCGCCGAAACCGCTCGACCAGCCTCCCCGCAACCAGTCCGATCAATCCAGGGTGCCAGTCTGGGTCGGCGACCAAGATCGTCAGGCGGTCTCCGAGCCCTTCGGCCTCGACCCTTGCCACCGCTTCTTCGATGGCCCTCTTCTCCGCCGCCTTTCGCCGTGTGTTCGCGTCGTCAAGCTCGCGAGCCAGGCGCCTCGCCTCGGCCGGTTCCTCGGTGAGAAGCAGGTCAAGGGCCGTGGAGGCATCGTCGATCCTGCCGACCGCGTTGAGCCGTGGGCCTAGTTGGAAACCGATGTGATAGGCCGTCAGCGCCTTCTTGGGATCGGAGAGGTCGCTCACCTCCATGAGAGCCTGGAGGCCAGTCTTCCTGGTGTGGCGAAGGTGGGCCAGTCCGTGATGGGTGATGACCCGGTTCTCGTCAAGCAAAGGCATGATGTCGGCGACTGTGCCGAGCACGGCCAGATCCAGATAGGCCCGGAAGTATTTTTCTTCTGGCAGGCCAAGCTCGCGGGCGATCCCCTGCCCAAGTTTGAACGCGACCCCGGCCCCGCTTAACTCGCGCCATGGATATGGCGAGTCGTGCCGGTGCGGGTTTACGACCGCGGCCGCTTCAGGGAGGCTGGAACCGACTTGATGGTGGTCGGTGACGACGACGGTCATCCCCGCCTCGTTGGCCGCCCGGACCTGCTCATGGGCGCTGATCCCGCAGTCACAGGTGAGGAACAGGCTCGCCCCATGTTCCCTAGCCCACCCAACCGCATCGAGATGAATGCCGTAGCCCTCACGGGTACGGTGGGGCACGTGCGGCACGACCGTGCACCCGATCCGGGTGAGGAACCGGGTGAAAAGGGCCGCGCTCGACACCCCGTCGACGTCATAGTCGCCGTGGACATAGATCGTCTCCTTGCGCTCCCTGGCTCCGAGCACGGCTCGGACGGCGGGCTCGAAGTCGGGCAAGAGCCTGGGGTCGTGCAGCTGTTCGAGGCTTGGGTCGAGAAAGCGCTCGGCCTGTCGGGGGTCTGAATGGCCGCGACTTGCCAGGACTGCCGCCACGAGAGGATGGAGGCCAAGTTCTCGGGAGAGAGCCTCCTCAGCTTGAGGGTCGCGCGGCGCGACCGCCCACCGCTTGCCCAAACGAGTCTCGACCTTCACAGAGGCATCCTACTCGGTCCGTCGGTTGAGGTCAATCCGCTCGCAGGAACTCGGAAATCGCCTCGGCCTGGCGCCGGGTCAGGGTCGGCACTGCCGCGATCTCGTCAATGGTCGCACGGCGGATGCCTTCGATCGACCCGAAGCTCCGGAGCAGGAGCCGGCGCCGTTTCGGGCCGACTCCCGGGATCTCATCGAGCACGCTCCCCTGCACGCGCTTGTCCCGCACTTTGCGGTGAAAAGTCAGGGCGAACCGGTGGGCCTCGTCGCGGAGCTTCCTGAGCAACATGAGCCCGGGCGAACTCAAGGGCAAGACGACTTCGCGATAGACTTCGCCTGCCCCGTCTTGAAGGTAGAGGATCTCCTGTTTCTTGGCGAGTCCGACCATGGGGACGGCCAATCCGAGCTCGTCTCGCGCCCGGATCGCGGCCCCTAGCTGACCTTTGCCCCCGTCGATGAGGATCAGGTCCGGAAGTCGGGAGAACTTCGGGTCGTTGTCCAGGTATTTGCGGAGCCGCCGCATGATCGTTTCGTGCATCATGGCGAAGTCGTCGGGGCTCTCTGGGTGCCACTTGATGCGGAACCGCCGGTACTCGCTCTTTGCTGGGAACCCTCCCTCGACGACGACCATCGACCCAACGGGGGCCGTCCCCTGGATGTTCGAGATGTCATAGCCTTCGATCCGGACTGGAGGGGCCCCGAGGCCGAGCGACTCGGCCAGTTCTTCGGCCGCCTGCTCGGCCCATGCCTCCTTTTGGTCGAGCTCTAACTGATAGGAGCGGAGAGCCTGTTCAGCGTTGGCCGCGGCGAGGTCGACCAAGCGCAGACCTTCGCCGCCTTGCGGCACTTCGACCGTGACCGCCGCCCCCCGCCGTTGGCGCAACCATTGCTGGACGATCTGCCGCTCTTCGATCTCGACTGGAAGCAACACCTCGCGGGGCACGTCTGGAGCCTGGGCGTAATACTGCTTGACAAACTCGCCGACGGCCTCGCCCGGGGAGACTTCGCTAGAGCCGTCGAGCATGAACTGGCGCTGTCCAATGAGCTTGCCGCCCCGGACATAGAGCATCTGTACGGCGGACCCCCGGTCGTCTCGCACCACCGCGATCACGTCCCGGTCTTGACCATCGTCGCTCAGCACTTTCTGTTTTTCGAGGGTCCGTTCGATGGCCTGGATCCGGTCGCGGACGCGGGCTGCCCTCTCGAACTCGAGGGCTTCGGACGCCGTCTCCATGTCGGCCCGGAGATCCTTGATCAGCCCTTCCTCTTTGCCTTGCAGGAACCGCTCGACTTGAGCGATGACCTGACCGTACTCCTGGGGATCGCTGAGACCGGCGCACGGGGCCAGACACTGGCCCATGTGGTAGTAGAGGCACGGGCGCTGCTCAGCCCTGCCACTCCAACTCTTGCCGCAAGGGATGAGGGGAAAGACCTTGTGGAGGAGTTGCAGGGTGTCCCGGACGCTCCAAGCGCTGGTGTAGGGGCCGAACACCTTGCCTTTGCCCCGTTTGGGATTGCGGGTGAAGAGCACCCGGGGAAACTTCTCCTTGGTGATGGTGACGAAGGGGTAGCTCTTGTCGTCCCGCATGCGGACGTTGAAGGGAGGGCGGTGCTCCTTGATCAGGTTGCACTCGAGAACGAGGGCCTCGACCTCGCTGTCGACGACGATCCACTCGAGGTCGGCGACCTTTCGGACCATGCGCTCGATGCGCGTGCCGTGGCGGGCGCTGGCCTGGAAGTAAGTGCGCACCCGGTTTTTCAGGCTCACGGCCTTGCCGACGTACAGCACCGAGCCGTCCTGGTCGCGATAGATATAGCAACCGGGCTGGGCCGGAAGCTGCTTGAGCTTTTCGGCGACGGACTCGGGCAGGCCCTTACGAGGCATGGAACGCTCTCAGTTCTACGTCATCGGGCCGGGGGCGGGCCGGGCCTTGGATCGTCACGGTGACTCGCGCAACTCCGTCACGGTTCGGTCACAGCTTGTGGACGATGCTGTTTTCACGGCCCTCATGAGGGTCCGGAAACCGCAAAATGCTGAAAAAACACAACAACAACTCGTCGTCCAGGCTCCCCGCATTTCAGCGGGGCCTCTACGATTACTCCCCCTTCGTGGGCGTGCTCGCGGCCATGGCCGCCCTGACCTTAAACGCAGGCTGTGGCGGGGGCGGATCGTCTTCCGGCCCGTCGGTTCTAGGAGAGATCTTCGTCCTTGACGACGACTTGGCTTCTGCGAAAGTCACCAAGATTGCCGTCAACTCGCTCGGCATCCTTTCGATCAAAGACACGGCCCCTGTCGGCCAGGAAGGGACGGACATGGACTACGACTCGACCAACAAGATCCTTTGGGTTGGATCAAACAGGCAGGTCTGGCGTGTCCCGAATGTTCCTGGCGGAGCGATGGGCCCGCCGACCATGACCAACTTGAACAGTAATATCACGAGCAATGTGGGCGCGCGGGTCACTGGCGTTCAGTCGGTCGGAAGCCGATTGGTTGTGACGACCATGGTGCCGTTTGGAATCGCATCAGGACACGTGTTCCAACTCGATCTCGATGCGAGCCAACAAGTTCAAGCTATCACCAACCTAGTCACCCTCTTCTCCAACAGTAGTGGTTGGCATTCGGACATGGCCGTCATTGGATCCACCCTGTTCGCGACTGACGCGATGTTCGGAGCCTCACGCTGGGACGTTTCGACTGTGCCTAACGTGACTTTCACGGGCCCACCATTCAGCTCGGCCACTCCCACCCGAAACGGCGACATTGAGGAGGACGGAAGCTACTTCTACATGGCGGGCGATGACAGCGGCAAAGCGTGTTTGACGTCATTCGCGCCAAACTCCACCCTCAAGGATAAGGTTACTTCCCCAACGGTGGCGACTGCGGCGTCTGGGCGCGCGGCCGACTTCGCGTTGGGCAAGGGCTCTGTGTCCGGGTATGGCTTCTTGATCGGCACAGGCAGCAACAAGGTGCAGGTGTACAAGCTCTCCTCGGGGAACTTCTCGGATCTGGGGGACGTCACACTCAGCACTGGACCAGTCACCCTGGATGGCGTTGAAGTCGACCCGAGCGGCAACTTCCTCCTCGTGACAGACAAGTCCCTGGGCAAGGTCTACTCGTACCGCATCGAACAGTCTGGGACGAACATTGGCAAGCCCGATGGCTCTGCCCCGGTCAGTTCGGTCACGGTTCCGAACGCTAGAAAGCTCCTGGTCGCTCAGTGAGCATGTAGGCGCCTAAGCCCTGTCCTTCATCAAAGGGGACAGGGCTCCTCTTCACGTGAACTTCCGTCGGCTTGTGGTTGGCCACCATGCCCGTCAAAATGCCTGTCATGAAACGACGGGACATCGCTGGCATGACGTTCATTTTGGCCATGTCCCAGGCTCAGGGGGCCGAGCCGACTTTGCGCTGGATCGGGAGCCTTGGCCCGAGCTTCCCCGTTGCGGCTCCGGCTGCGGTCAGCGACGACGGCAAGACCGTCGTGGGCCAAGCCACCGGGTCCGGCGGCGTCTCAAGGCCTTTTCGCTGGAGAGATTCAACGGGATTTCAAGACCTTGGCTCGTTCGGGGGCCTGAGCGGCGCGGCGACCGGCGTCTCGGCGAACGGACTGGTCGTCGTGGGCTGGTCGACCGATCCTCAACCTCGCTCCAAAGGCTTTCGATGGATCGCCGCCACTGGCCTGGTCGATCTCGGTGCCCTCAGCGGCCAACCGACCGAGGCCTTGGCCGTCAATGGGGCGGGGAACGAAGTCTTCGGACAATCGGAGCAAGCCTTTCGCTGGCGGGCCGGTCAACTGGCCGCACTCTCAACCCTGGGGGGACCCGCCAGCGCGGCGCTGGGCTGCACTCGAGACGGAAACTGGGTGGCAGGATGGTCGATGACCCCTTCGATGCTCCAAGTGGCTTGCGTTTGGAACGACGTGGCGATCATCCCAATCTACTCGCCCTGGGCCCGCCGAGCCGAGGCACGGGCAGTGGCCGACGGGGGCTTGGCTGTTGTCGGTACGGCGCTCGACAGCATCGGCCAGTCGCACGCATTCTCTTGGTCTCTGGCCGACGGCATGCGTTTCTTGCCGACTTGGGGCCTGTCGGCGACCGCGTTAGGGGTCTCTCAAGATGGGAACACGACGGTCGGGCTTTACTTCGCAGGCTCAGTGCGGCGGGCGTTCTTGCACAAGCCGAGCACGGGGACGGCGGACTTGACATCGCTGGCCGGTCGGGCGCTGTTCGGGACGGGTTCAAGGCTTGAGTCGGCGGTCGCCGTCTCCCGAGACGGCCGCTTCGTGGTGGGTCAAGGATGGAACGAGGCTGTCCAAAGGTTGGACGGTTACATCTTGGACCTTGAAGGCAAGCTCTTCAGGGGCGAATCTGGTAGGGCTGTCCACTGATGCTGCACCCCCCTATATCTTAGGGCTCGCTGAACCGACAAGCTAGAATAGGACTATCATGGCCACGACTCTCCCCCGGTCAGGCTCGGAAATCGATCGGATCAC
Source organism: Fimbriimonadaceae bacterium (assembly GCA_019454105.1). Lineage (GTDB taxonomy): Bacteria > Armatimonadota > Fimbriimonadia > Fimbriimonadales > Fimbriimonadaceae > ACE-ARM1. The sequence goes on along the minus strand of CP075364.1, from coordinate 1,518,888 downwards.
CAAGATCCTCGGTTCGGACGACCTTCTCAAGCACGAGTGCAATACCATCGACCGGTCGATGCTCCATCTCCCCGGCCCAGACTTTCTCGACCGGGTCATGGTTCAGACCGACCGGAACAGCCAGGTGCTCCGAAGCCTCGAATCGCTTTTCGGTCACGGAAGGTTGGCGGGCACGGGTTATCTCAGCATTCTCCCGGTCGACCAGGGCATCGAACACAGCGCCGGGGCGAGCTTTGCCAAGAACCCGGCCTACTTCGACCCTGAGAACATTGTGAAGCTGGCGATTGAGGGCGGGTGCAACGCTGTCGCCTCGACCCTTGGGGTGCTCGGCGCCTGCAGCCGGAAATACGCCCACAAGATCCCATTCATCGTCAAGATCAATCACAACGAGCTCCTCACCTATCCGAACAAGTTCGACCAGATCCTGTTCGCCCAAGTGGAACAGGCTTGGGAGATGGGCGCTGCCGCAGTCGGGGCCACGATCTACTTTGGCAGCGACGAGGGCGGCCGCCAGATCGTCGAGGTCAGCGAGGCCTTCAGTCGCGCCCACGACCTTGGGATGGCGACGATCCTCTGGTGCTATCTCCGGAACAATCAGTTCAAGAAGGACGGCGTGGACTACCACCTTTCCGCCGACCTCACCGGCCAGGCCAACCACCTCGGGGTTACGATCGAAGCGGACATCATCAAGCAAAAGATGCCCGAATGCAACGGAGGCTTCAAGGCCCTGAACACCGGCGGCTCGAGCTATGGGAAGCTGGACGAGAGGATCTACTCTCAACTCACCACAGACCACCCGATCGACCTGACCCGGTACCAAGTCGCGAACTGTTATATGGGACGGGCCGGTCTCATCAACAGCGGTGGGGCGAGCGGGTCCAACGACCTCCAAGATGCTGTCACGACAGCGGTCGTGAACAAGCGAGCCGGCGGCACTGGGCTCATCTCGGGAAGGAAGGCGTTCCAGAAGCCGATGGCCGAGGGTGTCGCCCTGCTCAACGCGATCCAGGACGTCTACCTTTGCGACGAAGTGACGGTGGCCTGAGCCACAAAGTTTGAGCCCGCGACTTGGCCGAGTCGCGGGCTGTAGATTCTTTTCTCCAGATTCTTAAGTTTTCGTGCTCGATAAGGTTGCCTCCTGTCTTGTTTGCAGCCTGGGCAAGGGTTTCGGCCCGAGGCTTGTGAAGACTTTGGGCCAGATCCTGTGACCGTATCGTGACCAGTACCGTGACAAGGCCTCCCAGCGCTGTTGCCGGGTTCGGACGGCAGGGTCTGAAAGGTACACTGCGAGCCCGCCATGAAGCCCGCCGCTGTGCTTTTGACGACCCTGGCCTTTGCCGGGGCCTGGGCCCAAAATCGAGGCCTTTATCCCGATGGAGTGGACGTCCCGCGAAGCCTGACTCCGTCCGAACGCGCCTATCTGAATGTCTTCCCGTTGGCCGATCCGCCCGGCACGCCGCCGCCGACCGGCCCCGTGAGGGCCGTTGCCGAATACGAGCCGATGGATGGGATCATCGTGGCGTGGGAAGGGTCCGGAGCCCAGAACTCCATCCTGGCCCAGTTGGCCCGCGAGGTCACGAGCCCAGACGGGGACGGCAAGGTTTACGTCTACGTGGACACGATCGGCGAGCGGGACACTGCTTTTGCCTCCCTCCAGGCCAACGGCGTCAACATGGGCCGGGTCGAGTTTATTGTCTTCACCACCGACACGATCTGGTGCCGCGACTACGGCCCCCGATACATCTATCAAGGCGGGGTGAGGGCGATCGTCAAGCACACCTATAACCGCCCACGGCCGAACGATAATCTCATGCCGATTTCGTTCGGTGGCTACAAGAACCATGCGGTGTATCAGATCCCCCTGATCCACGGCGGCGGAAACTACCACCTTGACTCGGTGGACCGGGGCTTTGCGACCCGACTGATCAACAACGAGAACCCGACCCTGACTGAACAGCAGATCGTTCAGCTTTGGCAGGATTACCAGCGATCACAGACGACGCTCTTCCAACCATTCCCGACCACCGTAGACCTCACCCAGCACATCGATATGTGGGTGCAAGTGTTCGCTCCGAACAAGGTGATGATCAGCGAATGGCCGCTCGAGCCCGGTTCTGTGCAGGCGACGATCTGCGACTCGGCAGCGGTCTACTTCCAGGGCCTCGGCTATCAGGTCTATCGGATTCCCGCCTTTCGTCAGTCCAATGTCCATTACACCTACACGAACGTCCTGGTCTGCAACGGGGTGATCGTCGTTCCGACCTATTCCGTGGGGAGCTACAACCAAGCGGCTTTCGATGTTTGGAGGGCGGCGGCCCCTGATAAGCGGGTCGTCCAGGTCAATGGTCAGGCGCTTGCGACCTCGGCTGGCGTCTTCCATTGCGTGGTCATGCACGTCCCGAAGCCCTTGGGCGGCGCGAACCCGACCGCCTACGTGGTCTCACCGAACGGCGGCGAGCAACTGGCTCCCGGCTTGGTTCAGAAAGTGCGATGGGTCAACGACGACGACGTGGCCGTTGCCTCGGTCGACATCCTCTTGTCGCTCGACGGAGGCTTGACTTATCCGATGACCATCGCCTCGGCCACCCAGCCTGACGGCGAGTACGATTGGACCGTGCCGGACGTCTATGCGCCGGCCGCAAAGATCAAAGTCGTAGCCCGGGACGGAAGTTCGAACACGGGCGAAGACGTCAGCGACGGTACGTTCGCCATTTTGGGCGCCCAGGGCTTGGCCCCTGTCGACATCGCCTTCGAGCGAGGTTCGATCTCAGGCGGCTCGATCGCCGACCTCGCAGTCCGCGACGGGGTCGTCATGACCGTGACCCGCGAGGCTCCAACTCGACCGGACGTCTTTGGCCGTCCCCAGATCGAGTTCAACTTGGGCTACTCCACGACCATTGCAAGCCCGCTCACTCTAGAGGCGGAGATCGTTTCGCGTTCCGCGACGACGACCCGGGCACGGCTCTGGCTCCGGAACTGGACCACGAACGAGTTCGATCAGATTGACGACTACACCCTGGGACAGACCGACGTCCAACGTGTGGTGACGGGCTTGGACGCCACCAAGTACGTTCGGGCCGATGGCAGGATCGAGCTCAAAGTGGCCAACGCCCAGACCGCGCCTGCCGCGGCTGTGTACCGGTCGTTCTTCGACTTCGTCCAGGTTCGCGTCCGACCTTAAGAGTCTCGGAGGCCCCGGGGTATGGGTACCCTGGGGCCATTGACTTTCTCCTCAGAAAGGCTCCCGTTCCGCGGGACGTTGCTCAACACGTTGACCGTGGTCTTGGGGTCGCTCTTGGGCCTGGCTCTGGGTCGGGCTCTCCCCGATGGGCTCCAGGGCGTGGCCCTGACCGGCTTAGGGCTTGTGACGGTCGGCCTCGGGGTGAAGATGTTCCTGTCGGGCCGCAACGTATTGGTCGTGGCGGCTTCTGTCGCGATCGGCGGCGTGCTGGGCAAGTTGATCGGAATCGACGTGGGCTTGGCCTCGCTGGCTGAACTCGCCAGGCAGCTGCTTGGCAGCGAAGGAGGGTTCAACGAAGGCTTTGTCACAGCGTCAGTGCTCTATTGCGTCGGTCCAATGACGCTCTTGGGCTGCATCCAAGACGGCCTTGAACGGAAGATCGACCTTCTCTCATTAAAGTCTCTTCTTGATGGTATTGCCAGCGTCTTCTTGGCAGCGACCTCGCCTGCCTTTGGTGCGGGTGTCCTGGCCTCGGCCGCTGTCGTGCTGGTGGTGCAGTCGCTTTTCACAGCCCTGGCCCGACCTTTGCAGCGGGTCGCCGAGCGCCGTGAACTGATTGATGAGGCGACCGCCGCCGGTGGGGCGATGATGCTGGCCGTCGGTCTCGGATTGCTCCAGATCAAGAAGATCCCGACCGAAGTCTTCCTCCCTGGCCTCGTTCTGGCACCGGTCTTGGCGTCCCGGTTCGAGCGGACGATAGTGGCAGGCGAGCAAACCATCTAAGTCCCGTGCCAATCTCTGGGGTGTCCATGGGAAGGCCATTGCTCATTGCCGCCCTCGCCATTTCGCCAGTCGCCTTCGGACAGCACCGACTCCTCGCAGCCCCGGAGTGGGAGGAGTACCAGAAGTTCTCGCGCGACTGGGCCAGCACAGCCCGCACCGGAGCCGTTGAGACGCGCTGGGTCTCAGACACAAAGCTGGCCCATCGCTCGGCCAGCGGATGGAGAATTCTCGACGTGGGATCAGGCAATGATGAGCCAGTCGACGCCCCGCCGCCGGCCTGGCAAGAGCCGAGGCGAGCCCGACACCCGAACGACGGACGACGACGCCCAGGACGGGGGCTCCAGTTCGCCGAGGCCTTCAGCCTGGACGGCAAGACGAAGGCGTTCTACCAAGACGGCAACGTCTGGCTGACGGTCGAGGGAAGCGAGGCGAGGCCGATCACGAAGAATGGAGACCCCAGCAAGCGGATCCGGTTTGGCACGGCTAGCTGGGTCTATGGCGAAGAACTGGGACAGAACGAGGCCCTCGGCGTTTCTGACGATGGCCGCTGGGTCTGGATGTATCGTTTCGACGAAAGCCAAGTCCGAGACAACATGGTGGTGAGCCGGCAGACCACGCCTTGGCCAGAGTTCGAACCCCAGGCCTTTCCCCGTCCGGGTTCTCCCAACCCGAAAGTCGCGGTGTTTGTCTATGACGTCAAGGGAGGAAGACTTGACGAGATTCCGGCGCGCGGCCCGGACACGGAATACGTCTACGATCTTCAGTGGGGTCCAGGTGGGCTCTATTTCCGTCGGACCGATCGGCGCCAGAAATCGATGGAACTGTGCCGCTATGACCCCGAGAAGGGGGCGACAAAGGTCATCGTTCGAGAGGAATGGCCGGCCACCTACACTGAGAACAAACTCGGGCTTTGGTTCTTGGAGAGGATGCCGGGTGGAGGGAAGTGGAAGGGCAAAGCCCTCTACGAGCATCATCGGAACGGATTCTTGAACCTGGCGATGCTTGACTTGGCGACGGGTTCCCTCTCGCCAGTGACCGATAACCGCCACGACCTGGCCCGGGTGCTTCGGATAGACCTCGACCGGGGAAAGGTTCATTACCTCGGGCGCGGAGGACAGAACCCGGCTATGCTTCAGCTTTGGACCGCGACCCTGGATGGCAAGACGAACCTCTTGCGCACGAAAGCTGATCGGCACCATGAGATCCGGTTGTCTCCCGACGGCGAGTCGTTTGTCATGGTGAGGCAAGCCTTGGACTCCCCACCGGTCACGGCCGTCGTGGGGCCCGGCGGAAAGGAGATCAAGGTGCTCGGATCGGGAGATGTGTCAAAGGCGGTCGAAGCCGGTTTTTCGGTGCCCGAGCGAATTGAATACTTGGCGGCGGACGGCAAGACGCGGCTCTATGGGCGGATCAGCAAGCCACGCGGGTTTGACCCTGGGCGCAAGTACCCAGTTTTGCTCTCAGTCTACGGTGGGCCGCTCGATCCGCACGGTACCGACCATAGCGAGGACTTCTCCAGGCCGGACGCGATGACGGCCTTCGGATTCATTTGCGCAGAGTTGAGCAACCGAGGGACGGGCGGCAGGGGAAAGGAATTCAGTGACCCTCTCTATGCGAACATGGGCATCACCGAGATCGATGACTTGGCCGCCGGAATTCGCGCTCTTGCCTCCCGCCCATGGGTTGACCCTGAAAGAGTGGCCGTCCATGGTACGAGCTACGGAGGATATGCGTCTTTGATGCTGCTCCTGCGCCATCCCGAGGTTTTCGCCGCAGCATGCTCCTCAAGCTGTGTCAGTGATTGGCGCAATTACGACACAGTTTATGTGGAGCGGTACATGGGCTTATTGGAGGAGAACAAGGAAGCGTATGATCGCGGGTCCGCTCTCACTTATGTTAGGGATCTGAAGGGTTGGCTTATGCTCTACTATGGAACCTCGGACGAGAACACACATCCGCTCAACACCTTGATGGTGGTCGATGGTTTGCGGAAAGCTGGCCGGACTTTCGAGTTACAAGTCGGGCCAGATGCAGGTCATTCGGGCGTTGACTGGAGAAGGATGATGGAGTTCTTCATGGAGCGGCTTGGTGTGGGGTCTTTCGCTCGTGGCTAGCAACCAAGCTGATACTTGGGCTCATAGAGTTGAACGGTGACTTCTCCAGGGATTTTTAGATAAGTCACCCAGCCGTATCCGTGGTCTTCAACCTCTTGCAAGAAGTTAACACCCTTTGATGACAGCATCGCGACGGTTCCGTGAATGTCGTCGCAGACGAAACTGACATCATGCGTCCCTGCCGGTGAAGATCCCTCGCCGGATGGATGCACGCCGATTTCTGCCGACGGCATATCGAAAATGAGCCATTCATCGCCGATATCATGAGCAGGCAGCTCGAGCACGTCGCGCAAGAACTCGCGTGTCGCCTTGGCGTCCGACGAGTAGAACATGGCGTGGGCTTTTCGGATCACGAGCCGCAACTTACCCGACGACTCCGTCAAGCTGGGCGCCAGGGCCGTCTGTTGACTGCAGGTACCCTGTGCCTTCGCCATGGCCGCTGAATCGATCCGAAACCTAGGAATCATCGCCCACGTCGACCATGGCAAGACGACCCTGGTCGATGCGATTTTCAGGCAAGCCGGCCTGTTCCGCGACAATGAATCGGTCAAGGAGCGGGTCATGGACTCGAACGATCTCGAGCGCGAGCGCGGCATCACCATCCTTTCGAAGGTCGCGAGTTGCACCTATCAAGGCACGAAGATCAACATCGTCGACACCCCTGGCCACGCTGATTTTGGAGGCGAAGTCGAAAGAGTGCTCAGCATGGTTGATGGCGTCCTCTTGGTCGTCGATGCCTGTGAGGGGCCCATGCCTCAAACGAGGTTCGTCCTCAAGAAGGCGTTTGATAACGGGTTAAAGCCCATTGTCGTGATCAACAAGATCGATCGCGACGGAGCGCGGCCCACGGACGCCTACGACAAGACGCTTGACCTCTTTATCGACTTAGGATGCGATGAAGAGGATCTGTTCTTTCCTCACCTGTACTGCTCTGGTTCCCAAGGTTTTGCCCGGTTGGAGCCGAACGGGACCGAGACCGACATGCGGCACCTCTTCGAGGCCATTATTAAGCATGTACCAGCCCCGCAGGTACAAGAAGACGGCCCCGTCCGCCTTCAGATCAACAACCTGGATTATAGCGACTATCTGGGCCGGTTGTTCGGCGGGAAACTGCTGCGAGGCAGGATGCATGTTGGGGATCGACTTGTGTGTGTTGGCGAACATCTTCAGCAAGGGTTCAATGTGACCAAGCTTTGGGTTTATGAAGGGCTGAAGATGGTCGAAAGGGAGTCTGTGGAGGCTGGTGAGATTGTCATGGTGAGCGGCCTTGATGACGTCTTGATCGGCGACACCGTGTGCGCCTCGGACTTCGTGGAGCCGTTGCCCAGGATCGAAGTCGAGCCCTCGACGCTGACTATGAACTTCTATGCCAACAACTCACCCTTGTCTGGTAAAGACGGCGGAAAGTTCTTGACGATACATAAGATCAGAGAGCGGCTGGAGAAAGAGGAGAAAGTCAGCGTGTCGTTGAAGATCGACCGCAACGCCCCGGCCGACACTGTCAAGGTGGCGGCCCGAGGCGAGATGCAGTTGGCTGTCCTCATCGAGACCATGCGCCGGGAGGGTTACGAGCTAGCGATCGCACGGCCAGAAGTCATCTTTAAGGAGAGCGATTTGGGCAAGCGATTGGAGCCCGTGGAGCAGCTTACAGCGGAAGTTGAAGACGAAGCGATCGGAGGCGTTCTAGAAGAACTTGCGCGACGAAGGGCTGAAGTGCAAGACATGCAGTCTTTGGGTAATGGTCGGACAAAGATCGTCGCCTCGATCCCGACACGTGGCCTGATCGGGTTTCGGACAAACTTTCTAACCTTGACCAAGGGGACTGGTCTCCTTGGTTCAATGTTCGAAGGTTACGAAGTCTACCGTGGAGAGATTCAGAGCCGAGTGCAGGGGTCCTTGATCGCCAAGGATCCGGGGAAGCTCACGCGGTACGCGTATGAGAACATTCAAGAGCGCGGAACACTGTTCTATCAAGTCGGCGCGGAAGTATACGGTGGAATGATTGTTGGGGCGTGTAGCCGCGATGAGGATATGATCGTCAACGCCACGCTTCAAAAAGCTGCCACGAACATGCGTTCTGCTACCTCTGACGCAACGACCGTCCTTGACGCCCACAAGGACTTTTCTCTTGAGCAGGCATTGGCATGGCTGCGAGACGACGAGCTGTTGGAGGTGTCTCCTAAGCAGCTAAGATTCCGCAAGAAGATCCTTGACCACAGTGAGCGGCGTGTGGCGGAACGAAGGGCCGCTACTGTGTCTTAGCGATCAAGTCGTAGTATCGAGAAGAAGTCACCGGTGGCTACGAGAGTCGACCCTTCTGGGATAATCTCTGATTGTGGTGCCTTGTCTTTGGGGCGATACACAACGAGATAGGCGTCGGTTGCCGGTAAGCCTCGAGAATTCAGTTCTGCCTGAACCAACCTGCCTCTTGCGACCAATTCTGGAACTTGGCTCCATTGAACGATTTCTAGTGGATTGTTGCCTTGGAAGTCCTTGGCGATAAGCACTGATTCATTGAATAGAATAGGTTGCTGAAGTCGGCGTGTGAAGAGTTGCGCGACGAGCCGGGGTTTGTCGACGGTAGCCATATTGAGAATGTGCTGATGGATGGCTCGCCAGGGCGGGCGGTTTGGCAACCCCATGTCGGCCGAGAAAATGGTTGAGCGCTCGGGTATTTGTGAGAGCGCCTTCAGGAGGCTAGAAAGGGCCTCGTTTCCGGCAAGAAAATAGAACGACGTCACAAATACCTTTAAGAACATAAGGACTACAAGGCCACCCGTTACGGACTGGCGAAGCCCTAGGGATGTGTTCCGGAAGTCGATGAGGGCTAAGAAGAGAAGCAGTAAGGGTAAAGAGACGCGTTCTGTCGTAAATGCGGTTCCAGCCAACTGAGTGGGGCCAATGAAGAAGAGGGTGACAAACATGAGGGGGATCTGGGCGTGAACCAATCCCAGCCCTCCTCTGCGAGCGACCGTTAAGACGGCTAAGGCCAGAACGGGCAACGTGATCACAAGCCATGATATGGGATCGATCGTTGGAGCGACGATCTGCATAGTCCCTTCGATCTTGGCCATCGATCCCCAGTAGTCACGCCCTCGAATGGTGGAGACAAAAACAATGGCTGCACAAAGCAGACAAGAGCCGACCAAAACAATGCGGTAGAGCTTAGGGGTGGGGTGTCGCTTTTCAAGCTCGATCAGAGCGATGGCTGCGGCCGTCACGAGAAACGCCATGAGGTGGCAGACGATCAGAAGGACGCTCATGACCACTGCCAAGACAATCAGTTGGTGTCGCCGTCCTGTGGATGAGAGATGAACCCAAACGGCCAAGGCCCATAAACCGATTCCTAAACCGAGAAGATAATTGGCGAACCCCATGAGAAACCACTGGTCGTACAAGGCCAGAAGCGGCAAGAACGCTGCAAGGGTGACTCTTCTGTGGACGGCCGCGGAAAATGCAAAGGCTCCGGTCGCTAACAGAACAACGACCAAAGTGATAAAGAGCGTCGATGCGATTTGAACTGGTAAGAACTTGATAAGGGCTGAGACCAGGAAGTCCATTCCAAGGTTGGGCACAGGCTGAATGTCGATCTTATAGAACTCGCTTACTCCCGTGCCGTCATGGGGCTGGGCCATGATGAAGGCTCTTGCGATGTGCATCGGGTAGTCGAGAGTGACCGGACCGATCCAGGCTGGGATCAGGGCGACTATCAAGACCGCAGCAAAGACAAGGATCGCCTTTCGGTCGATCTGCGGGGTTTGCTCAGCGGCTTCTGCCATGAATCCGGCGGTATTGTAACCGTTCTCGCCTGGCCTGGGGGTACCCTGAAGGCATCTCGTGGTCTTGGTCGTCGACAATTTCGATAGCTTTACCTACAACCTAGTTCAATACATTGGCAGATTGGGCGAGGAAGTCGAAGTTCGCCGGAACAACCAGGTAGATCTTGACGAGATCGCTCGGATGGATCCCAGCGGTGTGCTTCTCTCTCCGGGGCCATGCCGACCGGAACAATCGGGAGTGTGCCTTGATATCGTGAGAGCGGCCACGACGTCAGGTTCTGTGATGTTCCAGCGTCCACTCTTCGGGGTCTGTCTCGGGCATCAGGCTATCGGATCTGTGCAAGGTGGCCGTGTCGAACGTGCATCGAGAATTCGACACGGTAAGGTTTCTCCGATCGTGCACGACGGATTAGGCGTCTTCAAGGGCGTTCCCAGCCCTTTCAACGCGGTTCGGTACCATTCGCTTTCGGTTCTGAGGCAAGAAACGCCCCCCAACTTCATCATATCGGCCACAAGTGGAGACGACGGTGAGATTATGGGAATTCGGCATGAGTCGCTCCCTATTGAGGGCGTCCAGTTTCATCCGGAGTCCGTGCTGACGGACCATGGTCTACAAATTGTCGCAAACTTTGTCGCGATGTGTGAAGGGTCTCGCCTCAGAGTATGATACAAATCTCTCAAGTCCGGTGAGACACGATGACTGATCATTACGGGAAGCTCAAGAGCGTTGCTTGGATCGGCTTGGTTTTCGCCGTGGCTGGGATTCAAGGACAAGAGCTCTTTCAGAGGGCCGAGCGGCAGCAGATCGTCGAGTACTGGTCTGCGGACGGGCGGTACACGATCGGCCGTTCCGGAGACCTGGAATGCGCTTGGCAACCGCGTCAGACACCCGATGGATCAGTTTGGATCCGCGAGGTCTATAAAATCATCCAGCCAGGGAAGGTCGATCCCAAGAAAGACCTGACCGGGACGACTCCGGAGCAACGCGCTTGGACGTCTTGGATCGAAAGGCGATATGCCGCGGACGAACTGTGGGCCAACGCCGAATGTCTCAGGCTCAATCAAGGAGGTTCGGATCCTGCCAGCGGCGCCCCGGCTGTGAAGCCCTCCAGTCGAAAAGGTGAGGGAGTGACAGAGGTTTCGCCGATCCCTCCACCGGATCCATTGCCATGCCCGCCAGGGCTCTTAGCTTTGGTCGGCGCACCGCCAAGGCTTGTCGCGCCCGCCCAACCCATGCGCCATATGGTTGTTTTCGATGAGGGTTTGACGCTCACCTATGAAGACCATGTCAAGGTTCGCCGAAAGTACGCGTACTATCGGTTCGCTGAGGGAGTCATGTCCGCAGGCACTCCGGTCTCGGCCCTGGAGCCGAACCAGCTGAACCGTCTCGCGACCTTGGCCGGAATCAACTTGCGCGACTTGAAGATCATGTCGGCCGTCTCTCTTCTGGAAGGAGGCTTCGACTCGGTCAATACCTATGACACAGGATTCGTGAGCGTCGGGCTCATCCAGTTCGCGAGTCTGGTTGATGGCCGCGGGTCGTTGGGAAGACTTCTCAGGTCGTATAAGCAGAGCCAGCCTCGTGCGTTCGAAGACGATTTCCGTCGGTTCGGGCTTGAGGTGACGGACGACGGCTTTTTGGTCGCCATCGACCTAGAGTCAGGGCAAGAACTCACTGGCTATGAGGCAGCCCTCGCGATCATCCGAGACAAGCGGCTGATCGCTGTGTTCCAGCGCGCGGGCCGCCGAGAACCTTTCCAAACCGCGCAATTGCGATCGGCTTACGAGCAGTTCTTCCCTGCGAACGAAATCCTCAATGTCTCGCTCGGTGGCGTACGTCAGCAGGTAAGGGCCGGAGACGTGTTCCGGTCTGAGGCTGGACTGGCGACCCTCATGGACCGGAAAGTCAACATAGGCAACATTCGTGATGTCGCGGGTGTGGTCGAGTCCCTGGCCGCGAAGTACGGCATCAGAGACCGCGCACGGCTCGCAGACATCGAGCACTTGGCCGTCAGGCAACTTCGCTACCGTCAAGACTTCACGGCTTCTCGAAACCTGACCCAGCCTCGCGACACGGCGAATGCTCTGACGAGTCGGTCTGGGTCGAGGGCTCAACCAGTCAAGAAGCGACCCAAGAAGTAGTCTCTTGGGTCGCTGAGAGCGATTTTCAGCTCGCTTGCTTGATCTCTTCGGCAGTCAAGAGCAACGGTCGCCGGTTTTGGCTCAGGACGCCTGCCGGCACGACGACCCGCTTGATCTGGTCGTTGCTCGGCACCTCGTACATCACTTCCAGCATCGTCTGCTCGATGATCGATCTCAAGGCCCGAGCTCCAGTCTTACGGCGAAGCGACTCTTGGGCGATCTCGTGCAATGCGCCGGGCTCCAGCACGAGTTCGACCCCATCGAGCTCGAAGAACTTGGAGTATTGCTTGATGATCGCGTTCTTGGGTTCCGTAAGGATCTTGATCAGGGCTTCTTCGTCCAACTCGTCCAAAGTCGTGATGACCGGGAGGCGTCCGATGAATTCTGGGATCAAGCCAAACTTGAGCAGGTCTTCGGGGTTGACGGCGCGGAGAATGTCCTTGGTTCGGTCCGACTTGCTCTGCGGGTCGGCTCGGAACCCCATGACGTTCTCCTTTTGTCTCCGGAGAATGATGTCGCTGAGACCCTCGAAGGCGCCCCCGCAGATAAAGAGGATGTTCCTGGTGTCGACCTGAAGGTACTCCTGTTGAGGGTGCTTCCGCCCGCCTTGCGGCGGGACATTGGCTTGGGTCCCCTCAAGGATCTTGAGCAGGGCTTGTTGCACCCCTTCGCCGCTGACGTCCCGTGTGATCGAGGGATTGTCCGATTTTCGGCTGATCTTGTCGATCTCATCGACATAGATGATCCCGCGCTCACAAAGCTCCTTGGCGTTCCGAGAGTCCATCTGTTCCGCAGACTGAAAGAGCTTGAGGAGGATGTTCTCGACGTCTTCGCCCACGTATCCGGCCTCGGTGAGGGCAGTCGCATCGGCGATGGCGAACGGCACATGGAGCATTCTCGCCAGGGTTTGGGCTAGCAAAGTCTTGCCAGATCCGGTCGGGCCGACCATGAGGATGTTGCTCTTCTGAAGCTCGACTCCGTCGGTGTCCCGGTCTTGGACCCTCTTGTAATGGTTGTAGACAGCCACCGAGAGCGCCCGCTTGGCCAGGTCTTGGCCAATAACGTACTGATCCAGGAAGCCGACGATCTCTTTGGGCTTTGGCAGCTTGGCCGGGTTCAGGCCGCTCGGGACGCTGGCCGCCTTCGGCTTGACTGCTGGGTCTGACGCGACCCCCTTGGTGCCTTCTCGCGGAGATCCGCCTTCGTTTTGCAGGATGTCGTTGCAGAGATCGACGCAGTCAGAGCAGACAGCACCATGGAGACCCACGATGAGTTTGGGAACCTGCTCTTTCCCTTTCCCACAAAGACAACAACGGTCGCGACGCTCGTCTGGTTTAGCCATTACCGAGTCCTTCTTGGAGGATTATCGTTCGCCCGGGGCGAGAACTTTATCCACGATACCGTAAGAAGCCGCGTCATCGGCGCTCATCCAGTAGTCGCGGTCCATGTCCTTGCCGACTGTTTCGACGTCCTTGCCGCAAGCATCGGCAATAATCTTAGTCAAGATCTTCATGTATCGGTCAGCTTCTTGGATCGCGATCTTCATGTCTGCGAGCTGACCTTGGGCTCCACCGCTCACCTGGTGGATCATGACCCGCGCGTTTTGAAGGGCGAACCGCTTGCCCTTGGCCCCGCCTGCCAAGAGGACGGCTCCCATGCTGGCGGCTTGACCAACGCACGTCGTCGAGACGTCCGGTTTGATCATGCGCATCGTGTCGTAGATGGCGAGTCCGGCGCTCACCATGCCGCCTGGGCTGTGAATGTAGAAGTCGATGTCCTTGTCCGGGTCTTCCTTTTCCAGAAAGAGCAGTTGGGCGATAATCAGGTTGGCGACATAGTCGTCGACCGCTGTACCCAGAAAAACGATACGATCCTTGAGCAGTCTGCTCCAAATGTCGTAACTGCGCTCGCCGCGCGCGGTCTGCTCGATGACAAACGGTACACCCATGTTGCTTTCGCTCATCCTTGACTCCGATCGACCCCAAGATCGACCTTTCGAATATTACTTGCCCAAGCGGTGGCTCGGCTGACAGCCGTGGCCCTCGCTCGGGACTCGTTTGGATTGTCGGTCAGCCGTGTGGCGGTGCTCATTCCCCGATAGGAACCCTAGTGTTGGGCCCATACCCCAAGGCCTGCCAGGTAAGAGACCGGCGCGATGGTGAACAAACGAACTGTGGGTTTGGGGCTTGAGAGTTCGGGCCAACCCTCCTGCGATTGGTACTTGAGACAATGTACAGCTTGAATTGGAACCCCTCGACATCGGTGCTTGAAGCCTCGTTCGGAGGCTGCATCACTGCCGGTGAATGCCGCGCCTTTCTCGAAGATCTCCATCGTCTTTTGGACTCGGAACGACCTAACGGGTTCCAGTTCGTGATCGACTATGCCTATGCCCGCAAAATGGACGGTTTTGCTCAAGAGGCCTTCACCGAGGCCCGTGAGACTGCCCTGGCGAGCGGGGCGTCCCAAATCGTGATGGTGACTCGGAACGAAGACGAGGTCGCCATGCACACTCACAACCGCCTTCAGCAAGTGCTGGAGGGCGTCGAGCGGTACTACGCTTACTCAGCGGCGGCTTGAGCGAACGCGGGATGGCGGCCGCCAGGGGAGTCGATCCCTTGGGGCTGCCGTCCGGCGTCGGGACCCTCCTGGCGAAGGGCGATTGGGTCACAATCCCAACCGGCCTGCCCGATCGTCTAATGGTAGGACACCGGATTCTGGTTCCGATAGTTGGGGTTCGAGTCCCTGTCGGGCAGCCAAAACCACTGAGGCCCTGATCGGCTAGACTTCTGGCCCCTTGCCAGACAGTGCCCCGGTACTCCGGTTCCTTCAAACAAACGGCGTCTTCATCGCTTTGGCCTTGCTCGTAGCGGCGAACGCCTTCCTTCAGCCGGGTGTCTTTTTCCGGCCTGAGAACCTGCGCAACCTTCTCAGCCAAAACGCTGTCGTCGGCATCATCGCGGTCGGAATGACCCTCGTCATCGTGGCCGGCGGTATCGATCTCTCGGTCGGCAGTCTGGCCGCTCTCTGCGGTGTCGTCGGGCTTCAAGCGATGAACCAAGCCATGGGGCCAGGATCTGAGTTGCCCGCCGTCTTAACAGGCGTCCTGGTCATGCTTCTGGTCGGAACCTTGGGAGGGGCCCTGAGCGGTGTTCTTGTCGCCTGGGGCGGTGTCACGCCGTTTGTGGTCACCTTGTGCGGCTTGGTGGGGTACCGAAGCATGGCGCTGGTGGCAGCGGACGCGGGCCAGGTCGCAGGGAAGAGCCAAGGCCTCTTCGAGTCGTTCGCCAGCCAGGGAATCCCACTGCCGATGGTCACAGACTCCTCTGGAGCTCAACTCGTCCTGACTTGGCCGATCCTGGTCTTTCTGATCGTCTCGCTGGCAGGATGGTGGTTTCTTGAGCGGACGGTTTTTGGACGGAACCTCGTGGCTGTCGGCGGCAACGAGCAGGCCGCCAACCTGGCGGGAGTCCGGACTCGGTGGGTCAAGCTCGGCAGCTTCATGACCCTCGGACTTTTGACCGGCCTCGGGGCCGTGTTCCTGGCAGCCCGTCTCAACTCAGTGTCGTCGTCGCAGACGGCTGTTTTCTATGAGCTCGACGCGATCGCCGCTGTCGCGATCGGGGGAACGAGTTTGGCCGGCGGGCAAGCGAACGTCCTCAAGACGGCCGCTGGAGTCCTCGTACTGGGGATCATCAACAACATGCTCGTGATCACGAACGTGAACCCTAATTGGCAAGGATTCGCGAAAGGGGCGATCATATTGCTGGCGGTCGCCCTTCAACGTGGCCGAAAGAGCGGTTGAGCCTGGAATTTTGAGAGGAATGCGGCTAAAATGCGCCAAGTGAGCGGCGTCGGTCCGATCCCAACCCTCACTCCGGACATGGTCGACAGGTTTGTCGATTGGTCGCGGGGTGCCGAACGTGTCGTGATCGGCACACACCTAAACCCAGATGGAGACGCGATCGGCTCGGCCCTGGGGGTGTCTCTTTGGCTCTCCGCTTTGGGAGTGGCGAACGATGTCCTTTGCCACCATTCGCCCCCGTCGTATCTCGAGTTCTTGCCCGCGGTCGACCGAATCAGGCTGGAAAGCCCCGATAAGGAGTTTGATTTGGGAATCGTCGTCGACTTAGATTCGCTCGATCGGCTGGGAAGGCACCAAGACACGTTCCGCTCCTTGTCCAGGCTGATCATTGTCGACCACCACGTGCCTCATGAAAGCCCTGGAGACCTCCGGATTGTCGATACGAGGGCCCCGGCGACTGCGTGCATCCTCACCGACCTGCTCGACCAGGCAGGGCCTGGGCTGACCCCGGAGATCGCCGAGTGCCTCCTCACCGGGATCGTCACCGACACCGGCTGCTTTCGGTATCCGAACGCCACGGCCGAATCGCTTCACCAGGCGGCCAGGCTTATCGAGGCCGGGGCCAACCTGAGCCGGGTCACCCATCATGTTTACTCGTCCCGTAGCGAAGCAGCGGTCCGGTTGCTTGGGGCGGCTCTGAACCAACTCCAGCATACGGAACAGGGAGCTATTGCCTGGGCCACGTTGAAGCCCGAGCTGTATCTGACGCTTGGGGCGACGGACGAGCACACCGAGGGCATCGTGAACGAGATTCTGAGCATCGACCGGGTGAAGATCGCGGCCGTGGTCCGGGCGGGGGCAAACGGCGTCGCCAAAGGGAGCCTTCGTTCCAAAGGGGAATACGACGTGGCAGCGGTCGCCCAGAGGCTAGGCGGTGGCGGGCACAGGAATGCGAGCGGCGTGACCCTGGACATGCCGCTGGAGGAGGCTGAAAGGACGATCGTGGAGGCGATGAGGGAGTGCTTGGGGTCCTCCTGATCGACAAGCCGGAAGGGATCACGTCCCACGACGTGGTGCATCAAGTCCGAAAGCGGCTCGGAACTCGAAGGGTCGGGCACGCTGGGACTCTCGATCCGATCGCGACTGGACTCCTGGTCCTAGCCGTTGGGCCTGCCACTCGATTCTTGCAATACCTCCCACTTGAGCCGAAGGAGTATGTCGGCACTTTTCGGTTCGGAGAGGAGACCAACACCTACGACTCCGAAGGCACCGTGGTCACGACCTTGGACGTTCCCAATAGCCTGGCGGACAGGGTTCAGGATTGCTTACCCTCCTTCAGAGGCGAGGTAGACCAGTTACCGCCGGTCTTCAGCGCCGTTAAGGTGGCGGGAAGGCCGATGTACGACTATGCTCGCAAGGGGGAGGAAGTGGCCCGACAGTCAAGGCGGGTCTTCGTGGATGAGTTCGAGTTAGTGGGTGTGCACGGTTCCGAGGCCGACTTTCGGATCGTTTGTTCGGGAGGAACTTACGTCAGGACCCTGGCCCATGACTTGGGTCAGGCAGTCGGGTGCGGGGCTCACGTCGTCGCCCTCGAAAGGACTCAAGTCGGCAAGTTCCACATCGAAGACTCGGTGCTCCTCGAAGACGTCACACCCTCTGGGTTGATTCCGCTTGACCAGGCGTTGCCCCCCATGCCGCTGCTCAGGTTGAACTGGGGCCAAGTGGCCCGGGTGAGGACTGGGCAGTTCGTTCGAGTGCAAGAGGCCCCGCCCGAGTCTCATGTCGGGCTCGTTGATCCCGATGGCCGCGTCCTAAGCGTCGCGAGGGTGGAGGGAAGCGTCCTACATCCCGAGTGCGTCTTGCCAGAAGAAGCGCTCCATGAAGCTCTTTGAACCCGTCTCTGACCGAAAGGGACTGAGAGGCCAGTTGGTCTGGTTCTTGGTTTGGGCCGTCGCGACCGGGCTCGGTGCCTGGGTGCTCAAGCCTGATCCGGCCGGGCACGGCACCCACCAGCAGCTCGGTCTGCCGCCCTGCGGTTCGGTCGTGCTCTTTGGCCGGCCGTGTCCGGGTTGCGGACTCACGACCAGTTGGACGGCCCTTCTTCAAGGAGACTTGGCCAAGTCTTGGCAGTCAAACCTTCTCGGGCCAGTGCTCTATGTCGCCTTCACGCTTTCAGCTTTCGCTTGCCTTTATGGTTGGGCGCGGGGCCGACGTTTTCAGAGCGATTCGAAGCCGGTCACGACCGTGGTGACGGCCTTGATCGTCGTGGTCTTGGTCGTCGGCGGCTTCAGGTTCATGACCACCCAGTACCCCTTGCAGGACCGCGTCCCAAGGTGGCTATGGCGTGGCGAAAAGGGACGGGAACCCGCCCGTGTGCCAGAACAAGGTCTTGCCACCGAGCTCGCCCGACCGAGCGAGTCCGAGAAGCCCTGAGAACGCCTTGGCCGAATAGACAGGGTCAAGGAGGATGGCTTCTCGACGGGCCATGAGCCGCTGGGCCTCGATTCCAGCCCGGCTCGCGACCCCGTAGCCCTCTCCGACATACTCCCGGTTGAGACTTAGATCCTGGAGAAGGAGCCCCTTTTTGGTCCCCGTCAATTCATCGATCCCTCCCGCTAGCCGGCAAACATCGTCCAACAAGTCTTGTTCTGGGTCGCAGGCGATCCCGAAGACCTTCGTTGACGTTCCGTGGAAAGCCCAGGCCAAGCCAGCATGGGTGCTGCCACTACTGGTGGGCACCACGATCGCGTCGAAATCGGTCTCGACCTCGCAGGCGGCTTCTGCAAAGGCAAAGGCCCCCAGGGGTGAGCTCCCACCGATCGGGACTTCGAACACAGATCGGCCGTTTTCACGTTCGCGGGCGGCCAGGTCAGAAGCGTGGCCGAAGAGGTCTTCCCAAGGCCCGTCGTCGTAAAGATAGAGCTCGACCCCAAAGAGGTCGTCGAGAACGACGTTGCCTCCTTCGGCAGGGCACGGGGCCGCAGGCTTGCCCAGCGGCCCCTCGTAGGGCAATCTCATGACGGCGGCCACACATCGGAGGCCAAGGACGGCACAGGCCCCGCCAAGTTGACGGACGAAATTAGACTGTCGGGACCCGCAAGTCACGATCACTTCGGCGTTCTGTTTCAGGGCTTGGGCCATGAGGTACTCGAGCTTGCGTCCCTTATTGCCGCCTCCGGCAAATCCGGTGAGGTCGTCTCGCTTGATCCAGAGGTCGATATCGAGCTCCTGGCTGAGCCGGTGCAACTGATGGACGGGCGTCGGCAACTGGCACAATCGAATCCGTCCTCCGTCCATGGATGGGATCATATCCGGCACAAGGTGCAAAATGGGCACTCATGGAGAAGCCCAAGACCCGAAAGCCCCGTCAATGGGCGTGGATCGCCGTGGTCGCCACGGCCCTTGTCCTGGGTGTCGTCTTCGTCGCCCCGGTGTTGTCGGTCGTCAACGACTTTGTCCGTGCCGGATTCTTCCGAGGTCAGGACAAGGCGACTTACACGGGCGGCAGCGAGGACAACCTCCGGGCGATTCATCGATCTTTGAAGCTCTATGCCGACAGCGAAGGCGCGCTTCCGCCAGCTGACCGCTGGATGGACGAAGCCTGGATCCGGCTCCAGACTCGCGACCTGCCCCAAGAGGAGGCGAAGAAAAAGCTTCAGGCGCCTGGCGCCGCCCTCGGCGAGTACGGCTATGCGTTCAACAGCGCGCTGGCTGGCAAGCATCCGGAGGACGTCCCGGACGGTGCGACACCCATGGTCTTTGAGTCTGCGGACAAGACTTGGAACGCCCACGGCACCAGCGTGCCCCAAGGCGCGCTGGCTGTGACCGTCGCCGGCGAGATTGTCCGGCGTTAGCTGCCAATCGTGTAATAGTCGAAGCCCGCTCTCTCCGCCACTTGCTTGCTGAAGCAGCGTCGACCGTCGAAGAGGATCTTGCCTTTCATGGACTTTCCGACCCGATCGAGGTCAAGCTGCTTGAACTCGTTCCATTCGGTGACAAGGATCAAGCAGTCAGCCCCTTCGGCCGTCTCGTAGACATGGTCGACGTAGTTGACGTGAGGGAAGACCTCCTTGACGTTGTCCATGGCCACAGGGTCAAACGCTCGGACCGTCGCCCCTCCTTTGAGGAGGGTCTCAATGATGTCAAGCGATTTCGCGTCCCGGATATCGTCGGTGTTCGGCTTGAAGGCGAGGCCAAGCAGTGCGACCGTCTTGCCTTGGAACCCGCCAAGCCTACGCTCGACGCGATCCATGAAGTGGCAAACCTGATCCCGGTTCACAGCCTGGGCCGCCTTCAGCATCTCGAAGTCGTAGCCGAGGTTCTGAGCCACCTTGACGAGTCCTTCGACGTCCTTGGGGAAGCACGACCCGCCCCATCCGAGACCTGCTTGGAGAAACTGCTTACCGATCCTTTGGTCTGTGCCCATTCCTTTGGCCACATCGTTGACGTCGGCTCCGCACAGCTCGCAGACCCGGCTCACGGCGTTGATGAAGCTGATTTTGAGCGCGAGGAAGCTGTTGCTGGCGTACTTGATGAGCTCGGCCGAGTTGAGGTCGGTGATGATGTTCGGGGCTTCAAGTGGGGCGTAAAGCTCCAAGAGCCTGACGGCGGCTTCGCGGTTCTTTGCGCCGATCACGATTCGGTCAGGGTTCCTTGTGTCCCAGATCGCCGAGCCTTCTCGAAGGAACTCGGGATTACTGACCACGTCGAAGAGCGACTTGGGCACGCCCTGCTCCAGGATGATGTTCTCGACCATGTCGCCGCTTCCGACTGGGACGGTGGATTTGTTGACCACGATCGTGTACTTGTCGATATTCTTGGCGATCTCGTGAGCGACGGCCTTGACTGCGGTCAAGTCTGGAGTTCCATCGGGGCCAGGCGGGGTGCCGACGGCGATGAAGACGACATCCCCGTGCTTCGTCGCCTCAGCGACGGAATCGGTGACCTTGAAGAAGCCATCGGAAAGGGTCCTCTTGAGAATTTCCTCGACGCCTGGCTCATAGATCGGAGGGATCCCTTGTCGAAGCTTGGCCACTTTGTCGGCGTCTTTGTCGCAAGAGAGGACGTCGTTGCCCATGTCGGCCAGCACGACTCCAGTCACCAGCCCGACATAACCTGTCCCGATGATTGAAACTTTCATTTGCCTTTCGTCCGCAGCCTCTTGGCCCGACCCATTATCCGTGATCGGCATCCGGGGGCCCGGGCGCGAGGGTTCTGTCAGGCTCGGTGGGCCGACAAGACGTGATCCAGGGCCTGTTCAAGTCCACGAAGATCCTCTCGGTAACCCCAACCGTTGATGATCTCGAGGCTCTTTTGCCCCATCTTGATCGCAAGCTCGGGGTCGGAGGTGATCCGGCGGAGCCTATCGGTCAAGGCTTGGACATCGCCGACCTTCACGATATAGCCGTTTTCGCCGTCATGGATCAAGTCGACGCGGCACCCGACCTCGTCGCTCCCGATGACGGCCTTTCCAGCGTTCATGACTTCGTTGAAGATCAGGCCCCAAGGTTCGGCGTCGCTCACGAGCACGAAGACGTCGCAGAGGTCGAAGAGGCCCGGGAGCTCGGTTTGATTCTTGAACCCGACTAGCTTGATCGACGACCAGCCGGTCTGTCTGGCTCGGGCTTCGACAGCAGGGAACTCCTCTCCGTTTCCTGCCATCACGAGGTAGGGGTGCGGCTCTTCGCCGTTGGTCGAAAGGCCGATGTACGCCTCAAGCAAATCAATGGCCCGCTTTCTCTTCGTGAACTTTGAAGCGTAAAGGATCACGGGCCTTCCCGGCTGGAGGCCAAGATCCATTCGAAGGCCCTCCCGGCCAGCCCTGGCTTCGCCCACCTTGGCTTGGAAGAACTGGTTGTCCACCGAGTAGGGGACCATGAAGACCTTTTCCGCGGGCACTCCCCGCTTGATGAAGTAGTCCCGGTTGAGAGATCCGATCGAGAGAAAGGCGTCAACTCGCTGGAAGAGCCAGTTGAGCATCGATTCTTTGACCCTGGAGCTGAGGCCCCTTCGAAGTGCGACTTCGTCGGTGCTCTCGATCCTTACCATCGTCTTCATGCCGAGCCGACGGGCCGCCGCGAGCCCTCGCCACGTCACCGGGTGAGCGTAACCATGGGTCCAAAGGGCGTCGTACCCGCCATCGCTCAAGACAGCATGGACGCCGTAGTTGACCGGCCCAAAGTTCGTCACTGCGTTGGATCCGACCATGGGTAAGAACTGGTGCTTGTATCCGCCCAGCAAATCCACGTCCCATTGGACTTGGGTGCCCATTTGGGCGTCGAAATAGGGCTTGAGCGAGACGTCGCTCTGGTACAGGACCGTCAGATCGATGTTCGAGTGCTCGTTGATATAGCGGAACAGCGGGGCCTGGTACTGGATGGGGTGAGAAACGATGTAAGCGAGCTTGGGCCGACGCATGCTAGACCAATGGTCGGTAAGTCTACCCTTGAGGCTCCGTCCTACCGCTTGAAGAACCCCTAGGTTTGCTGGGGCCTGTGCTACCATGGCCCCCATGTGTGGGATCGCGGGCTACATTGGGCCGCGTAAGGCGGTCGACGTGGTCTTTGACCAGCTCAAGAGGCTTGAGTACCGAGGCTATGACAGTGCCGGGATCGCTTACTTGAACGGCGACAGCACCATCCATGTGCTCAAGAGGGCGGGAAAGCTCACTGAGTTGGGCAAGTTGCTTGAGGACGGGTCGCCAGACTCGGGTCTGGCCATCGCCCACTCCCGCTGGGCGACCCACGGGGCCCCGACCGACCTGAACGCCCACCCTCACTTCGATCAATTCGGCGACATTGCCTTGATCCACAACGGGATCATTGAAAACTACCTGGAAGTGAAGGCCGAATTGATGGCCGAAGGCCATGTTTTCAGGAGCGAGACGGACACCGAAGTCGCCGCCCATCTCATTGGGAGGGAGCACGCTTCCGGCTTGACTCTTGAGGAATCGGTCAGGCGGGCTGTCAGGCGGCTCCGAGGCGCGTTCGCTTTCGTGGTGCTGAGCCGGCGCGAACCCGAAAAGTTCGTCGCCGCCCGGAACGCCTCTCCTCTGATCGTCGGTCTCGGCGAGGGCGAGAGCATGGTCGCGAGCGACGTGCCAGCCCTTCTGCCTTACACAAGAAAGGTGGTGATCATTGAGGACGATCGGGTGGCGATGCTCACGAGGGACGGAGTGGTCGTCACAGACCTCGAGGGACGCCCGGCCCCGTACGAGCCCATGACCATCGACTGGGACGTAGAGGCCGCCGAGAAGGGTGGATATGAGCACTTCATGCTCAAGGAGATCCACGAGCAGCCTCTGGTCGTCCGCCAGTGCTTGGCTGGCAGGCTGGACGAAGCAGGAAGGGTCAGGCTGGAGCAGGTCTTTAGCGACCATGTGTGGCAAGAGATCGACCGGGTCAACATCATTGCCTGCGGAACGGCGTACCACGCGGGGCTGTTGGGCAAGTACCTGCTCGAAATGATGCTCCGACTGCCCACGGACGTGTTCTATTCCAGCGAGTTCAGGTACGGCGATCCATTGCTCTCGGACCGGTCGCTCGCGGTCTTCATCAGCCAGTCTGGCGAGACTGCCGATTCCTTGGCTGCCCTTCGGCTCTGCAAATCGCGGCGGATCCGCACGCTAGGGATCGTCAATGTTGTCGGATCCAGTATTGCCAGGGAGTGCGACCGGGTGCTTTTCACTCAGGCCGGGCCCGAGATCAGTGTCGCGAGCACCAAGGCCTATGTCGCCCAGTCGCTTGTCCTCCAACTCCTGGCCCTTTACATCGCTCAAGTTCGCGAGATGCCAGGGATCCGGGTCGGAGAACTGGTCCAAGACCTTCGGGAGTTCGAGAGCCGGATGGATCGGTGCCTGATACTCGAGCCTCAAGTGCAGGAGCTGGCCGAGAGGTTCGTTGGGGCGCCGCTTGTGTTCTTTTTGGGACGGAACGCCGACGCCCACGTGGCCCGAGAAGCTGCGCTCAAGCTAAAAGAAGTGGCCTATGTCCCGACCCAAGAGAGCCCGGCAGGAGAGCTGAAGCACGGTCCGTTGGCGCTCATCGAGCCGGGAACGCTGGCCGTGTTTGGGGCGACAGACCCAGAAGTTCGAGAGAAGCTGGCCAGCAATATTCGGGAGGTGCAGGCGCGAGGCGGATTTGTCCTGGCCGTGACCACCGACGACGACACGAGCCTCGACGGTGTTTCTGAGGCCGTCATCAAAGTGCCTGCGGGTCGATCCTCGTACCTGAACGCGCTCTTGAGCGTGGTTCCGCTCCAGATGTTCGCTTACCACGTAGCCCGCTTGCGCGGATGCGAGATCGATCAACCCCGGAACCTGGCTAAGTCGGTCACCGTTGAGTAAAGCGGCGGGGCAAATCTGCCGATATCTGCCAAAATGCGGCCTGGCTTCTCTTGTCGAGGGCCCGTCGCACTTGTGGCCCAAGTGGGTCGATTTGAAGAGGATAGGACCTGATGCAGACTGCGCCTTTGGCAAAGGAAACCGGTCAGCCGACCAAGAATGAGGTTAGTACCGAGTCGACGGAAACAAGCATGGCTGAACAGGGCGCGACCATGGGATCGGAACCGGCTGGCGACGGGCTCTTGTTGAGACCCGACGGCTCTCGGCCCCGCTATACCCATCGGTTTTACCGGTTTGGTAAGCGGACTTTTGACGTCTTGGTCAGCGCCTTGGGCTTGTTCCTCCTCTTCCCATTGATGCTCCTCGTGGCCTTCGCCATCGTGATCAACGACGGTTTTCCCTTCATTTTTCGCCAAGTCAGGCTCGGAGAAGGCGGGCGAAAGTTCACGATCTACAAGTTCCGGTCCATGCGCAAGGACGCTGAGAAAATTTTGCAGTCCCGACCCGACCTCATGGAGGAGTACAAGAAGACCTTCAAGATCGAGAACGACCCGAGGCTTCTCCAGATTGGCAAGTTCATCCGATCAACCACGATCGATGAACTGCCGCAGCTCATGAACGTGCTCAAGGGCGATATGAGCATCGTCGGGCCGAGGCCGATCGTGCCAAAAGAGATCGAGAAATATGGTGACAAGGCCTCGATCTACTATGCGATGAAGCCGGGATGTGCGGGGTTGTGGCAGTGCTCTGGAAGGAGCGACCTTGATTACTCCGAAAGGATCGCCCTGGACGAGGAGTACTACTGGACAGCTTCGCTTCGCCGCGACCTGTTCGTCGTATGGCGGACGCTCCTTTCCATCTTTCAGCGCAAGGGGGCATTCTAGTTGAGATCGATTTGGGCAGGTATCTTCGCCAGGGGCCTAGAGGGTGGCTCGCTCATGACACTGGACAGGGAGCATCGAGCGGCCTGTCGACGTTGAGGTAAAGGAATGTCAGTTCAAGACTCGTTGCAGGGGGCGCCAGGGGCGCAGGCAGGGGCTTCAGAACCCGCCAAGCGTTCATTCGACTTGATGGCCCTTTTGGCCAATCGGACTTTCCAGCTGACGCTCGTGTTGCTGTTCGCGCTGGTCTTCTGCTTCGGGCCTTTAGTGCCCGAGCTCAAGAAGCGCTGGCTTGACATGGACTCCTACTATGCCCATGGCCTGCTGATGCCGCTCTGCGCTGCTTACTTGGTATGGGATCGCTGGGACAGGATCAAGGGGATCCCAGTCAAAGGAGCTTGGTGGGCCTTGGTGCCCTTGGGCGCCGTGCTTTGGGTCAGCTTGGTCGCTTCAAGAGCGATCATGCCTTCCTTGCTCTCCGTGCTCTTGGTGGCGACGGTGGCGCTGGGCGTACTTTTCGTGGCTGGTTGGAAGTGGCTCCTGGCGCTGTTGCCGGCCGTGCTCTTCTTGACACTCGGGTTGCCGATTTTTGACCGGATCATCGACCAGACGACCATGCCCCTTCAGATCATGTCCACCAACGTGGCCTATGTCCTGCTGAAGGTGTTCCAGTTCAATCCGATCCGGTTCGAGCCGACCGTCATCTTCCTTGACAACTTCCATCTCTACGTGGCTGCCGCTTGCAGCGGACTCAAAACGACGATCGCCATCACGGCGGCCGTGATCTTCTTCATGTTGATCGCGAGGTTGCGATGGTGGGCCAATTTGATCCTAGCGGCAGTGGCCATCCCGCTGAGCGTCCTGATCAATGGCATTCGCATCTTCTTGATCGGCATTGTCGGTAACAGCTATGGGAGCGAGGCCGGCATGCAGTTCCACGACTACAGCGGCTATATCGCCCTTCTCCTTTGCTTCCTCATCCTCGGATGGATGTCCAAGAAACTCGGATACAAGTAACCATGTACGCCCGCATGTTCGTCCTTCTCGCCCTGCTCCTGGGATTTGGAGCCTTCAACAACCTGAACGCCCTGACTCAGGGTAAGCGTCCGCCGGAGTCTTGGTTGATCGACATGCTGCCGACCAAGGTCGGGGACTGGCTTTTCGTTCCGGACAACCCAGGCTCAAAGATCACGAGAAAGCAGGACCAAAAGACTTACGACGAGCTCGACCCGATCGGGATCGGCGAGCAGAACTATATCCGCGGCAACTTGGGCTTCAATGTCGTCGTCATCGCTGGAAACCAGATGGAATCGTTCCACGACCAGCGTTGGTGCTTTGTCGCCCAAGGATGGACGATCACCGAAGAGAAGGAAGTCCTGGTTTCTACCCAGTCCCGTGGGCAGGTTCCAGCGTTCTATGTTCGAATCAAGCGCGAAGGCATGTCGTCCGATGTCCCTGCGATGTTCATCTTTCATGGACCTAGCGGATATCACGCGACGACCAGCGCAGCGAGCCGTGACTTTTTCTGGAACGAACTGACGACTGGCAGTAAGCACATTGGTTTCTCCTATCGGTTCATTGCCCAATGGCCGGGGGCGACGGAGGAGGACGTCAAGTCGTTCGCCGGAGCCTATATTGACGAAGCCTATAAGACGAGCAACGGCGTCCTTTAGAACCCTGGGCTCAGTGGTCGAGGAACGGTAAGTTCAGTCCGCTTAAGACGGCGGCAGCGGCCGCTATGAACCCAATGACGGCCGCAACGATGTGCCTGTCGCCGAACAACAAGTCAGCGGGTTCTCCGCCCTCGTTGGCACGGAACACCAACAGGACGTACCGAGAGATGCCATAGACGACGAACGGGGCGGTCAGGATCAACGAAGGGTGGGCTTGTGCCGCTTTGCTCTCAACTGAATAGACCGCGTAACACATGGCCGCGAGCCCGGCGAAGAGCACAACGAGCATGTCAAGCGCTTGAAGCGAATAGTGCACGAGGCTTTCGCGGATCTCGACGTCGTTCTCGTGTTGAATGATGTACTCGTTGCGTCGCTTGGCGAACCCGAGCATCAGGGCGAGGGCCCCTGTGCAAAGCAAGAACCAGCCCGAGAGCGACACTTGGATCGCTGCGGCCCCCAGCACGGCCCGAACAATGAACCCAGTCGCGATGCAGAACACATCGAGCACGGGCATCGCCTTGAGTTTGAGGTTGTATGCGACTTGGAGACCAAGATACGCGAGGACGATCTGGCCCGAGGTCGGGCTGATAGCCCAAGCGATGCCCAATCCAGCGACAGCGAGAACACCGGACAGCACAACGGCGACCGACGTTGGAACTTGACCGCTGGCCAACGGTCGGTTCTTCTTGTTGGGATGGAGGCGGTCTTTTTCCACGTCGCGGACGTCGTTCGCGATGTAGGTCGCCGAGCTGACCAGGCACATGGCGGCGAAAGCCAAGGCCGTGCTCGCCAGTAGCCCAAGGTCATACCATTGGCCGACAAAGATCCACGCGGCAAAGACGAGGAGGTTCTTGGCCCATTGCTTTGGCCGAAGGAGTCTGAACAAAGCCTTCATGTTGATGAGGTTCGTGCGGGTCTTCGGGTCAGACGTTGGGCGGACAGGGCCGACCTGCTCCGGCTGTTCGATCTAGATACGGGGCCCTTAGGTAGCATGTTGGGAAGCACGGCGGCAAGCAACAGGTGAGTTCCGACAAGTTAGGACGGGCGAGCGGCGCTCGTGGCCGCATCATGAAAGGCGTCGGCGCCAATTGGCTCTCATTTGGCGTCACGCTCGTCTTCAGGCTCCTCATCGTTCGGTTCTATTATGAAGTCTGGGGTCAGCCTCTCTTTGGCGAATGGACTCTCCTGACCGACGCCGTCGTCTTTCTTAGCGCGGGCGACTTGATGATCGGCACGTCCATGGGAAGCGCCATGACGATGCTGGCAGCGCAAGGCAAGGTCGAGGAAGCCAACCGGCTCTTCCGTAGCGGGACGTTGCTCCTCTTTGGTCTGGCCATCTTCCTTGGGCTCGTTGGAGCCGTCGGCGTCCACGGCATCGAGCTCACAAAAGTCCTCGGAATTGGGATCTTCACTGAGCCAGAGGCGAAGTCCATCGTGACAGGCTTCGTCATGTTGGCCTGCGTCAGCTTCGTTGGAGGGCCTCTCCAGGCTATCTATCTTGCAGGAGGCCATTACGCCCGTGGCATCGCCCTCGATTCCGTGATGAGAGGGGCCGAAGTCGCCACCTATGTCGTCGTCGTCGTCGGGCGGCTCGAGCCACTGTGGCTGGCCCCCTTCCTGGTCGCCATCCGAACCGTCGCATATCTCTTGATGTATAAGGATGTACAGTCAAAGACGAGCTGGATGAGGTTTGGATGGAGCGGGGCGAACGTTCAGCAACTCAGACCGATTCTTGGGCCGACTCTCAGTTTGACTGTGATGACAATAGCTCAAACTCTGAGCCTGCAAGGTTTCAATCTGTTGGTCGGCATTAGGATGAGCCCGACGGAAGTTGCTCAGTTCGCCCCTATGCGCACCTTGGTTCGGTCAGTAGTCCAAGCGACGACGGCGCTTTCACGGTCGATTTGGGCCGAGCTTTCTGCGGCTATCGCCCGCAACGACTTGGATCATGCGAGACGTCTGCATCGGCGAAGCTATCAAATCACTCTTTATTTTGGCGGAGCTTTGATGCTGGCTATGCTAGCTTTCGGCCCCTGGTTCTTCTCGGTTTGGACCGGAGAAAAGAACTTTGACTCCAGGACTCTCGCCATTCTGGCCATCGGTGCGTTCTTTGTCGGGCAATGGTCGATCCATCAGACAGTGTCGTTGAGCGTCAACCGGGCTAAGGGGACAGCTGTGGCCTTCATCCTAAGCTCGGTCATTGGCTTGCTGATTGCGAACTACTGGGTCGCAGTCTTTGGAACGACGGGAGCTGCGCTTGGACTCCTCGTCGGCGAACTCATCATGGTCGTTTCGACCGGCCTCTTGGCGTTCAAGATCACCCAAGACAGTCCGAAGGCCTTTATCTCGTCAGTCATCGTCCCCCCGCTGAACCTGATCAAGAGAAGCTAGATCGTTCTGGGTCTCACAGTCCGCTGCTACTGTGCCATAATGAATCCTGGTTAGTTCGCCATCTCATGGCCTCAGTTGCAATCAGTCTGCCTCGTCGCACAGAGTTCAAGGTGTCGCCCGTCGTTTCGATTGCGGTGGTTTTCACCTTGGTGCTAGGTGGATTGATGCTATGGCGAGGGAACAACATCGCCTACACCGGTCTTGTGATGTATTTCACAATACTGGGTGCTGTCACGGTGCAGATTTTGGGCGGGCTTTTTAATCTGCTTGGAGCCAGTGTCTTCGTCTTGATGCTCCAAAACGTCGTCATCTCACAAACGGCTAAGACCTTGTTTGGCGAAAGAGGCGACGTCAATCTGATTCATCCGATTACTACTATGACCGTCTATTGCACGGGCATAACTGGCTTGTTTTTAGGGGCAGTGCTCTTTAAGGCCCTAGGGCTTAACAAAGTACGTCCAATCGTCGCGCCGTTGGAGGATCTTGGCCGGCTAAGGATTCTGGCAATTGTCCTGACAGTCTTCGCGGTCGTGCGAGAAGTGCTTCTCCAGCGTTTGGGAGTCTTCGAAGGTGGCGGCGTCTTCGTGGGAGGGGTTGTCGGCCCGCTGCGACAGCTGGGATTCTTGACGACGCTTGGTGTTGCCGCTGGCACGGCTCATGTGATCCTTGCCTCGAACGGCAAGCGGTGCATTGGGCCCTTGAACTTGATCGCGATGATCCCGGCCATTGTGAGTGGAATTCTTTCGGCTACGCGACAAGAGATGGCCCTGACGGTCATCACTTTCTTTCTGACGCTGATCGCGTTCAGATTTAAGCTGCGCGTGTTGCATTATGCGGCTATTGGGCTCGTCACGTACGCTTTCTTCTTTATTCTCTCGCCGTACGCGCTCTATGCAAGAGCGGAAGGAGGCGTGAGGTATGGCAACATTGATGAGCGGCTTCAGAAGTCGTTTCTCGGTCTGCTGGACGTCGTTGCGAATCCAGGAAAATACCAAGCCAAATCCGAGACGCACAACTATAATGACCCTTGGGAGTTCCACCGACTGTCCTACTACGGAAAGCCTAATCCACTTTTAGATCGGTACTCTATGATCGTTGTAGTCGATGCGATCATTGACGGAGTGATCGTACGTGGCAACACAGGAATGACCACGATCACGCCGGGGTTTGAGATGCTCGTACCGAGATTCTTGAATCCTAACAAAGCTCCTTTGGGAACGGCCAACTACGTTGCTGCTCGGGGAAGAGGAACGATGACCGCTTCCGACCAATACACTCAGCCGACCGTGGGCTTCTTCTCGGACGCATTCCTGTCCTTTGGGATGATGGGTGTTCTTACCATCTCGTTCTTGATTGGCTTCGGATTCTACACCGTGTATTCAATCTTGATAAACCCTAACCTGCATCGAAACATTTTTGCAGCAAGCCTTATGTTCGTTACAGTCTGGGTCTTCTCAGAAGCTACAATCCAGGCTCAAATTCTCAACGTTCTTTGGTGGCCATTGCTGTTCCTTGGCAGTGTGCTGCCACTGATCATCTTTGCCAATTCTGTCACTCGTAGGCATGTCGATGGGCGGTTCGTGTTCGAGCGTCGTTCAATGTCGGACTCTGCGACAGTTGGATAGGGCGGAATGTGCAGGATCGCAGGCTGCTACCGGGGCGATCGGGGTGTTGACCACGGGCACGCAGAAGTCGTCGAAAGAATGTGCGACCGAATGCGGGCTGGAGGCCCAGACGGCAAAGGTCTTTGGTCGGATCCTCAGGCGGGAGTCGTGCTTGGGCATCGCCGGTTGTCAATTATCGACTTGTCAGAAGACAGTGCCCAGCCGATGGTCTGGTCAGAAGGCGGCCTCAGTATCACTTTTAACGGAGAGATCTACAACTACTTGGAGTTGCGGTCCGAACTGGAAAAGTCAGGTCACAACTTCAGGTCGCAGGGCGATACGGAAGTCGTCCTTCATCTCTTTAAGGAGCACGGCCTTGAGTGCTTTAAGAAGCTCAGAGGGATGTTTTCAGTGGCTCTTTACGACGATGTTGAAAAGCAGCTTGTTTTGGCCCGCGATCCGTTTGGGATCAAACCGCTCTACTGGGCACGGACGCAGGATTCGATTTGGTTCGCTTCGCTAAGTAAAGTCCTCCTCATGTGTCCAGGTGTGGACACTGCTGCAGACCCGGCTGGCCATGTAGGCTTCCTCGTATGGGGGAATCTTCCGAGCACGCGAACTCTTCATCAGGGAGTGTCGCAAGTGCCGGCGGGAACAGCTATCGTCATCGACAATCACTTGAGGCAAGTTCGGGAGCACAGGTTCTTTGATTTGAGTCAAGAAGCGGCTGATCTTCTGGGCGAAGCTGCTTCAGTGGGCTCTGCCGAAGCTCAAGAACGATTCTCACAGTCAGTCCGCGACACCATCAAACACCATTTCGTGTCAGACGTGCCAGTTGGGATCTTCCTCTCGGCTGGAAAGGACTCGACGGCCATGCTGGCGTGCT
Source organism: Fimbriimonadaceae bacterium (assembly GCA_019454105.1). Classification (GTDB taxonomy): domain Bacteria; phylum Armatimonadota; class Fimbriimonadia; order Fimbriimonadales; family Fimbriimonadaceae; genus ACE-ARM1. Next base: position 1,487,311 of record CP075364.1, on the reverse strand, counting down.
CAATGGAGGTTTTGAAAGAACCTCCTCGGTGCGTGACATTAGGCTTTGATGAATTCCTTGGCACCGAAATGGACGAAGTGCCTCTAGCAAGTGAGGTGGCTAACTATTACGGGGCACAGCACCATGTCGCGAGAATCGTCGGACGAGACTTCCAGGATGAACGGGATTCTCTGTTCGAAGCCATGGACGTACCGACCGTTGACGGCATCAACACATACTATGTGAGCAAAGTGACTCGGGAGGCCGGGTTGAAAGTGGCTCTTTCGGGCCTAGGCGCCGACGAGGTGTTGTGTGGTTATCCGTCATTCAGCCAGATTCCTAAACTGGTAGGCGGGGCCAGTGCGTTATCATGGATCCCTGGGGCTGGTAAGGGCTTCAGAATCGTGAGCAGTCAACTGATCAAGCGGAAACTATCACCGAAATACGCGGGACTTATCGAGTACGGCAGCTCGTATGGCGGGGCCTATTTGCTTCGTCGAGGACTGTTTATGCCATGGGAGCTCACTTCGGTGATGGAGCCTGACCTGGTGAGAGAGGGTTGGGAACAGCTAGCCCCAGTGGCGTCGATCAACCAATCATTGGCTGGGATCAGGGACCCCGAGCTCCGGGTCAGCGTGATGGAGTTGTCGACATACATGCACGATCGCTTGCTTCGTGATTCGGATTGGGCCAGCATGGCCCACGCGCTCGAAGTGCGTGTGCCTTTTGTGGACGTTGAGTTCTGGAGAGAGACTGTTCGCTTTTTTGGCACTCAGAACAGGCGGAGCAAGTCGGATTTGCTGTCTGTTCCTTCTCGACCGTTGCCGGAGTCTGTCGCAGGTCGTCCGAAGAGCGGGTTCATGGTGCCGGTGACACGGTGGATTTCCGGAGAGTCGGAAGAGTGGGAGCCAGAGAACTCACTTCGTCAATGGGCGAAGATCGTTTACCAACAGTTCACTCATTCAGGGAGCCAAGCTCATTGCGCAATCTGCACGTGATCCGCACAGTCGACCCGAGGTTTGGCGGCCCGGTCGAGGGGCTGAAGCAACTGGGACTTGTCCTCACGTCGTTAGGACATACGATAGAAGTAGCGACGCTCGATGGCCCGACCGATAGCTGGGTGGCCGAATATCCTCTGAAGGTCCATCCACTTGGGCCAGGGAAAGGGATGTACGCTCGGAATACGGAATTCCCTCGATGGATTGGAGCGCGCGCTCTCGATTATGACTGGGTTGTGATCCATGGGATCTGGACGTATGCGAGCTACGGTGCGTGGAAAGGTCTGAAGAAAAGTGGAAAGCGATACGTTCTTTTCACTCATGGAATGTTGGATCCTTGGTTTAAGCGCAACTACCCGCTGAAGCATCTGAAGAAGGCCCTGTACTGGACTTTTTGCGAGTCGAAAGTCATTCGGGATGCGACCGCAGTCCTGTTCACCTGCGAGGAGGAACGACGGTTGGCTCGGGAGTCTTTCAAGAACTATCAGGCGAACGAGGTCGTCGTGAAATACGGGACGCCAGGTCCAGAGGAGAGTCCGGAAACACTCAGTGAGCGGTTCCGAGCACAAAACCCTGACCTGGGTGCTGATCCTTATATCATTTTTCTCGGACGCATTCACGAAAAGAAGGGATGCGACCTCCTCGTCAATGCCTTTGTCCAAGCTTATCGGGGAAAACCTGGGCCAAAGCTCGTGTTTGCCGGGCCTGACCAACAAGGAATGATGTCCGCGCTTTTAGAGAAGGCCAAAGTCTCGGGGTTGGAGGGAACTGTCATCTACAAAGGGATGTTGAAAGGGGTCGACAAATGGGGCGCGTTAGCTGGAGCGGAGGCGTTCGTTCTGCCTTCTCACCAGGAGAATTTTGGTATAGCAGTAGCAGAAGCTTTGGCCTGCGGGACGCCCGCCTTGATTTCAGACCAGGTGAACATTTGGAGAGAGATCAAGGAATCAGGGGCGGGACTCGTGGAAAAAGACGATCAAGAGGGAACGGACAGGCTCATCGCCAGGTGGCGGGACCTTGACCCTGTCGAAAAGGCAGCCATGCGTCGAAAAGCGAGGGCCTGCTTTGAAGCTAAATTCGACATTCATGAGGCAGGCCGTTACCTGGCGGAGCTCCTGGAAGGGCTCGGCGCTCCGGTTCCCAAGAACCCAAATTTGGAGCCTGGGTAGAATGCGGGCACCTTTTGAACTCGGGCTGCGTCCCGAAAATGAAAAGGAGCGGCCGAATGGCGTCGGCCGACTTGAGACAACGGAGTGCATGGAATGAACCCAGTCAACACGGTCAGCCAGGCGATAACGGAACTGAGCTTCCGAGACGTGCTCGCATTGCTCAAGCGGCACCAATGGATCATTTGGACCTTCATCATCATCGGACTCGCCGTCGCAGTGGCGGCGGGCTTGATCCTGCCTAAGGCCTTTCAGGCGCAGCGCGTCCTGATCCTTGAGGGCCGGACCCAGTCGAATCCGGGCGGGGCCAACGACATTGTCGGAGCCATCACGGACAGCGGCATCAAGCTTGACGTCCCGACTCAGATCCAGGTTATGGAGAACTTTGAAGTCGTCTTTACTTCGCTCCAAAGAATCGGCTACCCGCTGCCAGCTAGGCTGACGGAACAAAACGTCCAGAAGCTGCCGCGGGCGACCGTCAACCAGATCCAAACGACAAGCTCCGTCCTGTTGTCGGTCGAAGCCCAAGGTGATGATGGGGACTCTTGGGCGGTGAAGCTGACTCAAATGATTCCCTCGGTCTTCGAAGAGAAAATTCTTGAGACACAAAAGGATCAAGTCAAGAGGAGTTTTGAGTTCATCACGGCCCGGATCGAAGAAGAACGGTCGGCCATGGCCAAAACCGAGGAGGATTACGCGGCCTACCGGGGCCAGAACGACATCGTCGACAGCCGAACCGAGCAAGATGTCCGGGTCGGGCAACTGGCTCAAGCGGACCGAACGTTGGCGGAGGCTGAGAGTGAACTCGACCAAGCTCGCGCAGCCCTGGAATCGATCAAGAGGACCAAGGCCACGTTGCCTGCGATGATCGACAATCCGCTGGTCATCACGAAGGGCGATACGATTGTCCGAGAGGAGGCCACGTTGACGAGCCTTGAAATCCAGCGCGAAGCCCTTTTGGTCAACAATCACCCTGACAGCGAAAGGATCAAGCGGCTCGATGCGACGATCGAAGCCCAGCGCAAGAACCTTGAGAGAGCGAAGTCCGATCGCAGTATGGACGTCTCCAGCAAGGTTCAGAACCCGATGGTGATGGAGTACATCCGGGCCGAGAACGGAGCAGTCGCAAGTGTCCAGGCCGGCGAGGCCAAGGTCGAGCGGCTCCGCAGGATTCGGGACACTTGGGCCGACAAGCTCAAGGCACTGCCTCCGATCAGCGTCAAGCAACGCGAGTTCGAGACCAAACTCAACGAGTCCCAAACGTCGATCCTCAGGCTCATCAACATTCAGAACGATATCAGGCTGCGCGACAACGCCCTCCAGTCCCCCGTGACCGACTTGACAGGAACTTATCCGGCCAAGCAGGTGCGCCCCAGTTGGACTGTGAACCTCGCGCTCGGGCTCATCCTGGGGGCTTTGTTCGGTGCGCTCGTCGCGCTGGTCGTCGATGTTGGCCGTGACCGGGTCAACACGGCCAACGAAGCCATGGCGATCGCCGATGCTGAAATTCTGAGCCGCATTCCGGTGCGCTCCGCTGCTCGCGAGCCTATCATCGCCAATCCCCAGAAGGCGAGAGCCTTCGAGGCCTACCGGGTCCTCCGTTCGAGCCTCGCATTGGCTGCGGGGTCGAGCAAGGCTCTCATGGTGACGAGCTCGCTGCCAAGAGAGGGCAAGAGCACGGTCGCTGGCAACTTGGCGGTGGCGTTCGCGTTAGACGGCAAGCGGACCATCTTGATCGACGCGAACCTGCGAAAGCCCGTCCAGCACAAGTTCTTCAAACTACCGGTCGAGCGGGGACTGACGGATGTCCTCGCTGGCAAGGTCACGCTCGACGAGGCCCGAAAGGCTGGGAACGTTGACAATTTGACGGTCATCACCGCAGGCGGCGACACAGCCAATTCGACCGAACTGGTCGGATCGCAGGCCATGAAGGACCTGGTCGCCAAGGCTACCGCTGAGGCCGACATCGTCATCGTCGACGCTCCCGCAGCCTACGGTTATGCGGACGCGCAGTCGCTCGTGAACGCGGTGAAGGACGTGGTCATGGTCGTCCAGCTCGAAGCCCCTGCCAAAGTGCAGATGCGCGAGTCGGTCGGCATGATCGAGTTCGCAGGTGGGCAGATCCATGGTCTCGTCATGAACAAGGACAAGGTCGCCTCACAGCGCGCCAAGAGGATGGGCTAGCAGGCCGCTCGGCCCCATGGGGTCGGCTGTTGTCATCAGAGGTTGCCCTGGCGCTCAGTCGCCAGGGCAACTGGTCCCGGTTCCTCGTCCCATCGCGTTTCTGGATCGAGACGGCGTTCTTAATGTCGACCGCGGGTACGTTGCCACACGTGAGCGCTTCGAGTGGACCTCGACGGCGTTCGATTCGGTCCAGTTGTTGGCTTCCATGGGCTTTGTCGTGGCCGTCGTCACGAACCAGTCGGGGGTCGGACGGGGGCTCTACGAGGAGGATGACTTTCTGCAACTGACAGAGTGGATGCTTGGCGAAATGCCGGAGATAAGCGTCGTCGCGTATTGTCCTCATGAGCCGGACGCGAACTGCCCAGGCAGAAAGCCTGGCACGGGCCAGCTTGAGGCCGTCTCGTCCCTTTTCCCGTGCCTCAAAGACCGGTCGTTCTTGGTCGGCGACAAGCAATCCGACATCCTTGCGGCTCGGAGGTTCGGCGTTTTGGCCCTTCGAGCCGACGAATCAGGCCCGCTCGGGGCGATCAAGGCAGCCATCGACCGGCTCAGTCAGTCAGGAAACGCTTGACGTCTTGGGCGCGGCCCTTGGGGCAGACCATCACAGTGTCGTCTGTCACGACGACGACCAGGTCGGAGACGCCGAGCAGACAGACTTGGACGTTGGCCCCTTCGATATAGACGACGTTTCCGCTCGACTCAAGATAGCGGGCGTTGCCGACGGCGACATTGTCCTCTTCGTCCTGGGGCAGAGATCGACTGAGGGCGTCCCATGAGCCCAAGTCGTCCCAGGTGAAGCGAGGCTCGACCACGAACACCCGTGTTGCCTTTTCCAGTAGCGCATAGTCGATGGAAAGGTTCGGCAGCGACTCGAAGACTTGTTCGGCCGCAGGGAGGTCGCCGGTTCCGATCAGGCTGGCCATCTCACGCACTTTGCCCGCAATCTCGGGCTGGGCTTGTTCGAGCTCGGCCATGAACGCGGCGAGGGTCCAGAAGAACATTCCGGAGTTCCAAAGATAGTTGCCTCGGCTCAGGAACGCTTCAGCGGTCTGCTTGTCCGGTTTTTCTGTGAACCGCAAGACTTCTCGGGCCGACCCTGCGGTCTGTCCGGTTTCGATGTAGCCAAAGCCCGTAGCTGGCCGATCTGGCCGAATTCCGATCGTGACGAGCCCGCCAGTCGATTCTGCTGTGGCGAGGGCTTCGTTGACCGTCGCAACGAACTCAGAGGTCGGTTCAATACGATGATCGGCTGTGAGGACCGCGATCGAAGTTTGGGCCCAACCAGTTGTGTCGTTTGCGATGAGATGGGCGGTCACCCATGCCAAACACCCGGTCGTGTTTCGCTTACACGGTTCGGCCAGGAGGGAACCTTGTCCAAGACCCGGATGCTCGGCCTGGCTTGGTTTGGCAAGGTGCCTTCCTGTCGCGATCCGGACGTTTTCCAGCCCGACGACTGCGGCAGCGCGGTCAACGGCCTCGCCTAAGAGCGTGCGATCGGGGTTGCTGAGGCGGAGGAACTGTTTGGGACGATCCTTGGTCGAAACGGGCCAAAACCTCTCGCCCGAGCCGCCTGCCATGATCACGGCCAAGCGGCGGAAAGCACCTTGAGAAGGCTCCATGCGTTCAACGATACCGGCGGCAGCCACCTGAATCTGGGCAGGGCGTCAAAGGGGGTGTATGCTTGGAGTGCGGTCAAGAGCTTTGGCCCGCCCCATCCTCCTATGCGGCCCTTTTCTCGACCCGACGAGGCTGAAGCGAGGCTGCAACGGATCCAACGGATCCGACAAAGGCCCATCACGAAGGCTATTGAGGGATGGGTGCGTGAATCGATCGATCCTGACAAGGCGCTGGAGGCCCTCGAATTTTGTCTGCGACGATCGGCCGACCCTGTGGCCACCCTTGACCATTGGGAGTCGGCCGCTGGTCTCGGCCTCACCTTGGCGCGAATCGGGGCCCATCGAGGACCTGACGCCCTGGCAAGGATCCTTACTGGCCAAGGTGTGAGCGACGAAGAGAGACAAGCGGCTCGATTGATCCGCGACGCGCAAGGGATCCTTGCGGGTTTGTCTACGTCGGATCCTAGCCTTGTCCGTCCATCGACGTCGGAAGACGCATGGGTCTTAGCCCTGGAATCTGGAATCTCAGAGATCGGCCTGGCCAGTGACCTGGAGCGTCAGCGAATCTCGACGTTTGGGGTGGAGACGATCGCGATCGGCTCTTTGGCACGCGGCGAGTGGGTGCCTGGCGAACCCCCCTCAATGGTCGCCACCATGGCGATTGAGGAACCAGGCAAGCGGCCGTGGTACACGGTATCGCTCCCACCCGAGTCGTCAAGGGGCCGAACTGCGTTGACCAACGATCCGTCGGTCGAGGCGCCGTGGGCGGGATCGGATTGGTGGGCCCTCGTTTGGGCGTGCCACCAGACGTTGCATGGCGATTGGACTGTGCCTCGCCCGGGGTGGAGCCCGGGGCTACTGTCCCGGTTGGTACAGATCAAATCTCTGATCGAAGCGGAATTGAGCCCAACCCAGGTCGAGCGCCGACGAGTCAATCTGGACGATGTGTCCTGGGCAGTCGATTTGGCCGTTCTTGCGGGCCACATTGAGCGCGAACCGATTGACACTCCATCAAGGATCAACTCTCTGGGCCGTTCTGGCCTCCTATCGCCGATCGAGGCCGAGGCCATGATCGATGCCCATCGGTTCCTGTTGGAATGCCGCCTTCGACTCGGGTGCCTGGGGATGAGCCCCGAATCGGTCCCTGAGAACCCGGACAAACTCTCTCGTGTGGCAAGATCGTTTGGCATGAGCGACGGTAACGCGTTCCTCGGATTGTTCGAAGGTTTCCAAGCGGTAGCCCGCAGACTTTTCGCGCACGTGGCAGAGAGACTTGGGCCTTGATCGAGTTTTTTATCGCCAGCTTGGCCGCATTCTTGGTGGGCTCATTCCCCTTTGGAAAATGGGTTGCGCTGGCGCGAGGCATTGACATCACAAGTCAAGGAAGCGGCAACATCGGCGCGACCAATGTCTTCCGTGTTCTTGGCCCTCGCGACGGCATCGTCGTTTTCGCGCTCGACGTGCTGAAGGGGGTTGGGCCCGCACTTTTTTTCCCGAAGTTGACGCCAGAAAGCGTGGTCGTCCTATCTCAACCGGATCAAGCTTTGGTCTTTGGAGCCCTGGCGATCATCGGGCACACGCTTTCGCCGTTCGTCGGATTCAAGGGGGGTAAGGGAATCGCGACGGGTCTTGGCGCGCTCTTGGGCACGGCTCCGATCGTCGGGACGGCAGGTTTTGGCGGCTTTGTCGTGGCCTTTCTCTTGACTCGGATTGTGAGCGTTTCGAGCCTCATTGGTGCTTCGACCGTGCTTGTGGCCGCAGTTTTGACCGGCCAGAGCCGTCTTTTCTTAGGAGTCTACGGACTGATGGTCGCCTATGTCTTTTGGAAGCATCGAGCCAACATCGGCCGGCTCTTGCGAGGAGAAGAGCCCAGGTTGGAACTTGGCAGGCGGAGGTCGAACACAGAGGAGGCCAAGTGAAGCTCCTTCACTCGCTCGCCACCGATCCGATGGCTGTCTTAGCCGGATGCTTTATCTGGGTCTTGGTGGTTGCCTGGGTGTTGTCCGCAATCGGATGGATCGTCACGGGCGAGATCGACGCCTTGACCGGGATCGTCGTTCTCGGCTTGGCCATTGGACTTGGCATGGTCACTATCGCTCCTCCTGTCCCGGGGCTGGGCGTCTGGATCTTTCTTGGTGCTGTGGTGACGACGTTGATGTTTCCGTTCGTCCGAAAAGCCATGACGCGCAGAGCCATGATGGAGATCGATCTTGAACAGATCCAGCGGCTTTGCGAGGGCCTCAAGACAAATCCCGGCAACACCGGTGCTCTTTGGCGGTTAGCACAATTGACCTATCACATGGGCCTGCAGGGTCAGGCGTTCAAGATCGCAGAAACAGCGGTGGATCAAATGCCTCGAAAGCTTTTTCCAGCTGAACACCGAGAGTTCGATCAATGGAAAGCGGCTGTGCGGCCCTCGGTGATCCGACCGGCTCACTGCATAGGTTGCTCGATTCCTCTGACGGCTGGAACGGTGTGGTGTCCTTCGTGTGGCCGGGCCCACATATTGGATCTCGCTCGTGGCCGTTGGTTCGGGCCCAACACCGCCAACAAGCTGATCGGAGTGTGGGCTTTGGCCTTGATCGCGCTGGTCGGGCTCCCTTTGGCCGGCAGTCTTGCGTCCGTCTCCGTGCCCTTGGCTGTCGGTTCTACGGTCGGCTTGATCGCTGTCGGGGTTGTGATGTTCGTCCATTTGCTGTCGGGACATGGGGGAACCCGGTGAGAAAGCTCGACCGCTATCTGTTGGGTGAGCTGCTTGTGCCGCTCCTCATCGGGACTGTCGTCATCGCCTTGTTGTTTGTCGCCAACGACTTGATCGCGATCTACAAGACCTTCAACGTTGACGCGGTACCCCGTCTGGCCATCGTCCAGATGCTTTTGTACAAGTTACCCAGTTGGATGAACTATACGTTTCCAATTGGTATGGCCTTGGGGGCTTCCTTGGCAATCTCGCGTCTGGCTCGCGAGAGCGAGATCACGGCCATGCGGGCGGCGGGCATTCGCGTCTCTCGGATCCTGCTTCCGATTGTCGTCGCCGGGGGGCTGGTTTCTGTCGCGAATTATCTCGTCGTGGAGAGATTGATCCCTCCGGCGACCAAAGAATATCGTCGATTGAGCAGCGAAGTCGGTTTTATGGGTTCGATTCCGCAGTTCAGGTCGAACGTCTTGCTTGAAATAGATCGGTTCGCAGCCAGCTTCGGGAGTATTCAGAGGATGGGCGACGGGAGCGTCCGACTTAGCGATGTTCTCTTGATCGAACGTCCGAGAGCAGGCGAGGTCGTCGTGACAGTCTCCGAGTCGGGTTGGTTCCGCGAGGGCGTCTGGACCATCGTCAGTCCGACCGTGTTCCACATGAAGGGTTCGCAATTGAACACTTTGGAAAGCAAAGACTCGATCAAGATTCTTGAGCCAATAAGGATCAGCGATGTTTTCTTGCCGCCAATGCCGGAGGAGGAAACGGTTGATTCGCTTGGCAACGCCATTGCCCAAGCCAAGAAGTCGGCCCAACCGACGACATCGCTTGAGCTTGCGTTCCACCAGCGCTTTGCCGTCGTAGCGTCGTGCTTTGTCTTCGGATTGGTGGGATCCGTGCTAGCTGTCAGATTTGCGAAGGCCGGGCCCTTTGTTGGAGTCCTAGTCAGTCTCGGGTTTGTGTGGCTTTACATGAATCTCTTTGTGATCAGTGGTGACATCTTTGCTAAGAACGGTTGGCTGTCGCCGATTCTGGCGGCTTGGGCGCCGAACGCATTGTTTCTCCTCGTCGCCGGCATTATCATGAGGAAACTCGAGTGAGAGTTCTCGTTCTCGGAGTCGCTTTGATGAGCACGACATGTCAAGCCGCAGAATGGTTCTCTGGTTTTCGAGCCTGTCTTGAGAAGATTCCAGTGCAAAAGAAACCGGAGATGACCGTCGAAACTCGACAAGAGAGGATGCAAATCCGGTCGGCCGACAACCTTGTTCTCCGAGGCGACGACATCGAAGCGGTTGGACGCGTCGATATGCTTTTTGGTGAGTACGTTCTCACTGCCGACAAGATCGCAGGGAACAGGCAATCCAAGCAGTTTCGACTCGAAGGCAAGGCAAAGGTCGATGGGCCAAGCGAAGTCGTCACAGGGGACACCATCGATGTCAACCTTCGCGAAAAAACGTTCGCCTTTAGCAATGGTGCCGCCAAGCTGGAACCTGAGAGGCTCCGTAAGCCGACTCCAGGCGACCTGTTTGTCGAGGCGAAGGAGGGTGGTGGTGAGTCTGGCCTGGTCACAGCAATCGAAGCAGAAACAACGACTTGTGACCTGGAACATCCTCACTTCGCGATTCGATCGAAGTCGGTGAAGGTCGTTCCAGGGAAGAGAGCAGATCTTCGGAACGTGGTCGTGTCGGTACTGGGAAAGACCGTCATTCGATTACCGATGGTGTCGATCCCCCTTGAGCGTGGTTCGCAAAGATGGCTACCAACGGTCGGGCAGTCTCCTGACGAAGGCTACTACGTAAAGGCTCGAGTCACGACCCCGTTACCTGGCGAGAATTTTGTCGATACTCGATTGGATCTGATGAGCCGCTTGGGAACGGGCCTTGGTTGGGACTATAACTACTCCAATAAATCCTTAACGGGTCTGCTTTCGCTTTACGGATTGTTTGGAGTTCGTCGATCGACACTGCTCACGTCACGTCACGAGCACAAACTTTTCGGCGGTACTCTGTCTTCTTTTGGTTCCTATCAGCGGCTAAACTATTTGACGGCCCCTGATAGCACGGTCACGAACCTGTCTGGCCAGTACATTGTTCCTCGAACACAGGGATCGACAAGGCTCACGTATCAAAGATACGGGTCGTCAACTTCTGGGTTCAACGCGGCGGATCAGAGTTTCGGTCTCTCAGACTCACGGAGCATCGGGCCACTGAGGTCTAACCTTGATCTGGCCCTTCAACGAAACGAATCGACGGGAGGATCAAGTCGCAGTGTCTTGGAAAGGTTCGATGTCCGGCATTCGGCTGCTACGAACTTCCGTTCTTTTGAAGCCGAGTTGATGTACTCACGGACGGTGCCCATTGGGAGAGGAGAAAGGGTCTTTGCAGGAAACGATGTCACACCGATGTTGACATTGCGCTCAGACTCAGAGAGGTTGATCGATCCTCAAGTCGGCCGGACCTGGCCAGTGCGATTGTCGGCTTCGATCGGCGAACTGTCCAACCTTGCTGGACAAGATCGCGTGACGAGGCTCTATTTTGCGTCTCAAATTGGGCGCTCTGAAAAGATGGGCCGATCCACGACTATGAGTTGGTCAACCGAGTTTCAACAGGGTTTGTACAGCGATGATACTGCGCAGTACGTGCTCAACCATCAGGCCACGTTCAAGCAGTCTATCGGTTCAAAGGGCTCCTTGGGTGTTCAGTACCGTCAACTGCGGCCGTTTGGCTTCTCTCCGGTCAGTATCGATCAAACGGGGCAAACGGACGCACTAGCTCTTGACTTCTCTGTCTCACCTGCGAGTGCCGTTTTGTTGAGCGCCCAATCAGGATATGACTTCAACTACAAGAGAGTGTTCGGGAGTCCGTGGCGGTCGATTTGGTTGCGCGGCCTGTGGGATCCAGGATCTCGACTTCGTCTTGACGCCAGCGCGAACTATGACACGATCGATCAGAGATGGAGCAATCTAAGAGTTGACTTTTTGACGGGCAAGTCTCCTTGGGAGCTTGGACTTGGAGTCAGGTATGACTTTGCGAACGAGAGCCTTGCCGGAGTGTCAGCAAGGCTCGTGGGAGCCAGGTATGGCCGAACCGGTTTTCGGATGCTCCTTGACTACAACGGATATAGTAAACAGCTTGAAGCCCAGCACTATCAAGCCGTTTACGACTTGCATTGCGCCGAAGCGGTATTCGAGGTGATCGACAACCGTATCGGCTTTCGTTCTGGTCGAACGTTCGGCCTCTACCTTCGGATCAAGGCGTTTCCGTCAGAATCGCTTTTCGGGCAGGGGACGAGGGGCCAAGCGGTCGGCAGTGGCTTCGGGTTTGGCGACTAGGAGCTCGCGCTCGAGTATCTCTTCATAGCAAAGAGCCAGAACGACCTGCTGAGGACAACGGCGATCCCGGCATAGAGAACACTCAAGAAGACGAAAGTTGGATCAACTTGCTTCACGAGCTGCTTGGCAGGCACGGTAGCCAGAAAGGCCAAGGGCAATGCGTAGGTCAGCATCCGCTGAACGTGAACGTTATAGATGTCCAACGGATACCGTGCCACTTGCTGAACGGTCTCGCCAAGAACCCATAGATTGTCGACTCTAACCAGCCAGATACCCAAGGTCATCAGGGCCAGGCTAAAGCCATAGTACAGAGCGAGGGCCGCAAGAAAGGTGACGGCGTACGAAAGGATCTGCACAGCACCGACTGGGGTGCCGGCGTTGGCCAGGCCATAAGCCAGGAGTAGGACACCAGCGAGAAAGGCTCCGATCTGATCAAAGTTGAAGCGTCGTAAGCTGACCCAGAACTGCGAGTCGATCGGTTTCGTGACGACGAAGTCCAATGTGCCCCGGCGAACTTGCTCTGGAATCTCGACCAAGGAGAAGAAGAGCGCGGACGATGCAGAACCCAACATGAAAATGGTGGCGGCGAGGACGAAAGCCTCTCCACGGTTCCAACCAGCGACTGAATCGGTGTGGCTATAGATCACCACAATGATGAGAGTGAAGACGACGATCCAAGCGACGTTTTGAAGAACCTTGGCGATAAAGTTGGCCCGAAACTCGAGCTCGCGCTGCAATGAAGAGGCCAAGAAGACGCGATAGATCCTGGCGAGCCGACGCACGCTCAGATCGTACCTGCCGTATACTCGAGCGGCATGTTGGAGGTGGCAGCAGCCCTTGGGTTCGCCCTCGTAGGGTCCTATGCGGCCATGCCATGGCTCGACCGTTGGTCGCCGGACTTGGATCCGGCCGAGAGGCTGGGACTTGCCGGACTCCTCAGCCTGGGGCTGTTGGGGACGGTCACCCTCTTGCTTGGTCTGGTTCCAGGCGGACTGAAACTGGCGCTCATCGGTTGGCCGCTGATCCTCGTCTTGGTCTCACTCAACACTGCCCGCCGTGACGGACTCAGGGGACTGAAGTTCAGTTGGCCCCGTGGGTGGTCGGCGGCAGGACTCGTGTCTTGCTCGGTTCTTGCCTTGATCCCATTGGTCGCCATCCTCGCCCCAAGCGATACCCGCGACTGGGACACGCTGGCCTACCACCTCGCTGTGCCAAAACTCTGGTTGCAAGCGGGACAAGTCGGCTACGTGCCAGGCATCCATCACAGCAATTTCCCGTTTGTCGCAGAACTGGCGGCCCTCCACGGCCTGGCTTGGGGTGGGCAAACGGGAGCGAAGGCGTTTTCTCTGGCCTGGCTGTTGTTTGGTGCGTTCTTTGTCTTTGGTCACGCCCGTCGGAGGTCTTCTTCGGGAGCGGCCTGGGTCGCGACCTTGGCCCTATTCTCGATTCCGGTCGTCTTGTGGGAGTCTGGGACGGCCTACATTGATGTTGCTCACGGGCTCTTTGCGAGCGTGGCCATTGTGTTTGCGGCCGAATGGCTCCTTGATGGCAGGGCTGACCGCTCCTGGCTCGCCGGAGCCGGCCTCGGCCTAGCCATGTCCACCAAGCACACCGGAATCCAAGTGGCCCTCGCCCTCGGTCTCGCTTGTACGGTCGTGACGCTACGGGCGCGGATTCCGGTCAGGCAGTGGGCAGCCCCGCTGGTTGCTTCGTTGCTTCTGGCCACGCCTTGGTGGATGAAGTCTTGGGTCATGACAGGCAACCCGGTCTACCCTTTCCTTTTTGAGGTGTTCGACGGGCGTGAGTGGGATGTCTGGCGAGCCGCGATCTACCGCGAAGAGCAGAAGTCCTTTGGCGTCGGCACTGGGATCCTTGGCTTAGGCCATGCCGTCTTTGGCCTTTCGTATCAGCCAGGACGCTATGTCAATCCGGGACAACATCTCGGTCTCGGTTTTCCGACCGGCGCCATCGGAATGGTTCCGCTCTTGGCTGCGGCCATCGGTGTCACGGTCGGACGGTTGAACGGGCGGGCCAAGTTCGTTTTGGCGGTCTGCGGCCTGCTCCTCGGGCTTTGGTTCCTTTTGAGCCAGCAAAGCCGTTACCTGACCATCGTCGCCATTCCGCTCATCCTCGCTTCGGTCGAGATGAACCAGAGTGGGAATGCTCGGAGAGTCTGGCAAGTGATTGTTGTCGCCCAGGCGGCCATCACCGCGACCGTCCTCGTCTTGTTCCAGACCTTGGGACAACTGCAAGTCGCCAGCGGGGCCATTTCGAGGGAGGACTACCAGGCAAGGACCGTAGGGTTCTTCGTCCCGAGCCAAGCGATCAATCGTCTCGATGGCGCTGTGAAGGTCGCTCTTTATGATGAGGTTTTCGGATTCTTCTTGGACAAACCTTACTTCTGGGCGAATCCGGGACATTCGACCAGGATTCCGTATGAGAGGCTCGAGAGCGGCGTCGCTTATGCAGACTCCATGCTCGAACTCGGCTTTTCGCATGTCTATATAAACCTCGATCCAAGCATGATCGACCGAGGGTTTCGAGATCGTTGGCTGGAAGCTTCTGGCTTGGCAGTGGGCGCGCCTTACTCGGATCAAGAACGCCAGGAAATGCGCCAGGACTTGAACCTTTGGTGGAGGTATCTGACCGCTGATGCTGTCCGCTCGGGCCGCCTTGTCATGGTCGAGCCGTTTGGAAGAGGCCCACGCTCCTTGCTCTTCCGGTTCGCTAGGTAACCTTGCGACCGTGCAGTATCGTAGGCTCGGCCGGACTGGAGTCAAGGTCAGCGAAGTAGGGTTGGGCGGCTGGTTGACTCATGGCCGGTCGCTGGTTCAGGAATCTACCGACTCGGTCGTGACAAAAGCCTTCGACCTTGGAGTCAATTTTTTTGACACGGCCGATGTATACAACCACGGCGAAGCGGAAGTGGCCCTGGGCAAGTCCGTCAAGGAACTTCGACGACAAGACCTCTTCATCGCTACCAAATGCTTCTTTCCGATGAGCGACGCCCCCAACGACCGGGGCAACAGCCGCAAGCACACCCATGAGTCGATCGACGGGTCTCTACGGCGCCTGAAAATGGACTACGTCGATCTGTACCAGTATCACCGCTTCGACCCGGACACACCCATCGAAGAGAGCGTCCGAGCGATGGACGACTTGATCCGGATCGGCAAAGTGCTTTATTGGGGTGTAAGCCTATGGCCCGCCGAAGCGATCACCGAAGCCGTCCAGATCGCGAGATCGATGAACTGCTGCCCCCCGGTCAGCAACCAGCCCGTCTACAACATGCTTCAACGCGACATCGAACCCAGCGTCATCCCGACGAGTCAGAAGCACGGCCTGGGACAGGTCGTGTTCTCGCCCTTGGCCCAAGGCGTCTTGACCGGAAAGTACAAGCCCGGCCAAGCAGCGCCACCGGGCACGCGGGCCTCCGATGACAGCTCGAACACCTTTATGGGTTGGCTGATGACGGACGAAACCTTGACAAAAGTGCAGAAGCTGGTGCCCGTGGCCCAAGAAGCTGGGCTGACCTTGGCCCAGCTGGCCTTGGCATGGTGCCTGCGGCAAGAGAACGTGAGCTCGGTCATCATTGGGGCGACACGGCCCGAGCAAGTGGAAGAGAACGCGGGCGCGTCGGGCGCCCAGGTCAGCGAGGACGTTTGGGCGAGAATCGACCAGGTGTTGCAGTCGTGAGCGTCGAGATTGGAAACTCACCGTTCAGCAGGCTTCTGAGTGAGCCGCTCGACTCTGTGGCCGGAGTCGAGACGGAGTTTGAGCGGAGACGCGGGATTGACCAGGTCGAAGTTCGCGGCGATCTTTGCGCGATCCATGTGACGGGCTTGACCGGAGGTTTGACGGAGGCGAGGCTCCAGATTCTTTCCGAAGTCGCCAAGCAATCGATCAGCATCGACTTTCTGAAGATGTCGCCAGGAGGCATGTCCTTCGTTGTCAGTGAGGACGAAGCGGGCAAGACGGCCGCCGCTCTCAACTCGGTCGGTGCGAAGTCTGAAGTCATCCAGGGCCGCTCGGTCGTGCTCGTGCACGCGGCCAACATGCGTGACGAGGAAGGGCTGATCGCCCGGATCATTGCCGAGACGATCTCCAGTGGCGCCGAGATCGACCACCTCAGTGACATGCACGACCGGGTGCTGATCGTCACTTCGACAGTCAACGCCGACAGATTGCGGTCACGGTTTGTAGAGCTTTTCGGTGCTGAACCGGCTCCGAACCTCGCTAGGCAATCGCCAAGTCGTCCGGGAGGGCAAATCGTTGTCTTGAAGTTCGGAGGCACGAGCGTCAAGACCAAGGAAGCCCGGCAAGCGGCCGCCCTTAGGGTCATTTCAGCCCGCGAAAAGGGTTTCTTTCCGGTCGTCGTCGTCAGCGCGATCGGCAGAAAGGGCGAACCCTACGCGACCGACACTCTGGTGTCCTTGCTCCGAGAGATCGATCCAGCCGTCGATCCCGAGCCTCGCGAGCTCGATCTGCTGATGGCATGCGGTGAGATCTTGTCCAGTGTCGTTTTCTCGCACACTCTCAAGTCCCTTGGTCAGCCAGCGATCTCACTTCGGGGCGGCCAAGCTGGAATCCGGACCGACGGTCGTTATGGGAACGCCCGGATACTTGGCATCAATCCGCTTGGGATCCATGAAGCGATCAAACGGGGTCTGGTACCGGTCGTTTGCGGTTTTCAAGGGGTTTGGGTTCAGGGCGGCTTGCCCGGGGCGGAACTCACGACCCTTGGTCGGGGTGGGTCCGATACAACGGCGGCTGGTCTCGGGGCCGCCCTCAATGCCGATCGGGTTGAGATCTACACTGACGTCGATGGTGTCAAGACGGCCGACCCCGACTTCGTCTCGGACGCTCCAACATTAGATCGAGTGACGTACGACGAGGTCGCCGAGATTGCCCATTTGGGAGCGAAAGTCCTTCACCCTCGGGCTGCCGAGATCGCAATGCGTTTCGGCATTCCGCTCTGGGTCAAGAACACCTTCAGCGAACACCAGGGGACCGAGGTCGTGCCTCGCGAAGGCGCCACAGGGCGGAGGATGACCGGGGTCACTCACTCAGGCAAGCTGGTGTCGGTTCAGGCGAGCCTGGCCAGCGTCCGGCCAGAGCACAGGGTTCGGTTCGCGGCCCGGCTTTTCGAGACTCTGGCCAAGTACGGTGTCAACCTACACATGATCAACCTGAGTCCGGAAGCGGTCGGTTTTGCTTTGCCCCGCGACCAGTTCCCTGTCGTGAGCGACGCTTTTGACGGTCTGGTCCTCCCGATCGAGGGTGAAGGCATGTCGATCTATCTTCTACAAATCGGCAACCAACCGACTGTCGGGGCTGAGACTCAAGGCGAGTTGATGGGTCCGCTCGGCAGGCCTGTGCCCATCGCTCTCCAGATCGCCGAAGGCTGCACAATGGTGTCGGTCGTCGGCCGGGACACGATGCAAGAGCCCGGGGTGTTCTTGAGCGTCCTCGAAAGGCTCGAGGCGGCCAAGATTCCGGTGCTGCAAACGAGCGACAGCGAGTTCAGCCTGAGCTGCCTCATTCCCGAATCGGAGCTACGGCGGTCGGTGCAACTCCTGCACGACGCATTTGGATTGTCGGGCGCACAATGAAGTTCGTTCCATTGCCGGAGGACAGGCCGGCTCTGATGGGCATCCTCAATGTGACTCCTGACAGCTTCAGCGATGGGGGCGTTTGGTCGGGTGAACGTGCCGTGGCCAGGGGGATGGACATGTTGGCCCAAGGAGCCGATCTTGTCGACGTGGGGGGCGAATCGACCCGTCCAGGAGCCGAACCGGTGGCAGCCCCGACCGAGATCGACCGGGTCTTGCCTGTGGTGAAGGGCCTGGTCGCGAACGGGGTGGTCGTCTCGGTCGACACTTCGAAGGCTGAAGTGGCGGAAGCCTGCCTTAAGGCTGGGGCATCGGTTGTGAACGATGTGACTGCCTGGCGCGACCCCGACATGAGGCACGTGTGTGCTCACCGGGGGGCCACTGTCTGCCTGATGCATATGCAAGGCGAGCCGCGGACGATGCAGGCTGCCCCAACTTATGGGGACGTGGTCGCTGAAGTGAAGGCGTTTCTGTTCAGCCGTGCCGAGTCGGCCGTCGAAGCTGGTCTGGAACCGAGTCAAGTTTGGATCGACCCTGGCATAGGATTTGGTAAGACTCTTGACCATAACCTTGACTTATTGGCCAATCTTGGCGAGTTAGCGAAGAGCCCTTGGACTGTCCTCGTTGGAGTGAGCCGAAAGTCGTTCATCGGCAAGCTCACGGAAGACGCGCCACCTGGCGAGAGGATCGAGGGAACTTTGGCCGCCCAGACTTTGGCCCAGGCTCTCGGGGCTCGAGTGCTGAGGGTGCACGACGTGCTTGCCGCGAAGCGGGCCTCGACGGTCGCCTCGGCAGTTCTTCATCGGGCTCCCCGCAATTCTCCTTAGGCCCGTCCACCCGGCCCCATGGTAAACTCCCTTCCAATGGCTGGAGGCAAGACGGTCGTCACCGGAGCTGGTGGTTTTATTGGTGGCCACTTAGTCGATTACCTGAAAAAGAACGGCCACGAGGACATCGTGGCAGTTGACATTAAACCCTACGACGAATGGTACCAAGTGTGGCCATATGCTGAGAACAAGATTCTCGACCTTCGCGGAAAGGAAGCGTGCGAAGAATCGGTCAAAGGGGCCAAGATCGTCTATAACCTCGCCGCTGACATGGGGGGTATGGGCTTTATCGAGAACAATAAAGCTCTTTGCATGATCAGTGTTTTGATCAACACCCACATGCTGATGGCTTCACGAGAAGCTGGTGTCGAGAGGTTCTTCTACGCGTCTAGCGCTTGCGTCTACAACGGCGATAAGCAGAAGGACGTCGACAACCCGGGCTTAAAGGAAGAAGACGCCTATCCGGCTTTAGCGGAAGACGGTTACGGCTGGGAGAAGCTCTTCAGCGAGCGCATGTGCCGGCACTTCATGGAGGACTTTGGGATCGTGACGAGAGTGGCGCGATTCCATAACGTGTACGGCCCCCATGGCACGTGGGACGGCGGCCGGGAAAAAGCGCCTGCCGCCATCTGCCGTAAGGTGATTCATTCGAAGTTGAGCGGAGACCACAACATCGAGATTTGGGGCGACGGTCATCAGACGAGAAGTTTCATGTACATTGACGACTGTGTCCTCGGGTGCAAGTCAATCATGGAAAGCAACATCGAGTATCCGATCAACTTGGGCAGCGCAGAGATGGTCTCCATCAACCAACTCGTTGACATCGTGGAAGAGATCGCCGGGATCAAGCTGAACCGAAAGTACAATCTCAACGCACCGAAAGGAGTGCGTGGACGGAGCAGCGACAACGAGCTGATCAAGAAGGAACTCGGCTGGGAGCCATCGATTCCCTTGCGAGATGGGATGGCGAAGACTTACGAGTGGATCTATGATCAGATCCAGAGCAAAGTACCTTCGAAAGCTTAACAGTCAGAGCCTTTAGCGATGGCCGATCTAGCTGACAGCTGTGGGTGCCCTTGCGGGGACTCGCCATGAGGATCGTTGTCCACGATTATGCCGGACATCCCTTCCAAGTTCAACTGAGTCGGGCTCTCGCTCGGCGCGGCCATGAAGTCTTGCACCTCTACTCGTCTTCGATCGTCACTCCTCAGGGAGCGATGGTCAAGGGGCCAGACGATCCCGAAGGCTTCAGGGTGCAACCGTTAGTCCTGAGCCAAAAGATCGACCGGGGCAAGTTCTTTTCTCGAAGGAAGCTCGAGATCGAGCACGGTCGACTGGCAGTAGAGGCGATCAAGGCATTCGGGCCGGAAGTCGTGCTTTCGGCAAACACGCCCCTCGAAGCTCAAAGCCAGATCCTGAAGGAGTCCAAAGCCAAGAGCCGCAGGTTTGTCTACTGGGTTCAAGACCTGATCGGTCCTGCCGCCAAGAGGCTCTTGCCTGAGCGGGTGCCCGTTGTAGGAGGGTGGATCGGATCGATATATGACGGACTTGAACAGCGGATGCTCGCCGCCAGCGATCAAGTCGTGGTGATCTCCGAGGACTTCCGGCCCTTAATCCCTTTGTCAAGTGACCGGGTCAGAGTGATCGAAAACTGGGCGCCGCTTGAGGAAGTGCCAGTCAATGAGAAGGTGAACCCGTGGTCGACGAAACACGGACTGGACGCCCGATTTGTCTACCTTTACTCCGGCACACTTGGCATGAAGCACAACCCGGAGCTGTTGATCCAACTAGCTAAGCGGGTCGCGGAGATCCCTGACCACGTCATGGTCGTCGCTTCGGAGGGCGCCTCCATCGACTGGCTGCGCGAGAGGGCGAACGAGCTCGGAATCACAAACTTGGTCCTGCTGCCGTTTCAGCCGTTCGCGGAACTTCCCGCGATGCTGGCCTCTGCCGACGTCTTGGTCGCTATCCTTGAACCGGACGCCGGCGTGTTCTCAGTGCCCTCGAAGGTTCTGACCTACCACTGCGCTGGCAGACCGATGCTCCTTGCTGTGCCTCTTGAAAACCTGAGCGCGAAGATCGTCCAGACGAACCAGACCGGAATCGTCGTGTCGCCTGCCGACAAAGAGGGATTCATCGAGGGCGCGGTGCGGCTCGCATCAGACCCAGAAGCGCGCCGAACCATGGGGGCGAACGCGCGGAGGTACGCCGAAAGGGCCTTCGCGATCGACTCGATCACAGATCAGTTCGAAACAGTCCTGAAGGGCTAGACCTGTTGATGCTTCCAGTGGCCCGCCTTGAAGAGCACCAGGGCCGCGAAGCCCTGCAGGGCCTGTGTCACGCTCATCGCTATCCAACATCCGTCTGCCCCGAGGGCCAGCCCAGCCACAGGGCCGAAACTCGGCAAGGCAAGCCATGCCGCGAGAGGCACGCGCACACCCCACATGCAAGCCAATGTCATCCAGAACGGCCGGGCCGTGTCGCCCGCCCCCTGCATCGCCCCCGTGAACACCATGCCATAAGCGAAGAGGAATTCGGTCAGGCACAGGATGAACAGGAACCTGGCCGCGACTTCTGCCACCTCAGGCTGCGAAGGCAAGAGAAGAACGGCGACGGGATGGGCCAAGAAAAGCAACGCCACTGACGCCACGAGGCTGATCAGGGCGGCTTGATGAGCGGCGATCCAGCCCAACCTTTCAGCCCGGTCGGGCCTCCCCATTCCCAGGCTTTGACCGATCAGGGCGGACGCTGCGACAGACAAGCCAAATGCGGGCATGAACGTCAATGATTCGATCGAGAAAGCTGGCCTGATCGCCGCGATGGCGACCTCGGCCTGAGGAACTTGCTTCAGCACCCCGGTGAAGGCCATCAAAGAGGTGACCCGGACGATCGCCATCATGGCGGCGGGCACAGCCACGTTCAAAATCCGGCGAGCCCATTGGAGTCCCACCCAACCCAGATTCCAGCTCAGGCGCAGCGGCGTCGTACGGCTCCAAACCATGTAGATAACGGCGGCGGTCCAAGCACTGACTGTCATGGCGATTCCGGCCCCGAGGAGTCCCAGCCCCGCCCCTGGCATCACGATGCCGAAAGGTGTCGGACGGGGAGGATTGATGAGCAGGAAGTTTAAGAGGATATGGAGGACGATCTGCAGTCCACTGATCGTCATCGGGCTCCGAGTGTCGCCGATGCCCCTTAAGGAACCAGCGAGCGATTGGATCACAAAATAAGCCGGTAGCCCGAACCCAAATGCGACCAAGAAGGTCGTCATTTGACGGCGCGCATCGACCGCTTCTACGGGCAGGAGGAGGCTTGCCGCCAAACTCGCCCCTGGCCAACAAACCAACGCGAAGGCGACACCGATCCAAACGGAAAGGGCCAAGCTCCGTTGACTCGCAGACTGGTACCCGGCCGGGTCTTTCGCGCCGAACGATCGGCTGACCAGGGCCGTCGAGGCGACCCCCATAGCGAAGCTCATCGATATGAACAGGAAGATGACGTTCGTCGCGGCTCCGATCGCGGTCAGATTAGAAGTCGGTAGGTGCTGGACAAAGTAGCTGTCAAGCAGAGCGTTGACTGTCTGGAGCGTGTTGAGTACCACGGCGGGCCCGGCCAAAGCCCAAACGACCCTGGTCGGATTCTCTTGTTCCACGCGCTCCTGCTTCAGGGCCAACCTATGAGACAGTCTAGCCGTGTCCCATCGTTAGTCCACGGGAACCGGTAAACCGCGTTGTGCTTTGGCGCTCGCCCTTTTCGACTCGCGCTGTCGAGTCATTTTCCCCCGTTCTCGAACCCAAGGTGGTCATGATCGATGGCCGAGAGGCCGACGCCAGATCTCATCATGCCGTTATCGGCGGCATGGGGCTCGAGAGTTGGGCGGCGCAAGAGATCTGGGCCAGATTGTTCTGGAGTGAGTTCGGTCAATCGGTCGAGCCACTCTCTGTCATCATTGAGCCAAGCGACACCGAGCAAGTCGAGTTGGTCGTCCCACGAAGCTTGCATGGACGGGTCGGCTGGTCGGCGCAAGACTGGACCGGACTTCGTCCAGAAGTCTTCGCTTGGTGTCCTTCAGCCGAGTTGTTGATGGTCGGGCCCGCGACCGAGGAAGCCTGGGATCAAATGGCGGCGGCCGCTCGCACTGTCTAGCGTGCGGCCGGTTGCTCGACAGAAACCGGCCTGGCTCCCTTCGGAGGAGCGAAGTTCGGATTGAAGTCGGCTGGGACCTGGCCCGGATAGACGGTCGCGCTCCAACGGAAATGGCCCTCAGACCCTGGTTCCGAGAGCGACTCGAAAGTGGCCCCGGTCCAATGGAGCCTGTCGTCCTCGTCGCGTTCCAAGTGGTAGGTGAAAACAGCGGGCGTCGGCGAGGCGACACGATATGTCAGGTCGAGCCCTTGGAGGCTCACTTGAGCGCCCCGGTGCCAAGGCTCCCATCGCGCCCCCTCGGCGAACCGGCGGCCGAATGCGTCGGCCAATAGCGAGACCGTAAAGACGGTCGCGCCGGTCGAGCGCGCCTGCACCGTCTGAAAGAGCCTCGTCCTCCAGTCGTGCGAGAGGGACGACCCTTGGGAAAGCGGCACGGAAGAATAGGTGTTCTGCAAGACGGAATGGAGCCAGAGGGAATCTCCGTCACAGGCCGTTCGCTGGACGAGGCGCCCGTCAACGGTAGTGAGGACCTCCAACTGAGGCTTGCCGCCTTGAGGACAAGTGAAAGCGGCCGAGACGCGGATCGTCGTCTCGCGCGAATGACGGACTTCGGTCGCCACCGTCGTGACCGTGCCCTTGCCAAGCAAGCCCATCTGGTCGGCCAAGCCCCGCATCGTTTCTTCGGGAGATTGTGCCGAGGTCGTCACCGCCGTGAACGTCGCAAGCGCCAACGAGCCGATTCGCATCAAGAGGCTTAGACGGGTCACTCGGGACTCAAAGTTCCCGTTGGTATCCTTGATCCCGGCCCGACGGGTTGAAAGCGACACCGCATTGTCTGCGGGGGTGAACGATGGATTACGAACAGAGCGACCTCTACAAGCTTCGGCACAGTGCCGCGCACCTCATGGCCCAAGCCGTGACCGAACTCTACCCGGGGGCGAAGCTTTCCATCGGTCCACCGATCGAGAACGGGTTCTACTACGACATCGAGTTCGCCGAGCCATTCCGAGAAGAAGAATTGCCGAAAGTCGAGCAGAAGATGCGGGAGCTTTCGAACCTTAAGCAACCCATCACCAAGCGGATCGCGTCGGACCGAAACGAGGCTAAGCAGATCATCCTCCAAGAGACGACGAACGGCCAGGGGCCAGAGAACGCCTTCTACAAACTCGAACTCCTCGAGGCCATCCCTGCCGGCGACGAGGTCACCTTCTTTGAACAGCGCGCCACCGACAAGCAGGGCAAAGAGCACGTCTTTATCGACCTTTGCCGTGGGCCGCACGTCGAGAACACGGGCCAGATCAAGCACTTCAAGCTCATGAACGTAGCCGGGGCCTATTGGCGGGGCGACGTCAAGAACAAGATGCTCACTCGGATCTATGGGACGGCGTTTGGGTCCCAAGAAGAGCTTGACCAGTACTTGCACCGACTGGAGGAGGCCAAGCGGCGAGACCATCGGGTCTTGGGGAGAGAACTCGGCCTCTTCATGTTCTCGCCGATCGTCGGTTCGGGCTTGCCGCTATGGCTCCCCAAAGGTGCGACACTTCGCGAAACCATGGGCGACTTCCTCAAGGAAGAGCAGCTGAAGAGAGGTTACGACCCTGTTGTGACGCCCAACATCGCATCGATCAAACTCTATGAGAAGTCCGGCCACATCCTGACCTTCCGAGAGAAGCTTTTTCCGTTCATGGAGGACGAGGAGAAGGAGACCTTCGTCCTCAAGCCGATGAACTGCCCGTTCCACATCGAGATCTATCGTTCGCAGTTGCGGTCATACCGCGACCTGCCTGTGAGGCTGGCCGAGTTCGGGACGGTCTATCGGTACGAACAGAGCGGAGAATTGGCAGGATTGTTACGGGTCCGCGGCTTCACGCAAGACGACGCTCATCTGTTTGTCAGGCCTGACCAGCTTCTGGACGAGTTCATTGGCGTCGTCGAACTCATGATGCTGGTGCTCAAGAAGCTCGGACTGCAGGACTATACAGTCCGGGTTGGCACTCGCGACCCAGCCAGCACGAAGTACATCGGTCATGAGGAAAACTGGAAGCAGGCCGAGGATGCGATCGTGGCGGCTTGCCAGCGTCTCGAAATGTCCTATATGGTGTCCCCCGGCGACGCCGCCTTCTATGGACCGAAGCTTGACTTGATCGTCAAGGACGCTCTTGGTCGAGATTGGCAAATGGGCACGGTCCAGGTGGACTACAACCTCCCAGAAAGATTCGAATTGGAATACATCGGCGAGGACAGTAAGCCCCATCGTCCGATCATGATCCATCGTGCACCGTTCGGCTCTTTGGAAAGAATGATCGGGCTCTTGACCGAGCATTATGCGGGCGCGTTTCCACTTTGGCTGTCCCCTGTGCAAATCGCGGTGTTGCCGATCGCGGACAGGCACAACGAGGCTGCCGCAGCTTTGGCAGAGCGGCTGCGGGCCCTAAAGCTGCGAGTGATCGTCGACGAGAGCCGCGAGACCCTCGGGAAGAAGATCCGCGAGAACCAGCGGCAGAAATCGCCCTATATGCTGATCCTAGGCGACCGCGATGTCGAGGCCGGGACAGTCGGGGTCCGTCATCGGGAAGAAGGCGACCTTGGAGCGATGTCGGTCGACACTTTTCTCGCCAAGGTTCAGGCTGAGCTCTAGCGGATTCCCACCGTCCACCCCGCGGTGTCAAGTTCGGCCCAAGGGGCAAGGCTCGTCAGAGGTCTTGAAGGCTGGAAAGTGACCCGTGCCCGGACTTGGTGCCGAGGGCCGACGAACCGACGGAGCGGGCCCTCTATCGTCCATGTCTTCGATTCCCAGGACGACCCGAGGCGCCATTGGCCCAAAGGCACGAACTGGCTTGTTTGAAAGTCAAATGCAGAGACATGTGCCAGGGCGGAAACCATGGAACGAGCCCGGAGAGCGAGTTGGAGCGAGAGCGGCTTGGACAGTGGGGAGACCCCTTCCATCACGGCCTCACTCATAGAGCTTCCTGGAATCAACCTCAGTTGGGCGGCGTAGCCGTCTTCCAGGGCGAGCTGGCCCGTATCGAGCGGTCCACCATCGGAGGCACGGGTCGCAGCGACAGCCACCGCTGGTTCGGACATCGGCAAATCGGCTGAGACAAGGGACGGGTCCTCGCGCGCGAAGGTCAAACTTTGGCCATCTGGCGAAAAGCCGACCGCATTGATCACCCAGGCCTGCGAGGACTCTTCGAAGCGCTTCGGAGCGGCGAAAGTTTCGGTCTCCCAAGCTATAAGCGAACCGGGGAAGTCGGCAGATCCCCGCCAGAGCCACTTGCCGTCTCGCGAAAAACGAAGTCCAGCCGGGAAGCCTGGACCGCTCGATAGGGTCGACAACAGCCCATACCCATTCGAATGATAGACGAAGACCTGGGAGCCGTTGGCCACTGCCAGTAAGCGTCCGTCAGGGGAAAAGCGCGCCTGGTTAAAGAGGCTCGACTGTTGGTGCGTCACCTGCGCCAAGGTCGTCCCGACTTTCGCATCAAGGATGACCGTCCGGTCGTTGAGGCAGACCAAGAGCCTGCGGCCATCGGGCGAGTGGTCGATGTTGCCGAAGAATACGGGAAGACCTGTGCGCTCATAGAGCTTCGCGCCCGAGGCGGTGCTCCAGGCGGTGACGCGGCCGTCGTAACCGGCCGAGACCAAGACTGACGAGTCGGGGCTGAAGCTGAGGGACTGAACCCCGTCCTGCCCGGGCAGAGTGCGCTCAAACCTGCCTTCCGGGAGCGAGAAGAGGTGAATCGGGTTGGGATAGCGGGATCCGGTGCTGACGGCGATCCAGTCCCCGTCTGGGGACATCGCCGCTGTCCGGAACCCTCCCTCCAGATTCAGTTCCTTGACGATCCTCCCGTCTTCGGCGTCCCTCTCGATCAGGCTTCGTGAATCGACGCCCTGAAAGAGCCTGAGGCCGTCCGGCGTGTGTGCGTGCCAGTAGCTGGTGCCGTCGAGGTTGAACGCGTCGAACAACGGTTTCCCGTTCGTCAAGTCCCAGAAGACGAGCCGTGACTTGAAGCCAGAGAATCGACTGGCAGAGTAGGCAGACCGGCCGTCAGGCGACGCGGCCACGTCATCGATGGGTCCGACGTGACCCTTCGAGAGAGACTTGACCGTCAGTGAACCAGGATCCAAACTCCCGACCCAACCGTCTTCGGTCGCGAAGACCATCGTGCTTGCGTCTCCTGACAGCTCCATCTGGGTCACGGCCTCCGTTCCCACTTGAATCTCCCGAGTCTTGATTCGGACTGTCAAGTCCCACTCGGCGACTTTTCCATCGGATCGTCCGACCCAAACCCGGTTGCCGATGGAGTCGAAGAGGACGGAACTCGCTTCTGCCGTCGGATCCTCCAGTTCGAAGACAATGGGGCTTGCCTCGGTTTGATAGAAGGCGACGGAGCCTGTCCGAAGGGCCAAGGCGAGCCATTGTCCGTCAGGGGACACGTCAAGATCCAGGGCCTCGCGCCCCTGGGTCGGATAGACGCGGGTCCGTCGGACAAGAACCGGGTCATAGCGTTCCGCCCGGTCAGCCGATCCAACGGTAAAGACGGCTGAACCGTCTGCGCTCCACTTGATCTCTCTCACAAACCGGAGGTCCCGTTCGACCGTCTGGCCCAAGCTGTTGTAGAACGCAGTCTCGAACACCCTCAGCGCCCCTTGGCCGTCTGACCAGATCGCGGCGGCGAGCAGGCTTCCGTTCGGCGAATAGGCGACTTCACACCCGTGCCAGGGCACGTAGAGCGGCAAGGTTCTCACGACGGTTCCAGAGCCCGTCTCCCGAAGTACGATCGCCTGCTGCGTGGCGCTCGCGAGCACGGCCCCGTCCGGCGAAAGCCCAAGTGACGAGACCAGTGGCTGACCTATGTCCTGCCACTGGATCTTGAGCGGCTCGGCGACCAGGCCCTGCCATGCTGTCGCGAAAAGGAGGGCAATTAGCGGACGGGTCATCGTTCAGCCTTAAGCGACTCTACGTTACTTGGACCCGATTGTGATCAAGATCAGCAACAAAACTTGCCTTTCAACCTGACCGGTCGTCTCAAGCGCGTTCCCATACCCCTAGATTGGCTTGATTTGGAGGCGATGGCCTGAAGGATGGGGCCCCGCGTGACGACAATCTCTCTGCGGGCTCCGTGGGAGGAGGCCCCCAACATGTGCAAGAAACCTGACCTAAAGCGACAGGGCGGCTTCACCTTGGTCGAGATCATGATCGTGGTCTTGATCATCGGCATTCTGCTTGGGATCGCGGTGCCAAACTTTGTCGGCGCCCGCGAACGAGCCTGGACGAACACGTGTCAAGAGAACCTCAAGAAGATCGATCACGCCAAGATGGTCTGGGCGATCAACGAGGGAAAGGCTCCTGACGACACAGCGAACTGGGACGATCTCGTCCCGACCATCCTTCAAAAAGAGCCCAAGTGCCCGACCCATGGCGACTACGCGATTGGGAACGGCAACGAGCCCGCGACCTGCACCAAACACTCTCGGTAATCACTCGTTCCGGAGTGAGACCACTGGATCTTGCCGAGCCGCCCGCAAGGCGGGGAAGACCCCGAAAACACAACCGACTCCGACTCCGGCCACGGTCGCCAAAGCGACGGTGGCCGGAGTCATGACTGGACGAATGGGTGTCCAGATCGAGAGGGCGGTCGCTGCTGCCAGACTCACCGCAAGCCCGATTACGACACCGACGAGCGACACGAGTGCGCTCTCGAAGAGGAACTGCCAGAAGACGTCCCGGTTGGTCGCCCCTACCGCTTTGCGCACTCCGATCTCCTTGTGCCTCTCGTTGACTGAGATCAGCATCACCGTCATGACGCCAAAGCACCCAACGAACAGGCTGATGCTCGTGAGCCCGATCACGAGGTAGGAAACGATCCCGACCACCTGGAAGACGACGCCCAAGAGATCCTCTTGGGTGAGGACGCTGAACTGCTGGCGGTCTAGCCGAGAGTTGAGAGCCGCTTCCAGCCCGCTGACCAAGGCCTTGGGCTCGGCCTCGTGCGAAATCTGGACCATGAAACGGTCGATCTGCGCGGCTTGGGAATCGGCTTTGAGGGTCTTGTAGGGGATATAGCCAACGTTCTGGAAGCTCTGCATCCGAAAGAGACTCGGCCCCGAGGAATTTTCGTCGCGAATGACTCCAACGACTTGGTAGGTCCGGCCGTTGATCTCCACGTTCTTTCCGACCGGCTCTTCTTCTGGAAAGAGCGATTCACGCGCCACTGACCCCAAAACGACCTCATGGGCAGCCTCAGGCAGAAAGAAGCGCCCTGAATCGAGTGTAACCTTGTGAATCTGGAACCACTCTGGAGTGCAGGCGACCATGAAGGGGTAAGCCTCTCGGTCGCCAGCCCTGATGCCGCCCCCGGCGAAGCTGAGCGTCGCCACTTGGACCACTCCCGGCACGGCCCGAAGCCGATCGGCGTCCTCTTCCGCGAACCAGCTCTGGCCGCCAAGATTGGGGTTGAAACCCATGGAGAGATCGACCCTCCCAGGCACGACGACGACGACGTTCGCCCCGAGGTCCTCGACATGGCGCGTGATATCTTTCTCGACCCCCCGGCCGATGCTGACCAGAAGGCTGATAGCGACGGTGGCAACAGCGACACCGACCGAACTCAGGACAGAGCGCTTCCAACTCTCAAGAATCGTGCTTAGGGCCGCTGTCAAGTTTCGCACTGCCGAATGGATCAACGGATGGGGTCGAGGATTTGTCCCTTCCGTTGGGCCGGTCAGGCCAGGCCCGCCATCCTCTCGAACTCACTGACCCGCTCGTTGACGACAACGTCCTCGGGCTGCAGAGCCCTCTTGAGGCTCAGACCTTGGATCGAACGGCACCTGGAGAGGGCGACATAGGCCTGCCCGTGGGCGAACCCACGGATGTCCAGATCAAGGAACACCCGGTCGAGGGTCAGCCCCTGGGCCTTGTGGACAGTCATAGCCCATGCGAGCCGAAGAGGAAGCTGGCTCAACTCGCCCATGATCTCTCGCTCAATCCGGCCCGAACCTGAGTCGTAGATGTGTCGGACGTTCTCCCACTTGACAGGTTCGACCAGGTGAGTTCCCGACTCTGTCTGAACCTGGACTCCTGTTTCTTCCAGGGCGACGACCTGACCGAGTGTCCCGTTCGCCCACTCCGTCCCGTTGCGGGCGAACATGACTTGGGCTCCGATCTTGAGCCCAAGACTGGGATCGACCGGGAACTGAGGTCCAAACTTGCCCGTCATTTCGGCTTGGTAGTGCCGCAAGGCCCCAGGCAACATCGCGAGCTGTCTTTGGTTGATCTCGACGGCGCGTCGGTTGGTGGCCGTCAAGACCACGGGCGGCCCGTCCAATTTGGCGTGGACGCGTTCGTTGAAGTAGTCGAGGTCAGCCGTTGATCCACGTCGAAGATGGTTCAAGGCCCAGAGGTATTCAGGATCTTGCTGGCGAAACGGCTGTTGGAGCTTAACGACGTCGAGGCTGACCTTCCTGGCGGCTTCGGAGTCGAAAAAGAAGGGGCTGGAGTAGCGGTCGGCAAGCATTTCTTGGTCGGCCCCGGTCTCGACGACCGGCTCCAACTGCCAAAGATCGCCAAAGGCGGCGACTCGAACCCCTCCGAATGGTTCCTTGGAACCTCGATTGAGCCTCAAGGAGAGGTCGACGGCGTCGAGCACATCGGCCCTTACCATCGAGACTTCGTCGATGACCAGGTTCGTCATCGCTCGCATGAGCCGTTGCTTCGGATGGCCTGGCCGATAGACCCTGATCTCGTCACTCGATGCTGGAATCGGCCCAAGAGGCAGTCCGAAGAAGCTATGAAGGGTTTGGCCCCCGACTTGGACTGCGGCCAGCCCGGTTGGGGCTACGACGACCGTCGAGCCTGCTGTGCGCCGTACGAACTCAGCAAGGAGAACCGATTTGCCAGTCCCGGCTTCGCCAGTAACGAAGACCATCGAACCGACAGGGACTCCCTCCAAGACCTCGATGGCTCGGAGCTGGTCGGTTCCTAGTTGAAGCACCGGGGCCCCGTCCGACTCAGCGGGACTCGATCGTTCGAGATGGCCCGGACGAGAGGACTCGAACCTCCGACTTCTTCCTCCGGAGGGAAGCGCTCTATCCACTGAGCTACGTCCGGACACCCCTCATGATACTCCGAATCTGGGACTCGTTGATTTGCGGGTCATGGGATCAAAGAACCGCTGGACGGCTCTTGGCGTCAAGCTCATCGGGCCTCCTGGCAGAACCCATGGGGCTTGGGAGCCCCGAATGTGGCAAGTTGATACTAGTAGGCGGCCTTTCGGCACGGCCCGCGGACGGAGGTTGACTACATGAGCTTGACAGTTTCCACGCTGCTTTTTGCCACGATGGCCAGCACCGGCGCGGCCAAGACTGTCAGAGTCACGCAGTTTGGGGCCGTGCCAAACGACGGGCGCGACGATATGCCCGCCTTTCAGCGGGCTTTGGCCGCCCTCCCTTCGGGTGGCACCCTGGTGGTTCCAGCCGGCACCTATGAGATCGATCAGACGCGCGAGACTGGGAATTGGGCGCGCAAGTCGTTCGTGATGCCGAGGTCGAACACGAAGATCATGGGCCAAGGCGCCGTCCGGATTCGGGTGAAGGGATTTGGACAACCGACGTTTCTCTTGGTCGACACCAACCGTGTGACTTTCGAAAACCTGACCTTTGTCTTTGCGGGCCCCCGCCCTGCCGACCCAAGGAACCTGGACAGCATTCCATGGCACAAGTTGCGGCAGATCATGGGTTGGAACGTGCCGTTCAATTACAATACTTCGACGTTTTCGGCGATCATTGCCGGTGCCGGCGCCGACCGGACCTTGATCAAGAACTGCAAGTTTGTCTCGGAGCGTTTGGCGAAAGGAAAGGCGGCCTACACCTTCGTCCATTTCATCGGGAACCGTGACACGTCGCTTGCTCGGAACAACGTGATGGAGGACGTCGAGTTCGATGGTTTCACCTTTGCGGTTCAAGCCAGCAACCAGGACGGGATGGTGATGCGTCGGATCCGGGCCAAGACTGACGACTCTGACGGCCAATACGGCCATGTTCTCTACTTGGCGACCCCGAGCGACCCGCTTTACGCGCGCTGGTCCAAGAACCTCTTGATCACTGACATCTACGACGAGGGAACGACCGTGAATCCTGGGCTGTGGCCGGGACACACTCTCAAATTCCGATGCGTCCGGGATTCGCTGGTGCAGAACATCTATTCCAAACGGACAGCGGGCCCGCTCACCTACTTTGGGGCGATCAATACTAAGACACGCAACATCACGGCTGACGCAAGGGGGATCACCCGTATCTACTTCGAAGGTCAGGGCCTGGTCCAACTCTTGGCTCCCTATGAAAACACGAAAGAGGGTCAGGCAATCGACATGGCCAGCTTCGGGAATTCGTTCGAGAGCATGACCTTTTATGGGGCAGAGAACGTCAATGTCACGTTCCTTGAACTCGGAATCGGCACAGTAGGAGGGCCTGCCGACCGCGTCAAGAACAACACGTTCAAGGGCCTGATCCAGTATCCCAAGAACGAGTTCCAAGCGACCAACCCCATGGAGGGTGTCAACAATACGGTCGAAGGGAAGACGTTCTGGAGCAAATCGCCTAACATTGTGCTCTTCGTTGCGAACCTAACAGGCATGGCTGCGAGGAACAGGCTCAATTGGCGTGTTGTCGGCACCAGTCGGGCGGAAGTTGGAATGGGAGACCAAGCCAAGTTCTTGGGCAACACTTATACGATCGCCTACGGCGATCAATGAGAGAACGCGGGTTGGGCCCAGCGAGGAGCCATGGCCTTCGCTTCCTCGCTCTGGACCATCGACCGACCGTGCTCGATGAAGTGTTCGAACTCCTCGGGGAAGGCGCGGATGGCCCCGGCTACGGGCCAAGCGGCGGCGTCTCCCAGACCGCAAAATGATCGCCCGTCGATCTGTTTAGTGACGTCGAGCAAGAGATCCATGTCGCCTTTCTGTCCGTGTCCCCTGACGATGCGGTCCAGGATCTGGAGCATCCACTTGGTGCCCTCGCGACAGGGGGTGCACTTGCCGCAGCTCTCCATCGCGTAGAACTGGGCCGTGCGCCAGATGAGGCTGACAATGCACGTGTGCTCGTTGAAGAACATGCAGCCGCCTGAGCCCACCATCGTTTTGTAGTCGTCCCAGAGCTCCTCATAGCCGATCACTGCCTTCTCGACTTGCTCTGCGGTCATGATCGGGACGCTGGAACCGCCTGGGATGCAGGCCTTGAGCTTGCCGCCCTTGATGCCGCCGGCCATGTCGAGGAGTTCCACGAGGGTCGTTCCGAATTCGATCTCATAGTTTCCGGGTTTGTTCACGTGCCCGCTGACGCTGAAGAGCTTGGTTCCGCGCGAGTTCTTCGTCGAGGCTCCGAGGGTCGCGTACCATTCGCCGCCCCGGTCCAAGATGAAGGGGGCGCAGGCGTAGGTCTCGACGTTGTTGATGACGGTGGGTTTGTCCCAAAGCCCGGCCACGGTCGGGAGGGGAGCGTGGGGAAACTTGAGCCGAGGCATGCCTCGTTCGCCCATGAGGCTGCTCATCAGGGCGCTCTCCTCGCCGCACTCATAGCTGCCCGCCCCCATGTGGATGTAGAGGTCGAGATCGTAGCCGCTACCGAGGATGTTTTTACCGAGGTAGCCTTGGACGTAGGCTTGATCGATGGCTTGCCGGAGGGACCGGGCCGCGTCGACGAACTCGCCGCGGATGTAAATGTAGCCCGCGTCAGCCTGGGTGGCATAGCCCGCGATCGTCATGCCCTCGATGAGCAGGAACGGCGTCTGCTCCATGAGCTGCTTGTCTTTGAAGGTGCCGGGTTCGCCCTCGTCGGCGTTGCAGATCAGATAGTGCGGGTTCTTTTTCTCCTTCTCGATCCCGTTCCACTTGATCCAGGTGGGGAACCCCGCCCCGCCCCGCCCGCGCAGGCCGCTCGCTTTGACCTGGTCGATGACGGCTTGACGATCCATCCCGAGGGCCTTTTTCAGGCCCTGGTAACCGCCTTTGGCCAAGTAGCCGTCCAGAGTCCGGAACTGGGGGTCGTGGGCGTGTTCGAAAAGGAGCTTGGTCTCGGGCATCTCTGGCTCCATTCTACTGGCTTTTGGACCATCGAGTCGGCGGGCGGGTCGGGCCCTTTCGTACGAGGCCCGACCCTTTGACCATAGGCTTAGAAGACAGGCAAAGCCGCGCGGTATCCGCGGACGACGTTCGGTTGCGCAATGTCGACGCAGTTGCCAACTACATAGATAGTTCCATCGGCGACGGTCACGTCCTGAGCGTCAAGGAGAGTCACGCCAGATGGAATGTTGGCTCCCAGTGAATTCAACCGACCTTTCAAGTCAATGGGAGCCCCGGGTCCCTTGGTAAGAAAGGCCTTGGGATTGACATTGAGGTCTGGAACTTTTTCAAAATTAATGGGAGTGTCCGATATGACTCCGACCGTGAAGTTTCCGTCTGGCGACACGCCAAACGCTGTGAAGCTCCGCGTATCGTTCGGATTGGCGTAGATGTGCTCCACGCGGACTCCATCGACGACGCGCAAGATGCGGTTCCGATTGGTGTTGGACAAGCGGTAGTAACCCACTTCGACCGATCCCGTTGCCGAAACATCAGAGGCCCGGTCTTCATCGAGTCCAGACTGGTAGATGCCGCCAATCGGCGCGGGGACACCGGTTACTGGCTGCCATCTGACAGCTCTCTTGCGCAGGCCATCGAACGCGTACCCGACGATTCTCGTCCCGTCCATGGTGACAGCCGTCGCGGCATCGTCTGCCGCGTAAATGTTTGGATACCCGAGGAGCAAGAATCCAGTTGTGCCAAAGTTGGGCCAGTAGACTGCTGCTATGCCCATTCGATCGGGCGCAAGTATGCCTGATAGCCCGGCCGAGACCTGCCCTCCATTGCTGATGCCTACCGCAATCGGTTTTGTAACGGCCCAAAAGGGGGGCTTGTTGAGCTTGGCAGGATTCTCAGTTCCGATCGTGAACCGTCCCGCCTCATCAAATATAGGATATGGATTTCCATCGTGGACTCCTCCAGCAGCAAAAAGTCCACCGTCGCCAATCGCCAAAGCGATTAGCAAGTATGGTCAGAACTAAGTCTTGTGCAACATGTACATTGAGATGTCCAGTAGACCAGAGAAAGTTTTATGGAATCAGAGATAACTGGTTCCTATCAAGAAAGCTACGGATAGAAATTTCTGAAGGGCACTTTGTCTTTCATTTGTCGCCCCAAAAGCACTCTGGCATTTGAAAGAAGGGACGTGCCAGATCAGCACGTCCCTTCTTTCGCCATCTTCCCAGACCCACCGGTCACCGACAGAAAGTCCAGGTTCGGGCGCTCCGAGCGACTACTTTCCGTAGATCGCTTCGAGTTCGGAGTCCTTTCCGTCAGGCTCTGGTGGTGGTCCCGTCTTCGCTCCAGGCTCGACATTGGCAGTCTTGATCTCGCCTTTGATCTCGGCTTTCGCCTCTTCTTGCGTGCATCCGAAGAGCGCAAGACCGAGAATCAGGACAAGGCCGGGAAGTACAAGCTTCACCACTAACCTCCACCAAAGTCGGCTTGGTTCCGGTTCCAGTTGAACTCGGAGTCAGGTCGGAAGAAGCACGGATACCAAGGGTTGGCGTTGTTGGCCGGCTTGACGGTACCAGGCGCGACGCAGTCGTTCATCCAGTAAGGCGAACCTGCGGGCATGTCTGGCGCAGGGTCGAAGGAACTCCAAGGATTATTGTTGGCGTCCTCAGCATACTGCGGCCACTTCGGAGCGTTGAACTTGATGAACCGTGCCGAAGTGTCGGCGGCGATGAACGCCATCGAGTTTCCATGGGCAAACACCGTGAAGTTCTGCCTTTCAGTTTGCAAGAACCAGACATAGCCGATCGGTACACCTGGGTAGAAAGAGCAGCTCGTTTGACCCTCTTGCGGATAGCCGCTCGGGTTGAAGCGACAACTTCGGGTCTGGACTCGATTGCAGCAAAGCTGCGGGTTCGAAATCATGGCCCCATTCGAGTTCTGCCGATAGTTCTGAAGCATCAGCGGCAACTTGGACGGACTGGCGACTGCGGTGCCAGACCAACTGTGGAGCATTCCGTTGTACGTCAAACCAATCTTCGGTGGCTGGTATCCGGGCTGAACCGGTTGCCAATTTGATTGGTCAGAGCTTACGGCTCCCTTGGCGATCCCGCCAGCTTCGTAGACTCCAAAACTCTTGGCGTAGGGTTGCAAAGAATTGAGGGCATGCACGCCTTCATCGGCAATGCCGTTCGGGGTCGCTCGTCCGCCCGCGTCGGTCCAGCCAGCGGGAATCGCGACCGGGAAGTTCGGGCCCCAACGGAAGGCGCTTCCAGAGATCCACCGCATGGCGAGCGGGAAGTTGTCGTCCGTGTCAGTGATGTAGATGTTCGCCGACGTTCCAGTCTGCTTGAAGTTGCTGAGGGTCTGCGTCTTCTTGGCGGCTTCTTTGGCCTGCGCGAAGACAGGGAAGAGGATCGCGGCCAGGATCGCGATGATCGCGATGACCACGAGGAGTTCTATGAGTGTGAACGCTCTGCGATGAGTCATTTCGGATGATTCTCCGGGTTACGCATTATGGTCTGAAGCCGGCTCCCAAGTCTTCATCGAGAACTCCATTGTTGGGAAACTAGTATTTTTACCTGTAACCTGACATTGATTGTCGTCGCTGCTGGCTCGGAGGGTCTTCACCCTTATTATACGCGCAAGTCGTCCCGAAGCTACTCGTTCTGAACGAAAGTTCAGAAATTGCCTACCGGATCGTCGATCGTTAGTCGAGGGAGAGGCCGTGAGGTTGCATGCCACCTGGAATCAGGGGTGGTTCACTCCGGACGCTCAAGCCTTGCCGTCCCGCAGATGCACCTTGACGACCGCGTCGGCCAGTTGGACAACGGTCGAGTCGGGGTTCGACCGGAGCCGCTCCAACAACTCGTCCACCGTCTCCGGCGTCACTGGCCCGACATATTGATCCCCCACCTGGAGCACTGGCGCCCGGTCGCACGCGTCCAGGCATTCGACCTCGTGGATGCTGAACACACCGTCCGGGGTCGTCTCGCCAAGTTTGATCCCAAGCTTCTCTTCAAGGTGGTCGACGATCCGGTACGCCCCGCACATGTGGCACGAGAGGCAGGTGCACACTTCGATGAGGTGACGGCCCGGCTTGTGGGCGGTGTTGTACATCGAATAGAACGTCGCGACGCCCTCGACCTCAGCGTAGCTCCGTGACAGTCGGTGGGCGACCTCGGCGATCGCCTCCGGCGACAAGTGCCCGCCATATTCCCGCTGGGCGATCCAGAGCGTTGGCAGGACGCAACTCTTCAGGTCAGGGTAGTGCGTCTTGAGGGCCTCGAGTTCCTCGACGGCGGTCGGGCTGAACCGGAGTTCCAAGCTGTCCGGTTCGGGGGCTTTGGGCCGCTGGGCCCCGATCTGAAGGAGTTCGCTCACGTTCGTTTGATTCTACTGCTCAGCGGTCGATCTCGCCGAGCACGATGTCGATGGATCCGATGATCGCGATCACGTCCGCGATCAACTTCCCCTTGGCCAGCACTTCGAGAGACTTGAGGTTCATGAAGGACGACGGGCGCTCGTGCCAACGGTACGGCCGGTTCGTCCCGTCGCTCACAATGTAGAAGCCGAGTTCGCCCTTCGACCCTTCGATCCCGGCATAGGCCTCGCCAACTGGAGTCCGGAACCCCTCGGTCCAGAGCTTAAAGTGGTGGATGACGGCCTCCATGGAGTTGTCGAGTTCTTCGCGGGCGGGCGGGGCGACCTTGCGGTCTGTGGTGTTCCAGGGCCCCTCGGGCAACCCGTCGATTGCCTGCTGGAGGATCTTGCACGACTCCTTCATTTCGGCGATGCGGACCAGGAACCGGTCGTAGACGTCGCCAGTCTCGCCCACCGGCACCAGGAAGTCGAACTCTTCGTAGCTCGTGTAGGGGTTGCTCTTGCGCAGGTCCCAAGCGACACCGCTGCCGCGGGCGATCGGCCCGCTGCATCCGAGTTCAAGGGTCTCCTTTGCGGTCAGGACACCGACGTTCTGGGTGCGCTCCATCCAGATGGGGTTCTCGACTAGGAGGTTCTCGACCGTCTCAAGTTCCTTAGGGAACTCGCTGAGGAAGGTGCGGAGCTTGACTTCAAATCCAGGTGGGATGTCGCCCCGCAAGCCGCCCGGTACGATCCACGAGGGCATCATGCGCACTCCGGAGAACATCTCGAACATGTCGAGCACCATCTCCCGCTGCTGCATGATGTAGAAGAACGGGGTCATCGCCCCGAGGTCGAGCGCGTGGGTGCCGAGCCAGACGCAGTGGCTGGCGATCCGGCTCAGCTCGGCGAGGATGACGCGGAGATAGTTGCCCCGGCGGGGCACTTCGATCCCAAGGAGCTTCTCGACCGCCAAAGCGTGGGCGAGGTTGTTGCCGTTGGCGTTGAGATAGTCCATGCGGTCGGTCATGACCACGCACTTCTGATAGGTCTGGCTCTCGGCCTCCTTTTCCATGCCGGTGTGCAGATAGCCGATGACGCACTTGCACTGGACGATGACCTCGCCTTCGAGCTCCACCACGAGCCTGAGCACGCCGTGGGTGCTGGGGTGCTGGGGACCGATGTTGACCACCATCGTGTTCTCGCCCGTCCGCTGGAAGACGGTCTCGGTGGTGGGCATAAACGGGTTGGCGGTGCTCATGAGGCTCGACGGATTCCTACGAAGATTCTGGCACAGCGGCAAGGACCAGGTCTGGAGGCGGCCCGGGCCGTATGATGGGGAGCGGGAATGACCTACGACGAGGCGGTCGCGGCGCTGTCGCGGTATGGGGGCCGGGGCTGGCGGCTTGGGCTGGACCGGATGCAGGAGTTCGTCCGCCGTCTTCCGATCGAGCATTGGCCCGACTTCGTCCATGTGACGGGGACGAACGGAAAGGGTAGCGTCACCGCGATCGTCCAAAGCGTCCTTGTCGAGCAAGGTTGGACGACGGGCGCCTACTTTAGCCCTTATGTGTACGACCTTTGCGAGCGTGTTCAGCTAGGCCGTGGATTGATCCCGCGCGAGGATTTCGCCCGCCTCGTCGCGGAGATCATCCCAGTGGCCGAGACTCTGGAAGACGAGCCCTGGGGCGGTTTGACAGAGTTCGAGTTCAAGACAGGCCTTGGGTTCCTCTTCTGGTCCCGATCGAGTTGTGACGCGGTCGCTCTGGAGGTCGGACTGGGCGGAAGGCTTGACGCCACGAACATCGTCGATCCGGCGTCCAGCGTCATTGTGAGCGTCGGTCTAGACCATACCGAGATCCTTGGGGACACCCTTGACAAGATCGCGGTGGAAAAGGCGGGGATCGTCAAGCCTGGCCGACCGGTGGTCGTCGGCGACCTCCCTCCGATCGCCATGGGACCAGTGGCAAGGATCGCGGCGGAATTGGAGAGCCCGCTCTGGCGCTATGGTCACGAGGTGGTGCTGACAAGGGGCCTTGACGGTTGGGGGGTCAGCACTCCGGGAGGAAGCTACGAGCGTCTAGTGCCCGGGATCGCAGGTAAGTGGCAGCCTCACAACATGGCCCTGGCCATCGCCGCTTGCGAGGCGGCCGGAAGGATCAAGCAGCGGAGCAAAGTCAGGCTGGGTGTCGGCAAGGCCAGTCTGCCCGGGCGGTTCCAAAGAGTGAGCCACCAGGGTCAT
The DNA here is from genome assembly GCA_019454105.1 of Fimbriimonadaceae bacterium. Lineage (GTDB taxonomy): Bacteria > Armatimonadota > Fimbriimonadia > Fimbriimonadales > Fimbriimonadaceae > ACE-ARM1. The sequence continues at coordinate 1,448,083 of CP075364.1, read as the reverse complement.
GACTACTTGCTCGACGGGGCGCACAACGAGGACGCGGCCCAGGCCCTGGTCGACTCGTTGCGCGAACTTCCCGAGTGGCCGGTCAAGACGGTGCTGCTCACCGGTATGTTGAGCGGCCATGCGGCTTCGGGGTTCTATGAGCCATTGGCCACCTTGGTGGACGAGGCTCACTTTGTTCCGATCGACTTTCACCGTTCCCGCGACCCGTTGGAGCTTGAGCGAGAGGTCGGTTGGCTCTTTGAGCGCAGCCTGGCGCACAAGAGTCTGGAAGAGGGACTGGAGGCTGCTCTCTCGGCTGGGGCCGGGCTGGTCTTAGTGACTGGAAGCTACTACCTGGTCGGGGAGGTCGGTCGGAAGCTCGGACTATGAGTGGGCTTCGCCAAGATAGGCCTCGATGACCTTGGGATCGTTGCGGATCGCATCGGGGGGACCGTGGGCGATTTCCTCGCCATGGTCAAGGACAACGATCCTTTCGCAGAGCCCCATCACGAACCTCATGTCGTGTTCGATGAGAAGAACGGTCATGTCGAAGTTGTCGCGGATCTTCTTGACGGTCGACTGGAGGTCTTCCTTTTCCAGGGGGTTCATCCCGGCGGCGGGTTCGTCAAGCAGGATCAGTTCGGGCCGGGTGGCCATGGCTCGGGCGATCTCGAGCCGGCGCTGCTTGCCATAGGGCAGATCGGACGACCGGGTGTGGGCCTCGTCGGCCAGATCCATGACCTCGAGCAGCCGCATCGATTCTTCCCGAAGAGCCTTGGTCTCTCTCAAGGCCGGCGGCAAACAAGCTAGGGCCGTCCAAAGTGGGGTGCGATGACGGAGGAAGGCCCCGACGACGACGTTCTCAAGAGCTGAGAGCGAGGAAAAGAGACGGATGTTCTGGAAAGTGCGGCAGATGCCACGGGTCGCGATCTTGGCCGGAGGGAGGCCGCCGATCTCTTGGCCATGGAACTTGATCGAGCCGTGCGTCGGTTTGTAGACGCCGGTGATGAGGTTGAAACAGGTCGTCTTCCCGGCCCCGTTCGGCCCGATCAGGCCAAAGAGGTCTCCTTTGTTGAGGTCGAAGGTGACCTTGTTGACCGCGACGAGACCGCCGAACTGAATCGTCGCGTCTTGCAGGGCGAGAACTGTCTGGCTCAAGCCGTTGCCTCCCTGGGCCGTCGGCCCAGAAGGCCCCCCAACCAGCGCCAACTGAACTCGTGGTGGCCAAAGATGCCTTGAGGTCGGAGGAGCATGAGGACGATCAGGGTAAGCGCGAAGATGACCATGCGGAGCATGTTCACGTCAAACTTGAGGGCCGCGATCTGGGGGATGAGACCGAAGACCACAGAAAAGAGCCACGCGACGACGGCTCCGCCGAGCAGTGTCCCGCCATACGCCACGGCCCTGTTTTGTACGTTTCCATGAACCCTGCGTGAGACTTCGCGGAGGCCCCAGACCGTCAGACCGACCGCGACAAGCGAGCCCAAGAGGGCCTGTCCTGGCACTGCAAGAGGAAGCTTGGTGATCGGGTCTTGGAGAGTTCTTAAGTACTCGGGGATTCCGAAGAGCACAACCGCCGCGACGACCGACCCGGTGATGGAACCGGTGCCGCCGAGGACGACCATCGTGAGGATGATGAACGAGACATCCATCCTGAACATGTCTGGCGAGATGAAAGTCTCAGCGTGGGCTAGCATCGCCCCGGCCGCCCCTGCGAACGCGGACCCGATGACGAACGCGGTGACCTTCACGCTTGAGACGCGCACCCCCATGGCCGAACTGGCGACTTCGTCGTCCCGCACGGCGACAAATGGTAGTCCGTGAGCCGTTTTGAGCAAGTTCCGGCAGATGGACACACACAAAAAGGCCAGAAGCAGCACGACCCACAAGGTCTGGACAGGTCCGCCGAACGGCTTGACGTTCATCCCGTAGGAACCGCCGATCTGGCTGATGTTTTGGGTGACGATCCGGAGGATCTCTCCGAACCCAAGAGTCACAATCGCCAGATAGTCCCCGCGCAGGCGCAACGACGGCAACCCGACGACCAAGCCGGCGACTGCCGAGGCTGCCGCACCGAGGAGGGCCATCGCGATCAGCCACATGGGTTGGCCCAGAGGCTGCTGGGCGTAGAACTGGTTTGAGACGAACCCCGTGGTGTAGGCGCCGACCATATAGAACGCGGCGTGGCCGATGGAGAACTGGCCAGTGATCCCATTGATCAGGTTCAGGCTGACGGCCAAAGTGACGAACAACCCGGCCAGGACGGCGAGGCGATAAGCGCTCGGCATCGAGCCTGCGATCCAGGCGTCGGCACCGAAGGCGAATCCGAAAGCCACGGCCAACGAGACCAACCGGACGACCCAGAACTTCATACCTTCTCCACCTTTGAAGAGCCCAAGAGCCCGCCCGGCCGGAAGAGGAGGACGATGATCAAGACGACGAAAGCGACCGCGTCCTTGAACCCGCTGAACCCGGCCCAGACGACCAGAGTCTCGACGACCCCCATGAGCAATCCGCCGAGGACGGCCCCGGGGATATTGCCGATGCCGCCCAAGACCGCCGCGACGAACGCCTTGATGCCGGGCGTCACCCCTAGGAAAGGTGACAACGGCGTCCGAAGCACGGTGGCGTACATCATGGCCCCGGCACCGGCCAGGGCTGAGCCGATGATGAACGTCAGGGTCACGACGCGACCGACATTGACGCCCATGAGCGCGGCCGAATCAAAGTCGTGCGACACGGCCCGCATCGCCCGGCCCGTCTTGGTCTTCAAGACGATGTGGCGGAGCACGGCCATCAGCACGAGCGTCGTCACGAGCATGATGAGTTGGCCGTGCGGCACCGTGATCCTGACGGTCTGCGAGTCAGCTTCGCCGACCTTCGCTCGAAGGTCGCGCTGAATGCTCCTGTATTCCTCTTCCAGTCCCTTCGCTTCCGGTTTGTTCTCGGCCTTGGCCGCTTCGGCAAGAGACTTCGCCGCTTGTTCTCGGGCTCGAATCTCGTCGATCGTCGCCGCCAAGTCGGCTGGTGGGGGCTTGAGGACCGCCGTCATAACACCGCGGTATGGACTGACGGCCTCGCTGATGGCGGGGGGCGGCGACTGGGGGAGGAACAGTCCTCCGGCGTACTGGATGAACAAGGAGACCCCGATCGCGGTGATCAGAGAGGCGATGCGGGGTTGGTTGCGCATCGGCCGATAGGCGAGCAGTTCGATCAGAGCCCCGATCAAGGCGCAGGCCCCCATGCTGACCAGCAACATGATGACGAGGTAGAGCGCGCTCGACTGCGGAGGCTGTCCCCTCGACTCAGGCCCGAAACCTAGCGCCCATGAGGTGAACAGGGCCGCGTAAGCTCCAAGCATGAAAACCTCTCCATGGGCGAAGTTGATCAGCCGCAGGACGCCATAGACCATGGTGTAGCCCAATGCGATGAGGGCATAGATCGACCCCAAAAGGAGGCCGTTCACCAATTGCTGTGGCAGGATGGAGAGGTCCAATCCTGCCACCAGCGTCAGGGCTGACGAACTCAACTCAGTTCAGCTCTTCCGGAGAGTAGCTCTTTTCGAAGACGAAGCCGTCTTTGGTGACCTTGACCACAAGAGCAGGCTTCGACGGATTGCCGCCCTGGCCCTTCAAAGTGATCGAGCCCGAGACGCCAGGGAAGTTTTCGGTCGAGTCGATGGCGGCGATGATGTCCTTCGCCTTGAGGCTTGTCGAGCGCTTGATGGCGTCGATCATGAGGTTGGCCGCGTCGAACCCAAGCGCGCCCATCGTCGTTCCTGGCTCCCCGCCGTACTTCTGCTTCCAAGCAGACAGGAAGTCTTGGACTTCCTTGCGTGTCTCCTTGCTGTTGTAGTGGTTGCAAAAGAACCCGCCGACGATGGCCTCGCCCCCGCTGCTGATGAGCTCTGAGCTGTCCCATCCGTCCCCACCGAAGACGGGAACCGAAAGACCGGCCTGTCGCAACTGGCTGACGATCGGGCCGACCTCGGTAAAGTAGCCGCTCAAGAACACGCCGTCCGGGTTCTTGGACTTCAGGTTCGAAATGTAACTGGAGAACTGCGTCTCTTTTTGCTGATACTTCTGCTCGTCGACGATCTTGCCGCCCCGCGCTTCGAACGCCTTGCGGAAAGAGTCGCTCAGACCGACCGAATAGGGAAGTTTGGCGTCGGTCATGATCGCCACGTTCCGAAGGTTGAGGTCGTCGTAGGCGAACTTGGCCATGACCGGGCCCTGGAAGTCGTCCGTGTAGCAGACGCGGAAAAAGTTGGAGCCGATATCGGCGAGGTCGGTGCGGGTGGCGCCGATCGCGATGAGAGGCACGCCCGCGTCGTAGGTGACCTGGGCGATCTGTTGTGTGGTGCCGCTCGCGACTTCACCCAGCACGCCGATCACACCGTCGTTGACCAGTTTTTGGGCCGCGTTCTTTCCAGCGACCGGGTCGCTATTGCTGTCGCCGACCAAGAGCTGGATCTGCTTGCCGTTCACGCCCCCGGCCGCGTTGGCCGCATCGACCGCAAGCTGGGCGCCCTTGACGCTGTCGTCGCCCCATGGCTTTTGATCCCCGTTCTGGGCCGCCACGAGTCCAATGAGGATCTTGTCGCCCTTGACCTCCGGGCCGTCGACCTTAAGGGCACGCCTGACGCCTGTCGAGCTCGTCTCGCTCCCAGAGCTTTTCGCGGTGCCCTCACCGCCTGTCCCGGCCGTTTCCGGCTCCTTGCATCCGACCAACGAACACGCCGCGATGGCGGCGAGGGCGAGCACCGCCCAAGTCTGGTTTATCGTTCGCTTCACCACTGTCAGAGTCCTTGTTGCCTGCTGGAGGCAGGCTTGGAGTTGGGCAGTATACAGGAAAGGTGGAGCGGGTCAGGCAATTTTGGGAGTGACAGAACCGAGTTGGGCTGGAAGGCGTTTAGATGTAAGGTACGAGAGACCCTCTGATGATCATCCCCCTGTCCTTCAGTCTGGCCCTGGCGGCTCCGGTAGCGGAGGTTCCGTTCGTGATTGGCGACAACGCCATCATCGTCGAAGCCCAGGTGAACGGTCGGAAGACTGGACTCATGTTCGACTCAGGTTTCTCGGGCAGCGTCAAGCTGACAGGCAACCTGAATGTTGGCCCGCCCTCTGGCTCGGTCAGACTCCGCGACTTTGTCGGAGAGTTCAACGCTCAAACGGTGGGGCTCAAGAGCCTCAAATTGGGGTCGACGTCGCTCAACGTGGCCGGGCAAGAGATCGTCCAGATTCCGGGTGAGAGCTACACCATGTCTTATGGCGTTCATTGTGAAGGGATCCTCGGACTCGAACCGTTCATCGGACAGATCTTTGAGGTCAATTTTGAAAGGTCGGTGTTCCGGTTCCATTCGCCCGAGACCGATATCTCACAGCGCAAACCAGACAACAAGCGGACTTTTCTCTTGCGGATGCTCCCAATTGGCACGAATTCGATCGAACTACCGGTCGAAACGCCGACGGGCCAGAGGATGAAGCTCGCCCTAGATACTGGCAACGCTTTTTATGCCACGACCCATCGCGACGTCTTGGTGAGGGTCGGGCTATGGCCGGAAAAGGAGAAGCCCAAGCACATGGGGACTTCCTGGGTGGCCTCCGGCCCAGTCGAGTCCTTCCAGACGGTGCTGAAGGGCTTGACCGTCTTCGGGGTGCCGGTCGAGAGCAGCGTGTGGTCTATTATCGACCTTCCTTCGAGCTCGGCCGATGGCGACGGCACGGTCGGATTCCAGTTCTTGCGCAACTTCAACATCACGATCGACATGGCCCGAAGACGGGTTTGGTTGGAGAACTTCACAGGCAAGGCTTCGACCGCGCCTGTCGGCGACACCGGGATCTATGCCTTTTACGACACGCGCGTGAAGCGCAACCGAGTGTGGCGTGTGACTCCAGGGAGTTCGGCCGACGAAGCCGGAATCAAGCGAGGTGACGACTTGCTCGGCGTGGACGGCAACGAGCTCCGGGCGATGAGTTTCCGACAACTGCGCCAGCTGATGGAAGGCGAAGCTGGGAGTCAAGTCAGTGTCGCGGTATCGAGGGATGGGATTCTCTACCGCCACGAGTTGGAGCGGCGCTACCTGGTCAACGGTCTGTAAGGAAGGTTGGTATCCTCGGCCAGCCCATGTCGTCAGTCCAACCGGACGTGACCGTCATCGTTCCAGCCCTCAATGAGGATAGGACGATCGCCGAGATCGTCCGGCGCCTCTTGGCCCTTCCGCTCTCGGTTCAAGTCATCGTGGTCGACGACGGGAGCACAGACGGCACTGGCCGAGCACTGGACCAGTATCGTGAACGGATCGTCGTGCTGAGGAACGATCGGCCGACAGGCAAAGGATCGGCCATCCGTCAGGCTCTTGCTTACGCGTCCGGGCGCGTCGTCGTGATCCAAGACGCGGACTTGGAATATTCGCCCGAGGAGATCCCATCGCTGGTCGATCCGATTTTGAAGGGCGTTTATGGCGTGGTCTTTGGGACAAGGTTCACGAATGGGTTCCCCAAAGGAATGGCCGTACCCAACAAGATCGTGAACCTGCTCTTGGCGTGGTTCGTCCGTTGGCTCTATGGGCGACCCATCACGGACGAAGCGACTTGTTACAAGGCTGTGCGGCGAGACTTACTCGAATCGATGGAACTTGAATGTGAGCGCTTTGAGTTCTGTCCGGAGGTGACTGCGAAAGCCGTGCGGCTCGGGGAGCCGATCCACGAAGTACCGATCTCCTATGCGCCGAGGTCGAAAGGGGCTGGAAAGAAGATCCGATGGACCGATGCGCCCGAGGCATTTTGGACGCTGCTGCGATATCGACGGTGGCAACCGCCGTGGCACGACCCGGACTGAGCCGAAGAAATGACAGCTTGGGAAGCCCACAGCGCCCGATTCGGCTCGCTTGGCGAGTACGGAGATTTCAACGAGGCTCTGGAGCTTTATTACCACGACAAGCTCGAATCTGCCTATGCGTTCGTGGAGGCCATGGGCGCCGGGTCGCTAGCCCGGGGCCTTGGTGTGTATCGAATGATCGAGGCGGAATGGGCGACCCGGACAGCTTCGTCCCGCCAGTCCTCTGGCGATTGGCTCGAGATCGAGTGGATTCCGACCGAAGCCTCTTGGACAATCGTCGAACTTGAGGCTGCGATACGTCACGCTTGTGACCAAGTGTGTCAGGCCTTTGGATGGGCGGTCGGCCCCCCGACCCTTTTCACAGTGTTGGCTCGATCGGCGGACGCGCCGTGGACTCCAGGTCGCCATGGATACTGCGTCGATATGTACCCTTATGAGAAAGTTTGCCTGCCGAACTATTTACTGAACGACCGTGGTGAGTTTGAAGCCGCGGTTCGCCACGAGTTCGCCCACGTCATGACCGTGAACCGGGCTCAAGGACTTTGTCCGAGGTGGTTCGACGAGGCTGTCGCGATGCTGGCGGACGGAACCCGGAACGGGCCCCAATGGCGGCGCTTTCGGGAGCGGCACGATCCTTGGCGCAGCCTTCATGCGCTCGATGTCGCCTTTGGAGAAGACCGAGAGAACTTCGCGGGCCAGCGAGTCGTCCTCCAGGCATACACGCAGTCCCACGTGATCGGCGAGTACCTCGCCTCGTTGCATGGGACGAGAGGAGTTGGGGACTGCCTGGACCGGTTCTTGCCCTTCGGGTTTTGGGCTGGCCTCGCGGCACGGCTCAAAGGGCGTCCGGCAGTCGACACCGCACTGAAAAAGAGCTTCGGGATGGATGCTGACACTGTCAACGAGAAGGCCCTGGCTTGGCTCACTGCCTGACTCTTTCGATGGCCTCTCGAATCACGTCTTGAGGAGCGCGGCCAGCTTGTCGGTGGGCTCGGATCGAGGTTGATCCAATTCGTTTGGCGAGCCGTTGGCCATCGCCGTCGGTGACAAGTCCATGATGCCAGTACTCAGGTTCGGGCAGGCCGAGCAGGGCCTGCAAAAGTCTCTGCGGATGGGTAGCCGAAAGAAGGTCTTGGCCCCGGGTGACCAGTGTGACGCCCTGAGCCGCGTCGTCCACGACGACGCTCAGATGGTAACTGGTCGGTGTTTCCTTTCGGGCTACGACAAAATCGCCCTCTTGAGTCAGATCGACGGTCGTGAGTCCTGCCACACGGTCGGTGAACTCAAGATTTCCCACCAAGGCGAGGGCTCTTTCGTGGTGGACTCGTAGGGCGTAGGGTCTGCCTTCTTCTAGCCGTCGCTGAACCGTGTCCGGGTCTAGAGAGCGGCAAGTGCCAGGGTAGGCAGTCGCACTGGATCCTTGCGGCGCTTCTCCGGCACGATTGATTTCGGAAAGGATCTCCTTTCTTGTACAAAAGCACCGGTACAGGACGCCAAGACTCCAAAGCCTGTCCAGCGCGCTTTGGTAATGGGATGTGCGATCGCTCTGATTCCACGGGTCACCGTCCCAGCGAACTCCGAGCCAACGAAGATCTTCGAAGATCGCCTCTCGAAACTCGGGTCGGCACCGCGTAGGATCGATGTCTTCAATGCGGAGCGTCATGAAGTCGCCATGCTCGCGGGCGAACCAAGCGGCAAAGGCATGGCCAAGGTGGAGGAGGCCAGTCGGAGATGGCGCGAATCGGGTGACCGTCACTGAGCGCGGAAGGTTGGGCCCTTGAGGTCTCCCCAGGCTTTCTTTTGACCTGGCGTCAAGGTTGAGTCGACGATCGCCTCAAAGTCCTTCTTGGCTTTGGCCAAGACAGGATCGAGGGTCTTTGAAGCTGCCTCCATTTCTCGGTTGTAGGCTTCGCTCAATTCTCTTGCTTCCTTTTCGTCCTTTGGCTGCTTGTCCTTGTACTTGTTAAAGACAGGCTGGCGGGCCTTGGTCTCGGCTTCTGCCACCAGCTTCCCGGAAGCCTCCCAGCCTGTCCGGAGCTTCTTGATCTGTGCTTCGGTCATGCCGACTTTCTTGGCGACCTTGCTGTCCAGGAGGGCGACGATCCCAGCTTGTTGAAGACTGATTTGGCCAAGTCTCTTTACTTGCCAGCTAGATAATTCGCCGATGACCTTGCCCTTCAACTGGTCTTGGAGGGACGAGATCTGGGTCATGCCCTTTTGGCGGTCGGCCCCGGTGCCCTTGGTGGTCTTGAGCTGGTCGACAACTTTTTTCGTCTGACCGTTGTACCAATCGGCATGCTTGTTCAAAGCCGCTCTTTGAGCGTCCGTGATCTTCAACTCTGATTGAACGGGCTTTGCTTGAAGAATCTCAATGTTGGCGACATAGACGTCGAACGGATCGGGAGCCGCCCAGATCCCTGGAGCACTGGCCGCGAGGAGAACAGCTACAGACAGTTTCATGAGGGTCGCATTCTTAGACGTTCTAGCCACGCTCAAGGTACTCCAAGTCCGGATGTCGCGAACCCGGCCACGTCGTGCCTGACAATTTCGACCGAGCACCTTGGTAGAGTCTTCTTGAACTTTGCCAGGGTCTCTTCCTCCGCTGACACGCGGTCCAGGATCACAAGCGAGCCATCTCCAATCTGGAAAGCAAGGTCGAATGGACCAGGGTTTTGAAGGACCACATCTCTCAGTTTGGTAAGTTGATCAACGGTCGCTGCTTCGATCCTCAACATGACTGTGCCTTCTGAAGTGTTATCGTACGAAGTGTCGTTGCCATCAGGTTTTGGGAGAGGCTCCACATCGTCGATCAAGACCTCAACAGTCCTCTCGCCGGACCTTTCACGATGGCTCACCTTTCCTCGAATCTTGACGATCGAATCACGTGCGAGAAACTGCTTTTTTGCCGCGTAAGTCTTTGCGAAAACAAAACAAGACGTTTGCCCAGTGAAGTCTTCTAATGTGACGGACGCCATTTTCTCATTCGTCCGTTTGCTGGTCCTCTCTTGGCAGTTTGCGACAACACCCGCCAACTTGACGGAAGTCTGATCTTCGAGTTCGGCAATTGACGCGCAAGTGTGGGAGGCTTGAATTGTGAGTGCTCTTTCGTATCCTCTCAAGGGGTGGTCAGAAACATAAATTCCCATGACCTCCTTTTCCATAGCAAGCAGGACGCTTCTGTCTGCGGCCGCCACGCTCGGCAATTGGGGGTAGACCTTCCTCTCTTCCGTCCCATCGCCGAAAAGGTTCTCCTGCCCGCTCGCCCGATCTTTGTTTGCAGTGTCGGCGAAGACAAGTGCCGCCTCAAGGTTGTCAAGGAGGGTGTTTCGATTCTTGTCAATGCTGTCGAACGCTCCGGCCTTGATCAGCGCTTCAAGACCTGTCTTGGTCAGTCCAAATGGCCTGAGTCGTTCGCAAAACTCGAACAGGTGAGTGAACGGGCCGCTTTGCCTTTCTTCTAAAATCTTGCGTACAAGGCCCTCACCGACTCCCTTGATGGCCCCCAGTCCGAAGCGGATCCCCTGGCTCACGCCCTTCTTACGTTGAGTCTCGATAGTGAAGTCTAGATCAGACAGGTTGACGTCCGGAGGAAAGACGACAATCTTCATACGCCGACATTCTTCGATTGTTGCCGTCACCTTGTCTTCCTTTTCGCGGAAGACAGCGAGCATAGCTGCCATGTAAGCAAGAGGGTAGTTCGCCTTCAAGTATGCTGTCTGGTAGGCAAGGATCCCGTAGCACACTGCGTGGGCTTTATTGAATGCGTAACCAGCGAACGGCAGAAGAAGCTGCCAAACTTTGTCCGCAACGTCTTGTTCAATGCCGTTTGTGCCACAGCCAGTCATGAACTCGTTCTTCATGGAGTCCATAACCGCTTTATCCTTCTTGCCCATCGCGCGGCGAAGGATGTCTGCGCGGCCAAGCGTGAATCCTGCGAGAGCCTGGACGAGTTTCAGCACCTGGTCTTGATAGACGATGACGCCGTAGGTCTCTTGAAGGATCGGTTCCATCTTTGGATGGAGGACTTCCATTTTGGCGCGGCCATGTTTGACGTCGGCGTACTGTCGAATGTGTTGGAGGGGCCCCGGACGATAGAGGGCAATGAGGGCTGCAAGTTCGCGGACGCTTCGGGGCTTCACGGACATGACGGCCCGTCTCATGCCGCCTGATTCTAGTTGGAACACACCGGTGGTCTCGCCTCGCCCCAGCATCTCATAGGCACTCTCGTCGTCAGGAGGGATGTCGTTGCAAGATCTGAGCCCTGAAGATGGGTCGGTGGCGGCGACGTTTTCGAGAGCGCGAGCAAGTACTGTCAGATTGGACAGGCCCAGGAAGTCCATCTTGAGAAGACCAAGCTTCTCCAGAATGCCCATTTCGTACGCCGTAACCGGTTGGCCGTCGTTTGATCGATAGAGCGGAACAGTCTCGGCCAGTGGGTCTCGACTAATAACGACACCGGCCGCGTGGACGCCAGCGTGTCTGGCCAGGCCCTCAATCATTCGGGCGCTTTCGACTATCTCTCGAACGGCAGGTTCTCTCTCGACCAAGGCTCGGAACTCCGCAGTCTCACGCCAAAGGCGCAGCTCGTCGCTGTCTTCGTCGGCCGATTTGGGCTTGTCAAGGATGCCTTCGAAAGTCACACCCGGTCGAGTCGGTATCAGTTTGCAGATCCGATCGGTTTCCGCTGGTAGCCGTCCCATGACTCTCCCTGCGTCTTTGATGGCGGCCTTAGAGCCTAAGGTTCCGAAAGTCACGATCTGGGCGACCCTTTCCGGGCCATACCGGCCTTGAACCCAGCGAATGACTTCGTCGCGCCGGGCGTCTTCAAAGTCCATGTCAATGTCCGGCATGGAGACCCTTTCAGGATTGAGAAAACGCTCAAAGGTGAGATCGTATTCTAAAGGGTTGACGTCGGTGATTCCGAGCGTATAGCTGACCAGGGAGCCAGCCGCCGATCCCCGCACTCCAAACTGAATCCCTTGGTCGCGCGTGAAGTCGGCAAACTCACGAACGAGGAGGAAGTAACTGTCGAACCCAGTTCGTTGGATCACGTCGAGTTCGAAGTGGAGCCTTTCCCAGGCTTCGTCGGCTGGGTTGTCTATGCGTCTTCGCAGTCCCTGTTCGGCTAGGTTGCGTAGGTACGACCCAGGAGTCTCGCCCTCTGGCATTTCGGGTTCCGGCATCAAGTTCCGTGTCTGTCCGAGCTCCAATTGACACAACTCGGCAAACGCCAAGGTTCCTTCGATGGCTTCTGGGTGATTTGGGAACAGTGAAGCCATTTCTTCTTGAGTCTTGATAAACTCTTGACCAGTAAACTTGATCCGATCGTTCTCAGACCTCAGTTTTCCCATGCCGATGCACAAGAGAACGTCGTGAGGTTCTGCGTCCGATTGACAAAGGAAGTGCGAGTCGTTCGTGGCGACTAACGGCAACTTGAGGTCCTTTGCGATCTGCAACAAGCCCTCGTTCATCCTCTGTTGGTCGGGGAGTCCGTGGTCTTGCAACTCGACAAAGTAGCACCCTTCGTCGAAGATATCGCGATACATGGCGGCACGGTCTTTGGCCGCTTCGTAGTCACCTTCCAACAACAGTTGGTTCACTTCGCTCCCTATGCAAGTGGTGCTTCCGATCAAGCCCTTTGCGTGTCTCTTCAATAGCTCATGGTCGATTCTCGGCCGGTAGTAAAAGCCTTCCAGGGCGGCAATAGAGTGCAGGCGGCAAAGATTCCGATATCCCTCCTCGTTCCGCGCCAAGAGCAGAAGGTGGTAGCTGTCCTTTGCCTCCCTCGCGTTGCGCTTTTCGATGCCTCCCGGAGCGACATACGCCTCCATCCCGAGGATCGGTTTGATCCCTTGCTTGATGCATTCGAAATAGAACTCCATGCACCCGAACATCGCTCCATGATCCGTGATCGCCAGGGCGGGCATCCCGAGCTCTTTGGCCCGAGCGACCATCTCAGGAATGCGGTTGGCGCCATCGAGCAGCGAGTACTCGGTGTGGTTGTGGAGGTGGACGAAGCACATGTCGAGAAGGCTTGAGTTCCGGCTCTAATTCTGACGATGAAAGAGGGGCGCCGGTCGCTCCGATTTCTCCTCAGGTTTTCCCCAACTCGGCATCGTGCCAGGCCTCGATCTCCTTGAGGGCACGAAGCGCCTCAGCCACGCTCCAGGCTTGCCATGGGCAGCCGCCTGGAGATTGCGGTTCGTCGCCGTCATAGACCTCGGCGACTCCCTCGAGACCATAGTGCTCAAGCCATGCGTCAACCTGTCTCAAATCCTGCGCGGCCAGACTTTTGTCCCCGGTCACACGCAGGACAGCCGACACGTAGGGCCCGATGAGCCAGGGCCAGACGGTGCCCCGGTGATACGCCGCGTCTCGTTCTGGCATGGTTCCTTCGTACTTGCCGTGGTAGCCAGGATCGTTGGGGCCGAGGGTGCGGAGCCCGTTCGGAGTCAAGAGGTGGGTCCGGATCTTGGCCAGGGCCGCTTCAGCCTTTTCACCTTTCAGTGGCGCAAAGGGAAGGGCCATGGCGATGAGCTGGTTCGGCCTCAGACTGCCATCGTCCGGATCGACCGTGTCTAGGAAGTGGCCGAGGCTGGCTTTCCAGTACTTCTCCTCAAAGTGCTTTTCTGCCAGATCGGCTGCAGACGAATATGGGGTGGCTCCCTGTCCTAACTTCGACGCGAGCCACTCGCCGACACGAAGGGCGTTGACCCAAAGTCCGTTGACTTCGATCGGTTTTCCATGGCGTGGAGTCACTACCCAGTCCCCGACCTTGGCATCCATCCAAGTGAGTTGGTAGCCGTCAACCCCCTGGCGAAGTAGCCCGTCTTCTGGATCGACCGCGATCCCATAGTGGGTTCCCTTCATGTGCCATTCGTACACTTCGGCGATCCAACCCATCACCTCGAGCGCAAACGCCTCGTCCCAAGCCGATTGAAGAGTCAAGTAGGCGCTGTTGACGAACCACAGGGTCGCATCGACCGTGTTGTATTCGGGTGACCCGCCTCTGTCCGCGAACCGGTTCGGGATGAGCCCTTGACTCATCTCTCTTGCGTATGACCGGAGAATCGAACGGGCCTCTTCGACCTTTCCGGTAGTCAGACACACTCCGGGCAGCGACACCATCGTGTCGCGGCCCCAGTCGGTGAACCAAGGGTAGCCCGCCATGATCGTGGTGCGGGTAGGCGTCGAGACCAGGTACTTCGCAACGGCCCGCTCAAGCCTTGAGACCAAAGGCTCCTCGTTCAGGGAAGGCATCTGGGGCACATAAGGTTCGAGGCCTTCTTCGGTCGATGCGACGAGCATGGCCTTTTCGCCGGGATCCAGATAGTAGCGAAGTTCACATGGGCAATAGAGATCGTCCAGGGGGTCAAGACCGCGTTCGATCTCACGCGGGTGCTCGAAGCGGTAGTACCACCCGGTCGTGGCTGTCCGGTCCGCACCCGGGTGGTCGAGGCTCAGCTTGACATCGTTGTGCACGAGCACGGTTCGATCGTCGGGAAAAACCAGATACTGAGGATAGAAGTCGGTCACACGGAAGTTGTCGTGATAGAACTTGTGGCAGACCAAGGGCCTCAAGGTCACAAGCATGGGTTCCGTAGCCAAGTTCTCGTAGACCAAAGTGCAGGCGTTCTTGCCGGGGTGCAGGGACAAGGTCCTCCGCATCGGATGGTCGCCAAGCCTGTACTCCCAGACCGCGGCGCCGTCGATGTGGAACGACTGCAGATAAGTATAGCCCTGTGGGTGCACTGCCCCTACATATTGGTTGGTAGAGACTCCGAAGAGCTTACCTTCGACCAAGATGTGGGCCTCCATCGCCGCAAGCAGGACCATGCGGTCGGTCGGTGGCGAGGTCGCAGCGACCAGGAGGCCGTGGTACCGCCTCGTGTTGGAACCTGAGACAGTTCCCATGGCATAGCCGCCTAGCCCGTTGGTCAGGATCCACTCAAGGCGGGACCCGACTGCGTAGTCCCGGCAAAGTTTTGGATCGGTCAACGCGGCCATAGCGGGCAAAGTACCAGGCCTTCGAACCCTGCTTCGGGAATGAATCCCGTTCTCATGCTGGCGCGGGAGGCCGCGGACGCATGGAACTCTCCTCTTCGTCGGACCAGGGCCGAAACTAGGCCCTCGTCCCTTTGGTGCTGACCCTATGCTCTCAAGTGACGCCAAGAAGTTCGTCGGACAGTTCGTCGATATCGTGCTCGTCGACCGCTCGGGCAAGACCCAGGTGCGCCGGGCCGAACTCTACGACATCGGCTTTCTGCCGCTCTATGGTCCTTGCCTGATCACTGACCTCGGCGAACTGAGGTTGGATCGGGTTATCACCATGGAAAGCGTCCCTTTGGAAGCGGCAGCCTAGCGGGAGTGCCGGCGCTCTTTGAGCTTATCGACAAGCCCGTCAAGCCGGAAACGGACGCCGAAACGCGTGTCGGCCGGAAACTCTCTGAAAAGGATATACGGCTCAAAGACGTTGGCGATGATCGCGAGCTCGTACTCCCGGTCGTACCAGAGCTTGCGGGTGAGGTCGTACTTGGCCAGGTAACGGGCGGTATAGGGCCCGCTTGTCCAGTCGGCACGGAGGTGCACCGCGCTCTTGGAGTACAGCCGGTCGAAACTAAAGTCGGGGGTGCCCGCCGAGCCTCCTGTCACCCAGGCAGCTCCGAACGTGAACGGCTCCGTCGGTTGATAGATCAATCCGGCCTCGAATCGGACCCAGCCGAAAGAGTTGCGGTCGCTGAAGGTGCCGAAAGCGTCGCCGCGGGCGACGGCCCGAAAGTCGCGGCCCACGGTCCAGTCCGGAGGTTTGACCGTCAGTTGGGCGACCGACCGCGAGACGAACGGCTCGTCTGCCGACTCTCGGATCGATTGGAGCCGGACGGAGCCCTTTCCTCCCCAGCCGTCTCGGCTTCCTCCGGCTTCGGCCGTGATCTCCAGGGCCTTGCTGACAGTCTCGGCGAAGGAGCCCCTCGCGACGGTTCCTTGGTTCCAGATCGATGCGATCGAATAGGAGAGCCGTTGGGCCTTGATGTCAGAAGACTCCTGCCCGGGAGACCGGACGGCGACATTGTTGAACCAGCCGTCACCGGCCCGTTCTCCCAAGTCCGTCCCCGGAGAAATCAGGGTTTCTGAGTCGGGGTCAAGTGGGCTGTAGGCCAGTTCGAGGCCAAAGCCGTTTGGCCGTTTGGGGAACGAGTTCCAGAACGCGGCGGCGGAAGCCTGATCGCCAAGGGGGATCTGGCCGTCCCAACTGATACCGACTCCAACGCCCTTCCGGTTCGCAATAGACGGTAGGCCTATCCCCTTGACCCGCTTTCGAAGACTGAACGGAACCGCGGAGACGGGCCCTAGCTTGGTCCCGTAAACATGAACAAAGACCCTTCGGGCTACTCCGCTTCGTCCGGGTTTCAGGGTCACGGAGCCTGCCTCGAACGTCACCGGGGGTCTGGAGGCCCGTGCCAGATAGCCCGTGGCCCGCCCAAGGGTCCAAGTCTCCGGCTCCACTTGGATCGCTTCCGCCTCGATCCGAACCGTTCCGACCTGTACGAGAACGTTCGAAGCTGATCCCGTTCGTTCGAGCCAGTTGAATTCGAGGTCTCGGGCCTCCAACCGCCCCTCCGGGTCAGTCAAGAGGACTTGTCCTGTGGCTCGACCTTGGGAGTTTTTCGAATCGATGGTCAGGCGTTCGCACCGGACGACCGTCGGGCCATAGGTCGCTTCGACACCACCGATGAAGGCTGTCTCGCCGGTCTCAGCGTCGAATTCGCTCGTCAGGAACTTGACCCGGAGGACGTCGTCGATCTGGCGGACGATCGGGGCGTCCTGGGCCGTCGGTGGTCGCATCGTCCATGGCGGCGGCACGAGCGGCGCAGGAAGCATGCGAGTCAGACGAGTCTACCGAACGAACTTTATGGACAAAGGTCCCGTCGTTATTGAAGTACAATGGAAAGCGTGATCAAACGGGTCTCCATGGTTGGTTCTGTACTGGGCTCTGACCCGGAGTCGTTGGCTCGGGCCCGCCAGGGCGACGAGGCGGCTGTCGCCGAACTCATCAAGAACCACCGACGGCGCCTCATCAGGATCGCAGGCAACATGTTGCACGACCGCCATGAGGCCGAAGACGTCGCCCAGGAAACGTTCTTGAAGGCGTTCAGGGTCATCGGAGCTCTGCGCGACGACAGGGCGTTCTCGAGCTACCTCTACAAGATCTGCGTCCGGCTGTGCATGGACAGGATGCGGTCTCGTCGGGCGGCGCCGGCCGTGGTCGACAAAGTCCAACCCAGTGACGCACAGGGAGTCGAGGCCAAAGTCCTCGTCGAGCGGCTTCTCCAGACGCTGTCTCCAGATCTTCGCATGACCCTGGTTCTCCGAGAATTGGAGCAAATGAGCTATGCCGAGGTCTCCAAGGTGATGGGCGTTCCCTTGGGGACGGTTCGATCCCGCCTTCACGCGGCCCGGGAGCGGCTCAGGGCGATTTGGCGAGAGGAGATGGCAGGTTGAAGGAACGAGAAGATTTCGACCTGCCGGAGGACATGCGTCAGTTCTTGGTCGGCGGCGCCTTTGACGACGACGGCGACGAGGCGTTCACGTCCCAGGTCGTCAGGGAGGTTCGCTTGATGCGGAGCGCCCGAACGATTCGTTTCTGGGCCCCGTTTTTGGCCGGCGCGGCCGCGACCGGCCTCGCGATCTTGGCCCTGGTCCAAGTCTTGGCGGCCCCTGACCGCGACCCAGAGCCCCTCAAGGGCCAAGAAGCCATGCGAACGGCTCCGAGCGAACTTCCGGATCTTAGCGAGCCAGCCTTGATCCGTTGATCCCATGACGGTCGCGGCCCGACTTCTCCTCGGCGGGTTGGTCGGTGCCTTGGTGGCGTTGGTCGCTCATCCGGCCTCTCGGCCATATCTTTTGATCGGATTGGTCGGCCATGCTGGCGACCTGGGGGCTAAAGCCACCACTGCGCCCGCACCCACAGACCTCCAGTCGGCCGCCATGCTTCTGCAAGCGGCCGCCGAACGCGAAGCGATGGGCAGGAGGCTGCAGACCGACGAGGCCCTGGCGATGGCCGAAACGGCTCAGCGTGGAGCCGAAAGCGAACCAGACAACGCGTTTTGGCCACAGATGGAAGCTGTTTGGATATCCCGCTCTCTCGCCGATGGCCAAAAAGGGGAGAGGGGCGCGCTCCAGGCCTGGGCCAGAGCCTCCCGTGCCACGTTTTGGAACGACCACCAGACGCAGTCTCTGATGAACAAGGTGCAGAGCTTGGCCAGCTCCTCGGGCGCGACCATGAGCTGGCATTTCGCCGTCGCGTTGAGCCGAAGGTCTTGGGCAGTTCCGGCTCGGATCGGTTCCCAGGCCCAGGCTCTCTTGGCCCGTCATTCGTCCGACACGCACCTTCGAGTGCAGACGGTGCTCAATGGTCGGCTCATGCGCGACGGAGCCCGCTCGATCGTCGGCGCGACGATCGGGGCCCGCCTGATCGAGTCGGCTGCCCTGAGACAAGCCAACATCCCTTTGGAGGCGGCCAGTCCAAGAACGTCCCAAGATGCCAGGAACCAGATGCTGAGCGAGCTTCGCGATGCTGGGCAAACGGACGATTTGAAAGCAGTGTCCCGAGCCTTTGCGTCCAACGATGCGTGGTTCGCGTTCGTGCCCAGGGCCGGCACCGAGTCCCGTCGGGCCGCTCTTGCCCAAACTTCGGTGGCCTGCGCTGTGGTTCCTGGATCCCTGCTTCTGGTGGGCTTGGTCGGTCTGCTGCTCTATCTCTTGGGGCTTGCCTCCGAGCACTGGGACCTAGGCCAGCGGACTTCCAGGCACGGGATTGTGGCTCTCGTCGCGCTGATCT
Organism: Fimbriimonadaceae bacterium; assembly: GCA_019454105.1. Lineage (GTDB taxonomy): Bacteria > Armatimonadota > Fimbriimonadia > Fimbriimonadales > Fimbriimonadaceae > ACE-ARM1. The sequence goes on along the minus strand of CP075364.1, from coordinate 1,429,425 downwards.
GTGGCCTTTCGGTGTTCTTCGCGTTTCGATTGGAGATCGCGGCACTATGGACGACTGTCGTGGTCGCCTCGTTCGGGGGTTATTCGAACCTGTGCAAGAGTCCGCCCGTCACGGGCCTGGGCCGCCACTTCCGGTTCACCGTCAGCGTGCTAGGGTCGATCGCTGGTCTCTCCTTGGCCGCATGGGTGGCCTCTCGGAACCCCGTCACTTCGATGCTCGGCGACCCGGCCGTGATCGATCAGGTCTTCCAGCCTGGCTTTGACCGCTTGTTGGCCTTGTCGCTGATCTGCGCCTCGCTCGTGGTGGCCACGGCCCCGCTTTGGGGCTTCATCGCGCGCTACAGGCCCGGAGACGTCCTGCCCCATACGCTCCGACAAGCAGGACTCACCATGGGCCTGGGCGGTTCGCTCCTCGCCATCTTGGCCGTCCCGGTCTGTGTGTCCGTCGACCGGGGAGTCGCCCAGCAGTTCGAAAGGTGGCTCCTCAGCGAGCCGAACGACGCTCTCGTCCGATGAGACCAGAGGTCCGCCAAAGGCCATGGGTAACATTTGGCCTCTCGATGAAGGTCGTCGTCTTGGGGTGTGGCAGGAGCGGCGCGATGCTGGCGATCCAGCTATCGTCCCAAGGGCACCAAGTGACCCTCATCGAACGGAACCCAGAGGCCTTGCGCCGATTGGGCCGCAGCTATCCCTGTCGCGTGGTCATTGGCAACGGACTTGAGGACGAGGTGCTGGTCAAGGCAGGCATAGAAGAGGCCGACGCCTTCATCGCCGTCACCCGGGGGGACAACACCAACATCATGGCGGCCCAGATCGTCCAGAAACGGTACAAGGTCGCCAAGGTAGGGGTCAAAGTAGCCGACCCCCTCCGGGCGGACGCTTACCGAAAGATGGGGCTCTATTGCTTGAACGCGAGCGCCTTGATCGCAGGAATGATGCGGGACTGGATGGTCGACGAACCTTTCAAAACGATCGACCTGTACAACACGATCCCGCCGGAGATGGAGTTCTGAATCCATGTACTTGATCCTGGTCGGTGGCGGAAACGTCGGTCAGCAATTGGCCCGCAGGCTCATCGCCAAAGAGCACGAGGTCTTGATCCTCGAAAAGGAAGGGTCTCAAGCTCAGCGCCTGTCGAACATCCTTGGGGAGGACTATGTCATGCACGGGGATGGCTGTGAGCTCCACACCCAAAAGGCGGCCGGCTTCAATCGGGCCGATGTCGTCGTCGCAGTGACTGGAGAAGACGAGGACAACCTGGTCATCTGCCAATTGGCCAAGTTCATCTGGGCCGTCGAACGGGTGGTGGCCCGAGTGAACGACCCTAGCCACGAAGCTATTTTTCGAGAGATTGGGATCGACGACACGGTCAGCGCGACCGGGATCATCTATAGCCTGATCGACCAGCGGCTGGAACAAGACGAGATCGTCCCTGTGGGAGCCCTCCATCGGGGGCATGTCGAGGTCGTCGAGGCGGTGCTCACGGGCCGCTCCCCCATTGTCGGCAAGCAAGTCAGAGACATCCAACTTCCGCAGGGCACTTACATCGTCTATCTGCTTCGCGACCAAGTCGGGCAGACAGTGGACGGTGACACAGTTCTCAAGAACGGGGACATGGTGGTCGCTCTCGTGCCCACCGATCGGGCGGACGAACTCAGGACCGTCATGTGCTCGGGTACCTGATCCGGCCCTCTGTCAAGTTCTTTGCCCTCTTTCGGCTTTTCACGGCCGACGTCTTCGCATACCAGGCGGCCTCGCTGATCTGGGTGGTGGCCGACGTCGTCGACGCGTTCGTATTGCCGCTCGTATGGACGACGATCGGGGGCGTGGGGGGTATGGACGTCCCGACGACCATCGCTTACTACATCTCAGCGATGGTCGCTTCACAATTCGTGACCTCGCACTTGCTCTGGGACATGAGTTGGGACGTCCGAGAAGGCGCCCTGACCTCTTACTTGGTGCGCCCCTTTTCTCACTTCTGGACCAATGTGGCCCGCAACCTGGCTTGGCGGGTCGGCAAGGTGGTGATGTTCGCTCCTCTGGCTGGGCTCATGCTGCTCGCCTATGGCGTGCCGTGGGGCGTGGAGTTCAACTTTGGATGGACCTTCTGGACCGCCCTTTTGCTTGGTCATATTCTGTCTTACCTCATGGCGTACTGCCTCGCGACTGTCGCCCTGTGGACGACTGAGTTCGTCAGCGTCTTCAACCTTTACTACCTGCCTGAGACCCTTTTGTCGGGAAGGGTGTTGCCCTTGGGGGCGTTTCCCGACTGGCTGGCGAGACTGACCGAAACGACTCCGTTCCGGTACACCATCGGGTTTCCTGTCGATGTCCTTCTTGGACAAGTCGACGGGGACGCCCTTGTCAAAGGATTCGCGGCACAGCTGGCATGGTGCCTGGCGTTCGCCCTCTTGGGTCCATGGCTCTTCAGGCGGGGCCTGCGCCGCTATACCGGGGTCGGAATGTGAGGCGCCGGTTTAGCGTAAAGTCAAACGACGATGAATGCCATGCCTGCCCTGATCCTGGTCGCCGCTCTCCTCGCGGGTTGTGGCCCAGCCGTTGCCCCTGCTGCCAAAGGCCAGGACTCGGCCTCAACGGCGCCTCAGCGTCAATCTCCGTCAGACGACCAGCCGAAACAGTTGTCTCAGAAAGTTCCAGAAGGCATCGGGCCCGAGGCCAAGCCGCTGTCGGACGGAGGAGAATCCTATACCCTCCGGCTCAAGCTCAAACCAGGCGACAAGGTCAGCTACCAGTTTCGAAACCGATCCGCCTCGATCGCGACGCCCAAGTTGGACAAGAGCAAGATTCCTGACGGCAAGTGGGAGGACGCCTCGATGGAGCTTGACGGGACTCAAGTGATGACGGTCGTCGAGTTCAAAGACGGGTACTTCAAGATCGAGCGCGAGACCAAGAACGAAAGAGCTTCTGGGACAGGGTTCGGAAAGGAACAGGCGAAAGAGATGATGAAGGGCAACGAGGCTTACAAGGACTCCATTCAGCTCTCCGAGCGTAACAGCTACCCCGAGGCCGCAAACCTTTCTGATCCGTTCACGAACGGGCTCAACGGTGTGTTTCCTGAAAAGCCCGTCAAGGTAGGCGATTCTTGGGAGTTCGACGCGTTCCGAAGCGGCAAGCTGACGCGAGCCGTCTTCAAGGGGCTCGACGAAGTCCAAGGAGTCAAGTGCTTCCGAATCGAGCTGAAGTTCCCACCGCTTGTCGAAGGTGCCGACGACCGGATGTGGGTATGGTTCGAGACTGGCACTGGGGTGGTCGAAAAGGCCATTCTTCGGAGCGTGTCCGACTTGTATGGGATCGACACTTATACGGTCCATTCCCAGTGGCGACAACGGTAGGCCTCAGGTAAGGTCGGGCCGTGCTTCGACAAGTCCATTCGACGACTGACGCCCCCGGGGCGATCGGGCCCTACTCGCAGGCTGTTCGGGCCGAGGGGCGCTTCCTTTTTCTGAGCGGCCAGATCTGCCTGAGACCTGACGGGAGCCTCGTCGAAGGCGACGTGCGGGCCCAAGCCGAACAGGTGATGAAGAACCTTCGCGGCGTTCTGGAGTCGGCGGGCCTTGGCTTCGAAAGCGTCGTGAAGACAACGATCTTCCTCTCGTCGATGGACCACTTTCAGACTGTGAACGAGGTTTACGGTTCGGTGTTCGGGTCCGATCCTCCAGCCCGCTCGACCGTGGCCGTCGCCGGGCTTCCAAAGGGCGTCGACGTCGAGATCGAGGCGATCGCGGTTTACTGAGAACCTTGAAGACGGTCGTCTCGGTTTCGTTGGGCTCGAGCAAGCGGGACAAGGTTCACGAGACTGACATCATGGGTGTACCTTTCCGGATCGAAAGGCGTGGCACAGACGGCGACCTCGAAAAGTTCGCGAGCCTGTTCCGGGAGCTCGACGGCCAGGTCGATGCCCTAGGAGTTGGCGGAGCCGACATTTGGCTTGTGGCCGGACACCGCCGTTGGGCGTTCAAGGAGATCCAGAGACTGGTGGCCGGAGCCAAGGTGACCCCGGTCGTGGACGGAAGCGGCCTGAAGCACACGCTGGAAAGGGAGGCGGTCAAGTGGCTCAACGAGGCTGGAGTGATCGACTTTGCCAGAGAGAAGGTTCTGTTGGTCTCCGCCGTCGACCGGTTTGGAATGGCCCAGGCTCTGCACGAGGTCTGCCCCCAAATGATCTTTGGCGACCTCATGTTCGGGCTCGGCCTACCGGTGCCCGTCCGGCGCTACTCCGCAGTCCAGGCGCTGGCCGCGCTCTTGCTCCCAGTTGTGACCCGGTTGCCATTCAAATGGTTCTATCCGACAGGCGAAAAGCAGGAGCGCCGCACCCCAAAGCACACGTGGGCTTTCGATTGGGCCACCGTGGTCTGCGGGGATTGGCACTACATCCGTCGGTTCGCCCCTGAGCGCATGACTGGGAAGACGATTTTGACTCAAACGGTGAGACAGAACGACATTGACTGGCTTCGTTCGACTGGGGCCGGGCGTCTTGTGACCACGACTCCCGTCATGGGCGGGGAGACCTTCGCGACGAACGTCATTGAAGGCGTGATCGTGGCCCTTTTGGGCCGACGGCCCGAAGACCTGTCGCCAGCCGACTACATTGATTGCTTGTCCAAAATCGGTTGGCGGCCTACGGTGATTCCACTCGACCCCTTGCGGGAGGCGAGCCTCGCTTGAGGCAGAAGGACATGATGGATCCCCGGCTCAAAGAGCTGATCAGCGCGGAGCAGATTCAGCGTCGCTGTGACGAACTGGCCGTCGAGATCGACCGGGACTATGCAGGGAAGAGCCTCGTGCTTCTTGCTGTGCTCAAAGGGAGCTATATGTTCTTGGCCGACTTGTCAAAGAGGTTGAGTTCACCCGTCATGATCGATTTTGTCCAAGTGAGCAGCTACGGGGACGAGAAGTCGAGTTCGGGCATCGTTCAGATTCGAAAGGACCACGATGTCAGCATCGAGGGCCGACATGTTCTCGTCGTCGAGGACATTGTCGACACAGGATTGACCCTGGCCCATCTTTGCGAACTACTCCGGACACGTCGGCCGCTCAGCCTCAAGGTCGTCTCCATGCTCAGCAAGCCTGCCGCGAGAAGGCACGAGGCCCTTGTCGACTACCTAGGGTTTGAAATCCCGAACGAATTCGTGGTAGGATACGGATTGGATCACGCGGAGAGCTTCCGCAATCTCCCATTTATCGCTCTGTTAAAGGACTGAGCGTTTGATCCTGGCTGGCTTCTCAGAATCCTAGCCCCGTCGTGTGCGGCGGACCCCAATAATCACTCCATGACCCACGTCTTTCGACCCCGAAAGTCCGACGGCGGTGGCAAGCACCGGCACCGTCGGCGCGGCCCGCGTCCCGAGCACATTGATGTCTCCGGCGACCTTGAGAACCTTCCTGAAATCGATTTCACCCACTTCGACAAGATGTCGGCGACCGAGCTCGCCAAGGTCGCGAAGAAGGCCAAGATCTCGATCGATCAAGACCGGACGACCGTGATCGAGCAGCTCCTCGAAGAGACCAACCGAGAGCACGAGGCGGTCTACAAACGGGGCATCCTCGAGCTTCTTCCCGACGGCTGGGGATTCTTGCGAAAGCCCAACTACATCACGAGCCCGGACGACGTTTATGTCAGCCAATCGCAAGTGAAGCGTTTCGGGCTGAAGGGTGGCGACATGGTCTTCGGTCAAGTCCGACCTCCGAAGGAGGGGGAGAAGTATTTCGCGATGCTCCGCGTCGAGAGCGTGAACGGCTTCGGGGCCCAATCGCCCGAGATGCAGGTCCGACGGAACTTCGACGAACTGACGCCGCTGTTCCCCCAAGAGCGCCTGCGCCAAGAGACCGAGCCGGACAACATCATCGGCCGCATCATCGACCTGATCTCGCCGATCGGCAAGGGCCAGCGCGCCCTCATCGTGGCCCCGCCCAAAGCCGGCAAGACGACGATCCTCAAGTCGATCGCCAACGCCATCGCCCGGAACAATCCGGAGGCTTACTTGATGGTGCTTCTGGTCGATGAACGGCCGGAAGAGGTCACGGACATGAAGCGCGGCGTCAAAGGGCAGGTGATCTCGAGCACCTTCGACGAGCCGGCCGAGAACCACATGCGGGTCACTGAGCTCTGCCTTGAACAAGCCAAGCGGCTCGTGGAGGCCGGGCGCGACGTCGTGATCCTTCTCGACTCCATCACCCGGCTTTCCAGGGCTTCGAACCTGACGATCACTCCCTCCGGACGCACCCTCTCAGGTGGTCTCGACCCGGCCGCCCTTTATCGGCCCCGCCGATTCTTCGGTGCCGCCCGAAACATCGAAGAAGGCGGCTCGCTGACGATCATCGCCACGGTCCTGATCGAGACTGGATCGAAGATGGACGACAACATCTTTGAGGAGCTCAAAGGCACCGGCAACAGCGAGATCGTGCTGGACCGCGACCTTGCCGAGCGCCGAATTTGGCCTGCGCTCAACGTCCGGTCGTCTTCGACCCGGCACGAGGAGAAGCTGTTCGAGCGTGACCAGCTTGAAGCCGTCTACCACCTTCACCGGATCTTGGCAAACTCGAAGGACACCGTGGAGGCGACAGACCAGCTCATCAAGCTTCTGAAGCGGATGCCGACGAACGCCCAGTTCTTGGAGTCGGTGATCGCCAAGACCAGGGCCACGGTCTGAAGGCTCTCGGGCGCAACGCCGGGGCTCCCGGGCTCGTCCTGGGCTGTTGAATGCCGTGGTTCTTCCGCGCCTTGCGGCTCGTGACGCGAGAGAAGTCCCTTTGGGGCTATATCGCCGCGCCGCTTGCCGCCGCCATGACTGCCTACCTCGCTTTGCTGATAGGCGGCTACTTCCTGTTTGCGGCCCTTCTGAATTGGGCGGCGTCGTCACTCGGGATTCAGCCCCCGGTCGCTTGGGCCGCAGCCGGCGTCCTCGTGCTGGTCCTTTGGATCTTTGTCTCCGGCCCGGTGTTCGTCGGGTTGGCGAGTGTCGCCTCCGCCGTCGTCTGGGAAAAGCTCAGTTCGAAGGCCGAGGGTCTCGTCTATTCCGACCCTCCGAGCCATAGACTGCGGCTCGGTCAAGTGGTTCTTGACTTGGTGCTCCGGGGCATGGTCACCGTGTTCTTGTCGCTCGTTGTGCTGGTGCTCGGATGGTTCGGGCTGGGTCTGGTCGCGTTGTTGATCGGCGGTTGGCTGGGACTGTCCGACTTCACGGCCCCGGCTTACGCGCGCCGAGGTCTTCACTTTCCTCGGCAGCCGTTTGCCGCGCTGCGCTGCCGAGGCTCAGCCGGGTTTTGGCTGATGGCGGGCCTGTCCTCACTCCTGCCCGTGTTGAACGTCTTGCTGTTGCCGGTTTGGGTCGTGGCCGGCACCCTGATGGTCGCCGAGAGCGAGGCCAGCAATTCGGCCTCGGCGCCAATCCGTTCGACCGTAGAATAGAGCGATGGCCGCCGTCTCCCCAAGTCTTGGCAGGTTCGGGCCCTATGGAGGGCGCTATGTTCCCGAGACCCTTGTTCCTGCTCTCGACGAGTTCGAGTCGTCATTTCGGAGGGCCTGGGCGGACCCTGGTTTTCAAGCCGAGTTCGAGGGGCTCTTGAGGGACTACGTCGGCCGTCCGACGCCCCTGACGGAGGCGCGGCGGATCTCAGAACGGACAGGCCTGCAAGTGACCGTGAAGCGCGAGGACCTCAACCACACCGGGGCCCACAAGATCAACAACGCGCTGGGCCAATGCCTGCTTGCCAAGCGGATGGGGAAGTCGAGGATCATCGCCGAGACCGGGGCGGGTCAGCATGGAGTCGCTACTGCCACGGTTTGCGCTCTACTTGGTCTGGAGTGCGAAGTCTATATGGGGGAGGAGGACTGTTCGCGCCAAGAGCTGAACGTTTTCCGGATGCGGCTGTTAGGGGCCAGGGTCATTCCGGTCTCGAGTGGCACGCGCACCCTCAAAGACGCCCTCAACGAGGCCATGCGCGATTGGGTGACCAACGTCCGGACGACCCACTACGTGATCGGTACGGCTGCAGGGCCGCATCCCTACCCCGAGATCGTCCGCGAGTTTCAGAGCGTCATTGGTCGCGAAGCGCGCGCCCAGTATCTTGAGCGGCACGGGCGCCTGCCGGACGTCGGGATCGCCTGCGTTGGGGGCGGGTCGAACGCCATTGGGTTCTTCCACGCGTTCTTGAACGACCCGATGGATCTGATCGGGATCGAGGCGGGCGGACTGGGCATCCCGAGCGGCCATCACGCGGCTCCCTTGACAGCTGGTTCGCCTGGCGTGCTCCATGGTTCTTACAGCTACATGATGCAGGACGAAGACGGCCAAGTCTTGCCGACGCACTCAGTCTCGGCGGGTCTTGACTACCCAGGGGTCGGAGCAGAGCATTCGTACCTCAAAGACAGTGGCCGGGTCACCTACCGGAGCGCGAGCGACGATGAGGCATTGAGGGCCTTTCAAGAGGTCGCCCAGCTTGAGGGCTTGATCGCCGCGTTCGAGTCGGCCCATGCATTCGTGCCCCTGTTTGAGCGAGGCGGGCTCAGTCCAGGCGCGAGGGTTCTAGTCAACCTCAGCGGGCGGGGCGACAAGGATATGGAACGGGCGTCGACCCTTTTGGGACTGCAAAGCTAAGCCGGAGAGCGCAGTTCGGACGGCAGGAACCCGACGACGTCCCTCAAGGCCTCGCGCATCCCTTGCGGCGATCCGAAACCGCAGCACCGGGCGATCTCGTCCACGAGCAGATTGGTGGTGAGCAACTGCCGGACGGCCTTGTCGACCCGGCACCTCTCGACGTACTGAGGGAACCCATGGTCGAACATCGTTCGAAACTTGCGGGACAGGTGGAACTGCGAGTACCCGACCGTTTCGGCCGCCGTGCGGAGCGTCCAATCTCGCTCGGGATGTCTCCGAACTTCGCTCAGCAGGACATGGATTTGATCCGTCGGTTCCCCGTTCGGGTGGCTGGTCTTGGCGGGGCGTGAAACGTCCGTCATTCCGAGAGTGGCGTAGATGACCGCCCAAAGGTTGGTCTCCGACTGGAGCCAGAGAGGCGATCGGCACCCCGAGTCGATTTCTCCGGTCAGGGAGTGGCGCACCAGCGTCACGAGTCCGTATCCTCTCTGTCCTTCGCCCTGGGACTGGGGCCAGGACTTCAAGAAAGGCATCGACTCATCGGCCCATTCCACTTCGAGCCACTCATGGCTTCCTCTCGCGTAGAGGAGCCCAATGTGCGTGCCGCCTTGGGCCAGCACTCCGGTTCCACCGTTCAAGAGCCGTCGCCCCGACGTGGGCCCGTCCTCGGCCAACAGCGCCCCGCTTCGGTTCAAGACGAGCATCTTTTTGCCCGCTTCCAAGCACAGTTCCCTCTTCTCTGTTCCGACGAGCGTCCCGCTCAAAACCCAAAGAGCCAAAGAACTAAAGGCCCCGAGCCGGATCCTGCTGAGGCCCTCTGTCTGCTTGTCCCGCTGGACGACAGGCTGGCCTTTCAAGCCGCCTCCTGGTGGCGGCCTCCACAGTGGCCAAGCAGGGGCCTGGCGAACGGGGGAGCGGACATATCACTCTTATGATACTCACGCCGGGCAGATCAGGGTCCCGGCCCAAGTTCGGTCGCGGGCGCAAACTCAGCCATCTTGTCCACGGGCTATCAGGTGGCCGTCCTCGGGGCGTCCGGTGCGGTCGGAAGAGAGTTTGTCCGACTGTTCGAACAAAGGTCTTTCCCGGTCACTCGTCTCAAGCTGTTGGCGAGCGCCCGATCGGCCGGAACGCCCGTCCCATGGCGCGGCGGATCCATCGAGATCGAAGCGGTCGCGCCTGACTCTTTCTCCGGTTGCGACTTTGCTTTCTTCTCGGCCGGAGCGTCCCGTTCGCGTGAGTGGGCGCCTGTGGCCCGCGAAGCAGGTGCGACTGTGATCGACAACTCGAGCGCGTTTCGGATGGATCCCGACGTGCCGCTCGTCGTTCCAGAAGTGAACGGTTCCGTGCTGACCGCCCGCGACACGTTGGTGTCGGTGCCGAACTGCAGCGCGATCATCCTGCTCATGGCCGTCGCCCCGTTGCGCGCACTCGGCGAGATCGACCGACTGATCGTTAGCACCTATCAAAGCGCCAGCGGCGGCGGGGCGGCGATGATGGAGGACCTTCTCGACCAGACTCGAGACTCTCTCGAGGGTCGGGCTCCAACCCCAAAGACCACTCCGCACCCCTATGCCTTCAACCTCTTCAGTCACAACACGCCGATCGGGCCTGACGGTCACAACGAGGAGGAGTCGAAGGTGATGACGGAAGCGAGGAAGATCTTGGGTCGGCCGGATCTGAAGGTGAACGTGACCTGTGTGCGCGTGCCCGTGCTCCGGGCGCACACCGAATCGGTCACGGTCGAGTTCAAGGACAAGGCGCCTTCTGTCGAGGCGATTCGTGAAGCGGTCAGTTCCTTTCCTGGCGTCCGGTTGGTGGACGAGCCGCAGAACAACCGCTTCCCTATGCCCTTCGAGGCAAGCGGCCAGGACGATGTGCTCGTCGGCAGGGTGCGGAAAGACCCGAGCCATGACAGCGCCATTTGCCTCATGGTGAGCGGCGACCAGTTGCTCAAGGGCGCGGCCCTCACCGGAGTTCAGATCGCTGAGAAACTGAGTGAGCTCCGGAAGGTCGTCGAGACTGCGCCCCGCGCCTGAGCGGCCCGCCTCGTGCGGGCCGCTCAGACCAAGCGTCAGAGGGTGTCGAACCTCACTTTTTGCGACGCCTTATCGCGAGGGCGGCCAAACCGGCGCCCAGAGCGACCATAGTGCCGGGCTCGGGCACCAGGGCAGGAGCCCAGGCGGCCCCTGAAAATGTTCCTGTCCCGGTGAGAGGGTTCGTAAGGGTTCCAATCTGGTTTCCAGTCGCGATGTCGTACACGTAGTGCGGCTGGCCTGTCGTGTCGTTCACATAGTAGGCGACGCCGTTGTAGACAGCGAGACCGTCAATGTCCGTGTCTCCTGCCGGGTACGGCGCCCGAAAGGTCGTGGACTGCCCGGCGAGATCGATCTCATAAAGGCCGCGGACTTGACTCGTCGGGGCCGTGTCAGACAGGCCATAGAGCTTGCCGGTCAGATCGTCCCAGTCCAGACCTCCCATGTCGAAGGCCGAGTTGTACTGGTAGACCAGTGTTCCCGCGCCGGTGACGAGGTCAATCTCATAGACCGCCTCTGTGGCGATGTTTCGGGTTCCGTAGAGCTTTCCTGTGGACACGTTGAACCCAAGGGCAACGTAGTTCAGGTTCATTGTGAGGCTGTTGATCACGGGGGCTCCGCTCAAGATGCTGGAGTAGGAAGCCCAGTTGAGGGTCGAACCGTCGTTCCAGTAAAGGATCTCGTTCCGGTTGTCGGCGGCCATTCCCCAAACTCGGCGCAAGGCCGGCAGGTTGGAGATAAGCGGTCGAGAAGTGTTCGAGGCAACGTCGACGTACCAGATCGTGTTGTTCGAAGTCTGGTCGTTACCGACGATCAATTGGCAAAGGGCCGGGCATGTCATGGCGGCCCCTATGGCGAGGAAGAACAAGCGCTTCATTGAGAATCCACCTTGATGACCAATCCGAGTTAAGGATGATCACCATACACATTATATATGACAGGGTATCTGATTGTGACTAGTGGCTCGACTTCCTCTTTCTATACCAGTAATATTGCTGTTGTCACGGAGTGCCGTAGAGCCGGTCGCCGTAGTCGCCTAACCCCGGCACGATGTACTTCTGGTCGTTGAGGCCTTGGTCGACGGCGGCGGTAAAGATGGGCACGTCCGGATGGTCGCGGCGCATCCGCTCGACGCCCTCGGGGGCTGAGACGATCGAGACAAAGACGACTCTCTCGGCACCGTGGCTCCGCAGCGCTTGGGCCGCTTGCGAGGCCGAACCACCGGTGGCGAGCATCGGATCGAGGAGGAGCGTCGTCCGTCCTTGGAGCCGGGGCAGCTTGCAGTAGTAGCTGTGGGCCACCGCCGTCTCATGCGACCTTTCGAGGCCGATGTACCCGACCGCGACGTCCGGAAAGAGCTCGAGCACGGGTTCCAGCATCGAAAGCCCGGCCCTGAGCACGGGCACGACGGCCAAGGGAGCAGCCAGCCTGTGGCCAAGGGACTGAGCCACCGGCGTTGCGACTTCTCGTTCTTCCAGGGATATTCCCCGAGTCGCCTCAAGCACCACAAGCGTCGAGAGCGTCCTTGCCAGTTGGCGGAACTCATGGGGGGGAGTGGCCGCGTCCCGAAGGTTCGTGAGCAAGTGCTGGGCCAATGGGTGGTCGACCACGGTGATCATCGTGCCGAAATGCTACACGAGACCGGGCCCCGGATGGTATCGTGACGATCCTTGCGGATGAGCGCACCTCCTACTGCCGGAATCATTTTGGCCGCTGGCAAAGGCACGCGGATGAAGAGCGACCTGCCCAAGGGGCTCCACGAAGTGGCGGGCCTGCCGATGGTGCGGCTCATTGCCGAAGCCGTGCGGGCCGCCGGGGTGGAGAGGCCGATCGTCGTCGTCGGTCACCGGGGCGACCTCGTCAGGGCGTCACTGGGTGACGCGCACTTCGACTTTGTCGAGCAGTCCGATCAGAAAGGCACTGGCCATGCCGCGATGATGGCGATGCCTCTGCTTGCCGGGTTCGAGGGGCCCGTCTTGGTCGTCCCAGGCGACGCACCCTTGATCACGAGCGAGACCCTCGCCCGCCTGATCGATGACATGCGGTCCCAATCGGCCCAAGCCGCCATGGCCACTTTTGTGACCGTCGAACCCCAAGGATATGGAAGGATCGTCCGGGGGGCGGACGGATCGGTGGAAGCGATCGTGGAGGACCGTGACGCCACACCCGAGCAGCGGAAGATCCTTGAGGTCAATCCGGCGGTCTACTGTTTCCAAGCAGGCGTTCTGCGCGAGACCCTTCCAGCGCTGAGGAACGACAACTCGCAGGGCGAATACTACTTGACCGACGTCGTGTCTGCCATACGGAAGTCGGGCGGCAAGGTCTACGCCACCGTCTTTGACGATCCTGACGAGTTCATGGGGGTGAACGACCGGTGGCAGTTGGCCGAAGCGTCCCGGGTCATGCGCCTCAGAGTCTTGCGGTCTCACGCGGTCAACGGCGTCACGATCGTGGATCCGTCAAGTACCTATGTCGGGGCTGACGTCGTAATCGAGCCCGACGTGATCCTCCAGCCGATGACGACCGTGAGCGGCAAGACCCGGATCGCGGCCGGAAGCATGGTCGGCCCGAACTCTTGGGTGAAAGACTCGGTGATCGGCTCGAACTGCCAGGTGTTTATGAGCCACGTGGATCAGGTCGTGATGGAGGACGGATCCCGGTGCGGGCCCTTCAGCAACCTACGCCCTGGTACGAGGCTCGGCCCCGACGTGAAGATTGGGAACTTCGTCGAGATCAAGAACTCCCAGATCGGAGGCTCGACCGCAGTCTCGCACCTGAGTTACATTGGCGACGCCATGGTCGGAGAGTCGACGAACATCGGTGCAGGCACGATCACCTGCAACTATGATGGTTTTGAGAAGAATCGAACCGAGATCGGATCAGGAGCCTTCATCGGTTCCAATTCGACGATCATTGCCCCCCGCACGATCGGCGACGGTGCCGTCGTCGCGGCGGGAAGTGTCGTCACGATCGACGTGCCAGGCGACGCCCTGGCGATAGGCAGGAGCAAACAGGAGAACAAAGAGGAGTGGGCATCACGTTGGCGGGAACGCAAGCAGGAAAGTCACGAACCGAGCAAGACCTAACGGGCATGAAGCTTTTTGCAGGCAACGCCCACAAAGACTTGGGGCTGCGTGTCGCAGACTATCTTCAGGTCGAACTTGGGAGAATGACATCGACGCGGTTTAGTGACGGCGAAATCAGGATCCAGGTGGACGAGAGCGCTCGGGGCAACGACGTCTTCATCATCCAGCCCACCTGCGCGCCGGTCAACGACTCGCTGATGGAGCTGCTGATCTTGCTGGACGCTTTCCGCCGGGCAAGCGCGAGCCGGATCACCGTCGTGATCCCGTATTACGGTTATGCCCGCCAGGACAAGAAGCTCAAGCCTCGTGAACCGATCACCGCCCGACTGGTCGCAGACCTGATCGAAGAAGCCGGGGCCCACCGCGTCGTCTGCGTTGACCTCCATGCCGAGCAGATCCAAGGATTCTTCGACATCCCGGTCGACCACCTTTACGGCGGACCGATCTTGGGTCGGCACTTCGTGGAGCTAGGATTCACAGAGGACGACGACGTCGTGGTCGTGTCGCCCGACGTCGCAGGCGTCACCCGTGCCCGAGCCTTGGCCGAAATGCTCCGGGCCCCGATCGCCATCATCGCCAAAAGGCGGCCCGAGCCGAACAAGGTCGATATTGTCGAGATCATCGGCGACGTCTCTGGCAAGAGGTGCCTGATGATCGACGATATGATCGACACTGGCGGTTCGATCATCCAAGGCGCGGAGGCTCTGCTGAAGCGTGGGGCCGTGGAAGTCCATGCCGCTGCCACCCACGCCGTGTTTTCGGGCAACGCCAGTCAGCGCCTTCAGGACAGCATCGTGACCAGCGTCGTGACCTTGGACACCGTGCCGATCCCGAGCGTCAAGCATTTCCCCAAACTCAAGATCCTTCCGGCGTCGCCGCTCATCGGCGAGGCGATCCGTCGGATCCACAAGAACGAGTCGATCAGCACCCTGTTCGACGACTTTCGCTAGAGGTTCGGAGAGGTAACCTGAAACCGATGCCATCTGGAGAGGCCGACGCTGGCCGATTTGTCCAGTGTACAAGTTGCCGCAAGACACTGTTTTCTGCGGACTTTGAGCACGAACTCAGGGTCTGCCGCTTTTGTGGGCACCATCACCGGTTGAGCGCTCGGGACCGGATCGCTTGCACCTTTGACGAAGGATCTTTCGAAGAGACGGACGCCGGGCTCCGCACGGTGGACGTCCTCAAGTTTCCTGACTACATGCCGAAACACGAGCAGGCTGTGACCAAGACAGGGATGAACGACAGCGTCATGATCGGCCGGGCCAAGCTTGACGGTATGCCGGTGAGCGCGGGTGTCGCCGAGTTCGGCTTCATGGGGGGGTCTATGGGGGTCGTCGCAGGAGAAAAGGTGACGCGGTGCCTGGAGCGCGGGGCCGAAGAAGGTATGCCAGTTATCATGGTGTGCGCCAGCGGCGGGGCCCGAATGCAAGAAGGACTTTCGAGTCTGGTTCAGATGGCGAAGACGACTGTCGCGGTCGAGAGGTGCCGGGAAGCAGGCGTGCCGTTCATCGCGGTCATGACCGACCCGACCATGGCCGGGGTTCTCGCCAGCTATGCCAGTGTGGCCGACGTTATCCTTGCCGAGCCGAAAGCGATGATCGGGTTTGCTGGCGCCAGGGTGTCGAAGCAAGCCCAGGTCGTCAAAGCCCCTTCAGACTTCCAGACAGCCGAATGGGTGAACAAGTCTGGGATGGTCGATCGGATCGTTGAGAGGCGGGATATGCGCGGTACCTTGATCGCCCTTGTCCGGGCCCTCGGGGCCCACCTGCGGACAGGCAAGGCCCTGGTGGGGGCATAGGCACGATGGCCAAGACTTGGAAGGAATGGGAACAGCCGGTGCTGGAGCTCGAACAGATGATCGAGCGTCTTGAGAGGGCGGCCCAACGCGAGACCGATCCGGCGAAGCGCGGAGCTGCGGAGGAAAAGGTCCAAGAGCTCAAGCAGCGGCGCGACACATATGTCCAGCTTCGTTACAGTCGGCTCACCCCTTGGGAAGAAGTGCTCCTTGCGAGAGCGGAGACCCGTCCCTACTTGCTCGACTATGTTGGAACCGTATTCACGGACTTTACCGAGCTTGAGGGCGACCGTCGGTACGGCAGCGATCGGGCCATGGTCGGCGGGCCAGCTTTCCTTGACGGTAGGCCAGTCATGATTGTCGGCCAACAAAAGGGCCGGAACCTCCAAGAGCGGACCTTCCGCAACTTTGCCATGAGCAAGCCGGAGGGGTACCGGAAGGCGATTCGTCTTTTCGAGATGGCCGACCGGTTCCGAATGCCGGTCGTGACCTTGGTCGATACCCCTGCCGCCGACCCTGGTGTCGAGAGCGAGGGCCGGGGGATCGCAGAGGCCATCGCCGCCTCGATGCTTGCGATGTTCGGCTTGCGCGTTCCCGTCGTGAGCGTCCTCATCGGCGAGGGCGGCAGCGGGGGGGCGATCGCCATCGCTGTCGCGAACAAGGTGCTGATGTTGGAGCACGCGATCTACTCGGTGATCCCTCCCGAGGGGTGTGCCGCGATCCTCTGGCGTGACCCGAGCAAGGGCCCGGAGGCTGCCGCCGCCCTTGGCCTGACTTCTTCGTCGGCACTGGAGCTTGGGATCGTCGATAAGGTGTTGCCAGAGCCTTTCGGAGGGGCCCACCGGAACTTCGCCGAAGCGGCCGCGACCGTGAAGACGGGGATCCTTGAGGCCCTTTCCGAGCTTGGCCCGATGTCGCCTGACGAGATTAAGCGACACCGTTATGATAGGTTCCGCAAGGCAGGCTCGTTCGAAGAAGCGTCTCGCGCGGCAGTGAGGTGACGGTCGAGCGCCGCCAGGGCAGAAGCGGTTATCAGCCCAAGGGCCACGCCCGCCACGATGTCGAGCGGATAGTGCACGCCCCCGTAGACCCGAGAAAATCCGACAGCTGCAGCCCAGAGGCCCGCCAGCACCACCGACCACCGCGGCCCCGCGAGCCAAGCCAACATGAAAAAGACGGCGAACGTGGTCGTCGCATGGCCGCTGGGCAAGCTAGTTCTCCCGAAAATCGGCTCAAACGGTTGGGCGAAGTCGAAATTGCTGGGCCGTTCGCGAGAGGCCAAAGGCACGATCGCCAAGCGCACGAGGCCGCTAAGAGCCGTCGCCCCCATCGCCCACCAACACTCTCGCGGTTGGAACTGCCGGACGATCAACCAGACCCCTACCAGGGCCAGCCCGGCGGAGATGTCACGTTCGATTGAGGCGCACCCGATCGCTAAGGCCAAGGCCGTGAGCCGCTCGCCCCATGGCCCGGTGCGTTGCCGAAGGCCTGCTACCAGCAGGGCCAGTCCCTGAAGATATCCAAGCCCCGACATGTTTGCGACGTGGGCGACCGGGTCGAGCCATGGCCGACTCAGTTCCACGTGGATCAGGCGGAAGAGATCTTGATCGATCACCCACAGGGGCGGGGGCGCCATGCTTGCTCATTCTGCCCCGTCTGGCCCTCAGGTCTCCACATGAAGGGTCTTTTCGTTGGTGTAGGTCGCGAACCCCGGGGCCGACCCGCGCGGCTTGCGGACGTGGCGTTTCTGAACATAGTCCACCGAAACATATCCTGAGTGCTTGGATGGCGAGCGACTGACCGCGACCCGCGCCGCGAACTCAAGATCGGCGCGTTGCACGCGGTCGGGCTGGTTGTTCGTGGCGAGAACCACGTGGGCCGAGGGGGCACCCCGGACATGGAACCACAGGTCGCTCGGCCTTGCGAACTTCGTTGTCAGATAGTCGTTCGAGGTCGCGTTCTCGCCGTAAAGGACGCGCCAGCCTCCTGGCGAAACGAGCTCGCGGATCGCGTGGCCCTCGAAGGGTCGCTCTTCGCGGCTTCTGGCCGGCGCAGGGGTCAGGTTGAGCCAGCGGCGCCGTTCTGCCTCTTCGAAAGCGGTCTTGATCCGTTCGGGATCGTCGGTCGATTCGACTTCCTGCAGCCACCTCGCGAGTTCTCTGGCGTCGCTGTCGAGCCTCGCTTCTTGGGACAGCATTTCGTCGGCCCGGGACTTGGCCCGTTTGGCCTTGTCGAAGTACCTCTGCGCGTTCTCAAGCGGTGTCAAGTCGGCTCGGAGGGGCACGGCGAGCGGTCGGCCCTCGTAGTCCCAGGCGTCGAGAGCCCGGTCGCCTGGCTTGATCTGGCCTTGATAAGCGAGCACAAGTTGCCCGAACAGCTGGAGCCTGTCTGCGTTCTTCGCCGCATCGACGGACTCGCGAACCTCGAGGAGGGCCACTTCGCGGGCAAGGAGCACCCGAGAAAGCTGTTTGAGGAGGCCCTGCTTCTGAGCATGGGCCCTGTCGGATTCGATCAAACCCGTGAAGGATTGTTCGAGGGCCAGGCCGAGGGAGGACCTGACGACGAATGGCAACCCGAGTGGACCGAGCGGGAGCGGATACGCCCCGTGACCATGGGCATAGAAGGCGGCCAGTCGCCCCTCCCGTACGCTGGACTGGACCTCTTCCAGGGGCGTTCCGGCCTCGATCAACTTGGCGAGGAACGGTGATCCGCCGTCGAACTCTCGAAGATTGTCGCCCGGCTTGGCTTCCAGCAAGCTGGGCCGAGGCTCGAACGGCGGTGGTTCGTAGGGTTTTCCCGCGAGGATGGGCCGGCGGCTCTTGCTTGGCCCAACGTACTTGATCGCGGTCGCGATGGAACGGTCTTGCCGGACCAAGATCAGGTTGGAGTGTTTGCCCATGAGTTCGGCGACGAGTTGATAGTCGCCTGACGGGGCGCTGAGGCCGACCTCCATGACCCTGTCGAGCCCCCGCTGGCGGACGAACTGGAGTGTGGCGTCGGAGAGGGTGCGGCGGAGGTCGGCGCAAAACCGAGGCGGCGGCTTGATCCCCTCGGGCCGCCGGGCGATGAGGTGAGCACGTGAGTAGTTCGGGTCGGCTGAGAGCAAGATATAGCTCTCGTTGCCTTTGTAGAAGCCGAGAACGACCGTCACCTCGTCGGTCTGGACGATCTTATCAAGACGTGCCCCGACGAGCGGCTGCAACTCTGCGACAACGGCCGCCATCGTCAGACTGTCGAATGGGATCCGCACCTTCATGCTTGGTGTACCCGAGTCTAAACTAGAGTCCGTGCCTCGGGCCGTCGTCTATTACCGCGTGTATTGCTTCGTGTCCGCTGGTTTGAACCTGCTGTTGGCCGCCGTCTCTGTTTGGATGATCGCGCGCAGGGAAGCCCTGGCGAGCGAATGGGTGCCCGACTCTGTATGGCTCTTGGCCGGAGCCCTGTTCCTGCCTACGGCGGTCGCCTTTGGCCTGTTGAACCTCTGGCTCTCGCGGGTCCAGCGGCGCCCAGGTCACTGGGCCATGCACGTGGGGAACATTTCTTTGGGAATCGCGAGTTGTTGTCTGACGCCTCTCTGCCTCCTCCTTCTCCAGGCCTGGCTCCGTCCGGAAGTCAAGGAATGGTTCCAGGGGGAATGAGCGACAAGGGTACTCTCAAGTTCACGATGGTCGTCGAGATCACATTTTGTCTGGCGTGAAACTACACGCCGCGGGCTGCCGGTCTGGCGGCCGAGTTGTTTGAAGCGTTCCGGGCCTCGATGGGCGCTCCCCATGTCCTCGAAAAGGTCGTGCTTGTTCCCGGCGGCGGTGGGATCTTCGACGTGAAGGTCGATGGTGCGACAGTGTTCTCCAAGCACGCGGTCGGACGGCACGCTGAACCAGGAGAGGTGCTCCGAGCCATTGAGCAGAAGACTTCCGGACGTTAGACGGCTACGGGCTGGATCAGGGGCTGGACTTCGAGGAAGGCGGCGACCACGGTTGGGTCGAACTGCGACCCCGCTCCGGCTTGGAGCTCTCGGACAGCCTCCGCTTCGCTCACGGCCGGTCGCCATGGAGCCCCAAAGGTCAAAACATCAAATGATTCGGCTACCGCTATGATGCGGGCCCCGAGAGGAATAGATTCTCCCGTCAGTCCGTCTGGGTAGCCTTGGCCGTCCCACCTCTCGTGGTGGTGGCGGATCATCGGCACGGCGGCGCGCAGCCACTCGAACGACCCGACGACTTGGAGAGCCATGAGGCAGTGGGCGCGCACTTCATTCGATTGGGCCTCGTCAAGAGGCCCCGGTTGGCTCAAAAGGGCGCGATCGAGCCCGAGCTTACCAAGGTCATGGAGGGCAGCGGCCCGACGGAGGGTCAGCAACTCGTCAAAAGTCAGCCTCATCTTCTCGCCTGTCGCGACGGCATAGACCGCGACACGCTCGGCGTGGCCACCCTCGCCAGGCCCATGAAGGTCGAGGGCTCTGACCAAGGCCCGGATGGTGTCGCTCTGGTGTTCGGTGGCATGACTTGTCATAAGAGTTCAGGATCAAGGCGGCGCAGGACCGCGACTGCTTCTTGAATGTCTTCGGCTTCCGCAGGCCTTGGGTCCAGCCAGACCAGGTCCTTTTCGATCCGCCCGATCACAGCTGGGCGCGAGTTCCGAAGGGCGGCGAGAAGAGAGACGGCTGAGCGCGACTCCAGGCCCGCTCGCCAAGTTGGGACGCCCGCCCCAGGGAAGGATCCTCCGCCCAGTTCAGTCGTTCCCTGTCCGACCACAGCCCTTCCCGGAAAGGCGTCAGCTAGTCGCCTTGCGTCGCGCTTGACAGCCGCCAGAGAGCGGGCTAGAGATCGCCACAAAGGAACGTCTGACTCGCGACCTTCGGCGTACATCCGCAGAGTCGCCTCGAGGCCGGCTAGACACAGCTTGTCGATCCGGAAGGCACGAGCCAAAGGGTGGGTTCGGACCTGCCGGAGCAAGTCGCGGCGCCCGACGATCAGTCCTGCCTGAGGGCCGCCCAGCAGCTTGTCGCCGCTGCCCATGACCACGTCGGCCCCGTCGCTCACGGCTTCATGCAGAGTCCGCTCCTTCGGAAGGCCGTACCGGGTGGTGTCCACCAGGCACCCACTTCCCAGGTCATCGATCGTCAGCGCCCCGTACGAGTGCGCCAACTCGGCCGTTTCCTTTGCCGATGGCTCGCCCACAAACCCGGTCATCGTGAAGTTCGACCGGTGGCAACGGAGGACGACCGAACACCCGGACTCCAAGGCTTCCCGATAGTCGTCCAGGCTGGTCCGATTGGTGCAACCGACTTCTACCAAGGCGCAACCCGAATCACGAACGATGTCGGGCATCCGGAACGACCCTCCGATCTCCACCATTTGACCGCGAGAGAGCGCCACTCCTCGCTGGGCCGTGAGCGACCGCAGGACAAGGTGCACGGCCGCAGCGCAGTTGTTGACGACGATGGCGTCTTCGGCCCCAGTCAGCTCGACGAGAAGGCCCCTGACAGCCTCCTGTCGGTCACCCCTGCCCCCTGTTTCAGGGTCGATCTCGACAGTCACCGACCGGGCGGCGGCCATCGCGACTTGGGCGGCGGCTTCCGGAGCGAGTCGGGCCCGACCGAGACCAGTGTGGAGCACAACCCCGGACAGGTTGACAGCGGGTCTGACCAGGGGGTTAGCCAAACCTTCTGCCAATTCCAACGCCAGCCGCACGAGATCTTCCGGTCCGGGAGCCGGGCCTCCAGCTGATCTGAACTCGTCAATGGCGGCTCGGGCGGCCGCCACCCGGGTGCGGGGGGAGAACTTCTCCAATTCAGGCGATCGGCTAAGTCGGTCCACGCTGGGCAACCGGTTCATGGTGCGTCCGCAACCGAGTATGACCGACGATAGTAAGATCAAGCGTCATGGCGACGCCGCCTCCCTTCACAATGCCGCCTCCTCCAAGCGAGGGATCCCGGCCTGGCTCCGGGGCCGGTAAGACCTGTCTGATCGCTGGGATCGTCGTTCTCGGGCTCTGCGTGGTCTTGATCTTGGTGTCGGCGCTGTTCTTCCGAAACGTCTGGGGCCAGGTCTCGGCGACTGCCAGTTGCATGGGCACTTTCGAGGCGGTCCATGGCGCGATGCTGGCGTACTCGATGGAGAACGACGACCGGCTACCCCTGGCCGCCAACTGGCAGCAATCGACCGAGAAGTACTACTCAAGATTGCACGAAAAGCTCAAGGGCGAGGGCATGCCGAAGGACTTCTTGCCGGCCGCTCCGGGTGAGCCGCTCCAGTGCAAATGGGAGGGCCGGTCAACAGGGATTGCCTATAACCTGGAGATCGCCGGAGCGAAAGTCCAGGAGATTGAAACTCCTGAAAAGGCGGTCTTGCTCTTTGAGACCGACACGATCGGTGTCAGCCAGAGCAAGAAGTTCGAAGAAAGGCCAAAGGCCAACGCTCCGAGGATCTTCTACAACGAGCGCGATTGGATCGTTTACTACGTGGAAGGGAACAAGAATCCTTTTGAACGGGATTCGACGACCGAAGTGGACTTCAATATCGATCCGAAAGACGCTCTTGAACCGGACCAAGGGCCTCAGCCAAAAGGCGACTGAACCCCGCGCGGCTACCTGGCTGCACAGCTTGGGGCTCCTTGGCCGTATAATGGAACAAGGAACACAACAATGCTGCATTCGCTGGCGTTCATCCCTCAGGGTCAAGAATGGCTCATCATTTTGGTCGTCGTCTTGGTGCTCTTTGGTGGGGCCAAGATCCCCCAACTCATGCGGGGCTTGGGCCGCGGTGTCAGCGAGTTCCAAGAAGGCATCCGCGAGACGAAAGACAAGTTCGCTCAAGGTCTTCGAGATGCGGAGACACCTGAGAACAAGGGCTAGGCCGTTATCCGGGTTTTGGCGAAGCCATGAGGCTGGCTCCGTGCCGAAGGGGTGATGGGCGCTTGATTCGCTCAGTTCAAGCAACAGTGCTGGCCGGATTGGGATCTCAAGGCAACGGCGAAATGTTTGAACGTACTGGCCGGGAGGCACAGCGGCTCCCCGCACCTTAGCCAGCGACTATGGCCGCCTCACTCACTTCCCAAGGACTTGCCGACAGCCTGGTCGCGTTCCAAAACCAGTGTTTGGCCGAAGCAGGCGGTGATCCCAGTCCAACCAAGCCGTCCCATCGGGTTCCGTTCCATTGGCCCCCCCATCCCGTCAGTTCCGATTTCCATGTGCTCGGAAGCGATTGGACGGGGTCGGCGCGACTCATCGCCTACGGAGAGGAGTTTGAAGTGCAGACGGCTCGGACGCCAGCAGGCGTCTTCGCCAGACTTGTCGGGGTTTGGAACGAGTCTCGGGGAACGACTGAGGAAGAAGCCGTTCAGGGTCTGCTCGAAGGGGCCGAACCCTACTTTCGCCGCCAGTTCGAGATTGCCAAGACTCTTGGAATTCCGGGTCGGTACCGTGAGAGCGTGCGCTCGTTAGACGCGCTCGGTCTTCTCAAACTGCTGTACTGCTCGGATCGGGATGTGGCTCACGAGGCGAGCGTCGAGATCGAAAAGCAGGCCAGTACAGGCCTCTTTGGGCCGGCCTTGGTCACGATCCTTCGCGACCAATATCACCCGAACCGGCGTAGTGCCCAGTGGTGCGTCCTCGATCTCTTCGAGGATCTCCCGAGTTTGATCTCTTCGGAAGAAGGGCGTGCCGAAGCCGTCCGTGCTGTCCGCGACTTGATGGCCAACGCTACTGATGACTATGCCCGCACGGTCTACAAGGCTGGGGTCGTTCTTGGCGGGCATGTCTGCACACCCGAAGCGGCCGACGCCCTGATCGATTGCGTCTCGTCACCCAGCCGGTACGGCAGGCGGGCCGCGATCCATGCCGTGTTCCACTTGGTCGAGTGGATGCCCGAGACCCGAGAGCGCGTCTTGGCCGCTCTGGAACTCGCGGCGACCGAGGATGACGAGCCTCTGCTCCGCTCCTTTGCCGCTTCCCAACATGCCGATATCGAGTCAGGGGCCCACGACCATATGACCGAGCCTGTATTTCCCGACGAACCATGACGGTTCTGGCTCTTCTCGGCCTTGCTGATACTCTGGTCGCCGACCTGGACGCTCTATTGGACTCATCGGTGCTCCAAGGAGCGGCGGTGGGCGTCAGCGTGCTAGACGGCCAAGGGGAGAGGCTCTACGGGCGCAACGATATGGTTCGATTGTTGCCGGCCAGCTGTCAAAAGACCTTGACCGCGATCTTCGCCCTGCATCGGCTGGGCCCCGACTTCCGGGCCGAGACCCGGTTTTGGCGTGAGAAGGACCGGGTGGTCGTCTCAGCGGGCGGTGACGCCACCCTGACTTTGGCCCAGTTGCGCGAGGCCAGAAGGTCCTTGAGGATCACTGGCGACCCGCCGGTCCATATCCATCAAGCCTTTCGGCCCGGTTGGGGACCCGGATGGGAGTGGGACGATCTTCCGTACCGCTATGCGGCGCCAATCTCCGCACTCTCTTTCGACCAAGGATCAGTGGACCTCTTTGCCGAGAAAGGCGCCTTGGTGCCGTTACCGCCCGAATCGAGGATAAAAGTCACGCACCGGGGTGGATCTGGAGCCGTAAGCGTGGACTATAAGCCTGCCTTACGAGAGCTGACCGTCGCTGGGAACTTGCCTCAGGCGAGGACTCGGCTCGCGCGACTCGCTCTGTCAGACCCTGACCTTTCGGCCGCCCGGGTCCTTTCGAACGGCCCGGTCCAGCGCGTCGGGGTGAAACTGCCAAATCGAAAGCCGGACCATGTCGTCATGGGCCCGCCGCTCTCCGAGGTCGCCCGACGGTGCCTCGAGCCCAGCGACAACTTCATCGCAGAGACACTTCTCTTTCAAGCGTCCGCTTCGACGACATTCGACCGGGCCAACCAGGCCCTGGCCGACTTTCTCACTCAGACGGTGGGCCTGCCTGAAGGTGCCGTCCGTCCCAAAGACGGCTCGGGCTTGAGCCGGCACAACCTGGTTTCGGCCGACGCAATCAATCGGGCCATGCTTTGGGCAGACGGCCAGCCTTGGGGCGGAGTCCTTCGTGAGGCTCTCTGCCGGGGCAACGAAGGAAGTTTGCTGGGTCGGCTCGAATCTAGCAACTTCTTTGGGAAGACTGGCACGCTCAATGCAGTCTCCTGCCTTTGCGGGATCGTCATCGGACCGAGCGGGGACAAGGTGGTCGTCAGCCTCCTTTTCAACAACGCCCTCGCTCCACAACCAAGCCTTCGCAAGGTTCAAGACGACTTCGTGCGACGGCTTGAACAGCGATGGAACGAACCAGTACGGGGCGGATCGGAGAGATTTATCGGATGGTAATGCCCACTCGTGCTATCGGACTCTTGATGGTCATTGGTTTTGTCGACCTCCTCATGACGGCCGTGCTCCATCGGCACGGACTCATCATTGAGCTCAACCCACTCATGCGGCCTTTGATCGAGCGGAGCGAGTGGCTCTTCGCGATCGTCAAAGGCGCGACCTTGATCTTGGCCTGGTGGGCGATGATCCGATATGCGAAGACCAACCTGTTGTTCGTTCGACAGGCGGCGCTGGTCGGGTCATGCGCTTACCTGGCGATCTGGAACGTTTGGTTCTGGGCCGGACAGGCTTAAGGGGCGAGCCGGGCGCGTGCCCAGCCTTCGGGCCCTCTCTCGAAGAGAATCCGGTCGTGAAGACGGCCCGGCCTGCCCTGCCAAAACTCGATCGCCTCAGGCGTCAGCCTGAAGCCGCCCCAGTGCGAGGGTCTTGGCACTTGGTCTGGATACACGGCGGCCAATTCTTCAGCCCGCGCTGTCAGGGCGGCCCGGTCTCGGATCTTCTGGCTCTGGGGGCTGGCGGCGGCCGCCAACTGGCTCCCGTAGGGTCGGCCAGCAAAGTACTCGTCGGACTCGGCTGCGGAGACCTTGGCGACCGTCCCTTCGATCCTCGCCTGGCGCTGAAGCTGGGGCCAAAAGAACGTCATCGCCGCGAGGGGATTGGTCGCGAGTTCCTGTCCCTTCCGGCTCTCGTAGTTCGAGAAGAAGACAAGGCCGTCGTCCAACTTGCGAAGCAGGACGATCCGGTTGGATGGGCGGCCATCCTTACCGGCGGTCGCCAGAGCACAGGCGGTCGGCTCGATCAGCCCTGCCTCGCTGGCCTCATCAATCCAGAGTCTGAGGAAGGCCATCGGGTCTGATCCGCAGTCTTCTTCGGTCAGTCTCCCGGCCTCGTAGCTCAATCGTCTTCCCAAAAAGTCGGCACCCATGGTTGTCCAGTCTGGCGCTTGCGCACGCGCCGCGCCCTGCACTCGTTAGAATACGCGTATGAAGCGGGAAGGTCTGAACGTGCTTGGTGAACCCTTGGCCCCGTGTGGTGTCGATCCGATGACCGGGTTCTTCCGCGACGGCTGCTGCGAGACGGGGCCAGCGGACTACGGTCAGCACACGGTCTGCGTGGTCGTCACCGGTAACTTCCTTGCTTTCTCAAAGTCAAGAGGGAACGATCTTTCGACGCCACGCCCGGAGTTCAACTTTCCAGGGCTCCAGCCGGGCGACAGGTGGTGCGTGTGCGTGGAGCGATGGGCTGAAGCCCTGGAAGCCGGTCATGCGCCTTTGGTCGTCCTGGCTGCGACCCACTTGGCTGCCTTGGAGTTCGTCGATCTAGCCAATCTGAAGGCCCATGCCGTCGAGGGTCAGTGACGAGGGAGAAAGATCTCGGCCAACATGCATCGGGCTGAGCCGCCGCTTTGTTCGATGGTGGTCAATTGAGCGGAGACGACTCTGGCTCGTTGCGAGACGATCTCGCGTTGATCAGGCTTGAGGCTGTTCCAGGCGCGCTCTGACATAGCCACCACTTGGGAACCATCTTCGGCTCGAAGGGCCAGCATGTTTCCAGCGAAGTTTTCGATCTGGTCTGAGTCAAGCTCGATCACGACCCGCGAGTCCGCCAGGGCGGTGATCACTCGTTCGGGGCCCTCGACGAGACTTGATCCGACCACGGCGAAGCCGTCTCCCAGGGCCATGACCACGTTCGTGTGGTAGATCTGTCGCCCATCCTGCCCACGGGCCTCGAAAGGCACTGCGGAGAACCCCATCAGGCCGCACCATTCCTGGAGCAGAGAGGGGTCGGTGCGGGGTGAAGGGCACGACCAAGCCAGCCTGGCGTCGTGATCGAGCACCAGGCTGCCAGTCCCTTCGAGAAACCGGCCTCGCTCCTCGTTACCGGTCATGTCCAGGATCTTCTCGATGTGAAAGTGCTCCTTCAGGGTCGCGAGAACGGGGATCTGCCTCTCGAGCCGCCGGTTTTCGGCCTGCATCGGATAAAGCACGACGGTTCCGTCTGGATGTGTCGAGAACCAGTTGTTCGGGAAGACCGCGTTCGGCCTGACCAGGTCTTCGGGCTCGTCGATGACGAAAACCCTGACCCCTGCCGTCCGCAAGGCTTCTGCGAACGCGTCGACTTCGTCGCGACCAGCTTCTCTTGAACCCTCAAAAAAACACTTGGTCTGAAACGCGTTGGTCGTGAGAGTCTCGCTGTCCGGCCCGAACGACGCGGGCCGAACCATGACGACCGTGTTGGCGAGCGTCATCGGCCCTTGATCCTCACAACTGTCTGACCCGGAAGGTGTCGCCATCCTGAATTCGACCCGACTCCCATCCGCGCATGAACCACCTGACTCGCTGCTCGCTTGTTCCGTGAGTGAACGCGTCGGGCACGGTGTAACCCTGGGCTTGCATCTGGATCGCGTCGTCGCCGATGGCGCTGGCGGCTTGGATCGCCTCCCGGATGTCCTGCTCGTCCAGCTCCGCCATCCTGCGCGCGTGGTGGGCCCACACCCCGGCATAGAAGTCGGCTTGAAGCTCCAGCCGGACCGAGAGGTCGTTGCCTTGCCTTTCAGACAACTTGGACCGCATGGCGTGCACGCGGTCGAGGGTGCCCAGCAGCTTCTGAATATGGTGGCCGACCTCGTGGGCGATGACATAAGCCTGGGCGAAGTCTCCGGGGGCACCGAACTTGTCGCGTAGCATCTGATAGAACGACAGGTCGATGTAGATGTTCTGGTCCTGGCCGCAATAGAATGGTCCCGATTGGGCGGAAGCATAGCCACAGGCCGACTGCACTTGTCCGCTGAAGAGGATCAGGCTCGGCTTCTGGTACTGGGCCCCCATTTCGGCGAAGAGCTTCTCCCAGACCTCTTCTGTGTCGGCAAGGGTGACGGCCACGAACTCTCGGAGTGGTTCCTCCTCCTGGATCCTTCGCGAGTTGACCGGCGCGGCGTCCGAGGTCGGAGTCGGGCCGAGCACAGCCGAGGGATCGCCCCCGAGCAACATGACAAGGAGGGCCAAGATGACGGTTCCGATCCCTCCCCCAGCAACGAGAGCGCCGGAGGGGGCCTCCCGGCGGTCTTCGATCTGAGAGCTCTGTCGTCGCCCTTGCCAACGCATGTCGGCGAGTATACGCTGGGACTATACGGCCGAATTTCGGAGTTGAAGCCGGACGTCGCCGCTGATCGTGCTCGCGTCGATCGTTCCGGAACCGTTGCCAAGCCGGCCCGTCACCTTCTGCGGCTGGACGTTCGCGTCTTCCAGTTCGATCTTGGTGCTCGCTGACCCGCGCAGGCTCGAAAGACTGACCCGGCAGTCGCTTCCGTCCACGACTTCGATCAGCACGTCCCCCGAGACGGTCCTCACGTTGATGGTGCCTTCCACCGGTTCAACGAGGTCAGCCCGTATGTCGCTCGACGCCGCCTCCACGGAGAGCGTCCGAGGGGCGCACCGCGCCAGATCCACGTCACCACTGGCCGTTTTAATGTTCAAAATGCCGCTCGTCTCTTCGAGCTTCACGTCGCCCGATTTGGTCTCGACTGTGAGGATGGTCGCCTTGGTCTTAGCGACCTTGACGTCGCCCGACTGAATGACCACCTCGACGGGACCATCGAGCCCGGACAAAGCCACGTCTCCGCGTGAGCCCTGGATCCGGCAAGAGGATTGGGTTCCCTCCACCGAGACGTCCCCGTTCGAGACTTTGACCTCCAATGGAACCCCGGACGGTACATGGAACACCATGTCAGTGACCAGCTGGGGTGTGTCAGGTTGGCGCATAACGATGGCCGATTCGCTCTCTTCCACCACAGGAGTGTAAGCCTCGATGAGCCGCTTGGCCTCCTCGTCGTTGTGGGCCCGGATGGTCGCGTCGACCACGACCTTGGCAGGCCCCTCGGTCGCGACGACTTTGACATCTCCGTGGGCCAGGTCGATCCTAAGGGTTTGACCTGAACTCAGGTTGAGAGGCAGTTCGACGTGCTTCGAGTGTTCGATTCCGAACACGATGCTGAAGCTGGAGCTTTTCCGCGCCTCTTCGGCCGCGTGTTTGATCGCCTCGACGCCTTTGCCGACGCCTTGCCGGACTTGGGCCGAGATCTCTTCCCAGTTGACGTTCTTGGACACGTCCTTACTGATCTTGTCCAGGGCTCCAAAAAGTTTGGAGAAGGGGTCTTCTCCGCTTCGGGCCGAGGTTTCTTTCTCCGGTTCGCCGGGGCTAGGCTCTTCGTCGTCCCTTCGGGCCTCTCCCAGGGCTTCGATGAGCTCTGCCGCGTCCTCGGGGCTGATTTTGCCCTCTTGGACCAGCTTCATGATTCTTTTGATGTCGTCCTTCATTTTTTGTGCCTTGGGCGAGCCTTAGGAGGCTTTCTCCCGGAGCCGGGCTTTCGCTTCTTCCGGCGTAATCTTTCCTGCTTCGAGGTCTTCCAGGATTTGGCGCCGGTCGTCGGCGTTCTTGGCCTTGGGACGGGCCGACTCTTTGTACGGCACGAGCCCCATGGCTTCTAGCATCGAGTCGAGCCGAGCCCGCACGGTGGGGTAGCTCAAGTTGAGTTCCTTTTCCATGGTGCTGATCACGCCTCGGGCGCGCAGGAAGACTTCAAGGAACTCTCGTTGCTCCTTGTCGAGCCGTGCGGTCGGCGGGAGCTTGAACTTGCCTTGAATTTTGACCCCGGCGAGCGGGGAAGTGAGCTCGCTCACGTAGAGCGGCCCCCCCGTCACCGGGCATTTCGTCGGAATGTCGTGCAGGTCTCGGTCGTCCATAGGAGCGCCTCTGCCGTTCATAGCCAAATCTTACGCTTAGAAACGGACAGGGTTGCAAGTCCGGGCCTTTGAAACCCTAAAAAACCAGTTCATATTTCTGTGTGTAGGTGCTCATCAGCCGCCGCAAGGGCCTCCTCCACGGGAATGTCGGCGACCAAGCCGCCCTCGTTGCTGGTCAGCGAAGTGAGATTCGGGGCGGGCGGGGTCCAAAGCCGATGGATCCCATGGCGGAACAGGGCCACGACCGGCGTCGAGGTCGCGCAAGCGAAATGCATGATGCCGTTGTCGAGGCTGACGACAAGCTTGGCCCGATCCAAGGCCCCGACGACCTGGGGGAGTTTGAACTGCCCGCGAAGGTCCTCCACTCCGCCCTCCGCGACCAACCGGGACTCATCGTTCGATCCGTGCCAATACCGGGACTGGTCCGATGGCTTCGCCCCGACAAGCCCAACTGTGAGCCCTCGGTCCTGCAGCCCTCGGGCAAGAGCAATCCATTTTTCGACCGGCCAGAGCTTTTCTGGGAGGCTAGCGGCTGTCGCGAAAATCACGTCCGGCAAGCCCGAACCCGGGTCTTCGCACGGGAAGGAATAACGCGGCAGAGGGCCCTCCAGATACGCGAGCCGGTAGAAGATCTCACCGATGAACGACGACTGGAGAAAGGGATACCGATCGCGGATGTCCGGAGCGATCCAGCGCGAGTCGGCCCAAAGGCTCCCTCGGTCGTCATCGGGAAACGGCAGCTCGGCGCGTCCGTCGGCCGCGAGACAGGGCCCGCACACAAAGGCGTCGGATCCACAAAGGATCGCCGAATAGGCCTTGCTCCAGAGAGAGGACTCGATGTTGATCACAAGGTC
Organism: Fimbriimonadaceae bacterium; assembly: GCA_019454105.1. GTDB lineage: Bacteria > Armatimonadota > Fimbriimonadia > Fimbriimonadales > Fimbriimonadaceae > ACE-ARM1. Next base: position 1,398,993 of record CP075364.1, on the reverse strand, counting down.
CGGAGCGAGGGCAGCGAGCTCGGGCGCGACCTCTCGCGGAGGCCTGTTCAGGGCTGGAACGAACTCATCAAAGACGGACCCGGCCGCCATTTCGGCGATCCTGGGGCCGCTGATGAGGGCGACCCGCGCGCCGTGAGCCTGCTTGAGACCTTGCGCTAGCGGTGTGGCCGCGGCAAAGTTGCCCAGGGCGTCGTTGGCCAAGATGGCGACGAGAGGAGCGGCTGGGAGCCCTTGGCCCTGATATCGGATCACGGGCGATTATGGGCCTGGTGGGGCAGAATGCAGGGGTGCCTCTCTACTTGGGCCTCGACGGCGGCGGTTCTGGTCTCAGGGCCCGGCTGATCGACGAGACTGGGGCCACAGTCAGCGAAGGACGGGCTGGCCCGGCCAATGCGGCCCGAAGCAGTGGAGAAGAATTGGAGGCTGTGTTCATGGCGGCGACCCAGGGGTTTGAGACTCCCTCGGCGGTGGCGGCCTGCTTGGCAGGGGTGGTCAGCCCCTCTATCGAGAGAAAGGTGCTGGGAGCCTTGGCCAAAGTCTTCCCCGGTTCGGCCCGCACGGCCTGGCCTGACCTGGCCGCTTTGCCTTGGGCGGCGGGATCTGGGGCAGCCGGAGTCGTGCTGTCGGGGACGGGTTCGGCGGTCGTTTCCTGGCAGGGTGGATTGGTGTGGTCTGGCGGCGGCGGGCCCTTGATCGGCGATCTTGGTTCTGCCTTTGACATGGGGAGAAGATGGGTCAGACTGACCCTTGCCGCTGGGGCGCCGGACGAGGCTGTCAAGGCGCTTTGCCAAGCGCTGGGGGTCGCTCGTACCCGAGAAGCGGCATTATTGGCCCAAGAACCCAACGGCATCGAACAAATCGCCGCTCTTGCCGTCCCACTCGCCGACTATGCCGAAGAAGGAGCGGAATGGGCTTTCGGAGAGATCGTCGCCGCCCTTCACGACCTGGCGACCCTGACTGCGAGGCATATCGCCGAACACTCGCCAGAAGGCGACCGCCTCGAATTGGCGGGAGGAGTTTGGACGGCCCATCCGAACTACCAGAAGGCCTTCCAAAAGTGCCTTGATGGGATCAATATGTGGTCGAATTCGCGTCAATATTCATTGGCGCCCCTCGCCGATCTCCCCGACCTCGGGGCGGCCCGCTTGGCGCGGCACACTTCAAATGGGCACTGAATCCAGAAACCCTCGATCGATTGGCCTGGCCAAGATGTCGGCTCGTGAGATCGCGCGCCTCATGAATGAGGAAGAAATGGCCGTCAATCGGGCGGTCGCGGCGGAAGAGGGCCACATCGCTCTGGCCGGAGAGAAGGCCGCCGAGGCCTATCAGCGAGGCGGACGAGTGATCTATGTAGGGGCCGGAACGAGCGGGCGTGTGGCCACGATGGACGCAGCCGAGATGCCTCCGACTTTCGGACTTCAGCCCGGTCGGTTCGTGGCTCTCGTGGCCGGTGGCCAAGGGGCCGTCTTGGCCGCGGTCGAGGACGCTGAAGACGACGAGCACGCCGCGATCGAAGACCTCAACCGCATCGAGCTCAACCGTGACGACATTGTGATCGGACTAGCGGCATCAGGCAAGACGCAGTACGTGGTCGCGGCCGCCCGTCATGCTCATCAAAAGGGAATCTGGACATGTGGCGTCGCGAACAACAAGAAGAACCCTTTGTTCGAAGTCGTCGATCTTTCGATCTATCTCAACACCGGGCCGGAGGTTCTCACCGGTTCGACCCGCCTCAAGGCGGCAACGGCCCAAAAGCTCGTTCTGAACCAGATCAGCACGATTGCCATGGTGCTGAGCGGCAAGGTGATCGAGAACCTCATGGTCGATGTCAAGGCGACGAACCACAAACTGCGGGAACGCTGCGTCCGGATCCTACGGGACCTCACGACGGTGAGCGAGACCGAGGCGGAAAGGCTCCTTTCGGCGCATGGCTGGAACATTAGGCACGTTCTGACCCTCATGAGGGCCGGAACCGCCGCCGAGTCCTGACCGCCCCTCAGATCCTGAAACCGAGGATTTCGAGGATCCTGTCCAGGTCGTCGTCCGAGTAGTAGTCGATCGAGATCTTGCCCCCGACCGCGCCCGGTTCAAGCCGGACCGTGGCGCCAAAGTATTCGCCGAGCCCCCTTTCGATCGCTTCCAAGTTAGGATCGGTGCTTTTCGGGTGTTTCGCCGCACCTGTCTTGGTCCGTTTTTGGGCCGGTTCCTCCCTCCTCGCCGCCGATTCCGCTTCGCGGACCGAGATCGAGTCTCGAAGCATCCTTTCGAAGAGCGCCGCTTGTCGGGCCGGGCTGTCGACCATGAGCAGGGCCCGGGCGTGTCCTTCGGTGATCTGCCCTCCCTCGATGGCGGAAAGAACCTCGGCAGGAAGCCGGAGCAGGCGCAGGGTGTTCGAGACCGATGCCCGGGTCTTACCGACTTTGAGGGCGATGTCCTCTTGAGTCAAGCCGAACTCGTCGGCCAAGCGCCGATAGGCCCGCGCGCAGTCGACCGCCGAAATGTCCTCGCGTTGGACGTTCTCGATCAGGGCCAGTTCTAGCGACACCTGGGCGCTCGCTGTCCTGACGACGACGGGCACGGCCTTGAGGCCCGCCATCTTCGCCGCTCTGAGCCGTCGTTCACCAGCGATCAGTTCGTATCGCCCCTCACTGAGAGGCCTGACGATCAACGGCTGAATGACGCCGTGCTCCCCGATCGACGCAGCGAGTTCAGACAGCGTCTCGTCTTCGATATGGGCCCGCGGCTGGCGCGGGTTAGCGACGATCCGATTGATCTCGATCTGGCTCGGTGCGACTTCGGACTCGTCGCCGAGTAGCTGCGAGAGCCCCTTGCCAAGGGCGCGTCTCATCGGGCCAGCACCTCTTGGACCAGTTCGCGATATGCGGCTGCGCCCTTCGAGTCAGGAAAGAGCGACATGGCGGGCTCGCCGTGGCCAGGAGCCTCGCTGAGTCGTACATTGCGAGGGATGCGCACGGTGGACACTTTATCTTGAAAGTACTCGCTGACTTCGTCGGCGACTTGCTGGGTCAGTCGGTTTCGAGAATCGTACATGGTGAGGATCACCTTTTCCACCCGGAGGTCGGGGTTGATCCGCTTGCGGACGATGTCGACCGTCTTGAGCAACTGGCTGAGCCCTTCGAGGGCATAGAACTCGCACTGCATCGGGACGAGCAATCCGTCGCTGGCGGCGAGGATATTGACGGTCAGCAAGCCAAGGCTCGGTGGAGCGTCGATCAAGATCCAGTCGTATTGGTGTCGGACGGCTGCGAGGGCCTCGCGGAGGAAGGTCTCTTTGCCGACGGCTCCCAGGAGCACTGGCTCGGCCCCGGCCAGGTCGAGCGTCGCGGGAACGACGTCCAATCCGGGAGCCACTTCGCGAATCAGAGCCTTGTCCAGCGACGTTTCGGCCAAGTCCGGGTCGTCGGCGAGATCGGCGTAGACGTCGAACAGCGTGGCCGCGACCGAACGCTTCTGGATACCGAGCCCGGTGGTGGCGTTGCCTTGCGGGTCTGAGTCGACGAGCAAGACCCTTTGCCCACTGTTCGCGAGTCCGGCGGCCAGGTTGACCGCGGTCGTGGTCTTGCCCACTCCCCCTTTTTGGTTCACGACCCCCCAGACCGGCACGTCCCCATTATGGCGGCAGAGCCGGACTGGCTGGCGGGTTCACGATCCAGTCGCCCGGCCTTCGAGGTTCAGCTTTTCTGGAGAAAGCCGAAACAAATCGCGGATCGTCTCGCGCTCCCCGTCTCTCAACCCGATGACACGGACCTTGGCGACGCGGACGTCGTGCGACCATCGGGCCGTAGTCGCGCGGATTTCGGCTCTTTCGGCGGTCGTCGTCATCTCGGTCCCGGCATCGGTGCAGATCCAAACCTCGACAGGAGTGGGAACCTCGTTGAGGTGCTTGTCAAGAAGCCTGACGAGTTTGCCCATGTTGGTGCCAGGGGTTTGAGACTTGTGCTGGAACACGCTCTTGAGCATCATTGCCGCCTCGTTCTCTCTTTCGGGAGGGCGGCCGCTATACACCTCGGCCGGGGAGGAATCGAATCGGAACATCCGCAACTCGCACGACATCGGCAGGGCGGCCAGCGAGTCCCGAATCTTGCCTCCGAACTCTGACTGGGTCACCGCGGCCGACTCTGAGGTGTCCACCGCAACCAAGTAAGTCTTCACCAGGTTCGAGGCGTTGCCCAGATCCGCTGTTGACCCAGACCCTTCCGGGGTGGAGCAACCACCGAGAAGGGCTGTGGCCAAGAGCGCGCTAGAGAACGCTCTTCTGACCATGGCCCCGGCTGATGGAATAGTTGTCCAAATCTTGTTTCGTTTCTTCGATGAGGATGTTGAGCGTGCTCACTCGACCGACATAGCCGAGCAACGCTTGATACTCGGGCAACTTGCGCACCGAATCGAACTCTTCCTTCTCGGCTTCGAACTGCCGCTTGGCGGCCTCGTTGGCCGCCTCGTGCCGTTGCTTCTCCTCGCTCCAGGCAGCCAAGTCTGCTTGGTGCTGGCGGTCGATCCGTTCTGCCTCAGCCCTGTGGATCTTCTCCGCCCTCTGGTGGGCTCTCTCTTCGAGCTCGGCCTCGCTCAGGCCCGCCTGACCGTCCTGGTAGCCCTTCACGGCTGAATAAAGCAGGATCCCGACCGAGATCGCGATGGCCATGGGGAAGGCGACGAAGAAGGAGAGAACCTCGCCGCTGTTCATCGCGTTCTGGCGCGAGTAGAGGGCGAGCGCTTGGCCGCCCAACCATGCCTCGAGACCGATCAATGTGAACGTGGCGAAGAGGCCGAGCGGAACGTCGTACCACTTCAGGCGCTCCATCGACTTCTTGTGTCCGAATCCGTACCACAGCTTGCCCAGAAGGAGCTTCAGCCCGACGATGAGGGACACGCCCAGAACGATCGCCAGCCAGAACCAATAGGGTTCGCGTGCCGTGATGAGTCCGGCGAGTTTGCCCAGACCGTAACCAATAAAGGCCCCGACCGGCACGGCCAAAAGCCAGTGAAGGGCGTCCATCGTTTTAGACCACCAGGACTTCGACCTGGCGCCCAGAGGCTTGACTTGCGGGGGCTGTGGGGCGGCAGGAACGGGCGGAGCGATGGGCCGTGGCGGGGCGACAGGAACCTCCGCGCCGCTGACCATACGGATGTAGTCGTTGGTCTCCGCACGGTAGACAAACCCGAGTTTGCCGGCGTGGGTCGAAGCCGCGTGCATGGACTCCTCACGGTCGGCCTTGAGCTGTTCGAGCCGTTGCCTCAGCCTTTCCTTGCCCTCTTCGGTCAGGCGGTTGAACTCTTTCAGATTTTCTCGGGACTGCTGGTGGGAAGCGCCGGGATGTGAGTTTATCGCCGTCTCCGGTCGCCCCTCGTGCTCGTTCGTCATAGTCTCCTCCCTTGTTGGGACACCATGGTTACTCGCTCCATGGCCATCGCGTTGCGCCGACGGCGTCTGGAATGACGACGGCGGCCCCCCTATGAAATGGGGGGCCGCTCAGTCGTGTTGCAGAGGTGGCGTCAGCTTTTGGTGACGGTGATGCCGACTCCACGGACCACCCTATCGGTGACGATCTCGTTCATGGAACTGGAGCTCCATCCCATTTGGTTCGCCGCTTCGATGTTCGGGTCTGACGCGTTCGGTCGAAACATCAGCTTGAACCGGTCGCCGGCCCGGCTCTTCCGGGCTAGGTCTTGCATCTCGATCGCCCCGAAGGTGCCATAGATCTTTCGATCAGTCTTGAAGCCCCGTCCGTTGTCGACTGTGACGATCACATAGCCCTGGCCACTGACGGTCGCCTTCTTGCCGTCGACGACAAGCCTTAGGTTGCGGTTGTAGCCGTTCCCATCGGCTCGTGCGAACCGAACTTGGTCGAAGTCACGCTTGTTCCTGTTCCTGACTACCAAATAGCCTCGGGCTGGGTTCTTGTCTCGCCTGACGTTGCAGCCGATGTAGAACTGGCTTTCGCCGTAGCCGCTCGCGGTGACACGGAACGTGTCTGGCTTCAGAGCCTCTGGGGCCTCGTCCGGTGCATCCGACTCATCGGCCTCAATTTGTCGCAGTTCCTGAATCTCCTGTTGCGAGAGCCCGTCAGCATCGGAGAACTCTTGACGGGCTTCCCCAGTGCCGAGCGACTCTCCCATGGGGCTTTGCCCGCCACAGCCTGCCAATCCGATCAGGGCGCCGGCGCCGATAGCGATGATGTGAACTCTTAGTTTCATCCTCTTGTCCTCCGCGGAAGGTTCCGCTGGGGGCATTGTTCGGCGCCCTTAGGGACATCGCCCGTGATCAAGGTCACATGTTTGGGACCAACCTTGAGCGGAAGGTCGTCTCCCCGACAAGGAGTCGAAACTGAGGACTCACCGCCAGTGGCCTTTAGGCTTCTTGGCGGTCCATGGTACAATCGCTGAGGCTGCAAAAAGGCCCCTTCTCGAAGAGCACGCACCGGGTTATGGTCCGCTGAGAATCGTCAAGGCTCCCTTCTTCAGCAGAAAACCGGTATGTCGAAATCACTCTTTGTGGGCAACCTGTCCTACAGCGCTAACGAGGCGCACTTGATCGATCTGTTCTCCGAATACGGCGCTGTGAGCGCGCGTGTCGTCGAAGGCCGAGGTTTCGGCTTCGTCGACGTTGACGATGAGAAAGCGGAGACCGCGATCGAAGCCCTGAACGAGAAGGAGTTCATGGGGCGGCGCATCGTGGTGAACGAAGCCAGGCCGCGTGAGCCCCGCTCTGGTGGCGGCGGCGGCGGCGGTGGCTACGGAGGCGGTGGCGGCGGAGGCTACGGCGACCGGCGGGGCAACGATCGTCGCGGTGGCGGCGGTCGCGGTGGCGGCGGTCGCGGCTGGTAGCCTAACTTTCGGTTCCGCTCTCGAACAGGCTGGCGTCTTCGCCAGCCTGATTCAATTTGGTCAGGGATCTGACACCGACATCGACTTTTTCAACCACGGCCAGTTCGGCGTTTGATTGGACTCCCAACTCCTTGAACTTCCTGGCCTTCGGAAGGACGTTGCCCTCCAAGGTGCCGACCGTGTCGTTGTAAGCCTTGCCCGCCTGGTTGATCGCGGTCCCGATCCGCTGGAAGTTGACGGCCAGCTTTGCGAGGGATTCGTATAGCTTTTGGCCCTCTGCCTGTACCTTTTTTGCTTCTTGGGCCAACGTCTCCTGGCTCCAGCCATAGGCCACGGCCCGGAGGAAGGCGAGCAACGTCATCGGTGTGGCGACAAAGACATTGAGAGCGACGACGTCTTCGACCAAAGTCGGCCTGGCTTCGCAGGCGGCGCGAAAGGCCGCTTCGCTCGGCACGAACATGATGACGAAATCGGGCGAATCGTATCGTTTGGCATAGTCCCGCTTGTGCAGGGCGCGCGCGTGCTCAAAGAGCTTAGTGGCGTGGTCTTTGAGCAGGGTCTCCTTGGCGGGGCCGTCGTGCTGGTCCGCCTCGAGGTGCGACCGGGTCGGAGCCTTGGCGTCGATCACGACCTTCCTGCCCCCCGGCAAGTGAACGACCGCGTCTGGCCGCTGCTTGCCTTCTTCGGTGGACTGCTCTTCTTGGATCGAGAAGTGGGTCCCCTTTTGGAGGCCGGCTCTTTCCAGGACCCTCTCCAAGACGAGTTCTCCCCAGGCGCCGGCTGTGCCAGGGTCTTGCAGGGCCTTGGTGAGCTTCGATGTCGCCGTGCTGAACTCAATTTGTTGATCGCCCAACGCCTTGAGCTGTTGTCCGATCTCCCCGTAGGCGTGGGCCCGCTTCCGTTCCAGTTGCTGGTTGTTCTCTTCGAGGGCGGCCAGCTTGTCCTTGAGGGGCGCCATCATCTGTTCGATCGCCTTGGCACGGTCCGCCAATTCGCCCTGGGCCGAGTCTTTGTACTGCTTCAGGAGGTGCTCGGCTTGGGTCAAAAAGGCCTTGGTCGTTCCTTCCAGGGCTTCGCTCGATAGGGCCTTAAAGGTGTCGGCGAGCTGTTGCCTCGCTTCTGTCAGGAGTTCTTGCTGCTCGGCGATGTTCTTGCGTTGCTCTTCGTAGCGCGAATCCAGACTGGCAAGTTCGGACCTGTAGTCGGACACGGCCGCTTCAAGCTCCACGATACGGTTGGACTTCTGCTCCAGCTCAGTCTCTGCTCTTTGAGCGAACTCGGCTCGAACTTGGGCCGCCGCAAGAGCCTCCTTGGCACCGGCAAGTTCAGATTGTGCTGCTTCGGCGAGCCTCTTGGCCCGAGGCACGGCCAAGATCCAGGCCACGGCGGCACCGATCGCGAGTCCCACCAATGCCACAAGGGCCAAAAGCGCGATGTCCACGTCTCAGTATGGTCAATGCACCGGGCCTTTGGCGAAGGCTCGATCTTCCGTGAGTAGAATCAGGCGAAAGGATGCGCGAGAACTACGTCCTGCACAAGCTCCACTCCCTGTCCGGCATCATTCCAGTGGGGTTTTACATGGTCCAGCATCTGCTGCTGAACTCCTTCGCGCTCGCCGGCCCCAGCGCGTACAACGGCGTGATTCACTTCTTTGAGTCTATGCCCCAGCACGTCTTGATGGTTCTCAAGTATGGGGTCGTTTGGCTGCCTTTGATCTTCCACGCGGTTTACGGTCTCTTCATCGTCGCAAGAGGACAGCAGAACTATCTCGGAGGGACTTACAAGTACCGAGAGAACGCCTACTACTTCTGGCAGCGGATCTCGGGCGTCGTGGCGTTCTTGTTCTTGTGCTATCACATGGCCTCGACCTCAGTACTTGGGACGATCAAAGGTCAGGAAGCAGTCAATTATTACGAAAACTGGGCAGGCAAGTTGAGCGAACCGGTCCTCGGTGTTCCGTATCTGGTCTTAGCAGTGTACATCATTGGGATTATTGCAAGCTCTTACCACTTGAGCTATGGGATTTGGAACTTCTGCATCCGTTGGGGCATCACGGTGAGTGAATCGGCTCAGAAGGGAACGGCGGCGTTCGCGAAGTTCGCATTCGTCGCTCTGACGCTCCTGGGATCGCTCGCATTAGTCGGTTTCTTCAATCCGATCTTGAAAAGCTCCGAAGGAGAGGTCACAGTCGACCGAGGCGTCCAGACGACGCCAGTGTCAGGGCCCCTGCGCTAAGGGATAACGGCTGAGCTGTTGTCGCCCATGACCAGGTTTAACGTTCCAGGGATGGACACTGAACCCTTGATAGTCACTCCGCGACCAATGAGCGATCCTTCGATGCGGTTTGTCAAGTCACTGAGAACGCACTCTCTCATCACAATGCTGTATTCGATCTCGGAGTTGACGACTTGTGTCTGTGAGTCGATCGACGTAAATGGGCCGATGTAGGCGTTCTCAATCAAGCAACCCTGCCCAATGACGACCGGGCCCCGGATCGTCGAACTCTTGATCGAAGAGCCTTCACCGATTGCGACCCGGCCTTCGATTCGTGAGTCCTCAAGTGCGCCGTGCTGTTGGGGATCCAAGTCTTCAAGGATCAAACGATTGGCCTCGAGCATGGCTTCTACGGTTCCTGTGTCTTTCCACCAGCCCTGCACAATATGGCTCCTGACGGTGTGTCCCCCGTTGATCAATAATTGGATAGCGTCGGTGATCTCAAACTCGCCACGGCGGCTGGGCCGCAACTGCTCGATTGTATCGTGGATCTGTTTGGTGAAAAGATACACGCCGACCAAGGCAAGGTTCGACCGGGGTGACTGAGGCTTTTCTTCAAGTCCTACCACTTGGTCCCCTCTCATTTCCGCGACGCCAAAGTCGCTGGGGTTTGGCACAGGAGTCAAGAGGATCGTTGCGGCCGGTTGGTGCTCTTCGAACTCTTGCACCAGGTCGGTCAATGACGACTTGATCAAGTTGTCGCCCAGATACATGAGAAAGTCGCTTTCGCCCAGGAAGCCTCTTGCCGTCTTCACCGCATGGGCCAACCCAAGCGGAGCCTCTTGAGGGATAAAAGTCAGGCGCGCGTCCCATCGGGATCCGTCGCCCAAACCCGACTTAACTTCCTCGCCAGTGTCTCCGGTAATGACTCCGATCTCTCGAATGCCAGCGGCAACCATTGCTTCCAGTCCGTATTCGATCACTGGTTTGTTCGCTACCGGAACAAGTTGCTTTGCCATGCTAAAGGTAATGGGCCGCAACCGGGAACCTTTGCCGCCAGCAAGGATGAGACCCTTCATAGGTCGTCTCCCAGTGATGGGCCATAAAAGCGTTTGACGAAATCAATAAAGTCCGCTGAGGAGACGAGGGGGCGCCACCAATCTTGGCGCCCGACGTACCACTTTGCGGTCTCATGCAAAGATTCTTCGAACGGCATCTTGGGTCGCCATCCAAGGCTTTGGATCTTGTGCGTCCTCATGGAGTAGCGGGAGTCATGGGCGCCTTGGCGCGGGTCTGGGATGCGCTTGACCAAGTCTTCGCCGACACTCAACGCAGAAAGCAAGTGGGAGACGACGGTCGAGTTAGTGCGCTCATGATGATCGCCAATGTTATAGATTTCGCCGGGAACACCCTTCAGCAGGGCGGTCCAGATCCCGTTCGCATGGTCCGACACATGGATCCACTCGCGGCTCTGCGTTCCCTCGCCATAAAGCGGCACCTTTTTGCCATCGATCAGGCGTGTGAGAAAGAAAGGGATCAGTTTCTCAGGATATTGGAACGGGCCATAAGTGTTCCCCCCTCGGGTCACAATGACTGGAGTCCCGAACGACTTGAAGTGGGCCCGGCACAGCAGGTCGCCGCCCGCTTTTGCCGCGCTGTAGGGCGTGTTCGGTTCGACCGGACTTTGCTCGGTGAACTGGCCCTGGTCGATCGACCCGTAGACTTCGTCAGTGCTGACATGAAGCACCCGCTCGAGCCTATAGTCGCGGACGACGTCCAGCAGTGTGCTAACGCCCAAGACATTGGTCTCGACGAACTGGTTGCGGCTCAAGAGTGAACGGTCGTTGTGGCTTTCTGCCGCGAAGTTGACGATGTGGCTGACGCCCTCGGCCTTGACCACTCCTTCGACAACGCACCGGTCTTGCACCTGGCCTGGATAGAAACGGACGCGGTCCCAGACATCTGCCAGAGTCGACAGATGACCCGAGTAGCGCAAAGCGTCCAGGACGACGATCTCGACGTCATCCGGCGCGGATCTGACGAAGTGGGATCCGATGAATCCGGCTCCACCGCAAACAAGGACTTTCATAAGACTTTGAACGGAGATTCGGGGTCCGCTTCATGTCGGATTTCGTCGACAGGTTGGCTCCGGCCCGGCCCGGCATAGAGCTGGTCGGGCAAGTTGATGACGGTGGCGGGCACCTGGCCTATGTTTTGATAGGCGTGGACGACGCCTGGAGGCACGACGATCGCGGTCGGTTGTTCGGCTCCGACGACGTGCTCCTCTCGTACGGGAGGGAATCCCGGACGATTCTCCCACAGAACGACCCGGAAGCGACCGTCGAGAAAGGCGAATAGATCGGTCTGTCGTTCGTGCTCGTGCGGCCCTCTGACAACGCCCGGGTTTGTCTGGCTGATGTAGGCCATGGCGGGCAAGACTCCCCCGTGGGGCTCGTCAGAGCGAAAGAGCTCAATGAGCCAGCCTCTCTCGTCGGAACGTCGGTTGAGGCCGATCAGTTCGACGCCGGGAATCGCGCTGGATCCAATCATGGGTTGTTCGCTCCCTTGAGCTCGCGAGGCTTCAAGGCCCGGCAAGGATTTCCGGCGCATATCATCCACTCCGGCACGTCCTTGAAAACGACCGACCCAGACCCGACGACGGCCCCGGCGCCGATCACCACTCCCGGCCCGACGATGCACTTCGCGGCGACCCACGCTTGGTCGCCCACCGAGATCGGGCTGTAGATCAATGGGAAATCGGACGCCGTATGGTCGTGGCTCGCCGTGCAGAGGTAGGTGTACTGACTGACAACACAATTGTTCCCAAGCGTCACAGGGGCGTAGTTGTAGATGTCCACGTCCCATCCGATCCAACTATGGGAGCCTACCTTCAGGTTCCAAGGCATCAAGACTCTGACGCCAGAGGAGACGATGCACCCGGGCCCGATCTCGGCGCCGAACAAGCGCAACACCCCTTTGCGGAAGAACCCGCACCACTTGGGCGACCAAGCGACCAATGGCATGAACATGAACTCCCAGAGCGCGCGCCGGACCAGCATTCCTGGTGTCCAGCGTGTCCGGCTCTTGGAAAGATCGATTCTCGGGGCCTCAGCGTCCGCCATCCAGTTCTAGTTTAGGCGGACGCCGAGTCAGTTTTGCTCAGGGCCCGCTTGTCGGGGCCATCAGCCGCACGAGTGGTATCCGAGCGATGAACGATTGAATCCGGCCTTCTGGGTCTGTCCCGTGTCCGACGACAACGACCCTCCCGTCGGCAACGGTCACGGCCCTGGCCTCGCTTAGCTTCCATTCCAGGTGGGCGGTGGAGCCTGTACGCGTCAAGAGTCGGTGAAGACTGTCGGGAGCCCGCCCAAAGACTGACAACCTGGCCTCGCCCAAGGTGCCAGACCAATCCGTGCCCGCGACAATCCCACCCGACCGGCACATGCCGCTTGGAATGAACCACGTGCGGGAGAAGGTCGGGATGAGGCGGTTGGTGCCGGAGTTCCGGTCATGTAGAAACACGACGGTGCGCGATCCGTCGGCCGAGACTCCCCAGCACAGGACATAACGGCCATCGTCGTCGATGTCGACGGCCCGCGAGCCGAACTCCATCCCTGACGGCGACCAGATGGGGTGGACGTCGCCGGTCGAGTCCCACCAAACAGCATAGGAATAGCCGACGAAGTTGACCGTGTACTTGCTCCAGCCCGCAACAATGGAACCATCACGGGATACGGCCGTCGCCATGTCCAAGGGGTGTCGGTCCAACGACTCGAGGCTTTTCGTTCCCGTGTGGGGCGTCCAGCGGAACGCCTTCCAAAGTGCGTCAGAAACCCCCTGATATCCGACCAGGGTCTGACCGTCGCCCGAGATCGCCATTGACTCGAAAGTTTGGACTCCATAAGACTTTGGGATGCCTTCGATCAGCGAGTCCGAGAACCTGGTGGCGCACTGGTTTCCGCCTGCCGAGGCGCCGCAAGCCCACTGTCCGTTGTCCGAGACTCCCCAAGCGGCGCTCCGCGAGATCGATCCGCGGAACGCGCCGAGGCTCTCCATGCCTTCGGTTTCGTTCCAACGGAATCCGCGATAGACCGTCCGGTCACCGTTCCACTCGTGAGAGAGACCGACCACGGTCTGGCCGTCCCGGCTGACCGCCGTGGCCGAGGAGACCTCGCCACCGGGCAGGAAGCCCATCGGGATGAACTCTGACTGTGACCCAAGTGCGACCGCACCGGGCCCGCAGGCCAGAACGACGAGGACGCCGAAGCGCCGAGCATTGAATTGCACCTTTGCCTCCGTTGAGGAGCCGCGTCCGTGGCAGCCCCTGAGAAGGATCATTGGGCAGGACTTTAGTCCCCCTCAGGGTTTGAGGAAAAACTTTTGAAAAAACCTGCCGCCCACCAAGAAGGATTCTTTGGTGGAGCCTCAGGAGCGTTCAGGTTTTTCAGATAGAAACTTGAACTTATTCGAGCGCCTTCTGGATGGCCGTCTTGATGTCCTCAACGCTGCCGAGGGCGGCGAACTCGTAAGCGGGGTGGAAGCCAATGTGGACGTCGGGCCGACTCACCAACTGCGGAGCCGAATAGAGGAGGCTGAACCGGTCGGGGTCGCTTGTGATTTCAGCGATCACGGCCTGGCCGAAACCGCAAGTCCTCGTGTCTTCCTGCACCACGACCAGCCTGCCGGTCTTCTCCAGCGACTTCACAATGGTCTCGTAATCGCAGGGGACGATCGAGCGCAGATCGATGACTTCGACGCTGACTCCTGCTCCGAGCTGGTCGGCCGCTTCCTCCGACAAGTGCACTGTGTTGCCCCAGCCAACGACGGTCACGTCCGTCCCTTCGCGCACAACCTTGGCTTTGCCGAAGGGCACTGGCTCGACGCTCGTGACGTCTCTCCGGACCCGAAACACATGCTTTGGGATCAAAACGAAGCAAGGATCGTCGCAGTGGATCCCACTCCAGAGGAGTCCAGCCGCGTCCTCAGGTGTCGATGGCATAGCGACTTTGATCCCGGGCATATGGGCCAGGAAGGCCTCGTTCGATTGGCTGTGCCAGAGCGAACCACCGCCGAAGTATGCGCCGCAGGGAGCATAGACGACCATGCCCGAACTCCATTGTCCAAAGCTCCGCCAGCGCAAGGTCGACAGATTTGTGATGATCTGGTTGAAGCAGGGACCGAAGAAATCGATGAACTGAAGCTCGAACACTGGCTTCATCCCATAGCTCGCCAGTCCGACCCCGGCCCCAATGATGGTGGCCTCCGCGAGCGGCGAGTTGAAGACTTGGTTCGGGAAGGCGTCCGAGAGTCCTTCGGTCAGCTTGAAGACGCCGCCTTTGGGGTCCTCGATGTCCTCTCCGAAGAAGATGACGTTAGGGTCGTTCTCCAAGGCCTTGCGGAAAGTCTTGTTGATCGATTGCACCATCGTCATCTCTCCGGGTTCGATCGGTGGCCTCGTCGCAGGTCGCTCGTCGGCCCAGACGTGCAAGAAGAGTTCCGTCGGGCGCGGGTCTTCGGCCTGTTCCGCCCGGTCATAGTCGTCCCGCACCGAGACCATCGTCTCTTCCTGGATCCGTTCCCAATCCTCACGGGTGATCTGACCGTCGGCGATCAACTCCTCGGCGAGAAGCTTGATCGGGTCGCGCTCCATCATCGCGTCGATGTCGTCCTGGGCGCGGTAGACGCGGTGATCGTCCGAGCTGGTATGGCTGGCGAGACGATCCAGATCGGCCCACATGAGGGTCGGGCCGCCGCCGCGCCTGGCCTTGTCGATCATTTCGCCGCTGGAGTTGAAGACCGTCTCAAAGTGACGCGAATCCACTTTGACGACATGGTCGTTGCCGATGATCCCTCCGATGTTGAGAGCCATGAACTTCTCTGTCGGGGTCGAAATTCCGTACTTGTTGTCCTCGATCACCATGATGAGAGGCAGCTTCTCCTGCACGGCAAAGGCCCAGGCTTCGTAGAACTCTCCTTGGCGCATGGCTGCATCGCCGACTGTGGCGACGACGACGCTGTCTTTGCCTTGGAGCTTCATTCCCCAGGCTGTGCCGGCGGCTGGGATCAGGCCCCCGCCGGTGGGGGTGCAGACGCTGACGACGTTCTTCTCGCGGTTGCTGTAGTGGCCCGGCATCTGGCGCCCGCCGCTGCTGCTTTCGCGCTTCGCGAAGTAGGCGAGGGCCAACTCGTAGTTCGTCATCCCCTTGGCCAGCATCATCGCGCGGTCGCGATAATAAGGGTAGAGCCAGTCGTCGTCCCGCAGGTGCAGCACCATCGCTGCCAAGGCTTCGTGGCCCATCCCGCTGACCTGGAACCATCCTTTGCTCTGCCTGAGCAAAATGCCCTCTCGTCGGTCGCCTTCCCGGCTGGTGATCATCAGCTTGAGGAAGTCGAGCTTGCTCATGGTGGGTGTTCCTGGGATCACAGACATCGTGGTGCTCCGGCTGCCGCCCCGTCGCGGCGCCTGCCTGAATTATGAAGAATATGCCCAATCGGGCTAGCGGGAAGCGCCGCCGAAGGGCTCATTCGTCACTGTGGCGCAGGATCGTCGCACCGTGTCAAGATGCGACCGATGACGCTCCGATCTATGCTCGCCTTCGCCGTTGGCGCCGCTTTGATGCTCGGTTTGTCCGGGTGCGGGACAGCCCCGACGGCCTCTTCCTCGGGTTCAGCCCAGGAGCCTTCAGGCACGCCCGCCAGAAAGGTGAAGATCGGGGTCAGCATCCCGGCCGCTACCCATGGTTGGACGGGCGGGGTGGTTTGGTGGGTGCAACAGACCAAAGGGCTTTATCCGAACGTCGAGTGGGTGGTCGCCACCGCCGACAAACCAGAATCTCAAGTGAGCGACATCGAGACGATGTTGGCGTCCGGAGTCGACGGGCTTGTCGTCCTTGCCATGGAGAGCGCCCCCTTGACGCCGATCGCCAAGAAAGCGAGCGAGCGTGGCGTTTATGTCGTGAACGTCGATCGTGGGTTTACCGAGCCGGTGGCCGACGTGTTCCTGGAGGGGGACAATGCCGCCTTCGGCCGAAAGGCGGCCGAGTTCATGGCCAAAAAGTTGGGCGGTAACGGCAAGATCCTCGCCCTTCGAGGGATACCGAGCACGGTCGACACGGCCCGGTTCGAGGCGTTCACCTCGGCCCTGAGAGCCACGCCAGGGATCCAGCTGCTGGACGCTCAGGCCGGGGAATGGAACCAGGAGAAGTCCTATAAAGTGACTCAGACGATGCTCTTGAAGCATGCGGAAGTCGACGCGGTTTGGGCTGCCGACGACGACATGGCTCTCGGGGCCGAAAAAGCTCTGAAGGAGGCGGGCCGAACGAACGTTTGGATGGTCGGTGGGGGCGGCATGAAGACGGTCGTCAAGAGGGTGAAGGAAGGCGACCCCGTCTTCCCAGCGACAGTCACCTATCCGCCGTCGATGATCGCCGCTGGGATGCACGTCGCGGCCACGGCCCTGACTGCAGGCAAAGACCGCGTCGCCCAGTTCATGCCGCGCCGGTTGGTCATGGACGTGGAACTTGTCACGAGCGAGAACGCGGACCGGTACTACTTCCCCGATTCGGTGTACTAGACCGCAGACGGAAGTCCTGGCAAGTTGCCGAGCTCGATCACGAAGGTCGAGCCTTCGCCGAGCTTCGACCGGATGGACAGCCGGCCTCCCAAGGCGCGGACGAGTTCGACGACAACCTTGGTGCCGAGCCCAGTTCCCAGGCTCCGGTCCCATTGGGACACGGCCTTGCCCGAGAGGATCGATCGGATCGTGGCGGGCGACATGCCGGGGCCGTCGTCGGCCACTTCGATCATGTGGCACCCGTCCACGTGTCGGTATCGGACAGTCACCGTGCCGTACGAGGCGTCGTCGTCGTCGGCGTGCTCGGCGAGCCATTCGTTCGGGATCGAGTCGTTGACCGCCTTGATCGCGTTTCCGACCAGATTCTCCATGACCCGCATCACGAAGAGGTCGTCGAACTCAAGTTCTGGCGCGTCTTGCTGGAGGTCGTAAACGATGCGGACATGGTTCCGGCGCGCTTGCGACTCCAGGAAGGTCACGCCTCCTTCGACCGCACTGACGAGCTGGCCCTTCTTCATTTTGGGTTTCAGCTCTTTGCCGGCCGCGAGGTCGTTGATCAACCGCGCATACCGGTAGACGCGTTCGCCGTATGGGACGAAAACGTCATGGAGCGACGTCTCAAGCATTTCCAGGTAATAGCAGGCCTCAGAGTTCGAAGGCCCCTTTCCCAGCGCCTCTTTAAGGCCGTCCAGATTGCGACGGAAGTCCTCGGTGATCGTCGAGAGGACGCCCGCCTTGTTGGCCAGATCGTGGGCGGCGCGCCCCATTCCTTCGAGCGACGCGACCCGCGTCTGCTGTTCCAAGAGTCTGGCGTTGGTGATCGCCATGGTCGAGACGTCCGAGATCGACTCTAGGACGGCTTCGTCGTTCTCGTTGAAGTTACCGTTGCGCTTGTTCACGACTTGAACCGCCCCGATCGGGGTCGAACCCTTGATCTGGAGCGGCACCGTGATCATGTTCCTGACGATCAGACCGGTTCTTTCTCGGATCCTGATTCTGTTGGGGTCGCCGTCCCTGGGAAAGCTGCTCACTTCGGCCGTGCCGCTCTGGAAGACCCGTCCGACGACCCCATAATCGTCTGGAATGTCGAGCCGCTCCAGGCGCATGGCCACGTCTTCCGGCGTGACGAAGGCGAACTGTAAGGTGCGAGTCACCGGGTCGTGGATGTAGATCGTGCCGCCCTCGGCCCCGACCGCTTCGACGCAAAGCGTGAGGACGTCTCGCAAGACGGCGTCAGGGTCGGCGGAGCTGGCAAGCTTGCGGGTGGCCCCGTGCAGGGCCTCCAGCAGTCGCGAGGATTCGGCTATCGTCAACTTCATTTGGGACTTAAGTCCTCAGTAATAACGAGGATTGTATCTAAAGGGTTCCCAAGAAGTCGCCGATTTTTCGAGACAAAAACTAGAAAAAATACTAGTAACGCACAAAATCCACGTCGGCTCTTGCCGCCACGTGTTCGCCGGAGTGGGAGACGAGGACGATCCCAGAGCCCGCCTCAACGACCCGAGCGACACCGTCGAACTCGGGGGGCGTCTCGACCACGCCGAACACCGTATTGACCTGCAAGGTTTCGCCCGAATTGAAAGCCTGGTACGTCGGAATTCCGGCATCCTGCGCCAAGTTCGGCATCACGCACCCGCGTAGCCCCAGGTGGAAATAGGCGGTCACCTCTTCAAGGCCGATCACACGCCTGTGACGGCCATTCCATGGGGCATAGTGCCGGCCGCCGTTCGAGAACCAGAGCAGGGTCGATGCGAGCACCTTAGGGTTCTTCAACTGATAGAGCGTGAAGCCTTGGTCAGGGAAGGTGATCGAGCTCCACGCGAACCCGAGGGTCGAGTCGCTCCCCACCATCACAAGATCTTCGAAGCCCTCGCGGTCAGGGAAAGAGAGCAGGTTGGTGGTGCCCCCGCGCTCGAGAGGCGCATCCCGCAAGTCTTCAATGAGAGCCCCGGGCTGTAACGACGAATAGCCTCCTCGGGCGGGATCTTCGAAATCCCCTGGAAACACCTGGGCAAACCGGTGGGGGGAAAGGCCTATGGCCCCTGGAGACTCTGCATGGATCATCAGGTGCGTGCCAAAGGACATCGGTCCCTCGAGTCCGAGCACGGTGTGGCGTTGGTAGACGGCCGAGTCCAAGAGGAACACGGTCTTGTGCACCCGACAATGGCGAACGTGGCACTCCATCACGAGGTCGAGACGCTCGGGAGTCCGGTTTTCAAGCTCCCAAGTCGCATTGGCCGGTTCTCCGTGCAAGGGGTGCCGCTCCCCCAGATAGAGGTCTTCCGAGTGCCCAAAGGGCATACAGAAAAAGTCCCCTCGAAGGGCTCGGATGACGGCGGGCTGGTCGTCAGGCGGCGAGTCGGCCCACGGCGCGACCGCCAGTGGTTCAATGGAGCGATCCCCTATCCTGAATCGGACAGGCCCAACCTGGGCGCCCAGACGCGCGACAGCCGCCTCGACTGAGCCGTTTGAAACGACCCACGAGTCTTGGCCCCGGACTTTGACGAGCGACATGGCGCGGTCTGCATTCTAAACTCTTTGCATGGTTGTTGGTGCGCTCGCTGCCGCTCTCTTGGGGCCAAGCGCTTGGGAGATAACGTCTGGATTAGCGATCGGCCCTGTCTCGGCGAGGGTCAGGACCCCTCTGATCCGTGACGCGGTCGCCCATGCGATGGCCAAGGGGACCTGGACGTCTCCTCAGCCCGGCGAAGCTTGGCCCACTGACTCTTCCAAGGTCTGGAGAGCGGTACAAGCCAAGGAGGACGGCTGGTTCGAAGACCCCTCCCTTGGTGGTGGCTACCTTTATGCGAAGATCGACAGCGACCGAGATCAGACGGCGGTGTTGGACGCTGCCGGCCACGGCATGGTGTACGTCAACGGCGTGCCTCGGGGTGGCGACGTCTACGCGACGGGCACGGTCAAACTTCCAGTGGCCCTCAAGAAGGGCCGCAACGATCTCTTGTTCTTGGTCGGGAGGGGAAGGCTGCGGGCGAGGCTCCTGCCTGCCCCGTCGCAGCCGTTCATCCAACCAGAGGACAAGACGTTGCCCGACATTGTAGAAGGCATGCCCGCTCCAGAATGGGCGGGCGTCGTCATTGTTAACCCAGATCCTCGGCCGCTTCTTTTGTCGGTGACCGCCACCCATCAGGGCCGCGCCCGGACGACCCGGAACATCCGGGTCTTGGGTCAGACCTCCCGCAAAACGGCGATCAACCTACCAGCCATCGAGTGGGAGCCGGGGAAGGAGGCCGCCAAGATCGAGCTCAAGCTTGCCAATGTTGCGGGCGGTGGGCCCGAAACTTCAGGTCTCGAACTGCGCTACCGTCGCCAGGACCAATCGCGGCTACACACCTTCGCGAGCGCCATCGACGGAAGCGTTCAGTACTTTGCTGTCCAGCCCGCGACAGAAGCGAACGCTCAGGCAATCGTCCTGAGCCTTCATGGGGCGAGTGTGGAGGCGTCCGGACAGGCCGAAGCCTATGGAAGGCACCGCTGGTGCCATGTCGTCTGCCCGACCAACCGCCGTCCCTTTGGTTTCGACTGGGAGGACTGGGGGCGCGAGGACGCCCTCGAGGTCCTTGGCGAAGCGCGACGGCTCTACGGGGGCGATCCAGCCCAGACCTATCTCACTGGCCACTCGATGGGAGGACACGGGACTTGGTCAGTCGGTATGAACCACTCCCGGCTATGGGGGGCCATTGCCCCGGCCGCGAGTTGGGTGTCGTTCGCCAGCTACATCGGTGGGCCGAAGTGGGACACGTCCGACCCAGTTCAAGAGCTTTTCCAGCGGACGATGGGACTCAGCGACACGCTTCTTCTCTTGCCTAACACAGCGAGCTACGGCGTTTTTATCCTGCATGGGGACTCGGACGACGTTGTCCCGGTCTCCGAAGCCCGGACAATGCGGGCGAAGCTGGCCGAGTTCCATCGCGACTTTGATTGGCACGAGGAGCCTGGTCAAGGGCACTGGTACGACCTGACACCCGATCCGGGGGCGGACTGTGTGGACTACCCACCGATCTTTGACTTCTTTTCGAAGCGCCGGGCTCCCGGGCCGTTGGAGCGGCGCTCCCAGAGCTTGTCCACTCTTTCGGTCGGGGTGGAAACGAGCACAGGAGACCACGAAGTCTTGGCCCAAGAGCGTCCATTGGCGCCGTCGCGGCTTCGTGTCGTTCGGTCGGTGACCGGTGACCACTTGACCGTTGAAGCGGAGAACGTCGTTATCGCTCGCTTGGCCGCTTCGCCAGGGGCCAAGGTCGTCATCGAAGGGCAAGAACTGCGGTGTCCCGATGCCATGGTGGATCCCGTCCTCAGGAAGCATGAGGGCCAATGGCGCTTCGAGCCTCTCGCAGGTCTGCCTTCGCCCAGGAAGCGCCCGGGGGCGGCTGGGCCCTTCAAGACGGCCTTTGGCAACCGGGCGGTGCTGGTCTTGCCGACGGGCGGCACCGCCGCAGAGAACGCTTGGGCGCGAGCCAAAGCCCGCTATGACCTTGAGACCTGGTGGGTGCGTGGAAACGGAACGTTCGAGGTGATGGACGATTCGGAGGCCAAAACCGACCGGCTCAAAGGGCGGAACGTGGTCCTTTATGGGAACGTCGACACGAACCGGGCTTGGGGCCACTTTGTCGACGCGGAGCGATTGACGGTCTCTCGTGCACAGGTCGCCCTCGGGGGTCGAGTCTTGGCGGGATCGTACGCGGTCTTGGCCGTTTTGCCGCGGCAGGACGGTGGGCTCGTCGGCATCGTCGGTGGCACCGACCTGCGCGGTTGCCGGACGACGGAGCGCTTGCCGTACTTCATGGCAGGAGTCCACTATCCGGACGTCACCGTGCTTCGGCCGGAGTCTCTGGCTTCTGGGGCGTCTGGCGTCGCCGCGGCAGCCATCTTTGGATGGGACTGGCGCCTGGCTTCGGGCACTCTTGTGGTCTCGCCCTCCCCTTGACCGGCTCACAGGGACTGACGCCGACCTCAGTTCGTTCGGGGCCCAGCAAAACATTGGGCTCAAGACTGCCCGGAACCAGCCGAAGATAATTTCAGAAGGCCAGCCTTTCGGGACTCCGGGGGCGAAGGATTCGAAGAACCAGCCTCCAAGAGCTGGACAGGCAACGAAAGAAGGATCGCCAGTCGGTTTTGAGCCTCTCCGCCGGCTGGCGAATTTTTGTGCCTAGCCGTAGCTTGGGCGCAGGGTCGGGTCGCTGATCCGAACCTGCGCCAGGATTTGCCGCAACTGCTTGTGCGTGCGGTGGAGGCGGGATCGGATCGTCCCGATCGGCGTACCGGTCCTTTCCGCGATCTCGCGGTACGAGACCCCTTCCACGTCCGCCATCCAGACGAGTCGCCGCTGCTCGGAGGTCAATTGCGCCAGCGACCGTTCCAAATCCTCGCTCAACGACTCGTTGAGTAGCGCCTGCTCCGGGTCGGGCCCTCGCTCGGGAGTTTCGAGCCGAACCGTCCCTTCGAAGCCGTCTGGTTGGACGGGTGCGTCATAGCTCACTTCGTGCACTCTGCGGCGACGTTGACGAGTCCGGTCGAGGAAAAGACGAGTGACGATCCGATAAATCCAGTTCTCGAAGGGACGGTCGCCCTCGAACTTGGCGAAACCCCGATAGGCCCGGTAATACGCCTCTTGGGTCAGTTCCTCGGCGTCCGACCGATTGCCCGACAATCGAAAGGCCAAGTTGTAGACCTTTCGATAGGACTCGCGCGCCAGTTCGTCGAAGCGGCGCTGATCGATGGGGGAGAGAGGCACGGACACGGATGAATGCGCTACCAAGTAGAGACAACAGATTGGGCGCCAACCTGGTTCCCTTGCGGATTAGACTTCTCGGGGCCATAGGTCGTCTTGACCCGTCGGTGAACGACCTGACTTTCTAGAACTTTAGACCTAGCCAGACCTTCTAGGGAGGCACCGGGGCCGTTTGTCCGGGCGCCAAGATGGGCCATGGGCGCCAAGCTCGTCGGATCCGCCTTGCCCACCATTCCCTGGGCTCCGCGACCGGCGGGGCACGCTGGCCCCGTGTGGCGCTACCCCCACAACCCGGTGATACAAAGGGACGCGACCCCCACCAGCAATTCCGTCTTTAATAGCGCGGTGGTGCCACACGGCGAAGGGTTCGCCGGAGTCTTTCGATGTGACGACCAACGTCGGGAGATGCGGCTCCACGCCGGGTTCTCTCACGATGGAGTCGCCTGGCGGATCGACCCTGAGCCCATCGAATGGGATCTGCCTGAAGGGGTCGATGCGCCCGCTTACGGCTATGACCCTCGCGTTGTTCCCCTGGAAGGTCGCTACTATGTCGTCTGGTGCAATGGGTGGCACGGCCCGACCATCGGTCTCGGTGTCACTGACGACTTCCGACGCTTTGAATTGATCGAGAATGCCCTGCTCCCTTTCAACCGGAACGGAGTCCTCTTCCCGCGCCGGGTCCAGGGCCGGTACATGCTCCTGAGCCGCCCCAGCGATCCTGGCCACACCCCGTTCGGCGAGATCTTCCTGTCCCAGAGCGAGGACTTGGTGCACTGGGGCCGTCATCGGTGGGTGATGGGGCCAACGCAACCTTGGGAGAGCACCAAGATTGGGGCAGGCCCGGCCCCCATCGAGACTACCGAAGGTTGGCTCTTGATCTATCACGGCGTCTTGACCAGCTGTAGCGGCTATGTCTACCACTGGGGGGCTTGCCTGCTTGACTTGGACGAGCCCTGGCGGATCCGCTCCCGCGGCTCGCGCTACCTCATGGCACCCCATGAGCCCTATGAGCGGGTCGGCGATGTGCCGAACGTGGTCTTCCCGTGCGCGGCCCTGGCCGACGGGGACACAGGACGCCTGGCCATCTATTACGGAGCGGCCGACACGGTCACCGCCCTGGCCTTCGCCGAGGTCGGCGAGGTGGTCGACTTCGTCCTTCGGGGCTAGCTCCGTAGCATCGCCCGCTGCTCTTCGACGGCGACGATGGCCGAGCGCAGCGCGTCGAGCATCTCCCTCACAGCCGCCACCGGGTCCCCCGTGAACGGCCAGACCAAGACGTCCTGCGACAAGTACGCTTCCCGCCGCGCCCGCTGCAAGATACTGAACACCCGGGGCGAATGTTCGGCGGTCTGCCTGAAGGTCACCGCCAACCGACCTCCGTTCCCGTCCACCTTCTCGATCTGGAGCTCCACGCACCCGAGCCGGCACGCCATCACGTCGAACGCCGACTTCACCTCGCGCGGCACCGTCCCATACCGGTCTTCGATCTCCTGTGCCAGCGGCCCCAGGGCCGAGACCTCCCGCACCGCCATCAGTTGCTTGTAGTAGTACAGCCTCTGCCCCTCGTCCTCGATAAAGTCCGCCGGAATGAGTGCCTTGACCGGCAAGTCCAACGAAGGCAACGGCTCCAGCCCGGCCAACGGGTCGTCGTACGCCTCTGGCCGCTCACCGTCCGCATAGGTCTTGAGGAACTTCACCTCACTATCGATCAGCTGGGAATAGAGGTCAAAGCCCACCGCCGTCATCTGGCCGCTCTGCTTTGCTCCAAGCAAGTCCCCCGCCCCCCGGATCTGCAAGTCCCGGAAAGCGAGCGAATACCCCGACCCTAGCGACGAGAACTCTTGCAGCGCCTTGAGCCTTGACCACGCCCCCTCCGTCAGCTCCTTTGAGCTCGAGTAGAGAAAGTAAGCGTAAGCCTGCCGGTCGCTCCGCCCCACCCGTCCCCGAAGCTGATAAAGCTGCGCCAGTCCGAAGCGGTCGGCGTTCTCCACAATGAGGGTGTTGGCGTTCGGGATATCGAGCCCACTCTCCACAATCGTGGTGCTCACCAGCACGTCGATCTCCCCTTTGATGAACCCCAGCATCACTGGCTCCAGTTCCTTCTCGCCCATCTGCCCGTGCCCGACCGCCACCCGCGCCGTCGGCACCAACTGCCGCACCCGCTCGGCGATGTGATAGATCCCCTCCACCCGGTTCGAGACATAGAACACCTGCCCGCCCCGAGCCAGTTCGCGAAGCAGGGCCTCCCGCACCACTTCCTTGCCGAAGGGACGCACGAACGTCCGGATCGGCAGCCGTCCTGGCGGCGGGTCGTTGATCAGGCTCATCGGTCGAATGTCCATCAACGCCATGCTCAGCGTCCGTGGGATCGGCGTCGCGCTGAGCGTCAGGACGTCCACCGAGGCCCTGATCTTCTTCAGGGCCTCCTTGTGCTTCACCCCGAACTTTTGCTCCTCATCGATCACGAGCAGCCCGAGGTCGCGGAACTCCAGCGATTCGTTCAGCAACGCATGGGTGCCAATGACGATGTCGACCTCGCCGCTCGCCAGGCCTTCCTTCACCGCCCGCCGCTCCCCGGGCCCCGTAAACCGGTTCAGCAGGGCCACCCGGGTCGGGAACCCAGCCATCCTCTCGGCAAAGTTCCGATAGTGCTGCTCGCTCAGGATCGTCGTGGGACAGAGCACCGCCACCTGCCTCCCGGCCTGTGCCACCTTGAACGCGGCCCGAACCGCCACCTCCGTCTTCCCAAACCCCACGTCTCCGCACACCAACCGGTCCATCGGATAGTCGGTCTGAAGGTCTTGCTTCACCTCCACAATCGCCGTGTGCTGGCTCGGGGTCTCCACCCAAGGGAAGGTGTGCTCCATCTCGGCCTGCCATGGAGAGTCGGGCCCGAAGCCCGGCCGCGTCACCTTCCGGCGCTCGGCATAAAGGCGGATGAGGTCGCGCGCGAACTCACGCGCTTCCTCGCGGGCCTTTCCCACGGCTTTCTGCCACTCACCCCCCGTCAGCCGATGGATCTTGGGCGGGGCGTCCTCAGGGGCGAGATATTTCTGAATCCGGTCGAGCTGGTCGGCAGGCACGAACAACCGGTCGGGCGCCTTGTAGTCGATCACGAGATACTCCTTCTCGATCCCGGTCTGGTCCGTTCGCCGCACCAGCCCCTGGTACACCCCGATCCCGAAGTTGATGTGCACCACGAAGTCGCCTGGCTTCAGGTCCAACACCGTCGAGACCGGCACCCCTTCGCTGAACTTCCGCTGGGGAAGCTTGAGCCGCCCGACCCCAAACAGCTCGTGGTCGGTGACGACCCCCCACCCTTGCTCCGGGCACACGAACCCGCCCGCCAGGTTCCCGTCCACGATCCACAGCCCTGACCCGTCCTCGGGCGGAGCGTCGAGAGGGAAGAGCTCGATCTGCTGGAGCATCGCCTTCGCCCGGTTCGGCTGGTCGGTGGAGACAGCCACCTTGAGGCCCCCCTCCCGAATCCAGTTAGTGAGGGCCTGGCCCAAGGCCGCCGCCTGGCCCCGATAGGGCTCGAGCGACTTCACCCCGAGCTGGTGGGCCGCGCCCGGCGGCGTCCAGTCCGGCACCGCGTCCATCGCGCTCAGGGCCAGCGTGCGCGCTCCCCGGCCCAGATGCGCTGCAGGGAGCATGAAGTCGAGCGCGGTCGAATGAAGGATCTCACCCCGAGCGGCCCGGTGCTCCAGGGCCTGGGCAAGCTCCTCCTCGGCCCGGTTCGCCACCGCCTCCAGCTCCAAAGGCTCGTCCAGCACCAGCCAGCCGTCGTCCGGCAAGAGGTCCACCGCGCTTCCCGATTCCGGGTGCAACAAGGGCCGATAAAGGTCAAGTCGATCGAAAAAGACGCCCTGCCGCAGGGCCGTCACGTCCCCTGAAACAAGCTCCCTCAGCCGCGCCCCTGCCTCGCTCCCCAGCCTGTCCGCCTCCGCCTCCAGCGACCCCTCCACCAGATCCGCGATCTCCCCGGGCGGCCCCGAATAGAGCGTCTCCCGGCTGGGGCTGACAAAAAGCCCTGACGCCGGGCCCACCGAGCGCTGGGTCATGGGGTCGAACTCTCTCGCGCTCTCCACCAGGTCGTCGAACCACTCCAGCCGCACCGGCAGCCCCCGCCCCATTGGGAAGACGTCAAGGATCCCGCCACGCCTCGACACCTGCCCTGGCACGCGCACCGGCTCGGCCAGCTCGTAGCCCAAGACCTGGAGCCTGCGCACCACCTCCAGCGGATCGGCCTGGTCGCCCACCCTCACCGAGAGGAATGCCGATTCCAAGAGCTCGGCGGGAAGGGTGCGCTCAAGGGCCGAGGCCGCCGTCGCCACCACGATCCCCGGCTCCGGCTCAGTAAGGCTCTTCACGGCGCCGATCCGGTCGCTTAGGGCCACCGTCTCCGGGGCGGCGTCCTCGAAAAGGGCGCTCTGGCCGCTCGGGAGCAGCCTCACCTGGTCGCCAGGCACCCCGCAAAGCGTCAAACGCGCCTGCCAATGGAGGGCCCGCTCATAGCTGGATGCCACGACAAGGAGCTTGCACGGCGAGTGGCGGTAGAGAGCCGCCGCCCAAAGCGGCCTTGCCTCCGCTGCGAGCCCGAAGCACCTGGAACCGGGCCCAAGGGCTGCGACCGAGTCACGAAATCCCTCTTGGGCCAAGAGCCAATCGGGAAACTCCTGGAGGCGCACGCCTGAGCCGCATAGTATCCGCCCCGCGGCCCTCTTGACTAGGGCGCCCCCTCCCCCGTACCGGGGAAGGGACGTTGCCGACCAGGGCGTCCCCCTCCCCCGATAGTGGGGACAGACGTTGTCGACCCTGCTGTCCCCCTCCCCCGTTACGGGGGAGGGGGTAGGGGGTGGGGGCTTTGTCAACATTCCTCGAGAAGCCGCCCTCACGGTGTCGGGGATGGGGGTGCGGGCGCTCTAAGGCAGGGAAAAGCCCGTCCCTTTGTCGCCCGGCGCTTGGACGGTCGGGCGCCCCCCTCCCCTTGGATCAAGGGGAGGGGGGGAGGGAGGAGAGGGTGGAGGCCCTTGGAATCGGAAGGCTTTGGAAGTGCGGGGCGTACCCGGATCGGGGTCTCTGGGTCGCCGGTTCGCGGCGGCGAGCGGACTTCCCCCACCCCCAACCCCCTCCCCCAGACCTGCCCTTTCGGGCAAGTCCAGGGGAGGGGGCTCTCCTTCTTCTCTCTAAGAGCGTCGCTCAAGAAGGAGAAGTCGAGGGTGGGGGCAGGTGGCGCCATGCGTCGGACGGACGTCCTTCGCTTCCGAGCCGCGCTGGAGCCCGTCGTTCGTCGGCCCGCCGCTTGGTCTGAGAGGCTCCCCCCTCCCCGGTCATGGGGGACGGACGTTGCCGACCAGGGCGTCCCCCTCCCCCGTCATGGGGGACAGACGTTGCCGACCAGGGCGCCCCCCTCCCCCGTTACGGGGGACAGACGTTGCCGACCAGGTCTCCCCCCTCCCCGGTCATGGGGGACGGACGTTGCCGACCAGGGCTCCCCCCTCCCCGGTCATGGGGGACGGACGTTGCCGACCAGGGCTCCCCCCTCCCCCGTTACGGGGGAGGGGGCAGGGGGTGGGGGCACGTTCCGCCGTTCGCCGGACTGCAGTCCGGCGGCCTTCCTCGCTCCCCAGCCTCCTTTCCTTCGCAAAAGGAGAGGCGAAGCCCCGGCCCTCGCTCATACCGAAACAGACGCACAGCGTTGGCGCCAAAGGCTCGAACCGATTCCTCGCAAGGCCGCAAACCTTCCCGAAAGAGGCCCGACACTCTCTCGACGCAAGCCCACACCCTTTCCGGGAAGGGCGGGAACAGTCCCCCAGCACTGCGCCGACCGCGCGGAGCCCGCGTAGAGTATCCTTGAGGCCAAGCCATGCCCAAGCGGATCGAGACCCTGGTGCTCCATGACAGCTCGACCCCCGTCATCGGGGACGTCCAGAAAGGCGGGTCGGTCGTCGTGACCACCCTCGACACGCTCCTCAACCAAGCCCGGGCCAACGCCCTGTGGCCCCTCACCTTCGGCCTCGCCTGTTGCGCCATCGAGATGATGTCCACGGTCGCGGCGCGCTTTGATCTCGCCCGGTTCGGATCCGAGGCCTTCCGCGCCACCCCCCGCCAAGCCGACGTCATGATCATCGCTGGCCGGTTGAGTAAAAAGATGGCCCCCGTTCTTCGACAGATCTATGACCAGATGCCGGAACCGAAGTGGGTCATTTCCATGGGGGCCTGCGCCTCGTCCGGAGGGGTCTACAACAACTACGCCATCGTCCAAGGAGCCGACCAAGTCGTGCCCGTCGACGTCTATGTCCCTGGGTGTCCGCCCTCGCCAGACGCCCTCATCTATGGCGTCATGAAGCTCCAACAAAAGATCAAGAGGCAGAGTATGGCCACCACGAAGCAGCTCAGCCTCATCGAGCTCAAGCCCCGCACCCTGGAGGAACCGGCGTGAGCTTCGAGGTCTTCCGAGACGTCGTCAAGCCGATCGTGGCCGGATTCGGCATCACCGCCCGCCGACTCGCCGAGCAGAAGGTCACCGTCCAATACCCCGACGAGAGGCGCGAGCAGTTCGACCGAACCCGCTGGCGCCACGTCCTCACCCGCTATGACTCGGGGCTCGAACGGTGCATCGGCTGCTCGCTCTGCGCCGGCGCCTGCCCGGCCCGCTGCATCTACGTCGAAGCTGCCGAGAACACAGACGACGAACGCTACTCTCCTGGCGAGCGCTATGCCGTCCGGTACGAGATCAACATGCTCCGGTGCATCTTCTGCGGCTATTGCCAAGAGGCCTGCCCGACCGGGGCGATCGTCCTTCGCAAGGACTTCGAATTGGCCAACTATGAGCGGGAAGACTTCATCTATACGAAGGAAATGCTGCTCGAACCCATCCGGCGATAAGGACGCCGCCAAGCCCTCAACCGACCGTCGCGAGCCCTAAGGGCAACAAAGGCCCGGCCTCTCCGGTCGCGGCGAGCACCGCCCGCGTGGCCGCAGCGTAGACGCCGGGCAGGCGGGGCGCGTCCACCGAGTCGCCCGCGCCCAAGAAGGCGGCGAACCGCTGGCTCCGATATCGGCGGGCATAGGGCGAGCGGTGGATCGAGGCGAGTGGCTGGAGCAAGAGCTCCATGAGCACACCCGGGGCGTTGGCCGAGTCTGCCGTGAAGCGCACGGCCCCGCTCACCCCCGCCACCGCGAGCCGCACCCGGTCGCCAGGGAATGGCGAAGCCGGGGGATCGGTCGGCACCACCGCGGTCTGATCGATCTGTAAAACTTTCAGCCCATATCTTGTAAAGACCTCTTGTCCAGTCGGGCACGGCCCGACCATGAGGCCTCCGCCCGCCTCGTGCAGGTCGAGCGCGTACCGGCGCCAGGCCGCGGCCTGTTCGAGCGAGAGGGCCCTCCAGGCCAAGCCCACGCGCCGCATCCGATCCCTGGCGTTGGCCTGGGTGGGCGTCCGGGGGTCAAAGGGCACGTCGCGCGATCGGACGGAGACGCCCTCGCGGGTGCGCACAAAGGTCACGTTGCCCGCCGAACCGGCGAGCCCCGGGGCAATGATGCCGGTACGGATCTTGGCCATAAGGGGATTTTCGGGAGAAACCCCTGGTCTCCCCAGGGTCGGCCTGCCCCCAGTGCGGGTTGTTCCTGGGGTCGACCCCAGGGCCACCCCAGGGCCACCCCATGACCACCCCAGGGTCACAGCTTGGTCGAACCTCGTTTCACCCTGGCTGGCGGCTCGCGCCACCCCCCTTCCCTTGGGTCAAGGGGAGGGGGGAAGGGGGGAGAAGATGGAAGGATCCGGGGGCGGGTCGCCCGGGAAGAACGGGAATTGCCCGGAGCGGGGTCTCTGGGTCGCCGCTTAGCGGCGTCGAGCGGACTTCCCCCACCCGCAACCCCCTCCCCCAGACCTGCCCTTTCGGGCCAGTCCAGGGGAGGGGGCGCCCGTCGCCTACCGTCAGCTTCTGGCCTTAGACCTGCCCATTCGGGCCTCCTGACCGTGCGGGACAGGGCTGGAGGGCCGCCCGCTGGCTTAGGGAGCCAGCGGGAGAGTTCGCGGGGCCGAGGCCATCGCGCGCGCCTCCCACTGTTGGAAGGAGCGCCGATAGCGCTCGAAAGCGGCCGGATCGCGCCTTTGCCAATCCTCCATGTCGCTGGCTGAGCCCATGTCGGGCGTGATCAGGCCGGCCGGTGGCGAGAGGAGGCCGGTGGGCTTGAAGACGATGAAGGAGAAGTTGCTGTCGGTCAAGGCGGCCCCGGTGATGTTGTAGACCTGGATCCTGAAGTCCCCGGTAGTCGGCGTGCCGAGCGTGCAGACCTCGTCGCCGGTCGTTTCAAAGGGCATGGCGACGATGGCGACGGACGTTCCGATGGTCGAGACGCCCTGGACGTCGATGTCGTAACGGCCGTTGGAAACCCGGGCGACGGTGAAGTTGCCGCTCCCTGATGCGATGGCTCCCGACGTGCCGACAGATCCATAGGCGAGCGGGGCGAGGGCGGCGGGGGTAGATGGGACGTAGGCGTGGCGGGGGATGGCCCCTTTGGTGAGGAGGGAGTCGCTGCCGGTGCCGGACTCGAGGCCGTTGTTGTTGCCCGAGTTGCTGGCGACCAGGGCGATGCCTGTGGTTGAGGTGTTCTCGGCGATGAGCCCGGTGCTGGTGTTGTTGGCCCCGATGGCGCGGGCGAAGGCACCGGCCCCTCCGCCGGTGGTGCGGGTGGCGAAAACCCCGCCATAGCCGTTGCCAGTGGTGGCTTGGGAGTCTCCGACGACACCCCTGCCCGCGGGGCCTGTGGTGATGAAGTTGGCTCCTGTGAGGTTGCTGGAGACGAAGAATCCGGTGCCGTTTTGGGTGTTGACGCGGACCCCGCCTGTGGCTCCGGTGCCTGTGACCTGGAGCTTGTTCGTCCCTGGGGCGGCGCCGATGCCGACGGCCCCGGCGCGGACGGTGCCGGTGACGTTGATATGGCCGGTTTGGGGCGTGCCAGGAGTGGCCTCTTGAAGGTTGACGAACCCGGCGAGGACGACGCCCGAAGTGACGGCACTGGCGGTGACGGAAGCGAGGATGGTCTGAAGATTGAGGTTCATGGTCTGGAATCCAGGCGCGGAGCGCACGCTTGGTTGGATTCTAGACCGATGAAGTGGGCGGCGGCCATTGGGTCGGTCTCGGCCTTCTCGGCGGGGGTGCCCTAGCCCCTGTTTCTTCCGTCCCGTTTGCTTCGCCTTCCGCCCGCCTGTCGCTTGGTCGGATCAGACGGCCCCTACATTGCGGGGCGTACCCGGAGTGGGGTCTCGGGGTCGCCGCTTTGCGGCGTCGGGCGGACTTCCCCCACCCCCAACCCCCTCCCCCAGACCTGCCCTTTCGGGCCAGTCCAGGGGAGGGGGCTCTTTTCGTCCACCCCCCAGACCGTGCCGAGCGGCCCGGACCGGGGGAGGGAAGAGACGCCAGACTCCCCCTCGAGCGCCGATCAAGGGGAGGTGGCTTGGGCGCGGGGCGCCGCTATGGCGCGGGCGGTGAGGCCGGGTCTTCGGCGCGCATGGCCTCAAGTTGGCGCTTCCGGCTCGCCTCGATCCAGCGGCGGTATGCGGCGGGGTCGGTCTTGCTCCATTCTTCGCGGTCTTTGGCGCGGCCCATGTTCGGCTTGGTGATGTTGCCTGGCATGGGGGCGGAGCCCATGGCCCGGAAGGTCACGAAGTAGAAGACGCTGTCGACGATGCTTGAGGAGAACAAGTTGTAGACCTGGATCCGGAGGTCGCCTGTGTCCGGGAACGCCATGGTGCAGATCTCGTCACCGGCCGACTGCAGGGCCATGGCGACCGTCGCGCACTCAAGGTCGTACGTCGTCACGCCTTGGATGTCGATGTCGTAGACTCCAGCGGACGCTCTCGTGACGGTGAAGTTGCCACTGCCGCTGGTGATCGTGCCGTCAGATTCGACGCATCCATAGGCGAGCGGCACCATGGCGGCAGGGGTGGGATCGGTGTAGACGTGCCTGGGGATGCGGCCGGTGGTGCGGAGCGAGTCGTTGGCAGTGCCTGAGACGAGCCCATTGCCGCTGGCCGTGTTGGAGGCGACGAGGGCCCTGCCCCCGGCCGAAGTGTTCTCGGCCATCACGCCGACGCCGGAGTTGCCCGCCCCGATGGCCCTGCCATAGAGGGCGATGGGGTTTTGGGTCGAGCGGGCGGCGAAGACCCCGCCGAACCCGGCTCCAGAGGTCGCTTGGTTGTCTCCGACAATGCCCCGGCCCTCGGGAGCGGTGGCGATGAAGTTGCCCGCGGTGAGTTTGCCGATCGAGAGGACCCCGGTGCCGTTGTCCGTATTGACCTTGATGCCTCCGCCGTTGCCAGCGCTGGTGACTTGCATGCGGTTGGCTCCGGTGATGCCTCCGAGGCCGACAGCCCCGGCCCGGACGGTGCCACTGACGTGGATGTTGCCGGTTTGGGCTGTGCCTGGGGTGGCGGATTGCAGGTTGACGAAGCTGGACGCGGCGGCTCCGCCAGCGACCGCGCCGCCGACGAGCGACACGATGACTGTCTGGATATTGATGTTCATAGTTTCTCTTTATTGGCCCCCGATGGCCATTGTCAAACTAGGGACGGGGCAATCGGGCCGAGAGAAGCAGGCAGGAATCACGCCACTACACCAGGATTGCCTGTCGCTCTGGTGTGGGCGGATCCCCCTCCCCCGTTACGGGGGAGGAAGTAGGGGGAGGGGGCGGGCGGAGGCGACCAGCGACCGACGGCCCTGATAGGGCGGGAAGTGATTGGATCGGGGTCTCTGGGTCGCCGCTTTGCGGCGTCGAGCGGACTTCCCCCACCCCCAACCCCCTCCCCCAGACCTGCCCTTTCGGGCCAGTCCAGGGGAGGGGGCGCCCGTCGCCCAACGTCAGCTTCTGGCCTTAGACCTGCCCTGTCGGGCCGGGCCAGGGGCGGGGGTTTGCCGCTTAGCGGCGTCGAGCGGACTTCCCCCACCCCCAACCCCCTCCCCCAGACCTGCCCTTTCGGGCAAGTCCAGGGGAGGGGGCGACGCTCCCACTCTCCAGAGGCCACGATTACGAAGAGGGAGCCGAGGGGCGGGACAGAAGGCCCCGCCGGCTTACGGGGTCGAAGGGACGCTCGCTTGCTGCGTGGAGAGGGTCTGGCGCTCCCAGTCTTGGTAGGCGCGGCGGAACCTCTCGAACCCGACGGGGTCTTGCCGGTGCCACTCCTCGAAGTCCTTGGCTGAGCCCATGTCAGGCCTGGTCAAGGAAGCGGGTGAGGCAGTGAAACCGGTCGTGCGGAAGATGACGAACGAGAAGGCGCTGTTGATGAGGGCGTTGGTGACAGCGTCGAACACTTGGATCTTCACCTCGCCGTTGTTCGCGAGGGTATACGAGCAAAACTCGCTGCCGTCAGACTCTTGTGGAGTCGCCAGAATGATCATCGAGAAGATTTGATCGTCGAGCCCTTGGATGTTGATTTCGTAGCTTCCAACCGCTGGGTTGGTCACGGTGAAGTTCGCACTTCCTGTCGAGATGCTGGCGTCCGAAAGAACATTCCCATAAGCGATCGGAACCATTGAGGCGGGTGTGGTTGGAGTGTATCGATACCTGGGAACCGCTCCGCTGGCCAGGAGGGAATCGTTGCTGGTGCCAGCCTCCAGGGTGTTGTTGTTGGCGGTGTTCCTGGCGACGAGGGCCTTGCCGGTCGCGGCTGTGTTCTCGGCGATGAGGCCTGTGCTGGTGTTATTGGCCCCGATGGCGCGGGCGAAGGCCCCGGCCCCGCCGCCGGTGGTCCGGGTGGCGAACACTCCCCCGAAGCCGTTTCCTGTGGACGCTTGTGAGTCTCCGACGAGCCCACGGCCGTTGGCGCCCTTGGCGATGAAGTTGCCGCCGGTGGCGTCGCTCACGCCGAGCACGGCCGCCGCCGTGGTCGAGTCGCCCCGGAGGGCTCCTTGGGCGCCGGTGGACGTCACCTGGACCCGGTGCGAGGTGGGGGCGACACCGACGCCCACGGCCCCGGCGCGGACGGTGCCGGTGACGTTAATGTGGCCGGTTTGGGGCGTGCCGGGAGTGGTGTCCTGCAGATTGACGAACCCGGCGAGGACGACGCCGGAGGTGACGGCGCTGGCGGTGACCGAGGCAAGGACGGTCTGGATGTTGATGTTCATGTTCCTTTCCTAACAGTGAGTGACGGTGAAGGCTAAAGCCACGCGGATCGTACCGCGCGGCTCTCTTCCGAATATGATCGTCGCTACAGAATTTTTTCGCCTCGGACAGAAGCCCGATTGCGCGGACCCGGACTGAACCCCGCCGACGATGAGGCCGCGCCTGCCCGAGGCAAGGATGGGACAGGCGTCAGACTGAAGTCCGCTCTTGCGCGCGGCGCGAGCGCCGGTCGGCGGGCGTTCACGTAGAATGCGCACGATGAAGACAGTTGCGCTGGCGGGGGCTGCCCTTGCCTTCCTTGCCTGGGGCTGCGAACCGAGCGCCCCGGAGGCCCGGGTCGCCCAGGGCGATCTCCAAAGATCGTTCCGTGTCGCACTCCTCACGCCCGGCCCGGTGAGCGACGCCGGCTGGAACGCTATGGCCTTTCGTGGCCTGCAGGCTATCCAGAAGGATTTGGGGGCGACCGTGAACAACCAGGAGACGAGCGAGACGAAGATTCGGGACGCGATGCGGAGCTACGCCCAGGAGGGTTATGATCTCGTCTTCGGCCACGGCTTTGAGTACAACGAGCCCGCGGTCGAAGTGGCCAAAGACTTCCCGAAGACGGTGTTCGTCTCGAGTTCGGGTGGCAAGACCGCCCCGAACGCGGGCGCGTTCCGCTTCGCCCTGGAGGAGGGGTTTTATGTGGCTGGCTACGTGTCTGGGATGATGACCAAGACCGGAAAGGTGGCCATGATCGGGGGGCCTGACGTGCCGTCGATCCGGTCGACGTTCAAGGCTTTCCGGGCAGGGGCCGAGCGGGCCAAGCCTGGGGTGCAGGTCATTGAGACCTTCACCGGGAAGGACGCGGACGTTGCTGCTGCGAAGCAGGCGACTTTGGCCGCGATCGGACAGGGGGCAGACTTTGTCGTTCACCAGGCGAACGCCGCCGCACAGGGCGTGTTCGACGCCTGCAAAGAGAAAGGCGTGGCCGCCTTCGGGGCCAACCTGGACCAAAACGACAACGCAAGCGGGGTCGTGCTCGGATCTGCCGTCATCAATGCGGAGCCCGCCTTCCTTGGGCTGGCCAAGAGCGTGAAAGAGGGGACTTACCAGGGCGGCATCGAGGTCTATGGGATGAAGCAAGGGGCCATCGACTTCGTTTGGAACCCGAACCTGGCTTCCAAGGTACCGGCGATGGTGCAGGAGATGGTCGAGAGGCTCAAAGGCGACATCACGAGCGGCAAGCTGAGCGTGCCGATGGACCAGTTCTAGGGGCGTCTTGAGCGTCGTCGTCCGTGGGGTCTCGAAGCGGTTCGGCCGGGTGCCAGCACTGGACTCGGTGTCGGTGGAGTTCCTTCCTGGCGAGGTCCATGCCGTTCTTGGCGAGAACGGGGCGGGGAAGTCGACCTTGGTGCAGGTCTTGGCCGGTTTCATCGTGCCCGACGAAGGCTCCCTTGAGATCGATGGGGAGCCATTCCCACTGGGCGACCCAGTTGCGGCCCGGGCACGGGGTCTGGCGATGGTCCACCAGCACTTCACCCTGGTGCCCGCCTTCACGGTGGCGGAGAACGTGGCCCTGGACCGGGCGGGAAGCTTGCGAGGGAGGCTCGATCTGGCCGAGGCGACCTCCGAGGCGAGGGACAGGGCGGCGGCTCTCGGCTGGGAGATCGACTTCGAGGCCCGGGCTGGCGACCTGCCGGTGGGAGCGCAGCAACGGGCCGAGGTCTTGAAGGCCCTGTGCGGGGGGGCGAGGACGATCGTGCTCGACGAGCCCACCGCCGTCTTGAGCCCCGAGGAGGCGGACGACCTCATCCGCGTCGTCAGGGGCCTGGCGGCAGAAGGGAAGACGGTGGTGCTCATCGCCCACAAACTGAGCGAGGTGGCGCGGGCCGCCGACCGGGTGACCGTGCTCCGGCGAGGACGCCATGTCGCCACCGCCTTGGTGAGCGGGACGACGACCGACCAGATGGCGCACTGGATGGTGGGCGACCGCGATCCGGTGCCGGTGTCTGCTTCGCGGGCCCCGGGGCGTCCTCTTTTGAAGGCCATCGGACTTAGGGTCTGGGGCGACCGCGGGAACGAGGCGGTGCGCGGGATCGACCTGGACCTGGCCGAAGGCGAAGTGCTGGGGATCGGCGGAGTGGACGGCAACGGGCAGGTCGAGCTGGCCGAAGCCCTGGCGGGCGTGCGCCCGTTCTCTGGCGGGTTGGAGGTTCCTGGCGCGGCCCGGGTGGGCTACATTCCTCAAGACCGCCAGACGGACGGCCTCGCTCTGACGATGAGCGTGGAGGACAACTTGCGGATTGGGCACGAGGGCGACCCGGGGCTGTCGGTGGGTCGATTCTGGCGGCCTCGGGCGGTCCGGTCTTGGGCGGACGCTCTGAGGGAGCGGTTCGACGTCCGTTCGGCGGGCGCGACCAGTCTGGTCGGGAGCCTGAGCGGCGGGAACCAGCAGAAGGTGGTGGTGGCGCGGGTCTTGTCGCAACGGCCTGACCTCCTGGTGGCGGTGAATCCGACCCGTGGCTTGGACCTCAAGGCGGTCGACTTTGTCCATGGGCAGTTGCGCGAAGCGGCCCGGGCGGGATCGGGGATCGTGCTGATCAGCACCGACTTGGACGAGCTCGAGGCCTTGGCGGACCGGACGGTGTTCCTCCAGTCGGGCCGGTTGACCGACCGATTGGTCGGGGGTGCGGCCTGACCCGCGTCGTTGTGACGGCGGCGATCGTGCTGGCGTCGGTGTTGGTCGCGCTGTGGGTGTTCGGGGTGGATCCGGTGTCTGGCGTGTCGCTCATCGCCAAGGGGGCGTTCGGCGACAAGTTCGGCGTGGCGAGGACACTCGTGCGGGCAGTACCGCTCGTCTTGGTCGGGCTCGGTGTGGTGGTGGCATGGCGTGCGGGGGTCTTCAACATCGGGGGCGAGGGGCAGTATGTTGTCGGCGGGCTCGCAGCGGCTTGGCTGGCGGCGGCCCTGCCGCTTGTGGGGCCGTTGGCCATGGTCAGCTTTCTGGCGGCAGCTGCTTTGGGTGGAGCTTGCCTGGCGTGGCTGGCGGGCTGGTTGGAGGTTCACCGACGGGTGCCTGCTGTGATCACCACGATCCTGCTTAACTTCGTGTCCCTGCAGGCCCTTGACTGGGCGGTGCGGGGGCCCTTGCAAGAGCCGACCCGCCAGAGGCCTCTTTCGGCGCGGCTTCCGAGCGAGTCGATGTTGCCCAGGTTCGATCCACAGACCGACCTGCACGCGGGCGTGTTCGTCGCTGTGGCGGCGGTCGCGGCCATCTGGGCGTTCTTCCGGTACAGCCATGCCGGATTTTTGGTGCGGCTGGTGGGGGAGAACCCGCGGGTGGCGCGGGCGAACCGGACCGACACGGGGCGAACGAAGAAGCTGGCCATGGCCCTGTCGGGCGCTTTGTGCGGGCTCGCGGGGGGCGTGACGTACGCGGGTGTCTCGGGACAGATCGGTGACGGCTTCGCCGAGGGTTGGGGCTTCCTGGCGATCCCCGTCGCGCTCCTTGGGGGGCTGGAGGCATGGGGCGTTTTGGCGGCGTCTCTTCTGTTCGGGGCGCTGTTGGCCGGTTCCGAGAACTTGTCCCGGTTCAGTGCGGTCGGGCCGACAGTGGTGTATGTGATCCAGGGTCTGAGCGTCCTCGGGGTCTTGGCCGCTTTCAGGTGGCGGCGGGCAGGAGGCGCGGGTGGACCTTAGCTTCCTGGTGCAGTTGCTCCGGTTCGGAGCCCCGGTGGGACTGGCCAGCTTGGGCGAATCGGTCGGGCAAAAGTCGGGCCTGATCAACATTGGCCTGGAAGGTCAGATGCTGGCAGGAGCGTATGCGGGGGTGCTGGCGTCCCTGGCCACCGGGTCGCCTTATATTGGGCTTTTGGCCGGTGTCGGGGCCTCCTTGGGGCTTGGCCTCCTGCAAGGTCTGTTCGTGATCCGGCTGGCCTTGGATCAGGTCGTCGTCGGGACATCGGTGAACTTGGTCGCGCTGGGTGCGACGAGCACGCTTTTCCGCGCCCAGTTTGGGTCTTCGGGCCAGTTGCTCAGCGTCCCGGCCTTGCCTCGTTTCGGGCCGGGATTGGACTTGGTAGTCCTGGCCGTGGTGCCTCTGGTGGCGCTTGTGGCCTGGGTGATGGCTAGAACCAAGTTCGGTCTTGTGTTGCGGGCTTGCGGGGAATATCCCTCGGCGGCGGAAGCGGCCGGTTTCTCAGCCCAGCGGGTGCGCTGGTTGGCGGCGGTCATCGGGGGGTTGTTCGCCGGTCTTGCCGGGGCCTACTTGTCGATCGGGGTGGCGGGATCCTTCGCTGAAAGCATGACGGCGGGCCGGGGGTTTGTAGCGATCGCCATGGTGACGTTCGGCCGATGGCGGCCATGGGGGGTGTTCGCCGCGAGCGTGCTCGTGGGGGGTCTCGAGGCTCTCCAATTTGAGTTCCAGGCAAGAGGTGTTGGCCTGCCGCACCAAGCCCTGATCGCTCTGCCCTATGTCGTGGCTTTGGTCGTCCTGGTCGTAGTCGGAAAGGGCGGAGGGGCCCCAGCGGCACTGGGCCAGCCCTATGAGCGAGCACGATAGGGCCCAGCGGGCCGGGTCGTCGTCCCGTAGTCTCAGACTGTGGTCACGCTCGCGCGGCGGGTGTCGTTCAGTTCGGGGCACCGATATTGGCTCCCGGACCGGAGCGAGGAGGAGAACAAGCGGCTCTTTGGCCGTTGGGCCTCGCCGTTCAACCACGGCCACAACTACGTCCTCTGGGTCATGGCGAGGGGCCCGACCGATCCGGTCACGGGCATGGTCGTCAACATCAAGCGGATCGACGACGTGCTCCAAGAGCGGGTCGTGGGCCAGTACGACCAGCGGAGCCTGAACGATGAGGCGCCCGAGTTCGAAGGGCGGCCCCCGTCGCTCGAGAACTTTCTCCTTGTCTTGTCCAGTTCTCTCGCCGACCTTCCCGATGGAGCCGCCCTCACAGGGCTCAGGCTCGAAGAGACCCCGCTCCTGTATGGGGAGTGGGTCAAGGAACCCGAAATGGTCACGATCACCCGAGTCTATGAGTTCGCCGCCTCCCACCGGCTGAACAGCGCCCAGCTTGACGAGGCCGAAAACCTGCGGCTCTACGGCAAGTGCAACCATCCAGCCGGTCACGGGCACAACTATGTGCTCGAGGTGACGGTCGGGGGCCCGGTCGACCTGGCGACCGGCATGCTCGCACCGATCGACGAGATGGACGAGGTCGTCAAGCGAGAGATCCTGGACCGTTACGACCACCGGAACCTTGACGTGGACGTGCCCGAGCTCCAAGGACGGGTGAGCACCAGCGAGGTGGTGGCCCAAGCGATCTTCGACCGGCTGGAAGGCAAGCTCCCGGCGCGGCTCGAACGTGTCCGCCTGCACGAGACAGCGCGCAACGTGTTCGAGGTCGTCCGATGAGTGCGAAGCGCGTGGTCGTGACTGGAGCGAGCAGTGGGATCGGGCGAGAGTTGTCCCTTCTTTGTGCTTCCCGGGGCCATCGGTTGGTGCTGTCTGCCCGGCGGGAGGTCCTCTTGCGCGAAGTGGCGGAAGAGTGTCACCGCTTGGGTTCACCGCAGGTGGAAGTGGAAGCCTTCGACATCGGCCATGTCGGAGAGGCGGCTCGGCTCCGGTCGGCGGTGCAGAGCCTGGGTCTGGGCCGGGTCGTGCTGGTCAACAACGCCGGTTTCGGGCTGTTCGGGCCGTATCACGAGACGCCATGGGAGACAGTGGCGGCCCATGTCCAGGTGCTCTTGCTGGGGGCGATGGCGGCGACTCGAGAGCTCTTGCCGCTCATGCTCGATGCCCGCGACGGCCACATCGTGAACGTGCTCAGCATCACCACGCAGGTCGCCCTGCCCGGGTCGGCCGCCTATTCTGCCGCCAAAGGCGGGCTGTACGCCTTCGGGAAGGCGCTTTCAGCGGAAGTGCGCCGCAAGG
Source organism: Fimbriimonadaceae bacterium (assembly GCA_019454105.1). Classification (GTDB taxonomy): domain Bacteria; phylum Armatimonadota; class Fimbriimonadia; order Fimbriimonadales; family Fimbriimonadaceae; genus ACE-ARM1. The sequence continues at coordinate 1,358,568 of CP075364.1, read as the reverse complement.
GTGTGCGGGTGAGCCACGTCCACCCCGGGGCGACCAACACCCCGATTTGGGAGGCAGTTGGCCAAAGCCCGCCGCGTGAGGACATGATCCCGGCCCGGGCCGTCGCCGAAGCCATCCTCGGTGTGATCGAGACCGACGACAGGGCCGTGGTCGACGACCTGGTGCTGACTCCGCCTCAGGGGCTGCTTTAGCCCGATCTACGCTTTCTTGGTGACGAGCTTCACGGTGAAGGGCTGACGGTCGACCGTCGCGGTGCCGTCTGCCTTAATGATCACTCCGAGCTCGGGGTCATAGACTGCCTCGTAAGAGATCGTCCCGTCCTCTTGGCCGTCGGGGGTGAAAGTCGTCTTGACCTGAAGCTTGGGCAGCTGGCGGCCTTCGTGCTCGACCATGCCCGCGAAGTGGCCCTCGAGCTGCATGCTGGCTCCCTGGCCCTTCCATGAGGCCTTGAACTTGGATCCTTCCGAGAGCTCCCCGTTTGGGACATAGCCCAAGGCGAGGCCGACGACGATGAGAGCCTCGCGGCTGGCGAAGTTGCCAGTCGTCGGGAGGCCGTTTTCGTCCAGCGTGTAGTTCACGGTGGCCAGGTCGGGGTCATCCATGGAGTTGCCCATGAACGACATTTTCATTTTGGACGGCTTGACCTCGACCTCTTTCTTCGAGTCGCTCACGCTCTTGACGATCAGGTTCCAGGCATATTCGAGCACCATCTCGGACTCGCTGTTGCTTCCGGTCATGGTGAACTCGGTGCTCAAGGTCGTGCCCGAGGAGATTCGATGGCTGAACTGGACTTTGTCCTGGGCCAGAGGGGCAGCGAAAACGAGGGTTGCGAGGGCGAGGGTGGCGTTCATGTTACTCCGGGCCGGTGCTTGGTATTGTCGGTAGTTTGACGGGCAGGGCGCTCTCGGGTTAGTCCAAGGGCCAGGTCTTGATCGTGGCTTTGTTGAGGACGATGGCCTTGTCCGGTTCCACTCGTCCGTTCTCGTTCTGGGCAGTGGGGCCCGTGGCCACGATCTTGTCAACGACGTCCATGCCTTCGATCACGATGCCGAAGGCGGAGTACTTGCCGTCCAAGAAAGGCGAGTCGGCCACCATGAGGAAGAACTGGCTTCCGGCCGAGTCGGGGTCGCTGGAGCGGGCCATGCTGAGGATCCCTCGGGTGTGCTTTTGGTCGTTGAACTCGGCCTTCACGCGGGTGGGCGGGCCGCCGGTCCCCCAAAGGTCGGCTTGGCCAAGATCCTTGGAGTTCGGGTCGCCGCCTTGGACCATAAACCCTGGGATGCACCGGTGGAACCGGGTGCCGTCATAGAACCCTTCGGTGGCGAGTTTCTTGAAGTTGGCGACATGGTTCGGGGCTTTGTCCGGATAGAAGCGGAGGACGATCTTTCCAGCGGTGGTCTCGAGCACGGCGACCTCTTCGCCAGTGGCGGGGGCGGTGGCGCCGGGGGCGGCGGTCGGTCCGAGGGCGGTGTCTTGGGTCATGGTCGTGTCCGATCCCATCGAGGCGACAGCGGCACCGGCCACGGCCAAGAGCAAAGCGGTCGTCATGGTTACTCCATCTTGGCAGGTTCGGCGACAGGGGCCGTGGGCTTCAGCGGAGGACGGCCTCGAAGACGACCTGGTCGTGCTCGACGGCCCAGAAGGGGGTGGCGGTGGGGGCTGTGGGGCGGACGGTGACGCGGGCGCGGACGGTGCCATCGTCGGCAACGAACCCGCCGGTGCCGCCCCGGGCGACGGTCTCGCGGCGGATCCAGCCGGGGCCGAGGGGCATGGTGTTGCGGCCGTGCTCGGGGTAGTCGGCGAGGGTCGGTCGCCAGAGTTCGAGGGTCTGCTCGGCCGCCTGGGCCTGGTCGGTGCGGGCGTAGGTCTTGAGCCATAGGTAGACGGGCTTGGAGGGGAGTGTCGCCTCGACCTCCCAGGAGACGGCGGTTTGGGGCTGGTTCGGGGTGGGGAAGCTCCCGATCTTGACCGCCCGCCCGTCACGCTCGGCGAGGTCCTCGACCGTGCCAGCGAGCAACCGGCCATTAAGGACACGAAGGCGGGTGGTGGGGAAGACGGTTGAGATGGGCGAGATGAGGAACGCCCGACTCTGCCCGTCCTTAGACCCTGTTCCCACGATCTGGCCCTTGTTGTTCATGTCGCTTTGGCCCCAACTGAAGTCCCAGCCCGCGCCCGATCCGTCCAAATGCTCGTCGACGTAGATGGGCCCGAGGTCGTGTCGTGTGACGACGACTCGGTACGTGTCAGAGATTCTCAAGAGCACGTCGTTATGGTCGTTCAGGGCCACGGGCGCTGCCGCAAACTTCCCGAAGGGAAGCGAGATGTACTCGTAGCCGATGTCGGGCCGCCAGAATACGGGCCTCGTCCCGCCAAAGCTAATGACCCCAACAGCCAATCCCGACAAGTTGGCACTAGTGAGGGCCGTTTCTTGACTGGGCGACGGAGGCTCAAAGAGCCATAAATTAAGATTAGAATCTAAGAGGTAGCCCATTCGCTGAGTTACCTGGTTTGTACTTCTCGCCCAGTTGCCGACCATTAAGCCGGTTTGGGTTACATCTCCAAGCGAGTTTACGTACGGGAGCTTACCGCCAAGATAGGTATAGTTATCCTGGACATATTGAAAGGCAGTATGTCGTCCGGGTCCGTAGTAGTAACCGACCACTTGTCCAAAGTCGTTGACGGCTTGGGGCTCGACTGCGAAGTTGCCTTCAGGTGGGGCGAACTCATGGAGGCCAGTTTCGCGCCTCCAAATGAATCCACGGAGCACCCGGGGGACGCGCGTCGTCCTTCCCGTGATCACGCCAAGGTTGTTGACGTCGATCGGTTGCAAGTGCTGCGTGCCGGGCTCGTCGAAGCCGGTCGCGCCAGCGTCCTCGTCCCACAACCACGCCCCGTGCCCGTCCGTCCGTCCCGCGACCTGCCCGAAGTCGTTGATGGCAAGTCCGTGTGAACCGGGAAAGGCAGCGATCCCTGAGAGATCGTCGACCCTATATAGCGGAGTTTTTCCAACGGAAGTTTGAGGAACTAAACCACCCACCATGGCGACCGTGGCGAGCCAGTAGCACGGCACATTTCGGAAGCTCTTCGTGATCCGATTGAAGGCGGGTGGTTTTTCGGTCATGAGTGCCGCTCTACCTCTTCATCCAGTTAGCCTGTTCAATGTCCACCGACCAGACCCCGGTCACAGGCCCGACTTCGGCGACCTGCAATCGGGCCCGTACCAGTCCGCCCTGCACGAACCTAGCCAGATCCCCAATCGCCTTCGAGTCGACGGATCGGTAGTGTGTCGAGAGCGGACCGGTGGCGACCGTCCCATTGACCCAATCGGAGGCCTGATAGTCCCAGAACTGGAGGTTCAGCTCAAATCCACCTCCTACGTTAACCCGGGCAGTAGTGCGGAGCCAAAGCTCTTGCGGCACCGTAGAGACTCCGCTGGCCGTGAACTCCGCGATCACCTTGAAGTTCGTCGGGAGGATCGAACCTGAGCGCGTGACGTTCAGTCTGGTGGCGTCAGGCCGTCTGACGTCGGCCACTTGACCAAAGTTGAGCGTTCCTGTGGACACAGTCAATGTTCCTGGCTCGATTCTCGACCAAACCGTGCTCGGTTCGGTGAGGAATGTGCTGTTCTCAGTCTCGATGAAACGGGCTCCGCCGAAATTGACCGTCGGGTTCGCTTGGATCCCACCGTTCACTCCCGACATGACGAGGCCCGAGACCGGCGTTCCAGGCACGACGAAAGCCCCAAAGTCGATGGCCGCCCCTCCGTCAGGTTGGTCGGAACCGAGCCAGACCCAAGGCATGTGACCATTGCCCACGATGACCCGGTTGTTGTTCATGTCCGCCGGCTCTCCGTACCCTGCCGGGAGGAACCGGGTCAGACCGGTGTTCGAATCGTGCGCGAAGGCCTGCGCCGGGCTGGTCGAAGAGCCGATCGCAAAGCCGGTCAGGAACGGGGCCTCTTGCCCTAACGGGTTGTCCGTAATCGCGACGACGAACCCGTCTCGGCTCAGATCCCATCCTGATACGCTGACGTAGGTTCTGGACAGAGTCATGTCCCAGTATCCAGGAATGTTCACCGATCCCGAAACCGTGTAGTCTCCAACGTAGGAGCCGTTTGGCGAGACAGCTAGCGCTCGGCTTTGGGGAATTGGAACTTGATTGCTAAGTAACCTCAGCTCTTGGCCCCCTGGCGCCCAGTACCATCCGTGCTCCGGAGTGCCAACCCCGCCAGTCCGAAGCCATCCGACGATCCGTCCGCTATCGGCCACGCCCGTGGCCTCCGAGTACCGATCGTCCTGTGCGGCGAGCAACTCAAGCACCCTGCTGTTCAGGGGGCCTGTCCAGCGGCAGGCATTGAAGTTGGCAGGTCCCCAGTCAGTCCCACCGACGGCGACTCCATTCACGTTACGATCAACGGACTTGGAGAAGTTAGTGAATTGCGGCTGGGCCTCCAACTTATTGCCGTCAGAGAGCGCGGCAAACCCGGCCCGATTGCGATTGTCTGGACCCGCAGTTATGCGCGTGGCTAAGACGTCATCATCGCCAAGATTGAATGGAAGGGCTCCACTCCAAGTTGGAGGGAACTCTGGGAAGTATGTCACTTCGTAGAGCGTGTCAGACTGCGCGGTCACCGGGGGGGGGTGACGAGAACGAAAATCAAGGTGAGAATCTTTGTGCGAGTCAAGAGGTCTCCTGAGCTTGCGACGTGACGCCCACGTCCCATGCCGCACCGTCAGAGTATACTCCACTCTGACCTACAGAAGCGATATCAGATTCTGAGTTTCTTCGTCCCCTCCGCTTCGGAAGGGACATCGATCACTCCGAGTGCCAACCTTTTACAGCGGCCACTTGCGGATCGTGACTTTCTTGAGCACGTGCGCCTTGGAGGGCTCGACCACCCCGTTGTCGCGACCTTGGCCGCTGACCACAATCTTGCTCACCACGTCTTGGCCTTTCACGATCATGCCGTACGCTGAGTACTGCCCGTCCAGGCTCGGGGCGTCGGCGTCCATCAAGAAGAACTGGCTGCTGGCTGAATTGGGATCCATCGACCGGGCCGCACTGAGCACGCCTTTGACGTGCTTGATGTCGTTGAACTCGGCGTTGAGGTTCGACGGCTGCCCGTTCTCCTCGTAACCGCCGGTCCCCCACTCGTTGGAGAGGTTCATGCTCTTGGTCTTGGGGTCGCCGCCTTGGATCATGAAGCCGGGCATGCACCGGTGGAAGCGCGTCCCGTCATAGAACCCTTCTTTGGCGAGCTTCTTGAAGCGCTCCACATGGTTGGGAGCCCTTTGCGGATAGAACATGACCACGATCTGCCCGGCGTCGGTGTCCAATACGCCGACCTCGTCGCCGTCCTTTGGTTTGGTGGGCAACGGCGCGTCGTCCGCCTTGCCTGTGGCCCCGTCTGGCGTCGCGTCTTTGGGTTCTTCGGTCAGAGTCTCGGTCTTCGATTGGGACGAAGTCGTGCCGTCGGAAGAACCAGACGTAGCCGAGCCGCCAGACTCGCTGGGGGAGCAACCAGCCAACCCCAGCGCGCCGAGAGCCAACAGAACGAGCAACCGTCTCATGATCGGAGCATTATGGCCCCAGGCAGGGTTGGCACAGATAGGGCGCGCACCAGTCGGTGCGCGCCCCGGAAAGGTCAGGTCGAGAGGAGCCTTACTGGAAGAACCAGCGGACGTGGTCGAGGTTCGTCGCCCAAAGCTGGACGGCGGGGAGGGCCGTGTTCCTTTCAAAGTACACAGCGGCACGGACCGCGTTGGTGCCCGTCTCGACGAACCGGCTCGGGTCTCCCGGAGGCACGGCAACGAAAAGCGCCTTGCTGTTGAGCGACGCGTTGCCCGCGTTGACCGTCTCATAGGAGCTGGTCTGCCAGTTCCACAGATCGACCTTCATTTGGACGTTGCCAAGGTTGGTGAAGGACTCCACTGCCACTTTGAAGGTGCTCGGACTAGCCAGCGGCGAGACGCCGTTGACGATCACGCCGCTTTGAACAATGCCGCCACCGCCTGCCGCCAATGGGGTCTGGAGGACGACGTAGTCGTTGTTCGAGGTCTGCACCTGGGTCAGACCACCCGACTTGATCGAGCCCGGCTTGTAGGGCGACAATGAGGTCGGGGCCGTGCTGACCGGGCCACCGCTGATCACGAGGGCGTAGTCGGCGTCGAGCTCCGGAGTGCTCGGGCGACCGTCCTGGACGAGGTTGTCGGCGGTGACTTCGACTGTCCAAAGGCCGACAGTCGGGTTCTGCACGAACACGTTCTGGGTGTTGTTGCGAGCGTCACGCGATCCTCCAGGTTGAGTCCAGTTCTGGGTGCCAGTCATGCCGTTGTTGCCCCAGTAGACGGTTCCGCCAGGCGAGGTCACCTTCAAGCTGATCTCGTTCTGCCGGGTGACCGAGGCGAAGGCCGCTGCCCAGTAATCGTTGTAAGTCATCGTGGCCCGGAATGGTTGCGTGCCGTCGACATAGAACTGGTACGTCTTGGTGGCCAGGTTGGTCAAAACGTCCGTCTCATTGACGATCAGCATCCGCTCACGGTTGTTGTTGACGTTGCCGACGTGGGCGCGGCCCCAGCCCTGGACGTTTCGGACGATGTCGCCGACGTTCTGATACAGGAACGCTTGGTTCATCATGATCGCCTTGATCGTCGTGCTCGCCGCGCGCCGGTCGAACTTGGTGGCTCCGAAAACGGAGTTGCCGAAGTGGCCCTGTGTCCACATGTCGGTCACGATGCCGGCGTGGCCGGCCGTGATCGGGGTCGCGGCGCTGGTGCCTCCGAAGCTGCTGGTATAGGCTGTGTCGCTCGAACTGGTCGTGCAGAAGATGCTGTCGTAATAGTGGGCTAGTTCGGGCTTGATGCGTCCGTCGGCTGCCGGGCCGATGCTCGCCCCGCTCTGCCACCGGTCGTCAGCGTCGTTCGTGTTGTTGAAGTGGTTGAACCCACCGATCGAGAACACGTTCTTCGCCCAGGCTTGCGGTCGAACCTGTGTGTTGGTGCCCCAGTTGCTCATCGAGTTGAGGATGAGCAAATCCGTCTTGTAGACGATCTCGTCCATGTAGGAGGAGATCGCCGTATAGCTTCCGGTCAGGGCGTCGCCCCACGAGTTGCTCTCCAGGACGCACTTGAAGACGTTGACAGTATCCTGGGTGAGGGCGAGCCGGGCGGCGGCGCTCCAGTTCGTCTGATAGGGGGTCATGACGAGGCCCGCCTTTGGGAGCATGCCCTTGCCGGCCGGGTTGCCGGTGCCGTCGCCGGTGACGATGCCCGATGTCGCGGTTCCGTGGCTGTCCACTGCCGGATTGTTGCGGACGGTCAGTCGGCTCGCATAGTCAACGTGGGTGCGGCGAATGCCGCCGTCGATGACGTGGACGTTCAAGTCTTGCCCCTCGAAGACTCCGCCAGACTGGACGGTGTTGGCCCCACCGGTGATGCGAGCGTTGTCCATGTCGTTGCTGGGCTCGGTCTTCCTTTCGAGCCAGAGGACACCGTTGATCTTGGCGACCTCGGCCACGACCTCGGGCTTGAGGACGACTTCCATCAGGGTGCCTTGCGGGGTGTTGACGACGACCTGTCCGCCCGCGAGTTGGATTTGGGCGGCGACCGTGTTCTTGAGCTCGGGGCTGTCAAGGCTGGTCTGGACGTAATAGGACTGCTCGCGCAGGGTCTTATTGATCATCCCTCGCTGAATTTCCTGCTCGATCCGCATCGACGGCTCGAACTTGCCGACCCATCGGACGAAAGGCATCTCGCGCACAGCCTGGACTTTGTCGGCCGGGATGTCGACGATCACGGTGTGGTCAGGAATCGAGAGGTGGAACGTCGCTCCGAGCTTCTCGATGGCCCTCTTGTACTGCTCGAGTGGCTGAGTGCCGAACTGGACGAGGAACATCCGGTTGGTCGGGCTGGCCGGGATGCTCGTCGGCGTGAGGGCCTTGCCCTTGAGCGGGTCGAACTCGCCCCAGATCGTTCGGATCACGGTGGAGGATTCAGCGACTCGGTCGACTTTCTGGCCGTTGAGAGAGACGGCATAGAAGCCCTTGGGGCCTTCGTTCCAGGTGACGACTCGGACTTGGCTGCCAGGAACGGAGATCTCCTTGACCCCCTGCACCGGCGTTCGGGTCGAATGGAAAGCAGCTCCGTCTCCAAACTTGAGTGATGAAAGGCCGTTGGCCCGCTCGACGACGACATCCATCGAACCATTGGGGCCGAGGACGATCAAGGCAGTGAAGATCGCGTTCATAGACACACCATGGGCCAGCCGTCGACGGCCAGCCGATCCGAGAAGTATGGCCGAGCCACGCCGAGAATTGCGAATATTCACGCAATTTCCCAGCAGAATTGTCAGTCGTCGAGGCTGACCGGGCTCCAAGGGACGGTCCAGGGGGAGGCCAGCTTGACCGGCCCGGCGAGATCGATCGTGAGCAACGCGCGGCGTCCTCGCCTCCGCTCGAGACCCTCGAGTCCGGGGTCGGCCAGCCAGGCCGCCTCAGGCTCCGCGTACCATCGGCTCCAGTCTGCGCCTGGCTTGCGGAGCGCGACGACGGGCTGGGAGACGACCGTCACGCGGAGCTTCGAAGCGATCCGAGGGCCGGGCCGGGCCTCCAGGTCGGTCTCGACCCCGCCCTGGCCCACCATGAACGCTTCCGGCAAAGAATCGACGTGCTTCAAAAACCTCGCCGCGGCGGCACCCGTCAGCTGGATCTCCAGCTCCATCGGTCCAGAAGGGGACTGGCCTTCTGACAGCTGTGGCACGAGTCGGGCCACGGCCCCAATCACGGCCAGCTGGTCGTCGGACAGCAACGGGTCGAGCCCGTCCACGCGCGCGCTCCTGGCCGCCTTTCGGACGAGTCCGAACAATCGGTTGCCGGTCGTCGGTCTGGGACCGGTCAAGGCGATCGAAGCCATCGACGATGGCGCCCACCACTTTGTTGTGAAGGCCTTTTCCGCCTCGCGCAGCGCCGCTTCCCAGTCGATCGGCTCGGCTTCGAACGCTTCCTCCATGAGCGGACGCAGGATGCTGACGCTTTTGAGATCGATCTGAACGGGACACGATGCGGGTGACGACAAGAGGAGTTTCGCCAGCTGCTTTCCTGAAAACCGGCCGCTTCGGTCGAGATCGATCAAGTCGTGCTCGAGGCTGTCAGGCAACAGGGCCACGACCGGCCTGCCCAACGACTCGGCCAAAGACTCCACGAGAGCCGTGCGGTAGGCGCTGACCAACCTGTCGGCCCGAAGCAGGCCGTCTCTCGGGTGAGGCCCGGCCTCAAGTAAGGAGTCTGGCAAGGAAACCGGGGGCCGATGAAGGCTGAGCGCGGCGACGCGGTTCAAAAAACGTTCCGCGCGTCCGCGGTCTGCTGGGTGGGGAAGGACGGGCAAAGATCTATCGTTGTCAGCAAGCCTTCTGCCTGACTTGGCGTAGACCTGAAAGCTCACATGGACGGACCTCGGCAGCCGGTGAACCGTGAGGAAGAGGCGCTCGGCCTGGTCGCCCGCATCGGGGCGGGGCCGGACTGTGTCGATCTCGGCATGGGCGTCGAGAGGAAACTTGGGTACGACTTCCGACAGGTAGAGACCGAGAGAATGCCGATCGTCTTCAAACTCTCGGACGAACCGGCTCAGATCACGGTCCCGCTTGGAGTCAGACGGAGCCGGGCCGAACACTTGGAAGGTTCCCGGAGCCATCCCAGACAGCCTTCGGGGGCCGATCCATCGCAACGTCTGGGCCAAGAGCCGGTCTGAGAATCGGGGAAGGCTTGCGGCCTCTTGCGTGTCGTTGAAGTTCCTCGGCCCTTAAGCGATCGAAGCGAGAAGGTCTTTGACCCTTGTCTCCGAGGTTCTTTCACTCAAAGTGCCGTTTGATAAGGCGGTATCCAGGAACGTTTCTAGGGTGGACTCAACGCGCGCGTCGTCCGTCTTCCTCAAAGTCTGGAAGGCCTCCTCGTCGTCGGCGAGAGTCCACACATCTTGGCTGTCGACCCACTTGCCCGCCGTCGCGGTGGCCAGGGCTTCCTTTAAGTCTTTCGCGGTCAGATTGTCAAGCCCGCTCACGATCAACGGGCGGTCGCGATACCGAGAAACCGTTCGGTGTTCTTGGCCAAGTCTCGAACTTAAGAGTCCAACGGCTTCCGAGACGTTGCGAACTTCGACCTGTGGCCGATCCTGGCGGTACGCGCCGAGGGAGGGAGCCAAAATCAAACTGACAACGAGCGCATACATGGTGCCAGCTCCGACAATTGACCGCTATCTCTCGTGACCTTCATTCTGGGCAGTTCTGTTGGCAACCGCAGTCAGGGTAGGTTCCGCATGAGTGTCATGATAAGTCACTATGCGTCACTTTATTTTTTGCGCATTCTGGCGTCAGAAAATGATCCAAAGGGCCTACTCGCCCAATAGGTCAGGATCATGAGAGACGACCTGGCATGTTGGCGACCCTATTCTATGTCCTGAGTCGCCAGGCGCGAAGGCCGGGATTTGGGAGCCAAGCTTAGACCGACGCCTCAACATGGATGGCACCAGCCCGCTCGTGCCGCGCGGTGAGACGATAGGTCGCTCCGCGCCCGACCACCCACTCGAAGACGGCCACATCGTCGGTCGCGTCCATGTGCCACCCAAACCCGCTCACGGGAGTGTGGCTCCAGCCGACGAGCTGTCCCTTCTCTTCTCGCAACTGGCCGCTGACCAGCCAGGGCGGCGTTCCGGCGAGGGGCTCGAAAGGCAAGGGCTTGCCGTCGGCCAGCCGTTCGATCTCGCCCACCACCCCGCGGCACAGCTTCTTGTCGGCCGCGAGCTTCGTCACGTTCGTCGGCAGCCACCCCGAGTTCTGCACCACAAGCCGCAACCGCACGTGCTCCCCGACCGGTTCGGTGCGCAGTTCGCGGACAGTGAGGCGCGGCCCGGTCGACGCGTGCCACAGCGCCCACTCGGCCAGCGGCGCGACCTCCTTCTCCAAGAACTTTGGCGGTGGGTTGCGGAACATGAGTTGCGGATCCCACCCGCCGATCTCCACCCGACCGAGTTGCGGATGGTCGAACGGGTACCACTCGACATAGCCCGCCCCGTCGAGGTTCTCGTCGCTCCACTTGAGCAGCTTGAGGTCGTCCTCGAACGGATGGCTCCGGAACCAATCGATGTACTTGTAGTCGCTGATCCCGGCCTGGCGCTGGGGCGACCAGATTTCCACCGTCCATGCGTGGACGCCCTGATGCTCGTACATCCAGTCGTCGAACACCCCGGTGATGACCTCCTTGGGGTGGTATTTGAACTCATGGTAGTTGCTGACCGGCGGATAGCCCGTCATTTTCTTTCCTGTCTCGCCAAGGGACTGGTACGTCCAGAGGTCTTCCGGTGGGATGTCGTCGTCGGGCATCCGGCTCGGAGGGCGGAGCAAGACGCCGCTGAAAGTGTGGAAGGTGATGGCGCCGCAGATGTTCGGGCGGTCGACGATCGCTTGGACGGCAGCCCGAATCTCGGGCTCGCTGGTGGGATAAGGCCCGGCCCCGTGTTGCTCGTGCTCCAGGCGCCAGGCGCTGGGGAAGTTCCGGTTGAAGTCGAGCCCTTCTTTCACCCGGCGGGGCTTGATCGAGACCCCGTCATAGTGGTGGAGGAGCCCCTCGGGGATCACGCGGAAGTAAGCGCCGCCCGTCTCGCCCGGTTCGCGCAGCTTCAGGAGCCGTGAGTCTTCGTCGGCGACCTTCCAGGGGCCGTTCTCGTCGGGGATCCGGATGCTGAGGATCCTCCCGTCGCCGTCCACGTCGCGCCGCTCGAGCCCGTAGAGGTCGTCCTCGTCATAGGGATACGGCCGCGTCGAGCTCCGGATGATGCGGGGCACGTCGGCCAAGGCCCACTCCGCGCCGTCGGGGTTGAGCCGAGGCACGAGATAGAACGTCCGCTCGGCGAGGAGGCTGCCGTGATCCTCGGTCACGAGCTTGTGCAGGATCATGAGGACGGCGGTCGACGCGCTGACCTCGCTCGCATGGATGTTCCCGTCGCACCAAAAGCCGGGTTTGTCCTCTGGTGAGCCTGTCGATAGGTCGGTCACCTTCACGAGCCAGATGTCCCGCCCTTCGTGGCTCTTCCCGATCGACTCAAGCCGGACCTTGCCGGGGTTCTCGCTCTCGTAAGCTCGAAGCAGGTCGGTCAGAGCGTCATAGCGGTAGTAGCGGTCGAACCGGACGTCGGGCACGCCGCTAGCTTAGCCGGTCCCTGACAGGATCAGCCCAGCGCCTTCGGCGCCTTCTTCTTGTCGGCTTTGGAGGCGGGTTTTTCCGCCTTGGCGGCCGGTTTGTTGTTCTTGGCCTTTTTCACCTCGGCGACCGGGGCCGAAGCCGCCTTCTGTGTTGCCGCCATTGACCCGCCCATGGTAGCCGAAAGCATCCAGACCGCCTTCTGATGGGCCTCGATCCGCTGCGTCATGAGGTCCTCGGTGCCTTCGTCGTCCTGCTCGTCGGCGACATGTGCACAGGCATGGACCCGGTCGAGCACGGATTTGTGGCTCGCGAGAAGGTCGGCGACCATTCCGTTCGAGTCGATTCCTGACTTGGCTTCTGGGATCGACGCCAGCTTTGCGAAGTCGGCGAAGCTGCCGGGCGAGGGATGTCCGAGTTTGCGGATCCGCTCGGCGATTTCGTCGACGGCCATGAAGAGCTCGGTGTACTGCTCTTCGAACATCTCGTGGAGGCTGTGGAAGTTCGGCCCCGTGACGTTCCAGTGGTAGTTTTGAGTCTTGAGCAGGAGGGAGTAGGTGTCGGCCAGGACGCCGCCCAACTGCTTGGCGATGAGGGCTGAATCCATTTGCTCGGTTTTACCCAGTCAGACCTGTCGAACGGCGAACCGCACGAAGGGCTTGTTCCGTCGTGCAGAATGAGGCGAGATGCAAGACCCGAACCGCACGCAAATGGGGTCGCCCCCGACCGCCGACCCCAACAAGACGATGATGGGGTCGGCTCCCAGCTTGAACGTCACGACGACGATCAAGCCTGTGCAATGCCCCGTGTGTAAGGCGTTCAACCCGCCTGGGGTCGCTTGGTGCAACGATTGCGGGCTCATCTTTGAGATGGCGCTGCCCGGCGACGCGTTCGGGGCACCCGCGGTCCAATTGCCGGTGCTCGTCGAGGCCACCGGTCGCGAGCACCAACTACGCCCGGGGGCCAACGTCGTGGGTCGGGCTGGCGACATTGTCATCGACGACACCCGCGTCAGCCGAAGGCACTGCCAGATCGACCTGAACGATGGGGCGGTCACGGTCTTGGACCTTGGATCGACGAACGGCACGACCGTCGCCGGGCAAAGGCTCGGGGCGGGCGAGTCCAGGACACTGGGCAACGCCGAGCGGGTCAGTCTCGGTGGGTTTGAGCTGACCTTGAGCCTCCCTGGCGAGGCGAACAAGACCCTCCAGGCAATGAGCGGGCGCACCTCCGCCATGGCCGCTCCCCCGACCACGAGCGACGCACCGGTCTGGCTTGTCCTGCCCGACCGAGAGGAACCCCTCCGGCCAGGACAGAACACCTTTGGGCGAAGGGACGGGAACTCAATCGTCATTGCTGACCCCTATGTCAGCGGTTCCCACGGCGTGATCGAAGTGGCCGACGATGGGGTCTACCTCACCGATACGGGCTCCACGAACGGCACCTTGCTGAACGAAGCGAAGATCGCCCCGAACATGCGCACGAAAGTGTCGCCAGACGACACGATCCGGCTTGGAAGCCTGGAGATCAAGATCCGGTTGAAGGACTCGTGATGGAAGAGGTCACCGCTGAATATCTGGTCGCCGATCTCATCGAGCCGGTCGAGTTGCGCGTCCGCCCTGTGGTGACGGTCGCGATGAAGACGGACATGGGCCGAGTGCGAGAGAACAACGAGGACAAGGCGGAGTTCTACTTGCCTGAGGATCAGGGCGTTCTCGCAAGGCGGGGCCTAGTCTTCGTCGTCTGCGACGGAATGGGTGGCCACGAGGCGGGCCAGATCGCGAGCGAACTGGCGCTCAAGACCTTCGTCGATGTGTACCTCCATCATCCTTCCCAGGAGACGGAGGCGGCCCTCCAAGCGGCGGTGGCGGCCGCGAACCGCTTCGTCCTTGACGTGGCGCGGACCGTACCGAGCCGTCGGGGCATGGGCACGACCCTGAGCGCTCTCGTTCTGATCCAAGACCAGGGTTTCATCGCCCAGGTCGGCGACTCCCGGATCTACAGGCTGAGGGACAGTTCGCTCGAAATGTTGACCGTCGACCACACTTGGGTCGAAGAGATGGTGCGGGGCGGGGTCATGTCGCGAGACGAGGCCGAACGGCACGAGCGGCGGCATATGCTGATGCGGGCGATCGGCACCGAGAACGAATGGACGCCCGACCTCTTTACTTTCGCGCTTGAGCCGGGTGACGTCTTTCTCGTCTGTTCTGACGGCCTGACCAACCATGTCTCGGACCTGGAGATCGAATCGGTGCTGAGCGAGCATGGCCCCAGCGATGCGGCTTGGAGGCTCGTAGGCTCGGCTCTCATGGGCGGGGGCAGCGACAACGCCACCTGCATCGTGGTACGGATCGACGGGCTCCAGCCGGTTCAGCCGACCGAGTGACGGCCCGCCTCGTACGAGGCTTCTTGACCCTTCCAGATCAGGTTGAACGGAACCGGCGAATCGAGCGCGAGACGGCCCTGTTCGAACTCGACGGTAAGGTCGCCGTCGGGGTGGGCGATCCTCGCGCGGAACCATGTGAGCAAGCCAGGCCTTGGTTCGATCCTCGCCCGCTTCCAGGCCGGTGCCGCGCTCGTGACCCCAGCCACCGTCTGGAGGAACCCGAGGATCGGGTGGGCGCTCCAAGCGTGGCAGTCGCTGCGCGTCGGATCTTCGGTTTCTGCGAAGGTCGTGAGCCCTTGCTCGATCATCCTCTTCCACGGCCCTAGTTCGGCCATGTAGTCATTTGGCCTCATCGCAAGGTGTTTGTAGAACTGGAAATAAAGCGAGCAACGGTCGCCCACTGGGCTCGTCGGCCAAGGCTCAGCGGGCTGGCCCGACTCGAGGGCAACGAGTCGCTGAAGAGCCTCTGCGTGCTCAGAAGGTGGCACGGACCCAGAGACCGGGCTGTTTTCGAACGGACGTGGCGGGCCTGGGAACTGGGCGCGGGCGAGCTTGGCGAGTTCGAACAGGGCGAGGGCAGCCGGATGCCGAAGCCCGCCCGGCGGGATCCCTAAGGGCCAAGAGTCGACCCAATCCAGGAAGGGCCAATGGTCGAGACGCCCGTAGGCTTCAAGAATGCTGTCGACCAGCTTTCTCCGCCGCTCCCAAGTTTCGGCGTCTTCAAAGCCGGTGTCGTACCAGGCTTGGTCCAACAGAGCGATGACCCACCAGAGACTAAAGCCTGGAATGATCTGGGTGAGCCTGCTCGGATATCGGCTTTGAGTGAGACCCTCAGGGAGGATCGACGCCTCGAACTGCTCCAGCGCTTGGCGGGCCAAACGTCGGTCGCGGCTCAAATAGCAATGGATGAGGGCTTGGATCCTGGTGTCTCCAAGGTATTGGAGCTGCTCGTAGTAGGGACAGTCGAAGTAGGTCTCGCCCGCGCACCGCCGCGCCGTGCGGACGGCCACGACCCAGATCTGTTCGACCCAAGGGTCGTTCGCCTCGAAGCTCGACTCCACTGCATACGGATATCCCGTCTCGACGATATTGAATGTCTCGATCTGTATAGGCTGGATTGATTCTAATTGTATGTATCTGAAAGTTCTCCACCAGAGGGTCGGGCTATCTTTCACGGTCCTGGCTGGAACCTCGAAGATGTCTTGATAACCCTTCACCGCTTTTCCGATGACTTCATCGCGGTGCCCCTTGGAGCCGTCTGGAAGGAACAGGGACTCGGCGTAAGTCGCAGTCAGATGACCCGGGCCATGGGCATGCACGATCGGATAGCCGCACAGCAACTCGCCAAAGTCGAGCAGGGCGGGCTGGCCAGGAGTCAGAGTGAACGGCTCGAACGCCCGTCGCAGCCCAGAGACCCTGTCGACGATCGCTGGCCCGGTTTCCCGAATGTGTCTTACCATCGTCGGGATCGAGCGGGGCACAAGCCGCCAAGGCGAGTCGCTGTGCCACTCGCCTCGTTCGAGCGCGTGACTTATGACGTTGGGAACTGACCAAGATGCAGGCTTCAAATTGTCCAAATCGATGATCTCGCCCGGCCCGACGTCGATGTAGAACGGTCCAATTTCAGAGTTGAGCATCTTGAACTCTCGTCCTTCAACCCGGCCGACCTGCCACGAGTCCGGGGTCGAGAGACCATTGCCGTCTAGCACGAAGGCCAGCCTGTACGTCATCTGCGCCATCGGCGCGTAGCGTCCAAAGCTCCAAACGAGAGCCTCCAACCGGTTCGGCCCGGGTTTCGGGCGGAGCGTATAGGCCTCGAATGGCCAATGGGCCAAGTCCCCTCTTGCCGGTCCCTCGCCGACGAACTCATCGTTCAAGCTCAGTCTGTACCGCTGGTCCGCGCTCACGCGGACGTTGATAGGAAGCCCGTCTGACTCGAACTCTCTTCGAAAGACGAAAGCTCCGAAGTCGTCCCGGGGGTCTTCCCCGAAGCTGATCCACTGGGCGTTCCAAGAATGCGGCACGCCCTCAAGGATAGTCAGTTCAGTTCCTTGAGCGCCTCGTTCATGACCCGCTGGTACCCGCCGTCCAGATACCATTTCTCGAGTTCTTTGGTGCGGTGCACCGGCATGGGGTGCGTCGTTTGGGCGCCGTAGAACACGAACACGAGGGCCTTGCCGACGGCGTCCAGTCCGCTGATGTCCTGGTACGCCCGGCTTTGGTCGAGGAAAGCGTCGACGCTCGCCTCGTGGTTGAAGCGGGTCGGGCCCGAACAAAGCTTGAGGTTGGCCGAAGCGCTGATTTCAAACTCCTGGGTACACAGAAGCCCGGCCCGGTCGGCGGAGAGTTCCGACTGACGCGACCATTCGAGGAACGCGAGGGCGAGTCCCATCCCCAAGGCGTCGCCGACGCCGAAAGTGCGACGGCCGATGAGTTCGAGAAGCGGGATGAGCAGTCGACCAATCGTGTGGTAGAGAAGGTGGCCGCTCTTGATGTGTCCAAGTTCATGGCCTATAAGGTGATACAGTTGGTCGTCATTGAGGGCATCGACCATGCCGCTCCTCACCGTGATGTAAGGCCTTTCCACTCCGCCCGCAAATGCGTTCGGGAATGGGTTGGAGGTCAAATAGAGCTCCGGCTCGGGCATGTCGAGCACCTCACAGCACTCACGCATGATCCGGTACAGGGTCGGATACTGTTTCGGCCCGCACCGGACGCTGGTGGCCATGTTCCAGCAGTACACCCAGCGGTCCCAGCCGACTTCGTGGAACTTCTTGACGACCTGCGGGAGGAGCGGCACGCGTTCCAGGGCCTCTAGGGCCTTACGGTCGGTGTCGGCGGCGAACTGGTCGTACTTGAGGCCAGGAAAAACCTTGCGGGGCATTGACAGAAGGATGTACCCTAAGGACGGGCTCACCGTTGCTTCGATCCTTGAGATCAGCGTCAGCAATCGGGTAGGTCTTATGGCCTAAATCTCTAGGGGGGGGGTACCATTGGTACCTGTGCTAATTAGGTGCTCTGCCACAGTGCTAACTATCATGATGGTGGTTTCGGCTTCTGCAGGAATCACCGCATGGTGCCCTGCCCAAGGTGAGTCCGTCCCGTTCTACTTTTCAGGAACAAAAAGCATTGCTTCAGGAAGTGTGTCGACGAACGCTGGGATCCTCGTCTCGATGCGCTTATACTTGAACAACAACTTAGTCTCAAGTTGGGACTGGGTTCCAGGGAACGTCGTTCAGTACAACGGTAGCCTGCGAGTCATGTTCGATAGCAGTCATTTCGCTCCTGGTTCTCTTGTGACCGTCAAGGTGGTCGGGTTCAACAGTCCTAACGAAAGTGCGGAGGCGACGAGGCAAATCATAGTTCGTAACCGGTGTGTCGCCCTCAATCTGCGTGAGTTCTGGGAAACGCCTGGTGGCAGCGGTGCTGGGACCGTAACGGTTTTGATGGGGGGCAAAGGTTATGACCAGGTTTATGAGTACCAAGGCTGGTCTCCAGTCAATTGCCTTGGCTACATGGCGAATTCAGGTGTGTGGTACGTGGCCACTCATGGAACCTCTGCCTACCACGACACGGATGCGAGTGACCCCGATCCGCCTGTCGGCTTAGAGTACGGCGACAGGATGGGAACCGCTGGCCCTGAAGCCAACAGCTACGAGGCAGGCAGAGAATATCACAACGGAGCTAGATTTCCACCTTTTAACCTCCCTGGCCGTCCCCAAATGGCCTTCGCGATGTTTGATTCTTGCCATAGCGGATCGACCACCCTCTTCGATCGGATCATGTTTCCGTACTATGATGGATACGACTTGACGTACTGCAAAGACCAGTCAGTCTTAGGGTGGCCCGGCTGTGCATTCGATGTTGAGCGCGAGAACACATCGTGGTGGATTTTTCACCGATTGGCCACGGGCTCTACCGCGACGCAAGCCATCATGCACTTGATTCATAACAACCCCGGCAATAATCGTCCTGTCCATATCCACTCAATGACAAACCTCGTCGATAGCCTGGACGAGATCACTTTGTTGGGTGACCCCCACACCCGGATCAAAGGGGTCTACACGGGCAATTCGATGACTAGCGTAAATACATGGTTCAGGTCAATTCAATGAACATCTTTGGGCATCGCCGCAATGGGAGTCTGCAATCGTCAGTTCTTTACTCCCGACTCGTAGTCATTTCCTCGCTCTCGGTTCTTACCGTGAATCTGGCGACGGGCCAGGAAATTCGTACAGATGAGGCGGCCGTACACCGCGCGGTGAGTTTTGTGAGAGCGATCGGAGCCCGAGAAGCTTCTGTGAATGGCCGCGCCGAGATGATCAACAGACCAGGAACAACTTATCGACTATGGAACGTTGACCTTGATAACGGATCTGTCTCAGTCAGCATCAATCCCCAAAGCGGCGTGGTCACAGGATACTCAGACTTCAAAGTGTCTGATCTCGTGACCGACCGGACTAGAAAGCATGACGATTTGGTGCTTCGGGAAGACGGCTTGGTCTGGGCAAGGGCAGAAGGCGTCTTGAGGGCCGCGGGCTTGGACAAGTTATCTATGGTTCGAAAGGGCGTGACACACAACTCACCTCCAGACGGCAGATGGAAAAGCGCGTTCGATGGTTTTACCGTCGTGACCAGGTTCGAAGAACCAGTACAAGGATGGAAAGGTCACCTCAATTCCGCGACTCTGACGTTTGACGCCGTCACCGGCGGTTTGATGCTCTTATCGGGCTCTGACCAGTGGAGGTTCGATCCTCCCGGGCGGGTTATGGAGAGGGGAGAGGCGCTCCAAGCGATGCAGGGAGTCTTCTCTCAATGTTTGGCAAACGCTCGACTGAGAGGAGCCAGGGGACAGACCGATGCGTGGACCTGGCCGGGAAACGATGCAGTCTTAGACAAGCTCCGATTGGAGGTTCTCAAGGGCGGCAATTCAGCTTATGGTGTTACCGAGGGAGCACGGCTGGCCGAAGAGCACCGGGCAAGGGTGTGTTGGTTTTACGAAGATAGTGAGGTGTCACTCGCCATCGATGCGGAGTCGGGTGCGCCAATCGCATTGACTGTCAAGAAAGGAAGTCCTTCTTATAGCGAGAAGCTAAGCGGAAATTCTCAGGTGTCAGTTCTTCGTGACCCAGAGTTGGAGAGCGCTCAAGACTCCGGTAAAAGTCCTGTGTCACTGGATGTGAGGAGTCCGGGTGCCAGAAGAGCCAGCGCGACTGACCTTCTCGTTGCATGGTGCCTCGCTGGAGCATGCCTCGTTGTCCTTGCCGCCGCTCTGGTTCACTTTGCGAGACACGGTCGGTTCAAAGGCCGCGCTTCCCACTGACTCTGCTCTTAAGTTGACGAGGGAGGCGGCCAAGTATATTGGCGGGGATGGCGCGGCCTCTCTTCATCGTCGACGCTTTTGGAAACGGGCCCTTCACCGGGAACCCGGCCGGGGTCGTCGTGCTGAACCAGGAGCTGGATCCGAACTGGATGCAGGACGTCGCGATGGAGGTCAACCAGGCCGAGACGGCGTTCGTTTGGCCTGAGAGCGGCGGAAGGTGGGGCCTGCGCTGGTTCACACCGACGGTCGAGGTGGGACTTTGCGGTCATGCGACGCTCGCTGCCGCCCACGCGCTTTGGGAGTCAGACCAGGTTCCCCGCCAGGATCCGATCCTATTCGCTACTCAGGCGGGCGAACTCGTCTGCCAGGCCGAAGACGGCCTTGTGGCGATGGACTTTCCTTCAGAAGAGCCGATTGAGGCCGACCCGCCCTACGACATCGCCCCGCTCCTGGGTTTCGATCCCGTCTGGATGGGCAAGAACGACCGGATCTGGGTCGCGATGATGAGCCGCGAGCAAGCCGTCCGAACCATGCGCCCCGACATGGCGGCGGTCAAGACCCTCGGCTTGGTCGGCCTCGCCGTGACCGCCAAGGCCGACACCGAGGGCTATGACTTCGTGAGCCGCTTCTTCGCGCCACAGTCCGGCGTGCCCGAAGATCACGCCACCGGCTCGGCCCACTGCGCTTTGGCCCCATTTTGGGGCGAGAAGCTGAACAAAACGTCCATGCGCGCTCTTCAGCTCTCGCCGCGCCGCGGCGTGATCGAGACGGAACTCTCGGACAGCCGTGTCACCCTCAGGGGTAGGGCGGCGACCGCCATGAGTGGCTCGCTGTACGTCTGATGAGCGATAGAGCCCTTCCAAGAAAATTTGCAAGATTAACACCGAATTAACCATTGTCATCGTCGATCCGGTCTAGTATCGTAACATGGTAAGCGAGCTTTGCCTCGTTCCGCTTCTACTGATGACATCGCCTCCAACCGAGTGGCGTCATGCTGGCACGACACTGGTCAGCACAATTCGGTATGACTACGTCATTAACCTCGTCAACTATGGGCCATCCTATACGGTTCCCGCAGCCGAGGGTGTTCTTGATCGCGAGCAGTTCATCGTAGGTTCTCCGGGCGGTCCTGACAACTGGTCGGCGAAGTTCATGCCGTTGCAACAGGAGTGGGCTTCGAGATCCTGGGACTACCAGGATCACTCTCTGCGACTCGTCACTGTTCCACAGGTGAAATCCGCTGGATACGCGAGTCTCGAATCGAGAAATGGACATGGTTCGAAGGGGACATCGGTGTCTTTACGGTCGAGCGTCATCGCATCTGGCACTACGAACCTGCCACATACATTTTGGGGCGTGTTCCCGCTAGACGTTCCGGAGTGACCGTATGGATTGGTCTAAGCCTTTGTTGACGGCGGTCAGTCTCCTCGTTGCTAGTTCGGCCCGGGCTGACTTGGAGGCGGTCGTCTTTGCTTACCAAGGAGACCAACCAAAGTACGTTAAGGAACTAGAAGCTATACGTGGTCAGGAAGCCCTTAGCCTGGCGGTGAAACAACACGGCTCGACGCTTGTCGTCCTTCATCGTCGTGGCTATATCTTCGATAAGAGCCTTCGAGCTGACTTGGCGTACACGGCCCTCAACGGAGCACTGAGAGAAATTATAGCGTCCGATGATCATGGTGTCGTCGCAGTCTCGAAATCACCTAGCGTGAGGCTCTTGGTATCGCTGACAATGAATGCGGTGATGCGACTAGAAGAGCTTGATAACGCCAACGTCACGATTTTGCCTTCGACTATGGTCAGACTGACCGATGGCGATAGGTCGATCACAGTGAACATTGAACCGGAGTTTCCTGAAGGCGTTAAGTCGCGGCTACTTGAGTCGCCGGTAAAGCTTGCTCGAACTAGCGGCCCTAATTCCAGTCAACCCAAGGATAGTGAACCTTTCTTCGATCCTGTTCGAGGTGTCGAGATCATGTCCTTTGGTAAAGGCGCGAACAATCGCTTTCAGCGGATGGAAGATCTCAAGGCCGTTGTCGACCAGTTGTACAACTGGCATAAGGAAGCAAGAGAAGAAGCGGGCGACGCCATTCAAAGGTTCTTCGTGTCAACTGAAGGAACCAGTCCAAGTCCGGGTCTCGACAATCAAATTGGTAAGAACGTAGGCGATCTGGATCCGAAGATTCGAGATCAGATTCGGGCCAAGATCGAAGGACAAACGGCAAGCCTGGGTGGTGCTGAGGCGGTCTCTAAGTTCCTCGGCAATGCCCGGATCGAGAGCGTCGCCAAGATTCCCATCTTGGTCGTCGGGCGACTGTCACCCGATGGCTTGTTCAATGCCATTGTTTTTGGTCTGACCCCTCCCTGAAACTTCATTGGAGCCTGGCTGAAACTGATCGCACAGTCAGTCCCATTTCTTCCCACTGTTTGGCGTCGATGTCGCTGGGGGCGCCCATCATCGGGTCGTAGCCGCCGCCTAGCTTCGGGAAGGCGATGACTTCGCGGATGTTCTCGTCGTCCATGAGGAACATGACGAGGCGGTCGATACCCGGCGCGATCCCACCGTGCGGCGGCGCCCCAAAGGTGAAAGCTTCCAAGATGTGCCCGAAGCGCGACTGTTGCTCCTCTTCGCTGATCCCGATGAGTTGGAAGATCCGGGCCTGGATGTCCGGCCGGTTGATCCGGATCGATCCCGAGGCCCATTCGACCCCGTTGCAGACCACGTCGTAGCAGTCGGCACGGATCCGTCCCGGATCCGTGTCCAGATAGACCAGGTCCTCGGCTTTGGGCGAAGTGAACGGGTGATGAGAGGGTTCCCATAATCCCGTCTCCGGTTCCCAATGCACGAGGGGAAAATCGACCACGAAGACGAAAGCGAGCTTTCGCGGGTCGCGCAGGCCGCACCGGTCGCCAACCAACAAACGCAGTCGAGACAGGACTTCGCAAGAAACTGTCCAAGAATCAGCAATAAAGCACAATAGATCCCCAGGCTCAGCCTTCCCCGCCAGGAAAATGGCGTGAAGCTCCTCAAGACTGAAGAACTTGGCGACCGAACCTTTGGCGTGGCGGCCGTCGCCCAGGTCGACCGTCCCCTCTCCGGGCTCGGCGACCAAGCCCAGGCTCGCCATCCCCTTGGCGCCGAAGCCTTTGCAGAACTCCTCCAGCTCGCCGACCTCTTTGCGACTGAGCGAGGCCCCGCCCGGGTAACGCACGCCCCGCACGCAGCCGCCGCTCTCGATCGTGGACTTGAATACTCCGAACCCGCACCCTCGGGCCACCTCCTCGATGTCGAACAGGTTCAAGCCGAACCGGACGTCGGGCTTGTCGTTCCCGAAAAGACGCATCGACTCGTCATAAGTCATGCGTTTGAACGGGCCGATCTTGTCCTTCGCCAGCCCAAACTTTTCGATCACCCCATTGACCACCTCCAGCGTCAACCCCTCGATCAACTCGAGGACGTCCTCTTGCTGGATATAAGACATCTCCAAGTCGAGCTGGGTGAACTCGGGTTGCCGGTCGGACCTCTGCGCCTCGTCGCGGAAACACTTCGCGATCTGGTAGTACCGCTCGATCCCAGCGACCATGAGCAGTTGCTTGTACTGCTGCGGGCTCTGGGGAAGGGCATAGAAGTGGCCCGGTTCAAGTCGATAGGGAACCAAGTAGTCCCGGGCTCCCTCCGGGGTAGACCGGGTGAAGATCGGTGTCTCGATCTCAAGGAATCCCCGCTCGTCCAGGAACTGTCGCATTCTCCGGACACAATCGGCTCGGACTGCCAACCGCTGGTACATCGTCGGCCGCCGCAGGTCGAGATACCGATACTTGACCCTCAGCTCCTCGTTGACCCGCGCCATTTGGTCTTCGTCGCTCAAGGGGAAGGGAAGCACGCCGCAGGGGTTGAGCACCGTCAGGCCGCTGACGACCACCTCGATGTCGCCGGTGGTCATCTTCGGATTTCTGGCCGCCTCGTCCCGCAGCGAGACTCGTCCGGTGACAGAGAGCGACGACTCCGGCTTGATGTCCGGCTTGCCTTGAGTCTCGGGGTCGATCATGAGCTGGACGAGCCCGGTGCGGTCGCGCAAATCGATGAACAGCAAGCCCCCCAGGTCGCGGACCTTGTGGGCCCAACCGTTCAGGGTCACTTCTTGGCCTTCGTGTTCGGCCCGGATCTCGCCGCACCAAACGGAGCGCATCGGAAAGCTCATGGACGGCAGGGAGGATACCGACCCGATACCGGCCCTTTGGGTCAACGGCTGCCGCGCACTTGGCGGACGAGCCATGATCCGACCAAAAATAGACCGCCAGCGGTCCAGATGGCGGTCATGTAACCAAGTCCCAAGGCCCGGCTGTTGAGCTGCTGGATCAGGGCTCCACTGCCACCGACCAAGACTTGCACAGCGGTCTGGCTCGACGACCACAGACCCATTTGGGCTCCAGATTCCTCCTTCTTTGGAAGAATGTCGGCCGCCATCGCCCAATCGACCGAGGCACGGATCCCTTGACCGAAGCCAAACGGCCAAGCCATGAGCCAAAGCAGCGTGAAATCGCGCGTCACAGCGAAGGGCACGAGCACCGTGACGATGATCGCTGTCGAGAGATAGACCAGTCGCTTTCGCCCCCAAGCATCGGCGACGCGCACCGCGAAGAGGGCTCCCAGGCTCGCAGCCACCGAGACCGTGAGGGCCAGGACCATGACTCCTGTGTTCGCGTTCTTCAGGTCCCAAGAAAGAAGACGATAGCTCGAGAACATGTCCTGGAGGAAGTAGAGGATATAGTTGGTCACCAGATAGGCTGCCGCCATCGTCAGGAAGCGGCTGAACCACAAAGTGCGGAAGTCGTGGCTCTTCCAGGGCGCGATCCAGACGGACCAAAACGACGACTCAACCTTCCTCGAAGCCTCGGGCAGAGGCTCGATCCCTCTAACAGTCCAGATCGTCCATGCTGCGCAAAGCACGTTCACAACCCCGATCCCGATGAAGATCAGCTCCGTGCGCTGGAGCAAGATCCCGGCCCCGGCTGACGCCAGTTCCCCTATGCGTTGGACCAGCGTAAGGACGGCGCTGGCTCGACCCCGCTTGGCTTCTGGCACGATCTCGGGCACCATGCCGCCGTAGGGGCCTGTCCCCACGTCGTCGGCAACTTGAAGCAACAGATAGGCCGCGGTCAAGAGGGCGATATTGGGGGCTTGATAGACCGCGAACAGACCGATGACGGTCAGGCCCGCCCCGACTGCGATGAACGGCTGACGATGGCCCCAAGGGGAGCGGGCTCGGTCGCTCCAGGCTCCGAAGATGGTGGGGCCGAACACAGCCCAGATGGCCCCCAAAGCATAGACGCCGCCCCAAGCGGCGTTCTTCTGTTCGGCCCCCACGATCCGCGCCACTTGGTCGGGGATCGCGATGAAGAGCAGGATGAACCACTTGTAGCTCGTGGCGAACCAATACGAACTGAACCCAAGGTTCCACCAGAGCGAATCCCGATAGACAGCGGGCCGAGGGTTCACCGGGCCATTATCTCCCGTTCGCTTGAAACGATGCCCGGCGGCCAGGCGTCGAACCAGCAGTAGACAATGAAGTCCATCCATCGGATCGCAGCGGTCTTGTCCCTCTCTTTCGGCCTAAGCCTCTTCGCCCTGGCCCAGGGCAGCATCACCGGTAAAAAAGGGGGCGAACCGAAAGGCAACCCCCAAGTCGGCTCAAAGGGATCTCCCCCCAGAAAGGAGGCCCCGCCCAGGAAGCAGGATGATGGTCGCAAGAACGACAATTCGGGTCGCGCCGAGCCGCCGCGTCGACAAGACCAACCGGTACCGAACTCCGGCTCTCTGACGGGCAAGCGCGACGGGGCTTCTCGGAGCGGATCGGTCTCTTATGGCACCGTCCACAACCAGGCGGCCCGGGGCCGGACTCAGGGCGTCGTCATCACAGACGCCCCCGTCGTGGCCTCCAACCGCAAGATCGTGATCGATGCCGACCGGGAGAACCGGGTGCAAAGGGGCCACTCCGGTTATCGCGACGGCTACTTCGGCTATGACTCTCGATGGCGGGACGACAACTTCTGGTACCCGCACTACGGGTTCCAGTGGTCGTCGGACCGGTGCGTCCCGTCGCCGTTCTACTATTACGGCCACCTGCCGCCGTACATCCAGGTGTTCCGAGTCAGCTTGGGCAGCTTTTCGTGGTCGGCCTGCACGACCTCTTATGATTGGCGGCGCGACAACGGTCGGTGGAGCAGGGACTACCGCGACCGAGACCTCGACGACGCGGTGAGGTCCATTGAGGACTCTTTCCGCAGGGGCCGGATTCGCTCCATGTCAGACTTGGTGCCGGCCAGAGGCTCTGTTTTGGTCGAACTCGATTGCGAGGGCCGCTATCGGATCGAGGCGGACGACTTCTATGATCTCTTGCGCGATGCCGTCGAGAGCACCCGCACCCTCAGCTACGAAATCGAAAGGGTATGGGCCGACCGAGATCGAGCCACGATTGTGGCGCGGCACCGATTCGCAAACCCCTGGGGCGGATCGTCCATGCAGTGGCACACGTTCGGGTTGGAACGGGGCCGCCGAGGCTACGAGATCGAGTATTTCAAGTCGAGTCGGCGCGACTGACATCCGGACCGGGTGAAATAACCCCGTTTTGTCTAGTCTGCTCGTCGCCCCCCGCGTCCTGGTGACAGGAGGCGGGGGCATGCTTGCTACCGACGTCGACATCGTTTTCGGAGACCGAGGGTGGGACTTGCGCGCCCCGGTCCGAGTCGATTTCGACGTGTGCGACCGAGCCAGGCTTGAGGAACTTCGAAGAGGCAAGTACGGAGATTTCGACTGGGTCGTGAACTGCGCCGCCTACACGCGAGTCGACCAAGCGGAACAGGAGACGATGGCATCCCTGGCCGTGAACGGGACGGCCGCCGGGGCTTTGGCGGCTTTATGCGCCGAAATGCACTGGCGGTTTCTCCACATCTCGACCGACTACGTCTATGACGGCAAGAAGGGAACCCCTTACATAGAGTCCGACGAAGCCAATCCGGTCAATACCTACGGGAGGACGAAGCTCTTCGGAGACAAGCAAGTCATGGAGACGAACCCGGACGCGGTCATCCTCCGGACGGCTTGGCTCTTCGGCAAGGTCGGGAAGTCGTTCCCCCGGACCATCGTCCAAGCCTGGCTTCAAGGGCAGCCGCTTCGTGTCGTAGACGACCAAACGGGCAGCCCGACTTCGACTGTCGACCTGGCCCGGGTCATCGCCGACGTTTGCGAGGCGGGCCTGCCCGGTGGCCTGTATCATGCGGCCGGGCCGGACACCGTGACATGGCGGGAGTTCGCGGTCAAAGCCTTGGAGGCCTACCGCTCGCACCACGGGCTCGACCGTCCTATTGAGGTTGAACCGGTCAAGACCGAGGACTGGCCGACAGACGCCCCCCGCCCGGCGAACACGGCCCTGGACAGTTCCAAGCTGTGGTCCATGGGGATCGCGCCTGTTCGACCCCTTGACGAGGCGCTGGCCGAGTTCGTCGCCAAGATGTAGGGGCCCTTGAAGACAAGGGCCCCCGAGCGACGACGTCAGTCTGGGCTTAGCCGCAGCAACCGGAACCGGGCGCGCAGCAAGCGCCCAGACTTTGACAGCAGTCGTTGGCCTTGGTGGTCAGGTTGCTGACGTGGTCATACGGCTTGGCGTCCTTGGCAGCCGCCGCCTTTGGGCTGACCGGCTTCGCGCGCCCGACGGCGATCGTCCTCGCCAGATCCTTCTCAAGCGTTGGGAAGCAGTTCGAGCAACAGACGTAGTAGCGGACTCCTTCATAGTCCACATATCCGGCTGCTGCCGAGTGGCTACTGATCTTCTCACCCTCGACCGGGCAAGTGAGGCTCTCGCGTTCGGGCCGCGCCGCATACTTGGCGGGTTCGGCCTCGAACTTCGTCAAGTTCTCTTGAGTCGCGAAGAGATACCGCATGCCCTGGAAGACTGAAGCGCCCTTCGCTTCATCGGCCAGGATCCTCTGGCCGGTAACCGGGTCGAAAAGGAAGAGGCCGATCGGAGACGTGTCCGACTTGGCCCCGTTGACGAACTTCTCAGGATCCTTGGAGAAGGTAACGTCGCATCCTGCGCAACAGAAGGCATATCGGCCTCCTGCGTACTCGACGGCTTTGGCTTTGGCCGGCACCGGTTCCTTCATGACCGGGCAGACGGTGTTGAGGTCGACCTTGGCAGGAGCCAAGGTAGTGATGGCGATCAATGTCGTGAACAGCATGTTCTTTGTGTTTCTTTGGAATCTGAATCAGGGCCCTTGGCACGACGCGCCAACGGGCACACGGCGCTTGTTCAAGCGCTGGGCGGTCCCCTGGGAGATTCCGCGCCTAGCTCGATTCGGAGTGCAAGGGGGGAACTAGGTCGACCGATCTCCACCAGGCGAAGAGCGAAAGAACGGATCGGTGCCTCTAACCCGTGGGAGAGGACAGCTGGGGCTTCGCCGGCGACCTGAGCCAGCACCGCGGGCGATCTGTCCGTGGCTTTGGCTTGGAGAGTGCAGCAACAGCTCTTGTCTGCCTGTTCATTGCGGCAGCACGGCTCCGCGAGGGCTGGCTGACAAGAAGGGGCACAGTAGGCCGCCCAAGTCTGGGCAACGACCAGACTTGCAGCGACCAAGAACGGAACCATCCTCCTGCCGATCATGGGTTCTTGTCCTTTGCAACAGGTTCTCAGTTCGGCGAGCTCCCAACGACGCTGACTGAAGATTGAGGCCGACGACTGTATCTGTGCGTAGATCTCGGCTCTGCGTCGCGGCCAGAATTGAGGCTCAGGGAGAAACGGACGGACGAGATGTTGAACGAGTTCAAAACCTTTGTCATGCGGGGGAACGTGATGGACCTCGCGATCGGCGTCATCATTGGTGCCGCTTTCGGCAAGATCGTCGACTCGCTGGTCAAGGACGTGATCATGCCGCCAATCGGCCTGTTGATGGGCGGGGTCGATTTCGCCAACGCCTTTGCCGTGCTGAAGGAAGGTTCCACGCCCGGCCCCTATGCGAGCCTCAAAGCCGCCCAAGACGCAGGGGCCAACGTGTTTGCATATGGCAATTTTGTCAATACAATCATCCAGTTCGTGATCTTGGCGTTCGCCGTCTTTATGATGGTCAAGGCATTGAACCGGATGAAGGTCTCGACGGCCGCCGAAGCCCCTCCACCTCCGCCGGATGTGCCGATCCTCGAAGAGATCCGGGACATTCTCAAAGCCCAGAAGCTTTAGAGCCCGCCGAACTTTCGATAACGGGCCTGGTATGCCAAGACGGCTTCGAACAGTTCCGGCTCTCCGAAATCGGGCCAGGCCCTCTCGGTGACAAAGAGCTCGGTGTACGCCGACTGCCAAAGTAGATAGTTGCTCCACCGCATTTCGCCGGCAGTGCGCACCATGAGGTCGGGCTCTGGCAACTCCGGGCGGTAGAGCCTGGCGGAGATCGCTTCTTCGGTAACCGCGCTGGCACCGTGGCCCTCAGCGATCAGGGCCTTGACCGCGTCAACGATCTCGGCACGGCCGCCATAGTTGATGGCCAGCGTGAAGACGATGCCTGAGTTCTGGCTCGTCGATTCCATCAGGTCACTAAGGGCTTCTTGGAGCGAAGTCGGCAGTTCATGGAGCCGGCCCGCGACCAGCACGCGAACGTTGTTCTCGATCAGGCCCCGCAGTTCGGTCCGCGCCGCTTCCTCGATCAGCGTCATGAGCCCGGCCACTTCCGTTTCGGGCCGCCGCCAGTTTTCGACTGAGAACCCATAGACGGTCAGATAGCCGATTCCGAGTTCTTGGGCCGTCTGAAGGTTGCGTTTGAGGGCCAAGTAGCCCTCGCGGTGACCGACTAGGCGGTGCTGGCCGTTCTGCGTGGCCCAGCGCCCATTGCCGTCCATGATGACGGCCATGTGCCTAGGGAGCCGCTCCAAATCGACCCCCGCCTTGAGGGCCCGCTCTTGGACGGCTGTCGGCTGGCCGGGAGCCATGCGCTCCTGGATCAAATCTCCATCAGCTCGTGGTCTTTCTTCTTTTGGACTTCGTGGACCTCGTTGACGAACTTGTCCGTGAGTTCCTGGATCTTCTTCTCGAGACCCTTCAGGTCGTCTTCTGAGATCTCTTTGTTCTTCTGCGCGGCCGTGAGATGGTGGAGGGCGTCGCGCCGGACGTTCCGCACGGCCACGCAACCCTCTTCGGCCCTATGGTGGACTTGTTTGATCAGTTCCTTGCGCCGATCCTCCGTCATCTGCGGAAAGTTAAGCCGGATGCACGTGCCGTCGTTGTTCGGGTTGACCCCGAGGTCGCTCTTGATGATGGCCTTTTCGATAGCACCCAGCATCGACTTTTCGTAGGGGTTGATCAGGAGCTGCCTGGGTTCTGGGACAGAAATGTTGGCCACCTGATTGACGGGCGTTTCGGTCCCGTAATAATCGACGACCACTTTCTCGAGCATGATCGGGTTGGCTCGTCCAGTTCGGATGCGTTGAAAGTCGTGAGCGGTGACCTCGACCGCGTGCTTCATGCGTTGTTCGGCGTCTTTGACGATCTCTTGTACGGTCATCTTATTCTCCTTCGACCAGGGTGCCGACCGGCTCGCCTTTCACGGCCCGCACCATGCTGCCTTGCTCGTGCAAGTCTAACACGATGACAGGGAGATTGTGTTCCCGGCAGAGCGTAAAGGCGGTGGGATCCATCACCGCCAGGCGCTTGCTGAGGGCCTCGTTATAGCCGAGCGTCCGATATTTGACAGCGTCGTCGTGCTTCTTCGGGTCCTTGTCGTACACTCCATCGACCTTGGTCGCCTTGATGAGGCAACCAGCCTGGATCTCGAGGGCCCGGAGGGCAGCGGCGGTGTCGGTCGAAAAGTAGGGATTGCCGGTTCCGGCCGCGAAGACCACGACGCGCTGCTTCTCCAGGTGCCGCTCGGCTCGTCGCTTGATGAACGGCTCGCAGACCGCGCTCACGTTGATGGCGCTTTGGACGCGGGTCGGCACTCCGAGCTTTTCGATCGCTGATTGGATCGCGAGCCCGTTCATGATGGTGCCGAGCATGCCCATTTGGTCGGCGACGGTTCGGTCGATGCCGCCTTGGACTGAGAAGACCTCTCCGCGGATGAAGTTGCCTCCTCCGACCACGATGGCGACCTGGACGCCGAGCTCGTGGACCGCAATGACCTCACGGGCCAGATAGGCCAAGGTCTCCGCATGGAGCCCCGTCCCAGTCGGACCACCGAGGGCCTCGCCACTGATTTTGAGAAGGACGCGATTGTATTGGGGGCCGGCCACTCTAGATCAGCATTGTGACGCCTTCTGGGGCGAAAGGCAACAGGAGTGGGAACTGTGCGGGCCGGTTCAAGGGGCAAGAAGTGGTTCACGCCAGGCGGGTCGGCCCAGGATGACCTGGGCCGACCCGAGAGGCCTCACTCCATTCCGACGAAAAGTCGGACGAACTGCTTGATCGTGATCGGGCCGCCGCCGACCTTGCCTTCTTCTTCAAGGTACTGGCGCACGGACTTCTTTTGGTCGATGTAGATCGGCTGCTCCATCAGCACCCTGGACTGGTAGAACTCTTTGTTCACCCGGCCCTGGGCCGCCTTTTCCGCGATCGCGGCATCCTTGCCTTCGTTGATCGCCCGTTCCATCTCGATCTTGATCTCGTGGGCGATCACGTCTTGTGGCACTTCTTCCTTGACGAGGTAGACGGGTGCAAATCCAATGGTCTGCACCGCCACGTGGTAAGCGGCGTCCTTGAGGTTGCTCGCTGGGCCGGCCGCTTCGACCACGGACGCTTTTTTGCCGTCGTGGTGGTTGTAAGCGACAAGTGCGCCTTCGGCAGCCTTGACGAAGACTGCCTGCTTGAGCTGAATGTTCTCTCGGATGACGGCCACGGCGTCTTGGACATGTTCAGCGACGGCCTTACCGTCGATCTTGACGTCCTCACCCGCCGCGCCAGCCGCTAGCATGCCATGAGCCAACTTGTCGACCAATTGTTTGAACGAGTCGTTCTTGGCGACGAAGTCGGTTTCGCACTCGACGACCAGGCCGACAGCGGTCTTGCCGTCCTCACTGGTCAGAAACCGGGCGATCCCTTCGCTGGTGGCTCTGTCGGCGCGCTTGGCGGCGGCGGCTTTGCCTTTCTCGCGAAGGATGTCCTTGGCTCGGGCCATGTCGCCGTCGGCTTCTTCAAGCGCGGCTTTGCACTCCATCATAGGTGCGTCAGTCTCTTCTCGAAGCTTCTTGACGTCGGTGGCGCTGATCGTTGGCATCACTGGGTCTCCTCAGACTCGATTGTGACTGCTGGGACTGTCTCACCTTCGGGAGGAGTCGACTCTGGTAGGCCAGTTGCCTGGGTCGTTTCGGTCACGACGACGGTGCCAGGATTCCTGTGCGGGGCGTCGTCGGCCCGGCCGGACTCGTCCCCGCCTTGGTCGTCGTCCTTGCCCCCGGCCCCTGGAACCGAACGGTCGGCTTCGCCGAAGGCCCGGAGGAACTCCTGCTCGACCTCGCCAAAGGCGACCGGAGCCGGCTCCTCCTCGTCGCCGACGGTCTCCGAGACGACGCCTTCGGACGCGCCCTCTTCATAGGGCCGGACTTCGAGGATCGCGTCGCTGACTTTTTGGGTGACAAGTCGGATCGACCGGATCGCGTCGTCGTTCCCAGGGATCACGTAGTCGGCCATGTCGGGATCGCAATTCGTGTCCACGATGGCCACGACCGGGATTTTGAGCTTTTGGGCTTCTTTGACGGCGTTGCCTTCTTTGTTCAAGTCGACGACGAACATCAGGCGAGGAGGCTCGGACATGTGCCGAATGCCCTCCAAGTACCGATGGAGCTTGAGCCGCTCTTCTTGCCGCTTCAGCTGCTCCTTCTTGGGCAGCCTCGAGATGTAGCCTTCTTGCTCCATCCGGTCAAGCTCGTTGAGCCGGGAAATCCTTTGCTGGATCGTGTCCCAGTTCGTCAGCATTCCGCCGAGCCATCGCTCGGTGACCCAATACTGGCCAGACCGCATCGCGGCCTCTCGAACCGCGGATTGGGCTTGCTTCTTGGTGCCGACGAAGAGGACTCCTCCTCCGTCCTGAACCCGCCTCTGGACGAAGTTCAGTGCATCTTCAAACAGCTTGATTGTTTGATGCAAGTCGAGAATGTAGATACCGTTGCGAGCGCCGTAAATATAACGCTTCATCTTCGGGTTCCAGCGCCGAGTCTGGTGACCGAAGTGAACGCCGGCCTCAAGCAACTCTTTCATGCTGAGTTGGGGCATAGGTTTTCCTGGGTTTTTCCGCCGGACCGCCGCTTTTGGCCCGCCCTTCGCGACCAGGAAGATGGCTTCCCGGCACCCATGGGCAGAGCGTCGGCCGTGTGAATTAGCCCTTGCGGGCCTGGTGGAGGATACCAGCGTTGGAAAAAGCCGACCGGACTGCTGGGAAGATCAGGCTCGATTGAACCGAAACTAACGTAGCTTGATGGACGGGAGGAGGGTTGAAACGGAGGCCAAGACCGAGGTTCTCCGAGTTGGCAAGAAGATCCAACATCGTCTGTTGGGCCGACTTGGACACGACAGAGCCTGGAGGTCGCTGGCCCTGCTGTGCCTCGTCATCACCGTGGGGCTGGTCTTGGTGTTTCTGGCGCCGGGCCTGACCAGGGACCAGCGTCTCCTGCTGGCCCCGCTGCTCCATTTGATGGCTCCGATCGGCTTAGTGCTGCTGGCGCTTTCTTCGATTCGCCGGGCAGTCCCGTCGAACAGGGCCGGCCTCCAGAGCCCATGGTGGCTGGTGGGTGGGGTGGTTGCGTCTTTGGGCGGAGACTTCTGCGGTCTTGTGGCGAGGGCCCAAGAGATATCACCAGCCCACACAGCTTGGGCGACCGTTCCCCTTTACGCATCCTCGTACGTTCTGTTTCTCATCGCGCTTGGTACCGTGCCGTGGCCCAAGTCGAGCGCGGACGGCCGGCTTCAGGCGTTTCTTGAGAGTCTGATCCTCACGGCTGGTGTCGCGAGCCTCTGGTGGACGATTTGGCTTGGGCCGATCCTGGCCAATTGGAAACGGGTCGAGTTGGAGGCCCTGGCCCTCATCGGGTTCCCGCTCATCGACTTTCTTCTCGTCAGCCTCACGGTCGCTTTGGCGCATCGATGTTGGGAGAGGAGCAACCGAAAGCTGGCGATCCACCTGCTCATTGGGTTTGGAGGGTTGTTCGTCGCCGACTTGGTCAGCGTGCGTCAGATCGGCCAATCGTCGGGAGATCCCTTTGGGCTGCACTCGATCGTCACCACGGTCGCCTACATGGTGCTCTTGCTGGGCGCGTTGGTGGCGAGAGGAGGGGCCCGAAGCCTCGGGCGGAGCAGGGAAGCGCCAAGCCTGGTCAGACTCGCTCTTCCCTATTTGGCCCTGCCGACGATCCTTGTGTCGCTCTTCGTCGCGGTTTGGCTCGAAACAGACCGGCACACATTGCGGGGAGTGATCGTCCTCTCGGTGGTCGCCGGCGCCGCGGCACTGGTCCGTCAGTTGCTGGAGTTAAGCGATTCACGGGCCCTGGCCATCAACCTGGTCGAGGCCAACCTTCGGTTGGAGTCCGAGATCATCAAGACCGAAGAGGCGTTCCGCACGATGGAGGAGATCGCCGTGACCGACAACCTGACCGGGTTGCCCAATCGACGCGCGCTGTTGAACCGGTTGGAAGTCGAGATCGCCCGAGCGAACCGCTTTGGGACCAAGCTCAGCTGCGTGGCCGCCGACATTGACCACTTCAAGAGCTTGAACGACGAACACGGACACTCTGCCGGAGACGACGCGTTGCGGGCTGTGTCCCGCGCCCTGGTTCAAGGTTTGAGGTCGACAGACTTTGTCGCGCGGTATGGGGGCGAAGAGTTCATCGCCCTCCTACCTGGTTCCTCCGAAGAGGAAGCCGCCCAGATCGCCGAAAGGATGAGGCTGGACGTCCAGAGCTTGGAAGGACTTGCCATGCGGGTCACAGTCAGTCTCGGCGTCGGCGAATGGATGCAGTCCGACACCGACTCGAGGGACGTGATTGACCGGACCGATGCGGCGCTTTACGCCTCCAAGAACGCTGGTCGAAACCAGGTGCGGGTCGCGAGTGAAGCTCCCATTCATCTCGATGGCCCGAACATCAAGGTGGACCGCGATCTGGCTCACGCCGAGGTCGATGGCAAGGTTCGTGCGGCGATCGACTTCGCTTGTCGCTTGCAAGGCTGGAGCCCATCGGACGGTGCCACAGAACTGGTGCGGGGCTTGATCGCGACTCTAGAGCTTCGCCACTTGGGCGACGGATCGCGGCCGCACATTGCCATGTGGGCCACGATGCGGTTGCTCCTGGCGTTCCAAGAGCTCAACCTGGTCAGGATCGAGCGCGAACTGGCTGCCAAGCTCGCGCTTGGCTCGTTGCTGCACGACATTGGAAAGATCGGGCTCGAAGACAGGGTCGTCAGGAAGCGGGGCGTCCTCACCGACAATGAGCGGGAGCGGGCGGAGAACCACACGATCCTTGGTTCGGAACTTGTGACCTCGCTGCCGTCATTGAAGAATGCCGCAGGACTCGTGAGAAGCCACCACGAACGATGGGACGGCGGCGGATACCCGGACAGGCTCTCCGGCGAATCGATCCCCTTGGAGGCGAGGGTGTTCTCCTTGATCGACGCTTTCCTGGCGATGCGCAGCGTGCGGACCTACCGCGCAGAATTGTCTCCCGCCAACGCATGGGCCCAGATCGAGCGCGACAATGGCCGGCAGTTCGATCCATTGGTCGTCCGCGCCTTCTTGTCCGTCCCATTGGAAGAATGGGAAGCCATCCGGGCCGGCGAGTACTCCGATGAGGAGCTTGGCGACCGCGTCTTTCTGACCTTGCCGTCCGCCGCTTAGCGCGGATAGATCGAGTAAGGATCCCAATTCGGATCCTGTCGAAGCTTCAAGAGGCAAAGCTGGCCGACGTGATAGGAATCATGCTCTTGAATGTAAGCGAAGATTTCAGCCAGTAACTCATGGTTGCCTGCTCCCAGGGCCTCTTGGATGGCCCGGTTCCTCATCTCCAGCATCACTTCCTTGATCCTAACAGGATCGGACTCCGCCGTTTGGAACGACCCCCAGTTGGGCTTTTCGCCGCGGATCCTTTGACTGGCGCACTGATAGCAGTCGCTCAAGTGGACGAGGGTCTCTCTGGGTGACATGGCTCCCGGCACGAGGCGCGAGTCCCATTGCTCGTCCTGAAACTCGTCGAACAAGACTCTGATTTGGTAAGCGACGTGGTCGGCGTTGGCCTGAAAAAACTCCTCGACAGTCACGGATCGAGTATGACTTAAGGGAGGCATTGGTTCTGACGACAGACGAACTGTGGATTGGCTACCGGAAAGGCTGGTTCCCGATGGCGGGCCCTGGCGGCGACGTCGATTGGTACACAGCCCCCGTTCGGGCTCTCTTTCCCATCACAGGGGTCAAGGTGAGTCGGAGCTTGGCGAGGAGGCTCAGGAACGGCGGGTTTCAAGTCACTTTCGACCAGGAGTTTGAAGCGGTGGTCCGGGGATGCTTCCGGCCCCAGGGCAACTGGCTCACAGAGGACTTCGTCGTTGCTTATACAAGAGCCCATCAGGAAGGTTGGGGCCACTCGTGCGAAGTCTGGAAGGATGGGGTCTTAGCCGGCGGAATCTATGGACTCGCGGTGGGGCAATCGTTCTCGGCCGAATCGATGTTCCACCGAGTGACGGACGCCTCAAAAGTCGCCCTTTGGACCATGGTCGAGCAGTGCCGCTCGCTCGGGTTCAAAGCCTTTGACGCCCAAATCATGAACCCGCACTTGGCCTCTATGGGTGCCTACGAAGTGACCGAAAGAGAGTTCCTAGGGCTCCTGAAGGAATTGCGCGACCAGCCGACGCCCTGGAGCCAGAGGCGGGCTTAGGCGCCTTCTTCCTCAGCCCTCACGCCTTTGGCGGTCTCGGCCGTGGTCGTGTCCCAGTTGTCGCAATCCAGCCTGCGGCAGTGGACCATGCGCTGGACCGTGCCGTCCTGAAGTTCGACAGACGCCATTTGGGCGAACCGGCACTCGATGCAAAGGTCCGGTTCCAAGAGCTTGACTACTTTGAGTTGGCGTCGCGCCATCCGTTTTGACCCCTCGGCCCAATCCATGGGCACAAGAGGATCATTGGAACCGAGAGGGCCGCTCAACCCGAACACATTGCCTGTATTGGGCCAAGGAGCCCCCACTGGGCTCCATTCCCATCCAAGACTGGTTCAATGGAGTTGAGTGGAATCCAAGATCAGCCGCCGAAAACTGCTCCAGACTGGAATTGGGGCGGTATTGCTAGGCCCACCGGCGTATGCGGTCGGTGTGGAGCCCAAGTGGCTGGCCCTCGAAAGGCTCCAGATCCCGATCGAGGGGCTCCCTCCTGGGTTCGAAGGGACGAAGGTGGCGGTGATCTCCGACGTCCACTATCCGAAGAACATCTCCAAAGGATTTGTCGACCGGGCCTGTGGGCTCGCCATGAGCGAGTCGCCCGACCTCGTGGTTTTACCTGGCGACTTTGTTGATGGCCACGATCGATCGAAGCGGGTTCCCAACATGCGGGGCCTCTATGACCGCCTCAGGGCCCCGCTTGGGGTTTGGGGGAGCGTCGGGAACCACGATGTCGCCATGGGCGAGAGACAGGTGCTTCGGGAGATTGCGAGGAACACCCCGATCCGGATGCTGGCCAACGAGCATGTGATCTTACGGCGCGGTGGAGACAGTCTGTGCTTGGCCGCCGTGGGCGACCTGTGGTACGGAGTCGTGGATTTGGAGCGGTCCCTGGGCGGCGTGCCGCATGAGATGCCCCGGCTCTTGCTTTCCCACAACCCGGATCTGGCCGAAGACCTTGCACCGGGCCGCTATCGGATCGATCTCCAAATCTCCGGCCATACGCACGGCGGCGAGGTGCTCGTTCCCGGCCTCTCGTTCACCCCATCGAAGTACGGGGACAAGTTTCGGCAAGGCCTGGCCGCTGGCTTGAGCCATCGGGTCTATGTCACCCGAGGCATCGGGAGTCCGAGATTCGCCCGGTTCATGGCCCGCCCGGAGGTCAGCTTGCTGACACTGGTGCGCTCTCCAAGGCCCTGAACCACTCTTCGAAACCCAGACGGGCCGCGTCCAGCTTTGCCGCCTTGCGCTGGGATTTGTCCCGTTGGCGGGGATCTGGCTCGGGAAGCAGGCCCCAATTGACGTTCATCGGGGCGAACTCTCGCTCGGTGTTGTCTGAAAGGTGGGCGAGCAGGCTGCCGAAGGCAGTGCTTCTCGGCGGAAGCGGGGCTGTCTTGCCCTGAAGGTTCCAGGCCGCGGCGATCCCGGCCCAGATCCCCATCGCCGCGCTCTCGACATAGCCCTCGACCCCAGTCAACTGACCAGCGACTTGGATCTCCGGCCTCGCTGTGAGCCGGAGCCAAGGATCGAGGCAACGTGGGGCGTCCAGATAGGTGTTCCGGTGAATGACCCCGTATCTGACGAACTCGGCGTTCTGAAGCCCAGGCACCATGCGGAAGACACGTTTCTGCTCCCCGAACCGCAGTCGGTTTTGGCAGGCGACGAGCGAATAGAGCGTCCGCTCCCGGTTCTCGGGTCGAAGCTGCAGAGCCGCGAAGGGCCTGCGGCCCGAGCGGGGGTCGGTCAGGCCTACCGGCTTGAAGTTGCCAAACGCAAGCGATCGTTCGCCCCTCTCCGCGATGACCTCGATCGGCATGCAGCCCGAGAAGTACTTGACCTTCTCGATGAAATCTTCGACCGGGGCCGCGCCGCCGCCTTCTCTCACACCGCCCGCTTCAAAAGCATGAAGGGGAACCCGCTCGGCTTTCACCAGCTCTCGGACGAAAGCGAAATACTCTTCACGGTCGAACGGACAGTTCAGATAGTCGTCGGCCCCCTTGCCATAGCGGCTGGCTCCGAAGGCGATGGTCGTGTCGATGCTTGAGGCTTCGACAGTCGGGCTGACTGCGTCATAAAAGTAGAGGCGCTCCCGGCCCGTGAGGCGGGCCAGCCATTGAGCGACTGGATCGGTCGAAAGCGGCCCGGTCGCGATGATCAGGGGCCCCTCATCGCTGGGCGACCATTCCTCCTGGACTGTCTGGATCAGGGGATGGGAGGAAACCTTCTTGGTCAAGGCCTCGCCAAAAGCGTTCCTGTCGACACAGAGGGCTTCGCCCCCGGGCACCTCATGCTCCCGGGCAGTCTGAATCACGACCGAACCCAGCCCCTCCATCTCGATTTTGAGCAACCCAGCCGGCGACGTCGGCGCCTTCGATTTGAGGCTGTTTGAGCAGACCAACTCGGCGAACCAGGGACTGGTGTGGGCAGGCGTGGTCTTCTGGGGCCGCATCTCC
Organism: Fimbriimonadaceae bacterium; assembly: GCA_019454105.1. Lineage (GTDB taxonomy): Bacteria > Armatimonadota > Fimbriimonadia > Fimbriimonadales > Fimbriimonadaceae > ACE-ARM1. The sequence continues at coordinate 1,319,337 of CP075364.1, read as the reverse complement.
ACGAGCCGGACGGGCACACCGCGACTGGCACAGGCCCATGCTGCCTCGACGCCTGCAAACCCGGCTCCGACCACTGTCACCACGCGACCATTGTGGAGCTTCTGGCCGGGCTCCTCTTGAGCCCCCGGACACGCAATGCTTTCGGCAGGCTAACTGATTGCGGTCGGGTCTCCGATAAGCAGAATTGACTGTATACTGGTCGAATCGGGCCAACCTTCATTCGGCTCAGGAAAAACATGAACACGCGGTCCATTGCCCTCTTCGCTCTCGCAGCTTTCGCCGCTCTTGCCAACGCCAACGAGATCGCCTGGTCCAAGTCTTTTGCTGATGCGAGCACTTCGGCGAAAGAGTCGGGTCGCCTGGTCATGGTCGATTTCTACACAGACTGGTGCGGGTGGTGCAAACGGCTCGACGCGACGACCTTCAAAGACGGAAAGGTCGTGAAGCAGTCCGAGGCCTACGTCGCCGTCAAGGTCGACGCCGAGAAGGAGGGCGTCGAGCTCGCCAAAAAGTACGAGGTTTCGGGCTTCCCGACGATCTTGTTCCTTGACGGGGAAGCCGTGGTCGGTCGGATCAACGGCTACTTGGCTCCAAGCGCCTGGGTCGACACGGTCGACATGGTGCTGTGGGCCCACAAGGAGGCACCAAAGGTCGCAGAAGCTTTGAAGTCGAAGCCGGAAGACGGTGAGGCCAACGCTTCCATGGCCGTGATCCTCGGGATCCGAGGCCAAGGAGGCGAGGCCGAAGCCTTCTTGGACAAGGCCGTCAGTGCCGGCTATCAGGGCGACAAGCTCGCGAAGGCGTACAACTCGGTTGGCGACTACTACCAAATGGAGGCCAACGACCCGAAGAAAGCGATCGGCTACTTCGCCAAGGCGATGGCGGTAGGGAAGACGTCCTCTGACCGAAGCTACGCGCGGACCTCGATCATGTATTGCCACATGATGGCAGGCGACTTGGCCGCCGCGAAGAAAGTCGCCAAAGAGGTCATGGACTCAAAGGACTCCTCTCAGGAGGACAAAGAACTAGCCCAGTCAGTGCTCAAGGAAGAGGGTTAAGGACTAGCGGGCCCTGGCTGTTCGGCCAGGGCCCGTCAAGACATCGGTCTGGTCGAGGCGACAGGATTCGAACCTGCGACTTCCTGCTCCCAAAGCAGGCGCTCTACCAAGCTGAGCTACGCCTCGACATCCGAATGGTACCTGCTGGCGCTCAGGCCCAGATCGCCATTCTCAGGCCCAAAGAATCGACCTCGGGCGGATCAGGGAACGAGCGAGCCTCACCTGCTACGATCCTCTTGGCGGTCACGAGCGCTGCGCAGGCGTCCAAAATGTCGTCGTCGGCGACGTCGGTCTTTCGGAGGTTCCTCCTGAGGAGGGCGACCGTGTCTGAGACCTCGAGGGCCCGGCCCAACAGGCTTGATCGCTGAGCCCGACCCGGTACGCCCCGCTTACTTTCAGCGATCCCCCTCCCACCGTTCATGAGGGCGAAAGAGACCTCAGGGTGCACTTCGAAAACGCGCTTCCTCAGGCTTGGTTCAAGCTGGAGGGCCTCGTCGACCTCTTGGACTTTCCCGTAGATGCCAAAGGCCTGGGCCGAAACGCCCTTCCCAATCACGCTGCGCGAGACCTCGTCGGCTTCGGCCCTCGTCTTGATGCGAATGGCCTCACGGAGCGGAGCAGGGAAGACGCTCGACTTTCGCTTGGGCGGCAACATGGCGCGGGCGGCGGTGTCGGCCATGCGGGGGGCGCCGGCCCGGGGGTCTCCGCAGCCGCGTAGTCCGATCGGGATATCGATGGCGATCACTGACCAGGGCCCGCTGAAAAGCTCGCGCACCGTGGGAAAGATGCGACCGACCAGTCCCGCCCGCGGGTCCTCCCACACCCCGAACCACCCACACCGGCAACCGTCGGCCCCGATGACCACGGCGTCATGCTACCAGTCATCCGGGAGAGGTAGAACAGACGCATGCCATCCCCTTCGAAGCGGCTCGAAAAGATCCCGCCTTACCTCTTTGCCGAGATGGCCCGGATCAAGCGCGAGGTGCTGGCCCGCGGCCATGACGTGATCGACCTAGGGATCGGCGACCCGGATCAGCCGACACCGGCAGGCGTCATCGGTTCGCTCAAGCAAGCGGTTGACAACCCCGAGACCCACCGCTACGACGAGACGGCCCGAGGGTGGAGACCGTTTCTCGAGGCAGCCGCTCGGTTTTATGGTCGCGAGTTCGGTGTGACCCTCGACCCCGAGACCGAGATCGGCCAGGTCATCGGGAGCAAAGAGGGGCTGGCCCACCTTGTGTGGGCCTATGCCGATCCTGGTGACGTCGTGATCGTGCCCGATCCGGCTTACCCCGTTTACAAGGTGAACGCCTTGATGGCTGGGGCCGACGTGCACGAAGTGGTGCTCCGGGCCGAAGACGGGTTCCTTCCGAGGCTTGCTGACATCCCGACCGACGTCGCCAAGAAGGCAAAGCTCTTCTACGTCTGCTACCCGAACAATCCGACCGGCGCGGTGGCCACGCCTGAATTCTACGGCGACCTGGTCGCTTTCTGTCGAGACCACGACATCCTCGCCGTCAACGACATGGCCTACGGCACCGTCTGCTACGACGGATTCAAGAATCCGACGATCCTTCAGACGGAGCGGGGCCAGGACGTGGCGATCGAGTTCCATTCATTGAGCAAGATGTACAACATGACCGGTTGGCGGCTGGGCTTTTCGTGCGGCAATCCGGACGCGGTGGCCACTCTGCAAAGGCTCAAGTCAAACATCGACAGTAAGGCTTTCCCGGCGGTGGCCGAAGCGGGAGCCCACGCCCTGGACCACGTCTCGAACCAGCCAACGATCGACCTGTACCAGCAACGGCGCGACCGGCTGGTCGACGGCTTGCGGGGCATCGGATGGCACGTGGGGAAGCCTAAGGCGGCGTTTTACGTTTGGGCCCGCGTGCCGGAGGGCTTCACGAGCGCCGAGTTCGCGGGCGCGTTGCTGGAGAGGGCGCATGTGCTCGTGATTCCCGGAACGGGGTACGGGTCAAGCGGCGAGGGGTTTGTGCGCATGTCGTTGACCCTGCCTGGCGACAAGAACGGTGAGCGGTTCGACGAGGCGGTGCGCAGGATCGCTTCAAGCGGGCTGATCCCGGCGACGGCCCCGGTCTGACCGTCGTGACAGGTGTTGGTCCTTTTTGGGCGTGGCGACACTCGGGGCAGAGACGCCCCCCTCTTCCTCGGCGAATGAGAGGGGGTGCTACCAGGATTCTCGTCCTCAAATCGAGTCTGGACGCTGTCGGCACTCGCTCAGAGTCTCTGAAGCCACTGGCAATTTTCGAGTGGACAAGGTGATTGGAAACGGCAAGCCGTCTCGGGCCAGGGCCAGAAACGACACAACCAAGGTCGCATACCGTCTAAACTTATCAAATGGCTGATCCGAATGACGTCGCCGCCACCAAGGCCCTCCGAAGCGAGCTTGGTCGCCGGTTTGTGGACGTGGGCCAGGCTGATGTGCGAGTTTCCCACGGCGTCGCTTACATCCGGGGCGTGGTCAAGCCGATCAAGGGCGGTAACCCCAACGTCAAAGAGTCGATCGACACGGTCATTAAGGTGATCCGCCAGAAAGGGCTCGTCCGTGACGTCGTGGTGGACTGTGCCTTCCGCACATGAAGCGGGGCGTCGCCCTCTTGGTCGCGGCCGCGGTCATCGGGTGCGACACGCCGGTGCCACCTCCGAACGAGCCGTTGGGCCGCGATCCCGTTGAGATCGCTACCGTCCGTCCGGCCTTGATCAGTGGGGCCACCAACTTCGCGTTCAGAATCGCCGCTGCCGCCGAGCTTGGAAAGGATGGGAAGAACGATTGTGTGAGCCCGTTCTCGCTTGATCAAGCCTTGGTCATGCTCCTAAACGGGTCTGAGGGGCAGACCTACGAGATTTTGGCTAAGGCGTTGGGGATTGGTCAGACCAGCTTGGACCACGTCAACCGTTCCCGCATGGCGGCCCTCGATCGAGTTCGCGACATCCCAGGCCCGGCTGTCGCCATCGCAAACTCGATATGGATGATCCAGCCTTATCCCGTCAACCACCAGTACGAAACCGATATGAAGACGTTCTATGGGGCGACGGTCAAGAAGCTAGGAACGGCCCGGATCACGGCTCTGCGCGAGATCAACGAATGGGTCAAGACCAAGACACTCGGACGCGTTCCACGGCTACTGGAGTCACTGGATCCTAGCGCCGAGGCCGTCCTGTTGAACACGGTCACGCTGGACGCGACTTGGGCAAAACCATTCCCGCCTGCAAAGATGATGCCGTTTCGGGCCCAGGGTGGGAAAAAGACGGTACCCACGCTATCCGCAAAAGTGGTCGCCGGGGTCGCCGAGACCAAGACTTTCAACGCACTGAGGCTCGATTTCACGGAAGGCGAGCTCAGCCTGGTCTTGATGGTGCCCAAGGCTGGAGATCCAGCCCGTCTGTTCGAAGGAATGGACTCCCAAGCCCTTGGCGATGTTGTTCAGCTCTCGGACAAAAGGGAAGAGCTCGAAATTCAATTCCCGAAGTTCAAGATCCAAGCCCGCCGAGACTTGCGGCCGTTGATGACGACGCTCGGATGCGGCTCTCTCTACAGTCCAGGCAACGATTTCGGAAACATCTCGCTCCAGCTCCGGGGCAGTTCCCTTAGCGATACTGTCCAAAGCGTCTGGATGGAGATCGACGAGCGCGGGGCCCGGGCGGGGGCGGGGACAGCTCTCAGCATCACCAAGAGTGAGGCCGACCGGTTCGTCATCGATCAACCCTTCGCGTTCTTGGTTGTCGAGCGCGGCAGCAATTCTGTCTTGCTGGCCGGGGTCGTGAACGACCCGTCTCAGTAGCGACAGACCCGCAACGCCGCTTCTGTGATCTTTTCCACCGAAGGAAGGACGAAGCTCTCGAGCGGTTTGACCCACGGCACCGGCGTATCGAGACGCGTGATGCGAGAAGGCGGCGCGTCCAGGTGCTCGAACGCCTCTTCCGCGATCCTGGCCAGCACCTCGCCCGCGAAGCCGCACGTCCGCGGCGCTTCGTTCACGACGAGCAGCCTGTTCGTCTTTTTCACCGATTCTAGGATGGTGTTCTGGTCCAGCGGCACCAGCGTACGAAGATCGACGACTTCGGCGCTGAACCCTTCTTTGTCCAAGTTTTCGGCCGCTTGGAGGCAGTGGTAAACGTTGTTGCCGTAGGTGACGATGGTCAACGACTCACCTTTGCGCCGAACTTGCGCTTGACCCAGAGGCACCAGGGCTTCGTCACCGTCGGCCACGTCTTCTTCGATCGCCCTCTGGCGATAAAGCTCCTTCATTTCATAGAAGATGACCGGGTTCGGATCACGCAAGGAAGCCTTGAGCAGCCCTTTGGCGTCCTTGGGCGTGCTCGGACAAACGATCTTGAGGCCTGGGGAGTTGGCGAACCACGCTTCGTTCATTTGGCTGTGGTAGAGGGCGCCTCCGCCATAGCCGCCCGCCGGCCCGCGGATGACCATCGGGATCGCCACCTCGCCTGCCGTTCGGTAGTGATAGGTGGCGGTCATGTTCACAATCTGGTCGAATCCGCAAGAGATGAAGTCGATGAACTGCATCTCGGCCATGACCGTCTTGCCGTTCAGGCACATGCCGCAGGCCACGCCGACGATGGCGGCCTCGCTGATCGGCGCGTCGATGACCCGTTCCGCCCCGAACTTGGCCTGGAGACCGTCGGTCACTCCGAACGCCCCCCCGAGGATCCCAATGTCCTCTCCGATGCAGAGCATGTCGGGATTCGAGCCCATCTCCTCAGAGATCGCCTCCTTCAGAGCGGTCAGGTAGTTCTTTTTGGTCGATACGGCTGGCGCGGCCATCAGTGACCCTCCTTGAAGACCCACATCCCGCCTTCTTCGGCCGCGGGCTCGGGCGAGTTGACAGCGAACTCGACGCCTTCGCTGAGATAGTCGACCACTTGAGGCGGGAAGTCGTCGTTGGTGACCTCCGAAGCCCCTTTGCCTTCCGCCATGAACTCCTTCGCCTCGTCTGGCTTGAGGGTTCCGAACTCGACCATGAGCTTCTTCATGACCGCGATCGGGTCGCGCGACCGGCCCTCTTCGACCTCGTCGGCTGGTCGGTACTTGGCTGCCCGGTCGTCGTCATGGTCGCCGTGGCCGTAGGCTCGAAACGTCTTGCACTCCACGATGCTCGGGCCTTTACCAGCGCGGGCCCACTCGACCGCTTCGGAGATCTTGTCATAGACGTCGAAGACGTTCTGGCCGTCGGCGATCAACCCCGGGATGCCGTAGCCGTCGGCCCGCCGGGCAAAGTCCTCTAAGGAGTATTCGAGCTCGGCCGGCGTCCCATATGCCCACTGGTTGTTCTCGATGACGGTCACGACGGGCAACTTGTGCACCGCTGCGAAGTTGATCGCCTCATGGAACACGCCCTGTGCGGTCGAGCCCTCGCCGTTGAACGTGAGGCAGACCGCGTCGCCTCCGTTCATGCGGTCGGCATAGACCACTCCGCAAGCGGCCGGGATCGTGCCGGCCAGCATCGAAGTCGAATGGATGATGTGTTTGGCCTTGGAGCCGATGTGGCTCCAGTTGTCCCTGGCCCGGCCGGGACTCGTTGCTCGACCCCAGACTTGGGCGCAGACTTCTTGGACTGTCATCCCCATGCGGTCGGGGTTCCTCCACCCGCTCCGGAGATCCTTCATGAAGAAGGCGGGCATATCCCGGTGGATCGGGCTGATCCAGTCTTCCGGTTTGAGCCCGAAGAGCGAGCCGACAATGATCGCTTCCTGGTTGTGGCTGGAATACAAGGTGCCCCGAAGGCGGCCCCGCTTCTTCTCTTTAATCAACCGGACGTCGAAGTACCGGGCAAGATAGAGCTGAAGGAGCAGTTCGCGGTGGTCTTCCGGGGTGAGTTTGGCACTGTAAGGCCCGGGCGTGTAGGTGGGGCGAGGCTTCTTCTTTTGGTCGCTTTCGGTCGCGGTGCTGGCCAAGGGTCTGCTCCAGGGGAAGGCCCTTCAGGATACCCCTGGCGAACCTGGCCCCATAGGATTCTCGGCGCGAACGGCCCAATCACGAGAAGGCCCGGGAGGACCCCCAGGCCCGCGCGGCTCCGAATCTAGCGGACGTTCTTGGCGGAAGCCATCTCGGCGAGGACCTCGTTCAGAGGCTTGAAGCCGACAAACCGCTTGATCTCTTGATGCTTTGGCGTCCAGAACACGACGGTGGGCATGGCTTCAACTCGATATTTCTGAGTCAGTTCCGGCTCATGGTCGACGTTGATCTTCACCAGGATGAAGTCCTTGGCCGCTTTCTTGAACTCGGCGGTGCTGAAGACTTCGGCAGAGAGCATCTTGCAGGGCCCGCACCAGTCGGCGTAAAAGTCCCCGACCAGGGTCTTGTTGAACTTGGCGGCGAGTTGCACCGCTTGGTCAAAGTCTGTCATCCACGACTTAGAAGCCAGCTCGGCTTCTGAGATCTCCTTGGCGCCCGCAGGCGGGACGAACGCAAAGTGGCCCTCGGAAACCGTCCCGGACTGGTTGCCGACGGTGACCACTTTGGTCTCGGTCTTGCCCGCGTTGGTGACATTGAAGACGACTTGATGAAGCGACGAGTCTGCCTTATCGAGGTAGAAGGTCGCTGTCAGTCCGCTCGCCGGGGCGCCTTTGATCTCGACCACCGAGAGCGTCTTGCCCGAGCGCTGCCGGTCGCCTGCGTCTTTGCTCGAACCGAAGGCCGACACCGAAGCTGGATCGAAGAACGGGCGCCAGGGCATGAGTTCGACAGGCTGAAGCAGTTCGGCGAGAGTCGCGCCCGATTGAGGCTGCTTCACAAAGGTGTTGTCGGACTTGTCGAAAATCGTAACGGTCTCGCCGTCGGCGATGGTCAAGCTGGTCGAGGTCTCGATCCTGGCTTTGTTGGGCTTGCTGAGGGCCAGGCTGATCTCTTCAGAGCCGCCGCCTACCTTTTGGATGGTCAAGGTCGCCTGGACTGATTCTGCCGCCTCAAGGGACTTGACGAAGGCCTGCAATCGAGAAGACTTGTCGAGAGACGCGGCGAACGCCAGAGCCGCGATCGATCCGGCTCCTAGGACGAGAACGAGGTTTTTGCGCATGGAAAGGCTCCTCTGAGACTCCTGTGATTGTGACATGGTTTCTGAGCTGTATCGCTCGTAACGCTCTGGATTTCGCCCAGGTTCCTTTCTCGGCCGGCCAGCGTTGGTCTAGACTGGGCCGAGTGCGAGCGAGCTACTGGCTGGTGGGAGTCATGGGGGCTTTCTTTTGCCTCTGTTTGATGTTCGCCTGGGACACACCTTATCGCCAGGCCGGACACCTCCTGTACCAACGAGGTCCTGACGGCCAACACGCCAAGATCTCCGACATCGGAGCACCGGACGAGCGCCAACACGCGAACTATGTCGCGCACATCCGAGAAGGCAAGGGCTTACCTGTATTAAAGCCTGGGAGCACAGACTTATACGAAACCTATCAGGCGCACCAGCCGCCGCTCTACTACCTCCTAGCGGCTGGGTGGAGCTCGCTTCTTGGGGCGGACCCAACGTCGCCAGACCAAGGGACTGGCCTCAAACTCAGGTCGCTGAACGCGCTGATCGGACTGTCGACCCTGCTGGGGGTCTACGTAGGGGCGCGAGTGTTGCTCCAGAACGACAACACTGCTTTGGCGGCGACAGCCGTCTGTCTTCTGCCCATGAACCTGGCCCTCCATGGTGCCTTGAGCAACGACCCCCTTCTGATCGCCCTTTGCACGTGGTCTCTCACCGGTCTCATTCTCGGGATAAGAACAGGTTTTTCGTTAAAAATAGTACTGATTGTTGGATTGTCGACGGGACTGGCCCTCCTGACCAAGACGACGGCCCTAGCCCTGTTTCCGGTCATCGCGCTCGGTCTCCTGGCTGGTCGGAACCGAGATTGGCGCGTTTGGGTCGGATGCTTGGCCCTTCCTGCGGTCTTGGCAATGCCCCTCTGGCTCCGGAACCTTGGGCTCTACGGCGATCCTTTCGCCCTGAAGGCGTTCAATGAAGCCTTCGTAGGATCGCCTCAGGCGTCGGCATTCATCGAAGGCTTTGGCCCTTGGGCTTACTGGGCCAACTTTGTTCTCTGGTGGACGGCGAGGAGTCTGATTGGGGTCTTCGGTTACATGGACATCTTCATGCTCGAGCAAGTCTCGCGAACCACATCGGGCGTTTTTTATAATCTGGCGGTCTGCTTACTTATACTGATCCTTGTCATCGGGCTTGTTCAGGTTCGTAAGATGTCGCGTGAAGACTCGCGCCTCAAGGTCGCGATGGTGCCGGTCTTGGCCCTGCCGGTCATCGTCGCACTGCTTTTCGTGCGCTTCAACCTGCAATACTTCCAGGGTCAAGGACGCTACCTGTATCCGGCCCTGGCACCGGTCGCGTGGCTGTTGGCTGCGGGCGTGGCCTCCCCACAAGACAAGAGCCCTGCGGGCCTCGTCCGAGCCATCGTCTGGAGTTTGGTTCTACTCAGCGTCTCCTTGTTGGCATGGTCGGAGCTGGGACCTGCGTTTGCGATTCGTCTCAGCGGGATCACGCAACCCTCATCTTGACGTCTAGTATCTAAAGTCATGGTCGCGTCCTTAGCCCTTGCCTTGGCCCTTCATGTTGAACCGGCGATCTCAGTCTGGATCCCGGGCGCGCCAGTGGACCAGGTCGTCAAGATCCTCGGGGCTGAGACCTCGCAAGACCTTCGGTGTGACGGTGCGCTCAGAGGCAGGATCGTCATGGCCTCCCTGGACGGGGCTGAGCCGGAAGACGTGCTCCAGCGCCTGGCCGACCTGTTGAACGCGACTTGGAGGGCGCAAGACGGTTCTAGAATTTTGGTGCCCGACGCAGAAAAGCAAGCGAAAGCGAGGTCTGCCAAGATCGCATCTCGAGCCAGTGACTCTTCATCGCTTTTCAAGAAGTTGGACGAGATCAACTCTGCGGACTATGACGCGGCCAAGGTCGCTACGGCACTGAGGAACGAACTGCAAGCGGTCAGGGGTGGCCAAGGCGACAATTCCATGGCCCGAATGATGGAAATGATGCGGACTCAAGCCACGGTCCCATGGTCAATGCCGGTAGGCCGGTTGACAGCCAAGGTCGTGAGCAGCGTTCCAAAGGAGTCGTACCTAGGGCTTAGCCAAGGGAACCGAATCGTGTTCTCGACGCGGCCAAACCGCCGACAGTCAAAGTTGCCGGTCAATGTTTCTGAGATTGAGAATCAGTGGCGGTCCGACACTCTCGCCGCGGCTCAAGCTCTGAAGCAGATGCCTGAGAACAATGAGGACGACAATGTCGCCAGCTTTGGTGTGTCTGCGATGCCCAAGGCTCCCATCGATCGAATTCTGTTCTCAGTTTCCCACCTGGAGCACGTGTTCATGTCGATGTTGATGGGCAGCGTCGTGGTTCTTGACCGACAAGACAACGTTCTTGCGAACAACAGCTTCAACTTATGGGTCGGATCGGGGAGCGAGATCATGATGGGAATCTCTTCCAAACCCGAGTTGAACGATCCTGTTGAGCTCAGCGAACTATCGAAGAACCAGGCAGGTGTGGCTGCCCTGTTGATGGCGAACGAGCAGGCGAACACAAAGGAACAAGAAGCGTCAGTCTGCGGACAACCCGACAGGTACGAACCTTTGTCGCTCGTACCATCGGAGATCATACGGGCCTCGCTGTCCAAAAGGCACAAGAACTTCATGGTTGAACTGACTGACGACATGATGTTCCTGTTGATCCTTGCTGACCCATCGGGAAAAACAAACTTCAAGATCGCCGATCGGATCGTAGACTCCCTCTTGACGGATAGGATCGAAGATTCGGGCGACTGGTTCATGGCCAGGCCCGCCGATACCGACAGCACGTTGGACACGCGGATCCCAAGGGGGCCCATGGCTCAGGTCTGGAGACAACTTTCGGGCGGTTCGGGTCTGACGCTAGACCAATTCGCCGAGTATCTCCTGGCGCGGCCCCGGAACGTCGGCGCCACAATCCTTGAACTCTTCACGTTCGCGACGGTGGCCGACGGTGACACGGTTTTCGAGCAGTTCCAAAACTTCCAAGACCTGAACCGGTTGGGCGAGGCTGCGATCCGTGTTTATGGGAGGCTTAACAGGGCAGAGCGGGCGAACTTTCTGAACTCAGGCTCTTACGCCGTTGGTCGCGGTCCAAACGCTATCAAGGCTGAGATCGAGCGAGAGATTTATCTTGGCTCGATCCTCGGTCCATTCCAGTACGAATCGGAGGCCGATACGGGTCCGGGCTTTGGCATGGAGGAGGCCCCGCCGCCACCAAGGGCGCCCAAGTACTACGAGCCGACGGACGCATTTCCGGACGGCCTGCCAGGAAACACGGTGATCAGAGTCGAGATCAAGAGGGAGGTTACGATGCTCGAGCCGGGACCAGCGCAAAATCTGCCTTGGGTGGAAGTGAGCACCGACGACCTCGCTATTCGTCTCGCGGCCGTTCGCGAGCCCGTCAAGGCCAAGGAAGTCTTGGGAGACCACCGGCTACAGCCACTTCCTGCCCAAGTCCGATTGACGAACAAGACGACCTACACTTTTCGCGTCATCATTGGCGAGAGACCGCCGAGCGCCGAGAGAAAATTCTCTGAGCGCGCCCCAGCCTCGACCGCGGCAGAAGTCAAGTTCGCGCTTATTCCGAAAGCGATCCGCGACGAAGTCGAGGCCAAGAGTGCTGAAATCATCAAGTCGTGGAACTCTGGCGATCTCGCATCGGAAGTAACCATCGACAAATGAAGAAGCGTCAAAAGGCTCCGATGATGGCGGTGGCTCTAGAGGGCGCGAGCCGATGGTGCATCGACGACGACGTGCGCCTGGCCTCATTGTCAGCGAATGGCGACGCGAGGGCTTTCCAAGTCCTGTACGAGCGTCATTACAGCCGGGTCTTTACGCTGGCCAGGGGCGTCCTTTTGGATCACGACGAGGCATTGGACGCGACCCAGGAAGTGTTCCTGATTCTCTACAAGAACATTGGGAGGTTCGATGGTCGGTCGCAATTCAGCACTTGGCTCTACCGAGTCGCCTTGAACCGTTGTATCCAGCAAGCCAGGAAGCTACGGCCCAAAAGGCTTCTGGAAGTCGGTCTTGAGTCTCAAACGATCGGAATTCAGGGTGAAACTTGGGAGTTGGAGCCTGACACTGGCATCGACAGGGCATTGGCCAGGCTCGATCCCAACGACAGGGCCGTCTTGGCTCTATTCTATTGGGAAGAACAGAGCCTCAAAGAGATCGGGGATGCCTTGGGTTGCAAGGCGAACGCGGCGAAGACTCGACTTTTCCGCGCACGAGAGCGTCTGAAAGCTCTCTTGGAGTCAGAGGGTCCATGAAGAAGATTCCATTGGAAATCGATGAACTGATGTGGCAGGTCGCCGAAACGGGCGACCCGATGGCCAGGCTTGAGTTCGCCGAGCGTTACCCACAATGGGTGACAGAGCTTGACAAGCGAGCCGCCATGGTACGCCGTTTCCGTTCGGCAAAGCCAGCCGCCTCGTTCGCACCCTTCCAACCTGCTCTCAGCGCAAACCAGGCTCGACGGCCATTCTCGTGGCGAGGCGCACCGATGGCTCTGGCCGGACTGGCGCTGGCGGCGATCGTCGTTGGCCAGGTCGTGGTCAGCTTGTCTTCATCGAGTCAGTCTCGAACGAGTGACATCGCCCCGCTTGGCCGTAGCGCCGGCCTAGGGCCTGCGATTGGACGCGAGGCCGTGGTGAAAGAAGGGCGCTCCGTCGACGGGCCGATCAGCGTCAAGGCCCTGGATCCGCAACGTTTGGTTGTGAACATCGCTTCGGGCCCATCCCTTCGTGCGACGCTCCTGAACTTGGCGAGAGACTCGAAGATCAATCTCGTCTTCGCACCAGGATTCAAGGACGAACAGGTCAAGATCGAAGTCCATTACGCCGACTATCGTCATGCACTGGAACGGATGGGGCATGAGTTCGGCTTCACAGCCTTTGAGCAGGAGGAAGGAACTTTCCTCTTGGTGCCGGAGGTCGATCAGGACCGCGAACCGCAACCGATCGAGCGTTCAGAGACTCGTAACAAGTGGCCGCCAACTGCGGACTAGGCCTTTAGGCCTACTTCTGCACGAATGGTCTGCCTCGTGCGTCTTACTCGCGTTATGCGCCTCGCTCGCCGGCCCTTCTCAAAGGCGTTTACGCTCATTGAGCTTCTTGTGGTCATCGCCATCATTGCGATTTTGGCCGCGATCCTGTTCCCAGTCTTCGCTCAGGCGAAAGAGGCTGCCAAAAAGTCCAAGTCCCTTTCACAGATGAGGCAGCTCGCCTTGTCGGTCATGATGTATGCAGGCGACCAAGACGACCAGTTTGTACCGGCCAGCATGCGGTCGGCCAACCCCAACGACGTCCCCATCATCTGGACTCAGGGCCTGGCAGCCTACATCAAGAACAAGGACATTCTGATTCCGGACGGCTCTGAAGCCGGCTACTCGTCCAACTGGGACGAGCGGCGGCACCAGGGCGTCGGCTACTCGGACGCGACCGGATACGACCCCTTGAGCACGGCGGTTCCAGGAAACGCGCCTCCGGGCACGGAAGGCTTCACCAGCGTTCTCAGCATGGGCGCGATGGAGGAGCCGGCACGTTCGGGCCTCTTCACTTTGACGGCCCACGCCCGCAAAGGCGACGTCTCGACCAAGCACCGGGGCTACGTCTTCAATCCGTACAACGGCATGAACGATCCTGACGGGGTCTATGCGAAGGGCCTGCCTTTGATCAGCGACCGCGACTTGGTCGTCGAGCGAGGGGATGCGAACTACCCGAACAGCCCCGACCTCACGCCGGGTCGCCTCAAGCCGGTCTGGGCCAGGCTCGGCGCCGACAAGAAGAACGGCGGCCAAACGCCGGTGATCTTCGGCGACGGTCACGCCAAGGTGATGAGCGCCAAGCAGATGAACCAGTTCGGTGCCGTGATCTGGCGTTTCCGATAAGCAAAAGCCGGACATCGAAAAGCGCGCGCACGGTGAACACCGTGCGCGCTCCTTGTTTTGGGGGACGTCCGACGCTATACTAGTGAGACGCGAGCGGAGGCGCTGATGCCCCAACGGAGTTCCGACGCCAAAGAAGTCTTTGTCCAACGCGGACTGGTCGCCATCGTGCCGGGCGTGATCATCCTGGTCTTGGCCATCGTTCTGATGGTTTATTCAGAGACCTTTCGCGCGTTGGCCGTCGTCCTGATGGTGATCGCACTTTCTGCCATCGTTTACGGCATTTACGAGTTCAATCTAACAAGAGGGGTCACGACGTTTTCTGTCGTCTGTCCTTTTTGTCAGTCCTCCAACTCGTTCACGGAAGAGCCAAGGAACGATGTGAGGTGCGAGGGTTGTCAAAGGGCGATTCCGATTCTTGACGGCCGGGTGGCCCAGGTGTTTCAAGTCCGATGCGGCTTTTGCAACGAGCTGAACTTTTACAGCGAGAAGAGCACTGGCCTTATCTGCGAGTCGTGCGATCATGAGATCCCGATCGCCGTGAGCGAGCAAGTGGCAGCGGCCAGGGCGACCATGGACGTCTACACGGCCAAAGAGGACGACCGACCTTTCGACCTGATCTTGACCGGAGTCGGCGGGCCGCACAACGAGGCATTGATCTCAACATTGCAGCACATGCTGGCCTTGAACCGCAACCAAGTGAAGGAGATCATGCAGAGCACGCCGTCTCTCCTGTTGTCTGGAATCCCAAAACGCAAGGCAGAAATGTTAAGAACGCAGATCGTTCAAAGCAAGGGGTCCGCCGAGGCCAGGCCCGGTTCGCCGTAGGCGTCCCCGGCCCGGCGCCATGACTCGGGTATTGTTCGCCCGGACTGGCCTCGGGACGCCCCGACGCCGGGAACGGGAATCGACAGGAGTTTTAAGAGCTTAAGGACGGCCTTATGCAAGAGACAAGAAACGCGGCCCTGCGGAAGCTGGGCATTTTCATTCTGAGCGCGGTGCTCGCCTTGGCGCCCGCCCTTGCCATGGCGGCAGGTGGCGAGAACGTGCGCCTCGTCTTCACCCAGCAGGACATGATATTCCTACTGGTCTCGCTGGGGATCGGCGTGCTCGCCCTGATCTTTGGCTTTGTTTTCAGGTCTCAGGTCTTGGCACAGCCGCCGGGCAACGAGAAGATGCAGGAGGTGGGCAAGGCCATCCAGGACGGAGCTCGAGCCTACTTGAGCAAGCAAGTCACCTCGATGGCAGTCTTCGTCGTGATCCTGGCTATCGGCCTCTTCGCGCTCTACCAGCGGGATTACGGCGCCGTGGTCGCAGGCATGGTCGCAGGCAGTTTCGTCCTTGGCGTCGCAGCCAGCTACACGGCCGGCTATGTCGGGATGGGCATGGCAGTCGCCGCCAACATGCGCACGGCCGCTGCCGCCTTGACCAGCAACAAGAAGTCCCTGGAGACCGCCTTCAAGAGCGGCGCTGTCGCAGGAATGTTCACGGTCGGTATGGGTCTTCTCGGCGCGACCTTGATCTTCATCTTTGCCGGTGAGAACGCGATGAAGCTTCTCGTCGGTTTTGGCTTCGGCGGTTCGCTTGCCGCGCTCTTCATGCGTGTCGGTGGCGGCATCTACACGAAGGCTGCCGACGTTGGTGCCGACTTGGTCGGCAAAGTCGAGGCCGGGATCCCCGAAGACGACCCAAGAAACCCTGCGGTCATCGCCGATAACGTCGGCGACAACGTGGGCGACTGCGCGGGTATGGCCGCCGACATCTTCGAGTCTTACGAAGTCACGCTCGTCGCCGCCATCGTTCTCGGCGCGGCCACTGCCGCCATCTTCGACCAAGCCACCTGGATGCGTCTCATCATCTTCGCTTTGATGGCGCGCGGCGTCGGCATCATCGCCTCGATCATCGGGGTCTACCTGGTCAAGGGCAGCGACGACGTCAACACGGATCCCCTCAAGCCGATCGGACGGGGATTCGCCGGTTCCGCCCTTATCGCGGTCGTGCTGACCGCCGGCCTCGCCTATCTCATGATGGGCGGAGTGCCGAGCGTCGGCGGCCCCATCAAAACCAACCAGCTGACCTCGCAAGAGCAGGTTCAGTATCAGGACACCAAGAAGATCATGGCTGTCCGCGACAAACTGGCCAAAGATCGTGGCGTCCCGGTGTGGCAGATCTCAGCCGACGACGTTGCGGCGGACACCGGCCTGAGTGCCCAGTACCCGAATGCGATGGAGAGGCAAAGCATCGTTTCGCAGGCTCTCTTCACACCTGCGGACCGCCTCAAGGAGCCCGAGCCTCTCGACGGTTACACGGCGATCAACTACGCTGACGCCCAAAACCCGATGCTCAGCTACGCCACGACCGTGAGCCCGATGCCCACCGGGGATCCGGGCGAGCAGCCGAAGCCCAAAACAGTCACCTTCGGTGAAAGGTTCAAGAACGCCGACCTCAGGATCTTCAAGATCGATATCACGACGACCCCGCAACAGGTCCCCAACCAGCCCAAGCCCGAGCCGACAACCCAGACCATCTACTTCGGCCCGAGCGACAAGGTCGAGTTCGACAAACTTCTTGAAGAAGCCAAGAAACGGAGCCAGAACCAGACGATCGATGTGAGGGCCGACTACAAGGTGTCGCTCTTCGCCCGGAAGGACGGCAAGGTCGTCGCCGGAGTGGACGATCCCAAGAAGGAGGTGCCTTTGACACGCGTGACGGGTCAACCGCTCTCGTTCTACAAAGTCGACACCGAAACGATCACGAAGCTCGAGAAGGATCGGGAGTCGAACCCAATGACCGCGTTCCCGCCGACCGAGATGGTGCCGGTGGCAAGAGTCGAGCATAAGTCCGTGCCGTGGGAGAAGTTCTTCCTCTGCATCCTGTTCGGCATCGCCATGGCCTTCATCTTTGAGCGGCTGACCGACTACTACGTCTCCACGCACAAGAAGCCGGTCAAGGAAGTCGCGGAGGTCGCAACGGCCGGTCCGGCTCCGATGATCATCCAAGGGTTCGCCTTGGGCCAAGAATCATCGGTCTTCAGCGTCGGCGCCATCGTCGTCTGTCTCATCGCCCCGCTCATCATCTTCCCGCCTGGGGAGTACGGCGGCTACTTGCTGTCCTTCTATGGGATCGCTCTGGTCGGCCTTGGTCTCTTGACCACCACCGGATACATCCTCGCCATGGACACCTTCGGCCCGATCAGCGACAACGCCCAAGGCGTTTTCGAGATGTCCGGCGCTGGACACGACAACGAATCGGCCAGCAAGGGAATTCAGCGACTTGACGCTGCCGGCAATACGACCAAGGCCCTCACGAAGGGCTTTGCGATCGCGACAGCAGTCGTGGCCGCTGTCGCCTTGTTCCACTCCTTTGTCGAGTCCGCCATGCTCACCGGCATCGGCATGCGCCTTGACGTCCCCGAGATCTTCCTCGGGCTCTTGATCGGCGGTGCGGCCCCCTATCTGTTCTCGGCGTTCTCGATCAACGCAGTCGGCAGAGCGGCCTTCCAGTTGATCAACGAGGTGCGGACCCAGTTCCGAAATGACCCCGGGATCATGGCCGGGACTTCGAAGCCCGATTACGGACGGTGCGTGGCGATCGTCACGGCGGCCGCTCAGAAGGAGCTTCTCGGCCCTGGAATCCTCGCCATTGCGCTACCGATCGCCGTCGCGTTTGGCTTCTCGATCGGCAAGGAGCCAGTGGAGATCGCCGGGAAGCTCTACAACCTGACTGGCGCCCAGGCGCTGGGAGGCTTCTTGGCCGGCACGATCCTCTCCGGACAGCTCATGGCCGTTCTCCTCGCCAACTCAGGCGGCATCTGGGACAACGCCAAGAAGCTGATCGAGGATGGTCTGCACGGCGGCAAAGGCACCGAGGCCCACAAGGCCGGAGTCGTCTGCGACACCGTCGGCGACCCGTTCAAGGACACGGCTGGCCCCGCTCTGAACCCGTTGATCAAGGTCATGAACTTGATCGCGTTGCTCCTGGTCCCTGCGATCATCGCTCCGCTCTCTAACGAAGTGCTGATCGGTATCACCCTGGCGTCCGTCGTCGCGCTCGCCATCGCATTCTGGTGGTCCAAGCGTGGATCGATCGGAAGCGAGATGGCGGCCATCTCGAAGGAGCACGACGCTCCGGCACCGACAGAGAAACCAAAGGATCCGGAGAACGCCTGACCTTGGGAACCTTGGCCCCTCGCACTGGTTGGTGCGGGGGGCCTTGTTTCGTCTAGGGCTCGTGCGACGTGATCTTGTAGCCGTAGCCGCGCACTGTGTGGATCAGCTTTGGAAGCCCAAGGCCTTGTTCAAGCTTTTGTCTAATCCGATAGACGAAGACTTCTAAGCTGTTGCTGCTGAACTCGATCTCAAACCCCCAGACCCGCTCGAAGAGTTCTTCCCGACTGAGGACGCGACCTGCGTTTTGGGCCAGCATGGACAAAAGTTCGAACTCCTTGGTCGTCAACCCTGCGTTGGTTCCGTTCGCCAAGGCATCGCGAGCGGCGAAGTCAATTGTCAGAGGGCCGATTTGGACGGTCGTCCTCTCTTGGGCCGTGCCTTGGTATTCGCTCGATCGGCGCAGTTGGGCCCTGACTCTTGCGACCAACTCCGAAGGCTCGAATGGTTTGGTGAGATAGTCGTCAGCCCCGACTTCCAGGCCGATCACTTTGTCCATCGCGTCCGTCCTCGCTGTGAGCATCAAGATGGGGAACCGCCACTTGGCTCGGATCCTTCGGCAAAGGCTGAGGCCGTCGATTCCAGGGAGACCGAGATCCAAAATCATCATGTCTGGCTCCTCGTCGACGACAGCGCGGAGGCCCTCGTCGCCGGACGTGGCTGTTCGGACGACAAAGCCCTGTTGACTCAAGAGCCGGTCGATGTTGCCCAGCAGGAACCGGTCGTCGTCGACGACCAGGATCCGGCTATGGCTCATGGTCGCCACCCGCAGGCTTCAGCTTGACCGTGAACTGGGTGCCTTTGCCAGGTTCAGAACTGGCAGAGATCGATCCTCCCTGTTCTTCGACGATCCGACGGCAGCTGAATAGACCAAGCCCGAACCCGTCTGTCCTGGTGGAAAGGAAAGGCTCGAACAGCCGCTGCAAGGTCTCGGGGGTCATGCCTTGCCCACTGTCTTGGATCTCAACTTCGACGTGTCCGCCCCGGTAGACCGTCCGCACGGTGAGCGTCCCTCCATGGGCGTGCATGGCCTGAACCGCGTTGAGCACGAGGTTCACGAACATGTGGTCGAGCTGGTGAGGGTCTCCTGCGACTTTGGGCAATGAGGGTGACTCCTCCAAGACGACGTCGACGTTCGTCACGCGAATGTGTCCAGAAGTCAAGGCGAGAACGCGCTGAATGACCTCGTGAAGGTCCACCGCGCCCATCGCCACCATTCTTGGCTTGGAGTACGACAAGAGCCGGTGCGCCAAGATTGTGAAGCGGTCCATGTGGGCGCGAACGGAAGCCAGAGTCCGGTGTGGATCCTCTTCAACAAATCCCAACTCGACCGAAATTGACGAGAGGATGTTCTTGATGTCGTGGGCCGTGCTCGCTGCCAAAGTGCCGACGACGCTGAGCTTTTCGGTCTGGATCAATCGGCTCTGAGTGGCGGCCAGCTCCTGATCCGTCCGGTCGAGCTCGGCCTGAAGCATCCTCGCTGAGAGCAAGAGAGAGACCTGCTCAGTAATCGCTTCGATGTGTGCTTCGTGGAGGCTAGAGATCTCAGGTGATGTGCCAGAAGCGGCCAATACAAGGAAGCCAGCACGGCCGGGCAGGAGCTTGAGAGGAATGACCAGCGATCGGACGGGCTTGAACAGGTCGCGTAGCTCGGCACTGGAGTCCAAGAAGGACGCCTGAGTCCCAAGCGACTCCGTGGCGACGTGGCCGAACAACCCCGTTCCATCCGAGACGGAGCAGAAGATACCGACCTGGTCGTAGCCAACAGCGCCCCTCAAGATCGATGTCTGCGAGGCAATCGTCTGGTTCAAGTCGTCCTGAGTGCCGACAAGGGCAAAGGCCTGGTTCATCGCGCTCAAGACATGGCGCGTAGACTCGAGGTCCCGTGCCTGGGACTCTACGACCAGCCGCTGGGCGGCCTCTCGTTCAAGGATCGCCCGCTCCCGCTCCTTTTCGGCGCTGACCCGCATGGCCAGGAGGCTCATGAATCTGACGTCCTCCTCGTCGATCGCGATGTCGGAGTACGAGTCCATAAAGCACAGCGTGCCGATTTGGGACCCGTCGGACAGCTTCAACGGCACGCCGAGGTACCTCGTGAGGCCGAACCGCGCAGGCAGGAGCCCCACGAACTTGGCTTCTCGACTCGCGTCCTGGATCACCAAGGGGCCCGAAGCGATGAGGGCAAACTGGCAGTAAGACTCTTCGAGGACGTTCTCACGGACGCCCGACGCGACGATCTCCTTGCCGGCCACCTCATGGAACTCCATCGTGTGGCCATTGAGAATGGAAAGGATCGCGTTTGATCCGTAAAAGGAGGAGACCCCCTCGACCACCCGCTTATAGACCTCGCGCGGATCCGGATCCAAAAAAGCGCTGAGGTCAGCGAGGATCTCCCTCATTCGCCGCAGTCTGACGGCGTTGGTCACGTCCAAGAAAGTCCAGAGCCTTGCCGTGGGCGCGCCAGTCGGGCCAAGCACTGGCCCCGTGTAGCGACGGATCCACTTGGTCGGTTGCGTCGCGAGCATGATCTCGTCCTCTTGCGACCGCAACCGGTCTTTGTAGACTTCCTTCAAGTTCTCGCTCCAAGCTTGGAGGTCTGGGATCAGCCGTCGGACCTTTTCTCTGACGGCCATGGCGTCCAACCTCACGACCTCATGGATGTCGACCTCGAAGATTTCTCCGAACCGCCGGTTCACGGCCAACGTCGTGTGGTCAAGGCCGGTCAGCATGACCCCGTGATCGGTCGCCCTGAGAATCGCCTTGAGGATCGAGGAAGTGTCCTCTTCAAGCAGTTCTCGTATGGCAATGTCGTCCTGTTGCATTACCGGCATTGAAAGATGACGTTCATGTTGGCCAGGCCGGATGACGAGAAAGCGCCGCAAAGATGAACAAAACCTGAACGGGGCCCTGTCAGACGTCGAGAGGGCCCCGCATCGGTCTAGGCGCCGCCGTTGAACGAGCGGACGATCAGGTTCATGAGTTGTGCGGAGGAACTCGTCGTTCCCACTTGGACGATGCGACCGTTCGGAGAGGCCGCCAACTTGGGATCTCTCATGAACGTCGTGGCCGCCGCTGGGTTCGTGACCGTCCACACCACGGCTCCTGTTGTGGGATTGAGTCGGCTCAAGAAGTGGGAAGCAGCCGTCCCGTTGTAGGAGAATCCGGTCACGAACACCTGGCCAGTCGGCCCGACGGTCACGTCGGTGGGGAAGTTGGAACCGCCACCGGTCGGGGCGACTCGGGTCCAGAGCGGGTTGCCATTGGAACTCGCCAGCTTCAGAGTCCAGGTGTCGATCCCGTTCGAACCGGATCCTGGAGTCGCACAGGTGACGATGGCGTTGCCTTGCGGATCGATGGTCGCGGCTGTGGCGAACTGGTCGAAAGCGCCCAAGTCCCTACGTTGCTGCCAGAGGAGCAGTCCATCGGAAGCCCGGTACTTGAACGCTCCAAGGTCGAGCTTCGTGGTCGGAGAGTCCATAGTTCCAACGACGATGACGTTGTTCGCGCTGTCTACCAAGACGTTGACCGGCATTGCGAGGCCAGGCGCCGAGAACGGAGCCTGCGTCTTTTGCCAAAGGATGGCTCCGTTGGCCACCCCATACTTGACGGTGTAATAGCGCTCGTTGGCCTCCCCCACGCAATTGGCGGCCGGATCCGACGTGCTTCCCGTGACGATCAGGTTGTTGGCAGAGTCGCGGGCCAAAGCGACTGGTTCATCGTCGGTTCCGGCCCCGTTGTAGTTGGCCTGCCAGAGTTGGACGCCGTCCGTGCCCCGGAGCTTTCGGACCGCTCCCGTGCTGCCCATCAAGAGCACGCCGATGTTGCCTGCCGAGTCGATCACGACCTGCCTGACAGTGCTGTTGAACTTCTTCTGCCAGACAACGGCGCCGGTGGCGGTGTTGAGCTTGAAGACATAGCCGTTCAATCGAATTAGCCCCCAAACGACTACGTCGGTCGTCCCCCGCGTGACCACTCCCTGGCCGCCCTGGAACACGAAGAGCGAGTCGGTTGAGGTCGCGTCGTCAAAGATCTTGAGCCACTGTCGGGCACCGGCCGCGTTGTATTTGGCGGCCAAGGCTCGCCCGTTGGCGTTGCCGACCACATACACATTGTTGGCGGTGTCGCACGCCACGCCAGTGCCTTGTTCGATTCCGTCGGCAGCGGCAGGAGCCGAAAGCTTGTTCCAGAATGCGGCCCCGTTCGCCGTCCTGAGCGCGTTGGTGTAGAACTGTCCTGTGGGATTGGCCGACGTGCCGGTTTCCGTCGAGCCAGCGACCACCGGGTTCCCAACACTGATGGCGACCCCAGAAACTCCTATGGAAGCGTTTGCGAGCGGCGTCACGGCGGCGGACCAAGCGACGGAGCCGTTGGTGTTCAAGACCTTGCTCACGATGATCCGGTTCGTTGACCGTCCACCTACATCGGCGATGAACCTCGTTCCAGCGGTCATGATGTTGTTCGAGGAGTCGAGCGCGGCCAGCGGCGGCGGTGTGAACTGGAAGAACCCTGTGGTCGGTTCAATGTTGGCGAGGACCCGAGACCACAAGGTCGTTCCAGCGGCCGCAACTTTGACCAGCATGTACGATTGCTGGAACGTGTCGTTTGGCCCGAACATTCCGAGGACTATCTCGTTGCTCCCGTTGACGAGGAGGTCGCTGAGGTTGGTCGCGGCGAACATGTTGTTCGTCACATAGTTCCTCTCCAAGGCGACGGCCCCGGTTCCCGCGACAAGCTTCACAAGGGCGGCCCTGGTGTCGCTGCTCGTGGCGGTCATCCCAACATAGACGTTCTGGACGCTGTCAGTCCTCACCATGGGCCGGACGACGTTTCGGCCAGTCGGCGCATAGATCCTCGACCAGAGGACGGCCCCGTCGGTGCCCCTGATCTTGAATGTGAGGCTGCTGGAAACCGGATTCGGGGCGCAATCGCCGGCGCCCGTCGTGCCTGTGGCGACGATGTTGTTGACCGAGTCGACGGTGATGTCGGTCAGGAGGTCCGTCTGAGTCGGGGCATTGCGGGACAGGAGCTTGTTCCACACCGGCGTGCCATTGGCAGCGGCGAGCTTGATCACGCGATAACGACCGAATCCCGCCAGACTTGAGTCCGTAAGCCCGACGATAGGATTGTTGGCTGCGTCCACAGCCAGCCTTGAGTTGAAGATCGAGTAGCCGACACCGATGGGGGCGGGTTGGTTCCAGAGCACGGCCCCGTTCGATGTGGCGAACTTGACGACCCGCGTGGAGTTTTGAACGCCGAGCGTGAAGGCGTCGTTGAACAGGACGATCGGGTTGCCCTGCCGATCAAGGATCATGTCGTTGAGCAGTGACTGGGAACTGATGGCCGCCGGAACGACCTTCCGCCACAGTTCGCCGCCGGCTGCGCTCCGCTTCGTCACAAAAATCGAGTTGTAGAACGGATAGAAACCGCGGGGCGCGAGCCCTGTCGCGGTGTAGACGTTCCCGGCCGTGTCTGTCCGGACAAAGTGTCCGACCTCACGGTTCAGGACCGATTCCGAGTAAACGCCTTGCCAGGCGAGCGACTGGGCCATCGCCGGAGAGGCCAGGAGGAGCGTCAAAAGGCTCAGGAGAACCGGAGAGGCAGAGGAACGACCCATGGCCGAATGATATCATTCGCGGGTCGCTCGTTCAGCGGCCAGGGCCTAGGATCGTCGCGCCTTCCTGCCATACTCCGGTCGCTTCGTCCCGTGACAGTCGGTAGGATCTCTCCTTCAATGCCGCTAGGCGCCGACCGAGGATCGGCATGGAATACGTTTTCGAACTTGGCCTACGGGCCAAGTCGGTCGGGCTCCTGCCTCCTCATGTCGAGGGACAGGAGCCCGACCCATTGAGGGGGACTCTCTATGCCGACCGAACAAAAGGCTCGAACCATCGAGCAGACGAAAGCGAAGTACCAGCGGGCAGCCGGGGTGCTCTTTACGGAGTACCGGGGCCTTAAAGTCTCGCAACTCCAGGCGCTGCGCCGGGATCTTCAAGAGAAGGGCGGCGAGTTTCACGTGGTCAAGAACACCCTGTTCAAAATCGCTGCCGGGGACGACGCGGCTATCTTGCCTGAATCCCTGACCAGCGGACCGACCGGCATCGCGTTCATTTATGAGAACGAGCCCGCCTGTGCGAAGGCGCTGCTTGATTTCAGCAAGACGAACAAGGCCCTGGTCGTCAAAGGCGCCCTCATCGGAGGGAAAGCGTTCGACGACAAGCAAGTCGAAGCGTTGAGCAAGCTTCCTGCCAAGGAAGTCCTCATCGCCCAGGTGATCGGCGCGATCGCCGCACCGCTGAGCAACCTCGTCGGAGTGATCGAAGCCCTTTATGCCGACCCGATCCGGGTGATCGGGGCCGTGGCGGACAAGGTCGCCGAAGGGTCGCCCGCGCCGGTCACGAAGGAGGAGGCTCCTTCAACTGCGGATCCAGCTGAGTCGACTGCCGACGAGGCCCCGGCGGCCGAAGCGACCGAGGCGCCTGCTGAGGCAACCGCCGCCGAAGCGACCGAGGCGACCGCCGAAGCGCCGACCGAAGAAACACCCACAGAGTGAGATCGACCCAAAACCAAGCCCACCACACCCAAGGAACACCACATGGCCACCAACATTGATCAAATCGTCGAGACGATCAGCAACATGACCGCCCTCGAGCTCAGCGAGCTCAAGACGGCCCTCGAAGACAAGTTCGGCGTCACCGCGGCCGCTCCCATGATGGGAATGCCGATGATGATGCCGGGCATGGGCGGTGGAGACGCTGCCCCCGCCGCCGAAGAAAAGACCGAGTTCGACGTCATCTTGACTGACGCTGGAGCCAACAAGCTCAACGTCATCAAGGTGGTGCGCGAAGTCACCGGTCTCGGCCTCAAGGAAGCCAAGGACCTCGTCGACGGCGCTCCGAAACCCATCAAGGAAGGCATCGGCAAGGACGCTGCCGACGAGCTCAAGAAGAAGCTCGAAGAGGCCGGCGCCAAAGTCGAGCTCAAGTAGACCCGTTACAACAAACTCTCGACGGCCGACCCTAGGCGGGGTCGGCCGTCTTTTTTGTGTCTTACGAAGCGCCGACCGGCTTGAAGTCGAGAGTCCCTGACTCGGGCTCGGCGATGGCCCGGACGCTGATCTGGGCGGCGAGAGCCCTGGCCACGTTCCTGAAGGCCTCGGACTGCGGCCGCTCCGGGGCCGCGATGATCGCCGGGGTGCCTCGGTCTGACGCTGATCCCACGGCTGGATCAAGGGGGATCGAGCCAAGGTACGGCGCCTCGATTTGATCTGCGAATTCCTGTCCGGTGAGTCCGGAAAAAAGGCGAGCGTCAGCCCCGCAGTCAGGGCACACGTAGGATGCCATGTTCTCGACCACACCGAGGACGGCCGTGTTCAACCTTCTGAATAGCTGAGCGGACTTGCCCGCGATGCTGGCCGCCACCGCGTTCGGAGTCGTCACGATCACGACTCCCGTCAGCGGCGCCAACTGGGCCAGGGACATGGGAGCGTCGCCCGTCCCCGGCGGTAGGTCCACCAATAGATAATCGAGGTCGCCCCACTCGACGTCTGTGAGCAGCTGCTTGATCGTCCCAGCCACCATCGGGCCGCGCCACAGCACAGCTTGGCCCTCCTCGAGCAAGAAACCAAGAGACATCATGGCGACGCCGAACCGCTCGATCGGGAGGATCTTGGAGTTGCGGGTGAGCGGCCGTTCTTGGGCCACACCCATCATGAGCGGAATGCTGGGGCCATAGACGTCCGCGTCCATGAGCCCGACCCGGGCCCCAGACTGGGCCAAAGCGACAGCCAGGTTCACCGTGACCGTGCTCTTGCCGACGCCGCCCTTGCCGCTCGCGACGGCCACGACCTGGCGGACTCCCGGCATCAAGTCCTCTGGCAGCGGAGCCCGCTCCCTGACTCGGGCCGTCATCTCGACTTTGACGGTCTCCACTCCTGGCAGACCGAGGACCACCGAACGACACTCTGCTTCCAATTGATCTTTGGCAGGGCAGGCCGGGGTCGTGAGCTCGACTTTGAATGAGACCGTCCCGTCTTGAACCTCGAGGTCTTTGACGAACCCCAGAGAAACGATGTCTCGGCGTAGGTCAGGATCCTGGACTCGGCTAAGGGCGCCGAGCACGTCCTCGGGACGAACAGGCATGAGGAGATTCTTGCTGATCGCTCGGGCGCGTCATGGGTCAACGGAGCTCATCCCGGCAATGGTGCCAGTTTTTAGGACCATATTAGACAGTTAACATAGCGGCCGTTCAAGTGAAGTATACTAGCGTCGTTATGAAGAGAGGACTGTCCCTTCTTGCCCTTGCCGCTGTTGCCGGCACTACGTTCGCTCAAAACTTCAACTTTGACCCGGGTGTTCCCCTTCAGCTGTTCACGTTGAACAGCAACGACGGTTACTCCGCTGGTCGAGGAATCTTCTTCCAGGCGACTCAGAACGTCGTTGTTCAAGGTGGTGGCTTCTTCAACGGCTTCGGTACCCGACAGGACTTCACGATGACCTTGTGGACGGCCGATTCGTCGGGTTCCAACCTCCGAATTTCCAATCTGGGCTCGTTCACGATCGCTAGCCCCAACGTTGGCGACCTTTACAACGATGGCTTGTTCGCCGGAAACGTCAACCTGACCGCGGGCAGCTACTACCACCTCGAGGTCAGTTCGAACGCGTCCTTCGACCGGAACTTCTTCTACAACTGGAACGGCCCCTCTGTGAACATCCCGCCGTACTTCACCATCATTGACGGAAGCCAAGGCGCGAACCTGTCCAACACGGTCGCCCCGGCTCTGCGGATCAATGTGGTGCCCGAGCCGGCCACGATGCTGGCTCTCGGTGCGGGTCTTGCTGCTTTGGCGGCCCGACGGCGCAAGTAACTCTCGACTCAAAGCCACGAAAAACCCTTGGGCAAAGAACACGGCCCAGGGGTTTTTTCGTGTCATTGGCCGGAGCCAATCGTCAGGTTATGCGCAGACGAGGAGAGCCGGGTCTCGTCGGAGAATGGCGCGTGCGCGGAACAGCCAGCTCTTGACCGTCCCCTCAGGTCGACGGAGGAGGGCCGCGATCTCGCCCACTTCCATTTCGCGGTAATGGCGCAGGGCAACGATCTCTCGGTATCGCGCCGGTAGCCTGTCGATGGCTTCCTGAATCGTCTCGGTCGTTTCGCGACCGAAGACCTCTGACCAGGCCCCTTCCGCCGAATCTCCGAGACTGTGCTCGTGCTTGTCGAGCGCTTCGACACCGGGCCGTCGGTCCCGCATGATGTCGATGCAGCAGTTGGAGCAGATCCTCAGGAGCCAGGGCAGAACGGGTCTGCCGGCTTGGAAACTGTGCAGGGCCCGAAAGGCCTTGATGAACGTCTCCTGGGTCGCGTCGTTCGCGTCGTCCAGGTTCCGAAGCATTCGAAGGGCTTGTGCCCGGACCGCCGCTCGGTAGCGGAGCGCGAGTTCTTCGCGCGCCGAGGGGTCGCCTTGCTGAGCAAGCCGGACCAGTCTGTCCTCAAGACTGTCTCGTCCGATGACCGTGTGTGTGCGTGCCACAACTACACTATGCGATAGGTCAGGCGAGTCTCGGGACTTTAATCCTACAGGTCAATATTTCTAAAGTCCTAGACAAAATCTATTGAAAATTCAAACCAATGGTCACTGATTCCAAAAACCGTTCGTGGGTGCCAAGGGAATTGCCGTGTGGAGAACGCCCAATCGGCGCCGATAACTCGGATTATGGTGAGGAGGATCGCGAATTATTTGCTGGCGACGATGCCAGTGATTTTCGTGGCCGGAGTGAGCTCAAACGGTCGAATCGAGCCGCCCGTGGTCGACGAGGTGAAGTTCGGTCGGCAAAACCACTCTAATATCCTGGCCTATGTCGAGCCGATCCGTCAGGCTTGCCGAGCCTTGAACGAGAATGATCCTGAAGTTCGAGGCGCCGCCGTCCGCGAGGCTTCCCGGCATTGGGTCCATCTGTGGGAGTCGGGGCAGCTCGCGGAGGTCCGCAATCCGGCGTTTGAGCCAAATTATCGGGAGACCGTCCTTGGAGGCATCGGCGAGACGAAAGTCGCCCTCATGACCGAGTTGGAGTCGATGGCGGTCAAGTCGAGCCCGGATTTGGCCGCGCGAGACTTGGTTTTGGCCGTCAAGTTGGGACAAGTCTCAAAGTACGCCGATCTAGCCGAGACCCACCACTTCTCGTTCAAGCAAACAAGGAACCTGGAAAGGCTTGAACACCTTCTCGACAAAGTCTCGGAAGGCGTTCGTTCTGAAATCGTCTCGACCCTTCGATCCTACGTCGCCGAAAAGCCCAGGATCGACGAGTGCGTGATGTCGGTCCGTTCGGCCCACACGCGCCTCCTCTCCCGTCAAGGTCGGCAGAACAGCGCCCTGAAGCTAGCGAGGAGCTACCACGAGCTCGCCCAGGCCACTTTGGAGCCTAGTCTGGTCGCCTCGGCCCTGACCAGGCAAATCTCGCGCTCGATCCCGCTCGAGGCGGCCGAAGGCATCACGGGAGTCATCACGGTCGCCCGGTTGGCGAAGTCGACTGACGATGGGGCCAGGAACAAAGCGGAAGTGATCCTGGCCAACATTGCCAGGTCGTCAGTTGCCCACGACAAGGAGACCGGACTCAAGAGCCTGGACCGTCACGACCGGGGGAACGACCGCCACTGACTCAGGGTCTTGGCCTTTGACCGTCCATTCCAAGGTCTCTTGCGAAGAGGTATCGACCTGAACCGGAGCCCGAAGCGTGTCGGCCAAAGCCAGGGCGAAGTCGCGGACGTTGCCGCGGCCCTCGGGCATTGGTCTTGGTGATTGGCCCGGAAGGGCGACGAGATGGGTTCCAGAACCGACTTTGATCTCGACAAGGCGAGCGGCCTGATCTTGGTTCACGACAGGAAGATCCATCTTGAGGTTCGATGTCCGGCCTTCGGCGATCAAGGCTCCATCAGCGACACGGGTCACGCTGTAGGCCACATCCGAGCCTGATTCCCTCTGGATTCGAAGACTGCCGTCGTCGGCCACGAAGGTCGGTACATGATCGGCTTGCGGGGCCACGTTCTTGGGCGCGTTCATCGTCGACGAACCCCCAAAGACGCTCGCCAAGCCGAGGTTGCCGCCCGGCAACAGGGCCATGACCGCGCCGACGAGGGCGACCACAGCCGCCCCGCCGAACACCGCGAGCCTTAGGGAGCCCCAAGTTCCTGCGGGTCGCTTCTGCTTGGCCTCCCACTCGGCCTTGTCGATCCTGGCCATGATCTTGTCGTGAAGGTCATGGGGGACGTCGACCGATCGGGACGAACCGCCTTCGAGAGCCTGGAAGACGGACTTGAACTGAGAAAACTCTTCCGCGAGCTGTGCGTCTTCCCGGAGTGCCCGCTCAAAGGCCAGCTTGAGGCCAGCGTCGAGCGTGCCCTCATTGTAGTCGGAAAAGAATTCTCGCGCCTTGTCTCGGGTCATAGGGGATCCTAGTGGGGTTGGACTTCAACTGATCTGAAAGAGTTCCATGTTTGACGCCAAATGGTCCCTCAAGGCGACCCTGGCCCGGTTCAGCCGGCTCTTGACGGTGCCAAGGGGCAGGTCAAGGGCCTCGGCGATCTCCTCATAGGCCAAGCCCTCGATGTGGAACATGACGAGCATCGCTCTTTGATAATCAGGCATTTTTTCGAGGGCTTCTTGGACAGCTTCCTCCCGCGCGGCCCGCTCAGTCTCCTCGACGGGGCCGTCCCTGGTGTCCTCGACCTGTCGCTCGAACTCCCCCGACGCCGTCTGGATGGTCGCCTCCAAGCTGGTTTGAAACCGGCTCTTGTCCTTCTTGCGCTGGTCGAGATAGCAGTTCGTGAGGATCCTATAGAGCCAGGTTCCGAAGGCGGCTTGGCTCCGGAAGTTGCCGATGGCGTTATAGACTCGGAGGAACGCCTCGGCGACGATGTCGGCGGCTTCGTCGCTGTCCCGAGTCAGTCTATAGGCGTATTGGTAGGCCCGGTGCTCGTACTTTTCGACGAGCCTGTCGAACGAGGTCCGGTCGCCCTTTTGGCACTGACCAATGAGGACGGTGTCGTCGTAGGCCTGACTCATAGGCTGATCCTGGGCCGGGTCGGGCCTTCGACGGCGGCCTCGATGGCCCGCTCTTCCTCCTGGCTCAAGTGCCGTTCGGCCCGGCCCTTGAAGAGCTGCTTGCCGTAGACCCGGCAGACCTCTCGCCCGACTTGACTGGTCACGACGGCCCCATTGCCTTCTTCGTCGTAAACGGCCAAAGAGAAGCTCTGACTGCCACCGATGTCCTCAAAGGCGTCATATCTTACGAGGCCAACATACCTCTTGGCAGACTTCATCTTCGTCTCAAGACTCTCGATCCTGGAGCGGGCCTCGGCCAGTTCCGCTTCCAGGCGCTCCTGTCCCGCCAAGGACTTTTCGAGGGCTTGTTCGAGGCTGGAACCGTCGCTCGACTCCAGAGTCTTGGCCCATCGCCTTCGGAACTCGGACGCGGCCCTGGCTTGGGCGATCAAGACGACCAGTATCAAGGCGAACCCGACGGCCAGTCCGAGTCCGACCGACCCTGCGTTGCCTGAGATCCAGTCCAATAACCTATCCATAGAAGCGAAAGCGTGGAAGCTTTGAATGAAGTATAACCCTCTGGTGTCACTGGTCGATGCGCCGGGCTTTGGCCGAAGGAAGCGGGCCTTCAGGGGCTTTGGAGTCTTTTTGGCCGCTGTGCTTGGGTTCGCCCTGTTCTTCCAGATGAATTTTCAGACGGTTTCGGTGCGAGGCAACTCGATGGAGCCGACGTTCAACTCCGGTGACCGGTTACTTGTCAGCAAGGCCTACTGGCTGGTCGGGCCGATCCGGTTGAACGACATTGTCGTCGTCAGAATGGAGAAGTCGGGTGACGTGCTCATCAAGCGGGTCAAGGGCCTGTCTGGTGACGTGATCGACTTTATCGACGTACCGACAACTTGGAAGATCGGTATGGGCGAATACCGTGTCCCCGAAGGCACGCTCTATCTCCTTGGTGACAATCGGCCCGTCTCTCAAGACAGCCGGGTCTTCGGCCCGTTCGAGCCCAAGGACGTGGTGGGAAAGGTCGTGATCTATGGCACGGAGCCTTGGGTCTTGGCTATGGTGGCGGTCGGCGTCTTGGGATTGGTCGCGATGCTGGCCACCAATATTCAACGCCCCCAAGCCTCGGAGATCCCGTCATGAGCCGTTTTCCCTCTGGCCGATATGGCCGCCAGAGACTGGAGTTTTTCGAAGCTCCCTTTCGGGCCCCGCTGAGGTCGTTCGCCGCCCTGGTTTTTCCTTGGTCTGGCGAAAAGGTCCTCATCTGCAACATCGAGGACAGGGGCTGGTGCATCCCCAGTGGCCGGGTCGAGCCAGACGAGTCGTCGATCGAAGCGGCGGCCCGAGAGGCTAGGGAAGAAGCCGGGGCCATCCTCCAAGACATCATCTACTTAGGCTGCTATCGGATCTCGGAGCGGAACGAAGTCCGCTGGGCCGACGTCTTCGCGGCCCGGGTCAAGGAGCTGGTAGACATTCCCGAGGGATCCGAGTCGATCGGCCGGATGCTCGTCGACTTTGAGGAGCTTCCTGCGATCTACCATCTGTGGAACGACTTGACCGAGGCGGTGTTCCGGCGCTCAGACGAGGTGCTTCGCCGGCATTCTCAGCACCTCGACCAGGCCGCGCGGAACGGGCAGAACAGCCACTAGCCCGCTCGGGGCCCGAGGGTGCTGAGTTGGCCCACGTCGGGGACAAGAGCGTCCTTGCTCAGCCCGTCAGGCACAGGAACCGGATAGTTGCCATTGAAACAAGCCAAGCAGAAGGCCGACATTGGCTGGCCTACCGCCTCGCAGGCCCCTTCGATCGTCAAGTAGCCGAGCGAGTCCGCCCCAATGTGGCAAGCGATCTCGTCGATCGTCATGGCGGCGGCGGCCAGTTCGCCCCGCGAAGACATGTCGATCCCATAGAAGCAAGGATGGCGGATAGGAGGGGCCGTGATCCGCACGTGGATCGACCGGGCACCGCAATCGCGCAGGAGTTTGACGATCTGTCGGGTGGTGGTGGCGCGGACGATGGAGTCGTCCACCAGAACCAGCGACCGGCCTTCGATCTCTTCGATCATCGGGGCCAGCTTCATTTGGACTCCCAATTCGCGCATCCGCTGGTCGGGCTGGATGAACGTCCGGTGGATATAGCGGTTCTTGATCATCGCCTCGTGGTAGGGGATCCCTGTCACTCGGCTAAAGCCAAGGGCGGCGGGGATGCCACTGTCGGGCACGGGGACCACAATGTCGGCGTCCGCAGGTTGCTCCTGAGCTAAACGCTCGCCCATCCTTTCGCGGGCCCGATAGAGGCTGGTGCCGTACATACGGCTGTCGGGGCGGGCGAAGTAGATGAACTCGAACAGGCACCTGGCCTCCCGTTGTGACGGGACAGCCTGGGCGAACCGCATGCCCCTGCCATCGATGATCACGACCTCTCCAGGGCCTACTTGGCGGCGAGGCACCCCGCCGACCGGCCAGAAAGCGCAGGTCTCGCTGGCCACCATCCAGCCGTCACCGACCTCGCCCGCTACCAAAGGCCTGATGCCGTTCGGGTCGCGAAAGGCGAGAAGACGGTCGGGAGTGAGCACAGCCACGGCGTAGGCGCCTTCGATCCGTCTCATTGTCGCGGCGACGGCGTTCTCGGGGCCCAGGTGCAGGTTTCGGACAATCAGGCGGGCGATGATCTCGCTGTCAGTGGTCGCGTTGAACACCTCGCCTTCGGCGATCAACTCGGCCCGTAGCTCGCGACTATTGATCAGGTTTCCATTGTGGGCGACGGCGATCTCGCCGACCACGCTCGTGCACTGAATCGGCTGAGCGTTGCGAAGTTCCGACCCGCCAGTGGTGCTGTACCGGGTGTGCCCAACGGCCATATGGCCAGGCAACCGGGCGAGGACCGACTCGTCGAAGATCTGCCCCACGAGGCCTAGCCCGAGTTCGGTGTGCACCTGGCTCCCGTCCGAGACGGCAATCCCGGCGGACTCTTGGCCCCGGTGTTGGAGGGCATAAAGAGAGAAGAAGGCCAGGCGCGAGGCTTCCGAACCTGGGCTGAACAGCCCGATGACGCCGCACTCTTCTTTTGGCCGGTCTTCGTGCCAGCCGTCGCCACTCACTTGGGGCAGTGTACACCTCCTGGCCCAGCCGCGACCCCGGCCTGCCCGTAGACTAGGGCCACGATGACTGGTCCGAAATGGGTGATGTTGGTCTTTGGCTTGGCCCTGATCGCCATGGGCGTCGAAGCAGCGGTGGTGAAGGGGAGCGTCATCTCGTTGGTCGCGGCCGGCGGGGCCGGGGCCTTGGTCTTGGCGATGACGGCTGTGGCGATCAAGAACCCTCGGGTGGGCTACATCGTGACGCTGATCGTCTGCCTGCTCCTGATCGGCCGGTTCTTGCCCGCGTACCTTCGCGACTCCACCAACGTTTACCCCGCGTTAGTCACCGTTCTGATGTCGCTGGTCGTCGCGGTGGTGCTGGTCGCCGGGCACGTCATGGCCATGGCCAAGCGGAGGACCGAGAACGGCTAAGCCGATGAAGGGGATGGTAGCGACGCGCGGACTTGAACCGCGGACCTAACGGGTATGAACCGTTCGCTCTAACCAACTGAGCTACGTCGCCGCGCCGCAGCTATTATGGCGCCATGCCCTTCGTGGGTCGGGATGAGTCCGGGCCCGCCCCGGAAGGAATCCGGAGCGGGCGGGGTCAGATTCAGGGTCGGGTGGGTTCGACCCAATTGTTGAAGGGCTTGCCGGCGAGCCGGTTGTACGCGGCCCTTTGGTTCTGGTCGAGCAAGGCCCAGGCTTGGTCGAAGGCCTGCGCCTTTCTCTTCTGCATCTCGCTCCAGTTGGGGCGGGAGTCCTGACCCCGGTCAGGAGGCGGCATGAGGTTGCGGACGATCTCATGGATCTTGTCGCGCTGGGTCTCCTTGACGCCGATCTGACTGGCGACGTCGTCCCGAAGGATGGACATCGGGGCTCCAAACTGCAGGGCCAACTGCTTCAGTCGGTCGCTTTGGGCTTGGTTCAGAATCTTGGAGAGTTGCTCTTCCGGCCTCGGCGGTGGGCCCATCTCGCCGGGCTGCCCGCCTCCTCGGCGTGGCCTGAGGGCCTCGATCGATTGGACCTGGGCTTGGCTGAGGCCCAGTTCTTTCTGGACTGTGGACATCCGTACGATCATCATCCTGTCGTTTGGTCCTCGGCCCGGCCCTTGACCGCGGCCCGGTCCAGGCCCTGGGCCGCCCTGGGCGCCAGCGGCGACAGCCAGGACGAGAAGGGCGGCAGAGACTGAGGCGTGGCTAATGGCTCTTTGCAGCAGACGTTTCATGTTGTTCACCTTCATCGGTCCGCAATGGGATCCGACAAGGCCATTATCAGGAAGATTCGTGAGTGATTCGTGAGTCGCTGGACTGGGGCGGAAATGCGACCTCGAACGAGGCTCCATGGCCGGGCTCGCTCCTGGCCGAGACAATGGCTCCTTGGGCCTGGGCGAGCGACTGGACGATGGCGA
This sequence comes from Fimbriimonadaceae bacterium, assembly GCA_019454105.1. Taxonomy (GTDB): domain Bacteria; phylum Armatimonadota; class Fimbriimonadia; order Fimbriimonadales; family Fimbriimonadaceae; genus ACE-ARM1. Next base: position 1,284,663 of record CP075364.1, on the reverse strand, counting down.
GCCCAAGGCCGCTTCCGCCCCGTTCGCGCGAACGGGACGGGTCGGGCCGGTAGAAGCGCTCGAAAAGCCGTGGTAGGTGTTCCGGCGCGAATCCTGGCCCGGTGTCCGAGATCGTGAAGCCAGAGCGGCCAACGTCCACTATGATCTGGCCCCCTTCAGGCGTGTATTCGGCCGCATTTTCGAGCAAGTTTCGGGCGATCTGGCGCACGGCGTCGGGGTTCGCCTCAACAACGGTTGTCTCTCGGCCGCACCATGCCAGCCTCGGGTCGTCCATGAGTCCTGCCTGCTCTGCGGCTTCCTGGAGAAGAGGCAGGAGCCCGACGGACGAGAGAGGCATCGTTTGACGGCCAGAATCGATCCTCGCCAAGGTCAATAGCATCTGGGTCAGCCGCCCCATGGACTCGCCGGACTTGGCGATGGAGGCGAGAGCGTCGCGTCGCTCCTGGTCTGTGGCCTCAGGATGAAGGCCGTTCTCAGCGGCGAGCAGAATTCCGGTCAAGGGGGTGCGCAACTCGTGGGCGGCGTCGCCGGTAAACCGTCGCTGGGATTCGAGGGCGGCCACCAGCTGCCGGTTGGAGTCTTGCAGCCGGTGGGTCATAGAGTCAAAGGCCTTACCGAGCCGGGCCATCTCGTCGGTTCCGCGAGGGGCGATCTCTTCGTGAGCGGTCGGATCGGCCGCCAGCCGCTCGGCGGCAGAAGTCAGTCTTCTCACTGGCGCCATCACGAGTCGGGACACGATGGCCCCGACAACGGCCGCGAAGGCGAGGGCCAAAGGCACGACGAGCCAAAAGGCCTGCGTCTGGGCCGTCCGCGCCGCTTGGAGCGAGGTCGTTTCAGTGGCGGCCTGCACGACTACAGGCCCAAATTCGGGATGGTCGACCTTGGCCGAGATGACACGAAGGGTCTGGTCGTTCACTGTGAGGTCTCCATACACAGGGGCCCCTTGGAGCGCACGGTCGAACAGCTCCTGGCTCCAAGGCCGGATCTCGGGCCGGGCTTCGACTGGCCTGCCGTCCAGGAAAAAGGCGCGTGGGCGGCGGACGTCGAAATCGGGCGGAGGGCCGATCGTCGGAACGGGACGGGGCGGGCCACCTCTGTGCGGCCCCCGCGATTGAACCGCCCGGCGCAAGAGCTCCCGGTCGATCTCTCGGAGGGCCGACTCAGTCCCAAACAGCAGCTGCAGGGCTCCGAAGAGCACGATCCCGACGCCAAAGAGGACAGCGGTGAGGAGAATGACGCGCGACGGAAGGGACACGGTCAGCCCTCCGGTTCCTCGGCCACATATCCGAAGCCATGGACGGTCTTGATCACCCGGGCTTCTGGATCGACCTTTTTGCGGAGGGACGACATGTGGAAGCTCACAGTGTTCGGGAGTGCCTGGTCACTGTTGAAGACGCGCTCCAGGATCGCGTCCCTTGACAGGACGCGCCCCTTCTGCCTGAGCAGGGCCTCTAAAAGGGCGAACTCGCGCTGGGTGAGATGGACGGGTCGATCTCCAATGCGGACCGTTTGGGCGACCGTGTCGAGCTCGATCTCTCCAGCCCGGAGGACGGGTGCCCGGACCTTGGCGGTGCGACGGGTCAGTGCGGAAATGCGGGCCATCAACTCTTCGACTGCAAAGGGCTTGACCAGGTAGTCATCGGCGCCCGTGTTCAATCCCTCGACCCGGTCGTTCACCTCGTCGCGCGCGGTGAGCATGAGGACTGGGGTCTCGACGCCCGCTTCTCGCAGGTTGCGGCAGACTTCGCGCCCATCCCGCTTAGGCAGCATCAAGTCGAGCAGGACGACTCCGAAGCTCTCGAAGAGGGCGGCGCGCTCGCCTTCCTCTCCGTCTTTGGCCCAAACCGGGTCGTGGCCCGCCCGCCTCAAGGCGGTCATCAGGCCCTCGCCGATGGTCAGGTCGTCTTCCACGATCAATACGCGCACGGTGCGATTTTGACCCGATCACCGCGGGGCCTCGGCACGCGCGCGATATTCAGCCCCGGCATGCCCGAGGATGCTTTCGTAGAGGACGAGCCTGGCAAGCGTGAATTGTAGGCAGGGAGGCGATTCTGGCAGCCGGAAGCCAGCCTGGCTTCTCGCCAACGTGACGTGCGGGTTTGACGGCAGCCCCCCTGCCAAAGGAGTCAGTCTGAGCGCGATGGCGGTGCGTCCGAACCGGGCCAGGTTCCCAGTGCTCACTTCGACCGGCTCCCATCGGCTCGCCAACGTCTCTCGGACTCTCGTCTCCAACTCGTCCTCGCCAAAGAACTTGACTGTCACATGCATAGCCTCAGGTTTGACCAAGCGGGCATTCACCAGGCGGCTTCGGCTCCATTCAGCCAGGCATTCTGCGGTTTCGGGCGGCAGAGGACAGGCCAGAAAGAGTCTCGGCACCGCGGAGCCTATCGAAGCAACACATTCGAGTTGGAGATCAGGGACTTGTACCAAGTGACGGTCTCGCTCCTCGGGCAACGATGGACGTGGCCCACTTCCAGAGACCTGAAGACCTCTTGGGCCCCGGACGCTACCGTCATTCTTGGAACCCAACCGACCGTGTTCTTTAACTTGTCGGAGTTGACATTGTAGTCACGCCGATCCAAGTTGCCTTCCACGTGGTCGATCCTCACATCGATCGGCAAAGCCGCGGCCACTGTTTCCGCCACTTCACTGATCTTCATGTTCTCGCCAACGGCGTTGAACGTCTCGGCCTGCACTCTGTCTTGGTCGGCAAGGCCCAGGGCACGCAAGGCGGCGGCGGTGTCGGAAACATGGATGAAGGGACGCCACTGATCTCCTCCGCCGGTAACGGACAAGGCGCCGCTCCTCCAAGCGTTGAGGGTCATGATGTTGACGACCAAGTCAAACCGCATCCTTCGCGACACTCCGTAGACTGTGCCCTGCCTCAAGACGCAGACGGTGAAATCGGGCCGCGCCATCTCAATGACCTGATGCTCGCAGTCGAGGCAGGCCTTGGCATATGTCGTCAGCGGTTGGCACAGGCTGGTTTCGTCCAAGTCCAATCCAGACGACGCCCCGTACACTGAACAAGAACTGGCCAGGACGTACCTTGGGACACCAGCTTCACGAGCGGTCTTGGCGACTCTGGACCGGCCGACGCTATTGATGGAGACGGTCAACGTGGGGCAGAGCTCACCAGCCGGATCGTTGGAGATACTGGCCAAATCATAAACGACATCGACCCCTTCGCAGTCTTCTGGGCCAATGTCCCGAATGTCGCCGACCTTGGCTTCAAAGTTCGGGTGGAGCAAGAGGTCACTGACCAGGTCCTTGCCAAAGAAGTACCGGTCGTAGCCGATGACTCGGTAACCAAGTTCTAGAAGTTGCGAGGCCAGGGTGGAGCCAATGTATCCGCCTGCTCCGGTGACGAGCGCGGTCCTCTCTGGAACGATGAACTGAGGGTGATAAGGATCAAGCATGCGAGTTTGCTGTGGAGCAGACATGCGAGAGCACCGTCCGAGCCACATGGTCTTGTTGCTCGTCAGTGAGCGAAGGGAAGAGGGGAAGGGTCAGGGTGCCTTGGCCCCAAGCCCAACTGATGGGAAAGTCTTCTGGCTGATATCCGTACTTTCTGCTGTAGTAGGTCAGAGTTGGGACCGAGCGATAGTTGACTGTGGCCCCGATTTGTGCGTCGCCAAGAGCCAGGAGAAGGCTGTCCCGGAGGGCAGGATCGACATGGATCGGGAAGATGTGTTCGGCCGAGACGCAGCCGGTAACGCGGCGCGGCACGCTGACCCCGGTTCCTTCGAACACCTGGCGGTATTTGTCAGCGATCGCCTGGCGCCGCGGCAACCGTTCCAAGATCGTATCGATTTGGTTCGGCAGCATGGCCGCAAGGACGTCCGGCAGGTTTGCTTTGACACCGAGAGCCTCCATGTCCCAATGCCGGTACTGGCCTTTCGAGAACCGGTCGGCCGCACCGGCCGACATTCCGTGAAGGCGCGTCTTCCTGATGGCTTCGGCCAGGTCGGCGCGCCTTGTGACGATCGCGCCCCCCTCTCCGCAGGTCACGTTCTTGGTCGCATAAAAGGAGAAGATGGCCGCGTCCGACTTTTGCCCAGGGCGGTATCCGTCCCGGCTCCCTTCGAAGCAGTGGGCAGCGTCCTCGATCACCGCGATACCAGGGCGATGGGCGAGAGCTGCGCCGACAGCCGCCATGTCGACCATTTGACCGTACAGGTGGACGGGGATCACGGCCCGAGTGCGGTCGCTGACGGCCCTCGCCATTTGGCCGACGTCGATCAAGAGGCTCTCCGGATCGACGTCCACGAAGACGGGCTTCGCCCCGACCAGTTCGACGACGTTGGCGGTCGCGATGAAGGTCATCGCTGGGACGATGACTTCGTCGCCTGGGCCGATCCCGAGGGCGAGCAGGGTGGCCACAGCCCCATTGGTCCAGCTGTTCACGAGTAGGCCGTGATCGACCTCGAAAAAATCTGCCAGTTGGGTTTCGACCTGCTTGCCGACCGGGCCGGAGGTTAAGAACGGTGAGGCGACAACGCCCTCGATCGCGCGAACAACCTCTGGGCCAAGCCCGTGCTTGTAAAACTCCACCCGCAACTGAGTCCTCTCAAGTCAGCCTCATTCCGGCTATCGGAATGTATGGCCGCTGAACCAATACTGTTCCCAGGCGACTTGCTGGAAAGTCAGCAAACCAAGCCCTTTTGCAGTCTGTCTATTATGATAGATCTCAGTCGTCTATCGTTACGGGTCCGGGACGATCAGGTGTCCTCACTTTTGACCACGCAGAAGCGCCGGAAGTTGGCGAAACGTATGCAAGATGGGCGCGGACACGGACTCCGGTGTGAGGGACTGGTAAGATTCTCGTCCCATGCGACCTGACGGCCGGCAACCTGACCAGATGCGCTCTGTGACGATCGAGCGCGGTGTGGCCAAGTTCGCTGAGGGCTCGTGCTCGATCAAGATCGGCGACACGCACATGTTGGTCACGGCTACGGTCGAGGATCGGGTTCCTCCGTTCCTCAAGGGCACCGGGCAAGGGTGGGTGACGGCCGAATATTCGATGCTGCCGAGGTCGGGACGAGACCGCAACCAACGGGACTCCAACCGCGGCCCGAACGGTCGGTCGCTCGAGATTCAGCGGTTGATCGGACGGTCGTTGAGGGCGGTTGTGGACCTTGAGTCAATGGGCGAGAAGTCGGTGCTCATCGACTGCGACGCGATCCAGGCCGACGGAGGCACCCGTTGCGCGTCGATCACAGCCGCGTACGTGGCCCTCCAAGATGCCATGGAGTGGATGGTCGCCAAGCGAATGGTGCGGAGGAACGTCGTCAAAGAACCGATCGCGGCGGTGAGCGTCGGGATCTACCGTGGCCAAGAGGTTTTGGACCTGAACTATGACGAGGACTCGACTGCCGGAACCGACATGAACGTCGTGATGACCGAGTCTGGCAAGTTCGTCGAGATCCAAGGGACAGCCGAAAGCGATCCCTTCGGCACCGACCACCTCGCCAAGATGCTCGCGCTGGCCAAAAAAGGCGTGACCGAACTGATTCAACTCCAGAAGCAGGCGCTGGGGCGGTGACTCCTCTCGTTGTCGCGACCCACAACGTGAAGAAGGCCGGAGAGATGGCGACGATCCTGGGCCGTCGGTTCCCGGATCTCCGTGTCATGACCTTGGCCGACTTTCCCGGCGCGCCCGAACCCGAAGAGACTGGAGCGACCTACGCCGAGAACGCGGTGATCAAGGCCCAGAGCGCTTTTTGCCACACGGGACGCCTCTGCGTCGCCGACGACGCGGGGCTCGAGATCGATGCCCTGCCAGGCGAGCTCGGGCCGATGAGCAAGCGTTTCGCGGGGGCTGAGACGTCCTTCGACAAAAAGATGGCGATCATCCTCGACCGAATGACGGACGTTCCCGCCGATCTCCGTTCAGCGAGGTTCCGGTGCTGTGTCGCGGTCGTCGGGCCAGGCGTCCCGATGAGGGTGTTCGAAGAGACTTGCGAGGGAGTGGTCGCGAGCAGCCCCCGGGGACAGGGCGGGTTTGGCTACGACCCCGTCTTTTATCTTCCGGAACTTGGGCGCACCATGGCCGAGCTGACGCCCGATGAGAAACACGAGGTCAGCCACCGAGGCAAGGTGCTGCGCACGGTGGCCTCGTTCTTGGAAAGAGAGGCCTTGCCTGCGTTGTTGGCCCAGAACCCGGCTTAAGCTCCGGCCAACAACCCTTGGAACGCCTCGACCTGGGTGGTCTGCTCCCAGGGGAAGTCCCGATTGCCGAAGTGGCCGTTACGGGCCGTCTCTCGGTATCGGAGCCCGCGACCTGACCTGAGGCCGAGGTGGGACATGATCCCGCGTGGCGACAGATCGAAGACTTCGCGCACGCGCTCCGCGATCTTTTCCACCGAGACGTCCTTTTCTGTACCGAAGGTCTCAATGTTCACCGAAACTGGTTGGGCGACGCCGATCGCATAGGCCAAAGCGACCTGGCACTTGTCTGCGAGCCCCGCCGCCACAACCGTCTTGGCCACATGGCGAGCCATGTAGGCGGCGCTACGGTCCACTTTGGTCGGGTCCTTGCCGCTGAAGGCTCCACCGCCGTGAGGGCACATCCCGCCATAGGTGTCGACGATAATCTTTCGACCTGTGAGCCCTGTGTCTCCCGCCGGGCCCCCAATGACAAACCTCCCAGTTGGATTGAAGTGGTAAGTGATCGGCCCATCGACGTATGGCGAGTAAGCGGTCAGCACTGGATCGACGATCTTGGTCTCGATCAGATCATGGACGTCGCCCTGGCTCAGCCGCTCGTCGTGCTGGTGGCTCACGACGATGCAGTCGATCGCTTTGGGCCGGCCTGACTCGTAAATGACGGAGACCTGAGATTTGGCGTCTGGCCGCAGCCCGAGGCTTGGGTCGCTGTGCCGGAGTTCGGCGGCGCGGCGCATGAGGGCGTGGGCGATGGAGATCGGGAGAGGCATCAGCTCTTCGGTCTCGGTCGACGCCATGCCGAACATCATGCCTTGGTCGCCGGCCCCGCCTGTGTCCACGCCCATGGCGATGTCGGGGGACTGGCCCTGGATGGCAACGAGCACGCCGCAGCTGTTCCCATCAAAGCCCACCCGTGTATCGGTGTAACCGATCGACTTGATCGTTTCTCGGACGACCTGTTGGACATTGACGTACCCTTCCGTAGTGACCTCACCGCTGACGATGGCCACGCCGTGGGCGAGCATGGTCTCGACGGCGACGCGGGCTTGAAGGTCCTGCGCCAGAAACTCGTCCAACAGAGAGTCGGAAATCTGGTCAGCGACCTTGTCTGGGTGCCCTTCGCTGACGCTTTCCGAGGTGTGGATGTGAAGCATGGAGGCGGGCAGAAAGATACCCGAGGCCTCAGGCCTCGACCAAGACGGGCATGACGACCGGCCTTTGTTGGCAACGTCGGGAGATGGTCTGTCCCACGACGCTCTTGACTAGCTTTTCGACGCACTCCGTGTCTCGAAGGTCTGAAGGCACCAGCTTCGCCAACGCGTCGACGAGGTCGTCCAAAGCGTCCTCGATCGCCGTGTCCGGCCCAGAGAACCCCCGGACGTGCGCCTCCGGCTTCGAGGTCAAGGTCCCTTCTTTGGGGTCGATCCCCAGGGCTACGACGACGACCCCGTCGTGGCCAAGGGCCGAGCGGTCAGCGAGCACCTTGGACGTGACGGCCGCGTTCCCGTGCTGGTCGATGAGGACCTCCCCGCTGGGCACCCGGCCATCGATCCAAGCCTTGGTGTCATCGACGCAGAGGACGTCGCCGTTGGCCATCGTGAAGACTCGGTGGGCGGGCCAACCCATCGCCATGGCCAGCTTGCGGTAGAGGTCTTGATGGCGCGGCTCGCCGTGGACGGGAGCGATGTAGAACGGTTGCGTCAGGTTGACCATCATCTTGATCTCTTCCTGGTAGGCATGGCCCGAGATGTGGATCGGGCTGTCGCTCTCGGTGACCACGTTCGCGCCTTGCAGGACGAGCCGGTTGATGGTGCGCCAAATCGCGCCTTCGTTGCCAGGAATTGGGCGAGCCGAGTAGAGGATCGTGTCGCCCGGGACGATCTTGAGCCTGTTGTACTCGCCGCGGCTCATCTGGCTCAAAGCGGCCATGGGTTCGCCTTGGCTGCCGGTCACGAGCAACAGGATCTCGCTGGCCCGGTACTTGCCGATCTCGTCCAGCCTGACGTAAAGGCCTTCAGGAATATTGAGGTAGCCCAGCCGCCGGCAGATGTCAATGGTGGTCTCCATGCGGCGCCCCGTCACCGCGAGCTTGCGCCCGTTGGCGGCGGCCACGTCCACACATTGTTGCATCCGATGGATGTTGCTGCTGAACATCGTGACCAGGACGCGACCTGGCGCCTCACGGACTGCCTTGCCAAGTCCTTCTGTCGCCCGGCTCTCGCTCGGGCCCCAGCCCGGACGGTCGATGTTGGTCGAATCGCTCATAAGGAGCAGGACCCCTTCGCGCCCAAGCTCAGTCAACCGCCCGACATCGGAGAGTTTCCCATCGACCGGGGTGAAGTCGAACTTGAAGTCGGCGGTGAAAAGAACGACTCCGTGTGGGGTGTGGACCGCCAGGGCACAGGTCTCGGGGATCGAGTGGGTCACGCGGACGAACTCGACCTTGAGGCTGCCAAGGTCGATTGTGTCGCCAGGTTGGGTGACCTTCATGTCGACCTCCTTCATGCCCGTCCTCTCTTCAAGCTTGCTCCGGACCATCGCGCTGGTGAACTTGGTGCAGTAAATGGGAGCCTGGACGTGGGGAAGGAGGAACGACAAGGCCCCCACATGGTCCTCGTGGGCGTGGGTCAAGAAGATCGCCCTCACCCTGTCCTTGTTCTCGATCAAATAGGTAAAGTCTGGGACCACGATGTCGACGCCATAATGCTCCTCATGGGGAAAGCTCAGGCCGACGTCGATGACGATCAAGCCGTCTTCATTCTCGACGACCGTGCAGTTTTTTCCAATCTCTCCGCACCCGCCCAGGGGAATCACTTTGACCAGGCTCATGGAGGGGGAGCGTACCAGGCTGGGTTCTTCGGCCAGCCTCAAAGGGACCAGGGGCGGATTGGCGGTAACTCTCGGCCCGAGTTGTCGATCCGCATCAGGCCGAGCTTGACCATACTCGGCGCCGCCCCAGCCACGGCCTCGCTTCGCACGATCAGTGTCTCGCCCTTCAGGTCAAGAGCCTCGATGACGCCCAAGGCGAAGTCTTCTCCGTCCTGATGGGCGAAGCTGCAAATCAAGCGGGAATAGTCGCCTGGCTTGGCGTGGGAGGCCTTGTCGGCGTGGACAGCGTCCATCAGCGATGCGACCACGCCGTCGTCCAGCTCTCGGTCCGCGACCATGTGGAGTGTGGCCCCGGCAACTTCAGCCCAAGCGAGGGGAGTCTCGACTCGTCGGCCAGAACCGAGCCTGGCTCCGATCAGAGCAACCTCTCCCAGCCGGACGGTGTGTGGCGTCGAGCGGTCAAGCAGGGCCATCCATTGGGCTCGCCTCTGGGCTTCGCGCACGAGTGGCGGAAGCTCGTGCGGGAGGTCGATCTCTTCGGCGCCGACGGGCCAAGGCCACTCGTGGAGCCCGCTTCCGGCCGGAGCGAGCACTCGCTCGGGGCGGACCAAGGCGGCCAAGGAGAGTCCAAAGTGCCTTCCGAACGGTGTGTCGGCGAGGGAGGGCGTGACGACCAAGAACTCCCCGTCGACGGCTGAAGCCAGTGAAGGATACGCCGACAGGATCGCGAGGGGATTGAGGGCAGGGTCGACAGTGCCGACGAACCGCATGGCCTTGAGCTTCCCCTCGCTCCAGACCGTGACCCGACCTGGGGGGCCTGATTCGGGAGCCGCGACATCCAAGCTGACTTTCGTCTGGGCGGAGGTGAACTCCCGCCAACTGAACCGGGCGTCCGACACCAGCAAGGTCGCTCCCATCTCATTTAGAGACGCGGGAGCGACCGGATTGCTGTCAGTGCTGGGGCGGGCGGTGCCGGGCTCTTTGGATCGCTTGATAGAGGTCGTCGAACAGGGAATAGGAGCACGGGATCACAAGCAGGGTCAGGAACGTCGAGAGGAGCGTTCCTCCGATGATGCTGATGCCGATCGTCTCGCGGAACTCTGAGCCGCGGCCGATGGCGAGGGCGACTGGCAAGGTTCCGAACACGAGGGCCAGCGTCGTCATCATGATCGGCCGCAAGCGCGTCTGTCCAGACTCAAGGATGGCCTCCGTCCGCTCTTTGCCCCGGTCGCGCAGGGTGTTGGCATAGTCGACGAGCAAGATCGCGTTCTTGCCGACCAGACCGACCAGGGCGATGAGCCCGATGAAGCCGATGATGTTGAACGGCTTGTCGGTAATGACGAGGGCGAGCAAGGCCCCAACGAGCGCTTGTGGCTGGGCTAGCTGAATGACGAACGGGTAAAGCAGGTTGTCGAACAGCGACGCGAGGACCATGTAGACCAAAAGCAGGCCGAGTCCCATAGCCCCGAGCAGGTAGACGCTCTCGCGAGCTTGAGCGTCGGCTTGGCCAAGAGGAACATAGCGGACTCCTTCTGGAACGAGCCGCTCTTGTTCCATCCACTGGTCGATCTCACCCTGGACCGATCCCGCTGCGAAGCCCGGGAGCAGATCGGCCGTGACGAGGATCTCTTCCTGGCGGCCTCGCCGGTCGATCTTGTCGACGCTCCGGTCGAGCCTGACATCCGCGACCTCGGAAAGGAAGACAGGGTTGCCGCGCTTGAAGGCGACTGGGACTCGAGGAAGGGACGTAGGGTCGTCTCGGTCCGACTCCGCCAGCATCACCCGAATGTCGTACTCTTGCCCCAAGACCCGGAACTTGGCTTGGTCGTCGCCTTCGTACATGACCCGCAAGGCCGAACCGATGTCCGCGACCGTGAGGTCGGCGTCGCCGAGACGGGCCCTGTCAGGGACTGCGGTCAGCTCTGGCTTGCCAGGCTTGGCTGAAAGGTCCGGCGACACCACGCCCTTGACCGCCCCGGCGGCAAGCTGGTCTCTGATCTTTGCGGTCGTGGCGGCGAGCAAAGCTCGGTCGTCGGCTCTGAACGACATTTGGATCGCCGATCCGAACCCGAACTGGTCGCCGACCGTCACTGTGACCCGGGCTCCGGGCACCTTGCCGACCTTCTCCAGGATTTCGGCCGCGACTTGGTTGTCTGGCACGTATCTCAGCTTTTCTTCGTGCTTGGCCCAGGGAAGACGGTCGAGAAGGGCCGCCTTCTCATAAAGAGTGACGGTGATGGCGGCGTAGTTCGTGCCCCGTTGGGCGGCTCCGAACCCTGCGGACCGCGTGCCCAAACTTGAGACGACGTAATGCACCTCGGGATGTGTCTGGATGACTTCCTCGAGACGCTTGACGACCTTCTCCGTGGCGTCGAGGCTGGCTCCGGACGGAAGATCGATGGTCACATTGACGCGACCAACATCGCTCGGAGGGAGGAACGCGAACTTGAACACGGCCTCCTTCTTCCAGTCCGCGAACGCCTTGCCCACCATGGCGGCGGTCGGAAACGCGAGGCCATAGAGCAGGCCGATAACTGGCAGGAGCGGCATGAACTTACGCTGGAAGACCAGGGTCAGGATCAGCGCGACCAGGCCAATGACGCCACACATGACGACCAACGGGATCTGGCCCATGACGGCCGCCTGCATCGTCGGCGCGAAGCTTCCGCCAATGAAGACGATGAGGCCGACGAGGACCGTCCATCCCATGTTGAACACGAACCAGCGGTGGCGCAACGACCACCCCAAGGCCCGACGATAAGCCAGCGCGAACGAGTGCCAACGTTCCTCGAACCACTTGGCGAACCGGCCGGTCGGGTGCTCCCAGTCCTCGCCCTTCCGGTACCACCTGGAGGCCAAGAGCGGAGTCACCGTGAAGGACACCAGAAGGCTTATCAAGACCGCGACAGCGTAACCGATGCCGAGCGGGCGATAAAACTGCCCGACAATCCCGCCCATGAATCCGATTGGGAGGAACACGACCACGTCGGCGAGGGTGATGGCGATCGCGGCCAGACCGATCTCGGAACGTCCGTTGATGGCGGCCTCAACCGGTTCCTCGCCCATGGTGAGGTGGCGATAAATGTTCTCGATGACCACGATCGAGTCATCGACCAACACGCCGACCGCCAACGAAAGGGCGAGCATCGACAGGTTGTTGATCGTGAAGCCGAACGCCCAAAGGGCGATCAACGTGGCAAAGATGCAAAGCGGGATCGCGATGGCGACAATCAGAGTGCCTCTGAGATTGTGCAAGAACGACCAGATCACGACCATGACAAGGAAGATGCCGAACGCGATCGCGAACTGCAAGTCGTTGATCGATTCCTGGATCTGCTTGGACGTGTCAAGGGTCGTGACGAACTTGATGCCGTACTGCTGCTCCAGCGATTGGAGGAGACTGGGCTGGTCGCCCTCGGCCGTGTTCACCGCCTTCGAGATTTCGACCGCGTTGCCCTGACGGGTCTTCTGAACGATGATCGAGACCGCGTCGCTCCCGTTGAGGCGGGTGTATTGGCGACGCTCCGCGCTTGTGTCGGAGACGGTGGCGATGTCGCTCAACCGCACCGAACGTGTCGGGCCCTCGCGCTGACGGTCGGCGAAGCTCAGCCACATATCGCCGATCTCCTTTACCGACTTGAACTCCCCAGTCACGCGGACTGTGTACTCAGAGTCACCGGCGACGACCCGACCGGCCGGAATGTTGATCGATCCTGCCTGGAGAGCGCGTTGGACGTCGACGATGCCGATCTTGTAGGCTTCCAGGGCCTCCCGTTTGAGCCGGACTTGGATCTCTCTTTCGTCGCCTCCGGCGACCGTCACGGTTCCGACCCCGTTGATCCTCGCGAACGAATCCTTGAGGCGGTTGTCGGCCAAGTCCCGGAGCTGACGGTTGCTCAGCGTGTCGCTCCGGATGATCATCGTGAGGACAGGGTCAGAGGCCGTGTCGAGCTTGTCGACGATCGGGCGCTCGACCTCTCGTGGCAGGTCGCCGATCGCCGCATCGACCTTGGACCGCACTTCGTTCACGGCAGCCTCTTGGTCGGACCCGATCTCGAACTGGAGAACGACCGACGATACGCCCTCTTGGGACGTGCAGACGATCTCACGAAGGTTGGCGACCCCGCTGACCGCCTCTTCCAGCTTTCTGGTGACGAGCGTGTTGACCTCGTCAGGCCCAGCCCCTGGGTAGATCGTCGTGATGGTCACGACCCCGAAGCTGACGTCCGGGTTGAGCTCGACCCGCATGCTCCGGTAGGCGATGGTGCCGAAGAGGAACACCAAGGCCATGCACATGAAGATGAAGATCGGCCTGGCGATCGCGAGTCGGGTCAAGCCCATCCTTAGCCTTCCCTGTCTTCCTTGCCGTTCTCGACCCGGACTGGTGTCTCGTCGGCCAGACCCGACTGGCCCGAAGTCACCACGACGGTGCCGGGGGCGATCCCGGAAACTTCGGTAAGCCCGTTGGTCTCGATGCCAACCTTGACCTTGATCCGTTTGGCTTTTCCGGCCTCAACAGTCACGATGGTCGCTTCTTGTCCATCCTTCAGGACAGCGATGCTCGGTACGACAGTGGCACCCTTTCGAGCCCCCACCGAGATCTCGCCCCGGGCGAACATTCCCGACTTGAGCCTCTCGCTGCGTTGATCGATGCTGATGCGGACTGGGTAGACGCGGGTGACGTCGTTCGCTTGGGGGTTCACGGCGATGACCGCTCCCGTGTAAACGGCCCCCGAGACGGCATCGACCGTCACCTTGACCCTTTGGCCGGGCGAGACGTCGGCGAGCCGGGTCTCGGGAACCGAGGCCTCGAAGTAAGAGCCTTGAAGGCCCGTTATTGTAGCGACCACCGCCCCAGGGGCGACGAAAGTGCCGGCTTGGAGCGGACGACCCGTCACGCGGCCCGCGAAAGGCGACCGGATCGACGTATCGCGCAGCGACTTCTGGGCGATCCGGACGGATTCCTCCGCGGCCTGGAGCGTGGCCTCGGCGCTGCGGAGACGGTCGGCGGCGATCTGGTCAGCGCTTCGGTCGGTCTTGGCGATCCTCAAGCTTTCCTCGGCGGCGCGGACGTCTTGGCGGAGGGACTCGATGTCCTCGGGCCTGGTCGCGCTCTGAACGATGCTCAGACTTTGGAGTGCGCCCTCGTACGCGGCCAAGGAGTTCATGTAGCGGTTTTGGGCTTGCTCAAAGTCGGCCTGGGCGATCGCCCCTTCTTGATAGAGCCGCTCGGCGCGGTCACGGGCGCTCTTGGCGGTGTCCAGATCGCTCTTGGCGCGTCTGACCGCCCACTCGGCCTGCTCCCGCTCTTCGGTGCGGGCCCCGTTGAGGGCCTTTTGGAGCTGGGATTTGGCTTGGGAGAGCCGAGCCTCAGCCGCGCGGACAGCGGCGGCCGTCTTTTCAGGGGTCGTCCGGGCGTCCGATCGAGCCTGGGAGACGGCGGCCCGGGCCGCATTGGCCTGGGCGGTCGCTTGGCGCAACTGAGCCGAGAGTGACTCGCCTTCCTGCTGGGCTATCACCTGGCCAGCTACGACCTGGTCGCCGTCTTTGACATACACGGCGACGAGCCGGCCCGGGACGGCCGGTCCGACCTGCGATTGGTCGCTCGTCGTGATGGCCCCTGTGACCGCCAATGTCTCCTCGAGGTCACGGGTTGTCGCGAGGGCGGTGACGACCGGGATCGTGGGATCTTTAATGAGGGCTTCGGTCTTGGCGGCCTGCTCTTGGGCAGCGCGGTTGACGCACCCACCGAGGAGTGCGAGGGGGACGATCCAGGCAAACCCTCTCACGGCCGCACCCCCTGGCCCAGGTCGTCGCGCCCCACGGCCCTCTGAAGGGAGGAATATGCGGTCAAGTATTCGTACTTCGCGCTCTGCACGGAGCCGCGCGCGGCTGTCAGATCGGCTTGGGCCGCGGTGACGTCGATCAGAATGCCGGCTCCTTCGTCGTACCGGAGCTGGGCGAGCCTGAGAGCCTCAGTCGCCAACCTTTCGGAATCAAGGGCCACGGCCAACGACTCCTTGGCTGTCGTGAGCCTGGTGTAGGCCGATCTGACGTCGAGGACGACGGCCAAAGTGGTCTGTTCAAGCCCGATCACGGCCGAGTTTTCGTCTTGGCGGGCGGCCCGCACCCGGGAGCGAGTGATTCCCGAGTCAAAGACCGGATAGCTCAGGGCGAGCGTTCCGATCGTGCCGTTGTCGCTTGATCCCATCGGCGGGTCGATCACCCGGTTGTGGGCGGCAGAGAGGACGAGGCTCGGCCGGGTGCCTCGTTCCTGGCTCTCGGCGAACTTGCCGAGCGACTTGACGGTGAGCGCCGATTGCTTGATCTCCTGCCGGCTTTGAAGGGCTGATTCGACAAGGGGTTCAGGCGAATCTGGCAGGCCGGGCAGTCCGACGACGTCGACCGGCTCGAACGCAGTCTCAATGGGTCGGGCGAGGACGTTGTTGAGGGCCTGCTTGGCGGACTCCAAAGACCCCAAGGCTTGGACAAGCTGCTGTTCGGTCTTGCGCAGATCGTTCTGGAATCTCAGAACGTCGAACATGGGCACTGCCCCTTCACGCTGACGGACGGTCGCCTTGTCGAGCCGGGCCTGGGCCGCGTCTTTGGCGTCCGTTTGGACTTTGACCAGGGCCTTGGCCAACAGGACGTTGTAGAAGGCTCCTTTCACCTGTTGCCTCACCGCGTTTTCTTCCGCCCCGAAGGCCTCGACGGCTGACAGAGTGCCGAACCTGGCCGCTTCGACAGACCGGTGGATCGTGCCCGAGATGTCGAAAACTTGGGTGAGGGACACGCTCGCTTGCTTGCTGCTGTTCGGAGCCGACGCCGAGCTACCGGCCGCCAAGGGGCTGACTCCAGGAGAGTTGCTCGAAACTTGACCCTGTCCAGAAGTCACGGCGCCTTCGAACCTTGAATAGCTGGCCCCGAGGGTGAGCTTCGGTCCAAGCGACCCTCTGGCTTCAGACTCTTGCTGCCTGGCCTTCTCGACCCGTGCGGCTGAAGTCCTGAGCCCGAACCCGTTGGTCAGGGCGATCTCGACGGCCTGATCGATGGTCAGTGGCTGACCGTCTTGCACCAGCGACCCGAGCATGACCGCTAGGCACGCAAGGGCGTTCATTCACTTTCCTCGACGTGGCGGTCGGCTTCCTCCATCACCTGGGCGAACCTTTGGAGGAGGGTCTTGAACTCGTCGAGCTTGGCGACCATGATGCCCTTGCAGTGAGGGTCTTTGAGGACGAGGAGCTTGTCCCCGTGTTTGAACCCGAGTTCAGTTCTCGCCTCAAGAGGGATCACGATCTGCCCGCGCTCTCCTACGGTCACAGAACCATAGAAGAGCCTGTCAAGGCAAACGGGGTAGGAGTCGTCGGACATGGGGCTTCATCTCAATCATACGATTCATACTCCGTGCAAGGATTCACAAAGTCAGGAAGATTGCTCAAGTTTGAGCAATCTTCCTGGTGGGACCGATATGAGACCGAGGTTACTCAGCCGATGACTCTTGTGTGGCGACCTCGGCCTTCGGAGCATAGACCCTTGGCGTCCGCGGTTCGTCGGCAAGTTCCGAGACGACGAACGGCAACAGGGCCATCTCGCGGGCCCGCTTGATGGCCTGTGAGATCATGCGCTGTTGCTTGGCCGTGTTCCCAGTTTGTCGGCTAGGAAGGATCTTGCCCCGATCGGTCAGAAACTTCCGAAGGATGTTGACTTCCTTGTAGTCGACCCACTCGATCTTGTTCAGCGTGAGGTAGCTGACTTTGCGCCTCGTCCGCTTGCGGGCTCGCCCTTCACTTCGGCCGTCGTCGGCCAGCGCCTTTTCTGACAGCGGATCCATCATGGGCGGCACGGGGGCCGCGTTTGTTTCGTTGCTCATGGGTCTTGATCGGACGCCCTTCTTGGGGGCGTCTAGCGGAGTGCATTATAGCCTGGCCGTGCCGAGGGACCCGTGAACTTCCTGGTTCCTCCCGCAAATGCCCGCGCGCAATTGGCCCGGAGTTTTCGATTTGATCGATTGAACCCGTATTCCGATGGTCACAGGTCGGATCGTGACGGGGAAAGACGGACTTGGGAAGGCTCTCCACCTTCCGCCACAAAAGCCAGCAGCTGGATCGCCCATCCAGCCCCAGCACCCCTCCAGCCAAGGGCCGATCTTCGTGGTCGGCCCCTTTTTTTGCGGATACACTTTGCTCAAGTTGAGCCGCAGACTTCAAACGGTCTTGACAGTGTTGGCGGGGGTGGCCCTGGTCGCGAGCCTTTTCGGCTTCCCATTTGCCTACTGGTCGGTCGCGTTCGGATCGGTCTTTGCGCTGAGGGCCGCATATCGGGCCGTCGTCAGGCGCGACATCGACGTCAACGTGCTCATGGTTTTGGCGGCGGCCGGTTCTGTGGCCCTTGGTCATCCGGTCGAAGCGGCAGTCCTTCTGTTCCTGTTCAGCCTCTCCTCGACCATGGAGGAATACGCGATGTCGAGGACCAAGTCGGCCATCGCTGCCTTGATCAAACTCAAGCCAGATACTGCACTGCTGGTTGGGGCCGAGGGCGATCGAAAGGTGCCCGTCTCCGAATTGAAACCAGGTGACCGGGTCCGGGTGCTTCCTTTCCAGCTTGTCCCGGTTGACGGCAAGATCGTCCAAGGTGAGACGACTATCGACCAGTCGGCGATGACCGGCGAATCGGTGCCTGTTCCCAAGGCTCCAGGAGACGGAGCCTTGGCTGGAACGATGAACCAGGACTCGATGGTGGTGGTCGAGGTTTCTCGGGCGGTCGGCGACACCACCTTGGAACAAATCGTCGAGTTGGTCCGCCAGGCCCACGAGAACAAGGCGAGTGGCGAGCGCGTGAGCCAGTGGTTCGGCCAGACCTATACGTTCTTAGTCATCGGCGCGACACTCCTTTCAGTGGTGGTCAGGATCGCGATGGGCCATCCGACCGAAACCGCTCTTTTCGCTTCACTGACCTTGCTCGTCGCCCTCAGTCCGTGCGCGCTGGTCATCTCGACCCCGGCCGCCACCCTTTCGGCCCTCGCTTGGGCGGCCCGACACGGCATATTGGTTCGCGGAGGCGAGTTCATTGAAGCGGCAGGGACGGTGGACCGGGCCGCCTTTGACAAGACAGGAACGTTGACGATCGGGCGGCCGTCGTTGCGGGAGGTCTGCGTTTGCGCCAGGGAAGCGGTCGCTGTCGGGGCTGTCGCTGGCCACGGTTCCCAGTGTTGGGCGATCGGGGAGCCGATCAGCGGTGAGGCCTCTCAAATGCTGTCCTTGGCCGCGTCGGTGGAGGAGCACAGCACTCATCCTTTGGCCCGAGCCGTCGTCCAAGGGGCCTTGGACCTTGGCCTATCGATCCCAACTGCGGTCCAGAGCGTGACGATGCCCGGGCTCGGAGTCTCGGCCGAGGTCGATGGGAAGAGCGTGGTGGTTGGGCAACCGAGGCTTTATGAACGTGAGGGCGGGTTGCCCCCTGAAGTCGCAGAGTCGGTCCGAGAGATGCAGAGCCGTGGCCTGACGGTCGCAGTGGTTCGCGAGGGTGACTCCTGGGCCGCGCTTGGCCTCGGAGACACGACCCGCTCGGAGGCCAAGGCCGTCCTTGGCGAGTTGCGAACACTTGGTGTCTCACCCTTGACGATGCTGACAGGGGACAACCCGCTCGCCGCCCAAGTCGTTGCGGAAAAGGTCGGTGTCGACGAGGTGCGGGCTGGATTGATGCCGATGGACAAGCAGGAGATCGTCCATCGAATGGCCGGAGAAGGAAAGGGCGTGGTCTTTGTGGGCGACGGCGCCAACGACGCCCCAAGCCTGGCCCAAGCGACGGTCGGCGTGGCCATGGGCGGCCTGGGCAGCGATGCCGCGCTCGAAGCGGCCGACGTCGTCCTCATGCAGGACAACCTAAGAGCCCTGCCCGATCTCGTGAGGCTCGGTCGGATGGCGAACGGCATCATCCGGGCCAACCTCGTTTTTGCCGGGGTGGTTATTGGGAGCCTGACGGTCATTTCGTTCGTCTTTCCGGTCATGTTTCCCGACAGGACAAACCTGGTCCTGCCGCTTGCTGTGATCGGGCACGAAGGGTCGACGGTGGTCGTCATCCTCAACGGGCTTCGGTTGCTCAGGGGCCCGTCGCGTAAAATGGCGGCGTGAGCCTTTCTCTCATATGGGCGCTTGTCGCCGGCCCGTTCGCGGTGCCGACGGGGCACGGGATCGAGCCGTCGGACGACGTCTGGGTCTATTCGTTCGCCAGCGATCAGACGACAGACCGCTATTTGCGGGCATGGGGCAACGACTCTGGTTCGGTCTCCGAGGTCGCCGAGGGTTCGCTCACGTTCAGCTACAGTTGTCTCAGGTTCGACTTGCCTGATGGTTTGGATCCGGAAAAGCTGACCGCCGCCCGACTCGTCTTGACCCATGTGGGAGATCCCGGGTTCGACGAGGAGACTTCCCGACAGAACCCGATCGAAGCTCGGGCGTTGAGCGCGACTTTCAAAGAATCGGACTGGGACGTCTCGATGGCCCCGAAGGTCCACCCGCTGATCGGGGCCCAAGCTGTGTTCGGGACGGGCTGGTCGCGCCCGAGCCAGGACGAGACGCCTTTCAAAGTGGTGGTCGACTTGATGCAGGGCCCGGGAGACTTCAAGGCGGCCTTGGCCGTGGGAATGAGGTCGAACCGGTCGCTGGCCCTGGCCTTGACGACGAAGATGAACCCGCAAGGAGCGGGCGAATCGAACATCTACAAGTTTTTCTCCCGGCACAACGAGGCGGGCCTGCGGCCCGTGCTCGAACTCGTTGCCGACTGAGGCCGCATTGCTGACCCACGCCCTTCAGGTGCTCGAGTTCGAGATGGTGCGCGGCCAGTTGGTCGAGGCGTGCGACACCAAAGGCGGAGCCGCCTTGGCCCATGTCCTGCTCCCGCGATTCGCCCCGGACGAGGTCGCCTTTGAGATCGACCGCACGAGTGAGGCCTGGGACATCTTGGCTCTCGATCCTCTCTCGCTTTCGGGTGTCCATGACGTGGCTGAAGCCTGCACAATCGCTGGAAAGGGTGGGGTTTTGCCAGGAGAAGTCTTGCACCAGATCGGAGAGTCTCTGTACAGCTCTCGTCTGACAAGGTCAAAGTTAGAGTCAAAGCGCGAGAGGTCTCCCAAGCTTTGGCTGCTCGGCCAACGGTTGCCGCTCCAGGAGGCGCTCGAAGGGAAGCTGCTTGCCAGCCTCGACGGCGACGGCACGGTCAGGGACGAGGCTTCGATCGAACTAGCCTCCCTTCGTCGCCGCAAGGCGGCCGCTGCTCAAAGGATCCAAGACCGGGTCCAGTCGTACGTCAGCGGCAAGACCCGAGAGCTCTTGAGCGACCCGATCTATACCCAAAGGTCGGGCAGGTATGTGATCCCGCTCAAAGCAGAGAACCGGGGAAAGATCCGCGGAATCGTGCACGATACGAGCGCGAGCGGCGCGACGATCTATGTCGAACCTGAGGACGTGGTCGCGCTGGGGAACGAGCTCCGCGAAGCCGAGGCGGCCGAGCGGGCCGAGGTCTCACGGATCCTGAGAGACCTGAGTTCGAGAGTCGGGAAGGTCGCTTCGGAAGTCGTGGATGGACTCGAAGCCGCGTTCGAACTCGATCTGGTCCTCGCCAAAGCACGCCTTGGGGAAGCCATGGGCGGTTGTGTGCCCCTGTTGGTAGCAGGTCATTTTATCAAAGTTGTCGAGGCCCGGCATCCGCTTCTGGACAAGAAGTCAGCGGTGCCGCTTTCTGTCTCTCTGGGTGGCGAGACCGATGTGCTGCTCATCACGGGGCCGAACACGGGAGGCAAGACGGTCGCGATCAAGACGGTCGGGCTGTGCGCGGCTATGGCCCAGTGCGGGATGATGCCCCCGGCGAAAGAAGTGACGATCGGGCCCTTCACCCAGCTTTGGGCCGATATCGGTGACGAGCAGTCCCTTCAGCAATCGCTCAGCACGTTCTCGGGCCACATCAGGAACATTTCCGAGGCGCTCCGCGGGACGACGCAGGGAGCGTTGGTCCTCCTGGACGAGGTCGGGGCTGGGACCGATCCCGGCGAGGGGGCTGCCTTGGCAAGGGCCTTGCTCCTCAGCTTTCAGTCTCAGGGGGCCAAGGTGATGGCGTCGACCCACTACGGCGAACTGAAGCTCCTGGCCGCAAACGCCCCTGGTTTCATGAACTCATCCATGGAGTTCGACCTGAAGTCGCTGCGCCCGACCTACCGGCTTCTGGTGGGAGTTCCGGGATCGAGCCATGCCATGAGGATCGCGGAGCGCCAAGGCATGCCAAAGGAGATCATTGAGGAGGCACTCCAAGGTTTCAGCGACGAGCACATGGACGTCTCTCGAATGATCGAGCGGCTGGAGTCGGCCCAAAAGCAGGCACAACGGGCGCAAAGCGAGGCCGACCGATTGGCGGGCCGGTTGCGGCAAGTCGAGCAAGAAGCTGAGGAAGCCGTCGCTCGGGCCGAAGCCACGCGCCGGCAAGTCAGGGAGCGTGCGGGCGAGGAGCTTGCAGCCCTCTTGCGCGAGATCCGGCTCGAGGCCGCCGACATCTTTGACCAACTGAAGCGCGACCCGAGCCAGAAGGGGTTTGACGCCGCCCGCCAGCGCCTGCGGGAACTGCAGGAGGTCGGCGAGGAACTGGCCCAGCCGGCCCGTCCTAAGCGCGAGCCGAACCCGCCGCCTTCCGTCCAGGCTTCATTGACCAAGGGGACGGCCGTGCGGGTGAGGGGATACGCTCAAACCGGGGTGATCGCCGACCAACCGAAAGACGGTAAAGCGATGGTGCAGATCGGGCCGCTCAAGATGAAGGTGGCGCTGAGAGACTTGACGCCGGTCGCCCCCGAAGTCGCCGCGCCCTCGAAGAGCCGATCGAGCGGGGCCCAACTCCAGAAAGCCATGACCGTCTCCACTGAGATCCACCTGCGCCATTATCGCGCCGAGGACGCTCTTGAGATCCTTGAGAAGTTCATCGACGACGCGGTGCTGGGAGGGCTCTCTTCGGTGCGGATCGTCCACGGCAAGGGCGAAGGCGTGCTCAGGAAGGTGACTCAGGACTATCTCCGCGGGCACCAGCACGTGAGGTCGTTCGCCGGTGCCGAGCCGTCTGAGGGCGGGGACGGGGTCACAGTGGCGGTGCTCAAGTGAAGGAGCTCTTGGCAGCTGCCACCGCGGTCCGCGCGAACGCCTACGCACCCTACAGCGTCTATCTTGTAGGCGCGGCGGTGCTTGGGAGCGACGGCCAGATCTATGCAGGATGCAACGTGGAGAACGTGTCGTTCGGGGCGACTTTGTGCGCCGAGCGGTCGGCGGTCTCGGCCATGGTCGCCGCAGGGTGCAGCGAGATCATGGCAGTGGCCGTGGTCACGCGAGACGGCGGGCTCCCCTGCGGGATTTGCGTACAGACGATGCTCGAGTTCGCTCCCGATCCATCGAGCGTTCCCGTCTGTTGCATGGCTGACGGCGGCCCGTCGTTGGAACTGAGTCTGGCCGACCTGGCCCCGCACTCGTTTCGGACAAACTTGAAAAACCAATGAAGAAAGTGCTCTTGTTCCTAGCGGCCGCGACAACTGTGGCTTGGATCATCGGTTGTGGCGGCGGTTCCGGCTCCGCGGGGGGGAGTGGCGGCGGCACCGGCGGAGGGCCGGGCGGCCAGGCCCCGCCCCCTGGACTCTACGTGGAACTGCGAGGAGTGAGTCGAAGCGGGTTCGTCGATCCCTTGAGTCTTCAGGTCGGCGACATTCTTCAAGCGGTGGTCGCGAACTACAATCCGGCCGGCGTCCGGACCGAGATCGCGGCCGGAGCTTGGTCTTGCAGCGCCCCGCCAAGTTTCATCAGCGTCACGTCATCGGGCAGGATCCAAGTCTTGAACCGCACAGCCGGGTTGACGAGTCTCTCGACTCGGGTGACCTTGCCCGGCCAATCCAGGACGGTTCAGACCGACTTGGCCGTGCCTGTCCAGAACGGGACGACGGTAAGCGGGTTCGTCCGTGAAGAAGCGTCCACGACTGGGGTCAAGTACGTCCAGGTGGAGTTCTACAGCCCGGGCGGCGAGCGGGTCGCGGGGGTCCGGACCGGAGACAACGGGCGATTCCAGGCGCAAGTGCCGAACAACGTGGTCTCGGTCTCGCTGAAAGGTGCCACGATCCCGGTGCCAAGGTTCTTTAGGACGATCCTCTACAATTTGGACACCTATCCTGTCGATACAGCGACTTGCGCGGTGAGACTGGCCACCGTCAGGCCCGGCCAAGACAACGCTTTGCCAAGGCCATTGTTCCTGCTTCGCCAAAGCGGAGGGCCGCCTCCACCGCCGACAGGCTGTTTTTGAGCCAGCCTCGAAACTGAAAAGTCGTTTCAGACTGTAGAATTCCAACACGTGGAGCGATTGGCAGAGCCGAATGCCGGAACCTCAATGTCCGAGGACTCTTGGCAAGAGATCCTCCTCCTGGCCACGCGCCTCAAGGCGCAGCACGGGGAGTTGGACGATGCTGCCGTCCAGGCTGTTTCAGAAGCGACGGGAGCTCCCGAAGACTTTGTCAGGCTCGCTGTGCGCAGCGCCAGCGCTCCGAGAAAGGAGACCATTGTCGAGAGGGTCCGCAGTTCTTTCGTCGCCTTTGACCCGACAGTCAGGCGCGTGACGATGGCCAGCGTTCTTGGCGTTGTCGGCGGGCTCGCGGCGGCGATCGGGGCAGCTCTCAAGGACGCATCCGGGTTCATGGGCTCGGTCGTGATGGTGGCGACCATAGCCGCGCTGTGGAACGCGGGCGTGGCCAAGACCGCTCGGGACGGGGCGTTGGCAGGAGCGACGTTCGGCGGCATCGGTTTCTTCGTCTTGACCCTGTTCACGTTCATCTTTGGGTTCCTTCCGAATGTGCCGCACGAGGGCCCGTCCCCAATTCTCCTCCTGGTCTCAGTGATCGTCGGCCTTCTCGCAGGGGCAGGCTCCCAAGCCATCGTGCACGGGAACCGGAAGAAACTCGGCATCAAGGATCCAATCGAGGAGCGGCACGAGCTGCTTGAGCAACTGGCCTCGATTCAAGACAGACTGCGGTCTGACGAACGGTTCGTCACGTTTCTGAGCGTCGATATTGTCGGTTCGACCCGACTCAAAGAGGAGAACGACCCGCTCGACATCGAATTTACTTTCGGCGAGTATCACAAGTTCGTCCAAGCCATGGCGGAACGGTACAGCGGGCGGCTTCACTCGACCGCTGGCGACGGTGTCACTTGCGTTTTCGAGAACCCGTCGATGGCTTATGCCGCTGGACGCGCCTTGCTGAGCAGCCTGTTCGAGTTCAATTCTTTCCGTAACAAGCTCAAGAGCCCGATCGAAGTCCGGGCCGGGGTCAACACGGGAAGTGTCCATGCTCCAGGGCAAAGCCTGACGAACGTCAACTTTGCCCACGTGATCGATGTGGCCGCGCACATGCAGAAGGCGGGAGAACCAGGGACCTTGGTCGTCGGTGAAAGCACGGCGAGATATCTGCCAGGGGGGTTAGAGGCCATCGGCGGAAGGATGCTTGAGGTCCATAACTCACGGGCGGCCATGTGGCGGCCCAGGCACCAGATGCCTTTGCTCAGCCCATCGACCCAGGACGCTTAGGTCGAGCGGACCGGCTCCATGAGGCTCTGGAGCGCGCACCGACCCAAGCTTTCCCCGACCAGCACTTCTTCGTCGATGATCAAGTCGGCTCCGGCGATGTCGAGCTCTTCGGCCATGGTGTGGTAGCGGGCCCTGGCGACGACAGCGACCTCGCGCCGGTGGAGCTTGATCTGTCGGACAATGATGCGGGTCGCGTGGGGGTCGGGCACGGCGACAATGGCCAAAGGCGCCAAGTCAAGGCCCGCCCGTTTGAGGATCTCGGGCGACGTGGCGTCTCCCCTCACGGTCCGGTGGCCGTGCTCATGCGCGAGCTTGACGACGGTCGGGCTCAGATCGACCACGCAAAGCTTCACGTTCTGCTCAACAAGGGCGTTCGCGGCCGTTCTTCCAGCGTCTCCATAGCCGATCAGAACGACCCGGGGCTGAGAGTCTGGGCTCTCTCTTGCTGACCGCTCGACCGCGGCCAAGAGCCTCGCTGGAACCAGCGTCTTGGCCAGCCATCTCGAGAGTTCTGGCGATCGTCGGACGATTCCAGGCGTGACGAGGATCGTGAAAAAGGTGATCGAGACGATGAGTTGGAACACGGGCTCGGAAAGGTGTCCTCCTCTCCGTCCGATCTCGGCGAGGACGAACGAGAACTCGCCGATCTGCGACAAGATGAGCCCCGTGGCGACTGTGTCGACGATGCCTCTTTGGAACAGCCTGACGCTCAGTAGGGTGACTAAGGTCTTGACAACGAGCACCCCGATCGTCCCAGCGAGCACCCAGGCCCAGTTCTTCGAAACCCAGTTCAGATTGACCAGCAAGCCGACCGAGACGAAGAAGACGGTGATGAAAAGGGTCTTGAGCGGGTGGACGTCAGATCGCATCTGGTCGCCATGGACCGTGTCGCTCAGGAGCATCCCGGCGATGAAGGCCCCGATGGCCGGAGAGATGCCGATCTCATGTGCCAGCCAGGTCGAACCAAGCGCGACGGTGATGGCCAAAAGGATGGGAAGCTCGCGGTTCCTGGCCACAAGGGAGTCGGAGACCAGCTTGGGGAGCACAAAGGTCACAAAAACGAGCAACCCGACGACGAGGGCCGTACCTCCGATCACTGTTTGCCCCACCTTGGCCCAGATACCGTTTTGGCTGACCGAGAAGGACTCGGCGATCAAGAGCATCACCACGACCGCCAAGTCCTGGACCAGCAAGATCGCGAGGGCCGTACGCCCAGCCACGGAGTCGAGCATGTTGCTGTCCTTCAAGATCCGGAGGACGACGGCCGTCGAGCCAAGCGACAGGGCCATGCCGATCAGAACAGCTTCTGTGAATGAACGTCCAAAGGCGAGCGCCACAGTCGCCATGACCAGTGTGATGGCCACAACGGAGACCACTCCGGCGAGCAGCGGGGCCGCACCGAGTTTGAAGAGTCGACGAGCCGAGAACTCGAGCCCGATCGTGAAAAGAAGGAGGGCCACGCCGATCTCGGCGATGGCCAGGATCGCCCCGTCTGACTTCACCAGCCCGAGCGCCGATGGGCCTGCTACGACGCCGGCGACCAAGCACCCGGCGACCCAGCTGAGTCGGAGCCGCTCGAAGAGGATGCCAAGGAGCAGGGCGCCGGAAAGGGCCACGAGGAGGCCGAACAGGAACGCCCATGCATCTGCCATTCACCGCGTCTTACCCAAAATCGACGATTCCGGCACACCTGGGCCCGTGGCCGAGCCACCGGTAGGATAGCGAGCATGCCAAACCCCTTCGCCATTGCACAGCAGCAATTGGACGAGGCCGCTGCGATGTTGCAGCTCGACAGCGCCACTCACTCGCTTTTGCGCGAACCCCTGCGCGAGCTCCATGTCCGCATCCCTGTGAAGATGGACGACGGATCCACGAAGGTCTTCAAAGGGTTCCGGGTTCAGTACAACGATGCGCGGGGGCCGAACAAAGGCGGTATCCGTTGGCATCCCAAGGAGACGGTCGATACGGTCAGAGCCTTAGCCGCTTGGATGACTTGGAAGACGGCCGTGGTCGATATCCCGCTTGGCGGAGGGAAGGGCGGCGTCATTTGTGACCCCAAGAAGATGTCGATGGGCGAGAAGGAACGGCTCGCGAGGGGCTACATCCGGCAGATAGCGCGGTTCGTGGGCCCTGAGTCCGACGTGCCCGCTCCCGACGTCTACACCGACCCGCAGATCATGGCTTGGATGATGGACGAGTACAACGTCATCGCTGGCAGGCACCAGCCCGGCGTCATCACGGGCAAGCCATTGGACGTGGGCGGCGTGGCAGGCCGGGACGATGCGACGGCCCGGGGAGGGATGTACACCCTGAGGGAGTGCGCCAAGGCGATCGGCCTCGACCTTTCGAAATCTTCGGCGGCCGTCCAAGGCTATGGTAACGCGGGCCAGCACGCCCATCGTTTACTTGAGACCTTGTTCGGCACGAAGGTCGTGGCCGCGAGCGACTCCAAGGGCGGCGTTTTCTGTCCCGACGGCTTGGACTACGAGTGCCTGAGAGCCCACAAACAGGCCTCTGGGTCGGTGGTTGGATATCCAGGTTCGACCACGATCACCAACGAGGCCCTTCTTGAGCTGGATGTCGATGTCTTGGTGCCGAGCGCCTTGGAGAACGTCATCACCTACAAGAACGCCCCGAACATCAAGGCGAAGATCAGCGCAGAACTGGCCAACGGGCCGACCACTCCGGAAGCGGACAAGATCCTGTTCGATAAAGGGGTCTATGTGATCCCTGACTTCCTGTGCAACGCGGGCGGCGTGACGGTCTCTTGGATGGAGCAAGTCCAGAACGCGGGCTTGGACAAGTGGGAGCGCGAGCGCGTTTACGCCAAGCTTGACGAGATCATGACGGCGGCTTTCCACGCGGTGCACTCGGTGCGGTCCGATCGCAAGGTCCACACACGTCTTGCGGCCTATTTGGTTTCTGTGCATCGAGTGGCCGAAGCCTGCAAGATTCGCGGCTGGGTCTGACAAAGGAGAGCCCCCGCCCCTGGATGAGGGGCGGGGGCTGAGGGAGGGGGCTTCGGAGGTCTACTGACCGATCGTCCACTGGGTTTGGTCGAACGAGACGGTCCAGGGGAAGACGGACACGGGCCCTGTCTGCCTGAGGCTGATCTTCGACCGCACCTGTCGGGTCACCGGGTCGACGAACCTTGAGAGGTTGCCGGTCGCGTCCACCGTCACCGTTTGGTACGAGGTCGTGGCCGCTCGCGTGTCGATCGTCTCGTAGCTTTGAGTTTGGTAGTTGAAGAGGTCGATCGTTTGGCCCAGGCCAGTCGTGTTGACCCGGGTAACGGTCTTAAACCGGAGGCTGTCTGGGGCCGCCGTCGGCGAGGTCGCCTCGACGACCAGCTGGACAGGGGCTTCCTGCAGGTTCAAGACGAGGCCCGGAGCGGCCACAAGCGGATCATTGTCCTCGTTGGCCAATTGGGCGAGGCCGCCACTGAGCAAAATGCCACGGAAGAGGGCGAAGTTGGTCGGTGGAAGCTGCGTGGTCTGACCGAGCGGCACCTTGACGTAAAAGATGTCCTGCTCGCCGTTGAACGTGGCCGCGTAGGCTATGCCCGCGTACCCGTTGAACGAGATCATGCCGATGTAGTCACCGAGCTTGTTCTGCTGGGGATAGCCGACACCTTGAGTGAAGAGCGGGCTCAGCGCGACGGAGTTTGTGAACGTCGTGCCTCCGTCGTTGGACGATCGGAAATAGAGTTGGCTTTGGGAGTTATTGGACGAGGCTCGCGTGTCGTACCAGCAGAAGTCGAGTCGCCCGTTGGGGGCGATGCTCATCGTGCCAAACCAATGGTATTTGGTCTGGTTCTGCGGATCGTCGTTCACTCGGACCGGGGTGCTCCAGGTGTTGCCGCCGTCGGTGCTTCGGCTCAACATCACATCGAGCGGGTTCGTCGCGCCACGGCGCACCGAGCACAGCATATAGATCCAACCGTCTCTTGGGCCGCCGGAGTTGTCGGTGACGATCCAGACTTGACCGCCGAGCCCGTCCGGGTTGACGGGGATCGAGAATTGGATGCTGCCGCCCATGTTCACGGTGCGGTTCAAATCGAAGGACGGAGTCACCGAGCTGTTCTTGGCGTTGGTGGAACGGCTGAAGTAGAACGTGGATCCGAAGTCGCACCCGCACAGATAGAGGTCGCCGTTGTTCCGGATGGCCATCGTTCCCCAGACCGGTTGATTAGGGATGTTGATCGGGTTCATCCATGTGGACCCGCCGTTGGTGGACCGGCTGAACTGGCGTCCACCATAGTTGTTCCCGGCTGTCGACCAGGCTTGATAGACGAATCCCTGGCTCGCGCCGCCGGTGCGGTCGACGATCATCCATTGCTTGTCTCCGCCTGTCGCAGGTCCTAGATTGACGTAGGTGGCGCCGCCGTTGGCCGAGCGGAACTGGTCTGTGAAGAAGGTCTGGAGGAGGCTGTTGTAGTGGAAGTTGCCTTGGGCGTCGGTGTCGAGCACAGGGTCGCTTCGGAAGGTTCCTGGCGTGAACACCGTGTTGTTCGTCCAGGTGACGCCCCCGTTCGTGGTGTAGGCGTTCCCGGCTTGCCGGAAGTTGGAGCTGATGTTGTCGAACTGCCTCCAACCAACGGCGATCTTGTTCGGATCATTCGGATCGATCGTCAAAGAGGGCTCGTTGGCCGCATCGTTGACGATGTTCAGTTGCGCGCTATTGACGTTCACCTGGTAGCTGGTGAACCCGTTGAAGTTGATGACGGTCTGGGGCGTGGTCACGACCCAGGGCTGGGCCATGTACGGCATGGTCGCCCCCTCTTCGTGGGGCCTGAGGTGCATGCCGAGGTCGCGCGGTGTTTGGGGGTGGGCTAGGGTCGCGGTCAGAGTGACAAGAGCGACGAACGAGACTCTCGATAGCAAGGTTTTTCGGTTCATATTCGGATTTTTTAGCCGCCAACACGCGGCCATGCCCGATTCAGCCGAAGGGTACCTAAGAGGCGATGATCCGAGTGATAAATCTGGTAGGTTTGCTTGCCAGATCCGGCGGTCCCCGGCCTTCGGTGCGGTTGTGGCATACTGTCGGGCCGCACCGAGGAACGCATGGCGAATCTGAAATCGTCGAAGAAAGACATCAGGAGAATCGAGAAGAGGCGCGCGCGCAACCAGGCGACGCGCACCGCGCTGAAGACGTACGTGAAGAAGACGCGCAAGTCGGCCGAGTCTGGCGACAAGGCCGTCGTCTCCGAAGCTCTTTCCAAAGCGCTCCGAGCCTTCGACAAGGCTGTTCAGAAGGGCGTGATCCACAAAAACCAGGCAGCCCGCCGAAAGTCGCGGGTCGCAAAAGCGGCGAACAAGGCCCTGGCCGCGAAGTGAAGCGGCCCCAAGGAGGGGCCGCCTAGAACCTACCTGAGCAGGTCCCTTAGATACAGCTCGGTCACCGGTTTGTCCATGTATCCCGTGCCCAGAGCACGGACTAAGTTTCGTTTGGCGACGTCTCGAGAGACTCCCGACCACGATTCGTAGTCCCGCCAGAACCGCTCCCACCAATCTTTGGGCTGGACTTTCGGTCCGTCGTATTCGGTCGGCCGCCCGGTCCGGCCTCCGGTCACAAGGCTCCCCACGCTCGTGGCCGACCGATAGACCCGGTCGAGGTCCCGCTTGATCTGCCTCACATCGCTCTCAGTGAGCCGCCCGGAGTCCGTCGCCTTATAGAACTGGACGGTCACCCGTACCGGGAACCTGGGGTCGCGTGTGATGGACAATCCGTCGGTCTCGACGAACGGTCCCTCAAGCTCGCCGTGGCCGATCACGGCCGCCTCCATGCCGCGGGACTCGGCTTTGGCCGAGCCCGTGCCGCCAGCCGGGGCCGACGGTTGAGACATGGAGTCTCGTCGCTCCCTTTCTCGCTGTTGGAGCGGCACCTGGACGAGGAGGACCATGCTGAGCCCCGACTCGCTCACTTTGGGGTCGTTGGCGGCCCCGGCTTCCGGACCGACGAGAAAGTCGCTCATCCGCTCTCCGGTCAGGCTGGCCCGCTGGCCGTTGGCGTTGTGGAAGAGTCTCTGGCCCCAGCCCCATCCGCTTGAAAACCCGTTCCGCTGGTTGTCGATGATGGTCATGCTCGTGCCTTGGCGGGTTGCGAGTATCGCGAGAACGGCCGGATCGCCGGGTCTCGACTGATAGTTGAACAGGACAGGGTTAAAGGTGGCCTTCTCGCCTTGGGGAACTGGGAGGAGACAGGCCTGGGCGCTGACGAGCACTTTCTCGTCCCGGTCGGCGAGAAGAGTCCGCTCCCGCGACGGCCACTCCCGAGGCCGGCTCATGAAGTCGCCTGGCCGGGCGAGGAACTCACGAAGAGAGACGCGTGTGAGGGCTCGGCCCCGATGGTTGCCGACCAGCAGGGTGAAGTCTCGGGGATCCATGTCGCCGGTCTTGTCTTCAAAGTTGGGGAACCGGACGACCGGCATCAGCGCCGCCTCTTGCCGTTCTTCGTCAGCGGAGGGTTTGACCACTTGGATCGTCAGGTCGCTGATGTTTGGCCCGACCGAGGAGTTCTTATACCGGCCGGTGTCCTCCCAAGTCAGGTTCAAGAGATGCAGCCCTTGCGACTGGACGAGCCTTTGGGAAGGGGAGTCTTGGACCATGTTCGCGGCCCGTTCAATGGCGTCACGGTACCGCGCGGTCGCCCG
This sequence comes from Fimbriimonadaceae bacterium, assembly GCA_019454105.1. Lineage (GTDB taxonomy): Bacteria > Armatimonadota > Fimbriimonadia > Fimbriimonadales > Fimbriimonadaceae > ACE-ARM1. The sequence goes on along the minus strand of CP075364.1, from coordinate 1,253,423 downwards.
CTCGGCCTTGGTGAGAAAGTCGCCGAACGAACCGTCTTGGCCCGGTGTCGTAACGATGGTGGCGAGCGCTAATGAAAGTTGTAGCATGGGGCTGTCGTGAGTTTTGCAACTCTTGACAGCCCCGACGCGCGAGCGTGGCTACGGTTTCTTGATGAACTTCTTCTTCGTCTTGTCGAAGCCTTGTTCGACCTTCTTATGGTCGTAGTGCCAGACTGGCGAGCCCGACCTTTGATAGAAGCAAACGTAGCTTGAAAGAATCGAGGCGAGCATGCGCCTCGAGGTCCTGCGGACAACATTGACTTCCCAGAGCAGGGTCAGGAAGTCGGTGCCCTTGGGCCAGTGGACCATGACCTCTCGAACGACGTCGAAGGTGGACGACTCGTCCATCCTGGAGGCGATTTCCCGGAGTTCCTCCATCCGCTGGTTACTGATGTAGACCACGGGGTCGGTCTGATCCAGCCATGCGAACTCGAACACGTTCGGCTTGTTGGTCTTGCTCAGGCTGAAGACCGCCCCGGATTCGACGGGCTGGTCGAGCCACCAGTCGATCAGCCCGAAGATCAGCCGGATCCTGGTGTTGATCCAGACCTGGAGTTCGCGGCCGTCGCGGTTGACCAGGATGGCCTCCTGGATCTCGGGCTGGTCATCGAGCCAACCGGTGGGAAACTGGGAGAGTGGGAAGGTGCCGAGCTCTCGGTGGACTGGCTTCAAGACGAGCCGCAGGGAGTCCGGCATGTTCTTGGGCTCCGGCATAGAGTCTTCGTCGTTGACATCGGTTGCCAACGGGTGGGCAATCAACTTCCTGAGCGAACTCGACAGTCCGTCGTCGGTCAGTTCAAGGTCGACAGGGTCGCCGTCCTCTTGGAGGTGATGGGTCTGGACAAACCTGAACGGTTCCGGGAGCTCATTGATGTAGTCTGGGGCGGATCCTGGAACCCTGAAGCGGTCTCCGCCGACCCACCAAACGCCCTTGTCGGCCTTGAGGGCCTTCATCACGTTGTTGAGGTCGTCCGGGAAGGTGCGGACGGTCGGGGTGATCTCGAAGAACTTCTCGAGCAGGGAAGTCGCGGTCACCGTCTCCTTCTGGCCGGTCACGGCCGCGACGATGTTGGAGACGTCCTCTTTCTTCAGCTCGATCGGAGCGGCGTCTTCGACTTCGATGGTCGCCGTGACCTTGTCGGCGAGCTTGATGGCCGTGCTCAGCCACTTCTTGGCTTCCGACTCTGGGGTGAGAGAGTGGTCGCTCGCATAGATGAACCCGGGCACGCTCAGGAGCTCGGCATTGAACTCCCTCCAGTCGTAGTGGTGGTTTGCAGTTGGGTCTTGCGGGTTCATGGCGGCCCAAGCTACTGCTCCCAGGGCCCTGGCGTCGATCGGCGCGGTCTTCTCGAGGGCCTTCAGGATCGCGTCGGTCTGGTACCAGTCAAACCCGTCAAGGGTCTTTTGGGCTTTCTCGAAAACCTCATGGGGGACGCCGTTCAGGGCCAGGGCGCGCTCGACCGTTTCGTCGGTGGCGACGAAGACCATGCTGCCCAAGGCGACGCAGTCGTCCCGGGTCAAGAAGAGTTGTTGGTCGGCCTGGACGATCCGTCTGACTGGCTCGGCGAGGCTGTCCGGGAGTTCGTCGCTCGCCTGCGCGATCTCGTTGACGACCATCTGAAGGGGCATTGGCCCTCCGAACCGGTCAACCATGACCCGGAGCCTCTCGACAAGCGGTTTTCCTGCGGACTCGATTCGTGCGGCCGGGATCCACCGTCGCTCGTTGTAAGCGAACCGGCGTTCGTTCGAAGCGAGTAGCGACCTGACGGCGGCGAGGCCAAGGCCGTGGTCTTGGAGCTGCTCGGCGATCTCGCTCGGCTTGACCACTTCATAGAGCTTGATGAGGGCCTCGAGGATGAGTCGGTCTGCGTAGTCTCTTGCGACGGCTTCTTCGGGTTTCAGGGGGTGAGCTTTGGTCAAGGGGAAGTGCCTCGGATCCGGTGGGAAGTCCCGCGATTATGACCGAACACGCAGGAACCCCCGGGACGCCTTCCGAAGGCCCGACCCGTAAATCTATTGGTTTTTCCTGGGCTTCCTGGTTCGATGGGGCCTGTTTCGGGAGGGACCTGTGTCCCGATGCGACCAAACGAGTGATCCATCCGGTATAACAGGGGTGTCTGCGGTGTGGCGCGACTGAGCGCCGCCCCTGATAACTTTCATCTCGGAAGGTCAATCACAAATGAACACTAAGACCCTGCTGTCCCTTTCGTTCGCGGCCGTCGCCGTCGCCGCCAACGCCCAGTACAACTCGATGAACCACATCCAGCCGGATGGTGCGAACCTGATCGGTACGCCCGGCTTCGGCGTGATGCAGGTCTTCCCGGACTTCCCTGACTTCAGCGGCACCGTCGTCGACGACTTCGTCAGCGCCGGCATCGTCAACAAGGTTGGCGTCGCCTTCGAGATCGGCAACCCCAGCTTGAACTTCGCCAACATCCAGGGCTGGCGCGTCAGCTACTGGAACTCCGCTGCCGGCGCTGCCGGTTCGGGCGCCGATCTGACTGGCAACACTGTCGCCACCGAGTTGGTCGCCACCAGCCGAGTGACGTACACCGAGCTGTTCGGCACGGGCGCTTTTGGCCGCGCCTTCAAGGCTGAAATGGACGTGACCCACAACACTGGCGCGGGCGTGAAGTGGATCGGCATGGCTCCGGTTCTCGAGTTCACGAACAACGGCCAGACGTTCATCCTCAGCGCGACCAACCCGGCTTTGCTCGGCAACGGCACCGCCAACAACTCGGTCGGCGTCAACCCTCTCGACGGCTTCGGCCTCGGCGCCAGCATCCCGGTCAACACCAACGCCGCCTACGCGGTCAACTCGGTGCCTGAGCCGGCCACGATGATCGCCCTCGGCGCTGGCCTCGCTGCCCTCGCCGCCCGCCGCCGCAAGTAATCGCGGAAGCGGACTGTCCAAACTTCGGGGCCTCCTCTCGGTTGAGAGGGGGCCCCTTTCGTTCGTGGCCCCTCAAACTCGCTGGCGATCGACGTGGCCGATGACTAGACAAAGTCTACTTATGGGCGGGCAGATGTGTATAAACCAGTAGTTTTGCGGTCGTAGGACCGACTGATGGGAAGATATCATTGCGACTGTTGGCTTGCTCGGAGTTTCCGGTGGGCCACGACCCTTCAATTAGGAAAGGTAAACAAATGAAGAAGAGCCTTCTTTCCCTGTCGTTCGTTGCCGTCGCCGTCGCGGCCAATGCCCAGTACAACTCCATGAACCACATCCAGAACGAGGGCGCCGCCCTGTTCGGCACCCCTGGATTCGGCGTCATGCAGGTCTTCCCGGACTTCCCTGAGTTCAGCGGCACCGTCGTCGACGACTTCGTCAGCGCCGGCGTCGTCGACCGCGTCGGCGTTGCCTACGAGATCGGCAACCCGAGCTTGAACTTCGCCAACATCCAGGGCTGGCGCGTCAGCATCTGGAACACCGCTGCCGGCGCTGCCGGTTCGGGCAACAGCCTCAGCGGCGGCGCTGTCGCCACCACCGTGGTCGCCCACGGCTCCGGCACCAACACCGAGCTGTTCGGCACGGGCGCCTTCGGCCGCGCGTTCAAGTTCGAGGTCGGCGGTCTTAACCTGAACACCGGCGCTGGCGTGAAGTGGATCGGCATGGCTCCGATCCTCGAGTTCACGAACAACGGCCAGACGTTCATCCTTAGCAACTCGGCCCCGGCCCTGCTCGGCAACGGCACCGCCAACAACTCGGTCGGCGTCAACCCTGGCAACGGCTTCGGCCTCGGCACCAGCACCCCGGTCAACACCAACGCCGCCTACGCGGTCAACTCGGTGCCTGAGCCGGCCACGATGATCGCCCTCGGCGCTGGCCTCGCTGCCCTCGCCGCCCGCCGCCGCAAGTAATCGCGGAAGCGGAACGACCTCAGTCCACCGGGCTGAGTTCGGCCCCTGCACCCTTGATTGGGGCAGGGGCCTTACCTTTTGTGATTCCTCAGTTGACGCTAGACGGATCAGCGGGGCGAAGGGGTGAGCCTATGAGAAAGCTCACGCAACGCTATCCTTTGGATTCCAATGTGTCGGCCGCCTTGAGAGAGGCCGGGCTGGCCGGGCCCGGCTTTCGCGGTCGTCGGAGAGATCTGTCCGCAGCAGACCGGGCCCAATTGGCACAGAGACTCGAAGCCTTGGGCATCGAACCGCCCGCTTATCTGGACGGGCAGCGAGACTGGATCGACCGTCCGGCCCGGCTTTTCGAAGCCGGCGACTACCCCGACAAAGGAGTCTCTGTGACTCCCGAGACCTTAGAGTCGCTCGCGCACGGCTTCGATCATCCCGTGCCCGTGCTGATCGAACACGCCAACTCGCCCCTGGAACTGGGCTACTTGACTGATGTAAGAGCCGAGGGTGCGGTGCTGATGGGAACCGTCTCTCTGACTCGCGAAGCCAACGATCTGATCGAGCAGTCTGGAGCCCGTTCCTTGTCCCTTGGGCTGTCCCAGGGCTTGGACCGGATTATCGAAGTCAGCCTTGTCCGGGAACCCAGGGTCAAGTCGGCCCAAATGTTCTGTGAAGGAGGACTGCTCGAAAACTCTGACACCTCGGAAGACGAGTTCTTGGACCGATGTGTCCGAGAAGGCAAGCTGACGCCGGCCCAGCGCCCCTTGGCGCGGTGCCTCTTCACCAGCTTGGAAACTCAATGGAGTCAGGGCGAACCGCTCTCACGGCTGGTTCGCCGGTTGATCCAACTCTCTCCCTCTCGCCAGTTGTTCGGCGAGACGGTGCCAGATCCCCCAGCGGGCGGACACCTTGACGACAATGCCCGCGAGTTCTATCGCCGGCACTTTCCCGGCTTGAGCTTCGAAGAGATCGCGAAGCGGGCCAACCAGTGAACCCCAAAGCATCATGGCTCTGAACAAACCCTTCGAGAACTATGAACGGCCTGGCGTGGTCGTTTCTTACAAGGTCAGCAACGTCAAGATCTTCAAAGGCTCCTTTGTCGGCGTGAACTCCTCGGGGTTCCTGGTGCCGATGAGCCACGCGACCGCCAGCCTCAAGTTTGTCGGCATTGCGAACGAGTCGGTCGACAACACGGGCGGCGCGCCGGGGGAGAAGTCCTTGAACGTGACCAAGACAGGCAGTTTTGTGATGAAGACGGCCAGCGCGTTCACTCCTGGGATCGCCGACCTTGGCAAAGAGCTTTATTGCCTGACGGACTGGGAAGTCCAAGCCACGACGGTCGGCCTGACGAACTCCTACAAAATCGGCACGATGGTCGCCCTGGAGACTACGTCCACAGGGGCGCTCGGCGTCCGGGTCCGCATCAGTAACTACACCGTTTGACGCTTCGATAGAGAGACAGAAAACTTTATGGCACTCACCAAAAGCGACATTCCCAATCTCCTCCTGCCTGGCTTGAAGACCGAGTTCGAACTCGCCTACCGAAGCCAGGTGGAGGACAGCATCGCCGACCAAATCGCGACGGTCGTCAACACTGTCCAACCCATGCAGCGCTACGCCTGGCTCGGGGCCACGCCTCCCATGCGGGAGTTTGTCGACGAGCGTCGTCCGGCAGGTCTGTCCGAATATGCCGTGGCGATCGAGGACAAGGTCTTTGAATCGACCATCGCCGTGAGCCGCAGAGCGATCGAGGACGACCAATTGGACTTGATTCGACTGCGGGTCAAGGACTTGGCGAGCCGAGTGAGCCAGCACCGCCACCAGATCGTCGTCCAAGCGCTGCTTGGCGGTGGTTCCGGAGCTTGCTACGACGGCACGACCTTTTTCGGCTCCAGCCATCCTGGAGTCGGCGGCCCATACAGCAATACGACGAACTCGGCGCTCTCGGCGGCTACGCTCGCCAACGCGATCTCGCAGATGATGCAGATTCCTGACGACAGTGGCGTGCCCTTGGGGATCGTCCCCGACACGCTCGTGGTCGGGCCTAAACTGATGTGGGACGCGATCGAGTTGATCGAAAGCCCGGTCGTGGTCTACAAGGGCACGGGCTCCACCGGAACCTCGCCTACCGACTATGTGAACGCCTTCCGGGGTCGGCTGCGTCTGATCGTCTCCCCTTACATCAGCGGACTGTCGGCCGACGCGTGGTTCGTCCTCGACACCAAGCGGCCGATCAAGGGGGTCATCCTTCAGCAACGGTCCGACGTTCCCGTCGAGTTCACCTCAGTTGAGTCCAAAGGCGGGAGCGAGTCCGCCTTCATGCAGGACCGCTACTTCTATGGAGTGCGGGCCCGCTACAACGTCGGATACGGTCTTTGGCAGGCGGCCTATGGCGGAAAGCTTAGTTGACCTGCTGACCTGGCTGGGCATGGGCGGCCTGGCCGGGGCCTTCGCGGCGCTGGTCGTCGCGTCCCGCCGGTTCGCGGCGCGTTTGACCGCCCTCAGGGGAGCCCTCGAAGCCTCGCTTCGCGATCCCCGCCGGGCCGACATCGGCGAGCTGATCGATCAGATCAAGCTCACCGAGGCCGAGCTCAAGACTCTGAGCGGGATCCTGAAGCGGGTCGTATCCCGCTAGTCCCTCTCTATCGCCCCCGGCCGTCCTCGGCCGGGGGCTTTTCGTTCTTTGAGGAACCCAAATCACCATGAACTATGAATGGCAAGAGATCTTGATCGCATCAGTGACCCTCGTGACATCGACTTTCGCGATGTTGCGCCTGTCGCTCGTCCAACAGCGGGCCCTCATCGATCGCTTCGTTACAGTGCTCGAGTCGGCCCTTGAGAGGCAGGCGAGGACTCTGGACGGCCTTGGTGAAGTGATCTCGGACCTGCGAGACGGCGTCCGTGAGAACACCCACCACCTCCGCGAACTTTCGGACTGGCTCCACTTGGGCAGCCCTCTTGGGGGCGAGAGATGAGCATCGTCGTCGCATTGACTAAGGTCAGAGAGAAGTGCGGCCTGACAGGCACGACCTACGACGCGCGGATCAACAACTTGATAGCCGACTGGGTGCCGGTGATCGAGTTTGCCGTGCGAGCGGACTTTGTTGCCGATACGGCGAACACGGGCCTCCAGGCGACCCTCAATCTCGGGGCGACCGAACTCGTGGCGGGCGAGTTCCTCGACCAGCTGTCGAGAGAAAGCGGCGCCACAGAAGCGTTCTACTTTGGGTGGTTCGAAGTGACGCCCAACTGGAGGCGGGCAGGCGACCCTAGTGGTCTGAAGCAACAGGGGGCTCTCCGGCTCGCCCCTTATCTGAAGCACACTGACGCGCTCCAGGGCTCTCTAGGAGTCTTGGCAGGCGGTTCAAGAGAGGGTGAGGTTTGAATCCCCTTCTCAAGAGGATCCTTGAGTTCGTCGATCGCCACGGTGAGCCGTTCACCGTGAGCGGCACGAACAAAAAAGGTGTCTTCTCGAACGCGACTTATGCCCAGCTTCGAAACTACATTCCCGACGCCGAACTCAACCTGCTTTCGCCTCCTTATTGGATCATCTTCGTGGCTGGCAACGACTCGACGAACCTCGGCGACAACGTGGTTTGGAACGGGACGCCGTACCCGGTCCGCGGGCTGATGACGGCGCGATGGCGGGCTGGGGTGATCGCTAAGCTCCTGGTTCTCGGCGCCCCAGGAATCGTCGAGTTCTGAGAGAGCCTGGCGAATCGACTGATGGAACGGGCCTAACTGGTGTGGAACGCTCCAGCCGGGTGGAGTCGGGCCTATGAGGACGAGCGGGTTCACGTTGACCGAGTTGATGATGTCGATGGCGATCATGGGGACAGCAGGCGTGCTCCTGATGCCTGCTTTGAACCAGGCGAAAACCGCCGCCCTTCAATCGGGCTCGATCGCGAACATTCGCCAGATCGGCGTCGGCACGCTCGTCTATTCGGCGGACAACGACGACCGCTATCCGACCGCCTTTCAATACCCCATGATGGAAGGTATGAACGAAGGCGGGAACTGGCCGGTCGGTTCGGTCGACTTGACGGTCAACCAGTATCTGAAGTCAGAAGTGGTCTGGTTCAGCCCCTTGGACACCGGCTCTCGATGGCCAGTGACTTGGGGCTGGTACCACCATGGCGAATACCGGAACCGGGGCGCCAAGCGGAGCTACCAGTTCGTCGGCAATCTGTCCACCCGTGACGCATACCAAGATCCCAACACGGGGATCGGAGAGAGTCTCGATCCGTCGCGTCCTTATGCGATCATGGCGGGGCGCTCGACCAGCGCCTTTGAAGCCCCGTCGGCGACCGTCATCCTGGCCGAGGCCTGGCACCCCAATATCTCGCAGTCGAACTGGGACGAAGCTAAATGGGAAGAAGGCGACTGGAACTATCTGGGCAACGCGCCGTCTTCCGTGCTGATGCGCTGTGACTCTTGGCTGTTCCATGGCCGGACGGTGACGGGCAACGAGCCAAGACCGGAGTGCGCGCCACACTTTCTGACCGTGCCAGCCTCTGGAGTAGAAGGGCGGGGCCGGTACGCCTTTGCCGACGGCAGCGCCCGTACGATCGAGTACCAGCGGCTCGTGGCCCGCGACCTTGAGTCGTTCAAAGTCACAGGCCGGAACTGAGCGCGGCCGGGGGCTCCAGCCCCATATTGGTGCCAGAATGTCCGGCGAGAGTGGAGAAGATCCTCGTCATAGGCAGCGGGCCGATCGTGATCGGGCAGGCCGCCGAATTCGATTACGCTGGAACTCAGGCGTGCCGTTCGTTACGGGAAGAGGGCTATTCCGTCGTCCTTGTCAATTCGAACCCGGCTACGATCATGACGGACGAGGAGACGGCCGACCGGATCTATATCGAGCCACTGACCCCCGAGTTTTGTGAGCGTGTCATTGAGCGCGAGCGACCTTGGGGCCTTCTCGCCACCCTGGGCGGCCAGACGGGGCTCAACCTGGCGTCCCAATTGGCCGATCTTGGAGTGCTTGAGAGATATGGCGTGAAGCTCCTTGGGACGCCGCTCGAAGCCATCCGTAAAGCCGAGGACCGCGAGCTGTTCCGTTCGCTGATGCGAGAGATCCGTGAGCCCGTGCCGGAGAGTTGGATCGTCGAGAGCGAGGCCGAATTGGAGGCTCTTCTCGACACCGCCCCATATCCCTGCATCATTCGCCCAGCCTATACGCTTGGAGGCACTGGCGGCGGCGTGGCCCGCGACCGCGACGAACTTTGGGAGACTGGCCGCAAAGGCCTCAAGCTTTCGATGCGCTCCCAATTGATGGTCGAGCGCTCGCTATTGGGTTGGAAAGAGGTCGAATATGAAGTGATGCGCGACTCGAAAGGGAACTGCATCACGGTGTGCAACATGGAAAACCTCGATCCGATGGGCGTCCATACCGGGGACTCGATCGTGGTCGCGCCGAGCCAAACTCTGAGCGATATCGAATACCACATGTTGCGGACGGCTTCGCTGAAGATCATCCAGTCCCTCGGGATCGAGGGAGGATGCAACGTCCAGTTGGCAGTGAACCCGAAGTCGTTCGACTATTACGTCATCGAAGTCAACCCGAGGGTCTCGCGATCCTCGGCCCTGGCGAGCAAGGCGACCGGCTATCCCATCGCCCGTGTGGCGGCGAAGATCGCGGTGGGAAAGACCTTGGACGAGATCGAAAACGCGGTCACCAAGACGACCAAGGCCTGCTTCGAGCCCGCCTTGGACTACGTCGTCGTGAAGATCCCGCGCTGGCCGTTCGACAAGTTCCGCACCGGCGACCGCAGACTTTCCACCCAAATGAAGGCGACCGGCGAAGTCATGGCGATAGCGCGCTCGTTCGAGGAGGCGATGATGAAAGCGGTGCGGGGCCTCGAGGTCGCTTCCAAGGATCTGACGCATCCGGACACGAGCCTGAGCGACGAAGCGCTAGAGGACCGCTTGCGACATCCCACCGACGAGCGGTTGTGGCACTTGGCCGAGGCCCTGCGCCGTGGCTGGACCGTCAAGCGGGTCAATGAAGTCAGCCGGGTGGATCCATGGTTCATCGAGAAGCTCCTTGGGTTGGTCGAGGTCGAGTCCCGGCTTGTCGGATTGCGCACGGAGCCCTCCGCAGCGAGAGAAGTGTTCAGGGAGGCGCTCGACTCGGGTTTCGACCTCTCGACTGTCGCGCGGCTCTCGGGCCTGGCCCCAGAGGAAGCCCTGGACTCCGCGTCAGTCCGTTTGGAGCCTAGCTACAAAATGGTCGACACCTGCGCGGGCGAGTTCGAGTCGGACACTCCGTACTACTACGCGACCCGCGAGGTGGAGGACGACGCGGCGGTTCCCCAGAATCCTATCTCGGTCCTCTAGCGTCGGCAATAACAATGAACGCGCTTTGGCCCTGGGTGGCGCTGGTATTGACGACCTTTGCGGTTTTCGCCCATGTGCGCTCCTTGCCGACTGTGCCCAAATGGGGGTGGTCCCGACTCGCCCCGGGGATGGCAGCCGCTGTCTTGGCGGTCGTGGCCGGCCTGGGTCCGGCTATGCCCTGGCGTGAGCCCCTGGTCGCCTTGTTCGTCGGTTTGGCCGCGTCGCTCTTGCTTTTCGACCTCCCTGCCGGCGACTCGCTCGCTGGTCGGGTCGCCTCGATCGGTGTGGCGGCTGTCCTCTTGGCCGTGTTCTTTCGCGAGACCGTCACGACTCCAGGGGTGATCTTCGGGTTCCTGGCGGGTGTCGGGGGAGGGGCTGCAGTCGCGGCTCTCGTTTCCGGGTCATGGTCATCCTCCGACACGGCCACGGCCCTTTCTATCGGTGCTTTCGCAAGCCTGCTCGGGGCCGCAGGGCCAGGAGACAAGGCGGCGGCTACGGGGGCGGTCCTTCTGTTCGGTGGGCTCGTGGCCGGATTGGTCGGCTGGGCCTTGGGGCTGTTCGTAAGGTCGTGGCCCTCTTGGGCCCCAGGGCTCTTTGCAGCGGCCGCATTTACAGGTGCCGGGGTCTTCTTGGGCCAGCGCTACTTCTTCATGGGCGACATCGCGGTTCTGGTCGCCGTAGGCGCTCTCGCGGCGCTCGTGACTGGGGTTGTCCTCGGTGGCGAAGGGCCGGCTCCACGGGCTTGGGCTTTCGGTCTGTCGGCGGTGGTCTGGTTGGGCGTCGCAACGGTCGCTTTCAGCTTCCGGCAGGGCTACGGCATGGCCGTTTGTGGTCTTTCGGGGGCCATCGTCGCTTTGTTGCTTGGACAGCGCGGGGTCTTGGCGGCGATGGCGCCGATCGTGGCCCTTGCCGCGATGCGGGCCTTGAGAGAGACACTTCCCGACGCTACGCGGGCGTTCGACATCGGGCAGCACTACGCGCTGATCGGGCTGATCCTTGGCCCCACTGTCCTGTTGACGGGCTTGGCCTGGGCGAGAGACACCGCCCATCGGCGCGACTGGCTGCCGACGGCTTTGGTCGGCGCGGTCGCTGCGGCTACAGCCGTCATCGGGGTCATGTTTCTGGGAGACAAAGGCTCGATCGGCCTGGTCGTCGGGTTCGCTTTGGCCCCAGCCCTGGCCGGGATGGTCGGTCTGTCTGCCCCTGGGGCGGCGGCGGCCGGAACGGGCTTGGCCTGCGCGTCCCTAGCGTCTCTTACGGCTTTGGGTGGCTCAGGCGAGATCGGGCGCGACATGAAGGTCACGCTGCTGGTCGGTTCGGCGGTGGTCGCGGCCTTGCTCCTTGGAACCGCGTGGGCCCTCAGCCGTCGGGATGAAAGGAGTCCGGCTTAAATGAGCGAAAGACATCCTGCTTCGATGAAGGGAGCCCTGGGGCTGGTGCTCGGGGTGGCCGCGGCCCTTGGACTCATGTCCTATGGCGTGACCAGCGAAGTTCCGGTCGGATCGGTCAGCGGAAAGGTGATCATGAAGCCCGACAACCGGGCCCTTCCTGGGGCCGAGGTCGTCGTCTATCCCGAGTTCGAAGTTCCGGAGGGCTCGCGCTCCTCTTGGTCGACCAAGACGGACAAAGACGGCGCCTACCGCTTCAGGCACCTTCCGGCCGGGAAGTTCCGCATCCAAGCCTGGGGCAAAGCCCATTCAATGAAAGGGCCCGAGTCGCTCGTCGTCGCCGAGGGCAAGTCCTTGAGCGTCGACCTTCCACTAGACCGGTCAAACCCAGAACTCACCGTTTACGGTAATCAGCGCGTCTACACCCCCGACGAGCGTCCCGAGATCACCGTCAACGGCTTTACCACGGTCGACTCGCTCGACCTGACCGTGTTCTCGGTGCCGATCGAGGCCTTGCGCTCACAACCGAACCTCGACAGCCTGTTCTCAAGCATCGCCTACAATCGGATCCGCAAAGACCCGGAAAGCACCGCAGGCCTCAAACTTTGGAAGACGTCGAGCCAACCTCTTCGGCGCAAAGACATCGAGGGCGTTTTTGCCGAGCAAGTCGCGTTCTCGCCGATGCCGGAAGGGATCTATCTTGTCAAGGTCAAAGCGGGCGAGGCCCAGAGGTACACCTGGCTGACAGTCTCCCGGATCGCCCTTGTCACGAAGACCACCGAGTCCCAGGCGGTCGCCTATGTTGTCGACCTGAAGTCCGGCCAGCCTCGTCCTGGGGCAGAAGTGCAGGCTCTGGGCGACAACATGGCAAGGCCCCTCGGTCGGACCGGGCCTGACGGAACCTTGCAAGTCGCGAATTGGGCGACCACGCCCGCATCGGGGCTCCTCGCCACGCACGAGGGATCGATGGCCCTCGCGTGGTTCTACCGGGTCGGCGACCGAGGTTCCGGATATACGGTCTGGACCCAGACCGACCGGCCGATCTACCGTCCCGGCGACCAAGTTCGTTTCCGCACGATCGTCCGCCAGCCGACCGAGGGCGGCTACCGCACGCCTGCGGGAACCAGTGCGACCGTCGCGGTCTTCGACCCCGAGGACACACCGGTTTCGACCCGCTACGTGACTTTGGACGATTTTGGTGCCACTCATGGCGAGTTCAAGATGGATAGCACCGTCATGCCTGGCTCGTATCAGATCCGAGTGACCTGCGGCGACACCACCGAGACGGCCTATGTCACGGTGGCGAGCTACCGCAAGCCCGAGTTCCGGGTGGTCGTCGAGCCGGCCCAAAAGGTCTTTGTCCGAGGCGACTCCGTATCGTTCACCGTTCGGGCGGAGTACTTTACAGGCGAGCCGGTGGCCGGCGCCGACGTGGCCGCGACGCTCAGCCGGAGCCAGATCTATCGTTGGACGCCGTTCGACGACGCCGAGCCGGAAGAGGACGAGGCCTTCTGGGGAGGCGATCCTGTCAAGGAGTTTACGGGCCGCACCGACGGAGAGGGGCGGGCGACTTTCACTCTCCCAAGCGTGCAGGTCCCCGATCCGGATCGCGGACTGTTCGACCTCCGACTCGAACTCTCGGCCAGCGTCACCGACCAGGGCGGGAGAGCCTTCAATGGTTCGGGTCGGGCCGACCTGGTGCGGGGCGAGTTCAGCATCGAGACCGAGTTCGACCGGTTCGTCGCCGATCCTGGGCAGTCCGCCACACTCACGATCCGTGGAAAGAACTTGGCGAACGGCCGCCCCGAGGCGGGCCGCCAGGTCACCTTTGTCTCTGAGACCGAACGCTTTAGCGGGAACCGAGTGGTGCGCGTGGAGACCGGGCGGCGAACGGTCACATTGGACGACTCAGGCGAAGCCCGGGTGTCCGTCAGCGCGAACGAGCCCGGGAGCCTTCGGACCGTCGTGAGCGCCACGGACAGCCGGGGCAACTCAGTGAGGTCGGAAGGCTATCTGTGGGTCTACGCGGGCGGAGCCGACTTCGGCTCCCGGACGCCTGGCCTCCAGCTCGTTCTTGACAAAGCGGCTTATGCGCCTGGCGAAAGGGCCGTCGCCATCGTCCGCACCGACCGACCCGGTGGCTCGGCATGGGTCACTCTGGAAGACGAACGGATCCGCTGGTCCAAGGTCGTGCCCCTCGAAGGTCTGGCCACACGGATCGAAATCGACAACCTTGGCCAATACGCCCCGAACGTCGTGATGCGGGTCGTCTATGTCAGGGAGAAAGATTTCCGGGAAGCGGGCCGCTCTCTTCGTGTGGATCTGAATGAAAAGAAGCTTGAGGTCAAAGTCCAACCCGACCGTACGACCGCGAAGCCAGGCGAGACCGTCACTTACGCGATCGAGGCCCGCGACGGCAACGGTCGCCCGGTGCAGGCCCAGGTCGCTTTGGGCGTGGTGGACGAGGGCGTCTACTCGATCGCAGAAGACCGCGACGACCCGCTCCGTGTGTTCTATCCGCGGAAATGGTCGTCGGTCAGCACGAACCACTCGTTCCCAACGATCTATCTCGACGGTGAGGACAAGACTCCGGCCAGCGTCGAGGTGCGGCGCAAGTTCGAAGACACGGCTTTCTGGAAATCCGACGTTCGGACCGGTGAAGACGGCAAGGCCAAGGTGACCGTTTCCCTGCCAGACAACATCACCGAATGGCGCGCGACCGCGACCGCGTTCACTCGCGACACCCGGATCGGGCGGGCGCGGGCTGGCCTGATCGCCCAAAAGGACCTCATGGTGCGTCTGGCGACCCCATCGTTCCTGACGGGCAGCGACAAGATCGCTTTGGTCGGGCGCGTATCGAACACGACCGACCGAGAACTCTCGGTGACAACGAGGCTCGACTTGACCGGCGCCGCTCTGGACGGCTCACCGACCCAAAGTCTGCGGATCGGCCCGAAGTCGACGACCGACGTCAAGTGGAACGCCACCGCAGGAACGGTCGGCGCCGCCAAGTTCAAGCTGACGGCCTGGACTCCGGACAATGGCCCGAGCGACGGGATGGAAGTCAGTGTCCCGGTCGAGGTGAGGGGACGATGGAACGTTGCGACCAAGGTTGGCGAGGCGACCGGTACGACGGCCCTTGATTGGGAAGCCGACCCGAAGGCCGTCGACGGGGCGCTGAAGGTCACGGTCAGTTCGTCCCTGATCGGCCCATTGGTCGCCTCGCTCCCAGGACTGATCGACTTTCCTTACGGATGTGCCGAACAGACCACCAGCCGGTTTGTGCCCGCTGTCCTTGTCGGGAGGCTGGTGGAGCGGATGGGCCTGGAACCGCCCGCCGAAACAGCCCGCATCCCCAAAGTCACCCGCGACTCCCTCACGCGCTTGAAGTTGCTCCAAAACGGCCCAGGATGGGGCTGGTGGGAGTTCGACAAGCCCAATCCTTGGATGACCGCTTACGTTCTTGAAGGTCTCGACGCGGTTCAGGAGGCCGGAGTGGCGGTTTCCGGTTCCATGACGGGCCGGGCTCGCGAATGGGCCCTCGAGTGGCTCGAAAAGGAAAAGATCCCCCGGCTGCAGAACGGGCCGAACGTCAAACCGGAAGACCTCTTCGTTCCGACAAGCCCGGGCCAAGAGTCACCAGTCAACCTGGACGATGCGGTCTATCTGGCTGCAGTCGTCGCCCGGCAGGGGCCTGCCAAAGCGAGCGAAAAGTGGCTCGCTGCCGGGGAGGAGTGGAGGGACGTCTCGACCCTTTCCCTTGCCCAGGTCGCCTTGGCCCGGCTCGCCCAACGTTCCCGCGGGGAAAGCGGAGGTGCACGGGCCGACTCCGTTTATCAAGCCCTTTTGAAGCGGGCGGACGAGACTGAATCGACGCTGGAATGGCCCCAAGAGGGATGGAGCGAGCCTTCGGCGGCCGGACTCCAGGCCATTGTCGCGTTCGAGCCCGACTCGCCCCGTGTGATGAAAGCCGTCAGGAGCCTGATGGCGGCCAGGCGCGGCCAGATGTGGAGCAGCACCCGTGACACCGCCCGAGTCCTGATGGGTTTGGTGAAGGCTGCGGCGCGGTTCCCGGCCCCGGCCAGTGGGGAAGTCTCAGTGAGGGTCGGTGGGCGGGAGGTCGCCAGCCTCTCGCTGGGGGTCGCGACAGCCAGCGTCCCCAAGACCGTCACCGTGCCGTGGAAAGATCTCCCCAAGGGCCGTTTCAAGCTCGAGATCGTGCCAAGCGGGGAAGGCGCCTTCCCCTATTCGGCGGAGTACCGTCAGGCCGTCGCAGAGGAGCGCCCCTCGCCCTTCACGACGATCCCCAACCTTCGCTTGACCCGCGAGTATTACGCGTTGCGCACCGAGCGGCTTGAGGACGGGAGATACGTCACCCGCCGCAGCCCTGCGCCCGTCACCCGAGCCCAGAGCGGACAGATCTTGAGGTGTCGGATCGTCGTCTGGACGGACCGCCCGCTGACCCATGTGATGATCGAGGATCCGATCCCGTCGAACTTCCGGATCGTGGACAGCGACTTGCCGTCGTTCGGATACTCTTGGGACGAGTGGTGGTCGCGCAGCGTCTATCTGGACGACAAAGCCGTGATTTTCGCCGAGCAGGTCGTTCCGCGCAAGGCTTGGGCGGTCGAGTACGCCGTCCGGGCTGAGATTCCTGGCAAGTGCGTCGCGCGTCCGGCCGTGCTCTCCAAGATGTACCAGCCCGATTCCCGGGCCAGCACGTCGGCGATGGAATTCGAGGTGACTTCGAAATGACCCAAGCCCGCGCCGCTTTGGCCCTGGCCGGGATCAGCGGCATCGCGGCTCTGGGCGGGGCCTCCCTGCTCTCGGGATCGATGCCGGAGCAGACGCTGGGATCATACGCGACTCCCTTGGCCGGTAGGCTTGCTGACCAACGGCACAACGCGGAACTGGCGGCCCGACGCCTTGATGGGGCCGTGGTCGGCCCGGGAGAGGAACTGAGCTTTAACCGCACCGTCGGGAGTTGGAGCCGCGACCGCGGCTACCGTCGCGCCCCGGTGAGCTTCAACGGCACACTGGTCAGTGCCTGGGGCGGCGGCGTTTGCCAGACAAGCTCGACCCTCTACAACGCGGCCTTGCTTGCCGGGTTCGAGATCGTCGAGCGGCACCCTCATCGGTACGCGGCCAACTATGTCCCGCCAGGGCGCGACGCTGCCGTCGCCTTCCCCAACATCGACCTTCGAGTCCGAAACCCTTATTTGGTGCCGGTGAAGATCGTAGCCCGCTCCTCGGCCTCGACCCTGTCGATCCGCCTGGTCGGAGCGGCCCAGCCGATGGAGGTCTCGGTCGGACAGCGGCTGTTCGGTTCCGCCTCGCCACAACTCATCGAGGTGGGAAGCGGAGTAGGGTGGCGTGTCCGGAACCCAGGCAAACAAGGGTACGTGGTCGAGACGTTGCGTACGATCAATGGGGAGCGAGAGAGCCTCGGGGTCGATTCGTACCCGGCCATGAGCCGGGTCGTCGACCGGGCAGACTCTTCCCAGTAGAATCCCCCCATGGTGTGCTGGCTGGCGACGAGCCCGGTCGAGGTCTCGTACGAGCCGTTCGCGGGCCTCCATGTGAGAGTCGGGGGCGTGCCGGTCGTCCAAGGCAGCGGTTTTCAGTATTTCGAGGCCAAAACTGGCAAGGGCCTGTTCAGTTCGCGATGGAGACCCCAACAGATCGAGAGGTTGCCTGACGGGAGCCTTCGTGTGCGGTTCATGGACCGAGAAGGCGATATCGCCGGCACCCATACGATCGAGCGGAGGATCGACGGGTTCACGGCCCGTTACGTCTTCCGTTGGCGCGGCAAAGGCTCCGCAAGGATCGAAAACACGCTGGGCCTGCTTTGGGCGAGCGGTCTGGCCGAAGGGAAGTTCTCGGCCGATCGTGGGCCGTTACTGGACCTAGGCCGATCTGGCGGGCCCCAAACCAGTACCCGCCCTGTGACGATGGCGCGGTCGGGCCTGGACTTCCGTACCCCTGCGTTCGACGCGACGGTCACCGTCCGTGGTGGGACGCTGGACTTGTCCGACGCCCGCGGCTCCACTTTGGACTGGGCCCGGGGCAAGGGGGTCTTCGCATTGTCCGCTCGCCCCCTGACCCTCGCAACCGGCGAGGAGGCGGAGATCCGGGTCGACTGGACCCTGACGCCTCGGCCGAAAACCGTCTCAGGCGAGTCTCAAACACTTGGCGAGTTCCGCGACCTGCCCGAGGCGTATGCTTCTGATCCGAAACCATTGCCCCTGCTGCCAAAGCCTCGCTCTTGGGAGCCGACTGGGGCCACAGTCTCGGCCGAGTCGCCCGATCTGAGAGGTGCCCCTCGGGCGTGGGCCGAAGTCGTTCGGGCTGGTCTGACGCGGCTCTGGTTGACCGGGGGCCAGGGCGGCACCGTCGTCCAGGCCCGCGTCGCCGACCTTGGATTGCCGCGCGAGGGCTATGAGCTCCGCATCACGCCAAGCGGGGTCGAGGCCATCGGACAAGACGCGGCCGGCCTACGGCACGCGGCACACCGGCTCGCCCACTTGGCCCGACCGTCCGGGTCTCGTCTTGTGTGGCCCTGCGGCGTGATGCGGGATTATCCTGCTGTGTCGTGGCGGGGAGTGCACCTATTCGTCGGGCCCGACGCTCCCGAGTTCCAGTCCAAGCTCGTCAGTCGAGTGCTAGCCCCTCTGGGCTTCAACCGTTCCGTACTCCAGTGCGAGCGGACGGCGTGGAAGTCTTTGGGCCGGGAGCCAGACACCCAGACGATGACGGTCGAGGACCTTGCCCGTCTGTTCTCGCTCCACCGGGAGGCTGGGCTCGAACCAGTCCCCCTCATCCAAAGCCTTGGCCACATGGGGTGGTTCTTCCAGGGCGGTCAGAACCTCGACCTCGCCATGAATCCGCAGCTGCCCTTCACGCTGGACGCCCGACGGAAGAGGGCCCGCGAACTGATCGCGGAAGTCTGGCGCGAGGCCGTCACGGCTCTCAAACCCTCGACCGTCCACTTTGGACTCGACGAGATCAGCCGTCGGGGAATGCTCGACGACCCTCCCGCCGCCACCCGCTTGTGGAGGGTGCAACTGCCCCATCTTCTGGGTCTCGCCAAAGAGCTCAGGGTCAGGCCGATGATGTGGGGCGACTTCATGCTCGCCCCGGGTGAGGCGGTGGACGCGACGAACGGGGTCAGCGCCACCGAGGCCCAAGCGAGACGGGAGTTCCTGCGCACTGCCCCAGGGGTCATGGTGGCCGACTGGCATTATGCCAATGACCCGCGGCCGGAGTCTTATCGGTCGTTGGCCCTGTGGAAGTCGCTTGGCGCGTCACCGGTGGCGGCCAGCTGGTTCCGGCCCAACAACATTAGGGGCCACACGCTCGCCGCCGTCCGTGCAGGGGCGGGCACCCTCCAAACGACTTGGGCCGGCACTCTGAGCGACGAAGTCTCCATGGTGCGCCACCTGGAGCAGTTCACGGCCTTGATCCTCGCCGCCGATTACGCGTGGTCCGGGCGGGCCGAACTCCCGGGGAATCTCGGTTATCAGCCCAAGGAGGTTCTCCAACGTCTTTACTTTTCTCCGCCCCAGGCTGTCGGACGCCGACCTGGGCGCTCGTGGGCGGACGGATCATCGTTGCCCAACCTCCGGATCGGCCCAGTGAAGTTTCTGGGCTTGACCAAGCTTCCCCTGAGTACTCCCTTGACCGAGGCGGGCAGGGCCGCCCCGTCAGAGCGGGTCTGGAGCTTCGACCTCCGTGCATCGGCTATTGCGGTCGCATTGGACTGCTCCGCTTGGATGAGAGAGGGCGACCCCGTCGCCGAGATCGAGGTGTCCATGGCCGACGGTTCGAAGGTACGACAAGAGGTCAGCTATGGTTTGCACGTCCGGTGTCCGGACGACGACCGGCCCGCTCTTGCCGTCCCGTCGTCGGGAGGTGTCGCGGCCCTCGTCGTCCCGCTTGGTTCGTCAGGGACCCTGATCCACGGGGTGACCGTGCGGGCTGTGGATCCCCTGGCCGGGGTGCGCGTGCGCGGACTGACCGCTTTATGAACGGCCACCTTGTGGTGGACTTGCTTGAAGACGGCGTGGCCCGGGGCGTGTTTCCAGGTGCGGCGTTTGCGTGGGGCGGGCCTGTGGGGTGCGAGCAGGTCTTTGTCGGGAGACTCTGGGGCGCAGCTGACGCGCCAGCAGTAGGCCCCGACACACTTTTCGACATCGCCAGTCTGACCAAGCCGCTCGGGGTGACCCCTGTCGTCCGGGCGTTGGTCGATGCCGGATTAGGGGCCCTTGACGAGCCGCTTGGTGACTCCGTTCCTGGATGCTGGGGGCTGCAGATGTCGATCAGCGACCTCCTCGCCCACACCAGCGGGTTGCCGCCATACATGGAGGAACCATGGAGACTGGGCGGGCCCCCTGGCATTTGGGAGGTAGTCGCGAGACTTGCTGAGTCTGCCGTCCCCACAGAGCAAGCCGTCTATAGCTGTCTCGGGTTCGTGGTGCTCAAGCATTGGGCCGAAGCCGTGTCCCCTGAGCCGTTCGAGGTCTTGGTGGGTCGCGCGGCCCCAGGCCTGATGTACAACCCACCGGAGCCTGATCGGCAGCGGGCCGCCCCGACCGGCCCTGCGCCGACTTGGCGGGGTGGAGATGAATGGATTCAGGGGCAAGTCCACGACCCGATCGCCTGGCTCTTGGGCGGCGTCAGTGGCAACGCCGGCCTTTTCGGCGACCTGGGATCGGTAACTTCGGTGGTGCAGCAGGCTTGGCGGGCTCCAGCGATCTGGAAGAAACCGGTCAGAGAGTCCGGGCGGGCCCTGGGTTGGGACTTAGTCCCCCCGTATTTGTACCACTATGGGTTCACGGGCTGTGCCGCCTGGATCCACGCGGGAACGGGCCGGTTCGCCGTTCTTCTGACCAACCATGTCCACATGGGGGGCGACCGCCTAGGCTACATTGAGTTCAGACGGGCCGTCGAATCCCTCCTCATGAAGCACCCCTGAAACGACTCAAGTTAAGAGAGTGTCAACATCAGGCTGACATCAGATACGAGTACGATTTCCACGATTTCAGTCGGATGACACCTGAAAATTGTTCGGTCGTTCGAACATAATGTTCTTGAGGCCCTGGCCCGCATTTGCTCTCCCCTTGGCGGTGTCCGGGGTCTCATTCCTCCCTCCCGACAGGCTCACAGTTTCGATTGAAGCTCAGGGATCGCCTCGAAGAGGTCCGCCACCAGCCCCAAGTCGGCAGACTCGAAGATCGGCGCGTCTGGATCCTTGTTGATCGCCACGATCAGCTTGCTGTCCTTGATTCCGGCCATGTGTTGGGTCGAACCGCTGATCCCCGCCGCGATATAGAGGTCGGGGGCCACGATCTTTCCGGTCTGGCCCACCTGAAGTTCGTTCGGCGCGATTCCGCTGTCGACAGCTGCCCGGGTCGCTCCCGCCGCCCCGCCGAGCTTGTCGGCCAATCCTCCGATGACCCGCTCGAACGTCTCGGCGTCACCCAGGGGCCTTCCTCCCGAGACCACGACCTTGGCTTGGCTCAGGTCGGGGCGCGACCCGCCCCGTACTGTCTCGGAGACTAAAGTGGCCCGCCCCGCAGCGGCTACGAGTTCCGTCGTCTTCCCGGCTCCCGCGCTACCTTTGAACCCGGCCGGGCGGAACGTCGCCACGACCGGCGAACAAAGGGTCTCAACCGTCGCGAGGATGGAGCCCGCCACCATGGGCCGCTGGAAGACCGATGGGGAAGTGACGGCGACCACATCGGTGACCATCGCCGCGTCAAGAAGTCCGGCGAGCCGGGCCATGAGGTCCTTGCTCTTCATCGAGCTCACTGCGGCGATGTGGGTGTACCCTTCCGTCAAAGGGCGCAGGGCCTCGGCGAGCCCGTCCGCGACCGGGTGGCCGGACACGACCACGGCGTCGAACTCACAGCCTAGGGCGGCGGCGAAACCCCCGGCCTGGGCGACCTCCGCCGTGTCGAAGCAGACGGTGAGGAGCCTCATAGCGCGCCCCTTTCGCGCAGGGCTGCGACAAGCTCGTCGACTGAG
This sequence comes from Fimbriimonadaceae bacterium, assembly GCA_019454105.1. GTDB lineage: Bacteria > Armatimonadota > Fimbriimonadia > Fimbriimonadales > Fimbriimonadaceae > ACE-ARM1. The sequence continues at coordinate 1,231,779 of CP075364.1, read as the reverse complement.
CCGACCCGGCGCCCGGGTGGGCGCGAGGGCGGAGGTTCAAGCCGGATGGTGCGCGTCTTGGGAGCGGCCGTCGTGGCCCTGGGCTGCCGGCTCAGGGGTTTGGAGCGTGCCTTGATGATGCCGGGCAGGGCGATGTAGCGCGGCTCGTTGAGGCGCAGGTCGGTGGTCACGACCGCCGGCAGGGGCACGTCCAGCGTCTCCTCGCCATTGTCGGTCTCGCGGGTCACCCTCACCGAACCCTGAGCCGTCTCGATCTTGCAGGCGAATGTCGCCTGGGGCCAACCGAGCCGGGCGGCAAGCATCTGGCCAGCCTGGTTACAGTCGTCGTCGGTCGCTTGCTTGCCCATGAGCACAAGGTCAGGCCCGACCTGCCGCACCACCGCCTCGAGCTCGGCCGCGACCACCGTCGAGTCCATCTCGTCGGTCGTCTCGACGAGAAGGGCCTCATCGGCTCCAATCGCGAGGGCCTTGCGGAGCTGCTCCTCGCAGTCGCCCGAGCCGATGCTGACCACGGTGACGCTGACGCTCGGGTCGCGCTCCTTCATCCGGACGGCTTCCTCGACCGCGATCTCGTCGAACGGGTTGACGTCGAACTTGACCCCGGCCACGTCGAGCCCGCTCCCATCGGGCAAGGGCTTGACCTTGGCATAGGGGTCGACGACTCTCTTGACCGGCACTAAGATCTTCACTGACCAGCAAGGGTACCGACCCGCCGGCACCGGCCCTAGCCCGAAGGCCAATTTCGGTTGCGAACGCTATGGGTCGGACCGGCGTCTCCTGATTTAGTGGTCACGTCTTGTCGCGCGATCACAGAAGGCCATGGGACGCAAGAAGAATAGAATCGTGTGGCTGGCGTTCGTCGGCCTGACCGGGGGGGGGTACGCCCAAGTCTCGGTGCCGACTGACGGCGCGATCCGCGAAGTCGTCGTCTTGCCGGTTGCAGCCAACGTCCAGAACTACCAGACTTTCCGGCGGGGGTTCGGGCCTGGCAACACGCCCAGTCTGGGTTACGGGCTCGTCCGGACGGACGGGACGGCCCGGGCTGGCACCCTCAGGGTGACGGGCACGTATCCCAACTGGACGCTGGCGTTCGACACCGACCTGCCCCTGCCGACCGGGAGCACTTTGGCCACCGCCATCGACATGGCCAACGGGCGGTTTGGAGGGTACGCCAATGGCGGTGGGGCCAGCGATCCGGTCTCGACGTTCTGGCCCAATTCGACCTCATTCACTCGGCAACAGTCTCCACGATTCGGGCGCATCCAGCGACTCAACCCGACCGGCCAGGGCGGGGGATACTGGATCAATTTGCAGAACGAGATCATTCCCCTGTTCGTCGAGGTCGATGGCACTGAACGTGTGGTGGCGAGAGCCAGCGACAGCCAGGCCGAAGTTCAAGCGGTCGATCCGACGGGCCTCTACATCGCCGGATGGCATGGGCCGACATCTCAGAACGGGGGCCCGGTCCATTTCTGGAGCCGTGGATCCGATGTCGATAACTTCAACACGCGAGTCCAAGTCACCACTTCCAACGGGATTGCTCTAGCCGTGAACAGTGCTGGAAGCGTGTCGGAGGTCATCGGCTACCTGACTGGGGACGGCCGACTGTTCTTCTGGACCCAGTTGACGAATCCGCCGACGCTGACCTTGCTGAGCCAGGGTGGAGAGGTGGTTTCGCCGGTGCAGACCGTCCGCACCGAAAACGGAGAGGCGTCGTACACGGTCGGCAACCGAGGGACAGAGCCTTACGTGTTCGTCCAGAACTGGTTCGGCCAAGGAGCGAATCGGACGGTGACGGGCGTGGCCAACGACCTTCGCGCGTTCCTCGCGCCGGGCTCGCCGATCGTCCAGGGGCCGACTTACGTGACCGGAATCGACCAGTCTGGCCAACTTGGTGGGATCGACATCGGCATCGCCGGGAGCAAGAACTACTGGATGACGGCGTCGTCGTTCCAGTGGATCTTCAGTTCGGTGGAGGCGGTCAACCTGGCCGACGCTGTGAACGGCCACCCGGCCACCTGGCCGGTCGCGCCCGATTGGGCCTCGGTTCCTGACGGCCTGGCTTTGCGCTACCTTCCCAAACCCTCTCCAGTGCCCGTGAGCCCAAAGGTCGTCGTCGACTTCCTCAATCTCTTCACGCCAACCAGCCCGACGAACGAGGTCGTCTTCCGCACCACGCTCCGGGTGAACGTTTCCGGCTGGAAGCTGAGGGTCTCCTTCAAGAACTGGTCGACGGGCCAGTTCGAACTGCCTTCTAACTGGGTCGCCCCCAACTTGGGATCCATCATGCAGACCTTCGACGTCGCGTTGGCCCCGAGCCAGCTGCCGACCTATCTGAACCAGTCCGGGGAGATGGAAGCGAGGGTGGAGACCTTCCAGGTCATCGCCGGGAGCTCGGCACCGCCCGCCGTCGATATCGAGCAAGCCCGGTTCATCAGCAGGAAGCCATGAGCCATCTGTTCCGGTTCCTGATGCTCGGTGCGCTCCCCGCCTTCGTGGGGGCGTCCTCGGCCCAGACCTTCCGGGTCGTGCCCACCGAGCGCGACCCGGAACGTCAGACGTGGAGCGTCGCGATCAACAACGCGGGCCACGTCCTTCTCGAACGATCCGGCGCGGCCTGGGCGTGGCGATGGCACCCCGACGAGGGTCTCCTCAAAGTGGACAATCTCGGCGATTCGGCGATCTATGTCGAGGCGATGAACGAGCAAGGGACGGTGCTGACGAATCAGTTCGCTGGCGTTCCTCGTGACGTTTACACCGTAGTCTGGACGCCGCAAACGGGCTCCAGGGCCGTCGAAGGCCTTCGTTTCAGGAACCGGTACAGCTACGACATCAACGGCCAGAACGAGATCGCGGCAAGGGTGAACGTCGCTGGGGAGCAAGGCGACTTCGCGTGCGTCTACGACCTCAAGACCGATACCTGGAGGATCGGCAAGCCGCCGGGCACGAACAACGTTATTGACGTGAGAGGCGGAATCAGCGACCAGGGATCGATCGCTGTGTTTCCCAACCCGACCCAAACCTCCTACGTTTGGAAGTCGGACGGCCGATGGGTTCCCATAGTTCGCCCTCCACGGAGTCTCGGCACACAGCCGAAAGCGATCAACGGGCTTGACACGGTCGTGGGGCACGCCAACATGCCTGCTGCCCAGGCTTTCATCTGGGACGAGGCGAGGGGGAGCCGGCTTGTCAGCCCTCCTTCGGCGAGGGACACGGTCTTCCTTGGCATCAATGACCTCGGCCAGTGCGTGGGCACCAACACGGGGGCGGTCGACGCTCTCTACTGGCGGGAGGGTATGTCAGCGATGGTGAAGCTTCGCGACCGACTCCATCCCGATTCCGTCGGGTGGGATCCGATCGACGCGGCGGACATCAACGAGAAGGGCCAGATCGCAGCGACGGCCCGGTTCCAAGGGGGGCCCATCATCGGGGTCGTGCTCGACCCTGTCACGAAGCAACAGACCACGGACTCGGTGAGAACCGAAACGGGCCGCGTCCTCGCTGGGGGCCTGTCCGACCTCCACGAGGACGACGGCAAGACCCTTCGGCTGGGCCGGTCGATCAACCGCAACGCGTTCCTCCCGCCGGTCTCGGTCGTCTTCCAGTCGGAGACCTCGTTCGAGGCCCTGAACCTCTGGATCAAGTTCAAGGCGCGCGTGACGAAGGGGTCGGCTGGGGCCCGGGCCGAGTTCTGGAACTTCGAGTCCGGACGGTGGGACTCCGAGCTCGGCGCCACTTGGACGCTGGGCGAGGCCTGGACGAAGCCGGAACTCGTCGCCCTGCGCGGCCCCATCCGCTACTTCGGCCCGGACGGCGCCGCCCGGGCACGGGTCACGTTCACGCGCCTGGCCCAAGGGGCCGAGGTGGAGTTCGACCTTGTTCGCTGGGAAGTCGTCGAGAAAGACTAGTTTCGGAGGGGTTTCCCGGTTTCGAGCATGTGCTTGATCCGGGCGACCGTCAGTCCGTCTTGCACCAACGCCCGGAAAGCCCGGCGCTCGCCGGCAAGGGCGTCCTCGAACCCGGCCGACTTGGCGAGGATATGCTTCACATGGTCGCCGATCACGTGGTCGTGGTTCGTGATCTCGCCAGCCGACTGAAGGTCGTCGAGCATCTTGTCGATCATTCCCGAGACGGGTCCGGCGACTTCGGCCCAAGCCGGCTCTTGCCGAGGAGTGGCCTCCAGGGCGAGCCGCTTCGCGTCCGAGAGCAAGCGGTCGGGGTGATAGACGGTGACGTCCTCCCGTCGCAGGTACCCAAGTTTGCGGGCCTCATCGGCGTTCGAGGCCACGGCCCCTGTCGCCAAGGCTTTCGCGGCCTCGACCAGGGCCTTGGCCGACGATTGGTGCCGCACCCGCATGAGGGCGCACCCACCCCCACCAGGGACAAGTCCGACCTTGGCCTCAGGGAACCCGATTTGGGTCTCAGCGAGGGCGGCGACCCGTGCGCACGATGTCGCCATCTCGAGCCCGCCCCCGAGGCAGAGACCATAGACCGCCGCGACGCTCGGCACTCGGCCCAAGGCCAGCCCGAGCCTTTGGAAGGCGGCCAGGGCCTCGTCAAGGTCGTCGAGCCGCCCCGACTCGGCGCACTCGAAGATGAACTTCAGGTCGAACCCAGCCGAAAAGACCCTTTGCTCGCTGGTGAGGACGATCCGGGCTAGCTTGGCCGACTCCAGGTAGTCCGAAAGAGACGCCACAAGGGCCGGGCTGAAGACGCCCATCTTGGTCGTGGTCGAGAGAAGGGCCACGCCGTCGCCCATGTCGCGGACGGTGAAGCCATCGCGGGTGTCGATGACGGAAAAGTCTTGGACGGTGGCGTATTCCGGCCGTTTGTCGATCGGGACGCGGCTCCCGTCGAAGGCGAGCATGCCCTCGGACGCGAAGTGCTTCGGGCCTGTTTCGCGCACCATGTCGAGCAGTGCGAACGGGCCTGCCTCCCAAGCGAACCCCCACATCATCACCTGGTCGAAGTCCTCCACCGAATGGCTGATCTCCTCCTTGACTGATTCGGCGTATTCGAGGGTCGGAGGCAGATAAGCCCGGAGGAAAGCGCCGACGTCGTCCTGGAGCTTGAGCCCTTCTTGGATGCGGGTCGCCAATGGGGCCTTGGCCAGCCCTTGAAGCGACGGCAACTCCGGTTCTTGTCTCATCCGGTAGCCGAGCCCGGCGAGGTCGAGCGACATAAACTCCTTGCCCTCACGGCGGTAGTAGCCCTGGCCCGCCTTTTCGCCGATCCACCCCTTTTCAAGGAGATGGGCGAGCGAGCGCGGCGGTTCGAACACCTTCATTTCGGGGTCGTGCGGGCACCGCTGGACAAGGTTGTGGGCGATGTCCTGCATGATGTCGAGCCCGACCAGGTCATTGAGGCGGAAGCTGCCAGAGCGGGGCCGGCCCAAGAACGGCCCGGTGATCGCGTCGACCGCCTCGATGGTGAGGCCCAGCCGCTCGGCGCAGTGGGTGGCGTGGTACATCGACCACATGCCGAACCGGTTGGCGATGAATCCGGGCGTGTCCTTGGCTGGGACGACTCTCCGGGCGCAGGCGTCTTCGAGGAACCGGCTCATCGACTGGACGACGGCCGGGTCGGTCTCGGGCGTGGGAATGAGTTCGAGCAACTTGAGGTAGCGCGGTGGGTTGAAGAAGTGCGTCCCGAGGAAGCGGCGCCGGAAGGATTCGTCCCGTTCCTCGCTCAGCAAGGAGATCTGCAGGCCACTTGTGTTGGTGGAGACGTAAGCGTCCGGCTGCAGGAGCGGCTCGATCAGCGAGAAGAGGGCCTTCTTGGCGTCCAGCTTCTCAACGATGGCCTCGCAGACCCAGTCGGCCTCGCGCACCCACTCGATGTCGTCCTCGATGGATCCGAGCCTGACCGTCTCGGCCGTCTCCGGGACGTAGAAGTGGGGCGGCCTGGCCCTTTTGGCGCGCTCGAAGGCCTCGCGGACGGAGTCGTGAGAGACGTCAAGGAGGCTGACCTGGAAGCCTAGGTTGGCGAGGTGGGCGGCGATGCCGCTGCCCATGGTTCCGGCACCGATGACGACGACGTTCTGAGGGTTGGCGACCATATCTCGACGGTCCCTTCGGCGCACCCTCCGGGATCGGGCGAATCTTACCAGTGGCTCCCTCTTCGCCCAGGCCCGAAAACCGAGCGGCGGTCCTGTCTTGTGGCGCCTGGGTCGCCGAAGCTATAATCAGCACCGTGCAAAACCTGACACCTCAGCGAGGTGAATCCCGATAGGGAGAATGCCGATGCGTCGGCCCCGGCCAGAGCCGGGCCCGGCCATCAATGAACGTCTGCTCCGCATCCCTGAGGTGCGGCTGGTAGGGAACGATGGGTCGCAGTTGGGCGTCATGCCCACGCGCGAAGCCCTTGAGAAGGCCAAAGAGGCGGGCCTTGACCTGGTGATGGTGGCCGAAAAGGCCGTCCCTCCGGTCTGCAAAATCGTCGATTTTGGCAAGCACAAGTACGAACAGTCGAAGCTCAAGAAGGACAAGAAGCCTAAAGGGCAGGAAGTCAAGGGTATAAAGGTGAGCCCGAATATCGCGGAACACGACCTGGGCGTCCAGATTCGGAAGACCAGGCAGTTTCTCGAAGACGGGGACAAGGTGCGCGTCGTTTGTCGGTTCCGCCAACGCGAGCTCCAACACCCTGAGAACGGCCGGCGCAAGCTCGACACCCTCATCGCCGAGGTCGCCGATCTGGGCAAGCCCGACAAGGAGCCTGTCCTGAGCGGCCGCGAGATGACGGTAGTGATCAACCCGAAGCCAGCGGGAGGAAAGACCAAAGATGGCAAAGATGAAAACAAGCAAGACGGCGGCGAAGAGGTTTAAGGTCTCCGGAACCGGCAAGATCATGCGGCGCAAGTCCTACAACAACCACATGTTCTTCCACAAGTCCGGCGGCCAGAAGCGAAGGCTCGACCAAGAGGCCGAGCTGAGCAAGACCGAGCGAAAGCGGGTTCGTCGCCTCCTCGCCCTCTGAACCTGTTCAGAGGGCCTCTCATACCGCCACCGCCCTTCGATGGGCTGGGAAGCGGTCCGACCAAGACAAACTGAGAATCAACCATGGCAAGAGTCAAACGAGGCCTGATGCGCCAGAAGCGGCACCGGAAGGTGATCGCTCGCGCCAAGGGCTACTTCCAACGTAAGAAGAACGTCTTCAAGAACGCGCACGAGCAGGTCATGAAGAGTGGCCAGTACGCGTTCCGCGACCGGCGACAGCGCAAGCGCGATTTCCGCCAGCTCTGGGTGGTCCGCATCTCGGCCGCGTGCCGCGAGAACGGCATCAAGTACAGCCAACTTATCGATGGCATGACCAAGAAAGGGCTGCAGGTGAACCGAAAGATGCTTTCGGAGCTGGCGATCCATGACCCCAAGGCGTTCTCCGCCCTGGTCAAACAATCGGTCGGCTAAGCCCTTCCCGCCCCTCCATATTGGCCCCAAAGCCTTGATGTCGGCTTTGGGGCCTGCTTGTAGCTTTACTGGGTTTGTCCTGGGCTCCATGACTCCAGCCGGTTGCCGATCCCGCCATCGGGCCCTAACGTTAATCGACTCTTAATCCTCCACCTGTAAACCCGAGGTCGTTCATGCCGGGCCCACCGGTCCGGGAGAGGATCACATGATGAAGAAAACCTTATTCATTGCGCTGGCGGCGCTGACCGTCGCTGTCCAGGCCCAGTTCCAAGCTGGCAATCTGGTGGTCAACGTACTTGGCGACGGGGGAAGCGTCAGTCCTGACCCGCAGGCTTCGGCTCTTCGCGAGTTCACGCCTGCAGGCGCCCCGGTCGGTTCGGACGTGGTGCTCGTCAACCTCCCGGGTGGCCGACACGTCACCAACGCTTATGGCGAGACCAGCGAGGGCAACCTGAGCGTCTCGGGCGACGGCAAGTTCTTGATGGTCGCGGGATATGACCACCCCGCACGCGGCGCCGGGTTCGACGTCTTGCTCACTCAGCGCGTCGTCGGACGAGTCTCGATCGCCAACAAGTCGGTCACCCTGTCGAACACCTTCGTCCCGTCGGCCGGCGACGGCCTCCGCGGGCTCTGGTCGCCTGACGGTGACGAGTACTACGTCACGGGCGGCGATCTCGGGCTTCTCAAGGGTACGTTCAACACGACCCCGGACCAGCTTCTCAATCCGTTCCCGAGCTCGCGATACATCCGCGAGGTTCGTCCGGGAGTCATTTACTTCAGCGGCTCCAACGTCGGCCCCTCGGGCGGCAACGGGTTCGGCGAGTACACCGGCGGCCTGGGCTACACGCCGCTCTTTGACACTCCGAATGGCGCGAGCAGCCGCAACTGGGTCGTCGTGGGCGAGAACACCATGTACTTGGCGACCTCGACCAGCGGAACCGGTCTTGTCAAGCTCACCCGTGACCCGATTCTCGATGTCTGGACTGTCAACTACAACCTGAGCGGCACCGGCATCGGGGGCATCGCTGTGGACGGAACCACGATCTATGCCACGTCCTCGGCTGGAACGACCCTGCTGCGGACGACCGACACGGGATCCGGGTTCGCCTCGTGGACGACCCTTGCGACGGCTGGCAGCAACACCCGCTTCCGTGGCCTCGTCCTGATCCCAGCTGGCGCCGCCCCTGAGACCGTCGCTCCCGACGCTCTGACGCTCCAGCGCGGCCAGATCATCTCGGGCACGATCGCCGACCTGGCGACCGACAACAACGTCGCCCTCCGCCTGAAGAAGTTCTTCGTGGCGAACCCGACCGAGGCCTTCGTCTGGGGCACGCTCCAGGGCACGACCTCGATCCTGACCCCGAGCAGCGTGACCTTCCGGGTCAAGAGCCGCATGGTCACCGGCGGCCAGTTCCGCCAGGAGCTCGAGCAGTGGAACTGGAACACCAGCACCTACGAGAACCTGCTGAACACCAACCCGTTCAACACGGTCTACGGCACCCGCGAGTCCATCGCGAGCCCGGCGACCGGCAAGGTCAACGGCAGCGGCCGCTTGCAGGCCCGGATCCGCACGTTCCCGAACGGCATCTCGGCCAACCCGCTTCCTGAGGTCGATTGGGACCTCGTGAACTGGATCGTCAACCCGTAAAAGAGACAAAGCCCCCTCCCCCGTTCACGGGGGAGGGGGTCAGGGGGGTGGGGGCGTTCGGGCCGGACTCATGTCCTGGCCTCACCCGAGCAGCATCCCCCCGGGGCCCCCAGGCCGTTCGGGGAGAACGAAGGCCAAGAGCCCCCTCCCCCGTTCACGGGGGAGGGGGTCAGGGGGGTGGGGGCGTTCGGGCCGGACTCATGTCCTGGCCTCACCCGAGCAGCATCCCCCCGGGGCCCCCAGGCCGTTCGGGGAGAACGAAGGCCAAGAGCCCCCTCCCCCGTTCACGGGGGGGGGGCGTTCGGGCCGGACTCAGGTCCGGCCTCACCCCGCCATTCGCCACAAGACGAGGGCAGAACGAAAGGAAGTCAGTCCCCTCGGGGCTTCATCATCGGGAAGAGGAGCACCTCGCGCAAGTGCTCTGCCCCGGTCAGCAGCATGACCATACGGTCGATACCGATCCCGCATCCGCCGGTCGGCGGCATGCCGCACTCGAGCGCATAGAGGAACTCCTCGTCCATCGGGTGCGCCTCGTCGTCCCCACGGACCCTTTCGCGCTCTTGCGCTTCGAACCTTTCGCGCTGGTCCAAGGGATCGTTGATCTCGCTGAAAGCGTTGCAGATCTCGCGCCCGAGGACATAGCCCTCGAACCTCCGCGTGAAGCCGGGCCGGTTCGGATCCCTCTTTGCGAGAGGAGAAGTCTCGATCGGGTATCCGACGACGAAAGTCGGCTCGATCAAGGTCGGCTCGACAAAGACCTCGAGCAGTTTCTCGATCAAGCCCCCCAAATGGGCTTCTTCACCAGCCGAAATCCGCTTGCCGGTCGCTGGGTTGACAACCTCGCGCTCACCCAAGGCCAGCTTGGCCCGGTCCAAAGAGGACAGATCTTCGGCAGTCAGGCCCGAGTGCCGCTCGATCTCTTCAAGAAGCTGGACTCGTTTCCAAGGCTTGCTGAAATCGACGGGCGAACGCTTGTCCCCCTCATGGGGGAAGCAATCGGCAATGACAAAGCGGAAGAGGTCTTCGACCGTCGTCATCACGTCCTCCAGGTTCGCGTACGCCTCGTACCACTCGAGGAGGGTGAACTCGGGGTTGTGCCGGTTGCTCACGCCTTCGTTGCGAAAGACCCGCCCGATCTCATAGACCTTCGCGACATCGCCACAAATCACCCGCTTGAGATAGAGCTCCAGCGAGATTCGCAGCTTCACTTCCAGGTCGTAGGCGTTGTAGTGCGTCCCGAAAGTCCGGGCCGCCGCCCCACCAGCCTCTAACTGGAGCATCGGAGTCTCGACTTCGAAGAATCCCCGCTGGTCGAAGAACCGCCGCACAGCCGAGACGATCCGCGATCGCAAGAGTAGTCTGGCTCGGGCCTCATGGTTTGTGAGCAAGTCCAAGTGCCGATGCCGGTAGCGCGCCTCAACGTCCTCCAGGCCGTACCATTGGTGCCCGTCCTTCTCCTTCCCAAGAGGGAGGGTCTCCAGAGCCTTGCTGAGCGGAGTCAACGACTCGACGTGGATCGACTTCTCACCCGTCTTGGTGAGGAAGAGGCGGCCATTGACGCCCAAGTGGTCGCCGATATCGAGCAGACCGAACGCTTCCCACTCCAGTTCCGAAAGATCGTCCTTGCGGAAGTAACCCTGGATGCGGTGGTCGCCGTCCGACAAGTGGGCGAAGGCGGCCTTGCCCATCATGCGGAGCGATACGATCCTCCCCGCGAACTGGATCGGTGTCTTGGCTTCGGCCTCGTCCTGGTGCCCGCCCAACACGTCGAACCGGGCGAGCAATCCTTCTGCCGTGTCGGTCCGCTCGAACCTCTCGACAGCGAACGGATCCATGCCCAAACTGCGGAGACGGGCCAGTTTCTCCAATCGGATCTCGCGAAGCGTCCTTTCCTCGCTCATGAGCCCTCCAGTTTACTGGCCCGCGTAGGAACCGCACTCAGAGGGCCCTTCCAAAACAAAGATCGGCCCCCTGCAAGGCGGAGGGGGCCGAACCGGAAAAGAAGAGGAAGCCCGGCTTTACTTGCCGGTGCAGTCGGAGCAGGACTTGGCCTTGGTGCCCACGTTGGCGGCCAAGCTCATGTTGGCGGGCGGGACGAGCACGCTGTCGATCACATGGATGACGCCGTTGCTCGCGGCGATATCGGTCTTGACAACGTTGGCGTCATTGATCTTGACCTTGCCGTTCTTGACGTTGACCTTGACCTTCCCACCCTCAAGTGCCGTGTTGGCCGAGGTGACTTTGACCACGTCCTTGGCCAGGACCTTGCCCGGGACGACGTGGTAGAGAAGAACCCTCTTAAGAAGCTCGTCGTCGTTTTGCACGGCCGTCAGAGTCGCCTTTGGCAGCTTCTCGAACGCTTTGTTGGTCGGGGCAAAGACCGTGAAGGGGCCCTTGCTGTTCAGAGTGTCGACGAGTCCCGCCTTCTTGACGAGGCTGACCAGGGTGGAGAAGTCCTTGTTGCCCGCGGCGACGTCGACGATCGTAGCTCGGGGAGCGAGGGCAGTGGCGGCGACGGCGAGCGAGCCCGCGACCGCGGCAGTGAGAGCGAAGTTTCGAATGTTGAGCATGGAAGTTTGTCCTGACCAGGCCCGGAGGCCATGGCAATTCATACAGACCCGGACATGAGAAAGTGCCCGGGCACATCATCAGTAGGCAATATGACCTTTTGCCTTGGCTTGTCCGCAACCGGGACAGTGCCCCGGGACCTTGACAATCGAGTTGGCCTGGGGGCAGAATGACGATCCGTCTGAAGGTGATCGCCTTGGGCGGTAGCGGAGGAGCTTGTTTCCGACCATTGAGACGACCGGCTGAAAAACGTGTCGACCTTATTGTCCGAAGCGGGCCCCTGCGCGAAATGCGAGGGGCTCTTTTGGTTCGTCCAGCTGGCCCCGAACCTGCAGAGAACCGAGGATTCATGCCAACAGTCAATCAATTGGTCAGGAAAGGCCGCGTGATTTCGAAAGTGAAGTCGAAGTCGCCCGCCCTCAAGCAGAACCCGTTTAAGAGAGGTGTCTGCACAGTCGTCAGGACGGTCACTCCCAAGAAACCGAACTCGGCTTTGCGCAAGGTCGCCCGCGTCCGCTTGACCAATCAGATCGAAGTGACGGCCTACATCCCGGGTGTCGGGCACAACCTGCAAGAGCACTCGGTCGTGCTGGTACGCGGTGGCCGTGTCAAGGATCTTCCCGGCGTCCGCTACCACATTGTCCGGGGCACGCAGCAGACCTCGGGTGTCGCCAACCGCAAGCAAGGCCGCAGCAAGTACGGGGCCAAGAGGCCGAAGCCAGCCGGAAAGTAAACCATGCCAAGAAAAGGTCAAGTTCCTCCGCGCGTCATTCTTCCGGACCCTGTCCATGGTTCGGAACTGCTCCAAAGGTTCATCAACCGGCTGATGTTGGACGGCAAGAAGTCCAAGGCCGAGCACATCGTCTACACCGCCCTCAAGCAGGCGGCAGAGAAACTGGGCGAAGAGCCATTGGCCGTGTTCGACAAGGCGATCGCCAATGTCATGCCGACGATGGAGGTCCGTCCGCGACGCGTGGGCGGCCAGAACTACCAAGTGCCCATGGAGGTCCGCCCCGTGCGCCGACGCACCCTCGCCCTGAGGTGGATGGTCGGCAATGCCCGCAAACGGAGCGGCAAGAGCATGATCGACAAGCTCTCGGGAGAGTTCATGGACGCCTTCAACAACACCGGCTCCTCGGTGAAGAAGAAGGAAGACACGCACCGCATGGCCGACGCGAACAAGGCTTTCGCCCACTATCGGTTCTAGGCCTCCTGTGCTGGCCGAGGTGCCACTCTCCCTGCTGGTCAAGAGCCCGCCGGCGGGACACCTCGTCGGTCTTCAAAGAGGCAAGGGGTCTTCAGCCAAGACGGAGGCTCCCGTCCGCACGACCGGAGACGACCTGTCCTTCGACTTGGCCCTCGAGTACCGCGACGGCAGATTCCGCGGCCCCTTCTTGCAGCAAGACGGCAAGGGCCAGTTCATTTACTTGCGCTGGGGCGTCTCGGCGGGCGACCTGACCGCCGTTTGCGACCGCCGCACCAAGGTCTACCTTGGACTTGTGACCCCAGAAGCTGTCGCGAGCGCGGCGAAAACGGGGCGAAGGATCGTCCTGGCTTTCGATGGAGCCGCCAAAGACGGCTTCCCAGCCTGTGCGACCGTGAAAGTGACCCTGGGCTGAAGCGACGGCACGGCCCAGGATCATATCAACTGGGCCGCCATAATTCGGTGTGATCGCCAGGGCGTGCCCCTGAGGTCGTGCCCAGCCTGACTTAGCCGAGCGACAGTATGCCCCGTAGCCACCCCATTGAACTCGTCCGAAACATCGGGATCGCCGCCCACATCGACGCGGGCAAGACGACGACCACCGAGCGGATCCTCTATTACACGGGGCGCACGCACAAGATCGGTGAGGTCCACGACGGCGCCGCCACCATGGACTGGATGGAGCAAGAGCAAGAGCGCGGCATCACCATCACCTCCGCCGCCACCTCCTGCTTCTGGAGCGGCAGCAACGGCGACAAGCCCGAGCACAAGATCAACATCATCGACACCCCGGGCCACGTCGACTTCACGGTCGAGGTCGAGCGGTCTCTCCGTGTGCTCGACGGCCTCTGCGCGGTCTACTGCGCGGTCGGCGGTGTCCAGCCCCAGTCCGAGACGGTCTGGCGCCAGGCGAACAAATACGGCGTCCCTCGGATCGCCTACATCAACAAGATGGACCGCCTGGGCGCGGACTTCTTCTCTGTCGTCAGCCGAATGAGAGACCGGCTCGGGGCCAACGCTGCCCCGATCACGATCCCGATCGGGGCCGAAAGCGACTTCAAAGGCTATGTCGACCTCATCACCATGAAGGCGACCTGGTACACCAGCGACGACGGCAAGCAGTTCGAAGAGCGCGAGTGCCCCGACGATCTCAAGGCCACCGCCGACGAGTACCGTGAGAAGCTCCTGGAGTCGATCTCGGAGTTCGACGACTCGATCATGGAGCGGTTCCTTGATGGCGAGGAGATCCCGGTCGACGACATCAAGAAGGCGCTCCGAGCGGGCACTATCGCGGGCAAGGTCGTGCCGGTGCTCTGCGGATCCAGCTTCAAGAACAAGGGCGTCCAGGCCCTCTGCGACGCCGTCATCGAGTATCTCCCGAGCCCGATGGACGTCGGGGCTGTCAAGGGGCTTGATCCTGACACCGAGAACGAGGTCGAGCGCAGGGCCGACGACAGCGAGCCCTTCGCCGCACTCGCGTTCAAGATCCAGAGCGACAAGTTCGTCGGCCGCCTGACCTACGTCCGGGTCTATTCGGGCGTGCTCAAGAAGGGAAGTCAGGTCGCCGTTTGCTACCGTGACCCCCAGACCAACGACCTCCGCACCCGCACCGAGCGCGTGGGCCGCATCATGGAAATGCATGCCAACAAGCGCGAGGACGTGGACGAAGTGAGCGCGGGCGAGATCGTGGGCGTGATCGGTCTGAACGACGTGCGCACCGGCATGACCGTGTGCGACCCGAACAAGGCCCTGACCCTTGAGTCGATCAAGTTCCCCGAGCCGGTCATCCAGATCGCGATCGAGCCCAAGAGCCGCGCCGACCAGGAAAAGCTCGGGTCGAGCCTGCAACGCCTGGCCGAGGAAGACCCCACCTTCCGTGTCTTCACCGACCCTGAGAGCGGCCAGACGATCATCTCCGGCATGGGCGAGCTCCACCTGGAGATCATCGTGGACCGTCTGAACCGCGAGTTCGGCGTCCAAGCGAACCAGGGCAAGCCCCAGGTCGCCTACCGTGAGACGATCAGTGCCCCGGCCAAGGCTGACGGCAAGTTCGTGCGCCAGACTGGCGGCTCGGGCCAGTACGGCCATTGTGTGCTCGAAGTCGAGCCGCTCGAGATCGGCCAAGGCTTCGTCTTCGAGAACAAGACGGTCGGCGGATCGGTTCCGAGGGAGTACATCCCTGCGATCGAAAAGGGCGTGCGCGAGGCGATGCTCGCCGGGGTCGTGGCCGGGTATCCAGTGGTCGACGTCAAGGTCGCGGTCGTGCACGGCAGCTACCACGAGGTCGACTCGAACGAGAACGCCTTCAAGCAGGCGGGCATGATCGGGTTCCGCGAGGCGATGAAGAAGGCCAAGCCGATCCTGAAGGAGCCGATCATGCACGTGGAGATCACGACCCCCGAGCAGAACACGGGCGACGTGGTCGGCGACCTCAACGGCCGCCGCGGACGGATCGAGAAAATGGACTCGGCCCCGGGCGGGGTCACGATCGTCTCGGCCCACGTGCCGCTCTCCGAGATGTTCGGCTACGTCACGACCCTGCGCTCCCTTACCCAAGGCCGCGCGACCCCCAACGTGACGCCCTCCCACTACGAGGAAGTCCCCGCCAACATCGCGAAAGAGATCATCGAGAAGTCCCAGACCGGCGGCTGACTCCTCTCGGCTCAGGGGACAACGAGCTCGGCCCGGGGGCCAGCGTCGGTCGTTCTTGTACCTCGCTCTCGGGTTCGTCTCGCTTGGACGAATGCTTCCTCTTTGGCACGCGTCTTGAAAGGTAGTCGGGTGACCGCCAGGAGAGAACGATGAAACAGACCGCAATTCTCAGAGCATTCACGCTGGCGATCGTGGCCGTGTCCTCCTTAGGGGGGGGGCGTCGGCGCAAGAGCCGCCGACCCCGACTTTCGGGGCCGTTCTTGAAATCTTGAAAGTCGATTTGACTGGTGCCTACAGCACCCACCGCATGGGGCCAGGTTCGAGGCTTGGGCTCGGGCTGGGGAGCAAGGGGGGGTACCTCACCCGCCAGGTCGTTCTGGGTAAGAACCAACCCCTCCTTGTGGACACTTACGTCGGCCTTCCAGGGGCGACGCACGTTGGAGTCGTCGACATCGACACGGAAGCTAGCGGGTTCTCCAATAACGGCCCGAACGCGGCCATTCGAGCCGTCCACTGGTCAGCCGCAACTTCCATCCTCGAAATAAACGAATCCTCATTTGGAGGATCAGCCTTGACAATAGCTGGAGCCAGTTCGGGAGGTCAGTGGTTCGACTCGTCCGGATTCCGTCGACCCTACTACCATGACGGTTTGCGCCAAGACTTGAGTAGTCCTGGTTTTGTCCACGGTGCAGCCCAAGCGTTTGCGACTGGTCGCACGGCTGTGTCTGGGATTCTTTCCAACTCGACGGGAAACGGACAAATCGCCTTTTGGTCGAGACCCAACACGTCGTCGGTGTTCGGCGACCCGACCGTGCTCGTGAGCAGTAGGACCGGATACTCCACCTTTGTGGACGGCAGCGCACTCAGTGGCAAGGTGTACGGGTGGCTGGACGCAGCGCCGGGGTTCCCGGCCCAAGTCTTTGTCAGCAACTACGCGGACGGCACATCGCCAGTGACCACGCTCCTCGGCGATCCAGCCGACTTGGGCCCTATCGAGGAACTCTTCGCAGTTGGGTCGGCTGGGTACGCAGTCGGCAACAGGAGCAACGTCCCGTTCCTCTTCCTCTGGTCCAACGAGAACGCTGGCTCGGGGATCGTGAACGACCTCGCCGCAGTGCTTGAGCCGGGATCGGTCCTTCCCCGCGAAGGCACGTTCGTGACCGGGATCGACAGTGGGTCGTTCGGTGGCAAGGACATTGGCCCGAGCGGCAACAACGCCTGGATCGCGGTCCGGACCAACGAGCAACGGTGGGACTACAGCGCCCTTGACGGCGAAAACTCTCAAGTCGAGTTTGGTCTCATCCAGTCTGGATCGGACTTCTCGGACAGCGAAGTGCCGGACGGGCTCGCTTTGCGCGTCGGCAAGGGAATCGAGACAGAGCCGACTGACCGGCTCTGCACCGTTCGGTTCGAGCATACGTTTCCAGTCGGGGCCCCGACCAAGCGGGTCTGGTTCCGCTTGACGTCTCGGAACAAGGTTTCGAACTTCCGCGAGCGTGTGTCGCTTTGGAACTTCTCGACCGGTTCTTGGGTCGAACTTTCGTCCAGACTGCTTCCGAGCCGGATGACGACGATCGACATCGAACTTCCCTCGGCTAGCGCTTACGTGAGCAGCAGCGGACGGGTCAAGGCGCAAGTGACTGTCCGACAGGACGGGCCAATCTCTGGCTCGACGCCCACTTGGGACGTCGAGCAGGCCCGCTGGCTGGCGGAGAAGTGACGACAATGGCGTCGAGACCGACTCAAAGTTCTCTTTCGACCACTGGGCGGCTCGCCACCGCCCTGTCCATTGCCTTGGTGGTTAACGGATCTAGTGGTCAACAGTACACAGTGACGAGGATCGGCGTCCCGCCTGGCGAACAGGTTGCCGTCGCGACCGACGTCAACAATCGCGGCGAGGCGGCGATCGATACCGGCCACCGCAGATCTTACTATTGGTCCGCGACCTCGGGCTTCATCGCCCTGCCAGGCCAAAGACCGGAGCGAGACCAAAACTCGTACGAGATCAACGAATCCGGCGAGATCGTGTTGACCGACATCGGCACGAGCTTCACGGCGGCGGTTTGGTCACCAGTGACCGGCCTTCACGTCCTCGCTCCTCCAGGATCAAACTATTCTCAGGCGTACGGGGGCAACGACGACGGCACGGTGGTCGGGTTCGCGACTCTTGGATCAGTCAGTTCATGGCCTTTCCGATTTCGGCCAGGCCACGGATTTGACGTGGTCGGAGTCCTTCCTGGACACACCACTGGCTACGCCAAGGACGTGAACAACATGGGCGTTGTCGCAGTCCTGAATCTACCAGCGATTACCGGCCCTCGTGGCAGCTATTGGAGCGAACCCGAAGGTGCGGTGGACCTCGGAGTCCCTCCCGGCTATGACACAGTTTATCCGGCACGCTTGAACGATAAAAAGTCGATCGTCGGTAGCGTTTGGAAGGGCGGGCTTTTCTTTGGGTGGATCTGGGATCCGCTTACCGGACATAGGATCATCGACATCGGTGAGATTCCATATTACTGGCAGGCCCGAGGCGTCAACGGTCAAGGTCATCTTGTCGGCACCGGGACAGTCAGCCTCGAACCCTTCATCGTGCACAGCTATTTCTGGCGCGAAGGCTGGCCAAAGGCTGAAAGGATCAACCGGCTCCTTGACCCCTCTGTCCATGGCGTCGATGTGACGGTCGCGTTCAACATCAACGAGAAGGGGTGGATCGCGGGGCATGCCAAGTTCGACGGGGGCCCATTCGAGGCCGTGATCCTCAAGCCACGCACCACGAGACTCCTTTCTGACTCGGCCCGGGTCGAGACGGGCCAAAAGACTTCGGGCGGGGTCGAGGACCTTGCCGAGGCCGACGGGCGTAGCCTGACCGTCCGACGCTTCATCGTCCCGAACCGCAGCGCGCCCCCAGTGTCGGTCGTGGTCGAGACGACCGCCCCCGGGCCGTTGCTCTATGCTTGGACGACGGTTCGCGCCCAAGTGACAGGGGTCGCCGAGGCCGTCCAGCGGATCGAGCTCTTTGACTGGCAAGAGGGTCGGTGGGACGACCTGTCCTTGTCGGTCTCGCGCCTCGGTACGGAGTGGTCCGAACAGGAGGGCCTCGCGAAGGGGCCCGGTCGGTGCTTTACGTCGCCGGAAGGAAAGGTGCGGGCAAGGATCCAAGTGACCGGGCCTGCGACTTCGGCGTGGTCGGTCGAGTTCGACAAGATCGACTGGGAAGTGACGCCGGAGGACTAGAGTTCGGTTCAAAACAACGATCGGATGGGGCGTCGAGGTTGGGCGGGCCCACAGACCCAGGGACGGTTCCGTCTCTTGGAACCTGAGCCCTAGGCCAGGTTGAATTCGAGGCCTGAGACCTGCAAGAATTCTATGCCCAATCGGTCGCGGGCTTTGACCTGCCGAGTGAGCGGGCGCGTCTCAAACCCGGCCTTGGGCGAACGACCAGGGTGGCTCTGCGGAAGCGGCTTTGCTGCAAGCGGTAAAAACCGGTGGCGAGAACCCAAGGAACAAAAATCCCATGGCCAGAGCAAAATTCGAACGAACTAAGCCGCACGTGAACATCGGCACGATTGGTCACGTCGACCACGGCAAGACGACCTTGACTGCCGCCATCACCGGCGTCCTCAGCGAGAAGGGCCTCGCCCAAAAGCGGGCCTATGACGAGATCGACTCGGCGCCGGAAGAGAAGGCCCGCGGTATCACCATCAACATCTCGCACCAGGAGTACGAGACCGAGGCCCGGCACTACGCCCACGTCGACTGTCCGGGACACGCCGACTTCATCAAGAACATGATCACCGGCGCGGCCCAGATGGACGGCGCCATCCTCGTCGTGGCCGGCACCGACGGCCCGATGCAGCAGACGCGCGAGCACATCCTGCTTGCCCGGCAGGTCGGCGTGCCATACATCGTGGTCTACATCAATAAAGTCGACCAGGTGGACGACGAAGAGCTGATCGAGCTCGTCGAGATGGAAGTGCGCGAGCTGCTCTCCACCTACGGCTTCGACGGCGACGCCACCCCGATCATCAAGGGCTCGGCCCGCAAGGCCCTCGACCAGGTCGAGGCCGGCAAGGTCGACTTTGAGGACAAGCACGTCAAGTCGATCCTTGACCTGATGAGCGCGGTCGACAGCTACATTCCGACCCCAGAGCGCGACAACGACAAGCCGTTCCTGATGGCTGTCGAAGACGTCTTCACGATCACCGGCCGCGGCACCGTCGCTACCGGCCGTGTCGAACGCGGCACGCTGAACGTCAACACCGAGGTCGAGATCGTCGGCATCCACGACACGCGCAAGACGGTCTGCACCGGTATCGAAATGTTCCGGAAGTTGCTCGATTCGGCCACCGCCGGCGACAACTGCGGCCTGCTCCTTCGCGGTATCGACCGCAAGGACATTGAGCGGGGCATGGTCATCTGCAAGCCGGGCTCGATCAAACCGCACACCAAGTTCGACTCGGAGGTCTACGTCCTTTCGAAGGAAGAGGGCGGTCGCCACACGCCGTTCACGACCGGCTATCGGCCCCAGTTCTACTTCCGCACGACGGACGTCACCGGGACGCTCAACCTCCCGGAAGGCGTCGCGATGGTCATGCCTGGCGAGAACATCACGATGATGGTCGAGCTTATCGCCCCGATCGCCATGGAGCAAGGCTCCAAGTTCGCGATCCGCGAAGGCGGCCGTACGGTCGGAGCCGGAACGATCACGAAGGTCTACGAGTAAGAGTCGTCAGACGCTGAAGTCGACGCCCGGGCCTTGGTGCCCGGGCGTCGATTTTTTCGGCCCATGGCCTTTACAGACTTTTGTCGAGAGCCTTCAAGAGAACGGGGTCGTTCTCTCGGTACACATTGAGGGGAGCCCGGACTTGCCTCAGTCTGCGAGGCGTGCATCCGAACCGGTCACGAACAAGCTTGCAGAACTGGTCGGCGTCCGGCATGCCGCAACGCGCCGCGACCGCCTTGATCGGGACAGCCGTCGTGGTGAGAAGTTCGTGGGCCAGAACCGACCTGCGCTCGCGAATGTATTGGAGAGGCGTCAAAGAGTGGTCTCGGAGAAAGTGGCGCGCGAGTTGACTGTGGGAGATCTGAAGCGCTTCGCAAATTTCCGAGACTCGGAGCCTTTCGCCTAGCCTCGCTTCGATGTACTTTTCCGCCTCCTCTGTAAAAACACTCTTGGTGTATTCGTGTTCCGGACTGGCCAAATGCCAGAGAAGGTAGTTGGCAAAGGCGCAGATGCTGGCTCTCGACCACGGAAGGCGATTAAGGCACTTCCGGATCTCAAGCTCCCAACCCGCCCCAACTGACTGCGCGACGGGGGTCAGGAAAGGCAAGGAGACGATGTCACTAGGGTCCGATTTGGGAATGAAGGCGAAGGTTACATAGTCGTATTTGGCCTCGGCTCCGACGATCGAGCAACGGCTTCCGGGCGGAACGACAAAGAGGGTGTAGGGCTCGAACGGAAACGTGCGGCCATTGAAGGTGAATGCGCCTCCATGGATCGCAAAGTGAAGCTGCCAGTGGTCGCTGGGTTGGATCCAAGAGACTCGCTCATCGGTCGATCCGAGCGCGCCGAACGACCGAAACTCCGGTGTCGGAGCGAGAGAGAGGCGGAACGACAGTCGAGCCACGAGGCATTTTAGCACGACGAAAAACAAGGACACAAATGAAAGGAATCCCATATTATGCTCATGAATCCACGTTAACCGTCATTGATCCCCTCTAAGAGTCACAAGTGTTTCGCAGTCACGGTACAGGTCCGTACAATAGGAGCCATGGCCCCGCACAAAGCCCTCACATCTTTGACAGCCCTCTTGGTCGCGACGCTCTCTCATGGGCTTGACGAGGGCCGTTTCCGTCTCGACACTTACGACTTTGACCAGCGACGGGGCGGACTGCCCGGCGGGGGGAACATGTACTGTGTGCCGACATCCTTCGCGAACGTCCTCGCTTATCTCCGTAAGTATGGCAATTCGCAAATGTTGCTCGGATTCGACCCGGCCAGTCACGCCCAGATGACGTCTTTCATCAGCTATTTGGGAATCTTGCTCGACACCGACCCAGAAGACGGTACATCGGGCGCCGCCAGCAAGGAGTTCGAATATGTGGGCGCCCTGACCAACAAACTCATCTTCTTCGGTGACTATGGGCCGTCCTCCAACTGGGGCTACAAGACGATCATGAACAAGTTCCGGGCGGGCGCCTTGGTTCAACTTTGCTACGGGCGCTACAAGCCGTTCGGCGACATGTGGGACAGGGACGGGGGGCATTGTCTGACCCTCATGGGCTACGACAGGCGTGACAGCCAAACGTTGCAAGACAAGCTTTACATGGCGGATCCGGCACAGGACGACGGCGACAATTCCGTTCAAAGTCCTTTCATCTATAAGACGGTCGCCACCGCGAACCTGACTTTGCACATTTTGGGTCAGGTGACCCCGGTCACGCACGCCCGGTATTCCTTCAAAACGGGTCCGAACGGCGACCGCAGGTACCTCATTGACCGCATGATGGTCTTTCATCCGACGTACGTTGGATGGAGCAGTCCCTCCGGTGACCGCGACACTTTCACTGTGAGGATCCCTTATATGCCGGGGCCGGTCGGGAGTCTTCCTCCACAAACCTACTCGGTCACGCCTCCCTCGGACGTCCGCGATTGGTGCTTCGACCCAGCCGACTTCGGACTGGTTTCGTTGTCGCCAACGGGAGCGGTCGACAAGATCGACGTGGTGACCGAAACTTCGGTACGCCTCTATAACGCCTCAGCCGCCCGGCAAGTCGCGGTCGGAGGGCCTGACCAATCCGTATACGTCCTCTTAGAAGGTCAGAACTTTGACTCGGTCGCAAGAATTGCCCGAGAGGGAGGAAGACCGGAGATCCGGCAGCTCCCTGGCAAAGCAGCCGCGATCGATGTGGACGAAAAGACCGGTGGCGTCGTCGCGCTTGACAGCGATCTCGCCACCGCGACCGCCTTCGACCCAGATTTCGCAGTCAGCAAGCGGGTGAGGCTGGTCGATCTGGCTCCGATCGCTCCTCTGTCCAAGATCGCGACCGGGGAAGGGGTCTTCAGAGTCGACAGCGATACTGGAGACTATTACGTCGCCGTGCGCGGAACCCGTTCATGGAACCGCTACCCCGGGGGATCCTCGGTCCGCATGGGCAAGAGGGTGACCGCCAATCTTGGACGAACGATCCGTGAAGTGATTCCCGGCCCTCAGGGGACAGTCTTTGTTCAAGACGACGCGAACCGGATCTACACGTTCGGCCTCGGGGGGGACCGCAAGTTCACCGACTTTGACGGTCTGCAGGCTCTCGGACCGTTCGAGATCCCCAAGAGCTTCAACTATGGGAAACCCGAGCTGACCGTCGGGCCGAAGTGGCGCAACGAGAATCCCGTCGGCGACGAGCCGTGAGTCATGACACCTAAAGAACTTCGAGACACAGAAGGCATGAAGTCGGCCCTTCCAAAAGAGCACATGGCTCGACAAGCTGGAGATCTCTGGCTTAATATCTTTCACTATTCTATATAAGATAATGATGTAAAAACTAGTAGTTTTACGAGTGTACAGACCAGGGTGGAGAGCGTCCATACTTCCGAGACCTTTGACCTATTGTTTTATATGCTGTGGGCCGAAGATTTGACGTAAGTTCTCGACGAATGAGTGTCCGTAGGAACGAGTCAGGAAAGGCTGGTTCGGTCGGAGATCAAAGTCGGTACGTTGGAGGTCGTCACCGGGCTCTTCAACAAGGGGCAAGAAGTGAAGTGTTGTAAAACAAAAGAGGTCGTCCTTCAAGGAGGATCAAAGCTGGATCCGGTTTCGAAACCGCTGGTTCTGCCATCTTCATCGAAAGCCCTGGAACTCAGTCTTTCGATGGGTCTGGCAAGACGATGAGCGGCCCAGTCCCAGCTAAAGGGTTCTCCCTTGTCGAAACTCTTGTGGTCGCCGCGATCATCGCGCTCATTGGTGCCTTGTCCCTTCCCGCCCTGCGCGCATCCAAAGAGCAGTCGCGCGTCGGTGCTTCGATCAGCAAACTGAAACAGTGGCACGCCGCGAACGTGCTCTATTGTCAAGAGGTCGGCTGCGAACCTAAGCTTGTTGTCGAGGTTCCTTGCTCCTTGAGCAACGCAGGGTTCCACTACAAGTTCCCCATGGAAATGTTTCGAACTGGTGGATCCTCACGAAGCGGCAAACCTGGAGAGGATGTTTACACCTACATTCCGGGTTCTGCTTGCTCGAGCGAGGTTGGCTTGCAAGACTGGTTGAGGCGGCTGGCCGCCTCGAATGGAAACCCGGTCTATGTGCTGGACGAAACTCAGAACGCTGGCGCAGGGTCGGCCGTTGAGTTCTTCCGACTCCGGCGCGTGATCGGCCTGAGATACGACGGTTCAGTTCAGACACGATGGGCGAAAGGTGTTTTAAGCCGGAACGAGATCTTCGAAACAGAGAAACCGCCTTCCGAACCCCCTTCACATTGACAGATTCAAACGCAAAAGACAGAAAATGAGGGAGAAAATAATGAAGACAACATTGACGACGGCTGTTGCCGTCCTATTGTCCACCATAACATTGGCCCCACCCTGCAATTGGCTCGGTGGCCCAGGAAACCCGTTTGGAAGCATAGGAGGCTGTATGCCTGGAAGCACTTTTGGGTGTAGCCTGATCGAGTCGGGGCCAGTTCACATCGTCTGCTACCAAAACGGAAGCGACTGTTGCAAATGCATTTACCAGGACAACACGTACGTGTGCTATGGAATCTACGTGAACAAGATTCGAGAAGTCCAACAAATCAGCAGGTTCGGTGCCGTCTGCAACGGTGTCAACTGCATCATCATTCCTGACTGAGGCGATCTAAGATGAGACAACTTTCTCAAAGGCACGTTAAATGGCTCCGGGTTGCAACTCCGGTCATGGTCGTCGCCACCATCGGATTGGTGTGGCATTTCAGCCGAACTCCAGAAAGGCTAGACGAAGCTGCCAACAACGCCTATCAGTGCATCCTCAAGGCCGACGGGGGCTGCCTGATGCATTACGTCTGGAAGGAAGAGATCGAGGCCAACAATCTCGATGCCGACAAGCTCTCAATGATCTTAAAGACTGTTGTCCGCCCTGCCATCGAAAAGTACGGGCCGGTCCAATCCAAACCCCAGTACTTGACTCAGGAACCCTCGCAAGGCGTCGCCATGACCGACTTGATCAGCCAGAAGGGGCAAGTCGTGAGCTTTGGCGTCACCACCATGCGGGTCGGAGGCCAGCCCAAGACCAGCCTGTCGGACTTGGTCAGGGTCGCATGGATGTTGGATCATATGGCCGAATCGAACCAGGCGTTCGGAGGCGAGGCGCTGGCCATGAGCTTTGCCGAGGGATATCGGCGTGACAAACCCTTCTTCGATTCCATTGGCTTCAAGTCGTTCGTCAAGTCGGACGAGTTGACCGGGACTGTCCAGATCCGGCCTTTGGAAGAATTGCTCGTCAAGGCGGACAGGCACATCGTCAGTGCCCGCTCTTCCACGCCCGGGCATTGAGAGAGTCGGGGGCGCCAATTGACAAGATGGGTGACGTCAAGACTTACGGCGTTCCGTAGGCCTCGTCTCGGGGCGCGGGGCCACCTTGCGCTTTGGGCACTGATGGTGTCCGTGTTGATCACAGCCTATCACTCTCGGCCAGAGGCGGAAGACTGGGTACGAACGAAGGCCGAAGCATTCAAGACAAACCCAAATGTCTCGACCCGCTTGAAAGACCTTGGGTTAGGCGAAGAGGACGCGCGAGGGTATCGGCTGGCTGCCACGGGCCGTGTCCTGGTCGTCTATGTTGGCCAATGCGGGAGTTGCTCAGCCAGTGCCCTGAACCTCAAGGACGCCTCGTTCGAAGGATATGACCAAGTGTGGCTGCTCTACGCGGCCGAAGGCGGCGACGGTCACCCTCGGGACCTCGAATTGCCGGACAAGGCTCGGATCGTCGTCGCGCCCGAGGCGAAGTTGCGTCGGTCACTGTCCCCTCTTTGGGTCGGCAAAGTCATGCTCTTCAAGGACGGTGAGCCCGTTCCCACGGCATTGGCCGGGTCAATGTCAGGCCGATAAGTCGACTCTCGAGCCTCAGGGTCGGGGTCAGGGGGCTTCCCCTCGGCTCGAGTACAATCGGGATGCCCAGAGAGGTTGGGGCGGCCACTGCCGGTCGCCTGGAATTCACTGCGGCAAAGGAAACCATCTATGGCAGGCATGAAAATCCGCATTCGCGTGCGCGCGTACGACCACCGCATCCTCGACCAGTCGGCCGAGAAGATCACCGAGACCGCCAAGAGGACCGGGGCGCGAGTCGCTGGCCCAATCCCCCTTCCGACTCGGATCCGCAAGTTCTGCGTCATCCGCGGCCCGCACATCGACAAAGAGTCGATGGAGCACTTCGAGCTCCGCACCCACAACCGGCTGATCGACATTCACGAGCCGACCAACAAGACGATCGACGCCCTCATGCGGCTCGACCTCTCGAGCGGCGTGGACATCGAGATCAAGACCGTTTAACAAGAAGGAGGGCGGACTTCAGTCCGCCTCTGGGCAAGGCCCTTATCCCCGTCCCTCCCTCGGACGCCACTCGGCGTTCGTGAAGGAGGGGAGGCTCCGCCTCCGCCTACCTCCACCAACGGAAGCGAGAGACTCTGTCAAGTTCGGGCCACTAACCGTGTGGAGAGGT
Organism: Fimbriimonadaceae bacterium; assembly: GCA_019454105.1. Classification (GTDB taxonomy): domain Bacteria; phylum Armatimonadota; class Fimbriimonadia; order Fimbriimonadales; family Fimbriimonadaceae; genus ACE-ARM1. Next base: position 1,205,616 of record CP075364.1, on the reverse strand, counting down.
CTAAATACCCCCCCCTGTAGGCCTTGTGGCAGACTGTGAACGCTATGAGAGCAAGCGCTATAAGACAGGTGAAGACCGCCGGCCTGAGCCTGGTTCTGGGCTCGGCCATGGCCCTCGGTGCCACCGCCCTCGACGAGATCCGACCCAAGAAAGGGTCCGCACCTGACGCGCAGGCTCCTGGTTGCGCCACGCAGTGTGGCGGCGGCGCGGGAGCCGACATCCCACCCTGCTGGAACTGCGAAAACGAGTTTTTTGCGGATCCATTCACAAAGTGGTCGTTTCCTTGCGCGTTCCAGTCATGGCGGGAAGAAGAGTGGTTGCGGATCCACATCATTGGCTTGTGCGACAATGGCTACTACAGGGATTGCGCTGACATCATGATTGGCGGGTGCATTCCCGCGAAGGCACCGACACCTTGCAGTTTCGATCGCACATGCTATCCCTGGTGACTTCTGCCAAAGCTGTTTTAGGGGGCAAAAGCCTGATTGGGTCTCAGCGGTTGCATGGACTGTCCTTGATAGAACTGTTGATAGTTCTGACGATTGCCCTCGTCGCCTTTGGGGTCGTGACTCCGATTCTGGGCCGAACACTGCAAGAGGGCAAGAGAGGTGATGACCTACAGCGATTGCGACAACTCGGATTGGCCGCAGTGCAATATGCACAACAAGGCGAACATTCACCGCTGAGTTGCAGCGACCTGATAAAGTTAGGAGTCGTAGAGTCTTGGATCTGTTCGTCGCGCGCAGATCCGAATGCTGAAGGATTCGCAAACATCTTTAGAAGACAATTATCGTCTAGAACTGGAATGACGCAGTTCAAACCAGTTCCATACCGCCTTAGCTTTGCTGGACCGAGCGACGTTGGTGCATTTCGAAAGAGCATTGAACTGGGACGGGAGGGTAGTACTGGCTGGCTCATCGATGTGTCGCCTTCATCTCAAGGTCGGTATGAGAGAGTAGAGCCGATGCTGGAACTTCGCGAAGGGCGTTATAGGAGACTATTGGACGATGGGGCTGTGGTTATTCGGCAGTTCCAACACGTGATGCTTGACAAAAACAGATTTCCTCGAAAGCGATGCTCTAATCCAAGTTGGCACTTCGCAGACTTTAGTACCGAGGAAATCTACGAGCAATGCAGGGCATACGGCCTACAAGATCCTTGACTTGATGCCTATGGTCTTGCGCTCGCTTACGAGACGTACAAATGCAAGGTTGTTGGTTTGCCTTGTTTCCGGCCTTCCGGTTGCGGTCATGATCACTTGGATGACGCAAGGAGTTTCGGGTTTCTTCATCGTCCTCGCACTGGCCTTCTTCTCTGTGGCAGCAGGCTATTGGTTAGTTAATCGCTTAGCGACTATGGGGCCGCCTTGGATGAGGAACTGGCCAGTGTTCGTGGTCCCGTCCCTGGCGGTTCTCGCATACATCGGTCTGGGGTTTGTGTTCGTGTTCCGCAACGTTCCTGTCGAGACGACGGTCTTGGCCGGACTCTGCAGCCTTGGAGTCGGATGCCTCTTCGGTTTGACAGCAGTGACGGCGGAACGCGTCCTTGAGAGGTTGCAGCGGGCGAACATGGAAGAGGACTAGCTGGCCCCCGCCCTGCGGCCCGTGCCACGACAACACCGCGATCCCGGACACTTTCACCAAAGTCTCGCTCCCGTGCCTGCTTTTGGGCGAAGAATGGATCCGCCTGCACATTTGGGAATATTGTGAGAATGACGTGTACAGGACATGTGCGGACATTCCCATCTGGGGGTGCATTCAACACACTGGAGCCGATCCTTGCGATTTCAGTCGAGACTGCAACCCATGACCCTTCCAGGGCGCCTGGAGTGGGGCCGAAGGCGACCGGAGCTCGGTCTGACGCTCCTTGATACGTTGCTAGTCTTGGGTTTGGCTCTGGCTCTCGTTGTGGTGTTGATGCCACTACTCAGCAGCGCACTTCTTCAAGGCAAGAGAAGCGACGACCTTCAGCGGATGCGACAACTCGGGGTTGCCGCTGCGGTCTATGCCAGCGAGGCTGGAGTCGCCGTAAAAAGTTGCGCCGAGCTCGTCGAGGCGCGTAGGGTGAGAGAGGAACTCTGCTCTTCTGTTGCCGACCCGACGCGCGAAGGGTATGCGAACATATTCCGAAGGCAGGCCTACGATCGACTTCGCGAGCCCCGCCGGTCGCCCAAGGACTATCGGTTGAGCTTTGTTGGCATAGCGGACGTCGTCGGGATGCACTGGTTGCTTTCCAAAGGTTCGCCGGGAACTTCGGGATGGCTCATCGACGTCGCCGGAACAGATCAAGGTCGCTTTCAGTCGCCCGAGCCGCGCTTGGCGTTGCGCCAGGGCCCCTACAGAAGACTCTTGGACGATTCTGCCGTGGTCGTCAGGCGGTTCCAAGTCGTCACGACGAGGACGACGAGCCGAGAGGAGCATCGGTGCTTTGCCCCTCACTGGCTCTACGCCGACTTTTCAATCGAGCAGCTGGAAAAAGACTGTTCCGACTCGGTTCGGAACTAAGGCATGGAGGACTCAGCGGGCCATCGGGAGACAGATTGGCGGGCTCAATTGTGGGCATGCTTGGGATCCGGCTTGCCGGTGGGTCTCATTTTTCTTGCGATGACCAAAAGCGCGGCCGTCTTGGCGATGATGCTCGGGATGTCGTTCGTGGCGGTCGCAATCGGCTATCTGCTCGGGAATCGCTTGAGTCCCAAGCGTCGCAAGAATGGAGCTCGAATAACAGCGGTGCTTGCCCTGCCTGTCGTCGTGTTTCCGATAACGATTTGGAAGTTCAGCCTCTCGTTCTACCCAGACCTCGACGTCTGGACGATTGTCTCCATGCTTCTTGGCGCCGCCGGGATCGGCCTGGTCTCGGGCTTGACGGCCCAGGTGATCGAGCGGAAGATGCGCCTGACCATGGCTTGAATTCGGGCCGCGACTCATCCTGCGGCTGGCCTCCGCGCCCCGACTCCCCTTCCAGATTTGGCCAATTCTCACCGCCCCGCGGAGAGAAGCCTCTTTCTGAAGTCAGAAGAATTCTTACACCAGACTCGCTAAAACTGTAAGAAATGACCCATACTGATGGCATCATGCGCGTCGTCGTTCCCCGGGTCACTTCCCTCATCGTCCTTGCGGCCCTGTCTTCGACTTTGGCTTTCGGCCAAACCAATGTCTTCCGATGCGATATCGAGCGGTCGGAGAGCTATGCCCCGACCGGCCCGACCGGGTCTTTCATGGGTCAGCCCCCCGTCGGCCAATGGACTCGCCTACCCGAGAGGGGATCGGCGATCGTCCTCGCAGACGCGAGCCAACCCCTCACCTCGCTCGGGTTCGGTTATCTCTGTGTCGCGGACTTGCCGCCAATTGGGACAGAGAACTTCCGCTTCCGCGTGTACCGGAACGACGGCCCCAACAAGAACGGCAACCTTTCGGGAACCCCCTACCGCGCTCCTGGCACTTTGCTTTGGACGAGCCCGCCTCTCGGAGTGAAGACTGGCGACCGGGTCGTCTTCGTGCCGATGCCCGGAGTGGTTCCCGGCCAGGCCGAACTCACGGTGACCGTCCACTTTGACGGAGGGCGATTCTTGCAAGTCCCCTTCGATCCGAACGACCCTCAGAATTTCTTCAAGGCGGGAGGCAGGTTGAACGGCGTGTCCGAAATCGGGTCGCTCCCCACGACGCCCCCTCAGATCGGTGGTCCGGGCATTGTCTGGCGCCGCGTCTTCACAGGGAACCCGCCTGTGCCGAGCGACTGGGCGGCCCAAGAGAGGCCCGCCACCCTGGCCATCGGAGCCTTCAGCTACCACTATTCGCTCTGGAGCGGCAACATGATGAACCAGGTGAAAGGCATCGACAACACGGTCCTTGATCCAGCCAACCCGGACGTGTGGAGATACCTTGGGCTGCCGATCGTGAGCAGTCCGGACGTCTATAAGGCAGCCGGCAAGATCGTCGCGATGGAGACTGTCCGGCGCTGGGCCAGTTCGCTCCGCATGGAGGTCGCGGCCGACACCCTCGCTCAGACGACCGGCTCTCCGACCTTCACAGTGACCTTTCTCAAGGCCGGCAGATCCAGCGAGCCGACCAACGAGGTGCTTTGGACGTCAGATCCTCAGCCCGTGCCTCTCGGCCTCGGCAACGGGTTAGGCGACGGTGAGTTCCTCGCGTACGATCTCCCCATCCAGCCCACTGTGCTCTTGCCAGGCGAATTCGTGGTCGTGTTCGAGGTCGCGGGTTTGACCAATGGTGCCACAGTCGGCCCAGGGCTCCGTCCGAAGGACTCGGCTTCAAACAGCCGTATCCGGGCCGGAATGACGGACAAAGGCGTCCTTCTCCGTGACGAACTCTACCGTTGGGATGGGCCGTTCATCTTCGGCACGGGACAGATCCGACCAGCGATGTTCACGATGTCGCTCTCGCTGGCTCCCAAGCCCGTCCCGTCGAGCGTCGACATGGGGGGATCGATCGCCCGCTAGCTCTCCTGGCCGTTCTCCCATTCCCCTTGGGCCCCACTGGGGCCCTTCGCTCCTTGCAGTCGCACTCGAAAGCGAGGGAGAGGGGCCTCTAGTTAGGGTGGTCCAGTCGTACCCTCGTATACTTGACCCCACATGCCGACCTCCGACCCCGAAGCCCCAGTAGCGACCGACTTCGTCCGCGAGGCCGTGAGCGAGGATCTCGCGAGCGGCAGGTTCGACCGCGTCCACACCCGCTTCCCGCCAGAGCCGAACGCCTACCTCCACATCGGCCACGCCAAAGCGGTCTGGATCGACTATGGCGTCGCCAAAGACTTCGGCGGTCGGTTCAATCTCCGCTTTGACGATACGAACCCCGAGAAGGAAGACCAAGAGTTCGTCGATGCGATCATCGCTGACATGAAGTGGCTCCTCAGCGCCGACCCCGACGTGCATCGGCACTGGGACGGCCAGGCCCTTTTCGGCAGCGACTATTTCGACAGGCAGTACGAGCTCGCCCAAGAGCTCATCAAGAAAGGGCTCGCCTATGTGTGCGACCTTTCGCCAGACGAGATGCGCGAGGCGCGCGGCACGCTGACCCGGCCCGGCGTTGACTCGCCCTGGCGGAACCGGTCGGTCGAAGAGAACCTGGACCTGTTCGCCCGGATGCGGGCGGGCGAGTTCCCAGACGGCAGCAAGACCCTCCGCGCCAAGATCGACATGGCCTCGCCGAACCTCGTGCTCCGCGACCCGGTCATGTACCGCATCCGCCGGGCCCACCACCACCGGCAAGGCGACGCCTGGTGCGTTTATCCCACCTACGACTGGGCCCACGGCCTCCAAGACAGCATCGAGGGGATCACCCACTCGCTCTGCACGCTCGAATATGAGATCCATCGGCCGCTCTACGACTGGTTCCTCGACCAGCTTGGCGTCTTCCATCCGCGCCAGATCGAGTTCGCCCGACTCAACCTCACCCACACCGTGATGAGCAAGCGCAAGTTCGTCGAGCTGGTCAAAGCGGGGAAGGTGAGCGGCTATGACGACCCGCGTATGCCGACTCTGGCCGGACTGCGCCGCCGGGGGTATTCGCCGGAGGCGGTTCGCGAGTTCTGTCGCCGGGTCGGGGTGACCAAGGCCGCCAGCGTCACAGAAATGTACCAACTGGAAGACTGCGCCCGCGAAGACCTTAACCGGCGCGCCCTCCGGGTCATGGCTGTGCTCGACCCGCTGCGGGTCGTGATCACAAACTACGACGACGTGAAGACGGAATGGGTCGAGGCGGTCAACAACCCGGAGGATCCCTCTGCTGGGATGCGTCGGGTGCCGTTCGGGCCGGTGATCTTGATCGAACAAGACGATTTCCGCGAAGAACCCCCGCCCAAGTATTTCCGCCTCTCGCCGGGCACCGAGGTGCGGCTCCGCTATGCGTACCTCCTGCGGTGCGACGAGGTCGTCAAGGACGGCGAAGGCCAGGTCGTGGAGCTGAGGTGCACCGTGGACCCGGCCACGCTCGGGGCGAACCCGCCAGACGGACGCAAGGTCAAGGCCACGATCCATTGGGTGGTGGCCGACCAGGCCCTGGAGGCGGAGGCGCGGCTCTTCGACCACTTGTTCTCGGCGCCGCATCCCGAGGCCGAGGACTCGGAACCGGATAGCGGCGAGCCGGGCTATCTCAAGCACATGAACCCGGACTCGCTCCGGGTCGTGAAGGCTTTGGTCGAGCCCTCGGTGGCGGGGGCGGCGCCGGGCTCGGTCTTCCAGTTCGAGCGTGTGGGCTACTTCTGTGTGGATCGCGACTCGACCGCCGAGAAATTGGTGTTCAACCGCACCGTCACCTTGCGCGACACCTGGGCCAAGATCGAGAAGAAGCTGAGTTGACGGTGCTACTCGTTGGCCTTGCGAGCACTCGATCGTAAACCTGAAGACACGGTGACCATTAATTGTCACAGTCTATATAAAATGGTTTATATATAACGTCCTCATAGCCAGTATTAGTACTAGTTTTTTTTTCTGACGGGGGGAGTGGATCTGTGACCCGAAACCTGTTGTACGATGTTTTTATGATGAAAGTGTTGAGACAGGCTCTGCCGTTTTCCGCGAGCGTCCTGCTCGGGGCCATGGCAGGATACTCGAGCGCGGGCCGGGGCCTTCTCGCTGGCGGAGAGTCCGAGATGCCTGAGTGCGCTTACGGGACCCCAAGTTGTGTCCGCTGCACCACGGATGGATGCGCGCCATATGAGCCCGGTTGCTCCTACGAGTTAGTTGAAACATTCAGCGCTGTCCGTTGTATCGATTGGGACAACATACCGCCACCTCACTGCGCCTTGATCACCCATCGACGGTACTCCAGCCGATCCGGCCCGGCCTTGCCAATACGCCGAACATTGCGGAATCCATTGACCTTTGAAGGCGACAAGATCTTTACGGGAGCACAACTAGCGACAGACCGATCTTTATGAAAGAAAACCAAGGAGACCAAACATGATCAAACAAGCCATCATTCTGAGCGCGGCTTTCGGCGCGGCGTTCATTTTCGCCCGGGCGTCAGGAGAAAACGGGGCCGCCCCGGCCCACGACCCGATGGAGCAGGCACGGGCCCTTATGGCCCAGTTGCAGGCCAACGATTGGGACACTTCACGGATCGACCGCCTGCTGTTGCGGTTGCCAGACCAACAGTTCGCCGAGTCCAAGTCGGAAAGAGGCCCGCAGTTCACCAGCTTTGCGGTCACTGCCAAAGGCCCGCGGGGCGACGAGCTCGGCTTCTATTCCTCGCTCTACGTCCGCATGAACCCCACCTATGTGGGCGGAGACTCCTGGGAGGTCGACCCGAGCGGACACTTCATCGTCGGTTATAAGAACGGGCGCGTCGCGCGCGTCCCGGTTGTCGAAGCCCGGATGCAGCTCAGAGACGACATCATGCCCGGCGAGACGGTCGCCGTCCCGGTGTTCCCGGGTATGCGTGGCTACGACACTTCGGTGCCGTTCAGGGACTTCAGTCGCGACCCGTTCCGCTATCAGCGGCCCTAGACCGTGCAGCCCGGGCCGCCCGAATGCGGGCGGCCCGGTAGGTGACCGCCGTCTTATCGGCGGCGTCGCCGCAAGGCGAGAAGGCCAAGCCCGGCGAAGGCCGCCATGGTGCCCGGTTCGGGCACGACCGCGATGTCGCGCACGAGAAGCGACTGGCCCCCGATCGCCCCGACCGGTGTGGCCAAGCCGGTGGCCAGATCGATGGTCATGAACCACGACCGGAAGTCGCCGGTCCTGGTGAACGAGGCGTAGGCTTTGTCCACTCCGAAAATGTCGAACCCGGCCAGGCTCGAGATGTCCATCCCTAGCGATCCGATCGTATTCTGGACGCCCGCGTTCGGCGGGATCTGGGTGGTAAGGATGTCGAGGTTGCTGTCGATGTTGTAAAGCACGGTGCTCGTGGCGCCCGCGAAGTTGTTGGTGTACGCCGAAGCGACGATGTTCGGGGTCTTGCCCGCGTTCGGGTCAGAACCGGCATAGGCGAGCGTCCCGTCCACCGCGACGACCGCGCCAGTGTCCGGGTGCAGCCGGAGGTTCTGGCCGCTGTCGCTCGTGACCCTGATCCTATCGACAGTCGGATTGAAGTCGAACCCGTACTCGACGCCGACCAGCGATGTGCTGAAGGCGCCGCCGATGGCGGTGGAGGCGCCCGTCATCGTGTCGACCTTGTAAAGTCGGTTGGAGCTGCCCATCGCGTACAACTCGCCGGTCGCGGGCCGAAAATCGATGCCGAGGGTGAGCTCGTTGGCCTGCATGCCACTGAGGGTGACGTTCGTGAGGAGCGTCGTCGGGCTCATCACGTCGAACGAGACGAGGCGGTTGTCCGTGGTCACGGCATAGGCGGTCTGGCCGTAGGCCGGGGCGACCGCGACAAGGGCAAGAAGGGGAAGGCTCCCTCTCAATCTTTGAATCATAAGTGTCTCCTAAGGATCGGGCCTGCCGAACTATCGACGGCCCGACCTGAGTGTCGCCCGTGAACATGAAGCCAACCTGAACGCCACTTAAACCTTGGCGGCTTCCGGGTTAAGCTTCGCGCTCCACTCGCGCCAGCCCACCACGGCCAGCACGAGAAAGACGGCATAGAGTACGGCCGTCGCCGCCAGGCCCCGGCTGATGTATAGGGGGATGTAGACAACGTTGACCGCCATCCAGCCGAGCCAGTTTTCGATATGCTTCCGGTTGAGGAGGTATTGGCAGGCGAGGCTGCCGACCGCCGTCGCGGTGTCGATCAAGGGTCTCGCACCCCCCACCGCCGTCAGGACCGGAGTCAGGAGCGCGGTGAATACGACCACCGCCAACCCCAGCCACAGGAGCGTCCGACGGGGGGCGCGACTGACCGGCAAGGGAGTCGACTCAGGCCCTCCATGAAGCCACGCCCTCCATCCGGCGACCAACATCACGAAGTAGACGATCTGCAACGTGCTGTCTGCGTAGAGCCGAACGTGCCAGAAGACATAGGCGTAGGTCAGGACGTTGACGATCCCGATCGGATAGTTCAAGACCCGGCCCTTGGCGGCAAGATAGACCCCGGCGACCCCGAACACGAACCCGACAACCTCGGCCCAGCCGTCCTGGGCAACGACCCTCTCATAAAACCTGACCCGATCGAGCTGCCCGAGCGCCACCAGGTTTTCGGCCAGGTCCCCAGGAAAGAGCAACCGGAGGAAGACGGCCAATAGCCCGGCCGCCAGACCCAGCACCAGGGCAATGCGCTCGTGCTTCAAGCGGGGAAGCCCGGTGCGGTCGTGATCATGTGGACTTGGCCTTGGTGATAGCCCGCGTGGTAGGCCAGCCGGGCGAAAGCTCCCGTCCCGTCGATGACCGGGCCCAGGGCGCTGACGATCTGACGGGCCCGGACCTCAGGTGTCGGTTCTTGGATCAATGGCCCGATCTCGGCCCGGCCCAAATCGAGGATCTCCGCGACGAGCTCGGGCGTGAGTTCCTCGGTCGAAAACGGGAAGGGCTTGTCGTTCACAACTCCGTCCGTCGCCGCTTGCTTGACGCGGGCGGCGAGCCCGGTCGGCTCCTCGCCCTGAAGCTGGGTGGCGAAGGAGACCTCGACTCCGGCGACATGGGCCGCCATCTCGCCGATCGTGAGCGTGCCCGGGTGCATCCGCCAGCCCAACTGGTCGTGGCCAAGGCCGCTCACGGCCGCGTCGAACCGCCCCCGCGTCAGGGACCAAGCCTCATGGAAGTCGCTCATACCCGGAACTCTACCCACGGCGCAACGGCCCCCCGGTAGACTCCCGCCATATGCCGACCCAGACCGAGACGACGACGGTGCTTCCCGGGACCAGCAACCAGGCCCTGGGCATTGGGCAGTTCGCCATTGACTTCATATCGGGCAAGCTCGGCCCGGGCCCAAGCGAGAAAGTCCTTCACCGGACCGCCCTCTTCCATACCGACTCCGTGGTCTGTGGGCTTTCTGCCCTGGCCCTGGGAACGAACGCCCCGACCGTCCTTCGAAACGAAGCCCTCGAATATCGGACCGACGATCCCAAGCGGGCCGCGTTCGTCTTCGGCAGCAATCAGCAGGTCATGGCGGAGAAGGCGATCGTCGCCAACTGCGCCGCCGTTCGGGAGTGGGACAGCAACGGCACGAACTTCGGCTATCGGCCCGAGTTGAGCCATACCGCCGGAGAGTTCGGCCATAACGACTTCTATCCCGTCGTCATTGCCGCTTCCCAGCAGCGCGAGCTGGACGGAGCGACGGCCCTCCGGGCGATGGTGTTGCTCGACGAGATCCGAGGCCGTCTTGCCGAGGTTTTCAGCCTGAAGAGCCACAAGATCGACCACGTCGTCCACGGCGCCATCGGCAGCGCCGCGACCTATGGCGCCCTCATGGGGGCGACGGCCGAGCAGATCGAGAGCGCGATCGGCATGTTCGTCGCCCACTTTGTGCCCTGGCGGGCGATCCGGGCAGGGAAGCAGCTCAGCGACTCGAAGGGGGCCAGCGCCGCCCTCTCCACGGAGGCCGCGGTCATGTGCGTCCAGCGGTCCATGGCCGGCTTCCGAGGTCCCCAAGACATCTTCCGGAACCCGGAGGCCCTGTGGCGGTTCTTCGAGCCGACCACCCACGGGCCCGAGCGGTGGAAGGAGACCGGGGACTCGCCGTTCGACCTCGTCCTCTCGCATAGCGGCGACGATTTCGCCGTCATGGGCATGCACTTTAAGCTTGGGCTCTATGAGCACCAGAGCGCAGGCGCCCTTCAGGCAGTGATCGACCTGATTGGGGCCAACCCCGCGCTTCTCGCCGACCCCTTCGGCGGCGAGATCGACCGGATCACGATCACCGCCTATGAGCCCGCCTTTGGGATCATTGGCAACCCCGCAAAGAGAGACCCACAGACCCGGCAGAGCGCCGACCACTCCATGGCGTTCATCGTCGCGAGCCTTTTCCGAAAGGCCCTTGAGGCCAAGCCTACCAAGCTGGATTCGGACAGCCTCTGGAAGAGCCTGATGCTCGACCCGTGGGACTATCACGTGAGCGAGAAGGGCGTCCACCACCCGGTCACCCGGCGGCTGATGGAGAAGATCGACTTCCGCCATGGCGGCCGGAAATACGACGCTAAGTACCCAGAGGGGATTCCAACCAGCCTGGTCGTCATGACCCGTGACGGCAAGGAACTGGACAGCGGGCTCGTTATGTTCCCATCGGGCCACGCCCGGAACACGACCGCGAGCCTGGAAGCGATCCTGGACCACAAGTTCCGGCTCCTGGGGTCGCTTGCTGTTCCGGACGCAGACCGGTTGGCCGGGCTCTTGCAGGGCTTGTCTTCGCTCCACGAATTGGACGCTCACGAACTCGGCATGCTCTATGAGGTCGAGTTCGCCCAACACGACGACTACGAATGACGCCCGAACCGGGCTAAAATCAATTCATGCCCGTGGAAATCTTGATGCCCGAACTCGGCGAGTCGGTGCACGAGGGGACGGTGAGCCGGTGGCTCAAGCAAGTCGGCGATTTTGTCAAGGAAGACGAGCCGGTCGTGGAGATCATGACCGACAAGGTGAACACGGAACTCGGGGCGCCCGCCAGCGGGGTGCTTGTCCAGATCCTGGTTCCAGAAGGCGGCGACGTCGAGGTCTTCCACGCGATGGGGCTCATCGAGCCCGATCCAGAGGCGGCCAAGTCGGCTGTCTCGGCCCCCCCCGCCGCCCCGGCCAAGTCCGAGGCCTCAATGGCGGAGGCTCCCGCCCCGGTCATGAGCCAGCTTGCTCCGGCCCAACCGGCCACGGGCAACGGCCGCCAATGGTTCTCGCCCTTGGTGCGCACGATGGCCAAGGAGAAGGGCGTGAGCGACGCCGAACTGTCCACGATCGTCGGCACAGGCGCAGGCGGCCGCGTCAACAAGAAAGACCTTGAGGCCTTCTTAGCGGGCAGGGGCTCTGCGAAACTGGCGGCACCTACCACCGTTCCAACCGGGGAGACGAAGTCATTCGCCCTCGCTGGCATGCGCAAGATGATCGCGGAAGCGATGACGCGCAGCTCGGAAGTGCCTGTCGTGAGCACATTGATCGAGGTGGACGTCACGAACCTCGTCAAGTTCCGAGAGACGAACAAAGAAAGCTTCCAAGCCCAGAACGGAGTCAAGCTCACCTTCACGCCGTTCTTCATCAAGGCCCTGACCGAGACGTTGCTCGAATTCCCGTATCTGAACGCGAGCCTGATCGATGGACAAGTGACGTTACACGGGGGCATTCAGATGGGCGTGGCGGTCTCGCTCGGCGAAAAGGGCGAGGGGGGCCTCATCGTTCCCGTCATTCGGGACTGTCAGAACAAATCGCTGGTCGACCTGGCCCGCGAGCTCGAGTCGATCGCGGCCAAGGCGCGCGGCAACCAGCTTTCGGTCGCGGACGTACAGGGGGGCACCTTCACGTTGACGAACCCGGGCTCTTATGGGGCAGTGCTCGGAACGCCGATGATCAATGCCCCCCAGAGCGGGATCGTGGGGGTCTATGGGATCGTGAAGCGGCCGGTGATCGTGGACGACATGATCGCGGTTCGGTCAATGATGAACATTGTGCTGACCTATGACCATCGGTTGGTCGACGGACTGACGGCGGGACGGTTCTTGCAGGCGGTGAAGGCCCGCCTCGAGAAGTTCGACTTCTTCAAATAAGGTTCACCCCCTCCCTGGACCGCGGAGCGGTCTGGGGGGTGGGGTGATTCCGGGCCCCCCAGCCTCTGGCGACAAATCAGGCTTCTGAAGCAACTTTTGCCACCGCTTACGCCCGCTTCGTTCTTCGCATGCGGAAACAATCGTCTCGAGCCATTGGCTCGCCGAAGTGTGGGTTTCCTCGAAAAAGTCTTCGCTCGGCACCCGTACGGTGATAACGCCAAGGCTTGATAGGTATCTGTCGCGGCTTTCGTCTTTCGACAGTCTCTCCGTGTGCGACGGGCCGTCGACTTCCACTGCCAACATGGCTTCGGGACAGTAGAAGTCGAGCAAGTATGGGCCAACCGGGTGCTGTCGGCGAAACTTGAAGCCTGTCGCCCCGTTGCGCAATCGCTCCCAGAGGACTCTTTCCGAAACACCCATTTCCTTGCGGTGCTTTCTGGCCCGCAGGACGTTCGCCCGGTTCAGCCGGAGAGACCCGTTCGGGAGCTTGCTCGGTCCCTCTGGATCCACGAGGGGAGCATACCAATATCGAGGCTTCCCCCTCCCCGGACCGCGGAGCGGTCTGGGGAGGGGGTCAGGGGGTGGGGAATCGAAAGCGGTCTCCAAACACCACCCGAGACCGCGGAGCGGTCTGGGGAGGGGGTCAGGGGGTGGGGAATCGAAAGCGGTCTCCAAACACCACCCGAGACCGCGGAGCGGTCTGGGGATGAGGGCAGGGGGTGGGGGAATCGAAAGCGGTCTCCACACACCTCCCGAGACCGGGGAGCGGTCTGGGGAGGGGGGCAGGGGGGTAGGAAAGTGGCCGGAGCCGCTAAACCGCTTCGTTCGTCCACAAGGCGCCAGGGTCAGGACGAACCTCTACCCGCGTCGCACGTCTCCCCCTCCCCAACCCCTCCCCCAGACCCTGCGGGTCCAGGGGAGGGGCTCCTCGATCGAAGACGGTAGCCCTTGGGGCTCTTCGCGATTTGGATCCGGGTCATCGTCCCAACGTCACGGCGGCTAAATTCGCCGCAGACCATTTCCCCTCAGAACCGGTGCACCGGTTTGAAGATCCTCACCTGGTCGCGATGGGACTTACGGCGACGGTGCACTTGCGATCTGAACCTCTGTGATCATCCCGACCCCATGTGCCGAACCCGTGCTGACCGCTAGGTACACCTTCTTGCGAACCGAGGCTAGCTTGGCCCCGGTCCAGAACCGTTCGAGTTTTTCGGGCGTGCCAAGACCGTAGCGTCGAGCATCCGCCTCAAGTTGCTCCCGAACGAGCTTCTGGACGCTGTCGGGCAACTGGGATTTGTCTCCCGTCATCCCCGCGATGCCGTTCAGGGCTTCGTCTTCGCCGAGTTTGAGGTTGGCGAGGAGCTGAGTGACGGAACGCGCCCTCTCCGCAACCTGGTTTCTGTGCCAGGCTTCTACCAAGTCGGCAGATTGTTTGATGAGAGCGAGCCGTTCTTGATCAGGGACCCATCCTCTCGCCACGACCTTAAAGGCTAGGGAAGGCACCCTCCACGCCCGCTCCGCTTGTTGTTCAAGGGCCTTGGCATTCTCCTTTGCCGCCCGGGCTTCTTCTGCTTGCATGGCGACCAGCTGTTCTGGCGTCCTCGTTCCGACCCAGAAGCCGCCATGGTCGACTCCTTTGACAGGTGACGCCACGAGAGATGACTTGATGTCGTTATTGTTCGACGGACTGACCGAGATTTCGACGACTTTTCCCTCGTGCTCCAAACTGATCGAGACCTCAGGAAGGAGGGCGAAGCGCGCGCCAGAGACATCGACGTCCTTGACCGAGTTGACTTCTGCGATCCTCTTTTGCAGAAGCTCGCGAGTCTCGGGCGAAAGCGCATCGATCTCACCCAGACCTTGGCTAAGACGAGCTTGAGAGAGCCCTTTCAGAAGCGTCAGATCACGTTCGAACACCGTTCGTCGCAAGAGGCCCGCCGGCGCGATGAGCGTGAGTCGCTCGTTGCGTTCGATCGCCAACAGTCCTTTGGAAGCCAGGGCGTCGTCGTCCCAGTGGGCTGCTGACGCGTCCAAACGCGGCATCTCGTCGAATGGCCGGTCGGAAGCGACCACAAGTACTAAGTCGTCTCGGACCCTCTGCTGGGGCTCGGCCAGACAGATGCTCCAGATCGCCAAAAAGAGTCCTGTCATAGGGGATCCTCGCGCCAAGTCATAAAATACGGTCCTTCCCATGTTCTGGTTCGTCTTGCCACTGCATAGTTGGGCGGTTCCCCGCCCGACCATTGCTCGGCCCCAATCTCCCGGTTGAGCGTCATCATTCGCTGCTTCACCGTCTTCGCGGCGACGCTGACTCCAGGAATAGTCTCCCCAACAAAGTTCCAGTTCAAGGACAACGGCGTGAACTTGCTCGTCCAGGCGGGGCCGGTCTCTTCTGCCCCAGCGACTTCTCGCTTGAGGGAACTCGACCAGGTCGCGACGGTCGTGACTGGCTCTTCACCGTAGTTCGCGTACGACCACTGGCAGATGGCGGCCGTTCCGCTCAAAAGCTCGGTGTAGTCGAGTTGCCAGTTGAAGGAGCCTGCCAAAGCGACGAATGCGTACAGGGGAGTGATCGTCAAGGGCCGGAGCCTACCTCTCCCCCCCCCGCGTGTCAAGCCGCGCTCGAGAGAAAAGCCCGGGCGACCACACTCATCAGTGCCCGAGTGCCATCATGCGCCGAAGATCCGTTTCCTTCAGAACCGGTGCATGGGTTTGAACGTCCACGCCCGGGCGAGGGGGGTCTGGTCGGCCTCGTGCTCGCCAGCCTCTTGCACCCCCGGAGGCAGCACGCTCCGCCCCGCTGGCGTCTTCCCGAGCTCGACGACTTGGATGTAGGTTCCCCGGTTGGAGTAGGGCACCCGGGCCTCGCCCCCTGCCGAGAAACTTGGCGCCTGATAGCTCAATCCCCAGAACGCGGGGTCGGGGCCGAGCTTTTGAGCCAGTTCCGCCGCCGCTTCCTCGAGCGCCTGCCGGGCCACGGTCTCGGCCGACCGTCCCTGAAGGTAGTCGAACCGCGTCTCGCCCCGCAAGGCCCGGAGCATTACCGTCGGCTGGACCGCGCGGTCGAAGAACGCCTCGCTCGTGAAGTTGCCGACGTGCTGGCGGAACACGAGTCGCCGGAGCTTCTTGACCGCCTCTTGGTAAAGCATCGCCCCCGCCGAGCCGTCCACGGCCCAGCCGTCGAACGACCGCATGAGCCGACCCTCGCGCGAATCGGCCGGCGCGGCCTGGAGGAAAAGGGCCTCGAAGAGGCCGTTGGAGTCCGACTCCCGGCGGGCGATCTCCCAGGCGGCCCGCTCAAGGTCGTACGGCGAGAAAGGCCCGGATCCCAGAGCCCGCGCGAGCAGCTCGTTCCGGAAGCCCTCTCCCCAGGCCGGGGTGTCGCCGTTCGGCCACCAAGCGACGGGCTTGTTGTTCCAGTTCACCATTAAGCCCGACTTGGGGTTCAGCACGTGCGGCGACCGGGCGTGGCTCCGGAACCCCTTCCAATCCGTCTCAGGCCCCGAAAGGATCGGAAACCGGGGATCCACCCCGTCCGGGCGCACCGGGTGGGCGCCGGTGAACCTCCAGCCCGTCTCCCCGCCCGTCGTCGCGTAGAACAGGTTGAAGTTCACGGCGATGCCGTCCAGGTGACGGTCGATGTCGGCCGCCGTCATTGATCCATAAAGGTCCATGAGCTTGCTGAAGCTGTCAAGCTCCTTCTTCCACCACGACGCCCGCTGACTGAAGACGGCCTTGCCCGACCGGCTTTTGAGCAGGACGGGGCCGTCGTGCGTCCGTTCTACGACCACCGTCCGGGACTCCTTGCCGAGCACGCGCACCGTCTCCGTCCGTCTCTCGATCGGCCGAGTCTCGTCACCATAGGTATAGGCGTCCTCGCCCGAGAGCGGAGCGGCGACGATGTCGGCCGTATCGGCCACCCCGGTGGTCATTCCCCAGGCGAAGTTCGGGGTCGTGCCGATCACTACCGCTGGGATCCCGGGCACGTTGATCCCAGCGACCCGGACCCCGGCCCCGTCGAGCACCACCTCATGCACGATCGCCGGGGTCGAGAATCCCATCTGCGGCGCGCTCAAGAGCAAGGCATTGCCCGTCTTCGATCGTGACGGCGCGACCACGATACAGTAGGATCCGGTGTACGACGGCGCCCCGATCCGGGCCGCGACCTCCCGTGACGCCTCACCGTTGGCGGCCCGGATCGATCCGGCCAGTTCGAGCAGGTTGGCATCGGGCAAGGACTTCAGCTGCCGCTCGGTGTCGGCCTTCGTGAAGCGGGGAAAGGGCGGCTCGGCCGATTTGAGCGGGTCGTCGTCCTGGGTCAGGGTGCAAAGGGCCCTCGGGTCGTCGATCCAGAGAAGGTCGTCCATCACGTCGAAGACACGGTCCTTCACCGGCTGGCTTTGGAGGTACTTCCAAAGGGCCATGTTCCGCAGCTCGCCCGCGCCCCCGGTTCCAAACCGCCTCGCCAGCATGACCGCGATCGCGCACGAGTCGGTCGTGGTCCAGGGACGGGGCCTCAGGTTCCTTTCTTCATATTCGAAGGGAAGCGCGCCGTACTTCTCCCGCTGGGCCATCACCTCGTTCACTCCCGCGGCGTAGGCCTCGAAAGCTTCCCGGGTCTCGGCTGGCAGCGCCTTGAACATCGCGTCCAGCTCTTCGGCGCTATAGCCGGTCTTGCGCGTCTCGATGTCGGCCGCCACCGCCGAGTCGCCCTCGATCTCGGCCATCTCGCCCCTGGCCATGCGTCGGTTCGTTTCTAACTGCCAGAGCCGGTCTTCTGCGACAGCCTGTCCAAACCCGCGGAAGAGCTCCGACTTGGTCGTCGCTACGACCCTCGGCACCCCGAAGTCGTCTCGCTCAATGGTCGCGGGCTTGGACAGGAGAGCCGCAAGGGCTAGTGCGAGCATGGAGCCCTTTTACCCCCGTCTCAGGCCAACTCGTTTAAGAAAGTCCGCGACCGCCGCCCGGAAGGGCCTTGGGGCGAACGGCCCGATAAACCAGATACCCGACCCCTGCGAACACGGCAAGGGGCAGAACGACGCTCCACAACAGGCCGATCGCGATCCCGACGACCTTGAACCCGACCCAAAGGGCGACGGCCCCGAGGACGATATAGAGAAGGATCTTTCCGAAAGAGAACTCGGATCCCATGAAGTTGGGTACGCCTTTGTCGGCGCCGAAGATGCAAGGGCCCTCGTAGGTACCATCGTGCTTCGAATGCCCGTACCCGTCTATCGCGCGGCACCGGCCCCGGACACAGAGCGATGGCTGCGGATCAATCCGCCGCTGGTCGTCGAGTGGCTGGTGCGTTTCCTACGGGCTGAGTTCTCTCAAAGGGGCTTCGATCGGGCGGTCATCGGACTCAGCGGGGGCGTCGATTCGGCCGTCAGCGCGGCCCTGGCCGCGCGGGCGTTCGGAGGCGAGAACGTTCTGGCCGTGCGGATGCCCTACCGGCTCTCGTCTCCTGAGAGCTTGAGCGACGCCGAGCTGGTGGCTGACCATTTCGGCCTCCGCTGCGAGACGGTCGACATGACCGCCATGGTGGACGGCTATTGGTGCGAGGCCCGCGAGAACGGCGACTCCCTTCGGTTAGGGAACGTCTGCGCCAGGTGCCGCATGACCGTGCTCTATGACCTCTCGGCCCGCGACCGCGCTCTTCCGGTCGGGACCTCGAACAAAACCGAGCGCCTCATGGGCTACTACACCTGGCACGCCGACGACGCCCCGGCCGTGAACCCGCTCGGCGACCTTTTCAAGACTCAAGTCTGGGCCGTCGCCCGAGAACTCGGCGTCCCGGAGCGGGTCGTGAGCAAGCCCCCCACCGCCGACCTCGTGCCGGGTCAGACCGACGAGGGCGATTTCGGCCTCGACTATGCGACCGTTGACGCCATCCTGATCCAATTAGTCCGGGGCAATCCGGCTTCGAAGCTCGTCGAGTGGGGGTTCGATAAGGGGGCGGTCGCGACAGTCTTGCGGCGCTTGGAAGGCACGCACTGGAAGCGGCGCCTCCCCACCTCAGCGATGGTGAGCGACACGGCCGTGAACGAGTACTATCTGCGTCCGGTTGACGACCGGTGACTTGGCGAGTCCTGGTCTCGGGGACAGTGCAAGGCGTCGGGTTTCGCGCCTATGCCGCCCAAGTGGCCAAGCGGCTGGGCTTCGAAGGTGAGGTCTGGAACCGGACTGACGGACAGGTCGAGGCGCTGGTCGGTGGCGACGATGCGCGGTTGAACGAGTTCCTTGACGCCTTGCGGTTCGGACCAGGGAGCGTGGCGTCTGTGGAAGCGACGCCGTCGGAGTTGGCCGTACAGCCCGGTTTCAAGATTGGACCGACCCGTTAGACCGCGTTCGTCGGCTCCCAGCCCTTGGGGCCGCCGATGAGGTCGAGCATCGGCCATACGCCGCAGAAGTCGTCTCCTGGTCCGAAGTCGGCCCTTCCTGTCCTGACGATGCCCTCCGGTGTCTTGCGGAATCCCGAGACGCCGGGCCACCAGCCGTGCTCATCGGTGTAGGTGCCTGCCCGGCGCGAGAACTCTCGGCTGGCGTCGCGCACCATCCGGTGCTTCCAACCGCGCTCGTTCTTGATCCTCTTCTGGGTCTCAAGGTCGTCGGGGGAAACGAGCACAAAGGCCGCCCGATCCCGCAGGTGGGGCACGAATCCGCTCAACCCGTCCGCCCAAAGCGTGCAGTAACTGCAACTCTCCCCCATGTTGTGGATCAACAGCATTTCCTCGTGGTCGCCGAACAACTCCGAAAGGCGTACCGGGCCGTGCTCCGAGTCGAACGAAAAGTCCTCAAACGGCTCGGGCTCTGCCGAGGCCAACGCTTCGGAGAGTTGTTGCTTGAGTTCGTAGATCGATTTCGCCAAATCGTTGGACATCGTATCGATTGTACAGGACCGGTCGGGTCCGGGCGCCACCTCGGTGCCCCCATACTGTCGGGGTGCTGGCCAGGCTCCGCTTTCATCCCGCTCTGGCCTTCGTCGTCGTCGCCTGGGGCCTGAACTTCAGCATCATCAAGCTTTGCTATCGCGACTTCTCGCCCGCCGCGACCGGGCTCGCCCGTTTCCTGCTCATGGCCCCGCTCCTTGTGGCTTGGTGCGCCGTCTCTCGGTTGAACCTCACATATTCGAAGGGCGAGTTCTGGCCGTACAACGTCGCCGGGTTCCTCGGGAGCGGGGCTTATATGGTGCTGTTCCTTGAGGGAATGAGGTCGGCTCCGCCCGCCCAGGCCGCTATCGCTTTGGCGACCGCCCCGATCTGGACCACCCTCTTCAGCGTCCTCCGGGGCCAGGACAAAGGGACGCGTGAGCTTTGGATCGGATCGGCGACCGCCTTTCTCGGCGTGGTGGTGGTAGTTCTTGGCGGGGCGCCCCAGGAATCGGGCGGCCAGGGGACGGGCGTCCTCTTGGTGTTGGCCTCCGCCGTGGTCTGGGCCGTCTCTGTCGTGGCCTACCAGCCGCTTCTCCAGCGCGACCATCCGCTTCGTGTGCTGACTTTGAGTCTCCCAGGCGCGTTTGTCGCCCTCTTGCCCTATGGGGGATTGGCGCTGGCCCAAACCCGGTTCGACGCGGTGAGCCCCGTCGGGTGGGCCTCGTTGGCCTACTTGGTGGTCGTCGCCGGGGTCTTGGCGTTCGCCGGTTACTATCGGGGAGTGGCTGACGTTGGACCGTCGCGGGCCACGCTGACCCAATACTTCGTACCGCCCACAGCCGCCTTCGGCGCCTGGCTCGTTTTCGGCACGCCTCCGGCGTGGACAGACCTTGTCGGCCTCGCCGTCGTGATGGCCGGCCTCGCCATCGCTTCCCGGCCGCGCCTCAAAGCGTCCGGGTGACCTTCGTGAGATGGTCTGGCTGGTCGGGATCGAGGCCCTTGGCCCGCGCCGCGAGCAAGGCGAGCCACTGGCCCGTCATGATCTCAGCGATCGGGGACCACGGCCCATGGCCTGGGTCAGGAAACCGTTCGACCGCGCACCCTTGGGCTTCGAGCCTCTCTGGGGGCTGGCCAAAGACCAGGGCTGTCGATCCATGAGTGGCCAGGGCCCTCGGGCCGTGCTGGAAGTCGGCCGTGGAGTAGGCCTTGCACGGCACGAGGGCGCATTCCATCAGTTTCAGGGCCGTTTCGTGGGCCGAGGCGAAGCTGAGGCCACGGCCCAGGGCGAACCACCGGTTTGAGCGGAGCACGGGGCCTAAGGCGGCTTCTGCCGCCGACCGCGACCGGTCGAGCCACGCCTCGTCGGGCAGGCCCATGGGGGGAAGTTCGCCACCGAGGGCTCGGACGAGACAGCCCATCGCCAGCAGGGAGGCGGTGTAAGTCTTGGTCGCTGCGACCGACCTTTCGGGCCCACAGTCCAAGAGGAGGGCGTGCTCGGCCGCGCTGGCCACGCGGGAGGCGGGCGAGTTGGTGACGGCCAGAGTCGAGTGGCCATGGTTCCGCGCCGATTCGAGGACCTCGCCGACGTCCGGGGCCGCGCCGCTTTGCGAGATCCCGACGATCAGACAAGGCGGATAGCGGACCTCCGACCGATAGCGCGTCAGGACGGAAGGGGCTGCGAGCGACACGGGAATTTGGAGGAAGATCTCGATCAGGTACCGCGCATAGAGGGCCGCATGGTCGCTGGAGCCACGCGCCGCAAGCACCACGAGTTGGGGACGCAGACCTCCCATGGCCGAACGAAGCTCGTCCTCGTACCGAGACGCCTGAGCTCGAAGCAACGACGGCTGCTCGCGGATCTCTTGTTCCATCCAAGCCCCAGGCGGCACGAGGACATCCTACCTAGGGCCACGGTCTGGTAGCTTTAGGCGACGGGGCACCGCGGTTCCCACACGACTCGTCGGACGTCCCTAATTGGAAACCTATGACGACGCTGTTGCTTGTCTCGTTGTTGACTCGCCAGGAGCCTGAGACGGTTCAGTACACCGAAAGGGCGCTGGGCCTGACTTTTCAGTACCCAAGGGAGTGGAAGCTCACCAAGGCGCGGCTCTTCGACGAGTTCGAGATCCCGCTGGAAGGGGGCCAGAAGGCGACGGTGCAGCTGTTCCGGGCCGCTTATCGAGACAGCCAAGAGACTTGGCAGCAAGTTCAGGCGGAAGTCAACCGCACGCTCCAACGCACAGTGGTCCGGCAATGGACCGAAGAGATCCTCGGCGCCCCGCTCCTCTTGACCAAAGTCGCCTACAAGGATCAGGGTCGCGACATGGTGAGCGTCACAGGCCTCCTCTATGTCGCGACCGTCGAAAAGCTTCAGTTCCGGCTGACCTCAGGAGCCGAACAGTCCGACACGGCTGAGCAGAACTGGCGTCGGGCCCTGATGACGCTCCGCACCGTGAGCGGCGAGCTCCCTCCGGCAGAAGGGCCGGGACAAAAGGCAGTCGTGATCGAGCCACCGAAGCGGACGACGACCCTGAAGCCCGTCGACCCGAGCAAGAAGCCGGTGCGGGGCCAAGTCTTGGTGCCGTGGAAGGCCGAAGGACGAAGTTTCAACGCGCTATTGCCTTTGGGTTGGTCCCTGGGAGACGATGGGCGACTGAGCAACCCGGCCCTCACTGGGATCGTTCGGTTCGCAGTACGGCCCGAAAGCCGTGCCGCCGCCGAGCGCGCCCATGCCGAGACCGCGCGCGAAGGATTGGCCGAGTTCAAGTCGGTGCGCGTCCGGCGCGACATGGTGGCGAGAGTGGCCGACTCAGGGGCCCTGACATGGATGACCTTCCGAGATGGAGAAGCCGAGAAGGGTCGAATGGCGATCGCCAATTGGACGTTCCACTTCGAGAACCTGACGTGGACAGTTCAGTACCGCTCCGCTACTCCGGACTCGATCGCCGTCGACCGTCGGGCCCTTGACGCCCTCGCCAAAGCCCTGTTCGTCGAGCCGTCGTCATGACGCTGGTCGTCTCGACCTCCAGCCCCTGGGTGTCCGTCGCCCTGATTGGGCCTCATGGACTGACCGCGCACGGCCGGGCCGAGGCCCATCGCGCTGCGAGCGGCGCCGTCGTGGAGCTGGTGCAAGGGGCCCTCGACCGTGCCGGGGCGAGGCTCGAGAGCATCAGACTCTTTGTCGCTGACGTCGGTCCAGGCAGTTTTTCTGGGGTGAAGGTCGGAGTGACGATGGTGAAATCATGGGGCCTGGCGTTGGGTAGCCCCGTCGGGGGCGTCAGCGCGTTCGACCTGGTCGATCCTCAAGAGTCTGTCGCGCTCCCGGTCCGTAAGGGACTCTGGCTCTTGCGGACTCCGGGCCAAGAGCCCGTCCCGGTCGCCGAGCCGCCTTCGGGGGCGCGCGGTTACGGTTGGGAGGGAGCCGACGGCTTTCCGGACGCGGCCCGTGCGGCCCTCACGATGACCCGTCAGCTCTCTCCGTCCGAGCTCGTCCCCGCCTACCTGTCCGAGCCGAGCATCTCGGTGCCCAAGGTTCCGCATATCGTCCGGGAGACGCCGTGACGATCTCCTTGGATCCGGCCCGAATCGAGCGCAACCGGTCGTTGCGGTCCTTGACGACGCTGCGCGCTGGCGGCCCTGCCGAGCGGTTCTTCGCGGCGACGACCTTGGACGACCTGGCTGAAGCCGCGCTGCTGGCGCAGTCATTGGACTGGAGAACCACCGTCCTCGGCTCGGGCAGCAACGTCCTCCCTTCGGACCAAGGCGTGCCGTGGTTCGTGGTCTTGAACCAAGCCAGTCGGATCGATGTTCGGCGGGACGGCGAGGTGGTCGCCGAGTGCGGGTGCCTGTTCCAAGAGCTGTTCCTCAAGACCGCCCAGGCCGGGTTGGGGGGGCTCGAGTTCGCGGTCGGGATTCCTGGCACTTTGGGCGGCGCGCTCGTGAGCAACGCTGGGGCTTATCGGAGCAACGTCTCTGAGTTCTTGACGGCTTTGGAGATCGTCCACCAAGGCGAACGGATGTGGGTCGATCCCGAATTCATGGAGTTTTCGTACCGTGACTCGATCCTGAGGCGAGACGACCCTCCTGCTGTGGCCCTCCTTCGGGTGCGGCTTTTGATGCCTGTGCGCGACCGCAAGTCGATCTTTGACGAAGCCCGGGAGTACCAGCGGCAAAGAATCTCCAAGCAACCCCCGCAGGCGAGCGCTGGCAGTTTTTTCAAGAACGTGACCGACCGACGCTTCGCAGAGAGCCTTGCCGAACTCCCCGAGAAGCTCAAGGAGGCGGGAGTCGTGCCCGCCGGTTTCTTGATCGAGCGGGCTGGGCTGCCAGGACTCAGAGTCGGGGGGGCCGCCGTCGCCCGGAAGCACGCCAACTTTATTGTGAACACCGGGCGTGCCACCGCGACAGACATCCGCCAACTCGCCGGACTGGTGAAGCGACGCGTCGCCCAGACATTTGAAGTCGATCTGGAAGAAGAGGTGTTGTACTTGGGAGACTGGTCGGGCTACGCCGGGATCTGAGAGTTCGGCACGAGAGCGGAAGCCGGATGCTGCATGTGGAACCGTTGGAGCTCAAACGGGGCCGCGTCTCTTGCCGGCCGTATGCGACGGTAAAGCCCAGTCGGGAGAAGTTCCCAAGCGTTCTGGTTGTCCATGAAGTGCGGAAGGAGCACCGTGTCTCGAAGATAGGCGACCATGCGCGGATCCTGAACCGGCACCAAAACCTCGATCCGCCTGTCTAGGTTGCGGCGCATCATGTCGGCCGAGCCGATAAAGGTCTCGGGGTCGCCATTGTTCTCGAAATAGTAGATCCGGCTGTGCTCCAAGAAGCGGCCGACGATGCTCACCACTTTGATGTTCTCGCTGAGCCGCCGGACCCGGGGGCGCAGGCAGCAGATCCCACGCACGGCCAAAAGCACCTCGACCCCTGCTCGGCTGGCCTCATATAGACCATCGATCACTTCCGGATCGACGAGCGAATTGAGTTTGAAGATGATGCGGCCCCGGCCCGTCTTCTGGCACCAGTCGATCTCACGCTCGATGCGCTCGATGATCGCCTCGCGCAAGTTGAGCGGTGCGACAAGGAGCTTCCGATAGGCGGACTGCCTCGAAAAACCGGTCAGGTAGTTGAAGAGTTCTCCGATGTCCTGACAGATGTCCGGGTCGGTGGTCATGAGCCCGAGGTCGGTGTAGATCCTGGCCGTGCTTGGGTTGTAGTTTCCCGTGCCGATGTGCGCGTATTGCCGGATCCCAGACGGTTCGCTCCGCACCAAGAGGCACAGCTTGCAGTGCACCTTCATCTCGGCGAACCCGAACGTGATGTGGACTCCGGCCCGCTCCAAGGCCCGCGCCCAACCGAGATTGTTGCTTTCATCGAACCGGGCCTTGAGCTCGACCATGACCGCGACTTGCTTGCCTGCCTCGGCCGCCCGCAAGAGCGTCTCGACGATCGGCGACTCGCTGCCCACCCGATAGAGCGTCATTTTGATCCCCACGACCTTGGGATCCAGCGAGGCCGAAGCGACGAACTCCTCCACAGTTCGGAAAGAGTCGTACGGGTGGTGGAGCAGCACGTCCGACTGGGCGATCTCGGGCAACAGCGTCTCGTGATGGGCGAGCCGCTCATGGAGCACCGGCACGTGCGGCGCGAACTTCAAGCCGGGCCGGTCGATCCGCGCGAGTTCCCAGAGCAAGTCGAATCCGACCAGTCCCTTGACCCGCATGACGTCGCTCTCTTCCAACTCGAGTCCGCGCCGCAGAGTGCTCACCCACTGGTCGTCAAGAGACTCCTCGCACTCGAGCAGCACCGGATCGCCATACCTCCGCAATCGTAGGGTCTGTTCGATGGCCGAGATCAAGTCGGCCGCCTCAAGCTCTCGGATCTCGATGTCGGCGTCGCGGATGACACGGAACATATGGCGGTCGAGCACCTTGACACCGGGGAAGAGCAGGTGGAGGTGCCCGGCGACCAGGTCCTCAAGCAAGATGAAGGTGGACGCCTCTCCAGGCACCGGGACGAGCCTCGGCACGTTGGTCGGCATCTTGACTCTGGCCAGCCGTTGAGTGCCGTCGTCGTCGAGCTCGACCGCCATGTTCAACGAAAGGCTCGAAATGAAAGGGAAGGTCGTCGCGGGCTCGAGCTGCAGAGGGGTGCACAGCGGAAAAACCGATCTGTGGAAATAGTCGGTAAGGTCGCGCCGGGCCTGTTCCCCCAGGGAGGCGAAAGGTTTGATCGTGATGCCCGCGCGCGCCAGGGCCGGTTTGAGGTCGCGTTCCCAGACCTCGCCCGCCCTGGCTCGCAGGGGTCTCACCGTCTCGGTGATCATCGCCAGCTGTTGGCTTGGGCTGAGGCCGTCGGGTGTCACCTCCGTCACCCCCGTCTCCGCCTGTTCGATCAAGCCGCTGACCCGCACCATGAAAAACTCGTCCAAGTTCGACTCGAAGATCGCAAGGAACTTGAGTCGTTCTATGAGCGGGTTGTTGCGGTTCTCCGCCTCGGCCAATACTCGAGAATTGAACTGCAACCAGCTGAACTCCCGGTTGACGTAACGGCTGTGCTGGGCCCAGCCCGGACGGTTCGATTGGTTCAAAGCCGACACGCCGCCACCTTGCCTTGGGCCATCTGCAGGACGGCTCCTTCCCGAACTCCAAACTCGCTCACCGACATGCTCTGTTGACCCGCCCAGTCAAGCAACTTATGATACACAAGCGCGCCGGGGAAGAGGGTGGATGCCCTCTTCACTTTGACCGAATACCTCCGGACGATGGTCGGCACGTCAAGCCGGGCTGCGTCCCAAGCCAGGAAACGAAGCTCTTCTCGATGGAGCGTCCTTTCTCCGTCCGGGTGGAGGGCCCGCCAGAGCCCCCGGCTCACGCCGCCACAAGCGACCACCGGTCTCGACTCGCCAGAACCCAACGCCTCAAAAGCCTCATCGATGATCTGGCGGACACGGGCCTCCTGGTCTGGCGAACACGGTTGGTCGATCTTGGCTTGGTCGATGAGAAAGCCGGTTCCCAGTGGTAGCGACACGGACCAGATCACGTCGGCCCCGTCGCAGGACGCCACTTGCATCGAGCCGCCCCCTGTCTCCGCCATGACGAACTGGCCGGGCTGCGGCAGGTCGAGCAGGACGCCGGCCAGGCCAAGGGCCGATTCCCGCTCCGGCGAGATCAGATCGACCAGGAGACCGATCTGCGCCTCGATCTTGGCAAGAGCGGCCTCATGGTTGACGGCCCGGCGGACAGCTTCCGTCGCGAAGACATAGATGGACTCGGCCCCTCGGTCTCGGGCCATGTCACGGAACCGTTTGAGCGTCGTGACCAATTCTTGGACGTTCGTTTCGGGAATCTCCCCGAGACGGCTGACGATCTCACCGAGGGAGAGCCAGACGCTGTCGTTCTCAATGCGGTGCAACCGGCCCTTTTCATCCAGCCGGGCGACGAGGAGATGGACGGTGTTGCTCCCGATGTCCGCCGCGGCGTACGTCTGGTTCATGCTGCCCGTCCAGTATGGCGCCGAGAAGGTGAGCGGCGGAGCCGTCAGTGTGCCGTAAACTATGGGAAATGAGGCGGGTGGCCGTGATCGGAGCCGGGAACCTTCGGTGCATGCCGCCGGTACTCGCCGTGCTCGCAGTCTGGCGCCCAACGGGACAGGCCGAGTTCCGACTCTACGACGCGAACGAAGAACGGCTGGATCTCTTCGACCGATTTTTTCGGGCGTGCCTGGAAGAAACGGACAACGACGCGCCCGTCAGGGCCACGACCGAGCTCTCGGAAGCCTTGGAAGAGGCCACGGAAGTCATCGTCGCCCTGAACGAGGACGGCGCATGGAGGATGCTCGGCCTCACCTCGGTCAAGGAGTTCGAAGAGCGGGTCGATGAGGACGAGGTTTTCATCCCGCATGGCGACCCGAACCGGCCGACACCGCTCGACCGCCTGAGCCCCCGCACACGGGCGATTCTGTCCAGTCCGACGGACATCGGACGCGACCGCGAGGCCGTGATCGGTGAGGCGCTGTCGCGGGTCGCCCAACTGGCTCCCCGCCGAGCCCGGGTCGTGAGCCTTGTCCGGGGAGTCCTCATGCCCGAAGGGTTTGAGCACGATTCTTTGCTCTGGCCACAGCCGCTGTCTTCAGATCAGGCCGCCCGGGTGCCGCACCAAGTCCTCCGATGGATACTCGGCGAGCAGACCTTGCGCGATCTGCTCTCGGAGGCAGCCCGCTCTCCTCTCGCGGCATGGCTCGAAGGAAGCTAAGTCGCGGCCTTGGCTCCGGAGACGAGCCGGGCCAGGGCCTCGGCGTTCGTCCAGTCAAGGCTCAAGGGCGATACCGACACATACCCGTTCGTCACGGCCCAGACGTCAGTCCCCACCATATCGGGCCGCATCACGACCACGCCCCCTTGCCAGTAGTAAGGCCTGCCCCATGGATCCTCTCGCCTCTCCACGCGGTCTTCATAGACCCGACGCCCCATCGCCACGAACCGGTGGCCTTCGATCTCCGGCCAGGCCAGCGCGGGCACATTGACGTTTAAGAACGTCAGCTCCGGGAGGTCGAGCGCTGTCAGCCAGCCCCAGTTCTCCTCCAGCCACTTGGATCCGGTCTCATAGTGGAAAGGAGCACCGTCGGCAAAGACGCACATCGACAGTGCGATCGACCGGATCCCGTTGATCCGTCCTTCCATCGCCGCTGCGACCGTGCCGCTATAAGTGGCGTCGAACCCAAGGTTAGGGCCGTTGTTGAACCCGCTCAATACGAGGTCGCACCCGTCCGGCCAGGCGACGGTGAGCGCAACATTGACGCAGTCCACTGGCAGGCCGTTCACGATATAGCCCTCCAGGCCGTGAAAGTCGGTTTCTTTGACTCGCAAGGGGTCTCGCATCGTCATCGCGTGGCCGCAGGCGCTGCGCTCCCGGTCCGGAGCGACGACCTTCACCGTGCCGAATTGGGCCGCCACCAAGGCCAGGTGGCGTATGCCTTCAGCCTCGATGCCGTCGTCGTTCGTGACCAAGATCCTCACGGAGCCAAGACTACCGCGCAGGATGCTAGTCTCACCGCGTGGAGCCGTACTTCAAGGCCATCGGTGGGGCCCTGGTCGTGGCCGGGTTCTTGGCGGTCCTGGATCCTTTGCGGATCCAGCGTCGCGCGTGGCTCTATTCGGCCGCTGTCGTGATCGGGGCCGTGGCCGGGCCCGTCGCGCATCTTTGGCCGGGAGGGGAGAGCCTGCTCCCCAAGAGCGTGTTGTTGGTCGCGGCGATGGGGCTCGCTGTCCTGGCCCCCTTTGCGGTCGGGGCGGAGAGGAGAAGGGCCCGATGGTTCGTTCTCCTTGCGTTGCTGTTGGGCCTTCTCACCGTGCTTGGATCCGGCCCGGCCGGTGGCCCCGGGCGGTTGCTATCCTTCTTGACCGAGTTCGTCGGCCTGGAACTTCAGCAAGCCGAGTTGGTGAACTTCGTGGTGCGCAAGGCGGTCCACGTGCTCGCCTACGGGGTCTTAGCCTGGTCGGCAGGCCAAGCGGCTGGAAGCAAGCCTGGATCTCAGCTTCTGGCCGGATACGGGTGGGCGGTTCCCCACGCCTGTCTCGACGAATGGCACCAGACCTTTTCCGCCGGGACTCGCACAGGTGCCTTTGGTGACGTCCTCTTGGATGTCTTGGGCATGACTGTTCTGCTAGCACCACAATGGCGGGCATGGTGGGCGGAAAAGGGTCAGAAACCGAGCGGCTCGTCCTGATCGCCCCGGGGACGGTCGGCACGCCGGACTCTCCGGGGATCCTAAGGGAAGCTGGGCCTGTCACCCACCGGCTCGCCGAGACCGGGACGGTGGGGCGTTTGACACGGGCCAACCCCGACACCGCCCCTTTCGAGGCTCTCGGACTGGATCCGCGCGAGAACTGGATGCCGCCCGGGCCGTTGTGGGTCGCGGGACTCGATTGCGACCCGCCGGAAAGGAGCGTGGAGTTCTGCTTGACCTTGGGATCGATCAGCGAAGACGGGACCCTGCGCGGCGTGCGCGACTTTCCGCTGGTCTCAGGGCTCGAAGAAGTCTTTGAACGGCTCCGCACTCGCGTCTTGGTCCCAGTCCTCGGACAGGCAGGCCAGAACGGGCTTGTTTGGGAACGGGGTTCGCTTGATCTCGGACTGACGCCTTGGAGCGGGGCGGTCGGTCGGCACTATCGCGAGGTCTGGCCCGAGGGCGACGGCGAGGCGGCGCTCCGACGCCTCATCGAGGACAGCGTCGAGCTTCTTTCCGCTTTGGACCTCAACCGGAGGAGGACCGACGAAGGGAGAGTTCCTTTCAACATCCTCTGGCCTTGGGGCGGGGGTCACCGTCGGGCCGTGCCAAACCTGGCTCTCAGGCGGGGCTTCCCGGCCCAGGTCGATGCCGACGACTTGGCGATCGCGGGGTTGGCGCGGCTGGTCCGATACGGCCACCGGCGGCTCCTCGGCCGTTCCCCGACGGACCTGTCGGGGCCGCGAGATCGGATCGTCGTTATGCCTGCGCCCGATCCCGATGACCTCGAGGAGCGACTTGCCGCATGGCGCCGGCTTGAAGACGAACTGATCGGCCCGGCGATGGTGCGGCGAGCAGAGTCCTTGCTTGTGGCCGTGCCGGGCCTGGAGGGCGGGTTGGCTGTTGCCTGGCCAGGCGAAGGTGGGTGGCCCTTTGACGAGCGCACCTTGGTCGAGCCAAAGGCCCCGGTCGCCCCGCTTTGGCAGTGGGTCGAACAGTCTTTGGCTCCTCAGACATAATCGGCCATGCGCCTTTGGCTGGCCGCGGTCGTGTCGATGTTCGGGGCAGTGGGCTGGGCCCAACTCACGGTCGAGGAACGACGAGGAGTCGACGACGCCCTGTTCCTCGGAAACATGAAGCCGTCGGACCTCCTGTTCGAACGACTGCCATTCCAGGACAAATATCGGTTCGGCCTCGTCGATGCGGCCCTTCGCGACCCGATCGCCACTCTCGAACCTTTGATGCGCTTGCACCGAGTCGAAGGAGGGGACCCGTTCGCGAGTCTTCGACGCGAGGTGTTGGGGGGCGCGGCCCCGATGTCGCCGGCGCCTTTAGCCACGATCGAGGGTCTGGACGCCCTTGCTGCTCCGTTGCGGACACCAATCTCGGCCCTCACCCAAGCGATGCGCCATTCGGACGCCCAGATCCTTGAAGCGGTCAAGGGACTCACCCCGGCCGAACAGCGCGAGCTGATCGAGGGCCTCCCTGTCATGGCGGTCGAAGAACCCTTGGTCGTCTTCGACTTCGTCCGATCTCAACCTTCGCCTCGAAAGCGGTTGCTCGAGTTGCTCTCCCGGGTTGATTTGGCCAAGATCCGCGAGGCCGGGGAGCTGGTCGCCGGCGTCGCTGTACGGGCCGCGCAGCAGCTTCGCGACGCCAAGGTGACGATGGAGGGGAAAGTCCGCCTCCGGGTGCACGGCCTGCCTGTCGTCGTCGCTGGAAACGGGAACGACCAGCACGACGAGACCGACGTCCGACTCATTGTCGACCTTGGTGGGGACGACGTCTACCGTGGGCGTCACGGAGCCGGCGTGGGCTACACCGGGGTTTTGATCGACCTGGCAGGTGACGACCGGTACGCCACCCGGGATCTCTCGGTCGGGGCCGGAGTCTTGGGCGTTGGGGTTGCCGTGGACCTCTCAGGCGACGACGTCTACTCGGCACGCAACATCACGGCTGGGGCCGGGATCGCTGGTTTCGGCTACTTGCTCGATGCCCAAGGCAACGACGTCTACCGCTCTTGGGCGTTGGCCCAAGGTTTCGGGCTCTTCGGCGTTGGAGTCTGTGAAGACCGAGCGGGCGACGACCACTACAGCGTCCGCCTCTTTGGCCAAGGCGCCGCCCGTACCCAAGGCGTCGGTTGGTTGATCGACCACTCCGGATCGGACATCTACCGCGCGGGCGGCCTCTCGATGAACGAGCCTCTCTTCACCGGCGTCTCCTACTCGTTCGCCCAGGGGTTCGCCTCCGGATACCGCGAAGACACAGGCGGGGTCAGCGGAGGTATCGGCCTTCTCAGCGATCTGGGCGGCAACGACTCCTACTTGGGCGACACCTATTGCCAGGGCGCGTCCTACTGGCTGGCCCTCGGCTCGCTCTTCGACGCGACTGGGAACGACTCCTATACCGCCCACCACTACGCCCAAGCGAGCGCGATGCACGTCACCGCCGCCTACTTGATCGACCTGGAGGGCGATGATTCCTATATGGTCAAGGTGGGGGCTTGCCACGCGATTGGCCACGATTACGGTGTGGCCCTGCTCCTCGACCGAGCGGGCAATGATTGCTACTCTTCGCAAGGGGGACAACCCGGGATCGGCGTCGCCAACGGGCTTGGGATCTTCATCGACTCGGCCGGGAACGACCGCTACGAGGGCCCGCCCGGCCAAGGCAACGCAGCCCGGGGAACGGGCTCGTTGGGCGTCTTCGTCGACCTGGGAGGAACCGACGACTATCGAAAGGGCCTGAAGGACGGCGCGGCCACTTCGGGCTCGACCTGGGGAGTCGCGTATGACGCTGAATCGGCTTCAGTCGCTCTGGCCACCGAGTCTCGACCCCAGCCCGAACCCGGATCGACCCCCAAGCCCAGCGACGAGCAACTGGCCGCGCTCTACAAGACTGCGACCCAGTGGGGCGTCGGTTCAGCCCAGGCCGCCGTCGCCGATGCGACCGACAAGCTGATCGCGATCGGGGTGCCGGCACTGGAGTGGATGGTCTCCCAGCGGCTGGCCGGCTCCGACCGTCTTCAGCAGCGCTGCTTCTCGGCCGTCGTCAAGGCCCTAGGCTCATCCGCCTCGCCCGTGCTGGCACGGGCCTGGATCCAGGGCAGTGTCACCGAGCGGCGCCATCTTCTCGGCATCGCCGTCGACGCAGGAGCGACCGAATTCGCCGCGTTCGTCCCGTCCGCTTTGGAGGATCCAGAGCTTCAGCTCCCTGCGGCCAAGGCGGCGGGCCCGCTCAAAGCGGTCGGGGCCTTGCCCGCATTGTCGCGCATGTGTCTGAGCCAAGACCGGCTCCTGGCCCGTGCCGCTATGGTTTCGTTGAACCAGATCGCTGATCCGAGTACGCTCGGCACGGCCCAATCGATGCTGAACTCGACCGACTTGCCGACCTGGCAGGCGGCGGCCCAGCTTCTTGGCAAGTTTCCAGACCAAGCCGTCGCGCTCGCGTCGACTTTGGTCATGGACGCGGACGACCGCCGCGCCAGGGTCGGGGTCCGGCTTTTGGGCGAGTCCAAGAGCGGCGAGGCTCTGGGCCGCGTGGGGGCCCTGCTGATGGACCCGAGACCGGGGGTCCGGGCCGAGGCCCTGCTCGTCTTGGCTGGCCGATGCCCTCAGGAGTACATCGAGAGCTTCCTCTCTTTGCGGTCCGACCCGGTGCCGCAGGTGCGCGCTCTCGCCAAGAGCCTGAAGCCCACACCCGACTAGAGGTCGTTAGGCGGTCGGACGTCGGCGCCGAGGGAGACGAGGCGGCGCTTGATGTCGGCGACGGTCACAACCTGATCGGCGAAGACGGTAGCGGCGAGGGCCGCCGCCGCCCCAGCCTCGAACGCGGCCAGCATTGCTTGGGGCGATTCGGTCGCGCCAAGCGTCGCGACTGGCACACGGACAGCATGACAGACGGGGCTGACAACGTCTCGACCATCTCCATTGGCGAGGACGAGGAGGATCTCTCCGGCTCCGAGCCGTTCGGCCTCGGCCGCGACCACTTTCGCCGCTGACCCACCGGAGACTTTGGCCACGACCCGCTCGGTTCCATGAACCGCAACGAGCCTGGTCAACAAGTCGCGTCCTTCGGGCGGATCAAATTGGACGGACACGCGGTCCGCCCCAGCCATGAACCACGACTCGGCCTCATCGACCGTGGAGGCGGCCCCGACCGTCATGGGAATGGCCAACTCCTCACGCACCGACTCCAAGACGGAAACAAACAAACCAATATCGTCTTCGGGGCCGGCGAATTGGTCGAGGTAGACCTCGTCCGCCCCATGGGCTTGAAAGGCGAGCAGGACCGCCTTCGGGTCGCCGGGGTCGTCGAGCCCCTCGAACTTGACCTCGCGCACAGCGCGGCCCGATCGGACTTGGAGACACGGGACGACCCGCTTCTTCACCACGACGCCCACTCCATGAGCCAAGTCCGCAGGATCCGCTCGCCGTAGCCACCGGAAAGCTCGGGATGAAACTGGCTCCCGAGCACGGTTCCTCTCTGGACCGCCGCGACGATGGGGCCACCGTGGTCGGCCCAACTGGCGAGCCAACCGTCCGGCTCGGTCAGAGTGGCCATGCAGTGGCAGAAGTAAGCGAGGCCCTCTGGCAAGGTCGCGTCCTCGCCCTCGACCGCGTTCCAGCCGATGTGCGGGCTCGGGAGTTGGCCGACCTCTCCCGGCACGGCGGCGATCCCCCCCAAAGTGCCGCAGGTCTCGAACAACAGATGCATCCCGAGCCCGATGGCGATCGTCGGGCGGTCGTACTCGATCCGGGTGCGGAGAGGCTCGACGAAACCGGCTGTCTCCAGGGCCGCCATCGCTTGACCGAACGGTCCGGCTCCGCAGAGGGCCAAGAAAGTCGTCGCCTCGACTTCGCCCGGGTTTTCCGGAAAGAACGGCTCCGCTCCGCACCGCCGGAGCGCGGCCAGAAGCGACGCCGAGCCCGCCCGCCCCGTCCTCACGACCGCCACGCGCCGGCTCATGAAGCGAGCGACACGAAGTCGTCGATGTCCTTGCGGACTGTCGCGAGCGATCGGCGCCAAAAGTCGGACTCGCGCAAGTCGATGCCAAACCTTTGGCCGAGTTCAAGCGCGCTGGCCATCCCCGTGTCCGACAGGAGCGCGTCGTAACGCTCGTGGAACCCGTTCGGCTCGGCCCTGTACACCTCATAGAGCCCGAGTCCGAAGAGGAGACCGAACATGTACGGAAAGTTGTAAAAGTCGCGGGCGTAATAGTGCGGCTTGCCGGCCCAGGCGTAGGGGTGAAGCCACTCTGGATCGAGGCCGTCGCCATAGGTGGCCACCTGGGCCCGCCGCATCGCGTCGCAAAGCTCGGCTGCAGAAAGCTCTCGTTCGCTCCTCCTTTCGCAAACCTCTTGCTCGAACAAGAACCGTGACGTGATGTCGACGACGACGCCGGTCGGGCCCATGAGCGTCGCGTCGAGCAGGGCCATGCGCTCGTCACCATGAGCCTCGGCGAGGGCCGCCTGCTTGATCAGGGTCTCGCAAAAGATACTCGCCGTCTCGGCCAAGGTCATGGGGAGGGACGACTGGAGCTCGGTCCGCTCGCGAAGACAAAGGCCATGGTAGGCGTGGCCCAATTCGTGAGCCAAGGTTGAGACGGAGAGGAAAGAAGGCTCATAGTTCATGAACACTCGGCTGACACCCGGGGTGAGTCCAGTGCAGTAGGCGCCCCCGCGCTTGCCTGCACGAGGCTCGGCGTCCACCCAGTTCTGGTCGAAGGTCATTTGCGTGAAGTCGGCGAGCTTGTCCGAGTACGTTCGGAAGTGGCGCACCACGAACTCGCACCCCTCAGCGTAGGGCCAGGTCTTGAATCGTCCCAAAGGAGCGTAAAGGTCCCACCATGGCAGGCCACCGCCGTGCCCGAGCAGACGCGCCTTGGCCCGAAAGAACCGGCGGAAGTCAGGGAAGGACTCGTGGGCTGCCGCCATCATCGCGTCGAGGATCGTGCGGTCGATGGCGTTGGTGAAGACCGCCTCGTCAAGCGGCTTCGGCCAGCCGCGTCGCGCGTTGACCCGAACAGAGTGCCCCTTGACGCTGTTCATAGCCGCCACCAGGGCGGTCTCGTTCTCCTTCCACGCCGCCTGTTCGGCTTGATAAGCCTCCCTACGCACCTCCGGGTCTGGGTCGCGACCCATTGTCTGTAGCTTCGCCATGGGGAGCTTCTCGCCTTTGAACTCCACTACGATTTGGCTCGTCAGGTTGCCGTGGAGCCGCGACCATGCGAGCGGCCCGCTGTCGGCGAGTTCGGCCAGCAAGGATTCTTCTTCCGGGCTCAAGAGCGTGTGGGCTCGGGCCTTGGTGCGGTCGAGGCGATATCGGTGCGCCCGCACGACCGGATCGGCTCCCAAACTGTCGAGGTCGATAAGCGCGACCGCAGCGTCGAACAGGGCGAGCGCTTGTGACAGCCCCGTCATCGAAGGGGCCAGAAGGCTGCTCGCCGCCTGGGCCGTCTCGTTGCGGGAGTCCGTCGACACCATGGCAGATGAATAGGATCGGAGGAGCCGGGCCAGGGCGAGGGCCTCATTGAGCGAATCGAGACTGGACCGAAGGGCACCCGTCAGGGCCGTCAGACCTGGCTCGGGCGCCGTCGCACCGTCCATGAGCCGCCGCACTCCGCTTGAACAACGCTCGACAAGCCCTGCCAGCCTCGCGCGGGCCTCATGGTATTCGGTAGAGTCAGGGCTGGAGAAGAACGGAGTCAGGTCCCATCGGGGAAGTTCAGCGATCGTTCGCATGGCCTTGGATGAACATACCTTTCGAGGAGCAAGAAAGGCTTGGCGCCGCCCGACGTTCGCCCCTCCGGAACTGAGATCACTTTGACAGGAGAAATTGATGGCACTTTTGAACCGCGAACCGATGAAAGCCCCGGAATCACGCGTCCGGTTTCGACTGGACGAAGTCGATGCCCAGCTCTTGCGCCTCCTTCAGAACGACGGCCGGATCACGAACGCCGAATTGGCCCGGAGGGTCGGTCTCTCTCCGCCGTCCGTCCTGCAGCGCGTGCGCAAGCTTGAGGAGTCGGGCCTGATCAAGGGCTATGTCGCGATCTTGGATCAGGAAAAGATCGGGTTCAAGCTCCAGGTCATGGCCATGGTCAGCTTGGCCCTGCATCAGGAGCAGCCGATCGAGAGGTTCCGGCAAGAAGTCGGCGAGATCCAGGAGGTGCTCGAGTGCCTCCACGTCTCCGGCGATTTCGATTTCCTCCTCAAAGTCGTGGTTCCCGACATGGCGTCATATGAAAAACTGGTGCGCGAGAAACTGAGCTCGATCAATGGCGTCGGCAAGATCCATAGCTGCTTCGTGCTTGCCGTGAACAAGCAGACGTCCAGCTTGCCCATATGAGCTTCGAGACTCGCGAGGCAGGCCAAGACTTGGCCCTCGCCTGGCGGGGAGTCGTCGAGACTGTCTACCGCAACCGACCGTCGGACGAACCGTTCGAGCCCGCCAGGGAGGGCGAGAAACGCTATTTGACCCTGCTGGACGGACGACCAGCGTCGGCATGTTCGGTCACCCGGACAACGGTGGCCCGAAACGACAAAGACTTGTCGTGCGGTTGTGTGGCGGTGGTCGCGACGTTGCCGGAGCATCGGCGCACTGGGGCAGCCTCGCGGCTGATGACGGATGTGTTGGGCACGATGAGAGACGAGGGTCTCGCGATTTCGGCCCTTTATGCCTTTCGGGAGCCGTTCTACAGAAAGTTCGGTTATGCCACCTGCGGGTGGCGATGGCAGATCAAGTGCCCCGCCCACCGGTTGCCTCGGATCGACGGAGGGCTCCCAGTTCGGCAGGTTTCCGCGAAAGACTCTCCGAGCCTCGATCCCGTGTATACAAGCTTCGCACGGGCCCGTTCCGGCTCGTTCATGCGCACCGAAGCTGACTGGAAGGACCGGCTCGGCAAGCGCCCCCCCAGCATCTATGCGTTTGGCGAGCCGGCGGAGGCCTACCTTTGGGTGAACCTTTCCGACTTTTGGGGGGAGGCCGTGGTGGGAGAGGTGGCCTGGACTTCGAGCCGGGGTCATGCGAGCGTCCTGACGTTCCTGTCGGGGATAGCGGCCAGTCAGTCGACTGTCACCTGGTGCGAACCGAGGGACGGTCTGTTTGTGCCGCATTACCTGGATCAAGGGATCAGCGTCGCCCTGCACAGGCCCACGATGTTCCGCTTGATCGATCTTCCTCTGTCCCTTGCTCCTTTTCTAGGTGAGGAAAAAGGGCTCGTGCTGAGAGTCTCGGACCAGCTCGCCCCTTGGAACCAGGGACTTTGGCGGTTGGGAGACTCGGTCGAGCGAATCACAGAAGGCGACCCGGACGCTGAGATGGGCATCGACGTCCTCGCACAGCTCGTCCTCGGTGAATGCTCAGCCTGGCAACTCGCCTCTGTCGGCCTTCTCAAAGCCACTTCGCCGGCCGTCGTCGAGAGGCTCGGTCGGCTCTTTCCCCAATCGTCCGTCGTCTGCATGGACTTCTTCTAGCGCTCACAGCCAGGCTAGAATTCTCTTGTGGTCCGAAAGCTCTTGGTCGCCAACCGCGGCGAGATCGCCGTCAGGGTCTTCCGGGCGGCCCGCGAGCTCGGGATCCGCACAGTCGCCGTGGCGAGCGTCGCCGACGCGAACGCGATGCACGCCCTCCTGGCCGACGAAGTGGTCGAGATCGGTGGCCCTGAGCCCACGACGAGCTATCTGGACCAAAGCAAGATTTTGGGGGCCGCGGCCGCGACCGGGGCCGACGCTGTTCATCCCGGCTATGGCTTCCTGAGTGAGCGCTCCTCGTTCGCCCGGTCTTGCCGCGAGGCGGGCCTCGTTTTCATCGGCCCAAGCCCTGAGGCCATGGACCTCTTGGGCGGCAAGATCGACGCCAAGACACTGGCCGTGGCCAATCAAGTGCCGGTGGCGCCGGGCTACTTTGAGCCTGGGGCCACTCCCGTTGACCTTCGCCAAGCGGCGCAACGGATCGGTTATCCGGTCATGCTCAAGGCGAGCGCCGGGGGCGGGGGACGGGGGATGCGCGTCGTTCGAGACCCGGCAGAGTTCGACGACGCCCTCCGGCTGGCGAGCGAAGAAGCCCTCAAGGCTTTTGGCGATGGCGCGATGATGGTCGAGAGGTTCGTCGAGCGTCCTCGGCATATTGAAGTCCAGGTCATGGCCGACCACCACGACAACGTCGTCTGCTTCTTCGAGCGCGAGTGCTCGATCCAACGCCGCCACCAGAAGATCTTGGAAGAGGCGCCGTCGCCAGTGATGACCGA
Organism: Fimbriimonadaceae bacterium; assembly: GCA_019454105.1. GTDB lineage: Bacteria > Armatimonadota > Fimbriimonadia > Fimbriimonadales > Fimbriimonadaceae > ACE-ARM1. The sequence goes on along the minus strand of CP075364.1, from coordinate 1,167,180 downwards.
CGATCTTTGGGGCGCGATGCGCGACGCCGCCGTCCGCCTCGTGAAGGCCGCTGGCTACTCGAACGCCGGTACCGTCGAATTCATGGTCGATGCAGCCACAGGCGAGTTCTTCTTCTTGGAGGTCAACGCGCGGCTCCAAGTGGAGCACCCTGTCACCGAGGCGGTCACCGGAGTCGACCTGGTGCAGTGGCAGTTGCGGGTGGCTTCCGGCGAGCGGTTGGCCCTGCGGCCCGAGCTCATGGCGGGCGACCGATCCGCGCTGTGTGGTCATGCGATCGAGGCCCGGATCGTGGCCGAAGACCCCGCCCAGGGTTTCCTGCCGAGCGTCGGCCGCATCTTGGGGTGGGCCGAGCCCCGAATGCCGGGCGTCCGGTTCGACACAGGTTTCGGCGCGGGAGACGAAGTCTCGCCCCACTATGACTCTTTGGTGGCCAAGCTCATCGCCCATGCCGAGTCGCGCGAGGCTGCCGCAAAACGGATGGAGCAGGCCCTTCTCGACACCCACGTCATCGGTCCTGCGACCAATATTGGATTCTTACTCGACGTCGTCCGCCATCCCGATTTCGGCAAGGCCGAGTTCGACACCGGGTGGTTGGGCCGGGCCCTCCCGGACTGGCGTCCGTCTGACGACGTGCCCCCGGCCGTGCTCCACCTGGCCGCCCTCGCCCGTCCTGCCCGCGAGGCCGCGGTCGCGCGAAAGGATCTTCGGCCCGCCTGGGGCGTGGGAGACGGCTTCCGCGTCACCGGTTAGTGGTCGTCCAAATTGAGGCTCAGCGGGTTGGGGGCCCGTCCACCGGCCCATTTGTCCAGGATCGACTCAAGCCGGTCGACCGCCTTCTCCCATGACCAACGTTCTTTGGCACATGCCCGGATCTGGGAGCGATAGGCCGGGTTCGCATGGACCGCCTCGCGGACGGCTGTGGCGACGTCTTCTTCTGTCTTGGCGATGTGGATCCAGGGAAGGCTCCGGTCAAGGTTCGCTGAGGCCTCTGGACTCACCACGACGGAGAGTCCGGCCGCCATGGCCTCAAGGACGACGAGCGGGTGGGCCTCTGAAGCCGACCAAAGCACCAGGCACGACCACTCGGTGAGCCGGTCGTGCATCTCGCCGCGGCTCCACTCTCCCAGCCACAGGTCAGAGCCTTCAATCCTGTCGCGAGGTGGCAAGTCCTGGGCGTGGGGCCCCACAAAATCGATCGGGAGGTCCTCCCGCTGGGCGAGGCGGTGCAACTCAGGCTGCCTTTTCCGATGGTGGATCTGCCCGACGCAAACCGCCCTCCCGTTCCCAGTCGGCGAGTATCGGAAGAGATCGACGGCGACGCCGTTCGGATGGACCTCGGCGAGGCACTTCCGGTTGAGGATCTTCATCGTCGTGGCCACAGGTTTGGTCAGGGCCAAGTGGAAGGCAGCCCGAGACGCCCGGCACAACGGCCTGTGGGCCGGAAAGTCGCGGGCGGCCCAGTCGCTCGCGGGCGTGTGGCTCGTCGCGATCATCCGGAGACTCAATGCCGAGCATGCGAGGGCCAGCCCCGGAACTGCTTTCTCGTTGTGGCACCAGACCCAATCAGGGCGGCGGCCGCCCAGGGCCAACCGGACGACCGCGCCCGGGGCCAACTTGCGGTTCACGTTGACGATGTCGACCTCCCACCCACGGGCCCGCAAGATCGTGGCCTGTTCGTGGATCACTGTCTCGACCGCTCCCCAGCCGGGCGGAGGAATCGGGATGGAGCCATGGCCGACCAGGCAGAGGCGCCCCTTCACGAGTCCTGCCACTCCCTCAGCTGGGCGAGCAACCGGTTCAGTGTGGGCCCATAGGCCAGATTCTTTTCGGCATAGTCGCGGATCGCCGATCTATGGGCTGGGTTCTCGGAGATAGCCCGCTTGACCGCGCACCCAAGCTCCCGCGGGTCGTCCACCACCGTCACCCAAGGCAGACTGACGTCCATGTTGGCCGTGCTCGACGACGAGACCACGACGCTCAACCCGGCCGCCATCGCTTCGCCGACCACTAACGGATGGCATTCGGCCACGCTGAAGAGCACCAGGCAAGAGTAGTCGGTCAGGCGCTCCACGACGTCTTCCCGACTCCAGGATCCCAAGTAGTTCGGATGGGCTGCGATAAGCCGGGTGTGGTCGTCGTCGTGGTCGATCGGACCGACAAAGTCGCAATGCACCCCGCTGCCTTCAAGAGCCACGGCGACCACGGCCTGCCGCTTGCGGGACGACACTCCGCCAAGGCAAACGGCGCGCCCGTTCCCGCCCGGCCTCCAGGTATACGCACCGACCTCGGTCGCGTTCGGGAGCACCATCGCCCGGCTCTTTGGGTTCAGGGCCCGCATCGCGACGGCGAGGTCCTCCTGCAGGCACGCGTGGTATGGGGCCCGGGCCGCACGCCTGAACTGCCAGGCGGAGAACCGGTCCACCGGCTCGACGTCGGACACGGGTCGATGGGTGGTCTCAAGAGTGCGAAACCCCAGCACGCGTCCCCAAAAGGTGGTTATCGGCACCATTCTTTCTTGGTGACACCACACCCAATCGAAAGGGCCTTCGCGACGAACGGCCAGAGGCAAAGCGGCCCAAAGCCTGTCGCTCTTGACGTTGACGATCGACACGTGGTGTCCTCTCGCCACCAACTCGTTTCGATAGGCCCACAGGATCGTCTCGACCGCTCCTCGGCCGGGAGGCGGGATCGGCGTGCGGCCCGTTCCCAGAAAGCAAAAACGCATCATTCTTCTGGAGCCGGAGCCATGAGGCGGCACCACGATTGCGTGCTGAGCCCGTCCCAGCCGTGCTTCCAGCGCAAAACGCTCAAGACGGTCTCCTCAGTCCCGATCCGGCCCATCCCGAGCATTTTGCGCCAAACGTCGCGCCCTTCGTCGGTCACGCGGGCTGGCCACCCTTCGGGCCAGTAGGCCGCCGCCCCGACCGTGTGGCTCGCGTCGGGACGTGTCCCGCACCGCCGCGCCAACTGGCCCATGTCCGCCCAACTGAGTCCATGAAAAGTCGGTCGCCAAGCCTTGTGCCACCCTCCCTTCCGGTCGACGGTGGCCACTGTCGGGACCGGCGACCTCGCCGCTCGCTCGAGCGCAGGAAGCAATCGGTCATAGATCAGACCCTCGTCGTATCCGACTGGGACGGCCGGTACCGAGTGACCGTGATCAACGCTGTAGAGCAGTCCCGCGTCAAGCCAAAAGACCGGTCCGTGTCGCTCGGCGGCCCGCCTGACAAGCCCGGGCTTGGCGAGCCAGGGCAGCAACAGACGAGGCTGCCGCCATTGGGCCAGACGGTGGTTTCGGCGGTGCCACCCAAGCAAGGGCCGGACCTTGGCCTCCCAGTCGGGATCGGGCCAGATCTCGGCCATGAACGGGCCTAGGTCGTCGACCTTCTCCACTTCGATTCCATGGCCGAACGCGCCCGGGTCGTTGGTGAAGACATGGACGGGGCCCGGATAGATCGGGGCCAGTTGGTTCAGCAAGGTGGAATAGTACGCCCGAGTGTCGCGGTCGGTCCGCAGTCCGAAGAACGCGGCGCTGACGATTGTCGGGGGCCCCATGCGGGTCAAGTATAGTCAGGAGCCACCCGTGGTCAGCCCCAGCGCCTCAACGCTCGCCCGCGTCCTGGAGGAGCGCCCGCCCAAGCGGGTGGCTTTTCACCTCCAGCCAAAGATCGGCGACACGGTCAATCTGACGCCGGTGGCCAGGTGGATGAAGTCGGCTTGGCCGGGCGTCCGCTTGGTCGGCGTCTCCAAGGGCCCGGCCCTTGAGGTCGCGCGGGCCTGTCCCTGGTTCGATGAGGTTTGGGACCGCGGATCGGGTGCCTTCGGGCTCGGGGCGCTGGCCCTCAGGCTGCGTCGGTTCCATCCCGACCTGGTCGTCGCCTCTTACGCCCACAACGGCACGCTCAGGGCCGTGCGCCTGGCCGGGGCCGGTCCCGTCGTCGGGGTGGCGAACTCGCTTGACGATAAGCGGTTCGACGCGTGCGTCCTCTATGAGCGAGGCACCATCGAGACGCCAGGAACATTGGCACGGCTGTTCGCAGCTTTCGGTGTCGAATCAGGCGACTGGCGCCCCTGTCTCGAAATCGCCCACGGTCCGCGTCGGCCTAGCCAGGTAGCGGTCAACGTGGGCGCCTCTCACCCGGCCAAGCAATGGCCCTTGGAGCGGTTCGCGGAAGTCTCGGGGCGTCTCCTTGACCGGGGGCTCAAGGTTCTTTGGGTCGGGCCTCTTGGGCCCGGGTCGCCGGTTCCCGCCAGAGTCGAGCACCGCGACACCGGGATTCTCGAATCGGCCGCTGTCTTCGCCGAGTCGGCCTTGCTTCTGACCAACGATAGCGGCCCCATGCACTTGGCTGCGGCGATGGGCACGCCGGTCGTCGGCCTCTTCGGCCCGACCCGGATCGAGCACTACCGGCCATGGGGGGAGGGTCACTGCTTGATCCAAAGCGAGTGCCCCTGGGCCTGTGGGGTCGATCTGGACGCCTGTCGTCGCGACTGCTTCCTTGCGATCACGGTCGACGAGGTTGAGGACGCCGTGCTTCAGGTCTTGGCTTGACCGGCAAAGCCGAGCAGAATGTCTTCCAACTCGGCGACGCTGTCGCAAAGCGTGATCCTCTGACGAAGGGCGGCCGCGCCGGGTTCGCCCTTGATGTACATGGGCAACTGCCCGCGGAGGGCCCGGATCGCCCGCGCTTCGACTTGGGCGGCGTCCGACGACGGGTCGGCCCGTCGCTCATACTCGACCATGGCCCGGGCGTGCTCCAGCGCGACCTCGACCCGCTCGGCCAGCGCCGGGGGCCCTGGATCGGGCTCGCCGGTCAGCCCGCAACGGATCGACCGCAGGCCCCAAGGGTTGCTGATCGCGGCCCGTCCCACCATGACCCCGTCGCACCCTGTCTCGTCGATCATCCGGCGGGCGTCCTCCGGCGACTTGACGTCGCCGTTGCCGATCAGTGGCACCCGCACCGCCTTCCGCATCTCGCAAATGAGCCGCCAGTCAGCCTCTCCCTCAAAGCCCTGTTTGGCGAAGCGGGCGTGGAGAGTGATCATTTGCGCCCCCGCGTCCTGGAACCTGAGTGCCAATTCTGGGGCGGCGAAGAGCGACCAGTCCCACCCGGCGCGCACTTTCACAGTCACGGGCACACGGACCGCTCGCGCCACGGCCCGGACGATCTCCTCGGCCCGATCCGGATCCTTGAGCAAAGCCGCTCCCGACCCTGTCTTGCAGACCTTGGGCACCCAGCAACCCATGTTGATGTCGACCAAATCCGCGCCAGCCTCTTCGCAAAGTCGGGCCGTTTCCACCATCACGTCCGGCTCGCCGCCGAAGATCTGGATGCCGAGCGGGCGCTCCAGAGGATCCACCCAAAGCTTCTTGAGGGTCTTCTTGGCGCCGTGGTGCACCGCCATCGCGCTGACGAACTCGGTGAACATGAGGCCTGGCCCTCCGATGCGCTTGGCGATCAGGCGCATCGGAAGAGCAGTGACGTCCTCCATCGGAGCGAGGAGGAGCGGCGGATCGACCCGCACCGGTCCGAGGCTGAAAGGTGGATAGGGACTCAGATCCTTATTTTGGGCCAGATTGGCTCTTCGACCGTGAGAACCGCCGGGCGAGCATGCCCAGGGCGATCAGGCCGTACGACAATGTGGCGGGCTCTGGAACCGGCGTCGGGCCGCCGATCGGCTCCGGGCCTGGGCGAAGCGTCAGTTCCAGCAGAGGCTGCCGGACGACCAACGGGAAGTCCCGCGTGTAAAGGCGGTAGGGCTGGCCGCCCATGTCGTCCACACGCAGACGCGACGTGAGCGCCACCTTGAGCTTTTTGTCGCCTTTCACCGCCGCGTTGAGGGCCTGGCCAAAGAGCGACCGGTTCTGGTTCAGGTCGATGGGGATCACAAAGTCCGACGCAGTGCTGTGCCCACCCATGTCGCCTGAGCCGAATAGACCAAGCGGGTTCGGGTTGGTGGGGTCGGCATAGTTCCACGTGGCCTCGGTAAAGTCCCTTCCGAGGGCCCTTGCCTCGAGCGGGTTGGCGAGCGCCGCCTGGCGTGAGTAACCGGCGGGACGGCTCGTGATGCGGAGCACAGCGCTCTCCACCCGGTAGGAACTCCCGCTCAAAGATCCGAGGTCGAAACGCAGATAGGTGTAAGAGAACTCTTGCCCGGGCGGGTAGCTGTCACGAAACGACCGCGTCCCGTCGCCCCAGACGCGCGAGATCGGGTCTCCACCGGGATCGACGGAGTGCTCATAAACCCAGACGTCGTCGGTCGGGCGGAGGCTCAAAGACTGGGCGGGAGAGGGAACGATGAGAATGAGGCTGGCAGCGGCGAGAAACAGAGGTCGGATCATGGTCGTGTCTGGAGCCCGAGCCCGTTCCAATAGCCGGCGCGGTCGAGGGTGGTCGGGGTCATGGACTTGACATGGCCGTCGGCAAACAGCACCGTGCCGTGGGTGCCGAAGTGGCGGGGCCAGAAGTGCCCCCAAGTCCGGCCGCTGGCAGGCAGTTGCCGGGTCCAGCGCTCGGGCGGATAGATCCGGTAGTAGCCCACGTTCGGCTTGTCGAGCGGCCAAAACCAGGTGCTTTGGGCGAGGAAGACGGTCTCGGTCGGGGCTTGAACGACCGAAGCGACGATGGGTGCGAACGGCTCGTGGTCGGGCAAGTACTCTTCGGCACCCGGCGAGAACAGCCGCGCGTGGTAACCAAAGCTTGGGCAAAGCCCGAAGGCATAGCCAAAGTTGGGGTCGTTCTTGTCGCGGAAATCGGGCCGCTCCCAGTCGGCCGGGTCCAGGAAGACGTCGAAGCTCTTGGCATAGGGCCGCAGCAACCATGGCCATCGGAAAAACCCGAAGTTGTCAGGAGCGGTCTGGCCCGCGGGCCCGGAGTACTGGAGCATTGGGTGCCGGTCGCCGTTGTCGTCCAGGTAGAGGAAGGCGGCCACACCGACCTGGCGAGCGTGGGCCAGGCTCGCCGCCCTCTTCCCGCCCGCTTTGGCCTGGGCGAAGACAGGGAAGAGGACGGCGGCGAGGATGGCGACGATCGCCAAAACGACCAGCAACTCGATGAGCGTGAATCCGAAGCGTCTCTGTTTCATGGTTCCTCAGGACCGCCGGCGACGGAACATGAGCCCGGCCAAGGCCAGGGCGGCCATCGTTCCAGGCTCGGGCACCGGAGTGAAGGTCAGGTCAAGCTTGGGGGCCGATCCTGGCAGTCCGAAGTCGCGGCTATAGAAGCGGTAGGGGGCCCCGCCCTGGCCCTGGACAAGGATGGAACTGGTCAGAGCGATGGCGATCGTGCCGTTGGAGTTCAAAGCCTGATTGAAGCTCGCTTCGAATCCGGTGCCGCCGAGCAGGTCGATCGTCATGTCCCACTCGCCGGTCTGGCTGTAGTTCGACAGGTCGCCAATTCCGAACCGGACGGGCTCAGGGTTCGGATTTCCGGCGTTGTAGTCCCATGTCGACTCGTTCCACGACGTTCCGAGGGCGCGCGCTTCGAGGGGGTTCGCGCGGGCCGCGTCGAGCGTGTAGGTCGCTGGCCGCATGCGGAGCTTCAGGGTGGCCGACGTGACGAAGTAGTCGCCAGAAGCGACGCCTGAGAGGTCGAACATCAGGTAGCTGTGGGAGAACTCCTCGCCTGGCGGATAGCCGTTCTTGTTGTAGGAATCCGTGCCGTCTCCCCAAACTCTGAGGATGGGGTCGAACCGAGGGTCGGTGGCGCGGTCATAGACCCAGACGTCGCCGACAGTCTCCTGGCTGAAGGTCTCGGCAAACGACATTGAGGCGACCATCGCGAAAGGAAGGATCAAAGCGTGACGGAAACATCGCACGCTTCGATCATGAGGACGCCCCGGAGCCGCCGTCCTTGACTTGCCTGACGGCGGTTTGGCCCGTTTGTCGATCCGACATGATTTCCGACAGGACGGTCAATCCGTCGTCGGATCGGACACGGCTTGGGCGGGACAACAGTCCGGGATAGAATCTGTCGCCATGGGCAAGCCAACCCTCACCGTCGGCCTCATCGGCTACCAGTTCATGGGCAAGGCCCACAGCAACGCCTATCGCCAAGTCGGCCGGTACTTCGACCTTCCCGTCGATGTGCGCATGAAGACGATCTGCGGCCGCACGGAAACTGGCGTCCGGAAGGCGGCGGAGACCTTCGGATGGGAGGGGTTCGAGACTGATTGGCGGCGTGTGGTCGACGATCCCGAGATCGACATCATTGATGTCAGCACGCCTGGCGACAGCCATTGCGACATTGTCTGCGCGGCGGCCGAAGCGGGGAAGTCGGTCTGGTGCGAGAAGCCGATCGGGAACACGATCGCAGAAGCGGCCAAGATGCGCGACGCCGTGGCCAAGAGCGGCAAGCCGAGCGTCGTTTTCCACAACTATCGGTTCGCGCCGGCAGTGTCCTTGGCCAAGAAGTGGATCGATGAGGGACGCCTTGGTCGGATCTTCCACTTTCGCGCCGCCTATCTGCAAGATTGGATCGCCGATCCTCAGTTCCCACGGGTCTGGCGTCTCGAGAAGGCCAGGACCGGATCCGGCGCCTTGGGAGACATCGGCTCTCACATCATCGACCTAGGCCGTCACCTTGTCGGGGAAATTCAGAGCGTCGTCGGTCAACTCGAGACGTTCGTCACGGAGCGGCCCCTGCCTGAAGGCGGAGGGAGCGGGCCCGTCGACGTCGATGATGCGGCCGCGTTCATCGCTCGGTTCGCTTCCGGGGCTCTTGGCACCTTCGAAGCGACGCGCTTTGCGGTCGGTCGGAAGAACGCGAACCGCTTCGAGATCAATGGCGAGAAAGGCAGCCTCGTCTTCGACCTCGAGCGGATGAACGAACTGGAGTACTACAGCGAGCTCGACCCCCCCGGCACAAGAGGGTTCCGGACTGTCCTTGCCACTGACTCCTCACACCCCTTTGCGGGGAGGTACTGGCCGGTGGGCCATATCATCGGTTACGAGCACACCTTCATCAATCTGGTCGCCGAGGCGCTTGTGGCCCGCGACCGGGGAGAGAGGTTCAGGCCTGACATCGAGGATGGCTATTTGAACCAGCGGGTACTCGACGCGGTCGAGAGGAGCGCGGCCAGCAAGGCTTGGGTGAACCTGTAGCCCTTGGCTGTCCGAGACGTCTCCTTGGAAGGGGCTCCAGCACATTCACCAGGAGTTTGTCGGAGGGCGCACCGGAAGGATGCCGATAAGCGATAATACAAGCAGAGGCGTTGTGCCTGAATGAAGAGGATCCTCGGACTCGGTTTGGCGTTCGCGGCGTTGCCATGGGCAGCGGCGGGCCAGACTGATCCTGCCTCGCCCCAAGCGGCGGTAGCCCAGATCGGCGGGAAGACCTCCTTTGACCTCGTCCGCCTGAACGGGGACAAGAACTCGGTGCCTTTGCGCAACGGCCAGGTGAAAGTCGGATCCGAGCGGGTCACCTTCCGGGGCCGAACCCTCGTACGGGAGCGCGATTACTTCATCGACTACGTCTCCGGAGTCGTCTACCTCAAGGTTCCGAGCAGTTCCGGCGAGGCCGTCACGGTGGAGTATCGGTATGACCCGGCGACCGGGCAAAAGGGCTCCTTCGGGCTCGGATCATCGGGCAGTCAGTTCCAAGGCTTCACATTCCAGCTCCGAAAGGAAGCGTCGCTCGTCATGGGGCTCGGCGTCACTGAGCGGCTCGGAGACGGCACCGTCCTTGAGTCGAACGTCTATGGCCTCAACAACTCGTTCAGCCTGGGAGCGGGCAACCTCAAAGGTTTCTTCATGGTCGGCGACCGCAAGCGGGCCCAGACAACGAGCTTGATGGGCGAGGGCGCGGGCACGGCCCCTGTTCAAGAAGGACGCGGCACTGCTATCCTCCAAAGCTTGTCGGCCAAGGGGCTGGGCGGCAACCTTCAGGTCGACTACCAAGACGTCGACGAAAAATTCAGCGGGTTCCAGGCGGTCGAAGCGGCGGGCTACGACCAAGCGACAGTCCAGCGGCTGTCTCACGAGCGGGGTCTTAAGCGCACAAACTTCCAAGGGCGGGAACTCGGTGGAAAGGGATTTCGAGTCGGGTTCGGCCTCAGGTCGGTCGGCGACGAAGGCGCGTCGATCGAGTGGCGCGATTACTCGGCCAAGGTCGCGGGAATGGACTTGAACTACGCTTCGCACCGAGTCGACCGAGGCTTCAGAAAATTCAAAGAGATCGCGGAGTCCGACCGCGAGCAATTGGCCAAGGAGCAAGGCATGGTTCGCGAGAGCCTCGGCCTCTCCAAGGGCTTCGCTGGGGGTCAGTTCCGGTTCAACACCACCAAGATCGAAGCCGACGACTCGAAAGGCATTCACCGCCGTGGCTTCGCGCTTGAGACCCCGACCGTCAAGATCGGCTTGAGCGACCAACAGATCGACGAAGGGTTCAGCCGGTTCAACGACCTTCGCGAGGGAGACCGCGGCCAGCTGGCCCGCGAGGGCGGGTTGTCGCGTGAGGCGCTCTCGGTGGACGTCAGCACCAAGGTTGTGACCGGCCGCAGCAGTCCCGGTCCAGCGGGCGAGAACGGCCAACCGACGATGGTCCGGCCCGCCGCCGATCTCAAACTTGCCTACAACCGAGGCGCCGTCCGAAGCGACAACGGCGACTTTCTCGCCCAAGACCTTTCGGGCAAGGTGGGCCGGTTCACTTTCGACCATGCCCGCCGCGAGGTGGAGGCCGGATTCACTGGTCTCGGCGCCTTGGCGAGGGAGGAGGTCGGCAACCACCTCGGCGCGATGGTGCGGATGGTCAACCCCGGGGCAGGCGTCCAGGGCCCGGATTGGAACGCCTGGGGCGCGTCGGCGGGCCTGTCCCGATCGGTCTGGCGGGCTGGGTTCGACTTCGGCCGGGGAACCGCGGTCAAGGCCGACCAATATGTCGCCCAGGGCGAGACAGACCGCCTGATGGTCACGAACTATGGCTTTTCGAGCCCGTCGCTGAACGCTTCCTGGCGCCACCAGGACACCGGGGCCGAGTTCGGCGAGGTCAAGCGCATGACGCTCACCGAACAGCAAGCTCTGGGGCTCTCCACCGGATTCGAGAAGACCGATCTCACTCTTCAGTCCCGCTTGGGCGGATCCAAGTTGCTCGCCTATTCCAAGATGGGGATGAGCGACGCCACCGGCGGGGCCGGCAGGCAGACCCTCAGTTTCTCGGACAAGGGCCTCAAGATCGACGTCGCGGAGCGGGAGGTCGACGCCAGCTATTCGGGTCTGCCGACCACGGTCGATCCCGAGCGTGACCGGTTCCTGGGCATGATCGGGTTCAAGCAGCGGGAAACAGCCGTGGCCTGGCAACTGCTGCCCAGCGTGTCGCTCGACTGGCGCGAAGACCGGTCGGGCAACCAGACCACGGGTGTCCATCGTTTCGCCAGCGCCGCCTCCGCCGTCTACCGGCTCGATAAATCCACTCAGATCGCGGCCTCAAAGAACGTTTGGAAGAACACCGATCCGTCCCAGACCTTGATCGACCGAGAGGTCGAGACGGTCAGCGTCAGCCGCGACTTCGGCGCCCTTGGCAAGATGACGGTCTCGGAAGAGGACAAACGCTTCAACGGCGTGGAAGACCAGAGCCCCGACTCGGTGCGCCAGTCGGTGGTCTACGACGCCCAGCTTTCAAAGACGACGACCGTACGGTCAGAGCACGGGCAGACTCGGTACGAGAACGGCGAACGCGAGACGCTCACGAGCAACACCCTCGCCCAGCAACTCACGCCTCGGACGGGCGTGTCCGTGACCCAGACCAACATCAAACGCGACGGAGACAAGCTCGACGAGACGCACCGACACTACGGGTTCTGGATCGACTTCGGGCGCAACATCAGGCTCAACTACAAGAGCTTGCGTTCGCTTCGAGGCGAGACCGAAGGCACCCTCGACAACAACGTCAACGTCACGCCCGGCGAGTTTCAGGGAATCAAGCTTGACAGCGCCAGCTATCAGCGGTACGGGTGGGACCACCGGCGCGACCAGCACATCGGAGCCGTTTCGCTTTCGAACGTGAAGCCCCTGGACTGGGGGTTCGTCAAGGATGTGAACTTCAATTACGGGGTCGACACTGTCCGCGACCACAATATGTGGCAGCGCGAAAACCGCTCGATGGGGTTCGGCGGTCGGTTCGGTAGCTTTGCCTTCGGGTTCGGCTACCGGAGCCAGACCCTTCCCCAATCAGGCGAGATGGCCATCGACCGCGAGTTCAAGGCGACTTCGGACGTGACTGGCAAAGGCTGGTTGAGGGCCGAGCTTTCATACATCCTGCGCACCCTGCCCGAGGGCAACCAGGTCATGGTGCGGAACTACAACATGGTGGCCGAACCGACGCGCGGCCTCCAAATCCAGCACACGCTCTCGACGAACCCGCTCATCAACGACCCCAACGTGCTCCTTGGCACCAGGGCTGACCCAGCCAAATCAAACCGTTGGACCATTGCCTACAATCGGGAGAAGTCTGTTCACGGCGCCTTCACATACGAAGAGCTTCTGAACCAGCTGACCGGCCATCAGATTTACGCCAGCCGCCTCGGCCTCACCCTGTTCGCGGATTGTCCGTCCCCTGTGTACCTGGAGTACGTGATGGCCGATTCCAACCAGACCGGCCCGAAGCAGCGGTCCCATGGTTTCCGGTTCCGATACGACCAACGCCCTGGACTCAACCAGAACCTCTCCCTTTCGCTCGGTAACGTCAACTGGGAGATTGCAAGGCCCAACGACCAGCGGCTCCAGAACTGGAACCTGAGACTGGACTATTCGCTCCGGTTCTGACCAGCCTTGAGTACACTCACGGGCTCATGGAAACCGTCGCCTATGGGGGTTGGGCCCGGTGCGCTCGGCTTTCCTCGGGCGGGCTCGAGGCGCTCGTCACTCTCGAGGTCGGCCCCCGCGTCATTCGATTCGGCCAGGTCGGCGGTCCAAACGAGCTTGTCGAATACCCCCGTCATGCGGGGCTGAGCGGTGGGAACGAGTACCGGAGCTATGGCGGCCACAGGCTGTGGGTCGCTCCGGAGGTGCCCGAAGTCACCTATGAGCCGGACAATGAACCCGTGCTCGCGACCGAGGCCGAAGGGTGGCTGACGGTCGAGAAGCCTCTCGGGCCGACCAAGATCGGCCGGGCTATCAGTCTCAGGTTCGACGGGGAAGTCCTGGCGTTGTCGCATCGGGTGACCAACCACTCCACCCAGTCCCTCTTCTGCGCGCCGTGGTGCCTCACCGTCATGGCGACTGGGGGCGAGTGCGTCTTCCCGATGCCGCCCTCCAAGCCCCACATCGAGGCGCTGCTTCCGGCGGCGCCGCTTGTTCTTTGGCACTACACCGACATGACCGACCCGCGCTGGACATGGGGCCGGCGGCTGGTGCGGCTTCGCCAGACCGACGCGCCAACGCCCCAGAAGGTCGGAGCTTGGCTAAGCCAAGGGTGGGCCGCTTACCTGAACCATGGGAACGTCTTTCTCAAGACATTCGACGTGGGGGCCCCAGGCAGGCTCCCCGACTTCGGGTGCAACTTTGAGACCTTCACCCGGCACGACATGCTTGAAGTCGAGTCTCTTGGGGCTTTGGCGACTCTTGAGCCTGGCGAGTCAGCCGTCCATAGTGAACGTTGGGCCTTGGTTCCGGCCTCGAACCTCCCAAGGGACGAGGCAGGAATTTCCGACTGGCTCGAAGCCCTGGCCGATCGAACCCGAGCCTAGCTTCGGGGCGTCCAGACCGGGTCGCGAAGTTCGACCCAACCTTCCGCACTTTCGTCCTCCAAGATCAATCGGACCATCCGCCCAGCCCATGGCTCGAGGTCGATTTCCTTCGCTGTTGGCTTGTCGCTCGGCGAGGCAGACCAGAGTTCGCCGCCTTCGGTCTCGTCGACGAGTCGGAGCCGGGTGCCGCCCTGACCGGCGAGCGTGAACTTCAGCAGCGATGGCGTCGCCAAGAACGGGGCCGACGTCAACTTGCCCTTCAGGCCCGAGTTCGGCAACTCGGACTGGCCGTCGTCCCCAGTACTCGCATGACCTCGAACGGGATACCAGACGCGGGCCAGGTCGCCCGTCCGCAACCACCCGACCGGCGCAGGGACCGCAAGTTCGAACTCGGGAGACACCCTCAGGATCGAGGGCCTCGTGCGCACCGGAAAAGAGCCGATCTTGCCTTCGAACTCGACAAGGCCTTGGCGAAAATTGCCCAACTTCATGGTGGCTTCGAACCCCCGGGCCCCAGTTCGGGCAGGCACGACAGGCCCGGCCGGCAAGAATCGGAACACCCCGGTCGTCTCGCCCGGGCGCATGGCCGCCGCTGAGGGAACTGCGGTCAGCTTCAACAGCCCGCCGTCCCAGCCAAGTTCGATGCGGCTGACTGCAACAGGGTCACGCGCCAAAACCGGCTCGTCGGAGGTCGGGCCACGACGGAGTTTCACTGGGAACTCTCCCCGGTACGGCCGAGGGTTGTTCACCAGGAGCGAGAGGGGATCTCCAGCCTCGGAAAGTTCGACGGCGTCGACGCCGCACGACCATCCGCTTGGATGGATATAGACGGATCCGAACCGTTCCAGAGCGTAAGTCGCAAGGGCCAGCATCGCCCCCTCCCCAGCGTCGAAGCCCGCATAAGTCGGGCTTTGCTCAAGGCTGGCGGCCCCCACGGCGACTCCGTTCAAGGGTACGTCGCCTTCGACTCGGACTCCGTTAAGGCTCGCCGCCGACTCACGGAACACGGCCAAGGCCGACCGAAGTGAGGCGACTCCACGTTCGAAGAGGTCGCGCCTGCCTGTGGCGACTCCAGCGCGAAGCAAGAGCAGCGAACGATCGTCGGATGGTTGACGGTCAAGAGCGGCACCCATCGAGCCAAACCAGTCCGCCGGCTTGCCTGGCCGCTCCCAGACCGACTGCTTCAGGACCAATTCGTCGGCCAGTTCCTCGACGGCGCTTGAGTCGGCCCCCACCGACTCGCAAAGAGCCAGACGCCAGGCGAGCCGGGTCTCGAGGTCGGCGTCCGGCCCTGGCCTGACCTTTTCAAGAGCCCCTTGTGCCCGCTCCCGCAGGACTTCGGGCAAAGTGTCGGTCCGATGGGCCTCGGCCAGAAAATCGAACAGAGGTCGCGAACCGACTGTCTCCCGCTCAGCCTTCTCGACGAGGGCTTCGATCCGGGAGGTCAACCGAGGGTCGGGCAGACCGTCACGACGGGTCTGGAGCCACAGGGCGGCCCAGTGTCCGCTGGCCCAACCTGCTTCCCAATCACTCTGTTCCGAAAAAGCTTCCGTGCCTGGGTCGTATTGAGCTGGCGCGGGAGACTCGGCCGACAGCCAAAGCTCCAATGCTTGGCTGGCCCGGTTTCGCCACGCGGGTTGGCCGAGCCTCTCGCCCCAGAGCCCCATCGCCCAAGCTGCGCGCAGAGCGTTCTGTTTGGCACCATAGGAAACGGCCCCGGTACCTGCGCCACCGATGTTGCCTCGGCTCCACCAGACGCGGCCGTCAAGGGGCACAGCCTGCCTGTCCCACTCCTGGAGCGTGTAGACAGGTCGGGTCGAATACTTGAATGGGACGACCTGAGGGAGGGGAATCCGGAGTCGCGCCACACCCCGAGGGTTCCAAGTCGCTTCAGAAATCCAGCGCCCGAGCCCCAATGACCCTGCAGGAAGCGTCTTGATCCAGTAGGCGAACGTGACGGTCGGTGGCGTGACGGGTGCCCGGTCGATTTGTCCCATGGATTCGCGAGCCCGGTGCTCGAGTCCCGGTCGCAGACCGATGTAGAGAGCGTCCTTCTCGTTCGACAGGTCGATTCCGACCTCTCCAGGCTGATGGCGCCTCCAGGTCTCATTGTCGGTCCAGACCGCAAACGACGGCCCCGAGCCCTGCCTCATTACAAGGGGCCTCCATGTGTCAGCGTAGGTGGAGAGCCGCCTTTCACCAGAAAAGGACCATTTGCCGTTCGGGTCTGCGCGATATTCGGTTGCCAGGCTCCAAGCGCGCTGGCTCTCGACTGTGGTTTCGATCCTCCATGCCTCAAGGGAAGCGTGGTACGAGATTCGCCGGACCCATTGCCGCCCACCGACCCGGGCCGTCACGCGGAGGGCGTTCTTGGACTCTCTTTCGAGGGTCGGCGGACCTGTCGTCGAGCTCAAAGAATCCAGGACGACAGCGAACGAGCCGTCCTTGAGCCGGAGACCGTACCTTTCTCGCCAACTTGATCCATCGGGCACCACCTCGGCGACCAAACCGTCATTCTCGAGCGTGAAAGGGGACTCCTGATGGTGACCAAGAAGCAACCCTAGAAGCACAGGAGAATTATCGCACCCCGAGAAGCATGCCTCGGATCCAGTAAAGGGACTGAACGCAGGAATGCGGTCCGTGCAGATGCCGATGGCAGGAACCCCTGTTCTCGCCATCGAACCGGCGCTCTGGCCAGCCTCCCTGTTAGTTCTCCACCGGCCCGGGGCGGAATGACCACTCTGTTCTTGTGGTCTTTGCCATGAATGTCCTGTCTTCCCTAGTCGCGCTTTGTGTCGCCTTGGCAGCCGTCTGCGGCGCCTGGAACCTGACTCGAGAAGCTTTGAAACGCCCTGAGGCCGGCGACGGCCCCTAGTGTCTCTGCTCCTTGCTTGCCCATCGCCAGCCCCCTGCTTGCAGGGGGCTGCGTTGTTCTGACCCCCACGTTTCCCCACAGCCGTTCTTTGGGCGCGGAAGAGCCTCCTTCTTGGTTGATAATAGTAGACATCAATTTTCCAAGACTGCGTAAGTGACAGACATTCTATGCAAAATTCAAGAGTTGGTCTGATTCTGTGGCCCAATAAGTGCCATTTTGTGGTGATCTGTGCCAAATTGATAACGGCTTCGGCGACCAAGGATGGAAGCGGGGGCCAGAACCGGGCGGGGCGCTCGGAAAGTCTCAGACGGGGCCGCCAAGGAAGGTGGCCCCCTCCAGAGAGCCGACGCGCGCCGGCCCGCAAGAGCCATGTCATTTGCGTCCGAGACGACTTTCGAGGGCCAGGGTGGCGGTGGAGAGGTCTCCGTCGACGAAAAAGGGCGGATCGTGATCCCAGCCAGCATCCGGGCCAGAATCGGCCAGCCTTTCGCGATCGCGCGAGGGCCGGTCGGTTGTTTGGTCGTCCATACGCCCGCCCAGTGGAAAGAGACCCTGGATCTCGTTTTGAAGGCGCCTCGGCTCGACCCGTCCCGTGGGGCGTTCGAACGCCTCATCATCGGAGGCGCGGCCACGGGTCTCGTCCCGGACAAACAAGGCCGTGTCCTTCTTCCTCGCGAGCTTCGGGCTTTCGCCAAGCTCAAAGACAGGGCCCTTCTCATTGGCTTGACCGAGAGCGTCGAGATCTGGTCCCCGGAGAACTACGAGGCCTATCAGAACGACCCGAACGGATTTGACCGCAACCGGCGCGAAACCATTGAAAGCGCCTATTCATCCTTAGCCGCCAGGCCATGACCCACGTCCCCGTCATGATCCGAGAAGTGATGGAGACGTTAGCCCCTCAACCTGGAGCGACCATCGTCGACGGAACCGTGGGCCACGGCGGCCATGCCGCCGAGCTTGCAAAGGCGAGCGCTCCGGGCGGGCTTCTCATCGCTCTCGACTGGGACGAGGCGATGCTCAAGGCGGCCATCGAACGGCTTCGGGCCATCGAGGGCGTGAGAGTCCGGCCCTATCACGCTGACTATCGCCAGTTGCCCGAGTCCCTTGCCGACGCGTGCTTGGCCGAAGGGCGTCAGAACGGCGCCGACGCCGTGCTGCTTGACCTGGGGCTTAACGCCGCCCAGATCGATGACGCGGAGCGGGGGATCTCCTTCAGACAAGACGGGCCGCTCGACATGAGGATGGACCGTTCGCGCGGCGAACCCGCCGCTGCCTGGCTCAACAGGGCCACGGCGCGGGAGATCGAAAACGTTTTGTTCAATCTGGGGGACGAACGGTGGGCCAGGCGGATCGCCCAGGTGATCGTCGACCGTCGGAAGGATCGGCCGCTCAAGACCACGGCAGATTTGGTCGACTGTGTTCTCGCGGCGGTGCCCGCCGCCAAACGCGACCGACGTCTCCACCCGGCCACCCGCACGTTTCAAGCCGTCCGGATCCACGTCAATCGTGAGTTGGACGGATTGGAAGGAGCCCTGGGCGCCGCCGCAAAGACCTTGAAGCCAGGCGGCGTGATGGCGGTGCTCAGCTACCACAGTGGTGAGGACCGGGCCGTGAAGAGGGCCTTCCGCCAACTGGCGCAAGAGGGAAGTTTTGAGGAGACAACGAGGAAACCCATGACACCGACAGAAGCTGAAGTCCGATCGAACCCCAAGAGCCGCAGCGCCAAGTTGCGCGGCATCAGGAGGCTGTCGTGAGCGCGGCGCCCGCGTTCGAGATCCCGCGCAGACAGGTCGCGCCGGTCCGTCCTACGGTCAGGACGAAGGCCCGCAGGAGGAGTCTCGTCTTGCCGAGGTTGGTGGCCCTTGCCTGTCTTTCGTTATGCGTCTATGTCGTCTCGACCCTGACTGGCGAATCATTGGCCGCGACCGCGCAGAGAGACTTGGCCCGAGCCGACTTGCGGGCCAGGTCTGCTTCGTCAAGGCTCTTAGAGGCCAAGAAGAGGCTGGATTTGGCGACCTCGCCGGACGCCCTTGTGGGCTGGGCCTCGGCTCGGGGCATGATGCACCCTTCTGACGGTTGGCTGGCCCGGCTTGAAGGCGCACAGGGCCGGTAGCGACCATGGACAGGAAGCAAGAAGTCGTGCGGTCAAATTGGGTCGTCACGGCGATGATGGCTCTGTTCTTCGGCGCGGTCGCGTCCCAGGCCAACGTGCAGATCTTTCGGCGCCAGGCCGTGCTTGAGGAGTTCAAAGAGGCGAACGTAAGTTCGATGACGCGGGTCGACAAACCCGTGCGGGGATCGGTCCTCGATTCGCAGGGCGCCCTCTTGGCCCAAAGCACCGAATCTTACGTGTTTGGGCTGGACTATCGCCGAGTGCCCCAGTCTCCTGCGTTCTTTTTGGCCCTCGCCGAGGCGTCTGGGATCTCCGAGGCCGAACTGAAGCAGCCGAGCCTAGAGGGCAAGAAGAGCCGGACTTGGTCGGAGCCCCTGGGTCGCGCCGCAGGAGAAGCCGTCCGGGCTGTCCGGAAATCGTGGCGGGCCGACGGGGTCTCGCTCGACCGTTTGGAGTCGCGCCGATACCCGCTTGGTGCGGACGCGTCAGGCGTCGTCGGGGTCCTCAGGAACGGGGTGGCTCTCAATGGAATCGAACGAGGACTCGACACGGGCCTGACCGGGGCGCCGGGACATCGGACGGGGTTTGTGGACAGAACCGGACTCTTCGTGCGGACGAGCGAGGATCCGGTGAGGCAGGGCGAGACGGTGAGGCTCACCCTGAACGCGACCCTCCAACAGGTGGCCTCCCAAGCCGTGAGGGAAGCCGTCACGAAGAACAAGGCCAAGGCTGGTTGTGCCATCGTCCTCGATCCGCGGTCCGGCGACGTGCTGGCTTTGGCAAACTGGCCGAGCTTCGATCCTGACCGGCCTTGGAAACCCGGCGACGACTTTAATATGGCCGTCATGGGAGCCTATGAGCCAGGTTCGACGTTCAAGGCACTGACTCTGGCTAAGGCTCTGGACGAAGGAGTGGTGACGCCGGGATCCACCGTGGTCTGCAACGGCGTCCTGAAGGTCGGCAAACGCGAGGTGAAGTGCGCAGCCCACGGCGGAAACCGGGCCCACGGGGTCTGTGACAACGAACGGGCGATCGCCAAGAGCTGCAACGTGGCCGCCGCTTCTTGGGCATTGCGCATTGGCCATGAAAAGATGGTGGGCTTGATCGAGGCGAGTCGCATTCTGGAGCGCCCTCGCGTCGGACTTCCTGGAGCTCGGGGCGGCGTCTTCAACAGAAAGGACGGCGCGCCAGCCCTGCAGACCGCCAACCTTGGTTTTGGCCAGGCTCTGAACGTGACCCCGCTCCAACTTGCCGCCGCGTTTGGGGCGCTTGCGAACCACGGGACGATGATGCCGCCCCGCCTGATCGACCGGGTGGGCCGATCCGAGTTGCCCCGCGAGGAAGGCGAGGCGCTCTTCAGCCCCGAGTCCGCCGACACCGTCCTCCGGCTGATGGAGTCGGTGATCGAATCGGACTCGGGAACCGGCAAGTCGTCGCGCATACCCGGTTACCGGCTGGCGGGCAAGACCGGCACCGCCCAAAAGCTCGGATCCGGCGGCGGATATGTCTCCAACTTCGTTGGGTTCGTGCCAGCGCGCGAGCCCAGGGCCGTGATTCTCGTGATGATCGACTCGCCGTCGGCGGGAGCTTACTATGGAGGAACCGTGGCCGGCCCCGTTTTCACCGAGATCGCCCGAAGCCTCATCAGAACGTATTCGATCCCACCGACCCGGCCGGCAGAACGGTAGCCTGGAACCATGAACCCCAAACGGCTTTCCGAGGCTCTTGACGGTGCCCACGTACGGCACTTTGCCGATTTGGGCCCCGATCCTTGGATCCAGTCGGTGACGGCCGATTCTAGGCAAGTGGCGCCTGGTGCGCTGTTCGTCTGCATGCCGTCGGCGCAACGGGACACGCACGACTTCCTGCCCGAGGCCAAGGAGGCCGGGGCGGTCGCTTGCGTCATCCATGACGCTCAGGCCCTGACAGTGGCCCAGGGGCTTGGCCTCGCTGTCGTCGGCCTGACCGACGAAGGTCAGTCGTTCAACTTTTGTCTTGGCCGGATTTGTCGGTCTTTGTATGACGATCCGTCGGCTTCGATGCGCGTCGTTGGCGTCACAGGGACCAACGGGAAGACCACGACGGCGTGGATGCTGAAGCACGCCCTGGACGAACTCGGATGCCCGGCCGCCTACCTGGGCACACTCGGGCTCGTGACCCCTTCAAGGTCGCTCGAACTGGCCAATACGACGCCGTTCCCAGTGGAGCTCTGGGGGTTCATCGACACCGCTCGGGCCGACGGCGCCGAAGCACTCGTCATGGAGGCGTCGTCACACGCCTTGTTCGGCCGCCGCCTTTCGGGCGTCTCGCTCGATATCGGTATCTTCACCAACCTGACACAGGACCACTTGGATTATCACGGCACGATGGAGGCTTATGAAGCGGCCAAGAAGTTGCTCTTCACAGAATATGCGGCCGCTAGCGGGAAAGAGTTCGCTTCGGTGTTGAACATGGCCGACCCAGCCGCGAGGAAGTGGGCCCCGGACTTAGCGTCGCCTGTGTTCAGCTACGGCGCGCCAGGTTCGATGGTAGAAGCGGTCGCGACCGATGTCAAGGTTGATGGGCTGACCTTGGTTTCGAACGGGGCGGAGGCCCGGTTGAGGTTTGGCGGGCGATACAACGGCGAGAACGCCCGTGCTGCCCTGGCGGGCCTGGTCGCCTTGGGATGGGGAACAGAAGAGGCCCTCGACTCCTTGGCGACTGTGCCTCCGGTCCCTGGGCGGTTCGAGGCGGTGCCCAACGACCATGGGATCGGCGTGTTGGTGGACTACGCCCACACGCCTGACGCTTTGACCTCGCTGCTTCGCTCGGTCAAGGATCTGCAGCCTCGGCGAGTCATCACCGTTTTTGGGTGCGGCGGGGACCGGGACCGTGGCAAGCGCCCCCTCATGGCGGCGGCTGCGGCCGAGCTCTCCGATCTTTGTGTGGTCACCTCTGACAATCCGAGGACAGAAGATCCAGAGACGATTATCGACGAGGTCGTGGCGGGGATCCCGAACGGTACTGAGCATCACCGCGTGGCCGACCGGAAAGAAGCGATCCGTTGGGCGCTGAACGAGGCGAGGCCGGGGGACGTGGTTGTGATCGCAGGGAAGGGCCACGAAGACTATCAGATCATCGGGAGGGAGAAGTTCCCAATGAGCGACCGGGAGATGGCGTCTGAAGCTTTGGGCTCCTTGGTTAGTAATGGATAAGTTCTAGCCAGTTTCTTGTACGCAATAGTGACCATGACGACCGACCTGCAAGATCTGGCGATTCGATTGGGGGCCAAGAACGCGGCCCCGACGGGCCAGTTCTTGGGGTTTTCTTGGGACAGCCGGGACGTCCGTCCAGGCTCTGTCTTCCTGGCGATCAAGGGTTCGCGGGCCGACGGCCACGACCACGTCGTTGAGGCCCTTCGTGCTGGAGCGGTGGCGGCAGTGGTCGAACGACCGATGGCCGGGCCGTGCCTGGTCGTGGACAACCTTGTCGAGGCCCTGGCCCGTTTCGCGCTCAGTTTGCGGGAGGAGTTCCCGGGGCCTGTAGTCGGAGTGACAGGAAGCAACGGCAAGACGACGACAAAGGAACTCGTGGCGGCCGCACTGGGGAGTCTCGGGCCGGTGCTCAAGTCGCCCGGAAACCACAACACCGAGTACTCCGCCCCCCTGGTCTGGGCTTCACTCGATCGGCACAAAGCGGTCGTGGCTGAGATGGCGATGCGTGGATTTGGACAGATCGCTCACTTGGCGACCTTTACAAAACCGACAATTGGCATCGTCACCATGATTGGCACCGCCCACATCGAAATGGTGGGATCGAGGGCCGGAATCGTCCAAGCCAAGAGCGAACTGCTGGCGGCCCTGCCGCCGGACGGGACGGCGATCGCTTGGCGTGAAGACGAGTACTTCGACGATCTCGCGAGGGCATCGGCGGCTCCCGTCCGAAGCTTTGGATTCTCGCAGGAGGCCGAGTGCCGGATCACGGGCTACCGCCCGGAGGGACTGACCGGGGGAACGGCCCGGATCGAACTCGGAGGAGTGAAAGTGGATGTGTCTCTTCCGGCACCGGGACGCCACATGGCCCTGAACACAGCGGCCGCTTTGTTGGCGGCCGATTCTGCCGGAGTCGACCCTCGTGACGCTGTCGAGGGAATTGCTCGCGCAGAACTGCCTCCTCTCCGGATGCAGGTGGTGGCGTTGCCGCTGGGCACCGCCCTCTTGGACACGTACAACGCGAGCCCGGACAGCACGGTCGCGGCGATCAAGACGTTCGACGAACTTCCGATTGGCGGACGGCGGCTGGCGGTGCTCGGCGAGATGCTTGAGCTGGGAGACTTCTCTGAGAGCGGCCACCGAATGGTCGGGCGGGCCCTGGCGGAGTCCAGGATCGACCGGACCCTCCTCGTTGGGGCGCCCATGGCGCACGCCTTGGACGAAGCCCGTCGGTCAGGCTTTCCTGCTGACCGTATTGTTCATATCGAGTCGCTAAATCTTGATCAGATCCATCGATTCATCGCTTCGACCGAAGCAGGCGACACCGTCTTGGTCAAAGGAAGCCGCGCCCTGGGTCTCGAACGGGCGCTGGAGGGGCTGTCATCGCCAGCGGCGACCTCCTAGGAGTCGCCGCGACCGGCCAAGTGGTCGCGTTGATCACTGCTGCGATCGTCGCCAACCCCGTTTACCGGTGGTTGCTGAAGGCTAAGAGCCAGCAGAATGTCAGTCAACACCTGCCCGAACACGCGGCCAAGCAAGGCACCCCGACAATGGGAGGGCTGATCGTCTTGATCGGCGGGGCGGCGGGGATGTTGGCGTCCGGGTCTTCTTGGAGCGTTCTTGTGCTGCTCTTCGGCTTTGCGGTCGTTGGATTTGCCGACGACTTCATAGTCCCGAGGCGCTCCCCGGGATCAAGAGGCTTGTCATGGATACCCAAGCTCGTCTTCCAAGTGGTCGTCGCGGCGATTGCGGCCTTCATGACGATTCCTGATCCGATATGGTCAGGAATCACCGTGTTTCTTATACTGTTCTATGCGAACGCCTACAACTTTGCCGATGGAATGGACGGCTTGGCAGGCGGCCTGCTCGTCATTGTGGCGTTGGGGCTGGCCGGAGTCGCTTTCTTCTCGGGAGCCGCGTCGCAAGTGTGGCCCGTCATCCTCCCGCTCGCCGTGGCCGCGATCCCCTTCTTGGTCCTCAATTCGCCCCCGGCGAAGGTCTTCATGGGCGACGTCGGATCATTGCCCATTGGCGCCGTGATCGGATGGTGCGTGGCCGAGTGCCTGATGCGGTCGCAGTACCCTGTGGCGTCCGTGGCCCCTCTCACCGTCCTTTCTCTGGTCTTGATCGCTGAGCTTGTCCCAGTGCCTCTCCAGATCGGGTGGGTGAAACTAACCGGCAAACGGATGTTCTCTTTCAAGACGCCGATCCATCACGGGTTTCAGGCCGCAGGCTGGCCCGAGACCAAGATCGTCGCCCTGTTCCACTTAGTCCAGGCGAGCCTCGTGGTCGTGGCAGTGGCCCTGTGCGTCTGGGGGCGGACGCCGTGAGCTTCGCCTATAGGCGCATCGCCATCGCCGGACTGGGGGTCAGCGGCCAGGCAGTGGCCACGGCCGCTCAAAAACTCGGATCAAATCCCACAGTCTTCGACGAAAAGCCGAACGACAGCCCGCGCCTCATCGAGGCGGTCGACGGACTGACCGCAGAAGGGATCGAAGTGGTCACCAGTTGGCACGGCAGGCTGGATCCTTCCGCGTTCGATTTGCTCGTCGTCAGCCCGGGTTTCCCTCGCGACCATCCGGCCGTGCGCGACGCCCTGAAGGGCGGGCGGCCGGTATGGAGCGAGGTCGAGTTCGCCTATCGGATCGCCCGGGCCCCGATCCTTGCCATCACTGGCACGAACGGAAAAAGCACGACGACGGTCCTTCTTTGGAGCCTTCTGAACGGCCAAGGACAACGAGCTTGGCTTTGCGGCAACATCGCGGGCAGCGGCTACCCGGAGATGCCATTGACCGAAGCGGCGCTCAAGGCTGGTCCCGGCGAAGTTCTCGTCGCCGAAGTGAGCAGCTTCCAACTCGAATGGGTGGACGAGTTCCGACCTCGCGTCGCGACTGTCACCAACGTGACGCCCGACCACATGGACCGTCACCCGACTTTCGAGGACTACGCCGCCACCAAGCTCCGGATCTTCTCGAATATGACCAGTGAAGACACTGTGGTGCTCAACATCGACGAGGCCAGGCCACGCGTGAACGAGATCCCGAGCGGGCCGACCTTGCTCAAGGTGTCCCCGAGCGGCCGGCACAAGGGGGACGGATCGACCCATCGGGACGGCCAGATCCTATCGTTCGGCCCCTTCGTGGCTCCGGCCGAAGATCTCCCGCTCTATGGCGAGCACAACATTGCGAACGCGATGGTGGCCTGGGAGATGGCCACACGGGTCGTCGAACCGAACTCCGGGATGTGGGAAGCTCTGCTAGCGTTCAAGGGTCTGGCCCACCGCATGGAGCGTGTCGGCGTCCGTGGCCAGGTCACAGTCGTGAACAACTCGATGTGCACGAACCCGGCCGCGCTCATCGCGAGCAGCAGGAGCCTTCCTGGGCGTCAGCACCTGCTTGTGGGTGGGGAGACGAAAGGGCTCGAATACTCGGCAGTCGGGGACTATCTCCGCGAGTCCGGCCACTGCGTCTACGTGTTCGGTCAAGGCAACGAAGCCCTCCTGGAAACCCTGAACCTGGCGCCACCCGTCTATGACTCGCTCGAAGAGGCGTTCTCGGCGGCAGTTTCGGCTTCACGGCCAGGTGACACGGTGCTCTTGGCTCCAGGGTGTGCCAGTTCATATCCGTTCACGAATTTTCGGGAGCGGGGCGACGCGTTCCGCGCCCTCGCGTCCGTCTGGATCGAAGGGGGTTCGCTGTAATGGACAGATTCGAGTCAGCAATCGAAAAGGCCCGGCCGTTCGATCCCATCCTGTTCCTGCTCGCCCTGGCGGCGACGCTGGTCGGGATCGTCGCGATCTGGGACTCGGGATATGCCAGGGCTGCCGCTGTCGGACAAGTCGTCCCGCGCGAAGTCTTGTCCCAGTTCTTCGCGACGATCGCGGCCGTCTTTGTCGGAGGATTGTGCTGGCTGGTGCGAGGCGACTTCTGGAAGCGGGCCGGGGCTCTCCTCTTCGTCCTCGGCATCGTCGGGCTGGCGCTGGTCAAGGTTTTCGGCAAAGAAGTGAACGGGGCCCAGCGATGGATCGATCTTGGACCGTTCATGTTCCAGCCTTCGGAGTTTGTGAAGGCGGCCACCGTCGTGTACCTGGCGGGTGTGTTCGCCGACCGGAAGCCCTTGGCCGCCCTCAAGCGGCGTCCTCGACATTGGGGAGAAGCGCTCGACCATGTGTGGGTGCCAAGGCTGCGCCGCGCTTGGCCCTTACTGGTGGTCGGCCTGGCGGTCGTCATGATCGAAATGGAGCCCGATCTTGCGACGGCGATGGTGGTGGCCGCGATCGCAGGGGTGATGTTCTTCCTCGGCGGCGTGAGCGGAAAGAGCCTCGCGATGCTCGCCGGGGGCCTCGTCGTCGTGGCCGGATGGATGGTCGTCACCGAGCCCTACCGGATGGAAAGGATCTTGAACCACGGTGACCGATGGGCGGCAGGGAACGTCGGCTCGATCGGCTACCAGACGACCCAGAGCGAAGCGGCGATGGCGCAAGGCGGGCTGCTGGGCGTGGGACTGGGCCAGGGACGGGCCAAACACACGCTTCCCGCCCCGACCACAGACTTCGTCATGACGACCGTGGCCGAAGAAACGGGCTTTCTCGGCACAGTGGTGGTGCTTGGCCTGGTCGGCGGCGTGTCCTGGAGGCTGCTCTGGCTCTCTCGGCGCGGGCCGACCCGTCACAGCCGGTTGGTCTTGGGCGGAGCGGCGGCATGGGTCGGGGTGCAGGCATGCACCAATATCGTCATGGGCAACGGGACGGCCCCGCCGATCGGTGTCCCGATGCCGTTCGTCAGCGCGGGCGGCTCGAGCCTCGTCGCGCTTTGGGCGCTTTTAGGCATCTGCCAGTCGGTCTTGAGCGTCAAAGGAAAGGAGGAAGAGACAGTTGAAGTTGGTCGTGACCGGTGGCGGTACAGGCGGACACGTCTTTCCCGCGCTTGAGACGGCGAGAGCGGCCCTGGCGTCTGGCTGGTCCGTGAACTATTTGGGCTCGGTGCGCGGCATTGAGGGGGCCCAGGCGGAGGCCATCGGCCTGCCCTTCTGCGGTTTCGCGGTCGAACCCTTGGCCAGGATGATGACGCCGAAGGGCTGGCGGTCGGCCATCAAAATGCTCCGAGCCATGAAGCAAGCCCAGGTGAAGCTCATCGAGACGCGGCCGGACGCGGTTTTTTCGACCGGTGGATACGCCTCAGCCCCAGTGGTACAGGCGGCCCGTCGCTTGCGGATCCCCTACTGGCTACACGAGCAGAACACCGTGCCGGGGCGGACGAACCGGATGCTTTCACGCGACGCTCGGGCCGTCTGCACCGTCTTCGAGTCGTCGAAGAGCTGGTTCCCGGGGTGCACGGTCGTGCGGACGGGAATGCCGATCCGTCGCGAGTTGCGAGAGTCGGCGCAAGGGCGGTTGCCGCTCGGGCAGAACCTTGGTTCCCCCAGCCCAATCGTGCTGGTCATGGGCGGCTCGCAGGGCAGCGTCGCTCTGAACGATGTGGCCCTGGCAACTGCCGTCCGCATGGCCGCGACCGAAGTCCAGTGGCTCCACATCACGGGGACGGGCCACTTTGACAGTACGATGGAGTCGCTCCGCAAGCTGGCCGTGCGGTCGGACTATGCGGTCCGTGCATACCTTGGAGCTGAAGAAATGGCCGCGGCGCTCTTCTCGTGCTCGGTGGCAGTGTGCCGATCAGGGGCTGGCACATTGGCCGAACTGGCCGCGTTCCGCAAGCCGTCGGTCCTCGTCCCCTATCCACACGCCTTTGCCGACCATCAGACCGCCAACGCGCACGAGTTCGCACGGTTGGGGGCGGCGGAGATCCTGCCTCAATCTGAGCTGATGGCGGCCTCATTAGAGGTTCGGATCCATGCTTGGCTGAACGACCCAGTTCGGCAAGAGCAGGCCGAACGGGCCCTTGCCGCATGGGACACGCCCGACAGCACCGACCGCATACTAGGCCTGTTGGGAAACGCGCAGGCCCGGGCCGTAGCCTAAACTGACGGTCCGGGCATGAGGACGCGACGCGAGATCGAGACCGCCTTTGCGTCCCGCGACGTCCTTGACCAGGTCGACTCGTTCTACTTGGTCGGAATCGGCGGAGCGGGGATGAGCGGGATCGCCCGAATGTTGGCCCAACGCGGGCACAGGGTCCGGGGCACTGACTCGTCACTATCGCCCGCCGTGCAAGGGCTTCGGTCAGAAGGCATTGAAGTCGTGGTCGGTCACACCGGCGACTTCATCGAGCCTGGCGACGCGGTGGTCCTGACCGACGCGATCGATCTGAACTCCTCGCCCGAAGTCTCTGCCGCCCAGTCTCTGGGCTGCCCCCTCTTTCGCCGGTCACAGGCCCTGGGTTGGTTGCTCAAGGACAAGCGGTTGGTGGCCGTGACGGGATCGCACGGTAAGACGACGACGACCGGGATGACCGGGAGCGGGCTTCGTGCTGCAGGACTCGATCCCACGATCGTCGTGGGTGCCGACGTGCCTGAGTTCGGCGGCCCTGTGGTCGAGGGACGAAGCGAGTGGGCCGTGATCGAGGCCTGCGAAGCCTATGACTCGCTCCGCGATTTCGACCCCGAAATCATCGTCCTCACCAACCTCGAAATGGATCACGTCGACTTTCATGGCGACTGGGAGGGCCTCAAATCGAGCGTGCTGGCGTTTGTCCGCCGGGCACGGGTCTTGCTCTACTGCGAAGAGGATCCCGGGGCGCGCGAAATCGCAGCGGAGGCAGGGGTGGCGGCCCGGCCTTACTCGCTGGGCGATGCCAGGTCTCGAGTTCCAGGGAGGCACAACCAGCTGAACGCCCAAGCGGCGCTCGAAGTGGCCCGCGAAGTCGGGGCCGACCCAAAGCTGGCCGGAGCGGCCATCGCTACTTTCACCGGAGCTGAACGACGGCTTCAACGGCTGGGGCAAGCGCGCGGTGTGACGGTCTATGACGACTACGCTCACCATCCGACGGAGATCGTCGCGTCGATCGAGGCGCTGCGACCCGAAGCATCTAAAGGGCGACTGATCGTCGTCTTCCAGCCTCATCTGTATTCGCGGACCCAGCCCCTGGTCGAGGAGTTCGCTCAGGCCCTGTCGCTGGCCGACGTCGTCGTGCTGACCGACATCTACCCGGCGCGCGAGACGCCTGTCCCGGGCGTCAGCAGCCTTCGGATCGTCGAGTCAGCGAGCGCCCCGTGCCACTACGTCCCCCAAAGGCGTCTGCTGCCCCGGTTCGTCGCCGGTGTCGTGCGACAAGGAGACCTGGTGGTCGGCATGGGTGCGGGAGACATTTCCGAGTTCGCTCCAGAATTCCTCCTTGAGCTCGGGCGCGAGGGCTTGCGCGTCGCGGTCGTTTGTGGCGGGGACAGCGCGGAGAGAGAGGTCTCGATCCACAGCGGCCTCGCCGTCGAGTCGGCTCTTCGGGCCAAGGGCCACGAAGTCTTTCGGATCGATGTCAGCGAGCTGCTTCTCGGCGGTCGCGATGTGGGCCGGTTGGTCGGCCCGTCAAGGCCGGACGTCTGCTTTCTCGCCGTGCACGGCACGAACGCCGAAGATGGAGCCGTCCAGGGCCTCCTTGAGCTGTTGCACGTGGCCTATACGGGATCGGGCATCGGCGCCAGTGCCCTGGCCATGGACAAGGACAAAGCCAAGTCCGCCTTTCGCGCCGCTTCGATCCCAGTTCCACAGGGCTTTCTCGTATGGTCGCCAGATGATTTGAAAGACGATGTGATGGAACGGCTGGGAGCCCAAGGTTGGGTCGTCAAGCCGAACGCCCAAGGGTCGACCGTCGGCCTATCGTTCGTCGAACGGTCAGGAGACCTGACGAACGCGGTCGAGTCGGCCTTGCGTTATGGCACCGGCGCCTTGGTCGAGGAGTGGGTGAGGGGCACCGAGGTCAGCGTCCCTGTGCTGGGCGACCGCGCTTTGCCCGTCGTCGAGATCGTCCCTTCGAGCGGGACGTACGACTTCGCCTCAAAGTACACGCCCGGGGCGACCGAAGAGGTCTGTCCGGCAAGGATCTCCCCGGAAGAGACTGCCAAGTGCCAGGAATACGCCTTGCGGGCGCACCGGGCGTTGGGCTGTGAAGGCTGCACTCGGACGGACATGATCGTCGCCCCCGGTCGGATCGTGGTGCTCGAAACGAACACGCTGCCCGGCATGACGCCCACGAGCCTGGTGCCGCGCAGCGCGCTCGCCGCTGGGATGAGCTTCGAAGACCTTTGCGAATGGATGGTGCAAGATGCGGCCCGCAAGGCGCCGAAGGCGACGGCCTAGGCGCTGGCCCGACGTCCCTTGGGCCACGGTGCTTTGGTTCTTGTTCGGCCTCAGCGCGGTGATCGGGATCGGCTTCAGCCCCCTCACCAGGGTCTCCACCGTGCGGATCGTCGGTTGCCCAGACTTTCTACGCGAGGAGTCAGAGGCCACCGTGAAGGGACTCCGGACAGTGCCCTTCGCCAGACTCGACCAAACCGGGATCGCCTCTCGGCTCCGGAACGATCCCGACGTCGAGTCGGCGCACTTCACGGCAAATGTCTTTGGCCGGGGTGTCCTCAAAATCGAGATGAGGGAGCCCGTGGCCCGGATTGTGGAGTCGGGCAGGGTGTACATGGACGCCTCGGGCAATCTGTTCGCCTCAAGGCAAGAAGCGGAGATATTGCCCCTCGTCTCGGTTCCGCCCGAAGCCGTCCGTGCCGGAGCCACCCTGTGCGGCCCGGTGGAGGGTCGGGCGATCGTCGGCTTGCTGACTGCTTTGCGAAGGTTGTTCCCCCAAGAGGCCTGTAGCCTTGCGGTGGACCCTCGCGGCGTTATATCCTTGACACTCGAGCACGGCGGTATGGTCGAGTTCGGATCGACAGAAGACTTGGACGAAAAAATCGAGGTCCTGGGCAAGATTCTCGACGCGACTCCAGGTCTTATGCGTCAGGTGCGTAGACTGAACCTTACGGCGCCGGATCGTCCGGTCGTCGTGCGCGGTTGACAGTGTTGTGATGTTCAATCCTTTTAGTTCCCGCAAGTCCGAGAACGCTTGGGTAGTCCCGGTGAGCGTCATGGCCGTCGTCGTTGGCTTCATGTCGTCGCTCGCTTGGATCACGAACGACGACCGCAGCCGCCGACTTCAATCGCTTTCGCCCGAGTTGAAACAAAGGTACGCGGCCGGAGAGCTCGACCTCACCGACGAGAACGAGCAGCTGCGTTCTGAAGTCACCAAGCTTCGCGACGACGTGA
The DNA here is from genome assembly GCA_019454105.1 of Fimbriimonadaceae bacterium. Taxonomy (GTDB): domain Bacteria; phylum Armatimonadota; class Fimbriimonadia; order Fimbriimonadales; family Fimbriimonadaceae; genus ACE-ARM1. The sequence continues at coordinate 1,136,121 of CP075364.1, read as the reverse complement.
CCAAGCTCCAAAACGCTGTCGCGGAGAACAGCAACGCCAGCCAGTCTCTCAACAAAAGCCTCCAAGAGATCAAGGTCTTCGCGGGATTGACCGAGATTGAGGGCCCTGGTGTCATCGTGACGCTTCGCGACTCCACGAGCCCCGCCGACACCGTGATGAACGCGGTGGGGCCGATCATCCACGACAACGACGTGCTCCGCGTGGTGAACGAGCTTCGGAACGCCGGTGCCGAGGCTCTGAGCGTCAACAATCGGCGAGTCGGGCCGAACACCAATTTCCGGTGCGTCGGCACCACGATCCATGTGGACGAGGTCAAGATCGCCTCGCCGGTCGTGATCCGGGCCGTGGGAGACCCCGAGACCCTCTTCGGCGCGATGACCATGCCGGGAGGCGTCGTCAGCGAGATCCGAGAGTACGACCCGAAGATGGTCGAGATCAAGCCGGTCAAGTCCTTACGGCTCCCTGGTTATTCGGGCTCGACGATCTTCAAGGTAGCCAAGGTTCCTGAGGACAAGAAATGATCCTTGTCCCGGTCTTGGCGTTCTTGGTCGGTCTCGCGATCGGCTTCATGATCAACAGCCCTGTCACGGGCATCGCAGGCGTGTATCTGGGAGTCGCCGTGATCGCAGGGCTGGACTCGGTCTTCGGAGGCCTTCGCAGCGCCCTCGAAGGCAAGTTCCACACCGACGTCTTCGTCACCGGGTTCGTCTCGAACGTGCTGATCGCTTTCTTTCTGGCCTGGTTCGGCGATATGATAGGGATCAATGTCTATTTCGCCGCGGTGCTGGTGATGGGTTGGCGCATCTTCACGAACCTGAGCCTTGTGAGAAGGTTCATGCTGACCCGCTGGCGCGACGCCAGAGAGCGGCGCCGGCTCCAAGAAGCGCAAGGGGCCCCGCAGGATGCTGAGCAAAAAGCGCAACAATCGGCCGTAACATGAGACAAGACCTCGCTTGCGCGGTCGACCTGGGCACTTCCAAGGTCGCGTGTGTCGCCGCTGGTCTCGACGACCGGGGGCGGTTGAGGGTCGAGGGAGCCTCGAGCGTGGCGCACGCTGGATTGAGCCGGGGGGCCGTCATTGACCCAGAGACAACCGGAAAGGCGATCGATGAGGCGGTCGCCAGGGTCGAGCGCACGGTCGGCCGGGGGTTCGATAGTCTCGTCACCAACGTCTCCGGCCCGCACTTGCGGAGCCTCTTTGGGCAAGGGATCGTCCACATCGTCCCCGCTGGGAGGGCCATTCGCCGCGAAGACGAACTTCAGGTCGTCACCCACAGCCGCCAAGCTTTCGTGCCATCGGGCCACGAACAAGTGTTGGCAGTGCCCAGAGAGTTCCGGGTTGACGACCAGGCTGGCCTGACCCGGGCCACGTCCAGGACGGGGACTCGGCTCGAGGTCACGACCTTGATCGTGACCGGAGCCACCCAGACTCTCCATTCGATCGAGCGCGCCGTCACCCTGAGCGGGAGGAGCGTCGAACAGATGGTGCCGACGGGAATCGCCACGGGGCTCGCGCTGGCGACCGAAGAAGAGCTCGACAAAGGGTGCGTCGTGGTCGACATCGGCTCGGCCTCGACCGAAGTGGCCACGTTCTCATTGGGGGCGCCCGAGTGCCACGTGAGCCTGCCTTTGGGCTCGAACCACGTAACGACCGACATCCAGGCCCTCCTCAAGACCAGTCTCGACTTCGCCGAGAGGCTCAAGCTGGACCACGGTGCGGCGATTGCCCGGCTCGTTCCCGAGGGCGAGGCGGTCGAAGTGGCCCAGATGGGCAGTCCGGAGCCTCGGCCGATGCAGCGTCGGGTACTCTGCGAGATTGTCGAGAGCCGGATGCGCGAGATCGCCCATTTGGCCCAGCGCGCCCTGGAGCAGTCGGGGGCGACGGAAGGGCTGAGAGGGACGGTCGTCCTCACCGGCGGGGGCAGCCACCTGGCCGGAGCCTGCGACCTCTTCGCCGAGGTCTTCGGGTCTGAAGCCAGGCTCGGCTCGGCCAAGGTTGGCGGGTCGGGAGCCAGGCTCGTCGAGTCCCCTGCCATGAGCGCTGCAATCGGTCTGGCACAAGTCGCCCTACAAGGCGACGACCAAGAGTTCGCGCCCGTCTCTGGGTTCGCGAACTGGAAGGAGAAGATTCGGTCTTTGAGGTCGTACTTCGGGACCGCCAAATGAGAGCCGGATGACGGCGAGGAGACAATGAACAAGGATATGGGACACAACGGCGCGGTCATCAAAGTCATCGGGGTCGGTGGCGGCGGATCGAACGCGGTCAACCGGATGATCGAGGCCGGGATCCAGGGCGTCGAGTTCGTCGCGATGAACTCGGACGTCCAGGTGCTTGACCGGTCAAAGGCCGACAAGAAGATCCAACTCGGGACCAACCTCACACGAGGTCTCGGGGCTGGAGGCGACCCTGAAGTGGGCGCCGCCTCGGCTGAAGAGAGCAAGAACGACGTCCGAAAGGCCCTCGAAGGGGCCGACATGGTCTTCATCACGGCCGGAATGGGCGGGGGCACCGGCACCGGGGCCGCTCCCGTCGTCGCTGAATTGGCCCGCGAACTCGGCGCCTTGACGGTCGCCATCGTCACCCGCCCGTTCGTCTTCGAGGGGCCCAAGCGGTCAAGGTTCGCTGACCAAGGCGTCACGACACTCACTGGGCGAGTCGACACCCTCATCACGATTCCCAACGACAAACTGATGGACGTGGCCGAGCGCCGTACGACCCTGATCGACGCTTTCAGGATCGCTGACGACGTCCTTCGCCAGGGAGTCCAGGGCATCTCCGACATCATCACCGTCCCCGGACAGATCAATGTCGACTTCGCCGATGTCAAGGCGGTCATGTCCAACGCAGGCCCCGCCCTCATGGGGATCGGCTACGGTGTGGGCGACCAACGGGCGCTTCAGGCTGCCCAGACTTCGACCTCCAGCCGTTTGCTCGAACAAACGATCCATGGCGCCCGAGGGCTCCTCGTCAACGTCACGAGCGGGGAGGACCTGACCTTGGCCGAGGTGACCGAGGCCATGGCCTACATCCACTCGCTCTGCGACCAGGACGACGCCAACATCTTCTTTGGAACGGTCGTCGACCCGAACATGGAAGGCGAGGTGCGCATCACCGTGCTCGCCACCGGGTTCAACCCGGAGGTCGTCCGCCACACCCCGGTGCTCCGGCCCGCGACCGCCGTAGTCGAAACCGCCGAGGAGCCTGCCGAGCCTGCCACATCAACGAGCAAGGATCTGCCCAACGACCGAAGGATCTCACCGCGCGACATTTGGGAGAAGGCCCAGGCGGGTCTCCGCGACGCCACACAGCCTCAGGACGTCTACGACGACAGCGAGATCGACATTCCCGCTTTCCTTCGGCAGCATCGGCAACAAAAGCCCTGACTCTAAGGTAGGTCGTCGTGGCCTAAGTAAAAGTGCTGCGACCTCGCCCCAGGCTTGAACCACACCAATCCTGGGGCGACCCCTTTCAACACGACTGCCGCCACGGCCTGGCCCTCTTCCGGGCTGACCGGCGCGCCGTCCAAACGCGAGACCGCCAGGTGCAACAGGTCGTCCTCGCCTTCGAACACATAGGCAAACTCCCCCAGCGTGCCAGAAAACAGGCTTCCTGGAGCCGGGTCGTACCGGATCATCTCGCTCTTGGCCGTGGCTCTTCGGATCCGGCCCAGCACCTGGGCCAGGGTCTCGGCCTCGCTGGCAGTGGGCTCAGTCATGGGATCGGCTGGCGGAGCGGGAGGGATTCGAACCCTCGATAGAGTTTGTGCCCTATACGCGATTTCCAGTCGCGCTCCTTCGACCACTCGGACACCGCTCCGTGACCCTGCATTATGGACGGCCCGCGAGCGGCGCGACGTGCCATCCTGGGACATGAATGACGTGCTCACCGAGGCGCTGGAGTTCGCCATTGATCGGCACCGTGGCCAATGGCGGGAAGGGGACGACCCCTTGCCTTATGTCTTCCATCCCGTGGAGGTGATGCTCCGGCTCCGCCAAACAGGGGGCGTCACCGATGAGGCCATGCTCGTGGCGGCCCTCCTCCATGACGTGGTCGAAGAGACGGGGACGACCCTCGCTGAGGTCCAAGAGCGGTTTGGAGAGAGTGCGGCCCAGCTGGTGGCCGAGCTCACCCGGCGGGAGCCGAGCCCGAGCGAAACCGAAGGCCTCGACAAGGACGCCCTCTGGCGCCTCCGGGCCGACATGCTCATCGAGGATGTGGCCGAAATGAGCCCAAGGGCGATGATGGTGAAGCTTTGCGACCGCATCTCGAACCTCGAAGAAGCGGGCCGGACCCGGCGCGGCAAGAAATTGGTGAGGTACGTCTGGCAGAGCGAGCGGTTCCTGGAGACGATCCCCCGGACGGTGCACCCTGTGTTGTGGGACGAGCTCAAGGCGACGGTCAAACGGGTGGGCGAATGATCGAGCGCGGCGAGGACCGGATCGACCCGGCGCTGGTCTTGGGACGACGCATCGCAGTGATGGGCTATGGCAACCAGGGCCGGGCCCACTCCCTGAACCTTCGAGACCAAGGCGTCGATGTGCGGGTCGGGGCCAGGGCCGGTGCTGGCTGGGACAAGGCTGAGTCAGATGGGTTCAGGCCTTTGGGGATCTCCGAGGCGGCACAATGGGCGGACTGGGTCGTGCTGGCCCTGCCCGATGAATCGGTCGGAGAGGTGTATCGTCGCGAGATCGCCCCGTTCCACTCTTCGAGCGGGGCCCTTGTGTTCTTGCACGGATTCGCGCTTGTCTATGGTCAGGTCGTGCCTCCAGAAGGGGTGGCGGCCCTGCTCGTGTCGCCTTGTGGGCCCGGAACGGCGGTCAGAACCGAGTTCGAAGCAAGCCGGGGCGTCACGGCCTTAATCGCGGCCGAACCCGTCTCGGCCTTAGACTCGGCCCGTGCCTACTCTTGGGCGGTGGGCTGCTCCCGGGCAGGCCTCGTCGCCACCACGTTTCGAGAGGAGACAGAATGCGACCTCTTCGGCGAACAAGCGGTCTTGTGCGGGGGGCTTGCAGAACTGGCCCGGGCAGCTTGGGAGACCTTGGTCGAACAAGGGATCAGACCCGAGGTCGCTTATCTGGAGTGCGTTCAGCAGGTGCGCTTGCTCGCCGACTTGATCGCCTTCCACGGAATCGCAGGCATGTTTGAGAGGATCAGCGATACAGCCGAATGGGGGGCGTATCAGACAGGACCCCGTGTTGTCGGCTCAGAGTCGCGGGCGGCAATGAAGGAAGCATTGGCCCGTATCAAATCGGGCGAGTTCGCCCGGGAGTGGCTCGCCGAGGCCGGGGCAGGGAAGCCACGGTTGCTGGCCAACCGGGCCGCCCTTGCAGCGGCTCCGATCGAGGCGACCGGGGCCTCCGTACGAGACTCGGCCCCCACCCCCTATCCCCCTCCCCCGTAACAGGGGAGGGGGATGCGCGCGGCCCGTTCTCCCGAGTCACGCCGAAACCGGCGGGGCAGTTCGAGACCTGATCTGCCGGATCTCCTCCAGCACGGTCGCCAGCGACTGGCGCGAAGATTCGGGCGTGACTGTCGTGCAGCGGCGACCAGTCGCCAGGCAGTCCATGAACTCCTTCAATTCCACGAAGTAGCCCCCGAGGCTCGAGATGTTGCCCCCTCCTTCCGCTTCGATCTGCTCGAACTCCACGACTTCGGGCTCCTGCCCCGGACGATAAACCGTCAACGGCCCGCCGTCCATGATGGCCGCGCCACGCTCAAACACGGCCCGGAAAGCCATCTTGAACGGTGTGTGGGTCGGCAGGTTCCAACCACCCTCGCTGAGCACCACCGTGCCCGGATACCGGAGCGTGGTGTAGGCGTAGCTCGGCCCACGATCGTCGACCACCCCATAGGCAGCGACCTCCAAGGGCGTCCCCAAAAGATAAAGCGCGAAGTCGGTGTCGTGGATGTGCATGTCGAGCACCCCGCCACCCGACTTCGACTCGTCGGCCAACCAGTTCTCGCTCGACCAGTGCGGGAACTCCCCAAACCGCACCAGCGTGAGCGAGAGCAACCGCCCAAGCGTCCCTCCGTCCACGAGGTCCTTCAAATGGGCGTACTCCGGCCAAAAGCGGATGCAGTGCCCGACCAAGAGCTGCACCCCGGCCTTAGAGCATGCTTCGATCATCGCGTCAGCGTCGGGCAGGGTCAAGGCCATCGGCTTTTCGCAGACGACGTGCTTGCCGCTCTGGGCCGCCTCGATCGTGGCGCTGGCGTGCAAGTGGGTCGGCAAGCAAACGTCCACCGCGTCATGATCGACTGGGCACGCCGCGTAGTCGGTGAACGATGGCACGCCGAACTCTTGTCCAAACATCGACGCCTTCTCAGGGTCTCTGTCGACCACCGCCACCAGTTCTGCGTCGGGCAACAGCCGGTACACGCTGGCGTGCATCCGCCCCATAAACCCACAACCGAGAAGAACCACCCGCACCATCGCGTCGATTGTACGCCCGTTCTGGGGCCGCTTGCGCGTATCATAGGCGGCACCAAATGAGACGGTGGATCTGGACATTGGCCCTTGTCGCGGCCCTGGGTTGTGGCAACTCCGGCGACCCGACCAACAACGCGGCGAACATCCTTGACGTCGCCGCTTTCAAGGGCGGATACGACACGGACTTTTACGTCCAAGCCGGCAAAGAGTTCAAGGAGAAGACAGGGGTCGAAGTCATGGTCTGGGGCAGCCCTCGCGTCTGGGAGCAACTCCGGCCCAGGTTCGTGGGCGGCACACCCCCGGATTTGGCGTTCCCTGGTTGGGGCATGGACCACTGGGCGCTGGTGGCCGAGGGCCAGCTCATGGCGCTCGACGAGGCCTTGGACGGCAAGCCCTATGAAGGCGGAGGAACCTGGCGCGACACGTTCGACCCGAACCTCCTCAAGCTCTGCCAACAGGACGGCAAGACCTGGATGCTGCCCTATTACATGATGGTCTATGGCTGGTGGCACAACCCTGAGGTCTTTAAGGCCAACGGTTGGTCCGTCCCCAAGACCTGGGACGAGCTCCTCGCGCTGTGCGAGAAGATGAAGGCGAAGGGAATCGCCCCCATCACTTACCAGGGCCAGTACCCTTATTACATGATCGACGGCATGCTCCTTCCCTGGGCCATGAGCGTGGGTGGGAAGGAGGCGGTGGACGCCGCCCAGAACCTCGAGCCCGGGGCCTGGAGCTCGCCGGCCATGCTTCGTGCCGCCGAAATGATCGACGAGCTGAACAAGTCGGGCTATTTGCAGAAGGGCGCCGTCGCCATGAGCCATACCGAAGCTCAGATGCAGTTCTTGCTCGGCAAGGCGGGCATGGTGCCGTGCGGCAGTTGGCTCTCTTCGGAAATGGCCGAGCAGACCAAGACGATGAACCCGGCACCCAAGATGGAGTTCTTCCTTCCCCCCGCCGCCCCTGGCGGCAAGGGCGACCCGACCTCAGTTCTGATCGGGATCGAGCCCTGGATGGTGCCGTCGAAGGCCCGCCAGTCCGACAAGGCCATCGAGTTCTTCAAGTACATGACTTCCGTGACCAAGGCCCGCCAGTTCGTCGAACAGAAAGGCACGCTCATGTCGATCAAAGGCTCGGACGAAGGCGTCGCCCTCCCAGAGGTTCTTGTGAAGCCAGCTGCGGCGGTCAAGGCTGCCAAGTCGGTCTGGGCCGTCCAGTACCGCCAGTGGTACCCGGCGTTCAACAAAGAGATCGAGAATGCTCTGACCGCGATGCTGAACGGCGAGACCACGCCGAGAGCCTTCTGCGACCGGGTCGAGAGAGTGGCCGAGGCCGTGCGCCGCGACGAGACCGTCACCAAGCACAAGGTGGCGGGCTAGGGCGCGGGCCGCGATGAAGCAGGTCTCTCGGCGCGCCTTCATCGCGGCCTTCATGGCCCCCTCGGTCTTGCTGTACGCCCTCTTCCTCGTTTGGCCCCTCCTCCAGGCGTTCAACGACTCGCGGTATCAGTGGAGCGGCGTCTCGACCACTCGCACCGACATCGGTCTCCGGAATTTTGAGACTCTCTTCCGGAGCGACGCCTTCTGGCAATCCCTGCGAAATTCTGGCTGGGTGCTCGTGTTCGGTGGGCTCAGTCTCGTGGCCCTCGGGGTGGGGATCGCCCATCTGCTCCAGCACAGTGGCCGGTTCGCCCGGTTCCTTCGTGGCGTGTTCCTGTTTCCCCAGGTCGTTTCGCTCGTCGCAGTCGCGATCATCTGGAAGTTTCTTTACAACCCTTCGTTCGGCCTGATCGGGGCCGGGGCCGCGGTTTGGGGCGGTGACGTCGCCCCAGCGGGCCTGCTCGGAACCAGTGTGACGGCCCTCCCCAGCGTCACCGCCGCCTTCGTCTGGTGGGCCCTGGGCTTTTATGTGATGCTTTTCCTGGCGGGTCTCCGGTCGGTGCCAAGCGAAGTGAACGAGGCGGCGGAGCTCGATGGGGCCCAAGGCTGGCGGCGGTTCCGGCTCGTGACCTGGCCGATGCTGTGGTCGGTGAAGCGGGTGGCTGTCGCCTATGTCGTGATCAACGTCGTCAACCTATTCGCCTTGGTCTTCCTCATGACTCGAGGCGGCGATCCCGACCGCGCGACCGAGGTCGTGCTGACCTACCTCTATGAACTCGGGTTTGAGAACGGCACGTTCGGCCTCGCCAGCGCCCAGGCCGTGGTCGTGTTCGTGCTGACCATGGCGGTCACGGCCCTGGTCCTCTTCTGGTTTCGACATGACCCAGAGGGAGCCCGATCGTGAGGCGAGCCTTGGGCGCGGGCCTTGGTCTAGCCCTTTATGCGCTCGTCGTCCTCGTTCCCTTGGTCTGGGTGCTGGTGGGCTCTCTCAAGACCGGCTCCGAGGTCTTCTCTAATCCTTGGGGCCTCCCCGCTTCGCCCCAATGGCAGAACTATGCCGACGCTTGGAGCCAGGCCGGGATCTCGCGCTACTTCTTGAACTCGGTGGTCGCGACGGTCGGGACGCTCCTCGTCCTGATCCCGATCGGGGCGATGGCCGCCTATGTCTTCGCCAAATACACGTTCTGGGGCTCCAAAGGCCTCTTCGGCATGTTCCTGGCCGGGATGATGTTCCCCAATTTTTTGGTCGCGGTGCCGCTGTTCCTCCTCATGAGCGAGTTTGGGCTCCTCGACACGATGATCGGGCTTGTCTTGGTCTATGTTTCCTATTCGCTCAGCTTCACCGTCTTCGTGCTGACCGGCTTCTTCCAGCGCCTTCCAAACGAGCTGATGGAGGCGGCCATGCTTGATGGGTGCGGACACGGTCGCACGTTCTGGCGGGTCATGTTCCCGCTGGCCCGTCCCGGGGTGCTGGTTGTGGCGGTCTTCAACGCCATCGGCCTCTGGAACGAGTACCCGCTCGCCCTCGTGCTTCTGTCGCGAGACGAGAACCGCACGCTGCCGCTCGGCTTGGCCGACGTCGTCCTTCGGACGGAATATCAGGCCAACTGGGGGACGCTCTTCGCCGGGCTCGTCATCGTGATGCTGCCCGTCATGGCCGTCTATTGGGTCTTCAAGGACAAGATCCACGAGGTCATGCTCGCTGGTGCCGTGAAGGGATAGCGGCTTTGGGTAAGTTGAACCGTGCTCCTGAAGTCGGTCAACTATTGGTCGTATCCTGGCGGGCTTGAGGGCTCGCTCGATCCTGTCGAATTCATGCGCCAGGCCAAGGAGCACGGGTTCCCGGCCGTAGAACTGGCGGTCGGCGACGTCGGGAGCGCGCTCCCGGTCGATGCCACTGAGGCCCAGTGCCGGGGCTGGGCGTCGGCGGCCGAAGAGGCTGGGGTGGCCCTTCCCAGTCTTGCGAGCGGGCTCTACTGGGGCCGGTCTCTCGGCGACGCCGACCCGGCTGCCCGTGAGCAAGCCCAGGAAGACCTGAGGCGGATGCTCCAAATCGCCAACTGGCTCGGGGCCAAGACGCTCTTGACCATTCCTGGTTCGGTCGATGTGTTCTTTCTGCCATCCCGGCCCGCCCAGCCGTATGCCGAGGTCTGGGCACACGCGACCGAAGGCCTGCGGGCGGTGCTTGGCGGGGCCGAGCGGTTGGGCGTGCGGATCGGGATCGAGAACGTCTGGAACAAGTTCTTGCTGTCACCTGGCGAAATGGCCGCGTTCATCGACCAGTTCGGGTCGCCCTGGGTCGGGGCGTATGTCGATGTGGCGAACCTGTTGCCCTTGGGTCATGCCGAGGACTGGCTCCGCCATCTGGGCCGCCGGGTGGTCGGCGTGCACTTCAAGGACTTCCGAAGGGCGGTGGGGACGATCGAGGGGTTTGTCGACCTTCTCGAGGGCGATGTGGACTGGCCCGGGGTGATGGCGGCCCTGCGGGAGATCGGCTACTCGGGCCCGGTCGTGGCGGAGATGATCCCGCTCTACCGCCATGCCCCTGCTGTGCGGTGCGCCAACGCCTCCAAGGCGATGGACGCGATTCTGGGACTGTAGTCGCGTCTCAAGGCCGGTCGCTTGTTGCGGTGCCCTTTCCGGAGCGCTGGGCCTTGGCCCGGCACTCTGTTTCCCTTTCAACGGGCCCCTTCCGGGAACAACCGTTCAGGAACCCAGCGCACGAACACCGCCATACCGAACAGTTCCACCAAAGACTGCAGCACCACCACGACCGCCACCGCCTCCCACCCAGGCGGAAGGGCCAGCGCCAAGGGCAGCACCACGAACGAGTTGCGCGTCCCGAAGCTGAAAGCGAGCGTCCGACCTTGGTCGACGGGCAATCTGTAGAACCGGGCCATGACCCGTGCCAACCAGGCTGCGGCCAACAAGAACGCGATGAAGAGAGGCACAACGGCAGGCAACAGGAACAGCGAGTCACGGACTGCCACGACCTGCGCCCCGGCGATCAAGAACACGACGACCGCCAACAGCGGCACCGTCCACCAGCCTGACCGCTCCCGGAGGCCGGGGGCGGCCCCTCTCGACTCGATCCAGCGCTCGGCCAAGGCGGCGGCCGCCAGAGGGGCGAACACGACCAAGCCCGCGGGCCAGGCCGTGGCTGGCGAGAAGACCGCGACGAACTCGGTTCCCGCCATAAGCCAGAGATATCCGGGAAGCAGGAACAGCTGGAGTAAGAGGTTGACTGGAGTCAGGGCCACCGCCCGCGCCGCATCCCCGCCCCCCAACTGATTGAATGGCAGAAACCAATCGGTGCAGGGCACGAGGAGAACGAGCAACACGCCAAGCCTGAGGTCAGGCTCGCCCGGCAGACAAGCGGCGAGCAACCATGCCAGAACCGGCAACACCAAGAAGTTTCCGACCAAGACCGCCGAAACGAACCGCCGGTCCCGGAACGCGTCGCGCACATGCAGGAGCGGCACCTGGAGGAAGGTCACGAACAAGAGCGCGGCCAGCACCGGCCAAAGGAGAACTTCAAACGGCTTCGCGAGGCCCGGCCACGCCCCTCCGACCGCCAGACCCCCAAGAATCGAGGCCAGGTAGATCCAAACCTGCCGCCGTTCAAGGGTCTGCCGATCCATGCCTCAATCATGACGCCGCGCTCTCGTCCCGATCGGGGTCGCGGACACGAGTCCGCCACTAATGGCCGGTCGTTGGACAAAGGAACACGAACCCCGAATCACCCCCTCCCCCCTCCCCCGTAACGGGGGAGGGGATGCGGTCGAACGCAACGCGGCAGCCGGAGGGCCTATGGCGCCGCAGGGGTGATCGAGAGGGTGAGCCGCTCCCCGTTCCGGATCACCACGATCTCGACCGCCTGGCCCGCCCTGAGCCCAGCAAACGAAGCTTGCAGCGACTCCATGTCCTTGACCTCGGCCGCGCCGATCTTCACCACCCGGTCGCCCGCTTTGAGCCCGGCCTTCGCCGCCGGTGAGTCCGTGGCCACTCCTTGGAGGAGCACGCCCGGCCCAGTGCCGTTCATGTCGGGGAGCAGGCCGAGCCTCACGCCCCGGCCCTGGCCTTGACCTTGCCGCTGGCCCATCCTCGCCTCAGGGTTCCAGGCGAGCCGATCGTCACGGGCGTCGACCCGCTTCACCAGTTCCGCCACCGCCCGGACCGTGCCGAGCATCCCTTCGAAATTGATCGTGTCGGCTGTGTCCTTCTCGGTGTGGTACTCCTCGTGGAGCCCGGAATGGAAGAAGACGATCGGCACTTGGGCCCGGGCGAAGGCCGCATGGTCGCTGTTGGTGGCGATCGCCGGGCTTTGGTTGACCGTCAACCCAGGAACGGCGATCCCGGCGAGCAGCTTTTCCCATTCGACGCTGCTGCTCGTCCCCATCGCGCTCACTTTGCCTTCTCGCACCCGCCCGATCATGTCCATGTTGATCATCGCGGTCGTGCGCGCGATCTTCTCACTGTTGTCCCTCACCCAGGCGCTCGAACCGATCAGACCGACCTCCTCGCCGCTATAAAGTTGGAACACCAACGTCCGCCGGTTGCTCTTCGTGCTGGCGAAATACCGCGCCAGTTCGATCACTCCCGAAGTCCCGCTCGCGTTGTCGTCCGCTCCAAAGTGGATGAGCTCCCGGCCCGTGCGCGATCCCACTTCACCCCAGCCGAGGTGGTCGTAGTGGGCTCCGATGACGATGAACTCGTCCTTGAGCTTCGGATCATGGCCGGGCAGGTAGCCGATCACATTGCGGCCCCGGCCCTTGTTCGGCTCAGTGCCGGTCGAGAGGGTCAGGCTCACCGGAAGCTCGCGGGCCGGGCTCATCCCGACCGAGTTCAAGGCGGCGAACTCCATGCCCGTGATCGCTTCAGAGAACCGCGCGCTCACTCCGACTGCGGCGAGGTTCAAATCGCCAGGGACGCCGCTCGGCCGAGATGGCCGGGGAAGCTCGCTCCCTCCTTCGACCTGCGGGCCGATCATCACGACCCCGATCGCGCCCTTCGCTTTCGCCGCCATCGCGACTTGGCGCGGGGTCACCCGGGGCTCACCTTCGCGCTGGGTGCGGAGCACGAGCACAAATTTTCCGGTCGCGTCGACCCCGGCATAATCGTCGCGCTCCTCGGTCACCAGGCCCTGCCCGACGAACACGAGCTTGCCGGTCGCTCCCTCGACCGTGGCGGTGCCGCTCAACGGGGCGAAGTCAGCCCCCGCGGTGAGTTCGACCGTACGGCCATCGTCGAAAGTCAGCTTCAGGGCTTGCCCCGGCGTCGGCCTGACGTTGATCGTGATGTCGTATTCGTGCAGGAACCCGGGGTTGGGGCCCTCCTGGAGCCCGGCCTCACGGAACTTCTTGGCGATGTACTCCGCCGCCTTGTGCTCTCCGGGATACAGGGTCAACCGGCCTTCTTGGGCCGGGTCGGCCAAGAACCGGACGTGCTGTTCGAGTGCCGTCGCGTTGAGGTCGTAGCGGGTTTGCGCGGGGGCTGACTGGGCGAGCAGCAGCGCCCAAAGGATGGGTGCGGCGGTCATGACCCTAAATAGTACTGGCCGCGCGCCTGTCCGGGTTCCAATCCGAAGCCGAAGGCACCCCGTCGGTCCGGGGCAGGGGCCTGCCCTGGCAACGCAGGCTTCCGACCGGTACAGTTCTCATATGCCCGACACGATGCCAAAATCACCCACTCAGTCCCTCGCCGAAGAGTTCTGCTCCCTGTTGAAGGAGGGCAAGGACGCCGAGGCCATCGACAAGTTCTATGCCGATGATGTCCGCCACGTCGAACCGTTCTCGTTCGACGGTTCGTCGCCGGTTTCCCAAGGCAAGGCGACCATCAAAGAAGCGGTCGCCAAGTTCATGCAAAGCTATGAGTTCCATAGCGGCGGCGTCGGCGAGCCGCGCTCCAACGGCGACCAGTTCGCGGTCGAGATGTGGATGGACTGCACCTTCAAAGAAGGCCCCATGGCAGGCCAGCGGCACGAGATGAAGGAGACCGCGCTCTACACCGTCAAGGACGGCAAGATCAGCGAAGCCCGGTTCTTCATGGGCTCCTGAGCCAGTTCCCCCTCCCCCGTTACGGGGGAGGGGGCTAGGGGGTGGGGGCTCGGCCAGGCCCCTGGTGTCAGTCTTCGCCTTCTTCTTCGTCGTCCTCTTCAGGGCCGGCGACGAGGCGGGCCAGCGAGCCGATCGTGTCGCCCGCAGCCAGGTCGATCAGCTTCACGCCTTGGGCGACGCGCTTCACCAGGCGGATCTCCTTGACCTTCACGCGGATGCCCTTGCCGTTCGCGGTGAGCAGCAACAGCCGGTCCTCGTCCTCCACCACCTCGGCCCCGACGATCTCGCCCGTCTTGTCGGTGACGTTCATGGTCATGATGCCGGTGCCGCCGCGGCCCTGGACGCGGTACTCGTCGAGCGGGGTGCGCTTGCCATAGCCGTGTTCGCCGACCACGAGGAGCGTGGCCCCTTCGCGGACGATGTCGGCCGAGACGACATGGTCGCCGGGCCTGAGGTTCACGGCTTTGACGCCTCCGGCGGCGCGGGAGCGGTCTCTGGCTGCCGTTTCGCGGAAGCGGATGGACATGCCTTTGCGGGTCACGACCAGGACGTCGTCGTCTCCCTTGGACTGGAGCACCCAGCCGAGCTCGTCGCCTTCTTCGATGTCGAAGGCGATGAGGCCGTTCGAGCGGATGTTCTGGAACTTGCTGAGGGCCGTCCTCTTGACTTCGCCGTGCTTCGTGATCATGACGAGGTAGCCGTCGCCCTTGATGTCCTTGACCCGGACGGCGGCGGTGACCCTCTCATCGCCGTCGATGGCGATGTAGTTGATCACGGGCATCCCTCGGGCGTATCGGCCGTTCTCAGGAATGTCGTAGGCCCGCAGCTTGTAGACCTTGCCCCGGTCGGTGAAGAACAGGATGAAGTTGTGGGTGTTGACCTGGAAGAGGTTCGCGGGCTCGTCGTCCGCCTTCATCACGTTCTTCATGCCCTTTCCGCCGCGCTTCTGCATGCGGTAGGCGTCGAGGCTCATCCTCTTGATGTAGCCGTCTCGGGAGATCGAGATGATCGCTTCCTCTTCGGGGATGAGGTCTTCCTCGTTGAAGTCTCCGACCTCGCGCTCGACGATCCGGGTTCGCCGTTCGTCGCCGTGCTTGTCTCGGAGCGCGACGATCTCGCCCTTCATCACCGAGGTGAGGCGCACCGGGTCGGTGAGGATGTCCATGAGGTCTTGCGACCGGCGCAGAGCCTCTTTGTACTCTTGCTCGAGCCTGGTCTGCTCCAGCTGGGTCAGGCGGCGCAGCGGCATCGCGAGGATGGCGTTCGCCTGAAGCGGCGACATGTCGAAGCGGCGGACGAGCTCGACACGGGCCTCGTTGGGATCGGCCGCCTCTCGGATCGTTTTGATGACGTCGTCTAGGAACCGGCGGGCGATCTGATAGCCTTCGTTGAGGTGCACCTCTTCGAGCGCGCGCATCAGTTCATAGCGCGTTCGCCGTTCGATGACCTCGCGGCGGTGCTTGATGTATTCGTCGAGGATGACAAGGAGGGGCGACACCCGGGGTGCGCCGTCGACGAGCGAGAGCATGATCGCTCCGAACGAAGTGCGCAGCGCGGTGTGCTTGAGCAGGTAATTGAGGGCCTTGTTGGGGTTCACGTCCCGACGCAACTCGATCTCGATCCGCATGCCTCGTTTATCGCTGTAGTCCTGGACGTCTGTGATGCCGTCGAACTTCTTGAGCTTCGCGATCTCGGTGATGCTTTTGACCAGGTTGGTCTTATTGACCTGGTAGGGAAGCTCGGTCACAACGATGGCCGTTTTGCCGCTGTCGATCGGCTCGATCATCGTCTTGGCCTGCATGACGACGCTTCCTCGACCGGTCTCATAGGCGCTGCGGATGCCCTTGGTGCCCATGATGAGGCCATAGGTGGGGAAGTCGGGCCCGGGCAGGTGCTCCATGATCTCGTCGAGCGAGCATTCAGAGCGGTCGATCCTGTGGAGGATGGCGTTGCAGACCTCGGTCAGGTTGTGCGGCGGGAGGTTGGTGGCCATTCCGACCGCGATGCCCTGTCCGCCGTTGCACAGTAAGTTCGGGAACTTGCCTGGAAGCACCGTCGGCTCGTTCGTCTCGTTGAGGTAGTTCGGGATCCAATCGACCGTCTCGCGCTCGATGTCCTCGATCATCTCCATGGCGACCGGAGTGAGGCGGCACTCGGTGTAGCGCATGGCGGCGGGCGGGTCGCCATCGATGCTGCCGAAGTTGCCCTGCCCGTCGATGAGAGGATAGCGGAGGCTGAACGGCTGGGCCATCCTGACGATGGTGGGATAGATGACCTCTTGGCCGTGGGGATGGTAGTTGGCCTGGGTCTCGCCCGCGACCTTGGCGCACTTGGTCGGGACGTTGCCCGGCGTCAAGTTGAGCTGTTGCATCGCGAAGAGGATCCGCCGCTGAACCGGCTTGAGCCCGTCGCGCACGTCCGGCAAGGCCCGCGCAATGATGACGGACATTGCATAGTTGACATAACTCTTTGCAAGCTCGTCCTCGATCTCGACGGTTGTGATGTTGGGTTCGTTCTCAGCCACGGTCGGAGTACCCTCAGGATCCAAGACGGGCCAGGGGCGCCTCGCGCACCGGTCCCGCCCTTGTTAAGGAGAGGTTACCCTCTGCCCCGAGGCTTGGCCGGGGCGGGCGGGCCAGAGTCCCGCGAACTCAAGGGCCGTATCTGCCATACTCCTCGCTCACGCCCGCCCGTGTCCGGCACCGGCCGGTTCGCGGCGCGAAACCTACTGGAAAGGCTGAAAGCACAGCATGGCGACATACCGAGGAAGAAGAAGCGACATCTGCCGCAAAGTCGGCTTTAACATCTGGGGCCAGACCAAGTGCCCTTCGAGCAAGCGGCCCTATCCGCCCGGCCAGCACGGGCCCAACATGCGCGACCGGAGGCCGTCCGAGTA
Organism: Fimbriimonadaceae bacterium; assembly: GCA_019454105.1. GTDB lineage: Bacteria > Armatimonadota > Fimbriimonadia > Fimbriimonadales > Fimbriimonadaceae > ACE-ARM1. The sequence continues at coordinate 1,119,362 of CP075364.1, read as the reverse complement.
CGGCGAACAGCTTCTGGCCAAGCAGGTGATCCGTCGCTACTACGGCATGCTCGAGAAGCAGTTCCATCGGACTTTCGAGCGGGCCAGCCGGATGCACGGCAACACGGGCCTCAACTTTCTGCGACTCTTGGAGCTCCGGCTCCAGACCCAGGTTTATCGCCTCGGCTACGCGAAGACCATCGAGCAGGCCCGCCAGATGGTGAGCCACCAGCACATCATGGTCAACGGCAAGCTCGTGGACGTCTCGAGCTACACTTGCCGGGTCGGGGACGTGGTCAGTGTCCGCGACCGAGAGGCCAGCAAGGGCATCGCTCGGCGCAACCACTATGAAGGAGCCCCGGTCCCCGTGTACCTTGAGCCGGACGTTCCCAACATGGCCGGCAAGATCGTCGCCTTGCCCGAGCGCGAGGACTTCCCGAAGTTCTTCCAGGAGCAGCAGGTCGTCGAGTTCTACGCCCGCTGACCTTCTATTCAAAGCAGGTGGCCCCGGGCAATCGGAACCCCGGGGCCGTTCTCGTTTTTTGGGGGAGCCATTGGGCCCTGTCTTGGAACCTGACGGGTAAGCTCGCCGTTAGAGCTTGATACTAGAACGCTCAAGTAAAGTGAGCGCCGAGGCACGCCAAGGATAGAAGCATGGGCCGCACAGTAGGAATCGACTTAGGAACCACGAACAGCGTCGTCGCCGTCATGGAAGGCGGCGAGCCGAAGGTCATCGCCACCGCCGAAGGGAACCGCACCCTGCCGAGCGTGGTCGCCTTCAAGACCAATGGAGAGCGTTTGGTCGGAGTCACCGCCAAGCGCCAGGCCGTCACCAACCCAGGGAACACTGTGAGCAGCATCAAGCGGTTCATGGGCCACGCCTTGACGGAAGTCAGCGAGGAGGTCAAGAAGGTGAGCTACAAGGTCGTCGAGGGGAAAAACGGGGCCGCTGCCGTCCATATCCCGGCTGTCGACAAGACGTTCACCCCGGAAGAGATCAGTGCGATGATTCTTCAGAAGCTCAAGGCCGATGCTGAGGCGTACCTGGGCGAGACGGTCGATCAGGCCGTCATCACGGTTCCGGCCTACTTCAACGACTCACAGCGCACCGCGACCAAGAACTCGGGCGAGATCGCAGGGCTCAAGGTCCTCCGGATCATCAACGAGCCCACGGCGGCCTCCTTGGCCTATGGATTGGACAAGAAGACCAACGAGACGATCTTGGTCTTCGACCTTGGCGGCGGCACATTCGACGTCTCGATTCTTGACGTGGGCGACGGAGTCTTCGAGGTCAAGTCGACCGCGGGCGACAGCCATCTCGGCGGCGACGACTTTGACCAAAAGCTGGTCGACTATCTGGCGACCGAGTTCATGAAGTCGAACGGGGTCGACCTGAGGAAGGACAGCAAGGCCCTTCAGCGCCTTCGCGAGGCGGCGGAAAAGGCCAAGATCGAGCTGAGCAGCCAAGTCACGACCGACGTCAACCTCCCGTTCATCACCGCGATCGACAACGAGCCCGTCCACTTGGAGGTCCAGATCAGCCGGTCAAAGTTCGAAGAGCTCTGCGACGATCTCCTCAAGAGGGTCGAGCGGCCTGTTCAGACCGCCCTTGACGACGCGAAGATCAGCCTGGACAAGATCGACGAGGTCATCCTCGTTGGAGGTTCGACCCGCATGCCGATGGTGCAGGAACTGGTCAAGCGCATGACAGGGAAGGAGCCGAACAAGAGCGTGAACCCCGACGAGGTCGTGGCGGTCGGCGCCGCGATCCAGGCCGGTGTCCTCGGCGGCGACGTCCGCGACGTGGTCCTCCTGGACGTGACTCCGCTCTCCCTAGGCGTTGAAACGCAGGGCGGGGTCCTCGACAAGCTCATTGAGCGGAACACGACGATCCCGACCAAGAAGAGCCGGATCTACACCACCGCGGTCGACAACCAGACCGAGGTCACGATCCACATCCTTCAAGGCGAGCGCCCGATGGCCAAGGACAACAAGTCGCTCGGCCAGTTCAACCTGAGCGGGATCCCGCCGGCGCCGGCCCGAGTGCCCCAGGTCGAAGTCACTTTTGACATCGACGCGAACGGGATCCTGCACGTGACCGCTGTCGACAAGGCCACGAACAACCAGCAGAAGATCACGATCACCGGCTCGGGCAACCTGAACAAGGACGAGATCGAGCGAATGGTCAAAGAGGCCGAGTCGAACGCGGACCGCGACGCGAAACTGCGCGAAACGGCGGAACTTCGCAACGACGCCGACCGCTTGATCGGCACGGTGGAGAAGGCCCTCCGCGACCTGGGCGACAAGGTCGGCGAGGCCGACCGGGCCAGGATCGAGGAGAAGGTGTCGGCCGTCAAGCAGGCCAAGGAGCGGGAGGACACAGAAGGCCTCCAAGCCGCGTATCGCGACCTGGAGACCGAGAGCCACGCCCTCTCACAGAAGCTTTACGAGGCCGCCTCGCCCACTGGCGAGGAGAAAGTCGAAGCCGGAGTCGGAGCTGGAACGAAAGGCGAGGACGTCATCGACGCCGAGTTCAAAGAAGAAAAGTGAGCAAGAGGGCGGGCTCGAGTCCGCCCTCCGAACGACTCCGCGCAGGGCGCGGGGCGCCTCCGTCGGGGAGGACGTAAGCCCTCTTCTCCCAAAGGAGGAGAGGGTTAGTCGTCCTTGCGGCCAGTCGCGGGAGTCGGTTCGAGCCTGGCAGGCACCTCAGGATTGATCTCGCGGAGGGTGTTGGAGCCGTCCCTCCCCTTGGTCAGCTCAAACCCGTCGTAAAGCTCCCCGCTCGTCGTGCGCGCTTCGAACCGGAGTTTGCTGCGGTCCACCTTGATCACCTGATAGAGCTGGGTGTACTCCCCGACCCGGGTCATCTCTTTGAGGGCCTCGGGGCTGATCCGGTACATCTTCGGGCCGCTCACGCTGACGACGTAGACGGTGCCGCTCTTGGGGTCGCGAACGTTCGCCCCCGTCGGCACGTTCTTGCGTCCATAGGTGTGGTCGTGACCCTGCAACACCAGATCGACCTTGTGCTTCTGGAGAATGGGTTGCCAGACCCGGCGGATGAGGGGGTTGTCTCGCCCGACCGCCGTCGAATAGACCGGGTGGTGGAACGTCACGATCGTCCAAAGCTGAGGGTTGGTCGAGAGGGTCTTTTCTAGCCACGGAGCCTGTTCCTCTTGCCTCTCGTTCGAGTTGAGGCTGACGATGCGCACCCCTTGGAAGTCGATCGAGTAGACCGTGTCCTCGAGTCCTGGTAATCCGTTCTTCGGATAGGAGAACTGCGGGCGCCACATCCGGGTCAAAGCCCGACCTTCCGGCCCACGGCCGTATTCGTGGTTCCCGGGCGTCGCCACGACCGGGATCTGGGCGTGGAGCCAGCCACCGGCATAGAACCACTCGCCCCACTCCTTGTCGCTGTCGGGTTTGTCGACCAGGTCGCCAGCGTGGAGCATGAACGCCGCATAGGGCGCGTCCCGGTGGGCCTGGCGGATCGCCCGGCTCCACATCGACTTGAGGTTGTTCTGGGCGTCCCCAAAGTAGACGAACTGGAACGGCTTGAAACCTTGGGCCGCCGTTTTGAACTGGAACCACTCGCTCCATTCGTTCTGCTCTCCGACCCGGTAGGCGTAGAGGGTCTCGGGCTTCAGACCGGTGAAGGTGACTCGGTGGTACGAAGCCTTCGAGCCCGTGTCCAGCTCCACGGTTTGGCTCGCCGCGACGACCGATTGAGCGTCCTTGCCGAGTCGTGGGTCTGGGGAGGCCAAGGCGATCTGTCCGACCGATTCGGCGGTGGCCGCGTCGGTCCTCCAAGAGACGGTGGCGGTCGTCGCAGGATCGTCGCTCCAAGAGAGCAAGACCCGAGAAGGCGTGGTCGTTTGGGGCCAAGCAAAACAGAGGGCCAGCGCGGCAAGAGTCACGGAAGCATGTCTACCCGACTCTTCTTAAGCAGTTGTTAACAAAGGAGCTTCCCCGCACCATGGTCGGTGCGGGGAAGCGATCAAAGCCCTAGGGCACAGGGGTTCGAGTCGGTCGCCCTGCGCCTGGTTGGCGGCCCCGGCGCTCGCCAGGCCCGTCGCCGCGACGGTTGTTCATCCTCTCGCTCATCCTGGCCGCGAGGTCGGCGACTTGGTTCTGGAAGGCGGCCGGAAGCTTGTCATAGGCGACTGGCCCCGTGTTCCCATCGATGTTCCGATCCGACAGCTCGCGAGTCATGGTGATGCCAGGGGCGATCTCCCAGGTGATCCGGTATTCGGTCTCTGTGGTCGGGATATAGCCGTCCCACTGTGGGCCTCGACGCACGTTGGCCGGGATGTTCGGATTGTCGGCGAGCGCCCTCATGCCCGCCATCTGCTGGGCCGACATGTGGCGGCTCACGCCGGTGGCGGATTCGATCGCCTTGACGCCAGGCTGGGTTTGCACATCGACCTTGAACGACACCATGGACGGCAAGCCGTTAGGCAAGATCTCGGTTCGCTCGCGCGTCAAGTCGGACATGTTTTGGAACATCATGGGGCCGCCTCGTCCCCGGCCCCCCATGGCTCCGGCGACGCCTTGGATCTCCACTCGTTGCTCTCGAGCGTCGTTCGGTCGCTGGATATCCGGCCCGCCCAGCGAGTTGAACACCATGTTGTAGAGGATGCTGGATCCCTGGGGCCCGACCGAGCTCAGAGCCAGTGGTTTGCCCGTGCCGAACATCGGCCTGTGTGCTGGGCCGAGCAGCCCGAAGAACCGGAGAGCCTCTCCGTTCTGGCCGTAAACCTGCCGAAGGTCTTGGGCCAATGCCGGGTCGATGAGACTTGACAGGGCCGAGTCAAGGCCACTGTCCGCTCCGGCCTTGCGGGCGTAGTTGGCAAGCTCGCCCAGCCGGAAGGTCCCCGCCTTGCGGCCCGCTTGCAACAGAGCTTTGAGAGATCCCCGGTCCACCCTTGAATCGCGGGCCTCTGACTTCCAAGTCGGCGTGACCAGCGTCCAGCCGCCACCTTGCGAGACCTTCATCCCTTGGGCGGAGAACACAGCATAGATCGATCCCGCCGTCATGTTGGCGTTCATCGCGCGGGCGACCGAAACCGCGACATGGTCGGGCAGATAAGCGACCAAGTTCTTGTTCTCAGACTTGGCGGCGCCCAGGAGGGCGTCGCTCACATGCCAACCCAAAGGCTCGTTGGCGACAGGGTCGGCGAACTTCTCGATCCAAGCGGCCGGGGTCTTGGCCCGCGGTGTCGCCGCTGGCCCTCCTACCATGACGACGTCGATATTGCCACCGCGAACGGGGCCTCCACCCATCGCGAACTGCATCGGGCCGCCGAGCCCTCCCGAGGACGTCGCAAAGAGCTTGGCCGCCTCAAGGGATTCGGCCGAGAGTTCGACTTGAGGATCTTCGCCCGACTTTTCGTCCGACTGGGAACCCTCCTGGTCACGATCGACGACGATGACCGAGAAACCGTTGGCCATCGCCTGGCCTTGGTCGTTCGCGACGACGAGGGACAGGGTCAAATTGTCCCCTTGCTCAGACCGGTTGACGATCAGGAACGTCTTGGCCGGGGTCCCGTTGACAAGCGCGTTCTGGGAATCGATGTTTCCGGCGAAAAATCCACGGATGCCGTCGCGTGGCGATGATGCGAGCTTGGTCGTCCAAGCTCGCTGCTCGGCCAGAAAGTCGCGCACGAGCGTCGCGGAGTTGCCCGGAAGGGCCCTTTGCATCCTTGTCGGGCTCGTCGAGAAGACGACCCGCTCACCGGGACGGATCCCTGCCAGAGCGTCCGGCCCGAGGGAAGTCGCGATCTTAGAGATGGCGCGTCCTCCCGGGTTGCCGGTCACGAGGCGCTGCATCGTGTTGCCGCGTCCTCTCATACCTTGGACTCCTCCGGCTTCGAATTGGGAGATAGCCGAACTCAGTTCCTGATAGGCCTTGTCGGCGTCGAATGCGCCGTTTTTAGCCAGTTCGTCCGCCCACTGGTCGAGCCGGCCTTTGATACCGGCCCGCCACTCCTTCTGCCAGCGGTTCGTCTCGGCCCGCCAAGCCTCGGAGTCGGGCATCAGGGTGCGGGTGTCGCCACTTTCGACCCACTTGCCATCGACGGCCTCGGCCACCTTGGCCAGGGCCTCTTCTGGGTCAGCTTCATGGAACCGGACGGCGACGATCTCGCGCGAGAGCTCCGAACTGACCTTGAGCTTGAGACCGGTCTGGGCGGCCAGCTCTTCGCTGAGCCGACCCAGGTTTTGGGCTTTGGACTCAAAACTGACCGTGGTGGTCAGCGAACTTGCGGCAAAAGCTGCCCAGACCAATGCGTTCATGATTGACTTGAGTCTACTGTCGGCGGCTTGTCTCAAGTTCCCGAGATCTGAACGGGCCCTTGTCGGATAGACTCCGGGCGGCGTGCAGACATGGTTGGCCGACGAGCCTGAAAGGCTAGACCGGTTCCTGGCGACGAGGATGCCGGACCACACCAGGTCGCGCCTGGCGACGGCGATCCGCGGCGGCCTGGTGAGGGTCGATGGCGAGGCAGCCAATAAGGCGGGGTTCATGCTCAAACCGGGAATGCGGGTGCAGGTGGAGCCGATCCCAGCCTCGGAGCCGCACAACCTTGAGCCGGTCGAACTCCCGCTCGATGTCGTGTACGAAGACGACTGGCTCCTCGTCGTTGACAAGCCTCGGGGAATGGTCACCCACCCGACCCAGTCGTTCCAAGGCCCGACCCTCGTCCACGCCCTTCTCGCCCGGCCCCACACCCTGTCATCTGGCCAGGCTCCCTATCGGCCGGGCGTCGTCCATCGCTTGGACCGCGACACCACCGGCTTGTTGATCGTCGCCAAGACCGACGGAGCCCACGCGTCGTTGGCCGCCCAGATCTCCCGCCGCGAAGTGTCCCGGCGTTATGTGGCCTGGGTCGAGGGGATTCCGGAGCAAGAAAGGTTCACCATCGACGCGCCGTTGGGCCCTCACCCCGCCCGCCGGACGCTTCGCGCCGTCAGGGCCGAAGGCAAGGCCGCCCGCACCCATGTGCGGGTCCTGTCCACCCATGGGCAACGGACGTTGGTGACCGTCAGGCTGGAGACCGGGCGCACCCATCAGATCCGTGTCCACCTGGCCTCCTGTCGGATGCCAGTGACCGGCGACAAGTTGTATGGGTCTGGTGAGTCCAGCGGGCCGCTCCAGCTTCACGCGGCGAGCTTGAGGTTCTTGCACCCAGAGGACGGTCGTCAGGTCGGCGTCTTTGCGCCCCCGCCAGCGGACTTCATCCGCCGCGAGCTGGTGAAGAGGGAAGATGTGGAGGACTGGACTTGAGCTTCGACCGCTCCCGGTTTGACGCTTCGTCGCTCCGGTCACTGAGCCACTGGGAGCTACTGGCCCTCGCCTCGGTGCGCGAGGAACGCGACCTTCAGCAGGCCGAGGCCCACTTTCGGGGAGCGTTGGGGCACTGGTCCTTGCCCCAGCTTAAGGACATCGGCCCGGGAGACCTTCACCGTGTGGCAGGCCTGGAGCCCTTCGAGTCACTACGGGTGCTGGCGGCCGTCGAACTCGGCAGGCGGATCGGCCAGGCCAGCCAGGGCGAGCGCCGGACGACTGTCTCCGGCGTGTCGGACGCGGTCGCCCTCTTTGCCCACCTGGCCGATGAAGGGCAGGAGCACTTTTGTGCCGCGTTCCTCGACGCCAAGAGCCAAGTTCTTGCGACCCAGGTCGTCCACATCGGGACTCTGACCGCCAGCGTGGTGGGGGCCAGAGAGGTCTTCCGCGAAGCCTTGCGCCACAACGCGGCGAGCCTGATCGTGGCCCACAACCACCCGAGCGGGGATCCGACCCCCAGCCCCGAGGACGGCCTGGTCACAGAGAGGCTCAAGGAGGCGGGCACGTTGCTCGATGTGCCTTTGTTGGACCACATCGTGATCGGCCACAACGGCCGGTTTGCGAGCTTTCTTGACCTGGGATGGCTGTGAGCACAACGGGATCCATTCGGCGACCGAAGGGTTGTGATCAAAAACTCTTGCCGATTGGGCGAACCTGGTGTACCATGCTACAGGAGAGGCACGAGAGGCTGACTTGGAAGAACGTCCGCAACTGACCGCACTCGCCAGCGCACGGGACGGATGGTCGCGGCGCGGGGTCTTCGCCGGGGGGGCAGCCTTGCTCGCCATGGGGCCCAGTCAACCTTTCGCCCAATCGACAGGCGCAGAACCGGCGGGCGCCGACGACCCGTGGCAAAACTGGACGAGCCCCACGAACCGGCTCGTCCGTCGCGTCACGATGGGCATCACCGCTCCCGAAGCGGCCAAGGCGGCCCGGATCGGGTTCGGGGCCTACCTTGAAGAGCAACTGAACCCTCAAAACATCGACGATTCGAGGGTCGACGCGGAGGTCGCGGCCCGGTGGCCGAGAACCACATGGTCGGTCACCAAGCTGTCCGGCCTCAACGACGACTGGTGGACGATCGACCAGCTTCAGCAATCAACGGTCTACAGGGCTGTCAAATCACGTAAGCAGCTCCAAGAGAGAATGGTCGAGTTCTGGCGAGACCACTTCTCGATCTCGGCCCTCAAAGTGCCCGGGGCGCAGATGGTGCCCTTCATGCGCGACGTCGTGCGGCCAATGGCCCTTTCCAAGTTCCCCCAGTTGCTCAGAGGGGTCGTGGGGCATGTCGCGATGCTGTCCTATCTGGACAACGTCTACAACTATGGGGACGCGCCGAACATCAACTTCGCCCGAGAACTGCTGGAACTGCACACCGTGAGCCCCGCGTCGGGCTACACGACCGTAGACATCAAGAACCTAGCCAGGATCTTTACGGGTTGGTCTGTGAACGAGGGTTTCTTGAGCCTAGGAGACCGTGGCAAGTTCCAATACCGGCCCGAACTCCACTCGGTCGGGGACAAGATCGTCATGGGCCACGTCGTGCCGAACGGCCAACAGAGCGAGGGCGAGAACATCTGCGCCTGGCTTGGGATGCACCCTTGGACGGCGCAGTTCCTTTGCACGAAGCTCGCCAAGTGGTTCTTGGGCGACTCGCCCCCGGTCAGCCTGGTCCAATCGGCCGTCAACGTCTACCTGTCGACCTTTGGCGACATGAGGGCCGTGCTCCGGGTGCTCCTGACTCCCGAGAGCCTCATGGCCGCCCAGCCAAAGCTCAAGAGGCCGTTCCATCTCGTGGTCTCGTCGCTTCGGTCGACGAACGCCAAGCTCAAAGATCTCAACTATCTCAAATGGATCCAGCTCCAAGTGCTGGGCCAGGTACCGTTCACCTGGGAACCTCCGGACGGCTTCCCCGACCGCACCGAGTATTGGGCCGCGAGCATGAGGCCCCGGCTCCAATACTGTTACAGCCTGGGCAACGACGAGGTCTGGGGCGTGACGATCCACCCATGGTGGAAGCTCGACACGCTCACGACCGACGACGTCGTCAACTCACTGGACAAAGCCCTCTGTGGTGGCGAGATGTCGAACCGTGACCGGAACTCGATCCGCCACTTTGTCCAGTCCCAACCGCTCTTCGAGCACCGCGTCCGCGCCGCGCACTCGATCGCCCTCAGCTCGCCGAGCTTCCAATGGTACTGAGGACAAGTTCATGAATCACCGCTCGCCCCAAGACGGATGCACAGAATATGGTCAACTCTCTCGTCGGTCTCTTTTGAGGGCGGGAGCCTTCACCGCCGCCGGTATGGCCGTGGCCCCCACGTGGCTCCCCCAGGTCGCCTTCGCCCAAAGCCACCGGTCGGACCGGGACGTCGTCATCTCTGTTTATCTGAGAGGCGGGGCGGACGGCCTGACGATGTGCGCGCCCCATGGCGAGGCCAAGTACTACCAGTTAAGGCCCGATCTCGCCGTCCCGCCGCCAGGGAGCGGCCATCCCAAGCGGGCGCGGGATTTAGACGGCTTCTTCGGCTTGCCGTTTGGTCTTTGGCCGCTCGAGCCGGTTTACCGGGCGGGGAGGCTCGCCATCGTCCACGCTGTCGGTTCGAGCAACTGGAGCCGGTCGCATTTTGACGCCCAACGCTGGATGGAGAACTGCGGCCGCGACATCAACATTCGGTCGGGCTGGCTTGGGCGCCACCTCGCAACCTCTGCAGAGGCCGTGCCAGGGTCGATCTTGCGGGGCCTTAGCATGACCTATGGCATGACGCGGACCATGGACGGTGGGCCAAAAACGCTCCCCATCCCCGACGTCGACCGATTCGAATACTTCTCGTGGCTCTACGACTTTGTCCAAGTCCAGCAGATCACGCTCGGAAACTACCGGGTGGCCAACGACGCATGCCGGGCCTCGGTCGAGAACACCCAAGTTACGATCGATCTGCTCAAGGACCTGGACATTGCCAACTACCAAGGTGCGGGAGGCGCGGTGTACCGTGACTCCGGGTTCGGATATGCCATGAAGTCGACCGCAGCGCTGTTGAAGGCCGATCTCGGGGTCGAGGCTGTTCACATCGATGTCGAGGGTTGGGACACCCATCAGCAACAAGGCAGTGTCGACGGCTACATGGAGCAACTCGTTGCTGACCTTGGCTCAAACCTTGCCAACTTCCACACCGACATGGACGCCAGCGGCAGGATGAACTGGACCCTCGTCGTACTCAGTGAGTTTGGCCGCAACGTCGCCCAGAACAACTCGGTGGGGACCGACCACGGAGCGGGAAGCTCGATGTTCGTCATGGGCGGAGCCGTCAATGGCGGCACCGTCTACCGCACCTGGCCAGGATTAGACAACCTGTTGGACGGGCAAGACCTTCACGCGACGACCGACTATCGTTCGGTCCTGGCCGAGATCGTGGACAAGCGGCTCGGAAACGGGGCCAACTTGGGGACGGTGTTCCCGGACTTCGCCCCCTCTTATGTCGGCATCGTTCGCTGAAGCGTCGGGCGTCACGGACCTGACCTCCGCCGGGTGATCTGTCATAACTGACGAACATGTCCTGGGGAGAATCAGTCCAGGAGGCCCGGAAGCGCCTCGAAGCGATGCACGAAGGGCGCGAAGCGGCCTTGCGCCACTGCCGTCTTCTAATTCAGATCAGCTCACGCAGCATCCGGTGCTCCCACCGCCGCGAGTTCGACGAGGCCAAGCGGCTTCTTGAGGAGGCTGTCGCTACTTCCCAACTGACCCGCGAGGCCGTCGCCAGTTTTCCTGAGCTTCTTCACGCAGGATATGTTAACGACGCGGAGAAAGAGCTCGTCGAGGCAGCCCTGGTGCTGGCCGCTCTCCAAGGCGAAGAGCTGCCCGGGCCCGGTGCCCTGAAAGTGTCTCTCGTGGCTTACCTCAATGGAGCTGGCGAGGCCGCCAGCGAGCTGCGGAGGACAGTCTTAGACCTGATGCGCTCTGGGAACCTGCCCGAAGCCAGGCGATTGCTTGGGATCATGGAAATGGTGCATGACGACCTGGGCACACTGGACTTTCCCGATGGCCTCACAGGCGGACTCCGAAGGACCAACGACGCTCTCCGCGCCGTGATCGAGCGGACGAGGAGCGACCTGGTCTTGACAGAAGTCCAAAGTCGGCTCCACGAAGAGCTGGTCTTGGCCAGAAAAGAGCGCGATTAGCGACAGGCCCGGCCGGATATGTGGGGCCGGACGACTGGGAAGGGAAGCGAGAACCTCTCGAACTCCAGATGGGCGAATCCCGCTCGCTGGAGATCCTCCCAAGGCGTCCGGTCGCAGTGACACCCGCAGGCGACGACTTTCCAAAGGGGCTTGACCGCGCGCTGCCAGGCGGCGTGCAACGAACCTTCGGGCGCCCGCACATGCTCGATGAAGCGGAATTCGCCGCCTGGCTTGAGGACTCGCCTGACCTCTTGCAACACTCGCCCAACGTCCGGCACCGAGCAGAGCACGAGCGTCCCGACCACGGAATCGACCGAGGAATCTTCAAGGGGAATATCCTCGGCACCACCACCGAGAACGGTGGCCTTGTGGCCATGCTCGGCGGCCTTGCGGTCGAGAAACGGCCGCATGTGCGGGTTCGGCTCGACCCCGATCCACTCGATCCCGAGCGGAAGGTGCCGGAAGTTGACGCCCGTTCCTGGCCCGATCTCGAGGATCCGGCCCTTGAGTCCGGAGAACAGCCGTCGCTTTCTCTCCGCCACGGCAGGCTCATAAAACTTCATGGCCTGGTCCAGTGACCAAGCGAAACACCTCTGCAGCCACTCCGGCTCTGGCCGTCCGGGCCGTTGCGACAACGCCGCGTCCATCCCCGCGTGGTACGGTCTTTGGCTCCCAGCGGTTGGCATCGGTCCTATTCGGACTGCTCCCGCTCGAAGTTTAAGTGGGCCACCGTCCACCCGAGCCGCTCTTCTAGTTTGAACTCCCCTCCGAGGCTTCGCGCCAGGCCGCGAACGATCTGGAGTCCCATTCTCCCCGAGGCCAGGTTGAAGTCGCCTGGAAGCGCATCGCCGTTGTTGCTGACCCAAAGGTCGATCTGGTTCCCGTTCTCCTCGACTGAAACATGGATCTCGCCGGAACTGGCCTTTCCAAATCCATGAGTGACCGCGTTTTGGATCAATTCGTTCAAGACGAGTGCTACTTGGGTGGCCTGGGTCGTGTTCAAATAGACGTCGCCGCCCCTGACGCTGAAGTCGACCGACTTGTCCGGGTGGATGAACGAGAGCTTCTGATGGTTCACCAGGCTCTCGGCCAAGGTCGTGAGCGAGACGTGGTCCAGGTCGTCGCGGCTGAGAAGGTCGTGGACGGCCGCGATCGCCTCGATGCGTGACAAGGTCTCGCCCAGGGCCAGGGCCGGGGGCCTCTCGCTGTCCTGACGCATCTGGAGCCGGATCAGCGAAGCGACCTGTTGGAGGTTGTTCTTGACCCGGTGGTGCATCTCTTGGACCAGGGTGTCGCGACCCTGGAGCCGGGCGTGCTCGATCGCGACCGCCGCCTGCTTGGCGAGCGTCGTCAAGGTGGCGACCTCGTCCGGAGTGAACTGGCGCACTTCGCCTGTGTAGCAAGACATGACACCGACCGACCGTCCCATGAGCTTCAAAGGGACGCAAACCATGCTCCGGAGGCCGCTCTCGATCGCCAGATCGTGCCCAATGAACTCCTCGTCCTGTTGCACGTCCTCGACCTCCATGGGCTGGCCGAGCTTGATGACTTTCCCGGCGATCGACTCGCTGAGCTTGATGGCAGGCCGCCGCGGGTACGACCTTTGAGCCGAAAAGGCGGCCCGAAGCACGAGCATCTTTCGGCTGGCGTCCAACAGCCGTAGGCTCACAGCTTGATAGTTGAACTTTCGGGCGGTCAGGTTCACAAGGTGTTGCAGGATCTCCTCAAGGTAGGGAGTCCCGGTGAGCGTGTCAGTCACCTCGGTGAGGAGCTGAAGCCTGTTGGCGTGGGATCCCGCTTCATAGGCCCCTCGGTACACGCGGAGGGCGACGTCAAGGTCGTGGCAGGCGGCGTCCAAGAGCTTGAGCTCGGAGAGTGTCGGCATCCACCGCTCTTCGCGGCCCAGCACGACCACGAACGGGTCGCTGACCGAACGGTCGTGAGGCTGAACGATCATCGAGCAGATTTGGGGCTCCTCGACGCCAGGGAAGGGGACATATCGAGGATCGCTGGCGACGTTCTCTGGCACGACAATCCTCCTCGATGTCTCCAGAGCTTGTCCGGCCAGCCCGAACCCTCGGCCGACTCGAAGCCGGCCCACAAACCCCTCGAGGGCCGTGCTCGCCGACAACACGAGTCCGCCGCTCGTGTCTTTCGTGAAGATGTGGCAAAGCGACGAACGGAACTGAGTCGCCAGGTGTTTGGCCGCCGCGACGAGGGCTGCGTCCTCGCCGACGGCTTCGGCGACCACCACGGCCAGCGGTTTGCCGCCTTCCACCGGTCAAGCTCCCGGGCCGAATGGTCCGATGGCGGTGGTCCTCAGCCCGCCCGGATCGAAAACTCGTCCAGCCAGCTCGTGCACGGCGTCGCCGGTCACGGCCTGGATCTTTTCAAGGGTCTCCTCAAGTGGGACGTCTCGTCCGAAGTTGATCTCGTTCCGAGCCATGCGCATCATCCTGGGGCTCATGCCTTCGAGAGACAGGGCGAGCACACCCGCGATGTTCTGCTTGACCCGCTTCAGCTCGTCCTCTCTTGGCCCGTTCGCCACCAAGTCTTGCATCTCCCCGGCGACGACCTCTCGCACGGTCGGCCAAGTCTCCAGCGACGTGCCTCCATAGACGGTGAAAGCTCCACCTGGGCTGTAAGTGGACAGATAGCTTCCGACCGCATAGGCCAGGCCCCTCTTCTCGCGGACTTCTTGGAAGAGACGGCTGCTCATGCCTCCCCCGAGAATGCCGTCCAAAACGACCGCCGCATGCAAGTCCTCGTCGTGGAACGACACCCCGGTCCCGCCGATGCAGAAGTGCACCTGCTCGACGTCATCGCCGATCTGGTTCTCTCCGGCGGCTCCTTGGGGACGTTCGAAACTCACTCGGCCACCGCCCGTGCGGAGGGCTCCAAGTCGGCGCTCCGTCTCCTGCACGATGACGTCAGGATCGACATTGCCGGCCGCCGAAAGGATGACGTTGCCGCCGAGGTAACGCCTTCCGATGTACTCGGACAGGTTGTCCCGACCGAAGGACGCCACCGACTCCTTCGTGCCGATCACCGGCTTGCCCAAGGGGTGGCTGGGAAAGAGGCCCTGCATGTGGAGGTCGTGGACATGGTCGCCGGGCTCGTCCTCGCTCCGCTTGATCTCTTCGATGACGACCTTCTTCTCGCGCTCCAACTCCTCGGAGTCGAGCTTGGACCCGGTCACCATGTCGCACAACACGTCGATCGCCTCGACCGCGTCGGCCGCCAGCACTCGGCAGTAGTAGCAGGTCTGCTCCTTGTCAGTGAAAGCGTTGAGCATGCCGCCACGGCCCTCGATCGCTTCCGCGATCTCCATGGCCGTCCGTCTTTCCGTGCCCTTGAAGAGCATGTGTTCGATAAAGTGGGTGATTCCTGCCTCGGAAGCCGTCTCGTGAGTGCTCCCGGTCTGGCACCAGAGCCCGATGCTCGCCGAGCCGACATGCCCGACAGGCTCGACGAGGACACGCACACCGTTCGAGAGGGTCTCTTTGCAGATGGGCATGGAGGTTTTGATTCTAGGCGATTTCTCCAACCAGCGTGCCGAGAGGTTCGACCGTCACCGCCAGATGGTCCGTCGGCGCCAATGGCCGTCCCAAGGGCGTCTCGGAAAGGTCAGGGACCTCCAAGGCGGGGAAGGCGGCGATTTCGCCTGGTTCCCAGGGCCTGAAGACAGATCCCGCCGCCAATACGTCGGCGGCCGACACAGCCTGGGCTTGGGTCGACTCAAAGATGGTCTGCCGATTGATCGCGATCTTGAGGGTCCAGGTGAACCGGGTCCGGTCGTCTCCGGACATGGCTTCGGTCAGCTCGTCAGGCGTGACCACGAAAGGTCCGAAGAAGGATCCCTGGTCGCGAGCGGGGGTCAATCCCCTCCCAGAGCGTTGAGCTTTCTCGAACCCGTCAAGGTCCACCACGTTGGCGAGAATCGAATATCCGAGGATGTGCCGCTCGGCTTCGGCCCGCTCGACAAGCCGACCCTCTTCCTGAACGACCGCGCAGACCCTGACGTCGAGCCCGACCGGCCCACTCGATTCAGAAAGCGGGATCTCGCCCAGGGGCCGCACCAGGCTGGACGGGTGGAGGTACGAATAGGTCAGCAATGGCTCGCCGAACTCTCCGGTCAAGAGGTCGAAGAAGCGCACCGCGCTCGGCCTGCCGATCGGGCACTGGAGTCGGATCGACGACGGGTCATGGATCCCGATGGCCGATTCCCCATCAGTCTCATAGACTCGTCCGTCGTAGAACAATCCCGATCGGGTTTCGCCAGGACTGGCCGTCAGTTCGAACCGACATAGCTTCACGGCCCCAGCGTACCAATGTGCGAAGATCCGCACCGGGGCGCGGAGTCCGGCTAAACTGCCGGGCATGGCGGCTTGGAAGGTCGGAGGCTTCGTCGTTCTGTTCGTGGGCCTGATGCTGGCGGCCCTGGCGTTCTTGGAACAGTCCATTTTTGCCCGGCCTGTGGACGTTTACTATGCCGAGTTCGAAGACGCGGGGGGCATTGCGACCGGCTCGGCCGTGCTGCTTTCAGGAGTCCATGTCGGCAACGTGCGCGCGGTGAGCTTGGTGAAGCCTGGCGCCGCGAGGCTCACGCTTGAGATTTGGCGGCCGACGAAGCTTCCCCTGGGCAGTCAGGCCCTTCTGCCCGCTTCGCTGATCTCGATCGGCGACCAAAGGGTGCAGATCATCCCTCCGGCCAAGTCGGAGGGATTCCTCGAGGTCGGCGGCACGATCCCTGGCAAGCTCGGCTCGCCTCTCGATTCGCTGTCTCCCGACACAGGCGAGGTTCTCAAGAACCTCAATGCCACTCTCGAGGCAACACGGCAGCTGTTGGCCGACAAGGAACTGAAGACTGGCGCTACCGAGCTGATGGCGAGCGCGACCGACACGGCCAAGAAGTTCGGAGACCTCGCCGCGAGGATCGACAATCTGGTCGTGCGCAACCAGGGCCAGTTCGCCAGGATGCTCGTCTCGGCCTCGTCCAGCCTTGAGAACCTCCAGCTGGTCTCGAAGGAAGTCCAGAAGCTGGTAGCGAGCGGAGAACTGCAAGGAAAGTCCAAGGCGCTGCTCGACAACCTGGACGGGGCCGTCTCTGACGGGCGCCGGCTCGTGGCCGAACTTCAAGCTGTCGCTGTCGATCCCGAACTGAAGGAGTCGCTCAAACAGACCCTCGCCAACGTGAAGCTGGCGTCCGAGTCTGGCCCCAGGATCGCGGCTGATGCCGAGTCGATGGCCAAGAACGGCGTCACGATCACCGAGGAGACCGTCCTTTTGATGCGGAAGGCTAACGCCCTTGCCGACGACGTCCAGCAGTTGGTCGAAAAGTTCAACAAGACCGTGGACAAGTTCTCCAGCGGGGCGAAGTCGATGGGCCAGAACATCGAAGTCGAGGCCACCTTGGCGCGGGAAAGCAGCCCGGGCCGCTTCAGGACCGACGTGACGGCCACCATACCGGTCGGAAAAGAGAAAGCGGTCGTGGGCTTTTACGATGCGTTTGAGTCGAACAAGGTCACGGCACAATTGCAGAGAAAACTCTCGCCCAACCTGGACCTTAGGTACGGCGCCTACGCAAGCAAGCCCGGAATTGGGGTAGATTTCGCGACCGCTGACCGCGTCTCGTTCCGGGGCGACCTGTTCGGTCTGAACGACCCGCAGTTCGATGCCCGGCTCCGCTACGATTTCGGTGGGGGCGTCTACGGCTGGACTGGGATCGAGCGCATCTTCGAGAAGAACAGCCCAGCGGCCGGGGTCTCAGTCCGCAGATAGTCAGGTTTGAATCATGAAGGTCATCCTTAAACAGTCGGTGCCGAAGGTCGGCAAGGAAGGGCAGGTCGTCACGGTGAAGGACGGCTTCGCCCGAAACTACCTCTTTCCGCGTGGTATGGCCGTCGTGGCCGATAAATCGCAGTTGAGCGTCCTCGCCCGGCGGAACGCCAAGGTCGAGGCCAAGCTGGCCGACACCAAGTCTGAGGCCGAAGGAGTTCGCGACATCATCAACGGCAAGACGGTGAGCATCGAGGGCCATGTGGGCAAAGACACTGGCAAGCTGTTCGGCGCCGTCACGGCCCAGGACATCGCCGATGCCATCCTTCGCGACTTCAAGGTCAGCCTCGACAAGCGGGCCGTGCTGCTTTCGCAGCCGATCAAGAGGCTGGGAGACCACACCGTCGAGATCGACGTGCATCGGCTCGTCGACATCAAGATGACGGTGCGGGTCTTCGACCCCGAGGCTGAAGTGGCTCCAGAGGTCGTTGCCGCACCCGAGCCAGTCGCCGAAGAGAACCCAGAGACCCCCGAGGCCTAGACGTTCACGAGCCTGGCGAAATCGCCGACGACTGAATCGAGCATAGGCTCGGTCAGCCTGCCCGTGAAAGTGTTCTGTTGGCTCGGGTGGTAGCTAGCCAATACCGTAACGCCGTTCGGCGCGGCGTTCCTGGCACCGTGCCGAAATTGGGGAAGCGGACGTGCCCCGAGGACGCGGTGCGCTTCCCGCCATGCCAGCGACCCGAGGCACAGTACGGCACGCCAGGGCCTGAGCCCGACCGTTGTGGCGAGGTGCTCCCGGCAGTTCGCGATCTCGTCTTCATTCGGCTTGTTTCCTGGGGGTGCGCAGTGGGCCACGGCGGTGATCAGAACGCCAGTGAGCTCCAGCCCGTCGTCTCGAGACACCGAAACGGGCTGGTTGGCCAAGCCCGCCTTGTGAAGGGCCCGATACAGCCAATCGCCGCTCCTGTCGCCGGTGAACATCCGCCCGGTCCTGTTGGCCCCGTGGGCGGCCGGGGCGAGCCCGACGATCAGCCCCAGTGCGGCAGGGTCGCCAAAGTTCGGCACTGGCAGGCCCCAGTAGTCCTCGCCTAAGAACGCCTTTCTCTTGGTCCTGGCTTGTTCCTGGCACCAATCCCGAAGCCGTGGGCACCTGGCGCAACCCACCACAGCCCGATCGATCGCTTCCGACAGTTGGGCCTCCCTCGAACGTCTAACATCCACAGAGGATGCCAGTTTACGTCTACGAACACGTCTACGATCATTGTCCGATCAGCGGCGACGAGTTCGAAGTCATTCAGGGCCTTCACGAAGATCCGCTCGACTTCTGTCCAGGCTGTGGTCTGGAGGTGAGACGCATCGTGGGCCCGGTGAGCATCAGGGTCCGGCCCGGGTTCGATCCCGAGAAAGCGGCGAAGCGCGGATTCACGACTTGGCGCAAGTCCGGAGCCGGCCAATGGGAAAAGGTCGCCGGGCAGGGAGTGGACGCGATCGTAGGGGCTCCCGAAGACATCGAGGCCGTGAAGAAAGAAAAAGGCGGCTGAGCCCCTACTCGCCGCGCTCCAGCTCTCGTCGGGTTTCCCGCGACTTGATCGCCTCGCGTTTGTCGTACTGCTTCTTGCCCCGAGCGATGGCGACCAGGGCCTTGGCCCGCCCCTTGTCGTTGAAGTAGACCTTGAGCGGCACGAGGGCCAGGCCCTTCTCCTGCCCCTTTCTCCTGATGAGGTCGATTTCCCGGCGGTGCATGAGGAGCTTTCTGGCCCTCCGTCGCTCGTGCTGGAAATGCACCGACTTTTCGTAGGGCTCAATGTCCATGTTGTGCAGCCAAAGCTCGTGGTCGCTGACTTGGCAATAGGCATCCACGAGGTTGGCCCGGCCCAGATAGAGGCTCTTGACCTCGGTCCCGGCCAGCACAATCCCCGCCTCGTGGGTCTCGATGACCTCATAGTCGTGCCGGGCCTTTCGGTTCTCGATGGTCGCCGGGCTCCGGGGCTCCTTCTTCTTTCCCGTCCCAGGGGCCATGTCCGCAAGTTTACCGAAGGTACCATTCTCCGCCTATGAGGTTCCTCGGTGCCTTGGCTTGGGTCGGGCTCGCCGGCCTGTCTCTTTTTGGGTGCCAAGGACAGGACAAGAAAGGGGCAGGTGAGCCGAAGAGCGTCTTCAGCGCCCTCGGAACAAAGGACGTGAAGGAAGGCGACGGCGCGACGGTCGAGCAAGGCGACCTCGTCCTGGTTGAATACACCGGAAAGCTCGAATCGACCGGCGTCGAGTTCGATTCGAACGTCAATGATCCCAAGAAGAACAAGCCCCTGGCCTTCGTCGCGGGCGGGTCAGGAGTCATCGAAGGATTCGGTAAGGGCGTGATCGGGATGAAGGTGGGCGGGGAGCGCGACATCGAGATTCCTTACTCGATGGGCTACGGGGCCGCTGGCAACCCCCCCGATATCCCGGGATATGCGGACCTGGTCTTCAGGGTCAAGATCCTCTGGGTGGTGAAGCCGAAGGACAAGGACAGCGTCGAGTTCGAGGACCTCACCGTGGGTTCTGGGGCCGAGGCCAAGCCGGGCACTGTCGTCGAACTCCATTACTCGGGCCGATACGTCAATGGTGCCGAGTTCGACAGCTCACGCAAGCGCGGTCAGACCGTGTCGTTCAAGGTCGGTTCAGGCGAAGCGATCTCGGGAGTCGACAAAGGCATCGTCGGCATGCGCGCGGGCGGCAAGCGCAAACTTTGGCTGGCGCCGAACACAGCCTGGGGAGAATATGGCAACGACGTGGTTCCAGGAAACCAGGTCTTGATCTATGAGGTCGACCTGCTCTCGGTCAAGCCCGCGCCGTAGATGGTCTGCTCCGTTCCTTCCGATCCGGCATTGAGGGCCCTGCTTGAGGCTCACCCCGAGTTCGAGCCTACTGGGACGCCCGCTGAGGGACTGACGGTTCGATGGGAACAAGGCGACTGGCGGCGGTCCGTTACAGCCGGTTCTACCGCTACCGAAGTGCGTGGACTTGCCGAACTGATGGACAACAATCCGCTCGTGTGTGCCGACGTGGCTTCAGTGCCCTCGCAGGTCGGCACCCTGGCTCTGATCGCCCTCGGCCCGCTCGCCAGGGCCGCGCTCTTGGTCGAGGCTCCCGCTCTCCGAGCCAACCAGGACGACCCGTCCCTGGATTCATGGCTCGCGACCGAGGGCTGGTCAGGTGGTACGGTGTTTGAGGCTGACCGAGCCGATTTGGGCTCTGTCCTGGCCGTCACCGCCTGGGCGGTCGTCCCGACTCCAGACGCGCCAGAGGAACTCGCAGAGCTCTACGACGAGGCCTTTTCGCGCTCGTTTTACGTTCGGCGCGACCAAGACTCCGACTGGGACACCCGGCTCGTCGCCGGACGCCCATGGGCCTGCTACCGGTTGGCCGTGACGCCGGACGATCCGCACTGCCTGATCCGGGTCCAAGTCATGGCCGACCGGAACGGAAAAGCGGGAGCCGCGCAGGTGGTGCACGCACTCAACGTCATGTGCGGGTTCGAGGAGTCGCTCGGGATCCCGGAGCTTCTTCCAGTCTAGCCCCAGTCGCCCGAGTAGACCTTGACTGCGGGGCCGGTCATGAAGACCCGGCCGTCGTCCTGATAGCCAATCTCCAAGTCGCCGCCGGGAAGGCTGACCGTGACCTCACGGCCCGTGTGGCCATTGAGGTGCGCGGCCACCGCGCTGGCGCAGGCACCGGTGCCGCAGGCCAGCGTCGCTCCCGCGCCACGCTCCCATGTCCTTTGAACGATGTGGCCCGGGTCAGTCACTTGGACAAAGTGGACGTTGGTTCGGCGTGGAAAGAGCGAGTGGCCTTCGAGTTCCGTGCCCCAGTCCCGGAGGGGCACAGACGCGATGTCTTCGACGAAGACAACGAGGTGAGGGTTGCCCATCGATACGGCCGTTCCGCGTACCGGCCCGAAGGAGGCTTCGACCGGCTGGTCGATGAAGGTCGCGTCGGATGGGCCGGTCATCCCGATCTCGCCACAGGTGAGTCGGGCCGGGCCCATGTCGACTTGGACCCGGTCCCCGTCAAGTATGGTCAAGACGAGAGGGCCTGCCCCGGTTTCGACGGGGATCGTCGGGCCTGTGGCGAGACCCTCCTCGACCGCGAACAGGGCGAAGCACCGGACGCCGTTCCCGCACATCTCGCTTTCGCTGCCGTCCGGGTTCCACATCCTCATGGCGAGGCCCTTGCCGTTCCGGGTCGCGACGATCAGCCCGTCCGAACCGATCCCGAACCGTCTGTCGCAGACCTTCTTGGCGAGTTCGGCCGCTTCTCCGACCGGGAACACCTGGCCGACGCCATCAACCATCACGAAATCGTTCCCGATCCCGTGCATCTTGGTGAATCTCATTCAGTCCCGGTTGTCGTTGTCGTCTCGGTCAGGGCGCCCACCGCCGCTCGCGATCTGCTTGGTCGGCACGACGCTGGTGATCGCGTGCTTATAAACAAGTTGGGTGGGTTTGCCGGGAGAATCGAGGAGGACCGTGAAGGCGTCGAATCCCTTCACTAAGCCGCGCAATTGCACTCCCCCCATCAAATAGATCGTGACCCCGATGCCTTCCTTTCGCACCTGGTTCAAAAACATGTCTTGAAGATTGATCGCCTTGCCCATTGTTAATCAGGTTCCTGGCCATAAACGAAGTTCACAAGCCTGGCCAAAAGAGCTTGAAGGTCGTCCTCGTCCAAGGCTGAATCCACGTGGACCAAAGAGGGTTCCGTCCTCAGCCAAGTTTTTTGTCGCTTCGTGTACTGACGCGTGTCCCTGAAGACCGCGTCCACCGTCGCGGACCGCGGGGAATCGCCCCTTGCAAACTCCATGACATATTGGTATCCAATGGCCCGCATCCCTGGGTCTTCTGGACCGATCCCTGCCTCGGCCAAAGCCAGCGCTTCTTCCGGCCAACCATGATCGAGCATCCAGTCGATTCTTGACGCTATCCGAGGCTCCAAAACATCGAGCGGCGGGTCAAGCGCCGTCTTAAGCTTTCGAAACGGAGGAAGTTGGACTTTGATGGCTTGGCCCGGTGCGAGACGCCGTTCCAGAGCCCGCTTGACGCGCACCGGGTTCGACCAGTCGAGTCGCGCCGCAGGGTCGAGCCGTCTGAGCTCTTCCACGGCCTCACGAGGTTCCAGTGCCCGGACTCGGTCGCGCGTCGCCGGGTCGGGCGGCGGACCGATCTCGGCGTACTCCTCGAACAAGGCCCTGACATACAGCCCCGTGCCGCCAACGACGATGCACCCTTGGCCTGATTCGTGGCATTCGGCCAAGACGGCCAGGGCTTCGTGCAACCAGACGCCCACCGAGAACTCCTCATCGGGATCGACCAGGTCGAGCAATCGATATCGATTCTTGTCGGCCGGCTTGTTGGTGCCGACGTCCATCCCTCGGTAAACCTGGAAAGCGTCGGCGTTGATCAGCTGGAGCCCGGTCTCATCGGCCAGGGCCTCAGCCAGCCTGCTCTTGCCGCTGCCAGTCGGGCCCATGACCGCGACAAGGGCTGGCCGGTTCACTTCTGACCAGTCAGGCGCTTGACGCCGACAGGCTTTCCGGCGGCGACTTGAGCCTCGATCTCGTTTTGGAACGTTCGGGTCCCGACTTTCTTGACGCGCCGGTACGTGCCAGACACCCGCACCTTGTCACCGTCCTTCAAAGCGGGGACCACGTGCGCGCGAAGGTAAACGTTCACCTCGCTCTTGCCGCTGAGGACCACGAACGTGGCATATTTGTTGTCCTTTTTCGAGACTCGGGCTTGATACTTTTTCACCGAGCCGTCGACCGTCACTTGCTTGCCGTCGAACTTCGCTTGGTCCTTCGCCAAGGCCTCGACCGAGATCGGCTTGGTGGCTTGTCCGACAATGAGAAGGGCGAAGAGGGCGGTCATGGCCCAACCTTACCCCTCGGGGTCAGTAGCTGATCAGGGCGTGGATCGGATAGCCGAGCAAGTACTTCCGACCTTCCAAAAAGGTGAGCTCGACCAGAAACCCGTAGCCGCACACGTGCGCCCCGAGCCGTTCGATGAGCCGCGCCGAGGCAGCGGCGGTGCCCCCGGTCGCCAGAAGGTCGTCGATCACATAGACCCTCTGTCCTGGATCGACGGCGTCGACATGCATTTCGATCGTGTTGGTGCCGTACTCGAGGGCGTACTCCTCTGTCACCCGGTCGAAGGGCAGTTTGCCGAGTTTGCGGGCCATCGAAAACGGAAGGCCGAGTTCCAAGGCGACAGGGACACCGAACACGAAACCGCGGCTCTCGATGCCGACGATGCACTCGGCCCTCTTCTCTCGGGCATCGGCCGCGATGAGCGACACCGCTTCTTGGAGGGCCGCCGCGTTCTGGAGCACGGGCGCGATGTCTTTGAACAGGATGCCCTGCTTGGGGAAGTCAGGCACGTCTCGGATCAATCTCTCTGCCAGCAAGGCGCCCATCGCTCGGCGGTTATACCCGGGGGGCGGTAAATTCAGGCCGTGGGTTCCTACACGATCAAAGTTCAGGGGTTTGGAGAGTTCGAGGCGCAGGAGGGCACCAAGTTGGTCAAAGCCATTGAGGACAACGGAGTGGACGTCAGCCACCGGTGCGGGGGACAGGCGCGGTGCACGACCTGCCGCGTCAAGTTCTTCTCAGACGAGCCCCCCATGGGCGCGACCGAGAAGGATTGCCTTGAGGAAGACGGCGTCCTCGGCGAATTCCGATTGAGTTGTCAAGTGCGTGTCGACCGGGACATGGAGGTCGCCGTCTTGATGCGGGCCAGCGACCAAGGTTGGGAACCCGGACCCGAAGTTGAGCCCTAAGTCTGGCCGTAAACTAGATCAAATATGGTGAACGAGGAGAGGCTCGTCGCGCTCTTTCGCGACTTGTGCATGATCAACGCCCCGGCGTTGCAGGAAGGAGAGTGCGTCGTAGAAGTCCGCCGACGCTTAGAGGCGATAGGCCTCGAAGTGTGGGAGGACGACGCGGGGTCGAAGATCGGGGGCGATGCCAACAACTTGCTGGCTCGGTTGCCAGGCAACAAGCCCGGGGCCCCAACGGTCTTTCTGAGCGCGCACCTTGACACGGTCGAGCCGACGGAGGGGCTGGAGATCGAAGAGCGGGACGGCGTCCTGTTTTCGGCGAGCGACACGATCCTCGGAGCGGACGACAAAGCAGGCATGGCCCCTGCGATCGAAGCCGTCCAGATGTTGATGGATTCAGGCGAACCGCACGGCGACGTCTTTCTCCTCTTCACCTGCGCCGAAGAGATCGGCCTGAAAGGCGCGGCTGCCCTGGACACCGCGTCTTTGGGGCTCGACTTTGGTTATGTCCTCGACACTGGCCCGCCCGTTGGCACGTTCGTGAACCGGACGGCGACGCACGACAAACTGGACGTGACCGTGATAGGGAAGCCGGCCCACGCCGGAAAAGATCCCGAAAAGGGAGTGAACGCCATCATGGTGGCCGCCGATGCCTTGAGCCGGATCAAGGTCGGCAGGATCGGCCCCGAGACCACGTGCAATTTCGGCGTCGTGGAGGGCGGAACCGCCGTCAATGTCGTGTGCCCCTTTGTCGTCCTGCGGGGCGAGGCGCGGAGCACGGACGTCAAGGAACTCGACGCCGTGGTCGACGGGATAATCAAAGAGTTCGAGAGGGCGGCGAGCGAGTGGGGCGCGACGGTCGAGATCGACCACCGCCGTCACTACGACTCCTACCACGTTCCAGAGGACGCCCATGTCGTCCGTGTCGCGCAAAGGGCGGCAGCATCCCTCGGATATGACGGCGCGTTGCGCACCACCCTCGGCGGGAGCGATGCGAACGTCTTCAATGCCAAGGGAGTGCCGACGATCGTGGTCGCGACGGGAATGGAGAAGATCCACACTCATGACGAGTTCGTGAGCCGGGCCGATTTGGTCGCGACAGCGAGTTTGGCCTATCGGCTCTTGGTCGAGGCGGCGCGCGGCGAGGGCTCTTGAACAGAGAATCCTCTTGGGCGCCTGGGCCGTCAGAATGCTAAGATAGGCGGGTCGGTGCCCCATCGTCGGCGTCGCCGTCAATAAGGATCAAGGATGAACAACGTTGTCAGAATCGCATGTACGATGCTCGCGGCGCTTCCGGTCGCCGGAACCTATGCCCAATACGAAAAGCCGATCGGCCTTTCCTTGCGCGGCGGCATCGTGATCGTCACGAACGGCACAGCCAAGCGCGTCGAGGGCCAGAACTGGTTCGGCGTCGGAGGCGACTACAAGCTCCGTGACCTTAGCTTCGGAAACCAAAGGCCCGGGCACAGCGCCTCCCTTCAGCTTTCCGTCGACTATTACGGAAAGGGAAGCTTCAGCAACGTCCCCGTGACCGTCAGCTACATCGGAAGGGCCAACCAGATTTACTACGGGGTTGGAGCTGGAGTCGGGTTCACTCGGGTTCCTAGCAGGAACGGGAGCAGCGGAGACCAGGACTTCACGTTCACGCTCTGTGCTGGCTACGACATCGAGCGGGGCGGCACGCCGATCTTCTTCGAAGCCAAGTATTTCGGAAGCAACGAGAGCAGGCTCAACGCGCTTGGGCTCTACGCCGGCATCCGCTTCTGAAGGCGGAACCTTCGCTTCAGAGACTAAAGGCCCGGGTCTGGAAACCTGGCGAGGCTGGCAGGCCGAGCGAGTGAACTCCAGACCGGGGCTTGCGTCATTGATAGTGTCGTGAACACAGCCTTGGGAGCGATCAGGGTGAAGACCAAGGGGCCAATCGAGTCGATCCACGAAAAGGTTCTCTTGGACAAGAGCAAGAAGCGTGATCTGGACGCTTTTTCCAAGATCGTCGACGCCTACCAAGGCCGGGTTTTGGGCTTTGCTCGCCGGATGCTCCGCGATGAGGACGATGCCCTCGACCTCACCCAAGAGGTGTTTCTCAGGGCGTTCCAAGGCATCGACGGCTTTGACGGCCGCTCGTCACTGCGAAGCTGGCTCTTCACCATCGCCCACAATTTGTGCGTGGACAAGGCCAGGAAGAGAGCTCGGACCCCGGGCCAGACAAGCATCGAAACAGATCCACAGACGGAAGACACGATCGACTTTCCCGACGTCCGGTGGGACCCGGCGGACGCCGCCGTCAAAGCGGAACTCATGATCGTTCTTGACAAAGCGCTTGACACCATGAGTGAAAAGCTGAAAAGCGTCCTCTTGCTCCACGACCGGGAGGACATGGGCTATGAAGAGATCTCTCAGACAGTCGATATCCCCGTCGGAACCGTCAAGAGCCGCCTCTTTTTGGCCAGGGCCCACCTGCAAAGGGCCCTAGGAGATTATTTGAATGAAAGGTGAAGGCATGGACAAACGAGAACTGATCAAGAAACTCGTGCGCGAGGAGCCTCTCAGGGTCGACGAGAGCCTGTGGCTCGACGAGGCTCTGGACAGCCAGGGGCCAGTTCGCGAGTGGGTCGGTCAAGCGGCCGCAGACGAGCCCAGCCTGGCTTGGCGCAGCCGGCTCAATCAGCGGCTCGCCGCTTCGGTGCCCAAACCTCGACATTGGCGGCGAAGACCGTGGGCTCCAGCCATCGGCTTTGCTGGCGTGGCGGCGGGGGCCTTGTTCCTGGCCACCATGAATCCAATCGGCAAGCCCTCAGCGGCTCCAGAGCTCGATTCGACCAGCTTCGAACACAAGTTGGTGAAAGCCCACCATGAGGCGGGTCTCGGCGAAAACGGAAGACACTGGGTTCCGGCAGAGTTCGAGCCTGTTCCGGATCTGTGAGGAACGTTTGCTGTGTAGTCCTCGCAGCCATCTTGGCCGCACCCGGACTGGCCCAACGGGGGCCTGAGAGCCAGCAGGCGGGTGCCGCCGTCCGTGCGGTCAGGGCTAAGCAGAACCAGATCAAGTACACCGGGATCCGCGAGACCCAGATTGTCACCCCCGAGGGCCGCAGGATCGTGACAGAGCGGGTCGCCCGGATGGCGGGAAGGTGGCGGACGGAAGTCGTCGATGGGTCGCGGAAGGGGAGCGTGGCTGTCGAGTCGGAGCGTCGACGCCTTCAGTTCTATCCAGAAGAGAACATCATCCGAGAAATGCCGCCATTCGAGCACGAGTCGCTGATGCGTCTCATGCGCCTGTTCTCCGCGGAGGCTTTGGGCCGCGTCCAAGTCACGAGCGTGCCCGGCCCCCAGGTGGCTGGCCACATGACGAGGCAATTGGAAGCGCGGGCCAAGGGTGGGAGGGTCTTGGCAAGGGCTTGGGTCAACTTGGAACACGGCGCCGTCCTGAAGCTCGAGGCCTTCAACCCCACCGGAGAAAGGATCACATACTTCGAGTACACAAGCATCGACTTCAGCCCGGACCTCGGGCCCCGAGCGTTCGAGATTGGTCGACCCGGAACCAGGATCGTGACCCTGTCCGACGAGCTCTCGGACATAGCGAAGGACTTGCGCCTCCCCGTTCTTCGGCTCCCGGCCAACACGCGCTGGCGCCTGATCCAAGTTCGGAAACTTGGGCAAGGAGACTCGGCCGCGCTGATGCAGGTGTATCAGTCAGAGAACCAGAGGCTGAGTCTTTTCCTGATGCGGAAAGCGGTGAATGGCGACAGGTTGAAGCGTCTTGCCGGGGCCGTCAATGCCCATACGTTCGAAAGGGAAGGTGTCCACCTCGTCTTGATCGCAGACGTGCCCGAACCTGCGTTGAGACGTTTGGCCGCGACCGTGCAACATTCGGACACCGGAACAAGCTCCCGGTCGTCATAATTCACTGAACGTGACTCGGGCCAGCGCGAGACAGGCCGTCAGGCCTCGGGCCAAGTGGCCGATCAGCAAGAAGCTCAAGACCGGGGGTTGTGCCCTTTTGGCCCTTGCGAACCTGGGCCTCATAGCCGGATCGCTTTATGCCGTCCGGCGACTGGACGAGGCCGCCGTGCTCGTGCCGAACCTCCCAGACGTCATGAGGTCTCTCACGACGCGTCCGAGCCAGATCGTGTCTCGAGACGGCAAGGTTCTGGAAGAGGTGGCCACCGAGTTTCGCGAACACGTCCTGTTCGATCAGATTCCTCCGAAAGTCGTGCACGCGACACTCGCCGCCGAGGACAAGCGGTTTTACGACCATATGGGGGTCGATCCGTTCGGCATGGGCCGGGCCCTGATGACGACGCTTTCGGGCCGCCGCACGGAAGGTGGCAGCACGATCACGATGCAGATCGCCAAACGGGTCTATACGAGCTCCGCCCGCTCCGTGGACCGAAAGATTCAGGACATCGCGCTCGCGACCATGATCGAGCGGCAGCTCACAAAGGATCAGATCCTGGAGCTTTACTTGAACCAGGTTTACTTCGGTGCCGGGGCGTACGGGGTCTCCGCCGCCGCCGAGGTCTACTTTGGCAAGAGCCTTGACAAGCTCACGTGGTCCGAGGCCGCCCTGTTGGCCAGGATCGTCCGACGCCCCAGCGATGAAAATCCTTTCGTCAACCTCAAGAAGGCGATTGAGAACCGCGACTTGGTCTTGGGCATCATCCGGGAAGAAGGCTGGATGAGCGAGGCCGAGTACCAGGAAGCGCTCACCGAAGAGATCAAGCTACGGAAGGATCGGCCCCGCGCGATCTCGGGCAAGCGGCTCGCGCCGTATGTCGTCGACGCGGCCCGGTCGTGGATCCGGCACAAGTATCCAGAGATCGACCTTTCGGCTGGGGGATACCGGGTCGAGCTGACGATCAACACGGACATGCAGTCCTATGCCGAAAAGGCTGTCCAGCAGATGGTGCAGCAGAGCCGGCGTCTCCGCATCACGACCGCAGCGTTCTTGATCATGGACAACACGGGGCGGATCCTCGCGATGGTCGGTGGACCCGACTACGAGAAGAACCAGTTCAACGTCGTGACCCAGGGGCTCCGACAGCCCGGCTCTGCCTTCAAACCGTTCGTTTATGCCGCCGCGTTCGAATACGGGGCTCTGAGCCCTTATGGCTCAGTCAGCAACGAACCTTTCTTGATCCGCGACCGAGGGACTCAACGATACATACGGGGTGGTGGCAAGGGAGGATCGGTCTCGGTGACCACGGCCCTTGCCAAGTCGATCAACGTCCCAGCCATGTGGGCCCAGCGTGCGGCCGGGACAGAGAACGTGATCGCTGTCTGCAAGAACACCTTTGGGTTCACCAGCCAACTTGACCCTGTGCAGACGCTGGCCCTTGGGGCCGAAGAGGTCTACCCGATCGAGATCGCGTCCGCGTACAGTGTCTTTCAGTCTGGCGGCGACCGTGTCACCCCGTTCTTGGTCTCAAAGATCGTTGGTCCTGACGGCTTGCCGATCTTCCAAGCGGAGCCCGTCTACCATCGCCGTGTCTTGAGTTCCACGGCGGCAGAAGGCGTCGATCGGGCCCTGAGGGCGGTCGTCACCTCTGGAACCGGCACGCGGGCTGGCCGAGTCATGAACGCCAGAGGGAAGACGGGCACGACGAGCGACAACAAGGACGCATGGTTCTGCGGGTACACCGACCGCTTCATCGCCGTGGGATGGGTGGCCAACGAGGTCAAGACCCCTGCCGGAAGGACCCGCTACGAAAAGATGGACGACTCTGTCATGGGCGGACAGGTCGTGGCCCCGCTTTGGGCCGAAATCGTGAGCCACGCCCAAAAGCTGTTCGGTGAAAAGCACAGGGTCATCTCCCGGGGGAGCGTCGATGTCGGCGGCGATCGCGAGGCCACGACAGCACCTCCCATCGACGACAAACCGGCCAAGGATCGACCGCCCAGCGGGACGACTGGCGACGACGCCTCGTTCCCTGAAGTTGTCCCGCCCTTGGAGCCCGCTCCAGCCGAGACCGAGAACAACCTGACGGTCGAGGTCTGCGTCGATACCGGCCGCCGCGCCACGGCCTATTGCCCGTCTCGGATCAAGCGCGCGTTTACAAAGGGCCAAGAGCCCAAAGCCGAATGCACGGCGCACCGGCAGGGGTAGCCGTGTCCGTCATTCACGCGCCTGAAGAACGCTCGCTCGACCTCAGGTTCGTCGTCGTGCCGACTGTCCTCCTCTTGGTCTTCCTCCTCTATGGGGTTCGCCTTTGGGTCCTTCAGGTCGTGATGTCGGAAGACCTCGTTGCGGCGTCGGAGAGCGGGGGTCGGGCCAAGATTGAGCGACTGGCGCCCCGAGGAAAGATCGTCGACCGAGCTGGCAGGATCGTGGCGAACATTGCCCCCAAGGCTTGCGTCACCGCCAGGCCGCACGAAGCTCTCCGCCACCCGGAAGCCGTCAAGGAGGTGGCTTCCTGGCTCGGTGTCAAACCCGAGAAGCTTACGGCTGAGATACAAGCGGCAGCATATGCCGGAGAACTCCCCGCGCCCGTGTACATCGGAGTGGACTCCAAAATCGCGACCCGGATCGCCGAATCGGCATGGCGACTTCCAGGCTTTGGCGTCGAGACGCTTCCGATGCGGTCCTACGCTGCTCCCAAGGAGCTCGCCCACATCCTCGGCTATGTCCGCAAACCTCGCGACGTCGACGTCAAACGTCTTAAAGACCAAGGAGTGAAGCCTGCCGAGTATGTGGGAATCCAGGGGCTCGAACGGGAATATGAGACCACGCTGATGGGCCAGCCCGGCTCTGAAAGGATGGTGGTCGACGTCAAGAGGCGGCCCGTCCGCTCGCTCGGGATCGACGCCCCTGTCCCCGGGAAGACGCTGGTACTGAGCATCGATCTGGCTCTCCAGCGCGAGGCTCTCGCCTCACTCAGCGGTCGAAGAGGGTCGATCGTCGTTCTCGATCCGAAGACGGGAGAAGTCCTATGCATGGTGAGCAGCCCGACGTTCGACGCGTCGCTCTTTCTGCGTGGCATCAGCCAAGACGAGTTCGACCGGCTCCGGAGCGACCCGTCCAACCCGATGTTCTTCCGCGCAGCCGGGGCGGCCTATGCTCCCGGTTCGACCTTCAAGATCGTCACGACCCTGAGCGCCATGCGGAGGGGTCTGTTCGATCCCAACCGACACGCCCGGTGCACCGGCTCATACCGCATGGGCAACCGGCAGTTCAGATGCATGGGCGTCCATGGCGACGTCGCCTTTGTCAGGGCCATGGCTAAGTCGTGCAACGCGTATTTCGCCGATATGGCCGTCCGGGTGGGCCCGGATGCCATCCGCGAGACCTGTGACATCCTCGGCCTTGGCAGGAAGACCGGTCTTGACCTTCCAGCCGAAGCGACCGGGATTGTTCCGACGCCGGAATGGTGGGCCAAGCACCGCACGCGACGGTTCAGTATTGGTGACACCGTGAACCTGGGCGTGGGACAAGGCGAACTCGCCGTCACCCCGCTGCAAATGGCGTGCGTGATGGCGATGGTCGCCAACCGTGGCGTCTCTTACCAGCCGAAGATCGCCAGAGCGATCGTTTCGCCGCAAGAGGACTCGAAACCTGAGTCGGTTCGGTCTCAAGTCCTCGGCGAGATACAGGCGCCTTCCAGTCAGTGGGAGACCCTCGCCACTTCGCTGGGTGCGGTGATCGAGTCCGGAACAGGAGCCGGAGCGAGGATCCCTGGGCTCAGGTGGGGTGGCAAGACCGGGAGCGCCGAGAACCGCAAAGACAAAGAGACCCACAGTTGGTTTGTCGCCATGGCCCCACTCGACCAACCCAAGTACGTCGTCGCAGTCATGGCCGAGAACGCGGGCCACGGCGGAGAAGTGGCCGCTCCGATCGCGGGCCGCATCGTCCGCTGGCTGATCCAACCGAGGAGTCCCGTAGTGAAGGTTCAGTCGGAACCCAAGACAGACATCTCCTCGAGCAACTTGGAGCGTTCCTCCTCCTTGCCGAGCTTGCGGTAAATCTTGGCCGCCTCGTTGCCGGCTCCTTTGGCCTTTTCCTTGACTTCGGCAAGGGTCTCCATCGTGTTGCCCAAGAATCCTTGCGGAGCGTTGGCGCGGCTGAACCTCTCGATCTGAGGGCCGGTGACCGTCACAAAGCTGAGAAAGCCGCGGCAGGCTTCGGCCAGGAGACGGGCCCTTTCCAAAGGATCGGGCTCGTCCTTGGCCAGGATCAAGCGCGCGTCATAAGTCTGAATCGGGATCAACTCCGGGATCGCCCGTGTCTTGAAGACCGTTGTTTGCTCGACGGCGACGGCACGGGCGGCGAACTCTCGGGCCATGGCCCGGTCGCCCTCTTGGTCATAGAGCTGGGCGAGTTGTAGGAGGGCGGGGAGGTTGCACGGGTCGCGCTTGAGGGCCTGTTGGAGCGTCGCCGCCGCTTCTCCTGTCCTGCCCTGCGAAGTTTGAACGCGGGCCAAGTAGCGCAGCATCCTGGGGCTCGGTTGCCACCGCGCGGCCTGCCGGGCGTGTTCGAGCCGTAGCTCCGGTGTACCTGACGAAACCGAGGCCAGATACCAAGCCTCGCTGTCCCAAACGAGCGAAGGCGGGGGGGCGGGCTTTCCATCGGCCATCCCGGCAAGGGCCTGGGATCTTGCGACTTCGCTCGAAGCCAGGACCGACCAGCCTCCGAAGAAGAGAAGCGCGACTCCCGCCGCTAGAATGTGCCGCAAGGGTCTTGGCGTCATTTCCGGAGTGACGCCGTCGGTCCCGAGGAGGAGAGCGACGCCGATGAGGGCGAACGTCGCCACTCCCGTCCCGAAATAATAGAGGTTGCTTTCGACGAAGCCGTTCGCCCCGACCCCGACGAGGCTCGAGACGACCCCGGCCAGAACGAGGCGCCTGGGAGCGGGCAGGGACGCGACCCTCCTCAACGCGGCACGACCAGCGACGCCGAGCAGCGCGAGTAAGCCGACAAGGCCGAGCCAGCCCGTCTCCGCCGTGACCTGAAGCCAGGATTGGTGGGCCAGGTAGGTGGCCGGGGTGAGCCCAGGGCGGGTGGACTCAAACTGGAAGGTCCCGATCCCGATCCCCTGGGGCCTTTCCCGGATCAGCTCGACCGCAGAGCGCCAGAGAAGAACCCGGAACCCTGCCGACTGCTCTTGAGACTGGCCAGCTTGGGCCAGCCTCGTGAAAGCGGGCCCCGGCCCGGTCGCCGTCGGTTGGGTGAGCGCGAGCAGCCCGCCAAACGCCAGGGCCAAACATGGGGCTACGAACGCGCTCAAGGCCCCCCACCCGGCGCGCCAAACAAGGGCCAACAAGAACAACGCCCCATGAGCCAGGAAAAAGCACGCCAGACCCCCCTTGGACTGGGTGAGCGTGAGCGCGACGGCCAAGAGAGCGGCGCAAGCCCAGGCCGCGAACCTCTCGGCCCTCTGAGCCGTGACGGCCAACCCAGTCGCCAACGGCGACGCCAGGACGAGGATCCCAGCGAGAGCGTTAGGATTGTTCCAACCGGCGAAGATCCGGTAGGTCGGCTCGATGGCCCGCATCCCGGCGTACTCCGTGATCCCCTTGGCCGCCACAAGTACCGCCGCAGAGACCAGGATCCAGACCATGGCTCTCGGGCCGCCTCCTCTCCCGACGACAGCCACCGCCGCCCCCAAAGCGAGGGCATAGGTCAGCCATTCGAGCCCGAACTGGAAGCTCGCCATCGGGAACGCCGACTGCGGCACCGAAGCCAGGACCAACCCGCAGAACACGCCCAGACACCCTATGACTGGCAAGACGGGGATCTGGACAATACGGTGACGAAACCAGGCCAGGGCGAACGCGACCACCAAGAAGAGCGAGATCAACCATCGGGCGTTCAGGGGCAGCTCCAGTCCGCCCAGTGCCCCTTCGGCCCAGCCCCCTGCGGGCCATGGAAGCGGGGTCAAGGCGACCTGTCCTCCAATCACCACGGCCAGGGCCAGTCCCAAAGCCAAGAGCCCTTGTTCGAGAGTCGGCCTTGTCATCGATGAAAGGCCCACCTCCTTAGGGCGTCGATCCCGTTTTTGCTGAGGAACAGCCCGGCCCTGACGCTCAGGGCCAGGGCTGCCAAGGCGATCAGGCCGGGGCGCAACAAGAACGGAGCCTGAGAGATCAAATGCTTTCGGTAATACCGAAGCATCGAGCGATGGAACCGAACAATCATTTTGTTGGCCGCTTTGTCGGTGCTTCGTCCGATCGCATGGGTCACGACGGCCTCGGGCCAATAAACCACCCGGTAACCGGCGTCCCAGACCCTCTTACAAAGATCGACGTCCTCACAGTACATAAAAAAGCTCTCATCGAGTCTGCCGACCCTTTCCAGGGCCTCGTTGCGGATGAAGAGCGCGGCCCCAGAGACCCAGTCGACCTCGCGAGGAGAAGAGTGGTCGAAGTCCTTCATCAGATAGTCGCGGACATAGGGATTGTTCGGGAACCACCGGCCCAAGAACGTGTTCCGGAAGGCGGCCGCGATGGGATTGGGGAATCGTCGGCAACTGTATTGAAGGCTTCCGTCTGGGTTAAGGAGCTTAGGGGCCACGATCCCGACATCGGGCTGGTTCCTCAGAACATTGGCCAAGCTTCCGATCGCCCCGGGATGGACGACCGTGTCGGAATTGAGCAAGGCGGCGTGATGGCCCGCTCGGCGACCGAGGGCCAGGTTGTGCCCGCCCGTGAAGCCAAGGTTCACAGGAGACCGGACAAGGTTGAACTCGGGAAACTCCGACTCGACCATGTCGGCCGATCCGTCGGCTGAGGCGTTGTCCACCACGATCACTTCGAAGTCGGCCTCGCCTTGGGCGGCCCGAAGACTCTCAAGGCAAAGCCGCAGGTCCTCGCGAGTGTTCCAGCTACAGATCGTCACACTGAGCTCGAAATCCGGCATAGAATCCTTTGGCCCTTACCAGCGCCGATAGGGTCGCCAAAAGCCAGACAAGCGGCAACCAGAGCCTTTCGGGCCCGGCCAGGTGCTTGCGGAGATACCGTACCAGGCTCCGGTGCGACTCCCAGACCATGGACTTCCT
Source organism: Fimbriimonadaceae bacterium (assembly GCA_019454105.1). GTDB lineage: Bacteria > Armatimonadota > Fimbriimonadia > Fimbriimonadales > Fimbriimonadaceae > ACE-ARM1. The sequence continues at coordinate 1,084,277 of CP075364.1, read as the reverse complement.
GACCTGCCGGGTGCTGGCGCCGTGGTGGTGCCACACGTGCCCGCTGGGCTCATACCAGCAGGGCCAGCCGGCCCGGTCAAGCCGGTACAGCAGGTCGACTTCGTTGAAGAAGATCGGGAACTGTTCGTCAAAAGGGGCGCAAGGGTCGCCGACCATCGCCAGGGCCTCGCGGCGAAAGAGCAAGAACGTCCCCATAGGTTGCGGGGCTGGGCCTGGCCGGTCGTAATCGAACTTGGGCAGGCTGTAGCTGCCCAAGACCGAATCCGGAAACAGGTGATCGAGCCTCAGGGCCTGCCCCATGACGCCAAGGGGAGTGGGAAACCCTCGCACCGACCTTTGAGTCCGGCCGTCCGGCCCGACGAGCCGCACGGCGAGAGATCCCGCCCTCGGCTGCTTGGCAAGGGCGGCGCACGCTCGGGCCAAGGTGTCATCCTCGAACTCGGTGTCCGGATTGAGGGTCAGGAGAAGTTCGCCTTGGGCATGGCTGAAGGCCAAATTGTTTCCGGCCGCATAGCCCAGGTTCTTGCCCGGTCTGAAAAGCCTGGCGTCCGGAAATTCTGTCTCGACCATGGCGGCCGACCCGTCAGACGAGTCGTTGTCCACCACCAAGATCTCATAGGGGCCCTCCGGCGGGTGCCTCAAGATTGACTGGATGCAAGACCGCAACAAGTCCCGAGTGTTCCAGTTGACTATAAGGACACTCACCACGGGGCCCCACAATAGTACCAAAGTCGGGAATATCTGCCCGATTGTTGTTGTTTGCCCGCTCCCAAGAGTCCCGGAGGTCCGTCTATGTGGTTGACACACTCAAAAGAAAGCCGGTATGGTGTGCGTTCCGGTCTGGCTATGAGCCTCATAGCTTTCCGGAACCGGAGGAGGAGCCTATTGATCGTTTCCGGAGCCTTATTTGCGTGCGCACTGCTCACCAGCGGAAGCTACAAAGCGCCCAACGTTCATCGCGTCCAGCCAGGAGAGACCTTTGCGAGCATCGCGCGCAGGTACAGCACCGGCTATGAACGCTTGACCCTCGCCAACCCAACGATCCAGCCTGAGAAGCTTCGGCCCGGCGCGGTGATCGTAATCCCTGGACGAATCAAACAGACCCTCGCCCAGGTAGAACCTGAACCAGGGAAGTACAAGGTTCAAAACGGCGACACCGACTGGTCCATTGCCAGACGGCACGGCATCAAGCCGAGCGACCTCCGCCAAGCCAATCCTGGAGTCAACTGGACGGCCCTCCAGATCGGCCAGTTCTTGAGCGTTCCGGGGCTTCAAGTCGCCTCCTCTACCCAGGAGAAACCAGCGTTGCAGACAGCGTCACTGCCGGCGACCCAGGGCACGATCCAGCACAAAGCCGAAGACGACGACAACGACTGGACGATCGCGCGCCGCTATGGTGTGACCCCGCCGCAGGTGCGGGCCGCGAACCCGAACGTCAACTGGAACCGTCTCCGCCCTGGCACGATGGTGAACGTTCCGAAGGTCGCGGGCCGCCAGACGCCCAAGATTCTCACCAAGCGGGCCAAGGTCGTCCGCGACAACGTCATTGTCCGCGCTGGTGCGTCGACCGATGCCCGAAAGGTCACGATGGTCGACCAGGGTCGGTTCGCCAAGGTGCGCGATAGGATCGGCGACTGGTACAAACTCGCCTTCAGCGGCGGCACGGTCGGATGGGTGCGCCAAGACCTCTTGACCGAAGTCCCCGCGTCCCAGGTCGCTGCTGCCGAGCGCGAGGAGCGGCTCGCCCGGGCTGCGATGAGCCGCAACTACGTGGCCGCGGACACTTCCGCCCAGCGCCCGAGCACTGCGAGGAACTCCGTGGCGTCCTCGTCGAGCCAGAGGCGGACGGTCGCCGCCCAACCGCGGCGGCAGTCCAGCGGAAAGCCCGACTATTCCGACGCCCTGGCCTATTCGGGCAACGGCGACGTGATCGACACCGCAGCGAGCGCGATGGGCGTCCGCTACCGGTGGGGCGGCACCTCCCGGAGCGGATTTGACTGTTCTGGGTTCACGACTTACGTCTACAGCAAGCACGGCGTCCAACTCCCGCGCACCTCGATCGCCCAGTCACAGTCTGGGAAGGCCGTGAGCCGAGAGAACCTCTCCAAGGGAGACCTCGTCTTCTTCAACACCCGTGGCTCGCGCGTCAGCCACGTCGGCATCTATGTCGGTAACGGCAAGTTCATCCACGCGAGCAGCGGCGGGGGCCGCGTGCGCGTGAACAGCCTCAACGAAGGCTACTATGCTCGCCGTTACACGGGGGCCCGAAGGCCGACGAGCCGTAGCGGAACCAGTGCTGCCTCGCGCCCGGCTCCTGCGCGCGAGGAGTCGAAGCGCGAGGCGACGGCTCAGCCGAAAGCGCCTGCCGTCAAGCCCAATCAGTCTCCCGTTCGGGAGCGGGTCGAAGACCCGAATCCAGGGCCAGTGAACGGCACCGACGCGGTCGGCGGCTAAGGATTCATCGACCAGAAGCTCCCCAGGTTGAACCAGCCTGGGGAGTCCTGGTGTTGACCCGGCCCTTGGGCCAAACTGAAGGCTCACGCTCCGGTGGTCTAGCGGTTAGGACGCCTCCCTTTCAAGGAGGAAATCGCGGGTTCGAATCCCGTCCGGAGTACCAAAGTCAAGGCCAGTGAGAGCTTGGCCTGCCCCAAGAGCCTGGCTCGGGCACAAACAACTCACAGGCCACGCCTGCGCCCACCAATGCCCGCGCCAGAGCCTCCATCCCCGGTTGCTCGGTGGCGTAGTGGCCAGCCGAGACCATCGTCAATCCCGCCGCAGACCCGGCCACAGCATCGCTCTGTTTGACCTCTCCGGTCACCAGAGCATGCGCGCCCGCGCCCAGGGCCGACTGCCATTCGCCGCTCCCGGCCCCGCCGATCACGGCCACCCGCTCGATGGGTCGCCCGCCGTCCCAGACTTCGACCCGCGTCGAAAGGCGCTCGGCAACACTGCGCCCAAGCACAGGGGCACTGACCCCTTGCGGCAAGGAACCCACTCGTCCGAGGGCGGCCGCGACCGAGGGACGCAGGGGGACCCAATCAAAGGCAGGCTCCTCATAGGGATGAACACGGCGGAGGGCCTCCTCGACGGTTTCTTCAGAGCCAAAGGGAACGACCATCTCGACCCGAAGTTCCGCCACTTCCTCCACCTCTCCAGCCTTTCCAACGACGGGGTTCGAACCAGCCCCCCCAAGAAAGGTGCCCGTGCCCTGATGAAAGAACGCGCAGCGCGAATAAGCTCCGATGACCCCGGCCCCTGCGGAACTGAGGGCGTCGATCAAAGCGCTCCCTGCCTCCACGGGCACGAAGACCACCAACTTGTGCACCGCCAGGGCCCGACCGGGCCCGAATGCCCGCACTCCTGAGAGCCCCAGCCGTGAGGCCAACTCGTCATTGATGCCGCCTCGAGCACAGTCCCAGTTGGTGTGGGCGGCATACAGCGCGACCTCGTTCCGCACGAGGTCCGCCACCACTCCCGACCCTATCGCCCGAAGAGGTTCCCAGATCACCGGGTGATGGGACACGATCAGACCCGAACCGAGCTCTCGGGCCCGTGCCACGGCTCCTTGGGTGCAGTCCAAGCAGACCAACACGGTGCCACAAGGAGCCGACCGATCGCCGACTTGCAACCCGACTCGGTCCCACTCGAAGGCAGCCAACGGCGGCGCCAAGGATTCGACCAAAGAGACCACGTCACCGACAGTCGTCACAGGCGCATGCTACTCAATGAAAAAGGAGCGGGAATCACCCCGCCCCTTGTATGAGCTCACTGAGATTGGATCGTCGATGATCGTTTTTGGAGTTGCGGTGAGCTTTGCAGAACTCTGCCAGCTTCCGCACTGCCCGTTCAGACTGCGCGTCCAGCCCGAGTTCGCTTGTCAAGCAAAGCGACAAAAGGGAGTACGCCTCGTCCTCTGTGAGCTCCAACCGGTCTGGTGTTCCCATAGGGTCTTCGCTCCTTGTGCCCGAGTTGCGGACACGATTGTCTGACGTGGATTTTGGGCTCTGAGTTTCCAATCTAGAGCGGAAACCAGGACCCCTCGGCAGTGAATCCAGTGAGAAACCAGGGGCTAGGTAGACTCACGCTTCATGTCCGAGGAAAAACGGCCCACTTCCCCGAACGAAACGGAATACCTGACGTTTGGCGGCATGGCCGTAGTCGAAGGGGTGATGATGCGGTCGCCGAACTACTATGCGGTGGCCTGTCGGGCTCCCAACGGCAAGATCGTGGTCAAGACCGAGCCGCTTGAGAAAACGTGGATCGGCCGGCAGACGTGGCTCAAAAAGCCGTTTCTCCGCGGGACTCTGGCGATGCTGGACACCATGGGGCTGGGAATCCGAGCGATGAACTTCGCGGGCAACGTCCAGACCGAGGAGAAGTACGGGGGGGAGGCGGCACCGGTGAAGGCCCAGAAGCCCATGAGCCCGGCCATGGCTTGGGGATCGGCCGTCATCGGTCTGGCCCTCGTCCTTGTTGCCGTGTGGATGTTCGCTACTGGTAGCCACTTCGCCTTGGCCGCGAGCCTGCAGGGGCCCGAAGCCAAAGGAGCCCTTGGCCGGTTCGCGCCTTGGCTCATCGCGCTGACCCCGGCTTTGCTCGGCTTGATCGGCCTCTCAAAGGCCCCGATGCTGCAGGGCCTGCTCTCGCCGAAAGCCGTCGATGCGATGCTGATCGCAGCCACCGTCGTCGTCTCCTTGGCGTTCGGATTCCTGCTGTTTAACGCCACCCCGCAGTTCGTGGCTGAATACCTGGTTCGGTTCGCGACCGGATCAATGGACGTGAACAAGCACTTGCTGGCGACGAACTACTTGGCCGAGGTGGTGAAGATCGTCTTCGTGATCGCCTACCTGTCGGCGATCAGTCGCTTGCCCATGATTTACGAGGTCTTCAAGTACCACGGGGCCGAACACAAAGCCATCAACGCCATCGAAGCGGGCGAAGACCTGAGCGTGGAGAGCGCGGCCCGCCAAACACGGCTCCATCCTCGCTGTGGGACGAACTTCGTCATCATCGTGACGGTCGTCAGCTTCTTTCTTTTCCCTTTGATTCCTCGTGACCTCTTCGTTCCGGCGACGTCTCCGGGATGGCTGATCGCCCTGTCGCGCATTCCGGTCGAACTCGCTTGCCTGCCTCTGGTCGCCGGGGTCAGCTACGAAGTCATTCGGCTTGCGGGCAAGATGCGCAACAAGGCCTGGGTCAATGCGATCCTCAAACCCGGACTCCTCACGCAGCTCATCACGACGGCCGAGCCCGAAGAGAAGCACCTGGAAGTCGCGGTCGCCTCGCTCGATGCTGTGATGATCGCCGAAGAGTCGGGCCGGCTCGAAGTGACGGACGACTGGGCGGCCCGCTCTGAGCTCGCGCCGAACCCGGCGCCTGCCTAGCCTGCCCGGATGGGGTTGAAAAGATCGGCCATGCTGGTTGACGAATGCCAGAGGTCGAACGTGCGTGGTTCTCGAACCTGACTCGGCTGCCGGCTTTTCGTGCCCTGACGTACCGTGACTTCCGGGTCTTATGGGTCGGCGCGTTCGTGTCGTTCACGGGTTCGATGGTCCAGAACGTCGCCCAGGGATACTTGGTGTACGAGCTCACTGGCGACGCGGCCAAGCTCGCGTTCGTCATGTTCTGCGCGATGCTGCCGATTTCCTTTGTCGGGCCGTTCGCTGGGTTCGTCGCCGACCTCTTCGACAAGCGCAAAGTTCTGATTTGGTGCATGGCCCTCAGTTCTGCCGGGCCGCTCCTTCTTGCCTGGGGCACTGCCGCTGGTTGGGTCGCGTATTGGCACTTCATCGCTTCGGCCCTCTGGATCGGTCTCGTGCAGTGTGTCGAGGTGCCGACCAGGCAGGGAATCGTCCGTCAGGTGGTCGATGAGAAGGATCTGGCCGCCGCGATCCCGGCTCAAGCGTCGACCTTCAACCTAGCTCGGATCGTTGGACCGGCCCTGGGCGGGTTTCTTGCCGCGACGGTCGGCCCAGCCTGGTGCTTCTTGATCAATGGCCTGAGTTTCTCAGCTATGGCCTTCGCAGCGGCGAAACTCAAGACTCAGCTTCATAATCCTCCTGAAAGAAGGGAGCCAGTCAAAGATCTGCTCTTTGAAGGATTGCGTTTCACCTTTCGCACTACCTCCCACCGAACGCTCTTCCTCCTTGAGACCGCGACCTCGGTCTTCGGCACGAGCTACTTGGCCTTGATGCCGGCCATAGCCAAATCGAAACTTGGGTTGGATCAGCGGGGCTTGGGAGCCGCCATGAGTTGCGTAGGAATTGGAGCTTTAATCGGGCTCATCCTCCTCGCTTCGGTGAGCGCGAGGCCCTACAAAACTTTGCTGGTCCGCGTAGCCATGGCGATCATGAGTCTTGGTCTGTTCGGTTTGGCCTCCACGACGTCCCCGTGGGTAGCGTTCCCAATTTTGTCGGTTTTAGGAGCCTGCACGATTGTCCAGTTCAACTCCACCAACACCCTGTTCCAACTCTTGACGCCGGAAAAGCTCAGAGGAAGAGTGCTTTCGATGCACCTTTGGGCGATTGGCGGCATGGCCCCGTTGGGGGTTTTGGCCTCGGGGTGGATCGCCAGGGAAGCGGGCCTCGCTTTCGCGCTGGCTTGCGGGGCAGCGGCCTTGGGACTGACAACGGCGGTCGGATGGATGGCGGCCTCAAAAGTTCCGGAACCAGACTTTGGGAACACTGGAGCCGCCTAGGGGATTCGAACCCCTGACCTACCGCTTACAAGGCGGTTGCTCTACCACTGAGCTAAGGCGGCACGGCCCGAATCTACCCAATAGCGAGCCCTGCGCTCCAGACGGTGGCGCAGGGCATGGGAAACGACGAACCGCGGCCGTGTCAGGCAGTCGCCTTGCGGCGTCGGCGAGCCTTGACGAGCTTCACTTTGCCGTCTGGGGTGTAACTGATTTTGTGACCTGCAGGAACTTTGCTCAAAGCGGCCTTTAGTTCCTCGGGCAACTCGACCGGTCCACGACCGCTCGACGAGCGCGTTCGCTTTCGCGACTTGCGGAAGGTCTTGGCGGCGTTGGCCGCCTCAGAATCGCTGGACACGATGGCCAGTCCGTCGTCTCCCAATCGCAAGATCTCTGCGCTTGGCGGGATGTGCACAAAGATATAGTCGGTGGACTGCAAAGTCCGGACTTCGAAGGGAAGAACGTACTTCTTGGTGCCGATCCGCAGGGAAAGACTGTTCTCCCTCGGTTCGGTTCGAAGTTTCAGGGCTGCTTTGATCTTGTCAACACTTTTGGCCATCGTGGGCTCCGTCGTTCGTAGCCGTTTGTGGCTTAGTTCGAGCGACCAGCGCATTATGGACGCGTCGAAGAAGAATGTCAAGCGGATTTGACGGAATTAAGGGCCATGTTATCGATCAACCTCACGCCAGACAGTCGAGCGGCCACGACTAATCGTGCATCACGATGGGGTTGATCTAGCTTCAACATCGTTTCTGGATTGACCAAATCAAGGTATTCGGGTTCGAACCCTAAGCCTCGCAAATTCGCCTTCCCAATTTCGCAAGCCTCTAAGACAGAAGTCCCGAAAAGAACCGCACGACCAGTCTCGTTCAGCACTCGATACAAGGATGCGGCTAGCAATCTCTGTTCCGAACTAAGGTATTGGTTTCTACTAGACAGTGCTAGACCTGTCTCTTCGCGCACCGTCTCAACGAACCGCAAAGAGACGTCAAAGCATAGATCCCTCGCGATTTGACGAACGACAGCGCACTGCTGGAGGTCTTTGAGCCCGAAGTACGCGATATCGCAACCCGTCATCAAGAACAGCTTGGCGACGACTGTGGCGACGCCGTCGAAGTGGCCAGGCCTAAGGTCGCCTTCGAATCCTCTGGCCGCACCTTCGACGCAAATCTTGGTCTCGTGTCCCGGATACATTTCAGAGTCGCTTGGCAAAAAGGCGATGGAGGCCCTTACAGCATCAAGGAGCGCCAAATCATCGTCCTTGGATCTTGGATAAGAAGCAAAGTCCTCGTTGGGGCCAAACTGGGTCGGGTTCACATAAATGGACACGACGACGGTCGGGCAATCGGCGACGGCCCTTTGGACGAGCTCGGCATGGCCCTTGTGGAGAGCCCCCATCGTCGGGACAAGCCCAATTGGACGGGGGAGCCCTTTGAGGTGGCTCCGCAGGCCCGCGACCGTCTGAACGACCGTCAAAACGACTCTGACTCCGATGGGAACTCGCGCTCCCGAACAGCCCGGGCATACTCCTGGATCCCGGCCCGGACGGCCTGACCGCAATCCGAGAAAACGCGAGAATGGCGGTAGACCTTGGGCGAGAGCCCAAGGATGTCGGTCAAGACCTGGATCTCACCGTCGCAATCGGGGCCGGCCCCGATGCCAATCGTGGGCACTCGGACCGCCCGAGTGACCTGTCCTCCCACCTCCCGAGGCACCAACTCGACGACGATCGCGAAGACGCCCGCCTGCTCCAGCTGTCGGGCCGTCTCGACCGTCGCCGATCCTTCGTCCTCACGGCCCTGCACTTTGAATCCACCGAACAGATTCTCCGATTGCGGAGTCATCCCGACGTGCCCCATCACAGGAATGCCCACCTTGCGAATGGCGGCGATCTCTTCGTAAAAGGGCCCTTCGAGTTTCACGGCCTCGGCTCCCGCCTTGACGAGCCGCACAGCACTGTCCACCGCCTGACCGACGCTCGACCCATAAGAACCCATGGGCAAGTCGCCGACCAGCAAGGCTCGGTGAGTTCCGGATCGCACCGCGCGCACATGGTGCTCCACCTCTTCCAAGGTCACGCCGGTCGTCGATTCCCGACCGAAAACAACGCTCGCGAGCGAGTCGCCAACGAGCACCAAGTCCACCCCAGCCTCGTCGGCCAACCTCGCTCCCGTGAAGTCATAGGCGGTCAGGCACACGATCCTGGCTCCTCCCTTCATCGAGCGGATCGATGGGGCAGTGACCTTGCTCGGCATTGGGGCGCGAGTCTACTGTTCAGCCCTGAAGGGCGGCTAGGACAGCTTCGGCGTGCCCGGCCGGTTTCACCTTCTCCCACACCTTGGTGATGCGACCGTCCGCGTCGAGCAAGAACGTTGTCCGTTCGACTCCCATGTACTTCTTGCCGTAGAGGGTTTTTTCGACCCAGACTCCCGCCGCCGTGGCCAGTTCCTTCTCGGTGTCGGCCAAAAGAGGGAAGTTCAACCCGAACTTGTCAGCGAACTTCTTGTGGCTCTTGGCCGAGTCCGGCGAGACGCCGAAGACCTTGGCCCCAGCGAAGCGAGGAACCAGGTCGCGGAACTCACACGCCTCAGTCGTACAACCGCTCGTGTCGTCCTTGGGATAAAAGTAAACGATGGTGGACGATCCCCGAAGGCTCTCAAGCGTGTGGGTCGCTCCGTCTTGGTCAACGAGGGAAAAATCGGGGAACGTTTCTCCTGCAGCGATCGGCATCGCCTGATTCTTACGCATTCCAGGTCGGCCAATGCGTCAAAGAGGAGGCTCTGAATCAAGGATCATGGCGTGCATCAGGTCGATCCGCATCACCAATCCGGAAAAGCGGCCCTCTTCGACAACAGGCAACAAAGTGATCCCCTGGCTCAACATTTGGTGAAAGGCGTCACTCACCTCCATCTCTGGACTGGCCACGGTAGGGTCTGGGGTGCAGAGCCTGTGCGCAGGTTCATGGGCCAAAGCGGTGAGGCTCCCGAGGTCGGTGACAGACCTGCAGACGTCCCCTTCTGTCAGGACTCCGATTGGCCGGTGGTCGCCGTCCAAGACGACAAGGGCAGGGAACTGGTAGACGTCCATCTTGTCCACAGCGTCGCGAACCGTGCTTGAGAGGCTGAGCACAGGGACATGGGAATGGAGGACTTCGCGCAGGGTCATCGACCCGGGGAGTCTAGCTCACCAATAAGGGGGCATCGTGGTCTCGTCGCGCTGGCGGCTGAAAGAATTGACGATCTTGTAGGAGGTCGCTTCCCACCGGCCCTTGTCCTTGACCAGGTCGACCTCGACGACGGCGTTCTCGGCCATCCCCCACTCGTTTTTGTCGTTGGCGACCGCGATCACCGTCGCCTTGCTGTCGCTCGCCGTCATCACTCGGAAGTACTTGAGCGGGCCAATGACCCCGGCCGAGTCGAGGGCTTCACTGATCCCCGAGCTCATTCCAGTCCCATGCATCCTGGTCATGACCTCACCGTAGATATACGGAACAGCCATAGCGATCAAAGTAGAAACAATCAACGGTTTCCATACTTTGGCGTCATCGTTGACTTTGATCGGGCGAAAGAAATGGATGATCGTGGTCATCAAGGCCCCAATGACCAAACACCCGATGGAATATCCGACAAGACCCAGCATGGAACGGCTCCTCCCTAGGTTTGTTCCACAGATCCGGCAAGATTGTCTCAGAACCGGCGGACGTTCTTCCGAAAATCTAAGCTGGACATGCTCTATGGACGTCGATTCCCGGTCACCCCAAAGTTCAAAAGACTGGTCGCCGGATCGTTGAAGGTGTGCCCCGTCTGCGGCACTTTGGTGACTCAGGCGGCCTCTCACTGCTTCGTTTGTGCCTGGCAAGGTCGGTTCCTCCGAGATCCATGGATCGTCGGGGCCAAGTTGGCCGAGATCGCCGCCACGTGCCCAGAACTGACCGACGTCAACCCGAACTAAGACCTGGCGAGCTCGGTGCACGGCGCCCTATCCTTGGGGAGGAATGAGGGGCAAGCCGGGTACTGATTCGAAACTGATCGAGTTCGAGTCGGGTCCGGTTCGTGCCTCCGTCCGAAAGTCGCCCCGAGCCCGTCGGGTGCGGATCAGAGTCCTCGGCGATCAAGTCGAGGTTGTCGTGCCCCAGCGGGTTCCTTTTAGTCTGGGCTGGGACGCGCTTGAGACCCATCGAACTTGGGTGGAACGACAGTTGTCCACGGTGACGCTCCCCGAGGGCCACGTTTGGATCGATGGCCGCCTGCACCGCGCCGAGTATTGCCGGGACGACGAGGAGTCTGTCGAATTGGGAGACGCCATCGTCCGAGTCCATGGTCCAGAGTTCAAACCTGTCTTACAGTCGTGGCTCAAGGTTCGGGCCAAGCGCTTCGCCCATAGCGAGACTCCTGTCATCGCCAAGGCCATGGGAGTCGACTACACCAAGATCCAGATCCGTGACCAGCGAACCCGTTGGGGTTCTTGCTCGAGCCGGGGAACGGTGACCCTCAACTGGCGACTGGCGATGGCCCCGGTGGAGGTGTTCCGCTATGTGATCGTCCACGAGCTGGCTCATCGCCGTGAGATGAACCACTCCGAACGGTTTTGGGCCATCGTCGCTCAGAATTGCCCGGAATGGCAGCAGCGCCGCGACTGGCTCAAGATCCATGGGGCCATACTTCAGATCGGTCGCCCAGCGACCTAGAGGGAGCCTAGTGGAAAAGATTCGGGGCGAGCATCGAGGGCACTTGTCCCGGCTGGCAATATGGTCGGCCGTGTGCATCCTCGTCTGCGGGACCGCTCTGTACTCGGCCTGGTCCATGGGAACCCCGAATGGATCTTGGACCTCTTTCTTAGCATGGATGTGCGGATGGTGCCTGGTGAACCTGGCCATCTGTGGGCTCTCGTGGTACGGCAAGCCCCCTGGCGACCTAAGAAAGCTCCGAGAGTTCCTCATGCTTAATGAAGGTCTCAATGTCGGTTATCTTGGAGTCGGCTTGGCCCTGGGACTGTCCTCCAACGCCCCGGTCGTCCAGGGTGCTGGCTGGGCGATCGCCATCCAAGGGGTCGCCTTGTTGGTTCTTGACACCTGGCTGCTGATGAAGCTCCCTTCAGGAGCCGAACTCGAAGTTTAAGCCACCCCTGGTAGGAAGTCGGGCAGCCAAGGCGACCATCGAGAGTCAAGGTCCATGGCCATCAGCCGGACGAGGTTGGCCCAGAAGCTCGAAACCTGTGGGGCCCATGGCTCCTTTCCAGGGTGGTCCTCCCAGTCAAGGAGAGTGCCGACGGCTTCAGTCAAGATCCGTCCGACAAACGCTTCATCGACGACCCCACCCTCGGCCTCATATCCCTCGATCATCCAAGGGACGGCCCAGACCGGGGCGCTGCAAAAGTCGCACGACGCGTCGGCCCAGCCCGCGTCACCCCAGTCGATGACGGAGTTCAGGCGCATCGGTTCTCCCGATACAAGAAGGTTGAAGGAGTGAAAGTCTTGGTGGGCGAAGACCATCAGGCCCCGACTCGCGCCAGCGGGGTCGAGCCTGGACGCCCAGTCTTCGAGCCATGCCGCCGTGACAGCCTCGATCTTGCCCGATTCAAGAGCTTCGGGCACCAGCTCTCCCAGGTCGGACACCGTCTCCTCGTCCAACCATCCGTGAGGGTCGTCGACTTCCGTGACCCGCTGCTGGATTCTCGCGATCTCGACCCCAAGCTCTGTGTACACCTCCCTCAGTCCTTCAAGCCGCCAAGGGAGGCGCCCCAAAGCACGGCCCTCGACCTGCTCGTAGACTGTCACCACCGAGTCGATGACCGACCGCGAGTCGTCGAAAACGACCAGCTCGGGCGTCCTGATCCCCGCCTTGCGCACGGCCGGCACGGCCACGCGCTCCGTGTAGGCGTCGTCTGTCTCGACCGTGATCCGGTTGATGCGCAGGACGTGGCTTTCTCCGACCAGGAACACCCAGTTGACCCAAGCCTGGCCAGAGATTTCGGTCAGCGGCCCTTCAGGGAGCCCGTGGGATCGGAGGAACGCACGAGCTTGGTCCAAGGGCCAAGGGAACGGTTCATTCACGATGGCGAGTATGCCCGGCCCCAACCGGATGAAGGCAAACTGGATTCAAGCGAGAATGTCCGGTGGTAAGGTGCCGCCATGCCGGAAGAACGGGACGAGCCGGTCGTCGCAGGGTGCGGAGTTCCGGTGAGGGTGATCCGAGAAGCCGTGTCGGACGGTGTCTCGCATGAGGAGCTCATGGACAGGCACCCGGGCCTGACCCGCGAAGGGATCGAGGCGGCCCTCGCCGATCCAGGCTCCACTGAGCCATCGACGGTCAACCATCGACAAGTTCTCGCTATCGTGATCGGTGCCCACATGGCGCTGCCAGTCTTGCTGATGGTGTTCATCCACGAGTCGGTCGCTCCGGAACTGCGGCGCGGTTTCGAACTCTGGCACCTCGCTCCGCTCCTTCTGATCCCGATGGGGCTTCTCTTCCCGGTGCCGGTTTCTCGGGATCCCTCCATTCAGCCTGAGCGCTTCCTTCAGACACAGACCCTGGTGAAGCTGAGTTTCGCCGAACTGGCGGTTGTCATGGCCGTCTTCATCATGGGCAGCTCCTTGGCTGTCTACATCACGGTGCCGCTGGCCATAGCCGCGATGGCCGTCATCGGCAGACGGGCTCTCGCCCAGCTCGCTTAGCCCGAAGCGCCAGAAGTCAGCGCAGCGATGGCCCTGTGAACGAGAGGGACACAGTCCAAGGAAGGGAGCGCCTCAAGGGGCACAAACTCGCAATGGTCGGTCGATCCCAAAGTTTCGGGCCGGAGATGGCCATCGACGACTGTCGCCCGATAGACGATCCTGACCGCGTGCTGCGGCCCTCGTGATGTCGTGATCTCTTCGCCGTGCGCGTCGATCACGGGGCCAAGATGGACTTCCAAACCCGTCTCTTCCAGGCACTCGCGGCGGCAGCCCACTGCCGGATCTTCGCCGAATTCCAGTCCGCCTCCTGGGAGAGTCCACTTTCCAGCGTCCGGCTCCTCTGCGGAGAGACGGCACAGTAGAACGGCTCGCGAACTGTCCTCGATCCAAGCATAGCTGGCGACCCGAGTCCATCCTTGCATGTCCGAGACCTTACCGTCTCCAGGCGGAGCGACCCCGATGTCCAGGTGAGGAGACTCACCACTCCGACATCTTGCTGTATAGTGGGCGCGATGGTCACGACGACGGCCCTGTTGACGGTTCTGATGGCGACGCTCGCGCCACGGGCCGAGCCCAAGACCTTTCTCATGTTCTTTGTGAAGGGCGAAGGACAGCGCCCATCCCAAGAGGCGATGGAGGCAGCTATGAAGACCCACCTGGGCAACATGGGAGAGCAGGCCAAGGCAGGGTTTCTGTTTGCGGCCGGCCCGGTTCAGGATCCGACCGGTGTTCGCCGGGGCATCACCGTCGTAAGAGCCGAGGATCGGGCGTCAATTCCGGCTCTCTTCACTGGCGATGACTTCGTGAAGATGGATTTGCTGAAGATCGAGGCAGCCCCATGGGAAGTCGACTTGAAGAGATTCACACCGGGTGTGGACCCCTCGAAGATCACCGAGCACCGGCTCGTCTTGTGGCGCTCTGGCCCTGAGAGTTCGGGAAGCGCGCCGGAAGATCGGCAACCGTGGCTCAACATGCTGAAGAAAAGCCACGGCCTCGCCGTTTGGGGCCGCGTCGGGTTGAGCGAGGATCCTACGTTCAAAGGCGTCATCGAGGCGGCTATCTTCGTGAGCGCCGACTCCGACGGGCTGTCGGCGGCGCTCGGCCAAGACCCGGCCCATCATGCCTTCGAGGTTTTACCACTCTGGATGACTCTAGACGTCGTCCGGGCTGACCGTTGAAAAGGAGAGTCGGGCGCGACACTCCGTTCCTTCTGGGGCCGGTAGACTTTGCATGCCGTGACCTATCAAGACGCCCTGGTCCCGCTTATCGAAAGCGCCTACGACGACCTCTTCAAGAACGCCGAGCGGCTTGGCGACAAGCTTCAATACAAGGCTTCCGAGTCGACCCGCACTCCGATGGAGATGGTGATCGAGTGCGCGACCGTCCCGCCGTTCCTCGCCCAAGTGATCCAAGACCGAGCCATGCCAGCCGACGTTCCCTCTGAGCCCCACGACTCAAGCGGCTTCGAGACCGTCGCCGCTTGCAAGGCCCACTTTGATTCTGTCAAAGGCGGTCTCTTCGAGGCCATCCGCCATTTTCCCAGCGACAAACTGCTTGAGACAATCGAGACGCCGTGGGGAGTGTTCACCTGGCGCGACTTCATGTCTTACGCGTATTGGAACCCGATGTACCACGTCGGCCAGCTCGCTTACATCCAGATGATCCACGGCGACACATCGATGGACTTCTGAGGGTCGCACATGGCCTCTGGCCGCCATCCCCGGGCTGTGGGGTCAAAGGCGGGCGGTCAGACTCCCTGCTTTCGGATGCGCTGGCTCGACTTCTTCTCGGTCAGCTTTCCGACAGAGGGCTCGGGCGGAGGCGCGGAGCCTTCTGATTTCGACTTGAGCTTTTCAACCGCCTCTCGGATCTCTTGCTTGGTGGGCCGCTTCATGCCTTCATGGTACCTCTGGGCCCCACAATTGTGAGCCGCTCTGGCGGCACGACTTGTGCCGACTGGCTCGTTCCGCAGGCGAAGAAGGGCCGGGCCGTTCCCTCGGTCGACGCGTCCGATGGGATGCGGCGTCATATGAAACATGGTCGCACTGACTGTTCTCGCCGCTGTCGTTGTCTCGGCCGCTGACCCAATTGGCACCTGGAAAGGGACGATGGAGACCAACGACAAAACGGGCAAGTTCAACCTCACCCGGCAGATGGGGGGCAAGATGCAACTGACGGTCGTCATCAAGAAGGGCGGCGCCTTCCAGGCCACGATCGTTCAGCCTGAGTATCCGAAGCCGATGACCTCCGATGGGAAGTGGAAGGTGGCAGGGCAGACCGTCGTGCTGACCGCGCACAAGGCCGACGGCAAGCCGTTGGACAAGCCCGCCGAAACGCACCGCCTCACGCTGGCCAAAGACGGTAAGTCGATGACTCAAGACTTCACGGCCTTCATCAAGCAAGGATTCCCGAACGAGAAGGTTCCGCCCGGAATCAAGATCTTTCTGAGGCTGAAAAAGGTCTGAGGCCAGGTTTCAGGCGGTCTGACCGAAGCTGGCCAACCAGGCACACTTCTCTTTGATCTGCGATCGTGGAAGTCTCGCGGCTGATTGCGAGCGTCTGAGAAGTAGGTTCTTCGCCCTGTGGCTTGAAGTTGAATTGGATACGGCAGACGAAGAGGGGCTATCGAGCCTATTGGCTGCGCCCCCTCTCCCTCAGCGAGGGAGAGGGGGGATCGGAACTCAAAGCGTCGTCAGGCCCTGGGCCATGACGATCTCCCGGGCGTGGTTCACGGTGAACGCCACCCGGTGGGTCAGGTAGTCCAGGGCTGTCTCCGCCGCCGGATGGCCGTTGCCCGACGCCTTCACCCCGCCGAAGGGAAGGTGCACCTCAGCCCCGATCGAAGGCAGGTTGACGTAGCCCAGCCCATAGTCAGCGTGGTCGCGAACCCAGCGCCACTTGCGATAGTCCTCGGTGATCACCGCCATCGCCAGCCCATAGTCGGTGTCGTTGTAGATCCGCACCGCGTCCTCCATCCCGTCGCAACCGATGATGCAGGTGTGCGGGCTGAAGGCCTCCTCGCGCAGGCAGAAGGTGTTCTCCCTGTAGTCGCGGAAGCGGTAAACGAACGGCGTCACAAAGTTGCCTTTCGCGAGCGGTCCTTCCTTGACCTCTTCGCCGTGTACGAGCACCTCGCCGCCCTCTTCGACAGCCTTCGCGTTATGGTGGTGCCACTTCGCGACGCCCTCTTGGCTGATGAGCGGGCCCATGAACGTGTCCTCCTCCAGCCCGTCGCCGACCTTGATCCGCTTGACTTTCTCCACGAACCGCTCGGTGTAGGCGTCGATGATCTTCTTGTCGACGATGATCCGGTTTGAGCTCACGCACCGCTGTCCGCTCGTCTTGAACGCGCTCAGCACGCCCGCGTTGACGGCGATGTCAAGGTCGGCGTCTGCAAGCACCATGACCGCGTTCTTGCCGCCGAGTTCAGTCGCCACAAACTTGTGCACTTCGCCCGCGACCGCTTGCCGCTTGATGATCGAGCCGACCGCGCGCGACCCCGTGAAGATGACGACGTCGACGCCCTCCGCACCGGTGATAGCGGCCCCGGTCTCCTCGCCGTTGCCGTGCACCGTGTTGATCACCCCCGCCGGGAATCCAGCCTCTTCGAACAGCTCAGCCAGCTTTTGCCCCATGACCGGGGTTTCTTCGCTCGGCTTGAAGACCACAGTGTTGCCGCCCAGGACGGCAGGAAGGATGCCCCAGAGCGGGATGGCGAACGGGAAGTTCCATGGTGTAATGATCCCGACCACGCCCTTGGGCTTGCGGATGATGTAAGCGTCCTTGGACGCGATCTCGCTGCTAATCACATGGCCGTAGGGCAGGCGTCCGAGACCGGCCATGTACTGGGCCATGTGCAAGGCCTCGACCACGTCCGCTCGGCCTTCATTGATCGGCTTGCCGCACTCGATCGTTACGAGCCGGGAAAGCGCCTCGACGTCGCGCTTGATCAACTGGGCGAGGTTGTCGATGTACTCGGCGCGCTTCACCCAGCTGAGCTCGCGCCAGGTTTTGAACGCGTGCTTGGCCGCTGTAACCGCCGCTTCCACCTGGTCTTTGCCGGTCTGCGGGACGACCCCGACGACATGCTCGCGATTGGCCGGGTTGAAACTCTGGAAGGTGCGGTCTCCCGCGACCCACTCGCCGTTGATGTAGTTCTTGACGGTCAAGCCGGTCTCGGTGGGATGGATCATGGTCGCGCTCATAGTCTTGTCTCTTGGAACCTATTTTACGCCCGACCAGTCCCGGGGCATAGTCCAGGGGCTGGACTCGGGTTCCTTGGAATCTCAGTTGCTTTGTGGCGCCACCGTCTTGCCTCCGAATCCGCGCAATCTGAGAGAGTTCAGGACGACGCTGACGCTTGAGAACGCCATCGCTGCTGCCGCGAGCATCGGGTTCAACAGCCCGACCACGGCGAGCGGGATCATGACCACGTTATAGGCGAACGCCCAGAACAAGTTGCCCCGGATCGTGGCCATCGTCGCCCGGGCGAGCCGGACCGCCGTCGCCACGCCAAGAAGGTCGGCGCGAAGCAAAGTCACTCCGGCCGCCTCCATCGCCACGTCCGTCCCGCCACCCATCGCGATCCCGAGATCGGCGGCGGCCAGGGCCGGGGCGTCGTTGATCCCGTCGCCGACCATCGCCACGGGCCCACCCTTCTGAAACTCGGCCACGACTGCCGCTTTACCGTCTGGAAAGACACCGGCCCGCACTTCCCGCACGCCGATTTGGGCCGCGACGGCCTCGGCGGTCACGGGGTTGTCGCCAGTGACCATCGCGACGTGGAGCCCTTCGGCGAACAGGGCCGAGACCGCGGCGTGGCTGGTATCGCGAAGCGCGTCAGCGACCGATACGATCGCAGAATTGTGCCCCTGGGCCAGGGCGAAGACCGTTTCTGCCTGAGATTCCCACGCGGCGGCGGTCTGATGGGCCCCAGCCGGCAAAGCGAATCCTTCTCCCACCACAAACGAGATCCGCCCGACGGCGCCGCCCGCCCCTCGGACGCCCTGTCCCCTGACCGCCTCGAAACCGGTCACATCTGGAGCGCTGATCCCCCGCCGCTCGGCTTCTTCGACCACGGCCAGGGCCAGCGGGTGCTCGCTGAGTCGCTCGAGCGAGGCGGCGAACGCCAGCGCCTCGTCCTCGGTCCAGCCACCGAAGACGGCCATCCTGAGCACCCGAGGCTTGCCTTCGGTAACCGTCCCCGTCTTGTCCAGCAGCACCGTCCGGACTTCCGCCGCCCGCTCCAGGCTCGCCCCGTCCCGAACCAGCACCCCAAGTTCTGCTCCCCGGCCTGTGCCGACCATCAAGGCGGTCGGAGTCGCGAGCCCCAGAGCGCACGGGCAGGCAATGACCAGGACTGCGACCGCGCGCATGAGGGCCGCGTCCCATCCAGATCCGGCGAGCCCTGTTCCCAACACGGTGAGGAGTGCCACTGCGATCACGACCGGCACGAAGACGCCGCTCACCCGATCGGCCAGGCTTTGCATGGGAGCCCGCGATCCCTGGGCCCGCTGCACCATTCTCGCGATCTGGGAAAGGGTCGTCTGAGAACCCGAACGCTCGACCTGGAAGAGGAACGAGCCCTGACCATTGACGGTGCCTCCGGTCACGGGGTCGCCCGGCGACTTGGGCACTAGGGCCGGTTCCCCAGTCAGCATCGATTCGTCCACAGAAGACTCGCCTTCCACCACCGTCCCGTCGGCGCTCAACCGCTCGCCAGGCACGACCCTCACGACGTCTCCCGGCTTGAGGGAGTCGGCCGGCACCTCGACCGGACCGTCGGGCCCGACCAAGGTGGCGGTCGGAGGGGCAAGGGCCATGAGCATCCGGATCGCATCGGACATCCGCGATTTCGCCCGGGCTTCAAGGAACCGGCCGAGGAGGATCAACGTGACGATCACCGCCCCGGTCTCGAAGTAGACGTGTTCGCTTTGCTCGTGACCGCGATAGAGAAAGAGGGCGACCGTCGAATAGACCCAGGCAGCTCCTGCTCCGAGGGCGATGAGCGTGTCCATCGTAAACTGCGCCTTCGGGAGGCCTCGGGCGGCCGTCGCGAAGAACCTTCGGCCGCACCAGAAGACCACCGGAGTCGCCAATGCGAAGAGCAGCCAGTTCATCCACTCTGGACGGTGGTGCTGGGCCATTGAGAGGACAAAGACCGGTGCTGTCAGTGCGGCGGCGAGCACCAAGTCCGTTCGAAGCGCGGCAGTGTCCTCGTCCGGCACGATCGAAGTTCGAACCGACAACTCCGCGTTGTAGCCTGCTTCTTGGACGGCACGGACGGCCTGGGCCTCGTCGGCCCCATCAGCCAGCACGACTGTCGCTCGGTGGGTGGCGAAGTTGACGCTCGCCGATTCCACCCCGGGGGCCCGCGACAGGGCCTTCTGCACACGGGCGGCGCAAGCTCCGCAGGTCATGCCACGGATCTCAAGCTCGGCTTCCTGGTTCATTCCTCTGCGACAAGCTGGTAGCCCTCGTCGTCAAGGGCCGATGCGAAGTCGGGCGCTGATCCGGCTTCGGTCTCGACCCATGCCGTTCTGTGTTCCAGATTCACCCGGGCAGAGGTGACGCCTTCCAGGGACTCCAACGCCTTCTGGACATGATCCGCGCACTTCTGGCAGTGCATTCCGTCGATGGTCAGTTTCATCTTCATGGATACTCCGTAGTGTATGGTCACCGCACGAGACGTTGGAGGACTTCCGAAAGTTCGTCAAGGACCTCTTCCTTCGACATCTCCCGAGCCGACGGGTGGGCCGACTCCGTCTCGTGCCCGTCAACGCAGTTCCTGATGTGGCTCACGGCCAAGCTTGCCTTGGCTTGGTTCAAAGCGGCGCTGACCGCGTTCATCTGATTGAGAACGTCGCAGCAATAGGCTCCTTCTGCCAAGAGCCTTCTCACCCCTCGGACTTGCCCTTCGATCCGGGCGAGCCGTCGGTCAAGGGAACCTCGCTCGTCGGTCATCTGCCGACTATACCCTACCGGGTAAATAGTCTGGTGGGCGAGAAGGGACTCGAACCCTTACGTCTTGTGGACACTGGAACCTAAATCCAGGGCGTCTACCAGTTCCGCCACTCGCCCATTCGCCCGAGCAGGATACCGTCCCCGTGCCTTGTGGCCAAGAGCCGGTAGTCTCCTCCGCTCATGATCTTGGTGGCGGGCGGAGCCGGTTATATCGGCTCTCACATGGTGAAGCGCTTGGAGCAGGCAGGAGAGCGTTTCGTGGTGCTGGACAACTTGGAGCGCGGCCATGAAGCGGCCCTGAGGGGCGCGTCGCTCGTGAAGGCCGACCTGCGCGACCCCCACTCGCTCCGAGCCGCGTTCGCCCGTCGGGACATAGACGTCGTCCTCCACTTCGCCGCCTACATCGAGGTCGGCGAGAGTGTCCAAGAGCCAGCGGCCTTTTGGCAGAACAACGTCGTCGGTACCTTCAACTTGCTCGAAGTGGCCCGCGAGGCAGGGGTTCAGCAGTTCGTCTTCAGTTCCACCGCCGCGGTCTATGGCGAGCCGGTAAGGACTCCGATGGACGAAGACCACCCCACCGTCCCGACCAACCCTTATGGTGAGACCAAGCTGGCGGTCGAGCGGATGCTGGAGTCTTATGACGAAGCGTATGGGCTACGCAGCGTCCGCCTCCGGTACTTCAACGCAGCCGGCGCCGATCCCGAGGGTGAGCTTGGAGAGGATCACTCGCCCGAGACTCATTTGATCCCGAGGGTGCTGCTCAAGGCCCTAGGCCGGGCCGAGTTCAGAGTCTTCGGGGACGACTACCCGACCCGCGACGGAACGTGCGTCCGAGACTACGTCCACGTCTGCGATCTTGCGGACGCCCATTTGGGCGCCGTCGGCCACTTGAGGTCAGGGGGCGAAAGCCTGGTCTGCAATCTCGGAAACGGACAAGGCTTCACTGTCAAAGAGGTGGTCGCCGCCGTTGAAAGGGTGACCGGGCTGAAGGTCGGGGCCGAGGTCGCGCCGCGCCGCCCGGGCGACTCGGCCACCCTGGTGGCCTCCAGCGACCGGGCCAAAGAGCGACTTGGCTGGCGGCCTCAATACCCAAAGCTCGAGCCGATGATCGAGCACGCGTTTGCCTGGTTCAAGTCGCGTCCAGACGGTTACAAGGTCTGACCACGCCAAGCTGCTTGCCCACTTAAGACGACGCCCTCTTCTGCCAATTCGACCATCTGGATCGAGACGTCGACGGGCCAGTCCGAGGCGTCAAGCACTGGGTTGGCCTTGTCGAGCTCTGATTGAACGATTCCCCTAGCGATTGGAAGGCTGACGTCCACAAGGTCGACGAAAAGCTTCTTGTCCGATTCGACGCGCAATCGGCACGAAATGGTGACTTTGACCTCAAAGACCACTTTGGCCGTCGCTTGGATCTCAAGCGTCTCACCCTGAGGGACGACGGTCACGTCGCGCACCGCCCCTTTGGCCTTCGACTCGATGAAAGCGGCGAGACGCCCATAACCGACCACAGCCTGAAACTCTCCGGGCTGATCATGAGAAAAGCCCAAGGGCTTGAAGTCGACCTTCAGGGCTCCGAGCGACAGGACGAAGGAGTCCAGCTCTAGTCCGACGGAAAGGACGATCCCGGACGCTTGTAGTGAGGCCGAAGCGGCCCGGATATGATCCATGGTTCTTTGGGTAGTGTGCCTTGTGTGTGGGGGCTCTTTCTGGCCATGGCCTCGTCGTCTGTGACGTCCGACCTACCGCCCGTTCCGCGTGAGATCCGGGCCGCCTGGGTCGCAACGGTGGACAACATCGATTGGCCGTCTCGGCCCGGGCTCTCTGAAGAACAGCAGCGTGAAGAGCTGGAGCGTACGGTGGACAGGCTCCATCGGGCCGGAATCAACGTCCTGATCTTTCAGGTCCGACCGTCTTATGACGCCGTCTATCCTTCGAGCCTGGAACCCAGCAGTTGGTTCCTGACCGGTGAGCAAGGGAAGCCGATCGGCTGGGACCCGCTCCAAGTCGCCTTAGCCCTTTGCCATGCTCGCGGGATCGAGCTGCATGCGTGGATCAATCCATTCCGCGCGTTGCACCCGGCCCAAAGGGGCCCGACCTCGGCTGACCACGTCACAGGGAAGGCCCCGGAGCGAGTCGTCACCTTTGGCCGTTACAAATGGGCAGATCCTGGCGCCCCTGAGTCCAGGGCCGAGGCCCTGGCGGTCGTCCGCGACCTTCTCGCCCGCTACCCGCTTGACGGCGTCCATATCGACGACTACTTCTATCCCTATCCGGTGAAAGACGCAAGGTTCGACGACGACCGGAGCTACGGCGAGTATCGTCGGTCGGGAGGCAACCTGGGCCGGGAAGCTTGGCGGAGGGCCAATGTGGACCAGTTCGTGAAAGATCTCTACGAATTGGTCAAGAAGTCGCGACCTTGGGCCAAGTTTGGGATCAGTCCTTTTGGGATCTACCGGCCCAACGTGCCAGCCGGAATCAAAGCTGGGATCGATCCCTTTGTCGACCTTGCCGCCGACTCGCGCAAGTGGCTGCGAGAGGGCTGGTGCGACTATTTCGTGCCCCAGCTTTATTGGAAACGGTCCAGCACCGGCCAGCCGTTCGGCAAGCTCCTCCAGTGGTGGATCGGAGAGAACAAGCACGACCGTCAGTTGGTCGCTGGGCTCTTTACCAGCCAAATCGGTCCTCAAGGAAAGGGTTGGCCCGTCGCTGAGATCGTGGGCCAGATCGAGATGACGGCAAAACTGGGGGCCGAGGGCCACGCCCACTTTTCCGCCAAGGCCGTCCGGGACGACTGGGGCGGCATCCGGCCCCGCCTTGTAGCGAGCCCAGCCTGGCCGGGTCCTCCCAAGAGGATCTCGTCTCCGAGGCCGCCCAAGGTCGTCAACGGGGCTCCGGTCTCAGAGGAGCCTGTCAAGGGCTATCTGGTCGCCGAGAGGGTAGGTAAGGGGTGGGGGCCGTGGCGGTTCCGAACTCCTGGGCCGATCAAGACGGAAGCGAAGCAGGTCGCGATCAGGGCGCTTGGGTTCGGTGGGGCCGTCAGCGCGCCGGTTCTGTGGACTCCGCCTCATTAAGCCGGCAGGGAAGGACCACCCGGAAGCAGCTGCCCTGGTTCAACTGGCTCTCCACCGAGACTTTCCCCCCATGGGCCTCGACGATGTGGCGGACGATGCTGAGCCCAAGACCCGTTCCTCCGGTTTGGCGAGACCGCCCTCGGTCGACCCGATAGAACCTCTCGAAGATCCGGGCGGTGTTCTCGCTCGAGATCCCCACCCCCGTGTCCTCGACCTCGATCAAGGCGCCCTCTTCGATCGTCGCGAGCCTGACGGTCACATGCCCGGATTGGGTGTAGTTGATCGCGTTGTCGATCAAGTTCGTCAACACCTGGTTGATCTGCGCCTCGTTGCAGACCGCTTGGATCCCTGGCTCGATGTCCGTCAAGAGCCTCAATGACTTGGCGTCGGCGCTCGGTTTGAACGTCTCGGCGTGCAGCTCGACCAATTGCGACAGGTCGACAAGTTGCTTGGCAGGCTCGGTCGATTCGGCTTGGCTCAGAATCAAGAGATCGTCGGTGATCCGGGTCAGCCGGTCGACCTCGCTGACGATCCGAGAGAGGTATCGATGGGCCGAGCCTCCTTGTTCAGTCTCCTCGTCGATCAAAGTTTCGGCCATGGCCCGCACCGTGGTCATGGGCGTCCTGAGCTCGTGCGACACGTTCGCCACGAAGTCCCTTCGCACCCGTTCGAGCCTGCGCAGGTCCGTGATGTTGTGGATCGAGACGAAGTAACGTGGCTCCTCGGCCGACTCGGGCCAGACCTGGGTTTGCCCGACCATCTCGATCGGATGGCTGTAAACGATTTCTGAAATCACGGGGGCCCCCAAAGCGACTGCTTTCCTCATCAGGTCTTGGAGGTCGGACGAAAGGGTCACCGCCAGAAGGGTCGAACCTTGAGAGTCCCTGGCGTCGAAGTGAGCCGTCGCGAGCCGGTTGGCGTAAAGCACCGTCCCCTCCCCGTCGATCAAGAACACGAAGGTGTCGAGGCCCTCGGCAAAGTCGTCGAGAGCGTCCTTTTGTCGAACCAGCTCGACCTCAAGCACTCGGCTCCTGGTGGTGACGAGGCGCACTTCCTCGTCGGCCCGGCTCTTCTCGACGAGCAGCCTTGCGACCCCGACGAGAGACAGGGCGACCAACCCGCCCGCGAGCCATCGACCGATCGGATCCGGAACAAGGAGGGCAGCGAACACCAGGCCAAGGGCGTATGGCGAGGCCCCGGCGGTTTGTCCCCAGATCTGATCGGCGAGGCGCACGACGGTCATTATGGTCGGCCAAGCTGACTGGGGCTAGAATCGAGCCGTGGCGCGATGGAAGAACTTCCAGGTTTGGCACGGCCGATGGCCGCATTGGCGGGCTGACGGAGTCGTCTACTTCGCCTCGTTCCGCCATCGCCGCCCGCTGGAAGACAGCGAGCGCGCCGCCGTCTTTGCGAGTTTGATGAGAGGTGAGGGACGGCATTGGGAACTGGCCGCCCTGGGCGTGGCTCCGGAAAAGACGACCTTGCTCGTCAAGATGGTTTCCAGCCAAGAGGGCGTCGAGCCTGATCTGGGAAAGGTGTTGGAGAGGGCCAAGAAAAAGGCGGGGGACAAGATCATCGCCAAGACCGGGGAGCGATACGCGCCTTTCGGGACGGAGAGCTTTGACCGGATCGTCCGCGACGAAGAAGAAATGGAGAGTTTCATGGCCGAGATCGTGGCGGCGACCACCTCAGACACCGGAGATTGCGAGTTTCTCTTTTTGGCCGGGGATCGATAGTAACCCTGCCGGTCTGCTCGTCCGGGGTGGGTGGAAAAGCCCCTGAGGGGCCTTGCTCCCGACCTGTGATTGCCCGTGATTTCCCAGCCTCAATCCCGACCCCAACCGGCGAAAACTTCCAAATGTGACCTTTCTCACAGGGCTGCCTGGGGATACTGCGGGTTCACTGTGACCCGGTCCAGAGGTGGACACTCATGCTAGAACACTTTGAACGCGCCGCCGAGGTCGCCGACGAGATCGTCACCGCTGCCTCAAACGCCCCGAACAGGCGCGCGCTCCTCGCGATCGGAGGCGCCGCCCTCCTCGCAGGACTCCCGCGCGAGGCCAACGCTCAAGCCAAGCCGCCCGGCTGGGAAGCGGCCGCCAACTGGACGAGCCCCACCAACCGGCTGGTCCGGAGGATCACCATGGGAATCGACGAGGTCGAGACGGTCGCCGCAGTCCAACTCGGCTTCCGAGGCTATCTCGAGCGACAGCTGAACTGGGCCACCATCGACGATTCGGCGGCCGACAGGGCGGTCATCGCCAGGTTCCCCCGGGCCACTTGGACGCTCGCTCAACTGTGGGACAGGGGCGAGGATTGGATCTCGCTGCACCAGTATCGTGCCGCGACCGTGTTCCGGGCGATGGTCTCGAAGCGCCAGCTCCATCAGCGAATGGTCGAGTTCTGGACAGACCACTTCAACGTGAACGGTGAGTCTGTCGGGGGGACGCTCCTGATCTCCCTCGTGCGGGACGTCATCCGCAAGCACGCGCTCGGGAACTTCTACGATCTGTTGAGCGGCGTGGCCCACTCGCCTGCGATGTTGACCTTCCTCGACAACGACGACAACTCGTTCGAGGCCCCCAACATCAACTATGCGCGCGAGCTTCATGAGCTTCACACGGTCGGCTCGGACGGAGGATACGTAGGACGCGACCTCCACCAGGCCGCCGCCGCCTTGACCGGCTGGACTTGGACAAGGGACAGCAGAAGCCCGAACCGTGGCAAATTCAAGTTCGAGGAAGACGACCACAAGCCTGGCAACAAGAAGGTCATGACACTCAACATTCCCTCGGGCGGCCAGGACGAGGGCGAGAAGCTCATTCGCTATCTCGCCGACCACCCGAACACGGCCCGGTTCATCACCAAGAAGCTGATTCGGTGGTTCCTTGGAGAAGGCGCTCCGGACTCGGTCTGGACCGCCGCCCAGACCGCCTTCAAGAACACGCGCGGAGACATCAAGGCCGTCTTGCGGGTGATCTTGACGCCGCAGAACCTGATGGCGGCCACCCCGAAGTTCAAGCGGCCCTTCCACTTGATCGTCTCCGCCCTTCGATCGACCAAGGCGAGCGTGAACAACTTCGACAGCCTTCTCTGGGGATATCTCCCGAGAGCCGGCATGAGGCCGTTCGACTGGTTCCCACCTGACGGGTTCCCGGACAAGTTCCACTACTGGGCCACAGCCCAGGCCCCTCGGATGGACTTCGTGATGTCGCTGGGGAGCAACGCTGTCTGGGAGGTTTCGGTCGAGTTCGAAAGGCTCTTCCGCAACAATCAGACCCCGGTCGGCATGATGAATGCGATCAATACGCGGCTGTTCGGCAACGAGATGTCCACTGGCGACAAGAACGCCCTGCTGGCGTTCCTCACTGCCAAGGGCTTCGTCGACCAAGAAAGGCTCAGGGCGGCCGTCTCGCTCGCCATGGCCTCGCCTAGCTTCCAATGGTACTGAGGAGGCCAAAAGTGAACGAACGACACGACAGACACTGCTGCCAAGAATATAGCGAAGTCTCTCGGCGAGGAATGCTGCGCGGCGCCGCCGTTGCCGGCCTCACCGCCGCCATTGCCCCGTCCTGGCTTCCCAAGGTCGCTTTCGCCCAGTCAGGCCCGACCCGCGACGTGCTGATCTCCGTCTACCTTCGAGGCGGGGCCGACGGCCTGACGATGTGCGTCCCCTACTTCGACCGGAACTACTATGCCATCCGGCCGGGTATCGCGATCCCAGAGCCGACAAGCAACAAGAACGGCAAGGCCATCGACCTGGACGGTCGGTTCGGGCTGCCTCAGTCCCTCAGCCAGCTCAAGCCTGCCTGGGACAACGGCCACTTGGCCATCGTCCATGCGGCCGGGGCTCAAAACTGGTCGAGATCACACTTTGACGCTCAAAAATGGATGGAGGCCAGTAGCCGGGACATCGGCGTGAACACAGGATGGATCGGGCGCCACCTCGCCTCGATCAACGAGATGAAGCCAGGCTCGCCGTTACGCGGCATCAGCCTGACCTATGGCATGGCCCTCTCCATGAACGGCGGCCCGAAGTCGTTGCCGATCCCCGACCCCGAAGAATTCGATTTCGGAGGCAGGCACCGGGACACCGCCGACATGGTGCGCTGGATCGCGACCCAATACGCGAAGGTCCAAGACGAGACGAAAGCCGCCGTTCTGAACATGAAGAACACGATGGCGACGCTGGACGCCATCCGGTTCCGCAACTATGCCCCGAAAGGCGGGGCGGTCTACTCGGACGACGGGTTCGGTTACTCGCTCAAGGCGACCGCCGCTCTGATCCGGGCGAACATCGGTGTCGAGGCTGTCCATATCGACCTTGACGGCTGGGACACTCACGCTGAGCAAGGGCCGATCGGCGGGTACATGGCCTCGCTCATGAACCGGTTGGGCCGGAACCTGGGCGCCTTCTACCGGGATCTGTCCTTCGACAACAAGATGGGCTGGACGATGGTCGTCCTTTCCGAGTTCGGCCGTACGGCACTCGAGAACGGCGCCGCCGGCACAGACCACGGCACGGGCAACTGCGTGTTCGTCATGGGCGGGGCCGTCAACGGCCAACGCGTCTATGGCCGATGGCCTGGTCTGGCACGGAACCAGCTCCTGGATGGTTATGACCTGGCAGCGACCACCGACTACCGGGCGATCTTGGCCGAGATTGTCAAGAAGCGGCTGGGGAACACGAAACTCAGCACCGTGTTCCCGGGATACACGCCGCAGTTTCTTGGCATCGTCACCTGAAAAGTCGGGACTCGGCAAGAACCGGCGTTGGGCCAGCAATTATGCGGGTTCAATGCCGGTTCGACTGTAATTTTGCGGTACAAACGCGGTTTTTTGCCGCACAAAGGCCTATGAAAACCTGAAGATTCTTATGAGCCCTTCCGAGGCTTGTTCGTGAAGGTTCGCGCTGACCACAGGTTGGCGCCCTGACGCGACAAGCGAGGAAACACAAATTGGCTAAGATCAAAATCCCGACCAACGAGACCAACTTCAACGTCTGGTTCACGAACTTCCAGAAGAAGTTTGCGACCAACTACCGCAACTACGGCTTCACGAGCAATGACGTGAAGATCGTCAACAGCTTCTTTAAGAACTGGCAGAACAGCCTCGTGGCCTGGAACAACTTTAATCAGTTCGTCAAGGTCTACACGAAGTTCCACAACCAGGAGTTCGCCACTTACCAGAACTTCATCCAGACGATCTTCACCCAGATCGCCAACAACCCCAACTTCAACGGTAACGCCCAACCTTGGTTCGGCTCGGCCGCTCCGAACAACCTCCCGGTCAAGAAGACCGGCGCCACCAAGTCCGGAAGCAAGACGACCAAGCGAAGCACCGGCACGAGCACCCGATCGACCACTTCGAAGACCAAGTCCACGACGAAGAAGTCGACGACCAAGGTCGGAACGAAGACCGGCACCCTCGTGGCCCGCAACACCAACGGCAAGCTGACCAACTCGGTCCCGGCTCCGTTCGTCTGGTGCACCAACGGCAAGGGCGGCTACAACGTCTATGTCGGCAGCACCAAGAACGGCTCGTTCTCGCTCCCGACCGGTGCTAACGGCGCCCTCGTCGAGTTCAAGATCGGTGCCGGCCGCTGGCGCCGCGCCGTCCTCGGTTCGAACTTCCCGTTCGGACACAACGTTTCCACTGGCGGCAAGAAGATCGCTTACCGGGCCTGCTGGACCATGTCCGGCGGCAAGCGCGGTCCTTGGAGCAAGCCGGTGACCGTGTCGGGCAACCGCACGATCGCTGCCTGACCTGAGAACGACTCTCCCTTAGCGTAACGACGGGGGCCCTGAATGGGGCCCCCGCCGTCTGTTTTTCCTACTTCGTGGGCTGGAAGACCACTTGAACCGACTCGCCGGGCTTTGGGAGGTTCGCACCAGTCTTTTTGACGAGAGCGATCCTCAGCCGAAGGGTCTTGCCGTCTGGCCCCAACGCCATTTTGCTGACCCCTGGTCGCTGCAATCGGTTGCCGTTCACCTTCATGATGGTGAGTTGGATCTCGTTGTCCTTGGCGTTCCACAGGCCGGTAGCCGTGTTCGTCTTGCCCTCTGGTGTCTTGACCTGCCGCGCGAAGGTCTTGTCCGCATTGAGGATCAATCGATATTGCGTCTTGTCCCCAGAATCTCGGCCCAATTCGCTCGGCTTCTGTGCGTCAATGAACCGGACTGTCCCCTTCCAGGTGCCCACAGGCTGCTTTTGAGTCTGACCGAGGGCTGGCCCCGACATGAGAAAGAGGGCGGGAACGACCGCCCAAATGCGATTCGGCTTCATAACTGTGAAAGTGTAACGCTCCTGCGGCGACATTGTTTCCCGGGCCCAAGTTTCGTTGGGCCGAGTCAGGACTGGGCGTTTTTTCGAATCCGGGGGAGTTTGCGGATTTCAGGCCCTGAAGGCAGGATTCCCCTGGGCCATAATCGCCACTGTCGGCCGACGTAGCTCAGTGGTAGAGCAGCTGTTTCGTAAACAGCAGGTCACCGGTTCGAATCCGGTCGTCGGCTCCACGGGCCTTCGGCACGATTTTTGACTCTTGGGCCGTCGCTCAGAGATGTGGTTCGCCGAAGCTGGTCTTTCGAGGCGGCGTTCAACCACTGCTTCCAGCCGCCTGGCAGTTCGATCCGCCCACCCGTCTTGCCAAGGTCACGAACGGCCTGGTGCCGAAAAGTCGGACTCGGGAGACTACTGACGCCAAATGCCTTCTGTTCGGGCCGATTGGAGTGGCTGCCGCAGTAGGATTCGAACCTACGACCCGCTGATTAACAGTCAGCTGCTCTACCACTGAGCTATGCGGCAGTTCTGAGGCTGGAGAATACCTAAGATGATCGGCTCCAGAGGGCCAGGGGCTCAGGCCCGAATCGTGCCCATGAGATGACAAACGGCACATGGGGTCGAAGAACCCTGGGACGGTGCGCTGGAGCCGGTTCTGTCCGCGGCCCGAAACTGAGGATCGCCGGGCTCTTGAGTCGCCGAGGGTTTCGGCACATTGACCCAGGCTGTGGGAAGGCCCTAGCTTCCTGGCCCGTATAATGCACCGCTAAGAAAGGTGGCCAAAATGGACTTTTATCGGCATATCGACTTTCTAAGGGTGACCGAAGAGGCGGCCCTCGCCTCCAGCAAGTGGGTCGGCAAAGGGAAGCGAGACGAGGCTGACGAGGCGGCTTGCCAGGCCATGCGCAACGCCATCAACACGATGGACATGAAGGCCACGATCGTGATTGGCGAGGGCGAGAGGGACGAGGCCCCGATGCTCTATATCGGGGAGCAGTTGGGTTCCGGCAACGGGCCCGCTGTGCAGATCGCCGTCGACCCGTTAGAAGGGACCAACCTCTGCGCCAATGGCACTCCAAACGCGATCTCCGTCCTCGCCGCCGCCTATGAGGGCGAAGGATGGCTTATGCACGCCCCTGACACCTATATGGACAAACTTGTGGTCGGGAAGGAGTGTGTCGGAGTCGTCGATATCACCCTACCGCCCAGGGTCAATGTCAGGCTGATGGCCAAGGCGCTTGGAAAGGACGTCGACGAGATGATCATCGGTGTGCTTGACCGGCCGCGCCACGAAGGCTTGATCCAGGAACTGCGGGACACTGGGTGCCGGGTCCATTTGGTGCCGGACGGCGACCTTTCGGTGGCTATCGCCGCGCTAGACCCTGACACAGGCGTCGACGGTCTGATGGGAATCGGAGGCGCCCCCGAGGGAGTGCTCACCGCCGTCGCCGTCATCTGCACGGGCGGCGAAATGCAGGCCAAGTTTAAGTTTCGGAGCGACGAGGACAAGGCTAGGGCCCAGAAGATGGTTCAGGGCGACGTTGATCGTGTTTTGAGGACTGACGACCTCGCCAGGGGCAGCGTCATCTTTGCGGCCACCGGCGTCACGAGCGGCGATCTTTTGCGAGGCGTCCGGTACAAGCGCGGCTACGTTCTGACTGAGTCGATCCTCATGCGCTCGGCGACCGGGCAGATCCGTCGGATCGAGACGATCCATCAAGATCTAGAGCCGGTGGCCGAACGCTGAGCGGATCGTCTTCGGGCGAGAAGTAGCCCTCCCGCCCCGGCCAGTACCGCCAGGCCGCCGCCTAGCCGGGCATAGTCCGCAATGGCGTCGACTGTCTGCATTTGAAGTGGGTAGGAGCCCTTCTTTCGAAGGTAGTCGTCGTCCAGGAGCTTGACGCCGTCGGCGCCGGTTCCCGGCAACACGGCCTGGGGGTCTGTCACAACGTACACTTGAGGCGAGCCGATCGGCTCGCCAACGTCACCGAAGAGCTCGGACTGAGACGTCTTCCGGACCAGCTGGTACCGGTCCGACGACGCCCTCATCTGGTCGCGGACCAGGAACGATCCCACGACCGTGGCGGCCCCCAGGACGACGACCGCGAGGCTCGTCGTCCTAAGGATCCTTCCAAAGCGGTCAGCCGGTCTGGCCATAGAAGGTGACGGAGACCCTCACGGTTTCGGCGACTTTGCCTGTCGCTGGGCCCGAGATCTTGATCCCGTAGTCCGACAGCTTGACGGGGAACGAGGCCCGCACCTGGAGGACGTCGCCTTTGAAGCCGGCCTTCTCGGTCTGAGGGCTCGCCTTCATGTGCCGCACGGTCGCCTGAGTGGTGACTGTCTTGGTGACACCCCGCAAAGTGAACTTACCGGTCACGGAGTACTGGTTGTTGGCTCGAGCCTGGACCGAGTTCACCTCGAAGATCGCGGTCGGATAACTGGACGTATCGAGCCAACCTGAGCTTCGCATGTGGTCGTTGCGCAGCGGGATGCCTGTGTCGAGGCTTGCGAGGTCGACGGTGATCCGGCCCCCGCCTGTCCTTTTGGTCGGGTCAAAGGTGATCGAGCCGGTGGCCTTCTCTGTCCGGCCCGTGAAGGTCTCGAGTTCGGTGACGCTCTCGACTTGGACGAGTTGATGGGTCGGCGAATTGCCAACCTTGAATGTCTTCGTTTGTGCAGAGACGGTCGTACTGACAAGGGCCAGCGACAGGATCCAACAAGTGAGTTTCACAAGCCTCTTTACGAGGTCGGCACTAGGAAATTGTCGAATGGTCTTGGGTCCCGCAGGGCCCTGTCCTGACTTGTTCGGTCATCGGACAAGCCTGGGAGGGCCAGCGACCGGTTCGGCCACGGCCGGGCCCCACCGCCGTTCGAGCTTGTCTCGAACGACGACCGTGCTCCAGGACCGCCTGGCCAACTGGAGGGCGGCCAGGGTCAGCGCCGACCCACCGAACGCCACGATCAAAGTCTCGACCGATGCCAGGCTCCTCATCGAAAGGTCCACCTTCAAGGTCGTCAAGACCACCAGGTTCAGTGCGGCGATCAGCAACCCAGTCACGAGGCCCTCGTGCCTGAGTGGGCGGTTCGTCGTCAGGGCCGGGTGCACTGAAAGCGGAGGAAGGAGGGACTCAAGCGAGCCAGAGGGCCGGTTCGAGGCCCAAAGCGTCAGTTCTCGAAGGAACTTGGCCGACCTTCGCCGGGCGTGATAGTCCTCGAACGGGTCGATGATGCGGAACCGGACTTCTGCCGACACGCCGCCAGTGAGGAAAGGCACACAACTGATGTCCCGCCCTTTCAATG
This sequence comes from Fimbriimonadaceae bacterium, assembly GCA_019454105.1. Taxonomy (GTDB): domain Bacteria; phylum Armatimonadota; class Fimbriimonadia; order Fimbriimonadales; family Fimbriimonadaceae; genus ACE-ARM1. The sequence continues at coordinate 1,051,291 of CP075364.1, read as the reverse complement.
GGTTCGGCCTTGCTTTGTTGGGCCATGCACCCAAGGGTGGAACATCCTCCGCGTTGAGTCGGAACACGGTCTGGAGGCCTTTGAAGAAGAGTGTGCCGTCCTCGATCCACATGTAGCCCTCGTCGTAGCCCGTGACGACCCCAAACTGCTTGACCTCGATGGAGACCGGGCAGGCGTCTTCCGACGGCACCTTGGCTCCCAGCCTCTTCAGCCCGGGGCCGACGTCGAACCGGTCGCTCAGTCGCGAGCACAGGAAGATCAAGGTCAGTTGGCTTGCCGCCATCAGGGCGAGGGCCTCGATCTGAGCGACAAGGTTCGCCTCGGGGTGGGCGTATTTGCGGGCGACGAAGAACAGGAACAAGGCGCCTGAGCTCAAAAAGAACCAGGCCAGTGACCTTTGCCAGATCGTTTCGGTTGCCGCTTTGACAGCGCGCTCCGTCGTGAAGAACGGCACTCGCCAGTCGGCAACGGGCTGGCTCACTCCGGGATCGGCAAGAACTGTCCCATTCTGCTCGTCCACATCCCTAGTCTACTTCCAAGGCCTTCAGTTCGTCCCATCGCGAACCGTCAAGGTGAGCTTCTAGCAGTTTCAACACCGACTTTTCCAGCGGCCTTCCATTGCCAAGGAGCACACCGGCGGCCAAGCGGTCAAGCCCGATTGCGGCCTCGATGGCCGCCAAGGACTCCTCCCGCTCTCGGGCCTCTGCCATGGGTAGCACAAAGTCGTGGCGCTGCCCCAAGGTGTCGGCGAGTCCGATCAGTTCGGCGCCCTGTTCGGCGTTGCCCAATTGGGCCAGAAGGCCGGCGACATGGTTCAGCGACAGGCGGACTTCTCTCAGGTCTCGCAGCCTCCAATCGTGCTCCAGTGCGTGGATTCGATACTTCATCGCTTCAGAAGCGTTGCCCAGGGCTTTGTGGGCAAGACTGATGTTGGCAAGGTTGGCCGAGATGCCTCGCCTGTTGCCCAGGCGCTCGTTCGTCTCCAGCGCTTCAAGGTGGAGCTGGAGCGCGCCTGCAGCATCTCCTGCCCAAAGCTGGAGTCGGCCCATCGCGTCTTGGATGGTGGCCAGGGACCGGGCGTCGCCCCGTTCGGCCAAAGGCAGCGCTCTCGTGTAGACAGACCGGGCCCGGTCGAACTGCTCGTTGCGCTCGAGGAACCAGGCAAAGCTGGTCAAGGTGCGCAGGAGCAAGTGCTCGTCCCCCGTCGCCTCGGTCGCCGCCAAAGCCTCTTCATATTGTGAGATGGCGTCAAGACCAGGTTCCGTGTAGCCGAGGGCTTGCACTTTGTTGAACAAAGCTTGGGCTGCGCCGAAATCGTCCCCGTTCTTTCGGAACAACCGGTGGGCGTCCTCATAAAGCTGGATCGCTTGGTCGTAGTCAGACCGGCCATAAAAGAACGTTCCCACCGTGGCCATGCAGGCCGCGCGCTCCCGTTCTGTATGGGGATCGTCTCGTTTCTTCAGAGCGTCGTTTCCGTGCGCGATCCATTCGGCGGTGTGCCCGCGCATCCAAACATACATTCGCAAGTTGCCGATGAGCCGATAGCCTGCGGCGGGGTAAGGATCGTGCTGCACGCACCATTGCACCGCCTTTCGGAGGTTGTCGTGTTCATGATCCAAATTGGTCAGGGCCTGGAGCTGGTTCGGCCCCTTCATCTGTTCAGCCATTTCGGCTGTGAGCGCTGCATAGAACTCGAGGTGCCGTGAGAGCACTTCCTCAGCTTGCGGGTGCGAGCTGAACCGGTTGTCTGCGAACTCGCGGACGGCTTCGGCCAGCCGGTATCTCTCTCGGTCATCGGCGCTTTCAAGGAAGAGCAACGAGCAGTCGATCAGTTCGGCCAGGTCCTCGTGGGTGGCGTGAGCGATCTGGACGGCGGCCTCCAGGGTGAAGGAGCCTCGGAAGACGCTGAGACGGTCGCACACCAATTGGAGCGGCCCTGGCAGCAGGTCGTAGCTCCATTGGATCGTTGCCGCCAGGGTGCGTTGCCTCTCCGGAGAGCCGCGGTGCGTCGAAGCGAGAAAACCGAGGTCGGTCGCCAGCCGCCCGAGGATCTGGGCGGCCGACATGCTGGCTGTGCGCCCTGCGGCAAGCTCGAGGGCCAGCGGGAGTCCCTCGAGCCTGACGCAAAGCTCTCGAACGGCTTGGGCGTTGGACGCGTCGACTTTGAACTCTGGGCGGACTGCCTGGGCCCGGTCTACGAACAGGGCCACGCTCGGGTTCTCCAGCAGCGTCGCCACGGTCGTTCCTTCGGCAGGCAAGGGAAGTGGTTTGATGGGAAACCGCCTCTCACCTGCCACTTCGGTCGGGGCCCGTGACGTCGTCAAGACTGTCAGGCCAGGGGCATGGGCGATCAGCTCGTGGACAAAGTCGGCCGCTTCAGGAAGAAGATGCTCCACATTGTCCAGGACTAGCATCGATGAGTCTTCGCCCAAGGCGCTCACGAGCGAATCCATAGGGTCGGCGGTCTCCGACCGGATCCCCATCACCGCGAGCACGCTCGGCGCCAGAAGTTTGGGATCGCGCAGGTCGGCCAAAGGCACGAACCACACCCTTCCCGAAAAAGTCTTGGCCATCGCCTCGGCCAGTCTATGGGCCAATCGTGTCTTGCCGCAGCCGCCCAGGCCGGTGATCGTCGTCAGTCTGGCGCCGCCCGGGGACAACGACGCCGAAAGGAGCGATAGTTCCTCGCTCCTGCCGAAGAACCTCGTTAGTTGGACGGGTAGCTTGGCCCTCGCTGGTTTTTGACTCTCTTGGCTGACGAGGACTCTGGGCACCGTTCTCGGAGCCTCGTCCAAGGCCCTCGTTGCCTCTTCTGAGGGCGACTCTCCAAAATGATCGTCGAGCAGCTGCTCCAACTCCTCGAACTGTCGGATCGCTTCTCCCTTCTGTCCGTTCGCAGCGAACGCCCGGATCAGCTCGACATGGACGTCCTCTCTCAGGGGTGCCACGCTCAGGGCTCTTTTGCCCATCAGGATGGCCCGCTGTGGGTCTCCAAGCTCCGTAAGGGCCCGCATCAACTCGACGGTAGCTTGCGCCTGTTCTTCTTCAAGTTGCAAGAGCTGGGGCGTGATCCAGTCTTCTGAGAATCCCGGCAGGAGTGGGCCAGCGACAAGGCCCAGCGCTCTCTCAAGGGCCTCGCAGCGCTTGGCCAGGTCGGCTTCGCCGTCGGCCGTCTTGACAAGCGACCTGAACTCGGCCACATCGGTGGTCACCGAGCCTTCGCGCAGCCCGAGATGCTCCCGGTCGGTCACCAGCACGGCTCCTTCAAACCCCGGAGGTTCGAGCAGTTTCCTCAGGGCAGAAAGCGAGGCCCGTAAGTTTTGCCGTCCGAGTTCGGGCTCAGAGTCGGGCCAAGCCATATCGACGACCGACTCGCGGCTGAACGTCTTGCCGCAGTAAAAGGCCATGTACGCGAAAATGATCGCGGTCTTGCGCGTACGGAACTGGGTGACGCGCTCCGCTCCCCGCTCAAGGGTCAATGTCCCGAACAGGTTCAGTCGCCAGTCGGCGTTGTTACCGGCCCCGCTCGCCCCGGTCATGAGGACGTCAGAGTGTACTCCGACCCCGGGTCGGTCCACCTCGCCGGGCGTTCCCTCGAGAATTTATTCTCCAATGGTCTCGCTCAGACATTGAACGATTGCAGAGTGGACACCGTCTATGTCAAACTGCCGCTGTTCTAGACGACTTTGCCTAGGCTCCGTAGTGCTCCCGAAAGAGGATTGAAATGAGACCTTCACGCTTGATCTTGCTGTCCGGACTTGCGATCGCAGTCGCCGCCAGTTCATTGGCCATGACCCGCCGGGACGACCGGACGGACGCCCAATACCTGAACTACGGTTCCACCTTCCCAGCGGTCGGTGCCGTCTATGCCAACGGAGGTTGGAACGGCAGTGGAACCTTGATCGCCAGCAACTGGGTTCTGACCGCAGGCCATGTCGCTGACTCGATGACGTCCTCCGGTTCGGTCGACTTCAACGGCACTCAATATGGCGTCGCCCAGATCATCAAGAACCCGGGCTGGGCCGGTGACTTGACGGCCGGAAACGATCTGGCCCTGCTCCGATTGACCACGAACGTCAACGGCGTCACTCCGATCGGGCTTTACAACAGTAGCAACACCTGGCAGAAGGACTGCACGGTCGTCGGATTCGGAGGCACTGGGAATGGTACTGGCGGATGGACCGGAACCTACGACGTCCTTCGCCGGGCTGGCACAAACGTTGTTGACGGTTCAGCCAACCGGAACTTCGTCTTCAACAGTACCGGCTTCACGAACACCTTGATCCTTGACTTCGACAGCCCCGCCGGGAACACCAACTCCTTGGCCGCGCTGGGAAGCGGTGCCGCTGCCACGAACCTTGAGATGAACGTCATCTTCGGCGACTCGGGTGGTGCGCTCCTCATCGACGACGGTTCCGGGCTCAAGCTCGCCGGGGTCACGTCGTTCATCTGGAACCTGGCTGGCGGCAACTGGGGAGTTTATGGCAGCGCCAGCGGCTTCAGCGCGGTCTGGGGCCACTATGACTGGATCGTCAACACGGTGCCGGAGCCGACCACGATGGTCGCAGTCGCCATGGGAGCCCTTGTCGCCATGCGGCGCCGCTCCAAGAAGTAAACGGCCCGTTCGATTCACCAGCCCCTGGAGCTTTGTCAAGCATGGCTCCAGGGGTTTTCGCTTGTTTTCCGACCTTTCAGCCGACCCGGCCCAAGATCTGCAGACAGGGGAGACAGGATGGCCGCTTTCAATTCTCCGTTCCTTCGCTCTCTTGCTTTCGGGATCGCCTGCATGGGTGTCCTCGCCCAATCTCAAGCGTCGACCCGTCGAGACGACAGGTTTGATTCGCAATACCTCTCGTTTGGAGCCCAGTTTTCGGCTGTCGGAAAAGTGAACGTCGATGGGTCATGGTCGGGCAGCGGCACATTGGTCGCCGACCAATGGGTCCTGACCGCCGCCCATGTGCTCGACCGCTATGCGGGCTCGGCGAGCGTGGAACTCGGTGGCCAGAGCTACGGCGTGGTCGACTGGGTGGTGAACCCAGGCTGGAGCGGCGACCTCTTCGTGGGCAACGACATGACCCTTGCCAAGCTGGATCGAAAAGTGACCGGAGTCGACCCAATGTCGCTCTTCCAAGGCTCTGCGGTCGGCCACGAGGCCGCGATCGTTGGGTTCGGCGGAACCGGCACCGGGACGACCGGCTGGAACAACGCCTATGACGGAAAGCGGCGGGCCGCGACCAACCGGGTCGAAGGAGGAACCTTCTCGTTCTACGGCGCGGAGTTCGCGAACACGCTTGTCACCGACTTTGACGCTCCAGGCGGCGGCACGAACTCACTGGCCAGCCTGGGCTCGAGCGCGACGCCGACGGAGCTGGAAGGGAACGTTGTCTTCGGCGACTCAGGCGGCGCCTTGCTCGTGCAGCAGGACGGATCCTGGAAGATCGCCGGTGTGACCTCCTGGCTCTGGAGTCTGGGCGACGGCCCACTGGCGGGCTACGGCGATCTGAGCGGCTTCTCGGCCATCGCGGGCCAGAGGGACTGGATCCTCCAGACGGTGCCGGAACCCGGAACGATGGTCGCGATCTCGGCGGGTCTGGCAGCATTGGCCCGTCGCCGACGTTCGGCCTGACCTCAAGCGGGATCTTCGACTGACCTGCCCGACACCTGACGGTCGGGCAGGTTTGGTCGTCTTTCGAACGTCGCGCCGCAAGAGCCTCAAACCTGTTGGACCCAGGAAACGAACCGTCCGTCGAAGACCCCTGGTTTGGAAGCTGATTGACCCTGTCCGTCGCTCCAGGACGGACGTTCCTGGCAATTTTCTCGAATTCGCGAACACAGTGCCCTTGTCATTCCGTCTTAAGACTGAGTTATACTTCGCCGGACTGGGCTCGCCTTGCGCGGGCCGAGATTGTGTGTCCGGGGAAGGGATTCGTACGGGCTCGCAATGGAGCATCATCTATGAGGACTCGCAATTGTTCGATGGCCGCCTTCCTGGCCGGTCTGTTTGCCTTGGCGGCGCCGACATGGGCCTCCGGTGAAGGCCAATCCGCCCAGCTGGACGCATGGAGCGCGTCCCGCGTCCCGTTCCAAGAGAACAAGGGCCAGTGGAACCAGTCCGCCCTCTTCCTGTCGCAGACTGGTGGTCTCGATTATTGGGTCACTCGCGACGGCATGATCGTGGACTTTCACAGGATCGAACTTCGTGACGGTCAAGTCCAGCGCGTCGGCAACGTCGTCAGAGTGACGCTCCAAGGGGCCGACGGGCGGGCCGCAGGCTACGGCTTCGGCCAGCATTCGAACAAGACCGACTACCTGGTCGGCGCACCTTCGAGCCATGCCAGGGGCGTCCGAAGCTACAGCGAGGTGAGCGTCCCGTCGATCACGGCAGGTTCGACCCTGCGGCATTATCACGACCGTGGCCAGCTCCGCCACGACGTGATTCTCAAGCCTGGAGTCGATCCCAAGACGGTCGTTTGGAGATTTGAGGGCGTCTCGCAGGTCAAACTCGATTCTCCGACCCGGGCCAGCCTTGGGACGAGCCTTGGGCACATCCGCTTCTCAGACCTTCGCGTCTATCAGCCCGACGGTACGACCAACCGCGAGGTGTCTGCGAAGTTCGTCCTCTTGCCTGGCAACCGGTTATCGATCGAGGTCGGCTCCTACGACCCCAGGCTTCCCGTCGTCGTCGACCCACTGGTCTTCGGGTCGTACGTCGGCTCGACCGGCCAGTCTGACGAGGAGGTCCTCGGCGTCGACGCGACGGAAAAGGGCGACATCTACATCACCGGAAAGACGACCAGCGTCACCTTCCCGATCAACGCTGGGCCGTACAACAAGTTCAACGTCGACGATCAGGACGCCTTCTTCGTGAAGATGGACGGCGACGCCTATTCGGTCACCTACGCCGCGTTGCTCGGTGGCTCGGGTGTCGATTGGGGCATGAGCGTCGGATTCGCCAAGGATCCGGGCCTTGTCTGGCTCATGGGCACGACGACATCGAACAATTTCGCAGGGGCCGCCAACGCCAAGAGTGCCGGCAAGAGGCTCTGGGTCGCGAGGTTCACCGACATCAACGATGTGATGACGCCTGTGAACGTGCTCTATCTCAACGATCCTGGCCAAGCGGGAAATGAAAAGCTCCGCGATTTTGGGGCGATCTCGGCGAGTGGGTTCGAGTTCCAAGTCGTGTACTGGAAGAAGAACTACGACATGGCCGTGTCGCCGGACGGTAAGGCGTTCATCGGCGGCCAAGCCACTGTCGCCAACCTGACTGGTGGCGGGTTCACGAATTATCTTGCCAACGCGGTTGCCGGAACGGCCGCGTTCGTGGCCGCCTTGAACCCTGACGGCACCTTCCTCTATAAGAGGATGGTCGGGAGCCGGACGAACAGCCTCTTTGGCGGACTCGCGGTCAATGCCAACGGCGAGGTCGTCGTCACGGGCACAGTCGTCTATGACGGCGTGCAGGACACGGAGACAGCGCCCGACCCAGAGTTTGTGACGACCGCTGGCGTGTTTCCGGCTGTGCCAGGCGTGTTCTTGGGTGGCCGATGGCTTCAAAACGACTCGGTCTTCGCCGTAAGGTTCAACGCGAATGGAGACGCCCGCTGGGCTTGTTTGCTGGGTGGCTCGGGCTATGATTTTGGGATCGCCGCCGCGTTCGACGCAGCCAGCAACGTGCACTTGACTGGCATCAGTGGCTCTTTCAACTTCCAGCGCACCCCGGGTGCTTACGACCAAAACATGCTGGGCAAGGTCTATGTGACCAAACTGAGCGAAGCGGCCGACAGTGTGATCTTCAGCACGGGAATGAACACGAGCGGCAACGTCCTGCCGACGTGCCTCTCGGTCGACTCTCGCGGCTTCACGTACATCGGAGGCGTCCTGTCCTTCACGAACCGCTCCCTCTTCGTCTGCTCTCCGAACACCCAGTACTTCACTTCGATCCCTGGCTCGATCCCACGGTCGGCTGACGCCTGGAACGAAAGCGCCTATCAAGGAGGCAATTCGGCCGTCAACGTTGCCAACGGTGGCCAAGACTTTCCATCGACTCGAGACGGGTTCATCTTGGTGCTGAACGCGGCTGGGGCGGGACTGGTCTACGGGGACAACATCGGAAGGCTCGCGGACGAAGTCGTGAATGACATCGTGACGGATCCTTCTGGGGCCGTGTTCATTGGCGGAACGACGCAGAACGTGATCAATCGTGACGGTGCCCCGCATCCCACGGTCGACACGGGAATCGCTCCTTATATCTCTGCCAACGCGTTCAAGAACTTCGGGCCAGCTGCGGCCGGTACGCTCCCGCAACAAGACCTTTGCGACATGATGAACCAGATCTATGTCCTTCCGGTCTACGCTTTTTCAAACGGTTATGTGCTGAAGCTCCGCGTCGCGCTGCCGATCGTTCAAAGCTTGACACTGACGCCCAATGTGGTCGCCGCCGGCAACGGGTCGACCTCGACGGCCACCGTGACACTGAGGCAGGCGGCCCCGGCCGGAGGCGTGACGGTGACGCTATCCTTGAGCAACCAGTCAAAGACCTCGTTCGCTCCCCAGCCAGGTCAGACCACCGCCGTGCTGAACATCCCAGGCGGAGCAACCTCGGCGTCGTTGCCGATCTACACGTTCACAGTCTCTGCGGCTGACTTTTCCGACGTCAAGGTGACGCTTGGATCCGACTTCATCACGACGAGGCTCAGCCTCCAGCCGTGGCTGCAAAGCTTCTCAGTCGCTCCCAACGTGGTCGTCGGCGGCGCTGGGGTCACGGCGAGTGTGACCTTGGCTGCCCCTGCGCCCGTCGGCGGACTCGCGGTGGACCTGTCTGTGGACAAGCCCAGTCTGGTCGACCTACCGACTCCTTCGAGGGTCGTCGTCCCCGAGGGCGCGAACTTCGCGAACATCGTCGTGCCGACCAAGGGCGTCGACGCTGACGAAATCGTCACGTTCTTCGCCACATATCAAGGGACCACGATCAGCTCCGCTGTGACCCTGCAGCCTGCCAGGATGGTCTCCTTGACCTTCGATCCTCCGCGATTGAACGGCGGCGAATCAGGCACCGGCTCGATCCGGCTGAACGGCCAGACAGGCACGGCACGGAACGTAACGATCAGCCTCGTCACCGGCCAGGCTGGAGTCAAGGTCAACGGTCAGGATCTTCCGACCATCGTCCAGATCCCAGCCCTGACTGACTCGGTCACGTTCAACGTGACGGCGCCGTTCGTCACCGTGAATACTCAAAGCGTCATTCGCGCCCAGGACACGATCAACAATGTCCAGCAAACGCTGTTCATTGATGCGCTGGACATCGCCGCGATCAACGTTTCGCCCGGCACCGACGTCCTCGGCGGCGCGGTCCTCGATTGTCAGGTCCGGCTCAGCCGGCCAGCAGGGCCCAATGGCTTCGTCGTCGCGCTTTCCAACAGCAACAACAATGCGGCGACCCTGAGCGTCCAAACGATCCGTGTCGCCGCTGGCCAAGTTGTCAGCCCGACCTTCCAACTCAGGACGAAAACGGTGGCGACCGATGCGACGACGATCTTGACCGCGAGCAGGACCGGCTACACGAGCCGCTCTGTGACGGTCACGGTCCGAGCCATAAGCGCGACCCTGACCCTGAACCCGCAAGCCGTCAAGGGCGGAATCCAGAACTCGACCGGAACGATCACGCTGAGCCGGCCGGCCCCGCCGACTGGACTCGTGTTCGAAGTGACCTCCAGCGACACTTCGGCCGCGACCGTGCCTGTCTCGGTCTCGTTCACGTCGGGCCAGACGTCTCGGGCCTTCACTGTGACAACTCGCAAGGTGCCGACTACAAAGCAGGTGCTGATCTCGATCTCTGCCGGAGGAGGGGCCGTGACTGCCAATCGCAGCTTGACTGTCAATCCGCCTGCGTTGACGAGCCTCACCTTCAATCCGACCTTGGTGACGATGGGCCGTCCGACCGCGGGCAACCTGACTTTCGAGTCGACCGTGGCCGCAGGAACAGTCGTCACCTTGACGGCGAGCCCAGCGAACTTGGTGACCTTGCCCGCGTCTGTCACCGTGCCTGCCGGAAGGAGCAGCTTCCCGTTCACTGTCACGACGAAGACCGTCACAAGGGACACGGTCGTCACCGTGACGGCCCGCTACGGCTCGTCCGTGGTGACGGGGACCTTCACGATCGTGGTGCCGGGTGTCCAGTCGCTCACCTTCAGCCCGGTCAGGGTTCGGGGCGGCAACCAAGCGACAGGCACGATCAGCCTGCAAACTCCGGCGCCTCCAGGCGGATTGAGGGTGACGCTTGCGAGTAGCAACCCGGCTGTCGCAGACATCATCGGCGCCAAGGTCGTGACCGTGCCTGAGGGCCTGAGGACGGCAACGTTCAAGGTTCAGACCCAAAGGGTGTCAAGGTCCTTGGCCGTCACGTTCACGGCGTCCTTCGGCTCGAACGGAGTGACAACGGGCGTCCTGTACGTCGATCCGTAAAGCCGTGTGCATCGTCGGCCCGGACCATAGTCGCCCGGGCCGACGGCTTGCTGTTTGAACCATAATGAGACTCGTGGGACGTGACCTGACCATCCTCTTCTTCGGCATAGCGGCGGGAGCCTTGATCGCCGTGCTCATACAGCGCGCCAAGGAACAATGCCATGAAGAGAACTTCCAGAATCTAGCGGAACGGGTCGATGAAAGGTTGCACCTTCTCGAGTCCGCGAACCAGCCCGCTTGAGCCAATCCGACAGGCACGGACTGGTCATCATTGGCGCGGGCCAAGGCGGCTTGAGCGCCGCTATCCACGCGCGGCTCCTCGGCTGGGAAGTCACGGTCATCGAGGCGTCTGAACAGGCTGGCGGCAAGGCGGCCAGCATCGCGATCGACGGATATCGGCTTGATCCTGGACCGTCGATCATCATCTTGCCCGACATCTATCGCGACGTGTTCCGACGTGCTGGAAGGGATCCAGAGGACTACGTCAAGTTCGATCGACTCGACCCAGTGACGCGGGTCTTCTTTGAAAGGCTCCATGAGCCCATCGACTTGCCAGCCAGCGCTGACGACGCGGTCGAGGCCCTGTCGAAACACGCTCGGAGCGACGGTCCGGCCCTCCAAAGGCTCCTGTCGACCCTTGATCGGGTCGCCCCAGCGATCGAAAGGACGGTTCTGGCGAGACCGATCGAGAAATGGTGGCACCTTGCCGACCCTCGTTTGGCCAGGGCCGCCATGGCGTTCGACCCTCAGCTAACGTACAAAGAGTTGGTGGACAATATGTTCTCCTCGCCTCTGCTGCGTTCGTTCTTTTATGGGTTTCCAAGCTACAGTGGCCAGACCTATGATTCGAAAGCGGCGGGCGCGCTCTTGATTCCTTACTTCATGTTTCGCCATGGTGTCTGGTTCCCGGAAGGCGGAGTTGGGGCGATCCCACGGGCGTTTGTGCGACTTGCCCGAGAGTTGGGTGTCAAGTTTCTGTTCAAGACCAGGGCCGTCGGGCTTCGCACGGAAGGGACTCGAGTCGCCGCGGTGGAAACGGATGACGGAGAGATCCCTGCGTCGGCGGTGGTCTCCAACCTCGATCGTGTCACGGTCGGAGCCATGTTCGGCCGACCACTTCCCAAGAGAACGAGCTTCAGCTATCTCACATTCCACTGGGGAGTGCGGGATACCCTGGAAGGATTGGCCCACCACACACTCTTGGTGCCGGAAGGCTTTGAGAAAGGGTTCGAGGACCTTTATCGACGACGACAGGTTCCGGTAGGCAACGAGATCGTCTACCTCAACGACACGTCGGCGTCAGGCGGCGCCCCCGTTGGAAAGACGAACCTTTTCGCCGTTTTGACCGTGCCTGCGGGGAAGACCCTTTATTCCGACCGGAGTGTGGAGGAGAGCCGGCAAAGTGTCCTCGCCCACCTTTCGCGCCGAGGATGGAAGTTCGATCCCCTCGATGGCGACTTTGAGCGGGTTCAAACTCCTGTGACCTTCGCAGAGTCACACGGTAATCACGAGGGCTCGCTTTATGGCCCGGACGAGACCGAAAGGCTCTGGGGCCTTCTGCCGCTTACCAACCGTGATCCCGAGTTCAAGAACCTCTTCTATTGCGGCGGCAGCGTCCAGCCCGGGGCCGGGCTCCCCATGGTCACCTTGAGCGGCCAGTTCGCCGCGAAACTTCTCGGGCCGCCAAGATAGAATCGACCTATGTCGAGTCTGGCCCTCCTCGCAACACTGGCCCTCAACTCTTCCCGTCCTTTGGTCGCCTTTGATGTTCAGGGACGCGGGCAGTTTGTCATGGAGCTGCGGCCCGACCAAGCCCCCAAACTGTGCGCCCACTTCTTAGGCCTCGTCGAAAGCGGCTTCTATGACGGCATGCTTGTGCACCGTAAAGTGCCTGGTTTCGTGGTGCAGTCAGGGGATCCGGCTTCGAAGAGAGTCTCGATCGCCTGGGCCAGGAAGAATCCTGGTGACCGAGGAGGCACCAAAAACCTTGGTGCTGGCGGCTCTGGAAAACCAGTTCCGTTCGAGATCAACGACCTTGTGCATGACCGCTATACGGTCGGAATGGCCCTTGAATCGCCCATGGACGACAGCGGCGACAGTCAGTTCTTCATCAACCTCGCGAACAACCACCGGCTGAACGGGATGTATGTGGTCTTCGCGAGCGTCGTCAAAGGACGGTCGGTGGTCGACCGGATCGAACGCGGCGATCGGATCGTCCGGGCACGCCGGGTCGCTATGATTGACCGAGAACTTTGACGGAGCGCACGGACCCGTCGTCAGCCAGATCGTAGACTCGGGGCACACCGGTCGGCAGTTCCAGGGCCAAGATCTGCTCGGGAGTCATCTTTTCGAGTTCCATGACGATCGACCGGTTGGAGTTCCCATGGGCCACCACAAGGACGTTCTTGCCCTGACGGATGTCCCCCATGATCGCTCGTTCGAAGAACGGCACGGTTCTCGCCTTTGTGTCTTTCAGCGACTCTCCAGATGGGGGAGCCACGTCGTAGCTGCGCCGCCAGATGTGGACCTGCTCCTCGCCGTACTTCTTCCGCATATCGTCCTTGTTGAGCCCGGCCAGGTCTCCGTAGTCTCGCTCGTTCAGCGCTTTGTCGCTGATCACGGGAAGTTGGACGGAAACGGTCTCAAGAATCAGCTCCAACGTGTGGGCCGCCCTTTTGAGAGCGCTCGTGTAGGCCACGTCCAACGGAGTGTTCCGCAGCAGTTCCCCTGCCTGACGGGCTTCGGTCTCTCCCTGAGGGGTGAGCGGGACGTCGATCCATCCAGTGAACCGGTTCTCTAGGTTCCAAAGCGACTGGCCGTGCCGAACGAGGACGAGCAAGGGCATGGTCAGGATTATGCCCAAGGCGCGTCCCGGTCCATACTTTCCGGATGCTTGAGGTCCAGACGAACGGCCCGGTGCTCTCGGTGACCCTGAACCGTCCTGAGGTGCGCAACGCCTTCAACGCCGATCTGATCGCCCGGCTTAGCGACGTTTTCGCCGATCTGCCGCCTGGGGTGCGCGTCGTGGTTCTGAAAGGCGAAGGCAAAGCCTTTTGCGCGGGGGGCGACCTGGAGTGGATGCGGGAGGCCGCTGGCTATGGCTTTGACGAAAACCATCGGGACGCGGTCAAGCTCGGCAGGCTCTTCGAGCTGGTTGCCGAATGTCCGGCGGTCGTGATCGCCCAGGTGCACGGGGCCGCCTTTGGCGGAGGGTGCGGCCTGGTGGCGGCAGCCGATGTCGCTGTTGCCGCGGAAGGCACCCTCTTCTCGTTCAGCGAGGTCAAACTGGGGCTTGTGCCCGCGACGATCTCGTTGATCGTTCTTCCAAAGATCGGCTCGGGACAGGCGAGGAGGCTCTTTGCGACAGGCGCCGTGTTCCATGCCGACGAAGCTCTCAGGATCGGCCTTGTTCACGAGATCGTGCCAACTGAGGGGCTGGGCTCCGCGGTCGAACGGCAGATCGCCGCTGTGCTCAAGTGCGGGCCCGAGGCGGTCTCGGTAGCCAAGCGTCTGGCCCTTCAGCCTCCAGCCGACATGGACGAGGCCGCTCGGATCTTGGCAGAAGTCCGCCAGGGTGAGGAAGCGAAAGAGGGCGTGGCCGCCTTCTTGGCTAAAAGACCTGCTGCGTTCGTAGTAGAGCGGTAGGGACTGTAAAGGACCAATGAGGGAATCGTCGGCCTGTTGGGACACTGTGAGCGGCGCGCTTGCCGGCTTGGGCCTTGAAGGGCCTTGCCAGGTCCATATCGCGCCAACGCTCTTGTGCCTGGATGACCGTGCCCATCAAGTGTTCATGGGATTTGACGATTGGTCTTCAGTGGCCCGTCATCTTGGACGCCGTCATAGCCTTGAGACCCAAGTTTGGATTGAAGGGGAAGAAGGGGCCGAGAAAGTGACACTCGGGTGTTTGACCCCCGATTTGCGGCCGGGATGGGTCGTTCTCCCCGCTCTCGAGACCGAGTTCGGTGGCGGACTCCAGAGTCTCGTCGAAGTCGTCGACCGCCTCCTCGCCCCAGGCGGTTGCCCGTGGGACCAGGCTCAAACCCACGACACCCTCAAACGGCACCTGATCGAAGAAGCCTATGAATTGATCGAGGCGATCGAGTCCTGCGATTCTGATAGATTGATCGAAGAACTTGGCGACGTCCTCCTTCAGCCCGTCATGCACGCCCAGATCGCGGCCAAGGCCGGGCAATGGGACATCGAAGCCGTCGCCCGCGCAGTTACCTTAAAGCTCGTGCGCCGCCATCCCCACGTCTTCGGTTCCGTCGAAGCCAACGACGCAGACGAGGTCCTTCGCAATTGGGACGAGATCAAGAGGCAGGAGAAAGGCGGGGGCCGCAACTCGGCCTTGGACGGTGTCCCCCGATCAATGCCGGCCCTCTCCAGGGCTTTCGAGGTCAGCAAGCGCGCGGCCCGGTTGGGGTTCGAGTGGCACGACCTGGACGGTGTTTGGACCAAGCTCGCCGAAGAAGAGAAGGAGCTTTGGGCAGCAGTCGAGAAGGGTACCGGGGTACCGGAGGAACTCGGCGACCTCCTTTTCACCATCGTCAATATCGCCCGTTGGCTCAAAGTCGACCCTGAGGAAGCCTTGAGAAGGATGGTCGACAGGTTCCAAGAGAGGTTTGAGACCATGGAGTCCCTCGCTGACAGACCTCTCAAAGACTTGAATCTCGATGACTGGGACGAACTCTGGACAAAGGCCAAAGCGGCCCAGACTCGATCCCAGTGAAGAGTCCCCGTCGGTATAATTCGCCGTTGGCCTCGGGTTCACCGCAGGCACCTTAGGAGTCGTTCTTGCAGCCGCGCAATATATTCTTCTTGCTCGTAGTCCTGATCCTCGGCGTTTCTTCAGGGCTCTATGTCCAGCACCAGGTCGCCAACGACAAGATCTCTTATGGGCTTGATGTCCGTGGCGGGATCCGGCTGATCTACCAAATGGACGCCAGCGAGCTGAACGCCGAACAACGGAAAAACCTGCCTCAGCTGCAATCGAAGCTCCAAAAGATCCTCACCAACCGGGCGAGCGGCGCGATCGGCGTGGCCGAGCCGGTCGTGAACGCCAAGGGCACCGATCAGTTCGTCATTGAGCTGCCAGGGTTCACGAACAAGGAGGAGGCCCAGCAGATCTTGAGCAACACGGCCAAGGTCATCTGCTACTGGGCCAAGAACGTCGCCACTCAGATCCGTGGCAACCGGCGCTACACCGAGGCCGGAAAGGTCGAGATCGGCGGGGTTGAATATGTCCAGTTTGCCAGAACGACCGACACCGCCAAAGTCATGCGCCCAGGCGACCCCGAATATGCGGAGATGATCAAGGGTTGGGAGGTCATTCTCGAGGGCGAAGACGTCGCGGACGCGCGGCCCGTGATCCAAGGCAACCGAACCCAACCCGAGTTCAACTTCAGCGCTGACGGTGCCCGAAAAATGGAGGCGTTCACCCGCCGCTACCTCAACCAACGCGAGAACATCGCCTTCGTGCTCGACGGACGCGTGCTCAGTATCGCCCCGATCAAAGAGGGAGCGATCATCACCAACAGCGCTTTCATCGACGGCGACTTTCCGCCTGCCTATGTCAACCAGCTCACAGAGCTCATTCGGGCGGGCTCCTTGCCGGTGCCGCTCAAAGAGCTCGCCAGCGAGCAGGTCGATCCCACGATCGGAAAGTTTGCGCTTGACCAGATGCTGTTCGTGGGGGCCATCAGCGCCGTCGTTATCGGCGCGTTCCTGATCGTTTACTACGCCTTCCCAGGCCTCATTGCCCTGATCGCCCTCATCCTCTACGGCTTGTTGACGGTCTCGGTGCTTTCCCTGTTCGGCGCGACCTTCTCGTTGGCCGCCATCGCCGCGTTGATCCTCAGCCTGGGCATGGCCGTCGACGCCAACATCCTTGTCTTCGAGCGGTTCAAGGAAGAGATGCGCGAGAAGCACTCCTTGGAGCGCGCCGTCGAACTTGGTTTCAAACGGGCTCTGCCCGCGATCGTCGACTCGAACGTCTGTACGATCTTGACCGCGGCCGTCTTGGGCCAACTTGGCACCGGCCCGGTGAAGGGCTTCGCCACGACCCTGATCCTGGGTGTCGCCCTCTCCTTGTTCACGGCGATCGTTGTGACCCGGTCGCTCTTGCTGGCATGCCTGAGCTTCGGCATTGGGCGCAACCCCAAATACTATGCCCTGGGCCGCAACTGGTTCGGCGAGCACTTGGAGACCATCGCCGACCAGTCGCCGCTCAAAGTCATCGCCAACCGGGGCCGCTTTTACGCGATCTCCATCGCTTTGGTCGTTCCGGGACTGGTCTTCCTCGCTCTTGGCGGCATGAAGATGAACGTCGAGTTCCTCGGAGGCTTTGCGGTCGACTTCAGCATGCCTGCTGGCCAGACGATGACCGCCAAAGATGCCGAGACCAAGCTGAGCGCCGCGGGATTTGATGGCGCGAATGTGAAGTTCTCAAGGACGGACAAAGAGGAGATCGTCAACATCACTCTGCCGCCCTCGGCATCGCTGGAGAACGTCTCCTCCAAGGAGACCGAGGCCAAGATCGCTGACGCCCTCGGCGTCCCGGCAGAGAACACTCGCGGCTTGACCACCGTCGGGCCGAGCGTCCAAAGGGAGACGGTCACGAACGCGATCACAGGCGTCGTCGTGAGCCTCCTCCTGATTGTCGTCTATCTGGGCATCCGGTTCGGCGTTTCCTTGGGCGGCTTCAAAAACGGCCTCAAGTTCAGCCTAGCCGCCTTGGTCGCGGTCTTCCAAGCTGTCTTGGTCGTTCTTGGCACAGCCGCCACCCTTGGCTTCTTCCTTAAGTGGGAGATCGGATCCCTGTTCCTTTCGGCCATGCTGACCGTCATCGGCTTCCAAGTCCACGACACCATCGTTATCTTCGACCGGATTCGAGAAAACTTGCGCAAGCCGAAGCCTGGCGATACGTTCGGCAACGTCTGCGACCGATCGGTCGCCGAGTCGATCGCACGGTCGATCAACACGTCGGCCACGGTGGTCGTGACCTTGCTCCTTTTGATCGCGTTCGGAACTCCGACCATAGAACTCAAGTTCTTCTGTGTCGCGATGGCGACCGGCATCATCGTTGGAACCTATGGCTCGATCTTCCTCGCCACGCCGGTGTTGTGGCAGATCAATGAGTGGGTCATGAAGCGGTCAGGAGAGCAGGCCGGTTTCATGGCCGAGGCGATCCGCGAGCAGAAAGTCCGTGCCGCCCAAGCCGCGAGCGGGGGAATTCGTGCCGCCGACTTGACGCAGCCTTCTCCGGCGACGGCGGGTTACGGCACCGTCAAGCGGCGGAGCGGCGTCCAGAAGCCGGGCCAGCAAGAGCTAGACGACTGAACGAAGCCCGCCCTGGGCCAGTTCGATCGCCCGCAGTGAGGCGCGGGCCTTGTTGGCGCACTCCTCGTATTCGCGCCCCGGGTCGGAATCGAAGACGATTCCGGCTCCGGCCTGCACATGGGCCACGCCGTCCTTCATCACAATCGTACGGATCGCGATCGCGAGATCGAGGTCGCCTTGGGCCGAGAAGTAGCCAATGGCCCCAGCATAGGGGCCGCGCGACGAAGGCTCGAGCTCGGAGATGATCTCCATGGCGCGGACTTTCGGGGCCCCGCTGACCGTCCCGGCAGGGAAGCACGATCGGACCAGCTCAGCGGGGCCGACTCCCTCTCTGAGGGTGCCGCGGACGCTGCTGACGATATGCATCACGTGCGAGTACCGCTCGACGGTCATGAAGTCGTCGACCTCAACGGATCCGTATTCGCAGACCCTCCCAAGGTCGTTCCTGCCAAGGTCGACCAGCATCAGGTGCTCAGCCCGCTCCTTCTCGTCGGCCAAGAGCTCGCTCGCCAGCCGGTTGTCTTCGGCTTGGTCGCGGCCACGGTGCCGAGTGCCCGCAATGGGCCGCACACGAGCCGTACGGCCAGTCTGGCTCACAAGAAGCTCGGGCGACGCTCCTACGATGTCGAAGTCCCCAAACCGGAACAAGAACATATACGGCGAGGGGTTGATCGACCTCAGAGCCCGGTAGACCGTGACCGGGTGCGCCTGGACCTGGGTCGAGAAGCGTAAGGAGGGCACGACCTGGATGCAGTCTCCGGCAGCGATGTAGTCAACGGCCCGGCGGACCGAAGCCTCGAAGTCTTGGCGTGTGGTGTTGGCCGTGACGGTTCCAGCCGGGTGCGACTCTCGTGGCAAGGGCGGGAGAGGGTTCCGGACAAGGGCTTCGAGCCGGTCGATCTCCCTTTCGGCCTCTCGATAGCTGGCCGAAGAGCCCTCGGCGAGGACGATGAAGCGGATTGTGTTCCGTGCATGGTCAAAGACCACGACCGATTCGGCCAGCATGAGCGCCACGGTGGGCGTGCCGATCGAATCCGGCGGGCCTTCCGGGAGCTGCTCGATGAGCTTCGCATAGTCGTAGCCGATCATCCCGACCCATCCGCCCCCGAACTTGGGCATGTCGGCCCCGCTACCCGGCGCCAGGCGGGGCAAGTGGGCGGCGATCCAATCGATCGGGTCTCCGAGAATCTGGATGTCGTCCGCGCCAGGGGCCGATACCCTGCAATGGTCCAGCTCAGATCGGAGCACTTGACGGGGCCGCACTCCGATAACGCTGTATCGGGCCAGATTCTCACCCCCGGTCACGCTCTCAAGCAGGAAGCTGAGCGGCTCGTTTTGGGCCAGCTTCCAATAGGCCGACAGCGGGGTCTCGACGTCGGCCAGGGTCTCCCGCCAGACTGGCACCCTTCCGCCGATTTCGGCCAGTCGGAGCAGCGTGTCAAGATCCGGGTGGAGCATCCTCCCGGGTATTGTGGCGCCTCGCCGAAGCGGCCCAAGCCCAAAATTGGTACGTGAAGGGCCTTCAGACGCGTCTTGCGGAGATCGAGCGCCGTATCGAAACAGCGTGTCTGACCGCCGGGCGCCACCGGAGCGAGGTCCAACTCGTGGCCGTCACGAAGACGGTGCCCCTCGAGGTCATCAAGGCTGCCTATGACTTAGGGTTGCGCCATTTTGGAGAGAGCCGGCTCCAAGAGGCCCGCCCCAAAATCGAAGCCCTACCGGACGACATTGTTTGGCACTTTGTGGGGCGCCTCCAATCGAACAAAGCCAAGGCAGTGGCCGAAACGTTTGCCGTGGTGCACACATTTGAAAAGGGTTCCCAACTCGTCGAGACGGCAAAATCAGGACGGGTGATCAATGGTTTGGTCGAGGTGAACATCGCAAACGAGCAACAAAAGGCAGGTGTATTGCCCGAGGCCCTTGACAAGTTCGTAAGCGAGCTATCAAACTATCCTCAAGTTCGTTTTCGCGGGTTGATGACCATCGGGCCATTAGTCAGCGAGGCCGGGCTGAACCGTCCGGTATTCAAGGAACTTGCCAGGCTTGGAAAGGAGCTTGGAACCGAATGGCTCAGCATGGGAATGAGCGGCGACTTTGACGTGGCGATCCAAGAGGGAGCCACCCACGTCAGGATCGGGACGGCGCTCTTTGGCGAACGCGCTTAACGCGCAGTCCACGGAAGGAGACAACTGAATCATGGAAGAAACATTCGAGAAGCCGGGCTTCTTTTCACGTCTGGCAGGCCTGATGAGCCGCCCCCGCGAAGACGAGCAGTACGACGACTTCGACACGCCGCAACCGTCCACGTTGCGCTTGCACACGTCCCACCGCTATAGCGTCACGGTGAGAAGACAGGTCGTCTCGTTCCAAGATGCGGTCGCTGCCGCCGACGGGATCAAGCGGGGAGAACAGCAGATCCTGAACCTCAGCATGGCCTCGCCGGAACTTCGGGAGAAGATCCGCGACTTCATGTGCGGCGTGAACTACAACGCGGAAGGCACCTGGGAGGAGCTAGGTGAGCACGTCTACATGCTCGCTCCCGCAATGGCCTATGTCGAGGTCGCGCCGGCCTCGCCCCGAATGACCGCTCAGTCGAATTGAGGACTCTGTAGCCAGGCCCGGACTATGTCCGGGCCATAATCTCTGACGTGACCGGTTTCCGCACCCACACGGGCCGACTGGCCGTCTATCCCAGCGACCACGTTGATACTGACCGCATTATTCCGGCCCGGTTCCTCTCTCGGGTCGAGAGGTCGGGTTACGGCGGGCTTCTTTTCATGGACATCCGGGGCGAAGGGTTCCCGCTTGACTCGCCTGAGGCTTCAGGCGCCTCGGTCCTCGTCGTCGGGACGAACTTCGGATGCGGCTCATCGAGGGAGCACGCCGTCTGGGCGATCCAGCAAGCCGGATTCAAAGCCGTGATAGCCCGCAAGGAAGCGGACTCGCCCGGCTACAGCGACATCTTTCGGGGTAACGCCGCTAACTGCGGCTTGCTTCTCATCGAACTTGGGCCCGACGACCACGCCGCGTTGGTCGCGGCAGGGACGGGGTCTGAGGCGACCGTCGATCTACCAGGCCAAGAGGTCCGGCTCGAAGATCGGGCCCTCCGCTTCGAGATCTCGCCGGGAGTGAAGGAGCAACTCTTGGCGGGCCACGACCTCATCGGGACGACGCTGGTGCACAAGCCCGAGATCGAAGCGTTCGAGAAGAAGTGGGATAGTTTCTTGCCCGCAACACGTGCCGATTAGCCGAATGGCGCGTCAGAATGGACAGGCTCCATGCTGAGGCTCAACCCCATGCCCTCACTCCTCATCGCCGCCCTCTTCGTCGGTTGCGCGTCGCCCTCAACGCCCGTCTCCGAAAGCCCGAGTCCAAAAGTGCCCGAATTGACTCAAGACCAAGACACCAGTTCCGATTCGCCACAGAAGCCCGACGAAAGACGCAATGTGCCTGAACGCCTTCACCAACTGAAAGACCTCGAACAAGCCGAAGTCAAATGGAAGGATCACGTGTTCAAGCTTTGGGTCATGGACACGGAGTCCAAACGAATGGAAGGAATGATGTTCTTGAAGGACTCAGACTTCAAGGACGACGAAGGCATGATCTTTGTCTTCGACAGAGAAGAGCCCCGCCGGTTTTGGATGCGGAACACCCTGGTCGAGCTTGATATCGCCTATTGTCGGGGCGACGGCACGGTGCTCAATGGATACACGATGAAGCGGCTTGACGAGACGACCGACTACTCGAGCCGTGGTGCCGCGAAGTTTGTTATCGAGCTGCGCGCCGGAACGATGAAGAAGCTTGGAATCACCGCCGGAACTCGCTTTCTCATACCACCTGGACTGAAGTCTCAGAACTAAGGCAGTCGGTTCCCGCGCAGCCAGGTTGGATGCAAGGGTGAGCTTCGGACATCCAAGAAAGCACAAAGCCTCGTCGCTGGCCCGCGTGGCCTAGTCAGGCAGGAGGGCGGACATCAGTCGTTCCAGCGCAAAGGGCGGCCCTGCCTGTCCTCCCTCCCCCATGAGCGCTGGAGTGGGATCATGGGTCTCCCATCCTCCCCCGGCGGCCTTGGCGTCCGATGGGGAAGGGTCAAAAGAAAACCCCCTCCCCCGTGAACGGGGGAGGGGGATCCGTTCTTTACGGGTTGACGATCCAGTTCACGAGGTCCCAGTCGACCTCAGGAAGCGGGTTGGCCGAGATGCCGTTCGGGAACGTGCGGATGCGGGCCTGCAAGCGGCCGCTGCCGTTGACCTTGCCGGTCGCCGGGTTCGCGATGGACTCGCGGGTGCCGTAGACCGTGTTGAACGGGTTGGTGTTGACCAGGTTCTGATAGGTGCTGGTGTTCCAGTTCCACTGCTCGAGCTCCTGGCGGAACTGGCCGCCGGTGACCATGCGGCTCTTGACCCGGAAGGTCACGCTGCTCGGGGTCAGGATCGAGGTCGTGCCCTGGAGCGTGCCCCAGACGAACGGCTCGACCGGGTTCGCCACGAAGAACTTCTTCAGGCGGAGGGCGACGCCGTTGTCGGTCGCCAGGTCGGCGATCGTGCCCGCGATGATCTGGCCGCGCTGGAGCGTCAGAGCGTCGGGAGCGATGGTCTCAGGAACGGCGGCGCCGACCGGAGCGAAGGCCAACCCGCGGAACCGGGTGTTGGTCGGGGCCGTGGCGAGCACCGAGAAGCTCGAAGTCGGGCCGAGATCGACCAGGGTGACGAGTGAGTTTGCGTTGCCTTCGGTGCTGGTCGCGTAGACGACGTTTCCAAGGACGTCAGGCTTCACGATCAGGCCGCGGATCGTCGCCGTGCCCGAAAGGCCGGAAGTGATCGTGTACTGGCGGACCCACTCGCTGATGTTCGAATCGAACGTCCACTTTTGGAGGCCGCCGCCGTTGGCCTGAGTCCGGTCGTCGGCCAGATAGAGAGTGTTGGCGTCGGTGAAGACGAAGTCATAGATGCTCTGCGGGCTCGAAGTGCCCGGGTCGAATCCAGCGAGCAGGGTGATGATCTGACCCGGATCCGTCGGGATGCCGGTACCGACCGTGTTCACGCCACGGAAGGCGCCGCTCATCGAGCCAGCGAAGAGTTGATTGAACCAGATCTTGACGTTGCGGATGTTCGTGACCGTGTTGCTGAGCAGCTCGCTCACCTGACCCGGACCGAAGGGAACATACCGGACGCCGCCTGTGGCTGCCGGGGTGCCTGTGCCGCCAACCCAGAACGCGGTGCCGTCCACGGTCACGGCGGACCGGATGTTGTTCTGGTTATAGGCTTCGATGGCGGTCGAGGAGTCGATCGTGCCGTCAGCCTTGACGAGGCCGATCACGCGGTTGACGACGGCGGCGTCCGTGGCGACGACGCTGGCGGTCCCGACAACGGCGTCATAGCCGACGAAGGTCACATACTTGCCGTCGACCGAGTTCGCGAGGTAGCCCTCCGAGGTGGCCGAGCCGCTGTTAGTGATGATGCGCTGGTTGCCGACCACCGTCGTCGGGGCGGCGACGGTCTGGACGAACACGCCGGCGGGCGTGTACTCGTCGATGAAGATCGCAGTTGCGGCCGAGGTCAGAGCGGCAGAGCCGTCTCCGATGCGGCTGATCAGGATGTTGCCCGGAGTGAAGGGCGCGGAAAAGGCATTGACTGCGGCAAAGGCGGCCAACGTCATGAGCGAGATTCGGGTGGTAGTTCGCATAGTTCTTGCTCCGCAATGAGGCGCAGGTCAGCGACACCTAAAATGTAGGCGAACCCTTCTCCACTCCTCAATAGAACTCAGGCAGGACAGCAACGACTGCCCCGACGGTTCCAACCATACCAGTGGTTAACACAAAGACCCAGGTGTCTTAACAAGCGGTTAATATTGTCTTAGGCCAAAGGGTCCGGGATCAGTTCAGGAGGTTCAAGATGGCTAAAGGTAGACTCGAACCATGCGGAAGACGACGGCTTTGAAGGGCTGGATTGCGGCCTTGTTTTTGTGTTTTGCGGGGCTGTCGTTCGCCCAGTTCAGAGTCTGCACCTACAACCTGACGTTCTACTCTGGGGGCAGAGTCAGCGAGTTGCAGACCGCTTTGCTCGGGACGTTCGAAGGCCGGTCGGTGACCCCCGACGTCCTCATTGTTCAGGAGATGACAAGCCTGAGTTCCGCCCAAGCTCTGAGGAACCTGTTGAATGCCGCTCCCGGAGGGCCCGGAGATTACGCTTTGGCCACGTTTGTCGACGGGCCAGACACTGACTCGGCCATGTACTACCGCACGTCGCGGGTCACGTTTGTTCAAGCGATTATTGTGGCCACTGGCGGAACGGCCCCGAACCATCCGCGCAACATCATGCGCTATGACGTCAGGCCCTTGGGTTACTCAGGGCCGACCGCCACTTTGGCAGTTTACAGCTCGCATATGAAGGCGGGCACCACGACGTCGGACCGCGACCGGCGGTTGCTAGAATGTGAAAGGATTCGGGTGAACGCCGAGAACTTAGGAGTCAGGCCGTTTATCCTTGGCGGAGACTTCAACATGCAGTCGTCGAACGAGGCCGCATACCAAGAACTGGTCGGTTCCAAAATCAACAACAATGGTCAGTTTTTTGACCCAGTGAAATCGCCAGGAACATGGAACCGGAACAGCGCTATGCGGTTCCTTCATTCCCAAGACCCAGTTCCTTCGGGTGTCGGCATGGACGACCGTTTCGACCAGCTCCTCTTGAGCTCCAATCTCTTGGACGGAAAGGG
This sequence comes from Fimbriimonadaceae bacterium, assembly GCA_019454105.1. Lineage (GTDB taxonomy): Bacteria > Armatimonadota > Fimbriimonadia > Fimbriimonadales > Fimbriimonadaceae > ACE-ARM1. Next base: position 1,026,772 of record CP075364.1, on the reverse strand, counting down.
GTTCCACTATCTAGGCAACCCGAACGTCGCGTTTTCGACCACGACCTGGAACGACCCGAACCACTCGTACCGGACCTGGGGCAACGACGGCACGAGTTACGGCACTTCGCTCCGGGTGGCCGGCAACACGATGGTGGGCCCGACGATCGCCCAAGCTCTGATCGACGCAGCCGGCGGATTCAGTAACGCGCACCTGCCCGTGTTCTTGGATCTCCGAGTCCCACCCAAAGTCACGAGCCCATCGGTCATCGATTTCGGGACCGCGCTCTCCTTCTCCCATCGGGACGCTGTCGTCACGGTCACCCATGCAGGCGACGTCGCGAAGTGGGGCTCCAACGGGCTTGCCAACCTCGAATTCACTCTCGAAGCGTCACAAGGGTTCCAAGCCCCGTCGGGAACGTTCGTGGTCGCCCCAGGGTCGTCGCAAGGCCGGATCATCTCGGTCGACACGTCCACTCCCGGGTTGAAGACCGGGACTCTCCTCATCCGGTCGAACGACCCTGACCAGCCGGAGCGCGCGGTCTCCCTCGTCGCCCTCGTCCTTCCGTTCGGTCTTGCGTCTGGTCTGACCACGATCGACTAAGAGAACCGCATCGGGTCCAAGGCTGATGGGGCGATTCCGCCCTCGACGCAGTCGGCCACGATCCTTGAGGTGGCAGGGGCCAGGGTCATGCCGAGCATCGCGTGGCCCGTCGCAACAGTCAGGTTCGAGACGCCTTTCAAGCCTCCTATGTACGGCAGGCCGTCCGGCGTGCAAGGCCGCTGACCGCTCCAAACCGTGCCCGACGGTGGATCGGTTGTCCCAAACTGCGGGAACGCCGCCCTGGCCGCGGTCGAGATCCCCTCCACGCGCCTGATGTCGATCTCCCCCGGCTTGGTCCCGATCTCGAGGGTTCCCCCGAGCCGAACCTGCCCCCCGAGCGGGCTGATCGCGACCTTGTCCTCGACGAGGATGACCGGAGCCCCAAGGCTCGGAGATGGCTGTTCCACCACAAAGCTATAACCTTTGCCTCCGACCAATGGAAGGTCGTGCCCAAGGGGGCGCAAGAGCTCTGCCGACCTCGACCCTGCGGCCACGACCAACCAGTCGGCATCGATGGGAGACCCGTCCTTGCCGAAGGCGACCGCCGAGCCGCCATCGAGGGCCAATCGACAGACGCGCTGCTCGCGCAAAAGAGCGACACCATGGGACTTCACCTGACCGACAAGGGCCTCCATAAGTCGCGACGGATCGATCTGGCCGTCCTCTGGGTAATGGACGGCCCCGGCTCCTTCGAAGCCGGGCAAGGCCTTCCTGGCGCCAGGTTCGTCAAGCACTTCGGCCCGTAGCCCAAGAGCCATCGCGACCTCCGCAGACTTCGCCTCTTCTTCGAGCCCATGGATGGTCGTGCATCCCATGTAAAGGCCAGCCTCGCGGAACCCCGTCCAGGCGAGGTGCCGATATTGGGCGAGGCTCTCCAAAGCCAGGTCTCGAAGGAGCGGCGAGCTCCGCTCCACATGGGCGACCGAGCAAGAGCGCTGGAACAGCCAGCACCATCGCGCGAGCCGAGGATCGAACGAAGGCTTGATCCGAAAGGGAGACGTCGGGTCGGCCAACCACTTGAGGCCCTTGGCGACGATTCCAGGACAAGCCAACGGAACGAAGTGAGAGGGTACAAGGAGTCCAGAGTTACCGAAGGAACACCCCTGGTCAAATCGCCCATCGTCGAACACAGTGACCTCATGGCCCCGCTGTGATAGGGTCAACGCCGAGAAAAGGCCGACGACGCCACCACCGATCACGGCCACTGATGCCATGCGCCGAGCGTACCCAGCCAAACTGCTAGTGCCAAAAAAGGGCGGACTGGCGTAGAATAGTGAGTGGGGCCGTTGAATCGGCCCCTTCTTCTTAGGAAGAGGATCCCATGACCTACTTTGCTTTGACTTCGATCGCTCTCTTGGGCGCGACCGGGCCTGTTGGGCTCGACCTGCGCTTGGCAGATATCGTTGAATTGGAGGGGAAAGACCATGTCCGCATCGAGGGCAGGGTCAACGAGTTCCATTTCGGTTCCCAGTCGAACCCAGCGCTCGCCGTCCGGCCCGATGGCAGTTTTGCGGTGGCTTGGGAGAGCCGGCGCCAACGCAACGGCCTTTCCGGCGTGTACCTTCGCACGTTCGACCAACTCGGACGCCCAATGTCCACCGAGACCCCGACTACCAGCGACAAGGGCTCTCCCCAGTCTTCGCCCACGGTGGCGTGGACCGGCGACAAGCCCGTCGCCGCCTATGAGGCAAGGTTCCGGGACGACCAAAGGATGGGGGTCTACGTTGGCGACTCCATGCTCAATCAGCCCACGAAAGGCCTCAAGTTCCAGCCGGTTTCGGCCTCGTCGAGCGACGGCAAGGTCGCCATGGTCTGGCTCGCCGAGGTCGGCCACTTGAAGAACCGGGTCTTCGCCAGGATCCTTGATGGGAAGGGAAAGCCGCTCTCGGCACCGGTCGTGCTTTCGGAGAACGCAGGGGGTTCTGACGCAAATCCGAGCGTGGCCTTCGACGGTCGAGACTTTGTCGCCGTCTGGCAGCGTTTCGATGGCGAGAACAAGTCGCACGGGCTTGTGGCCCGCAAATTCAGCGTTGCGGGATCCAAGCTCGGGCAGCAGGTCAAGGTCGCAGGAGACAGCGCGATCGAGCCGAATTTGGCCCGGGTGGGCAACGGGCTTGTGCTGGCCTGGACGCAGTATGTCGGCAACCGGTTCGCCGTTCGCGCCGCGCAACTGGACGCCAGCTTGACCCGAAAGGCTCACACCGTGGAAGCGACCGGTCAGTCCGGCGACCAGAACGCCGTGGCCGTCGCGGGCCGCGAGGACGGAAGCTTCGTCCTGGCCTGGAACAACGCCACGCCGAAAGGTTCGAACGTTTTCGCCCAGAGCTTCGGCCCGGACGGACGCCCGACCGCCCCGGCCTTCAGGGTGACGCGCTACGAAGATGGTGACCAGAAGCTCAACCATATCAACGGGTCGAGCCAGATGGCCTTCGACGACAACGGCCTCACGGTCGTCTGGTCAGGAAATGGCGGGCCGTCCGACAATTCGGGTGTTTATTTCACCCGCATCGTCGAGTCTGGAGCGGCTGCTAGAGCCGAGCTTCGGGCTCTGGCCGATCGGCCCGAGCCGATCGCCGCTCCAGTCCTGGACAGCCCGATGGAGCTCAAGCTCGATAAATCGATCGTCGACACGACCGCGCGACCGCACGAACCGCCGATCTCCGACATGAAGGGGATCGTTAACGAGTGGGGCGTCCAGATCCCGATGATCGGGGGCGGCTTCAACGGCTACTCGCAGACTTCGTTCACCCCGCCGGACACCAACATCGCTGTCGGCCCGGACTGGCTGGTGGTCGTCGTGAACGACGGTATCGCCTTCTTCGACAAGAACGGCAACCGCACGTTCATCGCTAACCAGCGGTTCACAGACGGTTTTTGGGGCGCTCTCGCTGCTCCCGACAACTTCATCTATGACCCAGAGTGCTTCTATGACCACCTGACGGGCCGGTTCTGGGTGATGTCCACTCAGGGCGCTGGTTCGGGCACTGACTCGGCCGCCCTGGTCGCCGTTTCTGACGACAGCGACCCGAACGGCACCTGGTACAAATACCGCTTCTTGACGACCAGCCTCGCAGGCAACTTCTTCGACTCACCGAACTTCGGTGTCGACGCGAACGTGCTTTATGTGACCGGTGACGGGTTCGGCATGGGCTCCAACTATCCGGTGTTCTGCATCGAGAAGGCCCCGTTGCTGAGCGGCGGGACACCGAGCGTGATCCGATCGGCTGCGTTGCCGACCTCCACCCAGTCCGCTGGCATTCCGCCCGTGCAGGACAGCGGCTCGGTCTATTACATGGTCGAGCACAAAGAGGCCACGAACAACACGGCGGTCGACATCGTCGCTCTGAGCAATCCGCTCACGACGGGTCCGACCTTCCAAAGGTTCACCTTGACGGTCCCGAGCTATGGCAGGCCAGAAAATCCGCCATCGGGAGGCACCTCCAACCGGATCACGGCGTTCGACGCTCGGTTCTGGAGCGTGAAGTACCGCAACGGCTTCCTTTGGGCGACGCACCACGTCGATTCATCGAAGGTCGTCGCCGCCTGGTACCAAATTGACCCGCGCGGATGGCCGAATTCGGGCCTGAACCCCGTCCTTGTCCAGTCCGGGAAGGTGGACCTTAGCTCCACCATCCGCACCCACTTCAGCGCCATCGCCGCTGACGACGCCAACAACGTGAGCGTCGCGTACGCCCGATCCTCGCCGAGCGAGTTCTTGTCCTCGGCCCGGTCGAGCCGCGTGGCGAACGACCCGCTGAACACCCTGCCCACGAGCGCGATCGATAAGGCCAACACCGGGGCCTACACGGGCACCCGGTGGGGCGACTATCACGGCGTCGAGGCCGATCCCAAGTATCCGGGCATGTTCTGGTCGTTCGTGGAATGGGCCGAGGGCCAGTCGTGGCGCGCGTGGGTGCAGCCCTACCGCGTCTCGAACAAGCTCTGGTTCACCGAGTTCAACACTCAGTTCGGACAGCGGGTCGGTGGCGTCTTCAAGGACACCATCATCGAGGACAACGTGGACCTCGTCCACCGTGGCTTCCTCCGGCTCCAACCGACCGACCCGTTCATCGCGTGGGAAGGCCGGACGTACACCCATCCGAACAACCCGACGACGGCCAGCATTGAGTTGGTCTACAGGGTCGATGCCTCCGGCTACCGGATCGAGCAGCGCCTCTTGAACCGTACGACGAACCAGTTCGACTTGGTCGATTCCAGGATCGCCTCGCCGACCAAGACGACCTTGACCACCAACATCACGAACCCGGCGAACTACGTCCGGCAGAGCGACGGGCAGATCGTTTATCGGGTCTCGATCGTGCCGAACAACACGCCGACGAGCTCTGCCAACCCGCAACTCTTTGTGGACAGGCTCTCGTTCGTCGTGAACTGAGGTCCGTGACTTCGGGGGCCCCCTGACGCGCAAGCTCAGGGGGCCTCGAACTATCTAGGCGGCCCCGACTCGACGGCGGTCGAAGACGAGGTCGCTCGCGACCTTCCATGCCGTGCTGTCGATCTGGCTCTCGGGCCTGATCCGGCTGTAGTGGACGATCGCGCTGGTGAGCCCCGCCTCAAGCGCGGAGTGAAGGAACACCGAGTTGAGGACCATCCGGGCCGCTGGCTTGAGTCCAAACGAGACGTTGCTGACTCCGAGAGTCGTGTTGACGGTCGGGAAGAGGGACCTGATCTGACGGATCGCGTCCAAGGTCGCAGTCGCCGACTTTCTAAACTCCTCGTCTCCGGACCCAAGGGTGAAAGTGAGACAGTCGAAGAACACGTCGTGGTCAGGTAGGCCGTATTCGCGGGTGAATGCGATGGTCCGCTCCGCGATCTCGACCTTCTTGTCGACAGTTTTCGCCATTCCTTGTTCGTCGATGGTCAAGGCGACTACAGCCGCGCCGTACTTGCGGCAAAGTTCCAAGACCGCCCGGGTGCGTCCTTCGCCGTCTTCGAAGTTGATCGAGTTCACCACAGGCTTTCCGGCCAGGCACTGGAGGGCAGCCTCGATCACGGGCACCTCGGTCGAGTCGATCATGATCGGAACGGTGATGTGCTGGTTGTACGATCGCAGCAAGGTGGTCATGTCGCGCACTTCGTCCCGACCGACGTACGCTGTACAGACGTCGAGCATGTGCGACCCTTCCGCTTCCAGTTCTCGCGCGACTTCGGTAAGGCCGTCCCAATTTTCGGCCGCCAACATCTCCCGGAACGCCTTTGATCCGTTCGCGTTGGTCTTTTCGCCGATGATGAGGAAGCTGTTGTCTTGGCGATAGGGTTGGAACTGGTAGAGGCTTGCCGCTCCGATGAGGGCTTTGGCTTCGGCTTGGTCCTGCGTCTTGATGGTGAAGTCGAATCCGGGGAAAAGCCGCCGCACCTTCTGCCAATGGGCTTCTGGGCTCGGTTTGAGCCCGTCTACGGAGGCCTTGACGGCGCGGATGTGGTCAGGAGTCGTCCCACAGCAGCCGCCCACCATCGCGACCCCTAACCCGCGGACAAAGTGCTCGTGGTGTTGGGCCAGCTCTTCAGGGGTGAGTTTGTAGACCGCCTGACCGCGCTCCATGACAGGAAGACCCGCATTGGGTTGAACCGACAACGGCCGTGTCGAAAACTGGGAGAGGAAGCGGACGTGGGGCCCCATTTCGACCGGCCCCGTTGCGCAGTTCATGCCGACCGCCACGACTTCTGGGAACTGCTCGAGCATCGCCAGGGCCGCTCCCATCTCGCTTCCCAAAAGCATCGTGCCGGTCTGCTCCATGGTCACCTGCACGATGAGGGGCAGCCTCTTGCCGGTCTCCGCCATCGCCCGCTTTGCGGCCACGACTCCGGCCTTGACCATCAAGAGGTCTTGGAGGGTTTCGAGCAAAAGAACGTCGACGCCACCTTCGATCAAAGCGGTGAAACCGGTCGTGTACGTAGACTCAAGCTCTTCCCACGTGGTTTGTCCAAGGCTGACGAGCTTTGTCCCCGGTCCGAGGGCGCCCGCCACAAATTTGCCTTGAAAGCGATCTGCCGCCCGCCGTGCGATCTGGGCGGCGGCCAGCGAGATCTCAAAAACCAGCTCTGGGATCTCGTATTCGGCCAAAACTATGCTGGTGGCGCCAAAGGTGTTCGTTTCGACCATGTCGCTTCCAGCCGCAAAGTAGTCCGCATGGATCGATTCGACCAGATCAGGCCGGGTCAAGTTCAAGATTTCGTTGCAGCCGTCGAGCATCCGACCCCCGAGGCGTTGGGCCGCTTCCGCCACTCGGCCGCTCCATGAGCCATCGGGATCCAGCACGAACGCCTCGCTGCCGGGATCGCGCCTTTGGAACTGCGTCCCGATGGCACCGTCCCAGATGAGGACTCGGTGGTTCAGGGCGTCGAGGACGGGCGTCAAAGGATCGGCCATCCGACAAGTGTGCGAGCCTCGGTTAAGCCGACCTCATTCGGGTCGTCGATATACGACTCCCAGGGTGCGCCGACGACTTCCATGTTGTGGGTGCGAGTCCACTCCAACAGGGCGTCGTGGGCCTCAGAAAGCTTGTCGTATCCTCCAGAGTGAATGACGGTGACGGCCTTCTGGGCGGGAAGGTGACTGATGATCAGGCTTCCGAAAAGATCCGGCTCGCCGCTGACGGGGAGGCCGGCCTCAAGGTCGCAGTCTGACTCTCGCCAGTCGTGGTAGAGGCACATGGGCGGGCCCGCGATGAAGTGTCCCGCGCGTTTGGCGGCGTGCGGGAAGATCTCTCCCAGCTTGGCTCCGATCTCTCCGTGCGCACAGGTCGCTCTTTCGGCCAGGAGGGTCATGGCGGGAATCTCCTTCACTTCGAACTCGTAGGGCATGACATCAAACCTCGGTCGTTGCGAAGGGTACCTGGAGCCTCAGGTTGGTCGGCGGATGCGGGAAGGCCCGGTAGAATTGTTCGGATGCGGGTGGCCGAGATGCTGGCGGACTCCGAGCCGACCTTCAGTTTCGAGTTCTTTCCGCCGAAGACGGAGGCTGGGGTCAGGCGTCTTTACTCGACCATCGAGCACCTCGCCGAGCTCCGACCAGGATTCGTCAGTGTCACCTATGGCGCCGGGGGTTCGACCCGAGAACTGACAGTCGAGACCACCGATCACATCAAGAACCGCCTCGGGATCGAGACGGTGGCCCATTTGACCTGTCGCGGTCATTCCGTCGAGGAGATTGACTCAGTCTTGAACCGACTTGAATCGGCCGGGATCGAGAACGTTCTGGCGCTGCGTGGCGATCCTCTCAAGGGCGACGCAGTACGTCCGCCCAGCGCCTTCGAATATGCTCAAGGCCTTGTGGCCCACATCGCTCGACGGGGCCAGTACTGCATTGGCGCGGCCTGCTATCCCGAAGGACATGTCGAGAATCCCGACCGGCAAGACGACCTTTGTCGACTGGTCGAGAAGGTCAACGCGGGAAGCGACTTTCTCATCACACAGCTGTTCTTCGAGAACGCGGTGTATTTCGACTTCGTCACGAAGGCGCGGGCCCAAGGGATCCAGGTTCCGATCGTGCCCGGCCTCATGCCGGTCACCAATGTGGCCCAGCTGGAAAGGTTCACCGCCATGTGCGGGGCGACCGTCCCCCACAAACTGCGCACGCGGCTCACGGCAGTTCAAGACGACGACCAAGCGGTCATGGCCATCGGGATCGAGTGGTGCTTGGAGCAGGCCCGAGAACTGTTGGCTCGTGGCGCCCCTGGAATTCACTTTTACACCTTGAATCGGTCTCTCGCCACCCGCGTCGTCTGCCGAAGCCTGACTTAAGCCCCCGCAGGGCTCCAACGGCTCTCGGTCCCGACCAATGATCCTGCTAGACTGCGATGAGTGGGCGAGTTGGAGACCTATAAGCGACGGCTCTATGAGGCCTACATATCGAGCGGTCACCGCACTTTCTCAGTTGATCTCAGGGCTGACTTGGAAAGATCACGGCCGTACCGCGAGTCTTTGGTTCGAAAGTTCTTTCCCGAGGACAAGGATGCGGCGATCGTCGATCTGGGTTGTGGAACTGGGCTCTTCGTCCATATGGCCCATGAGTTGGGATACCGAAACGCCATTGGCATTGACGCCGCTCAAGCGTTGATTGAAGCTGGTCAAGCCCAAGGAATCCAGAACATAAGCGTCGACTTGATCGAGGACTTTCTGGCAAGTACTGAAGACCAAAGTTACGACTTTGTTGCTTTGATGGATGTTTTGGAACACATGGACAGAGCCGAGGCCATGGAGACACTCGACGGAGTTCTACGGATCCTCAAACCAGGTGGAGGGTTCTTGATGCACGTCCCGAACGCCGGTGGGATCTTCCCAGGCGTGATCCGCTACGGGGACTTGACTCACGAGTTGGCATTTACGAAGACCTCGTTGAACCAGATGCTGTCCACAGTCGGATTCGAATCGGTTGCCGTGTTCGAAGATCTGCCCGTCACCAATGGACTCAAGTCCGCGGCGCGAAGGCTCATCTGGATCGTCGGAGCATTACCTTTCCGATTGATGTACGCCGCCGAAACGGGTTCGTTCGACTGCTGCCTGACCCAAAACGTTACGGTGTTCTCACGCCGCCCGAAGTGCTGAACCAGTGATGGAAGAGACCGAAGCGTACGACCCATTGGTCGCGTTCATGGCCTTGTTCGAGGACGTGAAGGCGGTGGACTTGAGTGTCGATCCCTTCGAGGGTCTGGACATTGAGGACGCCCTGAAGAAGCACATCGTCGACGGGATCAAGAAGAACCTGGAGTCCCGCCTGGACCTTGCCCTTGAACGCTACACACCGCTTCAAGTCATCAACGAGATTCTGCTCGAGGGCATGAAGACAGTCGGAGAACTCTTCGGAGCGGGAAAGATGCAACTCCCCTTCGTACTTCAAAGCGCCGAAGTCATGAAGGCGGCCGTCCGATACTTGGAGCCCAAGATGGAACGTGTCGAAGGGTCCGAGAAGGGCTCGATCCTCCTCGCCACGGTCGCAGGTGACGTCCATGACATCGGCAAGAACTTAGTCGACATCATCCTCTCGAACAACGGGTACCGCGTCGTGAACATCGGGATCAAACAGCCGGTGAACACGATCCTCGAGCAGGCCCGGGCCAACAACGTCCAGGTTATTGGAATGAGCGGCCTTCTGGTCAAAAGCACGCTCATCATGAGGGACAACTTGCTCGAAATGAACGAAAGGAAGCTGCATAGCTTTCCCGTGATCCTGGGAGGCGCGGCCCTCACGCGGGGCTATGTCGAGGAGGACCTCCGTGCGGTTTACCGTGGGAAAGTGTTCTACGCCCAAGACGCCTTTGAAGGGCTGAGGCTCATGGAGTCGCTCACTGCGGAGGGCGGCGCCAGTGTCCCCATAGACACCGTGGAGGAGGTCGCGGATCCCCCTACAGACGTGCCACCGGTCCCGAGGGTCGCGTCGCACCGGGTCGGCGTCGTCGATCCTCAACTGTTCGTCTTCGACGGTGCCGTCAGCGACGTTGCCAACGACGTCGTCGTCCCCCATCTTCCGTTCTATGGGGCCCGAAGGCAAGACCGCTTCAATATTTTTGAGCTTTACCGGTACATCAACACCGTCGCGCTTTGGCGCGGCCAATGGCAGTTCAAGAAGCAAGAGGGCATGTCGAACCCCGAATTCACCGCGTGGCTCGACGAGAACGTCCGTCCCACGTTTGAACGCAAGCAAAGAGAGTTGGCCCGGGTTCTTCGGCCACGCGTCAAGTGGGGCTACTTTTGGGTGCAGAGCCAGGGCAACGACCTGATTGTCTACCACGAGGACGCCAAGACCGAGCGGGGCCGGTTCACGTTCCCACGCCAGCGCGATGGCCGCAGGCTGTGCCTTTCGGACTACTTCAAGAGCGTCGACAGCGGCATGATGGACGTCGCCGCTTTCCACATTGTGACGGTCGGACACGAGGTCAGCGAGCTGGAGCGCAAGCAGTTTGCCGAAGGCGACTTCCAAGAGTATCTCTATACTCATGGCATGGGAGTCGAGACCGCCGAAGCCCTGGCCGAGTACTGGCACCTGCAGATCCGCCATGAGCTCGGTATCGACGATCAAGAACCAGACGATCTCCGACTTCTCTTCAGCGCCAAGTACCACGGCGCGCGCTTCTCGTTCGGCTATCCGGCTTGTCCGAACCTGGAAGACCAAGCCCTTCTCATGGAGCTTCTGGACCCGAAGGACATTGGCATCGAGCTCAGCGAGGAGTTCATGCTCGTGCCCGAGCAGTCGACGAGCGCGATCATCGTCCACCACCCTGAAGCCAAGTATTTCAACGTGAAGTGAAGGCTAAAACTCTTTGTCGACCGGCGGGCGAGGGCGCTCGATCCGAACCGGCTCGATAGTCTTAGCCCTGCCGGAAGCGTCTCCTATGGCCGCCAGCCATGCTGAAACGGCCAGGAAAAGAGGCAAGAGGACGAGTGGATTGAACGAGGGCCCCCTTCCTCCGACGAGCGAGGTGAACCCAGCGAGCCCGTCTGGCACCAAGAACGCCCCGACGACGCCCAAGATCCAAGCCGCGAACATCGCCGCCCCTTTCGTTTGCTCTCCCGACACGAACTGGCCCAGACCGGGGATCAAGAAGGACAAGACCACGGCCGCCTTCCCGCTGGCGAGGCTGTCGTCCGCGACCTCCATGAAGAGCTCTGGGCTCGATGCCATCTTGATCGCCAAGGCCGTTTCCGCGAGCTTCCGCTCGGCGCTGACGTTGGTCGGATCAGCCTCGACCGCCCTTTGAAAGGCTTCCTGGGCCGCGCGGGTCTGCCTGCGCCCCAAGAGCAGGTCGCCGCGCGTCTCGAGTGCCAAACTCGACTCGGGATCGGTCTCCAAGGCCTCGGCAAGCAGCCGGTCGGCTCCATCGCTGTCACCCCGGGCTGCCAAGAGCCGGGCTTGACGGGTCAGGTTCTCAGCCTTCTCCCGGGCCGCTAGTCGATCAAGTTCGGATCGGGCTGCATCGTCCGCCATAAGGTCTCGAGATCGTAATACTGGCGCTTTTCTTCAAGCATCACGTGGAAGACGACGTCGCCATAGTCGTAGAGCACCCAACCGTCCGCCATCGAGCTCTTGGGAGTCCGGAGCGGCTTGATGCCAAGGTCCCTCAGTTTTTCGGCGACCCGTTCAGCGATCGCGTTCACGTGCGTGTCGCTCGTCCCTGTGCAGACGATCATGTAGTCCATCATCGCCGTCTTGTCATGAACGTCGAGGCGCTCGATGCGCTCGGCCTTCATGTCGTCCGCGAATTCGCAGATCAGGGCAGCCTTTTCCGGCGCTGTCGGCTTCTTGTCACTCTTCATAAAGGGCCTGTTCGAGGATATACGCTAAAACGGTCGGTTTGAGCCACGCGTCCAGGGGCTTGCCTCTTCTGGCAAGTTCTCGGATGATTGACGAAGAGGTGTCCACTGGGGCGAGCGTCACGAAGTCCGTCCTTCTGCGGACATCGTCCGGCCAGTCCTTCGTCGCTTCTTCCGCGGAGGCCCCGTCCCTGGCCGCCACCGCGATTCGGGCCAAGTGCGAGATGCGTTCTGGCTCTTTCCATTGCATGAAAGTCCGCGCGGCGTCGGCCCCGATGATCAGCCAATAGTCGCCGGGCCTGGCCCGGGTCAGCTCCTCCAGAGTCTCGACGGTATAGCTCGGCTCGCCTCGAGTCACTTCAATGTCGCTGACACTGAGCCCGGGTTCGTCTTGGATGGCCAGCAAGGTCATCTTCAGCCGATGTCGGGCCGGGCTTGTTCGTCGGTGTTTGAGCGGGTTCCGGGCCGCTGGCACGAGAATCGTCTCGTCCAGGCCGAGGCCGGTGTGGGCCGCCCGGGCCAATGCCAAGTGCCCGACGTGGGGCGGGTCGAAAGAGCCTCCAAGAACGCCGTACTTCATCACCAGTCCAAAAATGTGAAGACAAACTCGCCGATCCGGACGGAGTCACCGTCGGTAGCCCCTTCTTCACGAAGGGCGTTCACGACCCCGATGCGCTCAAGCTTGCGGTGGAGCATTCGGATCGCCTCTCGGTTAGAAAGGTTGGTCATCGCGACCAGCCTCTCAATCCGCTCGCCGGTCACTTCGAACTCGCCTTCGCTGGTCTGCGCGACCGCCCAACTGGCGTCTCGCTCTCGGGTCATGGCCGGACGGAGGACGACGGTCGGGGGCTCCGCTTCGACCTGCTTGAGCGCGGCCAGAGCTGAGTACATCAGGGGGTCTAACCCTTGGCTAGTCGCTCCGGAGACGACCAGAACAGGGCACTCCAGGCATTCGAAAGGAAGCCTGGCCGATTCGACCATCTCGGCGCTGCCCAAGTCGGCCTTGTTCAGCGCGACGATGCGGGGCCGGTCGGCGAGAGCCTGAGAAAACTTGGCAAGCTCCGACTCGACTGTCCGGTAGTTTTCCCAAGGATCGCTCCCGTCAATGGGGAAGAGATCGACCACGTGGATCAGGACCCGTGTCCGCTCGACGTGCCTGAGAAACTGGTGTCCGAGGCCCGCGCCCTCGCTGGCGCCTTCGATCAAGCCCGGCATGTCCGCCATCACGAAGGTCTCTCCGTCCACCCGGACCACCCCCAAGTTGGGCGTGATCGTCGTGAATGGGTAGGCGCCGATCTTTGCCTTGCTGGCTGAACAGGCCGCGATCAGCGTGCTCTTGCCAGCGTTCGGGAGCCCGATGAGCCCCACATCGGCGAGCAGTTTGAGCTCGAGTTTGGCCTCCACGCGCTCGCTCGGGGCGCCTTGTTCGGCAAACGTCGGGGCCTGGCGGACACTGTTCGTGAAGTGGAGGTTGCCCCTCCCCCCTCTTCCGCCTCGCGCGACCACGGCCCGAGCGCCGTCGGTCGCAAGGTCGGCAAAGGGAACCTCGTCGCCGACTTCAGTCACCAGGGTGCCGACAGGCACGCGGAGGACGAGATCCTCGCCGTCCTTACCGGCCTTATTCTGTTGGGCGTTGGTCCCGTTCGGGGCTTTGTAGTGGGGTTTGAGCTTGAAGTCGAGCAAAGTCCTGGCCCCTCGGTCGGCCACCAGCACGACGTTGCCCCCTCGGCCACCGTCCGCCCCGTTAGGCCCGCCACGGGGGACGTGCTTCTCCCTGTGGAAGCTTGCCGAGCCGTTGCCCCCCTGGCCCGACTCAAAGACCACGACCGCCTCATCGACGAACTGGCTCATTCGGGCTCCATCCCTGGGATCAGTCGCACCGTGATCCGCCTGTCCTCCAGACTCACATCGAGCACAAATTGCCGGACAGCGGGAACGAGGATCGCTCCGACTCGCCACAGGTCGTGGGCTGGGTAGGGAAGCACTTCGTCGAGGGTGCCCAGCTCCCGCCCGTCTTCCGTAAAAACGGGGAGACCGATCAAGTCGCGGGCCAAGTACTCCCCGTCCTCCAACTCCGGCCGTTCGTCGGCGGCGACAGTCACGTACTCCCATTTCAGGGCCTCTGCCTCTTCGACCGTAGTGAAGCCCTGGAACTGGACCCGCGCCTGACCTTGGTGGAAGCTCACGCTCTGCACGACCGCCTCTCGTTCGCCAATCCTCAAAGTGGCCCCTTTGTGGAACCGCTCGGGAAAGTCAGTCAAGAGGTCGATCCTGACAGCTCCGCACACGCCATGGGGCCCGACGATCCTGCCGATCCGCACTCGAGGCTCGGGGCCTCCCATCAGGTTCAGTCCGCGACGACTTTGACGACCGAGCGCATCCGCGCCTTGGCTGCCACTGAACCGACGACCATTCGGACGCAAGAGATGACCCTTCCGTCCTTGCCGATCAGCCGCCCCACGTCTTCGGGAGCCACATGGACGTTGTAAACCCATGTCCCTCGGTCGTTCTTCTCTTCGACCCGAACCGTGTCGGGTTCCATCACCAACATCTTGACGAGCTTCTCAACGAACGGGGAGACGCTCACTCGGCTTTGGCCCCTTCAGTTTCTTCGGCCACCGGAGCCTCGTCGACCGGCTCGCTGGCCTCGACAGGGGCCTCGGCAGGGGCCTCTGAAGCGGCTTCGGCCACCGGAGCCTCCTCGACCACGGCCGGCTCTGGGGCGGGAGCGGTCGTCGCGACGGTGCTCACCACCGATTGCTGGGTCATCACGGCTGTGCGCTTGTCCAGAAACTTGTAGTCCTTCTTGGCTTGGGGCCGCTCTTCGAAGAGCTTTTCCAAGACGCCCTTCTGCTTGAGCAAATATGCAGTCGTCTCGGTGGGCCGGGCCCCCTTTCGAAGCCACTCCAGCGCCTTGTCTCCGTCGAGTTCGACCGTCTTTGGTTTGGTCAACGGGTTGTAGGTTCCCAGAACTTCAATGAACGCCCCGCTCCGGCCCGCGTCGCTCTTGGCGACCACGATCCTATAGAACGGGCGGTGCTTGTTGCCCATGCGCCTCAGTCGAATCTTTACCATCTGCTTTGTGCCCAGGCTCGCCCGAGTCTACGCCTCAAAAGCCGCCCTGTAAGTTTGGAGTCGAGAGTATGGCACGGGTCGGCCCGGGAGGGGAGGGCCCCGTCATCGGCGCTTGAGCTTTTTCATCCGCTTGTCCATCTTGCTGAACTGCTTCATTCCCTTGCGCATCTCATAGAGCTGCTCAAGGAGCCGGTTGACCTCTTCTTGAGAAGTGCCGCTGCCGCGGGCGACCCGCTTGCGCCGGGATCCATTGAGCAGTTCAGGATTCGACCTTTCGGCCGGGGTCATGCTCAGGACGATCGCCTGGATCTGGTCAATCCGTCTCTCGTCAAAGTTGTCCAGTGCGCCCTCGGGCAAGGCGGCAGAGAGTCCCGGCACCAGCTTCATGACGCTCTTGAGCGGGCCCATCTTGCGGAGCATCCTCATCTGCTGGAGGAAGTCGTTGAAATCCATCTTGCCCGCCTTCATCCGGCCTTGGAGGTCGAGCATGTCGAGCGACTCTCCCTGCATCGCTTGTTCGGCTTTCTCGATGATCCCGAGCACGTCGCCCATCCCCAGGATCCTCTCCGCCATCCGGCGAGGGACGAACTCTTCAAGCGCTTCCGTCTGCTCCCCAACGCCGACGAACCGTACCGGGACGTCGGTGGCCGCTCGGACGCTGAGCACCGCTCCGCCCCGCGTGTCGCTGTCCAGCTTGGTAAACACGACGCCGCTCAGAGTCAGGCGCTTGTGAAAGTCGCTCGCTACGGTCACCGCTTCTTGGCCCGTCGTCGAATCGAGAACAAGCAGGGTCTCGCTCGGCTTGACCGCCTTGCTGACGCGAGACAACTCCTCCATGAGGGCCTCGTCGATGCTGAGGCGCCCGGCCGTGTCCACGATCAAGACGTCGTGAAAGAGGTGTCTAGCCCGCTCGAGGGCCTTGGCGGCGACTTCCGGAGGCGTCGCCCCCGGACCTGCTTCGGTGGGACCGAAGACGGGAACGCCGACTTGGTCGCCCAGCACCTGAAGCTGGGTGACAGCGGCAGGACGTTGGAGGTCGCAGGCCGCCATCATGGGCTTCTTCCCCTGGCGAAGGAGCCATTTGGCTAACTTGGCGCAGGTGGTCGTCTTTCCTGACCCTTGAAGCCCTGCCATGAGGATCACCGTCGGTGGGGAAGGGGACCAGTGAAACGCTGTCTCGCCCTCGCCCAAGAGGCCGACCAACTCGTCCCGCACGATCCTGACGAGAGTTTGGTCAGCCGAGAGGCTTGAGTACACCTCCTCGCCGACGGCTTTCTCCTTGACGTTCTGGACGAAGAGCTTCGCGACTTGAAAGTTGACGTCGGCCTCAAGGAGTGCGACGCGAACTTCTCGAAGAGCGGCATTGACGTCCTCCTCGGTGAGCCGGCCCTTACGGCGCAAACCTGCGAAGACGCCCGATAGCCTGCGCGTGAGCGTGTCCAACATCGGCGGTCGGATTCTACCGGTCGCGTCCGCTGGGGCCCGGTTAGTGAGGAGTGGGGTAAGTTCCGATGTTAAGAAGATGCGGACATGGGTGTTGGGGGCGTGGGCGTTCGGATGTTCTGCGGCAATGGGTCAAGCGATCGACCCAGTCGCCATCGACTCCCAATTGGTGGTCAACGAGGTTCCAATCCATCGGGTGGCAACGAGCTTGGGCGACCAAAGCCCCGACAAGCGAGCCCAAAGCGCGGCCCAGACCGTCGCAAGGTGGGCCCCCGGTCAGAACTTCTCGGTCCAGGTGGTTCCCGGAGGACGGCGAGCCGAGACCGTGGCCCGAGTCAACATGGGGACCTCGACGGTTCTGACCGTGACTCCAGCCGAAGCCAAGGCCAGTCAATCAGACCTGAAGGCCCTCGCCCAATTGATCGCTAACCGCCTCAACCAGGCGTCACGCCTGCCCGCGATCCAGGTGGGCAAGCCCAAGGTCGAACTTCCTCCCGATCGACAGGCTGAAGTGAGCCTCGTCGGCTCCATGGCGAGGAAATCGACGATCAAGGCTGAACCCCAAGGCCTAGTGGAAGTCCAAAGGGTGCCTGGCAAGCTGCTGGTTCGACCCATGGGGCTCGGGTCGGCGTCGATCCAGGTCGTGGCGGCGGGCCACGCCGTCCAAGTTCCGGTCCTGGTGATGCCTTATGCTCTGGACCCCACAAAGCCGGTCCGCGCTTCTGTGGCGGGTCGTCCCGCTGCCGCGTCGCTCGTCGAAGGCGCCGTCCGATCGACCCTGTTGAGGCACGCGGCCCATGTGGAAGTGCGCTCCATCGACGTCGCTCCGGTCGCACCCGGCGCCACCCGCACGGTCCGCGCTAGGATCCGCGCCACCGCGCCTGGGCGGTTCCCGTTCGAAGGAGTCATCGGTGTCGAAGTCGAAAACCATTCCGGATCCTGGCTTCAGGAGACCGAACTCTGGTACAGCAACCATCCAGAGAACGTTCGCCAGCCCCAGCGGCTGTACTGGGGCGAGGTGCGCCGGGGCAACCCGGTCAGAATGCTCTACCACCACAAGAACGTGTCTCCAGCGACGCTCGTCGTCCGCTACATGCTGGTGAACCGTGGCGACACCCCAAAGCGGGTGGCAGTGACTCTCGGTGACGCCCCGTCGGACAAGAACCCGACTCGGGCGGGTTACCGAGCCGGCGAGCAGTTCCTCAAGTATTGGCTCTCTTCTGGGGCCGAGATCGTCGAGCTCCCACCCCAGAGCCTGGTTCCCTTGACGGTCAGGACCATCACGGTGGGCCAGACCATGAGCGGACTCGTCAGGCTCGACGTGCTCGGAAGCGAAGGCGAGTCTGTGGTCGTCCTGGGCGACGCCCTTCACCCGATCAGCGTCTATCCAGAGTGGAAGGGTGCCATGGAGACTGTTGGCGCGTGGCGGGTTGGGCCTCCGGTCTCGCTCGAAGGCAGAAAGATCACCCTCGACGGTAGGTCGCAATGGGTCTATGGCCGGCCGTTCAACGAGGTCACCATGGAATACACAGTCGGCGGCCGGTTTGGGTACGCCAGGATCGGGCAAAGGCCGATCTCCGCGGTGGATGGGGACGACAAGCTCCAAGGCAACTTTGGAGTCGTCTATGAGGTCCAGGGCCTGTTCTCGAACCCCACCCAAGATCCGGTGACCGTGGACGTCTTCGTCGAGGCCAGTGCGGGCTACGGCGCCGCGCTTTTCGAGATCGACGGGGCCCTCCAAGGCTTCGGCATGATGCAGTCCAAGTCCGAGACCCGGATCGCCCGGGTGCGCCTCGCTCCTGGGGAAACTCGCACCATGCAGTTCAAAACCGTTCCCCTCTCGGGGGCCAACTATCCGATGACTCTCACAGCTCGGCCCATGGGCGTGAAATGAGGGCCAGCCGCGGGCGTCATAAAGGGTAGAGGAACCATGCGGGCCGATTTCCGCGCCATCCAATCATTGTTCGGAGGGCCGAGCGAAGTCAGCGAGCCGAATGGCAGCGCGGCGAGTGGAAAGACCGCCGAAGAGTCCGCTGCCAATGGCCGACGCGCGATGAAGGACGGCGAGTACGAGCGCGCCATCGAAGCATTCAAGGCAGCTGTCGCCCAAAGCGACGAGAAGAACCCCTGGATGCTGTTCGAGCTTGGCAATGCCTATGCGACCGCCGACTACATTCCGGAAGCGTTTCGCCAATACTCCAAGGCCAAGCAACTCCAAAAGACAGGCGAGCTGATGGTAAGCCTGGCCGCCCTCTACCAAAGGTATGGCGGCAAAGCCAAAGAGGCCCTCGCCGCGCTCCACGAAGCCGTGGAACTCGAGCCGGAGAACGCCTACCACCATCACAAGTTGGCCGAAGCCCTGCGGCGCTATGGGTTCCGACGCGACGCCCTCACAGCGGCCCGGGTCGCGGTCGCCACCGGGCCCGACCAGGCTTTCTATCACTACTGGCTAGGTGACTTGCTTCTGGAAATGGGACAGTACAAAGAGGCGGCCATGAGCCTCAAAGCGGCCATCGAGCTATCCCCTGGCGAGGACCATAACTTCTTTCTGGCCAGCCAGGCGCTCTGGGGCGAGGGAAAGCGCGAGGAAGCCGTCCGGGCCGCCAGGATAGCCTGCGACCTCGACCCGTCCAGCCCGTTCTACCGAGCGTTGCTCGTGCTTTGGCTCAGGGCCAGTGGGAGGGACGAAGAAGCCGTCACCGAGGAATCCAGTCTTGGCGATCTCGCCCCCTATGACAAGGCCAAACTCGAGACCGTCCGAAAGCGGTTCTTCCTTCGGTGATCCCAGGGCCTATCCGCTTTGGCTCATCCGGAAGATGATAGCGAGGACGACCAAGGCGAACCCGATGCGGACCAAACGGAGCCAACCCAGCCAAGCCCGCGCCACTGGCGACCGGACCGCAGTGACGATCATCCCCGCACCCAAGAGGTACGTCGCTGCCCCGACGAACAGGGGCCAGGGCACGGCCAGGGGGCCTGAAAACGCGGGCAAGAGCGAAGTCGCGGCAAGGAGGGCGCTGGCCACGCAGACGCCAAACCCGACCCGGGCTCGCAGAGCGGGTTCCACCTCCTGATCATGACCGGACTCGACCTAGATTGGGGGCCCTTGGTCGCCTGGTGCCAGGAGAACGGCCTTGAATGGCCCTTGGGCGCCCTCGACCGGCTCGACCGGTTCGCCCGTGCCCTCTATGAGAGGAACCAGGTCATGAACCTGACACGAGTTCCGCCCGAAGAGGCCGTCGTCCGTCACTTTCTTGACTCCCTCCTCGTAGTCCCGGTTCTCCGGCCGTTCGAGAGCCTGCTCGACGTTGGCACGGGGCCTGGCTTTCCTGCTTGGCCCATCGCATGCCTTCTCCCGGAAACAGCCGTCGTGGCGCTCGAAAGCTCGAGCAAGCCACTCAGTTTCCTCCGCGAGCACCCGTTGCCGAACCTGGAGGTCGTTCAGACCCGGGTCGAAGACTGGGGTCGTCGCGAGTCGTTCGATGTCGTCACAGGACGGGCGTTCGCCCCTCTTGCCGTTCAATTGGAGGTGAGCGCACCATTCTGCCGGGTTGGTGGGGCAGTCGTCCCATTCCGGACGGCCAAGGAGGCCGACGAGGCACGACGCTTCCCGGCCCGCGAACTTGGGCTTACCATGGAGGAGACCTTCGAAGTGGAGCTTCCCGGTGACGGGGCGGTGAGGATGTTCCCTGTGTTCCGAAAGTCCAAGAAGACTCCTGCTGGATATCCGCGCCGTTGGGCGGAGATCAAGGCGCGCCCCCTCGGGACCTGACTCTCTGCACCCGGCGCGGACGTAGAATGGAGCCAGTGAGCCTCATGGAGACCTACCCAAGGCGCGAGACCAGGCCCTGCCGCATCGGGTCGGTGACGATGGGGAGCGGCCACCCAGTCGTGGTCCAGAGCATGGTGACGGAAGAGACCCGGAACGTCGAGGCCTGCGTCGAGCAAATCATCGCCCTCCATCGGGACGGGTGCGAGATCGTTCGGGTGACGACCCCGACGCTTGGAGAGGCCCAATGCTTGGAGGAGATCAAGGCCAAGGTGCAAGAGAGGCACGGCGAAGTCCCCATGACGGCCGACGTTCATCACCAAGGGTCGGCGATCGCCGTGGAAGCGGCCCGTTATGTAGACGAGATCCGGGTCAACCCAGGGCTGTTCGTCTTCAAGCGCCACGGGTCACGGGCGTCGACAGTGAGCCCGCAAGACTCGGACGACAACGTCGACCTTCGGGGACGCGACCAGGACGAGATCGACCGGCTGCGGGCTGAGATGGCCTACACGCCGGAAGAATGGGCCGAGGAGTTGGCCGAGATCGAGGGGAGTTTCTTGCCCGTGATCGAGGCCTGCAAGCGTCACGACCGCGCTATGCGGGTCGGGGTCAACCACGGTTCGCTCGCCGAGCGGCTCCTCGTGACCTATGGAGACACGCCGCTCGGGCTGGTGGAGAGCGCCCTGGAGTACCTGCGGCTTTGCGTCAAGCACGACTATTGGAACCTCAACGTCAGTGCGAAGGCGAGCCGAGTGCCGGTCATGGTGTCCGCGAACCGGCTCATGGCCGCCCGAATGGACGCTGAAGGCCTCAACTTCCCGCTCCACCTCGGGGTGACCGAGGCCGGAGACGGCCAGTATGCCCGCGTCAAGTCCACCGCCGGTATCGCCACGCTCCTGATGGAGGGAATCGGCGACACCATCCGGGTCAGCCTTAGCGAGGATCCGCTCAACGAGATCCCGGTCTGTTACGAGATCCTCCAAGCGACCGGCCACCGCAAGACCCAAGTCGAATACATTGCTTGCCCGAGTTGTGGACGGACGAAATTCGACCTCCCTTCCGTCCTTCGCGAGGTGCGCGAGGCGACCAAACACTTGGTCGGGCTCGACATCGCGGTCATGGGGTGTATTGTCAACGGTCCTGGCGAGATGGCCGATGCCGACTATGGCTATGTCGGCGCGGCAGGAGGCAAGATCACGCTCTATCGCAAGCGCGAGCCAGTCAAGCACGGCATACCTCAGGCGGAAGGCGTCCGGGAACTGGTCGCGCTCCTGAAGGAGGACGGCGTCTGGCGGGAACCCACGGAACCGGCAAGGAGCATGGAACCGCTCCGGGTCCTCTAGCCTTTCTTCTTCAGCTCCTTCTGGATCGCGGCGACGAACGTCTCGTCCTCGGGCGTCGTGCGCGGCGAGAACCGAGCCGCAACCGTCCCGTTCCGGGCCACGATGAATTTCGCGAAGTTCCACTCGATCTCCCCTTCGACCGGGCTGTTGGTGAGCAGCCAGTCATAGAGAGGGGACTTGTCCTCCCCCGTGACCTTGACTTTGCCGAACATCGGAAACGTCACGTCGTACTTCGTCGTGCAGAACTGCTTGATTTCCGCCTCGGTGCCTGGCTCCTGGCCACCGAAGTCGTTCGAAGGGAACCCAAGGACGACGAGCCCTTCGTCCTTGTGCGCGCGGTAGAGGCTCTCAAGAGCGGCGTATTGGCGGGTGAGGCCGCACTGGCTCGCCACGTTGACGACGAGGACGACCTTTCCTCGGTACTGCCCGAGACCGACGGTCTCGCCGTCGATCGTGCGCACTTTGAAATCGTAGAACGAGGAACTCAGCATGGCGATGGCAGCGATCGAAGCGATCATAATCTAAGATTACGAGCCTGGTCTGCTATCGTCCTGGGGCCCGACAGGTCGCCGCGATCCTGAGGGTCATGAGTTCCAGGGTCGTATTGAGCCCAGCTGAGCGCTCCAGACCCTTGATCGAAGATTCGGCGAGTTTGACCTCTTGGAAGCAGTCCGCTATCTGGGCCAGAGTGAGACGCTGGGCTGTCTTGATGTGCTGATCAAGGCGCCAGGGAGGTTCGCTCGTCAGGTTCTTCTCAGGTAACCACCGCGCGACGTCTTCCGGCACTTCGCTCGGACTGACCCGCTTGTCGATGCAGAAACGGGCCTGCCAGACCATCCTGAGGGTGGACGAAAAGGCGGGGAACAAGCGAGAAAAGACGGTCTCTTCTGGCCTGGGGTTTCTTCCGATCAGAAGCCTGAGTTGGTTCAGCGCGACGCCCGGGTCGCCCCGGAGGGCCGCATTGACGAGCACGTAGACGCTGTAGTCGGGGTCGGCGGTAACGACGGCGAGGACGTCCCGCTCCGTGATCTCGGCGGCTTCGCCCACGTAGATCGCCAGCTTCTCGATCTCCCCCGACGCGATGGAAAGCTGCCCGCCCGACATGTCAGCGAGGGCCAGGGCCGCTTTGGGAGAGAGTTTCTTGCCCACTGCCTTCGCTTCTTGCTGGAGCACGGTCGGCAACGACTTGGCATCGGCTGTGAACTCTTGCACGAAGCCCTTGCCCGCCGAGACAAGCCTGCCCCAGGCTTTGCCACGAGAAATGGTCCGTTGCCGCCGATCGTCGTCGCCAGTTTCGTCGTCGAGCACCATCACCAAGAGCGATGTGTCAGGAAGAGAGGCGAGATCGGTCGCGAAGGGATGGCCAACGCCGGCCGCTTGCCCCGCCCAAACGGCACCAGGATCGACTCGACCCAGGTTTCGGACGACGACCACGCGCCTCTCGCTCAGGAACGGGGCCGTGCCCGCCAGGGCCGTCCACTCGTTGGGCGGCTTCTCATCGGCTCCGAACGACTCCAGGTCGAAGTCCTCCGCCGCCGTGCTTCGAAGCAGCTCAGTGAGGGCGCGTTGCCGGTAAACGCCTTCTTCGCCGGCCAATAAAACGGCCCGATGGGAAGCGGCCTTCTCAGCGTCAAACCGCATGAGTCGGCGCAGCTCCTGGCTTGGACAAGTTGGCCCGAAAGACCTTGACCGCCTCTCTCAGGTCGCGCAGTTTCTCTCGGTTGGGCTCAACCGGACCGAAGAGGCAGTCGTCCAAGGCCGCTGCCAGTGTCTTCGCCTGACGTTCCTGCTCGCCCAGTTGTTCTGCCACAGCCTCAATGTACTCTGTCGTGGTCTGGCTGAACCGCCTCGGTCGCTTGACAGCCCTTTGAACCGCCGAGAGGAAAGCCGCATAAACCCGGCTGGCCTCGGCTCGCCCTGTGGCCGCGGCCGTTCGCTCTTCCTTGGTGGACTTGACCCACAGCACCGCCGCCAGGACCGCCACAAGCGCGATCACTGCATTCATCAGGAGGTTGAGGGTCTCTTCCCATTTGACCTGGGCGAGAGCGGAGGTCTCGGATCCACGTCCTGCTCCCTCGACAGCTTGGGCCCCTTCTGTGGCGTCCACCACGGTCCAGCCCCAGTTCTCGAAGTAGACCTCGGCCCAAGCGTGTGCGTCGCGCGATCGGACAGTGGCGAACCCGTCCCGTGCCGGCCGTTCGTTGATCAAGTATCCCGTGGCGTAGCGGGCCGGGAATCCGAGAGCCCGGGCTGACAAGACCACTGCGCTGGCGAAAAGGTCGCAATATCCTTCCCGGGACTCTTCCAAGAAGTAAGCCACCGGGTCGTTGCCCGCAGGCACGGGCTTGGCTTTGAGGTTGTAAACCGCCCGCCTCTCGACGGCCTCTTTGATCCGCATGACCTTCTCGTAGTCTGTCATCGCCCCTTCGGTGGCTCGCTGGGCGAATCGAACGACCGAATAGGGAATTCCGTGCGACATCCTCAAGAGGCTCTGGAACTCCTCAGTGGCCCCGAAAACCCGAGCTTCCCCCGGGTCGATCGACATATCGGGCACTTGAGCCAGCAAGGCGACTTCGTCGGCCGCTTGGAGCGGGGGTTCGGGCCGGACCGCGCCGGTCGGCATGAACGTGAACCGGGAGGGGTTGTTCGTGATCAATTCCGAGACCGGGCCCGGGGAGGGCACGATCCGTTGCGTCAACCGGAACCGGCGCAGCTCGACTTTCTTGCGTCCGAAACTTTCGACCGGTTCGGCAGGTGCCGGACCGGACCAAGGCATGTAGCCGCCTTCTCTACCCCTCGGGCTGTCCTGGCTCAGCGTGAGGATTCGAGGGTCGAGAAAAGCTTGCTCGGCCCGCAGTCGGGTCGCGGACCACCCTCGTCCGCCATAGACGGCGAACGTCCTTGTCCTGAGGTGGGTGACGCCAGGGGCCTTCGCGTCGAACACAGGCTCCTCGGTGAGCGAGACTGGGCCCGTGCCGATGGGTTGGTCGGCCCGGACGTCTTGTCCCGACACCCGTCGCTGGTCTCTCGCCTGGTCGGAGATGTTCGTCCGCACAGCCGAAGTCACCCCGCTCAGACTGAACTGCAGCAGAGGCGCGATCCCAAGGCTCACGAGGATCACGACGAAGGCCGAGGCCAGCGCCCACTCTGGGCCTGCCACCCATCGCCACGAGTCCCTCCTCAACAAATCCACGCTCGGCGACCCGAGAGCCTTGGCCGACTCGGCCATCGTACGGAAGTGCACCCGGGCGTAGAGAACCGCCGACGATGCGAGGAACAAGAAAAAGAATGCGATCCCGAGCCAATAGTCGAACGTGCCGACAAGCCCGAACATGGCGAGGCTGGGGAGGTTTAAGAAGAGAAGGGTCTGGTCTCTCCAGGTGACGAACCCGCAGAGGATGACCATCCAGCTGAGCCATCCGGCCGCCATCAAGTTGAACGGGACACCGTCGTCCGGCAGCACTTGGTTCAAAGGCAAGACGAGCCCGGCTGAGGCGATGGCGAGGAACGCCCAAGCGTAGCCATCGATCTTGCCGAGCCAAGACTTTGCCGCCGTCACCGAGAGGAGGTAGCCGGTAGCGAGCGAAAAGAACACCGCGATGGCGAGATAGTGCGCCAGGGCCGGTTTGCCCAGGCTCATACCGACCGCATAGACAGCAGAGCCGCAGCCCAACAGGACGAGAAGGTGGTCGAGTGGTCCGCGCTCGGGTCTCATAGCAGGATCGGATCCACCTTGGGGGTGATGTGGACTTGGGCGCCGGCCCGCTCGAGCCGAGCGATGGAGTCTGGATCAGCCGCGCGGAGAACGCTCCTAGGCCTCAACGAGGCCCCCTGATAGTGGTCGACGTCGTAGATGAGCACGATCGTCCTGACGTCGGCGTGCTGGTGGATCCAGTCAGTCAGTCCTGGATCTTCGACCGCCAAAAAGACGACAGCCGTCTGTCCGGAACGGAGCCCCGCCGCTTCCAAGTCGTTGACGACCCTGGAGGACGACTCGGCGGAGGCGTCCGTGAGCACCTCCCGCACTGTCCTCTTTCTCGCTTCGGGATGGGCCAGTTGGTTCTCCCTGGGTTCCCAAGCCGGAAACCAAAGGTTCGCTCCTCGATCGAGGGCGTCCTCTGCCAGATAGAGCGCGTGCCCGCACATCGCTTCGAAAGTAGAAAGCTGGTCGATCCCGAATTCGGTTCCCTGGGTGCGTTGGAGGAAGAACGCCAGGCTCACTCCTGAACCCGTGTCGAACTCCTTGACCATGAGCCTTCCCAACCGGGCGCTGGATCGCCAATGGACGTGCCTCAGCGGGTCACCGTGGACATATTCGCGAATCCCGCGCGGTTCGAGCCCGGCTCCACGGACGCTGCCCGTGTCGAGCTCGCTCGTACCCCATCCGGCGGCAGCCCGAAGTTCGATCGGCAAGGGAAGGGCGACCGGATAGACGGTGAGCTCGACCGGGTTCGCCTCATAGCTCTTTTCGAGCCGGACGAGCCCAAGGGCGTCAGTGCCAAAGACCGTGGCTCGATGCCAGCGATATCTCCCTCGCCGCATGGGTCTAAACGTGTATTTTGTTCGGATTGGCTGGTCGAAAGCGGGGGCGACCGGCAACGTCGGGGTCATGTCGGAAACCCGAAACCGAGGGGGAAAGTCGTCCTCGATCACCACGAGCGGTCGCTTCAATCGACGTTCGCTCCAAACGACGAACTCGGCCGTCGTCAAGTCTCCCAAGCTCACCGCAGGAGGAAGTGAGCGCTCGATTCGAAGGCCCCTCACTGCCAGCCAAGCTTGCAGCCGCGATCCCCCCAGGGTCGCGATCACGGCCACCGTCATGATGAACAGCGCGGCCGAGTTCACGAGCACGGCCATGACCATGAGGAAGAGACTGGCGACCGTCAATGCGATCGTGGCGTAGCGGTTCATGGCGTGGCTAGGCGACGGGAAGCGGCACTGGAACCGAAGTCAGGGCCTGATTGACGATATCGTCGCCCGAGGCGCCCCTGGCGCGGACCTCGCCCCGGACGATCAGGCGGTGGCCGAGGACGAACGGGGCGCACCACTTCACGTCCTCGGGACGGACGAAGTCCTGGCCCTTCATGGCGGCTTTGGCTTGAGCCGCGTGCATCAAGTAAAGAGAACCGCGAGGAGAAGCCCCAAGCGTGACCTGGCTGCTCTCACGGGTGCTGCGCACCACGTCGACGATGTACTCCCTGACAGCGTCGTGGACAAAGACCGTGCGGACGGCTTCTTGGGCGGCCATGACCTCGTCGAGCCCGGCCACTGGCCGGAGCGAGTCGATCGGGTGAACGACCTGCTGGTCTTTCAAGACTTGCGCTTCATAGTCACGGTCGGGATAGCCCAATGAAACACGGGCGAAGAACCTGTCGAGTTGGGCTTCAGGCAACGGAAACGTCCCCGTCATTTCTATGTTGTTCTGAGTCGCGAGCACGAAGAACGGGCGAGGAAGGGCCCGAGTGACGCCGTCGCTGGAGACTTGCCGCTCTTCCATCGCCTCCAGTAGCGCGCTCTGGGTCTTCGGCGTCGCCCGGTTCACCTCGTCAACGAGCACGATGTTGGCGAAAAGCGGCCCTGGCCGGAATTCGAACTCGTTGGTGTTTTGGTTGAAAATGCTGCTTCCGGTGATGTCGCTCGGCAGAAGGTCGGGCGTGAACTGGATGCGACGAAACTCGCCGCCGACCGTCTTGGCGAGGGCCTTCGCCAGAGTCGTCTTTCCGACTCCTGGGACGTCCTCGATCAGCAGATGCCCTTCGCACAGGAGCGTGAGCACGGCCCGTTCGACAGTGTCTGTCTTGCCGACGATGGCACGGTTGATCTCAGAAACGAGGGCGGATGCGAGCTGGCTGACTTCGGCTGGGGTCAAGAGGGCACCCTCCTTTGGGTGTCTATGGTGTTGATACGCGGCCTGGTTCCGAAAAGGTCGCAAGCCTGGGCTTGAGCATAATCGAGACTCATGGCGGATTGCGTGATCGGCGTCGATTTGGGCGGGACGAACGTCCGGGCACAGGCCATTGATCGTTCGGGCGAGTCGGTCGGCGATTGGGCTGAGGGGCCAAGCCGGGCCCAGGAAGGCGTCGAAGCGACGGTTGCTGCCCTCGTTGACGTCGTCAGGCGGGCAGGTGGTTCGCCCCGGGCCGTCGGTTTGGCGATCCCCGGCCATGTGGACGACGAGGGCGGCATGGTTCGGTGGGCGCCCAATTTTGGATTCGAGAAGGACGGGGTGTTCCACTCATGGCGCGACGTGGCTCTTCGAAAGCCTCTGGAGGCTGAGCTTGGGGTTCCGGTGCGGATGGGCAACGACGCCAACTGCGCCGCCTTCGGCGAATACGTCTATGGTTCTGGACGCGGCACCGCCAACTGCCTGGTCTTGTTGACCCTTGGGACAGGTGTCGGTGGCGGGGTCGTGCTTGGTCCTCGGTCGGTCGGAGGGAAGACGACCGGCCCAGTCTTGATGCTGGGCGGCAACCTCGGAGGGGCCGAACTGGGCCATGCTTGCATCGCCGCTGGCGGGCTCGACTGCAACGCAGGCAGCTATGGCTCCCTGGAGGCTTACTGCCAACGAGACTCCATTGTGAGGCGGGCTCAGCACCGCTTGCAGCGCGGCCGGTCGTCAATGGTTCGGGATATGGTGGACGCAGACTTGGCCGAGGTAACGCCCTGGCACTTGTCGCAAGCCGCCGAAAAGGGCGATGCCTTGGCCATCGAGGTCTGGGCCGAGGTCGGTCGCGCCCTTGGCGCGGGAATCGGCACCTTCATCAACATTTTCGCGCCCGACGTTCTGGCCGTCGGGGGCCAAATCGCGAAAGCAGGGAAGTGGCTCTTGGATCCCGCCCGGCAAGAAGCCGAAAACGTGGCCGTCCCGTCTCTTTTTCAAGACTGCCGGATCGTTCTTGCTGAGCGCATCGACGATGCTGGCGTCCTCGGAAGCGCGGCTTTGGCCTGGGAGGTTCTTTGATGACGGACGACCCCATCGAACTGGTCCGAGAGACCCTCTCTCTGCCTGACGGCCGAAAGGTCTACCGATACTCGTTCCCAAGAGCCGAGGCGGACGACGGGCCGCAGGTATCCTTGTCGGGCGACAAGGACGTCGCTCTGCAAACAGAGGAAGGCGAATGACCGAAGTGATCATGCCCAAGATGGGCGACGGAATGGAAGAAGGCACCCTGGTCGAGTGGCTGAAGAAGCCAGGCGACTCCGTCAAGTCTGGGGAGGTGATCGGCACGATTCAGACGGACAAGGCGACTTTGGAACTCGAATCGCCCGGTTCGGGAACTTTGACCGGGTTCTTGATCGAGCCGGGCCAGACCGTTCCGGTGGGGGTGCCGATCGCCGCGATCTTGAAGAACGGCGAGTCGCTCCCCGAGAACTGGGGCACTGGCTCAGCCCCGAAGCCGGCCGAGGTCGCCGAACCCGTCGCCGCGGCGGCTGCCCCCGCCGCCAAGTCCGCTGAGGTTTCCGTTTCGACCGTTCCCTCCGATTCGCGGGTCAAGGCGAGCCCGCTCGCCAGGAAGATCGCGACCGAACTTGGGGTCGATCTCAGTGCCGTCGCGGGCACGGGCCCTGGCGGACGGGTCACTGAGAAGGACGTCCGGGCAGCGGTCGAGCAGCAAGGCATGAAGCTCCCGACCGCCCCCCAAATCGTCAGCTTGGCTCCTTCGGCCGAAGATCGGAAGGTTCCTTTGACCCCACTGCGAAGAATCACGGCCCAGCGCACGCACCAGGCCAAGAGCGAGGCCCCGCACTTTTATGTGACTGTCGAGGTCGATGTGGACCGGGTCATGGCGTTGCGCGACTTCTTCAAAGAAGAGGAGAGCGGCAGTGTGAGCGTGAACGACTTTGTCGTGGCGGCCTGTGCCCGAGCCTTGAGGGCCATGCCCGAAGTCAACGCCAGCTTTGGCGGCGACCACGTTCTGGTGCACGGGGGCGTCCATATCGGGGTCGCGGTGGCGGTGGATGACGGCCTCACCGTGCCTGTTCTTAAGAACGCCGACCAATTGTCGCTTCGGCAGATCGCACAAAGCGTGCGTGACTTGGCGGGTCGGGCCCGGGAGAACAAGCTCTCCTTGGACGAACTCTCCGGATCGACCTTTTCGATCAGCAATATGGGGATGTTGGACGTGGACGTCTTTGCGGCGATCGTCAACACGCCCAACGCAGGAATCCTGGCCATCAGCAGCGCCCGGCGCAAGCCCGTGGTCACCGACAGCGACGAGCTTGAAGTCCGCTGGCGGATGAACATCACCGGTTCGTTCGACCATCGGGTCGTGGACGGGGCCATCGGGGCTAAGTTTGTGAACGCGGTGCGGTCCTTCCTGGAGAACCCAACCCGACTTCTCAGTTAGAGAACCGGCATCGCCTGTTGCCGCACGGTGAGGAACTCGCATCCCGAGTCTTTGACGACCACCATTTCCTCGATGCCGAGGTATCCCCGGCCCGGCAACGTGACGCCTAGTTCCAGGGTATAGACCTCGCCCAGTCTGACCGGCGTGGTGACGGTGCTCCCATATCGTTCCCATCGCGGCCCAAGCACCGCACCCCCGTCGTGGGCCAATCGCCCGACTTGGTGCCCAACCGCATGGAGGTACTCCGGATAGCCGCTCGCGACGATCGAGCCTCGGGCAACGGCATCAACCTCGTGCCCCAAGACTCCTGGCCGCAGCGCCTCGGCGGCGGCGGTAATGGCGCGGTTGACGGCGTCGAGGCCCTCCTGAACATCGTTGGGAACCGAGTCTCCGACGAACCAGCACCGCTGAACGTCGGAACTGTAACCCTCCGAGACGACACCGAGGTCCACATGGAACACGTGTCCCGGCGAGATCTGGATCCTGGAAGAAGGTTTGCCATGGCCGATCATCGAGTCAGGGCCCGAGTTCACGATCGGGTCGCCGCTGGGGTCCCAAGCGAACCCCAACCCGCGCTCTGCCATCAGACGGTGGACGAACTCGAACACTTCCAGCTCGGACCGCCCAACTTTGGCAAAGCCGGCGATCTCGGAGAAGATTCGGTCCCCTTGGGCGATGGCGCCTCGGATCTTCTCGATCTCGGTCCGAGTCTTTTCTCCGCGCAGACGGGTGACGACGGGCTCGGCCGAAACGATCGACCCGGCCAATCGGGTGCCGGCCAGATATCCGTCCAAGAGGAGGCGCATACCGTGCGTCAAGCCGTCGGCCTTGTCGTCAGAAGTGGAGAAATTGACGCCGATCTTGCCTTCGGGTCTGACCGTCCGTTCGAGGGCCGCCAGAAGCGGCTCACGGATGGACTGGACATAGGGCACGACCTCAGTCCAAACCCCCGAAGCCTGGAGCGGTTCAGCGTCATAGTTGCCCACCACCGCGATCCGCTCACCCGAGGCCGCTACGATCAACGCGCTCTGCCAAGTAAGGCCGCTGTCACAAACAAGAGGAAGGACAGGGTCGCTTCCGGCCCCGGTCTCGCGTACAAAGGTGAGCCAGGCGTCCAGCCCGGCCTCCCGTACAAGCCTCACGGCTTGGGCGAGCTTTTCGGTCTGGATCGGTGCGGCGGGGGCTTTGGAGAGACTCATGGATCCAGTATGGACGGCCAACTTGAGTGGGGATTGTCAAGCGAGTCACCATAATATGACGAGTCATGAGCTTGTTCGCTCTCTTGGTTGCTGGGTCGGCGATCGTCCCCATGGGGCAAGAACCGTCGATCATCGACGGAGTCTCTTTCGCCTCGAAGCCGGGAGTCCTGTTCACGCCTTTGCGCGAAACGGCGAGTTGGCTCGGGTACCCCGTCGAATGGGACTCGAAGACGAGGGTTGTTTCGGTCGGGGGCCGGACTCTCAAGGACACCGAGATCGCGAAGCTGTTCGACGGCACAAAAGTTGTCGCCCTCAGAGCCTTCGAGGAACTCGGTTCAAAGGTCGACTTTGATCCGACGACTGAATGGGCCACCGTGACCCGAGACGACCGCCAAGTCACTGTTCGATGGCCCGAGCAGCGAGTCGAAGTCAGCTTGAAGCAACAGACCCTCCGCGCCTGGCAAGGCGAGCGGCTGGTCATGGAGACCCCCATCAGCAGCGGCAGGAAAGGCCACCGGACTCCCTCAGGATCGTTCAAGGCTGGGCCCTATAAGTCGCGGATGCATTATTCGAGGCTTTACAACAACAGCCCGATGCCTTGGAGCGTCCAGATCAACGGACACGTTTTCATCCATGGATACTCGAGCGTGCCGCGCTATCCGGCTTCGCACGGGTGCATCCGGATGCCGCTCTGGGGTCCAAACGCGGCCCGGTGGTTCTACAACTGGGTGAAGGTCGGCACGTCCGTCGAGGTTCGACAGGACTTTTCCGACCAGGACACAATAGCCGGCCAGAGCGGTTCCAAAAGCTAAGAGACCGCGAACCGGCTCCAAAGCCTCGGGCTCATTCGGAACACTTGGCTCAGTCGGATCACGAGCGACCACGCGAACCTGACAAGACGGACGATAGCCTCGATCGACGTCACGAGGGCGGCAAGGCTCAGGATCCAGGCGACGACGCGGGCGAGAACGCTCATGCCCAGCCATACGCCCGACGTGACCCCCTGGTTGCAAGTCCCGCTGGTGGAACGTTCTTTCGTCGCAAGTCATAATGAAAGGAGATGAGTCCGAAGTTCGGTCATTGGCTGTGGTTCGCCATCGGTTCCTCATTGGCCGTGTGCGGCTGCGACGGCGAGCCTCAAATGAGGCCAGAGGTCGCGGCCGAATTGCGGCAAATCCAGCAGCGCCGCGCGAGCCAGCCGCTCGAACAGCCGACCGATATGGAAGGCATCGCCAAGGCCGGAGTCCCCGTCTATCCTGGGTCGTTCTTGTCCGACAAGCCGGACGCGATCAAAGTCGAGCAGTCCGCGAACCGGGAAGTCGTCGCCATGAAGTTCTACTCTCCGGCCGAGGTCAAAGCCGTTTTTGACCACGTCTTTCGCAATATCGACGAACCAAGCCAAGTCGGCAACTCAGAAATGATGCGGGTGAAGGGGCTCACGAAGAACGGGCATCCGATCGAGGTCTGGATCGGTCCCGCTGCCGACAAGTCGCAGAGCCTGGTCATGGCTTGGGTCACTGAGATAAAGAACACGAAGTCAGGGGCCAACTAGACTTCAGGCGGTCGTGCCAGTTCCTCACGTCGCCCGCTTCTCTGGCACAAAGCAGTTCGTCAAAGTCCAATTCCGCGATGGCGGCTCCCTCTTTGTTCCAAGGCGTCTCGGCCAGGACGGCTTGTTCTGGAAAGGGCTCGACGCTCGGGGCCATGACGGCGCTCGACCCCACTGCCGAAGGCACCGGTTCTCGCCCCAGTGAACCGACGAGGCTGCTGTGGACGACAAAGACCTGGTTCTCGACCGCACGGGCGAGACAGGACCATCGAACCCGTTGAAAGCCTCGGCGGGTCTCGGTAAAGGCAGGGACGCACTGGACCAAGACCCCGGATTCGGCCAGTCGACGTCCTGACTCGGGGAACTCGCAGTCGTAACAGACCGTCACGCCGAATCTGGGATCCGGAAGCTGGCGCAGTCCGGAGCCTGGCGAGACGCCCCATTCGTGCGCTTCGTACTGGGTCAGGACGACCTTTGGCACGTCGAGCGTCAAGCCTCCGTCTGGAAAGGCGACCAGGGCCGAGTTCACCCACTGATCTCCGCTAGGGACCAGGTAGGTGCCCGCGATCAGGGTGCATCGATATCGGGAAGCCAAGGCGGCGAACTCGCCAAGCCTGTCCTTGAGCAGGGCATAGGTGGCCAGTCCAGACTCCCTGGGGGCCGCATGGGGGCAGAGCGACAGGAGCTCCAAGCCGTTGTTCTCGGGCATGACCACGAGGTCGGCCCCATCGCAGAGCTCCAAAAGCTCGGCCATATGAGCGAAGAAGCCATCCACGTCCCGAAGCTGCCGGATCTTCCAGGAGACCGCGGCGGCCCTCATGGCGTCCACTCCAGGATCGCGGCCGCGTCCCCCGATTCGTCGTCGTCCATGTGCCCTTCGACGATCCCCCGATAGCGGAGGCCCATTCGAAGAAGCGGCGTGAGGGTCCGATCGCGGGTCTCGCCCTTGACCACAGCCAAAGCGTAGGCTTGTTTCGAGCTTTCGCGATGGGCGACCGACCATTCGAGCCAGTCGGGAATCCGACAAGCCGTGCCGAACCTGACGACGCCAAGGTTCCGGACCAGATCGAACCGCGCCTGATAGAGGGCCCGCCCGACGCCTTGGCCTCGCCATGCTGGATCGACGCTGATGTCGGCCCCGAACAAGGTCGTTCCCCGGGGATCGTGAGCCTCAAAATAGTGTCCCCCTGTTGTCGTCTCCCAATCGGCGTGAGCTTCCCAGTTCCGTTCACTGATCAGAAGCGCGCTCGCGCTGCCAATGACCTGCTCTCCCGCCAGGGCGACGAACTGGCCCTGGGGAAACCGGTCCAGGTGGGCTTGGAGGTGAGCTTCGCTCCAGAGGAGGTCGGCCGGGAACGGGGGCGGGAAGCAGGCCCGCTGCAGCGCCACAGCCCCAGGGAGGTCGGCGGGGGTCATGGCTCGCAAGGTCATCGATCAAGATTATGGGCCGCAGGCGACATAGGGCGGTAAAATCGATTTCTGTGACGCGCTTCGCCTTCGTCATCCATCCTCTGACTGCGAGGCAGGCCGCCAAGAAGTACTCTTGGGCGCGCTGGATGCCAGAAGGGCTCATCGAGAAGCTCTTGGTCTTGACCAAGCCCCAGGTGGTCAGCAAGATCACCGGCATCGTCTCTTTGACAGGCGCCGAGACTGAAGGATGGTTCATCGGGTGTCCGATGACCCCGCGCATGATGACCCAGACCATGCCTCTGGAGGACGTTTACGACCGGATCGTGCGCTGTGGGCAGATGGCTGAGGAGCTAGGCGCGGACATTCTGGGCCTCGGGGCCTTCACGAGCGTGGTCGGCGATGGCGGGTTGACCGTCGCGAGCCGGCTCAAGATCAAAGTCACGACCGGCAACAGCTACACGGTGGCGACTGCGATCGAAGGGACGTTGAAGGCGTGTCGAATGGTGGGCGTGGACGTCGGCTCAGGCACCCTTGCCGTGGTCGGCGCCACAGGCAGCATCGGCAAGACGTGCGCCCGAATCCTCGCGAACCGGTTCGGATCGACCTGGCTGATCGGCCGCGACCAGGCTCGCACCGAGACGATTTCGAGCGAGATTCCCCGAACTCGCCCAACGACCGACCTATCGGTCCTGGAAGAAGCCGACGCGGTCGTCACCGTCACCTCGGCAGGTGGGGCCCTTGTGGAGCCGAGGCACCTGAAACCCGGTGCGGTCGTGTGCGACGTCGCCCGACCCCGGGACGTGAGCGTGAGGGTGGCAGAAGAGCGGCCGGATGTCCTCGTGATCGAGGGAGGGGTCGTCAAAGTCCCCGGGCCAGTCGACTTCGGATTCGACTTTGGCTTTCCTCCCGGAACGGCCTACGCTTGTATGAGCGAGACCATGCTCTTGGCCCTTGAGCATCGAGTGGAATCGTTCACCTTGGGCAAGGACGTCGGCGTGGATCAAGTCCGCACGACCCAAGACTGGGCCCAAAAGCACGGCTTCGAGCTGGCCGGATTCAGAAGTTTTGAGAAAGAGGTCTCGCAAGAGGCCATTGACCGGGCCCGGGCGGCCCGCGAGTCGCTCGTCCCGGCCTGATGGTCGAAATCCAGGGGCTTCGGCAACGTTACGACGAGCGATGGGTGCTCGATGGGGTCGACCTCACGATCGAGGACGGCGAGATCCTGGTCGTCATGGGGAGCAGCGGGGGCGGAAAGACCACGCTCCTCAAGTGCGTGGCGGGATTGCTCCCGATCTCGGAAGGCGACGTGTTGATCGACGGGGTCAGTGTCAAGAAGGAGCCCGAAAGGGCCCATGGGAAGCTTGGGCTGGTCTTTCAGTACGCGGCCCTGTTCGACTCGCTGACCGTTGAGGACAACGTCCTTTTCGGGGCCAGGCGACGCAAACCGATCAAGCCTGCCGAAGGCCGGGAATTGGTGAAGCGGCTCTTGGAGGAGGTCGGCCTCTCCGGCATTGAGAAGCTCCTTCCGGCCGAGTTGAGCGGCGGCATGCGAAAGCGGGTCGGTCTGGCGCGGGCCTTGGCCACCGAGCCGAGGCTCTTGCTCTATGACGAACCGACCAGTGGGCTCGACCCAGTGACGGCCTACGCGATCGACCAACTCATCGTCCAGACCCGCCAGCGGACTGGGGCCACGAGTCTTGTCGTGAGCCATGATCTGACCTCGGTGGTGCGGGTCGCCGACCGGATCGCGTTTCTTGATGCAGGGAAGATCGTCTTTCTCGGTAAGCCGACCGAATTCACCGAGTCGACGCGTCCGGAAGTCCGCGAACTGGTCGAAAAGGCGCGCTCAACCCGGATCCTGGCGACAGGCGGGACCCCAATTGAACTATGAGGGAACTCTTTCGTCCCTGCTGAGCGGTACTCAACCAGAGGAATACGATGAAAGCACGAAACGCCGTTCTTGCCTCCCTTGCCTGCGCCACCATGCTCGTGGCAGCGATCGCTCCCGCCCAGGGGGCCGGCCCGCGCGGCGGAGCCGCTGGCCAGGGCGACCGGGCCGCGATGGCCAAGAAGATGGAGGCGACCCACCAAGCTGTGCTCAAGAAGCTCAATCTTTCGCAGAAGCAGAACCAAGAGATCGCGGCACTGGACAAGAAGCGCGCCGACCAAATGAAGGCCCTCCGCGACAAGAACCAGGGCAACAACCGGGACGCTGCCCGACGCGAGGAGATGCGGAAAATGCAACAGGACTACCGCACGAGCCTTGAGAAGATCCTCGGGCCCGAGAAGAGCAAGCAATACCGCGACCTCATGCAAGCCGAGATGAAGAAGCAAGGCTTCGGCCAGGGTCGCCAAGGCAACAAACCAGGCGGCAAGCCCGGCAACAAGCCGACCAGTCCCTAAGTCTTAAAGACGCGCCGGACTCTCTCCACAACCCTTCTGCGCCAGGTGGACTCGAACCACCTGGCGCAGAAGCCTTTCTGCCTCAGCCAACGGCCACTGGGTCGCCGAGTCGCTGAGCGCCCGATCTGGATCGGGGTGCACTTCCAGGAAGAGCGCATCGATCCCGACCGCGGCCGCGGCCCGGGCCATGGCCGGCACGGACTCCCTGACGCCACCGCTGACCGTCCCCGCGCCACCTGGGCGTTGCGCCGAGTGGGTCGCGTCGAAGCAGACCGGCACGCCAAAGCCCCGCATTGTCTCAAGGCCCGGCATGTCGACAACCAGGGCGTTGTAGCCAAAGCTCGTGCCTCGCTCAGTGAGCATGACCCCGGCCGCCTGGAAACTTCGGAGTTTCTCGACGATGTTTTTCGTGTCCCATGGCGCCAAGAACTGGCCCTTCTTGACGTTCACCGGCTTCCCAGTTTCTGCTGCGGCCTGCAGGAGGTCGCTTTGCCGACAAAGAAATGCCGGGATCTGCAAGAGGTCGACGACCGAAGCGGCGATCGAGGCTTGTTCCGGCAGGTGAACGTCCGTGGTGACCGGCATACCAAGTCGATCTTTGACGTCCTGAAGGATGGTAAGGCCCGCCTCGATTCCCCCTCCCCGCGAGGTGCCGTGCGACGTTCGGTTAGCCTTGTCGAAAGAAGCTTTGAACACGTATCCGACTTTGAGCTCCGCGCACACGGAGGCCATGGTCTCGGCGACTTCGTGACAGAGTTCGGGTGTTTCGGCCAGACAGGGCCCGGCGATGACCGTCAAGGATCCGTCACCGATCGCCAACCCGTCAACGAAGACAGTGTTCACCGACTCGCCTCTTCGAGGAGCTTTTTGAGCTCTTCCACCGAGCCCAGTTCGTTCACTGTCTTCACCGGAGTGCCGCCTGGCTTGAAGAACATCAGGTGCGGCAGCCCGACGATATCGAACTTCTTGGCCGTGGACTCGATGTACTCGGGATCCTGGCCGGTGCTCCAGTCGATCTTCATGGTCACCACGTCTTGGAGGGCTCGTATGCCCTCCGGGGTGTTGAGCACCTTCTTTTCGATAACCTTGCACTCGGTGCACCACTCAGCCCAAGCATCGATAAAGATCGGTTTGCCCGATTTCTTGGCTTCCTCGAACGCGGCCTCGGTCCAAGGGATCCACTGGATCTTGGTGGTGACGCTCCCACCGCCGGCTTGAACGCTCTGTTCGAACAGGGCGGCTGATCTCGACTGCCAGGCGATCCCGGCCAAGAGCCCGAGCCCGAGGACGGCCGTTCCCTTGAGCCCTTGCACCAGTCGGCTCGGCTCGGTCCTGTCGAAGAAGAGAAGGTAGAGGGCGCCGCCGACGTAGAAAACGACCCAGCCAAAGAAAGTCTTGGCGTCGTCCGAACGCCAGCCAAGCCCCTTGAACAAGTAGTCCGCTCCGAGCCAGAGAACGACCAGCCCGAGGATAGCCTTGACCGTCTTGAGCCAGCCGCCTGACTTGGGCAGGGCACGGCTCGCACCGGTCGAAAGGCTCGCCAAGGCGAAGAAGGGCAGTCCAAGGCCGAGCCCTATGGCGGTGAAGACCGTCACTCCCAGCGGCACTGACCGCGTGTCGGCGACACCGATCGCAACGGCGCTGACAAGCGCGCCGGCACACGGCGCGGCGGCAAATCCCATGAGCAGGCCCATGATCAAGGCGCCCACTGGCCCTGAGCGGCCCTTCAGGTGCTTCCCAATGAAGCGAGGCACACCGATCTCATAGACGTCGAACATCGATAGCGCGAGGACCACCATAAGGGCAGCCAGGGAGAACAAAAACCAAGGCTGGGTGAATAGCGTGCCAACCCCTTGGCCGATCACGGCGAATATCCCCCCGACCGCTCCATAGGTGATCGCGATCCCCAGGGTGTACATCGCGCCCAACAAAAGCTTGGCTCCCCGGTTGGCGGCCGACTGGTTCGAGAAGTAGCCGACTGTGATCGGGATCATGGGATAGACGCAGGGCGTGAGGCAAAGGAGCAACCCGACAAGGATCGCCGCCATGACGATCATCACGTAGTTCCTCGCTTCGAAGTTCTTCAACAGCCAGCCGGCAAGTCCTTCTTGCTGGGCCTTGTCCGCGGGGGCCAAAAGAGCCGTCAGTTCTAGGGGCTCCGGGTCTGGCGCAGACCAGACTTGCGCCACAAGGCTGGCGCTGCCTTCCGCCGCAGTCTCCAACTTCACCGGAATCGTGACGCGGCCCTTGAAGCCCCCTTCTGGGGCCACGGGCACTTGGGCCGTGACATCAGCCGCCCCTGGGCCCGCCAAGACTTCGATTTTGGACGCGAGGAAGCTGTCAGGGAGATCGATCTCAAGGACGGCCTCGACCGACGCTCCCGGCGCGACCGCCTGGCCTGGCACCGCCTTGAGCGTCGCGGTTTGACCGGTGCCAAAGACCGAGAGGAGCAGGGCGAGGACGAAGGGAAGAGAGCGGAATGTCATCCGGGAGCCTCGGGATTCTACTCAGACTAGAACTCTCGTCTGGCGTATCCAGGTTCCGGAGGTTCGGGAAGCCCTAGCCAGCGATGCCCAACCACCGCCGGATCTTGTACACGGTCGTTTGCCGGTTGAGCTCGGCGATGGCCGTCGTGAGCGGCACCTCTTTGGGGCAAACCTTGACGCAGTTCTGGGCGTTGCCGCAGTTCGTGATGCCTTTTTCGGTGGTCAAGAACTCGAGCCTTTCGTCCGCCAGCGACTTTCCGACGGGATGGAGATTGAAAAGCAGCGCCTGTCCGATCGCGGCCGGGCCGACGAAGTTCGTCTTCTCGCTCACTTGGGGGCAGGCTTCAAGGCAGCATCCACAAGACATGCACCGCGAGAGCTCGTAGCGCAGGCGACGCACGTGGTCGTCTTGGGGCGGGGCCATTCCCCGATCAAACGAACCGTCGATCGGCACCCAGCCCCGCACTTTGATGAGGTTCTCGAACATCTTGGAGCGGTCGACAAGGAGGTCGCGCACAAGCGGGAACTTCTTCATCGGTTCGAGTGTGACCTCGTAGGTGTCTCCGACCCTCCGCCCGACGTCCTCGATCAGGGCCGAGCACGCCTGCCGTATAGAACCATTGATGTTCATCGAGCACGAGCCACAGACCTCTTCGAGACAGGCCGCTTCCCAGGCCGGTGGCTCCACCGTCTTGCCCTCGGCCGTCTTCGGGTTCTTCCGAACCTCCATCAAGGCCGAAACGACGTTCATCTTGTCCCGGTAGGGAACCTCGAAAACGTCCCAGTAGCTTGGGGCGCCCTTTTCGGTCTGTCGGTGAACCTTCAGTCTCACAGTTGTCGGCATCTTTGCTTCATTCTACGCGATCAAAAGGGTTGAGTTCAGCCAGGACTGACCTTGCAAAACTCGCAGGGATCGTCCATAATGCAGTTATGTTGCAGAAAGGCAGGAGCGGCTTCACGTTGATCGAACTGCTCGTGGTGGTCGCGATCATCGCTGTGCTCGCTGCCGTCCTGTTCCCGGTGTTCAGCTCGGCCAAGACGGCCGCAAGGAAGACGGGCTGCAGTTGCAACGTCCGCCAGATCGGCATCGGTCTCGCCATGTACTGCGACGAATGGGAAGGCCGGTTCCCGGGATCCAGCCATGGTCTGAGTGTGGAAGAAGGATCGTGGATCTACCAGCTCAAGCCATATCTTTCCAATGTCGACGAGGTGCGAATCTGCCCAAGTGACCCTTGGAAAAGAGAGAGGCTCGAGCAGAAAGGGACGAGCTACACGATGAACGAGTTCATCGTGGTTCCAGCCGACGGAGAAGAACAGTTCCTCAACCGCGACCTGCTCCCCCAACCGAGCGCGACGATCACGACCTTCACGACCTCCGACGAGAGGACGAACTGCCGGAGCGTGGGCAAGGGTTGGGACAACGACCACACCCACTCGCGCAATTGGATTCGCACCCCTTTCAATAGGAACTGGAGCCGGATCCTGGACGATATCAAGCCCGATCGCCACCGCCAAGGCTTGGTGACGTGCGGGACCGACAACCGCGCGGAGGGCTCCGCCAACTACCTCTACGCGGACACCCACGTGAAATCGATCTCAGCCGCCCGCGTTCTCGCCTGGGCGCAGGACAACGTCAACTTCGCCCGACCACCAGAGGAATGAACTCATGCCAACTCCCGTTCGATCGAACTTGCCCGGAATTCTGATTGCAACATTGTTGCCACTGACTGTGCCTGCTCAACTGGCCAACCGCGCGCCGTACAACAAGATCCTGACTACGGAGCACGTGGAACTCTCGGTGGACTACGCTTCGCAATGGTCCGTGTCGGTGGTCGACACCGACTTCGGAGGCGTTTATGCCCCCCGCTGGGCGCTCAGTTTCGCCGGGGCTTCGGCCCGCCGGAACTGGCCCACCGGGTCTCAGTGGAGCTTCTTCTCGTCACCAGGGGCCCAGGTTTGGATCTTGCCCCAGACGCAGGACGTGACCCGGCTGTACCTCGGTTTTTCGGCCGAGGACTTGCCCGGCAACTTCTTCGACTCCTATTTGAACTCCGATCCTCGCGTCAACCGCACAGGCAGATGGATCACCTGGAGCCTCGTGGGCCTGAGCGGCCCGGGTGACCTCGCGGTGTGGCAGACCGACGGGTTCGGCAACCCGATCGCTTGGATCACGACCAAGGACGGGATCTCTGCCCAGGACGCCTTCTATCTGCTCGAAGGCGGGCACTCGCACGTCAACTGGGGTTTCACCCAACCGGGTCTGTACTTCGCCACGTTTCAAGTCTCGGCCCGGAAGAACGGCCAGACCCTGACCAGCCCGCCTGTCACGTTTCATTTTGGAGTCGAAGCGACAGGCGTAGACCGAACCCGTTCGGGCGTCCTGACGCCGTGATTCCGCAAGAAGAACCCATGAATATCAAGACACCGCTGCTCGCTTACGTGGCATTGGCCTCGGCCGTCGCCCATGCCCAATACAACCACGTGATCACGGAAGGCCCCTATGACATCGGCATCGGTTACGAAGACGGTTGGCACTTGCACGTCCATGACGAAGTAGGCATGAATGAACTGGAGCCGGAGGAGGTCCTCTTCTACTTGTCGGCTGACTCGAGGCTGACCATCCCGAACGACCCTCGATTCAGTTTTCTCGGTGGGAACCCTGGCGATGACGTCTGGGTGATCCCTCAAATCGAAAACCCCCTCGTCCCCTTCTTAGGTGTCGGTTCCGAAGAAATGCCCGGAGACTT
This sequence comes from Fimbriimonadaceae bacterium, assembly GCA_019454105.1. Taxonomy (GTDB): domain Bacteria; phylum Armatimonadota; class Fimbriimonadia; order Fimbriimonadales; family Fimbriimonadaceae; genus ACE-ARM1. Next base: position 985,149 of record CP075364.1, on the reverse strand, counting down.
CTTCGACTCGTACTTCGAATCGGACCCTCGGATCAATGGCCAGGGTCGATGGATCGCCCTTCAATTGGTGGACCTGCGCGGGCCTGGGCAGTTCTCGGTCTGGACGACCGGCGATCTCGGTGACCCCACTGTCTGGATGGCGACTTCCGATGGCATCTTGGGAGACGACAAGATCTTTGATCTCGAAGGCGGCCATGCGCACTATAACTGGGCCTTCACCGCGTCCGGGATCTACGAAATGGACGTTCGGGCCATGGCGTTCAAGGACGGACATCTCCTGACGAGCGACGTGGTCACCTTCAATTTTGGTGTCGAAGCGGTGCCCGAACCGGCGGTCCTCGTCGCGACGGGGGTGGCGCTCGGCGCCCTGCTCCGACGACGCTGGAAGTCCTGAACCTGATGCCCGGGCCAGTCGAACCTGGCCCGGGCCCGGTAGAATCCACTTATGACCGGCCATCGTGCCGCGACTTCTGTGCCGACTGGGCTGGTGCTCGGCGTCCCCGTCTCGCTCCTCGGAATGGAGGAGTCCCTTTCTGTGCTCGAGTCCCTCATCGAGGGTGAGGAATCGAACCTGGTGGCTACCGCTGACGCCTCCGGGATCGTCCTCGCCCAAGACGATCCTGAACTCGCGGCGATCTATCGAGAGTCCACGCTGGTGACACCGGACAGCAACGGTGTCGTCTGGGCGCTCAACCGATGCGGGCATGCTGTCAAAGAGCGGGTCAGCGGCGTGGACCTGGTCGACAGGCTCTGCGGTCTGAGTTCTGAGAAGGGGTACCGGATCTTCATTTTGGGCTCAGAGCCTGGTGTGGCCGAGCTGGCCGCCGAGCGGCTCCGCCTCCGGCACCCAGGATGCAACATCGTCGGCACGCGCCACGGTTACTTTCCGCCGACCGACGACGACCTGGTCGCCGAGGAGGTCGCCGCCTTTCGTCCCGACGTGCTCTTCGTCGCGATGGGCATTCCCCGCCAAGAAAAGTTCATTGCGAAGACGATGCCATTGATCCGAGCCAAGGTCGCCATCGGGGTCGGGGGATCGTTCGATGTCTTCAGTGGTCGGGTTCGCCGGGCTCCCCGGCTGGTACAAGCCTTGAAACTCGAATGGCTATGGCGCACGTTGCTCAATCCGAAGAAAATGGCCAAAGCGAAGCTGCTTCCACGGTTTGCTTGGATGGTGCTGAGGAGCGGTAAGTGAGGCTCTACACCAAGACCGGGGACGATGGTACGACGGGGCTGATCGGCGGTTCGCGGGTGGGCAAGTCGGACGTGGTGATCCAAGCGGTCGGATCATTGGACGAGCTTAACGCGTGCCTTGGGTTGACGCGACTTTCGGCCGACGCCGAACTCTCAATCTTGCTCTTGCGGGTTCAAGACGCCTTGTTCGCGTGCGGGGCCGAGGTGGCTTGTCCAGAAGACGGCCGCTTGAAGAAAGAAGCCCATTTGGGGCCTCTGACGGCTGTGCTCGAAGCGTCCATCGACCAGCAAACGGCGAACTTGGCCGAACTCAGGAACTTCATCCTGCCAGGCGGCTCGTTGTTGGCCTCGCAGCTTCACTGGGCGAGGACGGTCTGCCGGAGGGCCGAGCGGACTTTGGTCGAACTGCACCAAACTCAAACCGTGCGCTCTGACGTCCTCCAGTTTGTGAACCGGCTTTCAGATTGGCTCTTTGTCTGCGCGAGGAGCGCGAACGCGGCGGCGGGAATCGAAGACGTCCCTTGGCGAGAGGAAGTGGGCGCGTGACGAGCCTGCTATTCTTCACATTGAACCAAGATTCCGCCTTGACCGAGGCAGGAGAGTTGGTCAGCAAGATGTTCTCGAAATACCACGGCGCAGGCCGCATCAGCGGCCGCTCGGAGTCCGTCGTCGAGGTGGGCGACGAGAAGTTCAAGATCACGACCGAGCTCGACCTCGAGAGGCCTCTTCGCCTGAGGATCTTGCAGACGGTGAACTTGGCCAAAGGAAGGCGGTTCATGGTGGTTTCTGACGGGATCCGGTTCGCTTATGACAAGCCGGTGGAGCGGCCCGCTCTGGACACCGAAGGACGGCTCTATGAGGCTGTAGCCGATGGGATGACCCTTGGAGACATGTACAGGGTCGCCTCTGGGAGCCTGGCGGAGAGGAACGTGATGCTGGACGTCGCCATTGCCGACAGGCGCGATTTGTCCTTGTTGCGCGACCAGTGGGTCGGGCTTGAAGCGGTCGGTGAGGCGGAGACCGGGGGAATGACCGTTAAAAAGGTCATTGGCCAGTGGCGCAAATTCGCAGGAGAGGCAGTCAGCGCCACTCTGGAGCTCTGGATCACGCCCGAAGGAGACTTGAAGCGGCTGGCCATCAAGCAGCTTCCTGGCGCGGGGGCGGTCTCGGCCAGCCGTGTCTGGGAGATCGACCTGAAGACCGGCGTAGACATTGACGAAAAGGTCTTTGAGGTGAAGCGGTGAGCAAAAGCTCCAAGAAGCCCAAGTTTTGCCGGGGAATGGTTTGCCGGGTCACTTGCGTCACCGGTGACGGCGACCACGTCTGTCGGTTGCTGGACCTTGGACTGACGCCTGGCACCGAGTTCAGCGTCGTCAAGGTCGCTCCTCTGGGCGACCCAGTGGAGATCGACGTTCGAGGAGCGCGGCTGTGCCTCAGGCGGCGCGAGACCCAAGGCCTGGACTTTGAACAGGTCGAGCGCAGTGGCTAAGACCAAGCCAGCCCCCACTTCGACCGCTTGCGTCGCTCTGGTAGGCAACCCGAACTCGGGGAAGACCACTCTCTTCAACGCCCTCACAGGGATGAGCCAAAAGGTGGGCAACTATCCCGGTGTCACGGTCGAAAAGGTCACAGGGACCTACAGTCACCAAGGCTTGCGATACGAGGTCGTCGACGTTCCCGGTCTTTACAGCATGCGGCCCGTCTCGCTCGACGAGGAACTCGCCGCCAGGGCGATGGCAGGCACCGAGGGCCGTCCGCCCGATGTCATCGTCTTCGTCCTCGATGCCAGCAACCTCGAGCGGAACCTGTTCCTGTTCAGTCAGACGCTGGCGGCCGGTTTGCCGACGGTCGTCGCCCTCACGATGACCGACATGCTGGCCCGCGAGCGCTCGGGGATCGACGTGGCCGCCCTCGAAGCGCGCCTCGGGGTTCCGGTCGTGAACGTCGTCGCCCATCGCAAGCAAGGACTCTCCGAGCTCCAGGACGCTGTCGCCCGGGCCATCGTCGAGCGGACTGTCCCCGACATCGACCTCGGGTTCCCAACAGTCGTCCGTGAGGCGGTGTTCAGACTCCACGACGCTCTTGCCAGGGCCGGGATCGACGCGAACCGGAGCGAAGTTCGGGAAACCTTGCTGAACCCTGAATCGGCTTGGAACCGAAAGCTTGAGGGCAATCCCGACATCGTTCGGGCCTTCCAAGAAGAAAGGCAATTGGTGCTTGGTGAGTCGATCCAGGGTCGGACCGTAGACGCCCAGACCCGCTATGCCTGGGCGGCAAAGGTGAGACGGGCGGTGCTCCAATCATCCGACTCCAGGGTTCGGGCCGTGTCTGACGCCATCGACCGAGTGCTCACTCACCGGTTCTTTGGTCTGGTGATCTTTTTTGGGTTGATGTACTTGGTCTTCCAGAGCATCTACACGTTCGCTTCGCCGATCATGGGATGGATCGAGAACGGCATCCAGTCGGTGCAGTCCGCGGTGAGCCCGGCTTTGGCCGGTGCGCCGCTCTTGCAGTCTCTCGTCGTGGACGGAGTCCTGGCGGGGATCGGCGCCGTCGTCGTCTTTTTGCCCCAGATCGCGATCCTCTTCTGCTTCATTGGAATCCTGGAGGGGACCGGCTATCTGGCGCGTGCTGCTTTTTTGATGGACCGTATCTTGGGTTGGTGTGGGTTGAACGGTCGGGCCTTCATCCCCTTGCTGTCGTCCTTCGCTTGCGCCGTCCCTGGAATCATGGCGGCCCGGGTCATGCCCGACTCAAGGTCCCGCATGGCGACAGCCTTGGTCGCGCCGTTCATGAGCTGCTCCGCCCGTTTGCCGGTCTATGTCCTCTTGATCGGAGCTTTCGTAGAGCCCCAGTTCGGACCGGCGGTGGCGGGAGCCGTGCTGTTCGTGATGCATTTTGTCGGTCTGGCCGTCGCGGTCCCGATGGTGTGGATCCTCAATCGGAGCGTCTTCAAAACGAAGCGGCTGCCCTTCGTGCTCGAACTGCCCCGGTATCAATGGCCCCGGTGGCGGGACGTGGCCCTGACTGTCACGACACGGGTCAAAGTGTTCCTCCAGACTGCAGGCACGATCATCTTCGTCATGTCGATCGTCATCTGGGCCCTGCTTTCCTTCCCGAAGAGCGAAGCGATGGACTCTCAGTACCAAGCCGCCTACCAGTCCCAGCCGGACAGCTTCAAAGAAGCCCGGACAGAGGAGAACTACGTCCAAGCCCAGCGCGTTCGAGACTCCTACCTGGGTCAGTTCGGGCGGGCGATCGAGCCTGCCTTCGTCCCGGCGGGATTTGATTGGCGCATCACCACCGCTGTGCTGGCCGCGTTTCCAGCCCGTGAGGTCGTCGTGTCGGCCCTGGGCATCATCTTCAGCCTCGGCGGGGACGCGGATGAGGAGTCATCTGACCTCCGGAGCGCGCTGGCCCAGGCGAAGTGGCCCGACGGACGCCCCCTCTTGACGCTGGCCAGCGCCGCCAGCTTGATGGTCTTCTTCGCCCTTTGCGCCCAGTGCCTGGCGACCCTCGCGACCATCAAGCGCGAGACCGGCTCCTGGAAATGGGCCGCGTTCTCGTTCGTCTCCATGACCACGCTCGCTTACATCGCGGCGGTCATCGTTTACCAAGTCGGGATTCGGTTGGTCTAAGGGGCCTGTTGGATCCTGCAACTGTCGAGGCGGATGCCTTGACCCGAAGCCCCGCCCGTGGTCTCGACCTGCATATAGACGCTCCCCTCGGGATCGATGTAAGGGCTATTGGAGCCGAGGTTCACGGTCGTTGTCGTAAAGCTGGTCGGACACGACCCCGTGAAGACCTTGATCCACTGGCCATAGGGGTAAGAACCGCTGTTCCAATCGTAGAGGTAGACGTTTTCGGTGCCCGAGGCGAGCAGGTACCGGCGCCTCAGTCGAAGCTGGGCGTTGCTCACGGGAGTGACGTTGCGAAACACGCCGGTCAAGCGGACGACCCCATCGCCCTCCCGATTGGAGTCCAGGGTCAGGCCATCGTCGGCCACGGCTTGCCAGAACGGCTGAGACTTGTCGCCGGTGACGACCGACTCCGCCAATGGCCATACCACTCGAGAGCCCAGCGGGTTCGGCACGCTGGCCACCAAGTTGTCGCCGTCCCAAATCGTCACATCGCCCGGCAGCGTCGTTTGGTGGCGATAGTCGAACCAGTCCCGTCCCCGGCTCAAGAGGCTCGCCTGGACTTGGCCTTGCATCACCCGAAGTTGGCTGAGGCCCTCGAATCCCCGTCCATAAACGCGGGAGACGATGTAGCGCGACGGGTCGATTCCCGAAGGAGCGATTCTCTGGCCCAGACGCCCGACAGCCTTCACTGCAGCGGCTTTGGGAGGTGCCGGCGTGGTCAGTAACGCCCGGAGGGCTTGGTCGCCATCGACCAGCCCGTAATTCGAAAACTCGCCGAAAGGAGGCTCGTTCAACAACTGGGAGGTGTCCTCGATCGCCGCCCGGACTTCGGCCGCGGTCGCGGTCGGTTTGGCCCCAAAGAGCAGACCGGCGAGCCCGGCGACGTGGGGACAGGCTCCGCTCGTCCCTCCGAAGCCGACGTAACCGCCGCTCGCGCCGGTCGCAAGGAGACCCTCTCCCGGAGCGGCCACATCGACCCAAGACCCAAAGTTCGAGAAAGACGAGCGCTTGACGGAACTGTCCACGGCGGCCACGCTCAGGACGTTCAGATATCCCCCCGGGTAGTGAGGAATCGACGTCGCCGAGTTGCCAGCAGCCGCCACAGGCAACACGCCGTGCCCGACCGCATAGTCCATGGCGTCCTTTTCGGCCGCGCTCACCCGGTCGCTGTAATAGCTCATCGAGAAGACGCGCGCGCCCATGTTGGCCGCATAGAGGTAGGCGGGGATCAAGAAGGAGTCGTAAAGGTAGCCCTCGTCAAGGCACGCCTTGAGCCCCATGATCTTGGCCCTCGGAGCGACGCCGGTCATTCCGATCCCATTGTCTTGGACGGCGGCGACGATGCCCGCGCATGGCGTCCCGTGGCCGTAAACGTCATCGGCGTTGTTGTCGTTATAGGCGAAGTCCCAACCGTTGACGTCGTCGATGTAGCCGTTGTTGTCGTCGTCAAGCCCGTTGTTCGGGATCTCGCCAGGATTCACCCAAACATTGGCGGCGAGGTCTTCGTGATTCCGGTTGAGGCCCGTATCGATCACCGCCACTGTCACTGGGCTACCCTTGGAAGTGTCCCAGGCGAGGTCAGCCTTAATCGTGCGAAAATGCCACAGTTGCGGCCACAGAGGGTCGTTGGGAACATAGGCCGGGCGGGAGCACCGGTCGAAATCGACCCGGATGACGCCCGGAACCCGGGAAAGAAGGTTCCGAGTTGGGAGGAGTGCTCCGGGTCGGGACTCGACGATCGTCCATCCGATCTCAGGAAGGCTCTTAACGACCTTCGCCTTGAGTCCACGGCTCGCCTGGAGGATGGTCTGAGCCGGGCCCTTCACGAGGAGCCGGGTGGGGTGGTTCGGGAACTCTCGCAACGGTTGTGGAGAACTCCCGAAGACGAGCGCGAGGCCGAGGACGAGCACGGATCGATTGTATCACTGGCCGGATCCTTGTGGCCCGAGCAGAATTACGGGCGGCTGGCAGGACCTGGCTTCTGCTCCGTGCCACACTGAGGGCGTGAGCACCAGGATCGAAAAGGACTCATTGGGGGAAGTCCACGTCCCATCTGACGCCTATTGGGGCAGCCAAGCCGAGCGAAGCCGACAGCTTTTCAGGATTTCGGGCCTGACCGAGCATCCGCGCATGATCGACGCCTATGTGATGCTGAAAAAGGCGTGCGCCGAGGCGAACGGTGAACTGGGCCTGTTGAGCCCGGAACAGGCGTCGGCTATCGTTCAGGCAGCAGACGAGGTTCTCTCCGGCCAAATGCGCGATCAGTTTCCGGTCGATGTGTTCCACATGGGGGCGGGGACGAGCTTCAACATGAACGTCAACGAGGTGCTTGCCAACCGGGCCGAGGAGATCCTTGGCGGAAGCAAGGGCGAGTACCAGAAGGTCAACCCCAACGACCATGTCAACTATGGTCAGTCGACGAACGACACCTTCCCGACGGCGATGAGGGTCATGGCCCGGCTGATGCTGGAGGATCTCTTGGTCGAGGCCGACCGCCTCGCCGACGCTTTTGCCCAGAAGGCGGTCGAGTTCGACGGCGTCCTCAAGAGCGGCCGTACTCACCTCCAAGACGCCGTTCCCATCCGGCTTGGACAAGAGTTCATGGCCTACGCGGTGGCTGTGCGCCGCTCCCGAAGGTGGCTCGCGGAAGCGGCCTGGGAGCTTGAAGAACTCGGCATCGGTGGCAGCGCGGCGGGCACGGGCCTCAACACGCATCCGGAATATCGGTTCCGAGCCGTCGAAAAGCTCGGTGAGTACACGGGCCTACCCTTCCGGGCGACGGCGGACATGCGCGAGGCGATGCAGAGCCAGTTTTGCATGGCCGCGCTGGCCGGTGGGTTGAGGCTGTTCTGCAACGAATTGACGCGCATCACGAACGACCTACGGCTCCTCTGCTCTGGGCCACTGACCGGCCTTGCCGAGATCGTGCTCCCTCCGGTCCAGCCGGGCTCCTCGATCATGCCAGGCAAGGTCAATCCGAGCATGGCCGAGAACATGAACGTCGTCTTGTTCCAGGTACTTGGGCAGTGCCAGTCGATCGACGACTGCGTTCGGGCGGGCCAACTCGAACTTAATGTGATGATGCCGGGCATGGCATTTTCGGCCCAGTTCGCCTTGCAGATCCTGACCAACGCTATTGATACGTACATCGACAACTGCGTGCTTGGCATCACCGCGAATGTGGAGACTTGCCGTCGGTACGCCGAGACTTCGCCTTCGCTCGCCACGGCCCTCAACGCCCACATCGGCTACAAGGCGGCCGCGGACGTGGTCAAGACAGCCTTGGCGGAAGGCAAGTCGATCCCTGAGGTCGTGCGGGACAAGGGGCTGCTTGACGAGGCGACCTTGGCCAAAGCTCTTGACCCGGCCTTGCTGACCGAGCCCGGGATCCCTGGCCGCTAGCTTGGCGAGGGACGCGCCCAGGAAACGGTGGCGGCCGAGGTGGCCGTCTCGTGGACGGTGACGCTGGCGCCACACACGTTCGGCCGGTCTTGGAGACTCGGCCCGAGCCGCTCCAGAAACCAGACGGCGATGTTCTCGGCGGTCGATCGGAAGGGCACGCAGGTGGTTTTGAACCCGTTCGCTTCTAGGAGGTCCCGCATCACCGCGTCGTCAGGATCCAGCATGAAACAATGGTCGAGCTGGTCCAACAACGGCTTGACCAGCGCGGCAAGATCGCCGAAGTCCACGACCATGCCGCTTTCGTCGGGTTCGCCCGTGACCTCGACGACCAAACGATAGGAGTGGCCATGAACGTTCTGGCAAAGAGGATGGCCCGGGAGGCGGTGGCCCATCTCCCATCGGAACTCCTTGTTGATCGTCACCATGGTCGCGGCACGAGTATGGCCTTGATGATTCCTTGGGGCCTGGTCCGTCGGGGAGGGGTGGGCCATGATAAGACATGTCCCCGAAAGTAGAAGCCCTGCAACGGCGCATGGCCGAAGTGAACGCCTTTGAAGCAGCCACGGCGCTGATGGATTGGGATCACCAGACTTACATGCCGCAAGCTGCCGGTGAAGCCCGCGCGGCCCACGTGAGCATTCTGAGCCGACTCTTGCACGAGCTTCTGGTCAGCGACGAGACTCAGAGGCTGGCTCAGGAAGCGGCCAAGGAGGCCACGAGCGAGGACGAGAAGGCTTTGGTGCGCGTGGTTTCGAGGAGGCTTGAGAAGAGCACGAAGATTCCGGCCTCGCTGGTTGAGGAGAAGAGCCGGGTCAGCAGCGAGGCCCACGAGATTTGGGTTCGGGCCCGGGCCGACAATGACTTCGCCAAGTTTCGACCGTCCCTCGAAAGAATCGTCGAACTCAACCGGCAAGAGGCCGAGCATCTTGGCTACACCGATCACATCTATGACGCGCTGACGGACCTCTACGAAGAAGGGGCGACGAAGAAAGGATGGGACGCGATGTTCGACGGCATCCGCCAACCGATGGTAGACCTGGTGGCAAGGATCAAGGAAGCTCCGGCGATCGACAATAGGTTCCTTTTCGGTGACTGGGACGTCGACGCCCAAAGGCGGTTCACCGAGATGCTCGTCGAGGCCATTGGTTTCGACATGAAGCGTGGGCGCCAAGACACTGCGCCGCACCCGTTCTGCACCAATTTCTCGGTCAACGACGTGCGTCTCACTACCCGGTACCAGGAGTTCCTCGGCTCAGCGATCTTTGGGTCGCTGCACGAAGCGGGCCACGGCGTTTACGAGCAAGGCTCGCCTCAAGAGTGGGACCGGACACCTCTGTCCGGCGGCGTGTCCCTGGGCGTCCATGAGAGCCAAAGCCGGACTTGGGAGAACATCGTCGGCCGTTCCAAGGCTTTCTGGTCACGGTACCTTCCTGAGCTCAAGCGATCGTTCCCGGCCTTGCCAGGTTTGAGCCTCGACGACTTTTACCGGGCCGTCAACCGCGTGGAGCCGAGCTTCATCCGGGTCGAGGCGGACGAAGTGACCTACAACCTCCACATCATGGTGAGGTTCGAGATCGAGTGCGGCATGTTGGAGGGTTCGCTAGCTGTCAAAGACCTGCCCGAGGTCTGGAACGAGAAGTACCGCCAGTACTTGGGGATCACCCCGCCGACCGACTCGCTCGGGTGCCTCCAGGACGTCCACTGGTCCGGGGGCATGATCGGTTACTTCCCGACGTACTCGATGGGGAACATCTTGAGCTACCAGATCTGGGAGAAGCTCCAGGCCGATCTGGGCGACACCGACCGGCTCATGGCCGACGGAGAGTTCGCCCCGATCCTCGGCTGGCTCCAGGACAAGGTCTACCGGCACGGCAGCAAATACCCGCCGAGCGAACTCATTCAGCGGGTTTGCGGTGGCCCATTGGATCCCAAACCTTACTTGAGCGGCATCACGCGCAAGTACGAAGGCGTGTACGGGTTGGCCTCGACTGTTTGAAGGGGTTTAGCCTCGCTGGGCCCCGGCGCCGACGAGCGCGCCCAAGAGCGGGCGCAGGTCGTTCATGACGAGGTCGGGATCGGGGCCGCCTTCGGGCTTTTCCTCGGGTTGTCCCGTCCGCGAACTGGGCGGGACGTCGCTCGGCCTTCGCACCCATGCGGTGGCCCAACCCGCTTCATGGGCGGGGACGATGTCATGGGCATAGCTGTTGCCGACAAAGAGGATCTGCCGGCCATTGAGCCCGACCGACCGCTCGGCCCGGCGCATTACGGTCGGGTGAGGCTTGCCGAGTCCCAGTTCGCCTTCGATGAACACATGGTCGAAGTAGTCGCCGATCCCGAGGGTCTCGATCTCTTGGCGCTGGATGTCGGCAGGCCCGTTCGTGATCAGTCCGAGAGGGAACCGGCCCTTGAGCGCGTCAAGGATCTCGATCGCCTCGGGGAACAGCTTGAGCCGGGCGTCGCGCTCGCGACCGTAGGCGTCGCCGATCCGCCAGGCTAGCTCGGGATCGTCGATCCCGAGGCTTTGCAGGGTCTCGTTGATGAGTTGGACACGTGTGACCCCGCCTTGGGTGAGATAGATCTCGTACCAGTGTGACGTCTTCAGCTCGTGGGCAAAGCGGCGGAACTCGTTGGCCCAAGCCGCGAGCATCTCCTCGGTCGTCTTCCCAGGGGCAGGATGCAGGTCGAACGCGGCCCTGAGCCCGGTCTTGGCCGCGTCCCAATAGCCGCACAAAGTGTCGTCCAGGTCGAAAAAGACAGCTTGAACCTGGTCGAGTGGCGGCATCAACTCTCATTATAGGTCGCTGGGGCCGCTCGGCTTGAGTCGATCCTAGAGGTAGTCTTTCTCTCTGTGCGGATCGACTTTGTGACCCTTTTCCCTGAGATGGTGCTTGGGGCGGTGGGCCACAGTATTCTTGCCCGGGCGCAAGCGGCTGGTCTGGCAGAGTTCTGGGCCACGAACCCTCGCGATTTCGCGACCGACAAGCACCGCACGGTCGACGACAGCCCTTATGGTGGAGGTCCGGGAATGGTGATGATGGCGCCGGTCGTGCACGCGGCCCTCGAAAGCCTGGAGATCGGCGCACCAGGTTCACGAAGCTGTCCGGTAGTGCTGACCGACCCTGCCGCGCCGCTCTTCGGCCAGCGTGAGGCCCAAAGGTGGGCCCATGAGGAACGGCTGGTCTTCGTTTGCGGGCACTATGAAGGCATCGACGAGCGCGTCCGCGAAAGGCTTGTGACTGAGGCCTATTCGATCGGCGACTATGTCTTGACCGGAGGGGAGCTTCCAGCACTCGTTATGGCGGACGCGGTCGTGCGGCTGCTCCCAGGAGTTTTGGGCGACCCTCGGAGCCATGAGGACGACTCGCACGCCGACGGGCTGCTAGGATTCCCGCTCTACACCAAACCAGCCGAGTTCCTTGGGAGCCGCGTTCCCGAGGTCCTGACTTCCGGCGACCACGCGGCGGTCGCCCGGTGGCGGCGGTCTCGACAGCTGGCGAGGACTCGGGAAGAAAGGCCGGATCTTTTTAGCCGAGCAGACCTAAGGCCAGACGACCTCGGATTGCTATAATCCGCTTCCGGCCAACCGAAAGGCCGACCCTGGAGCGGGGACGATGAACAAGCAAGCGATCCTTGAAAGCGTGGTGCAGCCCTACATGAAAGAAGAACAGCCGGACATTAGGCCTGGCGATACCGTGAAGGCGCACGTCAAGGTTCGGGAAGGCGGCAAAGAGCGCATCCAGGTCTTCGAAGGCACCGTGATCGCCGTCCGGCACGGCGGGATCCAAAAGAACGTGACCATCCGGAAGATCTCCAGCGGGATCGGAGTCGAGAGGACGTTCCCGGTCCACTCGCCGCTGGTGGCCAAGTTCGAGATCACCCGCCGGGGCAAGGTTCGAAGGGCCAAGCTTTATTACCTTCGAGACAAGGTCGGCAAGGCTGCCCGGATCGAGGAACGCCGCTAAGCCGTGCTCGGCCCGCTGGACTTCCTGGCTCAGCAGGAGCCAAGCAACATGCTCCAGTTCGTCGACAGGCTGGCCAGGACTCCCATCAGCGCGATCGTGTGGGTCGGTGTGGCCGGCACCATCGTCCGCCTGGCCCTCTCCCATTATCTGAAGTCGACGCCTCGGCACCTCAGGACTGGGCTCTACACCGTGGCGAAGATCACCAATGAGATCTCCGACGCCGTAGTTTATGCCGCCATCGTCGTCTTCATGCTCGTGCGCCCGTTCGGGATCCAGACCTTCAACATTCCTACCGGCTCGATGGTGAGCACGATCAATCCTGGGGAGTTCATCGTCGCCAACAAGTGGGTTTACAGGACGAGCGACCCGAAGAGGTTCGACATTGTGGTCTTCAAGCCACCGCCCTATGCTCTTTTTCCGGGCCAACCGGCGGACACCAGCTTCATCAAGCGCCTGATCGGCCTGCCCGGAGACACAGTCGAGTGGAAGGACAAGCAGCTGTACGTGAACGGGCAACAGATTCCCGAACCGTGGGTCGACTACACGGACAACACGGCAACGAAAGTCTTGCCGAAGGAGCAGTGGGCCTCGGTGGTCTCGCCAAACTTCAAGCTGGTGAAGGACGGAGACCGGTATGTCCCCGTGCAGTACGCACCGGACGCGATTCAGTATCCCGACTTGGTGTCTTCGAGTGTGAACGCGCCGATGTCGGTGACGGCGGCCGCCGAACCCTTCACGCCGCCGATGGACGACAGACAGACGCGATTGCGATGGCTGGAGGCGCCCCCGGCTGCCGTGCCCCCGGGTCACTATCTGTTCATGGGCGACAACCGGAACGGGTCGTTTGACGGCCGGGGCTGGGGGCTCGTCAAGCGCGAGGACATCATCGCTAAATCCTGGTTCATTTTCCTGCCGGTGCACCGGTGGGGCCTGACCAACTGACAAGCCCGCTGGGCTACTGGCCGGGTGACTGACGGGTTTTCTAGAACCCAGGCAACCAAGATCCTCAGGGTCGTGGAACGATCCAACCATGAGCTTGAGGCTGTGGAGCGCCGTCCTGGTGCTGGGGGCTGTTTCTTGGCTACCGGCCCAAAGCTACGAGTTCACCTTTGACAGTGACTCCAGTGCTTTTGAGGGCCGGATGATTTGCCGCATGGACCTCCTTGGGTGGCTGGTCGGAGAAAGGAACCAAGCTTCAGAGTCTGATGGTTCGTTAACCTTGTCGGAAAAGGTCGGAAAGGGCACGGCCCGGCCCGCCAAGATCGGCGTTCAAGGAGCTCTTGACCTGCAGGCGGTGGGCCGATCGAGTTTGGCCGGTTCTTTCTGCTTTGAGGCTTCGGCCAACGGCTATACGGTCAGCGACTTTCAGCTCGACTTTCTGAGAGGATCGACATGGGGACTCCTGGGCTCGTTGTCGGTGAGGCACGGGGCATTCCTCACGCATTCACCTGCTTCGAGGCTCCAGGCAGGACAGTTCCAACTGAAAGTGGATCACACTTCGTTGGACACGTGGAGCTTCGCCCAGTCGGGGCCGTCGCACACCTCCGTGCGGCAGATAGGGCCGGGTCGCTGGTGGGTCTCAGCCCAAGTTCCTGGCTCCATGAGCCTTGGCGTCCCGGTTTTTGGCGAGGCCCCTGTCTTGGTCGACGGGGTCGTCTATTGCTTCAGCGGCGTGGTCGAAGTCGACGACGACGAAGCGACCTTCTCGGGCTCCCAAGCCTCTGTCTTAGCCATCAAGGGAGGGGTCTGTGGGGAACTGCCCGAGATCCAGGTTCCAAGTGGCTCGATTCAAGGTTCTCAAGCGGGCCTCCTCCTTTGGCTCGATTCGGGAACTGTCGCGGCGAAGGTCGAGGGTCGGTCTCAATTGCGGGCCACAGCCACAGCAGAACACTAAGACTTCTGCGGTGTCTTTTGGTCGAACACGCGCAAGATCGAGATCACGTCTGAAAAGTTGCCGATCTTGTTCATCACCGATTGGAGGTGGGTGGTGTCGGTCACGTCGATCGTGAGGTCCATTTCAGCCGTATGGTTCGGCAGCGTGCGGACCTCAAGCCCGCTGACGTTGGTCTTGGTCTCTCCCAAGATCGTCGAAATGTCCATCAAGAGCCCTTGTCGGTTCACGGCAACGATCTTGAGGAGCACGGAGTGGGCGGCGCCGTCTTCGGGCCAGTCCAAAGGAATCGTCCGCTCCGCCTCCGTTTCCATCAGCCTCATGGCGTTCGGACATACCCGCCGATGGATGACGATGCCCCTTGCTCGGGCGACATAGCCAACCACGTCCTCCCCAGGGACCGGCAGACAGCACTTGGCCCGGCGGTACATCACGTTGTCGATGCCGCCCTCGATGAGAGTGGCCTCCCTGGCTGCGGCCCGTGTCTTGATCCCAAGCTCGGGCTGCTGGTCCTTGAACACTTTCCGGACCTTCTCGACGAAGCTCTGGACGCTCACGAGACCTTCGCCGACCCTAGCAAGGACGTCCTCGCCCTTCTCGCAGTCTTTGAACTCCTTGGCCAGGTCGTTGAGTCGGTCGTCGCCGAGCCAGAGCCGGGGGTCGATCCCGGCCGCCTTGAGGCCACGATCGACAGCCTCGCGACCTCGGGCCACGCTTTCTGAGCGGTTTCGCCTTCGGAAGTAGGCGCGGAGCTTCGACCGGGTGTGCTGGCTCTTGATGAACTCGAGCCAGTCGAGGCTAGGTTGGGCGTTACTACGGGTGATGAGCTCGACGACGTCGCCGTTCTGGAGCCGGTGATGAAGGGGCACCATGGTGCCGTTCACCTTGGCCCCGACGAGCCGGAGGCCGATGTCGGAATGGACCCTGAAGGCAAAGTCGACCGGAGTCGAGTCCCGCGGAAGGTCGAGGACGTCCCCTTTGGGCGTGAAGACGAAGACTTGCTCGCTGAAGAGGTCGGTAGTGACCGTACGGAGGAAGTCGCTTGATGTACGCGAGTCGCTCGACCAGTCAAAAAGTTGCTTGCGGAGGTCGCTCAGGGCAGCGACGTCGTCCTTGGTGTTGCCCTCCTTGTAAGTCCAATGTGCCGCGACGCCGAACTCGGCGATCTCGTGCATCTCGTGGGTGCGGATCTGGATCTCGAGGGGCTCTCCGCCGGGCCCGATCACCTTCGTATGGAGGGACTGGTAGCCGTTCGGCTTGGGCATCGCGATGAAGTCGGTGAATAAGCCGGGCATTGGCAACCAGAGATCGTGCACGAGCCCAAGGACGAGATAGCACTCGTACGGCTCGTTCACCAGCACCCGCATCGCTTGGAGGTCATAGATCTCCTCGAACTGGAATCCCTGTTTGACGATCTTGTTGAAGATGCTGAAGAGGTGTTTGGGCCGTGAAGTGATGACCGCGTGGCCCAGACCCCGCTCGACGAGCTGCTCCTGGAGCTGCTCCGTCGCCCGATGAAGCTCGTCCTCACGAGTCGTCCGGCTCTTGGCCACCAACTCGCTGATCTCCGCGAACTCCTTGGGGTGCAGGGCCTTGAAGGCCAGGTCTTCGAGCTGCCATTTCACTTGCCAGATACCAAGGCGGGCGGCCAGAGGCGCATAGATGTCCAGGGTCTCGTTGGCGATCCGGGTCTGCTTTTCAGGCGGCAGGCTGCCGACCGTCCTCATATTGTGGAGCCGGTCAGCGAGCTTGATGACCATGACCCGGATGTCTTGGGCCATGGCGAGGAGCATCTTGCGGAGGCTCTCTGCCGCCCGGGTCGTTTCGGCGGCGGCCCGTTGACTCGGGCTTTCTCCGGCCTGGTTGTTCATTTTGAGCTTGGTCACGCCTTCGACCAAGTGGGCCACCTCGGCTCCGAACTCCAGGGCGATGGACTCGATGGAGACCGAAGTGTCCTCGACCACGTCGTGCAGCAGCGATGCGACGACCGAGTCGATGTCCATCCTGAGGTCGGCCACGATCTGGGCGACGGCCACGGGATGGCTGATGTATGGATCTCCAGAAACTCTGACCTGACCGATGTGGGCTTGGGCCGCGACTTGGTAGGCGCGTTCGACCGTTCGAAGGTCGTCTTCGGGATGATGAAGGCGCACCGACTCAAGCAGAGCGGCCAGATCGGGCGGCGTCTGCGTCTCGACCGCGGGCTCGGGGACGGAGGCCATATCCGAAAGCACCCGCCGAACAGAAAGATCAGCGGGGCCAGGAAAAGTATAGACCAGGATTAACGGAATTGCATCAGGGTGGCGGCTGAATCTCCCTTGGCCCCGATCATCGTGGCCCCGATCTGGAGCCTTCCGTTGGCGAGGAGCCGGACGGACGGACCTGTTGGCTGGATCGCGGCTCCGGGCATGAGAAGACCCGCCGAGACAGCGCCGGTCGTCCCCAGGAGCCTGGTCGTGAAGAGCTGACTGCTGGATCGGTCCGGCGTCGTTGTGCCCACCACGTGGACGTCGCCGTTCGCAGCCAGGGCGATCCCCGAAGGCCGAGCGCTCATGCCATAGGCAGGCCCCAAGGTCTGCCACAGCGTCTGCCCTCCGGACGGGCTCATCTTCGCGACCCAGGCCCGGTGAAGGAGGGAGACTGGGTCGGTCGTCGTCCCGGCTGTGAAGATCTGCCCGTCCGGCGAGAGGGCCATGGCGGTGACGAACTGGTCTTGATTCCCGATGTCCCGGCTGACGACCCAGTTGGGGACTCCGTCGGAAGCCCGGTACCGCAGCACCACAGCGTCCAATCCCCTGGCCGTAGTCCAGCTTCCGGCCACCACCACGAACCCAAGTCGGTCGACTTCGATCGCGGTCGGACGGACATCGCGCGTGACGGGCGGCGATTGGACACGGGCCCAGAGCCTTTGCCCCGTCTGCATGTCGTACTTGGCGGTGAAGAACCTCATGTTGGGGTTATGAGGCGGGCCGAGCGACTCGTCCCAGCTCCTTCCGGTCGCATAGACCTCACCGTTCGGACCGACCGCCATGGCGACGAGATCCTCGTTCGTGCCAGAAGCGTCGAACGGTCTTCGCCAGACGATGTTTCCGTTGACCTTGTGAAGCTTGACGACCTCGGGCGGACTTCCGGTCACCCCAACGAGGATGTGGCCGAACTTATCGACCAGGAGGCTGCCCGCTGGCGCGGTCTCGAGCGATCGGGTCCAGAGGGGCGTCCCATTCACACGGTTGAGCCGGACGGCCACGGCCACTCCTCGGTTCTGTCCGAAGGCGACCACGTGCCCTTCGAGATCGAATCTGACTTGGGTGGCGCCCTCGAAGACTGATTTGGGGCCAAACTTTTCTTGATCGTCGAAGACGAAGGTCCAAACCCTGCCCCCGGTGGGACTGACGAGCCCGACTGCGAAGGCCCCGCCTTGGCTTCCGGCCCATGCCGTGTTCCCGTTCGCCGCCACGTCGATCGCTTCGATTCGGTCTGATTGAGGCCCGACACCGACCACGCTCCGGCTAGTCCAGGCCGAGGTACCGTTCGAAGGCTGGACTCCTTGAACGAAGTGCTGGATCATCGGGTTCTCGATCGTCCCAGACTCGATGGTTCCGGCAATGATCGGAATTCCCTTGGCCAACACGACTGCTGAGGTGGACTGGCTCCCGGTGGCGTTCGGCCGATAGGGCCGACGCCAGACGATCTCTCCTGTCGCTCCATTGAGCCGGGTCAGCACGAGGCCGCTGGTCAGACGACCGTAGACCTCGAAACCGATCTCTGTCGATCCGAAGTAGACATGGCCCGCCGAGTCGACCGCCAGGCGGTCGTTGAACCAAGTCTCTGTGACGTCGTTGGGGCCCCAGAGCTCGCTTCCAGGAAGGTTTCGGGCCCAGAGGGGAGATCCAAACCGGTTCCATGCCACGACCAGGCCGCCTTGGTTGAAAGTGACAGGGTCAGATGAATCGCCGGCAAGGACGACCGAGCCGTCGGCACGCACCGCCATATCGGTCAGAGTCATATCGCCTCCTTGGGGGGCCGAGTAGGTTCTATGCCACAGCGTGGTCCCACCGTTTCCTGCAAGCTTGAGCGCAGCAAACGAAGTCACGAGCGTCGTGCCGTCGATCCTGAGGGCACCAACGATCACATCGCCGAACGGATCGAGCGCCAGCTTCATGTCACTGAACGCCCCGAAAGTCGGGTAGGGACGAGTCCAGAAGATCGAGGCGTTGGTCGCCCTGACACGGTAGGTGAGGATCTGAGTGGTGGATACGGCGTTTCGGTCGGTGCGCGGATCGGGCCCCGCGCTTCCGGTTAAGTAAACGTTGCCAGTCGTGTCAACCGCGATGGCCGAAAATTGGTCAAAGAGGTTGCTCGACCGGTCGAGCAACCGGTTCAGTAAGAGCCGGCCGTCCGACGTGACCCTTGCCAAGCGGAAACGGCTTGGACGCACTGGCGAAGAATCTGTGGTACCGATGGCGATGTGGTCGGTCGAGTCGATCGCCATCCTGCCGCCAACAAGTGCTCCCCCGGCTGTTTCGGCCAGAGAGACGGTCCAGAGCGGCCTGCCGGTCGCCGGAGAGAACTTGGCCAAGGTCAAGCCAAGCCCGTAGTTCGCCAACCCCAAGTCCCGGTAAAGCAAGTAGGTGCCGCCCTTGGTGTCGATTCCTGCGTCGTAGAGCCGGACCGGTTGACCGCTGGGGCTTCGGTACACGCCCGAGAGGTTTACGGAGCCGTTGCGCCATATGAACTGAATGTCGCCAGCAGAATCGGCGCTTCCCCGAACGACCTTGTGTCCGACTGACAGGACACGGCCCGCCGCATCGGTCTTGAGGACCCCCCCTTGGTCGGCAGAAGGGCCGTTCGATTCGATCGTGGCCCGCCAGACCAAAGTCTGTCCCGTCACTGATAGGTTGGAGAGCAGCAGCGAAAGCAGGACAAGATAAACCCCGAACCACCGCATCTTATGGGGGATTGTTCCGTCCTGGCCCCCCAGAGCCCCAATGGGAAATGCCTGTGCTCAGGTCCCGGCCAGGATTCTTCGAACCTGTTCAGCCTGCTCCGGAGTGTCCACGGCGACCGGCGTTGCCTCCGCCCGGGCCATCTTGAATCGATAGCCGTGCTCCAGAAACCGGAGTTGCTCGAGGCTTTCGGCATATTCGAGCGGGGTCTGGCTCCAGGTCGCGAACGCGATCAACGGGTCTTTGCGGTAGCCGTAAAGCCCGACGTGCTTCTTGACTGGCTCGCGTCTCGGTTGTCGAGGGAAGGGAAGCGGATATCGGGAGAACGTGAGGGCCCAGCCCTCCAGGTCCGTGGCTACTTTGACGACGCTCGGGTCATCAAGCTCGTCTTCGGCGCACTCGGCGTAAACGCTCGACAATTCGGCTGAATCGTCGTCGAGGAGGACTTGGGCGCAGGCGGCTATGCTTTCTGGCCGGATAAGCGGCTCGTCGCCTTGGACGTTGATATAGATCTCCGCGTCCAAGTTTCGGGCCACTTCGGCGATCCGGTCGGTGCCGGTCGGGTGGTCGGGGGCTGTCGTGACCGCCCAGGCCCCGAAGTGGGCCGCCGCATCGACGATCTCCTGGTCAGGCGTCGCGACCACCACGTTGTCGGCGACGCCGGACGCCTGGGCCGCTTCATAGACCCACTGCACCATGGGTTTGCCGCAAAGGTCCACGAGCGGTTTGCCCGGAAAGCGGACGCTCCCCATCCTTGCCGGGATCACGATCAGACACCGCAAGGCGCGAGGCTACCCTGTCCGATGGCAGGGGCGGTTCAGCGAAGAATGAGAGAATGGCTTAGAATGGCCCCGATGCGCGTGATCATGCTTTCTTGGGAATACCCTCCCCGCATCGTGGGGGGAATCAGCCCGCACGTCTTCGACCTCTCCCAAGAACTGGTGAAGCTCGGGATCGAGGTCCACGTGGTCACGAAAGCGACGCCGCAGGCCCCGGACGAGGAAACAGAGCCGAGCGGGGTCAACGTCCACCGCGTTCACCTGGCAGAGGAGCCCCACAACTTCGTCCACGAGATCCAGCTCCTGAACCGGGCCACCGATCTCCGGGTCAGGAGGCTGCTCGAAGACTGGCGGCCTGGCGGCCAGCCCACCCTCTTCCATCCCCATGACTGGCTCTCGCTCGACGCGGCCAGGGAACTCAAGTACGAGTACCAGTTGCCGATCGTGGCGACGGTCCACGCGACCGAATGGGGGCGTCACGGCGGAGTGCACAGCCCGGTGAGCAAGTACATTCACGAGCAGGAGTACTGGCTGACCTACGAGGCCTGGCGGGTGATCGTGTGCAGCGAGTTTATGAAGGGCGAGGTCAACCGCTACTTCAATTGTCCGTTCGACAAGATCGACGTGATCTATAACGGCGTCGCTCCCGAGAAGTTCGAGTTCGAGGCGACTCAGGCCGAGATCGCCTCGTGGCGGGCCAAACTGGCCCTCCCGGAGGAGAAGATCGTGATGTTCGTGGGCCGGTTCGTCCGCGAAAAGGGGATTCACGTGCTCCTCAACGCCGCCAGTGCGATCCTGGCAGAGGAACCTCAGACGAAGTTCGTGATCGTGGGCGGCGGCAACCGGGAGAATCTGGAAAGGTTCGTCAGGTGGTTCGGACTGCAAGACAAAGTGCTCTTCACCGGGTTCATGGCGAACCGCTCGTTGCACCAACTCTATCGAGTGGCGGACGTGGCGGTCTTTCCATCGCTCTATGAGCCGTTCGGAATCGTCGCGCTCGAAGGCATGGCAGCCGGCTCGGCCGTGGTCGCGAGCGACGCGGGCGGCTTGAAAGAAGTCGTCCTTCACGGCGAGACGGGCACGAGCTGCTTTGCGGGAGACAGCGGATCTTTGGCCTGGGCGGTGGTGGATGTCCTCAGGAACCCGGAGAGAGCGGTGCGGCTCAAGGCAAACGCGAGGAAGCGGTTGGACACTGACTTCAATTGGGCTGGCATCGCGAAGAAGACGGCGGCCGTCTACGAGCGGGTCTGGAGCGAGTTCATGGGAAGCTACTGGGTCGACAGGACCCTATGGCCCGTGGCTCCAGGCGCAGAGGAGCGGGCCGAGCGGCTCCGGGTTCGGGACAAGGCGCTCACTGGCGGTTATGTCCAGCGGCCGATGTCGCCCGTGGCCGTGCCCCCAGTCCGGATCGATCCGGACGAGGCTCTTGCCGGCGGGGAGTCGGAGGCCGAAGAAAGGGCCTAAGGGGCAGGGCACCACGCTTCGCCCGGTAACCTGGAAACCGTAGGATGGCATCCCAAGAGTACAGCTTCGACATCGTCTCTTCCGTGGACCTCAACGAGGTGAAGAACGCCCACAATCAAGCGGCGAAAGAACTGGAGAACCGGTACGACTTTCGAGGCAGCAACGCCAAGATCGAATTCGACGGCAAGGAGATCACCCTGACGGCCGAGGACGAGTTCCGCCTCGAGCAAGTGCGCGACATCGTCTTCAGCAAGCTTGTCAAACGGGGTGTGGAGGCCAAGATGACGGAATATGGCAAGCCCGAGCCAGGCGCGGGCGTGTCCGTGCGGCAGAAGGTGACCTTCAAGCAAGGACTTGCCCAAGACCACGCCAAGGCGCTGGTCAAGCAGATCAAGGACAAGGGGCTCAAAGTGAACGCCCAAATCCAAGGGGAACAGGTCCGGGTGTCGGCGAAATCGAAGGACGACCTTCAAAAGGTCATCCAGTTCGTGAAGGGCCTTGACCTGCCCTATTCAGTGGATTTCGCCAACTATCGGTAGGCGGGGCTACTTGTCCAACGTGACCTTCACCCGGTCTCGGATCGCGGCTTGGGCGGCGCTGAGCCTGGCGATCGGAACCCGGAACGGAGAACACGACACATAGTCGAGTCCGATCTCGTGGCAGAAATAGATCGATTCGGGGTCGCCGCCGTGCTCGCCGCAGATCCCGCACTTGAGCCCAGACCTCACCTTCTTGCCCTCTTCGACGGCCAGCCTCATGAGCCTGCCCACCCCGCGTTGGTCGATCGTCTCGAACGGGTTCGTCGGGAGGATCTTGTCCTCCACGTATTGCTGGAGGAACTTGCCTTCGGCGTCGTCGCGAGAAAATCCGAAAGTCATCTGAGTGAGGTCGTTCGTGCCGAAGCTGAAGAACTGGGCGAACTCGGCGATCTCGTCGGCGGTCAAGGCGGCCCTGGGAATCTCGATCATGGTGCCGAAGAGGAAGGGGACTCGGACCTCGGCCTCGGCTTGGGTCTCTTCCGCCACCTTCTCAAGCTGCTTCTGGACGACCCGGAGCTCGTTCACATGGCCGACCAACGGGATCATGATCTCCGGCTGGACGTCGACCCCGTGTTTGACGAGCTTGCAGGCGGCGCGCATGACGGCGCGGGTCTGCATGGCGACGATGCCAGGGAAGACGACCGAAAGGCGGACGCCGCGCAGACCCATCATCGGGTTCGCTTCGCGCATTCCTTCGACCGTCTTGAGGAGGGCCTCCTTCTCTTCGAGCAAGCGCTTCAGGGCGGTGCCGCCCGTCATTTGGGCCGCGAGCCGCAACTCGACGACTTCGGAGAGGAGCTGGTCGAAGCTGGGCAGGAACTCGTGGAGCGGCGGGTCGATCAATCGGATGGTCACCGGCTTGCCGTCCATCACTTGGAAGATGCCCTCAAAGTCGGCTTGCTGGACCGCAAGGAGCTTCGCCAGTGCCGCCTCGCGCTCGTCTTCGTCTGAGGCGAGGATCATGTCGCGCACGATCGGGAGCCGGTCGGGCTCAAAGAACATGTGCTCGGTCCGGCAAAGACCGATCCCTTCCGCCCCAAAGTCGAGGGCTTGGCGGGAGTCGCGGGGGTTGTCCGCGTTCGTCCTGACCTTGAGCCGGCGGAACTCGTCGCACCAGCCCATAAGGGTGCCGAAGTGGCCGCTGACGTCGGGAGCGATCAGGGCCAGCTCTTGGGCGAACACCTCGCCGGTGGACCCGTTGATGGTGACAAGTTCGCCCTCCCGGACGACCGAGTCGCCGACTTTGAACAGCTTCTCGTGCTCGTCGACATGG
Source organism: Fimbriimonadaceae bacterium (assembly GCA_019454105.1). Lineage (GTDB taxonomy): Bacteria > Armatimonadota > Fimbriimonadia > Fimbriimonadales > Fimbriimonadaceae > ACE-ARM1. Next base: position 962,058 of record CP075364.1, on the reverse strand, counting down.
ATCTCTTCGCAGCCTGCGACACAGGGGATGCCAAAGCCGCGGGCGACGACGGCAGCATGGCTGGTCTTACCGCCTCGCGCGGTCAGGATCCCTTGGGCTTGGAGCATGCCGTGGACGTCGTCGGGGTTGGTCTCGTCGCGCACCAAGAGCACCTTCTTCCCGATCTTGCCGAGCTTTTCGGCGGTGTCCGCATCGAAGACGGCGATGCCCACGGCGGCTCCGGGGGAGGCGGCGAGGCCTTTGGCCACAGGTTTGATCCCCCGGTCGGAGACGTACACGTCGTCGACTCGTGGGTGCAGAAGCTGGTCCAGGTGCGAGGCCGTGACTCTCTGGAGGGCCTCCTCCTTGGAGATCAGGCCCTCTTCGACCATCTCGACCGCGATGCGGACGGCGGCGGGGCCAGTGCGTTTGCCGCTCCTGCATTGGAGCATGAAGAGCCTGCCGCGCTCAATGGTGAACTCCAGATCTTGGATGTCCTTGTAGTGCAGCTCGAGTCGGTCACAAATGGCGACGAACTCTTGATACACGGCTGGGTTTTGCTCGGCAAGTTGCGAGATCGGCACCGGGGTCCTCACTCCGGCGACCACGTCCTCTCCCTGAGCGTTCATCAGGTACTCGCCATAGAGGGTCTTTTCGCCAGTGCTCGGGTCGCGAGTGAAGGCGACGCCGGTGCCGCAGTCTTCACCGAGGTTGCCGAAGACCATGGCTTGGATGTTCACGGCAGTGCCAATGTCATCGGGGATCTTCTCGGTCCGTCGGTAGACGATCGCGCGATCGTTGTTCCAGCTCTTGAAGACTGCTTCGACCGCAAGCTCGAGCTGCTTCCATGGGTCGGAGGGGAAACCGTGGCCGGTCTCCTTGAGCACCAGGGCGAGAAACTCGTGGCAAACCTCCCGCAAGGCGGCCGCAGGCACATCGGTGTCCTGCTGGATGCCGAGTTCAGCCTTCTTGGCGTCAAAGAGCCGCTCGAACTTCTTCTTTTCAACGCCGAGGACGACGTCGGAGAACATCATGATGAACCGCCGGTTGGCGTCATAGACGAACCTTTCGTTGCCGCTGGCCGCGATCAACCCGACCAGGGTGTTCTCGTTGAGGCCGAGGTTAAGGATCGTGTCCATCATTCCCGGCATCGAAAACTTGGCCCCAGAGCGGACGGAGACCAAGAGGGGATTGGCGGCGTCGCCGAAGCCTTTGCCCAAGTCGGATTCGAGTTTGGCGACGGCGGCCCGGACCTGGTCCATCAACCCTTCAGGGAAGCGTCCGCCGTTCGCATAGTAAGCGTTGCAAGTGGCGGTGGTGACCGTAAACCCGGGAGGCACCGGGAGCCCAATCTTGCTCATTTCGGCCAAGTTGGCCCCTTTGCCGCCGAGGAGGTCGCGCATGGAGGCGTCGCCTTCTTGGAACAGGTAGACGTGCTTTTCACTCATGATGGTTTGGTGCGGTCATGGCCGCCCGCGGCGGCGGCCTTGGCGCCCGGGGCCTGGATCAGGTTCATGTTACCGTCGCTGGGTGCGCTTCCCCGGGATAGACTGACCGCGATGAGGGCACCGAAACTGAGCCCGGTAGCCCGGGTCGCCAGCAGGCTCAGACTGCCGGAACCCGAGGCGGCTGAGTGGGAGGCTGCCTTGAGGTCGGGACACAGGCCATGGGTGGCCGAGGTCAACTCTGGGGGTTCCGGCGAAAAGGAGGCGCCCGTCTGGTTCCCGGCGTTCGTCGGGCTGATGGCTCGGGACTCTGAGGCGGCGGCGGACCGCTATCGTCTCGATCCTTCTTCGGTCTTCATGGCCGTCCCGTTCTTGTCGCTCGAAAGGGTCGAGTCGGCCCTGGACGTGTGCGCCGCCCCTGGAGGGAAGTCGATCCTCGCCTGGTCAGGATTGAGGCCCCGACGGCTCGTCTCGAACGAGATCGATGCTCGGCGGGCTCGGAAGCTCGCTGAAAATTTATCCAGATTAAAGGTTCCAGCTGAGGTGACTTGTCTGCGCCCTGGTGCACTGGAAGGCGAGTTCGACTTGGTCATCGTCGACGCTCCCTGCTCGGGGCAGTCGATATTGGCGAAAGGGAGGCCGAACCTGGGCTGCTTTCATCCATCGATCGTGAACGGCTGCGCGATGAGGCAAAGGCGGCTGTTGGCTGAGTCCTCTGAGCGGGTCGTCTCTGGGGGGCATCTGGCCTATATGACCTGCACCTTCTCGCCGGAAGAAAACGAGGAGGTCGTCTCCTGGTTCCTCTCCAAGTTCCCAGACTGGGCCGCCGTGGCCGTTTGTGCCTTGGCGGGCTGTGAGAGCTTGCTGGCGCCGTTTCCTTGCTATCGGGACTGGCCGCACCGGGGCCCAGGTTCTGGAGGCTTCACAGCCTTGTTGCGCCGGGGTCCCTGACCCTCAATGACGCTTGTCGCATAATGGAAGGCCGTTTCGAGTCGAGCCATGAAGGAAGGTCTCCATCCCGTCAACCACCCTGTCCTGTTCGTTGATGGCGAGCACGAATGGCAGGGCATTTCGACGATGAAGTCGGGCGAGACCCGGACTATCGACGGCTTGGAGCATTATGTGGTCCGGCTCGAGATCAGCGCGTTCAGCCATCCGTTCTACACAGGGACGAAGAAGATCGTCGACACCGCTGGCCGGGTCGAGAAATTCATGCGCCGATACGGAAATCAAGGCAAAAAGTAGTCTCCCGACGAAGAATGCAAGGCTCCTGCTCGCCTTTGCCGTCATAAGTTAAGATTTCTAAAACTCCCGCCTAACGCGTGCCAAAATCAAGTCATGGCGCGCGACGAGGCGTACCGAGACCGATCAGTCCTGATCCACGGAAAGTTCCGAAGCGAAAAATGGGACTTCCAGGATCATATCCTTCCACCGATCACGACCGCAGTCGCCTTTCGGCTTCGGAGCGCGACCCGAGGAGCGGAAGGATTCAAGCAGTTCGCGAATCCGGACGTCGACCGTGACACCGCCAAGCCGATCTACATTTATGACCGGTTGGACGAGCCCTGTGTCGGCCTTCTTGAGGAAACTTTGGCCTTTGCCGAGAAGGGCGAGTGCGCGGTCTGCTTTGGCACGGGGATGGGGGCGATCGCGGCCGCGATCGGGATCCATGTCCGGTCTGGCGACCACATGGTCTACCACCCGGCGATTTACGGGTGCACCTATAGCCACATCGTCAATTGGTTGAGCCGGTTCGGGGTCGCCAGCACGCCGGTGCGCTTCAACTGCCTTGACGATGTGGTGGAGGCCGTCCGGCCCGAGACTAGGGTGCTCTACTTCGAATCCCCATCGAACCCGACGATGGAGCTGGTCGACCTCGAGGCGGTCGCAGGTTTGGTCCGGCAGCTTAACGCCGACCGGCCCGAGGACCGGAGGATCTATACGGTCATTGACAACACCTTCGCCTCGCCCTATGCCCAGCGGCCCCTGACCCATGGAATCGACTTCGTGGTCCACAGTCTGACCAAGCATGTGAGCGGGTTTGGAGCGACGATGGGCGGGGCGATCGTCGGGCCAAGGCGGTTCGAAACTGACCTCCTGCTCTACCGCAAAGACTTTGGAGGTTCCATGACCCCTGACGCGGCTTGGCACATCCTGACCTACGGGATCCCGACATTGGCGATGAGGATCGAGCACCAACAGAAGACGGCCCTGCGGGTGGCCGAGTTCCTCGACCTTCATCCGAAGGTCTCCCGTGTTCACTATCCGGGACTGGACTCTTTCCCCCAAAAGGCCCTGGCACTGAGGCAAATGCGGGACATTGACGGCGACTTCTCACCGGGGGCCATGATCTTCTTCGAGGTCGTGGGCAAGGCGGATGAGTGCTACCGAGCCGCTGTCCAAGTGTGCGACCATCTGGCGGCGAACGCCCTGTCAGTGACGCTCGCAGTCTCCTTGGGCCAGATTCGCACTCTGGTGGAGCACCCGGCTTCCATGACGCACAGCGCGATCCCGCCGGACGAGCAGCTCAAAGCTGGCATCTCGCCTGGCGGGATCCGCCTCTCCATCGGGCTCGAAGACGAGCGCGACATCCTCAGGGATCTTGAGTCTGCTTTGGAGTCGATTTAGCAGGACTTGTTCTTGCGACGGCGGGCAGCGAGGGCGGCGAGGCCCGTTCCGAGCGCCAGCATGGTGGCAGGCTCGGGCACCGTCGTGATGTAGCCAGTGTCGCCAGTGGTGCCGGGGAAGTTTCCGCTGCTGAGGCGGACGTGGTAACCGGCTCCTTCGACCTTATCGAAGCTCAGCGCGTCGTATTGGAACATGAAGCTGGTGTTGGCGGTGAGGCCGGTGTTCGGGTTGGTTCTCCAGCCCGCGATGCCACCGGTGCTCGCGTTGTTGTTGTTCGCCGTCCAAACCCCCTGGTTCTGGTTGACGACGGTGAGGTCGTCGTCGACGCTCAGGCTCCAGTAGCCGAAAACGTCCTTGATGTCGTACCAGTTGCCCTGGTACTTGAACTTCGGGGCGGAGAGGACGCTGACGGTGTGGTCGAGTCCCGAATTGGCGACCTGGACGTCGATGCCCTGAATCTCTTCAACGACGAGGAACGAATTGATGGATTGTGCCGATCCTACGGCGGCAAGACACAGCCCAAAGGCAAGACTGAGGATACGGTTCATAGGAAAGTCCCGGGGCGGCAAGACCCGCCCTATCGACAACAATATTAGCGCCACTAATAATCAGACAGGCGGAAAGATGGATGAATCTAGCCTATCTACGGGCCCAAGTCTGGTAGGGGACTCCATCTGGGTGGGGCGTTCGGGCCATTGAGCGGATACAATCCTGAGGTGACCACGTTGAAGCCCTCTGTCGCCGAGCACCGAGTGCCCTTGCCGGAGAGGGATCCTGCCGTATGGGCGGCGATCCAAGGCGAGACCCGGCGTCAAGAGAGCAACCTCGAGTTGATCGCTAGCGAGAACATCGCCAGCCTGGCCGTCCGGCAGGCGATGGGTTCGGTGATGACGGACAAGTATGCCGAGGGCTATCCAGGCCGTCGCTACTACGGCGGTTGCGAGTTCGTCGACCAGGTGGAGCGCCTGGCGATCGACCGGCTTAAGCAGGTCTATGGGGCGGAGTTCGCCAATGTCCAACCCCACAGTGGGGCTCAGGCGAACATGGCGGTCTATCACGCATTCTTGAAACCGGGCGACCGGCTTATGGGCCTTAGCCTGGCCGACGGGGGCCACCTGACCCACGGTTCTCCTGTGGCGTTCAGCGGCCAAATGTACGAGATCGTCTCCTATGGTCTCCGAGAAGACGAAACGATCGACTATGACGGCCTCCGAAAGCTGGCGGAAGAGTCCAGGCCGAAGCTGATCGTGAGCGGGGCGAGCGCCTACAGCCGAGTCATTGATTTCGAGTTCATCGGCCAAGTGGCCAAGGAGGTCGGGGCGCTTCACATGTGCGACATGGCCCACTATTCTGGGCTGATCGCCGGTGGGCAGTACCCGAACCCCGTTCCACACGCCGACTTTGTGACCTCCACCACTCACAAAAGCCTGCGCGGTCCTCGGGGTGGCATCATTCTTTACAACAAAGAAGAATATGACAAGGACATTCGGATGAGCGTGTTCCCGGGGATCCAGGGCGGGCCGCTGATGCATGTGATCGCAGCGAAGGCAGTGGCGTTCGGCGAAGCCTTGCAACCGGAATTCCGAGAGTACGCCCGGCAAGTCAAAGCGAACGCCCAAGCCTTGGCCGATGCCTTGACGGCCGAAGGGTTCAGGATTGTTTCCGGGGGTACCGACTCCCATCTGATGCTGGTCGACTTGCGCAGCTTCCAAGTGACCGGCAAGGTGGCGCAAGAGACGCTCGAGAGGGCGAACATCACCACGAACCGGAACGCGATCCCGAACGATCCGGAGAAGCCATTCGTGACCTCAGGGATCCGGTTGGGAACGCCCGCGGTGACGACCCGAGGCATGAAGGAGCCCGAAATGGCCAAGATCGCGAGCCTGATCGCCGACGCGCTTCGCTCCCGAGAGGACGAGGGCAAGCTTGCGAGCGTCAAGGAGTCTGTGGTGGAGCTCTGCCAGGCCCACCCGATTCACCTTGATTGAGGCCCGACCCGTGGTGATCGGCGGTTTGGACGCCGAGAATAGGGGTGATGGCGGTGAGCCGCTTCGACTGGCCGGACGTGATCAAGTCCACGCGCTTTACGCTCGTGGCCTCGCGGGTTTGTGTCGCCTTTCTTGATGAAAGGCGCGAGGCCAACCAGGGGATTTGGTCCGACCCGGGCCGTTGGCGGTTCGGGTTCTACTTTGGCGAGGGCGACACCCGACTTTGGGTTCCTCGGCGGATGAAGAACGGCCAGGAGGATCCTGTCGAACGGGTGATCAACTTCTGCCACCGGCGTGGCCGACCTGCGTTCAGGATCCTGATGTTCGCCTATGGGACGGGCCTGGCCTTGATCATCGCGCTCGTGGCGGCCTTGGCAGGCGTCCGATGGTGAATTCTTAGGGCATCGGCAAGCCCATGGCCTGAAGCCACTCACGGAGCTTCTCGATCCTCTCGCTGTCGGTTTGCGGGAGCTGGAACGGCCTGCCGCGAGCGTCGATCATGACGCCGACCGTGCCGCCTTCGAGCTTCATGGAGCGGGACTTGCCCTTGCCGGCCCCGACATCGAGGTTCCGGTGCGGTTCGATGGTGACGTCGATGAACTCGCCGCGGCCGAGGGGGATGACCTTGATCTTTCCTGCTGGAACCGCTTCGTTGATGGTCGCTCCCCGAACCGTCACGGCGGTCTCTCCTGGTTTGACCGTCCCGGTGGGGGCGATGCAGTGCCCGCACTTGACAATGCAGTCGTATTCGAAGACTTGCCTCGCCGCTTCATAGAAGTGCTCGCTGAGCACCCCGAGATGGGGCATCATGAAGATCGAGTCCACCGTGATCATCGTCACTCCCTCGGGCTCGTAGGCGTCCAGCATCATCAGGGCGGATTGGGCGCGATTCGGGGCGTGCGAGAGGACGCCGCCAGAACCGATGATCATGTCGAGATTCATCATCTTGATGAGGGTCTCGCCCGTGGAGGTCTGCTCAAAGATCTGGCCGACGTCGCGCTGTTGCTGTGTGCCCTTGAGGCTGCGGGCCAAAGACTTGTGGTGCTCGAAAGCCAATCGGAGGGCCTCACGAGAGACAGCCTGTTCGATCAGAAGGTCTTCGTACGTCTGGGGGATGGTGGTCGGCCGGATCATTTTGTTCCGGAGGCGGTTGCGAACCTCGAACGGATCGAGCTTGATCGGGATCCAGCGGGCGATGTTCTCGGTACCAGCTTCTTTGAGCACGTTGCAGATCGAGTAGCTCATGCCGAGGTTGGCCGAGACGGTGCGGTTGTAGATGCCTTCGAAGACGGAGAAGACGTCAGTGGTCGCGCCGCCGATATCGACACCGAGGATGTTGATGTTCTCTTGGCGGGCATAGCTCTCCATGAGCTTGCCGACCGCGTTTGGCGTCGCCATGACCTCCTCACTGGTCCAATCGAGGAGCTTGTTGTAGCCCGGAGCCTGCTGCATGACGTGCTCCAAGAAGAGCTCGTGGATCTCATCGCGGGCAGGGTCAAGGTTCTCTTCTTCCAGGGTCGGTCGGATGTTGTCGACGACCTTGACCGCTATCGACTCGCCGAGCACTTCTTTGACCTCTTCTCGCACTTCCTTGTTGCCAGCAAAGATGACCGGGAGCTGCATATCGCCGAAGCGTGGCTTGGGGTCGGCCCGGTGAATGACCTCGGCCATATCGACGAGGTGGACCTTGGTGCCTCCGTCTGTCCCTCCGCTCATGAGGATGATGTCGGGGCGCAGTTGTCGAAGCCGTTGCACTTTCTGGAAGTCCTTGCGGCCATCGTCCACGGCGAGAGTGTCCATAAGGATGGCTCCGGCACCGAGGGCGGCCCGCTCAGCCGACTCGGCCGACATCGACTTGACCACGCCCGCCACCATCATCTGGAGTCCGCCGCCGGCGCTGGAGGTCGAGACATACAGGTCGCTTGCTTCGTCCGGCTTGCTCCGCGTGTCAGTGGGACTCCCGTTCTTTTGGAGGCGCCACACGCGGTCGTCCTTGATGAGAGTACGGCGTCCAACCGGGAACCCTTCTGGGACGCTCTCGCCCGTGATCTCCTCCATTTCGGTGATAGAGTTGAGGACTCCGACGGTCACGTCTTCGAACGGCTTCTCGACCGTCGTCGGGGCTTCGCCCCGGGCCACGAGGCGATACTCGCCACTGTCGTTCCTCTCAATGAGGATCGCTTTCGTCGTCGTTGAACCGCAGTCAGTCGCGACAATGCGCCGGATGTCCTGGGACATGGGGGCGAGTATAGCCTGAACCCTGGGGTGCGGGCCGCCTCAATCGATCAGACGTTGCCCAGCCGGGGGAGGGCCGCCACTTGGTCCGCGATGTACTTGCCGATCGCTTCGGGCGAAACGACCTCCCGGTACCACGCGAGCGTCTCTTGGTGCGTCCGTACGAGGGCTTCGCGGTCGGCCAAAAGAGAAAAGATCGGGCTCGCTGCCTCGGACCATCGGTCAACTTGGATCACGGGACTGTCCTTGTAGTACCAGGCGTTGGGGAGCCGGTTGGCGATCACGACGCATCCCGCCCGGGCGCCCTCGTAGAGCCGCAGGGTTTCGGGATGGCTGCCGCGCGGGCTGAGGCAGATCTTGGAGTCCATGAGTTTGCGCGAGTACATCTCGGGGGACAGCCCAGTTCCGAACTCCGCTTGCGGCTCGACATGGACCACCAGGTCGCTTCGCTCTTTTCGGATATGGTTCACGATTTGGTACATCTCGTGCCGGGCGATCTCCTTGGGCCTCAAGGTCCGGGGCCGGATCAGGCTTGGGAGCTGGCCGATGTGTCCCGAGAAAAAGACGTCGATGTTGCGCTTCTCGATAGGGACGATGGGGATCTCGACCTGCTTGTAATACCCAAGGGGCAGCGAGAAGAGCCGAGACAGGTCGCGACCACGGCTCCCTTGGCCCGTCAGCACTTTGAACGTCTTGTTCCGCACTGATTTGACGGCTTCTACCGCCTGTTGGAGTCCGCTCAGATTGCGAAGGTCGGGGACCTCGTGAACGGAATTCATGGTTTTGAAAACAGCATGGACTGATTCCAAGTAAGTCGGCACTCTCGACCACTCGTCTCCCAACAACACGACGACGACATCGGGCCCAACGAACGGAAGTTGATCGGTGTTCCACGTGACGATGAAGCGCCAATGGCTTCCTTCGAGCCGAGTGAGCGCTTCCGAAAGCACTTCACCAAAGTATCTGCAGTCATGTGGCATCCACGGCTCCACCTGAGGGGGAAGCCATTCGAAAGGTGTGGACTCACCCCTTGTGACGAGCGTGCATCTGCGGAGCATGGCGTCGTACGAAGCAGAAGAATACCTGACGAGTCGATGTATGAGGCTTGCGTCTTTGATGGGGCCATGTCGACCCGACTACCTGGCAAAGCTGTGGTTGAAGAAACTCTCCGAAGGCTGTAAACTCGTGCCGTGATTCGAACGATGCCCCTTGTTTTGTGCTGCGCCATGTTGGCCGTCGGGGTTGAAGCCCAGCTTCCAACCCGGATTCTCAGAAAGAACGCCGAGTTCTCGTCCTCCTATCCTTGGATCGAGTCCAGCCCCTACACGGTGCTTGCCCGCATCGCGCCACATGCCGACGTGAGGGCCTTGACGAACCGGGCCGGTTGCGAGGTGGTGGGAAGCGTCCGGTCCATGCCGGGCTTCTTCGTGCTGGAAGCTCGCCGGGGTGTGCCGTTTGCCCTTCGGACCTTGAGACAGACGCCAGGGGTCGTTTACGCCGAGCCTGACTTTATCGTGAGGCCGTTGCGAGTTCCGAACGACCCGTTGTTTGGTGACCAGTGGGGCTTCGCGAACAGTGGCGGCGCCGTCGAGCACTGGCTTGGAAAAGCCGGCGCTGACTCACGTGCCACCCAGGCTTGGGACTTCGTGCGCGACGCGTCTTCAACTCCGGTCGGCGTGCTCGACACCGGCGTCGAGTGGGCCCACCCGGACCTTGCCGCCAATATTTGGACAAACCCAGACGAGATCCCGAACAACGGCATCGACGACGACAACAACGGCTACATCGACGATGTCCGCGGCTGGGACTGGTACCAGGACGACAATGACCCGAACGACGTGACCGACGGCCACGGAACCCACTGCTCCGGCACGATCGGGGCCGTGACCGACAACGGGATCGGTGTGGCCGGAACCGCTTGGAACGCCAAGATCGTCCCGCTGAGGTTCATTGGTGGCGCCAACACGATCTCGGCCGCGATCATGGCGCTGGACTATTGTATCGGCAAAGGGATCAAGCTCTCCAGCAACTCTTGGGGACTGTACAACTACTCCCAGGCTCTGTTCGAAGCAGTCGAGCGGACTCACGCGGCTGGTCACCTGGTCGTCGCGGCGGCAGGGAACAACAACCTCGATATGGACCAGTTCCCGATGTATCCGGCTGGATTCAACCTCGACAACATCATTTCGGTGGCCGCGCTGAACAATCGGGACGAGCGAGCAAGCTTTTCGAACTGGGGCCTTCTCAATGTCGACCTGGGTGCGCCTGGGGAAAACATCTTGAGCACTTATCGGGGCGGATACGCCTCTCAGAGCGGAACCTCGATGGCGACTCCCCACGTCGCGGGCGCGGCGGCCCTGCTCATGTCGCTCAGGCCCTCTTGGAACTATCGTCAGGTCAAAGGCCACCTCCTGACCACGGTCCGTCCCCTGCTCTCGATGGCGGGACAGACGGTCAGTGGGGGTGCTCTTGACCTTCAGGCAGCCTTGTTCCCGTTCCAATCTCGAGCCGACGAACCACCGAGAATCGCCGTGACGCTCCCTGGCCCGGGCGGGATCGTCCGGGCGAACTTCCCGACAACGCTCCGAGGCATCGCATGGGACCACTTCGACGGTGACCGAGGGAACCTGATGGCCTGGAGGTCGGACATTCAAGGGTCGTTGGGGACCGGAAAACAGGTCACAGTCAGCTTGATCCCAGGGACTCACACCATCACGGTCGTGGCTCCTGACCTGAGGGCTCAGCTAGGTTCCAAGACAGTCGTCGTCGAGTCGGTCGCCGACGCCGGGTTGCCTTCGATCCCCGTGGGTTTCAACGCGCAAATCGCCCAAGGCACGAGGCGGGTGGAGTTGAGCTATTCGCCTGGTTCGGCCAACACTCTCTGGTATGAGTTCTCCAGGCAACGGTTCTCGGACAACACCTGGTTCAACTCAGGCACGGTGCCTCCGACCCGGGCCGAGTTCCAGCAAGACGTTCCGTTCAATGCTTTGTTCCGCTACCGAGTCAGGGCCGTCAACTTCCTTGGAACTTCGGATTGGTCTGACTGGGTGGAAGTCCTCCAACAATAAGGGGCGATAGGCCCCGGCGACCGGGAGAGGCCCGGTCGCCGGGGGTTGCGCGACAGTGCTAGAATCTCCGCCAAGTTGGCAGCGGTCAGGTTCCAAGGCATCACGAAGGTATTCGGCAAGGACGTCAAGGCGGTCGACAACCTGACGCTCGAAGTCAAGGACGGGGAGTTCATGGTTCTCGTCGGCCCTTCGGGGTGCGGCAAGACGACGGCGCTGCGCATGATCGCAGGCCTTGAGGAGTCGACAGAAGGCGACCTCTTTATCGGGGAGACCCGGGTGAACGACGTGCCCCCCAAAGACCGTGACATCGCCATGGTCTTCCAAAACTACGCTCTCTATCCGCACATGACGGTGTACGACAACATCGCGTTCGGGCTCAAGTTGCGTGAACTCAAAGGGTTCTTCTGGCAAGTGACGCACTTCACCGAGGCCAAAGCCAAGCGAAAGGAGATCGACGATCGTGTCCACGAGGTCGCCCGGATGCTGGCCATCGACCAGCTTCTGCACCGCCGTCCCAAGGAGCTTTCAGGCGGGCAAAGGCAACGTGTGGCCCTGGGCCGGGCGATCGCCCGGAAGCCAAGGGTCTTCCTCATGGACGAGCCGCTTTCGAACTTGGACGCCAAACTCAGAATCCAGACCCGCGCCGAGCTCATCCGGCTCCATCGTGACTTAGGGGTGACCACGATCTATGTCACCCACGATCAGGTCGAAGCCATGACCATGGGCCAAAGGATCGCGGTGATGCACAACGGACTGCTTCAGCAGTGCGACCCTCCAGAGACAGTCTACAATCAGCCCGCCAACCGGTTCGTCGCCGGCTTCATTGGTTCTCCGCCGATGAACTTCGTCGATGGGACGGTCAGCAACGGGCACATTGATCTCGGACCGCTGAAGATCGGACTTCCGGCCGGGCATCCGGTGAGGGAGAGGCAGGGGGGACAAGTGACGCTCGGCATCCGTCCCGAGGCGATCTACGACGCCGGGGCGAAGTGCCCTGTGGCGGTGACCCCCGACAACTCATTCGACGCGCAAGTGGACGTTCTGGAAAAGCTTGGCCCAGAGGACACGGCCTATCTGGACGCTCGCGGGCTGAGTCTGACCGCGTCGCTCGATCCGGCGACCCGGATCCACGCTGGTGAGTCAGCGAAGTTCGCCCTCGATCTTGACAAACTCCATTTCTTCGACAAGCAGACAGAAGTGGCAATTCGCTGAGCCGCAGAGGTACCTTTTGGCCATGGCGAGAGCGGCTTGTGGCGGATTGGTCTTCGCGCTTTTGTGGGGTTGTCAGCCGCCCTCTGAAGCACCGAGGCTGACCCGCGCCGCTCCCCCTGCCCCGAGGCCAGGGTGGACGGAGCCCCCGGTGTCGCACCTCGGTTACTCGTTCTTACTCCCAGAAGGGTGGAAGGTCACGGTCCAAGACAACGGGGAAGCGAGCTCCTCGAGTTCAAGCAAGCCTGATTTCGCTCGATCGATCTTAGGAGACTTTAAGAAAGCCGAGTCGGTCGTCGTCGCGACGAACATGAACTTTGATGCGAGTTCGATGGCGGTGCAGATTCTCATCGCCGAAGTCGGCAAGCGGGGCAATATCTCGGCGGAAACGGCGGTCCTTGAGTTGATCGACAATGTGAAGCGGTCGAGGAAACTGCTCACGGAGCCAGTGATCAAAGACGTTGAGCTCCCGGTGGGCACTGCCAAGCGATGCAAGACGGCTTGGACAGAGAGTTTCGGCTTTCTTGGGAACAGCTCAGAGATAATGACCACGCTCAACGTTTATGGACTTGTCGATGGCGACCGGCATTTCCGGTTCATGTTCATGAACGCGGGCGACGACGCCGCCCCCGAGATCCCGACAAAGCAGATTCTCGAGACATTCAGAGTCAAATGAGGCTCATTCGGTGCGAAGGGCCTCGATCGGCGACAGAAGGGCCGCCCGCGCTGCCGGATAAGCCCCGAAGACGATGCCGATCATGGCGCTGAAGCCCGCCGCCATCAGACCGACCTCGATAGGGAAGGGCATCGGGAGTCCGCTTGCCGACGGCCACTTGGCTTGGGCCGTTGCCAGAGTCACCACTTGGCCGATCAAGAACGCGATCCCCATGCCGATCAGTCCGCCGACCAGCGAAAGGACGGCAGACTCGACCAAGAACTGGGCGAGAACCGCGCTCCGTGTGGCTCCCACCGCCTTGCGCAGTCCAATTTCGCGAGTTCGTTCGGTGACGCTCACGAGCATGATGTTCATGATGCCGATGCCCCCCACGAGCAAGGAGAGTGCGGCCACACCGGACAGGATGACTCCCGCACCGACCACGAGTCCCCCCAGCACGGCGATGATGCTCTCTCGGGAGTCGACCCGGTAGACGGGCCGGTTGCCTGACTTCTGCATCATCACCTGCCAGACGTCGTCCATCGTTTGTTCAACCGTGTATCCAGGCTTCGGGCGGGCCGTGATATAGGTGAGCTTGTCGCCTCCGACCCATTTTTGGTGCGCAGTCGTGATGGGCACCCACATGTCGCGCCCGTTGGATTGACCCATGATGTCGACGCGGGACATGACCCCGACAATCTCAAGGGTGATGCCGGAAAGGGTCACCAGTTGACCGATCGGATCCTTGCCTGGAAAGAGGCGCTCGGCGATTTCGAACCCGACGACGCAAACGTTGGTCCGCATGTCGATGTCGCTCTTGCTCAAGGCTCGTCCCTTGTTGATGCCGACTCGGCTGAGCTTGGACTGGTTCTGGTCGGTTGCGAGGATGCGGGGGTTCTTGACAGTGCGGTCGTCGGCTCGGACGGGCTGTTCGGGGAGTTGGAGGATTCCTGAAGCGAGCTCGACCGACGAGGCGCGCTCAGAGATGAGACTCACGTCGTCGTCGGTCAGGCCGTCGATCATCCCCAGCCCCCGTCTCTCGTTGCGGCCGGGGTCAAAGAAGATGATGATCGTGTCGCTTCCGAGCTTCTTGATCTCGTAGGTGAGGAAGTAGCGAAAGCCGCCGGAGACCATCACGATCAGGGTGACGCTCATGACGCCGATGATCACCCCGAGCATCGTCAGAAACGCCCTCAGTTTGTGCAGCCTGAGCATGTCGAGGGCGACTCGGAACGATTCCCAGTGTCCCAACTCTAGTTTTCCTCGTCGTCAGGGCCGAACTGCATCATTCCCTTACGCTTCGGCCCCGAGAAATCAGGTTTGACAAGGACGTCGCCTTCTTTCGCACCCGAAACGATCTCGGTGAAGGCTCCCGACTTTTCTCCAAGGACGGCGGCGACCCGTTTGGGCTCTTGTCCCTTCTTGTCTGGAGCGAGCATCAAGAAGTGGCCTTTGTCGTCCTTGCCGACATAGTCCACCGGCACGCGCAAGACGCCCTTCTTGTCGACGATCTTCATCGTGCACTTGGCCGACATCCCGGATTTCAGGTCGCTGGCCGGATCAAGGATCGTGACTTCGACCGCGTACTTCACGACCGCGTCCCCGACCAAGGGCTGAGAACCCGAAGCGGAACTGGCTGGGGCGATCTTGGAGACCTTCCCCCGCACCGAGCGGTCGGGAAAAGCGTCCACCACCATCGACGCTTCCATGCCCTCGCGGAGTCGGGCGACATCGATCTCATTGATCTGGAGCTTCACGACCATCGTGGCTCGGTCTTCGATGCGAAAGATGGTGGTGCCCGCGCTGAAGCTGTTCAGGCTCGAGACGAGCTCTCCGACTTGCACAGGTCGATTGGTGACGATGCCGGAGATCGGGGCCACGACTCTGGTTTCTCGCAACTGCCGTTGGCCATCGGCCAGGACGCTACGGAGCTGATCGATCTGGGCCGACTGCTGGGCGCGGGACGCGGCGAGGGCTTGTACGTCCCTGAGTTGGGCTTGGGCGTCGCTGACCTCCCGTTGTGCCCGCAAGTATTGCTCTCTCTTGACCGTGTCTTGAACCCCCTGCAACTTGGCTTGGTCGAGTTGTGACTGGGCTTGACGGAGCCGCTCCTCGGCCTGCTTTCGCTCGATCTCGTGGCTGAAAGCGAGACGATCGCGGTTTTCCTGAGCGTTCTTCAGCCGCGTGGCCGCAAGCTGGACTTGGAGGGCGGCGTTCTCTTGCTCTCGACGAGAAATGTAACCCCGTTCTAAAAGCCTTTCGCTTCGGGCTGCCTCGTTCTTGGCAGTCTCAAGGCTCAACTCTGCGTCCCGGACGGCCAAGTCGGTCGCGGTCCGGGCATTCGGATGGGTCACGCGGACGAGCTGGTCGAGTGATTGCCGAGCTTGCGCGGCGGCCGACTCGGCCGCCGCGATGCTGCTCTTGGTCAGTCCGGGTTGGACTTGAAGCTCAGCCTCCAACTGGCGGAGTGCCGAGCGGGCTTTCGCCAAAGCATTTTCGGCGGTGACCCGCCTCTGAGCGATCTCGACGTCAAGCCGTTGCCTCCCGCTTTCGGCCCCGCGCACCTGGGCCTGGTTCTGATCCACTTGAAACTGAGTCTCTTGCGGATCGATGATCGCGACCAACTGACCGGCGGCGACACGGTCGCCCTCATCGACCAGAAGCTGAGCCACGCGTCCGGAGACCCGGCTTTTGACCTCAACGGATTTGACCGCCTGGAGCGTTCCGGTCTCGATCACTTGGACGAGGATCTCACCTCGCTCGACTTTCTGGGCCTTCTTCTGATTTTCGGCCTCCTTTCGACTCTTCTGAGCTTGGTCGTTCAGCAAGAACGCGGAAACCGCGACGAGCCCGAGGACCAAAAAGAAGAGGAGGACGCCAAACCTCTTCACAGCATCGCCTCCGTGCGGAGCATCACGCGAACATACCGAGTTTTTCTTGTGCTCCGTTGCACCGTCACGACAAAGGCCCCTGGAAAGCGCTGACGCGCCCAGGGGCCTGACGAGTTTGGTAGGCGCTGGCTGCTACCAGGTGATCTTGGTCGGTGGCTCCGCTGGAGGAACGACCTTGTTGGCGACTTGGCGGAACGCGAGGATGATCGTGAATCCGGCGAGGAGGCAAACGAGTCCCCAGAGGCCGGTCGAGTTCGGGGCTTTCGACCGTTCCTGGACCTTCTTGGCCGTGGCCATGGATTCCAGGGCCATGCGCTGCTCGGCCGAGGCCATCGACCCATTGTCGGTGCCAAGGAGGGCGCTGTCATCGACCTGCTTTTCCTCGGTGTTCTCAGGGACTTGGCCGATCTCTGGGACGAGCCCCTGATGGAGGGCTTGTTCCTTGGCCAGTTGCTCTTGGCTCCGCTCGGGCACCGGCTTGGCCCCGTTCGGCGGTTCTTCGATGAACGCGAAGGCTGGCCAGGCGCTCGCCGCCAGGACTAGGATGCAAAGAAGTGACTTTTTCATGGTCATTGTTTCTCCGTCAGCTCTGGTTACCGGCCGCGTAGAAGCCCTTGTCCTGCCAGGTGCTGCGCATGATCGTGGGCTGCCGGGGGAGATTGAGGTCGATGAGCGGCGGCTGGTCTGGCCCGCGCTCGCGGATCCGGTTGTCGTAGTTCAGGCGAAGCGGCAGGCTCCACGTGACGATGGCTTCGTCGCGAGAGATGATCGTTCCGTTCAAGGTCATGCCTCCACCGCCTGCCCCGACGTTCCCGCCACCGACAAAGTTCGTGTAAAGGACCGCGTCGATCTGGTTGACGCTCTCGGCGATGCTGGTCATCGTGGCGTCGGCAATCGTGCTTTGATACCGTCTTCGACCGGTGCTGTCGAACTCCATGGCGTTGAACGGCGGGATCCAGTTGTTGTTGTCGTCATACCGGCCCTTGGTGAACGGGGGCTGCATGTAATAGAGGGGATAAGGGTTGCCGAACTTCGTCGGGTCGCCCATGATCACCGAGCCTCTGGCAGCGAGCCCGAGCATGTCTCGTTTCTCGTTGATGAGGTCGATCTGGTTGGGGTTGTTCCCTGTGAAGTCGGGCCCGTTCGAATAGCGGACCGACCCGACGACGTGGACGTTTCGACCGGCATAGAGCGTGCCCTGACCGGTCACCCGGCCCTTGATGACGACGTCTTGGGTGAACGTGACGGGCCCGTAGACCCTGATCGGTCTGGCATCGGTGCCGATAAGGACGGCCGAACCGGTCACCTGGCCTTGATTGTTGCTGATCCGCTGATAGGAGTTCGTGGACGAGTTCCAGACTTCGACATAGGCCGGCTGGCCGTAGTTTGGGTTGGCGGTGCCGTCCGCGAAGTTTTGTTTCTGATACGTCCCTGGGTCGTTGCTAAAGTCGCTGCTCAGCTGCTGATAGCGCGACAGCTCGCTCAAGTCGGGCATGACGACCTCTTTGGTCGGCTTGGTGTCGATGAGGGTCTTCGTCCCGGCACTACCGGTGGATGTGCGAACCCATGAGTTCGTCCCTCGCGAGTCAGCGATGACGGCCCCGAAGGTTCCTGGGGGCACATACCCGTTCGACCCGTCGTACCCGGCCATCCATTGACCCTCGGACTTGAACACGAGGTCGCGCCATTTTTCGAACGAGGTCGTTCCTGGGGCACCGTGGACCCCCGAGTTATAGACCTGGCGCCACCGCAAACGGTGGGGGGTCGCCCCGTTGGCGTGGTTGGTGGCGTAGGTGTTGTCGGACCACTTGACCGGCGGCGTGTTGATGAAACCAGGAGCTTTTGGGCTCAGTTTCTCGTTGCTCGCGGCGTAGACCGACCCATTGATGGTCGGCGAACCGTTCAAAAAGTCGAAGTTGCCGTTGGCTCGCATGTCGCCGTTGACAATCAGGTCGTTGACGCCAAACCCGTCCATCCACCCATAGTTGTTGATGAAGTAGGTGTAGTCGAAGACCTGGCTCCTGGCCAGCTCGAACCTGCTGACAGAATTGACTTCCTTGAAGGGCTCTGTCGCGTCGAGCACTCCGTTCGAATTCAAATCGATGAACCCCACGGAGCGGATCGTCACGGTCGCCAGATACGGGTTCACCTGGGTGAAGTTGATGACGCCGCTCGTGAATCGCCCGACGCCCGGGATCGTCCCGTTCTGAACGACTCGTGGGCTAGTCGGCGAGGCCCCGTTGCATGCTTGAGTCATCAAGGTGAACTGCTGGCTCTGCCTGAACGGCCGCCAAAGCGCCCGCTGGGCCGACTGGAGGCCGGCCTCACATAGGTGGGTGACTTGGGCCTCGCGGAGGGTGTGCCTCGCTTCGCGCATGCTCTGGGTCGAGGTCTCAATGTACGAAGCCGCGGCCAGGGCCAACAGCGTCATGACCCCGAAGGTCGTGACGAGGGCCGCGCCGCGCTTGTTCCGAAGCCGCCGTGTGCGTGTGAACTTCATGATGCTTCTTAAGCGTTAACGTGTCGTGTCAGGAATGTTCCTGAGGAAGACTGTTTCTCGTTTTCGACCATAATAGTTGTTGCCCTCCGTATCGACGGAGCGCGTGACGAGCAAAACGGTGAGCTGGCGGGTGATGGCCCCTTGGCCCGGGGTGAAGACCCGATAGCTCTTGTCGGTGCCAGGCTTGTAGGGGTCGATGAGGACGATCCCGCGTCCGATCCGACGGGTGTTGGAACCGACCTGATAGAGAAGCTGCTGGTTCTGGACGAAAATGCGCCGGGTCTGGCCGTCGCTGACCGGATGCCCATGGACGTCCATGACGAAGTTGCCCTGTCCGTCGACTTGGGGTTTGGTGAAGGTCAGTCCGAGACCGTTGGCGTCCACCGTCACCGTGATGGCTTCGCGGAGTTCGTTGACGACCATCCGGACTCCCAGCCGGCTTTGGCTCTCAGCTCCGATGCGGCCAAGCCCTCTCAACCAGTTGCTGCTACCTGAGATGAACGTGGCTGTGGCCCCACCAATGGCCAAGACGCTGATCCCGGCCGCGACGACTGCATCGACCAGAAGGGCGCCGCGCCGATATCGCTTGTTCTTGATGTTAGGCATGGCAATTCGGACTAGTTGTTCATGTCAGCCACGAGGGTGCCGACTCGGATCATACGTGCCCGGGCTTGTTCGTTCCATCGGACCTCGACTGTGACGCGCCGAAGCTCGATATCGACTTGTTCGATCGTGATGAATCCTTGCCCGTTCTTGAGGACTCGGGCCGGATTGTCGAACGCGGCATTGTCGACGTTGGTGAACGACCACTTGTTCGGCGAGACCGGAGTCGCACTGTCGATCAGTCCGGCCGAGAAGAGCACTGCCGCGCTGAGCGAGGGGTCGACGCCTTTGATAGCCTCGAGTTGCTTTTGGGCGAGAGCGACGGCGACGTTGCTCTTGTCGGCCATGTCCCGGCTTCGGTTGGCCGTTGGGATGGATGCCACGTAGATCGTGGCGCAAGTGAACGCCAAGAAGATGGCGAACTGTGCCTCAATCAGCTGGGCACCAAGTTGGAGCCTTCGTCGGTTTCGCATCGCTCGTGATGAGGGTCGGCCAAGGGCCTGGTCAAGCGGAGCGCGGACGGGCAGAAAGCCCGCCCGTCCGCACCGCGTCATGTCGTCGAGAGGGCCTTAGAGGCCGCTCTTGTCGGTCCGCCACTCGTCGGCGGTCTTGCCCTTGAAGGTGGCAGCCGATCCGATGGCGTTCTTGGCGAAGTCGCCTTCGACCGGGAACTTCGGCGGGTAGTTCTTGATGAAGTTGCCCATGTCGTCGTCGCTGCACTCGTCGCCTTCGACAAGGCCCTTGTCCATGGCGCACTGGTCCTTGGCGCCTTCGACGCCTTCCAGAGTGGCCACGACGGTTTGGGCGCGGCTGTTCTGGCGGGCCGTGATGAAGTTGGGGACTGCGATCGCCAGCAAGATGCCGATGATCAGGACGACGATCATGATTTCAACAAGGGTGAAACCCTTGCGCTTGTTGTTCTTCTTTTGGAACCGCTTCATACTGGGTTGATCCTCCGGACTCACAGGTCTCGTTCTCTTCGAGGCCCAAGGCCTCCTGGGCAAGGTGTTCCACCCCGCGATGCGGATCTGTCACAGTAGGAGCGCTGGGTTTGAGCGAAGCGGCTTATTGGGAAGCTCGGTCGAGGATGCCTTCCGCCACATAGATCGGCGCGTCGAACCTGACGGCAAGGGCAATCGCGTCGGACGGCCGACTGTCGATCTCCATCTCTTGATCCCCTTGTTGAAGCCATATCTTGGCGTAGTAGGTATTTCCCCACAGGTCGTCGATCACGACCTTTTCGATGGAAGTCTCCAACCTTTCGAGAATGTTCCTGACCAAATCGTGGGTCATCGGCCGATCGGGAGTCTGGCCTTCGAGCACCAAGGTGATGGCCGTGGCCTCAAAGGGGCCAATCACGATCGGGAGCTTTCGCTCGCCGTCAGTGAGAAGGACGAAGCGCTGGATCTGGTCACCGGCTTGGGCCGCGAAGACAGCCTCCACCTGAACCTCGACCAACTCGCCAAAGTCTTCAGGCGTTCTTTCGTCAAGGCCGTCCTCATCGTATGGGAAGAACGCAGGCGGACGATCAAAATCGTTGCTTTCACCCTGCATGTCCTCAGACATGCGGTCAATTTACCTTTTGTGGGGTCGCCAGGTACTCGCCGAGGGTCATGCAAGAAGCCTCCAGGGGTGAGGCGTATAGGGTCAAGGCTCTGACCAGGGCTGTGGCCGTGTCGATATTGGTGACACAGGCGACCCCGGTCTCGATGCAGGCCCGACGGATCCTTTGGGCGTGCTCCGTCTCTTGACCGGCAGGCCCGGGAGTGTTGACCATCAGGCTCACTTGACCCGCCATGAGTCTGTCCAGCAGGTTCGGCGACCCTTCTTGGATCTTCTTGAGCGGTTCGCTCGGGATCCCGGACCGCGAGAGCACGTCGTGCGTGCCTTGGGTCGCCCCGATGCTGTAGCCCTGGTCGACGAGCAGCTTTCCGATACCCACGGCATGGGCCTTATCGCCCTCAGCGACGGTGAGAATGACCTGACCTCGGCTCCTAAAGGTCACGCCCGAGGCCACCAGGGCCTTGTAGAGGGCTCCTTCGAAGGTTCGGTCAATGCCGAGCACTTCGCCGGTCGACTTCATCTCCGGCCCAAGTGCCGGATCGACTTTGCCCAGTTTTTGGAACGAGAACACAGGAGCTTTGACCGCGTAGACGGGAGAAATGGGTTCTCCCAGGGCCAAGAACTCCTGTCTCCCGATGACGCGGCTTTGGCCCTCGTGACGAGCCCAAAGGCCCGATCCATAGCCTTCTTGGGCCAGGGAGCGCCCGACCATGGCCCGGGTGGCGAGCTGCACCATCGGGACGCCGGTCACCTTGCTCAAGTAAGGCACCGTGCGGCTGGCCCGGGGGTTGACTTCGATCACATAGACTTGTCCGTCCACCACCGCGAACTGAATGTTCATGAGGCCCTTCACCTTGAGCTCCCGGGCAATCAGGCGTCCTGTCTCGACCATTTCCCACTGGACTTCGGGGTTCAGTCCGATCGGCGGGTAGACGGCCATCGAGTCGCCGCTGTGGACTCCGGCCCGCTCGATGTGCTCCATCAAGCCTGGGACAAGGGTGTCCTCCCCGTCGCTGACCACGTCGATCTCGGCCTCGGTGCCGGCCAGGTAACTGTCCACGAGCACCGGCTGCCCGGGGCTGGCCGATTCAGCCTCACGGTAGAACTCGGCGAACGACGAGGAGTCGCGAACGATCTCCATGGCCCGCCCTCCGAGCACGAAACTGGGACGGACCAAAACCGGGTACCCGATCCGGTCGGCGGCTCGGAGGCCGTCATCCAGGCTGTTGACGGCGGCCCCAGGAGGTCGCCGGACGCCGAGGTCGGCCAGAATCCGGTCGAACTGGCCCCGGTCCTCGGCCATGGCGATCGACCGCGGCGATGTTCCGAGCACTCGGATTCCGGCCTGCTCAAGGGGCTGGGCCAGATTGATGGCGGTTTGGCCGCCGAACTGGACGACGACGCCTTCTGCCCTCTCGTGGCGGACGACTGCTGCCACATCGTGAAGGGTGACGGGCTCGAAGTAGAGGGCGTCGGCCGTGTCGAAGTCGGTGCTGACCGTCTCCGGGTTGTTGTTGACGATGACCGCGCGGTATCCCAGCTCTTGGAGGGCCCAAACACAGTGGACGCAGGAGTAATCGAACTCGATCCCCTGGCCGATCCGGATGGGGCCGGATCCAAGGACGACGACGGTGGGCTTCATCGGTCGGCCCGAGTATGCCTGCTTTTCGGGTCTGCTTGCGAAAGCCAGGTCAATGGAAGGAAAGTTCGCGGACGAACCGCTCGCGATTGCCTTGAAACTCGGTTTCAACGATCAGTGAGGGCCGCACTCGGATGCTTCGAACTGTTGCCCGCGACAAAACCTCGTTGGCGCTTAGGCCAGGAGGCAGGGCCTTTCCAGGCGGAAACCCTGTGCTCGTTTGCAGGGTTCTGAGCCTTTCGAGCAGGAGTGTCCGCGCGTCGGCCGAGAGGTCGGAAGCCGGGATTTCCGTTGTGCCTCCCCGGATGTCGAGGCCGGTGGCTGTCCTGAGTGCCTCATTCAGTGCCGTCGCGCTCGAAAGGACCTCTTGACGACTCTTGGCTGCTTCTGGCTCAAGAACTTCAAAGAGGCGAGCCGCCAGACGGAACTGGTTCTCAAGGTCTCCGGTGCGGTGAAAGTGAAGGCGAGCGTGCGGGCGCCAAGACCAATGGGTGTCGAGGAGAGTCGGCCCTTCACTTTGAATGGCTTGATCGATCGCTGTCTTGGTCACAGCGGCAACTCGGGGCTCGAGGCCCTTAGGATCTGCGTCGACAGTCAATGTCCCATAGCCAGGTACGTCCAGGATGTACTGCACAGTGAGCTGAAAGCCGATCTCCGTCTCCTTCCTGCTCATGGCCGCGATAGCTTGGGGGGTCGAGCCAGAGAGGATCAAGTCGCGAACTGCCTGCCCGGTTTCTGGGCCAAGTTCCTCGAGGGTGTGGGCCTTGCGCGTCTTGCGGATACGGCCGGCGAGGTCACCCAGGACGGTCGCGCGGCGGGAAAGCGCGCCCGGATCGAAGACGCTCCGAGCGACGACGCCTACCACGCCGTCGCCCAGGTCATAGACAGTCCCCAGCTTTTCCCATCTCTTGTCCTCCGAGCCCTCTGCTTCTGCGCAGACCTTGTTCCATTCAGAGATCTCGGATTCCGAGGTGGCGAGCAACACGCTCCGGTTCCGTGAACCCTCGGGTGAGTGGGCAAGAGGTGCCGTCTGTGCTGTGAGCAAGGGGCTCAGCACCAACAGCATGCAGAAGCCCAAAGCACAAGCCCACTTAGTTCGGTTCATGGCCTCCACCAGGAGAAGGCGGTTGTGCGAGATCCACCAGCTTGATTTTGTTCACTCCCCGCCAGATCCTGTCGCCTCTAGCCGCCATGTTCTCGCCGCTGACAAGGCCCTCCAGAATAGCCCAGTCACTTTCGGGATCTCCGGTCAGCTGAACCTGTGCGCCGTTCCGTAGCCACACTTCACCAAAGAAGTCTCCCTCCCACTCCACGGTATGAACGCGCCCTTTGGTTGGGGGAACCGTGAAGTTGGGCTGGTAGGAATAGGTTACCGTCACTTGGAGCGGACCGTAGAGGAGCTCGACCCTCTGATGCCAATTGAGTTGCACGGCGGAACCTTCACACTGAATCTCCTGTGTGGCTGCGCCGTCGTATCCCTCGACGACTTTTGGCGTCGATCCGTAGTTGTTGTCGGTTCGAACGTGATGCGACTCCTTCGGGAAGTCAGTCAACTAAAATTCTCGTTGCCATTCGCCGGTGCCTGCGTTGAGGGCGATGAGTGTAAAAAGTGTATTGATCATTTTAATACTATTCTACCTCCCCCTTTCAACTCGAATATGGGGGGCGAGGAATGGTTTCGTTGTTGGAGTGGGTTCGACTCCACCTGGAGACGCTTGGCTTCTGCAGGTAAAACTGGCTCCGTGAACGTTCCGTCCGACCTTCATTACACGAAAAGCCATGAGTGGGTGCGCCTGGAGGGTGACACCGCCACCATCGGGATCACCGACCATGCCCAGTCCGAGCTTGGCGACATCGTTTTTGTCGATCTGCCGACCCCGGGGCGGGCCCTGCAGGCGGGGGACACCTTCGGCTCGGTCGAGAGCGTCAAGACGGTTTCCGACATCTATTCGCCTGTCGCGGGCGAGGTGATCGAGGCCAACGAGGCTCTCGGGGCCCAGAGCGAGTTGGTGAACGCCGACCCGTACGGCTCCGGCTGGCTTGTGAAAGTCAAGGTCGCAGGGCCTCCCGAGGGCCTGCTGGACGCCGAGGGCTATCAAGCCTTGCTCGGCTAGCCCAAAGCTGCCTGTGCACTGGCCCCAGGCTGATCGGCCCCCTGCGGCTGACGCGGGGGGCCTTTGTTCGATAGAATCGGGTCAGAGGCCCATCAAAAGGCATGCCCTACACTCCCCACACCGAAGAAGACGTCCGCGAGATGCTCGCCAAGATCGGGGCGGACTCGATCGACGATCTTTTCTGCGAGATCCCAGAGGAGCTCCGGCTCAATGGGCCGCTGGACGTTCCGCGGGCGATGGACGAGCGGCAGTTGTTCGAACACCTCAAAGGGCTCGCCGACAAAAACCGGGACGCGACCAAAGTGGTTTGCTTTCTTGGGGCCGGGGTCTATGACCGCTATGTACCTGCCAGCGTCGGTGCCGTCGTTAGCCGGGGCGAGTTCCTGACCGCCTATACGCCTTACCAGCCCGAGCTGAGTCAGGGGTACCTCCAAACCATCTACGAGTTTCAAACCATGGTGGCGGAGCTCTATGGGATGGATCTGGCCAACGCGAGCATGTACGACGGTGCGACGGCCCTGGCCGAGGCGGCGGTGATGGCGACCGGAATCACCAAGAGGACCGTGGTGGCGGTAAGCCAGGCCGTCCACCCGCACTACAGGCAGGTTCTGGAGACCTACTGCTGGTCGCTGGGCGTCACTGTGAGAGAGCTTCCCACCCGCGAAGGTGAGACGGTGGATTGTTCCGCCGTTGATTCTGACGTGGCGTGTGTTTTGATTCAGTATCCGAACTTCTTTGGCGTCATCGAGGATCTGGAGCAAGCCAAGCATGCGGCCCGGAAGGCTGGGGCTATGTTCATCGTCTCCGCCGACCCGACCGCGTGCGGGATGCTACCGCCGCCCGGCGAGTTCGACGCGGACGTCGTCACCGGTGAGGGCCAGCCCCTTGGCATCCCGATGGGCTATGGCGGCCCGCTCCTGGGGCTCTTCGCCTGCAAGAAGGAGTTCGTCCGCCAGATCCCGGGCAGGATCGTGGGGCGCACCCAGGACGCCCAGGGCCGGAGCGGGTTCACCATGACCCTCCGGACGCGGGAACAGGACATTCGACGGGAGAAGGCGACCTCGAACATCTGCACGAACGAGGCCCTGATGGCCCTCGCCGCGACCGTCTACATGGCGGCGGTGGGGAAGAACGGCATCCGGCGAGTGGCCGAGTCCACGATCCGGAACACGCAATACGCGATCGGTCGGCTCACCGAGTCGGGGGGGCGACTCAAGTTCCCGGGCAGGGTGTTCGGGGAGTTCGTGCTCTCCTTGCCCCGGAACGCGGGAGAGGTTCGTAACGAGCTTCTGGAGAGGGGCTTCCTGGCGGGCCTACCGTTGGGCGAGCACTATCCGGGCATGGAGAACGACCTGCTTGTGGCCGTCACCGAGGTGCGGACCAAGGAGCAGATCGACGGATTCGCCCGGGCCCTGAAGTCGGTCTTGTGACGGGGGCTCAGCGCGCCTGTTCGATCAAGAGGTCACTCGGGCTCGCGTTGACCCTCGCGGAAGGGAGCCTTCACGGAACCAGCCGCACGACCTTGTCCGGTGTGTTGAGGACGACGTAGACGAGGCCGTCCGGGCCGAGGGCGACGTCGCGCACTCGACCGAGACCCGACATCACCCGCTCGACTTCGACGAACTTCCCGTCTCTGACCCGGATTCTGTCCACACACTGGCCCGCGAGTCCGCCAGCGAGCAGGTCGCCTTCCCAACCCGGGAACTGGCGACTCTTGGCCGTCGCGAGGCCGCAGACCCCAGTGCTCGGGATCCAGCGGTAGACCGGCATGGTGAACCCGGCGTCTTCCGAGGGCCAGGGCACCCGGAACGGCGCGTCACTATAGTCGATGCCGAAGGACACGACCGGCCAACCATAGTTGGCCCCCTTGACGATCTCGTTCAGCTCGTCGCCGCCTCGGGGCCCGTGCTCGGTGATCCAGAGTCTGCCGTCCGCGCCGAAAGCCATGCCCTGCGGGTTCCGGTGCCCAAACGACCAGACGGCTGGGATCGCCCCTTCGCGTCCGACGAACGGATTGTCCTCGGGCACCTTGCCGTCGTCCTTGAGCCGGAAGACCTTGCCGTTGGGCTTGCTGAGGTCTTGGGCGAGGTTGCCGTTTCCGCGTTCGCCGATGCAGAAGAAGATGTGGCCTTTGCCGTCAAAAACGATCCGGGAGCCAAAGTGGAGCGGGCCGGAGCCGTAAGTGTCTTCTGGAGCTTGCCAGATCGTCTGGTTGTCCTTCCATTTGGCCTGATCGCCATCGACCGTTACCTTTCCACGGACGATCTTGGTGATGGAGCGGCGGCCGTCGGGATGCCGGTCGTTGAGGGCCAAATAGACCCAACCGTTCTGAGCCGCCTGCGGGTGGACGGTGACAGCCATGAGCCCGCCCTGGCCTACGTCCGCGGTCGGTGGGATACCCTCTACTTTCACCGATCGCCCTTGATCGACGAGGAGCAGGTAGCCCTCTCGGTTCGTGACCAGCATCCGGCCGTCTGAGAGCCAGGCTACGCCCCATGGGGTGCGCAAGCCAGAGGTCACGACGTCTTCGATCCGAAAGGTGGCGCGCTTGCCTCGATGCAGCCCGTCTCGAGCCACGCCCTCTCCCTGGCGGGCCAAGGCCCTTCCCTGGAGCTCGCGAATATGGACGACGAGGGCCCAGATCTGGTTGTCGGCGAGGGTCTCGCCGAAGGCCGGCATGCCCGTCTCGGGATCACCGTTCTTTGTCGCATCAAAGAACCTACGGTCAAGATCCTGATGGAAGAGCTCACGGGTCAGGAGTGTGCGAGCCCCACCGCCGCCTCCGTCCTGACCATGGCACGACGCGCAGTTTTCCGCCCAGAGTCGGGTGGCGCCAGGCGAGGTCTGGGCGATGGACCAGACCTTGGGTTCTTTGCCGCCGGTGGGGTGTGGCTCAAGAATCCCGCTCGCCGCCGGGTTGGGCTGATCCTCGGCCTGCGTTGGAACGCAGCTTGAAGGGCTGAGAGCCACAGTCAAAAGGAAAGCGCCCGCAAGGGAGGTCGGGATCAGGTTCGGCACAGGGTGAACTCTACCCTTGACTTCTTTGGCCTGTGGCTGGCCCAGGACAGGTGGCCAGGTCACGAGACGACCCAGCCCGACGGTCGGTAAACTAAGTCGTCTTTATGGCGAGCCGCACGAAGTCCGTTCCTGAGCCCCGACTCATCTTCGAGAAGACCCGGAAGGGAAGGATCGGTTGCAACCTGCCTGAAGCAGACACACCAGAAGTGGATCTCGCGTCAGCGGTCGGGCGTCAGAGGACGGCGGTCGAATGGCCCGAAGTGAGCGAGCTGGAGCTGCTTCGTCACTTCACGAACCTGAGCCACCTGAACTATGGGATCGAGACCGGCTTCTATCCGCTCGGCTCCTGCACGATGAAGTACAACCCGAAGATCAATGAGCGGACCGCAGGGCTGAGCGGGTTCGCCATGCTGCATCCGCTGCAACCGGAGTCCACCGTGCCGGGAGCCCTGGAGGTCATCGCCGGGGTGCACGACTTCTTGAAGGAGATCACTGGGTTCGACGAGATCTCGATGCAACCGGTCGCAGGGGCGCACGGGGAGCTCACTTGCCTGATGCTTGTCAAGGCCTATCATGAGAGCCGGGGACAGGGCGATTCCCGGCGCGTGGTTCTCGTGCCCGACTCGGCACACGGCACCAACCCAGCGAGCGCGGCCCGATGCGGCTACGAGGTTCGAACGATCCCGACCGACGCGCAAGGAGACTGCGACCTGGAGGCGCTCGAACGGGCCCTGGACGACAGCGTTGCCGCCTTCATGGTCACGAACCCATCGACTTTGGGGCTTTTCGAACGGAGCATCGCGAAAATCTGCGAAATGGTCCACGCGGCCGGTGGCCAGGTGTTTTGCGACGGGGCCAATATGAACGCGATGGTCGGCACCACTCGGCCAGGCGATCACGGTTTCGACTGCATGCACTTGAACTTGCACAAGACTTTTAGCACCCCTCATGGCGGTGGTGGCCCGGGTTGTGGCGCGATCGGTGTCAAGAGCCACCTCGAGCCGTTCCTTCCGGCTCCGGTGCTCAAGAGGGACGAGGACGGGGCCCCGAAGTTCGACCGAGCCAGACCTCTCAGCGTCGGTCGGGTCAGTTCGTTCCATGGCCAGTTCCTGATGGCGGTCCGGGCCTTGACGTACCTTTTGGCTTATGGGCGTGAGAGGCTGCCCCACATCAGCCGGTTTGCCGTGCTCAACGCAAACTATGTGATGGCAAGGCTGCGGGGGCATCTTCCGCCCGCCCACGATCGCCCCTGCATGCACGAGTGCGTCCTTACGGCCCAAGAGTACAAGAAGCTTGGCGTACGGGCCCTCGATATCAGCAAGCGGTTGATCGATCATGGCTTCCACCCGCCGACCAACTACTTCCCGCTCATCGTGCCCGAGGCGCTGATGATCGAGCCGACCGAGACCGAGTGCAAGGAGACCTTAGACGCCTTTTGCGACGCCTTGATCGCGATTTGCGAAGAGGCCAAAGTCAATCCCGAAGCCTTGCGGGCTGCTCCGGAGAGCCAGATCGTGGGACGGTTGGACGAGGCGGCGGCGGTCAAGAATCTGGACGTCAAGTGGACGAGGATGAGGACCGGCGTCCCTGTTTGAAGTTTCGTCCACCCGGTAATTGGGCCAGGAATTGCCATCGTTGGACTCTTGGCAGGTAATTCGACAGTCCCATCTGCGAGAATCGGCCCGTGAGAAGAGACCTTCTTTCAGCCGTCGCCCTTGGACTTTGTCTCTCCAGTTTGGGGCAAGAAGGCTTTCTGACCTTTCGTACGGACACAGCCAAGTGGCTCGTCTACAGCCCTGACGGCGCGTCGTTCGTGACCTTGGCCGCCGACAATCCAGGAGCGTTTGTCTCAGACACCGCATGGCACCGAGGGCAGATGTATGGCGTCTATGTCGTGTCTTCGAACCGGTTTATAGGAAAAGTGGATCCAGCGACTGGCACAATTTCGGACTCCTCGCCAGTCACGTTCCAAGGATCTTCAGTGGTGGCAGAGTCTTTGGTGTCGGACGGCGAGTCTCTCTATGTGGCTTGGGGCTCTGTCGCTGGGACCTCGACGAACTGGGGGCAGATCGATCCATCAAACGGAGTGATCGCACAAACCGGAAACACGGCGTACGACAACGATGGGGCCGGGTTTGTCGCGGGCGAGTTTTTCGCAGTCGACGCCAACGCGGTCACGGACGGAAGCTTGTTCTTCAAGGGGTATCCGGTTCCGAGCAGTTTCGTGGGCCAGATTGGCCTTCCATATCGGGGTCTGGCGGACTTTGGGGCCTTCGACGACAAGCTTTACGGTCTCGACTTCGTCAACAACGTGTTGCGTCTTTCCCCAACCGACGGGTCTGTGCTGCAGGTCATCCCGCTCGCGGCCGTTCCCGGCCCGCTCAGATCCTTTGAAGTCCTGCCCGGGCCCAAGCAAAGAGTTGCCCCGCAATCACTCGTTGTTCGCTTGGGCCGGATCCAAGCCGGCGGTCTGCCCGAGCTGTTGGTCGATGACGGACAGGAGTTGGTGGTTTGCCGGTTTTTCGTCCCCAACACTCAAGTCGCGCCGGTGACTGTCGAGATCGACGGTCAAACGAGCTACACCAAGATCAATCGACTGACCTTTGCCGCGAGTGGAAAGATGGTTAACGGAGGAGTCTTCTCCCAGACTCTGGATTTGTACGACTACCAAGCCAACAGCTTCAGCACGGTCGACGTTCGCATTGATCCCGTGACCACTACCAAGACACGGCGAGAACTTGACTCTACCGGCGATGCGAACCGCTATCGAGGGCCCAACGGAGTCCTCAAGGGACGTTATCGTGTTCGGCAGACCGGGGTCGGGGCTGTGGCCGTCTGGTGCCACGGTCAGGATCTCGTCGAATTCATTGTTCGCTGACCGCTCCCCTGACCGCCAGATGTCGATTCGCAGACTCTCCTGAATAGAAAACGCGCCTCTCCCGGTATAAAGCTTGAGATGAACGACGTCGTCGTGCTGGGACATGCCCGCTTCATTGAGATCGATCTGGCCCGACTGGCGTCGATCAGACAGAAGATGTTAAACGTGGTCAAGGACGTCCCTGGATTCGTCTCGGCGACGCTTTGGGAACAGCACGACGACCCGTTCTGCTTCTTGACCGTCTCGCACTACCAGAGGGAAGAGGACTCGTTTCGGGCTTTCGAATCGCTGGTCCGCTCGCCTGTGATGGAGGTGATCCAAGAGATCCTGAGCGAACCGCCGGACATTCTGAGGTTTCGGGTCCTGGCCCAGAGCGGACGGCCTCTCGAGGAGATCAAGGTCTCTGAGTTCATGTCGGTCAGCAAGCGGATCGCCGATCCAGGCATGGGCAAGGATCTTACTGATGAGCTGCAAACGATCTTTGCCGAGCTGGCGTTCATCCCCGGTTTTCTTGGGAGCCTGATCGGGCAGCTCACCGAGGTCGAGGAAGAGATTTTGGGACTAGTTTATTGGGATTCGAAGGCGGCATGGCAGCAATCAATGCCTAAGAACACGATGTACAAGGTCGATCTCTACCAAAGAGTTCTGTGAGAGTCCAGGTCGTGGTGGATGGCCCGTCGTCCGGCCCCAAGAACATGGCTCGGGACGAGCGGCTATGGGAAGCAGCTGAATCCGGGATCGCTGGAGCCCGGATCTACACGTGGGAAGGGCCCTGGGTGACCCTGGGTCGGTTCCAAAGTCCGAAGAGGGCGCTGGCTCCAGGGACCGATGTGCCCTGGATCAACCGGCCAACAGGGGGGCGGGCTGTGCTTCACGGCCACGACGTGACTGTCGGCTTGGCGGTTCCTCTTGCGGCTCTGGGCGTGCCGCCAGGGCGTGAGCGAAGCCTGAAGTGCGTCTACAGGGCGGTCACAGGGCCGCTCTTGGAAGCTCTGCGCGCCTGCGGGCTGAGCGCCCAGATGGCGGAGGACGTCGACAGACGGCGCCTGGAGACGGGTTCGGCCGACTGCTTCGCCTCTGCCTACGGTCTCGATATCGTCGGCTCGGACGGGCAAAAGGTCTGCGGCTGCGCTCTGAGGATCGGTCCGACGGCTTGTCTCCTGCAGGCCAGCGTCCCTGCCCGGCCTCCCTTGGTCGATCCGGCAACGGTCTTCCTTCAGCCAGCTCTCCCGCATTGGACATCCTTGCGGCCAGACGACCTGGCCTCTACCCTGGAAAGGGCCCTAGGCCCAATGTGGCCACCAGGCGGCAACGACCAGAGTATAAGCGTGTTGTGAAGCCTCAACACAGTCTTTGGGCCGCTTTGGCGGCAGTGACCGTGCTTGCTGTCGGGTGCCAAGACTCAGAAGGTCGGGGCGTTGTGCGCGCCGACGATCCGGCCAACTCCCGCGATCTCTCGAGCGATCCGAACGGAGCTTCGTCACCGGCTTCGGCTCCGGAACCTGGTAAGACCGACGCGACTCCGAACGTCGCTCAACCGGAAGGGCGCGGAGCGGTCACCGAGAGGAGGACGGATCCGACCACTCCGGCCGGAGCTTCCACTTCGGAGGATTCGACGGTCCTGCTCGCCCTCGCGTTCAAGGAAGGGGAGTCGTTCAAGTTTGTCAACTCGATGACGGGCACGACCGAGTCGACGATGCCGTCAGGGATGGGCGGTCAGACCAAAGACGCCGCTAAACCCCGAACCTCGAAGATCACCATGAGTTCGGAGTCCACGTTCAAAGTTGCCGCTGTGGAGAACGGCGTGGCGTCCATCAACATGAAGACCTCGAACGTGAAGGTCAACGCAGACGCGAACGACCCTGCCGCCACGATGGTGCAGAACATGACCAAGGCGGCGGAAGGGCGCGAAGTGACCTTGAAGTACTCGCAGAACGGGCGCATGGCGGACGACAAGGCTTCGGTGAACATGATGCAGATGTCAGACTCCTTGGCCAACTTTTTCGGGTTCATGGGGCTGACTTTTCCAGACGGGCCGGCCAAGATCGGCGACACTTGGAAGAGCGAGATCGACCTCGCAAAAATGACGGCAGGAGCCGGGGCCTCGGGCATGAACTGGACCAACGCCAAGCTCCCGGCCCAGTACACGCTTCGGGCGATCGATCGGAAGGCTGGCACCGCCACGATCGAGTTCACGGTTCAAGGCGCGCCCGTCATGGTCATTCGGATGCCGGAACCGCCGAAAGACGCAGAAGGGAAGTCCAAGGCTCCGGCGAACATGCCCCGAGAGATGAAGATGACGATGGAGCTCAAGGTCACCGGCAAGTCTGTGGTCGACATCGCCACCGGCCTTCCGCGCGAGTCCACTTCGACGTCGAACGTGACCACCTCGAGCCCGATGATGGGCACGATGAAGCAGAACTTGACGACGACGACGAAGCGGGCCTAACCCGGTTTTGCCATCGCCAACTGGATGAGTTCGCGGTGGGGTCTGAACTCGACGTCCTCGCGCACCGTCTCAAGGACGTCGACCCTCGCATTGGGCGCCCATTCCAGGAGGCGTCCGATGACTTCTTCGACGAGCCTCTCGGGTGTCGAGGCCCCGCTCGTGACCCCGACTGACGGATGGCCCGTGACTTCAGACTGGTCGAGTTCCTCTGGGCTCATCAAGAGGACTGAGCGGGCTCCGTGGGCTTCGGCGACTTCCCGGAGCCTGTTGGAGTTGGAGGATGTCGCAGAACCGACGACCACGACGTAGCCGCAGCGGGCGGCGAGTTCTTTGACGGCCCCCTGGCGGTTGGTCGTGGCGTAGCAGATGTCCTCTTTCGCGGGCGTGGTCAGATGGGGGAACCTGCGCTTGAGGACGGCCATCGTCTGCTCGACCTCGTCGACGCTCAGGGTCGTTTGGGTGACGACGGCGAGTTTCTCATGGTGTGGAAGTTGAAGTCTTTCCGCCTCTTCGGGAGTTTCGACAAGGACCATCAGGTTTGGGGCTTCTCCCATGGTGCCTTCGGCCTCGACGTGCCCCCGATGACCAATGTAAATCATGAGGAAACCCTTCTCGGCGAACCGGCGGGCTTCGTTGTGCACTTTGGTGACGAGAGGACAGGTGGCGTCAATGACGGTCAATCGCCGTTCTGCGGCTTCCTTTCGGACAGCCGGGGACACGCCGTGGGCCGAGAAAACGACTACGGAACCTTCTGGGATCTCTTCGATAACTTCGACGAATTTGACCCCTTTCGACTCGAAAGACTTGACGACCCACTCGTTGTGGACGATAGCGTGCCGCACGTAAATCGGCGGGCCATGGATCTTAAGCGCCAGCTCGACGACTTCTATGGCGTAGGCCACGCCCGCACAAAACCCTCGTGGGGCAGCAAGGACAATCTCATTCAGAACAGGATTCATGGTCTTTAGACGATATCGCTCGGGTCAGGCTCGCGCGGTTCGGCTCTTCGCCTCAGCTGGAGGCGCACACCGGTCGCTTCGGCAATGATAGGTGCAGGAGGCATCTGTTTGGCGATCTCGACTTGGATCTCCATGATCGGCGGAAAAACCTTCAGGGCCTTCTGACAATACGCCGCCGCCAGCGACTCGACCGTGCGGAACCGGGACTCGGAGCTCACTTGAAGCATGACCATGGCCAAGTTCGCATAGTCGACGGTGTCCTCGATGTCGTCGGTTTGAAGCACCGTATCGTCCAAGACGGCGGTCACGTTGGCCAGATAACGGTGACCGATTGCCTGTTCTTCGTCAGTGACTCCGTGGTGGCCATAGAAGTCCAATCCTCTGACGAACACTTCGACCATGTTAGGTGCATTCTGGCAGACGGAGGTACCGGTAGGTGTGCCGGTCATGTGCTATATTAAGGTCACAACTGGCAGACCGACAGAACCGGGGCTGGCCTTGAGGCAGCCCCGGTTCTCGTCAGGGAGCCTGATGGAGGCAGCAATGGACATCTTGCACGAACTGAAGCAGATTGCGACCGAGCGGGAAATCCCGGTCGACGAACTCAAGCAGGAGCTTGAGTTGGCTTTGGCTGTTGCGTACAAGAAGTTCAAGAATTCCCACGGGGAGGCCATCGTCCGGCTGGATCCGACGAAGAAAAGTGGCGCGGTCGTGGAGAAGGAGGTCGTCGGCGAGGTGCTGGATCCGGCGGTCCAGATCGGGCTCGACGCTGCCAAGAAGCACAGCCCGGACAGCCAGATCGGCGACTTCGTCGCGATCGAGATCGACACGAACACTTTCGGCCGGATCGCCGCCCAAACGTTCAAGCAGGTTTTGCAACAGAAGCTTCGAGAAGCCGAGTTGCGTCGGATCCATGACCAGTTCAGCGACTCGGTCGGAGACATTGTGAGCGGCCTCGTCGCCCGGCGCGAGGAGCAGAACATCATCGTGCAGGTCGGCAGGCACGAGGTCGAGCTTCCCAAGCGGGAACAGGTCGGAACCGACGACTATCGCCCGAACGAACGGTTGCGGGTGTACGTGCTCCGGATAGACGAGTCGTTCCGTGGGTTCAGGGTCATCGTCAGCCGGTCACATCCCAACTTGCTGCGCAAGCTGGTCGAAATGGAAGTGCCAGAAGTGGCGGAAGGGATCGTCGAGATCATGAGCGTGGCCCGGGAGCCGGGACAGAGGTCGAAGGTCGCCGTTCTCAGTCACGATGAGCGCGTCGACGCCGTCGGGGCCTGCGTCGGTCAGCGGGGCGGCCGCATCCAGTCGATCATGGACGAGCTACGGCCCGAGAAGGTCGACGTTGTCCCTTACAGCGCCGACACGAAGCAGTACATCATGAACGCCCTCAGTCCAGCGAAGGTGAACTCGATCCGGCTGAACGAAGAAGAGAAGAGCGCGTACGTGATCGTGCCCGATACGCAGCTCTCGCTAGCCATTGGTCGGGGGGGGCAGAACGTCCGCCTCGCCCACAGGCTCACGGATTGGAAGATCGACATTCGAAGCGAGTCGCAGGCAGCGGCGGAGAAGGCGGGGATCCCGCACGAGAACCGGGAGGCCAAGTCAGGATAGGCCCACCGGTCCGGACCTGCGTGGTCTGCCGCCAGCGCGCTCTTCAGTCAGAGTTGCTCAGGGTGGGCCGAGATGGGGACGGGTGGTCGGTGACGAATGGACGTCCGGGCCCGGGCCGGGGCGCTTACGTCTGTGCAGACCAGGCCTGTTGGAGCCGGGCTACCGAAAAGTCTCGGTTAGAACGAGGGCTCAAGGCGCGCCTCACCGAAGAGGACCAAGTCAGGCTCCGCGATTATCTGGCCAGCATCACGCTTGCGCCGGGCCATAGGAGTCGAAGCGAAGAAGGTTAAAATGACAACAATGCAGGTTAAGATCTCCGATCTGGCGACCAAGCACAGGCTGACCGCCGACGTGGTGTCTCGCGTCTTGGCCGACTTGGGCCTGGAGCCTGCGAACGGAGAGATCGAGATTGGGGCTGACGACCTTGAGATCGTCAGCGAAGAACTCAAACGGCTGGCGCCGGCGGACGCCAAGACTCTCGTATTGGCTCCCAACCGCACGCCCCGGGACATGGCCGCGGCCATGAACCTGCCGGACAAGGAGGTTCTCAAGGCCCTCATGACCAAGGTCAAGGTCATGGCTACGCTGACCACGACGCTGCAGGACGAAGTCGCGGAGAAACTAGCCGAGGTCTTTGGGTTCAGCGTGCAATGGGAGACGGCCACGCCGAAACGGGAGGCTGCGGCGAAGTCACAAGCTGGATCCGGGCACGACAAACCCCTTCGGCCGCCTGTGGTCACGATTTTGGGCCACGTCGATCATGGCAAGACCTCGCTCTTGGACTACATTCGGAAAAGCAATGTGGTCTCCAAGGAACACGGCGGGATCACGCAGCACATCGGCGCCTATCAGGTGCAGCTTCCCGAAGGTGTGATCACGTTTCTTGACACTCCCGGCCACGCAGCGTTCACGGCGATGCGTGCCAGGGGTGCCCAGGTGACCGACATCGCGATTCTGGTCGTCTCGGCCGACGACGGGATCATGCCGCAAACGATCGAGGCGATCAGCCATGCCAAGAACGCTGACGTGCCGATCATCGTAGCGGTCAATAAGATCGACAAGCCCGAGGCCAATGTGGACCGGGTGGTCACTCAGTTGCCGAACCATGACCTGATTCCGGAAGCATTCGGGGGACAGGTGATTGTTTGCCCAGTCTCGGCCCACACTGGCGAAGGCGTCCCCCATCTTCTTGAGATGATCCTTCTTCAGGCCGAAGTCATGGAGCTCCGGGCTGACCCCAAGGGCGCCTTGGAGGGCGTTGTGATCGAGGCCAAGCTCGAAAAGGGGCGCGGCCCAGTCGCCACGATTCTGGTGGAAGAAGGGACGCTCAAAGTCGGCGACGTGGTTGTCGTTGGCACCACCTGGGGAAAGATCAAGGCGATGACGGACTGGAAAGGCGACCGCCTCAAAGAGGCGGCTCCGTCGATGCCGGTCGAGATTCTGGGCTTGGCCGATGTTCCGGGAGCCGGTGATCCGGTGGAGCCTGCCAAAGACGAGCGCGGCGCCCGAGAGACCACTGAAGCTCGGCAGCAGTCCGATCGGGCCAAAGCGATGGCTCCGACCAAACGTCGAGTCAGCCTCAAAGACATCCGTCGTTTGGGCGAGGAGGACGCGGTCAAGGACCTCAACTTGATCGTCAAGGCGGACGTCCAGGGCTCAGTTGAAGCGGTTCGGGGATTGCTGGAAAAGGTCGAGAGCGACGAGGTCAACGTCAAAGTGATCCACTCGGGTGTCGGCTCGGTCACGGAGAGCGACATCCTCTTGGCCAGCGCCGCAAACGCGATCGTCGTCGGCTTCAACGTGAAGCCAGAAGGAGGCGCCAAGGCTGAAGCCGAACGGCAAAAGGTCGAGATCAGGACTTACACGATCATTTATGAACTGATCGAAGAGATCGAAGCCGCGGTCAAAGGCATGCTCGAACCGAAGTTCGAAGAACAGCACCTTGGCTTTGTGGAGGTGCGGGCCGTGTTCAAGCTCAGCCGGTCTGGCAAGGTGGCCGGATGCCACTGCACGGAAGGGAAGATCATTCGGAACGCAAAAGTTCGCGTGAACCGCGACAAGGAGATCGTCTTCGAGGGCGATCTTGACTCCCTCCGCAATGTGAAACAGGACGTGAGGGAGATTATCGCTGGCCAGGACTGCGGCATCAAGTTCGAAGGCTGGGAAGACTTCAAAGAAGGCGACCTCATCGAGGCCTACGAGCTGGTTCAAGTCAACTGAAGTTTCGGCGTCGGGCGTTAGTCGCTCTCGCCGCTGACAAACGGTGAGGAGTAGTTCGGCGGCTCTTTGGTGATCCAGACGTCGTGCGGGTGCGACTCACGCAGCCCTGCGTTAGTGATCCTGAGGAATTCCGCCTTGGCCTGGAGGTCCTCAATGCTTTCCGCTCCGACATAGCCCATGCCGGACCGAAGTCCGCCAACGATCTGGGCCATCGTGTCGCTCAGGGGCCCCTTGAAGGGAACCCGGCCCTCGACACCTTCCGGTACGAGAGTGGCCCCCGAGTCCTTGACCGCGAAGTATCGGTCGCTTGAACCTTGGCGCATGGCCCCTATCGAGCCCATGCCCCGGTAGACCTTGTACGCCCGGTTGCGATAGATCTCGGTCTCGCCCGGTGATTCCTCGCACCCGGCGAACATGTTGCCCATCATCACGGCCGAAGCACCAGCGGCCATGGATTTGACGACGTCGCCGGATGACCTCACACCGCCGTCGGCGATGGTCGGGAGCCCTCGCTCCTTGGCCTCATGACAACAGTCAAGAACAGCAGTGAACTGGGGGACGCCGACTCCGCTCACAACGCGGGTTGTACATATCGAACCGGCGCCGATCCCTAGTCGAAGCGCGTCTGCGCCAGCCTCGTGGAGGTCTCGGACCCCTTCACGGGTGGCCACGTTTCCTGCGACCACTTTAAGCCCTGGAAGTCGGTTCTTGAGCATCCGGACGCAGTCGATCACGCCCTTGGACTGGCCGTGCGCCGCGTCGATGACGACGAAGTCAACCCCTGCGTCCATCAGGGCCTTGGCGCGCTCATAGGGCTCGCGGAGGGGGCCGATGGCGGCTCCAACCACGAGCCGTCCCAGGGAGTCCTTGGTCGCGTTCGGGTGTCGCTTCACCTTCTCGATGTCCTTGATGGTGATGAGCCCCTTGAGAAAGCCGCTCTCGTCGACGATGGGAAGCTTTTCGATCCGATGTTCGGCGAGGAGCTCTTGCGCCTCGTCCAAGGTCGTTCCGGGTCTTGCTGTGACCAGCCCCCGGGTGGTCATGCGCTCGCTGATCGGTCGACTGAACTCGGTCTCGAACCGGATGTCCCTGTTCGTCAGGATCCCAACGAGTCGCCCGTCCGCGTCTGTGATCGGTACGCCAGAGATGCGGAACCTGGCCATCAGGGCCACGGCGTCACTGATCGTCTTTTCAGGCGTCAGTTTGAAGGGGTCGGTGATGACGCCGTGCTCGCTGCGTTTGACCCGGTCGACCTGGTCGGCTTGGTCGTCGATCGGCATGTTGCGGTGTATGACGCCGACTCCGCCCTCTCGGGCGATGGCGACGGCCAAGCGGGCCTCGGTGACCGTGTCCATCGGGGCGCTAACGATGGGAACGTTGAGCTTGATGCCCGGGAGCAACTCTGAAGACGTGTCCACGAGGTTGGGCAAGACGTCGCTTTTCTTAGGGACAAGGAGGACGTCGTCAAAGCTGAGCCCTTCCGTGAACGAAGCCATGCTGGAGTATGGTGAATTCGAAAGGCAGGTCTGGGGCCGGTGGCGCCCGCACCGGTGTATCAGACAGGCTCTTGAGCCGCAAGGAGCCCGGGAAGTCGTTTAGGCTTTAGGCCATTCGTCACATGGGGAGCCTCGCCAGAACCTAGCAAAGTTGCTTGATTCGGAGCCTTGGTTGAGGCATTGCGCCGGTCGTTTTCTGCTGAAATTGTCGCGTGACCTTACTTGTTTTCAACACCCGATTGGCAGGGGCTGGCATAGATCGTGCTAAACTGCTTTCGATTGCGGTTGTGCCCGATCTTGGGCGCACAGGAGTGGGACATCGTCAGGCTCGCTGTGTGGCTCAGGATCAGCTTGGCCGCAAATCCACGCTACAGAGAGTCAAGCTATGAAGCGAATTGCGCTTATCGCTGGAGTCCTCTCGGTTGGTGTGATGGCGTTCGCCCAGACCGCCGTCTATCGAACCGGGCAGAGCTACTCCAATTCTTACGGCCCGACCGGTGCGACCGGCGCCTTCCAAGGCCAGCCCGGCGTCGGTTCCTGGGTCAAGCTCCCCGAACGAGGTTCGCAGGTCGTTCTCGCTGGTAACACGTCGGCTGTCCTTTCGGGCATCTCCGCCGGTTACCTCTGCGTCAACGACTTCCACCCGGGCGGATCGACCAACGAGAAGTTGAACATCCGGATTTTCCGGAACAACGGCACCAACTACAACGGCAACATCACGGGTCAGCCCTATCAGGGCCCGAGCACACTGCTGTGGACGAGCCCGGACATCCCCGTCCGCGGCGGCGACCGCACGGTCTACGTCCCGATCCCCAACATCGACACGGTCGGTTCGAACATCACGATCACCTATCAGTTCGATGGCGGCGAGTTCCTGAACGTCCCGTTCGATCCGGCTGATCCGGGCAACACCTTCAAGGCTGGCGGCCGCTTCGTCGGCGCCCCGGTCACGGGTACGCTCCCGGTCACCCCGCCCGCCACGGGTGGCAACGGTCTCGTCTGGCGCCGTGTCTACACGAGCTCCGGCCCGACCGACTGGGCTGTCCAAGAGCGACCGGGCACCCTCGCTGTCGCCGCATGGGGCTTCAACTTCATGCTGTGGAGCGGCAATATGGGCAACCTCGCCAAGGGCTTCGACAACGTTTCGGTCGATCCGAACGCTCCGGACATCTGGGCGTACTACGGTCTTCCGTCGCTTGGCGGAGCTGGCGAGCTCTATGATGCCACCGGCGTGCTCGTTGCCCTCGAGGGCAGCCGCGACAAGATCAGCAGCATCGACGTCGAGTACTACGCCGACACCTTCAACCAGACCAGCGGCTCTCCGACCTTCACGGTCGAAGTCCGCAACCCGGTCAACAACCTGACCCTTCCTTGGGGCGCTGTTGACGGATCGGGCGCTCCTGGCACCCTGATCGGCGCCTCGGCTCCTCAGCCGATCACGCTCGGCCTCGGTACCGGCACCGGCAGCGGCGAGTACCAGACCGCGACTGTGAACTTCAGCCCGGCGCTGACGGTTCCGGCTGGCGGCGAGGTCCACCTCGTCTTCCGGGTCAATGGTCTTCTTGAGGACGACACGGTCGCTGTTGGCCCTGGCATGCGCCCTGGCATCGGTGGAGCTGGCCAAACCGGCACCATGCGGTCCGGCAACACGCAGCAGGGAATCTACTTCCGCGACAAGAACGCTGGATCCACGTGGGACGGCCCGTACATCTTCAATACG
The DNA here is from genome assembly GCA_019454105.1 of Fimbriimonadaceae bacterium. Taxonomy (GTDB): domain Bacteria; phylum Armatimonadota; class Fimbriimonadia; order Fimbriimonadales; family Fimbriimonadaceae; genus ACE-ARM1. Next base: position 921,184 of record CP075364.1, on the reverse strand, counting down.
GCCAACAACACCCCGGCTGGCAACTTTGTCGACTGCGCCATGCAGACCTACACGGTCAACCTCGCCTCCACGGCTGGTCCGCAGACCGTCGCTCCTGACGCTCTGACGCTCCAGCGCGGCCAGATCATCTCGGGCACGATCGCCAACCTGGCTGCCGACGACAACGTCGCCCTCCGCCTGAAGAAGTTCTTCGTGGCGAACCCGGTCGAGCCGTTCGTCTGGGGCACCCTCCAGGGCACGACCTCGATCCTGACCCCGAGCAGCGTGACCTTCCGCGTCAAGAGCCGCATGGTCACCGGCGGCCAGTTCCGCCAGGAGATCGAGCAATGGAACTGGAACACCAGCACCTACGAGAACCTGCTGAACACCAACCCGTTCAACACGGTCTACGGCACCCGCGAGTCCATCGCGAACCCGGCGACCGGCAAGGTCAACGGCAGCGGCCGGCTCCAAGCCCGGATCCGCACGTTCCCGAACGGCATCTCGGCCAACCCGCTTCCTGAGGTCGATTGGGACCTCGTGAACTGGATCGTCAACCCGTAAGGGCATGACTCGTCCTGGGCCCCGATCGGAGCCCAGGACACTCTAGTTCAAGAAGCAATCGCGGCCCTCCTCATACGAGGAGGGCCGCGATCCTTTTTGATTCATGACCGCACTGACCAAGAGATGTCCACACGTTTTCCACATCAAGACATTCATGAAAAAATAGCGACGCCCTATGGGCGTCGCATCCTCAGTTGCCAGGCTTCCGCCCGTTCTTTGCAGGCGGTTTCTTTACTTGAGAGCGTTGTCCGCTCTTCTGCCCCGTATTATCGCAGGAAGCCCGGCGCTTTGTCTAGACTTTGCAGGACAAATCACAGAAAAAGTACGATAGAAAGTGTCTAGTCATGTTGAAACTGTGGAAAAGTCGCCAGACTCGAGCGGTTGGGTTGCATTGACCCCATAAATGAAAGGGGGCGGCCGTGGTGCCCATTGAATTTCATCGAAAGAAGGGAGTTCGTGGGGGGGCTGGGTCGATCCTTGTGTTTACCGACGACGAGAAGGTTTATACAAAAAAAGCGGGCCCCACTCGTGTGGGGCCCGCTCTGTCGATCTCTTCAGTTTTTGCTGACTGCCAGGGTTTCTGACCCTGGGTCTTGTCGTTCTTGTCTGTGGAAGACGATCTTCTCGGGGTCGTCTTCAGCCACGTCCGCCACGATCACGTCTCCAGACCGGAAGACGTTGAGAAGGAGTTCCTCGCTCAACGGGTCCTCGATGTACCGCTGGACGGCACGGCGGAGCGGTCGGGCTCCAAGGTTCGGGTCGTATCCCTTGTTGACCAAGAGATCCTTCACCGCCTCGCTGAGTTCGATCTTGAGCCCAAGTTCGGCGGCCTGGTGATTGACCCGGCGCAGGTAGAGGTCGGCGATCTCGAGGATCTCCTCCTTCTTCAGGTGCTGGAAGACGATGACCTCGTCCACCCGGTTGAGGAACTCGGGCCGGAACGACTTCTTCATTTCGTCCAGCATCTTGTTCTTCATCGCCTCATAGGTCTTGGGGTCGTTGATGTCCATCTTGCTGTCCCGGAAGCCAAGCCCCTTTTCCAGCTCGATCGGACGCACCCCGACGTTCGAGGTCATGATGATGATCGTGTTCCTGAAGTCGACGGTCCTGCCTTGGGAGTCGGTCAACTGCCCGTCTTCCATGACTTGGAGGAGGATGTTGAACACTTCCGGATGGGCCTTCTCGATCTCGTCAAGGAGCACCACGCAGTAGGGGTTCCGGCGAACTTGTTCTGTCAGCTGGCCGCCCTCGTCGTACCCGACATAGCCCGGAGGCGCGCCAACGAGCCGAGAGACAGCGAACCGTTCCATGTACTCGGACATGTCGATCCGAACCATGTTCGACTCCTTCTCATAGAGATACTCGGCGAGAGCCTTGGCGAGTTCGGTCTTCCCGACACCGGTCGGGCCGAGGAACATGAAGCTGGCGATGGGCCTCTTCGGATCCTTCAGGCCGCTCCTCGCGCGGCGGATGGCCCGCGAGACGGCCCCGACCGCGTCGGACTGACCGATGATGCGGTGGTGGAGGTCGTCTTCCATTTTGAGAAGCTTCTGGCTCTCAGCCTCAACGAGCTTCGAGACGGGAATCCCGGTCCAGCTTTGGACGATCGTGGCAATCTCGGCGTCCCCGACGACCGCTTTGGGCTTCTCTTCGTTGGCCCATGCCTCTTCTCGCGCGGCGACGTCGTCCTCCAACCCCTCAATTTCGGTTTCAAGTTTGCGGAAGGCCTCTCCGTCGGGCTCGTGCCGGCGGAGGTGGTCCAAGTCGGCGCGCATGGCGTTCAACTTGAGCTTGTCTTGCCGAACGTCGAGCGGCGGCAATGACTGGTGCAACCGCACCCGGCTCGCTGCCTCGTCGATCAAGTCGATCGCTTTGTCCGGCAAAGACCTGTCGGTGATGTACCTTTGGCTCAGCTGCACAGCCGAGGCGATCGCGTCGTCTGTGATCTCAACATCGTGATGGGCTTCGTACCGTTCTCGCAGCCCCTTCAGGATGTCGACAGCCTCTTCCTCGTTCGGCTCTCGGACCTTGACAGCTTGGAACCTGCGCTCCAAGGCGGCGTCGCGCTCAATGTGCTTTCGGAACTCGTCTTGGGTGGTGGCTCCGATGCATTGCAGCTCGCCTCGGGCGAGGGCCGGCTTCATGATGTTGCTGGCGTCGATCGCTCCTTCGGCCGCTCCAGCCCCGACAAGGGTGTGGAGTTCGTCGATGAAAAGGATCACTTGGCCTTCGGCCCTTCGGACCTCCTCCATGACCTTCTTCATCCTTTCTTCGAACTCACCGCGGTACTTCGTGCCGGCCACCAGGCCAGCGAGATCAAGGGCGACGAGCCTTTTGTTCTTCAGCAAGTCTGGGATGTCGCCGCTGACGATCCTGAGGGCGAGGCCCTCGGCGATGGCGGTCTTTCCGACACCAGGGTCACCGATCAAGCAAGGGTTGTTCTTCGTGCGCCGTGAGAGGATCTGCATGACGCGCTCGATCTCTTGCTGTCTTCCGACGACAGGATCGAGCTTGCCTTCACGGGCGAGTTCGGTCAAGTCACGGCCAAATTCATCGAGAGTCTGGGTCTTCACCGATGAGCCGGAGTTGGAACTCGGCCGGTTGGTGGAGCCTCGGGTCTGGGTCTCGTTGTCCTGGAGGGACATGACCTCGCGACGGGCTCTTTCGAGCTCGACGCCCAGCTTGGCGAGGACCCGGCCAGCCAAGCCGTCACCCTCACGTATCAAACCGAGCAGTAGGTGCTCAGTCCCAATGTAGTTGTTGTTTAGGTTCCGAGCTTCGTCATAGGCAAGGTCGATGACGCGCTTGGCCCGAGGGGTCAGCGTCATGTCCTGTGTTTGCCGGGCTTCGCCCCTTGGAAGTTGCTTCTCGACTTCGGCCCTCACTCGGTTGAGGCTGACGCCAAGGCGTTCGAGGACACGGGCAGCGACGCTGTCCGTCTCGCGCACCAGGCCCAAGAGGAGGTGTTCGGTGCTGACATAGCCTTCACCGAACTTATGGGCTTCTTCTTGGGCGAAGAAGACCACCTTTCTCGCGCGCTCTGTAAAGCGCTGCCACATATTCTTCGTTTCCTCCGTATCCTTTGCCCTTTGGAGGGGCCTTTGTCTGTTGGTACCCTACTGGCCAGCGTTTGTGCTGGAGTGGGGCTACCCCTTCAAGCCTAAGACGGTGGATCCGGTTCCAGAGTGCCCGCTGTTGGGCCTACGTGCCTGGGACTGAATCCGACGAGTGACGACACAAAGACGGTCAAACCCGACTCTTGGTTCCATTCCACATTCGGCCCGGATTCTGTGAAAAAAACTTGATAGACTTTGTCTCTTTCTCTTGACGACATTGTCTAGGTCTCGGTAAGATTTCTGGCATGCTTTTTCATGCTTTTTCACGATGGGGAGCGAGCGCGTTCGCTGCGCTTCTGGCCGGTTCTTTGAGCGCTGGTCAAGACCTGAGGTACAAAGTCTTGGAGCTACGGGATCCCAATGTGGCTCCAAGCCTTGACAGCTATGGCAACGCCATCGACATCCATGGCAACGTCGCAGGCAAGAGCTTCTCGTCGACAAGCTCGGCGGATCCGTTTGTCTGGAACGAGCGGGACGGATTCACTGTCGTTCGGGGCGGGCTTGCCCCGAACAGCGGGGCGACGTCGATCTCTGGTGGCGGGAACTTGTCGGGCACCGCAGTCCTCGGCAACACGCGGCGCGCCTTCGCTTGGATCCAGGGCCGGTACTACGACATTGGTGCAGGTGAGGCCTACGGCGTCAATCGGAAGGGGCTCGTCGTTGGACAGCTTCAGAGTAATGGTCGCGCTTTTCTCTGGTCGCCCGAAGGGTTCGTCCAGTTGGGCTCGTTGCCCAGCTGTCCGCTGAGCTTGGCTACGGCCATCAACGAGGCGGACACCGTCGTCGGGTATTGCGTCGGTTCAGGGATCCGTGGGTTCAAATGGGCCGAGGGCGTGATGCAAGACCTTGGGACGCACCCGAACTTCCCGTACGGATCGCAGGCGTACGGCGTCAACTACCGAGGCGACATCGCCGGTGTGATCTTCCAGACCGCGATCGTCCAGCGGGCTGCCGTTCACAAGGATGGACAGTGGATCAACATCGGGAGCCTCTACGCGGGCCACAACACGTTTGCCTACGGGCTCAACGACCTGACACAGGTGGTCGGGATGGACGGGCTGTACCAACAGCCGATCTTCTGGAGCGAGGCGACCGGACTCCGGGGCCTTAGGAACTACATCTCGAACTGGGGGTCTTGGACGGCCATGACGTGCCAGTCGATCAACAACAAGGGTTGGATCGTGGGCACAGGCCTCGTTCAATATGCCGCGGGCAAGCAGAGGTTCAGCGCTTTCGTGCTGCTTCCAACCGAGATTGAGGTCGAACCCGAGTCCTTGCGGGTGAGGTTGGGACGAGTTCTTGCAGGCGACCTGGACAGCCTCCAGGACATTGACGGTGATGTCCTTCGCGTCGCCCGATATGTAGTTCCGAACCAAACCGTCGCGCCCGTGACCTTCGATGTCGAGGCCACGCTGCCTGCAACGCCCATGAACCTCTGGGCCCAGACTTACGGCAGGATGGCGACTCAAGGATCCTTCGAGCAGACTCTGAGTTTCTTCGATTGGGGCTTGAACCAGTTCGACACGACCGATGCGGGCCGGGGCGAGATCTCGGTTAGCCAAATGTCTCTGGAAACCGTGGCAAGGGGCGATATAGGCCGGTTCGTCCGCTCCAGCGATCGAGCCGTCCGAGCTCGGATCGAAGTGAAGGCAACTGGGCCGACCGCCAACCCGCTATGGGAGAGCGAGCACGACTTCGTCGGCTTCAGGATGGTGCCGAGAGACTGAGCCGCCCGCCGATCCAGTAAGATCCAGAATGTGAAGGTCGGGATCGTTGGTTGTGGAGGCATGGGACAAGTCCATGCCTCCAAGTATGTTCAGATGCCGGAAGTCGAGATCGTAGCGTTCGACCTGGATTCCGAAAAGCTCGGGCCCTTCGCTGAGAGGTTCGGTGCCCTCCGGGCTGAAAACCTTGAGGACCTCCTTTCCCAGGTCGAGGCAGTCGACGTCTGTCTGCCGACACCGGCGCACGTCCCGATCGGCGTGCAATGCTTGGAGGCTGGACTGCCTGTGCTCATGGAAAAGCCCATGGCCAGAACGCTCGAAGAAGGCCGGATCCTCTTGGAAAAGGTGAAGGCGACCCAGGGCCGACTGATGCCAGCCCAGGTTGTCCGTTACTTCCCTGAGTTCCGGAAGGCTCACGATGTCGTGGCGTCGGGTGAATTGGGCGAAGTCGCTTCGGTGCGGACTCGGCGCGGAGGAGGGAGCCCGAAGTCGGCATGGTATGCGGACTCGGCGCAGTCCGGGGGCGTCTTGCTTGATCTTGCGGTGCACGACTTTGACTGGCTTCTCTGGACCTTGGGCCCGGCCGTCACGGTGGACGCAAGCCATGTTCAAGTCGCTCGGGATGCGTCGCTCGGGCCAGCGGAGCATTCCTTGACCATCATTCGGTTTGAATCTGGCGCGGTCGCCCACGTTGAGGCCACGTGGATGGATCCGGCCGGATTCCGCGTCACGCTGGACGTTGCGGGCAGCTCCGGTCTCCTTCAGTTCGACTCGCGCGACAACCCGTCGCTCAGGTTGAACCTGGTCAGCGGGTCTCGGTTCGAGAACAACTATGCGCCTGTTGACGACCCCTATTTTCGCCAAGCTTCGGCATTTGTGGATGCCGTCCGGTCCGGAATCGAGTTCCCTGTGAGGCCTGAAGAGGGCCTTGCGGCCGTCGCCGTGGCGGAGGCGGCCATGAGAAGCGCGGCAATGGGCGCGCAGGTATCCGTGGAGACCGTGTGACGGAATGGTTCCAACCGGCGACGCTCCAAGGGCACGGAGTCGTCGTCGAACCCCTCAGCCTCAGTGACGCGGCCAGCTTGTTCGGCTGTTGTGCTCAAGACACCTTTCGGTTCTTCACCGACTTTCCAGCATCCTGGGATCTGGCTGGATTTGAGGAGTTTCTCCAAAGGCGTCTCGAAACCGGACATCCGGTCGTCTTTCGCACCGAGTCGCGAGAGACGCTGGGCATGTCGAGCTTCTTCGACATCAGGCCGGACGATCGGGCCTTGGAGATCGGCTATACATGGCTCACCGAGTCCGCCAGGGGCACACATGTCAACCCAGCGGTCAAACTCCTCATGATTGGGCACGCCATCGAGAAGTTAGGGGCGCTAAGAGTGCAGCTGAAGACGGACGCCAGGAACGAGCGCAGCCGTGCCGCAATCTTGAAACTTGGCGCGACTTATGAGGGAACGCTCCGGAACTATGTTCTGATGAGGGACGGGCACAGGAGAGCCACGGCCTTTTATAGCATTCTTCCCGAAGAGTGGCCATTGGTCAGACAGCGACTCCTCGAACGGCTTGACCGTCTTGGATGCTGAGCCGTCTGTGGATGTCCACGTTGGCAACCTTGGGAAAACAACCTTGTTCGAGCTCGGAGAGTCTGGAAAGATCCAGGTCGCGGGCTGTGGGAACCTGATTCAGGGTAGCGCTAGTCGGGCAGTCGCCAGATGAAGAGACAGGACAGACTATTCAAGACCGATGGCCGCGCCCAGTCGATTCTCACCAACCCCAGAGACCCGCGTCCCGCCTCACAACGACGACGCGGAGATGTCGGCTCTCGGGTGCATGATCCTCAGCGACCGAGCGGCCGAGACAGTCCAGTCGCTGCTCACTGAGGACGATTTCTATCGACCCTCGCACCGCGAGATCTTTCGGGCCGTCCGGCAGTTGATGCTGAGCTCGAAGGCTGTCGACCTTGTCACGCTCAAGACAGAACTCGAGTTGAGAGGCAAGCTGACGGACGTGGGCGGCATCGAATACCTGTATCAGATCGCCGAAGCTGTTCCCAGCGCCGTTCACGCCGAGCACTATGCCGGGATCGTCCAGGACATGGCGACCCTGAGGCGACTTGAAGAGGCTGGACGGGAGATCGTGGACTTGGTGCGCGACCCCGACATCGACCCTGACGAGAAAGTTGACCAAGCAGAGAGCAAGGTTTTCGAAGTCGGGCGGCGGCGGCTCGGGCAGTACTTCGAGCCTGTCCGGAACCTGGCCCGCGAGTTCTTTATCGATGTCGACCATTTGTTGGAGACTGGCGAACCCATTTTGGGGCTCCAGACCGGGTACCGAGATCTTGACGAGATCACCTCGGGGCACTATGGCGGGGACCTTGTCATCGTGGCAGCGCGGCCCGCGATGGGGAAGACCTCGCTCGTCTTGAACATGGCCCTGAACGTGGCCAAGCAGAGGAAGGGGAACGTCGCCGTCTTCAGCCTTGAAATGAGCGGGCACCAATTGGCCCGGCGCATGATCTCCACCCTGGCCCGCGTGCCCATGGGCACCTTGAAGAGGGCTGGCCTGACCACTCAGGACTATCAGAAGCTGACTGACGCCTGTGAGGAGCTTTATGAGCTCCCGATCATGATCGACGACTCGTCGGACGTTTCGCCCATGGAGGTGCGAGGGAAGTGCCGGCGGTTGAAGGCTGAAGGGGGCCTTGACCTGATCGTCATCGACTACCTTCAGTTGATGCGGTCGAACCGGAAGACGGAAAACCGGACGCAAGAGATCAGCGACATCGCCCGATCGCTCAAGGCTCTGGCCAAAGACCTGGACGTGCCCGTCATCGCCCTCTCGCAGCTCAACCGCGGGGTCGAGAGCCGTCCCAACAAGCGACCCATGCTCAGTGACATCCGTGAGTCAGGGTCGATCGAGGCGGAGGCCGACATGGTGCTTTTTATCTACCGCGACGAATACTACAAGCGCAAGGAAGCTGAGCAGATGCAGGATTGGGATCCGGACAAGGTCGAGGTCGCCGAACTCATCATCGGAAAGCACCGCAGCGGACCGACCGGCACGGTCCTTCTTGGGTTCCAGCAAGCGTACACGAAGTTCACGCTCTTGGACGAAGGCTCCAAGAGCGAGTACTTTAGACAGATGAAGAGCAAGTCCGCGGACGAATGATTGGGCCCAAGCGGTGCAGTCGGTATACTCGCCGCTCTCGCGCTCGTAGCTCAGTGGATAGAGCATCAGCTTGCGGAGCTGGGGGTCGGAGGTTCGAGTCCTCTCGAGCGCGCCATCTCAATCGGCCATCTGAGGCCCTATGAAGTCGAGCCGCGATCTTCTCAGGGCTTCTGGCCACCATTCGTCGCTGGGAGCCTCGCGGTACACGGCCCGCCAACCCTTTCGGAGACCCGAACTGAAGGTCAGGACGACGAAGGTATCGCCGTTGTCGTCCTTTTGCTCGTCGCCTTGGACTTTGTCGGGGTCGATGTCTACCTGAGTGAGCCCCGCTCTCCAGTCTGAAGGTTTTCTGGTGAAGGTGATCTCGAGGTTCTGCAATCTGCCACGAACGTAGCAAGCCACCGCGTCGCCAGTGCCGGAGATCAGATATCGCGCCTCTAAGAAGTCCGCGTCTCCCTTTTGGCTGATCAAGGTTCCGAGCCTGTCTTCGGCTAGGGACCGCGGTTGTTCCAAGACTTCAAGGGCCCAACTTCCTGTGACGCCCGAAAGTGCGGTTACGACGAGGGCAAGAGTCATGAGGCCAAGTTACCCAGATCAGGCGCGCGATCGGTCCGGAGGCTGCCTGTCAGCGCCGACACATGCAGTATCCTTGCAATAAAGATGCCAAATGGGTTCGACGTCGACAAGGCTGGCGCTCTGGCCAGTGGAGTCTGCGCGGTGCATTGCGCGTTGGTCGGTTTGGCTGTGGCGACGTTACCGGTCTTCGGAGCCGGGTTCTTGGCCGACCATCGGGTCGAGGCGGTCTTTTTCTCGGTCGCTGTGCTGTTGGCGGTTTGGGCGATGGCCCGGGGATTGAAGATTCATGGAGACTGGAGGCCAAGCGGCCTCTTGGCAGGCGGTCTTGGATCCGTCTCGGTGAGCCACTTTTTAATAGGCCACCAAGGGATCCACGCGGGCCACGTCCATCTTGCGATCGGAGGGACGGCCCCGGGTTGGGTCGGCGCACTGGGGACGCTGCTTGCAGTAGGAGGCGGACTCAGCTTGGTCGGCTTCCACTTCTGGAACCACCGCCTCACGCAGAAGGGCTGCGGTTGCTCTGTGTGCCGAGCATCGGACGTTCAAGAATCAAGCGTTTCGACTCGCGTCCCTAGCTGAGGGCCATCGGCATCACGACGCAGAACCGGTTTTCGCCGTTCTCTGAAGGCCTGAAGACAGCCGGACGGGACGACTCGGTCATTTCTGCCACGACGCCGTCGCTCCCGAGAGAGTTGATGGCGTCCATCACGTAGCGGCCGTTGAAGGCGATTTCAAGCTCGCCGTTCTTACTAATGACGGGAAGCTCTTCTTTGGCCTCGCCGCGGTCTTCGCTCCGGGCGGAGATGATGACGCGGTCCCCTTTCCCGCTGAACCGGACCCGGTTAGCACTGTCCTTCGCGAGAATCATGGCCCTTCGGATGTTCTCAAAGAGCTCGACTCGGTCGATAGTCCATGCGCGGGTGAATTCTTGTGGGATGACGCGCTCCCAGTTCGGATATTGACCGGTGAGAAGTTGGGAGGTCATCTTCGCCGTTCCAGCATCGACGATCAGCCTCGAACCATCGAACTGCAAGACCAGCGGGCTCTCAGGCGCGATCGGAAGGGCGCGGATCGTACGAAGAGCCTTCTCGGGAACAATGACATTGATCTGCGAGCCAATTCCGGGGCGGTGGATCCGGTTCACGGCGAGCCGGTGGGTGTCGGTGGCGACCAAGGTCAGGACAGCCCCGTCGTAGTTGAACAGGACGCCGGTCAAGTGGGCCCGCGTGAAATCTTGGGAGACCGCGAAGGAGACACCTTCGACGGCTTCCTTGAACTCGCTCATCGGCAGTGTGAGTTCGGCCTGTGGCTGGATCTCTGGCATGTTAGGGAACTCGTCCTCGGGAAACGCCAAGAGCTTCCATTCCGATTGGTCGTGTCGCATGACGACCGATGTGCCTTCGAGGGAGATCTCCACGGGGCCGTCCCCGAGCGCGGCGACTATCTCACTGAGAAGCTTTTGCTGGACGCAGATCCCACCAGGTTCGCCGACGTTGGCAGGCAGCGAGGCCGACGCCCACATTTCGCCGTCGCATCCAGTCAGGTTGAGAACACTGTCGTCCGCCTTCAGACGGATCGACTGCAAGACGGTCTGGGTCGTCCGCTGGCTCGATGCCGAAGCGGCGATGGAGAGAGCGTCGCTGAGTTCTTTTCGGTTGACTGTGGCTTTCATGGTGGATCGGGGCTAAGGCTGAATAGGCAAATGATACTGCCAATCGACGCCCTTTTGACGGCGTTGATCAAGTTCCGCCCCCTGGAGTTGCATCGTGAGCAAGATCCGGACTTCGGTCTCTTCGTCATAGACCGGGCCCGGATCGGCGTGGAGGGCCTCGACCGTCCTTGTGAGGGTGAACATGTCGTGGGCGAGATCCTTGTCGCCCATAGCTGCGGCCTCAAGCTCCTCCATAGTCTCCTGTGGCAGCTCGCCTCCTGCATAGAGGTCGACCAGTTTTTCGTATAGATCGTTTTTCATGTGAGTTTTTCGATGGATCCGCCGAGGCGGTCTCTCAGGGCGCGCCTTCCTCTGTAGAGCCTTGACTTGAGGGCAGGCACGCTGATTTTCAAGATCTCTGCCGCTTCCTTGGCGGAGACGTCTTCCAAGTCGCAAAGGACAAGCGGGTCGCGATACTCGATCGGGAGCTGGTTGAGCGCCTCGTGCACAGTGATCCTCAGGGTCGTCCTTTCTTCAGTTCCAGTGTAGTGCGCGTCGGAAGGAAGCTCGATCAACTTGTGCTGGCGCATCCGGTCGATGCAAAGGTTCCTCGCGATGCGGAACAGCCAAGTTCTGAAGGCCCCGTCGGCCCGAAGTTCCGCCGAGCGGCGTAAGACCCGGAGGAAAGTCTCCGCGGTCGCGTCCTCCGCGTCGCTTCGGTTGCCGAGCATCCTGAACGTATAGCGATAGATCTTTTCGCCATAAAGCTCATAGATGCCGCCGAGGGCCTCGGTGTCGCCCTTGGCAAGGGCATTGAGCCACCGTCTCTCGGCGAGGGTTTCGTCCTTTTGGCTACCCGACATTTTCAGACGTTGAGGGCCGCCGAAAAGGAGCGGCCCGGGTCAGTATAGCCGCAAGAATGCTGGCCTATCGCCGGGGGGTCATTCGGTCGGGATGTCCAAGAAGACCATTCTCGGCCTTTGAACGCCGGTGCGCCCTTCGACCCCGGTTATGAGGACGAAGTAGATCTTTCCAGGCAAGAGGTTGACACCTCTCTTGACGTTCCCCTGGGCGTCCCTAAAGGTGTCCAGCGCCTCGACGATCTCGCCTTCCGCGTCGTTCCTTTTGGCGACAAAGTAGTTCGAGTTGGCTGGATTGGCGAGGTCTTCGATGTACTCGCCAGAGTCGACGTCCAGGGCCTGGACTCGGCCGTAAAGAAGATTTTCAGCTTTGTAAAGCGGGTTGTCGCCGACGTTCTGGAAGTCGATGGGTGGGTTTTCGAACCCGGCCGAGCGATTGTATCCGTGGAACACAAGGAGCCGGCACCGATTGCCGAGGGGCGGAGTGCGCGAGTCAGGCGTCAAGAAGGTAAGGAAGACCCTTTTCGCTTCGTCGCCCTGCTCAAAGTCCTTGAGCCCGAAGGCGACGACGATCGTGCTCGTGCCCTGGTCGAAGATCCGGACCTCGCCGTCGTACTGGTACTTGGTGACAGGATCCTCGACGATCACGTCATAGGCGTCGTCTTCAGATCCGACAAACGGGACAAAAATGAAGTTCTTCGTGCTTTCCGGGAACTTCACGTTGTCGCCCCGCTTGTCTTCGTTCATGAAGAAGTCGAGACCGTTGCTGTCTGGAACCGCGTTGATGAAGAGCATCTGCGGATCCTTGAGTGCCGCGCTTCCGCCCGACTTTCCTCCACATCCGGCGAGCATGACAGCGGCGATCCCTGCCAACGCGATAACGAGTCCGTTCGTCCTCATGGCGTTTCGTAACGATACCGAATCGGTCGAGCCAGGCCCGGAATCTCTAGACTTGCTTGGGTCTTGCCTTGCCGGGCCATTCGAGGCTCGAATAACAAAGGCCACACCCGAGAAGGCCCGTCTCGACGACCCGCCTTGCCGACCAACCGCATAAGGGACAGACGTCGGTAGGGGCTGTTTTGGTTCTGAACGCTTCCAAGAGGTGCAAGACGTCCTGGGCCGTCGCGAAGTTGGAAGGAGTCCTCAATGGTCGAACGGCACTCCGGTGAGGGTCTCATTCCGGAAATCTGCCATCAGGGCCTTCGTGACAGGGCCAGGCTTGCCGTCATGGATCGGTTGTCCGTCCAGTCGCACCATGGGGATCACCTCGGCGGCCGTGCCCGTCAGGAAGCACTCGTCGGCGCAAAAGATGTCAAACCTTGTGACGGTGTCTTCGACGGTCTCGATGCCCTTTTTCTGGGCCAATGCAAGCACCGTGTCGCGCGTGATTCCCTTGAGGATCCCCGATGATGGATGGGGCGTCCTCAGCCTGCCGTCTTTCACCAAAAAGATGTTGTCGCCGGTGCACTCGGCGACGTTCCCATGAGTGTTCAGCATGAGTCCCTCTCCAGCGCCCGCCTTGTTGGCTTCTGCCTTTGCCAGGATGTTTGCGGCATAGCGGCCGATGCACTTGAGTCGAGGATCCAAGGCGTCGGGCGGAAAGACCCTGAAAGATGTCGTGACGACCTCCAGCCCAGTCTCATAGGCCTCCGGCGGATAGAGCGCCAGCGTCGAGATCATGACCATCACGTTCGGGTCCGTCTTGACCGCCCGTGGATCGAGGCCGAGCCCAGACCCGCGCGTGACGTTCAGCCGGATATAGCCGTCGCTGATGTCGGCCTTTCGACAAACATCGAGCACGATGTCTCGCACCTGGGCTTTGGAAAGCGTCATGGCATATCCGAGGTAGCTGCACCCGTGATAGAGTCGGTCGAGGTGTTCGTCGAGCTTGAAGACACGGCGACCGTAGATCCTGATCCCCTCGAACAGGCCGTCGCCATAAAGGTGGGCGTGGTCGGCGACCGAAGTGGTCGCATCCTCGATCGGAGAGAGGCACCCATTGAGCCAAACGAGCTTCGGCATCCTTGGGATCATACCGGAACGCCTTGAGTCCCTTGGCCCGTCGAAGGATCATTTGAACGCGAGAAAGCGTCCTAACGGGATGGGGGGAGTCGTTCGTTCGTGCCATGCCTAAGTCAAGCCGGAAATCAGGAAAGGGGTTGATCTTCTTGAGCGTCGGGGCCGTTGCATTGGCTGGGGGCGTGGGCTATGCCGAGTGGCAATACGAACCCAAGGTGGCTCCGGGCGCCACCGTGTCAGGACTCAATTTAGGAGGCCTGACAAGGGCCCAAGCGGCTGAAAGGCTGATGGTCTGGTGGGCGGAACGACGGGCAGTCCCGGTGCAAGTGACCAGCCCTTTCGTGAAGGGGCCGTTGCCCGGGTTGACCGCGACCGACATCGGCCTCGAGTTTTCTGTTGATGAACAGCTTGCTAGGCTGCCCTACGAGAGGCTTTTCGAGGCCCTCGCTCGACAAGTCCGAAACGAACCGGTCAAGAAGCGCGAGTATGAACCCGTGCCGCTGTCCGGCGGAAACGCGGAAAGCTGGGCCAAGAAAGTCGATCCGACGCTCCCAAAGCCCTCTCCCGCACAGGCGACTTTGAAAGAAGGAGCGGTCGTCAGGCGGCCCGAGGTCCCTGGATTGCAGGTGGACAGCGAAGGCTTGGCCCGGCTCGCCGCGACCGCCGTCTTGACTGGGGAACCCATCACGCTTCCCGTCATTGAGACGAACCGCCGCGTGCCTGACGAAGAACTCGCAAAGATCGTCGAGGTCGTCAGTTCATTCTCGACAAACTACAGCGAAGGCAACCGGAACCGGTCTTTCAACATCCGGCTGGCGGCGCGAAAGATCAACGGCACGATCTTGATGCCTGGCGAAAAGTTCAGCTTCAACGGGACGCTCGGGAGACGAACGGCCGAAAAGGGTTTCTTGGAGGCAGGAGTCTATGTCTCAGGCAGGCGAGACACCGACATTGGGGGAGGCATCTGCCAGGTGAGCACGACCCTCTACAACGCGGCTCTCTTGGCTGGATTCGACATCGTCTCGCGGTCGCCCCATTCGTTGTCCGTCCCCTATGTCCCCTTGGGACGGGATGCCGCTGTGAGCTTCCCGAACCCTGATCTGGCGTTTGTGAACACCACGGGCCAAGCAGTCGCGATCTCGGCGGAAGCCGGTAAGGGCTCAATCCGGTTTGCGGTCTTGGGCAAGAAGGTTCCCGGCAGGGACATTGAGATCACTCAAAGCGGCCATCGAAGTTGGTCGAGGGGAATCAAGTACGTTGACGACCCAAGTTTGCCGCCTGGGAAGCAGAGGGTCGAAGAAAAGGGCGGCTTGGCGCACTCCGTTTCTGTCACAAGGACTTTCAAGCAAGACGGAAACGTCGTCAGGCGCGAAGACCTTGGGGTCAGCCGCTATATCGGAGGCCAGCAGATCATTGCTGTCAACAGGCGGGCTCCCGTCGCGCCAACTCCGAAGCTCACGCCAGTATCGACCGGTGACGACGCCTCGGCGGTCACCCCCGAAGACTGATCAGGATGAACTGGTTGCCGTCGTAGACGACGCGGCCAACTTTTCGGACGTCCGCGATCGAGAGCGGCCCGTTTCCAGTCGGAGTTGAACCAAATGTCTGAGGATTCGGCGCCACGATATAGTCCGGCTGAACGAATCGGAGGATCTCTTCCCGTTGCTGGTCTGTCGTGCTGGCGAGAAAGAAGCTGAGGGCCAGGTTTCTCTTTCGAATGTAGTCGGGCGTCTCGCTCCAATGTCCTGCGAAAGAGGTGGCCCCGGCGAGACCGGTCAAGACGGGATTGAGGTCGGGCACAAGCGGAGTCGAGAAGTCGGCTGGTCCGACCGGGTTCCAGACTCCTGGCATGGCCAGGACGACCTTTCTGCCTTTGACCTCGCTCAAGATGGCCAAGATGCGGCTTGTGTCACGGGAGTAGTAGACCGGGTGGACGGCGGTACTGGCCACGTTGTTCCGGATGAAAAGGGCCTCGCGCTGGAACCAGAAGAGGGAAGAGGCCGAGGTCACGATGATCGCCAGGGAAGCGACCAGGTTGCGGGTGCTCGTCTCGAAGCGTCTGAGCACGGAGCTCAAACCCACCGCTGCGAGGATGCCCCAAGGCACGACGAGGCCCATGGCGAGCTTCCTCTGGAACAGCGCCGGGAAGTAGACGGCCGCGACTCCGACCAATGCCCAGGCCCAAACGAAGTTGATTCCACGCTCCTTTCTGGCCATCAAGGCCAACGCGCCAAGAGCGGAAGCGAAGACGAGGAGAAACGGCAAGACCGACTCGGCCACGAAGGGGCCGGCCATGGAATAGTCGGCGACCGGCGGGTTTGAACTCCAAAGAAAGAAGGCCACGACACCGGTGAAGAGGGCCAACGAGATTCCGGCCAGCATTCTCTTCTCTTTTGCCGCCGTAATGCCAAGTCCGGTCAAGACAACCGCCTGAAGGAGCCCGAGCGCGACTTGGCGGAAGACGGGCGAAAAGGTCTCGGTCGCCGCTCTCGATTGGAAGACCGGGTCTTGGCCGAGGACATAGACGAACCAAGCTGCGGCGGGCACGGCGCCGAGTCCTATCACCGCGGTCCTGCCGAGCCATGCCCAAGTGACGTCTCGCGACGCGAGTTGTGCCACTAAGAACCCGAGGAGGACGAGAACGACCAACAGGGCGTCGTAGCTGTGGATGTTCATGAGAGCCCCGAAGGCCAAGGCTCCTCGCAGAACGGGAGCCCAACTCTCCTTGGATTCGATCACTGCCTGCAGGGTGACCAGGATCAGGCAAAGACTGGCCATGAACAGGCCGTTCGTCAGCATCGAAGGGAAGACGAACGCTTCTGGTTGCCAAACGTCGATGGGGAGTTTGCCCGCTGTGATGGACTTGAGCAGTTCAGGGCTGTTGACGACGACTTGGCCAAACTTCTCCCAGACAAAGAACCCGACGCCGCCCCCGAACGTGACGAGGACGATGGACAGCTTGGTCTGGAATGCATCGAGACCGATCCGGAGCAAGAAACGCCCGAGAAGGACGACGAAGAGGAACGAAAACACGGCCCTGGCCATGAGCCAGGCGACAGGAATTGAGACCGCCTTCGCCATGAGTCCGAGGGCCAGGTAATAGAGGTTGAGCGTCAGTCCCGGCTGTGACTCCACTGCGAAGCGGTTCTCAAAGAGGAACCTTCCCTCCATCGCTTGCCGCATCCAGGCCGCGTAGACCATATGGTCGTCGACGTTGGTTTGAACCCCTAGATAGAGCGAGCCGGGCGGAGCACTGGCAAACCCGATGAGTGCTGGCATCAGGGCCAGGAACACGACCAGGATCCCAAAGCGCCTGGAAAAGACGGCGACGTCCTTATGGGCGAGATCGGCCGCTTCCCGCTGGATACTGTCCACTCTTGGGGAGTCTAGCCCGGGATTGGGCGCCCCATGCTCTTGTAGATGTCTTCGATCATGGTCTTGTTAGCTTTGGCGCGCTTGTGGCCCGGATCGACTTTCAGGGCTTCCCGGAAAAGCTTAAGGGCTTGCGGATACTTGTCCTTCGGGACGAGGTTCGGACTCATCATCACGGCGTTGCCATAAGTGACGGTGGCTTCGACGTACGCGCTCTTGGCTTTCTTGTCGCGGGAGTTCTTAGCATAGGCCGCCTTCGCTTTTTGGTATTCGGTCGCGAGTCGGGCCCGCTCCTTTGCCTCGTCACTAGGCTTGGTCGTTTGTTGGGCCCAAGCCCCTCCGGACATGGCTAGGGCCAAGGATACAATCGCCAAAAGTCGCATGCCCTTCATTTTGACCGACGAAGACTGTCGGATGCCTTCCGGGTGTCTTGTTGGAACTCCCTGACAAGCCTGGCAAGTTCCGACGCGCGCCTGAGGGCCTCGGAGAGTTCATGTTCCCTTCCCTCGAGGGCTTCGGCGAGCCGTTCCGACAATGGAGACGGCAAGCGTTGAAGGACTTCGCTGGCTGGAGCCGACACAGGCGCCCTGAGGGCAGAACGGCACTCGGCGAGTGCGTCTACGGCCAAAAGCCGCAAGGCGTGACCGCCTTTTCTGGCCCTTCTGAGAGTCGCTCCAAACGCATCGACAAGATCCCGCGCGGATCGCTGTTCGGGGCTTGGCGCTTCCGCTAGTCCGAACCGGCGGCCCAAAGAATAGGCGACCACAAAGGCAAGCAGCGCGAGTTGCCACTGCAGGGCGACGGCCCAGCTTCCCAGCGTTCCGAGCAGGCCGGGTGTCTCCACATTGCCGATCGCGGTCTCCCAAAAGACGATGTTCGACCCCGGATCCGCCACGGTCGCCACGACGCTGAGGCCCGCGGCCGCGTTGTCGTGTTGGCCCAAGTAGCGGTTCAAAATCGGCAGTCCCGTCTTCAGCCGGACCACAACTCCTTGTCCCTCAGCTTCGGCCCAGGCCCATTGACCGGTAGGAGTCGACCAAACCGGATATCCCCACCTCGGCCCCGGCGAGGCGCCCGCAGAGAGGACCGGCAACGACACCTTGAGCTGAGCCTCCGAACGAGGCGATGTGAGATCGACGGGTTCAGACAGCGGGGCCAGGTCCCTTGTCGAACCGCTGGAGAAGTGGACGATGACGGCCCTGCCTCCTTTCCGAACAAAGGTCAAGAGGGGATCCTGGTCGACCGGCTCGCGTCTCGGTCCGACGGTCTCCCATTCGACAGAGGACAACCCATCACCGCCGATCAGGGGCATCACAACGATGTCGCCAGAAGTGAACTTCGGCTTTGCCGAACGCTCAATTCTTACTTTGTGTCCTCGAAGTCTGAGCAGTTCGGCAAAGGCGGCCGTCCCGCTAGGCTTCGTGTTCCACGCGCTGGGATAAAGACGCGACTCAGCCCGGCCCGCGAAGACGAAAATGGCCGAGACTGCAAGCAGGACGAGCCCGGCGAAGACGAAGGCTCGCGGCGACGGTCTCACAAGAGCCTCCCTGCCGCCTTGAGCACTGACATCAGGTGGACGTAGAAAGACCGGAGTTCCGCCGTTGACTGCGGATTTTGGTCAAGGAACCCGTACCAGACCCGGTCAAAGAGACGGGTCACTTGGCGAAACTCAATCCCTTCGGGTAGGGACGGGCTTCCTTCGATCCGGCGGACGTGCTCCCAGTTGGTCTCGGTCCGGACGAAGGCGGAGACGCGAGCGTCGTCAAGTCGGACCAGGCAGGCGATGTAAAGGCACCGGACCGCTTCGCGGTGCCGACCGATGCTATCGAGCCTGTCGGCTTCGGATAGCCACTCGTCGGCCGTCCGGTCAGGTTCGTCGTCGTCCAACAGACCTCCGACGGACTTTCGGCGCCGCAAGGCGGCCCAATGGGTGTTCCGCACAACGAGGAAAGTCGCGACGGCAAGGGTCAAGGCGAGGAGACCCCAAACAATGGGCTCCAAAGCGCCCAGGGCCAAACCCGGAGCGGGAGCGTTCAAGCTTTGGTGTCCAAAGATCCTTTCCAACCATTCGTTGATCAGTTCCCGAAAGCGAGCCATGGCCTGGCCAAGCCAACTCGAACCTTTGCTCTCACCTGGATCGCGGTAGCGTACGTCGCGCAGGATCGTGCGTGCGGCGGCTTGAGCGTCGAGCGGGGGTCGAGCGTCCCGCGTCCTTTCTTTGGCGTCAAGGGCCCTGACCAGCCGGTCGCGCTTGGCCTTCCAATTCGATCCGCCCTCCGAGTTCTGGAGGACAGAAGAAAGGAATCGGTCCTCGCGTAGCTCCTCAGGCAAGTTCTGGGCGATTCGCTCGAACTCACTCCCTGACTCGGCATTGCGAAGCGCGTCGGTCCAACTTGTTTCGCCGCAGGCGTGGGCCGCGACCAGGCTAAGGAAGCAGAACAGTGCGCTTGCGCGAATCATGGACGTCCTCCAGCAGCAACCGAATGTCGTAGGCTTCGAGACGGACGATCCGGTCGAAGTAGAGCAGCGTCGTTAAGATGGCCCAGACCGGTGCGAGCAGCCAAACGGCGACATAGGCGGGCAATGACAGGAGAGCCGATTCAAGGATCGGGCCGAAAAGGGTAGGCCCCCCGACCTGGCGCACCACAGTCCCAAGGTCGCCAGCCGCCAGGATCCCTGAGAGCACGCTCACGAGCACAGCCGCCAAGAACGCAAGCAACAAGGCCACCGTAAGGGTCACGAAACTCGAAGGCGTTTGCCCGATCGATGACCGCAACAACCGAGAGCTGCGGCGGACGGCCTGCCTGGGCTTGAGTCCTTCGATCAAGGCAGCGGGCACGGCCAGGGCCGTCACGTGGTAGCCGATCGGAATGGCGATCCACCCGACCGTCACGGCGATCACCACGACGCTGCCAGTGAGGATCGACCACACGTCCTGGCCCGTAATGAACTGCAGAGCGGCGCCGGCCGCCGACAAGGCTCCGCACAAGAGCAAGAACCCGCCTGCATAGAGGAGTTGGATGATCGAGACCCGGGCTGCGAGCCCTGCCGCGGTCCAGGGGGGAATCGGCGGCGCGGCGACTCGGTCACCCCGGATCTTGGGGGCCACGATCTCGATCGTTCGGGCCGTCGAGTAGCCTAGACCCAACGCTGCAAGGGGCACAGCGACAAGAAGCCCGAGCGAGACGGAGACCACCGCTTCTGAAAGCTGGTCCAGGGTGCCGCCATCGGTTCTCGTGAAAGCCAACGAAGGGAGCACGATCTGGGCCATGTAGGCGGCGGCCGCCCAGAAAAGGGAGACGGGAACGGCGGTGGCGACAAGGATCTTGCCGGCCGAACGTTGGTAGATCCAGAACGCGGCATCAAGCATCTCGCTCAAGCGCATGGGCCTGAGCATCGCCCTCCGGTCGAACGACCGGGCGCGCCCCGCCATCCTTCCTTGAAGCACGTCCCGCGCCATCTCTTCGAGTTATACAGGCTTTCGCGCGGACAGCGCGAGCCCTGCTGACTAGGTCGCGAAGAGCCCCAGACCCTGTCCGGGCGTTATAACATGAGAAAGCCCATGAGCATGATGGCCCTGATCGCCGCGGGAACCTTGGGTGCCGCGGACCCAAAGATCCAAGACGTCACCTCCCGAAACTTTCAGGACGTCTCGTTCACCGCCAGAGTCGGAAGCGCGAACCAGCGCGAGCTCGCCAAGATCAACGAGGACTTCGCCAACTCTTACCGCTTCAAGGCCTCGAACGTCTGGATCAAGGAGCCGCTGAAGCTGAGAATGGAGTCCAAGGTCGAGGACACGTCGATCTTCTTCATTGTGAACGGCACGACCCGCCTGGTGAGGATCCCGAAGGCCAGGATCAACCAGAAAGAGGACCTCTCGAAATCTCCGGGCAAGCGGCAGACTCCGCTCGACTTTGGCCTTCTTCCCCCTTCGCTTTTCAGAGACTTCTTCCAAGGGAAGTTCGTAAGGACGGAGACTCGGGGCGACTTTGCCGGCTGCCATGTTTTCGACCTGACCTACGTTCCGTCGCTGAAGGACGGGACGCGCCACCGGGTGTGGGTCGATCCAAAGACTCGGTTCACCGCCAAGCGCGAGTGGTACTCCCAGTTCGGGGGAACCTTGATGGCGACCTTTGTCTATGACCAGGCCAAGGAGTTCAACGGAGTCTGGATCCCGACCCGAGCGACCGTCCGTAACGCGGACGACAAGGTCGGCGGTACGACGAGCTACTCCGCTGTCAAAGTCAACCAAGGCTTGGCTGACTCGCTGTTCAAAGTGGACTGAGCCGCCGACGGCTCTGGCTGGTAAGATCGTGCCGCTTTATGGCGGTGCTGGTCGATAGGAACACGCGGTTGGTCGTGGCAGGAATGACGGGACGGGAAGGCTCCTTCCACACCCAGCAGATGATCGACTACGGCACACAAGTCGTGGCCGGCGTGACCCCGGGAAAAGGAGGCACGACCCACCTGGGCGTTCCCGTGTTCAACACGATGCGAGAGGCTGTCGAGGCGACCCAGGCCGACGCTTCGGTCATCTTCGTGCCCGCTCCCTTCGCGGCCGACTCAGTCCTTGAGGCGGAGGCGGCCGGAATTCGGTTCGTCACCTTGATCACCGAGGGAGTGCCCATCCTCGACAGTATGAAGGTCGTCAACCGACTGAGGACGAACGGCCGGACTCGGCTGCTGGGCGGCAACTGCGCCGGCATCATCACGCCGGGGCAGTGCAAGATCGGGATCATGCCGGGTCACATCTTCGCTCCCGGGCCCGTCGGGATGGTTTCCCGCTCAGGCACGTTGACCTATGAGATCGTTTGGGAGCTCACTCGAGCGGGGCTCGGTCAGACGACTTGCGTCGGAATCGGAGGGGATCCCGTACCGGGGACGCGGTTCATCGACGTTCTGCGGATGTTCGAGGAGGATCCCGAGACCAAGGCGGTCGTGATGATCGGCGAGATCGGGGGAACCGACGAAGAGACGGCGGCCGAGTACATCAAGACGATGTCGAAGCCGGTCGTGGGGTTCATCTCGGGCCGGACGGCTCCTCCTGGCAAACGGATGGGGCACGCTGGGGCCATCGTCAGCGGGAACCTTGGGACAGCCCAGTCGAAGGTTGACGCCATGCTGGCGGCAGGGGCGACCATCGCCGACAGGACAAGCGAGGTTCCCGGCCTGGTCTCGGCGGCACTCAGCTTGACAGCGGGCGCCCGGTAGGGGCGAATTGGACCCAGCCCGATATTTCGACAACGCTTCGACCACTCGTGTCGACCCTCTCGTCTGGCGCGAGATGGAGCCTTACTTTGGGGAGGCCTGTGGCAACGCGAACTCGATCCACCAATGGGGCCAGCGCGCGGCGGCCGGCGTGGCGAAGGCAAGGGAGCGGGTCGCGGAGGCTCTAGGATGCTCGGCGGAGCAGGTGTTCTGGACGAGTGGGGCGACCGAGTCGAACAACTGGATCCTGAGGTCGTTTGAAAGCGTGGCGGTGAGCCCCTTCGAGCACAGTTCCGTCTGGGAAACGGCCCATGTCCTGGGCCACTCGCTGTTGGGCAACGACGGACACTCCTTGCTCCCCCCGGACGGTGCCTGCGAATTGGTCAGCGTCATGGTCGTGAACAACGAGACTGGCGCGATGCTGGCCCTCCCACGGACATCGGCGCGAGTCCACCGCGACGCGACCCAGGCCCTCGGCAAGGTTCCTTTGAGTCTCGAAGGCGTGGACTTCGCTTCCTTCTCGGCCCACAAGCTTCACGGCCCCAAAGGCGTGGGGGGGTTGTTCGCGGCTGATCCGACCTTTCTCAGACCGCTGATGACCGGCGGAGGCCAAGAACATGGGCTGCGGGCAGGCACCGTCAATGTTCCTGGCGTGGTCGGACTGGGGGCGGCCTGCGTCCTGGCTATGGAGCGGAGGGAAGAAGCTCTCTCACACGTCCAAAGACTCAGAGAAACGGTGCTCGATGGTCTGGCGAAGGTCCCTGATTGCAGGATCAACGAAGGACCAGCGAACAGTCCTTACATTTTGAGCGTCTCACTGCTTGGTCTTCATGGTGAGTCCCTGGTGCTTTATTGCGACCAGTCGGGGTTCGCCGTGTCCAGCGGCGCGGCCTGTGCGAGCGGCTCGACCGAGCCGAGCCACGTACTGACCTCGCTGGGGATCCCTGAGAGCGTGGCAAGGGCCACGATCCGGGTGAGCTTCTCAATTGAGAACACGATCGAAACAGCCCAAGGCCTGGCAAGAACACTGGCCGAGGGTGCCGAAGAACTTCGGCGGCTGGGCCCATGAACATGGGAAGTGCAACACTTGCGACTCCCTTGACGTCATTGAGATGGGCATGTGCGCCGCTTGGGCCCGAGGCCAAGAACTAGGAAATTTGCAAAAAAGACATGGCCGACGGCACAAATCTCGAAAAGGCCCGCTATTCTATGAAGGAAAGCGGGACGCCACTTCATCCTCGCGCGACCACAGCACAGGCTCGCGCGCAAGCGAAAGAAAAATCCCTTGCTCGTCAAGACAGCGCACCCATGCCTAGCGAAACTGGACAAACCACCACTGTGAGACGCGGAAAAGCCATCACCGTCAGGACGCACAGTCGGCACTCCTTCGTCGATGCCAGCAAGCACATGCTTCTGGACGACCAGGAGCCCGGCGCCGACGAACTCCTTGAGCTGGAAGAGCTGGAGGAGGAAGAGGAAGAACAGCCTGCCGTCCCGGACGACACCGAAGAACTTGAGATGTGGATGCGGCAGACCCGCCGCGCCCACCTCCTGACCCCAGCCCAAGAAGAGCACCTCGCCAAGCGGGTGCAGGCCAAGGATCTCGCCGAAGGCGGCAAGTGGGCCAAGGTCGCGGAGCTCATGAACCTCCCGAAGGAGTTCGAATGGAGCGAATGGGACAAAAAGGAGGTCATGAAACTGGGCACCCACGCCAAGCAGCAACTCATTGAGAGCAACTTGCGGCTGGTGGTCTCCATCGCCAAAAAGTACAACGCCCGCGGCATTCCTCTGGCCGACCTGATCCAAGAGGGCAACCTCGGTCTGATCCGCGCCGTCGAGAAGTTCGACTGGCGCAAAGGCTTCCGGTTCTCGACCTACGCGACTTGGTGGATCCGTCGTGCCATCGCCCGAGCCATCATCAACCAGGGGCGGACCATCCGGATCCCGGTCTATGTCGCCGAGTTGATCAACAAGGTCATGAAGACGGCGAACTCCTTGCAGCAGGAGCTGCACCGAGACCCGACCCCGGACGAGGTCGCCGAGAAGGTCGGCATGTCCTCCGACAGGGTGCAAGAGATGATGCGAGTCGCGGTCGAGCCGTTGTCGCTCGAGACCCCGGTCGGCGAGAAGGACAACTCGTCGATCGGCGACTTCATCCCCTCGACGAACATGCCGACGCCTTCGGACGTGACATGGTCGCTGATCCGACGCGAAGAGATCGATGGCATCCTCGGCCGCCTGACCAGCCGCGAGCGGGACGTCGTCCGGCTCCGGTTCGGTCTGGACGACGGACGCTCTCGTACCCTCGAAGAAGTTGGGGCAGCCCTCAACGTGACTCGGGAGCGGGTCCGGCAGATCGAGCTGCGGGCGATGAAGAAGCTCAAGCACATCGGCAACGAGCTTCAAGCCCAAGGCTTCACGATCACTCCAAGCCCGAACTAAGGGCCAGTATCTTTGCGGCCCTGGGCGATCGCCAGCCTGGGGCCGCCTCATGACCGGCGATCCCATGGGCAAGTCCAATCCAAACGTCCGCTACGCTGAAATCGACCGGGAATCGTCGCACTCACGAGTCCACCTGGTTTTAGGGCTCGACGGAGGTAGCCGGTGCGACGCTGCGACCGGCATTGCCCAATTTGACGGTCTGTTGCGCGACTTGGCCCGTTACGCCGCCTTCGATCTTGGCGTGACCGTCGAGTCTGACGGCCCGATCGACGCCAGCCATATGGCCGAGGACGTTGGAACCGCGATGGGGAAAGCGTTGCGCGGGGCGGTCGAACTGAGCGACGAGGTCGTCGGGATCGCTCACGCCGTCGTCCCGAACGGGGACGCCCTTGTCTTGGCCGCTGTCGATCTGCGTTCGCGTCCTTTTTTGGCGTTTGAAGCCCCGTTTTCGAGGGAAAGCGTGGCCGACCTGGCGACCGAGGCAGTTCAAGAGTTCTTCCAGGCGATGAGCCTTTACTCAGGGGCTTCGCTTCACGTCAGGGCCCTCTCTGGAAGGAACGACGCACACCTCGCTGAGGCTTGTTTCCGAGCTGCAGGACGGGCCCTGGCAGGCTCGACCCGCCTGAGCGGCCGGGCAAACGGGTGCTGACCGATCCGAGTCACCAGGTTAGAAATAGGCCTAAAGCCTCAATGTACTGGTGCGAGGTCAGATTTAACGGGAGGGCAACCCGGGAAGTCCTTAGCCGCCACCCAGGCCCTCTGCTAGACTGAACTCTTCCCGGAATTGCAATGAGAGTGATTCAGCCTGCCTCGAAGCGTATTGGGCGCACGCTCGAGGTTCCAAACCTGATCGAACTTCAGCTCAACAGCTACAAATGGTTCCTTGAAGAAGGGCTTCCGGAGCTATTCAAGACGTTTTCGCCGATCTGGGATTTTACCCAGACGAACTACATCGAGTTCGCGAGCTTCGTGCTCGGTGAACCCAAATACGACATTCAGGAGTGCCGCGACCGCGACATGACGTACGAGGCGCCGATCAAGGCTATCGTACGGTTCGGCGGCAAGGATCGAGAGGTCATCGAGTCCGAGGTCTACCTCGGCGACCTTCCTTTGATGACGGACAAGGGCACTTTCGTGATCAACGGCCGCGAGCGGGTCATCGTGTCGCAGCTTTCGCGCAGCCCGGGCCTCTACTACGAAGAGGACGTCGACACCTCGATGCAGATGATCATCCGCGCGAGGATCATCCCGAGCGAGGGCCCCTGGCTGGAGGTCGAGAACGACGCAAACGGTGTCGTCAACACGCAGATCTCGCAGACGAAGAAGCTGCCGATTACCCAGTTGATCAAGGCCATGCACGGCTTTGACAAGGGGCGCGACCGACAAACCATGAAGATCGGTGACGCTTACCATCGCAAGTTGACGGAGCCGCTCGCTGACCCTGACACCGGCGAGGTCATCTTGGAAAAAGGGACGATCTTGAGCCAGAAGGTGCTCAACGGATTGAGCGAGGCCGAACGGAACCTGGAAGCCCTGACAGAGACGCCGCTCGGCAGCACCGACGACATGCTCTGGGCGTTCGGACGTGAGGTGACAGTGTCGAACCCGACCGCGGCCGACCTCGTCGGCAAGCGCCCGATGGCAGATGTGACGGAGGCAAGCAAGGTCGTCTTCAAGGCCCTCCAGCGCTTTGACGAAGAGACTGCGGCCAAGGTGGCCGAGCTTGGGCTCGAATCCCTCGACTGCCTCGAACTGGACGACCTTGTGGAGGCGACGCTCGCCGCCGACAAGACTCAGAACACCCGAGAAGCCATCCTGGACATTTATCGAAGGATGCGACCGGGCGAGGCGGCCCAAGAAGAGGCGGCCATGCAGTTGGTCTACAGCCTGTTCTTCGATCCGAGACGGTATGACCTCGGCAAGGTCGGGCGACGGTTCCTCAACCAGAGGATCGGCCTGAACGTGCCGTTGACGATCCGAAACTTGACCAGCGACGACCTCGCCGGGACTCTCAAGGGCATGGGGCCCTACCTGAACAAGGAGGCCGAGCACGACGACATCGACGACCTGCGCAACAAACGCGTCAGGTCGGTCGGCGAGTTGCTCCAGAGCCAGTTGCGGCTCGGCTTCGTCAGGATGGAGAAGGTGGCCCGCGAGAGGATGACGAGCGCGGACCAGGACAACCTCCTTCCGAGCATCATTCTCAGCGTCAAGCCGGTCAGCGCAAGCATCAAGAGCTTCTTCAGCAGCAACCAGCTCAGCACGTTCATGGATCAGACGAACCCGCTGAGCGAGCTCACGAACAAGCGCCGCCTTTCGAGCCTTGGCCCTGGCGGTCTGCAACGGACGAGCGCGAAGCTGGAAGTCCGCGACGTGCACCGGTCGCACTACGGCCGTGTCTGTCCGATCGAGACGCCTGAAGGCCCGAACATCGGTCTGATCAGCCAGTTGACGACCCATGGCCGGGTGGACGAGTTCGGCTTCATCATGACCCCTTACCGGGTGGTCACGGACGGAAGGGTGACCGACGAGGTCGTCTATCTGACCGCGAACGAGGACTTCACGGCCCGTATCGCCCCTGCCGACACGAAGCTGGACGAAGAGGGGTACATCGTGGCCGAACGAGTCACCGTCCGATGCCCGGGCGGCGACAGGCAGTTCGGCGGCGCCAGCTATCCGACCGTCCCGCGCAACTCGGTGGAGTTCATGGACGTGTCGCCGGTCCAGATCATCTCGGTCGCGACGTCCCTGATTCCGTTCTTGGAGAACGACGACGCGAACCGCGCCCTGATGGGCGCGAACATGCAGAGGCAGGCCGTGCCTTGCCTTCGGAGCGAACAACCCCTCGTCGGAACTGGTCATGAGGCCAGGGCCGCGATCGACAGCGGGACTTCGATCCGCGCTCGGCGCGACGGCACCGTGACTTATGTGACGACCCACGAGATTCGGATCGTTGGAGCCGACGGGACAGAAGACTCTTACCGGCTGTTGCACATGTACCAGTCGAACAAGACGACGTGCTTCACTCACCGACCGATCGTGGTGCCCGGACAGAAGGTCTTGAAAGGCGACGCTCTTGCCGACGGCCCGACCTGTGATCAAGGCAGGCTCGCTTTGGGCAAGAACGTCCTCGTCGCGTTTATGCCGTGGCAAGGCTTCAACTATGAAGACGCGATCGTCCTCAGCGAAAGGCTGGTGAAGGACGACGTCTTCACGTCGATCCACATTGAGCGGTATGAGACCGAGGCGGTCGACACGAAGCTCGGGCCAGAAGAGATCACGCGTGACATCCCCAACGTGGGTGAGGACGCCCTCAAGGATCTTGACGAGAACGGGATCGTGAGGATCGGGGCGGAGGTCCGGCCAGAAGACATCCTCGTCGGAAAGGTCGCGCCCAAGGGCCAGACTGAGATGACGGCCGAAGAGCGGTTGATCATCGCGATCTTTGGCAAGAAGGCGGAAGAGACGCGCGACGTCTCGTTGCGGCTCCCGCACGGAGAGAAGGGGACTGTCGTGGACGTCAAGGTCTTCAGCCGGTTCAAATACCTCTCTCCCACGATCAACTACATCTACAAGGAGTCGAAGAAACGGGAGCGGCTGGTTTGCGACCGTACTGACGAGCCCCTGCTCCAGATCCCGGGCGACGAGCTTCAGGCGGGCGTGAACATGAGCGTCCAAGTCCATGTGGCCCAGAAGCGCAAGATCATGGTCGGGGACAAGATGGCCGGACGTCACGGCAACAAGGGCGTCATCAGCCGGATCCTTCCGGTCGAGGACATGCCGTTCCTTGCCGACGGCACGCCCGTCGACATCGTGTTGAACCCGCTCGGCGTCCCAAGCCGGATGAACATCGGCCAGATCCTGGAGACCCACTTGGGCTATGTGGGCAAGCACCTGAACGCGCGGTACGAGTGCCCCGCGTTCGAGGGAGCGACCGAACAGGAGATCTTGGACGAGGTCGAAAGGCTGGCGACTCACTTGAGGGGCAAGGCGCTCCAAGCTTATGTGAACAAGGAGCTCTCGCTGTCAGTCAAGTTCCCGCTCGATCTGGATCTTGAAGGCATGATGAAGGCGGTCGAGACCCGGTTGAGGTCGCTCGACAAGGAGAGCCTCGACAGCGTCTCTCAAGTCGTCGGGGCTGAGGCCGTCCTCACCGTCCAGGAGTTGCTTGACGACGAACTGGCGGGGCGAGAACTCGTGACCATCACGAACGGACCTGCCCACAAAGCTCCGGACTCTGTGTACGAGAGCATCTTGGAGCGGATTCAGGCGAACGTGTTCCGGCGAGCCGGGCTCGACCCCCACAGCTGCAAGTCGATCCTTCGGGACGGTCTGACAGGGACGGAGCTTCCGAACCCGATGACGGTGGGCATGATCTACATGCTGAAGCTCGAGCACTTGGCAGACGAGAAGATCCACGCTCGGTCCATCGGCCCGTACTCCTTGGTCACGCAACAGCCGCTTGGAGGCAAAGCCCAGTTCGGCGGCCAAAGGTTCGGTGAAATGGAGGTCTGGGCTCTCGAGGCGTACGGCGCCGCTTATACGCTCCAGGAACTCTTGACCATCAAGTCCGACGACGTGATGGGACGGGTGAAAGCCTATGAGTCCATCGTCAAGGGCGAACCCATCTCAGAGCCCGGCATTCCCGAGTCGTTCAAGATTCTTGTCAACGAGCTCCGGAGCTTGTGCCTGAAGGTGAGCGTCGAAGACCAGCAGAACCGTGAACTGACTCTCAAGGATCTTGACGAGCTCACCGGTGGCGACGACGTCCGTCTTGCGCGGAGCGTGGGCTTCTTCAACTGACGGTCGGCCTGGGCTTGCTTTGCGGCTGGCCCGGGCCAAGTTCCCATGCACGGATGAAGAGGATCCTTGTCGTCAATTCGACTTATCCGCAATTGAGGCATGTCGCAGACGCGCTGGCCGAATCGGGATGCCTTTCGCACTACGTGAGTCTTTACACGAGCACCGACGGCCCCCTCGAAAGACTTCTTGCAAGAGTCCCGGTCTTGGGGCCTGCGTTTGAGCGGCACGTCCGAAAAAGAAGGCAGGAGGTTCGACTTCAACGTGATCAGGTGGTCAATACGTCTCTAACAAGGTTGGTCGTCAGAGAAGCCCTGGCGAGGTCACCATGGGCCAACCAGCCCGTCATCAAGAAGATCCACACTCAGATGACGCTCAGGTTAGATCGGAGCATCGACCGCGTGGCTAGCCAGTTGGTCCGGGAGTGTGACGCCGTCTTGGCGGTCAACCACTGCGCCTTGGAGACCTTTCGGGCCGCAAAAGCCCTGGGCAAGGCGACATTCTTGGACTACCCGATTGGTCACCATTGGGTGAAGTCCCGAGTCATGGCAGCCGAAGCCGAGCGGTGGCCCGAGTATGCCGCTTCGTGGAAGGCCGAAGACGAAGACCCGGTGACATTGTCGCGGCAAGATGAAGAGATTCGCTTGGCGGACCGTATCTGGATTGGATCCGACTTTGTCAAGCGCACGTTCATCGAACAGGGAGTGCCGGCGGAAAAACTTGCGATCCTGCCCTACGGAACAGAGCTGGGTCGTTTCCTCGACATTGAAAGAGTGCCAAAGTCCGGGCCCGTCCAATGCCTCTTTGCCGGGCAAGTGAGCCAGCGAAAGGGAGCCTCTTATCTTCTTGAAGCCTTCCGAAAACCTTTTTCGACCGATGTCCGGCTCGTCTTGGCGGGGGGCCTCATGGTCGACAAGAGCCTCCTTCCCGATGTGGCAGAAGCAGTTGGCCATGTCGGGCAATCGGAAATGGACAGGCTCTATGCGGAAGCCGACATCTTTGTCCTCCCAACGCTATGGGAAGGTATGCCGCTTTCAATTCTTGAAGCGATGGCGGCCGGTCTTCCGATTGTCTCGACCCCTTGCGGGCCCTCTCAAGTCGTTCGGGACGGCGTGGACGGATTCATTGTCCCGGACAGGGACCCGGAAGCGATCCACGCTGCCGTTGAGCGGCTCGCAAAAGATCCCGAGCTTCGTGCAAGGATGGGGGCTTCTGGACGAGACCGGTCGAAGCAGTACACGTGGGAGAACTACCGAGCGCAATGTTTGGAGGAATTGGGATGCGGGCGATCGTAACGAGCCTAGGCCCAATGTCCCTTCACCACCTTACGGGGGATCGGCCTCGTAAGGGTAACATGATCGGATTGGCGTCGCCGCCTGTCCCCCGTCCCACTCTGCAGGCCGTAGGCTTGCCTGACGGAAGTCACCCTCATTATGGCAGATAGCAGTCTTTTCGACAAGATCCGTATTGGAATCGCGAGTCCCGACGACGTCAAGGGTTGGTCCCACGGGGAAGTCAAGAAGCCCGAAACGATCAATTACCGGACGTTCAAGCCCGAGCGAGACGGCTTGTTCTGCGAGCGCATCTTTGGCCCAGTCAAGGACTATGAGTGCGCCTGTGGCCGGTACAAGAAGATCAAGTACAAGGGGATTGTCTGCGAGCGGTGCGGCGTCGAGGTCACCCGGAGCAAGGTCCGGCGCGAGCGCATGGGCCACATTGAGCTCGCCGCCCCGATCTGCCACATTTGGTACCTCAAGGGCGTGCCCTCGCCTCTCTCACTGATCCTGGACATCTCGCCTCGGCAGCTGGAGAAGGTCATCTATTTCGCCAGCTTCATCGTGATCGACCTTGAGGTCGAGAAGATCCAAGAGATCCTTCCAACGATCCAAGCGGCGGTGGAGTTGGAGAAAGTACAGATCCAGTCCCAGATGCGGGAGTTGGAATCGGAGTCGCTCCAGAGGCTCGCCCGGGAGATGATCGACAACCCGGACGAGTATTTCGACGAAAGCTTCGTGCGGGACCGCATGAAGGCGAACTTTGACCGGATCCGGGCCGAGTATCGCGACGCTGACGAACGGGTGCGCGACCTTGACATCGCCGCCGACCTCCTCGGCAAGCTGGAAGTGAACCAGCTGATCGAAGAGGACAAGTGGCGCGCCATCAGCAAGATGCTGGATTCGGTGGGTCGACGGCTCAAGACCGACTTTGGCGGCCTGGTGCACGCCAACATCGGCGCCGACGCGGTCAAGGAGCTCCTCCGACGCGTCGATCTTGAGCGCATGAAGGGCGAGCTTCGGCAAGAGATCGTCATGACGACCAGCCAGCGGCGGGCCCGGGCGATCAAGCGGCTCGAGCTTGTCGAGGCCCTCCTGAGCTCCCGAAGCAAGCCGGACTGGATGATCCTCGACATCGTCCCTGTCATCTCGCCCGAACTTCGGCCCATGGTGCAGCTTGACGGCGGACGGTTCGCCACCAGCGACCTCAACGACCTTTACCGGCGCATCATCAACCGGAACAACCGACTCAAGAGGATCATCGAGATCCAGGCCCCGGAATCGATCATCAATCACGAGAAGCGGCTCCTGCAGGAAGCCGTGGACGCTCTGATCGACAATGGTCGCCGGGCCCGGCCTGTCGTCGGAAGCAACCAGCGCCCGCTCAAGTCGCTCAGTGACATGCTCAAGGGCAAGGAAGGCCGCTTCCGTAAGAACCTTCTCGGCAAGCGTGTCGACTATTCGGGCCGCTCGGTCATCGTCGTCGGGCCCCACCTCAAGCTCCACCAGTGCGGCCTGCCGAAGGAGATGGCCCTCGAACTGTTCAAGCCCTTCGTGATGAAGACGCTGGTCGAGCGGAAGATCACGCAAAACATCAAGACGGCGAAACGGATGATCGAGCGGATGCATCCGGCGGTCTGGGACGGGCTGGAGGACGTGATCAAGGAGCATCCCGTGCTCCTCAACCGCGCCCCGACGCTGCACAGATTGGGCATTCAGGCGTTTGAGCCGATCTTGGTCGAAGGCAAGGCGATCCAACTCCACCCCTTGGTCTGCCACGCCTATAACGCTGACTTCGACGGCGACCAGATGGCCGTCCACGTGCCGCTGAGCATGCAGGCTCAAGCGGAGGCCCGCGTCCTCATGCTGTCGACGCAGAACCTCTTCTCGCCCGCGGACGGGCGGCCGGTCACGTCCCCGATCCAAGACATCGTCCTGGGTTGCTACGCCTTGACTTACACCAACAAGCAAGGCGCGAAGAGGCTGGAGGACGCTCAGGCGGCGCACGACGCTGACTCCGAGAACGTCCCCGCGCCGCACACCTTCAATTCGCCTGAGGAGGTCCTTTACCGGTTCGAGTCGCCCAACGCCGAGCCCATCGGGCTCAACGATCCGGTCAAGGTGCGGATCCGGCGGCCGATCTATCGTCCGAACGACGAGATCGACTTCCGCGACCCCCAGACCGGGGCCGAGTTCAAGCTGGAGTACTCCACGAACGACTTCGGGGAGGAGGTCAAGGAGCTCAAGCCACTCGACCAAGAGTTCGAGAGCTTTGTCGCGGTCACGACGCCGGGTAGGCTCATCTTCAACGAGTCGCTCCCGTTCCCGATGCGGTACAGCGACAAATTCCTTGGTGTTGAGCTCACGAAGCGGGCCATCGCCGACACGATCGTCAGTTGCCACAAGATGGTCGGCACCGAAGGCACCATCCGCCTGCTTGACGACATGAAGGCCCTCGGCTTCAAGTGGGCCACCCAGTACGGCATCAGCATCGCGCTCACCGACATGGATCCCCCGCGCCGTCGAGAAGAGATGCTCCAGGACGCCGACAACAAGGCGAACAAGATCATTGAGAACTTCCGTCGCGGCCTGATCTCGTTCCGCGAGATGCAAGAGTCCCTCGTCCGGCTGTGGACGACCACCTATGACGAAATCGGCAACGCGATCGTGGCCTCGATGAAGCAGGAGAACCCGCTCTCGATCATCACGGTCTCCGGCGCCCGGGGCTCGATCAAGCAGCTCGCACAGCTCAGCGGGATGCGCGGCCTCATGTTCAACCAGTTCAACGAGGTCATCTACGAGCTCCCGGTCAAGAACTCCTTCCAGAAGGGACTCTCCATGCTCGAGTTCTTCGTGACGACCCACGGTGCGAGAAAGGGTCTCGCCGACACGGCCCTCCGCACAGCCGACGCGGGCTATCTCACACGCCGCTTGGTGGACGTCGCCCAGGACGTCATCATCCGGAAGAACGACTGCGAGACGGAAGACGGGGTCTACGCTTGCCGACTGACGTTCGAGGGCAAGACCATTGAGACGATGGGAGACCGGGCTCAAGGCAGGATGACCCTCGCGACCGCCGTCAATCCGGCCACGGGCGAAGTCGTGATCGGTTACGACGTCCTCGTCTCTCCGGAGCAGGCCAAGAACCTGGACGCAGTCGAAGCCGTCTACTACGACGAGATCGAGGCTTGTGAGGACGACGAGTCCAAGACCAAGATCGTTGAGAAGTTCGAGAAGGCGGGCTTCTCCATTGACGAGCACGGCCGACTTGGCCTCAAGGTTCGCTCGCCGATCACTTGCGAGCTCGAGCAAGGCATTTGCGCGAAGTGTTATGGTATCGACCTTGCGAGCCAGAAGCTCGTCGAGGAAGGAGTCGCCGTCGGCATCATCGCGGCCCAGTCTATCGGGGAGCCGGGCACGCAGCTCACGATGCGGACGTTCCACACCGGCGGCGTCGCCGGTTCCAAGACCATCGCCCGCACGAGCCAGTACAAGACCGGCAAGTTCGTCCGGCAGTTCCAAGAAGACTTCTGGCAGGCCACTCAGACTGACCAGAGCAGCTTCGACCCAGGAAAGCTTCTTGAATCGCAGGAGTCCGTCGTGAAGGCGTTCTTCTCGGCGAAGGCCCCCCCTGAGGAAGGAGCCGAAGAAGAGAAGAAGAAGACCGCCCGACAGACCAAAGCGGCCGAGAAGGCGGCCGAAAAGGCCGACACCGAGAGCCGCAAGCTCTGGGAGCGCAGCCGGAAGACCTTCTTCTACTCCTGGACCGGTGAGTCGAGCGGCATTGTCCGCGTCGAAGAGATCTTCGAAGCCCGAAAGCAGCCCCGTGGTAAGGCCATCATCTGTCCAGTGACGGGCACGGTGGTCGATATCCAAAGGTCGAGCTTCGGCCGGTGGGTGGTCATCGAGGCTGAAGTCAGCACCGAGGCCGCTCACAAGCAGGCTTACATCGGGGAACAGGAGTTCGCGGGTGTCGACGAAAAGACCCGTTTGGGACTGGAACGGCTCGTCGGCCAAAAGATGACGACGCCCGTGCTCCAGACCCTCCGCAAGGCCGGGGTCGAACGGGTCAAAGTGTTCTTCACGATGCTCGTCCCGCCACTCGGCAACCTGCCTGTGCAAAAGGGCCAGCGCGTCATCAAGGGCGACCCGCTGACGGAAGGCCCGCTCGACCCGCACGAGGTCTTGGAGCTCGCCGGGGCCGCCGCCGTTCACGAGTACTTCATCCAGAACCTCCAGTCCGTCTACAAAGACCAAGGCGTCGACATCAACGACAAGCACCTTGAGGTCATCGTCCGGCAGATGCTTCGCAAGCGGCAGGTCAAGGAGCCTGGCAACACGCCGTTCCTTCCGGGCCAGATCGTCGACAGGTTCCGGTTCGCTCGAGAGAACGAGCGCGTCCAGCAACTTATCTCGGCAGGGACCAAGGTCAAGGTGCTCGACCCGACCACCGGGCAAGAAGAGGAGCGCGAGCCGCGCGAGGCCACTGGCAACTGGATCCTGCTCGGCATCACCGAGGCGTCCCTCGCCACCGACTCGTTCCTCTCGGCAGCGTCGTTCCAAAAGACGACCCGTGTCCTCACCGAAGCCGCTGTCCGGGGCAAGCACGACAGCCTCATCGGGCTCAAAGAGAACGTCATCATCGGGCGGCTCATCCCGGCGGGCACCGGCTGCAAGCCTTACCGCGAACTTGCCATCGAGGTCGACCGCACCCAGCCTTCATGGGCTCAGCAGTCGCTGACAGCTCTGGTCGAAGCTGAAGAGCCCTCTGGTCTCTCGGACGACGACGGCTTCAGCGGGCTTTCTTTGGCTGATCTCGCCGCCGGCGGAGAAGTCGAAGACACCGAAGAGTGACCTCGGGCCCAGCCCCCCTCCCCCGTGTCTTGATGGATCAGGGGAGGGCGGGATCGGGCATGTCCGCTGGCGCCAGCCTGTCGGAGGTGCG
Organism: Fimbriimonadaceae bacterium; assembly: GCA_019454105.1. Classification (GTDB taxonomy): domain Bacteria; phylum Armatimonadota; class Fimbriimonadia; order Fimbriimonadales; family Fimbriimonadaceae; genus ACE-ARM1. Next base: position 885,483 of record CP075364.1, on the reverse strand, counting down.
GCTTTCTTCAAGCTGCGCCCGTCCTCTCTCTTGAGAACAACATTCATGGCAAAGCTGTTGACGGAACTTGTGGGAACGTTCTTCCTCGTCTTCACCATTGGGCTCGTCGTGGCCACTGGGAGCCCGATCGCCGTCATCGCGATCGGCGTCGTCCTCATGGCGATGATCTATATGGGCGGTCACGTGTCCGGGGCCCACTACAATCCAGCTGTCTCGACCGCTTTGCTCGTCTCGAAAAAGATGGAGGCCAAAGACTATGCCCCTTATGTCGTCGTGCAGCTCGTCGCCGGCGTCCTGGCAGCCTTCGCTTCCTATTTCGTGACTGGAAAATCCTTCGCTCCAGCCCCGGGCCAAGGGGTCGAACTGGCCCAAGCCCTCCTGGTTGAAGTCCTCTTCACGTTCGCCTTAGCCATCACCGTCTTGAACGTCGCGTGCTCGAAGAAGACCGAAGGCAAAGGCTTCTACGGCCTCGCCATCGGCTTTGTGATCGTGGCGGCCGCCCTCTCGGCAGGAGGCGTCTCGGGAGGAGCCTTCAACCCTGCGGTCGGGATCGGGCCGACCTTGGTCCATGCCGCGGTCGGTGGGGGAAGCCTGGAGCATGTCTGGCTTTATATCGTCGGCCCAGTGACCGGAGCTCTGCTCGCTACCGCTGTCTTCAAGGTTCAAGAGGGCTCCGAGTAAGGGCCGAGTCCGACAGTCCCACTCGCTGGATCAGGGAGGGAACAAAGGGTCCGAACAACCAGTACAGTGCAAGGAACCTATCTGTCTGTGTTTTCGCTGACAGGTTTTTGAGGCACATGAGTGACTGTTTCGCCTAAGCCCGGCTTTGCATCCGTCTTTATCGACTTCGAGAACATCTACTACTTTTTCAGGGAAGCCCTCCCCGAAGGCGTCAACGCCCGAGACATGGTGCTGAGGCTCGTCCGCGAGCTGAAGAAGCACATGCTCGAAGAGCGACAGGAGAACTGCATCATTCTCCACGCCTACGCCGACTTCGAGCGCATCGAGGACGACGCAATGGGCGACTTCTACCTGGTCGGGGTGGAGACCCACAACGTCCTCGGCACACAGCACAAGAACGCGGCCGACATGAGGCTCTGCATCGACGCCCTGGAGACGATGTACACACGCTCAGAGATCGGCACCTTCGTCTTCGTGGCCGGCGACCGCGACTACATCCCAGTCGTCCAGCACCTCAAGAAGCACGCCCGCAACGTCCTCATCGTCGCCTTCCCGGGACAAATCTCAGGAGACCTCCTCAACATCGTCGGCGAAGAGAGCTTCCTGGATGGCCGCACCCTTCTGCCTGACGAGATCGCAGGCCGGATCAGCATCGTTCGCAAGAAGACACCCTCGCCCGCTCTGGAGCCCGTGGCCACCAACGGTTCCCACGCGGCCAAGCCCGCCGTCTCCGCCGTCAGCTTCGCCACCCCGAAGCGATTGTCCTCGGCCCACGAGCGCGAGGCGCTCGGCATCCTGCTTCACGACTTCGGCAAGCACCACGAGGTCTACGTGATGCCTTACCTCTATCGGCTCGGGAACGAGATGAGCGACCTTGACCAATACGAGAGAAAAGACCTCGTGAACTCCCTGACCTCGGCCGGAGCGATCAAGGTCGAGAAGCGGGAGGGCGTCGACCGACACACGGGCGAGCGGAACACTTACTCAGTGATCATCATCAACTGGGACCACCCCGACGTGCGCGTGCTCTCGCCCGGTTAGCCCGGCACCGTTCTGACCAAGGTCAGTAGGCAACCCACGGCGACCACGGCCAAGACCAGTGCCAAGAACACCAGGGCCCTGGGGGGCCATCGTCGTCCTAGCCGGCCCAATCCGACGCCCGCCAGCACCGCCAGGGCCGCAAGGGCAGGGAAGAGCAGCCGCCCCTGGGGCTGGGTGAAGGTCAGGTTGTAATGGACCAATCCGGCCAGCACCATGCTGAAGGTGGCGAGATGGAGCCAAACTTGCCGCCGAAGCCGGGGCCGCTTGAAGGCAGGCCCGAGCGCGACCAAACCTGCCGCCCAAGTCGCCGCCAGTGGCAGGATCAAGCGGAGAGAGACGCTCACGCTCATCCAGCCAAAGTGGGCGAAGAACGACCGGGCCACCCAGTAGGGGAAGCTCGTGAAAAAGTATCCGGATCCAAGGGCCTTTGCCTCCACCAACTCGGCATAGGTGCGCGCCTCCATCGTCGAGCCGAGGGGGTCGCCATAGAGGGCCTGGTTGCGGACCAGGATCGGCAAGGCCAAAACCATCGCGCCGAGAAAGGCGAGGAGCCCTCGGCGCCGCCCCGACCCGCCCCTCAGGAGCCCAGCGATCAACAAAGACGGGGCCAGAGCGAGTCCGGACTTCTTGCACCAAACCGCCACTCCCGCGGCCAGGGCGCCTTTCTTCGGATCGCCACGGGCCAGGAGCCGCGTCGCCCCCCAGAGCGTCGCCGCGCCGGCCGCCGCTGCCCAAGGGTCGTTGCTGACGCTCCCGCAGACGAAGGCGAACTGGGGCAGGGTGGCGACCAGCAGCGGTGGCAGCAGAGCCGTCGGGCCGCGCAGAGCATAGCGGGCGGCGAGGCCCGTGAACCAGACTGTGGCCCCTGCCAGCAGGCAGCCAAGCAGTCTGAGCGCGTAGAAGGCCCGTGCGGACTCGGGGTTTGCGAACCCGGTCTCGGGGTGGCGGAACCGCCAAGGCACCGGGTTTGGCGCGTCCACAAGTCTCGGCACGATGCGGTCGGTGCCGCTCGCCCGCACCACCAGGGCCATCGCGAAGTAGGGCAGCGGATGATGGTGGCCCATCTCGACACCCCCGTCGCTCGGGAACCCCCTTTGGTCAGGCCACCTTCCCGTCTCGGCGACGAAGCTGGCATAGGCCACGTGCCCTGTCTCGTCCGGCGACTCGAACGGCGGGTTCAAAAGAGCGTACTGGGCGGCATGGACGGCTGCCGCCAGGGACAGCGCCACCAGCCAGGGATTCAGGCGATTCCGAACCAAGGCCCGATTCCGAGGTCGCGCTCGGCGATCTCGCGATCTTCCGGATCCTCGAGACTTGCGGCGGCCTCGAGCGCGGCCTTGCGCGCCGCTTGGGCCTCGTCTTCCATCTCGAGCGCAGCGAGGGCGCGGGCCTTGGCCCCGAGGGCGAAGGGCCAGTCCCAGGGCTCGGCCCCTTCAGAGTCAAGGGCGTCCTCATAAGCCTGGGCGTAGGCGAGGGCCGTCTCCAAGTCCCCGGCCCTGAGCGCGGCCCGCGAGACTGTCCCCCGTGCGCGGGCCCAGTGCATCTCTTGTCCCACTTCGAGCCAGTGGTGGAGCGAAGCCCAGGCCATCGCCAAACACCGCTCAGCCTCGGCTTCGGAGATTTGCTCCTGGTCGATCAGGTTCCACGCCTGATTGTTGGTCTCGACCGCGAAGTAGCGGTGGGTGGACTTGAGAAGAGCTTCGGCGGACACGTCACGCGGTTTACCCCAGACGCCCCCACCCCCTGCCCCCTCCCCCGTAACGAGGGAGGGGGTTGAAGGCCACCCGAGCCCCTGGCCGGGTGAACGGCGGAGGGGGCTCGGCTACAATAGCGGCCATGCCGATTCCGATCGCCCTTCAGCTTTACTCCTTGCGCGAGGATTGCGCGCGCGACCTTTTAGGGACGATCCGGGCGGTAGGGGAGATGGGCTACGACGGGGTGGAGTTCGCCGGGCTGCACGGGCACACCACTGACGAGGTCAAGGCGGCACTGGACGAGGCCGGGCTGCCCGCACCGAGCTGCCACGCGCCGTGGGCGTCGCTGCAAAAGGACACCTGGGAGGCGACCGCCGCCCAATATCGCGAGCTCGGGTGTCACTGGCTCATTGTTCCCGGCCTGCCTCCGGAAAGCCGTGCGGACCAGGACGCGGTCAAGCGCACCGCCGACCACATGACCTGGTTGGCCGAGGGCTTACGGCCGCTTGGAATGAGGACGGGCTATCACTGCCATGAGGGCGACATGCGTCCCCTGCCGGACGGGAGCCTCATCTGGGACATGATCGCTGAGCGCACCCCGGCCGACTTCATCATGCAGTTCGACACGAGCAACGCGATGGACGCGGGGGCCGACGCGGTCGCGCCGCTCTTCAAGTGGGCGGGCCGGGGCCAGTCGGTGCACGCGAAGGAGCACCGGGGTCCGCTGGTGATCGGCGAGGGGGCTGTGCCGTGGGGGGCCGTGCTCGACGCTTGCGAGGGCCCTGCGGCCACCGAGTGGCTGGTGGTGGAGCACGAGATCTATGGCGACAAGACGCCGCTGGAGTCCGTCCGCGACTGCCTGACGGGGCTGAAGAACCTCATGGCCCAACGTTCGGGGTAGAAGTTGCAGGTGCGCCCGATCTTGAACCTCCTGGCGTTGGCAGTGTTCCTGAGCGCGAGCCAACCGGCGCCCGCTCAGACGATGCGCGGCAAAGGCCAGTTCCCTCAGTTCCGCAACCTTTCGGGCTTGCCCGGCGGGGGCTTTGCGGTCTCTCCAGAGGGCTCGCCCGACGTCAAGGGGGCCTTGTCCCTCTCCACGCCCATTGCCTATTCGCTGACCGACTATCGGATCGTGTTCCAATATGCCTCCCAGAGCAACGACCGGCGGTTCCGGTTCGACTCCCCACGACAAGAAGGGATCCGGGGCACGAACGCGACCGGTGCTGCGATGATCGGCCTGCCGCTTGAGGACTGGCGCGTGACCTTGACCGGGATGTTCCTCAGCAGCGACCTTGACAGCGTTTTGAACGTCCATGTCCAGCCGCCTCTCGGGTCGGATGACTGGGCGGTCGCGTTTGGGGCGCAGGACTTCTTCTCGACCGGCGGAGCGGCGGGGACGAACCACCCGAACGACCGCGACCTCTCGCGCTCGCTGTACGCGGTGGGCACTTACCGGTTCGCTGAGGGGATCTATGTTTCTGGAGGCCTGGGAACCGAGCGGTTCAAGAGAGGCTTTATCGGGGCGAGCGCGCCACTGGGGGACTCGGCCCGGGTCAGCCTGGAGCAAGACGGTTATGGGTTCAACGGTTATGCGCTCTATGAAATCAAGGCCCTGGAGCGCGTTGGCGGCACGAAGCGCGACGCGCGGGTGCTGCTCGGGGTGGGCTTGGTGAAGATGAAGCACCCGGTCTGGAGCGTCGGTCTCAGCTTCTGAAGCGGACGGGCCGCCCTGTCCGTCTGTGCGTTGAGAGGACGGATGAAGGCCACTGGTAAGATCATGGGTGTGCTGCGCCTGCGAGCGGTCGTTTTTATGGTCCTGTTCGTCGCCCAGGTGGCCTTGGCCCAGACAGCGTTCGAGTCGAAGCTCAAGCCTGGCGACAAGCTCCTGCTGACGATCGGGGAAGAGAAGGCGGCGACCTTCGACCTGGAGATCCAGCCGGACGGTAGGATCCACCTCCCGAGGGCGGGGACGGTGCAAGTGGAGGGGAAGACGGTGACCGAGGCCGAGGAGCTGGTCGTGCGGGCCTATCGGGCTGTCTATCGCGACCCGATCGTATCTCTGGCCCTTAAGGAAGCGAAGCGGAACGTGGTTTTGGTGACCTCGATCCGTGGAAACCTCTCCGAGGTGGAGTGGCGGGCCGACCTAGACTTGCGCACGGCCCTGGTTCCTGGCATCACGACGAGCGATCTGGATCTTTATGCCGTGCGGGTCTTCAGGGATCAGGCGATGGTCGCCGAAGTTGATTTGGCCCTCCTGTTCGCGAAAGACTCGACCGAGTGGAACGGCCCGCTCTTACCGCAGGACGTCGTGAGCATTGTGCCGACCCCTTATGTTCGGGTCTGGATCACCGGCAACATCGGCCGGCCCGGGCAGGTGAAGATCGAAGCGGGGCGGACGGTGCAGGAGGCAGTCGGCCTGGCCGGCGGAATCGTCCGAATGGTGTCGGAACAGCAACTGGAGGAAAGCGACTTCGAGATCGTGGTGAGGCGGGGGGCCCAAGAGTTCGTCTTGCCGGCCCTCCAGTCCGCGGGCGACTCGCCCTTCATCGTCCTTGATGGCGACAGTGTCTCTGTTCAACTGAGTTTGGTCCCGGTCGTGGTCGGCGGAGAGGTCGCTCGGCCGGGCCGCTACTACGTTTCCAAGGACTCGGGCCTGCCGGAGGCGGTGGCCAAAGCCGGGGGCATTCGACCGACCGGGACCCTGAAAGGAGCTCTGCTTGTGCGCTCAGGAGCAGTCCGGGCGTTCGACATTGGCCCGTTCGGGTCGGGGCCGCTGGATTCCGACCTTGATGCCAAACCTGGGGACGTGGTTTACGTGGCGGTGAACCAGCGGGCCTTCACGGTGCTGGGCAGGGCCTTGCGGCCGGGCCGGTATCCGATGAGCGACGAGACAGCCTATCGGGCGAGCGACGCCTTGGCTGCCGCGGGGGGCTCTCACCCGCAGGTCTCGACCGACCGACGTATGGTAATCGTGCGATTCGGCGAGGACGGCTTGCCCCGGCTGATCAAGTTCAACCTGGACGAATTCTACAAGGATGGCAAGGCCGAGGCGAACCCGCTCGTGCTGCCTGGAGACACTCTGGTGGTCGCGCCGAAGCAAGAGTTTTCTGTCTCTTCGGTCGCCTCCATCTTGGCGGGGCTGTTCTCTCTGGACAGGATCTTGCGCAGGTGAGGCACACTGCGCGAGGTCGATGGATCAAAGAGCTGGGCGACCGGCTTGGGGCGGTCGTGCTCTTGGTGTTGCTCTCTCCGGTCATTCTGCTGACCGCACTGGCCATCTTTGTGTCGATGGGGCGGCCGGTCGTGTTCCGCCAACGCCGGCCCGGGCTCGGAGGGCGTTGCTTGACGGTCTACAAGTTCCGGACGATGACGGAAGCCACGCGCGACGACGGCCGGCCCCACGACGACGCGGCCCGCCTCACGGCTCTTGGGCGCTTCCTCCGGAGGTCGAGCCTGGACGAACTGCCCCAGTTGGTGAACGTCATCAAGGGCGAGATGAGCTTTGTCGGGCCGCGGCCGTTGCTGGAGCACTATCTGCCGCTCTACTCCGAAGAGCAGGCGCGCAGGCACCTCGTGAAGCCGGGCATCACGGGTTGGGCGCAGGTGAACGGGCGCAACACGATCGGATGGGAGGAACGGTTGGCCCTGGACGTGTGGTACGTGGACAACTGGTCGTTGGCCCTCGACCTCCGGATCCTGGCCATGACAGTGCAGAAGGTCTTGGCGCGGTCGGGCACTTCCGCCGAGGGCCACGCGACCATGCCGGAATTCACGGGCTCGCCGCCACGGGGTGGGGGCTCATAAGGGTCGGCGTCCTCGGGGCGGGTGGACACGCCAAGGTTGTGATCGAAGCCCTTCGAGGGGTGGGTGGGCTTGAGATCGTGGGAGCTTTCGACGAGGGCGGGGTCGACCAGGTGCTGGGCATACCGGTTTTGGGGCCGCCGACTCCGGAGGCCCTCCGGGAGCACGGAGCGCAGGGGTTCGTGCCAGCGGTGGGCTCACACGAGGTCCGAAGGCGCTGGTGCGAAGAACTGGGTAGGCAGTTTGCCCTGGTGTCGGCAGTGCACCCGACCGCGTTCGTGAGCCCTTCCGCCGAGATCGGCCTCGGAGCCTTTGTCGGACCCTTGGCTGTTGTCCATACCCTCGCCCGGATCGGGACAGGAGCGATCGTGAACTCTGGTGCGGTGGTGGAGCACGACGTCGTCGTTGGAGACTACGCCCATGTTGCGCCAGGGGCTGTGCTCTGCGGGGGAGTGGTGGTCGGCGAAGGCGCCTTGGTCGGAGCTGGCGCCCGTGCGGCCCCGCTGTCCCGTATCGGGACCGGCGCTGTCGTCGGGGCCGGAGCGGTGGTGCTCAAGGAAGTACCTGACGGTGAAAGGTGGGCCGGAGTGCCCGCCCGGCGCCTGCAATGTGGAAAATCCACCGACCCTGATGAGGCTGATGGGCGTCTGGAGTAACGTGGTTGTAAAGATTCTTGCGGCCTTGCTGGCCCTGACAATTGGACTCAATCGGAGCGAGCCCCAAGCTAAATCTGAGCTTTGGCTTGCGCCGAACGTCGAGAGACTGGCCGTCAAGGCGAAGGCGCCTTACGTTCGGGCTGGCGACGGCACGATGCTGGCGGTCACAGGTTCCGACGTTCTTGGCTCAAAGGACGGGGTCGCCTGGAGCAAGGTGGGGTCCTGGCCGATCGGATCGATGGTCCCGATGCACGACAAGGCCCTCCTGACCACGAAAAAGGGCACGGTCGTGTCCGTCTTTACGGACACGTCTACCCGGGTCTTCAGTTGGGACAAGAAGAACAACCGGCCATCGCCCGGCAACCGCATGGAGGTCTTCGCCGTTCGGAGCGAGGACGACGGCAAGTCCTGGTCGGCCCCCGTCCCGGTGTTCACAACCGGCTACGCACCGCAAGCACGCTCCATGATCCAGCTGGAGGACGGGCGAATCGTCGTCTCGCTCCAGAACTTGGACACGAGCCTGGCCCGGCAGGTCGTCTTCATGATGGTCTCGGACGATGACGGCAAGACTTGGAAGCGCGGTGGAACGATCGATATCGGGGGCCGGGGCATCACAGACGGGATCTTGGAGGCCAGCATCGTGGAAACGACGCCGAACCACATCTTCCTGGTCGGGCGGACGTCTCGGGACCAGCTTTACTTTGCCCAGTCGAAGGACAGAGGAATGTCCTTCACGGACGTGAAGGCGAGCGGGATCTCCGCCTCGAGCTCCCCCGCATCGATCATCAAGCTGGAGAGCGGAGTCCTGTTCATGGCTTACAACCCGGAGCAAGCCGAGTCTGGTGCGGCCCCGCGCCGGGTGTCGGGCGACAACTCGGAGAGAGCTGCCAGCTGGTTCCGTGACGAACTTGCGGTCACGTTTTCCAAGGACAATGGCAAGTCTTGGTCGAAGCCGCAAGTGATCGCGCGGCAGGCTGGGGCGCAGATCGCCTATGTGAGGCTCTTTGAACCGAAGCCGGGGGAAATCTGGATCGCCAGCCTCATCACCGACGTGCGGATGAAGCTGAAGGAATCAGACTTCGTCAAGTAAAGGTCAGCCCGAGTAGAACCGGTCGGCCAGCCGCATGCTCTCCAGGGCGTCGGCGACCGTGGGAAGAGAAGACGCCTCCCCATGAGCGGCGGCAACAGCGGCTTGCGCCTGCCTCACGAGACCAGGTTTGAAATCTTGGTCGAGCGGGTCGGGGGTCATGGACACGACCTCGCGCGAACCGAGCGTCTGCCGGACGGCCGATTCAAGGGGCTGCATCGAGACGCGCACAGGGCCGCAGTTGACGGTGGCAGCCCAAGGCCCTGGGCCCTCCCAGACGGCTTGATAGACGCCGAAGTCGCCTGAGTCGAACTGGACTCCAGCGACGAGGACGCCCCCAACTGGCCCAGGCCTTTGGAGCACGTCGACCCCGGTCACCTGTCCACGAGCCAAGACCCTCAAGAGATCGACCAGATGGATCGAATTGGCGAAGTGCCAGTTCCGCACGACCCCCTCGGGGTGGCCGACTTCTTGAGCCCGAGCGCGGCTTTGCTGGTCTTGCACGACGACCGTCCTTGAACCTTGCGGCAACTCGTCCAGCGACCAACGGGTGGAGGCGAAGAAGCGGCGGTTGAGGGCGACGTAAGCCCTGGCCTGACAGCGGGCCAAGATCGCGGCGAGCCTTTCGGCGGCCTCTAGGTCGGGGCCGGCGGGCTTTTCGATCAAGAGCACGGCCTCGGTGGGCAGCAGGGACTCGACCACCTCAGGGATGGCGAGGACGGAAGCGGCGACGACGATGATTTCTGGGGCCAGTTGATCCTTCAACTCATGGACCGAGGCGACGGCCCTGCCCGCACCGAGTTCGCCGACGAGGGCTTCGGCCTTTGGGAGAGTGCGGCTCGTGAGGCCGACGAACTCGGCCCCGGCGGCGCTGAAGGCGAGGGCATGGGCCTTCGCCATGGCCCCGGCCCCGACCAGGGCGACCCGCTTGCTGGCGCTCATCGCCCGGATCGTACCAAAGGGTGGCCCGGTAGAATGCGGCCCATGCGGGCGGTGATCGCAGGATTGGGCTCGATGGGCAGGCGGCACGCCGTCGCCGTACGGTCGCTCGGCTGGGAGGTCGTCGGCTGCACGGACGTCTCTGAGGAGGCCTATGAGCGGGCGGTGCCTGACCTAGGATCGGCCCGTTTTGCGACAAACCTCGGGAGCGCCCTTACCGACAGCCGCCCCGATCTGGTCGTCGTGGCGACGACAGCGCCCTCCCACATCGCCTTGGCTGCCCAAGCGGTCGAGGCAGGCACACCGTACGTGCTCGTTGAGAAGCCGCTCTCGCCGTCAGTCGAAGAGTGTGAGGCGTTCTTAGCCTTGGCGGAAGGCGGAAAGAGCCGAGTCGCCGTGAACCACCCAATGCGGTTCATGCCGATCTACGCCGAGCCGATCGAGTGGGTGCGGGGCGTCGAGCAAGGCGGATTTTCCTCCATGACCGTCGTGAGCGGGGCCGGAGGTTGGGCGATGATCGGATCGCACTTCCTTGAGGCCTTCCGGCTCGCGGCGGGCGAGGGCCTCCAAACGGTCCAGGCGTGGTTCGACCGTGAGCCCTTGCCCAATCCCAGGGGGGCGGCGTTCCAAGACGTCACGGGCCAAGTGCGGGGTGAGAGCCCGACTGGCAAGCGGTTTTTCCTTGAGATGGGCGGCGACCAAGGACACGGGATCCACATCCTTTTGGCGGCGAGGAACGGCCAGGCCAGGATCGACCTTCTTGCGGGCAGCTACGAACTCGTCGCCAGGGCCGAGGCCGACCGTGGGTCGCCGACTACTCGGTACGGGACGCCATCGGTTCGCGCGACGCGCCAAGTCGAGCCAAGCGATCCGGTCAAGGCGGCCGCGGCGATGATGCGGGCCCTGGTGGATGGCGGCGACGTACCGACCGTACGTGACGGGACCGAGATCGTCCGAACAGTGGCGGCCGGATATTGGAGCCATGAGCAGGGCCGGGCCGTTGATGTGGCGGCCGACAATCCAGCCCGGGAGTTCGCTTGGGCCTGACCCGGCTCGCCCTCATCCCTGCCCGAGGGGGATCAAAAGGTGTGCCTGGGAAAAACCTGTGCGAGGTTGGGGGCGTCTCCCTGATCGGCCGAGCGGTCAGAGCCGCTTTGGAATCGGGCGTGATCGACCGAACGGTGGTGAGCACCGATTGCCAGAAAATCGCGGCCGAAGCCGAAAGGCACGGAGCGGACGTGCCCTACTTGCGCCCAGCGGAATTGGCGACGGACCGGGCGAGTTCGCTTGAGGTGGCGCTGCACGCTTTGCAGTGGGAAGAGGAGAACCGAAGCCCGGTCGACGAGCTTGTCCTGCTTCAACCCACGTCACCTCTGCGATCGGCCGACGACGTGCGGCTGTCGTCCGCGAGCCTCCGCGATGGCGCCCCTGCCGTCGTCAGTGTGGTCGAAAGCGAGGCGCACCCGTGGTTCCTTTCGACTCTCCTGGACGACGGGATCCTGTCGCCTTTCATGCCTCCACCCGAGGGCTACTGGCGGCGTCAAGACGTGCCGAGGGTCTATCGGCCGAACGGGGCCGTCTATTGGATCAAGACATCGGTGCTCTTGACGGAAAAGACATTCATGCCGATTGGAACGCGGGCCTACGTGATGCCGGCAGACCGATCGGTGGACATTGACACTCGCGACGACCTTGAGTTCGCGCGCTGGCTGGTGACCCGTGACGTCTCTGTTTGAGGCGTTGCCGCCCAAGAACGGGCGGTGTCTGGTGATCGCGGAAGCCGGAGTGAACCACAATGGCGACATGGGCCGGGCCAAGGAGATGGTTTGGGCGGCCAAAGACGCGGGCGCCGACGCCGTCAAGTTCCAGACTTTCCAGGCGAAGCGGCTTGCGACTGCCGGTGCTGCCCAGGCGCGGTATCAGACCCGGAACTCGGGAAGGGAAGAGAGCCAGGCAGAGATGCTTCATCGGTTGGAGCTCAGCCGTCAAGACCACGACATACTGACGGAGGCGTGCCAAGAGGCGGGGATCTCTTTCCTCTCGACCCCATTCGACGATGGTTCGCTCGACCTGCTGGCTGAGTTGGGAGTTCCCGCTCTCAAGCTTAGCAGCGGCGATTTGACGAACCTTCCGTTCATCCGGCGGGCGGCCAAGCTGGGGAAGCCCCTCATTTTATCGACGGGAATGGCGAATTGGGAGGAAGTGGTCGAAGGGGTTTCGGCGGCCCAGGGAGCCGACCTGACGCTCCTTCAATGCGTCAGCGATTACCCGGCACGCCCGGCCGACGTGAACTTGCGGGTGATGGCGCGTTATCAGGAAGCGTTCGGTTGCCGGGTCGGATACTCGGACCACTGCCTTGGCAACGCCGTCTGCCTGGCCGCCGTCGCGCTCGGGGCGGAGGTGGTGGAGAAGCACTTTACGCTCGACCGGGAGCTTCCTGGCCCGGATCACAGGGCTTCGGCGACTCCGGTCGAGATCTCTGAATTGGTGAAAGGGATCGACGAGGTCATCGCTGCCTTGGGGGACGGCATCAAGCGACCGACAGCGCGCGAGTCGGACGCCAGGCTTGTCGCGAGGAAGAGTCTGATGCTGGTGCTTCCGATGCCTTCCGGGTCGGTCTTGCGCCCTGAGGACTTGGTCGCGAAGCGCCCGGGAACGGGGATCCCACCCTCAAGACTGGCCAAGGTGGTCGGGCGTCGGCTCGCCCGCGACGTCGAGGCTGACTCGCCTCTGGCTTGGGAGGACCTCGAATGAGACGGATCGCCGTGGTGACGACATCTCGAGCGGACTATTCCCTCTACCGCTCGACATTGCGCAAGTTGTCTGCGGAGCCTGGGTGCGAACTCCTGATCGTCGCGACAGGAACCCATTTGGTTCCGGCGCACGGGCGGACTGTGGAGACCCTGATGTCGGACGGGTTCGATGTGGCGGCCCAATTCGACTGTCTGGAGGAGGGCGACGATCCGAGTTCGACTGCCCGATCGATGGCCCGTGCCCTTGCCGGATTCAGCGGAGCTTTCGAGCGATTGCGGCCGGACTGGTTGGTCGTCTTGGGCGATCGGTTCGAGATGCACGCGGCCGGACTGGCGGCGTTGCCATACCGGCTACCCGTAGCCCATATTCACGGGGGCGAGATCACGGCCGGGGCCTACGACGACGCTCTCCGTCACTCCCTGACCAAGCTCTCTCACCTACACTTTCCTGCGACGGAGCTTTCGGCCATGAGAATCGTCCAGATGGGCGAGGAACCTTGGCGGGTGACCGTGTCAGGAGCTCCTGGATTGGACGAGTTCGAGACGATCCCGAACATCGACCGCGAGGAGTTGGGGCGGTTGGTCGGTTTGGACCTCGCCCAAGACCCGCTGCTCGTGACCTTCCACCCGACGACCCTGGACTTGGTGCCCCCTGCAATACAGGCATGCCGGTTCTTCGGGGCCCTCGCGGATCGTCAAGAACCCATCGTCGTCTCGATGCCGAACGCTGACACGGGAAACCTCGGGGTTCGGCGCCACGCGGAGGAGTTCGTCGGTGAGAAACCGAACCGTAGGCTGGTCGCGGCGCTCGGGCCCGAGACCTATGTGAATCTGATGCGGATCGGCGCGGCCATGGTGGGGAATTCGTCGAGCGGCATCATCGAGGCTCCATCTTTCGGCCTGCCTGTCGTGAACGTGGGTTCGAGGCAAGAAGGTCGGGAACGGGCGTCGAACGTGATCGACGTGCCTCTCGAAGCCAGTGCGGTCCGATCAGCCCTCGTCCAAGCCATGGATCCCTCTTTCCGAGCGGGCCTGACGGGCCTGGCATCGCCGTTCCGTCAAAGCCGCCCAGCGTGTGACATCATCACAGAAAGACTGATGCGACAGAGTCTCGGTTCAGAGTTGGTCGTGAAACGATGGCACGACGGGAGTCGGTCGTGATCGACACGTCCGGGCTGGCCGTGTCGGTGCGCGACACGCTGATGGACGCGATGCGGCGGCTGGACGAGACGGCGAAGGGCATCGTGCTCCTCTTGGACGATCAAGCCCGCTTGCTGGCGACGATCACCGACGGCGACTTGCGAAGAGCGGTCCTTGCGGGCATGCCCCTCGAGTCGACCCTGGCAGACTGGCTGGACCTGGCGAACCCAGGGAGCAGGCCGCCCCTGACGATGGCCCCGAACGCGAGCCTTCGGGACATTCGGGCTTTGATGCTGGAGAGCAACATCCGTCACGTCCCGCTTGTCGATCAGGATGGGAAGGTTCGCGACCTGGTGCTGGAACGCGACCTTTTGGACCTCGAAGAGCGTCAATCCCAGGCCCTGGTGATGGCAGGTGGCGAGGGCCGTCGCCTGTGGCCCCTCACCAAGGACACGCCCAAACCCCTCCTCGACGTCGGTGATTCTCCCGTGATCGAGCGGATCGTCGGCCAGATCAAGGAGGCCGGGATCGGGCAGATCGCGGTCAGCACTCACTACCGGGCCGACATGATCGAGGACAGGCTCGGCGACGGGAGCCGGTTCGGAGTGGGAATCTCTTACGTCCGCGAGGAACAGCCGCTCGGCACAGCGGGGGCGCTTGGGTTGCTCGAGCCCTGGGACGGCCCGCTGCTCATGGTCAATGGGGACGTCTTGACCCGTGTGCGCTATGGGCTCTTGCTTGACTACCACCGGGAGACGAGAGCGGTGGCCACTCTCGGCGTGAGGAGGCACACGTTGCAAGTCCCGTTCGGTGTGGTCGAACTCGATGGCCACGGCGTCACCGGCATCACGGAAAAACCCACGTTCGAAAACTATGTCAACGCGGGGGTCTACCTCTTGGAGCCTGAAGCCAGGAACTTCGTGGAGCCCAACCGCCACATGGACATGCCCGAACTGATCCAACGGATGCTCGACGCCCGACGGCCCGTCAGCGCTTTCCCGATCATCGAGGATTGGATCGACATCGGCCGGCCGGAGGACTATGAGCGGGCCAAGGAGACCTATGCCTGAAGGCTGGGGCGGAAAGCGGGTCCTCGTCACCGGGGCAGGTGGCTTCATAGGCAGCCATCTGGCCGAACGCTTGGTGCAGGAGGGGGCGACAGTGACCGCGTACGTCCGCTACAACGCTTTGAGGACGGCCGGTTGGCTGGACACGCTCGATAGGGAAACTCGGCCAGACGTCGTCTTCGGTGACATCACCGACAGCGACCATGTCAAGTCGGCGGTCAAGGGGCATGAAGTGGTGTTCCATCTCGCGGCTCTGATCGCGATCCCTTATTCCTATGAGGCGCCTCGCTCCTACGTCCGGGCAAATTTGGAGGGCACGATGAATGTGGCCCAAGCCTGCCTGGCGCACGGCACCAAGAGAATGGTGCACACCTCGACCAGCGAAGTCTACGGTACGGCGAGGATCGTGCCGATCGACGAGGAGCATCCCCTCCAAGGGCAGTCTCCCTATTCCGCCTCGAAGATCGCGGCGGACAAGATGGTGGAGGCCTATTCGCGGTCGTTCGGGCTCGGCGCGGTGACCGTCCGGCCGTTCAACACCTTCGGCCCGCGTCAGTCCGTCCGTGCCGTGATACCGACGATCGTCACGCAACTTCTTCGTGGGCCACGCCTCAGGCTCGGTTCGCTCTCGCCGACGCGCGACCTCAACTTCGCGTCGAACACGGTTGACGGGTTCTTGTTGGCGGGTTCGACGCCTGGTGTCGAGGGAGAAACGTTCAACTTGGGCTCTGGCAGGGAGGTCTCGATCGGCGAACTGGCCGAGATGCTAGGGCGGATCCTGGGTGTGGAGCCGGACATCGAGTGCGAGGAGGCCCGCTATCGACCGGTTCAAAGTGAAGTGGAGCGCTTGATCGCCGACAGCACAAAGGCCGAGAGGCTTCTGGGTTGGCGTCCGAATGTTGGGCTCGACGAGGGTCTCGCCCAGACCTGCAGCTGGTTCAGCAAGAACCTTGACCAGTACACCGGGAGCGGGTACGCGGTCTGACCCGCGGCTTCGCCCATGGTCACTTGGCTCGCCTTGATCCTGACCCACGGGGCTCTTCTTTTCGCATTCTTTGTCTGGGGCCATGACTTTCCGCGACTTTCGCGGCGCTTGCTGGCTATGGCGGCTTTTTTCCCAGTCATCGGCATCCTGAACCACAACTTGGACAACCGGAGCATGGTGTCATACACCGGACCGAGCACGATCCTCGGCCCACTTTTCGTGATGTCTCCAGTCTATCTGGCCATCGTTCTTGGGTTCGTCAGCTTCGTTCGGTCGCCGAGAGGGGCCCTTCCGAACGCTGCCGTCTGGCCCTTGGCGCTCACCGGGCTTTATGCGGTCGCTTGCTTCGTCGGCCTTCCTTGGTCCTATGACAGCGCTTGGAGCCTCTCCGCCCTTCTATGGTCGCTTCCGATGTTCTTCCTGGCTTGTCTTTGCGGGCTTGCCGTGGACTTTGACAAGCTTGCAGACGAGAACGGCTTTTTCCTCGCCTTTCTCGGTTTGGCCGCCATCAACCTCGGGCTCGTGTTCCTCGGGCTCTCTTCTGGCCGGGCCGAATCCTTGATGGGAGCACGCAATTTTGGGAGCGTCTATGCCTCGAACTCAATGATCGCCATGACGGTGCTGATCGGCCCGTTCGCCTTTGTCCAGGCACGAAAGTCATGGTTCTTCATCGCCTTGTTCGTCCTCGCCTCGATCTTGGTCGCGGGCGTGTCGCTGAGTCGCTCGGCGCTCTTCGTGGCCGTGCTTCTGGCAGGACTCCTTGTCTGGTCGCTGTGGCGCGGAGAGGGCCGAAAGCTTGGCATGGCATCGGTGGCGCTGCTCCCAGCCCTCGGTCTGCTCGGAGTTGCCTTGGCCGATTTCGTCGCTGGGGCCAACTTGGGGGAGGCGTGGCTCAATCGGTTTTTCGATCCAGAAAGTGGGAGTTCGCGGCTTGAGGCGGCCTTGAGCAAGCGGTCAGACATTTTTGTCCAAGACCTCGCGGGCGCTCTCGAGACACCGCTGGTCGGCAGGGGCTATGGGAGCGTGGCCGAAACCTCCACGGCCGGATTCACCGACCTTCATAACCTCACCTTCACCGAACTCTACGAGAACGGGGGACTGGCTGCGGCCACGCTGGTCGTCATCTTGGCTTTGACCCTTCTGGTCGGGTTTCTATCGCCGATCCAACGTGACTTTCTGCCAGTGACGCTGGCCCTGGCGATCTGGATCGTTCTCGCCCACACGACTGGATCGACGCTCGCGCTGCGGTCGCCGGGGGGATACAACACGCCGATCCACGGCGCCTTCGTCTTCTTGATCGTCGGGACTGTCTTCCGGGGAGCGTCAAGGGCGTTCGTCCCGCGCCCAATGGCGGTCGCGTGAAACGGAACGCGGCCACGTTCTTGATCGGGAGCCTCGGTCTCAACTTGGCCCGGTTGATCCGAGAGTTCTTGGTCATAGCGGCTCTTGTCGACCCTGCAGCGGCGGCGGCTTGGGTGACTGTCAGCCTTGTTCGTCAGTACGGGGCGTTCTCTGACCTCGGAGCATCGAACGCGCTGGCCCGGTTGCTTCCTGAGGCCTTGGCCAAGAGTCCGGAGTTGGAGAGCCGAAGGTTGGCAGGAACAGCCCTGAGCCTTTCATTCATCAACACAGTCGGGCTCGCGCTGGTGGCCTACGTGATCGCGGCGGCCGTGGCGCCAGGCAGTCCTGTCGTGGCGACGGCTCCGTGGCTGTTAGGCATGCTGATCCTCGACAAGGTCTTCCTGGTGCAGACCACCGTGCAAAGAAGCCGGCAGCAATGGGGCGCGGTCACCGGCCAATACCTCGCGCTCGGGATCCTGGAACTCGCCCTGGGTGCATGGGGAGCGCGGCAGTCGGGATTGACGGGGGCCTTGCTCGGTACGGTCGTGGCCCAGGGGATCGTGGCGATAGTCTTCTGGGCATCGGCGTCAGGCTGGTTGAAGCCCACATGGGACAAGACGGCGCGGCGCAAGATGGCCAGTCTTGGGTGGGTCTTGCTCGGGTTCGGGCTGACGAACATCGCCATGCACAGCGTCGACCGCGTCGTCCTCGTCGCCTCCGGAGCCCCGTCGTCGCTCCTCGCGAGCTACCACTTGGCGGCCTATGCCTCGATCGCGGTCGCGCAGGTGGCAGGCGGTATCATGGGCGTCTACTCGTCGCGCATGTTCCGAGCGTCTGCGGACGAGACCGACCGCTACGCCCGGGCGCTCGGATTCCCAGTCTATGGGATGACCGCCATCGGTCTCGTGACGGGGCTCCTCGCGCTGCCGGCCCTCACGGTCGTCCTTCCTCTGATCGGTCGAGGGGCCCCCTTGGCGGCCGACGTGATCGTTGTCCTCCTGGCGACTGAGGTGCTGATCTGTTGGACGATGCCAATGGAGAACGCGCTCGTCGGGCTGAACCGCGGGGGCTGGGCTCTTCCCGCACGGTTCGTGGGCGTCGCGGTGGGCATCATCGGCGGCCTCTATGCCTTTCAGAGCGGACTGGGCGCTGTCGGGGTCGCCATGGCCCGGCTTGGCGGGCAGGCGGTCGTGAGTTCCGTCGTCTTGTGGTTGGCCTCTCGCGCGACCCGGGTCCCGCCGTTCCGGCCGATAGCTTCGTTTTTGGCCCCCGTGGGGTTGGTGGCGACAGGATTGGCGCTCGCCGCTTCGGCTGGCTCTACCGCTTTGACGATGGTGGTGCTCGGCGCACTGTGGCTGGTCTTAGCTTTGACGGTGCTCTGGACACCGGCCCGTGCGTGGGTGGAGTCACTCGTGAGGGCGGTTCCAGGATGATCGAAAGGCTGGTGCTTGGCATCGCACGCGCCCGGCACCCATGGCTCACGCAGATCTTCGGCATGTCGCAAGAGCTGTTGGCACGGGACAACGCGGTCGAACGGGCCGAGTTGGAGCGCCTTGAGGCGCGTGTTTTCGGTCCTGGCGGCTTGCGGGCGTTCGACGAGCGGCCACTGCTCCAGGCTTGTCGGATGGGCGTTGCCAGCGCCTTGGGCAAACGTTCGCTCCAGTCGCCTGGAATGCGGTGGGTTCGGGTCGCAGCCAATGTCGTGGGCCTGGTGCCTTTGGTCATGGGACTGGCGTTGTCTTCGCGGCGCCCACGAGGAACGCCAGCGGCCGCGACTTTCTGCTTCCTGCCCGCCGAGCGCTATGGCGAAGAGGCCCGTCGCGTCCTCGGCGAAGACACGGTGGCCACAGCCGATAAGCGGCCGCTCCTCTCTCTTCGGGTTCTTCGGTTCCTCGCCCGCGCAGTCTGGACAGAACCCAGGCTGATCATGGTTCCGGAAGTCTTGTCAAACGCTCTTCGATGGCTTTCGTACTATGAGCATTCGGTAGCGGCCTACCGACCAAGAGTGTTGGGCAACTTTGCCGAAGGAGTGACGTCCATGCCTTTGGTGACCCTCTACATGCGGGAGATCGGCGTCCGGAGCGTGAACTTGCAGCACGGAGAGCGCCTCGTGAACCGCCAAGTCGCCTTCATGCTGTTTGACGAGTGCTATTTCTGGTCGGCCAAGTACGCGCAGGTCTATGCCGACTCAAGGAGCCTCGCCGAGGACGTGTGGCTCACTGGCAATGGGCTCCACCGCCGCCTGGCCCGAGAACGAGCGGGTTGGGCAGAACGACCGCGCCGGCTGGTCGTGATTCACCACCGCATCCCCGACATGCCGAAGAGCTACTCTGATGGCGTCCTGCGGCTGGCGCGCGCCCTCTGTCCGGACTGGGAAGTTTCGATCCGGCCCCACCCTCAGGACGGCGGCCTGTTTCGAGAATTGGCCGAGCATCTCGAGGACGCCGTCCGGGGAAGGGAAGTCCAGATCGAGCACGCCCAAAGCGTCGCCCTCTTCGACGTGGTCATCCGAGCGAGGATCGTCGTCGGGGCGACCAGCACGGCGATCATCGAGTCATGGATCGGAGGAGCCAAGGTCGTGCTGGTTCCTGGAATGGCAAAGCGGGAGTCGGCCATGGAACCCTACGGAGGCTCACCGAACGTGCTTTGGCTGGACGACGATGTGGGCGACGAGCAACTTGCCGAGTTCGTCCTTGCCGAAAGGAAGGACGACGCCGACGAGCGGGCCCGTGTCGACCGGGTCTCCCTCGTCTCCTCGGACCAGCCGATCAAATGGAGGGGCGCGCCATCCTAAGGATCACGACTGTCGTGGGGGCCCGACCGCAGTTCATCAAGGCTTCAGCCCTTCGCGCCTTGGTCGACAGTGACGCCGATGTCGCCGAGCGGCTGATCCATACTGGACAACACTACGACGACGCGATGTCGGGGGTCTTCTTCCGCGAACTCGGGATCCGGCCCCCTGAAGCCAGTCTCGAGGTCGGGTCGGGCAGCCACGGGGCCATGACGGGCCGGATGCTTGAGAGAATCGAGGCCGACTTGGCCGACCATCCGGCCGACGTCCTCCTCGTTTATGGCGACACGAACTCGACCCTAGCCGGGGCCTTGGCCGCAGCCAAGCTCGGTGTCCCGGTCGCCCACGTCGAGGCCGGTCTGCGGTCCTTCAACCGGGCCATGCCCGAGGAGATCAACCGGATCGTCGCCGACCACGTCGCGGACGTGCTTTACGCCCCGACCCAGACCGCCTATGACCAACTTCTTCGGGAAGCGGTGTCGCCTGAGAAGGTGGAACTCGTTGGAGACGTCATGTACGATGTCGCCTTGGTGCAAGCGGCACGGACTCACAAGGTCGCGGACGCGCTCGCGACCTATGGACTGCGCGCCAACGAGTTCGTCTTCGCGACCGTCCACCGGGCGGAGACGACCGACTCTGAGACCATATTGCGGGCGGTCGTGGAGGGTTTGCGCGGCTTGGCAAGGTCGGTGCCGGTGCTCTGGTCAGTCCACCCACGGACGGAGCAGGCTCTCAAGGCCCATGGTGTCAGCACGGAACCTGTTCGGACGACAGGCCCGCTCTCGTTTCACGAGACGCTGCAACTGGTGCGGGCGGCCCGATTCGTCGCGACCGACTCGGGCGGGCTCCAGAAGGAGGCCTTCTTCCACCGGACGCCCTGCGTGACGATGCGGACCGAGACCGAGTGGGGCGAGCTTGTGGAGTCAGGGTGGAACCGCTTGGCGCCGCCGGACTCCGCCGAGACCTTGGCTGGGGCACTCCTCGACGCCCTGGACGCGCCGCCAGGGCGGGACGTGGCCCCATATGGCGACGGACGGGCGGCGGAAAAAATCCTCGCGAGCCTCAAGGAGAGGTACGCGACGTGAGGATATGGCTCGTCAACCACTACGCGATCCCACCGAGCCGCCCGGGCGGCACACGGCACTACTCTCTGGCCAAGCACATGCGGGATCTTGGCCACGACGTCACTGTCGTCGCAGCTACGCACGGCCTTCCCCAATCGACCGGGACGGCGCCTCCTTCGCCCGGACAAGAGTGCGTCAACGGCGTCCGGTTCCGTTGGATCGAGGCGCCGCCCTATAGCAAGAACTCCTTTCAGCGGCTTCGAAACATGGTCGGTTTCGCGAAAGGGTTTGCGGACTGGGCGCGTGCCGTGCCTGGCCCCGAGAGACCGGAAGTCGTCGTCGGCTCCTCGCCGCACCTCTTCGCGGCCGTGGCGGCCGGTCAGGCCGCTCGCCAGATGGGTTCAAAGTTCGTCGCCGAAGTGCGCGACATCTGGCCTGAGTCGCTTGTCGATCTTGGCGTCCCTCGCTGGCACCCGTTCGTCCTCTGGATGGCCGCGCTCGAGCGCCGGTTGCACAGTCTTGCCGACGGTCTCGTGACCCTCTTGCCGAAGTCGGTCCGTTACTTCGAATACCGAGGAGTGCCCAAAGAGAGGATCTGCGTGGTACCCAACGGAATCGACCTCGGCGATGCCCCCGCCGTGCCAAAGAGGGAAGGGGAGCCGGGCCCCTTCCGGATGGTTTATGCGGGCGCCCACGGCGTCGCCAACGGCCTGGACACACTGCTCGACGCGGCCAAGATCCTCCAAGACGTACCGGTGCGGTTCCTGCTCTACGGCGACGGCCCCGAGCGTCCGCGCTTGGCGGGCCGCGTCCAGTCAGAGGGGATCGACAACGTCGAGCTTCGCGGGGCAGTCCCCAAGGCCGAGGTGCACGGCGCCTTGCAGTCGGCGGGAGCCGGGTTGCTCGTCCTCTCCAAGATGGACGTCTTCCGGTATGGCATCAGCCCGAACAAGCTCTTCGACTACCTGGCCATGGGCCTGCCGGTGGTCGTCTCGGTCGATGCCGACTTGGGCGAGCTGGGCGACTGTCCGGCCGTGGTGCAGACCCCGGCTGGCGACGGCGCCGCCTTGGCCGAGGCGGCGCGTCTCCTGGCCAGGGAGGATCCTTGCGAGCGCGCGGCCAGGGGAGATCGAGGCCGAGCCTTCGTTGCGGCCCACCATGACTTCAAGGCCCTGGCCCGGAGGTACGCGGAGTTTCTGGAGCAGATCGTTGGGGGCTCCGTGCCACAATCGTCGGAGAAACCCCGATGAGCGTTTCGACTCCATCGCCACTCACAGAAGGGCCGGTCGTGGCCTCCTGGCCCGGTTGGCCCTCGTTCACGCCAGAAGAGACCGAGCGAGTGGCCGAGGTTCTGCGTTCGGGTCGGGTCAACTACCACACCGGCCAGGAAGGGAGACAGTTCGAGCGCGAGTACGCCGCCCATCTCGGTTGCCGAGGGGCGGTGGCGATGGCCAACGGGACGCTTACCCTCGACCTCATCCTCCGGGCGCTCGGGATCGGTCCCGGCGACGAGGTCGTCGTGACCCCCAGGAGCTTCATGGCGAGCGCCAGTTGCGTCGCCATGGCCGGGGCGACACCCGTCTTCGCCGACGTCGACCGCGAGAGCCAAAACTTGACAGCCGAGAGCATCGCCCGGGCCCTCACACCCAAGACCAAAGCGGTCCTCCTGGTGCACTTGGCCGGTTGGCCCGCCGAGATGGACACCATCGTCGCCCTGTGCCGTTCGCACGGGGCTCTCCTGATCGAGGACTGCGCCCAAGCCCACGGCGCGTCCTACCGGGGTCGGCCCGTCGGCACGCTCGGCATCGTGTCGTCTTGGTCGTTCTGCCAAGACAAGATCATCACTACCGGCGGGGAAGGGGGCCTGGTCGCGACCGACGACGAGTCCCTCGACGACGCCCTCTGGTCGCTCAAGGACCATGGCAAGAGCCGTGAGGCCACCTATCGGACTGATCACCCGCCTGGCTACCGCTGGCTTCACGAGTCCTTTGGCACCAACGCCCGGATGACCGAGATGCAGGCCGCGCTCGGCCGGATCCAGCTCCGGCGACTGCCCGAGTGGAGCCAAGCTCGCGCCGCCAACGCGGCCGCCCTGCGCGAGGCCCTCAGCCCAATTCCCAACCTTCGGGTTCCTTGGCCGCCCGACCACGTCGTCCACGCTTGGTACAAGTTCAACGCGTTCTTGGATCCGGGCTCGCTGTGTGACGGCTGGAGCCGGGAGCGCATCGCTGACGAGATCTCGGCGCGAGGCGTCCCTTGCATGGCCGGGACGTGCGGCGAGCTCTACCGGGAACAAGCCTTCGTCCAGGCAGGCCTTGGCCCTAACGAACCACTTCCCGTGGCGCAAGAACTCGGCGAGACCTCTCTGATGCTTCAAGTGCACCCGACCTTGACGCCCGACGACATGCGCCGCGCTGGGGAAGTCGTCAGCTGGGTCGTTGGTCAGGCGACGCGGTAGCCGCGGCGCGGAACGCCCGGGCCATCTCTGGGACCGCCAGGATCACCAGCACCGCAGCAAACACAAGCAGGGCGTTGATCCCGGGCCTCGGTGAAACCGGCCTGGAGTCGGCTTCCGGCACGTCGACCTGCTGGAACCGCGAAGGGTCGCTCGACTCGTTCAGCTTCGCCTTCTCCAGTTCGCGAGTCAGCATGCTTTTCACGTCGATCAGCGCTTGGTAGTCAGCGAGGGCTTCGTTCACCAACGGGGCCGACTGAACCTGGCTCCGATACTGCTCCAGGAGCTTGCCAGTGGCCGACACGACTTTGAGAAGGGCCGACAGCTCCACTTTGGCCGCCGCCAACCCAGGAGACGCGCTTCTGTCCAGGGCCTGCTTCTCGGCATTGACCGCCTCTCGCGCCAGCTTCTCGGCGTTGTCCGAGTCCCGTTTGGCCGCCCGGTACTCGGGCGTGTCCGGCTGGAACTTCGCGGCGGCGTCAAGCAGGGCGAGGCGGCGCTTCTGGAGCTCTTGGGCCAAATTGCGGTACCCGGCCTCGCCAACCGGGCGGGCGTTGGCCAGCGGGGAAGCCATGCCTTCCAGGGCTTGAGCCCCGTCCGGCTGGCTCAGGACGATCCTTGACTCCCGCTCGGCCGCAGCTAGCTTTTCCCGAGCCGACTCGGATTCGATCTTCGCCTCGTCGTACTTCTCGCGGGCAGTGATGAACGCTCGGGTCTCGTCCTCCACTTTGCCGACCGGCGTCTCAAGCAGGATCCTTTGGAGTCGGGTCCTCTTCTCAATGAGCCGCTTTTCGTTCCCGACGATCGCGGTCTCGATCGACTGCCTGATGCGGCTGCTCACGTTGATCGTGAGCTCGTCAGACCTCTTCAAGAGGTGGGCGAAGAGCTGCTTGTTGATCGCCACCGCTTCCTCGGGCGACCGCGCCGTCACCTCCACCCGGACCAGGTTGCTCTTGTCGAGCCTGATCGAGACCGATTCCCGGACGGCGGAGATCGCGTCGGCTTCCGACATGTTCCAACGCTTCTCCAGATCGAGCTTCCTCACGACGTCGCGGTGCGCCGCACGCGATTGGATGATCCCCGTGGCCGCCTGGGCCCCGGTCGCGACGAGAGGCACGGCAAAGGCCCCGCCCAAGCTCGAAGGCACAGAGACGTCGCCGCCCCCACCGAGCACGCTCGACAGGCTCCCGGCGGTCTGCAACATCGGAAAGTACAGCGTCTGGTAGCTCTGGTACCGCTTAGGGAAAAATCCCGACACGACGTACATCACCACGCCACAACCCATGGCGATAGCCACGATCCAGAGCAGGCGCTTGAAAGACTCCATTCCTTTGGCGGTCCCTTGTCCGTCGGGCAGTGTACCGATAGGGACGCAGGGGAACGGACGTTGGGAGCGCCGGGCCTAATTCATCGCATAATATCGATTATCAGACAGACCAACGCCTGAAAGGGGAGGGACGGCTCAGCTCGCCTGGGCGTGGCCTCGGAACGTGCGCTCCATCTTCTCGGCGGCGCGGTCGCACTGCTTGATGAGCCCTTCGATGTCGTCCACGATCCGGTCTTTGTGGCGGCGCCAAAGCCACCAGCCCGCGACCAGGCCGGCCGCCGCCAAGACCACCAAGGCCACCGGGGGCGTCCCGGTCTCGGCTCGTTCGTGTTCTTGTGGGCCGTGGCTGTTCATCACGCTTTTTGACTCCCGTTGGAGCTTCGGCGTTTCCAGCCCGAATCTTCAGTCCCGGCCCAGGTCAGTTGCCGACCGCGTTCTCCCTGTCGTATCTCCAGGTCAGGTCTTCGACCCTCAGGGCCGTCCGGTGCTCGGCGTCGCCGACCTTCACCACGACAGTGAAGTCCCCGCTCCGGGCTCCCAGGTTCCGGCGCCCGGGCCGCCAGTTCACCGCGTTCAGCCCCGCTTTGCCCGTCCCGTCCAGTTTGGCCACCTCTTTGCCCGAGGCGTCCAAGAACTGCACCACCACCTTCTTGTCGGTGGCCTCGCGCAGATAATACGCCACCGTCGTCCCCGGCTGGGTGTTGCGCGAGGCGTACGACTCGTTCCCCCACGGGCTGGGCGGCGACACCCGGCCCATGAAGTAGACAGTCCGCGGGACGGTCACCACCACGTCCTTCTTCAGGTCGTCGGCCTTCAACTGCTCCAGGGGCTGGGTCGGCAGGATCCAGATCGAACGGCCATGGGTGCCGACCACCAGATCCATCTCCCGCGGGTGCACCACCAGGTCGTCGACCCGGGCGTTCGGATAGCTCCCGGTCGTGAATCGGGTCCATGACTTCCCTCTGTCCATCGAGACGAGCAAGCCCCGTTCGGTGCCCAGGTAGAGCAAGTCCTCGTTGAGCCTTCCCTCTTCGATCACATAGCACGAGTCGTCCTCCTCCAGGCCGTCGGTGATCTTCGTCCATGTCTCGCCCATGTCCTCGGTCACATAGACATAAGGCGAGTAGTCGTTGTTCCGGTGGCCGTCAAGTGTCACGTAGCAGCGTCCTTCCTTGAACTTGCTCGGCCTCACCCGGCTGACCCAGGTGCCCTTCGGAGCCCCGGGCAGCTTGCCCGAGACCTCCTTCCACGTGGACCCGTCGTCGGTCGAGAGCTGGACCAGGCCGTCGTCCGTCCCGACCCACAGCACCCCCGGCTTCACTGGCGACTCCCCAATCGTGATGATCGTGCAGTGGCGTTCTGCCCCCGAGTCCACGCTGTCTCCCTGGGGCGGCTTTTGCTTCTCCTTGTCGTCGGTGGTGAGGTCCGGGCTCATCACCTTCCAGTTCTTGCCCCGGTCGGTGCTCTTGAAGAGCTTGTTGGCCCCAAAGTACAGCGTGCTGGAGTTGTGGGGACTGATGTGGAGCGGGCTCGACCAGTTGAACCGGTACTGCTCGCCCTGGGGCGGGCGCGGCCGGATAAAGCCGGACTCCCCCGTCACCTGGTTGAGCCTCTGAAGGGCCCCGCCTTGGCTCTCGGCGTACACCCACTCCCAGTCCTCGGGCTCGACCTGCACATGGAAGCCGTCGCCGCCGCCAATGCCGTACCAGTGCCAGGCGGACACGCCCCCCTGCTGGGTCTGGGTCGGCCCGCCCCAAGAGCCGTTGTCCTGCAGCCCGCCATAGACATAGTAGGGCTTCCGCATGTCCACCGCCACCGCATAAAACTGCCCGATCGCCATCGAGTCGAACATCCGCCAGCTCCGGCCCCGGTCGCGCGTCTCGTTGAGCCCGCCATCGTTCCCGATGATGAAGTGCGCGTTGTCGTCCGGGTCGACCCAGATCGCGTGGTGGTCGGGATGGGCCCGGATCGAGAGCTCTCGGAACGACTTCCCTTGGTCGTCGCTCGCGTGGAAGTTCACGCCCAGCAGGTAGATCCGGTTCTTGTCCACCGGGTCGAACTGAGGCGTGCTGAAATAGAACGGCCTGGGGTTGAGCCGGTTGCGGAATTCCCAGCTCGCCCCCCGGTCTTGGCTCACGAAGACCCCGCCTTGCTTGGCGTCCACCGTCACCGCGACCAGCCGCGGGTCGGCCCGGTGGAACGAGATCCCGATGCGCCCGAGCGGCCCTTCGGGCAGCCCCTTGGTCACCTTCGAGAACGTCTTCCCTCCGTCCGTGCTGCGCCAGAGGGCGCTCCCCGGCCCCCGGCTGACAAAGTCATGTGGCATCCGGACCCGCTCCCAGGTCGCGGCGAGCACCACGTTCGGGTCTTTGGGGTCGAAGGCCACGTCCACCGCCCCCGCCTTGGGCCCGGCGTCGATCACCCGCCGCCACGACTTCCCTCCGTCCTCGGTGCGATAAAGGCCCCTCTCGTCGTTCGGCCCCCACAGGTGGCCCAGGGCCGCGACCAGCACCACGTCGTCGTTCTTCGGGTGGATCGCGATCTTGCCGATCTGCTTGCTGTCCTTGAGCCCCATGTGCGCCCAGGTCTTGCCTCCGTCCGTGGTCTTATAGAGCCCGTTGCCGAAGAGGGTCGAGTTCCGGCTGCTGGGCTCCCCGGTGCCTGCCCAGACCACGTTCGGGTCTTTCTGGCTCAGGGCCAGGGCCCCGACGCTGATCAGGCTCTGCTTGTCGAATACCGGCTCCAGCTTGATCCCGCCGCTCTCCGTCTTCCAGACCCCCCCGCCCGAGACACCGACGTAGAAGATCCTCTTGTCGCGCTCAAAGACGGCGATGTCCATGATCCGCCCTCCCATCGTGGTCGGCCCCAGCTCGCGCGGCTCGATCGCGGTGAGGAACTGGGCGACGCCCGGACCGGCAGGCGCGACGGCGGCTTCTTGAGCAATGGCGAAGGTGGCGGCCGAGAGGACGGCCAGGAGCAAGGCCCTCATGGTTCCCACCCACCATACCGCGAACGGCCACGGGGCCTAGCTTGGCGACAGGTAGATTCCCGTCATGCCTCTTCCCCGCGTTTTGGTCGTCTGCACCGGCAACCGGGCCCGATCCCAGATGGCCGAGGGCTGGATCCGCCACTTTGGCCAGGGGCGGCTGGAGGTGCGCAGCGCGGGCACCCACCCCAAGGGCGTCCACCCCATGGCGGTCGAGGCGATGGCCGAGCACGGGATCGACATCTCCGGCCACACCAGCGACCCGGTCTCCGCCTATGAAGGGCAGCGCTTCGACGTCGTCGTGACGGTTTGCGACGCGGCCAACGAGGCCTGCCCCGTCTTCCCTAACGCCGACCGGCGCGTCCATCGGGCCTTCACCGACCCGGACGTCGCGGGCACCGATCCCGAAGCGGTCCGCACCGTCTTCCGCGCCGTGTGCGCCGAGATCGGGGAGTGGGCCATTGAGTTCGTCGAGGAGGCGCTCAGTCTCGCCTGAGCCCGCTCGCCGCAGAAGGGGGGCTCGGCGCCGCCAAACCCTATCAGCCGATGATCGTCCTTCTTGAATTGAACTATGCTTGCCAGGTGTGATATAGTGACGGGTGCGAGAGCCGTTCTCGGGTAGCGGCTCGCGCCAGTCACGCTTCGAGGAGTCAGAACATGAAACAGCTATGGATTGCGACCACGCTGGCCCTGAGCCTGCCCATGACCGCGCTGAGTCAAGCCACAGTGACCGATCGTGGTGGCACCGGGATGAACACGACGTTCGGCCCGACCGGCCTCATCACCGTGCCCAACGCTTATACGGCTAGGAAACAGGAGTTCCGCCTCGGCGGCACCTGGGGCAAGGAGTTCTCCGGCCCCACCGGCAGCTACGGCATCATCGACTTCATCGAGGTCGGCGGAGCCTACATCATGCGCCGAGACCGGGACGACAAGGCTATCGCCCACGGCAAGGTCACGCTCTACCCGTCGAACCTGGAGTGGCTCACGGTCGGGATCGGGATCATCGACCCGTTCGACGCCATCGACCAAACGGCGTACTTTGTCGGCTCGGTCGACCTCTCGCCCAAAGCGGTGGGAGCGGTCAAAGAAGGGGCCGAGGCGGCCACCAAGCAGGTCGCGGTCGGCTTCCGGGCCCACGCGGGCGTGGGCACCGGCATGTTCCGAGAGCGGTTCATCGGAGGCGGCGAACTGATCTTCGACAACCACCTGGCGATCATCGCCGAATATGACGCTGTCAACCTGAACGCGGCCGTCCGCTACAAGACGAAGAGCAACGTCCAGGTCCAAGCGGGCCTGCGCGACAAGCGGCTTTTCCTCGGGATCACGGCCCCGATCGAGTTTTAGGCCAGCGCGGCCCAGTCACGACCCACCGGCCCTCGGCGCCCCAGCGCCGGGGGCTTTTCCTCTTTTTCGGGGCGGCCCCACGGCTGGGGCGGTCATTTTGGACGCTTTGACCGCCCGAGGCGCGAGCGAAGTCGGGCCTTGGTCGTTCGGATCGTGAACGAACGACGAACGAACGACGAACGGACGACGAGCAACCGACAAAGCGCGCAGAAGGGTCGCCAGTCCCTGGCCGTCCGGGGGCTGCTCCCGTAGAATCGAGGCAATGGACTTTTCCGCGACCTCCGAGCACGACCTCATCCGCGAGAGCGCCCACAAGTTCGGGCAGACGGTGATCCTGCCCGGTTTGGCCGAGCGCGACCGGGCCCACGAAAGCGACCCGGCGGTGCTGAAGAAGATGGGCGAGGCCGGCTTCTTGGGGGTCTGCATCCCCCAGGAGTATGGCGGGATGGGCGCGGACTATGTCTCGCTGGGGATCGTGTGCGAGGAGCTCGAACGGGCCGACTCGACCGCGCGCGTCGTGATGAGCGTCCATGTGGGGCTCCACGCCATGACCCTCATGCAGTGGGGCACCGAAGAGCAGAAGCGGCGGTGGCTGCCCAAGCTCGCGACCGGGGAGCGGATCGCCGCCTTCGGCCTCACCGAGCCCGGGGCCGGCAGCGACGCCAGCAACCTGAAGACGACGGCACGCCGCGACGGCGACGCCTATGTGCTGAACGGCCAGAAGACATGGATCAGCCTCGCCGACTACGCCGACCAGTTCCTGGTGGTGGCCCGGCTCGTGGGCGGGTCGGTGGCCGCGGACGGGGCCAGCAACGAGAGCCCCTCCCCCGTTCACGGGGGAGGGGTTGGGGTGGGGGCCAGCAACGAGAGCCCCTCCCCCGTTCACGGGGGAGGGGTTGGGGTGGGGGCCGGCAAGCCGAGCTACGCCGCCTTCATCGTCGACCGCTCCCTCCCGGGCTTCACCAGCCGCCCGATCAAGGGCAAGCTTGGGGTGCGGGCCGGGAACACGGGCGAGATCTTTTTCGAGGACTGCCGGGTGCCTGCGGACTGCCTGATCGGCGCGGAAGGGGACGGGTTCCGGGTCGCGATGAGCGCGATCGACCACGGGCGCTACACGGTGGCGGCGGGGGCGGTGGGGCTCATCCAGGCTTGCCTGGACGCGAGCGTGAAGTACGCGAACGAAAGGACGGCCGGGGGCGAGGTGATCGGCAAGAAGCAGCTGGTGCAGCAGATGATCGCGTCGATGGTGCAGGGGCGCGAGGTGGGGCGGCTGTTGTATCAGAAGGTCGGTTGGATGAAGAACGTGGGCCTGCGGCACACCCGGGAGTGCAGCCTGGCGAAGTGGACGAACTGCGCCGCCGCCTTTGACGCGGCGAACAAGGCAGTGGAGATCCACGGGGCGTATGGCTACAGCGACGAGTTCCCGGTGGAGCGGTACTTCCGCAACAGCCGCGGGGCGATGATCTACGAAGGGACGCACGAGATCCACACGCTGATGCAGGCGGAGTACGAACTGGGCTACCGGACTGACAAGCCGCTCAGGCACACGCTTCCTGCCTGGCACCCAGGCGAGTTCGCGGCGAGAGGCTGAGGCTTCCGCGCCAGGCGGCTCGGCCGGCTCCCTGACATCCCCTGGCTCAGTCGAGGATACGGAGGGAGACAGGGGGGCCGGCGAGGATGCCGGCGGCCTCGATCTCGGCAAGGGCACGGTTGATCTGCGACTCTTTGGCCTCGTGGGTGAGAAGCATGGTGTCACCGATGGCCCCCACCCCAACCCCTCCCCCGTGAACGGGGGAGGGGCCTTGGCCGCTGGCCCCCACCCCAACCCCTCCCCCGTGAACGGGGGAGGGGCCTTGGCCGCTGGCCCCCACCCCAACCCCTCCCCCGTGGACGGGGGAGGGGCCTTGGTCAAGCGCCCCCACCCCGGCGTCTGGGCCGTGGACGGGAGAGGGGCTCAGGCGGGCGGTGACGTGGGTGATGGAGACGCCATGGTCGCCCAGCACGGTGCCGATCTTGCCTATGAGGCCGGGGCGGTCGAAGATCGGGAGTCGCAGGTAGTAGCGCGAGCGGCCCTCGATGTGGGCGAGGCGGCGGCTCTGGGCCGGGTTCCAGATCACGCCCCCGCCGGGGTTGCGGGCGATCTCCACGATGTCGCTCATGACGGCGCTGGCGGTGGGCAGCGACCCCGCGCCCTTGCCGTGGAAGATCATCTCGCCGATGGCGTCGCCCCGCACCATGACCGCGTTGAACTCGTCGCTGACGGGGCCAAGGGGGTGCTCGAAGGGCACGAGGGCGGGGTGGACGCGGAGATCGAGGAGGTCGCCCTCGCGCCGGGCCACCGCCACCGGCTTGATGACGAAGCCGAACTCGTCGGCGACCTTGATGTCGATGGGCTCGATCTGCTCGATCCCTTCCCTCTCGAGCTGGTCGAGCGTGGCCTTGGTCTGGAAGGTGAGCTCGGTGAGGACGATGAGCTTGTGGGCGGCGTCCACGCCCTGGACGTCGAAGCTGGGGTCGGCCTCGGCCAGGCCGCGCTCCTGGGCGAGCTTGAGGGCCTCTGGGTAGGACAGGCGGTCGCGGTACATCCGGGTGAGGATGAAGTTGGAGGTGCCGTTGAGGATGCCGACGAGGGAGTCGATGTCGTTGGCGATGAGGCCGCTGCTGAGGGCGCGGATGAGGGGGATGCCGCCGCAGACGCTGGCCTCAAAGCCGAGCTGGGCCCCGGTCTCGGTGGACTTGGAGAAGATCTCGGCCCCGTGGGTGGCGAGCACGGCCTTGTTGGCGGTGACCACGCTCTTCCCGGCCTCCAGGGCCTTGAGGATGTAGGATTTGGCGGGCTCGATGCCGCCAATGACCTCGACGACGATGTCGATGGCGGGGTCGCAGAGCACGTCGTCCGGGTTCAGGGTGACCTGGCCGGGCGGGAGGGGCCTAGCCTTGCCCTGGGAACGGACGAGGGCGCGGACGATCTCGAGCCTGACGCCGGACTTGGCCTCGATGGTGGCCGCGCTCTTGTTGACGATCTCGACAAGGCCGGAGCCCACCGTCCCCAACCCTAGCAACCCAAGCCGCACCGTCTTCGCCACGGGCGGATTCTAACCGGTGGCGAGGGTGGCGCACACGAAGTCGCGCCAGGAGACCCAGGGTGCCGGGCGAAGCTCGACCCGGGTGCAGATCTGACGTCGGAAACCGAAGATGAGTAAGACAAACCCCGCCGCCGGGTGCGCATGGTGTTGGCTTGGCGGAACCTGGCCGGCGGGTAGGATTTCGCTCGTGGGCAGCACCGTTTCCCTCATCTTCGCTCTTCTCGCCAGTTCGGCGACGCCTTACGCCGACCCTGACGGGGCCTTTTCGATCGAGCTTCCTCCCGGCTGGACGGTGCGCAGAGAATCAATCGGTGATGGGGCGACCATCACCGAGGTCTTCAACAAGGCCGACGAAGAGGGGGCGCACATCGACATCTTCGCCCAGCGGTTCGAGGAGGCTCTTGACGCGAGCCAGCAGAGCGCGGTGAACCGGGCGGTGCTCGACTCGTTCGCCCAGGTCGTGTCGGCAGACTATACAGTGACAAAGCGGGCCGAGTCGAAGACGACCTTTGACGGGCGCGAGGCGATCAAGCTGGAGTTGGACTTCAAGGACGAGGACGGCCAGGCATGGCGCGGCTATATCCTGACCGTGTGCGGCAACAAGTTCGCATTGGCTGTCATGCCCCACGCCCCGACCAAAGATCCGGCGACGCTGAAGATGGTGCTCGACCACGCGGCCACGCTGAAGGTGGAGTCCAAGACGCCAGGCCGGTCGACCGGGGCCACGAGCGTCTCCGGCCCGCTCTCGACGGCCGACCTGAAGTCGATCGCCGGGCGGGTGAAGGACAACTTCAAGCGCGAACCGATGGACCAGGTGCTGGCGGCGGGCGACCCGCCGCTCACTTATGGCTCGGTGGCCAACTTCGTGACGGTGGTCGAGCTCCTCTTCGACGTGCAGCTGACCGAAGCCGAGTTCGACGCGAGCCGGGCGCGGTTCATCGAGTATTACGAGAAGGCGGACGCGGAGGGGCGGCGCATCCTCGCCCAGCAGGGGGCTTCCCTGCTCCAGACCCTGACCCAAGGCACCCCCCAGGAGATCGCCCAGAGCAAGGCGGAGGGCAAGGCTGTGTTCACGAACGCTTTTGAGCGCGGGGCGCAGATGGGAATCGGCTATGCCCAGGTGATGTGGGACGCGATCCAGCGGCGGTCGAAGGCGCTGGGCCAGGCGAAGGCAGCCGCCCCAAAGGAGGAGTGGGACAACCAGATTACCGAGGGCGACCTGGACGCGACGATGGAGATGCTCTACTTCATGTGGGTGGCGGCCGGGCGTGACGCGAGCGACGTCACGATGGACGACATCGTGAAGATCCGGACCCAGATCGTGCAGGAGCTCCCGACGATGGATCCCCAGATCCAGCTCTTGATCGCCAATGCGCCGAAGGTCTATGCCGGGCTCAGACAGCAATGGCAGGCGGCCACGGCCGCCCAGCGGATGGCTCTGGCCCAGCAGTTCTCGGCCGCACTCGACGAGTGGGGCATTGGGGCGCAGTCGAGCTTCCAGAGCTCGGGTGGCGGCGGTGGGGGCGGCGAGTATTCGATGAACGCCCAGATCGCCCAGAACACGGCCTGGAACGCGGCCAAGACGTGGTCGACCACAAGCAACTGAATTGAGGGGGTCGCCCGAAAGGGCGGCCCTCTTTCTACGCTGAGAGGGCCTGTTCGAGGTCGGCAAGGATGTCGTCGATGTCCTCGATCCCGATCGAGAGGCGAACGAGGCCGTCGCTGATGCCGACCGCGAGCCGCACGTCGCGGGGCACGCTGGCGTGGGTCATGCTGGCCGGATGGTTCACGAGCGACTGGACGCACCCAAGGGACTCGGCGAGAGTGAAGAGCCGGAACCGTTCCATGACCTTCCTGGCAGGCTCCAGGCCGCCCTCCACCTCGAAGCTGAGCATCGCGCCGAAGTCCTTCATCTGCTTCTTGGCGGTGTCGTGCCCCGGATGGGCTGAGAGTCCGGGATAGTAGACGCGCGTGACGCGCGGGTGGGCCTCCAGCCAATCGACGACCTGGCGGGCGTTGTTGCAGTGGCGGTCCATCCGGAGGGCCAGCGTCTTGAGGCCCCTGATCACGAGGTAGCAGTCTTGGGGGCCAGGGATCAGGCCGCAGGCGTTCTGGACGAACTTGAAGCGGCGCCAGAGGTCTTCACTGTCCATGACGAGGGCCCCGTTCACAACGTCGGCATGGCCGTTGAGGTACTTGGTGGTGGAGTGGAGGACGACGTCGGCCCCGAGCTTGAGGGGCTGCTGGAGATAGGGCGTGGCAAACGTGTTGTCGACAAGCGCGAGGGCCCCGGCGCTCTTGGCGAGGGCGCAAGCCCCGGCCAGGTCGGTCACATTGAGCAGCGGGTTCGACGGGGACTCCAGCCAGACGAGGGCAGCGGGCTCGGCGAGTGCGGCCTCGAGTTTGGAGAGGTCAGTCGTCTCGACGAAGTCGAAACGGATCCCGAGCTTGGCATAGACCTGGGTGAACATCCGGTAGCAGCCGCCATAGAGGTCGGCGCACGCCAAGACCCGGTCCCCGGCAGAAAGCGAGTTCATGACGCACGTCACGGCTGCGAGGCCGCTCGCGAACGCCAGGCCATGGTTGGCCTCTTCGACCTGGGCGAGGCTCTCCTCAAGGACGGTCCGGGTCGGGTTCTCCGACCGGGCGTAGCTCAGGGCACGGCCTTGGTACTCGGTGGGGTGGCCTGGGGTCTCTTGGCCGAATGTCGAGGTCTGGTAGATCGGGAAGGTCGCGGCACGGGTCGCCTCGTCCCTCCGTCCGGCTTGGTGGACGGCTCGCGTCGTGAATCCTTGTCCCATGGCAGGGGCTATTGTGGCTCACAGCGAGGAGCGTCCCAACCCAAGACGACGGACCCCTGTTAGGCCAGATCGCGCCATCGCCTGGTTATCTTAGGCAAACCGATTCCCGGGGGCTCATAGAACCGTCGAAAAGTCTCGGATACTCTTACTCTGAGAAGACGCGGCTGTGGCGAACGAGGCTAGGCCCTATTTCTTAGCGTAAGTGGCCGGACTCTCCTTGAACTTGCCCGGGCACATGCCGCAGCAGAAGTAGTACCGCTTGCCTTCGTAGTCCATGTAGCCGTCGGCCTTCTCGGGCGAGGCGACGACTTCGTTCATGACCGGGCAGAGGACCTCGCCCTTGTCGTTCTTATAGATCGCGACATCGGACGGCCAAGATCCGGAAGCGTCGGCGGACTTAGAGGCGTCCGTCGAGGCGGCAGGGCCGCTCTCTGGAGCACAAGCGAAGGCGAAGCCGAGGAAGAAAAGGGGCCACAGGAACTTCATCGCGCCATTTTGGCACAGTGGGAAGGTCGGTCATTGAGATGGGGAGAACTGTCCGCGCTTTTGGCGGCTGCTCCCCCTCCCCCGTTACGGGGGAGGGGGCAGGGGGTGGGGGCCCGTGAAAGGGCCTTGCTGGCGGGACGACGGCGGCACGGCCAGGCTGAAGCCCGCCTTCCGCTGGCCGGTATCCTTTCCATCCAACGATGCCCGCCGTCAGCCAGCGCGCCCAATCCATGCCCGCCTCGCCCATCCGGAAGTTGATGCCGTACGCCGAGTCGGCCAAGGAACGGGGGATCACCGTCCTCCACCTCAACATCGGCCAGCCCGACATTGAGAGCCCGCCCGAGTTCTGGAGGGCCGTCCGGACAACGGACATCAAGACCCTGGAGTATTCCCACTCGGCCGGGATCGCCGCGCTCAGGGCCAAAGCGGCCGAGTTCTACTCCCGCCAGGGGATCATCGTGTCTGCCGACGAAGTCATAGTGTGCACAGCGGGGTCTGAGGCCCTTTCCTTTGCGATGCTGGGCTGCTTGAACCCTGGCGACGAAGTGATCGTGCCGGAGCCGCTGTATGCCAACTACCTGGGCTTCTCCTGCGCGGCAGAGGTCAACGTCGTGCCCCTGACCACCCGCATCGAGCACGACTTCCGGCTGCCCTCATCCGAGGAGTTCGAAGCCAAGGTCACGCCCAAAACCAAGGCCGTCCTCATCAATAATCCGGGAAACCCGACCGGCTCGGTCTACACCCGTGGCCAGCTCGAGCAACTCCGAGACTTGGCCCTCCGTCACGACCTGTTCCTGATCTCTGACGAGGTCTACCGAGACTTCAACTACACGTCAGAGCCCGTCGTCTCGGTGCTCCAGCTGGGAGGGCTTGAGCGGCACGCCGTGATGGTCGATTCCGTGTCGAAGCGGTTTTCGCTGTGCGGAGCGCGCATCGGGTTCTTCGTGAGCCGGAACCCTGAGTTGAACGCCGGGGCCCTCAAACTGGCCCAAGCCCGACTGGCCCCGCCCACCCTGGAACAGATCGGCGTTTTGGCCGCGCTTGAGGCTCCGGCGTCTTACTTCGACACCATCCGGGAGGAGTACCGCTCCCGGCGCGACCTGGTCGTGTCCCGACTGCGGTCTATGCCTGGCGTTCGCGTGCCACAGATCGACGGGGCGTTTTATGCCATGGTCGAGCTCCCCATCGACGACGGCGACCGGTTCTGCCAGTGGTTGCTTGAGAGTTTTCAGCACCAGGGGCACACGGTCATGTTCGCGCCCGCCTCCGGGTTCTATGAGACCCCCGGTGTCGGCCACCGGCAGGTGCGGATCGCTTATGTCTTGAACCAAGAGCGGCTCGACCTGGCGATGGATTGCTTGGAGGTTGCCTTGGCCCAATATCCAGGCCGACTGGAGCCAGCAGCGCGCGCCTAACAGTCGATGACGAGGGTGACGGGCCCGTCGGCAAGGGCCTCGACC
The DNA here is from genome assembly GCA_019454105.1 of Fimbriimonadaceae bacterium. Lineage (GTDB taxonomy): Bacteria > Armatimonadota > Fimbriimonadia > Fimbriimonadales > Fimbriimonadaceae > ACE-ARM1. The sequence goes on along the minus strand of CP075364.1, from coordinate 848,495 downwards.
TGCATGTCGGCCCCAAAGACTCCGGTCTCGACCCGAGCCCCGAGCTTCAGCATTGATTCGACGAGTCTCTGGAAGAGCTGCTCTCCTTGGGCGTACGGGGCGGCCGCGGAGAAGGAGGGCCTTCGCTGTGAGACGTCGCCGAAGAGGGTGAAGTTCGAGACAGCGAGGACGTTCGCCCTTGGGCCGCCATCGTCCACGGCAGCCAGGTTGAGGTTCATTTTCCCATCCTGGTCGGGGAAGATCCGAAGGCCGACGATGCGGTCGGCGAGCCGCGTCGCGTTATCGACGGTGTCGTCCCGGTGGGCGCCTGCATAGACCAGGAGCCCCTTCCCACACGAGCCGACGACTTCCCCAACCACCGAGACCCGGGCGAAGGCGACCCGTTGGACGACCGCCCTCATAAGGGCATGAGGTGCATCGCCGCCCGAACTTCGCGCATGGTTTGGGCGGCAATGTCCCGGGCTTCCTCCGCGCCTCGCTTGAGGATCGCCCCCATCGAGGCGTCGTCAAGATCGGAACGACGCTCCCGAAACGGCCGCAGAAACTCGTTGAGGGCTTCCGTCAGGTCAGCCTTGTTCTGCATGCAACCGCGCTCGCCGGCCCGGTCTTCCTCCCACTGTCGCTGCCAATCCGAGGAATAGAGCCGAAGATATTGGCAGACCGCGCACCCTTCCGGCACCCCGGGGTCGGCCTTGCGCATCTTGGTCGGAGTCGTGAACGCGCCCTTGATTTTGGAGGCGATCTCGTCGGGAGAGTCGGTCAGATAAATGCAGTTGTCGTACGACTTGCTCATCTTCCGCAGGACACCTTGGTCGTCGGCGTCCAAACCCGGAACCTTCGACCTCGACTCGTCCTCATCGATGATGTCCTTGAACTCGGGAAAGACGTCGACGCCAAAGGCGGCGTTGAAAGAGCGGCCGACTTCTCGCGAGAGTTCGAGGTGCGGAGCTTGGTCTTTGCCGACCGGCACGCCAAACGGTTTATAGAGCAGGATGTCGGCGGCTTGGAGCACCGGATATCCGAGCAGACCGTAAGAGACCATGCGACCCTCGCCGAGATCGTCCTTTTTTTCCTTGAAGGTCGGCACGCGCTCCAGCTTGCCAAGGCCGGTGACCATGGAGAAAACGAGATGGAGCTCGGCGTGCTCGGGCACCATAGACTGCACGAAGACCGACGACTGGTCGGGGTCGATTCCTGCAGCAACGAAGTCCTTGGCCACTTCCATGGAGTTGCGGGCGAGGTCGGGCGGCATCTCGGCCATGGTCGTCAAGGCGTGGTAGTCGGCGACCATGCAATAGACCTTGAACTCGCCCTGAAGCCGCACCCAGTTTCGAAGGGCACCTTCATAGTTCCCCAGGTGAAGCCGGGGATTGGTAGCCCTCATGCCGCTCAGGATCCGCTTCTTATCGCTCATGACCGTCTCCGGGGGACTCTATCACTTCCCCGCCGTCGAACCCGGGAGAAGGGCCCGCCTATATCGGCAGTGGCGTGCCAGTAAAGGCTTTGAAGAGCACCCGCATGGCGGGGCGGATGATCATGCCCGTGAGGCTGAACCCGCTGGCTTGGCCCAGGAACACGGCCCCCAAGAGAACGATCGATCCGAACGTCAGGTTGAACCGAGTCCAGTTGAGTCTGGCCGGTTCAGGCAAGAAGGTCCCCAACAGCCACATTCCGTCCAGCGGGCCGATCGGAAGTAGGTTGAACAAGCAAAGTCCCAGGTTCAGCACGACTCCGTAGAACAGGAGCCAAAAGACGAAGCCGTTGTTCAAGAGCGCCGGCGAGAGGACGGTCACGGCCCGCCAAACAAGGGCGAAAACCGCTGCCTGCAACAGGTTCGTCAGGGACCCCCCGAGCACGGCGACAAAATGGTCCCATTTCGGGTTCCTCATCTTCCGCGGATCCATCGGCACGGGCTTTCCCCATCCGATGCCGAACCCGGTCAGGGCCGTGAAGAACAGCATGATGGTGCCGAAAAGCTCAAAGTGCTTGGTGAGGTTCAGCGTCACCCGGCCAAAGTAGCGCGGGGTGGGGTCGCCTGCCAGGTCGGCGAGCTTGGCATGGGCGTACTCGTGGAGCCCGATCGCCAAGAACCCCACGATGAGCAAAGACAAGAAAGACTGGATGGGAGGCAAGCTTAGAGATCCTCCGGCAACCGCTCGCGGGCGAACATGGACTCCCAGTCGTCACGAGCCTGCACCAGGTCGGCCCGACCGCTCTCGCGGATCAGAACCGTCGCGGGCCTCGGATACCGGTTGTACTGACTGGCCATTGACGAGTTGTACGCCCCTGTGCACAGGACTTGGAGCAAGTGCCCAGGCCCCAAGTCTTCGGGGAGCGTCAGGCCGGTGAAGAGGAGGTCTGTTTCGCAGTGCTTGCCGCTGACCCGCGACGGGACACCAGGGCCAGTAACCCCGATGGGGCGAACTTCATACCGAGAGCCGTAGAGCGCGGGCCGAGGATTGTCGCTCAGGCCGCCATCCACGACGACATATCGATCGCCCAAAGCCGGCTTCTTCACCGCACCGACCCGGTAGAGGGTGACTCCAGACTCGGCGACCAAGGAGCGGCCCGGTTCCTGAGCCAGCTCGGGGCTGAGCGAGTCTGACAGGGTCTCCGACAAAGCGGCGTAGAGCCTCTTGCAGTATTCGGGGATGGGCAACGGGTCGTCCGACTCGGTGTACCGCACTCCGAGGCCGCCGCCCACGTTGATCACCTCGGCCACGAATCCGAGCTCGTTGAGAGCGGCACGCGCGAACCAGGCCAACTGAACACCGCCTTGAACTTGCGCCCCCGGGTCCAAGAGTTGGGATCCCACATGGCAGTGAAAGCCCACGATGTTCAAACCCGATTCGATGGCAAGCCTTAAGGCTTCCATGGCTTGTCCGTCAGCGATCGGAAACCCAAACTTGGTGTCGGCCTGGCCGGTCGAGATCTTGGCGTTCGTTTTGGGATCGACTCCTGGCGCCAAGCGGAGCAAGAGAGGCAGGCTCGCATTGGCCTCTTGCCAAAGCTCCAGCTCTTGAAAGTTGTCGACGATCGCCTTGCCGACACCGACGGCGGCCGCAAAGGAGACCTCTTCCCATGTCTTATTGTTGCCGTGGAGCCGGCACTGATGGGCCGGGACTCCGGCCCTGAGGGCCGCTCTCAGTTCGCCTTCGCTGGCCACGTCGATCGACAGTCCCTCGCTGGCCATGATCCTCAGAACCGCCAAAGTTGAGTTGGCTTTTGACGCAAAAGACAGGTCTCCATGGGGCCAGGCGGCCTTCCAAGTACGGGCCCGTGACCGAAGATGGGACTCGTCCAGCACATAGAGCGGGGTTCCAAACTCTTCAGCAAGCTCCCAAGCTTGGTTCTCAGCCAGGGCGAACCTGGTGTCTGTCGCGCCGACGCTGGTCATCTGTGCCGGGATTATGACCGGGGTGGAGCCGTCACGTTTGCTACGGGGACTGTTCACGTTGCTGTCACGGGTGCGGGCCAAAGATGAGGTCAGTCCCAGGAGGACGCCCATGAACAACAAACAAGCCCCGTCCCAGAACCCTCAAATCGTCGAGCAGCCGGTCTTGATGCTTCAGCATGGACTTTGGAACCAAAGCAGTGGGGCACTGACCCCAGGCCCGACGCTCGAGTTCGGCCTCATGGTCGATGCCCCGAGCGAGTGCCAGGCCCTCGCCCACGACCTGTTCTTGATCGAGCCGAACCTGTTGGTGAGAGTGACCCTGTTCGCGGACCTGGACCAGGACTGGCTGGGCGGCGACCACCTCGTGGCTATAGGAACCGGGCGCCATCCTTCCCTGCTGTCGCTCTCTGTTGTCGAAGCCGAAGCCGTCCACCCGGTGAACGATGTGACCATGGCCATCATCGTCCCCGTTTACAGCTATCTTCCGAGCGGTCAGACCTGGATCAGCTTCGCGCCCTTGTCCGACTCGCACCACGGGCCTCTTCATGCCCGGTCGTCAGCCGCCCGCTCGGGCAGCCGAAGCCGGGTGGGCCGTTTCGACGTCAAGTCGGGCATGGCCGAATCCTGGTCGCCTGCGCCCAAATGGTTCGGGGACGGCGCGTTCGTGGCCGATTTCGCCCTTTAGGCGGCGGCCACGAACTCTCGCGTGTGGCGGCTGGTGAGTTCCAGCACTTCGGGAATGCTCTCGGGATCCAACCCGACACGGCTGATGATCTCCTCATTCAGGCTGACTTTGACTGGCCAGTCACAGAAGCTGTAACCTGAGTTCAGGGCCAGATTGTCGGCAAGATTGACGCAACAAAGGGCGTCCACCTCACTAGCCGCGTTGAGAGGATCCGAGTACCCGAGAAGGACGTCGACAAACATCTTCGGCAGCTTCCACCTCTCAAGGGCGATGACCGCCAGGCTTTGGACTGGCTTTCCGAAGGTCGAATGAAACGCTACGTTCAAGTCGGTTGAATCGGCCTGAGCCTTGCGGAGAATATGGTCATAGAGCCCAGGCTCTAAGGAAGCGACAAGAGCGATCCCCAGGTCATGAAGGACGCCAGCGGCAAAGATCTCGTCAGCATTCCAAGCCGATTTGGCGCCCCTATTCTTGCTCGCTACCGAAAGCAGGTACTTCGAGAGGAATCCGACGAACATGGAGTGCTCGGAAAAGCGGCTGGCGGAGAAACTTGGTGATGTCTGCGATTGCTGGACAAGGGATTGAACCCACACGGAGACGGCGATACTTCGGATCGACTTCTCGCCGAGGGTCATGATCGCTCCCTTCACTGTGGTCGTCTGCTTCGAACCTCCACCGTGAAAAGAACTGTTGGCCACGCGCAAGATGTTCGCAGTCAGGGCCGGATCGGCCAGAACGATCCTTTCGAGGTCTGCCGCTCCTGAAGTCCCCTTGTCAATGGCTTCGCAGACTCGCATGGCGGCGGCCGGCAAGTCCGGAAGTCCTTCGGCCGCCTCAAATTTGGCCTTGAGCTTCTCAAAATCCTCAGGCCCCCAGGAGTGCAACAGCAGATGATAGTTCGCCACGAAGAGTATTGTTGGTCAAACAGGGCGTTCCCCTTCCCATGATTCCTGCCGGGACTTCGCACCGGCTCGGCGGGTACAAGGGCGGCTGTGAAAAGGATCATTGTCCTTGGGTCGACCGGCAGCATCGGGACTCAGACTCTCGATGTGGCGAGACAGTTGCCCGAGCGGATCCAAGTCGTCGGGTTGGCGGCCAACCGCGATGGTGAATCCCTTTTGGCCCAGTCGGCCGGGCTCGGAGGAGTCCCGACCGTGCTTTTTGACCAAGAGGCGGCGTCAAAGTTTGGAACGCCCGGGGGTATGGACGCTGTCGTCGGACTGGTCCAATCGAGCGAGGCGGACTTGGTCGTCATCGCGGTCGCAGGCGTCATCGGGCTGATCCCAACCCTGGCGGCCCTTGAGGCGGGCAAAGACGTCGCTCTGGCCTCAAAGGAGGTCTTGGTGGCCGCTGGAGGCTTGGTGACTGATCTTGCCAGGGCAAGGGGGCGAACCCTGACTCCCATCGACTCCGAGCACAGCGCCGTCTTTCAGTGCCTCCAGGGGGCGGGGCCGTCACAAGTCCGTCGCATCGTGATCACCGCGAGCGGCGGCCCGTTCCGCGGCAAGAAGCAGACCGACCTGGCCAAAGTCACCCCAGTAGAAGCCTTGAACCACCCAACTTGGAGTATGGGCGGCAAGATCACAGTCGACTCGGCCACTTTGATGAACAAGGGCCTCGAGACGATCGAGGCCTTATGGCTGTTCGATCTGAAGCTCGATCAAGTGGACGTCTTGGTTCACCCCCAGAGCATCGTCCACTCCTTTGTCGAGTTCAATGACACGAGCGTTGTGGCTCAGCTTGGGTGGCCGGACATGCGTCTCCCCATCCAATACGCCCTTCTCTATCCCGAACGCGTGAAGAACAGCTTGAGGCCGTGGGACCCGCTCCAAACGGCCCCGCTCACGTTCGAGGCCGTCGACCACGACAGCTTTCCGAGCTTGATGCTCGCCAGGAGTGCGTTCGAGACGGGTGGGACGGCCCCTTGCGCGCTCAACGCCGCCAACGAGGAGGCCGCCAACGCCTTCTTGAGAGGGGAGTGTTCGTACTTGGGGATCGCACGAACCGTCGAGGCAGTCCTCGAACGCCACAAGCCGGTCGAGGCCAGTTTGGAGTCCGTCATGGAGACTGACGCATGGGCCCGGGTCGCGGCCCGCGAGATATATAACAAAAACTAATGGGCGGCTGGGAACGCCGAACGGCTGTTCTCCGTTACAATACTGTCGCATGACTCCGGTCGATGTCCTCGCCGACATTGTGCGTGGCGCCAGTGTCTTTCTCCTGATCATCACCGTCCTCGTGGCGGTGCACGAGCTGGGCCACTACCTCGCTGCGCGAGCGTGCGGGATGCATGTGGAGGCGTTCGCCGTGATGATGGGCGGGATCCGAAAGACCGATCTTGGTCCGTTGCTCAGTCGCCCGATGTTGCCCGCCAAGGCCGTGTGGGCCATCGGATACATCGGATTGGCCCTGGCTGTCATCGGCCTCTTGGCTCATTCACCATGGGTCATGGGGGCTGGCCTCGTGGTCTCTGGCCTCATGATCCCGGTTTGGGTCTCGCTGAGGCTTGAACGGCTTTATCACCTGAAGAAGTTCACGGCGGCAAGATGGCTCGGCCAGTGTGCGCTCGTCGCTCTGGCGATGCTCCTTTTCGGGGCTCGCGGCCAGTTTGGCGAGCCGCTCCAAGTCGTCGGGTTGCTTTCGGCTGCGGCTTGGGTCGCGACTGCGATCGTCTACTACCAGCCCGTGCTCCAGAAGGCCGACGGAACGCCTCAGGGCCATGGGCGCATTGAGGCTGAAGGGCAAGAGGTGCCGGTCTACTTTCGTCCCGTTTGGAGCGCGACGAACCGGGAAGGAACCGAGTTCGCGTTGCTTGCCTTACCGCTAGGAGGTTTCGCCGCCATTCGTGGCATGCACCCCAAAGTCGATGGGAGCGAGGTCACCATCGAAGGAGGGTTTTATAACAAGCCGCCCTGGATGCGGCTGATCGTGCTTTTTGCCGGACCCTTTTTCAGCGTCGTCTTCGGCGTGTTGCTGCTCACGGGGCTGTACATGTCGATTGGAAAGCAAGAGCCAGATCCTTCATCCAAGGTGGGCGGAGTGGCTCCGAGCGGGCAGGCGGAACTCGCGGGAATCAAGAAAGGGGACTTGATCCTCAGCATTGACGGCGTCGAGACGCCGACGTTTTATGAAGTCGTGGTGAACGTTCGCGACCGTCTGGCCGATACAGGTCTCGGCACGGTCGGGCTGCCGGCCCTGATCGAGGTCGAGCGGGAAGGCCGTTCGCTGACCCTAATGGTCGTTCCTCAGGTCGATGCTGAGCCGATGGCGGTGATTGGTCCCAACATGGAGCCCACAGACGAAAAGCGGATCCAAGCCAGGCTGGGGATGGGCCCTGACCGGATCCATGTCCCCTACTCGTTCTCAATGGCCCTGGCTGAAGCAGCCATGACTCCGGTCGACATGGTCAAGAACTTGGCCGGGATGGTCGTGAAACCCCAAACCGTCGCCGACAACCTGGGAGGGCCGGCCAGCATCGCCGTCCAGACGACGGCCGCCAGCAGACTGGGCCTTGAGGGCGTGCTCCTGATGGCCGGACTGCTCAGCATTTCCCTCGGCGTCTTGAACCTGCTCCCGATCGTGCCGCTTGACGGCGGGCAGATGGTGGTCGCGACCGTCGAGCTTTTCCGGCGGGGCAAGAGGCTCAGTTGGCAGATCCAACAGACCTTGGGAGCGGTCGGGTTCCTCTTCATGATCGCCCTCTTCTTGGGAGCCTCTGTGCTCGATATCGGCAGGTTCTTCACCAAGTGACCTTTCAGGCAAGGCCCATCAAGGGGAGAACAAGCCGAAGGCACCCGAAAGTCACGAAGAAACCCACGACGTCGAAGACGATGCCGCGCCGAAACATGACGGACGTCGGAATGAGCCCGGTCGAGTAGACGATCGCGTTGGGGGCCGTGGAGATCGGGAGCATGAATCCGAGGCTGGCCCCGATCGTGGCCCCAAGCGCCGCGGGAACTGGGTTCACGTCGACGGCGAGCGACAGAGAGACTGCCACGGGGACAACGGTCGTGGCCGAGGCCGTATTGCTCGAAAGTTCGCTCAGACCGATGGCCAGTGCGATGGACAAGGCGGTAATGGTCCAAACGTCCCTGGCGCCCGTCACGGCGGCCAGCGCGTCGCCTGCGACTTTCGCCAATCCAGAGTCGAACGTCGCCTTTCCCAAAGCGAGGCCCCCGGCAAACAAGAGCACGGTTCCCCACTCGATGGTCTTGGCTCGCTTCCAACTCATCGTCATCCCGTCGGGCTGATCGCGAGCGGGGATCAAGAAGAGACAGGTCGCCCCGAGGATCGCCGCGACGGCTTCTGGCACCCGCTCACGAAGGAGCTTGGCTATGGGTTGGTCGGGGCCAAGGACAAAGGCGAAGAGGCCCGGCGCGACCCACAGGGTCAGAGCCGTGACAAAGGCGACAAGAGTTCCAATCTCGCTGGGCTTCAACCGACCCAGGGATGCGTGCTCTTCGAGGGCCCTGGCATGAGCCTTCGTTGTGTCCACCTGCTCACGTCTTGTCGGTAATGCTAATTGCATCCAGGCGAAAAGGAGCATCACCGCTGTGACTGGCATGGCGAAGACCATCCATTGGACGAAATTGATCGAAATGCCGGTCGCCTCGGTGAGGAGACCGATGCCGATGATGTTCGGAGGGGTGCTGATGACGGTGCCGACGGCGATGCTCGCTCCCCATGTGAGCATCAAGAGGACAGACGTGGAAACTGGGTCTCCCCTCTTGTCTCGGCCGAGTTCCATTAGGATCGTTCGTCCGATCGGCAGCATCATCGCAGTCGTCGCGGTGTTGCTCACAAAGAGGCTGATGAGACAGGTGACGGCCCCGAGGGCGAGCAAAACGGATCCGACGTTTCTTGTGGCCCATGGTTGCTTCAGGATCAGGAAGGCGACCCTCTTGGCGAGCCCCGAGTCTTCCATCGACCGGGCAATGACGAAACTCCCGATGAACAAGAGGATGATCGGATCGCCATAGGCTCCGAACGCTTCCTTGCCCGGCAGGGCCCCAAAGACGACGAGCAAAGTCGTGCTCAGGAGCGCCGTCATCGCCAAAGGCATGGCGTCTGTGACCCAGAGAACGACGGTCGAGGCGAAGATGGCGGCGACCGTCCTCTGAGCCCCGTCGAGGGCCGGAAGAGCCGACCACACGATGAGTCCGGTGACGAGCCCCGCCAAAGCGCCGATGAGGCGGCCCCGGCCCTGGTTCGGCTGACTCACTGCCAGCTTATACCCCCGGACAGAACTGGCCGCCCGTTCGAAGAACGGGCGGCCAGCTGACTCGGGTTTGACTTGAGGCTACGGAGTGACTTCCCAGCCGACGAAGTCCGTGTCGTTGCACCAGGCCGGCACTGAGACCGGGCCTGTGATGGCGATCCTCCAGCGGGCTCGGACGAGCCGGTCGCTGCTCCGGATGAACCGGTTGATCGGGGTCGGCACGTTGAGAGTCCTCGTCACGAAGGTCGTTGTGATGGCATCGACGCGCCGAGCGGTCGTGCTCCAGTCGCTGAGCGTCCAGTCGAAGAGTTGAATGTCTTGCGAGAAGGAGCCCGAGTTCACCATCCTGGAGTGGATGATGAAGCTCATAGCGCTCGCCGTCGTTGCCGGGGCGGTTGTGTCGACTTCGACGTTGACCGGCGGCGTTGTGGCGTTCGGCACAATGAACCGGCACATGCGGAGGGAGTTGTTGTCCAGCACGCGGAGGCTGTTCAAGTTTCCAGAATCCACCCTGCCCAGTCGCACTGTGAAGGCGGTTGGCTGGAGCCTTGCGCTGATGGTCAGTGTGGCCGTCCGGCTGGCGGTGCCTCCGGTGAAGGCGTTCCGCGCAGTGATGTTCCCCGTGTAGATGCCGTAGGGCAACGAGTTCGCCGTTGCGTTCGGCGCCACCGTGATGGAGTTGGACTGCCCTGCATAGAGGGTTCCTCCAGTCCGGGACGGGGTCAGCCAGTTCGGGGTCGTGAAGTCGTATAAGACACCGACCTGTCCGGAGTTGTCGACCGTGTAGTTCGCAGAACCCGGGGTGAACGGGCCACCGACGAATCCCGAAAGGTTGTAGGCGTTGCCAGCAAAGTTGACAACACCGGTCGTCGTTCCGACCGACCGCGTGGCCCCGACGAAGGTCGCCCAATTGGCTGTCGAAGCGGCATATTGGCCGTAGAACCACAGCTTTTGTCTCCCTGTCGTGCCACCTTGGTTGTTGTAGTCGCCCCAGTCGAGGTCGCCGCCAAAGTAGTCGCCCCACCGGTAAACGGTGCCGTTCACGGTGCCGTAGTTCGTCGGGCTTTGGCGCAACAAGCTCGATGAGTTGGAGAACGTGCCATTGTCCCAGTTGACGTACCGGATCGCCGGGGTTTCGCTGGGGCCAACTCGTGTGAAGACCCAAACGCACGTGTTCTGGTAGTTGACGGCAGGAGTCGGGAAGGAGTAGTCGGTTCCTGTGGCAAAGAAGTCTGTGTCGAGGATGGGCGACAGAGTGTTCAGGTTGATCGCGTAAAGGCGGCACCGGGCTTCGCCTCCGACCCCGGTCGTCAAGCCGCTGAAGAGAGTCGGCGCACTGTTATAGCTTGTGACGAACGGGGGCATCATTCGGCAGTCGATCGTGTCGAGCCGAGCACCGTTGGACTGTCGGCTGTTCGGGGGCACTGTGTACGCAGCCACCGATATGTTCGAAGAGCTCACTGTTCCCGCCCCTAACGGATCGGTGATCGATCGGTACCTGAGGGCGCTTCCGCCGCCTGACGCCGAGCTGATGAAGGTCGTGAGGCCACCAAACAAGTGCCGGCTCGAGCGTGGAGTGTCACCGTCGACGGTGCGGGTCACCATGAACGCAGTCGAACCGGTGTAGATTTCACTCGGGTTCCACCATCGGAGAGCCGCTGTCGAGAAGCCTCCCGAGTAGCGGAACTGGTTGCCCGAGGCCGTCACGACCGCCGCCGAGTATCCGAGATCGTAGTAATCGGCCCAGGCCAAGGTCGAGCCCGACCCGGTGTTCATGTTGAAGCGATAGATCCAGTAGTTCCCGATCGCGCTGGTCTGCTGGCTGACGGCCAAGACCATCTCCGAACGGTTGTTGGCTAGATCCGAAAAGTGGTACATGATGATCCAGCGGGCCCGCCACGGATCGAAGATCACCTTGGGGTCGAAGTAGAAGCCGTTGGGGTCGCCGACCCAGGCGCCGAAGTTCGCGGCGAAGAGTTCGCGGCCCGCTTTGTCGAGGATTTGAAATCGAGCATTAACGCCAAGCACCACTTCGTCGATGCCGACGGCGATGTCGGGGTCGGGCGGGCTCAGGTTGGTCTGTCCGATTCCTTCCCACGAGGTGCTGAGCGACTCAGCAAGGATGTCGAGTCCTCCCTGGTCTTTGACCGCCTTGGCTTGCGAGTCGCCATATATGCGTGGGCCGGGAAGGACAGCCTCTTCGTTTGGAGTCCTCAATGGACCAGGAACGTCAAGGAACGGTGTATACGTGTCGACCACTGTGGGCACAGCGGTCACCACAGTGTCCATTTGGTTGGCGGGGATCCGCCATGGAGTTTTCGGGATCTCTCCTCCAACCTTTGGAGTTTGAAGTTGGGACGTGTCGGCTCCACTTGGTTGAGCGAACACGCCCAGGGATCCCAACGCGGCCAGAACGGCCAGCGTGCGGAACAGGGTTGTTTTCATTTTGTCCTCTCTCTCAACTGCTAGAGAGTCTTCACAGTTACCTGATGACGTGTCCTTGTGTCAACAAAACTCAGTGCAATTTTGAATCATTCCAGCCGTCCCATTGATTGGCCCTCATGCTCTGCACAGAACGGGCCTAACTTTCCGACCATCCCGCATTGCGCGACCCAAGCTCTTCGAACCTGAGTCGCGCCTTCAGTCCGCGTCTTTCACTTGACGTATGGGACTCCGTATGGCACTCTTTTCGTTAGCGCCCAAGGGAATTGTTCAGCCTTCCTTTGACAGTTCCATATCGGTAGCCTTTTCCCAGGCGTCACCCATTTTGAATTCGACGACAAACCTCGCTTTGGTGTCCGAAGTCTTCTTCATCGTGGCCCGGCTGGAGATGCTTTGGCCCATGATCTCCCAGGGCTCCGAGACCATGACGAGAGTTTCGCCATCGAGCTTGCCGAACTCGATTCGAGGTTTCGGGGCCATGTTGGTGAAAGCGTAACTGAAGTACTCGCCTTTGCCAGGGTCGAATCCCGTGAACATCGTTTCAGTCACTTGAATCATCCCGTAATCGATCGTCGATACCGACTTCAGGAACTGGCCCTCATAGCTGTTGGTCATCTCGGTCGTAAAGGACATTTCCATCCCTTGGAGCGCCATACTCCCGGCCCCTTTCCACTTCCCGATCATCCAGTCGAACTTCTTGACCTCTGCTGGAGGCTCGGTCGAAGGGAGCTGGGCCATGAGCCCACACGAAGCGACGACCAGTAGCGCGACACACAGTTTCCGCATGGCCGCGACTTTACCATCCCGGCCATGTCGGCCGGGATGGATCAGCCAACTGCTCCCGGTCAGTTCCTTCTGACGTTCACCGACTTGACGGTCATTGTGCCGTTTCGGACGACGACCTCATAACGGTAGTTCCCCGGTTTGTTGCCGCCTCTCGCCCTCACAGAGCCCGTCACAGTGCGCTCGCCGAACACGACGTCGCCGACCGACTCACCCAAGAAATCGAAGCGTGTCGAACTGGAGAATTCCCCCCGAACGCCTTCGCGCGCGACGTTGATGAATCGTTGCTGTTGTGTGTTCGTGAGGTCTCCGCTACCTTGATCTTGCGCACCAGTCACACGGAACGCCATCGAGAAACTGGAGCCTTGAGACCGTCCGGAGAGATTTATCCGGCTGAAGCTCCCTCGCCCATCCAGGGTGACCGTTCCAGAGCCCGATGCCGAGCTTCCGTCGAGACGATCGATGTCGAATCCGATCTGGTCGGACGACTTTCTCCACCAGTGGCCCGCCACCGAGTCGTTAGAACCTGGGCTTGGATCGATTTCGATCCGGTGGTCGGAGGTCATTCGAACACGCACGTTCTTGACGTTGCTCTCGCTGGCGCGCGAGCCCCAACTCCAGTCTCCTTGTCCCCACTCCGTTCGATTGATGAGCGGGGCGTCCCCGAGGTCGACGTTTTCTTCGGAGTCGTTCACTGAGAAGGTGAAGGAGAAGGGGGTGCCACCCGTCCGGCCGTTGAGTGAGACGCGCGTAAAGCTACCCCTGCCATCCAGGTCGATCTGACCCGATCCGCTTGCGGAGTCTCGTCCGATTTTGGTCAGAGTGAAGTCAATGCGGCGATTGTTCACCTGCCGCCACTTCCCCTCGAACGTGTCTTTGACCCCTTGGGCGAGAGTGATGCCGACCACGCCGCGTTCTTGGAGCCACACGGTCACGCGCGAGACGCGCTCGTTGCTCGCCCTGGCTCCAAAGTTCAGAGTGCCGTCGCCGTTCCGCGTCGACTTGAGTTCGCGAAGCTGTGCCAACGAAAGGACGGGGAGCGCACCAAGGCACAGGGCCAAGACAATGTGACTGATTCGATTTTTTGCGATGGTTCTCATGCGAGTCAACCTATCATTGTCTACGACGGCTTTTACGAGCGTCGTACCAACGCTTGGATTTTGCCAGATATTGTCACGAGAGTCACCAGGGGCGGAACCACAATGGTCGTCAAACCCGTCTCAAGCCAAGTCAAACCAGCTCATACCGAGTGTTGCGCTTTTGAGGCTCGAACCCTGCATCCCGGATCAGCCTTTGAAACTCGGCTTCGTTGAGGATGAACTTGTTCCCTGCCGCTGAGACGACGTTTTCTTCGATCATCGTCGATCCAAAGTCGTCAGCGCCGAACCGGAGACCGAGTTGGGCGATCTTGGGCCCTTGGGTCAGGATCGAAAGCTGAAGGTGTTCGAAATTGTCCAGGAAGATCCTGGACACAGCGACCGTCCGAAGATAGTCGAACGCGGAGGCTTTGCGCTCGACCGGAAGGTTGGTGTCTTCGGGCTGGAAAGACCATGTGACGAAGGCCCGGAACGGAGAACATTCGTCTTGCAGGTCGCGGACACGGCCGAGGTGCTCGACCCGATCCTCCAAAGTCTCGACATGGCCGAACATCATGCTGGCGGTGCTCCTCATGCCAAGCTCGGCCGCAGTCCTCATGCATTGCAGCCACTCGTCGGTCGTGTCCTTGTAGGGAGCGATGATCTTGCGCACTCGGTCCACGAGGATCTCGCCACCAGCCCCGGGAATCGAGTGGTGCCCGACAGCTTTGAGCCGCTTGAGAGTTTCCTCTAAGGTCAGTTTGCTCCGGTGGGCGACATAGATGATCTCGGCCGGGCTCAGGGCGTGGAGCACAACGTCTGGGAACCGATCCTTGATCTTCGAGAAGACCCTCTCAAAGTAGTCGATCTTGAGGTCGGGGTTCAGCCCGCCCTGAAAGAGCACCTCGGTCCCGCCTTGCTCGACCGTGTCGCGCACCTTTTCGAGGATTTCTTCGTCCGTGTGCGTGTAGCCTTCCTCATGGCCCGGAACGCGGTAGAACGCGCAGAACTTGCACCGCACCCAGCAGACGTTTGTGTAGTTAAGGATCCGGCCGACCAAGTAGGTGACGGTCTGCGGATCGGTCCTTTGCTCCCTGCGGTGATGGGCCAGCGCGGCCAGTTCGTTCAGGTCCGGGTGCTGGAAGAGGACGACGGCGTCCTCGTGGCTGATCCTTTCGTCGGCAAAAACCTTGTCGGCTATCCGGTCGATCGACTTGATTGCGGTTCCCGCCATCGCTCTGGGTCATTCTACGCGTCGGAGCGCATTCCGGCCAGGCGATTGGGCTGAAAGTTGGACTCTTCCTTTCGCGCTTGGAGCCTTCGCCTATCGATCTCGGGGATTCTGGATCTATTTTGGACGACCTTCGGGCGAAGTGCGGCCGCCCGCAGAATTCGGGGGCTAAACTGGCCCCGCGATGAGCGGAACCTTGGAAGAAAGAGCGCAAAAAGCCCGTGAGATCCTCTTGCAGTTTCAGTTTGATTCGGAGCCTGATGTTCAAACTTTGGTCGATTCTCTCGGAAAGTCCTTTTCGAGCGAGCAGCTCCTGACGGACGCGTTGCTCGCGGAACTCACCCGCGCGGCCTGGGCGAGGCCGCACGTGAGTTTGCCGACGCCCGACGATACACACATTTCGTTGCTCATTCCGTCGGCCCATGAGCTCGCCGAGTTTCTGAACAGCCCCACCGAATACTGGTTCGACAACGCGAACGGCGCAACGTTCAGACCGGACACCATCTTCTTGTTCACGGTCTCGAACTCTCCGAACCCGTCTTCTAGTTTCAGTGCGGTCGCTCATTATCTGAAGGGCACTGCCTTCTGCTTCGTCGACGTGTTCGTCGGGAACGAAAACTGCAACAATCTGAACCTGCCATTGATCCAAGGCAAGACGGCCGAAGTCGTTCTTGATGCGGCTCTGACGCCCACGAGCCAGCCATTCAAAGGGACAGGTCACGTCCATCTCGAGCTGTCCCGGCCTACAGGGCGGCCCATCCCGAACCGATCCGACGTTGTCGACCACCTCGTCGCGCTTTTGCGATGTCCTCGGGAAGTTTTGGCAGCGACCTCGAGCAATCGGAAGTGGTTCAGTGTTCAAAGCAACGCGACTCCTCGTCGACCCATCGAAGTGAACAATGCCGGTTTCGACTGTCAGATCGAATGGCCGAGGACTGGATTGCCAGTCAGGTCGGTTCTAGCCCAGCTTCAGTACGGATCCGTGCAGACCTGCAATGTGATCCCGATCGGTTATGCGACAAACTTCAACCCGGTGAACCACCCTTCAGGCCAAGGTCTGCCGATGGTGCCTGGCCAAATCGTGATCAAGATGTGGTGAGCTCGACGGCGGCCAGTACTTCTTCGGCGACCGCTCTCCAACCGAGGGCGATGGCATTGGCCTCCCATGCATCAATTCCGCCGCCGATGGCGCTTCTGGCTTCGACCAAGGCGACACGGGTGGCCTCGAGATCGTAGGCTCCGGTCTCCTTGGCCAGCGCGAGACTGGCGGTCAAGGCCATGATTCGATGTTGCGCGCCAAGGTGTGACGAAGGGCTCGTTGCGACTTCCCGCAAACCGGTCACCACGCCATAAAGAATCGAACCTTCGTGCGCGGCTCTCAGGCAAGCGATGTGGTCGCTCCATGCAGTTTGAACGTCTCCACACTTCCCGCAGACTTGGGCACACCGCCGACTCACCGAATAGGCGACATGGTTCGGTATCTCGCTCGACAGGAGGGATCGCGCTCGGACTGCCTTGTCCAACGCGGAAGCATGGTCGCCTTGGCTTGCGTCGATCTGGGCGTGTGTGGCGAGTGCGACGGCAAGGATCGAAGGTTCCCCCACCGTCTCGGACATTCTGAGGGCTTGGCCAGCTAGTTCTTGCGCGGCCTTCCAATCGCCGTCGTTCGTCGCGAGATCGGCGAGGTCCAATAGGGTGTCGATCTCGACTTCAGGCACTGAGTTCTGTCGACTGAGCTCGAGCCGACGGAGCCAGTGCCGTCGTCCGGTCTCTCTTTGCCCTCGGAGCGCGCAAGCGGCGCCTTGCAATCCGAGGATGGCAAGTTGCAGATCGGCGTCTCCCACTGTCATGGCTACCGCATTGAGCCGGTTGAACTCGTCCCAAAGACCAAGTTCCACGTAGGGTCGGCCCAACGATCGGCACAGCGACGACGAAGTCTCTGTGTCCGTCAGCTCGAGGCTTGTGGCCAAGGCAGACCGATAGTTACCGCTGTCCTTCAGAATCATCTCGTTGGCGTCTTTGGCGGCGCCGCGAGACCGCCGGGCCGCCCAAGCGGACGCCTTGTCGCGATAATGTCGGGCATGCCGGGCCCTGATCTCATGGCTCGGCGGGCTCTCCCTAAGGAGAAACTCGCGAACCGTGTCGAACACCCGGAACTCGATCGCGTCACGGGTGGCGTGCACGTCGATGAGCGAATTGTCGCGAAGTTCTCCCAGGGTTTCTTCCGTCGCGGACGGACAAACAGCGAACACGTCGGGACGTTCGAACGGCCCAACAAAGACGGTCAGCTCGCTAAGGAGCCTTCGGTCCGCCTCGTCGATCAATCCCATCGATCCCGAAACGACCGATTCAATGGCTTCGTGGCGGCGGTCGGTATCGATGAATCCTGATCGAAGATCAAGCCTGGTTTTCCTTAGTTGTTCCAGCAATTCTTTCAACGACAGCTGCCGCAGCCGGGCAGCCCCCAGTTGAAGCATCAAGGGGATGCCCTCGAGCAAGGCGGCGATCTCGGTCACATAGTCGGCCGCGTCGGTTTCGTTTGGCAAGTCGGAGGTCGCCATCCGGGCGAAGCTCCAAAACAGTCGTTCGCGGTCTCCCCACTGGCCCTGACCTCCGGGGATCGGCTTGAGACGGACTTCCATCTCTCCGACCAGTCTCAGGACGCTTCGGCTCGTGACCAGGATGCGTATGTCAGAGCAGCTG
The DNA here is from genome assembly GCA_019454105.1 of Fimbriimonadaceae bacterium. Lineage (GTDB taxonomy): Bacteria > Armatimonadota > Fimbriimonadia > Fimbriimonadales > Fimbriimonadaceae > ACE-ARM1. The sequence continues at coordinate 830,960 of CP075364.1, read as the reverse complement.
GCGACGAGACCACCCACCCACCGCGCCGCACCGACGATCCCCTCGAAACAATCCAAGACGAGGAAGGCTTCCATGCCGGCGAGCAACTGCGCCAGATCTGCCTTTGGATCACCGGTCGGCCTGGCCCCAAAGTTGGAAAGGAGAGCGGCCGCAATCTCGCTTTCGGAAACGAACGACCCGCAGTCGACGAAGACTGCGCCATGCCGCATGCCTGGGCCGATCAGCGACATCAGTTCCCTGGCCAGCCGGGTCTTGCCGATTCCCCCCGGGCCAGTGAGGGTGACGAGCCTTTGGCCCTGGGCAAAAGCTTCCATGGTTGTGGACAGCAGTTCGTCTCGCCCAAGAAAGCTCGTCGCGTCCAATGCTGGCGCTGGCGGGGGCGCAGACGGTCCACCGATACTGTGAACTTCGATCGGTTCCGGGATCCCTCGCAACATGCGGAGCCCGAGCGAAGTGGCTCCGCGGGCCCCATTCGGAGCAGCCAATCGGGTCACTGAGTCGAGAAGAACCTCGGTGTGGGCCGCAGTCGCCACCAACCGAGACAAGCGGTTGATGGCCACGCCGAAATAATCGTCGCCTTCTTGAACCAGTTCTCCCGTCGAGAGGGCGATCCTCACAAGCACTGGCGAGCCGTCGGGCCACCGGTCTCCTTCGAGGAGCTCTCTCGTCTCCACGGCACAGCGAACGGCCGATTCTGCACAGGCGAACGTGGCATAGATCCCGTCACCGACAGATTTGAAGACGGTTCCTCCGTGATTCGACACTGCGTCTTGCCAAAGTCGGAGATGGCGGAGCATCGCTCCATGCATGACCCCCGGCATGGCTTCCCAAAGGACCGAACTTCCCACCACGTCCGTGGCCAAAACGGTCAAGCGAACTGATGACATCGGCACCAAGCAACAACCGCCGTCTGAACTCCTACCAACGGCGGCGAGTATACGCTTTCCTTCTGGTTCGAAAACCCGTTGGACAGCGGGCTCGATCAGGATGCTTCCGGACATGAAGCTTTGGGTCATGATGGCCATGAGAGCAGGCGACGTCCTATGCGCAACATAGACTCAGGCAGAATGAGATCTTGAAGCTCGATCTCAGTTTAAGAGGGGGGACGATTGTCTCCTCCGAGGGCCGGTTCGCAGCCGACGTCGGGATCAAGGACGGCCGGATCGCGGCGGTCGGGGAAGGCTCGGCGTGGGACGCGGCCGAGACCGTGGACTGCTATGGGCTCCATGTCCTGCCTGGCGTCATCGACACACAAGTCCACTTTCGCGAGCCAGGACTGACCCACAAAGAGGACTTGGAGTCGGGATCGCGGGCCGCTGTGAAGGGCGGCGTCACGACGTTCTTCGACGAGCCGAACACCGACCCGACGACGACCACGGCCGAGGCCTTGGCGGACAAGCTTGAGAGAGCGGCGGGTCGGGCGTGGGCGAACTTCGCCTTTTGGGTCGGTGCTTCGATGGACAACTTGGATCAGTTGGGCGACTTGGAGTCGTTGCCAGGGACTCCGGGGATCGGAGAGGTGTTCATGGCCAGTTCCACCGGGCCTCTTTTGGTCGCAGACGACGCGTCGCTCCGCAAAGTCCTCGAGAACGGCCGGCGCCGTGTCTCGATCCATGCCGAAGACGAGGATCGGATCGTGAGCAATCGCGCTCGGATCAGGCCCACACACGTTCGGCAACACCCGGCGGTCCGAGACGCGGAATCGAGCCGACTGGCGACCGAACGGATCTTAAGGCTGAGCCGCGAGACAGGTCGGCCTGTCCATGTGCTCCATGTCTCGACTCTTGACGAGCTCCCGATTCTCGCCGAAGCCAAAGAGATCGGCGCAAGTTGCGAGGTCACGCCTCAGCACTTGACCTTCTGCTCAGAAGATTACGAGACGCTCGGCTCGAAGATTCAGATGAACACGCCCGTCCGCTCGGCCGAGCACCGCGACGCCCTGCGACGCGCTTTGGCCGAGGGGCTCTTCGACGTCGTCGGGAGCGACCATGCTCCTCACACCCTCATGGAGAAAGCGGCCGCCTATCCTGACAGTCCGAGCGGAATGCCGGGAGTCCAGACGCTGCTTCCCGTGATGCTTGACTTCGCCAGCGACGGCCTGGTGCGGGTCGAAGACGTCGTCAGGATGACGGCTGAAAACCCGGCCCGCTTGTTCGGTGTCGTCGGCAAAGGATTCGTCAAGCCTGGTTTCGACGCCGACCTGGTTGTAGTCGATCTGGATTCGGTGCAGAAAGTCGAGCCATCCTGGCTTGAGAGCAAGTGCGGATGGTCGCCGTTCGAAGGGCGCGCACTTCGAGGACGCATCGTCCACACACTCGTCCGGGGACGCTTCGCGGTTCGAGAGGGCCGCCTCGGCGTGCCAGGCCTGGGCACGTGGGTCATGTTCGACTGACGAGACCGTCGGGTTCGGGGATAATGCCTGCGGCATGAAGAAGGCAGTCGTCGCAGGAGGAACGGGCTTCATTGGCGCCGCCGTCGTCCGCGAGTTCTTGGCCAGCGGATACGAAGTCGTGGTGCTCAGCCGAAAGACGGCAACCGTGACTGGGGCCAAAGTCGCCCAGTGGGACGGCAGGACCCTTGGCACCTGGACCGCGGACCTTGAGGGAGCGGCGGCTCTCGTCAATCTGACGGGCGCGTCGATCCTGGCACGGTGGACCGATCAGCACAAGTTGGCGATGCGCGTCTCCCGTGTCGACTTGTCGTCCATGCTGGGAGAGGCCATTGGCAAGTGCGCCGTGCCTCCGCAATGTTGGATCAACGCCAGCGCGGTTGGTTTCTATGGTGACACCGGCGCGCGCAAGACGGCGGAGTCAGCCCGTCCAGGACGAGGGGTTCTTGCTGAAATGTGCGTGGCGTGGGAGAACGCCGCCCTTCAAGCTCCGACTCCCCACACTCGGAAGGCCGTGGTCCGCATTGGGTACGTCCTTGGCCGGGGCGGCCCGGGTTTCGAGTCTTTGGCCAGAGCGACCAAACTCATGCTGGGCGGGCCCCTGGGGAGCGGCCGTCAGTACATGGCCTGGATCCACTTGGAAGATTTGGCGCGGCTGATCGTTTGGGCCGTCTCTAGCGAAGTCCGGGGCCCGATGAACGGCACCGCCCCGAACCCGGTCACGAACGCCGAACTCATGTCCGCGTTCAGAAGGGCCTATGGCCGTCCCCCAGCGCCTCCTCTCCCAGGATTCGCGCTCCAGGCCCTGTCGGCTGCCATGGGATGGCCGGAGGACATGATCACGGCGAGTTCGCGTGTGGTGCCCGAAGTCGCTTTAGCCCACGGTTTTCAATTCAAGTTTCCAACGATCGAAGCTGCCCTTGCCGAGCTGACCGACGAGACTCCGGCCGCATGGCGAGGCGTGGCCTAGGTGCGGCTCTCCGAAAACATCGCCCATGTTTTTTTGGCCGATGAAGAAGAGCTGACGGTGCAACAAGTTTTGGAGCGCAGTGAGCACCGAGGCTTCGGGTTCTTGCTTGTGATCTTGTCCCTGCCCGTGGCGATCCCGTTCACTCCTCCGGGCGTCTCGGTGCCGTTCGGAGTCTTGATTGGTCTCTTGGCGTTCCAAATGATGGGTCGCCGGTCTCAGCCATGGTTCCCTTCTTGGGTGATGAGACGCAAGGTCAAGACCGGTGACAGCCGGTTCGTGCGCATGATGAAGAAGTGGGCAGAATTCTTTGAGCGGTATCTCAAGCCACGGGCGACTTGGGTCTACAGCGACACCTTCTTCCGGTGGTTCTTAGGCCCGGTGGTGCTGCTTGCCGCCGCCACGATCATCGTCCCATTGCCCGGCACGAACTCTGTCTGCTCGTTCGCGGTACTGCTCATCGCCTTGGGATTGTTGGAAGAAGACGGAGTGTTCGGGCTCACCGGGGCCATCATCTCCCTGATCGGCGTCGTCGTCGCGGCGACGCTGGTCACGATGATCGTCATCTACGGTCCCGAGGGCATCAAGATGGTCGAGAGTTGGATAGGCCGCTAGAAACATCGTGCTACGCCCGATCGTCTTCTAGGATGTGCGGACGGCCTTAGTCTTCCTCATCACGTTGCTCGTGGGCGGTCAAGCCTTGGCCGATCCATTCCGGCCGAGCGTCAAGGACCAGATCTCTCTTGGCAAGCGAGCGGCGGCGGATGTGCGCAAGAAGGAAAAAGTGCTCCCCGAAACCGACCCTCGCGTGCAGGAACTGCGCCGGATCGGCAACAAGCTAGTCACCCAGATTCCCGAAGTCGAACGCAAGCGGCGCCCGTTCGAATATACGTTCGATGTCATTGACAGCAAGGACGTCAACGCTTTCGCGCTCCCGGGCGGCCCGATCTTCTTTTATACGGGGTTGCTCGACCACCTTCCGAACGAGGACGCGGTCGCTGGCATCCTTGGCCACGAAATCGTCCACATCCGGAACCAACATTGGGCGTCGGCCTACGCTGACAACACTAAACGTCGGCTCGGACTCGCCGTCGTGCTGACTTTGCTTCGGGCTGGGGACACGGTATTTGATATCGCCAGTGTCTCGGACTCGCTCCTGTTCTCGCTTCCCTATTCCCGCAGGCACGAATCTGAGGCCGACCGTGTCGGTTACGACATGATGTCGGCGCTCGGATACAACCCCCAAGGCATGGTCGACTCGTTCACTACGCTCAAACAGTTGAGCGGAGGCGGCTCGCGGGTCGAGATCTTGAGCACTCACCCGGACACGGACAAGCGGATTCAAGCCTTGTCCAAGCGCGTGTCAGAAGAGAAGCGGTCATTCGAGCCTGTGCAACCGCGAGCCGAGGGGCTCTACAAGCCCATACCAGAGAAGACAAACTCGAGCCATTCAAAGACGAGTCGTCTCTTGGTCCGGGCTTGTTGCCAGGACGGTCATTGAGGCACCGGTAGACTCGGGGCCATGGCCCTGACCAAGAAGACCGTTCGGGACATCGACCCCGCCGGGCAGACGCTTCTCGTTCGTTGCGACTTCAATGTGCCTCTCGAAGGAGGGCAGATCACCGACGACCGTCGCATCCGCGAAGCCATGCCAACTGTCCGGATGTTGTTGGAGAAAGGGGCGGCGGTCGTGCTCTGCAGCCATCTGGGCCGCCCGAAGGGCGCGACCCCAGAGTTCAGCCTGGCCCCAGTCGCGATGAGGGTCTCTGAGATTCTTGGGCAGCCCGTCCGGCTGACCGCCGACTGCATCGGGCCAGAGGCCGAATCGGCGATCAGGGATCTGCGACCGGGACAAGTGCTGATGCTCGAGAACGTCCGGTTCCACCCAGAGGAAGAGAAGAACGACCCTGGCTTTGCTGCAGAACTCGCCAAAGGCAAGACCTTGTTCGTCAACGACGCTTTCGGAACAGCCCATCGGGCCCACGCGAGCACCGAAGGGGTGGCGAGGATCCTGCCAGGGGTGGCGGGGCTCCTCATCGAGAAGGAGCTTGAGTATCTGGGCAGGGCTCTGGACACTCCGTCCCGGCCGTTCGTGGCGGTGCTCGGAGGGGCCAAGGTAGCCGACAAGATCCCGGTGATCGAGAACCTTTTGCCCAAGGTGGACAAACTCCTCGTCGGTGGCGGAATGGCCTTCACATTCATCAAAGCGCAAGGCCACGAGATCGGTAAGTCTCTGCTGGATGGAGAGAGCCTCGACTTTGTTAAGGGCGTCCTTGCCAAAACCGACAAAATCCTCTTACCGACAGATGTGGTCGTGGCCCCATCGATGGACGAAGGGGCGAGAGCGACGGTGACTGAGTCGCACGCGATTCCGGCCGACCAAGCCGGATTCGACATCGGGCCCAGAACGGCCGAAGCCTTTGCGACGATCGTTCGAACGGCCGGTACGGTGGTCTGGAACGGGCCCATGGGAGTATTCGAGCTCGAGCCCTTCGCGGCAGGAACGCGCGCGGTAGCCATGGCCTTGGCCGAGTGTCCCGGGACAACAGTGGTCGGAGGGGGCGACAGCGCTGCCGCCGTGGACCAGTTCGGTGTCGCGGACAAGGTCACGCACGTCAGCACAGGCGGTGGCGCCTCGCTCGAATTCCTTGAAGGTCAAGAGCTGCCCGGGATCACCGCTCTTCAAGACCGTTGAGCTTCTGCCTTCGGATCGATCTTGACGTGGCCCCAGACGCGGGGTCGGAAGCGGCCGTGGTCGCTCGGTTGCTCAAGCTGTCACGCGACAAAGGATACGTGTACCACTTCTTCGCGACGCGCCGGGCGTTCGAGCAGTTGTTCGTCCTTCCTGAAGTCTTGGCTTCTGAGGGGCACGCGTTGGGAGTTCTCTGCCGAGAGAAGTGGCAACTTGGCAGTCGCTGGGCGGAGCCACGCGGCTTGGCCGTCGAATGGGACTGGGAAGGCGAGGCTCCTCCTGACGTAGGTTTTGTTGTGGCCGCTGGCGGTGGTGGCCGAGGTATCTATATCTCGACTGAGTTGGAAGGCTCGGTACCTGGCGACTGGCCAGAGATCGCCGTGTTGCGGTCAAACGTTTCGCACCTTTCACATGCCGATGGGCAACTTCGTCGGTTCGAGTCCGAGGTCGATCGGTGGCTGACGGCCAGGCGACCGATGGTCATCCTTCCCGTCTCGTGACGCAAAGAGCCAGAGAGCACGCGGCCGCGACCGCAGTGTCCACGCGGAGCACCCGCGGGCCAAGCGTCACCGCCCTGTCACCGATCTTCGCGACCTCGTCCGGGGCCCAACCGCCTTCGGGCCCGACCACCAGTCGGGGCCCGAGCCCCGCGTTGGTCAGCCATTCAGCAAGAGTCGTCACCACGCCTTGCCCTTCGCTGAGCACGGCGACCACGGGGGCTTCGAGGGCTTCTGACAGGCTCGAAACTGCCCGGATCGAAGGGAGCCGCGTCCTGTAGCTGACCTCGCAGGCCTCTCGGGCGATCTTGCGGAGGCGCTCCACTTTGGACTGTGTCTTCTCATTGTCCCACCGCACCACGCTCCGGACCGAAGGGAAGACGAGGATTTCGACCACCCCTAGTTCGGTCGCCATGCGAACCGACTCTTCCAACTTTTCCGGCTTGGGCAAAGCCAGGGCCACGGAAACGGCGGTCTGGGACTCAGTGTCGGGGTAATGGGTCTCCTCGACGACGGCCGACCGTCCGTCGAGCCGGCACCTCAAGAGCCGCCCGTCGCCAGGCAAGACTCCGATTTCGTCACCAGTGGCAAGACGCAAGACTTTCCGAAGCTTGTCGTACTCGTCGTCAGGGATCGCGAGCCGTTCCAGACTCGGATCCTCGATCCCGAGGAGGAACAGCCGGGGCAACGCCCTTAGCGGGAGAGGACCGCCGCGACCCAATCGCCGCCCTCCTTCCGCTCGACTAGCGAGAATCCGCTCTTCTCCGCCGCTGCCAAGACGTCTGGCCAGTTCTCTCGGATGATCCCGCTCACCAGCCAGCGGCCCTTGGGGACGAGTCTCGAGGCGACCTCGGGGGCCAGGGCGATCAAGGCAGCGCTGATGATGTTCGAAAGGACGACGTCATAGGTCCCCGGTGGCAACGGCTCGAACCCTCTTCCTAAGAAAGCCTGTACCTCGACCGCGTTGAGTTCGGAGTTAGCCCGGGTCGCCTCGACCGCAGGAAGATCAAGGTCGACCGCGTCGATTCTGGCCGCCCCTCTCCTGGCCGATGCGATCGACAGCACGCCGCTGCCACAACCGATATCGGCCACGGACTTTCCCGCCAAATCGAGCCCTGCGAGCAGTTCGAGGCACATCTGGGTGGTCGGGTGGTCTCCTGTGCCGAACGCCTGTCCAGGATCCAGCACGATCTCCGTCAAGGAACTGGGCTCGATCGGCTCTTCCCAAGTCGGTCTGACGAGGAACGGGCCGATCTCCTTAGGTCTGAAAAACTGCTTCCAGGCTTCTGACCAATCTTGTTCCTCGACCCATGTGGACTCGATGCGGCAAGGGCCGAACGCTTGGAGGTCGGCGACCAAGCTAGGAACGAGGCGCTCGTCGCCAGGGGCGAAGTAGGCCCCAAGCGACGGTGGGTCGTCGGTTTCGACCGTTCCCGGGGCTCCGTGCCGCTCGAAGACTTCGTGCCAGACGCTCCAATCCAAGGGTGCGTCGTCGGGGAACACCGTCACGAGGGTCCAAGATCGCGTGGGTTCAGCGCCGCTTCTTTCCAAAGAGCCCTCCCAGGAAGCCGCCGGTGTCTCCTGTGATTTCCTTCTCCCCGCGCAACGCTGAGAACTGCTTCAGAAGCGCCGCTTCTTCGTCGGTGACCTTTTTGGGCACTGCGATGGTGTAATGGACGAACAGGCTGCCTCGGCTCCCTCCGTTCAGTCTGGGAAGTCCCTCGCCCTTGATACGGGACTGGTCGTTCGGCTGGGTGCCGGGGGCCACGGTCACTTCGATGGGCCCGGAGAGCCCGTCGATCTCGAACCGGTCGCCGAGAGCTGCTTGGGTGAAGGTCAGGGCGCACTCCATGTGAAGATCTTGGCCGTCTCGCTCGAACCGTTCGTCTTCAGCGACCCTCACGATGACGAAGAGGTCGCCCGGTTGCCCGCCGCGAATCCCGTCCGATCCCTTACCGACCACACGGAGCGTGTTGCCATCGTCCACTCCGGCGGGGATCGTAACCGTGAGGGTCTCGGTCTTGGCGGCGAGGCCTCGTCCTTGGCACGTCCGACAGGGATCGGCGATCACTTGGCCCGCTCCGCGGCAAACGGGGCAGGGGGTCGAGGTCCGGATGCTGCCAAGCATGGTTTGCTGAACGCGCTGGACAGAACCCCGTCCCTCGCAGTTCCGGCATCTCTCCGGGCGGGTTCCTTCAGCGGCCCCGCTACCACCACAAGTCTCGCAGGCCGCCAATCGGCGATAGGTCAGAGTCCGTTCAGAAGGATCGAGTACGTCCTTAAGCTCAATCTGGACCTCGGCCCGCAGATCGTCTCCGTCCACGGCGGTCGACCGGGGGCCGGCCTGGCCAAAGAAGGCCTCGAAGAGGTCGCCGAACCCGACGTTCTGGAAGAAGTCGGCACCGCCGGGCGCTCCCATCGGTTCGTCGACCATGCCTGTCTGATCGTACCGGGCCCGTTTCTCTGGATCCGACAAGACGTCGTATGCGGCAGAGACTTCCTTGAACTTCTCTTCGGCGGTCGGGTCACCGGGATTGACGTCGGGGTGGTACTGCTTGGCGAGCTTCCGGTAGGCGCTCTTGATTTCGTCTCCCGAAGCACCGCGCGAGACACCGAGGATCTGATAAAGATCTCCGGACATCGGCCCTGCTTAGTTGAGGTCGTCGTCTTCGGACGGCTCGCCTTCGCCCTCTTCCTGCACGGCAAGGTCGTCCAGCGAGATCTCAGTGTCGTCGGTCAGCGGGGCGACCGGCTCGTCCTCCAAGAGGTCGCCCAATTCGGCGACTTCTGCCAGATCCGCTTCGGCGTCGAGCTCTTCTTCGTCCTCAAGGCCCTCGATAGCGGCCAGATCGATGTCCTCCTCGATCGCGGGCAACAGGAGGCCGACATCGGGCAGATCGAGCGCGTCGAGCGCGCTGAGGTCCCCGGCCTCCACCGCCTCGGTCGCTTCAGCGGCCATCAGCGGCTTGATCTTCCCTGCTGCGATCTCGGCCAAGGCGATGCTGAGCGGGTGCCCAGAGTCGATCCTGATGAGCGGCGGCGCTCCTTCCTTGATCTGTTTGGCCCGTTTGGCAGCCAGGTTCGTCAGAACAAAAGGCCCGTATTCGACTTCGTTAAGGATGTCTGGGTGCGGCAGGATCTTCTCGCCTTGCTTCATGGGAGGGAACGTGCTAGGATACCGTGATCATTCCGAGCTCCGTCCGGACATCATAGGTCCGCTGCTTCACCCTGCTCAGGGATCGAGACGGCCCACCCTAGCTCAGATTCGAGCCGACCTCTGAGGGCTTGCTGGGCCGGTGGCTCGCCATGAACGATGAACGTCCGCTTGGGAGGCTCCTTGAACCCCTTGCACCAGGCGACCAGTTCGTCCGCCCCCGCATGGGCCGAGAGAGCGTCGAGCCTCTCGATCTGGCACTCGACACGTACCCGGTCGCCGTGGATCGTCACTTCGTTCGCTCCTTCGATCAGCGCCCGTCCCATGGTGCCCACCGCCTGGTACCCGGTGAACAGGAGGATGGTCTTCGGGTCGCTGAGTCGCCGCTTCAGGTGGTGGACGACCCGCCCGCCGGTGGCCATGCCGCTCCCACTGATCACCATCATCGGGCCTTCCATGTCATTGAGTGACTTGGACATGTTCCGGTCACGGACGAACCTCACGAAGTCCTGTTTGAAGGGGGAGCGACCCTCGCGCAGATCGAGCCTCAGTTCTTGGTCGAGATCCTCAGAGTCGTCCACGTAAAGGAGCGTCGTCGCCGTGGCCATTGGACTGTCGACATAAACAGGGATATGAGGCAAGCGTCCTTGCTCTGACAGTTGGGTCAGATACCAAAGGAGCTCTTGGGTACGTCCGATAGCGAAGCTTGGGACAACGATGCAGGACCGATCGGCCACAGCCTGGTTCGTGACCCGCTCAAGAACGGCCGCCGCGTTTTGGTCGGAGTGATTCCGGTCGCCATAGGTGCTCTCGATCACGAGATACTCGGCGAAGTCGACCGGCGTCGGATCCTTGAGGATCGGCCGGTTCGGCCGACCGATGTCTCCTGACATCAGGATCCGTTCCCCGTTCTCGAAGTAGATCTCGGCGAAGGCCGATCCGAGGATATGTCCGGCAGGCATGAACCGGAACTGGGCCTTCCCTGGAAGCTGCTGGAACTGCCAAAAGTTCACGGGCTTCAGGAGCTTCATGGCCTCATAGGCGTCGGCCTCGTTATAGAGCGGGCGCGGGTCGGCATGACGGGACGTGCCGTGGCGCCGGTGATAGTCCGCTTCTTCTTCAAGGAGCCGGGCACTGTCGGGAAGACTGATCCGGCAAAGGCCGATCGTCGAGGGCGTCGCGTAGACGGGTCCTCGGTAGCCTTGTTTCACGAGCCTCGGCAGCATGCCAATGTGGTCGGCGTGCGCGTGCGTCAGCACGACTGCATCGAGCTTGAGGGGGTCGAAGGGAAACGGTTCCCAATTTTTCTCTCGAAGTTCTCGCGGCCCTTGGAACAGTCCGCAGTCGACCAGGACTTGGCTCTTGCCGAGGGTCAGGAGGTGCTTCGAGCCGGTCACGGTGCGCGCGGCTCCGAGGAACCGGATGGACATGGGCATCGAGAGCATTATGATTGGACGCCCGCGGCGGTATCCTCCCCGCGATGATTCTGGCCCGGGCGGCAGTCGTTGGCGGCACAGGCGTCGGCCATCGGTTTGGCCAGCTTCCAGGTCGACCTGTGACCGTCCCTACGCCGTTCGGCCCCTTGCGCGGGCGGATCATCGAGTGGCGCGGGGACAGGGTCATGGCGGTACAGCGCCACTCGACGGGGCACCGCACCCCGCCCCATCGGGTCAACTATCGAGCGATGGCCTGGGGGTTGCGGCAGATGGGGGTGGAACGATGTGTCTCGAGCGCGGCTGTCGGTTCCTTGCGCTCTGATTGGGGGGCAGGAACTCTCGCTGTGTGCACGGACCTGCTTGAACTCACGGCCCGACGGCTCACTCTTTGGGACCGCGAAGTGCGCCACACGGACCTGTCGATCCCCTTCCCTTTGGCGCCCCAATTGGCGCAGGCTGCTCCGGATGCCAAGCAGTCGGCGGTCTACGTCGGTTACGACGGTCCGCGCTATGAAGCCCCGGCCGAAGTCAGGATGCTTGGCCAGTTGGGAGGCGATATCGTCGGCATGACGGCGGCGACTGAAGCGGTGCTGCTGCGGGAGGCCGGCGTGGAATACGGTTGCTTTGGCATCGTCACCAATCTGGGAGCTGGGCTGTCCTCGCATGAATTGGCCCACGGCGACGTTGTCGAAGTCATGGAGAGACTTGGTGCCTATGTCTCCGAGATCCTTCTTTCGGTCGCCGTGGGTTCATGAGCGTATCCCGACGCACCCTTAGCCTCGCATTGGCCCTCACCCCAGGGATCGGCGGCAAGTCTCTGGCCCGGATCCTCTCTCGCAACGACGTGATGGGTCGCTCGCCCGACGACTTCCTCGCCCTGGGCCCTGATTGTTTGAGAGAGGAGTACAGGCTGACGGCGAAACCAGCGTCCGCGTGGTGCTCGGCCCAACAAGAGCGGCTTCGAGAAGCTCAGGAGCTTGAGTCTCGGCTGACTCCGCTCGGGGTGCAGTGGGTGACGGCGGCAGACGCCCACTATCCCCGGCGGATCGAAGCGTTCGATCCGGAGCCTCCTGGAGTCTTGTTCCTCTATGGCAACCTCAGGTTGCTTGAAGCGGACACGTTCTGTTGCCTTTGTTCGAGACAGGCGAGCCGCGAGGCGTCGGACGAGATCGAAAAAGTGACCGAGGAACTCGTGCTACAGGGCAAGGTCTTGGTGTCCGGCCACGACACCCCTGAGTACCAGCGCTCTGCCGTGGTGCCCCTTCGCTTTGGGGCGCCCCGGGTCCTCGCGATTGACCGGGGCCTGTTCCGTGTTCTCGGCCCTACGCTCGACCAAGAACCTTTTCGATCGGCAAGGCTCTGGCGCTACCGGTTCGACCCTCTGACCGACCTTGTGGTAAGCCGTCAGAACCCAGACGCGGACTACCATCGGAACGGCAACCGACTGCGCGACCGCCTCATCGGCGGGCTTTCGATGCGGACACACGTTGTGGAGGCCCGAACTGGCGGAAACGCGGAGAGCCTTGCCAAGCTGGCTCTGGTAGCGGGACGGCCCGTCACGTTCAGTCCTCGGTTTCCCCATCCGCTGCTTGAATCGTTGGGGGCGAGACCCTTCGACCCTCTGGCTTGAGCTCAAGGTAAGGTGGGACTCACGATGACCGGCTGGCGTCCCGAGACGATCCTGCAGCACGGGGGAGAGGAGCACCACTTGCTCGGGGCGGTCGTGCCGCCGATCTTTCAGAACTCGACCTTCGTCCACGAGACACTTGAGAGCTTTCTTGCGAGTGGTGAGGGCCGCCCTGGGGGGCCCTACAACTACAGCCGCGTCAGCAACCCGAACCTGGACGTGGTGGAACAGAAACTGGCGGCCCTTGAGAAAACCGAGCGCGCCAAGGTGTTCGCGAGCGGTATGGCCGCCATCACATGCGCGATCTTCAGCGCAGTGAAAGCGGGCGATCATGTCGTCTGCGTCGATACGGTGTACGGCCCGACCCGCCAGTTCCTTTCCGGGTTCTTGTCGCGCTACGGAGTCGAGACGACCTACGTGGTGGGCGACGATCCCCAGGAGGTTTTCGACGCTTGCCGGCCCGAGACGTCTCTTCTCTGTCTTGAGTCGCCGAGCTCGATCTTCTTTAGGCTCCAAGACCTTGCCGCGATCGGCGCCTTCGCCCAGGAGCGAGGGATCACGACGGTGATCGACAACACTTACGCTTCGCCAATCTATCAAAACCCGGCGACGTTCGGCATCGACCTCGTTTGTCACACCGCGTCGAAGTACCTTGGCGGGCACAGCGACATCATCGCTGGTGCGCTTTGTGCCAGCGAGGAGCGGGTCTCGGCCATGTGCCACCAGGAATATGCCCTTCTTGGGGCCGCGCTGGGGCCGTTCCAAGCTTGGCTGATGAACCGATCCATGCGCACGCTCCACCTCCGGCTGAGGCAAGTGGCTTCCTCAGCAGACTGCATCGCCGAGTTCCTCCGAGCCCGGCCAGAAGTCGAGGACGTGTACCATGTCGGGCTGCCCGACTTTCCTCAAGCGGAACTACGAGACCGGCAGATGCGGGGTTGGGGCGGTCTGCTCACCTTCATGCCGAAGTTCCAAGAAAAGGAGAAGGTCGTCAGGTTCTGCGAGGCGCTGAAGATCTTTGGAATGGGCGTCTCGTGGGGAGGGCACGAAAGCCTCGCCGTGCCGCTCGAAGGCCACCCGATGAATTGGAAGGAGCCACGGTTCTTGGTCCGGATTTACTGCGGGCTCGAACACGCCGAAGACTTGGTCGAAGATCTGACAGGCGGGTTCAAGGCGGTTCAACAATGACGGTCTGGCTCGCGCTGGTCGCGGCGCTTTCTCGAGATGAGACGCTGGCTCTTCAAGTCGAGACCAGTGCAGGCGAGTCCATCGTGGTGCAGTCGGGTGAATCGAGCACGGAAATCTTAGGGTCGTCTCGGCTCCGGCCTGTGTCGTTTTCGAGCGACGGCCGGTGGCTGGCCGCGATGCGCCAGCGGCCCCAAGGAGAAGACCTCTATTTGACCGATCTCGCGGCGGCAGCTCCTGCGGCGGTGAAAGTGGTCGAGCGTGCCTCGGAACCATCTTGGGCGCCTGGCGGACGGCGCCTCACGGTGTCGACTGCCGGAAACGGGATCGTCACGGTCGATCTGAGCGGTTCGGACCCCAAGGTGTCGGACTTGCTCCCCTTGGGTTCGCGGCCGGACTGGTCCCCTGCCGGGGGCCGGATCGCCTTCTTGGGTTCCTCCAAGGACAAGGGAGTCTTCGTCGTCAACGAATCTGGCGAGTCTCCCCGCCGAGTTTCAATCGGACTCGACCCTGTCTGGGTCGGTTGGTCACCGGACGGTCGCATTCTCGCCACGCTGGCCACCGGAAAGCAGACCCAGGGACAGCCCAAGCTCGTTTTGCTCGTGCCCGGGTCGACCAAGACCCGGATCCTTAAGAAGCTTGACGGGAAGTGGGCATCGTGGGCCCCCGACGCCAAACATCTCCTTTCCCAGGACGGCAAGACGATCGGCGTGCTCGACACCATCGCTGGCACCTGGCGTGCGGTGGAGGTCGACGCCGAGCCACGGCCTCAGTGGGTCGACAGCAGCACGCTCGCCGGAGTCCGGGACGGGAGGGCCGTTCTGGTCAACTGGAAGAAGGGCACGACCAATCCCCAAGAAAGTGGCGGAGGCAAGGTCAAGTCGGTCGCCGTTCTTCGCGGGATCCGGCTTGAAGGCTCGTTCAGTTCTCCCTTTGGCGATGTTCCAAGTCCGAAGGCTGGGGAAGTGAGGTTGCAAGGCACCCTAGCCCAGATCGACCCCATGGACGGGACGGCGACGATCCGAGTGATGAGCGTGGGAACCCCGGACGGCATGGAGCTCAACTTTGCCAAACCGATCGATCAGGAAATCTTGGTCACTCCGAGTTCCCAGCGGCAGTCGGCCCGAGGAGCCCGACCCCTTTCGCCAGCAAACCTCGCCAACGAGTCGGAGATCATTGTCGTGGTGAAAGGGACGGGCGCGGGCGTCCCTGAACCGCTTGCCGTCAGACTGGCCCTTCTCCCGACCTATTTCGAGACCGAGGGCCCGTCAAGCGGCGCGGGAGCGCGCGGGCCACGGACTCTCGATCCGGACGGCGTCAGCATGGACCGGGTCGTGGTGCCGATGATCTTCCCCGTGCTGGGCAAGAACTCATGGTCCGATACGTTTTTGGCCAACCGGGACGGGGGCCGTCGACGTCATCACGGCCAAGACATCATGGCGCCCAAGATGACCCCGCTGGTCGCGTGCTTCGACGGCGTGGTGCAGCTTTCGCGGTCGCGCACTGGGCACATGACGCTCTCAATTTCCAGTGACGACGGCTGGACGGCGGTGTACATGCACATCAACAACGACACTCCGGGCACTGACGATGGCCAGGGAGGAGACCGGTACGCGTTCGCCCCGGGTTTGCAGTCGGGCGACCGTGTCGTGGCCGGACAACTGGTCGCTTTCTGTGGAGACAGCGGCAACGCCGAGAACACAGCCCCGCACCTCCACTTCGAACTCCACGACTCCGTCGGCGGAGGCGTCCTCAATGCCGCCTTTTCGTTGCAAGAGGCGGAGCGTATCGACCACCCTGTCTATGTCGACCCCGTGCCCGAAGCGACGCCAGAAGCAGGTCACATCCGATGGGACGCGGTGGTGAGCGGGATCGACACAGAGCGCGGGGTCATCGTCGCCGAACTGGTCGCGAGCCTCTCGGGCAAATCTTGGCGGGTCAACACCGCACCCAAGAAGGTTTATGTCAAGCCTAGCGACGTCACCCGACTGACCTACCGCCACGACAGCACTGTCTCGGTCAAGATCGACCAGATCCGGCCAGGAATGCTGGTGACAGCCATGGGGCCCGAACCCGCTGGAGGGTCGGCAATGGACGCCAGCCGTGTTTCCGTCGCCCTCAGCCCGTCGCGGTGAGGCTGAACGGGCCGACTGGTATTCTCGTCACCTTGATGGACCCGTTCGAGGATGAAAGGGGCGAGCTCACGGGGGCCTTGCTGTCGTTGGAGTTCGGGAACGGCGGACGGGTGACGCAACTGTGGGCGACCGACCCTTCTTTGCCCGAGGAAGGCGAAGAGTTCCAATTCGTGATGCCTCCCGTCCAGTTTGGCGAAGAGAACTCGGACGACTACACCCCCGGAACCATTCTGATCGGCGCCCGGGTCGGACCGGACCAGCCCTGGGTCGTCTCCCGCAACAACCAGGCCCAGCGGATGTACTCGCTGAGCGAAGACGACTTCGAGCCCGGAGTCGTCGCGTTCGAGTACGACCTTCCCTTTCTCGAAGACTTAGGGGTGACCGGAAAGTGGTTCGAATCAGTCTCGCCGATCCCGCAAGTCGTCTGGGAGGTCGAGATCCGCAATCGTGGCCGAGTGAGCATCGAAATCGGAGAACTCGGGTTTCCGCTCGCCTTCAACAACTTTTATGACGGGTTCGGTTGGACTGACGACCAGCTTCGCAGGCTGTGGACAAGCCGGGTCTACGTGCACAAGTTCATCGGTGGAGCCGCCAGTTGGGTCTTGGCCCAGAGGATGACTTCAGACCCGCCGAGCCTCTTGGTCTTTCCTGGAGAGCAGACGAGTTGGGAGTTCTTCGCCCATGTCCGGGGGAGCCTCAACTCTCCGTTCCAATGGGAGGGGATCCCAATTGTCTACGCGTACAGCAAGGCGACCATCGAAAGGGAGCAATGGCCGACTTGGCACAACGACCACACGTCCCTGATCCTTGAGCCCGGAGACCGGCGCACCCTGCAAATGCGGTTCGTCGCGACCGACAGCGAGAAGCTGGACGGTGTCTTCAACACACTCGTCGCTTGTGGTAAGCCTGGCGTTCGGTTGCTGCCGAGCGCCGTGGCCCCGGTGGACGTCGGCATCGCGGTCGAGATCAACGGCGCATCGCCGACCGACTTCGACGTCAGTCGGGCCGCGCTCGTTGAGACCGACCACGACGAGGAGGGAGCATTCTGCTTCATCCGACCAGCGGAGAACGGGCCTGTCCGAGTGAGCTTCAAGGACAAGCAGGGTCAGTCGTGTCACGTCCACTTGATGTTCACCGATCCGATCAGCGACCTCATCCAGCGGCGCGCGGCCTACATCTCATCGACCCAGGTCGTCCAAAACCCAGCGTTGTGGCTGGATTCGGCGATCGTCCTCACCGACATCGACGCGAACCGGCCAGTGACCGACCTGGAGGAGTACGCGGACGCATCTGGACTCGAGTGCAGCTTGGCCGACACTCTTTTCCTGGCTGAGAAGAACACGGTCTATCCCGATTCGTCCCAAATCGCCTTGCTGGATCGGACGATCAACGACTTCCTGCTCGACGATGTGCAGAACCCAGGAAACCTCGCGGTGGGATCGTCCGTGGAAGACGAGCGGGGGATCGCGACCTACTATGGTCGGCCCTTGAGCTACCCGCACGTCTTCAACCTGTACCATGCGATGTATCGGGTTTCGAGCACCTATGGCGGCACGTCACGTCCTTCTCATGAGTACCTACGCCTGGCTTCGGGAACAGCCCTCGCCATGTTCCAGCACGGGTGGCGGCTCTATGTCCGGACAGTCGGAGTGCTTGGTTTCGCCCGGGTCTACGACCTTCTCGCCGACCTCCGCCGGGAGGGCATGGAGGAAGAAGCGGCCCAATTGAAGACGCACGTCGACTTCAAAGCGAGTGAGCTGATGAAGCTCAGCTACCCCTATGCGGGCGAGTCTGTGCTCGATACCTCCGGACTTGAAGAGGTGTTTTCTGCCGCCCGCTATACGGCGAACGACGAACACTTGGAGAGGACATTGCGGTGCGCGTTCGCCGTCCGGTCCTTGGCCCCAAGTTGGTGGTGGTACGGAAGCGACAAGCGGCAGTGGGACGGAGCCGACTCGGCTCCCCACAAGGCCCTGTTCGACAAAGGCGAGGTTTGCCTGGGGCACACGACGATCCCGAACTCGCTGATCTTCTTCGGTTTGATGGATCGGGACTACTTGGCCCTTCCCGAGGCCCAAATGCGTATGGCGTTCGGAGGGATGGTCGGGCCCTGGGCCTTGGTGCGACGGGATGGCGCCGCTTCGATGTGCTACTGCCCGGACCTCAGTAGCAAGCACGCCGGATACAACCGCTTCACTGGTCCCAGCGGGCTAGGGTACTTTCATTACTTGAGAGCTGCGGGTTCATATGTTTTGCCTAACCGCACCCAAGGGCTGTTCACGTTTGGATGCCACTTCGAATCGGAAGAAGGGGTCATGACCGTCCGTCCTTGGGACGGGGTGGGGCAACGGATCGTCCTCCGACAGGTGGGGGCCGAGTTCAGCTTGAGTTGCTGCCAGTTCGTCGATCTTCGACTGGATTCCCGCAAGCGATGGTTCGAGGCTCGGGTCGCCAACCCGAGTGACCGACCGATGAAAGCTGAGCTTCGGGCGTTCGGTCTGTGGGGCGACCAACTCAATGTCAACGGCCAGCGCTGCCGGACCGACCAAGGTGCCGCCACCGTGGGACTCGACGTTCCTGCGGGTCAAACTATCAGCGTACGGGGAGACGTGACGTTGTGAAAGATCTGCCCACCTGGGTCGTCAACTCTGTCGGGATCTATGCGGTCTTGGGCTCGGCCTTCTTCTTGGTCTTGATCATTTTGACCGCGGTCATGGTCCGGCTTATGCTGGAGCTCAACGGCCAGGTCAAGCAACTGACCAAACGGGTGCAGGGTCTAACAGACCGGGTCCAGGGGATCGCCGACCAAGTGAGTTCGGTAACCACCGAAGTCGGTTCCAGGGCGACTGGGATCGCCAGGCTGGTGGACGAGCACACAGGGGGCGCGCTCAGACTGCTCGAAATCGCGGCCCCGGCGCTCTTCATCATCGGCGCGGTCATCAAGATCCGCAACCAAGCCACCGGGCGCGGACGTCGAAGACGTTGACCCGGGCCTCCTGGCCCTAGCGCCTGCACCAGGCCGGCGGTAACATCTCCTTAACGACGCGGGGTGGAGCAGTCCGGTAGCTCGTCGGGCTCATAACCCGGAGGTCGCAGGTTCAAATCCTGCCCCCGCACCCAAGATTCAAAGCCCTGCTAATCCGGCAGGGCTATCTTGCGTTCAGGCTTCCTCGAACAGTCGGGAGACAGCCCCCACATCGGCGTTCCCCCCTGAGACGACCGCTCCGATCCGAAGGCCTTCCGCTTCGACCCTCTTCGCGACGAGGGCGGCTACGGCGAGGGCCCCGGTTGGCTCGACCACGAGTTTGGCCCGCTCCCAAAGAAGACGCGTCGCGGCCACGATCTCAGACTCGCTCACCGTGACCACAGCGTCCACGTGCTCCAGGATCAAGGGAAACGTGACCTGACCGAGGCTCGGGGTCCGGGCACCGTCGGCGATCGTGTCAGGGTTCTCGACCCTCTTCAACTCCCGCGACCGGAAACTTTGCGCCCCGTCGTCGGCGTTCGCGGGCTCGACGCCGACGACGCGGCACCGGGGACTGAGGGCTTTGGCGGCGACGGCGCAGCCACTGAGCAAACCTCCGCCGCCCAGGCAGACCAGAAGAAGGTCCAATGGTTGAGAGTCCTGGATCAACTCAAGGGCCACAGTGCCTTGTCCCGCCACCACGTGCGGATGGTCATAGGGAGGAACGAGTGTCAGGCCCCTTTCTGCTGCCAGGCGGATTCCAAGTTCCTCCCGGCTCGTCTCGTCCCGATCGTACTCGATGACCTCCCCACCGTAGCCTTCGGTGGCTTCCCTCTTGACCCTCGGGGCATCGCGGGGCATGACGATGGTGACCCGGCAACCCAAAAGCCGGCCCGCGCAGGCGAGGGCTTGAGCATGGTTGCCGCTGGAATACGTGATGACCCCTCTTCCCCGCTGCTGTTCGCTCAGTTGGCTCAGAGCGTTGTACGCTCCTCGGAACTTGAAAGAGCCCGTGCGCTGGAAGCTCTCGGACTTCAAATTCACCTGAGCCCCAGCGAGTTCGTTCAAGGTACGGCAAGTCACGATCGGAGTCCGACGCGCGACTCCTTCCAACCGACCCGCAGCGGCGAGGACGTCGTCCAAAATGACAGAACCCACGAATGGGCAGGTTACCGAACCCCAGTCGGCTTTGGTTGATGGCCGTCGTCTTGCTCACTGTCGGCAGTTGCGCCGACCGTTCGAGGGTGGTCGGGGAATGGAGGGGCGAGCGACCGGTTCGGATCGAGCCTGGACAAGACCCTTCGGTCGCAGGGACGCTCGCCACCGTGAAGCTCACGATGAAGTCCGACGGCAGGTTCGTTTTGACAGAGCAAGGTTTCGAGAAGTCTGGCCCTGCCCTGTCAGAAGGTCAGAGGTGGCGACTTCGAATCGACCGAATCCTTGATCGGCCCGTCGCCCAGCTGGGCCCCGAGGCGGCGATGATGGCTGGGGAACGGATCGTCCAGCCCATGGAAGACGGAACCTTGAGGTTCCGGCGAACGGGTTATCCCGATGTCGCTCTTACCCGCAGCCGTGACTAGGCGCCGCCGACGTGGAGGAAGCTCTTGAGATCGGACTCACCAACCTCAGGCTCGCCTGGGGCGACGTTGTCGAGCCGTCCGTCCTTCATCCAAGCTTCGAGCGTGTCGACCAAGGAGAAGAGGTGGTCGAACGAATCGACGACGAACAACAGAGGCTGATAATGGTCGATCTCGAAGTACTGGTTGATCACCCATTCGAGCTGCACCGGATAACGCTGGACGAGCGGTGAGACCAGACTGTGCTCGAGCTCGCCATAGCTCGAGAGGAGGCCGCTCCCATAAGCGCGGAGCCCACCAGTAGAGCGGTCTTTCATGAGTCCGAACTCTATCGTGAACCAAAAGAACCGGGCCATCGCCTTGATGACGCTGCTGAGCTTTCGAACCTTTTCTTCTTCGTCCGGGATGCTTGCCGCGATCTCGGCCGCTGTGTGGGCGCAGTCCCCGAACCGCACCAGCGTGTCGGCGAAGGCTTTGTCGGTGTGCATCGGGACATGGCCCGCGATGTCGTGGAAGATGTCCGGCTCAGGAAGGTAGTCGAGCTTGTCCTGATGGCGGATGGTGATGGTCGTCGGGAAATCGCGCTGTCGAAGACAGTCGAAGAACTGGAACGCCGGGACATACCCGCTCACAGCCTTGGCCCGGAACCCCGTCAAGTTGCACAAGAACTTGTTGACGTCTTCCAGTCGCGGCACCCGGTCAGGATCGAGGCACAGGTTGGCGATGCCTCTCATGAAGTGCTCGTTGGCGTATTGCTCCCACTTCGGGACCATACGGCTGTAGAGCCGTCGCCAGGCCTCATGGTTGTCTTCCGAATAAAGCTCATACGGCTGCTCAATATAGAGCTGCCCCTCGCGCTGGGCTTGCTCGATATAGGGAGCCATGGTCGTGGTCATCCCGACCCCTGCGGGAAACGTCATTGTTCCAACCTGTGCCATCGGATTCGTCTCGGGCTACGTCGCCCGCCTAGTCATTCTTACGTTCAAAAGAGGTTCCGCGCCTCAGATCTCGTCGACCTTTTGCCGGTCCCAAAGGATGCCCCAGATTCCAAGGACGACAGCCCCGAGGATCGGCAAGACGACGCCGAGGGAGTGGAGCATCTGGTCTCTCCGCCCACCGCCATAGAGTTCCTGGTAAAGCGGGTCGCCGTAAAACGACTGCCAAGCGGGCATGGCGAGGACGACCCCGATCACTAAAGGAGCCAGGGCGGCCCATTTGAGGTACTTGGAAGAACCTTTGTACTCAAGCTTCAAGAAGAAGACGAAGAGCAACAGTCCGACGATCGTCGGGATCAGCCCAATGCTGAGGAGCTCGGCTGGAGTGAACTCCGTTCTGAAGAACTGATCTTGGGCAAGGAGATGAAAGACACCGGTCCAATCCATAGGCTTTTGAGATCAGCCGAGGTCGTACCGCTTGGGCCCGCTTCCGTCGTCGTGGCCCTGGGCGATCCGCTTGACGAAGCTTACGAGCTCCATCGGGTTGAACGGCTTGGTGAGGTACATGTCGGCCCCGTAGTGGTAGCCCTCGAAAACGTCTTTGTCCTGTGCCTTGGCGGTCAGCATGATGACGGGGATCGCCTCGGTCTCGGGCTCGCGCCTCAAGGTCTTGAGCACCTCGAAACCGTCCATATACGGCATCATGACGTCCAAGACACAAAGGTCTGGCTTCTCTGCCCGGACCTTCTCCAGTCCCTCTTTGCCGTCATAGGCGGTCACGACCTGCCAACCTTGGCGTTCGAGGTTCACTTGGATCAAGCGGACGATATGGCGTTCGTCGTCGCAGACAAGGATCTTCAAAGGGGGCATGAAGCTGTGTCCTGTGACCTCTCGGTCGGGAGCTATCCTACCCCAACCGGGTTCGCTCTGCCGGGGGGCCCGAGCCCCTCATTGGGCTCTTGTTCCCGGCTTGGCCACTGGGATCCCGGCGAGCCAGTCAGGAACTTCGTCCGGCGGGAACGAGCGAGCTTGCACTCGGTAGGCTGCGAACACCTCGGCCGGAAGCTGGAGTGTGGTGTCCGAACGGTCAATCAGGACACCAATCCCGACGACCCTTCCGCCCATGGCTTCCACGGCGGTGGCTGTCTCTTGAACCGAGAGTCCGGTGGTGAGGACGTCGTCGACGACGAGGACGCGGGCGCCCGCATCGATCGTGGCGCCGCGACGGGCCCGCTTGATGCCGTCCTCAGTTTCGATATAGAGGGCGCGGGTTCCGGACTGCTTGGCGACTTCGTAGGCGATGATGATGCCCCCGGTCGTCGGACCAGCGACAATGTCGAACTCGCCTCGAAACCGGTCAACGATCTCGGCGCAAAGCGCGGAGAGGACTTCGGGTTGTTCCAAGACCCGGAACTTCTCGAAGTAGACGTCGCTGTGGCGGCCCGAAGTCAGGACGAAGTGGCCCCGGAGGACGGCTCCGCTCTCTTCGAGGAGCTTCCCGAGGTCAACCGAGGACATGGAAGGGCGTCATGTCGCGGGCGACTTCGTTGTTCTCGCCCAAATGCACCACTGATGGGACGACTGGCTCGTCGCTCAGGGTGAATGCGGCGATCACGACCCGGTCGCCTTGATTGAAATGGTGCGCGGCACCTCCGTTAAGTCCGACGACCCCTTTCGGGCCGCCAAAGGCATAGGTCACGATCCTGGCCTTGTGGTCGACCGCCCAGATGTGCACCATCTCGCCGTCTTCGATTCCGACCCGACGAAGGAGGTCGCGGTCGATCTCCACGCTTCCCACGTAGTCCGGGTTCGTGTAGGTGATCGTGGCGTGATGGAGCTTAGCTTTGAGCAACTGGTTCAGGCGCATCTTTCTCCGCGCTATCTGACGTGGGTTCGGCGAAGCCCGTTCCCGGGTCTCGCCGCCTCGTGGTCCTTCTGGACCATGCGGCGAGGCCGCCGCCGAGGGTCATGATACCTACCCCCAGCCAGACGGGCAGGGTCAGGGGTTTGTAGAAGATCTCGGCCGGATAGGCCGGTTGCCGGTAGTTGATCTGGACGAATGCGGCCTTCGTCGCCGCGTCGATCCTGGTGAGGAGGATTTGGTATTTGTCGCCAACTGGGGCCGGAGCGCGGCCCTCGCCGGCGCTCATCATGGGTTCGACGTTGAAGGTTTCAGTGGGTGTCTTGACGGTGAGCTTTGCGAAAAACTTGGCCGACGCCGTGCCGAGGGTCCCCTCGGTCCGAAGCCCGTGGTAGGTCACCAACATCTGCTCGCTCCTGAGCAACGCTTGCTCGCCTGGCTTCAGCTCGGTGGGCTCAGTGGCCTCAAAGGCGATCCCGTGCACGACCAGGTAGAGGTCGTACCAGCCACGATGGTCGATCGCCGGCCAGACCATGGGCCGCGGCTCGCCTTCTGAGTTCGTCCCCATATAGTAGAGCCCCGGTTTCATGGTGCCCATCCCCTCCTTTGAGTTCACCATGACTTCGATCTTGTTGTCCCGGTCGGCGAAGGACATCGTGGGGCCGACGGCCATCCACTGGCGCCCAAAGGCCTCGACAGGACTGGCCGAGTTCAGAGTCACAAGCTCCCGTTGCTCGAGTCCCCGCGACACGACCAGACCGAGGACGGCCATCACGACCCCAATATGCGTCAGGAAGGGCCCGACCGAGCTCTTCGCCTTTGGCCACGACTCGATGAGCCGCCAGAAGTTCGCCACCAGGGCGAACAGGCAGAACCATGAAACGAAGACGATCCAAGGAGTCTGGGGAACCGTCCATCTCAGGAAGACCGTTGTCTGAGCCTCGCGGTCTGAAGGAAACCCGTTCCAACCCGACACGAGCCACAACATGAGGCACCCGGTCAACCCGATCGAGACGGCCAGGACGTTCAGAAGCCTGCCGACCAACTCGCGGAGCGGCATGCCGCGCCAGCTGACGAAGGGCCCGACCGCCATCAGGAGCATCAGCGGCAAGAACACCCAAGCGAGGACCGTGTTGTAAAGACGTTCTTCGACGACCTTCGGGGCTTGACCGCTGAGCGACTGGATCAAGGGGACGCTCATCCCCACGGCGGTAGCGACCGCAAAGGCCGTCAGCAGCCACACCCCGGCGGCATAGAAGTTGCCGCGCTCGACCGGATGTTCGGGGGCGGCCTGAGTCGGTTCCTTTCGGAAGATCTGCCTTCTGGCGATCAAGAGGCCGGCAAAGCCGCCCATCGAAGCCAACATCAAGGTGATCAGCAACCAAAGGGCCGACCGGTCCATCTCGGCGAAGCTGTGGACGGAGGTGTCGCCGAGGAAACCCGACCGCGTGAGGAAGGTGCCATAACAGAAGGATAAGAACGGGGCCGACGCCAAAACGACGTTCGCCAACCTCCACGTGCCGCGAGCGATTTGGATGAAAGCCCCATGGATCATGGCGGCGACCATGCACCACGGGACGAAGCTTGTGTTCTCGACGGGGTCCCACATCCAGAACCCGCCCCAACCCAGGGTCTCATAGGCCCAGAAACCGCCCATCGCCAACCCGAGCCCCAGCAGCGTGAGCGAAGTGATCGCCCAGGGTCGGACGGGCTTGATCCAGCCGTCCAGATCGCGACCGATGACGGCGGCGGTGGCCCAACCGAAGAGGACCAGGAGCGATCCGAACCCGAGAAAGATCGTTGGCGGATGGATCGTGACCCAGTAGTTGAGGAGAGACGGAGCCATGCCTTGCCCGGTAGGAGGCACGATCGGGACGGCACCCGAACCGGGAACCAGATCGAACGGCGATTCGAAGACCGAGATCGCGGAGATCCAGCCGAGCACGGCCGCCGTGACGACCGTGTACCACCTCCGCAATCCGCCTACGGCTCTGAGGGCGAGCACGGCGAACAGTCCCGAGCAGACGCCCCAAAGAAGGATCGAACCTTCCTGTCCTGACCAGACCCCCGCGATCTTGTAGCGCATTTCGTGGTCGGCGGCCCCGTGGCCGAAGACATATTCGTATTGGAACTGGTCGGTCAGGAACAAGACGAGGAGGCTGGAGAATGCGCCGAGAAGGCCCGCGAACCCAGTCAAATAACCAGCCCGGCTTGCCTTTTCTTTACCGGCCAAGCCCGCGACGACGGCCACCAGGAAACCGACGAGCGCGAGCCAAGTCAGGCCCCTGCCGAGCTGACCCAAGAGGAGCGACCACGGTTCTGCCGGGGCTCCGACCACGCGCGCGACCATGCCGTCAATGGCTTCAGAAGGGCCCATATCTGGTCCCTATCAGCTCCCTTCGTACTTTGAAGGGCATTTGAGGAGCAGCTTCCTGGCCTCGAAGACTCCGGACTTGTGCCCTCCGACGGCGACTACCTTGGTGGCCGCGCCCATGTTGGAGGGCTGGGCCCCACGATAAACGACTGGGAGCGTGTCACCTTGTTCGTCCCGGACCATGAACGAAACCGTCTGGCTTGGGGCCGACATTTTGAGGGTTCCAGGCACGATGTCTCCGGCCAAGTGAAGATTGTCCCCGGGCTGCTGCTTCGCCTCTTGGACGGTGACATAGGGGCTGGCGTTGCCGAGGAAGGCGGCGACCATGGCGCCAAACCCGACGACGACCGTCGTCCCAAGCAAGACGGAGCCCAAGCTCCAAGCGAACGCCCCGGCACGCCGCGAGCGGCGGAACTGGTTCATCCCGCCCATTTTACGCGATCCTTCAAGTCGAGAACCGGGGAGTCGCCGGGATCCAATGATTCCCAGGCTCGCGGTCTTGAGGGAGTAGACTTTCGCGGCAGCCCTATGCGACGACTTCTGGCCCTGCTCTCCCTCGCGACCCTGACCGCTTCAGCTTGGTGCCAACCGGCCACGGAGGCCCAGAAGGCCGGCGTTACTGATCCAACGGGGCTGGACATCATGCACTTCACGACCCGGCTGGGCAGCTTCAAGATTCTGGATGGCAAAGGAAGGCTCGAGTTCAGCTTCACCGGCACGGTGCTGCTCAGCAACGTGAAGGGCCAGTCGTCCGTGACTGGACGGGTGCGGCGCGAAATGACGCGCGAGGGCCGGGAGGTCTGGACGGGCACCGGACGGGTGGTCGTCGTCGGCGAATGGAGGGGTGTCCAATGGTTCGGTCGTGATCTCACCGGCTTTTGGTTCGGCGCCGGGGTCATCCGCTTCGCCGGAGAGTTCGACCGCAACCTGGAGACGGGCCGCTACTGGTACGAGGATCCTTCCAACCCGATGTACTGGCCCGGTGGGACCACCGTGGACATTCCGCACCCGCCGTTCAGGGATGGTGCCAATCCCAACACTACAGTCCGTCCTCGGAAGAAGATCTGACTTGCTCCGACAGTCTTTCGTCCACATTCCTGATATCGGGGAGACCACAGAGAGGTCGCTTTGGAACCAGGGATGTTTGGATTGGGACACCTTTATGCGGTCGCCTTCCGAGTTTTCGCTCGGTGCCGCCGATGTCGGAACGGTGACCCAGTACGTCGAACGGTCGCACGAGGCTCTTGAGTCCAAGCACCATCAGTTCTTTCAGCCGCTCTTGGGGAGCCGCGAGGCTTGGAGGGCTTGGTCCGAGTTCAAGGACTCTTGCGTTTATCTCGACATTGAGACGGACGGGGGCCAGTCTGGGGACTCGGTCACGTGCGTCGGTCTTTACGACGGCAAGGAGTTCACATGCCTGATCAAGGAGAATGACCTGGGCAATTTTCCTGACTTGATTTCTCGCTACCAAGTCATGGTGACATTCTTCGGCACAGGGTTCGACGTTCCCATGCTCAAGAGAGCGTTCTCCCATGTGGACTTCGACCACATCCACATCGATCTTTGCCACGTCCTCAAGCGGCTCGGATATCGCGGCGGTCTGAAGAAGATCGAACAGCAAATGGGCATTTCGAGGCCAGACGAGACGGTCGGGCTGAGCGGTCTTGACGCCGTCCGGCTTTGGAGAGAGCACCTGCGGGGGCATGAGTCCTCGCTGGAGAAGCTGATCGCTTACAACCGAGAGGACGTCGTCAACCTTGAGACGTTGGCCGGGATCGCCTACGAGAAAATGAGGGCGGCCACCATGGGCCAGCTAGCCCTCCAGTTCCCTTCCTAGATCCTTGAAGGCGGCAATGGCATGGCCGAGGCCCACATCGTCCACGTCGCGATGCAGCACCAGCCGAAGTCGATGGGCCCCGAAGGCATAGACCAAGACGTCTCGCTGGGTCATCTTCGAGACCCACGTGTCCGCCGGCAATTGCGTGTCGACCATGAGGATGTTGGTCTCCGGCTCGTGGGGCGTCAGTCCAGGGACGTTCTTCAGGGAGTCGCCCAAAGCTTTCGTTCGACCATGGTCCTCATCGAGCCTTTCTGTCATCTCGCTCAAGCTGACGATGCCGCAGGCGGCGAGAATTCCGGACTGGCGCATGCCACCTCCCATTCGCTTGCGCCAAAAGCGGGCGGCCTCGATCGTTTCGCTTGAGCCGCAGAGCAGAGATCCGACCGGCGAGCAAAGGCCCTTGCTGAGTGACACCATAACGGTGTCGGCGATGCTGGCCAGATCCGCTGGATCCTCCCGCAAGGCGGTCGCCGCGTTGAAGAGCCTGGCTCCGTCCAAGTGGACTTTAAGACCCCTTCTTTCAGCCACTTCGCGAATCTGGAGAAGGATCTTGAGGGGAGTGACAGCCCCGCCTGCCCGATTGTGGGAGTTTTCGAGGCAAAGGAGGGTGGTGCCGGGAGTGTGGTGCGAACTTGTGAGGATCCTGGATTCGATCTCTATCGGGTCTGGCCGCCCGTTCTGGCTCGGGTACGACCTTGCTTGGACTGCGGAGAAGACGGATGGGCCGGCTCCCTCATAGAATAGGATATGGGCGTCCTCGTCGGCGAGGATGCTGTCTCCCGGGCGGGTCTGTGCGGCGATGGCGGCTTGGTTCGCCATGGTGCCGCTCGGGAAGAACAGGCCCTCTTCCTTGCCCAGCCGCTCGGCGGCCATTCGCTCCAATCGGAGGACGGTGGGGTCATGGCCAAGGACGTCGTCGCCAAGCTCGGCTTTGGCGATGGCCTCGTACATAGTGGGCGTAGGGCGCGTGACGGTGTCGCTCCGCAGATCGACGGTCACGAGGACGCCCCCCCCAAGAAGTGCTCTCTGGCCTCGCGCCGGATTCTTGACCAAGCTTCCCAAGTGAACGAATGTTCCTCGCCGGAAAGCTCGATCAGTCGTACCAGTGCCCCGACTGCTTGAAGAGCCTCGGCCATGACTCGGCTCTGGCTGACTGGTACGAGCGAGTCAGACTGCCCGTGGATCAAGAGGGTCGGCGGCGCACCTGGACGAACATGCGCGACTGGGCTGGCTTCTGTCCACTTTTCTGGTTCGGTGCCCGGCGGGGCTCCCATGAACGCGTCGAGAAACTCTTCTGCTTCGGGCACTTCCCCGCCACTGTAAGATCGCAGGTCAGTGATCGGGCAAACGGCCACGACCTTGTCGGCCGGCGATGCCGGAAGGTCGCTTCCCAGGATATGGTCGCACAGCCCGGCCATCAGAGCCAGGTGTCCCCCGGCGCTGTTGCCAAAGACGAAGACCTCGTCCCAGTCTCCCGAAGCCCTGAAGTGGGCCATAGCGCCCTGAACATCGATCACTGCTGCAGGGAAAGGGTGGGTGGGCGCGAGCCGATAGCCGACACACGCCGCAGCTAGACCCTGGTCAGTCCAAAACAGGGCCTCGTCGTGATAGCCTGACTTGTCTCCGCTGACCCATCCCCCGCCGTGGATCAGGACGACCAAACGACGCGCCCCAGGCGAGTCTGGTACGAACAGGTCGTAGCGTCCGCTTCCCTTGGGGGTCTTGAAGCTGAGGTCCTGTCGGACGGTCATCGGCAGCCCGGGTTTTACCTTCAGCTATTGGCGAACCAGGACGAGCAACTCACTCAAGTTTCGGGAGGCTCCCTGAACGGCCCGCCTCGACGCCACCCACTCCAGGGCGAACCGAGCCGATTCTTGGTCGAGGCCCGATTGGCTCAATAGGTCTTCGACGATGTTAAGGGCCTCGCCCGGCGCTTCAGGATCGACGCTGGTGCCGATCCTGAAACGGTGCCTCTCTTCGAGAGCCTCATCGTGGAAGAAGAGTCCTCCGCAAGACAAACACCCGGCCACCGTCAAATCGGCCATAGGTTCGCGGAGATACTCGTCCAATTCCTTCAAGCACCTGGGGCAGGCTTTGGCGCTCTCTGCCACACTGTGGAACTCTGGAGGAGTCAGGTCGTCGATCGACGACGCATGACCACTGTCGGTGAGCGACGGTAACTCTTGCTCGTCGATCCACACCCCTGTGCACCGCGTGCAGACATGGGTCTCCGCCAGGTCGAATCGCGACGGCGTCAGCCCTCTGTGGCAAGTCGGACACTGCATGGTACGGCTGACTCCAATAGAGGGCGGGCCGGACGGGAATGTTCCCGCACGGCCCGAACAAAACGGCTCAAAGGGGCATTTAAGCCTTATTGACGACGGTGTTGATCTTGGTCTCTTGCTGGATCGTGAGCTGGCCCATGTCCATCATGTTCGCCATCTCGCTTTCGGCTTTGACGACCAAGCCAGTCGCCAGGTCGATCCAAATGTGACCGACCGAGGTCGTGGTCATGTTGCCGGTGCTGCCCATCATGGAGACGTCGAAGGTGACCTTGCCGTCCATGAAGGACTTCATCTTGACCACTTTGGACCCGCCCACTTCTTCGAAGCCCAAGACTTCGAACTTGACCGGCATTTTGCCCTGCACGTTGCTGAGGAAGCCCATCGAGTTGTCCTCGACGACCTTGGCCATGTCGAACTCCTTGTCCCATGTCTGACCGACGGTCAATCCTCCTTCGGGGAACGACACTCCCATGAACCCGAGCTGGCTCATAGATGCGACCGTGCTCGACATGACGCTCTTGGACATCTGGTCCAGGTTCTCCTCATTCACGATGCCGACTCCTCGGGACTGCCCCAATTCGTTGACCTCGCCGACGATCTTGACCTTCTTGATCTGCTCGGCCATCTCGGCCGGATCGACCGGTGCGGGACCCATTTGCCCGTCCGTTTCCAAGCTGAACTCGGTCGTCGCGATGACGAACTTGAGCCATCCTCCCTCGCCCCCTTCGAAGGAAAGGCTCTGGCCAATGGTCGACTTCGAGTTGACGGTCTGTTCCATCATGCCGCCGAAAGCCATCTTGGTCTCGGTCGAAGTCGACATGGTCAGCTTCGTGCCTGGTTCGACTTTGAGTCGGAGCACTGGCGCGGTGTCTTGTGCGAACGCGCCTGCGCCGAGCGCGGCGAGAGAGAGGAAGAGCGAAATGCGTGTGAACGTTCTCGTCATGTGTGGCTCCGTTTTGCAATACGGGCGGTCATCTGCAAGGTTACAGCCGGAACGAGACTTCACTTCGGGCACTGCGACCTCTGGCCCGGGCGGAGGGACTCGAACCCCCGACACCCAGTTCCGAAGACTGGTGCTCTATCCACTGAGCTACGCCCGGAGGGCCCCATGGTACCCGTGTCATTTTTTGGTCGCAGGAACGACCGAAGCTTTGTCCTGGACCTGCTTGCTGAGGGTTGCGGCCCGCTTGCCATCCAGACTCGCCAACAACTCAGAAGCCTTCTCTGGATCCATCACCAGAACGACCCGCGCCAGTTCGTCGTCAGAATAGGCGGCCGCGAGCTCGACAAGCTTTTCGACAGGCAGATTGTTCCATAGTGAGGCCAGCTTTTTGGCCCCTTGTTCGGCGTCCTTGGCGACGGCATCGACTTTGACGGTCGGAGTTGGCCGCTTGAGAGCCGGCTTCGCTTCGGGCCGGGTCGGGGTCGGCAAGCTCGGCTCACCATACGGCACCGGAGGCTTCGCCCTTTTCGGCGTCAACCCAGGGATGTTGATAACCCCGGCCAAGGCAGCCCCCAGCACTCCGCCGCCCAACAAGATGGGCACCACGATCGCGACAATGATCAGGGGTTTCTTCAAGGCCCTGTCCTCCCCGAAAGATCCCTGACGCGGTTCAGGATGCGGTCAATGTAGTTCCTGGTCTCCTGGAACGGGGGCACGCCGCCGTGCCGGCTGACCGCCCCGGGGCCTGCGTTGTAAGCGGCCAGGGCCAGCCTCGCGTCGCCATTGAACTGCCTCATCATCTGGGCCAGATAGCGGGCTCCGCCATCCAAATTTTGGGCTGGGTCGAACGGGTTGCTGACACCCAACATCTTGGCGGTGGCCGGCATCAGTTGGGCCAGGCCCTGGGCCCCGGCCGACGAGACGACCGACGGGTCGAACCCCGATTCGGCCGCGACCAGCGACTCGAACAGGAGCGGATCGAGACCGTGTCGCGTGGCGGCTTGACGGATCATCGAGGCCATTTGCGGAGGAGGGCTGAGATGACGGACGACGACGGTTCCAGCAAAGGGGTCAAGAGGCTGGTTGCCTCGACCGATCGCACCCTGGATCGCCGCAGGGGGAGCGGTCGGGTTGGGGCCGGGAGAACGTTCCGGCTCAAGGGCCTTCATTCTCGACTGGATCTCTTGCATCCGCTTGAGCACGGCTTCATAGCCTCGGGGTTTGATCGTCAAGCCGCCCTCCTTGAAGAAGTCCAATCGTCGAGCATCGCTTGCTCCTGCCGGTTCTCCTTCGCGCGCCACTCGGCCTCATGACTCGACCTGACTTTGGCCAAAGCCTCCGCCTCTTGCCGCTTCCTCATCCAGTCGGCCATGGCTTGGCCCTCCTCGCTCGAAAGAACGGCCACGACGGACTCGGCCGCCCGCTGGTCGTCGTCGAGCCTTGACAAAAACGCATCGAGGGCTGTCCGTGCCTCCACGTCTGGTGCGCCTCCCAAAAGGGCTGACTGTCTTTGGGACTGGATCTTCTCGATTTCAAGCTCAGCTTCGAGCCGTGTGGCGCGAGCCGATAGATAGGCGGTCTTCGCGTCGTCTTCGAGTTGGCGCCGATATTCGAGGAGCTTTTCGAGCCTAAACCGGAACTGGGGCATCAATGATCTCCTGGAGCCGCACTTGGGTCGATTCGGGGTCTGCCGGCTCGTTCTTGTCTTGCCGCAAGTAGGCCGTTATCTGGTCCCACTTGGCGACGGCTTCATCGACGACAGGCTTGGTTCCGGCCTTATAGGCACCGACGCTGATGAGGTCTTCGGCGTCCTGGTGCGCCGCCACCAGTTCTCTGAAACGGTTCGCCCTCCCGACTTCCTCTTGGGAGGACACCATGGGCATGACTCGGCTGAGGCTCTGGGAGATGTCGATCGGCGGATAATGCCCTCGACTCGTAAGGGCGCGGCTCAGAACGATGTGACCATCAAGGATCGCTCGGGTGGCGTCGGCGACGGGCTCGTTCGTGTCGTCGCCGTCCACGAGCACGGTATAGATCGCCGTGATGGCCCCTCGTCTTCCACACCCGGCCCGTTCCATGAGCCTGGGCAACAAGGCGAACACGCTCGGGGTGTAGCCCTTGGTGGAGGGAGGTTCGCCCACTGCCAGTCCGATCTCGCGCTGGGCCATCGCAAATCGGGTCACCGAGTCCATCATCAGGAGGACATTGAGCCCCTGATCTCGGAAAGCCTCGGCGATGGCGGTGGCGGTCATGCTCGCCTTGATGCGCACGAGGGCGGGCTCGTCGCTGGTGGCGCAGACGACCACGCTTTTGGCCAGTCCGTCCGGGCCAAGATCGTTCGACATGAATTCGCGGACCTCTCGGCCCCGCTCCCCGATGAGAGCGATGACGTTGACGTCGGCCAGCCCGTGCCGCGCGATCATCCCGAGGAGCGTGCTCTTGCCGACGCCCGACCCGGCGAAGATGCCGACCCTTTGCCCCACACCCATGGTGAGGAGCCCGTCGATGGCACGGACGCCCGTGGTGAACCGGTCGGCGATCATCTGGCGGTCTAAAGCGTTCGGGGGCGCAGCGAGGCTGGGATAAGTGGAATGGCTCATGACCGGCCCTTTGCCGTCAAGCGGCCTCCCTAGCCCGTCGATGGCGCGGCCAAGCAGTTCGGGCCCGACGGGAACGCGCAAACACGACCCAGTCCCCCGAACCAAGCTCCCAGCCCGCACGCCGGTGACTTCGCCCAACGGCATGAGCAGCACGTTCTCTGAGCGAAAGCCGACCACCTCGCAAGCGACATGTGGCGAGCCGTCTCCGGGCTCGATGTAGCAGAGGTCGCCCAACCGGGCCGACGGGCCCTCCGACTCAATGACCAGTCCGACCATCTTTTCGACCCGACCAAGCACCTCGCACCGTGAGACGCCCGGCAACACGGATTGGAGACGCGCGAGAGACTCGATCACGCGGCGGCCTCCTCGATCCGATCCAAGAACGTCGTGACTTCGGCGTCGATGACCCCGCCGCTCGTTTCGATCCGACAGCCGCTTTCGACAGCGAGATCGGTCACGACCTCGAGCCCACGGATATTGGAGCAAGCCGCCAGGATCTCTTCCCTTTTGCCTAAGAGGATGCCTGCGTCAAGGGGATTGACCCGGACGATCACCTCTCCGCCATGGACTACCTCGTCCATGGCCTGACTGACGATGGAGACGATGGACTCTCGGCTCAAGGCGAGTTCTTCGCCAATGGCCCTTCTGACGATCTCCATGACGACACCGGCGACACGCTGCTCAGCGTCCGTCCGCCAACCGTCGACCGCCGACTGAGCCCGAGCCACAAAGCCGATCAGGGCGCCTCGAAACTCATCAATAGCCTCGCCGTACAGCTCCTGCACCCGGCCCTCGGCATCAGTCATCCCACGGTGGAAACCTTCGGCGTATCCACGTTGGAGGCCCTCCTGGTGGCCTTCTTGCCGGGCCTTTTCGTGGAGCTCGGCTGTAGTCTTGCTCAGCTTCGACTCGGACTTGCGGACGGCCCGATGCACCGGCTCTGGAGCTGAAATGACTTGTGTGAAGGGGCGAACCGTCTTTGGCCGAGCCTTATACAAGGACGTCCTCCTCGCCTCGGCCGATGCTGATCTCGCCGGTCTCTTCGAGCCGCCGGATCGATGCCACAACCTTTTGTTGGGCTTCTTCGACTGCCCTGAGCTTGACCGGGCCCATGAACTCCATGTCTTCCTTGAGCATGTTCACGGCGCGCTCGGACATGTTCTTGAAGACTTTCTCCTGAACCTCGGCAGGTACGCCTTTGAGGGCGACGGCCAGTTCGCGCGCGTCGACTTCTTTGAGCACCGACTGCACGGCTCTGTCATCGAGCTGGACGATGTCTTCGAACACGAACATCATGTTCTTCACGTTGTCCGCCATTTCCGGGTTGTTCTCCGTGAGCGAGTCAAGGATGAGCCTCTCGGTCTGGCGGTCGACCCTGTTGAGCAGATCGACCAAGGCCTTCGGCCCTCCCGCCTTCGACATCTCTTGGCTGATGACGCTCGACATCTTCTTTTCGAGCACTTGCTCGACCTTGCGCACCACCTCCGGCGGGGTGTTCTCCATGACCGCGATCCTTTCGGCGACGTCCGCACGGAGTTCTGGAGGCAACTTGGTCAGGATCATCGCCGACTGGTTGAGCGGCATGAAGGCAAGGATCAGAGCAATGGTCTGGGGGTGCTCGTCTTGGATGAAGCTCAGGAGCTGTTGGGGGTCTGTCCGCTTCAGGAACTCGAAAGGCACGATCTGCATGGCGTTGACGACCTTGCGGATCAAGACGTCGGCCTGCTCGGCCCCGAACGCTTTTTCAAGAGCGCGCTTGGCGTTTTCGACCCCGCCCTCAGCGATGAAGTCTTGGGCTTGGGCGATCTCATGAAACTCTTGGACGACTTGGCCCCGGACATCGGGACTCACTTTGTCCAGCCGGGCGATCTCGAGGGTGAGGGTCTCGACCTGGTCTTCTGTGAGGTGCTTGAGGACTTCAGAGGCCAGATCTGTGCCGAGAACGGCCAGGATGATCGCTGCCTTCCGCCGGGACGTGAGTTCGGATTGGACTTTCCTCACCGTCTCTCCTCCATGATCCAGCTCTTCAGGAGGGCCGCGATCATTTGTGGCTTGTCCTTGGCCAGTTTTTTGATCTGCTCAAGGGGGATGTCGATCCGTTGCCGGATAGCCTCGACATCGACGGTTTCGTCGATCGTGTCCACGCCCATTGCCGTCAGGGCCTCGGCCACTTCGGGCTCGGTCTTCGCAAGGTCTTGGACTGTGCGACGGCCCGGGATCTCTGGCATGTCCGAGTCGTTGGCGACTCCCGCCGGGACTCTGACGGCGCCACCGGTCGGGAGGGCCATGGTCAAGTGCCGACCGGGCATCTTTGAGATCGCTTTCGACACCATGAACCCGACCATCAAGAGGGCCGCGACCGGAAGCACCGAGACGATCTGCTGGGTCATTTGTGTTCCCGCCGCGGCCGCCGCCGCCTTTTCTTGCGCCTTGGAGGTCGTGGTGTCGAACGGTACGGACTGGACAGAGGCCGTGAACCCTGGCTGATCATTGTAAGAGCCGAGGTAGCTATCGAGGATCGATTGAATCGGGGCGGGATCCTTGATCACATCGCTGTTGGAAATCACGGTCAGGGTCATTCCGGTCAACTCTCCTGCCGCGCGCCGGATCTGCTGGATCGACTCGGTGGACGGATACTTGTTCGAAACTGTCTCGCTCTGGTAACGGGTGCCAGCATCGCCAGAGCCGCCCGCCGCCGGGGCCAGGGCCGGGCTGTTCGCGTCCAGGCCGGAGACCCCCCCTGTGGGATTGGGGGTCGAGCCAGACATGGTCTCCTTGGTCTGCTCGGCGACCTTTTTGTCGCCAAGTTGGGTCTCGCGGCGCTCTTCAGAGACCGCGTCCATGTCGAGCTTGACCTGCACCATCGCGACCGTGTTGCCGGGCCCGAACGCAAGGTCAAGGCGCCTTTGCAGATCGCTTTCCCTCCGCTTGGCCTCGGCGATCTCGGCCTCGATCTTGCGAGTCGCGACGTTCTCGGGAGAAGCCTCCTCTTGGCCATCGAAGACCAACCTGCCGGAGCTGTTGACCACACTGACGTTTTGCGCCTTGAGCCCTGGGACTGCGTTCTGCACGAGCCGGGCAATGGCTTTGCCTTGCATGGCCGTGAGGCCCGAGCCGGTCGATTCCGTGATATTGACCACGGCACTGGGCTCGATGGTCTCCTCGCTGAAGGGAGAATCTTTCCCGAAGCTGATGTGGACCAGGGCCGACCGGACGCCTTCCAGAGTCGAGATCGACCGGGCCAGTTCACCTTCCTTGGCCGCTTTGATCTTCTCGCGCTCTTGGCCTGGGGTGGAGAACGAATTGATCCCTTCCAGTATCTCCATTCCTTGCGGCCCGGCCGCCGGAAGCTTGTCGGACATCGCCAGACGCATCCGGGCTTCGGCGACCCGGTCGGCAGGTACGAGCACAGCCCCTTGAGAGTTGAACTCGACTGGCATGCCAAGTTTGTTCAATTCGTCGACAACGAGCCCCTGGTCGGCAGGCGAAAGCCCGCTGAACACCGGCTGAAAGCGCGGGCGGCCCGCGAAATAGACGGTGAAGCCGAGCAAGGCGACCAGGAAGGCCGTCCCGAAGATCGAGACCGTCTTCTGCGTCCGGTCGGCACCAAGCCACCAATCTCGCAATCTATTGATGAGTCCACTCATGGCGTCAGACTAAGAGAGCGGACCGGGGAACGGGGTCAGACCTGCATTCGGCTGATCTCTTGATAGGCCTCGAGCACCTTGTTCCTGACCGCAAGGGTCAAGGACATGGCTGTGCTCGCCCGCTCCATCGCGATCATCAGATCGTGATATTCCACCGGTCGATTCGCCATCAGGTCGTTCTGAAGACCGCGCGCGTCAGCTTGCGTCTTGTTCACTTCCTGCAGGGCGTCCATCAACATCTTGCCGAAGTCGTCCTTGGAGGACGTCGCTTCAGCGATCGGTGACTGGGCCAAGCTTTTGAGGGCCGATTGGGACGGGTCGATTCGCATGGCTCGGGCCTTAGACTCGTCCGATGTTGAGTGCGGCGCGGATCATTCCCTTCGCGCTGTTGAAGGCGGCGATATTCGCCTCGTAGGCCCGGCTCGCCGACATCATATCGACCATCTCGCTCAGAGGATCGACGTTCGAGTAGTAGACGTAGCCGTTCTCGTCTGCATAAGGGCTTCCCGGCTCTTGAACCTGCTTAAGCTGGGAGAGGTCCTCCCAGACCCGGCTGATCCTGACTCCGGAGTCGTCTCCTTCGAGGGCCACGATACGCCGTCGATAGGGGTCTTTCTCCCCGATCTTCATGGAGTTGGCGTTGGCGATGTTGGACGAGATGACGTCCATCCGGAACCGCTCGGCGGACATGCCGGTCGCGCTCAGCCTCATAGCGGTGTTCAAAGTCATTACTTGCCTTCCCGGATCACGGTCTTGAGTCCGCTGAAGTACCTTCCTGCGATCTCTCCCAGCATGGAGTACCGGAGTTCGGCCTCGCTGAGGGCCACGACCTCTTGTTCAAGGTCGACGCTGTTGCCGTCCACCCGGATCGCGCCTTTGCCCACTCGCTGCATTCGCTCGGCCCGCGCCTGAGCTCTTTCGAGGGAAGTGGAATTGGCGTCTTGCTCAAGCAAGATTCCAAAGTCCACGTCGCGCCGCTTGTAGCCAGGCACGTTGACGTTGGCCAAGTTTGTGCTGACAAGGGCATGGCGCTGGCTGGCACGGCCCATGGCGTTCTGAAGGTTGTTTGCGGTCGCTCCGAAGAGTCTATCGAGTGCTGACACAGAAGGAGTCCTCCTTCGCGTCTCCGTTCGCTGGATCTCGCCCGATCCTTGGGCGAGAGGGCCTTTTCGGGCCCATGTCCATTCTTGGCGGCAGGGCTTCCGTCTGGAGGGCGTCCCGAAGCGCTTTTATGGTGTTGGCCCGACCATCCTCTCGTCGTACTCCTTCAGCATGCGCGCCGTGGAGAACTGCCACAAGCTCGAAGCGATCGATTGCTTCATGACCCTGAGCCAACCCGTGGGGATCCCGTTCGGGTCGCGGTCAAAGTACAACGGGACCACCTCTTGCTCAAGAGCCTCGTAGAGGCTTTCGGCGTCGGCCTGGTCTTGTGCCTGTGGGTCTGAGAGGGTCTTGCGGCCACCGATCGCCCATCCATTCTGCTCGCTTCCTTGGGCCCAAGCTTCGTCCCACCAGCCATCGAGGACCGACAAGTTCGGAACCCCGTTAGCTGCAGCCTTCATACCGCTCGTTCCGGACGCTTCCAAGGGTCGACGAGGGTTGTTCAACCAGACATCGACGCCCTGGACCAGCATTCGACCGACGTCCATGGCATAGTCCTCCAACAAGAAGACCTTTCCCGCGAACCGTCGACCTTGTGCCTGGCGATATACCTTCTCGACGAGCTTCTGGCCGATGCGGTCGCCGGGGTGGGCCTTGCCGGCGAAGACAATCTGGACCGGTCTGCCAACTTGGGACATGAGGCGGGCCAGGCGCCGGGGCTCCGAGAAGAGCAAGTGGGCCCGTTTGTAGGGTGCGAACCGGCGGGCGAATCCGATCGTGAGTGCGTCGGGGTTGAAACCGCGGAGGGCTTCGGCGAGACGGGACGGACCCGCGCCGGCTCGGGCCAACTGCTCGAAGGATCGGATCCGGACAAACTCGGCCAGCCTCCGCTTTTGGGCGTTGTGAGCTTCCCAAAGGGCCGCGTCATCCAGCTCCAGGGCGCTTGACCATTGGCCGTCAGTCAAGTGTGAGAGAGCGGTGCCGCCCGAGAACCTGGCCCCAGCGGACTCGAGCAAGGCCCTAACCTCAGGGCCAAGCCAGGTCGGTATGTGCACGCCGTTTGTCAGGCCGATGACCTCCTGTCCCGCGACCTTTCGCCAAGTCTTGTCCGCCGTCTTTCCATGAAGCAAGCTCACGCCGTTTTGCAGCTTGGACAGACGGACCCCCAAGGCGGTCATATCGAAGACACCCTTCGTCCGTTTGAAGTCAAGCCCTCGTTCGAGCACTTGCGTTGCCAGCTCGGGAGCCAGGGCCTTGAGGTGCTCTTCGACAGCGGACCTGTCGAACCGCTCGTTCCCCTCGGGCACGGGTGTGTGGATCGTGAGGATCGAGGTCGCCTTGACCTCTTCCGCCGACTTGGCCCTAAGCCGCTCGAC
Source organism: Fimbriimonadaceae bacterium (assembly GCA_019454105.1). Taxonomy (GTDB): domain Bacteria; phylum Armatimonadota; class Fimbriimonadia; order Fimbriimonadales; family Fimbriimonadaceae; genus ACE-ARM1. The sequence continues at coordinate 791,374 of CP075364.1, read as the reverse complement.
CAACAGCAACGCGCTGTGGCCTTCGTTCATGTGCCAGACCTCTGGCTCGATCTTCAGGGCCTTCAGCATCCTAGCCCCTCCGACTCCGAGAACGATCTCCTGGGCCAGGCGCATCTCCCGGCCCAACATGTAGAGCTGGCTCGTGATCACTCGGTCTTCTGGCGCGTTTTCGGGAAGATCTGTGTCAAGGAGGATCAAGGGAACCCGTCCGACAGCTGCGCGCCACGCCGCGATCGAGATCAAACGTCCGGGAAACTCGACTTGAATCGTCAGAGGTTCAAGTGTCTTCGGGTGCACGACCCGCTCAACTGGGAGCCGCTCCGGGTCGAGCACAGGATAGACGTGCTCTTGTCGGCCTTCCCAATCGAGGGCCTGTGTGAAGAACCCCCGCCGATAGAGGATCCCCACCGCCACAAAAGGGTAGTCCATGTCCGAGGCTTCCTTGCAATGATCGCCAGCGAGGATGCCGAGGCCACCGCAATAGATCGGGAACGACTCGTGCAGACCGAACTCTGCGCAGAAGTAGGCGACTCGCGGGACTCGGTGGCGTTTGCCAGCCGCCAGATAGCCCTGTAGTTCGTCGAGGCGGTCTTTGGCGCTGCGTGCGAAAGCTTTGTCTTGAGCCAGCAGGGTGACGGCCGCTTTGTCTGAGAGGGCCGCGACCGGCCCCCCTTTTTTGTCCCAGAGATCGGGATCGATGGCTTGGAACAACCGGGCTGTCGGCTCGTCCCACGACCAGCGGAGGTTCAGGGCGAGCTCGGCCAGCGGGGCGATGGATTGTGGCAGGTCGAACCGCCGGGGTTGAACTGGAACAAAGGAGAGCGACATGAGCAGCGAACCGACTGCAAATCTACCCTTGATGGCCGCGTGTCAGACCATAATGGGGGATGCCTCGTCTCGCGGCGAAGATCGACGACCTCGTCAAGCTGATGGCCGAGTATGGCCTTGAGCGGGCCAGGCTCAAAGGCGAAGATTGGTCGGTCGAGTTCTCTCGCGAAGCCCCGACGAGGGGGGCTGTGGCCGTCCCTGCGGCTGGAGCGATCTCGGAGTCTTCAACTCAAGATTCCGATATCGTGGCGTCGGTGGACAACGCGCCTACGGGCACTCCCGTTCTCGCTCCGGCCATGGGCGTCTATTACACTTCTCCGAGCCCGGGTTCGCCTGCCTTCGTCCAAGTTGGCGACACGATTTCTGCGGGCCAGACGATCGGCCTCATCGAGGCGATGAAAGTGTTCAATGAAGTGCCGAGTCCGGTTTCAGGACGGGTCATCGAGGTCGTGGCCGAAAGCGGCCAATTGGTTCAGCCCGGCGACGTTCTCCTGAGGGTCGGCTGATCCGTATGAGGATCGCTTGCGCCCAACTGCCCGCGACTTATGGGGCGTTGCAGCCCAACCTGGACGCGGCCCTTCGCACGCTCACCAAGGCTCAGCAGCTTCGGATCGACCTGGTCGTGTTCCCAGAGTGCTTTCTGACTGGATATTGCGTCCCTGATCGAGAGGAAGCCGAGCGGATCGCCGTTCCTCTTGCTGCCCTTGAGCCTCTCGAAGAGAGGGCGAAGGAAACGAACGTCGGGTGCGTGGTTGGGTTCGCCGAGTCGGACGGCACCGAGCTGTTCAACGCTGCCGCCCTGATCGAGCCTGGCGAGCGCCCCTGGGTCTATCGAAAGACGCACCTTCCAGAACTCGGGCTCGACAAGCATGTTAAGGCGGGAGACATGCTGGAGGTCTGCGAGACGCGGTGGGGTCGAATCGGCGTTCTGATTTGTTTTGACCTCCGACACCCGGAACCCAGCCGCTGCCTCGCAGTCCAAGGGGCCGACCTGATCGTGCTGCCGACCAACTGGCCCGAGGGGGCTTATGCCAGTCCCCAGTTCATAGCCCCGGCCCGAGCGGCGGAGAACAAGGTCTTCGTAGCGACCTGCAACCGACCGGACGAGGAAAACGGATACCGGTTCATCGGGAAGAGCGGGATCTACGACGTCGGCGGCAACCCGGTCGCCATCGCTGGCCAGGAAGAGACCCTTTTGGTCGCAGACATCGACCTCCCCCTCACGCGTGAGAAGCGGACCGTCGTGAGGACAGGAGAGTATGAGATCGTGGTGCTCGACTCGCGCCGGCCAGAGCTTTATGGCCCGTTGACTTCTCAGGAGATATCGAGCCGGGTCTGAATCAAGACCTGTTCGCCAGCGAGAAGATCGAACCTGTAGCTCCCCGGAATCTGGATCGGCCTCCGCAGAACGACTTGCTCCGCAAAATAGCAATACGACGGCAAGTAATCCGGCCGTTTCTCAAAGCTCACCAAGACGCCTTCCTCGAAGAAGACTTGGCCGTCCTCGTCGATCAAGCGCAGGACGAGGCTGTGCTCGCCGGCCTCGTGGGGCGGGGCCTCCACTTCAAAAGCCAGAAAGAACGGGGCGATCTCAGCAGGAAACCGGTCGGCCCGGATGCCCCGAAAGACGCCGACGAGAACCGGGGCCCCGTTGGCGAGACGGGCGGCGTGCTCGCACAGCACCATGAAGTTCGCTTGCACGGCCCATTATCCCGTTTGGATGAACTGAGCTCGTGGCAAGAAGCCAAGCTGGCGCCCCTTGTCTCAAGGGGCGCCAGCTTCTTTGACGGGAAACGTCAGGGCTTCGTCGTGATCCAGTTAAGCAGGTCGAAGCTGCCTTGCCAATTGGGCTGGGCAATGGGGCCAGTGCTGCCGAAGGTCACGAGCGCGCGGACAGTGTTGCCGCCCGACTGGACATAGTCCGAGGGGTTCCCCGGCGCAGCCACAACGATCCGCTGGTCAGACGTGGATACGTTCCTCGTGTCTCCGATGACCCACGTGTTCGTGGTGAAGTTTCGGAAGTAGACCTTTTGTTGGAGGCCGGCGGTGTTCGCCGAGCTCACCAGGTCGATCGAGATCGATGTCAAGTTCTGGGTGCTGGCAAAGCCTTCGACCTCGAGCTGGAGCGGCGGGTCGTTCGGCAACGGAGTCACCCCGCGGTTCGCCCGAAGGTAGTTACCATCGACGTTGTGGAGGCTCCCGACGTTACCGCCAGCGTGGAATCCGCGACGCCAGATGTAAGAAGTCGGCTTGAGGATCTCTTGGACGCCAGTGTCCTGCACCGTCACCCTGGCCATAAAGTTGGCCTGGTTGGGCGGCCCACCGAACCAGTCCGCCTCGGTCTCGTCATAGATCCCGTTCGGGGCGGGATCGTAGTCGTACCAGAACTGGTCGCCGCTGGAGCCTGTCTGCGGGTCGCCGTCCCCAGAAAAGACGACTGAATATTGCCCGTCCAGGAACGCCCCTTCGCCATTGGTGGAATAAGCCCGCCACTGCTGGGCGAAATAGATCAGCCCGTTCGGGACGCGGGGAACGTTGTTCTGAAGGTTCAAGATCGACCAGTATTGGTGGATCGGGATGGTGTACTGCCAATCGCCAGCTGGGAATTGGCCCGGCTGGAACACCCATCCGACGTCGAAGACGAGGTCGTCGAACGCGGAGACCCCGGCACCCCGGCCCGCGATGTAGCGCGTCCAGCCTTTCTGCCGGTTCATGATCCTGACCGTGTTCCCTTGGCTTGCATGGACAGCGAGCGTGATGTCGTACCACCACTTGCCATTGCCGCTTGGGAGCGTGGTCCAGTCGTCCAAGGCGCTGGCCATCAACGGGCTGTAGAACAGGTTGGAAGGTCGGTCGTTTCGGAAGATGGTGACGTTCTCTGGATACTCGAGTCCGCCGTTCATCAAGACCTGCTTGGGCCCTTTCGGCGAGCCGACGGGCCTGGCCGAGATCCTTTCGAACCGGACGGGAAGCACGACCCCTTGGGTCGGATAGTCAACGATACGGCCTTCTTGGTCCTTCATGCGGAAGAATTCCAGCTCAACCGTGCCATAGCGAACCTCTGCCATTGCCGTCGCGCCCAGCACGATCGCCATCAAGGCTGTGATAAATCGGGGAAACATGGCTCTACTCGTCCGACGCCATTGTACTTGACGACCCAGGAAAAACCGACCCGTCAAGTGGCGGGGACTTGGCTGGTTCGACTCGAAGAAACAAGTCAAGGTTCCCGGACTCAACGAATCCTGACAAGAACCGGGGTGTGGTCGCTGGGCCGTTCCCAGCCCCTCGGCTCCTTGTCGATCCAGCACTCGAGAACGTCTTCTCCGTTCTCAGCCGGGGCATAGATATGGTCGATCCTCCAACCGAGGTCACGCTTGAAGCCGTTCGGGATCACGAACTCCCAGAAGGTGTGGTGACCTGGCCCCTGGGTGAACCTTCTGAACTGGTCCTGCCACTTTTCGCCAAGTATGGCTGCGAGCCGGGCGTGCTCGTCTGGATGGAAGCCGACCGACCCTTGGTGCTTTTCCGGTTCGAAGACGTCGGCGGCGGTCGGAGCGATGTTGATGTCTCCGATCCACAGCGCTTTTTTGGTCTTGGCAAGAACGGCCTCCAAGTGGGACGAGAACTCTTCGAGCCAGGCCATTTTGTACGCCCACTTCTCAGATCCGACCGAGGTGCCGTTGGGGACATACGTGTTGACGATGGTCCATCCCTCGACCGTCGCTTGGATGATGCGGCAGTCAATGGGCCATCCCGGATCGGGGAAACCTGTCGACACTTCCACCATCGGGGCCAGGCTCAAGAGAGCGACTCCGTTGTAACGGGGCTGGCCGTGGATCTCGATCTGATAACCGAGCCTCTCGAACTCCTCGCCGGGAAACTTGCCGTCCTCCACCTTGGTTTCTTGCAATCCGACGACAGTCGGGCGGACCGCTTCGAGCCACCGGACGAGGATCGGCAATCGTGCCCTCACCGAGTTGACGTTGAAAGTGGCGACGGTCACAAGGGCAGGTTACCACCGGTACACTCGGGCCGTGGACAGGGTCAATTCAGTGGGGATCCGCCGCCAAGACCTACTGTGGGCGATGGGACAGCCTCACATCGTGCGAGCGGCCCGCAAGCGGGATTCCTGCCTTCTCTGCCGCGCGAAGCGCGTGAACGAGGCTGGGCTCTGCGGGGTCTGCGTGACCATCTTGTCCGAAGCAGAGCTTCGCCTTGCCGAGCGATGGATGTCGGGCTCGGGGCCCTAGCCGATGCATTCCTGGCTTGTCCCTCTTGTTCTTCTCGCGGCGCTGGTCGGGCTCTTGGCCTGGCGCTGGAAGTTCAAGCCTTCCCACCCACGGCTCTGGTGCGAATATTGGGTCTACGTTCGGAGGAACCAGCTACCCACCACCGAGGCGTTCCTCGAAAGGATGGTGGGTTCAAACCCGTTCAACAAACCCGGTCAGCCATGCATCGGGGCACGGGAAGGATTGCTGTTTACCGACTTGCGGTTCCACATGGCCCTGGCCAAAAAGGAGAAGAACCCGGAGAGCTTTCGTCCTGACCTGGCCGACGAGCACCTGGCCCTGGCTCCTGATACTCTGTTGTTGCTCCACGATTCAACGGCGTTGGTAGTGCTCCGATACGCCTCTGACCGAGTTGTCGCCGACGTCCGCCATCTTCAATTCATGCCCCACGCGGCTGCGGCGATCCTTGATTTGTGCGACGGTACCGCTGTGCTCGACACTCAAGCGAGCCAGCTTTGGAACCGGGACGAGTTCAAGTCGATTCTTGAAAAACGGCCTCAAGTCGACGGATTTGACTTGCACTGCCGAGTGGTCTGGCGTCAAGCCGAGGAAGGGTTTCGGGCGCGCACTCTGGGGCTCACGAAGGTCGGGCGGTCAGACCTTGTGACCGATCCGCAAGAGCCTGACCACGAGACCTTGGTCACTGACGTCCTGCGCCAAGCGGCGCGCGAGGCGTTCCGTGATCCTTCAGGCACAGGCCCCTGGACGGTCGAGGCGTTCAGCGACCAGTTCGAAGTCGCCCTTGGCCCGGTTCAAGGCAGGCTTCAGTCGGTCCGGATCGGTCGGCGTCAGCCGAGTTGAGCCAGGAGAGAGGCGAGCAGTTCCTCGCCGCGCTTGTCTAACGGCTTCATCGGGCCGCGAGGAGGCCCGACCTCGACCTTGTGCCTCTCCAACACTGCCTTGGCGACCCTGGCGGACCGCCCGTGGACGAACAGAGACTTGGCCTTCAAGTGGGTCGAGGCCCACTGGTCGACGACTCTCTTGGCCTGGTCGGCCCCGAGGACGGCCAGTGGGGTCACCACGCTCCCGAACACGCTGCACTCTTCTGCGGCGAAAGCCCTTCCGAGGCTGATCGGGCCGACCTCGTTCAGCGACTTGAACTCGACTGTGTCGGTCGTCCCGATGACTTGGAACTCTTCCCCCCCAAGCCAGAGACAGGGCAAGTTGGCATAGCGCCGCACGGCGCTCAAGAGGCTCTTGATCTCCTGCTCGTTCCAGGGACCACCGGGAGGCGAGCCGAGCAAGGCTGCTTGGGCCCCGTGTCGCGCCGCGTGCTGGCAGAGATCCAAGACTGACGAGGTCGTGCTCGCCGTCACTCCGACAACGACGGGGGCGCCTTGACTCTCACGCACCACCCACTCGACCAGCGACTTTCGCTCGGAATGGGCCAGCGCCATTCCCTCCCCAGCGTCAGACCCGACCAGGTATCCGGCCGCACCGTGCTCTCGATGGAACCGTACCGCTCTGGCGAGCCGAATCTCACTGGCCGTCGTGGTGTCGTCCGTGAACGGGCTCGGCAAAGGGACGAAGAACTTCATGCTTCACCGTCTGGGGAGACTGGCGTCGTCAAGTCTTGCCCGTGAATCACCGACAAGGAAGTTCACGGCTGACCGACTGGAAGGTAGATGGTCCGGGACACGGTCTTGTCTCCGATCACAGCCTGGAACATGAGTGGGAAAACCCCCATGGTGTCCTTGGGAACGATGATCTCCAGCGGCACTTTGCGCACTCCTCGGCTGTGATAGATCGAGAAGTCCGTCTGCCTGCCACGAGTCACTGTCCAATCAGGATGCACGGAAAAAGAGAACTTTCCGTCTACCCTTTTCATGCCGTTCGAGCGGACGTCGACGCTGCCCCGTATGATGCGCGCCTCCGGGCTCAGCGGGAGCGACTTCGGAAGATTGACGTCGAAGTCGACTAGCTCGGCGATCCGAAAACTGGACCGGAGCTCCGTCGCTGCACCGTTGTGGGTGAGGGTGGATCGCAGGATTCGATATCCGGGCCTGGCTGAGCCGCTGATCGCCGACTCATAGACGTTGCTTGCCTGGCCTTTCTGGTTCCACTCTGGAAACGGCAGACGCCCGGCCGTCATTTCCTTGGCCGCCAATCCCTCGGGCCTGTACTCGATTTGGTCGAATCTCACTTCTCCTTCGCGCACGAATCTGAACCTCACTTTGAACCGGTCTTCGACGGGCACGCTGCGCACCATGTATTCCGGGCGCCAGCTAAAGCCGATGGGGAGGTTGCGCCCTTGGTCCATTTGGAGCGACACGAAGGACAGCGCTCTCGGCAGGTAAGCCGGGCCAAGGTCCGATCCGGTCGGCACGGTATCGATCCGGACCCCCATTTTCCGACCTGCAGCCGGGGCGACAGGCTCAAACGGAATCCACTGCGATTCGAGGATCCAATCCTCTCCCTCGATTCCGACCGCCATTCTGAGGGCTTCTGGCGGGACTGAGACGGGTACCCAAGCTGGCCCCTCCGGTTCGGTCGCATCGAGCCGACGGGCCGAGAGAACCGGCTTGTTGTCAGCATAGGCGATGCGGAACTCCCAACCGTCGCTGCCGACGAGCCATCCGTCGCCTGACTCATCGACCGAGACGACCACGTCCTGGCCCAGGGGAGCCCGGACAGCCCAATAGAGCGACCCCGGCTCCCACTGAAAGAATGTTCTTGCTTCGTCAGTCGAACTGAGAGGCTCCCATTCTTCGTCCTCTAGCCGACCGTCGAGTAGAGGAGTGAGCGCGAGCCGGACAGGATGCACGCCTCGAGGCCGGTCGCCAAGGTCGAACGTGTCGCCGGTGGCTGCCAGAGCGACGGCGCAAAAGAGACCCAAGGTCATGACCTTTTGGACGAACCGCGATGACGGAATGAAGCGGTCATCCGCCTGCTCGTTTCGCTGATCCTGGCCGCACCCGGCCCTCAGGGTCCATCTGGAGGCTATCGAAGACTCTGTTGGCTGCTTCTCGGGCTGGGCGCTCGAAGAGACCGCGGGCGTCGATGATCCAGACCTTAGGCCCGTTGGTGACCACCATGACCCTTCTGGCCTCCGGGTCGCCGGAGGGAAGCGTATAGCTGACCTCCCTCTCTATGTAGGGGTAATCCGAATCGGGCCGGGAGACCTCCTTGACAACTTTATAGTCCTCGGCGTTGTTGGCGGGGGCGGCCAATCGAAGCTCCAACGCTTCAAGCGCCGAGAGCCTCACCCCTTCTCGCAACGTGAGGCTGGCGATGCTGACCGTGAGCTGGCCGGCGTCAAACGTCACGGCGACCGTGTCGGATAGCTTCTCGGTGATCGATTGAGGGAGGTGGATCGGCTCGTCGTCCGGTGCACCATACGCGAGGAACCCGATCGCCATCGATTGGCTCCAGAAGAGCGACCATTTCTTGCTTTCCGCGTCTTGGTCTGCCATGAGTGCGACGGTCGCTCCCAGTACGGCCATGGCGAGGGCCTGCCGAGTCAGGTATCCCTGGATCATCAATCCATGGACGATCATGCCAACCCCGAAGCTTCGGCCAGGCCCCTGACCAAAAGCCGCTTCATGGCCGGCAGGCAGTGCCTCAAGCGGGCTTGGCTGACGGTCCATCGTGGTGACCTCGCCGCCCCGCCAACGGAGGCCGAAAAGCACCGTATGGCGACGGGTCAAGACTTGGGTCGACTGGCCAGGGCGCTTTGGGCTGGAGGGACGCTGATAGAAGCCCCGGCATTTGACTCCGAACGAGCGCTGGTCGAGACGCAGGCGGCCCTGGAGTCCGGTGCCTCTGCCCTCTTCGAGCCCGCGTTCCGCTGGGAGACGCGGGAAGTCCGGGTCGATGTGCTCACCCGCGGGTCGGAGGGCTGGGAACTCGTGGAGGTGAAATCGTCCACTCGGGTCAAAGACGAGCACCTTGAGGACGCGGCCTTCCAATCTGTCGTGGTTCAAGAAGCGGGGCTACCGCTGGCCAAGGTCTCGGTCGCGGTGGTGGACAGTTCCGCCGTGCGGGGCGAGTTCCCTTTGCCGGCTGAAAAGCTGTTCAAACTTGAAGACCTCACGGAACCTGTGCGATCGGTCTCCGCGACCATTCGGCAACACATCGCCGAGATCGAGGGGGCCATTGGACAATCGGCCCCCCCTGACGTCCCACCTGGGCCGCACTGCCATGAGCCCCGCAAATGCCCGTTCTTCGATCTTTGCAACCCTGAACTCCCGATCGACGCGCTTGAGAACCTTCCCGGGGTCTACAAGAAGAAGATCAGGGAGTGGGCAGAAGGAGGAGCCAGTTCGATGCTGGACGTCGAGAGGTTTGTGAAGCCGGGAACGGCGCAAAGCCGGGCGATATCCGCCGTGAGGTTCTCACGCACGGAAGTGGAAGACGACCTGGCGACCGTCCTCGCCAAGGTGGGCTTTCCAGCTTGCTTCATCGACTTCGAGGCCGTTTCGCCGAACCCGCCGGCCTACCCTGGAACCAGACCGGCCGAGGCTGTGCCCTTTCAATGGTCGTGCCATCGGTTGACTAGGGCCGGGGCAGAACCTTCGCACTTGGAGTTTCTGGCGACCGGGCCTGGAGATCCGAGGCCTGAGTTTGTCCGGACACTCCTTGATGCCGTTCGCGACGCCGGATCGATCGTCCACTACTCGAACTACGAGGTCACGCAGCTGAAAAATCTCGCCAGAAACGGGGTTCCGGGCAGCAGCGAAGCCCTGACCCTCTTCGAAGAACGGGGCGTCGACTTGCTGCCCATCGTCAAGCAGCACGTTTACCATCCGGAGTTCCGTGGCTCGTTCTCGATCAAGAAGGTGCTCCCCGCCTTGGTTCCTGGACTGGATTACTCAGATCTGGACGTCCAAGACGGAGACACGGCGGCGGTGAGGTTCTTGGAGATGACCTCCCTTGGGACCACAGATTCGCGGCGCGAGAAGATCGCCCAGGAACTCCTGGCCTACTGCGAACGGGACACGCTCGCGATGGTCGAGCTCTATAAAGCTCTTCGTCAGCTGGTCGAACCGGCCTGAGCCACGAACGCGCGGACATCGTCCCGCAACCTCTGGAGACACCCCTCGTGGGTGTACATCATGTGGCCGGCCTCATATTCCTGGGTTTGGACGTTCTCCCGGAGGTCGGGATCAAGCCCCAGATGGCTGAGCGTGTATTCGGTGGCGAAATACGGCGTCGCCAGGTCGTAATAACCGCTCGCGATGAAGACCTTCATGTGAGGATTCTTGGTGAGAGCGTCGCGCAGGGCCTCGCTCGTGTCGGGGTGCCCGTCCCCTGCCGAACCCCAATCCCACGGCTTCTTGATCCCGTGAAAGATCTCGTAGACCAAGTCGGTCTGAAAGCCGAGCGCCTCGCGCACGTGTTGATGGAAAGCGGCCGTGTAGGGCGGCATCAGGGCGGCCATGCTTGGGTCGTCTTCAAGGGTCTCTTTGTGCCCTTTCTGTCGATCCATTCTGCCTTTGATCCGGCTATCGAGCCTCCCGACCGTCCGTCGCTGATTGCGGAGCAGCTCTTGACAGAAGCCCATGATCGGGATCCTCAGGTCGACCTGTTCCAGATAGCGGTGCGAAAGGCAGGTGTATCGGTTCAACAGGTCGAGCACTTGCTGGCGTTCTTCTTCTGGCAGCAGGTCACCCAGGGCGAGGGCCGAGGCGTAGCGGCCGATGGCGAATTCTTCGACCTCGCGGAGTGTGCCGACCATGTCCCGGCGCATCTCTTCGAGCCAGAGACCGTGATAACAAGCCGTCGCCGCGTAAGTGGGCAGGAACAAGATGTAAGGAAGGTCGTTGCCCTTGCTGAAGCGCGCGGTTTGGAAGTTCAGGATCGACGAGACGAGCACAATGCCGTTGAACGCGATGCCTTGGTCGATCAGATGCCCGGCCAGACCCGAGGCCCGGGTCGTGCCGTAGCTCTCACCAACCATGTAGAGGGGCGACCCCCAGCGGTTGTTGCGGGTCAGATAGAGTCGGATGAAGTCTCCGACGCTCTCGATGTCACCTTTCACGCTCCAATACTTTTCCGCTTCTTCAGGGGTTCGGGCCCGGCTGAATCCGGTGCCAACGGGATCGATGAAGACGAGGTCGGTGAACTCGAGCCAGTTGGCGGTGTTGTCCACGAGCCGGTAGGGGGGCTTTGGCAACTCGCCGTCGTTCGCCATCTGGACGCGCCGGGGTCCAAGAGCCCCAAGATGGAGCCATAGCGAGGGCGAGCCCGGACCGCCATTGAACGAGAACATGAGGGGCCGGTCAGGCTCGGGATCGACCTTGTTGTAGGCCATGTAGAAGACCTGGGCGACGATCTCGTCCTTTTCGTTCTTGAGCGGCATGCGGCCAGTGGTGACCGTGTACTTGATCCCGAGCGTCTCGTGCTGGGTGACGACTGGGGTCTCCTCGGTCATGACGGCCTTGTCGGCCTCTTGCTTCTTGGCCTCTTCGGGCATCCCGCCACGGTACCCCGCCGGTCGCGAGTACAATCGGCCTCGCCGGGGCGGTTAGCTCAGTGGTAGAGCGCCTCGTTTACACCGAGGTGGCCGTGGGTTCAAGTCCCTCACCGCCCACCAATTCGTCTAGTTGATATGTGGGGGTATGATCCGAAATAGCATGAGGCGGATTCTGGCCTGGCTTCTGCCATGGATGGCAGTGTTTGCGGTCGCACAAGGCCCTTCCCTGACTGTCGAGTACACCCACCGGGGCGAAATCGTCGATGCCGGGTTCCGCGAGTCGGAGACGACGTTCGTGGCCCCGTCGATGGTCCGAAGGTTTGGGTGGAACATCGACGTCCGAAACGGCGTTGCCGCAATCAGCGGCGAGGGTCGGAACTTCTCGGTTCCTGTCCGCGAGCGGGACGGGCGCGGCTACGTGCCGCTCGAAGAGGCTGTCCGCTACATGGGCGGGACGGTAGAGACCGACCCCGAGACTGGCCGGGTGAGCGTGCTGGGGAGCATTCGGAACATCGAGGCGATCCCAGAAGGGGCGCGCGTGGACAGCACGTTGGCGGTCGGGGCCCGGGCGTTCCGGCTCGCCGATCCCGACCGGCTGGTGGTCGATTTCACTGGAGCCCGGCTGGAGGCTCGGCTCGTGTCCGACCTGCCGGCCGGGTGGCGGGCGGCCCAGTTCACGCCGAACGTCGTCCGGTTCGTCATCGAGTCTCCTGTGATGGCGACCCTGCCAGTCCCGTCGTTACAACCAAGCCGCTCGTTCCAGATCGGTCTCGTTCCCAAGCCGAACGCGACGCAAGAGAAGCCTGCGGTCGTCATCGCCACGCTCTCGCGGCCCGTCTTGGAGCCGGGCGCCGATGGCGGTCTAACGGTGAGGATCCCGGTGACGGGGCCGCTGACCAAGGGACCGTCCGCCGTCTTCCAAGACCCGCGCACGATCCAACTCCTCGTACCCCAGTCTTCGACAGAGGCGGTCGGCGACCAGGAGGTCGGCAGTGCCAAGGGGGTGAAGGGGCTAGCGGTGAGCGACGACCAGAGGGGTCAGGTCTCCATGCTCTTTTCGCTCGACCGTCCCCTCGCCTTCTGGCTTGAGACGGTCAGCGGCGAGATTCGACTGAGGTTGACGCCCCCGCGCGGCTCGGGCGGCCTGACCGGCAAGGTCGTGGTCGTGGACGCCGGGCACGGGGGCCGCGACTCGGGAGCCAATCACGGCGGCGTCATGGAGAAGACCGTCGCTTTGCAGACCGCCCAGCGACTCGCCAACGAATTGAGTAAGGCAGGGGCCTCGGTCGTCATGACTCGGGCCGACGACACTTTTGTGAACCTTTCTGAGAGGCCCGAGATCGCCAACCGAGCCCGGGCTGACCTCTTCGTCAGCGTCCACTACAATTCGAACACCGTGGCCAACAGCCGCTCGGGCACCATCGTCTTCTATCATAAGCGCGACCCCCAAGGGATGTTGCTCGCCGAGTGCGTTCGGGCGGCGATCGCGAAGAAGAACCGCCTGCCCTGCATGGGTATTTGGAGCGACCAACGCATCTACCAGTCAGGATTCGCCGTCTTGAGAGGCGCGACCATGCCGGCCGTCCTTCTTGAGCTCGGCTTCCTCAACCACGCCACCGACCGGGCCCTTTCGGTCCGGCCCGACTTCCAGCAAGACATGGCCGAGGCCGTGGTACGCGGGATCAAGGAGTATTTCGGGGAATGAAGAAAAAGCCGTCGCCACTGTTTCCGATCGTCGTTGCCCTGGCGGGGACGGCCGTTCTCGCCAGCGTGGTGATCTACATCAAAGACTCGCCTGGAAAGTCCGTGCCGCCCGAGCAGCACAGGCTCGCCGACACCCAGCCTCCGGGGCTCAAGACGCCCGACAAGGTGACGGTGTACAAACCACGCTACGACGGAGACAAGCTGGTTTTCGACAAGTCGCAGGCCAAAGCGGCCCCGAAGGAGGATCCCAAGGTCTTCGCGCTGAACGAGTTCCTCAAAGGCTTGCCGATGGTGCCCAAGGGCGCTCGAGCCAAGTCGGTCAAGGTCGCGAACGGTGTCGCCACGGTGGACTTCACGGCCGAGTTCGAGACTTTCTACGGCACCGAGGACGAACAGACGGTGCTCAAAGGGATCTTGACGACGCTGGGCCAGTTCGAAGACGTGGACAAGGCGGTGTTTACGGTGGAGGGCAAACCGCTCGAGTCGATCGGCAACGTGGATCTCGGAGAGCCCCAGCAGGTGATGCGGCCAGGTCAGACCGTGCCTGAATCGGGCGACGCCGCTTCTGCTTCCTGAGGTGCGGCCCGCCGCTGGCGAATGTCTGACCAGGCGCCAAGGGTCCTGATCACGACGAACGCGGCCAGAAGCCCACATAGCCAACCCAAGAGCACTTGGTACGGGTAGTGGACGCCGACGTACACCCGCGAGACGCCGGTCAGGATCGCGACCGCAACCCAAGCCCATCCCAAAGGCCGATAGCCGACGAAGAAGCACACCGCCACCGCCATCATGTTCGCTGAGTGCGCCGAAGCCGTCCCATAACTGCCAAGTGGGGCGACGCGCAGGATAACCTCTGGGTGACGGTTCAGGGCCTCGGCGATGGTCACGCCTTGATCGACCAGGGCCGCCACGGGGGCCGACGGACGAGGAGCCTGAAACCCCCATTTGAGTGCCTCCGTGATGCCGTTGGCCAAGGGCCAGGCCACCACGGCGGTCAGGGCCGCGCGCCGCGCAGGCCGCCAGGCGAGGCAAACGGCGAACAAGGCGAGCAAGAAGACCCGAACTCCGAGCCACTTGTTCCCTTCGCTGAGGCCGACGAGGAGAGGGCTCCAGGCATCGGGCCAGCGGTTGACCCAGCGGAACACGGCGAGGTCGATCGAACCCACGCATTGATCCTACCAGTCAGAATCAAACGTGACCCCGTTGGCGGACTGGTTGGCGCGGCGGCTTTGGTGGGCGTGCCTCCAATTCATGCGGCGGCCTTGGATGTGGCGGCTCCGGCGCGGCTGGGTGCGCTGGCTTCCAGAAGGTCGGCGCGAGCGAGCGTGGGCCGATTTTAGGCGTCAGGAGCAGCTGGCTCGGCGGATCGGTCTTCCCTTCCTTCGTGGGCTCACGTTGCTTTGCCTGTACGGTCTAGCCTTGTCAGCGGCGGTGTCGCTCGTGAGTTGGGCGATGGACAGGGGCTTCCTTCCCAGCCAGCCGGACGACTGGCGGCAAGGCCAAAGCCCGCCGAGTCGGTGAAGTGAGCGGGAGCGTGTCCGTACTTGACCATGGCTCCCACTCGAGGTCACCGGTCTGTTCGCAGCCGCTGGCTACGAGCACCTCAAGAGAGATTCGGTGCCGCGTCACGACAAAGACAAAAGCCCCGGCAGGCTCGACAGTCTCAGGTCGAAGCCGCCCGATCCATGGCTCGGTACTCTCCCCTTGCGGGCACTCCCAAAGTCCGCGCCACCACGGGCCTTCCGTAATCTTGGTGAACCCGACCTTCCCAAAACTCACAGGGACGACCATCGTGCTTGACAATCGGATCGAGAGCGGCTTGGGGGCCTTTGTCGGCAGGCTCCCTGCTGTCCCGGCTGCGAAGGCTTGGCAGACGTCGGAAACGGGGCAATCGCCGCACTTCGGCCCGGCAGGTCGGCACACGGTCGCCCCGAGTTCCATGACGGCCTGGTTCCACTCGCCCGGGAGTTCGCGGTCGATCACACGGTCTGCCCACTTTTGGGCTGCCCTATGAAGGCTGGTGCCTGTGGCAGGATCGTTGTTCAACCGAGCGTAGACCCGTACGACGTTGCCATCGACGACCGCGCTCGGCTCATTGGACACGATCGAAGCGAGCGCGGCGGCGGTGTAGGCCCCGACCCCTGGGAGGCGGCGCCATTCCTGGGCGGTCGCGGGCCAGCCCTCACCGGTCACTCGACGGGCCGCCTCGTGCAACATCCGGCACCGGCGATAGTAGCCAAGACCTGACCAGAGAGCCAATGCCTCGTCGATCTCGGCCTGGGCCAGCGCCCCGACCGTCGGAAATCGAGCCATCCAGCGGGCATAAAAAGGCAAGACGGTCGCGACGGTCGTTTGCTGGAGCATCGCCTCGCTGACCCAGACCGCGTACGGGTCACGCCTCTCGCGCCACGGGAGGTCGCGACGGTTGGCGTCGTACCAAACCAAGAGGCGGCGCCGCCAATCACTCACGCGGGCTGGTCTTGGAGCAGGCCGAGGCTGGCCAACGCGGCACTGGGGTCAGGGGCGTCGGTCAGGACCCGGCCGATCACGAGGTAGTCGGCTCCACCCCGGAGCGCGGCTTGAGCGTCGCCTGTCCGTTGCTGGTCGTGGCTTGGATCAACCGGGCGACGAATGCCGGGTGTGACGATGACGGCGTGCCCGAGTTCGCGGCGGAGCATCGGGACTTCTCGAACGGAACAGACGACTCCGTCAAGGCCGCAGGCGATACCCATTTGCGAAAGGCAAAGCATATGGTCTTCAAGGCTTCGTCCGACGCCGAGGTCGTTGTGGAGACACGCCTCGTCCAAAGAAGTCAGAACAGAGACGCCGATGAGCAGCGGAGCGGTTTCGGCCGCATATTCCCTGGCCTCTTCGACGGCGGCCGTGAGCATGGCGGGCCCTCCGCTGAGATGAAGCGTGGTCATCCAGGCCCCGTGCCGGGCGGCTTCGCGCACCCCGAGAGCGACCGAGTTCGGAATGTCATGGAACTTGAGGTCGAGGAAGATCCGGTCGGCTCCCGCTTCTCGTAGCGTCTCGATAACGTTCAGGCCGTGCGGGAGGGTGAGGGCGTGGCCGATCTTGAAGGCTCCGACAAGGTGCCCGACCCGGCGCACGATCGAGAGCGCCTCGCTGAGGTCGCCAGTGTCGATAGCGCAGATGACTTTTCTTCTCATTTCCGGGCCCTTTGGCGATTGTATCTCCAATTCGTCTGCCATCTTTCTTCCGTTGCACTGCGAGCTGTTGATCGGGGGCCACTTCTTCGGCGGGCCCTGCGACCAGTCGATTGGCAAGGGTGTCGCCCGTTCACCTTGGGACGCGAGCTTGGTCGGCACCTACGCCGAGGCGGGATGGTCCGAGGTGGACGCTGCCCTCGACGCCGCGGCAGAGGCCTTTCTCACTTGGAGACGCTCCCCGCGCCACGAACGCGTCTCAATGTTGCGTCGCGTGGCCGCTCTGGCCAGGGAAAGGTCTGCAGAACTCGTCGAGACTCTGACCCTCGAAGTCGGCAAGCCAGTCGCTTGGTCGCGGGGCGAGGTGGCCCGGCTGGCCATGACGTTCGACTTGGCGGCAGACCTCTTGACCGGACCTGCTGGTCATGTCTTGCCAGTCGACTATGACCCTCGCGGAACCGGGGTGGGGGCTGTAGTCGAGCGGTTTCCGATTGGCCCAGTCTTGGCGATCACGCCCTACAACTGGCCCTACAACCTCGCAGCTCACAAGATCGCCCCGGCCCTGGCGGCCGGCTGCACCGTCGTGTTGAAGCCGTCTTCTTTGGCCGCCCTTTCGTCGCTCGCCTTGGCGAGGCTGATCCACGAGGCCGGATGCCCGCCGGGAGTGGTGAACGCGGTGGTGTGCGAACCAGACCTGGCCGAGCGGGCCGCCCTCGACCCCCGGGTCAAGGTCGTGAGCTTTACGGGATCCGAAGCGGTGGGATGGCGGCTCAAGGAGCTTTTGCCGCGCAAGCGCGTCGTGCTCGAACTGGGCGGGGACGCCCGAGTTTTAGTTTGCCAAGGGGCGGACTTGGACGCGGTGGTGGCTAAGACGGTCGCGGGGGCCTTCGGCTACGCTGGGCAGGTGTGCATCTCGGTGCAGCATGTGCTGGCTGAGGAGCCCGTGGCGGCCGAGCTTCGAGAACGGCTTGTCGCGGCGACGGAGGCTTGTGCGACCGGCGATCCGCGTGATGAGTCCACGGTCTGCGGCCCGTTGATCCATGCCGGGGCGGCCGACCGGGTGCAGGAGTGGGTCTCGGAGGCGGTCTCTGGTGGAGCGGGGTTGCTGGCGGGCGGACGGCGCGAGGGCCATGTGGTCTGGCCGACGCTGCTCGAGTCGGTGCCTGCGTCCTCCAGGCTCGCCTGCGACGAGGTTTTCGGGCCAGTCGCGACGTTCTCGGTGTTCGATGGGTTCGACGGGATGGTGGTGGCTGCGAACAAGGCCTCCGGGAGCATCCAGTGTGGGGTCTTCACTCCGCGGCTGGACCAGGCTCGGGCCGCGTTCGAGCAGTTGGAGACGGGGGCGGTGGTGGTGAACGACGTACCGACGCTGCGCTTCGATTCTGTGCCTTATGGCGGCGTGGGCCGCAGCGGGTGGGGTCGGGAGGGGGTGGCTTCGGCCTTCCAGGAGTTCACCGAGCCCCGGGCTTGGGTGGTGCGATGGGACTGAGGTTCTTGCGGCCTGGCTGTGTCAGGGTATCTTGGTCAGTCCTCGCTCCGGTCGTCTAGCGGTTCAGGACATCGCCCTCTCACGGCGAAGATCGCGGGTTCGAATCCCGTCCGGAGTACCAACTTTAGCGCTCAGCCGCCACTGGCATCTTGGCAGGGAGCGGGCTCGTTCACTCCACATAGACGTGCTGATCGCCCCAGCAAGTCTGAAGATAGTCGATCTGACCCGTGTGAAGCGTCGCGTGGAAAGCGGGCAGAGAAATCAGGTGGCGCATCGGGATCGAGAAACCCTTGCCAGAGACGAGCGTGATGCCCAAGTCTTCCGGATTCAAACCATCAAGAGCTTCGAGAACTTGCGCCGTTCCTTCACGAAAAATGCGCTCGATCTTCTGACGGTCGGTCACTTCCGCTTCCTCCGCGTCGCGTTGGGCGATCCAGGCGTCCAGGTTGTCTGGCGACGGCAGCTTTCGCTCTCTGATCATCTCAGCGAAGCGGCCCGCGTAGAGGGCGGTGTGGGCCGCGATCCGGATGGCGGACTTGGCCGTGGGCGCCGGCGCCCAATCCAACTTGTCGTCAGGAACGTGCGAAAAGTTCCTGAGAAAGATCTCCATCTCGTCCACAGCCCTTCGCTTGGCGATCGCGACCTCGTCCATGCCGAAGACTTTGGCACACCGGATCCGACCCCCCTGACCCTCCCTAAGATAGGGTCAGGAGGACACCTCCAACGATGAGTCCGCAACCCCCCAGCAGCTTCAGGTCCGGCTTCTCGCCGAGGAACAAGAATCCTAAGGCGACGGCCAGGACGAAACTGAGCTTGTCAATCGGTGCCACGCGCGAGACGTCCCCGATTTGCAGAGCCCTGAAGTAGCAAAGCCATGAAAGCCACGTGGCCACGGCCGACAGTCCGAGAAAGAGCCAGTTGGCCTTGGTCAGGCCGTCGAACCGCAATTGGCTGGTCGACCAGGCGAGAAGCGTCGAGAACAGGAGGACGAAGGCGACCCGGACCAACAGGGCCGTGTTCGGCGGGACGTCTGTGACTCCCTTTTTCGCGAGCACGGCCGTCGCACCTGCGAAGACCGCCGACAGAAGGGCCCAAACACGATAGTCCATAAAGGTGAAGACGCGAAACCTAGGGGCGGGGATCGGGCGATGGGATTTCAGCCCATGTCATACTCGCCCCGACCTATTGGAGCCGACCTGTGCCTCAGTTTCTCGTCGCCATCCATCATCCCGACGGCTATGACGGCTCGAAGGAAAGCCCTGACATGACGCGCGACATCGACGCGCTGAACGCCGAGATGGTGGCGAAGGAAGTCAGGGTCTTTGTGGGCGGGTTGCATCCTTCCGACGAGGCCAAAGGCTGGGAGATGGCTGCCGAAGGTGACGTCAAAGTGTTCGAGGGGCCCTATCTGAGGACCGGCGAGCACGTCGGTGGGTTTTGGGTAATCGAGGCCCCGAGCATGGACGACGCGATGGAGTGGGGCCGGAAGGCCGCCATTGCCTGTCGGGCCCCAGTCGAAGTGCGCCAGTTCCACTAGGGGTCGGGCGTAGAATCGCTCGATGCCGCTCTTCATGGTCATCGAGACGTTCCGGTATGGGCCGGACGAAGTCAGAAGAAGGTTCATCGAACATGGCCGGATGCTTCCGCCCGGCTTCGAGTTCATTGCTTCTTGGATCTCGTCGGACGGCATGGTGTGCTACCAGTTAATGGAAGGCCCAGGCGCGGAAGCGCTCCGTCCTTGGGTTCATGCTTGGAACGATCTTGTGGAGTTCCAGATCGTTCCTGTGCGTCCCTCCGCTGAGTTCTGGGAAGCTTGGGAGGCTCACGACACGAGGGCCCCGGGGTGATTGCGGCCCCAAGCGCACGGACGGATGCTTCCGCCCGGCGTCGCCTCTGTCTCCTGGTGGATCTGGCTGGATGGCCAGGCTTGCTACCAGTTGAAGACCGCCTGGGAAGAAGGGGGCCTCAAGGCTTGGAAGAGTGCATGGGACGATCTTGTCGGGTTTCAGGTGGTTCCCGTGGCACCGTCAGTTGAGCTTTGGGGGCTTGGGACAAGGGCGCCGAGGGCCAGTCCTTCCGGACTATGGAACCGTCCAGGCAAGCACGGGGTACGCCCAGCCCCACGAAGGTGGGGCCGGGCTCTGAACTCTTAAAGGCTCGAAGCCAGATCCGAATATGACGGATCAGGGCTTCGTCTTCACCATAAAGCCCGAGTCAGGATTGACCAGGCCAACCGCTTTGAGGTTGCCCCTTTCGTCGAACGCCTCCATGACACCAGTGGTCTCCGAGATCCTGTAGCGTTGGACGTTATTGGCCGCTATCTTGTCGCCTTGCTTGAGGTCACTCACCGCGTCGACGATCCAATAGAGGGTCTTCCCTGCCCGGTCTTGCCATGGCGTGATCTTGGTGACCATGGCGCTGTGGCCCTGAACTGGGACTCTGACTCCGGGCCTGGCCCAAATGAAGAGCTCATAGTTGATCGACACGTCCGCCCCGTTCTTAAGGTCGTCGACGACGTCCTTGACGAGCGGCTTGTAGTCGATTTGGAGCCCGAGCCTCTTACGGTCGTTGTAAGCCTTGGCGCCGTCGACAATGTCCTTGAACCGAGTACCCGACACCCCGTTCTTTCCGGTCTTCATGTCCGCTTCCAGATCTTCGGTGACCTTTTGGATCCCGTCGTTGACTGTGATTTTCCCTTGCTTGGCCAGGTACTTGAGCGAACGTGCGGAAGCGGCTGGGCTACACCGCCACGCTTTTTCGTCGACGGCTTCAATCTCGGCGACCTTGACCTTGATCTCTGAAGACGGCCCTGGTTTGGGGTTTTGGTCTTGCGGCGTGAAACCGTGCATGTCGAACGGCTCGGGCCGACGAACGGAACCGACAGCGAAGTTCAGCCTCGGGCGCTCGTGGGCAGCGGACGTGCACACCGTCCAGGGGAAGCTGTCGGCATGGGCGCCGCCCCAAAGAAGCTCGGCCTGATCGACGTCCATGGGCTCAAAGGGCCCAAAAGGCATCTCGGTCATCGGAGCGCCCGAGACCTCCATGACGACCAAGCACCGGTCGATGAGCTGGATCGAGGCACAGGGCAGCGGAGCCTCGATGTCGAAGCTGGTGTCGTCCAAGTCTTCCGAGCTTCGAACAACGACCGACAGGTTCCTGACCACCCACTCCGGCCGGCTCAGAGCGTCAGAACGGACTGCGATGTTGACGTAGCCGACATACTGGTCGGTCTCCGGGTCATACGTGAATCGGGAGATGTCGCTGGACTCCGTCCTCACCGCGTACATTCCGGTGTCGGAAAAAGGATGGTAGACCGACATATCGTCGCGGAGCCAGCTCACCTGCTCGATCTCGAGAGTCGCGGCGGGCGCGAGGGCTGACAGCCCGAGGCCAGCAAGAAGGGCGGACTTCTGAAGTTTGCTGAATGTGCTCATGTTTCCTCTTGGCGGACGATCGTCCGCTCTGAGACCACTATGAGGCCGCCCTGCCAGGGTGAAAGAAATGCTACAGAAAACGGAACGGTCGGGGCCTAGCCGCCCGCCAAGGTGACGACGTCGCCGACTTGGGCGGCGTCACCCGAGACCAGCGTCGCAAAGCTGAGCTTCTTCTCGACGGTGACCACTCGGACCGATCCGATCTTTTCCGTGCGCCGACCGATGACGGCCCCGGTGTCGGGATCCTTGATGACTCGGGTCACACGGACCAACTCGAAAGTGTCGCCCTCTTGGACGCCTGCGTCCGATCCGGCATTGATGGCGACTTCCTTCGTGTCAGGATCGAAATCGGCGACCTTGGCGCTCCACTTCTGCTTCGACATCTTGGCCACGATGAGCTCGACCGATTTGTCGATCGCGGTCGTGGTCGCTTTGCCGAGAGGGCTGTTCTCGAACGCCTCGAAGTTAGAGTAAGTGCTGCCGATGTTGAGCCCGAGCGAGACGCCCCCAGCCCCGGCCGTCCCGGTCGCGGTCTCGCTGTGGGTCAGTTCGCCAGTGTCCACGTCGAAAATCCGGACATTGATGCCGACTTTGGCTTCTTTCGCGCCGCCACCGACCCGGACAGGGCCGACGTCGATCCCTCCGCTGGCTCCTCGAGAAGCGATTGTGAAGTCAGTGACGTTGCCCTTGACGAGGGCTTGGGCCGGGACAAGCTTGCCGCGCTGGCTTTGTCCCGTGTTCTCGGCCGTGATCGCTTGTTCTTGAAGAAGGGCGTCAAGGGCCTCGCGCTCCAGGACGGTGAAGCGGCCAGTGTCGAGCAGCTTTTTGACCAGCTTCTCATAAATAGCTTGACGGAACCCGACGGGAATGTTCCATTGGTCGGCATAGGTCCAGTCGATCGGGGCCACCGCGAGCCGGAGTTTGAGCCGGGGCTCTTGGGCCATCGACATTCCGGCCAACAAAGCAAGAGTGAGGAGCGTCAGTCTTCGTCCCATCGAGTTCATTTTAGACCGTTCTTTGCAGTTCGAGGTCCCTTGAACCGCCCGGTCGAATTTTCGGCATCTCGCGTCCATTTCGCCAGGAGGCAGCTCGCCCTGCCGCATCGACTGAACCCAAAGTGCCGCCGTTCGAGAACAGGCCCAAGTCCTCGGTCCTGGGATCGAGGTTTCCAAGGCCCCAGCCCCCCTCCGGCCCAAGGCGCGCAGTGCCGGTTGATCGTTGTCCGGGCTTGCGTCGCCGTGACCGCAGTAGCCGCGGACAGGCACAACATGAGGCCCGCACCCTGGTGCGGGCCAGTTCCAGGCCCAGACTCATCAGTGCGCAGCCCGTGCCACCGGCTCCTTTTCCTTTGACGAGGAGAGGGGGACTTTGCCCCCTTCCCCCTGCCCCCTTCCCCGTAACGGGGGAGGGGGTTCTCATGCTCCAGCTTCAAGGACGAGAACCAGAGTCCGTCTTCCATCCCGGTTGCGGGAAGACGGCCGCCAGTACACTCCTGCTTATGGTGAGGCTCGGCCTGCCGAAGGGGCGTATGTGGGACGGCGTGGCGCGACTGATGCGGGACGCCGGCCTCGAAGTGCGGGTCGGGGCGCGCGAATACCGCCCTTCCCTTCCGCTTGATGGTTTCGAGGCCAAGATCCAAAAGCCGCAGAACATCATCGAGATGCTCGACGCAGGGACGCGCGACCTCGGGTTTGCCGGGGCCGACTGGGTGGCCGAGTTGGGCGCCGACGTGGTGGAACTCCTCGACACCGGCCTTGACCGAGTGCGGCTCGTCGCCGCTGCCCCGGTCAGCCTCTTGGAAGACGGCCGCCTCCCGAGGCGTCGTTTGGTCGTGGCGAGCGAATACGAGCGGCTCACGGGCGACTGGATCCTGCGTGCGGGATTGGACGCGCGTTTTGTCCGGTCCTATGGGGCGACCGAGGTCTTCCCTCCCGAGGACGCCGACGTGGTGGTCGACATCACCGCGACCGGGGCGACCCTCGAAGCGAACGGTCTCGCCATCGTCGAGGACCTGGGCCAATCGTCGACCCGTCTCTACGCCAGTCGTCCCGCCATGGACGATCCCGCCAAGCGAGAGGCGGTAGAGAGCTTTGTCGTGCTCGTTTCTTCTGTGCTCGAAGCCCGCCGCCGGGTCATGGTGGAGCTCAATGTCGAGCCAGAGTGCCTCGAAGCGGTGGTCGCCGCTCTGCCCGCCATGCGCCAGCCGACAGTGGCCCAGCTTCACGGGCAGCGCGGGTTCGCGGTGAAGGCAGCGATCCTGCGGTCCGAACTCCCAGCCCTGGTCGTGCGGCTGCGGCAGTGCGGAGGAAGCGACATCGTGGTGAGCGAGTTCAGGCAGGTGGTTCCTTGAGCCGCTCGGCCCGAGTCGAACGCAAGACGGCCGAGACAAGCGTCCGTGTGGCCCTGGACCTTGACGGCGGCGAAGTCTCGATCTCCACGGGCCTCGGGTTCTTCGACCACATGCTCCACGCCCTCGCCAAGCACGGGGGCTTTGGCCTTGAACTGTCCTGCGATGGCGACCTCCTGGTCGACGACCACCACACCGTCGAAGACACGGCCCTTGTCCTGGGTTCGGCCCTGGATCAGGCTCTTGGCGAAAGGCGCGGCATCACCCGGTTCGGCTCCGCCTACGCCCCTTTGGACGAAGCCCTCGCCAGGGCAGTGGCCGATCTTTCGGGCCGCCCGTTCGCCCAGATCGACCTGGGTCTGAGGAACCCGGCGCTGGGGACGGTGCAAAGCCAGAACCTCGCCCACTTCTTCCAATCATTGGCCATGGCTGGCCGCCTGGCCCTTCATGTCGACGTCCTCCGAGGGGAGAACGACCATCACCGGGCCGAGGCCGCCTTCAAGGCCACCGCCCTCGCCCTGCGCCAGGCGTGCAGAGCCGAAGGCGGAACCGAGATCCCGAGCACCAAGGGCGTCCTGTGAAGATCGGGGTCGTCGCCACCGGGGTCGCCAACCTCGCTTCGGTCGAGGCTTCGTTCCAACGGCTCGGCATGGAGACGAGGCTCCTGCGAGGGCTGAACGAAGTCGCCACGTGCACACACCTGGTCTTGCCCGGCGTGGGAGCGTTCGCGGCCGGAATGGCGAGCCTGGAGCAGAGCGGACTCGACGGGGCCCTGCGCGATTGGGTGTCGGGCGGGCGGCCGCTGCTCGCCGTCTGCCTCGGGATGCAGCTTCTCTTCGATGGCAGCGAGGAGTCCCAGGGTGTCGCTGGGCTCGGGATCTTGCCCGGGATTGTGCGGGCCTTCCCTTCCAGCGTGCGCAGCCCTCACTTCGGCTGGAACCGGGTCGGCGAGAGCGGCGGATGGCTCGCGCCCGACCACTATTACTTTGCCCATAGCTATCGGGCCGAGGATGCTCCGCCGGGATGGGAGTCGGCTTGGAGCGCGCACGGGGGCCTCTTCGTGGCGGCGGTGCGCCAAGGGGCTGTAGTGGCTTGCCAGTTCCACCCCGAGCTGTCGGGCCAGGCAGGCTCGCGACTGATCCGAAGCTGGATGGAGGCGGCCGGAGGGTGCTGACACGGCGGATCCTGCCGTGCCTCGACATTGACGGGGGCCGGGTCGTGAAGGGCGTCCGGTTCCAAGACTTGCGCGACTGTGGGAATCCGGCCGACCGGGCCGCGGAGTACCAGGAGAGCGGGGCGGACGAGATCGTCTTCCTGGACGTCTCGGCCACGATAGAGGCCCGAGAAGCGAGCCTCGAGACGGTCAGTCGGGTGCGAAGGCGGCTCTCGATCCCGCTGACCGTTGGAGGCGGGGTGCGAGAAGCGGGCGACGCCGAGAGGCTGCTGGCGGCCGGGGCCGACAAAGTGAGCGTGAACTCGGCGGCGGTGGCGAGACCGGAGCTCGTGTCCGAGATCGCCGAACGGTTTGGAAGACAATGCGCGGTCGTTGCGATCGACGCCCGTCGCAACGGGCCAGGATGGGACGTCCTCGTCAAAGGGGGGCGCGAGGCGACTGGGCTCGAGGCCGGGGACTGGGCCGCTGAGGCCGAGAACCGCGGGGCGGGGGAGATCCTGCTGACCAGTTGGGACCGGGACGGCACCGGCGCGGGGTACGACCTGGAATTGATCCGAGTCGTGGCCGGACGGGTGCGAGTCCCGGTGATCGCCTCGGGTGGGGCCCGCACTGCCAGCCACATGGCCGAAGCCATTCAGGCGGGGGCAGACGCCGTCTTGGCCGCTTCGGTGTTCCATGAACGGAACGCGACGGTTTGGGAGGTCAAGAGGGAGTTAGCCAGCCACGGGATCGAGGTGCGGCTGTGATCGTCCCCAGCATCGACCTGGAGCGCGGACGGTGCGTCCAACTCGTGTCAGGTGAAGAGCTGGCCATTGACGCGGGCGACCCGATGCCTGTGGCGGAGCGGTTCTCAGTGGCCGGGGAAATCGCGGTGATCGACCTCGACGCGGCCAAGGGCACGGGCACGAACCAGGCCCTGGTCGAATGCCTCGTCGACCGGTTCGACTGTCGGGTCGGGGGCGGGATCCGGGACGCGGCGACCGCCCGAATGTGGCTCGACCGGGGCGCGGCCAAGGTGGTGATCGGCACCGCGGCCACGCCGGAAGTGCTGGGTTCGTTGCCCCGCGACCGTGTGGTGGCCGCGCTCGACACCAAACACGGCGAGGTGGTGGTGGAAGGATGGCGCGCGGGCACCGGTCAGACCCTCGGCCCCCGGATCGAAGCCCTCAAGCCGTTTGTGGGCGGGTTCTTGGTGACGGTGGTCGAGCGCGAGGGCCGGATGGAGGGGATCGACCTGTCCTTTGTGCGGGAGGTGGTGGAAATGGCCGACCCGGTGCGGGTGACCGTGGCCGGGGGGGTCACGACGCCGGAAGAAGTCGCCGCCATCGACCGGCTGGGGGCGGACTGCCAAGTCGGGATGGCCCTTTACACGGGGCGCCTGGGGCTCGCCGACGCGGTCGCCGCCCCGCTGGTGAGCGACCGTGAGGACGGGCTCTGGCCGACGGTGGTGTGCGACGAGCGCGGGGTCGCCCTCGGGCTGGCCTATTCCAACGCCGAGAGCCTGCGTTCGGCGGTCGAACGGCGGCAGGGCGTCTACTGGTCGCGCCGCCGGGGCCTTTGGGCCAAGGGCGAGACGAGCGGCGACAAGCAGGAGTTGTTGCGGATCGACCTGGACTGCGACCGTGACGCCTTGCGTTTCGTGGTTCGCCAACGGGGTCGCGGATTCTGCCATTTGGGTCTGACGACTTGCTGGGGCCCGGGAGGTGGATTGGCGTCCTTGGAGCGAACACTCCAGGCGAGGAGAGGTCAGCCCGTACCGGGGAGCTACACCAATCGGCTGATGGACGAACCAGAGCTGCTCGCGGCGAAGCTCACCGAAGAGGCGCGAGAGCTGGCCGAAGCGACCGAAGGCCCCCATGTCGCCGAGGAAGCGGCCGACCTGGCGTACTTCGCCAGTGTGAAACTGGCGAGGCACGGTCTGGGTTGGGCGGAGGTCGAGCGCGTCCTTGAGCGACGGGCGAGGCGGGCGACCCGAAGGCCGGGGGACGCGAAGCCGTGAGCCTCTTGCGCCGACTGACCCTTGACAAGATCCCTTCCTGTCGGCGGCCCGCGGTGCCTGATGCGGTTCTCGCCCAGGCGGCTGGGATCGTGAGGGACGTGCGCGAGGGGGGTGAAGCAGCCCTGCGAAACTGGGCGGAACGGCTTGGTGACCTTGAAGCCGAGGGCTCCCTCTTTTTGGACCGCAAGGAGATCGAGAGGCGGGCGGAGGAACTCGACGGTCCGTCGAGGGCCGTGATCCAGCGGGCGGCAGGCCGGATCCGGGAGTTCGCCGAAAGGCAGCGGACCTGCCTGGGCGACTTGGACGCCCCGATCGCGGGTGGCCGGGCCGGGCACCGGATCGTTCCGGTGGAGGCGGCCGGGTGCTATGCCCCGGGTGGGCGCTATCCCTTGCCCAGTTCAGCCCTCATGACGGCGGTGACGGCCCGAGCGGCGGGGGTCGAACGGGTTTGGCTCGCCTCGCCGAGGCCGACGGCCGCGACCTTGGCCGCGGCGGCGGAAGCCGGGGTGGACGGGGTGCTCTGCGCGGGCGGGGCGCAAGCGGTCGCGGCGCTCGCCTATGGGGCCGGGCCCCTACGGGCGGTCGACGTCGTGGCTGGTCCGGGCAACCACTGGGTGACAGCGGCGAAGAAGCTCGTGTCCGGTGACGTGGCGATCGACATGCTGGCTGGGCCGTCGGAGTTGGTCGTGGTCGCCGACGAGGGGGCCGATCCGGCGTGGGTGTCGGCGGACCTGCTGGCCCAGGCCGAGCACGACACTGAGGCCAGGCCGATCCTGGTCGCGCTTTCTGGCGGGGTGATCGATGCGGTGGAGAGCGAGTTGGCCCGGCAACTGGAGTCGCTGCCGACGGCGGCCGTGGCGCGAGAAGCTCTTGGACAGGGGTTCGCGGTCGTGGTCGGGAGCCTGGAGGAAGCGGGCCGGGCGTCTGACCTGATCGCTCCGGAGCACCTGCAGCTGTCTGTGCGGGATCCGGACGCAGCGTTGGAGTGGTTCCGTCAATTCGGGGCCGTCTTTTTAGGGGAGGGCTCGGCGGAGGTGTTCGGCGACTATGGGGCTGGGCCGAACCACACCTTGCCGACGGGAGGCACGGCGCGATACACGGCAGGGCTGAGCGTGTTGACCTTCTTGCGCGCGCAGACCTGGCTCTCTTTGGACTCGGTCGACGGGCTCGTGGAGGACACGGCGGCCTTGGCCCGCCTGGAAGGGCTTGAGGCCCACGCCCGGGCGGCGGAGATCCGGCGGTAGGTTCCTTTCCGTTCGAACTAAGACTCTCGACACGGAAGGGAGCATCATAACGGCATGGGCCTGACTCCGAGGGCCGAAACCTAGAACCCGAGACTCAAAACCCGACACCCGATACTCGGCAATCCCCCACCCCCTGCCCCCTCCCCCGTAACGGGGAAGGGGGTTACGCCCTATCACGTGGCGAGGCCGGGGTGTGCGGCCCACACCAAGCCCACATCAAGCCCACAACCGGCCCAAAAATGCTGTTTTTGGGCTGAGTGTGGGCCGCGTTTGCGTTGGGTGTGGCCTGTTGACGCCGTGAGAGTGAGCCGACAACCCAGTTATGGCACGGGTGCGGACAAGCATGGCCCTCGACTCGATGAGCGGGTCGGTCCCGCAGTTCACAGTGCTCGAGCAGGCGGGGGGTCTGGTGCTCCGGCGCAAAGCGGTGTTCCGGAGGGCCCTCAGCGACCGTCAGAAGGAAGCGGCGTGGCGGTTGCGGGCAGCGGCGGAGATCTGGCAGGGTTTCGGGCGCGCCCAGGGTCAAGCCTGGGAGCACTATGCTCGCACCTTGGTTCGGCGGCACCGGTTCTCGGGGCAGGAGTACACCCCGACAGCGTTTGCCGCCTTCACTGCGCTGGCGACGAAAGTGCTCCAGATCGACCCCGAGGCGCCGGTGCCGACTTGGCCGCCCGAGGCGCCCTTTGAGGGCGACGGCCTGGTGGTGTCCGTGGAAGCGATCCTGGGAGGTCTAGAGTTCATGGCCGACCGCCCTGACGCCCCTGGGGTCACGACAGAGATCCTTGTGCAACGGCTTCGCAACGCCCGAGCGAAGCCGGTGCCGGTCTATCCGTCGCAAGGCTTCGTGGTGTTCGCGCCGGGCACCATGCGCTGGGAGTTGGCCCTGCGGCCGGGTTGGTACTCGGCGGCGGTGCGCTCCGTGCTCGCCATGACGGGTCAGACGACGAGGCTTGTTCCAATCGGCGAGAGAGAGGTCGTGGCCTGAACCTCGCAACTTCGATGAGAATCTCCCCGAACCGTGCGTCGGCGCTGTTCGTCTCCCGATCCTTGTTCGTTGCGGCACACATGCGGATTGAGCCGTATTTTGGGCGGACAAGTGCGGAGTTCGGAGACTTTGGTGGACCGTGAAGGACTCGAACCTTCGACCCGCTGATTAAGAGGCACTGGCACGACCCTTCCGAATGACTCCCGGTGCTCTCCTCAGGTTCGAAAAGCCTTCCTTGTACTCCTATGTGCTCTCATGAAAGTGGAAGCGAAGGCCACCATGGAAAGACACCATCGCGGCGGTCCGAATCATAAGCGCAAGTTTCACCTACTTTCTCCAACTTGGAAGCGGTGCGTCGCCTTATTGGATGTGCCTCCCGGCGAAGTCTCTCGCGATGCGGGGAGGTTCAAGTCCATATGCAAACCAACTCACAAGGTAGTGCGGCCCAATCATACCGAGCGGATGCCTGTCGGGATTCGCACGCAGCCTCAACTTCACAATCAAGCTGGGTTGAAACTGGTGGCGGATGTGCCCGGCACAGCCTCCCGGCTGCCTGTGCTCTCCGATACGCGGATCTTTTGACCGCGAACTCTGCGACTCGCGCTGACGACCTGGCTACCTTTCTTTCGTCAGAAACCCCGCTTGCCACCGCGATTGCCAACAAGATCGTAGATCAAGGTCTGCCCGGCGTCTGGACCGATCTGGGACATGCCATTCGAGTGGCCGCCTCACAAGCGCCCTTCGTGACCATCCACTATGAGTGGGGCATTCCCTTCGCGGTTCGCCCGGTCACAGCCCGGCTCACTTGAAGAAGTCGCGACTGCGAAGCTCTAGCAGGTCGATCGCATCAAACGGGCCTACAATCGTACAAGGGGCCGCTCTGTTGATAAGAGTGCACTTCTTAATCAAACGCGATGCTGACCGCACCCGGAACCATTTTCGTCTGGACGAATCCGCGAGTTCTAGTTGTGACGAATCCGGCCAAGCAGTACGGAACGTCGGAGGTATAAATGACGGGGTTGCAGTTGAAAATCCGCGTGCACCGATTGCCGACCGCCTCGAAACATGCGTCGTCTGAGTCCTTAGCAGAACCAGGCTTGACTACAGTCTAGCGCCACTTTCTAATCCAAGTGAGGTCACTCGAGTTGGTTCAACCAATTGATTGCGTCTGGGACTGGCCCTCGAAAGGCCTCAGTTAACCCGGACTTCTCATAGTGCTAGTCTCCGCCTCTTGCACGAGTATCTCTCATAAGATCTGTCCAAACAGCATCTAGTGCATATTGATCCAACTCACAATTGTCGTCAATGTCGCGGTATTGACCTGCAACATATTTTAAAAATTCTTGAACCATCATTCTGATACCTATTGGTGCCCAGTTGAAACCTTCGTAGAGGATCTTTTTCATCGTTTTGAGACAACCTGTTGTCGGGAACCAACCTGGCTAATAGTCCATCGACTTTCAGAGACTTTTCTAAGTTACCTGTTCAGCAAGAACTCAAACTCTTGAACTACTTCCGTCAAGCTGTATTTCCGGTCGCCGAAACGCATGACGAAGCGCCAGCGTCGGTCAAACTGTTTAGCGGCCATAAGGTAGAACTGATGATTGTTCTTCACTTCCCAAAGGAGAGGAATATCCGAAACTTTCCTGGCACCTTGAGAATCACGAAAAAATGGCTTGTCTGAAACTTCGTACACGTATGTGTTTGTGTCAAGATTGACGTAGATGACATTCAAGTCTTCCGCGTCTTGTTGAGTTGCCTCCTTATGCATCTGCGCAACAAAGTTGGCATGTTGCTGAACGTCGCTAGGTTCATTGACATTTCCTATGGCCTTAGCAATTACAAGTGACATAACAGTGAACAAGACTATGATGCCAAGGCTAACCACAGCGACCAGCCTTTGAGCACTTGGGCTCCAATTTTTCTTGTAGTCAGTTACTTCCACTTGTCCCATC
This sequence comes from Fimbriimonadaceae bacterium, assembly GCA_019454105.1. Lineage (GTDB taxonomy): Bacteria > Armatimonadota > Fimbriimonadia > Fimbriimonadales > Fimbriimonadaceae > ACE-ARM1. Next base: position 760,341 of record CP075364.1, on the reverse strand, counting down.
GCAGAGTTTGGCAACAAGAAGAGCAGTACTCGACCTGCTCTTGGCGGTTCGGCCGTTTTCGCGGTCGACCACAGGCGGTTGGGTATCGACCGGCACAGCGGTAACCGTCGTCAGTCGCTACCGCATCCCATGAGTCGAACTCGCCTGCACGCATGATAACATCGTACACTTCTTTGAGTTCGCCGAGACAGCTGGGGCAAGGGCATCTGAAAGAGGCCAAGCAACCTGCCATGCAGTGAAGCATCTTGTCTCCTCCCTCACCAAGATCCGGCATGACCTGTTCGTTCAAGCAATTCATGCAGATCAGAATCAAGCTTGGAATCAATTGCAACGGATTACACCGGTTCCAACGTGGTCTTCCAACGATGGAGGGCAAAATCCTCGAGGCAGGAGCCAGTGGGCCATATCGCTTCGGAGCGAGCCCTCGGGGATCAGATTTGTAGGATGGTGCGTTGTCGGAGTAAACGTACGAAGGCATTCCGGGCCACAGCGGGTCGACGGTGGCCCACCTTCCCCTGCTCGCCATGTAGTGCCTCGCCCTGACGTAAGTGAGCCTCCCGGAGCCGCCGTCCTTGGCGTAGCCCAGTGTTCCCACGAAGAGGAACCGGGTCGGGTTCGTGCCTGTCCTCGTGCGGATCTCGCCGTAGGGCCAGTACGCCATGGTGTCGGTCGTGGTCGTCGCGTCGGTGAGGGCCACGGTGTTGCCGAGGGTGTCGGGGCGGTAGTTCCGCTCAACCCCGTCCCGGTCCTCGTGGACGATCACCCCGTTGATGGTCGTGTACGAAACTTTCGGCACCCTAAGAACGCTCCATCAGGTAATCCGCCCCGTCCCAGACGAAGGTGACCGGGGACGCGCCTTGCGCCCGTACCGACCGCCGCAGCCCGTCGCCCGAGTACGCGCTCGTCGTGACCCCGTTGACCACGAAGACCTGCGTCTCCACCGTCATCCGGTCCTCGTCATCATAGGACCATTGTACCGTGACGTTCCGCCGCTCCTCGGTCATGTTCCCGTTGTCGTCGAACGTGTAGGTCACCAGTTGCGAGCCGTCCAGCGCCGTCACCAGCCGGTTCGCCGCGTCCACCGTCATCGTCACCGGATCCGAGCTCTAGTGGAGCTTAGCGGTCGGGTTCCCGTGAGTGTCGCAGCCTGGTCAGACCCGTGCCTGACGGGCTCCAGCAAGCCGAAATCAACTTCTTGCGTTGTGATCGAAGAGCAGTCCGATGAGAAAGCCGAAAAGGGCTACGAACAGGCCACCCAACACAATGTACGCAATACCCTCAGAATCACGCACGAGACGCCAAGCGGTCGGAGCAACGTAAAGAAGTATATACAAGAGAACTGCTACAGCGGCGCATCCCAAACTGTATCGAGCTTTCACTGCCTTCCACCTACCAAGCACTGACCGTTGTGCCGCGAGCAACCCGCCCAGGGCTTTGCCCTGCGGCCCAAAGTGGACTTCGCCCGACGAAGCCCCAAATGGCGCCCGGTGGGCCAGTCACTGTGCAGAGTACTGCAAAGGCTCCTTGGACAAGAGCACTGGCAGCGAAGCACGGCCCGACACCTTTCAAGCCACGTGAATTGCCGACCAAACAGCCCCCAGATGTGCAAGCGACGGCGGCGGCCATACAACGAGCAATGACAGCGCTTACCGTCGTGTGTCCAGTACCCGGCGGAACCATATTTCGACGCGGCATCTTTCAGACAATCGTCGTGCGCCTGGCAGGCACTGTCTATACAGTCCAGAGGCTTTGGCCTTGGCACCCCATCGTCACAATCGTTGTGCCAATTCTCTTTCCCGCAGTAGCGGCCGTACTTAAAGATAAGATCGTCAGGCGGAAAGAGAACGGGGCCTCCGGACTCTTCGGCACCACCCGATTCGTAAAAACCAGATGGATCAACGCCTTGGCTGGGTGCGCTCAAACAGTATTCATACGCTCCCAATGCTGGCCACAGCGGATCCACCGTCAGCCACCTCCCCAGGTCCTGGCGGTAGTGCCTGGCACGGACGTACGTCCTCCTCGAGCTGTCGCGGTAGTAGCCGAGCGTGCCCACGAACTGGAAGGGGGTCGGGGTCGTGCCCGTCCTCGCGCGGACTTCGCCGTAGGGCCAGTACTCCCAAGTGTCGGTCACGTTCTGCGCCCCGTCCACCAGGGCGATGGTCGAGCCGAGCGAGTCGGTGACGTAGTCCCGCCGCACCCCCGAGCGCACCTCGGAGACGACCTCCCCGTCCACGACCGTATACCGCACCTTCATCGGCATGTCAGTACTCTCCCAAGTAGTCGGACCCGTCCCAGACCATCGTCGTCAAAGCCCCGCCGTGCGGGTGGGCGGTTCGCCGCAGCCCGTCGCCCGTGTAAGTATACGTCGAAAACTGGTTCGGCACGCTCTTGGTGTTCCGCTCGAGCGTGAGGCGGTCCTCGTCGTCGTAGGTGTAGCTCCAAGAATCAAGGATAACTGGGGCCGCCTCGGAGACCAGGTTCCCGTTGTCGTCGTAGCCGAACGTCGTCGTGTTCGCCCCTTGGAGCATCGTCACCACCCGGTTGGCCGCGTCGACGGTGAAGGTCATCGGGTTCGATCCCTGCTGGTGCTTCGCGGTCAGGTTGCCACGGCTGTCGTAGGAAAGGGTCGTCCATCCTCCTGACACTTGCTGGCCGGTCAGTCGGTAAGAGTCGTCCAGGACGAAGGTCGTCGCCACTCCGTCTCTCGTCCGCTTCGTCCGGTTGCCCACGTTGTCATACGTGTCGACAAGCGTCATGACGGGAGTCCCCAGCGAGTTCAACTCGACCTGCGTCGTGAGTCGGCTGGCCGCGTCATAGCCGAAGGTGCGCCGCCTGCCGACTGGCAACCTTGTCCCCGTCTTGCGGCTGGCGCCGTCGTACGCGAAGGTCGTATTGCCCCCGCTCGGGTCGGTCACGGTGGCGATACGGTCGAGGGCGTCGAAGACGGTGGTGAAGACTCCGCCGTCGGGGTCGATGAGCGTCGTGCGGTTGCCGACCGCGTCGTACATCCTCTGGATCCGAAGGCCGACTTGTGTCTCGTCGATAAGCTCGCCTCGCTTGTTGTAAACGTAAGTCGTCGTCCCGGTCGAGTCCTGCATCGTCGTGCGCCGCGACAGAGCGTCGTACCCGAAGGTGACACGGGTGCCGTCCTGGTATGCGATGCTCGCCACCCGGTCGAGGGCGTCGTAGTTGATCGTCTTGACCCGCCCTCGGGCGTTCATGACCGTCACCGGGCGGCCCTTCCTGTCGTAGCTGGTGGTCGTGCGCTTGTCGAGCTGGTTGGCGATCGAGCTGCGCCACCCTTCGTCGGTGTAGGACATGGTGATCCGCCCGCCGTTGGGGTCGATGATGACGGTCTGTTGACCGGCCAGGTCGTACTCGTAACCCGTGGTCAGGCCGCCCGTATCGGTGACGCTCACCAGCCGGTTGGAGTTCGCCGAATAGGTGTTGACCGAGGATTTGTTGTTGGCGTCCGTCGTCGTGACTAGGTTGCCGACCGCGTCGTGCGAGTAGGTCGTCCGGTTGCCCAGCGGATCGATGGTCAGGGTGACCCGGCCCGCTTTGTCGTACCCGGTCTGGCTACTGTTGCCGAGAGGGTCGGTGACCCGGATCTGACGCCCGAGGTCGTCATAGCCGAAGGTCGTGTTGTTGCCCAAGGCGTCGGTGACCGTAGTGACGTTGTTGCGCCCGTCGAATTGTGTGAAGACGGAGTTGCCCCGGGCGTCGGTCACGGTGGTCTGCCGCCCGGCGGCGTCGAACGCGTATGTGGTCTTAAAGCCGAGCTGATCAGTGACGGTGGTGACCCGCTTGGCTATGTCATACTCGTAGACCATGGTGAAGCCCAGGGCGTCAGTGACCGTCGTGAGGTAGCCCATCGGGTCGTAGTCGTACGTCGTGACGTTCCCGAGAGCGTCCTTCACCGAGGTCCGGTTGCCGTAGCGGCCGTAGGTGTAGGTGGTCCGGTTCCCCAGCGGGTCGACCTCCGCGACGAGGAGGCACTGGTCGAAAACGTAGGTCCAGACCGGGGCGTTGGCGGCGGTGAGGTACGGCCCGGCCCGGCGCACCAGGTTGTCGGACTCGTCGTAGCCGAAGGTGGTGATCCGGCCCAGCGGGTCCGTGGTCGTCGTCAACCGCCCGAGGACGTCGTACTGGTTCGTGACGACCCCGCCGTCGCTGTACGCGACGCTGGCAAGGTTCCCGTCAGCGTCATAGCTGTAGGTCGTCACCAGGTTGCGCGCGTCCCTGACCGTCCTGAGCAGGCCCTGGGCCGTGTAGCCGTACGTCGTCCGGTTGCCCATCGGATCCACGGTCGCCATCAGCCTCCGCTTGTCCGCCGTCGTGCCTGGGGCCGTGTAGACGTGGGTCGTCACGTTCCCGAGCGGGTCGGTCACAGTCGTCAGGTTGAGGAACTGGTCGTACTCGAAGTTCGTGACCTTTCCGAACGCATCGGTCATCGAGGTCACGACGCCGTTGGCGTTGTGGGTCAGGCTCGACGCGACGCCCATCGGCTTGGTGGACGAGGCCCGCCAGCCGTTGCCGTCGTAGGTGAGCGTCTCCGTGACCCCGTCCGGCGTCTTGACGCTGAGGACGTGGTTGGACCCTCCGTCGAACGTGTAGGTCGTCCTGCCTCCAACGGGGCTGATGGCCACGCTCTCTTTGGTGGCGTCGACGATCGAGTACTGCCAGACCGCCGGACCCATGCACATGCTCACTACCCGCTTGCTCGAGTCGTACACGTACGACGTCACGTAGCCGCGCGGGTCTTCGATGCTGTACAGGAGAGTCGTCCCTGCGACACCCGTGTAAGCGAACTTGGTCGTGCAACCGCCAGGCAGGACCATGGTTGTCAGGCGGCGCTCGGCGTTGTAGGCGAACTGCCACTTCCGGTTGGCCCAGTCTTCTATCTCGGTCAAGAGCGAGGTGGGCGACCCGCTCGCATAGGTGAAGGTCAGCCTCTTGCCGCCCGGGACGGTGATCGACTCGAGGTTGGCGTTGGCGTCGTAGGAGTAGGTGTGGCCGTTGCCGTTGGCGTCCTCGACCCGGACCAAGCTATAGGTTTCACCAGAGACGATCGAGTAGACGGCCCTGACGCCGTCGATGTAGTGCTCCGTGAACCTTGACGTCGCGGAGACGTACGAAAGGGTCGACGGGTTGGCGCTCGACTCGGAAACGAACGTCGTCACCGTGCCGCTCGTGCCGACCATGCTGAAGGCGAACCTTGTCATGTCGCCGCCCACCTTCATGACTTTTTGAGGCTGGGCCGTGATGCTGACGATCTTCTGAAAGACGTTCGCTGACCGGCCCTTGCCACAGACAGAGTCTTGGGTGCTCTCAGTGCTGTAGAAGAAGCTCACGCTGAGCCCGATGCCGAGAGCCCGGAGCTGAATCTCCGGATCGACGAGCAAGGAGCCGGTGACCGGGTCCGGCGTCGGTCGATGGGGGTGAGCGCTTTGACCTGAGACCGGCACAGAGTACTCTGCCACGCCTGATCCGGATCGGGCTGAAGGGAGAAACGGGGGCAGTTGCGTCACACTCTCGTCACACTCACTCGTCGATCACTGGGCAGGCTGGGATCGGGTTCGGGACCGGAGCCCTGCCAGCGTCAGGGCAGCTCGGGGTGGGCATGGCCGGACTGAACTCACCAGTGCAGTAGCCGCCACCAACACGGCCGGAAGTGCACGGATCGTCGCACTCAGAGCCGCCTCCACCGCCTGCAGCTCCGCCACCGCCTCCAGCTCCGCCACCGCCACCGCCACCGCCTCCAGCTCCGCCGCCACCCGGGCCTCCAGGAGGCGGCCCCTGCCAAGGCATAAGTCTCGGAGGAGGGAAATTCCAGAAATACGGGGGCATCGCCACGGGATGATTCTCCTGCCTGCGCTGTTTCAGCTTGATACTGCCTTCCGCAACGCTTCCACCGCCATCTCTGGCAGGTGGGCCTTGCCCTCCGGCAGTCCACGCAATAGCACTGTCAAGTCAGACGCTGAAAGTGTGGCACAAAGTTCTCTGCTCTTTCCTTCAATTGCCCAACAAACGACTGCACAAGACGCCCTGGCGGCAGGACACGTATAGGTCTCGAACCTGGCACATTGGACAGTTCCTTCGTGCAAAGTTAAAGAAAATTTAATGTACGGCCCGTCGCCCCGGACACCCACCTGGCCAGTGTGGGTCGCTCCCTCGAGCGGCCCGTCCCAGTTCGTGGCCGCCGCAAAGCGGAGAACGGTCTCATTGAACGACATCGCTGTCCTCGTCCAGTCCAAGGGAGACATTGAGCCTCTTGAGCTGTTCGATCGTTTGAACATGCCCTGGGTTCAAACGCATCGCCGCGGCTGTGTGCTCGCGCGCCTGTCGGGCGTCCCCTGCAGCGAGACAGCACACGCCGAGCAGGTAGGCCGCTTCGGCGACGCCCGCCTGCACCAGTGGCGCGAGCACCGACATGGCCCCGCCAACGTCTCCCCGGTCGAAGTGGGCCCTTGAGAGCTCGATCCGGAGCTCTGCGGAGTCGGGAAACTCGAAGACGGCCCGTTCCAAGCACCTCACCGCCTCGGGCAAGCCCCAAGCACCCTCGGAGCGCCTCCTGAGCATGCCGCACCACGTCCGACTGGCGCCTTCGGCCTGCCGGACGTGCTCCTCGCACTGGAGGGCGGTCTCGAAGTCGCTTTTGGCCAAGGCTTGCTCGAACAGGAGCACGGCACTGTCCGTGAGCGCGGGCGCCATCGCCATCGCCCTCAGATACCTATCGCGGGCCTCGCTGTAGCGCCCGAGCTCGGCCAGGACGCCTGCAGAGTTGTGCCACGTCTTGTGCCCTAGGATCGCGGTATCGAAGCTGGAGAAGTGGCCCTCGGTGTCGCACTCGAAGACCTTGTCATAGTTCGCGAGCGCCGCCTCCAGGTTGCCGAGGGCCGTCTCCGACTGGCCGCTCATGAATCGCAGTTCCGGGTCCTCTCCGACCTTCTCGATGCCCTCCGTCAGAGCGGCGAGAGCCGCCGCCTCGTCCCCTCTTGCCCTGTGAGAGCCGGCCAAGAGCGCGTACGACTTCCTTACGTGGGACTCGCCGGAGGCCGCGCACGCAATGGACTGCCCCAACCATTTGATCGCTTCTTCGTGGTGGCCCGTGAAGTGGGCTGTCATGCCCAGGTTGAACAACACGAACGGGTGGCCGGGCCGCTCCTGAAGGTCAAGGGCCAAGAGCTTCGCGTCGCGCTCGCGCTTTCTGGCCTGCCCTTGCTCAGACGTGTCGTACCCGGAGTGGAGCACGACCCCGTCGATCCGTGCGACCTCCCCGCCGTGCTTGCGAAGGTTCCCCAGGATCTGCTCGTGGATCCGCCCTTCGAACTGGAGGCCCGGAAAATTCCGGAAAAGCTTCACATGATCGACGCGGGTGCCGAAACCGTGGTTTTCCTCAACGAACTGGACGGGGACGACAAAGCCGTGCACGTGCCGAGGGGCAGTGAGTGCGGCGTGAAGAACTTTAAGGCCGGTGTCGATGGGCAAGGTGTCGTCGGCGTCGAGCCAGAACACCCACTGGCCCTTGGCGTGTGCGAGCGAGTGGTTCCGTGCGACGGAGAAGCTGTCCTCCCATGGGTGCACGTACACCTCAGCCCCCATCGAGCGGGCGATCTCCACGGTGCGGTCGGTCGAGCCCGTGTCCACGACCACCGTCTGGCTGAAGAACGGCATGGCGCTCTCAAGGCAGTCGCGGATCACGCGCTCCTCGTTCTTCACGATCATGCAGAGGCTGACGTCGGCCCTGGCCACGTCCTTCGCGATCCGCTTGCCGATGGTCTCGGGCTTCTTGTCGAAGTCGTAACGGACCCTGTCGCCCGTCAGGCCTGGCAGGGAATCGACGAAGCCGGACTCCAGGTCGCGCTTCCACTTGCGCTCGAAGTAGGCCCGGTTTCGCTCGAACATCGCTCCGGCGTCGGTGTCCGCCCGGGCGAGCGAAGCCGAGCCTTCGTGGTGCACGAAAGCCCTGGTCGAGACGAGGAGCCTGTACCCCGACCGCCTCAACCTGTGGCACAGGTCGTTGTCCTCGAATAGGCCAAGGCCGAACTCCTCGTCGAAGGCGCCGACCTCTTGCAGGGCACTGCACCTGACGGCAAGGCAGAACCCGACCAGCATGTCGGCCTCCATGGGCTCGCCGCCCGACTCGTATAAGTCCTGGGCGAAGTGGTGGATGTTGGCCAGTTCGGTGTACGTAACCGGCACCTGCTGGAAGTGGCCCACACGGTTGCTCACCGGCCCGACGGCTGCGACAGTGCCAGAGCTTCGGAGGTCCTCGACCATGGCGAGCAGACCGTGCCAGGTGACGACCGTGTCGCTGTTCAGGAACAGCACGACGTCGCTGTCAGTGAGGCTGTAGGCCCGGTTCGACGCGCGGGCAAAGCCCTCGTTCTCTTCGTTCTCGACGAGCCGCACCCATCCGCGCCGCCTCACTTCGTCCTTCGCCCCGTCAGGGAACCCGTTGTCGACCACGACGACCTCGTGAAGGAGCGGGCGGCACGACTCTAGGCTCTCCAGGCACCGCGCGATGTCCTCGGCGCCCCCGTACAGGGGGATGCAGACCGCCACGGTCGGCCAGTCCGCGGGAGCTTCCCTTTCGCCCTCTTGCGCAACGGAGCCGACTCCCGCCTCAGCGAGCGCTTGGGGGACGGCGATGTGCTCGACGAACGAATAGCTGGGGGGGTGGGTCGGGTGCAAGTCGCGCAGCGACCTGTCCCGTCGCCAGCCCAGCCACTTGTCGGCCCACCACGACCCAGGCACCTCGTCACGGTGCGACCATGACGAGACCTTCCGTAGGATCCGCTCGTCTGGCCCAGCGTACGAGAGGTGGTGCACGATACCGTGGGTAGCGTCCAGCACGAGCGGCCTCCCACCTGCGAAGCTCCTGTTGTGGACGTGGTGCGAATTGAAGAGGTCCACCATCACGCACGGAGTGAACGGTTCTCGCGGACGCACGACGAACTCCGGACTGTGCCAGTAAGTGTCCCACTCGACATAGGCGCGGTCGGCGATCCCCGATTCGGCCACGGAGCGCAACGTAGCCAGCAGCCTCTCCTCGAAAACTTCGTCTGTGTCGGCGACGAGGGCGTGCGTGTACCCCAGGGCTCGCAGGTATCGGTGCGCCGACTGGCGATGGTCGTCCTCGGACACCCAGTCTCCTTCCACGACGGTCGCGCCAAGCCTCCCCGCTTTCTCCTTCAACTCAGACGTGTCGCCCGGCTCGCCGCTCCAGGGAGCCGCGCCGACGAACACGTGAACGTCGCCAAAGGCCGTGGCGGACCGCACCGCCGGCTCGATCCAAAGGTCGTCGTCGTGGGCCACCATGCACACGGCGAGCCTCGTCGCCGAAGGACGGTCAAGGTGCTGCGGCTCGGGCTCGTTCACGGCCACTCCGAACCCGCTGAAGTGGACTCCGGCCCCGGTGGCCCACTTCCTCAACGGGAGCCGGTGCCAAAAGCAGGCCATCCCCTCGTTGAGGTGGATGTCGTCGAAGCACACGACCGCACCAGGCTTTAAGAGGCCTTCGACCAGCGACCATTCCCGTGCCGCCTGGGCGAGCTCGTGGCTCGTGTCCACGAACGCGAGGTCGAACCCGGAACCAAGCCCCCCGTAAGTCCCGGGAAACGTCGAGTCGCCGACGATCTGGATGAAACGGCCGTCCGAAGACACGGCCTCTGGCAACGGGTGCTTCTTAACGTCGATGCTGACCAGCAGCCCGTCCTTCGGCATGCCCGCCAGGATCGCCCTAGCCGACTCTCCTCGGAACGTGCCGAGTTCCAGCGCCCGGCTCGCCTTGCCCGCCGCCGCGAGCCTCGTCAGAAGCTCATAGTAACCTGTCCTCGGGTCGTGCGACAAGCGGGCGTACTCCCTGACCACTTCGAAAACGGATCTGCCTCTATCACCTCGCTTCAACACTGTGCCAACCCAGATTGAGATTCTAACCCAAAGGCGAATGCCACATGATATCGGCCCGTACCGCCAATCGCTAAAATCATGTCTGAAACTTCGTAGCAAGGTTCATCACGTACTTCCGGAGGCGGTTTGCAGGTCATTCAACCCTACTCGCCCAAGCCGTCCAACCCTGCAAAACTACTACTTCCGCTACAATATCACCCCTTCGCGCTCCCATAACTCGACTGGCGTCGCCATCGCGCTCACCAAGGCACAGCACTCCCTGAAACTTACTCTGCCGAACTCTGAGTCCACGGATTCGCGACGGCCCCCGGCCGACCCCCAGCACTGCTCCGAAGTCGGCCGGAGCGCGGGTCCTGCTCCAATGACCCCTCGATTGCCAAAGCCACCGCATAACGTGCGTGAACCATGTACTTGAAGTGATCTGAGCCGCTTTCGTCTACGGGCTAGGCGCGTAGCGACAGAGGAAGTTTGCGATGTTGCGAATGCTCTCTTCAGTCGAGCTGGGTAGAGACCCCGGAGACCTCCTTCGGAATGACTACGCGTGCGCTTGCGAGGTTCACACTGAGTGCCTTTTACTGCCCCGCATGGCCTTGTGATTCGGTGCACAAGCCACCTTGTCGAGATTTTCGAAGAGTTTTTGCGGGGATCGCCAACCCAGCAATGGTGCGGGCACTTATTTGTGCTATCGGTCGCGACAAATAGTCAGCACCGACATCGGAGAAACCACAAAATGATCCTCACTGTTATCCTCACAATCCTTGCGGTAGCCGCGACAGCAACCGTTCTCGCCACTCAGCCGTGCACGTCTCTCATGAAGGCTCTTGTTCCTGCGCTTGTCATCGGCGGCACCTTCGGCGCATCCGTCGAGGCCAATGCTCAAGCCGGTTGGTACGAGCTCGGCGGTGGTTGGGCCTGCCAGGTGCTTCCAGCCAATGAAGCCCGACACTATGGCTGGCTCCTCACCCAACCTAGCACGACGGAGACGCGCATCCGCAACATCGCCAACTTCCTCGGTCGCTACGCGCCTAGCCCGTGGGCGAAAGCGGCACAGATCGTCTCCAGGTGCACGGCCTACGCGTGGTATCCGCTGCGCTGGCGGATCGACTGGTGCGCCGATCGTTCGCCGTACGTCTACACCTACCACCTCTGGGGCGTGCCCGTCTGGGCCTACACCACTTGGTAATCCCCGGCTACGTTCCTGTGGTCCCGACCAATGGTCTGGACCCTTTTTTGTTCGACTTAAAGGTTCCGGCGGCTCAGCCTTAAGTGTCAACTTCCAGAGGGAGAGCTCCAGCAGCGAGCAACTTGGCTGACGGTATTGCTTGGTTGGCACCTGCCGCGAGCAGCCGTTTATTCCACGCATCGCAGTTCGTAATAGCGATGACTCGGACGCCTCCTTCGACCAAGAACCTGACGGCATCCTCGCCAGGGGTTCGGTCGCCAACGATAGTGTCGATGAAGGCAAGGCGTACGCAATTGCAGGCGGTGGGCGAGACCCTCTGCATTCGTTCCATGAGATCCGAACCAGTTGTAAACGTCAGCAGTGACCGTTCTGACCGCTCCATGTGCCAGACCTCTAGTGCCCTGCTAAGAGCTGGACCCTCACACAGAAGCAAATCTATGCTCCTTGGGGCTGCTGTCGAGATGAACTCTGCGTCAAGACTGTCGAGGAATTCGGTGATCTTCAGGGACTCCGCACGAACTTCCACATTGCGGGTCCCATATCGAGCCGCATAGAAGTAGATTTCCGCGACATGTTCAATGTGCCAACGTGCTATCCAACCGCGTTGATACTGAGTCTGGAGGGTTGCCAGGCTCGGCAGTTGGCACGTCACGGTCAGACCGTCGTGATCCAGCTCTGATCTTCCACTTCCTCATTGTAACTCCGGAGTATTTCTACTAGATCGCCAACCCAGACGGTCATGACCTCCTTTATGGCTATGTGGGCGGCGCAGGCATCGGACTTAGAGCCGACCGAGGCGAACCCACAGAAGAACTAATCAAGGAGAACCATATGCCACACGTATACTTCTACGATCGCTGGAACGCCAAGCGGCACGGCCGTAAGGACGCGTCGTTCGGCTTTCCGGCTCCCGGCGAACCGCCTTCCGGATATCTTGGTGAAGTCCAGGGAGTCGCCGAGACTCACCTGCAAGACGAAGCGGAAACCTTCGAAAAGAAGGACCGGAGATTGACCAAACGCATTCAGAGCGGTATCAGCCGCACCGACCTGGAGCAGCAGAAACTAGAAGAAGTTGAGCGGGCTTGGGAGGAACGCGGTAAGAAGCCCGTGTTTCCGCTCTGGCTCCACTACTTCTTCCTCGTCCTCCTCATGGCCGGCGAGTTCGCCATCAATGAGTTGGCGTTTCGCTCGTTCGAAGATCGGCCCATCCTCAACTTCTTGGCGACGATGTTGGTCGGCACTACGATCGTGGTCTGCGCCCACTTCCTCGGTCGAACATTGAAGAAGCCAGACAAGAACACGACGGACAAGTCGCTGATGGTCGCCGCCGTCGTGATCGCCATCGCTGTCTCGTGGGGGATCGCTGGGGCCCGGGCCAAGTACATCGCCGCCAAACCGACGCCTGTCGTCTCGTCGAGCCGGAGCGTCATCAATCAAGCTTCGATTCAACCGAAGCAGACTGAGTCCGAGGATCGCTCTCGATTCCTCTGGATGTTCCTGGCCTTCCAAGCCGGAGCTTTCCTGGCCGGAATGCTCACGGCCTACGCGAGCTGCGACCCGCTTGAAGAGCAGCGTCGGAAGCGGACCAAAGCTCACGACAAGGAAAGCCACGCCTACACCGACCGAGAAAAGGCTTGGCAGCGTGCGAGAGAGAAGGCGGATCGTTGGCGCTCGATTGCCGCCCAGATTCAGGCGGCCTACGTCGGGGAGAACACGAAACACCGGACTGACGGTGTGAAGCCGCGAGACCTCCGCATGATCGAGCCGCAGTTGCCCGAAATCTTGGTCGCTTACCCGGAGCCACCTCACCGATTGACGGAACCTCTGTTGGGTCCCGTTGTCCACCTGAACGGCCAAGCAGCCAAGTCGATCGCAAAGCACTCCGGAGCATCGCGGTCGAAGGAGACCGGACGATGAGACGACTTATCTCCGTGATCGTGCCGCTCGCATTGCTGTTATCCGGTTGCGGACCTGACGAAGCGAAGCCAGACAACGTAGCGCTCTTCCTCTTCGACTCGTCAGCGAGCTGCATTGCCCAGCGTGAGCAATATCGGCGGGAGTTTCGGCAGAAGCTCATGCAGATGGAGGGCACACGGGTCTACGTCGATCTGATCGGAGCCAACCGCGTTCCCGAATACCCGATCTCCTTTGAGATGCCGAGGCGCAAGGGGGCGCTGTCCCAGTACAGCGAAGACTTCGACCGGGAACGCGCCCGCATTGCAGACGCCGCCGACGCCGAGCTCCAAGGGCTCTTCCGTCAGCACGACGAAGCTATCATGGAGGCGCAGAAGCACCGAGCCGATGCGGCCTCCGACACCAATATCGTCCTGACGCTGTCGATAGCAGCCAACTTGTTCCAACGCGACGGCATCCGCGACCTGACTAACAAGGAACTCGTCGTCTTTAGCGACGGCATACAACAATCGCCAGAGCTTGACTTGTTTTCGCACAAGTTGACGCTGGAAACACTGGACAAAACGGTAGCGGAGTTGGAGCGACAAGGGTTGGTCCCGAGCCTCTCGAAGGTGAGCGTCAGCTTCGGTGGCTTGGCGGCGGGCAAGGGAAAAGAACTGAGTGCGCCTCGTATCATCCTCGCCCGCCGCTTCTGGCAACTCTACTTCGAACGGACCAAAGCGCGGTTCAATCCGGCCAGTCTCGACGGCTCCGTCATCGATTGAATTGCGCCCGGTCCCCGAATCGGGCACCTCCCAAACCGCACCTGAGAGCCTTAGAGAAACAGGGGCAGAACCATTGACAACGGGACCTGGCTCTGCTAGTGTGGACAGTATCATTTGCACCTTTCCCCTCCGAGCACGTTCCTGGGGCTGGCGGTAAGCATCCGAGTCGAATCGGAAGCTGGCCGCTGGCCCCACAAGGATCAGCAAGGAGGAAAAATGAGATTCATCAAATCGCTTCTAACGGCCCTTGCCGAGTCCAATGCCACAGACTACACCATCAGTGAGAGCCTCGGACAGGGACAACAGATCAGCGACGACGACCTTTTCACCTACGTATGTGGGAGCACTCGTCACTGGAACCGCTTCAAGCGGATGTGGATCGCCTTCGTCCTCTCACGGAAGCCCTGGAAAGGTGAGGTGGCGCGGATGCGCTCAGACGCTGCCAGGGTCGATGCGATAGAGGCAAGAGATCCAAACTTCTTCTCACTTGAGGGCGTTCAGGGCCTCAGGGTGGGCATTCCCTCCCCGTCTGATTGACGGGGAGGTATTTTAAGTTCCGACCTTCAAGTCTTGTGACCTGCTGGGTGCCGCGACGAAGTTCTGGACGCTTGCCAACCCGGAATCGGTCACAATCCTTATGGGAAGTGTGACGCAGTGCAAAGCAACCGGGAGACCAGGCCGTAGCAGATCGTTGGAAACCATGAGGCAACGACTTCAAGCTGAAGAACTTAGTCAGGCTCCTGTCGATGACAAACAGGACCTGCCCTTAGACTTGTCTAGGGAGTTCCACTCGTTCCTCGTCAGTGTTAAGGCAAACGATCTTCTGAAGTTTAGCCGCGTGAACCTTCAGACCCTGGATCCAGTAGAACGTCAACTGTTCTACTCAGCCCTATTGTCCCACCCCGCCGTTAAGAGAATAACGTCTATCATTGCTAGCCAATTTGGCTTCGATCACGATGAGGGTATTCGAGATGTATGGACTGACACTTACTTGCTTCTTCTTAGACGTAATCCATCATATATCAAAGCCGTCTATTTCCGCGCCTGTGTAGCGGACGCATGCAAAGACAAGTTGCGCCAAGGTCGAAAATACGTCATTCCGGGAAATGAAACTGTCGACAGCATAATCGAAGACGCAGGCGTAGTTTGTCTTCCTGTGGATAGCCTTCAGGACGCAGTTGCGGTGCGAATTGCGCGAACACAAGTTAGAACCGTGATAAGGGATGCTTCCTGGCTCGATGTTTGGTTCAGCCTGGTCCTCACGGATGTGGACTCGCTGACTCCTGGACAAATCTCATACGTCGTAGAGCTGCCAGCCGCCACTGTCTTGGAGTTGCTTGAAGGATTGGGGGCGTCGGTTTCCAACCGTCTCGATCAGGAGTGTTATTACCTTTCGTTGCCAATCAAAACGCTGAAAGAAGCAGCATCACTACTTGGGTGTTCTGTAGGCACTTTAAAGAGTAGAAAGAACCGATTGCGGAAAGCAGCAAACGCAAGACGAGGTGGCCGATGAAGCAACCGCTCGACTACACCATCAGTGAGAGCCTCGGACAGGGACAACAGATCAGCGACGACGACCTTTTCACCTATGTATGTGGGAGCACTCGTCACTGGAACCGCTTCAAGCGGATGTGGATCGCCTTCGTCCTCTCGCGGAAGCCCTGGAAGGGTGAGGTGGCCCGGATGCGCTCAGACGCTGCCAGGGTCGATGAGATCGAGGCAAGAGATCCAAACTTCTTCGCCTTGCCGGGGTTGGAAGAAGGTGTTGCAATTCAGCCTATTGACAACTCACATGCTACTTCTCTCGGAAGAGCAGACGATAGGAGTCGTGTCAAGGTTCAATGGCGACTCGCTTACGTGGCTATTAGCGCAGTGGCCGTGATCACAATTGGTGTGATCTTCGTAAACAATCTTCGCAGCCCCTCACCTCCTGACATTGAGGCCATAGCTTCGGCCGAACGTGCTCTTGCAATCTTCTCGGTCGAGGGGCGTAGTGAACCTATCCGTCATGTGGATATGAGCCCTAAGAGGACTTCGGTTGACAGCACTCAGCCGACTCTGCGATGGAGCGCTCTTGATGCCAAGGTGCGAGTAATCGAGGTCGTGCTGTCAAAGGACGACTTGCGCATTGCAAGTACGACAGATGTTCGGGCTAGAAGCTGGACAGTTTCGCAGAAACTTCTCAACCAGAGCAGGTACACCTGGACACTTCGGTACGAAGTTGATCAGGAGATCCTTGAGGCCGATGCGACGTTTTACGTGCCCAGCCAAGAGGCTATCAGCTTCGCGAGTGGATTGAACGCTGGGCTCTCTGACACTAAGAGGGCCTCGCTTCTAATAGAGTTGGACAGGTTGCCAGAGGCGATCCGCATTCTCGACAAGGTGCTTGATGATCAGAGTGGCGATGTCAAGGTGTTGGAAGCCGCTCGACAGTTACGGCAGGACACCGAAGCAGCATTGAGGCAGAGACGTGGGTAGACAGTCTAGGCGAAAGAAGCTGCGCAAGCAAGGCTGTCACGTCGTCCTGATTCAGGGCGTCAATGCGAGTGACGATCCGAACGTGGGACATCCTCCAGAGTCAGCGAAGAGGGATTCAAGACGGTCTTATTTCTTTGGGGCTACGGCCCTGACCCTACTATTGCTCACCATCGGCGTCCTCTCTTTCTATAGGACAGGCGCAGAGTCAAACACTGGCGTGTTCACACCTGTTAGAGAACTGCCCTCTTTCCGACTTGCGTCTCCCTCGCCACACTTCGTGCAAGTCGATGAGCTAGCTTGCGACGATTCTGGCAATTTGCTTGCGAGCCGGGATATTAACGGGAATGTTAAGCTGTGGGATCTCAGACTTCGCCGATGGCTGGCTGACCTCACTTGGAAGGGTGACTCATTCACTTCGATCGCGTTTCTCCCTCAGAACGCCTTGGGTGCGAAGCTCATCTGCGGTACCACAAACGGAGAACTGGTTGCTTTTGACGAGGCGTGGCAACCTGTTGCAACGCGACGCCCCGCTACTCCTGAGTCGCTGCCAGACGTTCTTAGCGGCAAACTGAGCCTCGAAGGAAGGATCCAGCAACTCGTCGTCGGCGATGCCGGGCGCAGCCTGATCGCGGTCCGACCTTGGTCTCTTTTGATATACGATTTAGACACACTCGTCGAGAAGTCTGTAGCAGCGCCAGCAATGCGCGATATTGAGACCGGCAAGATCAAGCCAGTCACATATTCAATGCTTCAATTGACCAATGTAGCCACTTCACCGCGAACCGCGACTTTCGCAATGGCGCTCCGAAGGCAGGGACTCCTGCCAGCGGGTTACCCACTCGTTGACAATCCTGTTCCTCCGTCAGTCACGCTTTGCGACACATCGCAAATGGGTCAGAGCTCCTTGGAGTTTCCATCGAGATCATTTCCGCAAAGACGGGCTGATAGTCAATCCCAATTCGAACTCCAGCAGATGTTTGGAGAACAAATGTCTGTATATGACTTGGCTTATGATCCTACTGGCACCTATGTTGCAGCAGCCACAGAATACTGCTCACTAGCTGTCTGGGAAGCGACCAAATCGAAGCGACTACTCGAAGTGAAGGGGGATGGGCCATTCATAAAGCTCGCGTTCGACGGACAGGGTAAGGCCCTAGCAAGTTTGCAGATCAGGGGTGGCAAGTCTCTGATCCTCCGCCTTCACGACCTTGGTTCTGCTAGTGAACGTTTCAAGGCAATCGAGGTGCCAGAAGGCACTTCGCATTCCTTGCTTGCATTTACGCCTGACGGTAGTCGAGTTTTGGTTGCCACAGACAGAATGCTGTACTCGTTCGACTCAAAGAGCGGCGAACCAGCAGCCGCAATGTCCGTGGCCTTGACAGCTATTCTGCCTCTGAAGACTACTGCCAACGTGGCGGTGGGAACAAGGGATGGGCGTATCTTTCTCTCGAATTCGAAAGGTCAAACTCTTGTTGAAGTAGAACGGTCGGCCGACTCGCAAAGCGATACAGAACTTTTTATGGGCCAAACGGGTATACTCCTTGTTACCTATGGAAAGCTGTTAGAACTACGCTCACTCGATGGAGAACTGATGCATAGTGAGCGTTGGAATGAGGGGAGCGCTGGCTTCTATACAGCTTCCGGGATGCTCATCCTTGATAAATTTGGGAGAGTTCGTAAGATTTCGACATCCGGAGATGTATCGGCAGTGGAATCTGGCTTAGGCCCTTCACCGACTTCTCTCCCTTACACGAACTCTATTGGCGACACGCAGAGAATCTTGTTTCGAATGGGCGTGATTGTAAGTGGTTTAACAGGGAGTTCAAGTAATGGGTCATACAGTACACGTGTCGACTTGCGGGCCATTCTCGGGCAAATGACATGGCAGAAAGACACAACACCGGTTGCCGTTGCTTCCGATCAGAATGGCAAACTCTTTGCGTTCTGGCGACAAGATCAGGGTTTCATAAACGTAGGGTCACCAAGCGGAGAATCTCGACAGCGGCTTCCGATGCCAGGTACGGGAAGACAGTTCCTGCAACTAAGTCAAGATGGGCTCTATTTGTTCGCTGCTTCGGATTCCATGGTTCGAGTCTGGTCCTTGAGAGCGAGGCGCTTGATTTTCGAACTTCGATCTCCAGTTGAATCAGTGGCGTTCTCCGACAACTTGTTGGTAGCTGTTGCTAGCGGAGGAGAGATTAAGATCTACGATGCTAGGACAAACTCACTACTGAGGACCGTCATTCCTCCGCTATTCTCTTCTCAGGAATTTCTGGCCAATCCGGGCGATGATCTGCTCTCTGCGACGCCCGAATGGCGAGAGAGCGCACGAACCTCAGCCAATCCGAGCGCTTCACCAAACAGGCTTGCCATGAGGTGGCTGACGCCAGCGATGGCCTTCGACCCGAAGGGACTTCTTTTGGGAATCAGCGATGTCACCGGTGCCTCGACCGTGGTAGAAGTCAAGTCTGGCAATGTCAAGCTGCAGCAGATAGCAACTGATGATCGAGCGTATGAGCAATATCCAGCGTGGTGGCCCTGGGCGGCAAACTTTTCCGAAGACGGGGAATGGTTCTTTACCGGAAGCACTCGTGGCAAGGTCCATGCGGTCAGGATCAACAGTGGGAAGGAGATTGTTATGGGTGGTCACGGGGGCCCCTGCTTCATGATATGGAAGGACTTGAAAAGTGGCCTTATTGCAACGGGAGGCAAGGACATGACCGCGAGGTTTTGGAACTTGTCCCAGGGAAGGGAGGTACTGAGGATGCGACTTGGCAAGAGCGGGCAGTGGCTCGCTACGACTCCTGATGGCCACTTCACGGGAACGGTAGGTTTGCTCGCAACAGCGCGATTTGCAAGTGGTGCTTACTCTGTTCCACTTGAGACCCTTGCCGATCACGGATTTCTCGTACCCAGCCTTGTAGATCTCGTCCTTGGGGGCAAGAGTGTAACTCAAGCATCAGACCTCGCGAATTTTGCTCTAACCCGACCGAAGATTCTTAAAGTTAGAGTGCTCGCACAGACTCAATCAGACGCACAACTTGATGTTCATGTTCGTAGCACTCAGTCAGATTGCGATCGAATCCTAGTGCGTTCAAACAATACTGTTGTGCTTGCTGAACGAATACTAGTTCCCTCCAACTCTGAAAGGGTGGTGCGCCTCCGAGTTCCAATCCCGATGGAGACGAATGACTTCTCTATAAGTGCCTTCTCAACGGCAGGTGCTGAATCAGACCGGGCGACTATCTCCGTTTTCAACATGGTTGGCCGAAAGCCCAATCTCTATGTCATTTCTGTCGGTGTGAATGGTGAAGGGATTTCATTCGCCGAGTCAGATGCGAGTGCAATCGTTCGTACCTTGAAGCAGGTGGGCACCAGTAGTTTCAATAGCGTCAAATCCGATCTATTGGTGGGCACTGCTGCTACGCACAGGGCGATAAATGAGGCTGTCAGGCGAATTGGCGATCAAACTGCAGCGGAAGATACGTTCATCTTTTACTTCGCCGGGCACGGCAAACGGACAACTTTTGTTCGGCAGGATGCGGGAAGGTCAAAAGCCGAGGCATTCATCGTGGCGGCACCAGAGGGCCCTGGTTCCGCACCGGGCAGGCTGGGTTCTTCTGATCTGGCGCTCTGGGCAACGTGGATTCGGGCTAGAAAGCAGGTTTTTGTTCTGGACGCCTGCAAATCCGGGACTCTCGGTAGAGGCTTTGAGGATCTTTGGTCGGGCTCAGGATTTGTCCAGTCCCTTCAAGACAATGCCAAGGCATATGTTTTGGCAGCAACGCAACCTGGGGAGAGTGAAGTGGTAAACGCGGGCGGACTTAGGCTCACGCGCGGATTTCTCACTCAAGCGGTAATTGAGGGGCTTTCTGGACGGGCAGATACAAACCGTGACGGTCGGATCGCGGTTGATGAGCTAGGTAAGTGGACCGGTGAACGAGTTCCAGAGCTATACCGACACCATGCGGGCGGCGACATTCGCACGCCTCGACTTTATCAACCCTTGGGCGGGGCAGCCAACACGGTCACGCTGGCTTCGACGATAACCCTGCAAAGGTAGTGCTCGACTCTGGCCCCGAAATTTGCTGGCTAGTAGACTTCATGGGCATTTTCTGACGTTTCTCCAACCCAGGCAAGATTGCCAGCCTTAAAGGTATTGACGATGGGCAACCAGAGTCAAATCCAACGAGGAAGGTGAATATCATCAGCAACCGGGAACAGGGCTATCACAACAAGGGTCAAGCCGACGGAGCCCACGGCAAGTACGACCCGCCGATCGACACGTTGAAGATGGCCTTCGGGCCTATCATCGGCTACGACACCAAGGCGCAAAGCGCCTACGACAAGGGTTACGACAACGGCAAGTCAACCAGCTCTGACTCTGGAGGTTCCTCCAGCGGATCGAGCGGAAGCAGCTCCTCTAAGTAACCACACCCAGGGGGCGGTCGCCGGAGCTTCGGCTTCGGTGCCGCCCATCTTGGTCTCCGGACATGAAGGAAACGCCAAAGCCATCAACCATCGAACTTCCCGCCCCACAGTTGTGCGGCTCGCGGATTTCGCTCGTGCCACCGGAGCGGGAATATTGGGAGCAGATCAGAGCGTGGGAGTCCGATCCCGAGGAAATGCACCTCTGGACGCATCGGCAGTCCCTTCCGACGCGAGAGCAGTTCGCCGAGTCGTTTGTGAGCAGGTTGCAGTCTGGCTACTTCGATGCGTATTGCGTCATTCTGGACACGGCGGAGGCTCCAAAAGGGTTCGTTTACACGTATCAGAGCCAGAACGACATGGCTTACCTGACGGCCTATGCCGACCGTTCCGCCCGTGGTTCCGGCCTCATCATTTCTGCCCTACTTCGCTTCATGCACTGGCGCTTTTCGATCACGAGCCCGCTCACGCGGTTACGGGCCGATACCTTTTCGTACAACCAGGCAAGCGAAGCGAATCTGGTGAAGGCCGGATTTGAGCAGGTTGGGGAAATCAAGCGTCACCGACGTTACCTCGGCGTCGACCATGACTTGAAAGTCTGGGAGCTGGCCCGCTCTTCCTTCTACGAGATGCACCTCCGCCTGTTGCAACGGGAATTGCGGCTATGAGCCTCTGGAAAATGCCCCCTTCGGCATTTCAGGGTGTCAGACCCAAGACGCCTAGCGCACCCTGAATCACATCTGACAATGTCAGCGTATGTATGGTATAACTCTGACATTCAGGAAGTGCCATGACCGACGGACCTCACAGAAGCCTGCCAATGAACTCAGCCTGTCGTAGGCTGGCGGAGCGGGCTTGGAACGGCTCCTACTCTGTAGGTGAGATTGCGGACTGTATTCCAAGCGCACTGCTTAAGGCTGCAGATAGAGAGGCGATAAGGAGAGTCGCTGAGATTCTGAACCCAAGTGCGCAAAATCGGCTCTTCCCTCCGACTCCTATCGAGACCGGAATCGAGATTGATCAAGTTCGGCGGCAACACCCCGGTTCGGCGTTTGTTGAGCAACTGATCAGCGAGGCAGTCTATCAAGTTCATCACCAGCCACATGGTGCACCAACGATAGAGTCCTGTCTGCCGCGAGTCATCGAGGCCACGTATCGGTCCCATCTGCGGCGGAATCGAGGAGCATGGACTGCAGAGCAGAGGAGACACTGCGGCCAGAGTCTATCGAGATCGGCTGTCACAAGGTTGGAAATCGTTCGATGTCAACAAGGTCACGAGAGGCCTCCTTGATCCACAGGTTGGGACGCGAGTGTCTCGCCGCCCGGCTAGCAAGTCGGGACTTGATGATGGGGTGTCCCTATGAAATCTAGCAATACCGACGTTCTAGTCTTCGACCCAGACAATCACATCAGGTTCAACCTAGATGCTCTTGAAACGTACGGTTTTGCTCGAAGAGAGACTTCGGTCGTTGATGCACTGACGGTCATGGCCGCCGTCGATTACGCGGATCGAGTTATTCGACGACCAGCCTACACCTGGCGCAGAGACCTCCGCATCAGAGTTCCTCTTTACGAACCAGAGCTATGGACAGGCGTGAACGTCTCGGGGGCCCTAAACGACGCGCTAAGGCTGTTGACCGGTGACTATTGGACCTTTGAGTTTGCTGCTCGGTTAGGAGCTCCGCCACCCAAGCCACAAGAGCTACTAGACTTGGGGTCTTCTGGGACGCGCAAGGTCATGGCTTACAGTGACGGGCTGGATTCTAGGGCCGTTGTTGCCCTCGAAGGCGCCCCCAACCCTGGCGCTATCCTTCGTGTCCGAGTTGGAAGCGCTGCAGCGCGTGGAGAGCGAAACCAAGGGCGCCCAATTCCCTTTACCGGTATTCCGTATAGCGTCAAACTTGGCAGACGACCGGTTGAATCATCGGCTCGTTCACGCGGATTTCGATTTGCCATGTTCGGCGGAATCGCGGCATATCTCGTTGATGCCAGGCAGGCCGTTGTGCCGGAGAGTGGACAGGGAATCTTCGGACCCGTGTTAACCGCAACCCTCCAGGGTTACCCTGACTACCGGAATCACCCGATGTTTTCGGCGAAGGTTGCCAAGATCATTGAATCAGTTTTTGGGCACAGAGTTGAGTATGTGTTCCCTCGAATGTGGAGTACCAAGGGCGAGACGCTCCGTGCGCTCATGGCTTTGGGTTCTGCCTCGACTTGGGAAGGCACGAGATCGTGTTGGCAGGACTCTCGATGGTGTTCAGTCAACGGCAAACGGCTTCAATGCGGTGTCTGCGCAGCTTGCCTCCTCCGTCGTCAGAGTTTTCATTCAGCCGGTCTTAAAGAACCAGTTGAAACGTATGCCTTCGAAAACCTGCATGCCATGGGTTTTCCAGAGGCCGCACCACCAGGTTTCAGGGTCACCAATGCGCTTAGGCACTACGCGATCGGGGCAGTTCAGCAACTTGATCACTTCAACCGAGAGTGGCTTGGCGAAGCGTCGATCAGCAGACATGCAGCAAGTGTCGCCCTGGTGACTTCGATCCCATTCGATGAAGCTCGAGCTCAGTTGTTCGACCTCATAGACCGCCATGCCAAGGAGTGGGCCGAGTTTGTGGGCTCTCTAGGTGAGACTTCTTTCATCCGGCATTGGGTAGGAGGAACGAGCTAATGGAGTATCCACTCGGAATCTCGAATATTGAGCTTGGGGAGCGACTACGCGTGGCAAGGGACAGGGCTAAAGTGACGCAAGCCGAGGCAGCCCAGCTCATCGGAGCCGTGAGGACGACTCTGATCGCCATTGAGAAAGGCGAACGCAAGGTGCGGTTAGAGGAACTTCAAAAGTTGGCGGCGCGATATGGATTGAGCGTAAACGCCCTCCTGCGCCGCGAGTCTGTCCATCTTGACCTAGTGCCCCAGTTTCGGAAGCAATTAAAAGCCGACGCGGATGAGGTTGAGTCGGCCAGCCAGCTTCTAAATGTGCTTGTTGCAGCTGAATGCGAACTGGAAAACGCACTCGGAGTTGTTCGGCATCGGAATTACCCGCCTGAGCGACCTCTACTTCCGGGAGATGTAACCCAGCAAGCCGACCACGATGCGACCGAGCATCGTCGCTGGCTCGGACTTGGGATGGGGCCCATTTCCGATGTCGTCGGTTTATTGGAATCTGAACTTGGCGTCCGCGTATACGTCCGACCACTGGCTTCGAACATTTCTGGACTGTTCGCATTTAGTGAGGTTGCGGGAGCTTGCGTTCTTCTTAACGCGAATCAGCCAAGCCGGTTGCCAATGACTGCCGCTCATGAGTGGGGACACCTTGCTAGTAACCGACGCAATCCGTCGGTTGTCTCGATCGGCGACCGCTTCACTTCCCGCGATGATAAGTATGCCAACGCTTTCGCAGCTGCCCTTTTGATGCCAGCGATCACCGTCAAGCAACGATTTGTTGAATTGACCGCTGGGCAGCGCGATCTAACTCGCCGTCATGTGATTTTGCTGGCTGCCAACTTTTTCGTTTCCCGAGAAGCCATGGTCCGAAGGCTAGAGCAACTCGGCCTCGTTCGGGAGGGGGCTTGGTCTTGGTTCCAAGACAATGGCGGTATCACTGATGAGCAGGCGCGAGAGGTCATCGGAAATGACGCAACCAAGCATCTTGTAGCCGTTCGATCCGCGGGGCTGCTCCCGCACAGACTGGCGCTTCTGGTTAGGGAAGCCGCAAAGGGTGAACTCTACAGCGAAGGACAGCTTGCCCGTCTCCTCCAACTGGATCGACAAGAAATTCGACAGGTCCTCGATGGCTTGGATACGGAGGTGAGCGAAGCGAGTGAACAATCTCAGATTATTCGTTGACTCCGGAATGCCCGCGATCTTTGATGCTAGTCCGCTGATCAATCTCGCGGGGAGCCGGAGGGCTCGTGAGATTCTTCAACTCTTGCCACATCCTTTGATGGTTCCCAAGGAGGTCGAAGCGGACCTACATCGGGGAGTTGCAAAAGGCCATGCCCAGGCCCACGTGTTTGATGAGTTAAGAGCAGACGGCTTTGTTCAGATCATCGAGATGGGCGAGGTGGCAAGGGGAATCTTTGAAACTCTCGTCACCGGATCGGCGCAAGACACCTTGGACGACGGCGAGGCCGCGACCATAGCATGCGCTCTCGAATACGAGGGCATCGCCATTATTGACGAGGCGAAAGCACTAAGAATATGCTCTTCATCATTCCCACTCCTAGAAGTAACTTCGACGTGCCACTTGCTACTCCATGAACATGTCGAGCAAATCCTCGGAAGAGAAGCTCTATGTGATTGCCTATTCAATGCTCTGCAAATTTCGCGAATGCGAGTGCCAAAGAAATACCTAGATGAAGTCGTTCAGCTACTTGGGGCTGATCGAGCCAACCTTTGCAATAGCCTTCCAAAAGCTGTCCGACTCTAAAGCAAGACGCACCGGCGGTTCCCGTTGGGAGTCAAATCTTGATGTTACAGGACTTGAACCTGTGACCTCTACAGTGTCATTAGGATTCTGCGGGTTGAGCAGAGCGAATTTGAATCTACGGATGTCTCCGATCGTCTCATGTTAGCTCCACCATTTGAGAGACCTTTGAGAGACCTGATGCCGGGCTAAGCAAGGTTCAGGACTCTTTGATGACGGGCACTTGAACTAGCATTGATGCGACCAACACAAAGGCTTGAATCTCGTACGTGCGATCACGTAGTAGCCCGCGGGGCAAAGCAAGGAGCAGGACCGGATTCGCTGCACTATATTGTGAGCTCTTCGCTATGAATTCCATGCTCCTTCTGTCTCGCGGGCTGGGCCCAACGTGAAGGGTGTGCGAGTGCCATTCACCGATGTAATCAACGGAACCCGTTGACTCGGAAAACACCCTCTCTAGCTCCTGCTGAGCAAAGTCCCCATCACGAACGAAACTAGCTAAGCCATGTTTCGCATTTGGTCCGGGAGGGGTAGCCTGGTGAATTCTTACCGTGCTGCCTTCGAATCTTCCTAGAGCGATTCCGCCAGTCTCGTGGGGCCATTTCGAATTCGACTCCACCTGAATGAGTTCAGCCGCTTGAGCAGAAATGCACACTTCTGTGATTGTTGCCGTCATCCGCAAGCTCCACATCCTTCGATACGATCACGACGGAACCAGTGAATTCCCTCCGAGTTTAATGGATGGACCGCCTCGTCGAGCGGAGTGATCACCACCAGACATTCATCTGATCCCTCAGGCAGGGAACCTGTCAGCATCTTTCTTGTCGCTTGTACGGCCACGTTCGAAACAAATTCAACGTCAATTGCCGATGCTTCGACGGTTGGGTCACCGCATCCGGCCTCTACAAATTCCCCCTCATCGCCAGGAGGAATGAGTGGGTATTCAGGATCGTCCGAATGCCCAAGATAGCAGACCATGCAACCGCTTTGTCCAGGGCGCACAACTCGAACCCGGCCCACTGATGCCCGGCGATAAGTGGCGACGCCAACCAGAGCAACTTTCCCTTGCATGCAAAGCTCATTGAGTAGCAAGCCAAATGAGTGATTAGCCGTCGCGTCGATAACGACGTCGGCCTCTGCGATGATGTCGGTCAGCTCATCTGGATTCCAAGACTCCGGGCAAGCCTTTACGTTGCAATACGGTGCATGTTGTCCGACCACGGCCGCTACCGCAGTTCCCTTGTCCAAACCGCAAAGCCTGAGCCCAGCCATGTGACGAATACAGTTGCCTGGGCGTAGTTGCTGGGCATCAACACACGTGATCTTGCCAATCCCGGCTTTTGCGAGAAGTAGTGCAACCGAAGATCCAATCGCCCCCAATCCAAAGATGAGGGCATGTTTTCCAGATAGAAGTGCCTCACTGTGCGCTGTCCTGCGAACTAAGTCGGCTGGCTTCGCCGGAGCAGTTTCGAGTGCACGAACCCGAATTGCTTCTAAATGATTCTCCCATCGATCAGACCTGCGGCGTGTTGTTGGCAGAATGACATCAAGAAAAAGCCATTCTTCTGTCCCGGACGCGCCAGGATAACCTAGCGCAAGAATAGTCCGAAACTCTCTTCTAGGCTTCGAACCTGCGAGAGAACGGAGCTTGCTGCGAGCAAAGCCGGGTGTCGATCCCGACTTTTCATCTATGTCACGGAGTACATCACCCAGCGCCTCTGCCGGGGTTGGCTCAGCCCTGAGTCGAAACCAAGTTCCAGCTGAGAGGCCCGAACTCTGCATGCCTAAGCTCCTGGATAACTCTTCTGGCGGTGAAGCAATGGGCGACAGATCTTTCTCCGTTGGGCTAGACATCAGAAATGTTCTGAGTCCTTGGCGTATGGCAAATCTCCCACTTGCCCCGGCAGGGGGATTCCAGTCATCACCAGTCACGGCGAGGTATCGGTTGTTTATTCGATTGTAATACAGGTGAAGGTCTGGGGGACGGTCCTCCAATCCCCAGTCGTCACGAAGGTGATGAACAAACCAGTCGGTTGTCCGCTCTAGAAGATCTTCGGCCGTGAACTCCGGTAGCCAGCCTTCTGCCCGATCTGAATATAGGCACAACGCTCCCGTGCCACCAACTGGTGCGCGATGTCTTGCTCCCTCGGGAAGCTCAGACATTGGAATAACTTCCGGCTTCTTGAAGGGGAAGCCTTTATCAAGTACAATCGCAAGTTGATAAACTCTCTCTTGTTCCACCCCGGAACCTGGATCGCTATACCGGACAATAAGCTCGCCCTCCCATCGTCCGACAGGATGATCCACGCGACGAAACCCTCGCTCCTCAAGAGCTGACGCGAATCTTGTCCAAGCATCGGGATACAGATCGATGGTCGCCTCCTGCAGATTAGGCGAAAGGTTGAGACTCACGAATATCACGTTTCACGAAAATGCTCGGACCAGCAGCCTTTTCAGCACCATCGTCAGGAACGGGATATCTCGGTCCGAATTGCCCTTGCCACAACAAGGCTCCGGCACGGATCGTATCGGCAGCGATCGCCTCTTCGCCCTTCTCCGCAAGGTCATCGAAAGCATCCGCAATCTTCGTGCGGTCGTCTGCTGTCCACGAAGCAGTCAAGTCTTCAACGGGAGCGACAGGCTTCGCTACAGAGCCCCCGCCACGGATGTGGTTGGCACAATGCCGAGCTGTATCGACGACCGCCTGGTCGTATCGATCATTCGACTGAATTCGCTCAGCGACCAAGATGGTCATCGTCACCGATTTGATTTTCGCCAGCGGCCCCTTCTTGTAGTCGCGCCAAGCCTTGAAGAACCTCATCAGATCCCGCAAATCGGAATGCGACTGCTTGCGTTCATTGAACCAATCCACGAGCGCAACAGGGTTGCTCTCATCGAAGTCGGTGGGTTCCTTGCCTTTCTCATAGACGCGAGTGGTGTTGAAGGAATCGACGCCGTAAGAAGGCACATCGATGTGATATCCACCCTTGTACGGAATACGAACGCATCGCTTCCGCTTCTCCGGATCGCCTTGAGTCGCTCCGTTCACCGCATCACAAACCCAACCCTGGATTGTGGACGTCGACTCCCAGTCCTCCGGGTCGTCACCGATACAGTTCAAATACATGCCGTCATCAAGGTCATAGTCGCCTTCGATCGGCCTAATGACCGTGCCCATTTCAAATGAGCCTTGCTCCTCGAACGTGGGAACGGCCCTTTCAAGGGTGTCCTTCCAGTGCTTCTTGATCCGGTCGCGATTTGCGTCGCGTGATGTTCGCAGCGAAGCTAGGTCATCACCAATCAATTGGATGTTCTCCAGAAATCCCTCAAATTGCTTTTGGTTGTTCGCCATTTGGTTGTGATTATACCTGGACGCGCGTCTACGTGAAAATAGCTATGATTTCCGGCAGATTCTTGTCGTGCTCCGCCTTGAGCTGCCCCATCATCGTCAATTCTTCGATGGCTTCCCGGGTCGCAGAATCCAAACCGAGGCGCTTCGACTGCACCTCATTCAATGCGTCTGGCTGAACCCTCACGTACGTGTGGATCGGGTCACTCAACAGGAACTTCGCGGTGTAGTGAGCGCCGTCCTTGGACGACTCCATCGCGTAGGTCAACAGTTGGTCGATGAATTTCATGCCACGCAGGTATTTGCCGTCGTTCCGAAATCCTGCCGGACCAGGGAGCCCCACCGAGAGAAGCTGAATACGGTCAAATTCCTTGTCCCCGCCGACGTAATTCGCCAGCGCCTCGGTTATAGCAACGACAGAGGGGTTGTTTGCCCAAAGCCCGCCATCCAAGTATGTGAACCGTGCGTCTGTCTCCTGCACATTAGCGATAGGCAGATACCAGGGCGCAGCGGCCGTGGCGAGTGCGACATCCGCCATCGTGATCTTCAGATCGCGAGTCAAGCGTGCCACCTGAGGCTCATTGAAGTGTGATTTGAAGACTCGGGGTGAGCAGTCGCGCGCGTTCACAGCTGGAATGCAGAGCCGTGTCGCAGCATCTTCCATTCTAAAAGGCTCGTCCGAATCTGGCTTTTGGAACGTGACTTTTAGAACACGCTCCAATCCAGTGCGCTCATAAGCGTGCCCTGATCGGAGCCGACGCAAGAGTTGCTTGGGACCTGACATATTTGGGAAGATTTCGCGCCCGTGCTCACGATAGAGCTTCAAGACTTCTGCCGCGCTCTTTTGCGAGGCTATTCCTAGAGCGATAATTCCTCCGGTCGAAGTGCCAGCGACTAGTTTGAAATGCTGGGTCAGATTGACCTTGAAGAAGGACTCCAAGGTGGCGAGATATGCACAAGCGAACACCCCCTTCATTCCTCCACCATCCAAACTCAGAATACGCATTGGCTTCATAGCTCACCTCGAAATGCCTTGGCGAGGATGGCTTGGGTTGTGCGCTCGACTTGGGCGGTAGCGTCGGCGAGGCGAGATTCGATAGAGTCGGCGAGAGCGAAGAGGGACTCGACTCGGCTGACGATTTCGATCTGCTCGTCTTTGCCGGGAACCGGAATCATCAAACTCGCGATCTTCCCGGTGCTCAAAGAAAAGAGCCCGCTGGTTGTGACCGCCGTTGCAGTTACTTGCTCGATGCCGATAGGAGAGTTCCAGAAGCAGTTGACGAACTCGGGGACTAGTCCATTGAAGCGCACTCTTATGATGTGGTTCTGATGGACACAATCCGGCACTTCGTCTCTCCAGATGCTGGCCCGGCCTATCTCGCTGAAGCTACCGTTCCCTTCGACAACCAAGAGGTCTCCGCTCTCAAGTCGATATGTTTCCAGCTCGCCGGGTGCAAGCTCGAACAGTGATAAATCTCTGAGGTCGAGCCGATTTCGCAAAACGTTGGCCACTCGGAGGTAGGGGTATGCGTTCGACTTCGGGGCACGATGGGGCTGCTTTTGAATGCCGCCTCGAATCGCGGCAATGTTACCGATAGCTGCCCATTTCCAGGTTGCCGGCAATTCCAAGTCCGGCTCCTTTGGAACAGATCGGAGCTTCTTGTCCGGAGTGGCTGCGGTCATCCTGGCAGCGAGTTTGTGGCCCGACTCACGCTCATTGTTCGCCGTCCGCCAGTCGGCGGTGAGCTGGCCGGAGCAGGCGGTGGCGAGGACAGATTGGCGGAACTTCTTGAGGAGCGCAGGGATCGTGGCGAGGCGATCATGAGCAATGTCAAGTTTGCTTTGAGCAGCTCGAACCTGATCAACAAGAGAATCTTGATCGGCTAATGGCGGAATCGGAATCTCTGCCTCAAGCAGCACTGAACGGCTGATGCTCGCCTGGGAGACGTGGTTGTTACACTTGTCTGCGAAGTAGCCTTCGCGCCAGAGCTGGTGGAGGGCCATCGCTAGGAATGCTGGTCGCAGGCGGTCGGGGTTGACCCGGAGTCTCGTCATGTGATTCGAGAACGCTCGTTCGTCCTGCTCTTGATATAGGGCGGTCTTGCCGACTAGCTCTGGACTGTTCGTGTTGTTGAAGACTATGTCATCTCGTTGAAGTAGTCGTTCTGGTTTGTGCGCTTCTGCTCTTGGGATGAACTTGACCGACGAGAAGTCCATGTTTCCGTTCGTGCTCACATTGAAGGGCCGGACATGGATGAGACCATCACCGTCGCGATTGTGGTTGCCACAGGCAAAGCCCGGCTGAACATCACGGATGAGTCCCTCAGAAAGAGGCAACCTTTGCCACTCACGACGAAGAACGTAGCCTGGTGCAAGTTCAGTGATCATTGCCCTCCCTCGATCCGCTTCACCTCTCGCTCGAAATCGCTCTCAAAAGCTTCGTCCTGCTTGACTCTGAATTTCTCGTACTGCTCCTCGGCGAGTTTCTTCGCCACGTCGGCGGACACCTTGCCCGGATTGGCTAGTACGTCGCGCTCGTTGAACTTGAGGAAAGCATCGAGCCGGTCCACCCAATCTGCCATTTTCATCGGAATCTGCCGCTCGGCCAGTCCCTCTGCATACAGGAGGTATTGCTCGACGATCCGGTTCAACTCCTTGATTTCGGACTCGATCATGTAGTTTTTGGCCGTGCCCACATCGCGCTTGAGAATCTTGCCGTGTGGCGCGTTCTTCCACGTGGTGAGGCCCATGCTCGGCTTGCTGGCGTCTGCCCGTTCAGCAATGATTTCAGCAGCTGTCTTGCCGCTGACTGCCCAATGCAGCTTGTTTTGGACCGTGGCGAAGAAGGTCTGAGTGATCTCGGCGTTCGGGTCGTAGTCGATGCTCGCCTGCTCGTAGAGGTCGGTGATCTTCAGGTAGAACCGGCGTTCGCTCGCCCGAATCTCCCGGATGCGCTCGATGAGCTCGTCGAAGTAGTCCTTGCCGAACCTCTTGTTGAGCTTGAGGCGCTCGTCGTCGAGCACGAAGCCTTTGACCACGAACTCCCTGAGCGTGTTGGTCGCCCAGATTCGGAACCGGGTCGCCTGTTTTGAGTTGACCCGGTAGCCGACGGCAATTATGGCATCGAGGCTGTAGTGATCGAGCTCACGTTCGACCTCGCGGTCACCTTCGATTTGAACTCTTCGGAATTTCCGAATAGTTGCCTCACGATCCAGCTCCCCCGACTCAAAAATCGATGCAAAGTGCTCATTCACCGTGGGGATCGAAACTCCAAAGAGCTCGGCGATTCTACGTTGGGTGAGCCAGAACGTCTCGTCCTCGAAGTGGACCTCGACTTTGGTTGCGCCATCTGGAGAGGTGTAGAGGATGATCTCGTTCATGAGTTCTCCTCAAGCCATCGCCGGGCTTTAACTGAGACGTTGAAGATGTGCTGGTTTCCGTCGATCGTGCCGCTATGATCCCAGAACCCATTTCCGCTCAGCACCCTGATTATCGAATCGAGCAAGGGCATGGGAATGTCGGCTAACACTTCAGTCAGCGCGTGAAGATTGTGAGCTTGGCCATTTGCAATAGCTGCGACTGATCGTTTGATCATCGACTCCACTGGATAACCAAGAGACTCTGCCAATTTGAGATGTTGGCCAGGGTGTAGTTTGACAACAATGTGACGGCCCGCTAGGGTCCTATCCTCATCGGCCAGAAAACCCTGCTGTTCGAGCATCTGAATTGACTCCTTGACTTGATCAAAACTGATTCCTTCCTTCTCGGCCAACGGCATGATCGTACCGGCTTGAATCAACGTGCCCAGATTTTCGAGGGAGGCATAAAAGATGACCTCCAATACTTTGATGTCCTGGGGATGTAGGCCGGGAATCGTGAATCTCGGAGTTGAAAGGTGAGGCGGCGGTGTGCCGAGTGTCGGTTTTCTGCTAACCCCAAACAGCACGTCGGCGATACGCTTTGCAACCGCAACAGCGGACCCTGCCTTGTGCCAGTCGATCCAAAAGAGGTCTTTGAGAACTTCGTGAACTTCTGATTCATCAACGCGCACTGGAATCAGCTTCATTGCGCTCTGAATGTTATTGACAGCCGCAACGTTCAGCTCCTTCTGCACCCACGGCTTAGTTATGCTTGTTGCAGAGAGGATGATGACGACAGCATCCGAGTTCTTGATACCTTCGGAGAAAATCTTCTGAATGAGGCTGTCACCCGGTCCCATTTCCCATTCATCAATCCAAACATCTACCCCTGTGGCGAGCAACGCCGTCGCCAGCGGCGTTGCGAATTCTGGCTTGTCCTCACTGGCGTGTGAGATGAACGACTTAGGCGCAATTTTAGTATGCTCACTCATACCTCCACCTTCTGCGGCTTCTCCAAGAGCTTGAGTACCTGGTTGAGCTCTTCGATGGCCGCGCTTAGCTGAGAGACTGCTTCGGTGATGATCTCCTCGGGCTCACCTAGGTCATCCGCATCATCAATCGACTCATCCTTGATCCACTTGAAACCATCGAGCTTGTACTCGCGCTTCCTGATCTCCTGGATGCCAAAGCACCGGAAGCGTTCGTTCTCGGTGCGTGGGGATTGGCCGTTCGGGTCGTCGCCGTAGCAGGTCTCAAAGTCTTCAAAGTGAGCTTGGGTGAGTGGTCGATCTTTCTTGGTGATTCCGGGTACGTTGGCCCGACCGTCGTAGAGCCACACTTGCTTGGTCGGCTTGCCCTTGGTGAAGTAAATGACGTAGGTCTTCGTGCCGGGGGTGTAGGGCGTGAAGGTTCCTCGCGGGAGCCTGAGCACCGTATGGAGGTCGCAATCCTGCATGAGGATTTTGAAGACCTCTCCGGCTTGGTCAGCGAAGAGGACGTTGTCCGGTACGACAACAGCGGCTCGCCCGCCAGGTTTGAGGATCGTCAGGATGTGCTGGATGAAGTTGAGCTGCTTGTTACTGGTGGTGACGGTGAAGTCCTCGCGCTCGGGGGCTTGGTTCGCGCCACGGTTGCCGAACGGTGGGTTGGTAATCACCACGTCGAACTTTGGACCGCTGTAGACCTCGTAGATAGAGTCACCGAGGGCAATCTCAGGCTGCACGTTGTGCAAGTAGAGGTTCATCAATGCGAGGCGTCTAGGCCGGGGAACCAGTTCCTGACCGTAGTAAGTGCTGCGCTTGATCCGGCGATCGGTATCGCGGTCCAGAGCCTGGCCGCTCGATTTCAGATCCTCCTTGAGCCACTCATAGGCAGCGACCAAGAATCCACCCGTGCCACAAGCCGGGTCGCCGATTTTGAAGTCAGCCTTTGAGCGCGGATCGGGCTTGATGCAGCGCATCATGCTCTGGATGAGGAGTCGAGGGGTGAAGTATTGTCCGGCGCCCTTCTTGCCTTCGCTGGCCGCCTTCTCGAGCAGACCCTCGAACGCTTCGGCTTTCACGTCAACCTCTAGGCTCGTCCACTCGGTCTCGTCAATCAGCGTGATGAGCTTTCGGAGATTGACCGGATTAGTGAAGCGCGATTGCGCCCCCGAGAAGATGTCCCCGAGGATGCCGCTTTGGCGTCCAAGGTCCCGAAGCATGCGTGGATATTCGTCGGTCAGGTCAGTGCCGCTTAGTGTCTTGAGGAACGCCCAGTCGCATTTGGTCGGAATGGCCACTCCCCGTTCGTCAGCCATCTTGAGAAAGAGCAGGTAGGTGATCTGCTCTATGTAGTCGCCGTAGTCAATCCCGTCGTGGCGGAGGGTGTGGCAGAAGCCCCAGAGTTTGGATACAACGTCAGTCATGTGGTTCGTTATGCGGCGTGGGCAATCGCCCAGTTAAGTTGTCTTAACAGGTCTCGGAGCTGACCACCAAACGCTCGGTTGGCGCGAGCGAATCCGCCACGCTCGTCGAGTGGGTGCAGGTCGAAGTCTTCGGGCTCAATTGCGAGGTCGGCGACCAATCGCTGGCGAATCAATTCTAACCAGGCTCGCTGCTCATCAGAAAGCTCGGCACTTCCGGTGACTTGGCTGATCGCAGCGTTCACCCGCTCCTCGGCGGTCAGCAGGGGTCGCGCTTCATCGGCGGCGTTCTTGACCATTGAAATGACATCAGCAAGTGCCTTGTGCTTGGCGATGGAGACCGCCTCTCGCACCCGCTCCTCTGGGAATTGAGCTTGCCTCAAAGCTGATCGAAGCTCTCGGAGTGCCTCCGTACTCCAACCTTCGGGCTTGTCGAGCAGGATACTCAGCGCCTCGATCTGACTTCGATTCTCTTCGACGAATCGGCAGAACTCCTCAAGGTAGTCAGCGGGCCGCAGATCCCGATCCTTGTACCGAATAGTGCGTTCGGAAGAGACATTGTCTTGAACGCCTGTGGCAATGACGAACTCGCGATTCGGGCGTGGGTATTGCTTCAGGAACTGCTGGAAGTCCTGATTCCGAAGCAACTCCATCGTGCCCGTAAAGTTTGCCTTGAGCAGAGAGTCGAGCTGATCAGCAAAGGAGCTGAGGTCAAGGTCGTTCGTAAACTCCAGAAACTTGACGCGACCCTCGCCCGTGATCTCCTTGTCAATCCGGCGGAGACGCTTGGTAAGCACCTTTACGTGATAATCGCGCCGCTCGTTATTCCAGATGTTGCCGATGACCTCTTCAAGAGGAATCGGATCCGAGATTGGGGCTTCGACCGCCATTCCGCTTGCTTGCCTGAAGCTGTCGATAAGGCTGCCATCGAAGCAGTCGAACACCACGAAGTGAGACTTGGCAGGACCCTCGAACTCATCACAGAGCCTCGTACCTCGTCCGAGCATCTGCTCAAACAGGATGCGGCTCTTCACGGGTCTCAGGAATACGATGAACTCGATTGAGGGAACGTCAACGCCAGTGGTGAGCAGGTCAACCGTGACGACGATCTTGGGTTCAGGGCGATTTCGGAACTCCTTGATCCGCTGCAGAGGTCGGTCGACGTCCTTCGCACCCGTAATCTTGGCCACGAAGGCGTCTCCGCGCCCGAACACTTCTCGGCAGAGACTGACCAACTGATTGGCATGGCTCGTGTGCGGTAGGTCGTTGGCTGCAAAGATGAGCGTCTTTGGGAACCGCCCAAACTCGGCTTCGTGAGCTTCGGCATGCTTCTTGAGCTCCTCGACGATCTTTCGATTCGAGTCCGGCGCGGTGATCTTCGCCTCAATGGCGCTGGCGTCGTAACTGACCTCATCCTCAAGGTAATCGATGTTCTTCGTCGTGCCGACCTCAGTGTCGACGACCTCGATGCGCTCACCCTCATTGAGAGTCACGCCTTCGATGCGGACATCGGATCGCACCTTCACTACGTCAAAGTCGACAAGGTAGCCGTCGTCAACGGCCTGCTTGTAGCTGTACCGATAGACCGGATCGCCGAAGTAGGCCACAGTGTGCGCTGCTGGCGTCGCCGTGAGACCAACCTTGATCGCGTCGAAATGGTCGAGGGTGTCTCGCCAGATTGCCTCCTCCTTGCGCGAATAGCCCCGATGGCACTCGTCGGCAATGATCAGGTCGAATGCGTGGATCGGAATGCTAAGCTGCTCGGCATCGTCCTCGGACTCTCCCAGACCTTCAAGCATGCCTTGGCGACCAAAGAGGTTGATCGCCATGCGCTGGATAGTGCAGACGTAGACAAACGCGTCGCCTTCCTGGGGATCGGTGAGATAACGATTCGGGAGAACCTTGGGGTCGAATTTCTCTCCTGAGTCGTCGTCAAGGTCTGCTTGCTGAAACCGCTGGCTATAGACTTCGTAGGTCTTATCGAACTTGAGACCAGGCTCACACTCGAACGACGCGAACGCTCGAACAGTTTGGGCGGCGAGGGCGCGTCGATCCACAAGGAAAAGGATGCGCTTCGCCGCTCCCGACTTCATCAAACGGTAGGCCTGCTGAATGGTGGTTCGGGTCTTGCCGGTTCCAGTCGCCATGACGACCATCATTTGGCGCTTGCGTTGACGGATTGCTTTCTCTACCGCTAAGATGGCCCTCTCTTGGTAAGGGCGTACTGATCCTTCACGAAACTCCAAAGCATCGAGTCTAGTAAAAGATTCGACATCGTTTCTGGAGAGCAATTCTCTTAACGCGTTCGGCGTGTGAAATGTTGCCACCTTCCTAGATATATTGAGCGGGTCTCGAACATCTTGAAACCAAATGAGCTCCCCATTGGTCGAATAGAGGAACGGAACCTTGAGTCCCTCGCCATAACGTGCTCGCTGCTCGCGAATACCTTGTGAATATCTTGCGGCCTGAGTCAAGACATTTTGTGGCCCAACAGTCACCTTCTTAGCCTCAATAACACCAATCACGCTCTTGTCTAGACATAGTGCGTAATCGGCAGGGCCATTATCAGTTGGCCACTCAGAGACGGCTTTACCCTCAAGCTCTAGAAAGCTTACTGACGCATCAAAGTCAGCTACCTGCCACCCTTGAGCAGAAAGCTTTGGGTCGATCCTCTTGCGTCGAGTGACTTTCTCAGATTCGTTGCTCAGATCGCTCATGTGGGCTCTAGTTAAGAACGCTGTTCATCAGGTTCGAACTTTATCAGAATATGGACGTGGCGACAAACTCGTGCCACGGCATTTACTCTTGGCCCAAGCTCATCGTTCCTCGTGATTTTGAACGATGCCGAGGCCAAATTGCTCCTCCGAACCGGTTTCCAGGTCTCCGAAGCCCCACTCCGACCACCTACAGCTCTCTAGTTTCGTCCGACGCCCGCAATTTTGATGGCCGATCCGTCGCACTGTACGGCTAGGAGGTCGGTGGCTTGGCTCTGTGCCGAGCCTCCGCGCACCTAGGAGGAAACAGACATGTCTCGATCCGCTGTCGAGGTCCCCACGACTTCGGCAAACCCGGGCCGATCGGCCCCAACTTCGTCACCGCCACGACGGACAGCACCCTTTGACCTGGAGCCTGGCTTCTATGAACCGGCTGCCCTCTGGCTGTTCGGTAATGCCCGACTGCTCATGAGCAAACTCGCTTTCGTTGACCTCTCGCTTGGACCTGCGAACCATGCTCCATCAGACTTGGATGAAGTCGAGCGGATTGCAGAGGGCCTTGTCCTGTCAGCAAACGTCTTGGTTACAGGCATTCACAGCCCAGCCCACATGCGAGCGGCAATCGTACCACTCCGCTGGGGAGCTCCGAGGATTCTCGTTGTCTCGGGCGGCTTTGAGTACCACTTGGGACCGAAGCTCGATCAGGAGCCGTTCCGAGCCGCACGGCTCTGGCGGTATCAATGGGATCCCCGGACTGACTTGATTGTGTCGCGCCGAGCCCCGCGTAAGCTTCCGACGTTTGCCAGAACCAACCCGACCGTCGACCGCCTGATTCGACGGATTGTCAAGCGTGAAGTCGATGGGCTGCTCTTCGGCCGTCCCGAGTTCACGTTATGAACCCAAGCCCCTTCTCGAGAAGGGGCTCCATTCCTTACGGTCGACTGATGTTCGCTGCAGAGTCTTCGTTTTCTCGCTTGACGTCGAACCGTGTCAGATGGAGCGAATGAAGGTGAGTGTTTCAGGTAAGCAGTTTGTGTTCCCGCGGTGCTGCGCGTGTTGCGGTGGTTTCCCCTTGGTCACCCTCAGCGTCAGCGGAAGCGAGAAGAACCGACTATCCCGGACGAAGGGCTGGCTCTGGGAGGTTCCATACTGCACTGATTGCCGGGCTCATGTAAAGCGGGCCGAGGTTGCTTTGCTAGGGTGGATTTGTGGAATCGCCTTGGCCGGACTCGCAGGCTTCGGGGCATTCGCCCTAGGGATGGGGTTGGGGCCTGCAGCGATCCTCGCTACAACATTGTCCGTTACGGGCACCTCGCTGTGCGGATTGTATCTAGCAAACGTCCGTCAGGGCCTCCAACGAGACTGTTGTGGTATCCTGAGAGCAGTTTCCTACCTCGGATCGGTGGGCGTCTGCCACTCGTTCGACATTCGCTCCCCAAGCTATGCGACTGAATTCATTCGGGCCAACCATCGGAAGATAGTCAATGCCAGTCCCAGGGTTGCCAAGATCCTGCGGGGGTTGTCGTTTGGAGACTTCCAAACGCCGCGACGACTCATCCGCCATCGGTGAAAAGTTGCCCGGCTGTTCGGCGCAATGAACTACATTTGCGGTTCTGAGTCGTAGCGTTCACGCTGCGATCGGACATGGGAAATGCCAATCGCAGCGCGAGCGCTGCCACACGAAAACATAATCGAATTGCCGCACTCATGGTGCACATTCCGCGCTACTGTTTCAGGGGCACCTCTCGGCTTGCCAAAGATGCTGGGTTGGCAAAGTCAACGATCAGCCAACTCGTGCACGGCAAGTCCAATCCCCTATATAGCAGTCTCAATGAGATAGTCAAGTGTTTCGAGCATCATCTTGGAATCGTCATCGACCTGCGGGATGTGGTTTCCGAGGACGGAACCTATCCCACGCTCTATGTTTGTGATTTAGCCGGGTGTCCAGGCTGTTTGCCTGACTCTGTCTACCTGCCGACAGGCGAACCACGTCGATCCGGAAACGCGCTCAGGGCAGGGCATTGGACCGGTGATGTAGCCGAGTTTGAACATTGGGAGGCCGCGTGAACCGCCGCGTGACGTTGGCTGCTACCCCAAGCGACGGCTACGGCCGCGGCAGCAGCAACAGCGGATATAGGGCGCTCCGATTGAAGATGGAGCAGTTGGGCTTTGCTGAATTTCAGCGGTGCGTATGGTTGTGGTTGGGTGCCAGCGGGTATCGACATATGCTATTTCTTGGCCGCCTTCATCGTCGCGGTCGCCGTGCCTTTAGCGGTCCGGATTTCTTAGTCCGGATCGGTGTAGATTCATCGGTAGCTATTGCGGTGCAGGTTCGCCATTGGAAGTCGCCTGTCAGTCGCCGTGCGGTAGACGAACTCCGTGGCTATCTGCTTCGCTACAACATTCCGGCAGGGATGATCGTCTCCTCTTCGCTCTGCTCTCAGGCCGCACGGGACGCCGCCTCCGAGTTTCAGGGTCGGCCAATTCGCCTCGTTGGCGTTGACCGCCTGGCCAGTTCCATGTTAGCGATGGATTTGGGTGTTAGGGATTGGCCGCTAGATCAGACCATTGACGAGGCGTTCTTTCGCACTCTTGGGGCCGTTTCTCTTGGGCCGGGTCGTAGAGTTCCTGCCGCTCCGATAACCCGCCAGCCCTCGTTCCCGGTGGACTTGCCAGATGCTTCCACTGAGGCGCGATGGACAATCGGCTGGCAATCAATCGGAATCGCGGTCTGCACCATTGGACTCCTACTTTGGGACTTGTTCGGTGGGTGGCCATGAGCGAACTGGCCCCTGTTAGCGAATTCCTTCCTCGGCGCGGGAAACGACTTAGTCCCGACGACGCCGTGCTAAGCGACCGAGACGAACTTGTCCTCGAACTTGTCCATATTGGGATCGGCTTGCGGAAGGCTCAGAACTTGGTTGACCACTATCCTGCCGAA
The DNA here is from genome assembly GCA_019454105.1 of Fimbriimonadaceae bacterium. Taxonomy (GTDB): domain Bacteria; phylum Armatimonadota; class Fimbriimonadia; order Fimbriimonadales; family Fimbriimonadaceae; genus ACE-ARM1. The sequence continues at coordinate 720,466 of CP075364.1, read as the reverse complement.
CTCATCGAGCGTCAACTCCGTTGGCTCCCTCAGCGAGCGGCTCGTCGCCCGGCGTCCCTCCTCATAGCCGCCATCGAGCACAACTACGATCCACCGGTTTATGCCAAGGACTAGCCCGCCCTGGGGCGGCACCACTCCGGTGCCGAACTTTCTCCTTGACCGGGTCATGCCGCGACTGACCGACACGGAGTGGCGAGTCTTGTGCGTCATTGTTCGGCAAACGTTTGGGTGGCACCTCGGACCAGGCAAGCGGAAGCTGTCGGACTGGCTCTCGCACTACCAACTCAAACGGCGCACCGGACGCCAGAGCGCCGCCGTCAGTCGGGCCATTGACCGCCTTGTGAAGCGCGGCCTAATCACCGTCCGAGACTCCCATGAACGCCTCGTCTCCTCAAGCTCCGCTCGCAGGAGAGCCAAGTCGCACCTTCTCTTTAGCCTTCACACGCGGCTCGCGTTTCCCAGCTATCAGCGTCGCATCGGTTACGCTCAAATCGGAAGTTCCAAAAGCAAAAACAACAAAACAAATCCAGACAAAAGAAAACAACAACACGCAAGAAAGCCTTCCCGGTCTACAAATGCCTCGCCATAAGCGCGACCGCTTGAAGCGGACGGGTTCTCCAGACTCCAAGCAAAACTCTCGGCATCTTGCGTTGAACGAGGATTCCTGTCAGGAATTGGATCAGGCTGCCGATGAGCTGGCAGCGATTATCATCGAGTTCTATCGGCAATGGAAACAGCTATAGCCTACATTCGGGTATCGGACCAGCGGCAAGTAATTGACGGCAACTCTCTGGTCACTCAAGAGCGGACAGTGCGAGGTCACGCGAATCAGCGCAGCTACAAACTTGACCACATATTCGTCGAGCCGGGTGAGAGCGCCAAAACCGACCACCGGCCAGCTCTCCAAGAAATGCTCAAGTACTGCACTGCCAACAAGGGCCGAATCGCCGTTCTGATCGTTCCCAAGATCGACCGCCTCGCTCGTAACACTTATGACTACACGGGCCTCAAGGTCAGGCTACTGCAACTCGGCATTCGAATCGAGTCGGTGGGTGAGAGGATCGAAGACACACCGGTAGGTCGGTTCACCGAAACGATTTTGGCTTCCGTCGCTCAGTTCGACAACGAGATTCGGGCGGAGCGATGCAAGGGCGGAATGATCCAGGCTGTTCGAGAAGGCCGGTGGGTTTTTATGGCCCCCTTCGGTTACCGCAACACTCGGCACAACGGAAAGGCCACGATTGAGCCTGATCCGAAGCGTGCAAGCATTGTCGCGCAGATCTACAAGCGACTTGAAAGGGGCCATCGGCCCTCCGAGGTTCGAGCGTGGTTGAACGAAAGCGGCTATCCCATTAGCGACTCGTATTTCTTCAAGATCGTCCGTAACCCGCTCTACCGGGGAGAAATCCACTCGTTTGGAGAGATCAACCATGCCGCACCTCCATTCGTGCCGCTGGTGACCTCGGCGACGTTCACAAACGCACAACGAGCGTTTCGGAAGGTCACGCCTGCTGTGCACGACCGGGACAACCCGGCGTTTCCCTTGCGTGGCACGCTCAAGTGCGTTTGCGGGCACTTGCTGACTGCTTCGTGGTCGAAGGGTAAGTACAAGCGGTACGCCCACTATCGGTGTATGCACTGCCGATGTGTCAATCATCCCAGAGATCGCCTTCACGCCGACTTCATCGCCTTGATGCAATCACTGCGGATCAGCGGCAGAGCATGGCAGACACTCTCGGTCCGCCTGGCGCACTATGCGGGCAGTTTGAAACAGGAAAGCGCCACCGCACGGTCAAAGGCTCTCAAGGACCTGACGAGTCACCAGGAAATGAGGCGAGCGATCGGGCGCAAGAACACCCGGGGTGTACTGCCCGACGACCTCGCACTGGAGCAGATTCGAGAGCTTGACGCAAAAATCGCTGCTTGTCATGAGCGACTTGACCGGCTCTCGACGCCGGAGTCAGATTTCCAGGATGCTCTACGCTTTGGGGAGCACTTCTTCTCGTGCCTTGATCAATATTGGGATGGAGCAAGCAATGCTGCCAAGAAGATGCTCCAGCGCTTTGCTTTTCCGAACGGTGTCACGGTCGAGCGGAGCGGTGAGATTCGAACACCCGAATCTCACTCGTTAACTGGTTTGCAGTTGCTTTCGCGTGACCGCGAGTGTCGAGTGGTGGACCCACATCGACATACTCCGAAGACTTCGGGCACGACGGATGAAGACACATTAACAGAAGTAGGACTCAGTCTTCTGCTCGATATACATGTTCGGTTTGGCGATAAATCGGAGGATTGTTACCTCTGAGCCTCGATAGTTACCAGTCTCAATAGAACCCGAGTTCGACACCGAGCTTGTCGTAGGCTACGACGAAGTCACTGAAATACTTTTCGAGACTGAAGTACAGCCTTCCATCGGCCTGCTGTCCGAGACCAGTCGGCGGATTCCCAAACATCGACACTGACATCGATCCCTTTGCGAAGTATTCATGAGCCATTCCGCATCGGAAAACTTTATAGACATTCAGACCGGAATCCAATAGAGCTCCGTAGCCAGGCCCCATTCGACGAAGGAACACGTCAAAATTCACCCTACTACCGTTGCCACGCGTGACAATGCCGCCAGCAAACTCCGTGTAGCATAACGCGGCTAGTGCAGCGAGAAAGTTCCCTCCACCAGGTTCCACTCCAAGGTCTCTCAGAGTTGTTTCACCGTCAGCGGATTGGGATGCCCGCGCCAACTGGAGTTCGCGGGAGATGTCCGTGAAAATGAACGAGCGTGCTGCGAGGAACTGGTCACGGGTTATCTGCTTTCTCGCCATCAGATATATCCCTCTACTCTGGGCTTCTATTTTGACCGCAGATTAGGCAGTGCAGAGTTCCACCAAAGTCGAGGTGCTTGATCGTTTCATCGCAGCATGCGAAGGTGTGAGTCGCCATTGGGATGTCGGACTCGATTGGCGCAGCCGGTGGATTGCCGGGAATTGGGGAAGTCTTCATCGTGAAACCTCCGGAAGGGTTATTCAGCCGCCGAAGGCTCTGTTGAAAGTCTCCTAAGAGCGGGTTCACGACCGAGTTAGTTGCGGATGCGTGGATGTAATCAACCTGCTCCTGTGTCCACCAGCAACTTTGCCCCTCGTAACCGCAATAGGGGCAGAAGGAGAGAGTTTTGCCATCGGGCTCCTGAGAGAACTTCACCTTGAATCGTCGCTCGCAAGACGGGCATTCCTGCGATAGGAATCCCTCGGAATCAAGGGGAAAGGATAGTGGCACCGACTTGCTCATTTGTCTGAAGCTTACGCCATTCTGCCATTCAGCAACAGCGACCGGGGATCAAAAAGCAGAAGACCCCGCGTTTGGCGGGGTCAAAATGAAGGTCAGCCTGGTGCTCGGCCAACGACGAAGTCGGCGGCCTTTTGGGCTTGTCCAGCAGCAGCCACGATTGCCTTGGGGTCATGTGAGAGGGCTCTCAACCAGCCGTCGATGTAACTCGCGGCGTTGCCAATGGTCGAGTTGTCGATGCCAGACTCCGCGCAAAGAAAGGCTGAGCCAAGCTCGGCAATCAACTCCTCGCGGCTGTAGTCGCATGAGCCAACCTCGATCGTTCCCGTAACGCCCGGTCGGTCAAGGCGACTGGCGTGGCCAGTCGCATGGGTTAACTCATGGAAGAGCGTTGCGTAGTAGCTCTCGGGTGAGTCAAAGTCCGCCAGTGGCGGCATTCGCACCAGGTCAAGCCCGGGCTGGTAGCTGGCAACAGCACCGCCTGCGACGATCCGTGGTGGGAGAGGCATCGACTGTACAATCTGCTCAGCAGCAGCTATCCGCACCTCAGTCGGTTGGGCGCTCGTTTCGAGCGGCGTTAGGTTGAGCCCGACGCATTGCTCGACGTTGAACAGCAGGAAGTAGCGAAGAAGTGGGATGGTTCGTTTTCGACTCTCGTTCCCTTCTTGCTCAGACTCGACCTCGAATTGCTTCCAGAACACGACGAGCGTTGACTTCTCACCGCGTTTGATCTGACCGCCAGCTTCATTGGCCTGACGCAGGGTAAGCCAGCGATGATCAACGAACGGGCTCAAACCCAGCAATAGCAGGTTGATGCCGTGATACGGCCGCTTGGTGAGAGCGTTGCACGGCAGTTGTTCTCTACCCTTCCATGGCTTGCGCCACGGTACGGCGCCACGGTTGAGAGCTTCGAGAATCCGGTCAGTGACGAGTTGGTAGGTCGCGCTTGGCGACCCTCTTGATTGAAGGTGCGTTGACATGGTGGCTCCTGGTCGGACAAGTCGTCCGTAGGGCCACGGTCGCAACGACCGCCCGATACCGCAAACCTTGTTCGGTGCACCGATCAATCATCAAGTAACAGGACCCTGTCAAAGTGACAGAGTCCGAAGAAAGCCCTTGAGGCTGGATAGTCAACGAACGCTATTCCAGGACGAGCTCACCTTCGCTGCTCCGGACCATCGTCTTGCCATCCTTCGTGATCGTGAACCCGGCATCGAGGATGCCGTTGCAGAGATCGTGAATGTACCGATACTCGACGGCGAAGCCATCGCCATACGGCCTCAGCTCGCCTTCCGTTCATTCGCGGAACCATGAAGCCGCGACCTCGTTGTCCGCCCAGATTGTGCAGAAACTTGGGTTCGAGGCAACAATGAAGTCAAAGTTCGACTCGCTCATGATCAGATTGTCTCTAATCTTACTTGGGCAAGCAACGGCGGAATCGAGCAGTTTGAGAACTGAGAGCTCCAGACGAGTGAAGGGCAGGCTTCCGCCTGCCCGAGTTAGTAGTCGTCCGGAAGCAGAATGGTCGTCGCCGACCGATCTGCCTCGGTGATGATCCAGAACCGAACGCCTCGCCGATCTTCATGACTCGACAGGAGTCTTAAACCCTCGCGTAGCGACAGGTTGTTCTCCGCGCGATCATCTGGTTCCAGATCACCCCAATCACCTGCTGCATGACGATGAATGGCTTCAACGACGTCAGAGGGATCAACTTCAAGTTGCGCAGTCGGCGTAATGAGTAGCCGACCAAGTTCAAAGGAACACATATGGCTTCACCGTGCCAAGAGGCCGAAGCAACCGCCTCCGCCTCTTGGCGGGCAAGCTCATGCGGATCATAGACACGCGCGTCAAGCAGAGCAAGCAGCGTTCGGTGTGCCGAGCAACTGGGCGAGCAGGTCTGCCCTACCTCGCTGAACCTAAGTTCAACTTAGAACATCATCCGACATTGGTCGAATCTCGACTCAAATTTCTGCCCAGCACCCCACCTATCCCTCGGCCCCAGCATTTGTGCTTGAGTTCAGCAGGAACTCCCACTGAGCGGTCCGGAGCCTCCTTTAAGGCAGCAGGAGGAGACAATGAAAAGTTTGACCCATGTTATTGAGCGAGCCATGTTGCCAAGGCCGAAAGAGGTCGATCCAACGACCGGCTTGATAAGCGACTCCGACTTCCTCGTCGGACACCAATGTAGACACGGCAGTTCACGCGCCCAGATAGCGTTGAGTTGGAGAGACCGGCGCAAGCACATCTATGCATTGGGGTCGAGCGGGTGTGGCAAGTCCAACCTACTCGTTCGCATGGTTGGCGACGACATAGCCAGAGGGCGAAACGCCGTCGTCGTTGATCTGCGCGGCGATCTGATTGACCGCCTGATCCGGCGTTTGGAACCCAGCACGATTCAGTCCGGCAGAATCCACTTGCTCGATTTTCGCCCCGAAGATAGGTTCGTGCCGTTCAATCCGTTGATCGGAACCGCAAATCCGTACCGCCGCGCCCTGCACCTCCTCGAAGTGATCCATCAGGGTGCGCATAGTTGGGGAGTACAAATCGACGAAACGCTACGGTTCTCACTCGTGGCGTTATCCCAAGCCGGTGGTTCACTTTTGGAAGTTGAATCGCTGCTTACCGATCCGTCGGCCAGAAGTGCCCTGCTCCGGAAGTGTTCCGACGAGCAGGTGAAGCGGTTTTTCGCTCGCTTCGATCAACTGAGCCCCGAGCGGCAGAGCACTTGGGCATTGCCAGTTCTGAACAAGTTGTCGCACTTCTGGAGCGTTCCGCAAATTCGCGCCATGCTTCAGTCAAGAGCGTCGATCGACTGGCACGACTGGATTGACCAACCCGGCCACGTCGTCCTGATTGCCTTGGCCGCTCATCGCAGCCCTGGGGTTGCCCAAACCGTGGGCGGGCTCATTGTTGCATCGCTGCAAGACGCGGTCATGAGCCGCGCTGACGACGAAGAAGAGCAGCGCGTCCCGCTCACTCTTTACATTGATGAGTTTGAAACGATGGCGACGCCGACCTTCAACACGATCATTGCGGAGGGTCGTCGCTTCGGCTTATCCCTCTTCCTCGCTCATCAGAACCTCGGTCAGCTTGAGAATGGACTTCGTCAGGCAATCCGGGCCAGTGTTCAGACCAACTTCTTCTTTCAGTGCTCGTCGACGGATGCCTCTGATCTGGCAAACGATATCGGTTCCACGCTTCCTCGCGAACGACTCCGTCGAATTCTCGCCAACCAACCGGTCGGGACCTCGTTTCTGTCTCGGCGCGGTCAGGCTTCAGTTCAGGTTGCGACGATCCATTCACCGGACCCGGCGATAACCAAAGCAGAACTTGCTGAACGAGCTGCCCACCTTCAAGTAGGGCAGCTGCTGACGTCGCAAAGCGTTACTGAAACCCTGTCCATGGAGGTGCGTCATGAACGCTGCCCGTATCTGCCCTAGCGTTGGAGGGTGTGTCTTGCAAAAGCGCGACGAGGACCTGTTGCTCGACCTATTTGGGCACGGGGTCTTGACGCGGGCTCAGATCATGCTACTCGGTCACTTTGGATCGGTGCAGCGATGCAATTCCCGACTCCTGCGCCTTCGGCAACACGGTTTCATTCAAGTGGTTCGCCATCCGGCAGCGGGCGGTGCCAGTCCCGCACTCTATCGAGTCGGTCGCCAAGCGGCTAAACACCTGACCGTACGCCTCGGGATAACCCTTACGGAGTTTCAAAGGGCTGCCAGCTCTTCTGCTGCGGTGACCTTCATGGAACACACTGCGAAACTAGTTGAACTGCGCTTGGCCTTTGAGAAGGCCCTGCGTGGTGCCGCGATCGAGCAGTGGTCTTGGCACAGTGAGGCACTTTGCCGCCATGTCTACTCGGTAAGCGGCCAACGCCGCGTGGTCAAACCCGACTCGTTCGTCTATTGGCAGAACGGCGGGGTCACCGAGAGTTGGTTCGTAGAACTTGACCTCGGAAACGCGTCGCAGATCGCGATCTGTTCGAAACTCGCGAGCTACGGTTCGTATCTCAACGACGGCGCGTACCACGAAGTCTACGGCCAGGAGTCATTCGGAGTCCTGATTGTGACCACAGGACAACAGCGCCTTCAAAACCTGCTCAGACAGTGTCCACCTCTGCCTTTCCCCGTGCTGGGAACGGTCAGTGCGGTCCTGCAATCTGCTGGGCCGCTTTCACCCATCTGGTCGTGCCCAGTCAGTTTGTGCTGGCCCTCGACACTTCTAAGGAGATCCCAATGATTATCTGCAAATCCTGTCGAACTAGCTGGCCCGATGGATCCAAATTCTGCGGAACCTGCGGCGGCGCATTCAACGGCAAGCGGTGTCCGAAGGGGCACTGGAGTCCGAAGTCAGCCCAGAGCTGCACTCGATGCGGCTCAGCTGATCTGAGCGAGTTCGCCGACAGCTATACGCTTCGTCCACTTGCCCGTGTGTTGGCGTGGCTGGTCTTCCTCCTTTGCCTTCGGTTCGCCTGGCCGCTGGTTTGCTGGCTCTTTGTTGCCGCTGACTGGGTGATCGGCTTCATTTTCGGGTCAAAGCCAAGTGTCATCGTGATCAGCCTGATTGCGACCGTGCTTCCACTCTTGGTGATTGTGGGCGTTTTCATCCTGATTGTCCCGAGCTCGGCCAAACACGTGCCAACAGTGGTGAGAGCCTTCGCCCGATGCTTGAAGGTCGTCTGGGACGTCTGTATCTGGACCGGGAAAACCGCGTTCGGCCTCAGTCGGGCGATTGTCCAGAGTTCAGCGCATCGCTCAGACACAAAGGAAGAAGGGGATTCCGATGGCTCGGTCTAAGAAGGTGCCATTGGAGAGTCGGGGCAGCCTGACTCTCAATGAAGCGATGATCTACGTCGGACTCGGGTATTCAAAGGCACGACGTCTCGTCAGTGAGGGGTGCTGGGCAGCCTATCGCAACGGACGGGAAATCCGGGTGATCAAGCGCTCACTCGACGAGTGGATGGAACGGCAAGCGGCCGAAAGCTATTTGAGGTAACAAGAACGATGGCACGAAAGCGAGAATCAGGCGAAGGGACGTTCACCCGGGACGGCGAGTTCTACGTCTGGACGCGGCGGGTCGGCAAGCGGCGGTTTGTCGTCAAGCGGAAGGACTATACGGAGTTTCGAAAGGAAGTCGCTAAGCGCCAAGCCGAGATTCAGCAACTCAGGGTTGCGAATCCGCCCAAGGATGTCACGATTGACCAGTTTCTCCCTGACTGGATCGAAGAGTATGTCAGTCCGCCAAAGCTGTCCCGCGGGACACATCGAAGCTATCTCGGCGCGTTCAAGAACCAGATTTCACCGTACTTGGGCTCACAGAAGCTCAGCCGGTTGCGGACTCCTGTGATTCAAGGCTGGATCAACCAGCTGAGTCGCGACGGCGTCGGACCCCGCACCATTCAGATCGCGTTCATTGTGCTGAAGCGGGCTCTGGAGACTGCCGTCAATGACGGATACCTCAGCACAAATCCTTGCGGCGGCTGCGCTCTGCCAAGGTTGCAATCCAAGTTGATGCGCGTCATGTCACCCGACCAAATCGCGGCGATGCTAACCGAAGCGTTCCGCAGGCCCCATTGCCATCGAAAGGATGCGCTCAATCCACGACAGGCTTCGCGGTATCGGCAACTCTTCCGATTCGCGCTTTTGTCGGGGTTGCGAATCGGTGAGTTACTGGGTTTGCAGCGTCATCACTGCGACCTGGAAACAGGACTGATTCGCATCGAACAGCAGCTGGAATGGGATGAAAAGGAAGGCTGGAGTCTCGTTCAGCCTAAGACCAAGTCGAGCATCCGTATGCTGGTGCTGGAAGCCTCAGCGGTCCGTTCTCTTAGGCAGCAACTATCGATGATTGATCGGGAGCAGTGCCGTATCGAGGATTACGAGGATAACGGCCTAGTCTTCCCGACCCTTCGAGGCACGCCGTCGCACCCGCGCAATGTTCAGCGGCAACTCGATGTCTGCTTGGACAAGGCCGAGTTGGAGCATTTCAGCCTCCACGATCTGCGGCGCACCTGCCTTACCAATCTGGCAAATCGGGGGCTACCTATGCACCAGCTCAAAGCCTACGCCGGACACACCTCGATCACCACTACGGCCAAGTATTACGTTGGCGTCAGTCTGGAAGCTATGCGAGCCGCGATTGATGCTCTCAAACCGCTTTCTGAGACGGTCAAACCGTTCGGAGCCAAAGCCACCATGAAAGCCACCATCAAAGGAAAACTGGGGCAAAAAGCAGAACGGACCTCCAAAAAGAGGTCCGATTCAGGTTCAAATCTTGGTGGACCGTGTAGGGCTCGAACCTACGACCCGCTGATTAAGAGTCAGCTGCTCTACCAACTGAGCTAACGGTCCTTGAGGCCCGGGAGGATACCTGGGGGGTGGTCTCGCGTCAAGCGGTGGGTATCGTTCGGCCCATTCCTTTCGGATCGGGTGAAGGCGACCGGGGAGGTTGGCGATATCGGGACCAGGAACTCCAGCGGCTCTCAGCGAAGTATTGGCAGGCAGGTGGTTTGAACGCCCATTCGTCGGCCGGGATCGAAAGGTCCTGGCCGTCCCTTATTGGTAGACACAGTTGCGCTACTATTCATCTGGCGCTCCGCGCCGGGAAACGACAATGGATGGATGGGAACTGGGCAAGAAGCTGGTGGAGATGTTCAACGCGGGCCATCACGACGCGATCACTTCCGAGCTCTATTCGGCGGACATTAAGAGCCACGAGGCGGACGGCCAGGTGAGCGAGGGGCTCGAAGCCCTCAAGCAGAAGTACGAGTGGTGGGAGGCCAACTTCGAGGTGCACGGCACGACGGCCAAGGGCCCGTTTCCGCACGGAGACGACAAGTTCGCGGTCGTGTTTTGGATGGACACGACCGACAAGAGCTGCGGCAAGCGAAGCCAGAGCGAGGAAGTCGCGGTCTACGAGGTGAAGGACGGCAAGATCGTCGAAGAAAGGTTCTTTTACGTCTTGGACTAGGGGCGGGTATCTTCCCTCGCGATGGCTCTGATCCGGGCGTTTCGGGAGGCGGACGCGTCCTCGGTCGTGGCGGTCGTGCGGCGAGTTTTCGACGAGTACGGCTTCGCCTGGGTCGAGGACGGCTACTGTGTCGACCTCTATGACGTGCCCGGACATTACGACGCTTTCTGGGTGGCGGAGCTTCAAGGGAGGGTGGTCGGTGGGGTCGGTCTCAAGCTCCACGACACGTTGCCAGGGCAGGTCGGCGAGGTCTGGTCGCAGGACGGCGTGCCGAGGGCGGCGGGTTCGGACTGCGAGCTCTGTCGGCTTTATGTGGTTCCCGAAGGAAGGGGCCACAGGCTCGGGTTACTGCTGACGGAGACGGTACGTGCGGAGGCGCAGTCCCGGGGGCGGCTTGCGATCGAGCTTTGGAGCGATTTCAAGCTCACGCACGCCCATGCGCTTTACGAGCGGCTTGGTGCGGTTCGGATCGGACAAAGGGTCTGCCCCGGTGATCCGGACGAGAGCCCCGAGTGGGGTTTCGTTTTGAGAACTCCTTAGCCTTGGAACCGATCGGTCAGCGAGGACTCGTCACGAAGGCCAATTGATCAATCTTGACTGAAGCTCCTTCCGACCAATGCTCGTTGCGCAACCAGAACCGGAGACGACCGCGGACAAGCTGATCTGTGATCCTGACAAATCTATGGCCTGAGTTTACGACCAGAGACTCATTGATCACAGCCTTATCAGAAAGAAGCCTTTCGTGTCGAACTTCGACCCATTTGCCCGCAATCCAGTCAAAGAGTTCCAAATGCTCGATGACTTGAGGAAGATCTGTGAAAGCGTTGGACCGGATACCTAATCTCTCATGCTCACCTCGCGGGGCAAGTGCTTCAAGCAGGATTTCCCCCTCCCGCACCTCCTGACCAGGCTCACCTGGTCGAACTTCGACAATGCTATTGTCATTGACTGCGACGTCCTCAAGACCTCCCTTGACGAGTTGTCCCTTCGCTACCTCAAGTCTGGCGCTATCAAAACGAGTTGCCATTGGTCGCTTGATGACTCCCATTGGGTTCGAACCAGCCGTCATTCTTCCGTCGCCGAAAAACAACCTGACACCATCCTCAGTCTCGCTCGATAAAGAGCTTTGCACGTAATACGAAGGTCCAGCAGTCCAGGTACGCGTCTCCCACTGGTGAAGACCTCTCCGGTCTAAGGTCCATAACTGGGACCAGTCTTCGCTCAATCCAAATGTGTGCACCAGCGGCTGCCCTGTGCTTTCTGGCGGAATGACCCTAAGGCTGCGCACTTCAGTTCCTGATTGCCAGTTCCAGAACTTGACAAGACCGTCATTTCCGCAACTCATTAGTGTACCGTCAAGGGGGTTGATCTGAACATGTCTGCAAGTACTTTTATACTGTCCGAACTTTGGATGTGCCATCCACTTTCTCACAATCTGCGTGCTGGCCAAGTCCCAAACGTAAATGTTTCCGTTCTTACCTGCTCCGAAGCAAAACTGGGAGGAATCGTCCGTGTCCACCGTTGCAATTTCTTCGAACTCCTCCGACTGGAGCTCACCAATTTTCGTCAATGACCATAAATCGACTATATGTACTCTGCTCCTGGCTGCAACCAGCATTAAGCTCTCGTCCTTCGACAGCACTACGTCAGAAGGTTGGCCATGTCCCAACACGTTGAAGACGAGAGTGCCACCGTTTTCCAGCCATGACAGGCGCGCTTCTCGACCGTTTGTGATTACGTAAATCGGAAACAAGCGACTAAATGCCACCCTGCATTTCCAATACTTTGGGCGATCAAGGACAAACTTCAAACTGCCGTCAGCAGCATTCCAAGCTTCGGTTTCTCGATCAAGACTTGCTCCGAGATAAGGCACGAAGACCGTCTTTCCGTCTGGCGAAAGGAAGCTGTCGCCTGTGGATTTCGGCACATCCCTTTCGAACACTGGATCGCTTTGCGTGTGCTCAAACATTCTGTAACGACCCACCGATAGGCTGGCTTGCTCAGCAAATCGATTTCCGCTCAATAGAACTCCTTTCGGATACTGCCTGACGAATCTGCCGTCACGCGCAGATCGAACAATTAAGTGATAGTCAGTTTCAACTCCTACGAAGTCACCGTCTTGCGAAGTGGTTAGACCGCGAAGATTCTGAACTTTAGCCCAAGTGCTCAGGCCTAGACCGCTAGCAGCGTGTCTATGGGTCAAAGTGCTCCCGGTCGGGGTATATGTCGAAGTTAATATCGTTTTGCCTTCTGCCAAGAAAACAAATGAAGTTATGCTGTTCAAGGTGTATCTAGGTGTGAAAGCAGGAAGGGAATACATTTCCAACTTTGTTCCGGTGAAAACAGCTAATAGCGATTGATCTGGAGACAACATTAGTGAGTTAGACCCAACCCACTGAATTGCGTGTTGGCTTAACCTAAGATTGCGATCAATGTCCCAGACACCAAGGGTATGTTGGCCCTCCGAAACATATAAAAGCTTGCCATCAGAGCTGAAACACGCACTTGGTGTAAGTACACTAGTAGGGATTGACCGGACCACCAAACCTGTGTTCATGTCCGTTACGATGAGGCGGTAGCTTTCAGCGTGGGCGCAACGGTTTGTATCCCAGTGCATTACGAGCTTTCTATTCGCAGGTGCAAATGGTAGGCTAGAACGGCCTTCTTCAAGCTGTGCCGATGCTGAGACCAGGTAACCTCCATACGATTGATGCACCACCCTATCATATGGGCTTGCCAATCTAAACGGGTCGTTGTCGGGAATGCGTATCCACTCCCACTCTAGTACTTGACTGAGGACCCCTTGGGCCGAGGCACCGAAGATGAGCAGAAACAGCACTCTTACCATCCTGGAATCAGTGTAGCATATACGCCTGCTCCAGGTCTCCGCTTGTCGCGAATTGCTTCGTCGGAGTCATCCGATAACTTGAAGCAAATACTCCCGGTTCGTGGCGACCATGTCAGGGTGCCAGTCGTGGCCCCAGTCGTACTCCACCAGCCGCTTCTCGCCAGGCAGGGCGTCGTAGACGGCCCGCACCTGTTCGGGGCGCACGGCGGGATCCTTCAGTCCGAGCGACACGAGTGTGGGCACTCGGCAGTGGGCGGCCTGGGTCACGGTGTCGAAGTAGCTCAGGGTGTGCATGACCACTTCCCTGCCGAGCGGCATCGTGTCCATGAAGTCGACGAGCTCCTTGAGCGGGTAGCGCTGCACCCGCGAGGCGAGCACCCAGTCCATCGCGCTCAGGAAAGGAAAGTCGGCACAGACCGCTTTGACCTTCGCGCACCAGGCCGCGAGCCAGATGGCGAGACCTCCGCCCTGGCTGAGCCCCATTGCGGCCATCCGGTTCTCGTCCACCTCGGGCTGGGCCTCAAGCACCCGCAGGGCGACGACACAGTCCTGAAACATCCGGCGGAACACCCAAGTGTGGGGAGAAGCGGCCCCTTCGGCGAAATAGCCGCGCTGGGGGGTGTAGGCCTCCTCGTGGAACGCGGACTCGCCGAAGAGGTTGAAGCTCATCGAGACGAAGCCGTCGCGCGTGCCATAGTCGTTCGGCAGCATGGACCAGCGACCATAGGGAGGCACCCAGAGGAAGGCGCGCTCGCGGAGAGCGCCGGTGGGACAGGCGATCCATCCGAACCGCTTCGCCTGACCCATGCCGAGGAACTCGATCGTCTCGACTTTGAACCCGGAGCGCAAGTAGTCGTTCGAGCCCGAACGCCGGTAGTGCAGCGGCGCAGCCATCGCCTCGGCCACCGCCTCCCGCCAGAAATCGGCGAAGTCCTCGGGAGGGTCGGGGGCTTTGACGACCTGGGGCTCGGAAGCCATCGCCGGACTAGCTGACCCCGACCGAGCGCTGAAGGGCGTCGACGTGCATTCCGGTCGTCATGAGCCAGGCGGTGGCGCGCTGGATCTCTTCGGGGGCGCCGTCGAGCCGGACCTGGATCCAGCCAAAGTCCTTGTCCACGTTGGCCTTGGTGATGGTCACCTTAAGGTCAAAGTCGCGGCAAAGCCGCCAGATCCACGGCTGCTCCACCTGCTCGCCTCGGGCCGTCAGGTTGATGTCCACTTCCGCCATTGGCGGGAATCATACCGTCCGCAGGCGGGCCACTCTCCGGCGGCTGCTCTCTGGTGCAGGGGGGAGGGTGGAATTCAACCGAGTCTCGTCGCCCGCCGCCAAGTCGGGTTCCGGGACGACTTCCTCATCCCCCGCCGCCCTCTCCTTCGCGGAAAGAGAGGAGGAGTCCGATCTTCCCTCCTCCTCGAAAGCCGTGGCGCGCCAATGATCTGGGAAGGCTTACGCTCTCGTAGGGGCTCCGTTGGCCGACCCAGGGCAGGCACCGTGCCGTTCTCGCGAGGGGCAGGGAGCGCGGCCCGTCGTGGAGAGGGCGCGAGTCAGGCCCGCTGCCGTCCAGCGGCGAAACGGGGAGGGCGTGTCAACATCAAGCACGGGCCGCTTCCAGGGAACGGGCTTCAATCCCGCCCCCACTGGACGTATAATCCATTGCAACCATGGCCGACCGCGTCTTTGTCTTCGACACCACTCTCCGCGACGGCGAGCAGAGCCCGGGCGTCCGCCTTTCGATGCCACAGAAACTCGAAATCGGGCGCGCCTTGGTCAAGCTAGGGGTCGACATCATCGAGGCCGGCTTCCCGATCAGCTCGCCTGGCGACTTTGAGGCGGTCAACACTCTCGCCAAAGAGCTCAAGGGCGTCCAGATCTGCGGGCTCACCCGCGCCCGCGAGAAGGACATCGATGTGGCTGGCGAGGCACTGAAGCCTGCCGAGCACCCGCGCATCCATACCGGCCTCGGCGTGAGCGACAACCACCTCCAATACAAGCTGAAGATGACGCGCGAGCAGGCCTTGGAGACGGGGGTCAACGCGGTGCGCCACGCCAAAAAGTACACGGACAACATTGAGTACTTCATGGAGGACTCAGGACGGGCTGACCCCGATTACGTCTATCGTGTCGTGGAGGCGGTCATCGCGGCAGGGGCAACGACGATCAATGTTCCCGACACCACCGGCTACACCTATCCGGGCGAGTACCGGCGGCTCATCGAAGGCATCATTGAGAACGTGCCGAACAGCGACAAGGCCGTCTTCAGTTGCCACTGCCACAATGACCTCGGCATGGCGACGGCCAACACCCTCGCCGGCGTGCTCGGGGGGGCGCGCCAAGTCGAAGTCACCATCAACGGCATCGGCGAACGGGCCGGGAACACCGCGCTCGAAGAGGTCGTGACCGCCTTCCAGATCCGCCGCGATCTGTTCGGGGTCGAGACCCACATCGACCTCAGCCTGCTCATCGAGATGAGCCGCATGGTCGCTGGCCTGACCGGCATGATGGTGCAGCGGAACAAGGCGGTGGTGGGAGCGAACGCCTTCGCCCACAGTTCCGGCATCCACCAGGACGGCGTGCTCAAGGAGCGCTCGACCTATGAGATCATCGCACCGGAGATGGTGGGGGCGCTCAAATCTGAGATCGTGCTCACGGCCCGCTCGGGGCGGCACGGCCTGCGGCACCGACTGGCTGAGATGGGATTTAGCTTCCCCGAAGAGCGGTTCGAAGAGCTCTATGACAAGTTTCTCCAGGTGGCTGACACAAAGACAGAAGTGCTCGAAGACGACTTGCGCGAGTTGGTGACCGCCTAGACGCCTCGACCAGGGTGCTGAGAGCGGACGTCGAGACACTGGTCGCGCAGTTCTGTCGCGGCTTCGGTCGGCAGAATCTCGATCGAGATCTCGGTCCCCGGAAAGGCGCACGTGGTGGATGCCGTCCGGAACCATCGCTCGAGCGGCGACTGGGACACCTCGACGAACTGGAGGCGCGACACGGGCGACGTCAGCGAGAGCCGGGACACCTGTCCTCTCCGCCACTGGAGAAGCCCCCCGGCCTGCCGATATCGGATGGTGCGCGTCCGGCCGAAGGACACGAGGGCCGCGAGCAGGGCCAGCCCCCCTGACACGTACCAGAACCGTTCGTCGAAGAGGGCAGGCAACCGAGACCGCAACGTCCCCTCAGTGGCCGCGTCAATGAGGTTCGCCAAGAACCAGGCCACGAGCGGCAAGAACGCGACCGAGAGCAGTGTTCCAACCGCCCCGATCCAGGGCGCCAATCGAGAGAGGGGCCGCCACTCCCCGACATCGGCTTCCTCGGCTTCGGGGAAGACGAGCCGCACCAAATCCGGCACTTCCCCGTCGGTCGCGGCGGGCGACAGGAAGCCTTGGCCCGAAACGACCTTCTCCGAGACCTCGACCCCGGCTGCTTTCACTCGCACCGAGTGGAGCCTGAAAATCCGATACAGCAGACCTTGGGCCACGATCACCTGTTGGACCCGCCGCACCGAGATGACACGAGTGACCAAGTTGACGAGGCCGTGGGTGATCTGAAGCCCCTTGGGGTGCTTCTTGATCTCGAACCCATAGAACTGCCAAAGACCCATGGCGACGCTGGCGATCCATCCAACGACCAGGATCGAGACCAAAAGGAAAGCCCAACCCCGAGGATCGATCTGGCTGGAGGCCTTGAAGAGCAGGTCAACAAGCCTTGAGCGGGCCCGGTCGTTCTCCAGGAACGGCATCATGACGCCGACGAGTCCGACCACAACGAGCAACGCCCGGTTCTCCAAGAGCGAGGCCCACACGATCCGTCCGACCGACAGCGAGTACTCCGGCGGTTCTGGCCGCTGATAGACGAAGGCGGGATGCGACCCCGTGAGTTGGGCTCGGATCGATTCCGCGTCTTCCTGCCCCACGCCGCTCAAGGTGATCTCGGACCCAGTGCTCCCGGCCCCTTCGATCTTGACCTCGACGATCCCAAGCACTCGCTGGATGAAGTTCTGGGTCAAGTGGACTTCTTGGACGCGGGCGCGGGGCACCATACGGCGCCGTTTCCAGATGATCCCAGTGTCGAGGATCGCCGCCTCCGGCGTGAGCTGGAAATGGGTGCTGAGATAGCTGATACCGCTGGCGACGATCGAAAGAACGACTGGAAACACGAACCAGAACAAGAGATCGATGGGCGACGACCGTTCGCGCTCGCCCATGAGGGCCAAGGCCACAGCCACCACGATGAACCCGAGAAACTGCCGCAGCATGGCAAAGATCCCGGTGATGATCGAGAGCGGGTGCAGTCTCATGGGAGGGGCGGCGGGGGCGGAGTCAAGGCCGCTTCCTCTTCGGGCTTGGGCAACAGACTGTTGCGGAGCTCTTGCGCTTCGGCGTGCGGCAGGCCCGGGATCGTGACGACCGCGTTTCCAGTCGCGGCGGTGAAGACGACGACTTGGGCGAGCCCGAGCTGACGGTCGATGGGCCCTTGATTGATGTCCACGTGCTGCACGGCGTCGCGCGGGACATAGCGGGCCGTCCGCCAAAAGACGCCCCACCGCGCCACCAACTCATGGTCGGTGAGAAGATAGCCCCATGCCTTGTACTGCTGGTCGACCAGCAGCACCGATCGCAGGAGCGGGAGGAACCCGATTCCCAGACCGATGAGCGCGGCCGCGACACGCGTGAGCCCGAGTCTCGGGCCCATCAAGAAGCAGAACCCGGCCAGGACAGCCGCGAGGAACAGCGCGCCGACGACGGCCGACGCCAGCCAGACCTTCCGAATGCCCGGATGGATTGGGCGGAGGGCCGAGGCGTCGGGCAAAGCGGGGAGGGCTTGTGTCTCCATAGGTCGGGCCAGCCTCTCATCCTACCAAATCGCCTGACCCGGCGTTTCACGCTCGGGCATACTCATGGCCTATGGACGGCGAAGCCCTGCGTGCCCGTGTCGTCGATCAGTACAGCCAGTTCGTGAACCCAGGGCTGGCCCGGCTCATGGGGTTCGCCGGTTTTGGGGTCGAAGTCGAGGCCCAGGGTTGTTGGGTGACTGACCAAGACGGACGAAGGTATCTCGACTGCCTCGGCGGGTTCGGGGTCTTTAGCCTCGGGCACCGCCATCCGCAAGTCGTGGAGGCGGTCAAGGTCCAGATCGACCGGATGCCGCTCAGCTGCAAGACTTTCTTCAACCCGTTGCAGGCCGAACTGGCCGAGAGGCTCGCCGGTGTCGCTCCAGAAGGGCTCCAGTTCACCTTCTTCAGCAACTCGGGGGCCGAGGCGGTCGAGGCGGCCCTGAAAATGGCCAAGGCGGCGACGCGGCGGACGAAGATCGTCAGCGCCGTCGGCGGCTATCACGGTAAGACGCTCGGGTCGCTCTCCGTGACCGGACGGGAGAAGTACCAACTGCCATTCGAGCCGCTCTTGCCCGGGGTCGTGCACGTGCCTTATGGCGACACTGAGGCTGGGGTCGCGGCGGTTGACGAGACGACGGCCTGTGTGATCATCGAGCCGGTGCAAGGCGAGGGGGGCATCCACGTGCCGCCGGACGGCTATCTCAGGGCGTTGCGCCAAAGGTGCGACCAGACTGGAGCGTTATTGATCCTTGACGAGGTCCAGACCGGGCTCGGGCGCACTGGCCGGATGTTCGGCTCCGAATGGGAGGGGGTCTCGCCCGACCTGATGACGCTGGCCAAGTGCCTGGGCGGAGGCGTGGCCCCGATCGGGGCGACGATGGGCTCGGCGGCTGTCTGGGAGCGTGTTTTTGGTGAGAACCCGTTGTTGCACACATCGACCTTCGGCGGCAACCAGCTAGCTTGCGCAGCAGGGATCGCCGCTCTGGACGTGATCGAAAGGGAGGGCTTGGTGAAGAGGTCCCTGGAAGTGGGGGGCTTGTTGCTGGACGGCCTTCAGGGCGTGGCCGATCGGTCTGACCTGGTGACCGAAGCGCGGGGTCGAGGACTCATGATCGGGGTCGAGCTCGCCTTGGACGAGGTCGGAGAGCTTGTGACCGCCCAGATGCTCAAGCGCGGCGTCATCGTGGCCTACACGCTGAACAATCCTCGTGTGATCCGGTTCGAGCCGCCGCTCATCATCAGCGAGACAGAGATCGACGTCGCCCTTGAATCCTTTGAGGAAGCGGTGGCCGAGACCGCTTCCCTGCTCGCCGCCTACAGCTGATCGCGGGACTGACACGGGGGGTTCAGCCCACAGCCAGCCCAAACGCAGCCCAAACCAAGCCCAAAAACCGCATTTTTGGGCTGACTGTGGCCCGTGTGCGGTCTGGCTGTGGACTGCCGACTCCGGTCAGACGGGATTCCAGTATGCAGACGGCGATCTGATTCCGCCACGTCTGCCCGCTCAATTGAGCCTCAAGGCGACCGGAGGAAGTCGGCGAGCATGCCAAGGTTGTCGGCCCCGATGAGGTCGACCCCGGCGGCACGGAGTTCCTTCCAGAGGGAGGGCCGGTGGGGTGTGCCCCAAAACCTCAGCCGACGGCCCTCCTCGTGGACGCGGTCGACGAGATCCTTGAGCCTGAGTTGTTGGTCGGAGGGCATCGGACCCTCGCCTTTCCACCGAAAGAGGGCGTTCCAATCGGCGCTCACGAGGGGCATGGCGGGGACGGAGTAGCCATGGCCAAGGTCCTCGGGCCTTCCATCGAGACCGATCCAGTGCCCGTCGTCGGCGAGGACCGCGTCCTTGTCGCGGGCCCCGCTGAGTACGACGCGCAGGGCCCCCGCCTCGGCCCCTCCGAGCCACGGCTCCAATGGCTCGAGCTGCTCCCTGAGCAAGCGGTACGAATCCTGCGGGCCGCTCTTGACGTCGACCAGCAGGACGACTTCGGGGCCGCCCGGATAAACCCTGCCCTTGTTCTCGGCGATCCGGCGGGCGAGCGGCTCCAGATAGAGCTTCCGGAGCGTCCTCTCGGGCCGAAGCTCGCTCTTGGAGTGTCCAACAAGGAGGTCTCCGTCCACTGGGAAGACGTCGGCCTCGATGCTGCAAAAGCCAAGGGCGAGGGCGTCTTCCAGCGGCCCGGGCCGCCAATAGTCGTTGTGGGAGTGGGCGTTCGGCAGCGGCGCGGCCTGCGCTATGACGAGGGCGAGGACGGCGGCGAGCATGGCCGGAGCTTATTCCAAAGCCACGGCGACCCGGTGACCGGAGCGGGCCGACTCGAGGGCCGCGAACACCATGGCCAGGGTCTTGAAGTTGTCACGGCAGTGGCCGTGGGGCTGGGCCCCAGATTCGAGCGCGTGAAGGAAGTCCTCCAACGATCCGCGGATGCCCTGGGCCGGACTCTCGACAGCTTGGAAGTCGCGTCGCCGGGTCGGGCGGAGGAAGCCCTCTTCGCCCGTTGTCTCCTCAGTCCGGACTCCCCGATCACCGTCCCACCGGGCCACTCCTCGCGGGCCTACAGACCGCCATTCGCCCTCCCAGCTGGTGTCCTGACCCTCGGCGCACCAGCATCCCCGGTAGTGGAACCGCGCCCCGCCCGACATAGTGAAACTGGCGAAGGCGGCCGCGTCTCCAGCGAACCAACTCCAATCTGGGTTGAACTCCTCACAAAGGACGCTTTCGGGGTCGGTCCCCAGCACGAAGCGGGCCTGGTCGAAGGTGTGGACGGCCATGTCGAGCAAGAGGGGGCTTTCCATAGTCTCGCGGAAACCTTCGAGGTGAGGACCGAGGAAGAAGTCGGCCGTCAGCACGCTGACCGGCCCCAGACTGCCAGCGGCCTCACGGAAGGTCTCCAGCCAAGGGTTGTAGCGGCGGCTTTGGCTCACCATGTAGAGCCTCCCGGCCTGGTCGGAGGCGGCGACCATCTCCCGCGCCTGGTCGAGAGACGCGGCCATCGGCTTCTCACCGAGCACAGCGAGTCCTGCCCCGAGGGCGGCAAGGGTCACGCCGTGGTGGACTTCAGGGGGAGTGGCGTCCACCACGAACTCGGCCCCCAGGCCCATGGCCAGAGGCAAGAAGTCCTCGCCGGCCGTGACATCGAGCCCGAGCTCCACGGCTGCCTCAGCCGCCTTGCCCGGCACGGCGTCGGCCCATCCGACCAGGTCGCAGTCCGGATGGGAGGCCAGGTTCTGGGCCCAGGCCCGGCCCATCGGCCCCGCCCCGACAACGACAGCACGGCGGCGGCTCACCAGCGTGTCTCGACCGTGTAGACGACCTTCTTGACCTCGTTGGCCTTGAGCTCTACCACGAACTCGAACGTGTCGCTGTCCAACTGGTTGAACGGATAGTTGTTGCCGCTCACGGTGTACTCGCCCCAGTTTCGTTCGATCACGTTGACCTTCTCTGCAGACTCCTTTCGGTTTCGCAGTTCGATCTCGAAGGTCTCGCGGGTGCCTTTGACCGTGTTGCCGGAGCGGATCCATTCAAACTTGGTGCGCTTGCGCTCGGCGACAATGTCGAAAGCGCGGCCGACGGGGAGGGAAAGCTTCTCGTCGCGAGGCGTGTGGCCGATCGCGGCCTCGCCGAGCATCTGGAGCGAGCCGCCCGAGTCGCGCTGGAACACCTTGACCGACCCCATGGGGAGGGGCATGCCGAGTTGGCTCGCCTTGTCGTTCTTGAACTCGATGAGCACGAGAGGCTTGATCGGGCCAGTGCCGACCTCGCCCTCGCCGGCGCGGAACTGGGAATAGCCGCGGAGGGCGTCCACCACGAGCTTCTTGGTGACCGGCACGTTGAACGCTTCCAAAAGGGAGACTTGCTTGATCTCACGGTTGCGGACGGTGGCGGGCCGCTGGAGAGTGTAGAGGTGGTAGTCGGCGAACTGCTCCTCTTGGAAACTGTCGGCGGCGGCCATCTCCATGACGATGTTCCCGCCCCTTCCGGCCGGACCCTTGCGTCTTTCTTCCGCCCGCATCACGTCCCCGGCAAGGAGCTTGAGCTTAGCGTCGGTGAAGTTGGCGCCGGAGTTGTTGGTCAAGGTCACCCAGCCCTTGAAGTCGCCTAGCTTGCCCGCCTGGTCCAGGTTGAGGACATAGTCCGACTTCCAGCTGAAGCCTTGGGAAAGGTAGCTGAGTTCGATGCGGTTGTCCCCGGCCTGCTTCGAGTCGAGCTCCCACATGAGGGTCGGCTTGCTGATGAGCCCGCTGGGGATGGACGAGACCTCGATCTCGCCGGTGGGGTTGAGAAGGACGCGCCCGTCGTCGGTGCGGACGACCATACCGTTCCAGGTGGCCCCTTGGTTCCCGAACTGGTCGCTGACTTGGGCGGTCGGGGCACTGAGAAGAGTGCCCTGGACGCGCTCCTTGGTGCCGTCGGGAAGGACGCGGTTAAAGACGATCCTTTGGCCGACAGCCTTGTTCAGGATCGCGGCGACGCTGATGAGGTCGTATTGATAGTTCTGCTCCAGGACGGTGAAGCTTCCTGGGGCGCTCAGGCTCCGGATCGAGACGCTGTTCGCCTCAATCATGGCGGCGACGTCCTCGATGGCCGCTTGCTGGACGCCCGTTTTGAGCGAAAGGGTGCGCTGCTCCTTTACGAGGGCGAACCCGGCGTTGTAGACAGTGAGTTCGGCCGCTTCGGGACCAGAGGCGGTGACGGCGGCGGCGAAAGACATCAATGAGAGCATAGCTTGTACTTCCGACGATCACGGACGTTCGAAGAAGGGAAACGATTCGGTCAGACACCCTCTCGCAAGACGTATACGACAAGGTAAGCCCCTATGGCCACGAACATGACGCCCAAAGGGACGAGCACGATCCAGACGAAGGCCTTCCAGCTGGATTTGGGGGACGGCCGGCGCGGATCGTGGCTCACGGGACTGATTGTGGAGCGTCTCGGTTCCGTTCGTTGAGGCTTGCTCCCGTTCGGGCCCTTTCGGACCTTGCAGTTGGGCGTAGTGCTTGGCCGAGAGGTTGGGAAGTCGTGCCCGGACGCCGGCCCCACTTGCGAGGGTGAGGGACGAGCCGATGCCCACTAGACAAACACAGCCGTGGACGGCATACTCGGGCACGTGCCGGATCTTGCCAACCCCAATCTTTGGATCGGTCTGCTCACCCTCACGGTGCTCGAGATCGTGCTGAGCGTCGACAACGTTGTCTTCATTTCGATCTTGACCGGGAAGCTTCCGGAGGCCGAACGGAAGCGGGCCTGGAACGCCGGGATCATGCTCGCCTTGGTCACCCGCGTGGTCATGTTGCTCGGCCTCTCGTTGCTCTTGATCCTGGAGCGTCCGCTTTTCAACGCCATGGGCCGCGACATCAGTGGCCGCGACATCGTGTTGGTGGTGGGCGGCCTGTTCCTGATCTGGAAGGCGGTCAAGGAGATCCACGGCAAGCTCGAAGGGGACGAGCACGGGATCGCGGCCAAGGCGGCGACCTTTGGGGCGGTGGTGGCGCAGCTCGCCTTGCTGAACGTCGTCTTCAGCATCGACTCAGTCCTCACCGCGATCGGCATGACGAAGGTCGTGGCCGTGATGGTGGCGGCGGTTGTGCTGTCGACCGTGGCGATGCTGGTCTTCGCGGACGAGGTCGGCGCGTTCGTCGAAAAGCACCCGACGGTGAAGATGCTCGGTCTGGCGTTCTTGATCCTGATCGGCTTCAACCTCGTGGCGGAGGGCACCCACGTCCACATTCCCAAGGGCTACACCTATTTCGCCATGGCTTTCGCGATGGGGGTGGAGTTCCTCAACCTTCGGCTACGGTCAAAGGGCGCGCCCGTCCGCCTTCATGAGCCGCGGCATAGCGGGTAAGCGCCTCTCGATCATTCGGCCTCGGTGGCGACCAACGGGCTGCCGCACGGCAACCATACGACGCCTCGTTCACACGGCATGACTCATCCGCCTGGCGGCACAATCCGGCCTCTTAAGGAGCGTATGAGGAGGCTTCCGAGCCAACACGCTCTGCCTCAAGGCGCAACGAGAACGAGGAGGTCCTGAAGCCCAACCGGCCCCAAAGGCCGTTGCGCTGGCCATCGAGGGCGAAAGCTGCACCGAGTCTGCCCTGCAGGCGGTCGAGCAAAAGGACGATGGAGCACTCAGCCTCGTGGATCTGACGGAGCCGGTAGCGAAGAAGAACGACCGTCGCCGTGTCCCCTAGGCTCCTTACACCGGTGCTTCCGGGTTCAGAGACGACAAACTTCCTCGGGCTTGGCATCGCCACTCCCGACTGGGAGGAGAACAACGCGGCGCGGCCGTCAGGACGGCCATATCCCACCGCGAAGGCCGGAAGCACGAGGATCCCAGCTGGGCACGGAAGAAAGCCCTCTCGGCGCATGAACCGGTCGGTCGATGAAATCGCGTTGAAAAGCTCCTCGGCGTCGTTCGGTCGCCGGTGAAGACGCCCTGGCTCACCTGGACCGTCCGGCTCGACCGGGGCCACGCGCGTCAGCGCGAGAGCGGCGTGGTTCGCACCGACACCGGACAAGTTGCTCCCACCGCCGGGATCTTCGAAACCGAGGGACTTGAAATGCTCGTCGATGCGTGACTGCAAGTCGTCGTCCAGCCGGGCAGGGCCGGGAGGGCTGAAGCTCAGCGCCGCCCACGCCACCATTTGCTGAGTCACGAGAGTCAGCACGACAGAAACGGCAACGACCAGCCAGACAGGCGCTCTCTGCATGCTCTTCATCAACCTTTTATGACGTCGACTGCCCGACGTAGGACGCATGCGCCGAGCGTCGGAGGCAGTGGCGCAGGGCACCACAGGGCCATCGCCAAGGCGGGCCAACCATGGCCACACCGCGCAGTGGTGTCAAACATCGTTAAGAAGCCGCCATGGGCCGCCGCAAAGAAGGGGTTTGGGCCGCCCAGCCTTGGTCCCTGTCGACCAGAACGGGCGGCTCCCAGCGGGAAACAGGACAGTGGCCTTAGGCCGCTGACATCTTCTTGACGCCCGAATTCAGGGCCAGCGTCACCTGACCGATCGAGATCGGACGCAGCTCCGTCCTCTCGACCGTGGCGATGCTGGTCTTCGCGGACGAGGTCGGCGCATTCGTCGAAAAGCACCCGACGGTGAAGATGCTCGGTCTGGCGTTCTTGATCCTGATCGGCTTCAACCTCGTGGCGGAGGGCACCCACGTCCACATTCCCAAGGGCTACACCTATTTCGCCATGGCTTTCGCGATGGGGGTGGAGTTCCTCAACCTTCGGCTAC
The DNA here is from genome assembly GCA_019454105.1 of Fimbriimonadaceae bacterium. GTDB lineage: Bacteria > Armatimonadota > Fimbriimonadia > Fimbriimonadales > Fimbriimonadaceae > ACE-ARM1. Next base: position 695,293 of record CP075364.1, on the reverse strand, counting down.
GGTCAAAGGGCGCCCCCGTCCGCCTTCACGAGCCCCGACGGGAGGGCTAGCCGGGCCAGGAGCGGACCGTCATGTCCATGCTCGATGAGTAAAGGCGCTTGCCGTCGGGCGACCAGGCGACGCCAGTGACCACTCGTTCGTGCTTCGTATGCTTGGCCTTGATGGCCCCCGTCGCCGCGTCTACCACGACGACAAGGTTGTCAAAGGTGCCGACCGCGATCTTCGTTCCATCGGGCGAGAAGGCGACCCCGAGTCCGTCGAGCGCGGGCCCGTTGAACCCGGCGGCTGCGTCGCCGGTGGAGACGTCCCAGAGCTTCAGCGGGCCGTTGCCGCCGCTTGTGACGAGGCGCAGGCCGTCCGGCGAGAAGGCGAGGCTTCGAGCCCCGTTGCCATGCTCGAAGGCGGCCTTCCGTTCCAACTTGGGAGACCATAGGACGACACCGCCTTTGTCGTCGAGGCTCGCGACGGTGCCGTCTTTCGAAACGGCGACTCCAACGACTTGATAGCTGAGGGTGACTTTCGCGGTCGGTGCGCCCCCGTTGGCTTCGAAGGCGCAAATCGTCCGGTCGATGTTGGAAGCGTAGAGGGTCGCGCCGCTTGGCGACCAGGCGACTCCGGTGACGCGCCCGTCAAGGCCCTCGATCGTGGTCTTCAGGGCACCCGTCGCGACCTCGTAGACCCGGATCTTCTTGTACATTTCGCCGGTGGCGAGAAGCTTGCCGTCCGGGGAGAAGGCCAGGGTGGTCACGTCGCCGTCGTGGCCCTCGAGGACCTTGGAGCCGCCGTCCGACCAGAGCCGGGCGGTGTCGTCCACGCTGCCCGATGCGACAGTCTTGCCGTCTGGCGAGACCGCGACACAATTGACCTCCCTCGTGTGGCCGGTGAGAGTGTCTTGGGCGGCAACGAGGGCGAGGGCGACAAGGGCGCTCATAACGGACATTCTGGCAGGGTTCGGAGCGGGAGGTTGACGGGACTCTTTCAAGACCTTCAGACCGTTGCCTCATAATCCGGTTCATGACAGGTCGGATCAAGAGGGTGCCCTTGCGCGAGGTGTGGCCGCACGAGGCGTTCGACTTCACCACCTACATTCAAGAAAACCTTGACCTCATCAACGAGGTAACGAACTTGAACCTCGTCGGCGCCGAACGGGAGCAGGCGGCAGGGGCCTTTTGGGTCGACCTGTTGGCAGAAGACGAGGACGGGGGCACTGTGGTGATCGAGAACCAGCTGGGACGGAGCGACCACGATCACCTCGGGAAGCTCCTGACCTATCTGGCCGCGTTCGGGGCGAAGGCTGCGGTGTGGATCGTGGGCGACGCGCGGCCGGAACACGTACAGGCGATAGCGTGGCTTGGAGAATCGACGGCCGGCGACTTTTATCTGATCAAAGCGGAAGCGGTGCGAGTCATTTCAGAGATGAGCGAGAGCGCTCCCGCGCCAATGCTGACGCTCTTAGTCGGGCCGAGCGCGGAGGCGAAGGGAGTGGGCCGATCCAAGCAAGTCCTCGCCGGTAAGCACGACCTTCGATACCGGTTCTGGAAGGGCTTGCTCTCCTTCGCCAAGACGAAGACGAGCCTTCATTCAGGCATCAGCCCTGGACCAGGCAGTTGGTTGGAAACGTCGGCGCTGCCTGGCAAGTGGTTCCTCAAGCTGTGCTATGTGATCCGCCAGCACACTTCGCGCATTGAGCTCTACATAGATCGACAGCTGTCGGCGCACGAGAACGAGGCCATGTTTGACCAGCTGTATGCCAAACAGAAGGCGATCGAGGCGGCGGCTGGGCACGAGTTGAGCTGGCAGCGGCTAGAGGGCAAGCGAGCGTGCCGCATCGCCTGGAACTTGGCGGACGGCGGCTACATGAGCGATGAGTCGCAGTGGCCGCTGATCCAAGAGCGGATGGTGGACGCGATGGTGCGGTTCCATGCGGCTTTAGAGCCGCATCTTCGGGCTTTGCAGGTCGATACAGTTGCGGCTCCTGCCGAGCTGGTTGGAGCTTCTGAGCAAGACATGGCCTGACATCCGAAAGCGACAGGCTCGGCTTCGGCATCGTCGGGTCAGGGCCGTAGTGAGTCAGAAGCCGCGCTGGTTTGAGGCCATAAGGCGACGGACATGGGATTAGGAGAGCTGTTTACCGTCGCGACCGGAGCCAATCGGTATCGCCTGAGTGGCAAGATGAACTAGCCAGCGGCCAGTCTATCCCTCTCCGTCCGTGATGGAGAGGGGGGTAGGGGGGTGAGGAAACAGGGGCTGGGCCGCGCCCGGCCCCCACCCCCAGCCCCTCCCCCGTGAACGGGGGAGGGGGGGAGGATCGCCCCTGGGCCGGATGGAAGCCCGCCTTCCGACTTCTCATGACAGCTGCAAAGCCCGTCCGAGGCGCTCCTTCAAATCTCGAGAGGCCAGGCCTCTGCGGGTGGCACTAGGCCTCGCTGGCGTCAAGTTCCGAACGGGCGGAGCGGAAGACATTGAACGCGGCGTCGGCGTTCATGGCGAAGACCCAGGCTCCGACGGCGAGGTCGGGCCAATAGCTCAGGGTGAGGGCGGTGAGTCCGGCCGCGATGATCATGGCGATGTTCGCCAAGGCGTCGTTGCGAGAAGTGAGAATGGCCGCCTTGGCCAGACTTCCTGGGTCGCGGCGGAACCGGGCGAGGGCGAAGGCGCACCCAAGGTTGACCGCGAGCGCCCCGAAGGCCACACCCCCGAGCTCTGGGGCGGCGGGCGGCGCCGGGTGGAGGAGCTTTTGGACCACCGCCAGCGCGGCGACGGCGCTCGGCACGAGCAGGAGCCCCGCGAGGGCCACGCCGAGCCGGGCGCGGGCCGGTGCGGCGAGGGAGAGCCCCACGAGAACGAGGAGATTCAGCGCCGCATCCTCCAAGAAGTCGATTGAGTCGGCAATTAGTGACACCGAGCCGATGCTCCGCGCCAAGAAGAACTCGACCCCGAAATAGGCAAGATTGGCGAGGGCGACGAGCGCGACCGTGCGTCGGAAGGCGGGCTGGTCGCTCACGATGGGGTCAGACGGCGACCACGGCCTGGGGGGCGAAGAGGGTGGTGAGACGGGCCTTCTGCTCGGGGGTCAGGGGGACGAGCGGCAGGCGCACGGCCTCGCAGTCGAACCCGCGAAGGGAGAGGGCGTACTTGACGGGCACCGGGCTGGGGGCGCTGAAGACGCCCTTGATGACCGGGTGGACGGCGCGGGCGATGCGCGCGGCCCGGGCGGGGTCGCTGGGAAAGGCTTCGATCATCTCCTTGAGTTGGGCTCCGACCACATGGGCGGCGACGCTGACGAGCCCGTGCCCGCCCACGCTGAGGACGGGGAGGGTGAGGGCGTCGTCGCCGCTATAGACGCGGAAGCCCTCGGGGACAGTGGCGGCGACCTCGGCGATCTGGGCCATGCTGCCGCTCGCTTCTTTGACGGCCATGACGTTGGGGCAGGCCTCGATGATCCGGAGGAGGGTGGGGGTCTCCAGGTTGATGCTGGATCGGGGGGCGATGTTATAGAGCATCACCGGGAGGCTGGTGGCGTCGGCCACCGCCCTGAAGTGGGCCTCCAGCCCTTCTTGGCCAGGGCGGTTGTAATAGGGGTTGACGACCATGATCCCGTGAGCCCCGGCCTTCGCCCCAGCCTTGGCCATGGCGACGCTCTCGGCGGTGTTGTAGGTGCCGGCTCCAAAGACGACGGCGGCGCGGTCTCCGACCTCCTGGAGGGTGGCGTCGAGCAGGGCGAGCTTTTCTTCTTCTGTCGTGGTGGGCGACTCTCCGGTGGTGCCATTGACGACGATGCCGTCGTTCTTCTGGTCGTCCACCAGGTAGCGGGCTACGCGGCGGGCCTCGGCCAGGTTCACGCCCCCCTCTTTGGAGAAGGGCGTGAGCATGGCGGTCAGGAGCCTCCCCCAGTCACGGGGGCCTTGGAAGGGCCTCATGCTGTCAATTTACCCAGCAGACCTGGGCGGGTTCAGTGCTTGGCGTACTTGGCCTTACGTTGTTCGATCGCCTTCTTGAAGCTCTCCAGAGAGGCGGGGTCGCTGAAGATGGGGCTCTTCTTGGCCATTTCGAGGGCCTTGTCGAGGGTCTCCAGAGCTCGTTCTTTCTGGCCGCTTTCGCCAAAGGCGCCACCGAAGTAGTAAAGCTTGATCGGGTCGTCGGTGCCGGCTTTGAGCATCGCCTCGGCGACCTCGACGGCTTTGGGGAGCCGGGCCTTGGCCTTGGGATCCCGCTCGGCCATCTGGGCGGTGGAGCCGACGAACTGGGCGAGCCGGTCGTGGTCCATCTCGTCGCCCTTGATCATCGTCTCGACCATCTTGCTGAAGGCCTCGGGGTCATGGTCGGCAGCGAGTTCGAGTTTGGTGCCGGCGACCATGCCCTGCATCTGGGGGTTGTTGGCGGCGATGTCGTCGAGCTCCTGGTTGAGCTCGGCCCGGTTCCCTTCGGCGTACTCGTTCTTGATGGCGGCGATCCGCTCCATGACGAGCTTTCGCTGCTCGGCCTGGGCGGCCTTCTGGGCGAACTCGGCCTGTGCGGCGGCGACGTCGAAAGTGCCGTCCACGATCTGCTGCAAGGGCTTGTCCATCTGCATGGGGTGGCCGATCCAAGCGATGGTGCCTTCTTGGTTGACGATGAAGGCGGCGGGGATGCCGTTCTGTCCGGCGGCGCGCATCCAGGTGTTGGCCATGGCCCCGTCGGTGGTGTCGAGGGCGACGTGATAGTCCATCTTGTCGCCCATGTCGTTGACGAACTTCTTCACCTGGCCGGGGATGTCGTCGCCTTGTTCCCAGACGCTGACTCCGAGGACGGTGACCTTGTCGGCGTGCTTCTTGGCGAGCTCGGTGATGTGGGGGATGGAGGTCCGGCAAGGGCCGCACCAGGTGGCCCAGAACTCGACGACATAGACGCGGCCTTTTTCAAAGCTGTTGACGGGACTTCCTTTGACCCAGTCGCTGACGGCGATGGTGGGGGCCGGCATGCCCGGGCCAAGCTCGCCGGTGGCGAGGGCGGCTCCCGCGGCGGCGAGGCTGAGGCTGAGGATCAGCGGTCTGACCATAGCCTAGTATACGGCCAAGCGGGAGGCTGTGGTGCCACCATGTCCGCATCCGACGGCCCTTCCTCACCCTTCTACCCCTCTGGTTCTTGGAACGAGAAGGGGCGCGTGCGCCCACCCCCCTTCCCCCTCCCCCGTAACGGGGGAGAGGGCTCAAGGCTTTCCTTCCTCCGCGAACGGCGTTGGCCATCGAGGATGGGGATACGGGGTCGAGGGCGAGACGCCTTCTCCAACACAGGATCGGTGCTGCGGCACCGGGCCCTCGAGGGCGGCGCTCTTCCCCGTGGTTCGTCCGCGATGTGACAAGGTTTCGATTATGAGCTTGACTCGCTCTCGGGGGGTGGAGTAACGTGCCGCTATGTTCGCGACTCTTCTTCCATTCGCGCTCCTGGCTGGAGCTTCCGACTGGATCCTCGTCGAGTCATGGCAAAGATGGGACAACCCGCAAAAGTATCACCGCACAACTGTGATCAACCCAGGCCCCGGCACCCTCCACGTCGGCAGGTACCCAGACACCGATCAGCTGGACCAGTCGGTGGTTGGTTCAGCGGTTCAGGCACCTCCTAACTGGGCCATGTGGCTTAGATCGTTGTCTGAAAAAACGGTTGAAGTCACTGAGACGATTCCGGCCTACACGCTCTTACCCTTGGAAGAGCTTTGGGTCGAGGCACACTGGAACCTCCACCGTGGGTACGAGATTTGGCAGAAGGCTGGCGACACGCCGCAATCGGCAAGAAGGGACCGATCGTGGCACACCAACGGCCGCATTGTTCACTGGAAGCAAAGAGGAAATCCCGAGTGAGCCCGCTTGGCCTCCTCCTCCTCGGATCGTCTGTTTTGGCCAGGACGCCCCTGGCGGCAGTGCCAACTGAAATTTTCCTCGTCTACGAAACTGGAAGCTACGAGGTCAAGACTGATCACCGAGGCCTCGTCACACTCGCGGGCACTGTCGCGGACATGGAGGGCAATGGGTGGCTGGCTCTCGAAGACAAGGACATCCTCGTGCTGTTCCACGATTCTGTGTCGCGACGACCAAAGTACGAGGCGCTTCGGGCCGGTTACGATTACTTCGCCCAATTGTCGCCCAGCCAGGCGACCGTGCGGTTCGGCGACTTCCCACCCGCGCTCCAACGGACTTTGGAACAGGAGCTGTCGTCATTGAAAGACTTGTCGCCCGTTCCATCGACGCTGTTCGGAATCCAACCTTACGTCACATTGAAGCTCGAGTCGCCAGAATTAGCGGGCCCCGTTCGTTTGACCGTCTTTGGACACCGCGAGGAAGACATGTCGCCTGCTCTGGAGTCGAGTCCGCTTACCCTCGCTGGACCGCGGTCTGGCGCTAGCCGTCAACCGGAAAGCGTCGACTGGGATCATGCGATGATTGGCCCAGTCTCGGTGGCATGTGTCGGACGGCGCGGACTGCGGGGTGACTCGTCAACGTCCAGAGTCCTGGCCAGGGCTTGGGGCCTCCTTGGTGCCTGGCAAAGACAATTCGAGTCCGACATTGACTCCAAGCGGACAGCAGCATTCGACCAGCTGGTCGAGGAACTCAAGGCCCAGAGCCTCAAGCAGTTGCACACGGGGCAACTCGCCATGTCGTTGCCTTCAGCCGACCGAGAGCGGGCGCTTTCGTACCTCCACGGCAACGGTTCCCACGGAGGGGCCCTGTCATTGGCCGACGCGCAACGAGCGATGCAGAGCGCGAGAGTGACAGCCATGAGTCGAGGAATCGCCGTTACGTTCGCCTGTCCGTCCCGTGGTGGCGGGTGCTCGATCGGCTTGGTCCTCGTTCCTTGAGGGCGAGGCGCGACCCGCTTTCTCGGGGCCAGCAAGCCGGGCCGAGCTCGCTAGTGGCGAGGGCGGCTCCCGCGGCGGCGAGGGTGAGGCTGAGGATCAGCGGTCTGACCATGGTCTAGTTTTCTTTCGTGGCGGGGGTTCTGGTGCAGCTGCCGATCGGATAGAAGATTTTTACTCACTGCGGTCGGAGGTTGACAGACTGTCTACGTGCAAGGCATTATCTACTCTTGGCAGCATTCACCGTTCCGCTGTTCGTTATTGCGGCATTGGTGAGTTTCCCGCAAGATCAGGACTGTAATTGCCCAGGAGAGTGGGTCGAGACACGAGACGGCTCCAGAACTGACTTCGAGACGGGGGTGGATCTCGTTTGCTCGCACCATACCAGCGGTTGCGATCCCCTCTAGGTTCCGCAGCACACTTTCTCCCGCCTCTGGTTCGATTATGTCTTTGAGCTTGGTGGGTCATGCTCAACTCTAGGCTGGATTCCTATGCTCTCACTTGTATACGACAACAATGCTACAAGAACGTTTACGATCGGTGCCTACACGATTCCTGGGGGTTACGAGTCAAGGGACGAGTTCTCTCACGCGTTTGGAAGAAGATTGCAGGAATTCGAATGCCGCGAAGGAAACCAGGTTCTAAAAACTCTCAGTAGAACGTATATAGTGTCTTATAATCCCCTGGTGCAAACGAAGTTTGTCAGGTTTCGCACTTGCATGGGTGTCTCGCCGCCATCACCGATCGAGTGGACTCCGGCGTTTTAAGAGAACCATGATCGTTGTTCCCCTGTTGGTCCTGACAGAAGTGCTTCTGGCACAAGAGCCAAAACAAGAGGAGTCGCGGACTGTCCTACTCCGAGTGCTTGTCCACAATTCGGACGAAGAGGCTAAGCAACTCCTTCGAGATCTGGGGGATGAAGCAACCAAGACCTTGGCCCACAAGCTTGGTTACGAAGTTTTTCGTTCTCCGTCGTCAATTATCTTCCTGCCTAAGCCAGTGTGGAGTTCGGACGCGACTTCGATCCTCCAAAGTTTGCTCGACAAGACACGTGCGAACGTTGGGGCCAAGGTGGCCTCAAACGACCTTGAACCAGCGGAAAGACCGCAACTCTTGCGATTCTTGCGGTCGACACAGGTCGGGGGCGAGTTGGGCTCGCAGATGCGGGCAAGCACGATGAAGCAAGTTTCCGTGGATCGGGAGGTCGAACTGACCTTTCGTCGTGGCGACGTGGTCGTCAAGATTCCCGTTCCCGCCGAGAAGCTCGCTTGGGCCTTTGCCAACCCGACGGCGGAGCCTGACCCTGTGTTCGGATACTCGGGCCTCTCTGACCAAATTGCAAGCCCAGGAAAGCCGACGACCTCACAGGACAGGGAGCCTCGGCCGAACCCGCTCGACCGGCCCCAACTTTACGGATTGATGACCGAAGGGTTCTCAGTCAGCAATTCCCGCCCTTTGCCTCCATCGGAGTTCAACGGGTTCGTCGACTTCGTTCAGGATCGTATTGAGGAGAGGCGCAAAGATCGGATGCTCAAGCTCAAGGGGATGATCGAAAGCGAGTTTCAGCTCCTCTTCCCGAGCGGTGCAGGCAGAAACTTGATCGAGGGATCCGATGTATTCTTCGACCAATTGCCGAAGGCTGTTCAACACTTGCTTGCGAAACAGGTTAAGGGGCACATGAAGCAGCTCGGGACCGTGGCGGACGAAAAGCAACCCGCTGATGCACTGAAGGAGTTATCGAAGTTCCAGGTGTCGTCCGGCTCTTCTGGCCGACGTGTGTTCGTCAGTTTCCACGTCACTACACTGTCTGGCTCGGGCTCCCCGCTCGAGCGTTGGGTCGGCTTTACATTCGAAGACATTGCCTCCCAGTCGCCCTAGACCAGCTAGGGGGCGCGCCCGACACCAAGCCTCGCAACCCAGCGAGCCTGTCTGGGCGTATACTTGGCGGCAAGATGGGGATCTTCGACAAGCTCCGCGGCGAGTTCATCGACATCATCGAGTGGACAGACTCGTCGACCGACACGATGGTCTACCGCTTTGAGCGGCACGGCAACGAGATCAAGAACGGGGCCAAGCTCACGGTCCGCGAGAGCCAGGTGGCGGTGTTCGTCGACGAGGGGCGGATCGCCGACGTTTTCCAGCCCGGGATGTACACGCTGGAAACGGCCAACCTCCCCATCCTTTCGACCCTCAAGGGCTGGAAGTACGGATTCAACAGCCCGTTCAAAGCGGAGGTCTACTTCGTCAACACGAAGCGGTTCACCGACCTGAAGTGGGGCACGATGAACCCGATCATGATGCGCGACGCCGACTTCGGCATGGTGCGGGTGCGGGCGTTCGGCACTTACTCGACGCGGGTCAAGGACGCGGCCCAGTTCCTGCGCGAGGTGGTCGGCACGAACTGGGAGTTCACCACCGACCAGATCAGCGAGCAACTGCGCAACTTCATCGTGAGCGCCCTCGCCGACGCTTTCGCCGAGACGAAGATGCCGGTGCTGGACCTCTACTCCAAATACGGCGAGATGGGCCAGTTCCTGACCGATAAGATCCAGTCCAAGTTCAACGAGCACGGCCTGGAGCTGATCAACCTACTGATCGAGAACGTGAGCGTCCCGCCGGAGGTCGAGCAGGCGATCGACACGCGCTCGAAGATCGGTGCGATGGGCGGCGTGATGACGGAGTACATGCAGATGCAGGCGGGCGAGGCGATGGTGAAGGGAGCGGAGAACCCGGGCGGCATGGGCGGCCTCGGGGCCCAGATGGCGGCGGGCCAGATCGCGGCCCAGATGGCCCAACAATCGATGCAGCAGCCCCAGGGCGCGCCAACACCCCCGCCCATGCCGCAGGAGAAGCAGTTCCATGTGGCGGTCAACGGTCAGCAAACCGGACCGTTCGCGATGAGCGCGCTCCAGCAGATGGTGGGCGAGGGGAGGCTCACGGGCGAGACGCTGGTCTGGTCGGCGGGAATGGCCACATGGACGGCGGCGAAAGACGTGCCCGAAGTGGCGGCCTTGCTCGCCAACGTGCCGCCGCCGATCCCTGGCCAGTAAGGATGGGCCTGTCGCGCAGGCTTGACAGATCCGGCCCGTGGAGACCATGAGCCAGGTTCTGCGCTACCCGTGCGCCCAGTGCGGGGCGAAGCTGGAGTTCGCCCCGGGAACGACCTCGCTGGTCTGTCCCTATTGTGGCCACGCCCAAACGATCGAGACGGCCCCCCAGGAGGAGATCCGGGAGCTCGATTTCAACTCCTATCTCGACAAGGCCCGTCTGAACACCGAGCTCGAGACCGATGCTGCCGTCCACTGCAACAGCTGTGGGGCCGAGTTCACCCTGCCTGCCAACCAAGAGGCAGGGCGGTGCCCGTTCTGCGGGTCGGACGTGGTCGTTCCCGCCAAGCCGGAGGTGCGGATCGTGCCAGGTTCGCTCCTTCCCTTCCAGGTCAAGGAAAGGCAAGCCAAGGAGCTCTATCAAAAGTGGGTGACGAGCCGTTTCTGGGCCCCGAACGACTTGAAGCGCTTGGCCCTGCGCCACCATGCCATCGAGGGGGTCTACGTCCCCTACTGGACGTACGACTCCGACACTGTCACCCGCTATACCGGCATGAAGGGGATCGATTACACCGAAACCCAGTACTACACCGACGCCAACGGCAACCGGCAGTCGCGGACGGTCACCAAGACCCATTGGTATCCAGCGGCGGGGGTGGTGCAAGTGGCCTTTGACGACGTGCTCGTCCTGGCGAGCACCCACCTTCCTCCGAAGTACGCGGACGCGATGGACTCTTGGAAGCTCGGCGGCCTCGTGCCCTATCAGGCAGACTTTCTCTCAGGTTTCCGTGCGATGCGCTATGACACCGACCTTGCTTCCGGATGGGAGACGGCCACGGTCAAGATGCAGCCAACGATCGACATGGCGATCCGGGCCGACATCGGTGGCGACCGGCAGCAGATCACTTCGAAGTCGACCCAATACAACGACGTCACCTTCAAGCACCTGCTGTTGCCGATTTGGTCAGGCGCCTATCGATATCGGGGCCGATCCTGGAACTTCTTGGTGAACGGCCAAACAGGGGAAGTCCGCGGCGAGGCGCCTGTCAGCTTCTGGAAAGTCGCCCTCGCCGTCCTGCTCGGACTGCTCATCATCGGCGGGTTCTTCTGGATGGTGAGTCAGGGCAGCGCGAACGTGGACACGTCGTCTTCTGGATACGACGTGATCGAATCGGTGCCGCATTAGGGAACGAGACCGTCACCCTTGCCGTGCAGTCCGTCTTCTCCGCAGGGAGACCGAGGCCTCAGAAGGGGGATAAACCCCCTCCCCCGTCACGGGGGAGGGGGGTGGGGGAAGGCACTTGCTTCCAAAGGGGGATCGGGTCACAGTGTCGCCTCTGTCCCTCTCCGTCGGTCAAGTGAGCAGGGAACCCGGGCGCTTGGCCCGTGTTCCCTGCTCCGGCGAGTTAAGGCCTGAGTATCCAGTTGAGCCGGTCGACCTCGTGACACCAGGTCGGCGAGGCGGTCGGGCCTGTGTTCCGAACCCGATACCGCACCCTGAGCGACCCGTCTGAACGGAGAAGGCGTGTCAAGTCGCCCGATCCGATTAGCACCCGGTCAGCAAATGTCGTGTTCGAGTTGTCTGTTCGGGTATCTACCGCGTCCCAGTTGTTGGTCACCCAGTTGAACATTTCAAGGTTCTGTGTGAACTGCCCGGTGACACTCATCCGCGATCGGACGTGGACCTCGAGGGCCGAAGCCGATCCGATCGGTGCGTTGCCGTTGACCTGGACCGTGACAGGCGCGACCGTCTGATTGGGAACGACGAACCGGCAAACGCGGAGCACGTCGCCGTCGATCGCGGCCAAGCTCGCGACAGTCCCAGCATCGATGCGGCCGAGATTCACCGTGATGCTCGACGGCACCACGGTGATCACGTTCGGAAGGACCGTCAGTCTCGTCTCGGCGAAGGCTCCGGGGTCACGACGGGACCCTAACTGCACCTCGACGTCCGCTGTCGAGATCGAACCTGGCGGGTTCGTGATACCGACGAAGTTGGCCGACGACTGGTTCGCAAGGACGGTAACTTGGGTCGGCACTTGGAGCAAAGCCGGGTTGCTGTTCGTGATGCTCAATGTGACTGGAGTCGAACCGACGCTTTTGTTCAGGGTCGCTGTGCCAGTGACCTGTTCCCCACCCACAACCGGGTTTGGCGTGAACCCAAGGCCGGTGACGCTCAGATTGCGGACGAGGAGGGTGTCCTCGATGAATCCCTGGTAGGGGTCCGTCACTCGAAAACCGCAGACCGTGTCGGCCGCGACCCAAAAGGTATCAATCGGCGCGACAGACGTCGTCGCCCCATTGGGGACGCTGAAGTTGGCCGGCGCGCTTGCCACCGCCGGGTTCCCGCTGACGATCGTCACTGGGAAGCCGCTCGTCGGGGCGGCTCTGTTCAGAGTGAGCCGGATTCCCGACGGCTGGGTGTTCCAGACCGGGTCGGGCGTGACGACGGCCGAGGTGAGCGAAACGCCCAGCCGCGTGAACGAGCCTTGAGCCCCGCTTCCTGGGCCGCTTGCCTGGACACTGACCGTCCGGTCGATGGGTGTGAGTTGAGTTTGGACGTTGAAGGTTCCGACCGTGGCCCCCTCCGGGACTGTGATCTGGGCAGGGACGGTCGTTCCCGCATCGTTGTCAGCCAGCGACACAGGCAGGCCGCCATCTGGCGCTGCGCGGTCGAGCGTCACTGTGCCTTGCACCGAGTTGCCGCCCGTGACATTCGGGACGCTGACCCCGATCACGGAGCACTCCCGGACGATGATTGAGTCGCTGGCTTGTCCGTTGCCCGAGAGCGCAGTGACGCTGACCGTTGTGTGGGCACCGACGATGTTCGTTCTCAATTGGACATTAGACACCGTCCTCCCTCCTGGCACGAACACAGCTTGTGCCGGAACTGCTGACTGGTTGTTTGACGTGAAGAGCACGTTCAGACCGGCAGGCGGGGTCGGACTTGCCAGAGTCACGGTGCCGTCGGCGAGGTTGCCGCCCGTGACGTCGGCGCCGGCGAACGTGAATCCGGTCACGTCGGGAGCGGACTGCCTGAGTTGCATCCGCCAGACCCCCCGGCCAAACGTTCCCGCATAGAGGTAGCCGTCGCTGACGGCGAGGTGATAGATCAAGGCGTTCGGGAGTCCGAGGGGCTCGGTGGCGTTGTACCAATTGGCCCCGCGATCCTGAGTGTAAAAGACCCCGAGGTCTGTCGCGGCGTACCATGTAGTTACTGGCTGGTACGGGTCGCGAACGATCCAGTTCGCCCCGATGCCCGGGAGAGCCGTGGTACCCGACCCGCTGCGGTTGACAATCTGCCTGTTGATCGAATCTGTCGCGTCGAGGATCTCCCAGACCGCGCCGTTGCCCCCAGGGAAACGCCCGTTGCCGGTCGTTACAAGCAAGTCGTCGGGGTCGGTCGATCCGACCGCGATCGAAGTGATCACTCCTGTCAGATCCGCCAGGACGGGCATGCCACCCGTCACGACGTTCAGTGCGCCCCTGACCTCCCCGATGTCGTTACCAAGGAAGACCGTTGATGCTGAGGCCGCGGCAATGGCCGTCACTTCGGTGTTGATGGGAGTTACCGTCGAACCCGTGACATCGGTGTTCCACGTCATGACTCCACTGGTCAGCCGGGACTTCCAAAGTCGACGAGCGGCAAAATAGAGCGAGCCGCTCTCCCCGGGCACCTCGGTCCATGGTGTGATGAATGGGAAGACCTCGTTCGTCGAACGTTTGTAGGTCGCGCCCGAAGTCCATCCGTTCATGGTAGCAATGATCTCGACCTCACCGGTGCCGCCCTGGCCGAGGTTTTGAATGCTTGAGAACTGGATATTGGGATTCACGTCGTCGATCGCCGTATACATGCCGTCGGCCCCGTGGAGTCCCTGCCAGTTCCAGGGGTCATTGTTCGAAGTCGTGGCCCCGTTGTGCCACATGCCGGTGAGCACATAGTCGGGCTGGGCGCTGGCATTCGGGTGGGCGGAAAGATGGAGGTGCTCCGTAAGGCGCAGCGACTCGTTCCTGTTCGCGACAACCCAGCCTATGGGCGCGGGAAAATACGAGATTTCCCACACGCCTCCGTCGGTGCCGACGAGGGCTCGGTTCTTAGCGGTTGGGTGTTGTGAGAACCCATGGGCATCGGAGTGGATCGTGCGCGCGCTGCCGTTCCGGAACGGAACTGTCCAGCTCGGGCTCGCCGACCCGGGGTTCGTCGTGACGAAGATGTCGACCATGCCGAGCACGAGCACATCGGTACCAGACCCGTCCGTCAGGCTGTTCACGACTCCGAACAAATAGTTGTAGGCTGTTTGCTTCCACGTGTCGTCAAACCCGCCGAGGACGCTCGAAATGTTCCCGCTGATCGACGTCCAGGAGTTGCCCGCGTTTGTGCTTCGATAAACGTTGCCCGCCGAGGAATAGGCGTAGACCGTGTCGCGCGCCGTCGTCGAAGTGGCCAGGGTCACGAGTCCCAAGTTGTTCGGGAGGTGGACCGCTTGCCAGGTGACCCCGCCGTCTCGGCTCCGATAAACGCCTCCGCCGATTTCAGTTCCTACATAAATGTTCCGGATGTTGCTCGAACGGAGGGAGTGAGAGATCTTTGTGAACCCGTCGGTCGTGTTGAGCGCCCTCGTCCAGGTCGTTCCGTTGTCTGTCGACCGCCACACTCCGTTCCCCGTGTTGCCCGACCCTCGACCTGCGGTCACGAGCATCACACCGGGGGTGTCTGGATCGAACGAAATGTCCGACGCCTCCGTTCCCCCGAGTTCGGTCCGCAATCGGTTCGTCCACGTCGAGCCGCCGTTGGTAGTGATCATGATGCCCATGCCGTACCCCCACCAACCTGGGAAGTCCCCGGTCGCGACCGCGACACGGTTGCTGTTGGAAGGGTCGACCTCGATGTCGCTCACATACATGTAGTCCCACTTGTCTGCGAGGATGGAAAAGCCTGCCCCGTTGTTCGTGGTCTTGCTCACTCCGCCCGTAGCCCCGCCGACCCACCAGGTGTTCGGCGACGCAGGATCATGCCTGACAGAGTTGACTCGCCCTGTGACCGGGCTTGTGCCCATAGCCGCGCTGCCCGCCGACATGTTGCGGGGGCCGAAGAAAGTCCAGCCCGACCCGATGTAGTCGCTGTTGGACGCCTCGGGCATTTGACGCTTGTGTTCCATGGCTTTCTGATAGCGGGAGACATCAATGCGGTCCTCCGGCCAAGCCCTCGTCCTGAGGAGCTGGGCCCGCAACTGGTAGTAGGAGGTTTGCTTTTTGAGGGCCTTTTCTTCACCTGATTTCAGTAGTCCCAACGCCCGTTTCGCGACCAAGTGGTCTCTCGTCGCCTTTTCGGCCCGCTCGACGCTTGCGCGTGACCAAAGATCGACATCTCGGCGCAGCTCCTGCTCGGTCGAGACGAGCGTCGCCCAGCTGATTGCGACGCTCAGGCAATATGAATTGAGGATCATCGAACCGCGCCTCGCTGGTTTCGGAACGAAGTGACTTGTATGATGGTCGCATTGGACATGGCTTGCCTCGGCCAGAATCGGCCCAGCGTCATCGTGGCGAGCCATACCGCGAATCCAGCGCAAAGCGCTTTGCAAGAGCATCAAGACCGGCATTTCTGTCACTCAGGGACGACGCCATTCGACGCAGAAGGGCCAACCTCCTGAGCCGGAGCCCCGAAGGAGCCTTGGCTCAAGCCTACAGGGAATCTGAGGAAGCGGTCGCATCCGCGACCTCTTCAAGAAGCTCGACGAAAGCCAAGCCGCGGTAACGGCCCGCGGCCAGGGTGAAAGCTGGCCCCAGTCGTTGGCGCAAACGCTCGAGCCGCTCGGCCGGCCGGGGCGAGCGATCGGCCTGCGACCGTTGCGGCGAAAGGCCGCTCTCTACCAGGGCCGCGAGCAAAGCCGCCGCCTCATCGAGTTCACCCTCGGACTCGAAGAGAACCGCAGCCGCCTCGACGCACTCGGCGTACTGCTCCGATCCCTTCGTCAGGCGGACAGCCCGTGCTCCCTGGTGGATCCAGGCCCGCGCCCGGTCCAGATCCCCAGTCCGTACGGCAGAGACAGCGGCATCGGCCAGCCACCCCCGGCCCGCTGGATCGTTTCCAACTGACTCGGCGACGTCGCGGGCCTCGGCAAAACACTGTAAGGCTTCGAAGTCATCGCCCTCCGCTCGGGCGATGAGCCCCAGGTTGTGGAGAAAGTAGGACAGCCAGTCGTGATTGTCGCCATCGCGAAGTGCGTCGACGACGGACTCGGTGGTCTTCCGCGCCTCCACCAGTCGGCCAGCCAGATACAAGCACAGCCCTGCGTTCCCCTGCATCGACAGGCCGACCGCTGCCGCCCCGGAGACCTCGCACAGACCTTGGGCACGCTCAAAGCTGGCAAGGGCTTCGTCGAACCGCTCGACCCTCATCAAAGCATTGCCTAGCGAGTTGAGCGTTCTGGCCTGAGTCAGGGGATCGGTACCGTCGGGCAGGATTTTGAGAGCCTGTTCAAGGGCGTCAACCGCTTCGTGGAACCGGGAGAGACCAATAAGCATCGTGGACCGAGCCCGGTGGGCCATCGCCACCGATACAGGTTCGAGACCCTCGGGCCGCGCCAGAGCCCGGTCGATCCACTCGAGCCCTTCCCTCGCCATCTCGCGGCTGAGCCAGTAGTAGGCAAGGGCGTTGACCACCTGCAGGGCTCCCGATGGATCGAACTCCAGGCACCAGTCGAATGCGGCTCGCAAGTTCTCGTACTCCAACGTTCGGTCTCGGAGATAGCCGGCGTTGAAGGTTTGCTGCGTCCGGCTTGGGTGCTGCAGCCACGCGAGCATGGCCGTGGCATGCCCCGCGCTCGCCTGCTCGCGTTCCTCTGGGCTCATTTGGGCTTCGATAAACTCTCGAACCGACTCAGCCATGTCGAAGCGCACTTGCCCTGCTCGAGAGGACTCCGCAATCAGGCAGGTCCGGAGCAGCCCCTGAAGCCTGGAAGGGACCGGCTCGTCGGGGCAGAGAGGCGTGGCGGTCTCCACCGTCCATCCTCCCCGGAACGGCGTGAGGCGAGCGAGGAGCCGATGTGACTCGGGCACGAGGCGGTGACTCCAATCCAGGCAGGCCCACAGTCGTCGGTGTCGGTCGGGCCAGGGCAATGTCTCGGTCTGGAGAAGAGCGAACCGGTCGTCGAGTTGTCGGAGAGTCTCGGCGGGAGAGAGGACGTCGGCCTGGGCCGCGGCGAGGCAAATCGCGAGCGGAAGCCCTTCGAGCCTTTTGGCGAGTTCGCCAAGCACAAGCGGATCGTCGAGAACAAAGCCCGGGGCCACAGCCCGTGCACGCTCGACATAGAGCGCGACGCTCGGACAGTCGAGCGGGTCGCCAATCAAGCTCGGCAGGGCGAGATGCTCGAGCCGGACGACCCGGCTCCCTTCGATCCTTGGGTCTGTGCGGCTGGTCGCGAGGAACTGGGTGAGCGGCAGGACCTCTGCCAGGTCGTCGATCACGGAACGCAAGCCAGGGCCGAACTGCTCAAGGTTGTCGAGCACAAGTAACGATGGGACAAAGGCGAGCACCTCGACGAGCGCGGCTCGCGCGTCAGACGCGTCACTGTCAGGCGCGACCGTCGAGAGGACGCTGCGCGGCACTTGGGCCGGGTCCGTCGATGCGGCGAGGTCGACGACCCAGACGGCCCCCCGAAGCGTGTCCTTGGCCCGCCAGGCCACATCGAGCGCCAGCCTGGTCTTGCCGACGCCTCCAGTTCCGACAAGTGTAACGACCCTAACACCAGGAGTCGCCAGAGCTTGCGTGACCTCCTCCAGTTCGGTGTCCCTGCCAAAAAGAGGCGTCTGGGGCCGTGGCACATTCGACTCTGGCCGCGCACTCTTAGCTCGGGCCATGATCCGGGCCTTGCGAGCCAAGGCGGCCGTGGTCTCTGACGGGGCGTGTCCGGCCCGTTTTCGCAGCGACCGTGAGAAACGACGGACGATGTCGACTGCCCGCGCCGCCTGACCCTCCTCCAAAAGTGCGGAGACAGCAGCCTGGAAGAGCGGCTCGTCTTCAGGATCCCGGCTGTGGGCGGCGACGACCTCATCGGCGTCGGCATGACACGCTTCGGCCCGAACGTGGGCCCGAGCCCGGGCCCGAGCCTCCGCTGCCCAGCCCGTGTCCCACTCTGGCGCCAGCGGCCCGGTATAGATGGCCAGAGCTTCACCTGCTCGCCCCTTTGTCAACTCATCCAGGTCGGTCTCAATTGTGCCTGGCACCACGGTCAGGGACACTCGGTCGGCGTGAAGCACTTCGTCCGCTGGAATGCCGTGCTGATCGAGATCCTTGCGCAGGAGGGTGAGGGCGTTACGAAGGCTAGACAGGGCCGCTTCCGAGGCCGCGTCGGGCCAAACTGCCTTCGCGACCCGATTCCGATCGTGTCGATCGCCAGGGCTTCGCACGAGGTAAGCAAGCAACTGGGCCACCTTGCGGTTGGCAAACTTGACCGCCGCGCCGTCTTCGATCCGAACCGCCTGGAACCCACCGAGCAGCTTCAGCCTTAGGCGAGGGTGGGGATCCATCGATTGTGCCGAATTCTACTCACTCGAGCCGCAGACGCTGGCCCTGGCCCCGAATGCGCTCGCAGCGGCCACCACTGGACCCGCGGCACCTTTTCGCTTCAGAGAAAGAACGACAATAAGCGTTCCCCAGCATTTGGGGAGACGAAAAGGGGAGCGAGAAAAGGTCGGAACCCCCTCTCCCGTTGTCAGGAGGGAGCGACAGGACGAATCCCCCCTCCCCTCCCCCGTTACGGGGGAGGGGGCAGGGGGTGGGGGCGGACTGAAGTCCGCCGCGCACGCCCTTACGGGTTGACGGTCCAGTTGACGAGATCCCAGTCGGTCTCAGGCAACGGATTCGCCGAGATCCCGCGCGGGAAGGTGCGGATGCGGGCCTGGAGGCGACCGCTACCGTTGACCTTGTTGGTGGCGGGGTTGGCGACCGATTCCCGGGTGCCATAGATGGTGTTGAACGGGTTGGTCTCGGTCTTGTTCTCCCAGAGGCTCGTGCTCCAGTTGAACTGCTCGATCTCTTGGGAGAACTGGCCGCCGGTGACCATGCGGCTCTTGACGCGGAAGGTGACGGAGCTTGGGTTCAGGATCGAAGTCGTGCCCTGGAGCGTGCCCCAAACGAACGGCTCGACCGGGTTCGCCACAAAGAACTTCTTCAGGCGGAGGGCGACGTTGTCTTCGACAGCAAGGTTGGCGATGGTGCCCGAGACGATCTGGCCGCGCTGAAGGGTCAGGGCGTCCGGAGCGATGGTCTCGGAGGTCGCGCCACCGATGCGGGTGCCGACCGGGCCGAGAGCGGCCACTTGGGCGGCGGTGAGAACGGTGTCGTAATTGACGAGAAGGCTGACGAACCCGCTCCCATTGTCGCCGTCGTTGTCGCCGAAGAGGTCATAGTGGTCGTAGACATCCAAGTCCTCGTATCCGTAAAGGGCCCAGCGTCCGTCGACGACTCCGGCCCCTGTCACCGTCTGGGCGACAGTTCCGTTCACGTAGTAAATGAAGGTTCCGATGGTGGCGTCGTAGGTGAGGACGATCCGGTTCCAAACGTTCGGCTGGATCTCCCCGTTGTACTGACCCGAGATGCCGATCTTGCCGATCGGGCTGCCGAATCCGTTGTCATCCCACCGGATGAACGTGTCGCCATCGTTGCGGTTGTCGTCGTTGGAGTTATAGAGGCTGGAGAACGACCCGATGGCCGGATTGACGAACTTGACGTCGATAACGAGCGTGTAGAGGTTCACGTAGTCGCCACCGCCGTTCGACTTCATGCCATGGAGGACTCGGAAGAACTGGGGAGCGTCGAACTTGGCGACCTGCTTGGTCGTGGTGCCGACCGTGTCGCTCACAAAGACGGTCGGGCCGAACGGCGCCGTCGGGCTGCCGCCGGTGCGGTGCTCGAGCGGGAAGACGTTCGGCGGATTGTTGTCAAGGTACGGGTTGAGCGTGCCATCGAAGTCGAAGCCGCTGACGGGCGTCTGGCCGAAGGCCGCCGCGAACATCAGCGCGGCGGAAAGCAATGTCAGGTTGCGCATTGGGTTGGTTCCTCTCCTGGAACGAGCCCGTTTGAGCTTGTTCCTCGCCAGGGTTACCGTGGGCTCGTTATCCGGTCATTAAGCCTGGTAAGCGTTCTCGGAGTTCGAGTCTTTGGCCCCATCTGGAACCGGCGCTTTCACTGGAGCCGAACGATGCTGCGAATAGGGTACTCATAGGAGATGCGCCGAACAATCGTCCCCTTTCTCCTGCTGCCCGTTTTCGCGTCGGCCCAGTCCTTTGATTGGCCAGTCGCCGTGGGAGGCAACCCGAGTCGTTCGGGACGGTCGATCTTCGACGGGCCGTCGGCGCGCAACCTTCTTTGGACGGGTGGCTTGGGCGCCGTCGTCTCCCAGCAAGGCGCCGCCGAGGGCCCGCGATTTGTCGTAGCCAGGATGTTCAACATCAGCGACGTCCTGCAAGGCACCTCGATCCTCTCTTACGACGTGGACACCGGCCAGGAGCTGTGGCGCACGTCCCTTCCGGTCGACTTCCCTTCGACTGATTGGCGCAACAAAGTGACGGCTGTCCGTAACGGAGTCGTCTACGCCACGAGGGCCGGTAACACGAACGCAAGCTTCCTTTATGCCCTGCGGGCCACTGACGGAACCGTCCTCTGGAAGTCGCAAGACACGATCGACGAGACTTCGACAGAGTCGATCAGTTTTGCCGAGAACGGCGACATCATCGCTGGCAGCTTCACGAACGTCCGAAGGATCCGAGCCTCTGACGGGACGACGGCCTGGACCTTTAGCCGCGCCGCGCCTTCGAGCGACGGCTCGAACGTGGCCGTCTTCGGCGACCGAGGCTACACCTGGGAAGCGACGTCGAACGGTCCCCGGGTCGTCGCCCTAAACCTGACCACCGGTCTGGCCGCCCACCGGAGCCCAGCGATCTCTGGGGGCTTGGTTCAGCAGCTCGGTCTCATGGTCGGCCCAGACGGCACCGTTTACGCCCCGAGGACTCAGAACAACCCAGTCACGGACTTCTTCGTGGCACTGACCGACGCTGGTTCGTCCTTCGTCGAAAAGTGGCGCTACCCCATGGGCTATACACCCTTCGCCTCCCACGCCGTCGGCCCAGACGGATCGCCCTACACCTACGCTCGGACGACGCCGCCAACACTGGTGAAGCTTGACCCGGCCACGGGATCGGTTTTGGCGACCTCGCCGAGCCTCCCAAGCGACTTCTTCCAACCCAGGATCGCGGTGGACTTTGGCGGACGGGTGTACCTGACGAACGGAGCGTTTTCAAATGGAGCGCTCTTCGCCTTCGACTCCAACCTCAACCTTCAGTGGCAAGAAGCGGTGACGAACGTCAATGTGGGCGGCCCGGTGTTGGCCAAGGACGGGACCTTGATCGTGTGCGGCACAGGGAACAACATCCGAGCCTATCGAGATCCAGGGGCGCCGACCCTTCCACTGAGCTTCTCGATCTTCCGTGGTGTCCGCCAAAGCGGAGGTCTGGCGAGCCTTTTGAGGTCAGAAGACGACAAGCTTATCGTCCGCAATGGCATCGTCGCCAATCCGTCAGAACCGCCGATCGCTGTGACTCTCGAGTCGGTCGCGCAATCGGCGAACCCGGCCGCACTGAGCCTGACGCTCGAAGCCAGCGTGTCGACTACGGGGCTGACTCAAGAAGTCCTGTTCTGGAACTGGACGAGGTCGCAGTTCGATCTCGTCGACGCCCGTGCGGCCTCACTTATCGACCAGACGGTGACCGCCACCGCTGCTTCCCCTGGACCCTACCTGCAAGCAGTGACTCGGGCGATCCGGGCCCAAATCCAGTTCCGACGGACTGGCCCTGTGGCTACCTCGACCTATAGCGGCTCCATCGACCGATCCGTCTGGGCCAGCCAATAGCCGGGCTATCATCGGGAAGGTGGCAAGCCTTCCCTATGCTGGCCCCCTCTGGGGGATCGACCTCGGTGGCACGAAGATCGAAGGCTGCGCGGCCGTTCAGGGCCCGGACGGTCTCGCGGCATTGGCGCGCTTGCGAGTTCCCACGCAGGCCGAGCGTGGCTATGAAGCGATCGTCGACCGAGTGTCAGAGGTGGTCGCCAGACTGGAGCAAGCGACCGGGTCGACCCGCCCCAGACTCATCGGCGTCGGGAGCCCTGGTGCTCGGCGTCCAGACGGGACGATGAAGAACTGCAACACGACCAGCCTGAACGGGCGCCGACTTGACGAAGACCTATCGTCGGCTCTGGGCACAGAGGTGGTCCTGGCCAACGATGCTGACTGCTTCGCGCTGGCAGAGGCGAGGCACGGGGCCGGCCGCGGGTCTAGGACAGTGTTCGGAGTGATCATGGGAACCGGCGTCGGAGGCGGGCTCGTCGTGGAGGGTCGTCTTCTGACGGGGCCCAATGGCTTGGCCGGCGAATGGGGCCACACGACGCTTGTACCGAACGGCGAGCCTTGTTACTGCGGCCGGGCCGGGTGCGTCGAACGGTACATCTCTGGCCCAGCTGTCGAGGCACGTTATGAGGCAGAGACAAGCGAACGGTTGAGTCTTGCGGAAATCGCTTCTCGGGCCGAGTCTGACATGAAGTGCGCTTCCATTGTCCGCCAGTTCTGCGAGGGCTTTGGACGGGCTCTCGCCAGCGTCGTTAACGTCCTGGATCCTGACGTGATCGTGCTGGGGGGAGGGGCCGGCCAGACGCCCCAGCTCCTCACTTGGGGGCTTCAGGACTTGCAGGCCAACATCTTCGGGCCCGACTTCGTCACTCCCTTGGTCCGTCCAGAACTGGGGGACAGTGCCGGAGTTTTCGGTGCCGCCCTTTTGACGGTCGGACACTGAGCATGGTGACAAGGTCTGGAAAACTATCGATTAAGCTTTCTTAAGGAAGAGGCGCTTTCTGTGACCGCAGACCGTACCATGGGAGCGGAGGTGAACGCCATGGGCAAACTTGCGCTGCTTTTCGGACTGCTTGGAATTTTGGCCGTCGTCTTGACCGGCTGCTCCTGACCTGAACTGTGCTTAGCGGTTCTGGCCGTCGGGCACCTTTTGAAAACCAACGAAGCGCCCTCCCTCGAGACGATCCTCGAGCGAGGGCGCGGTCGATTCGAACCAGACCGGAGGGTTACTTCTTGCGTCGTCGGGCCAAGGCGAGGAGTCCGGCACCCATCGCCAGCATCGTGGCCGGCTCCGGCACGACGTTGACAGTGAAGTAGGTGCTGTCCGGAATCGTGAAGTTGACGCGGCCACCAATATAGTTCCCGTTTCCATCGCCGCCGAGGTTGCCGCGCATGAACCCGTTCGAGTCTCCAGGGAGGCCACCCTGCGGGTTATCGGCGAGGAACTGATTGCTGGCGTAGTCGTGCTGGCCGCCGTTCACGAACGCGGTGACGAGAACGTTGCCGCCGATGGTGGCGGAAATCTGAGCAAGTGGGATCTGGATCTCGAGCCCGGTGCTGACGCCGGCGACGCCCGGATCGTTCGGGGGAAGGAGCGGCGTGTTGGCGCTGAATCCTCCGACGCCGCCAGTGTTCGAATTGTCGTAGCCGTACTTGATACCGAGCTCGTTGTTGTCCAGGGTCACACCGTTGCCGCTGCCACCGATGACGCCCCAAAAGGCGGACAAGGTGTTGCCGTTACGGCGCATGGTGAAGTAGTAGTCGGCCTCGAAGCCGGTGCTGAACGTGAGGCCCTGCATGCGGTTCGCGCCGAGGGCACCGCCCGCATCGTTGGCTCCGCCCGGATCCACGACCTGGTTCTGGCCGGTGAGCGAGTTTTGTCCACCGGCTGCACTGTCAAGGAACATCTCGAACGTGTTGCCGTTGCCTTCGAGGTTGCCACCGATGAAGACGTTCAGGTTGGTTCCGTCAGTGTAGGCATAGGCATTGTTGAGTTCCGAGAAGTTGTCGCCGAAGCCAGTGTTGGTGCGCTGAGTGGCCCGGAGGAACGAGCTGTAGCTAGCGTCACGAGAGCCGTCGATGGATTGGGCCATGGCGGCGGAGCCGACAATGATGCCCAAGGACAAGATGCACAAGCGGTTGATGAGCATGGTTACTAGCCTCGAGAAGGCAGGCCCGGTGGGGGCTAGACAGATTCTGTCTTACAAGAATACGAATTCACAAGCAAATTACGATCAAACAGGTGATTCTAACGGGGCATTGGATCCCCGAGTTGCTGGGCAGGTAGGTTGAGGAGTCCGTCGGTCGTGCTGGCCGACAGCCTTGTCTCAGCTGATGGCAACCTACACGATTCAAAACCGAGAAGCTGTGAACTGTGTGGAAGTCCAGTTGAACAACAAACTGGTCCGGACGGAGTCTGCGGTGCTGCGCACCATGCGTGGCCCAGTTCAAATGGGGTCGTAGACCCCTTGGATCCGCGGGATCTTCAAGGCAGCCATGTCTGGCGAAAACACCTTCCGTCCAACGTGCACCGGTACCGGGGTTCTGATGCTCGAAACCTCTTTGATGGCTTTTGCGAGCTGGGGCTTTCCGGGAAGACGCTTGTGCTGGACCACAAGGTCGATTGAGGTGCTGACGGCGAGATCCAGGTCCCGGCCACATCCGACGAGGCCATGACCGCGCTATCATGGGCATTCTTGGTCCGGTACAGATCCTTGGTTCGGCGGACGAGCGGGGAGTGGGCGACGGGCGGCCGGCAGTCGCTCGACCCACATTGATGAACTACCCGGTCGAACGATCGACAAAGTCTCTCTTCGGATCCATCACTTCGGGCGAAGGAGTTGTGAACGTGTTCGAGGGTAGAGGTCGTGTCTCGCTGGGCCCCATCGCGTCTTCGCACGTGAAGCTCCGCGCTTCGTTGGGTGCAGCCGTGGCTGGTTCGACCGGCAGCCGACCACACTTGTTACGAACGAAGAAGCCCCTTGGCTTATGCCAAGGGGCTTCTTCTTGAAATCTTCTATCCGCGCAACGTGCTTATCTTCCGGGCCGTCACCAGCCAAGTACTTCCGCCGCTGAGAGCCTTAACTTCCGTGTTCGGGATGGGAACGGGTGTATCCCTCTCGCTATGGCCACGCGAATAGAAACTGTATGCGGTTGTCGCCTGTGGCGAAACGCTTTGAAAGCCGCACTTTGTGTCGATGACGCCCATTAAAAGCACCGGGCTAAGCGAGCTTCTGTAGTAAGCCCTCGGCCAATTAGTACCGGTCAGCTCCACACGTTGCCGTGCTTCCACCTCCGGCCTATCACCACGTAGTCTTCGTGGGGCCTTACTAATATGGGAAACCTCATCTTGGAGTGGGCTTGGCGCTTAGATGCTTTCAGCGCTTATCCCTTCCGGACTTGGCTACCCAGCGTCTGCGCCTGGCGGCACAACTGGTACACCATAGGTCCGTTCACCCCGGTCCTCTCGTACTAAGGGCGACTCTCCTCAAGTTTCCTGCGCGCACAGTGGATAGGGACCGAACTGGCTCACGCCGTTCTGAACCCAGCTCGCGTGCCACTTTAATCCGTGAACTCCGGAACCCTTGGGACCCTGTACAGCCCCAGGATGTGACGAGCCGACATCGAGGTGCCAAACCATGCCGTCGCTGTGAGCGCTCGGGCAAGATCAGCCTGTTATCCCCGGGGTAGCTTTTATCCGTTGAACCCTGGCGTGCCCACGCACCACCAGAGGGTCACTTAGACCTGCTTTCGCACCTGCTCGACTTGTTTGTCTCACAGTCAATCACCCTGTATACCTATACGCTCGACGCCTGATTTCCGACCAGGCTGAGGGTGACTTTGTACGCCTCCGTTACATTTTGGGAGGCGACCGCCCCAGTCAAACTACCCGCCACGGAGTGTCCCCAACCCGGATAACGGGTCAGGTTAGTCGTCCAGATATAGAAGGGTGGTGTTCCATTGGTGCCGAAGCTCCCACCTACGCTCTACATCCACACCCAAACGACAATCCGAAGGTGTAGTAAAGCTCCACGGGGTCTTTCCGTCCTACTGCGCGTAGCCCGCATCTTCACGGGCACTACAGTTTCACCGAGCCTCTCGTTGAGACAGTTCCCAAGTCGTTACGCCTTTCATGCGGGTCGGTATTTAGCCGACAAGGAATTTCGCTACCTTAGGACCGTTAGAGTTACGGCCGCCATTCACTCGGACTTCGATTCAGCGCTTCGGTTGCCCTAACGCCTCCTGTTAATCTACGAGCATTGGGCAGGCGTCGGCCCCTATACTTCGGTTTTCACCTTGGCAGAGACCTGTGTTTTTGGTAAACAGTCGCCTGGGATGCTTCGCTGCGGCCCCTTGCGGGGCGTCCCTTATTCCTAAGTTACGGGACCCATTTGCCTAGTTCCTTAACGAGAATTCTCTCGAACGCCTTAGTCTCCTCGACTCACCTACCTGTGTCGGTTTGCAGTACGGTCATACGTGGCTGAAGCTTAGGGCTTTTCTCGGCCCCTATCGATCCCAACCTCTTTGTCCCGAAGGACTCGGAGCAGAACAACCAACGGTCTGTCTGGAACCTCAAGAAGCGTCCCCCATCGCACCACGCACGGGGCAGGAATATCTACCTGCTGTCCATCGGCTACGCCTTCTGGCCTCGCCTTAGGTCCGCCTAACCTCCGTCTGACGAACATAGCCGGAGAAACCTTAGGTTTTCGGCGCACAGGATTCTCACCTGTGTAATCGCTACTCATGCCTGCATTCTCACTCGAGTGCGCTCCACGCGGGCTTACGCTCACGCTTCGCTGCACACACGACGCTCCCCTACCGATCACCGCTCATGCGGGATCCCGAAGCTTCGGAGGGCGGCTTGAGCCCCCTTACATTATCCGCGCGAAGAAACATTCGGCCAGTAAGCTGTTACGCACTTTTTAAAGGATGGCTGCTTCCAAGCCAACCTCCTGGCTGTTTACGCTTCCTCACATCGTTTCACACTTAGCCGCCACTTAGGGCCCTTAGCTGTCGATCTGGGCTATTTCCCTTTTGACCACGGACCTTATCGCTCGCAGTCTCACTGCTGCCTTAATCACACGGTATTCGGAGTTTGATTGGGTTCGGTAAGCGGGTAAGCCCCCTAGCCCATTCAGTGCTCTACCCCCGTGTGACAACAGACAACGCTGCACCTCAATGCATTTCGGGGAGAACCAGCTATCTCTGCGTTCGATTGGCATTTCACCGGACTAACCACAGTTCATCCCGAGACTTTTCAACGTCAATGAGTTCGGCCCTCCATGGAGTGTTACCTCCACTTCAGCCTGACCATGGCTAGATCACGCAGTTTCGGGTCTGCCGACAATGACTGTACGCCCTATTCAGACTTGGTTTCCCTCCGGCTCCACGGCTTAACCGCTTAACCTTGCCACTGCCGACAACTCGCAGGCTCATTCTGCAAAAGGCACGCCGTCACGCTTGCCGGGATTGCTCCCGGCCTGGCGCTCCGACTGTTTGCGGGTCGTGCGATTTCAGGTTCTATTTCACTCCCCTCCCGGGGTTCTTTTCACCTTTCCCTCACGGTACTGGATGCACTATCGGTGACAAGCCGTACTTAGCCTTACCCGGTGGTCCGGGCAGATTCACGCGGAATTCCTCGTGCTCCGCGCTACTCGGGTACATCCTGAATTCGTCAGAGATTTGGAATACGGGGCTGTCACCCTCTGTGGCCAGACTTTCCAGACTGTTCTTCTATCTCTGTGTCGATCTTCTTTTCCAACTTCCTCAAGCTCAAGGTACGGGGCCAAGGCCCTGCTCCCTCAGCTTGGGAAAGTTGGTGGATGCCCCACTACCCCAGCCGGCAAGCCGACTGGTTTAGGCTGGTCCGCTTTCGCTCGCCGCTACTTACGGAGTCCCTTCGGTTTCTCTTCCATGGGTTACTTAGATGTTTCAGTTCACCCAGTGCCCTCCTCACGCCCTATGTGTTCAGGCGTGGGTGACGAGGCGTTACCCTCGCCGGGTTTCCCCATTCGGAAATCCGCGGATCATCGCTTCTGTGCAGCTCCCCGCGGCGTTTCGCCGCTTACGCGTCCTTCTTCGGCAACTTGTCCCTAGGCATTCGTCGCACACCCTACGTAGCTTTCTACTTTTTCAAAGCGTTCGCTTTCGCTCGGTGCCTTTAATGCGCGTCATCAACACTCTATGCGGCTTTCAAAGAGCTCCGCCATGCTTTTCAGCCAGGCGCGCCACTCGCTCGAAGGCCAGTGGCGAAGGCGAATCATACCAGACGGCCCCACCCAAGTCAAGGTTCCACAAGGGATTTGGAAAGATTGGGCCCTCGGCCTCACGAACACCCGGTCCAGGCAAAGGTACGGGCCCCAGACTTTGAGCCTGGAGCCCGCGTTACCAGCCTGAGCGGGCCTAGCCGTTCGGGTCTGTGATGACCCATTCCCAGTTCTCGCCAAAACCGGTCGATCGCACCCGTGCCTGGGTCGGCTGAGAACCTGGATTGAGCCTTCGGCGGACTTGCCAGACCGCGGTCACTGTTTGGCCAGGCTGGATCGTTCCGACCGGCTGCGGATTGGCCCCGTTCAGGATGTCCAAGGGCGCGGCCAGCTCCACCCGGCCGTCCACGATCGGCACTTGGCCTGTGTTCGTGACCCTGACTTCCAGGTTGAACGGAGCCAGATAGGCCGATCCCAGCGAACGCACGAACTGCGCGGTCGCGTTGGGGGGCGAGAGCCTCGTCCAGTTCTCCTGGGTAGCAAGCGCGTAGCGGTCTTGGCTCAAAGCCGGGTCGAACAGGCCAGTCGTGGAAACTTTGGCGATCACGTCCACAGCGCTGGCCCCGACGGAAAGTTGCTCGACGTTGTCGATCGTGGAAGCACTGATTCCAAGAAGGTCGAACGCGCCATTGGCTCGGTAGGCGGCGAGGTCAAGATTGCTCAACTGTCGAACCACGCCGGGATAGCTGGCCCCGTTATAGGCCACGCGCCTGTTCCAGACCAGGGTCAACTTGGCATGGTTGCTGAGCGACCCGCCATAGAACTGAAGCGACTTGTTCTGCGCGGTCGGGGCTGCGATCGTGTCCACGAAGACGTCCGGAGCGTGCATGCCGGCGCGAACGAGGTTGGCGTAGCCCCAACCGTAACGCCGGTCCCAGAAACTCCCGTTCACGAATGTGTCGTCGGCCGTCGATGAGGTGCCTTTCGAGTCCATCGCGTCGGTCGTGTTCAGGAGGACGGCCTTCGCCGCGAGAGGACTTGCCGCCCCAAGCTGGTTCATGAGCACCACCGAGCCGCCGATGTGGGGAGCGGCCATGGAAGTTCCCGAAAGCGAGGTATACCCGCCGTTGTTGTACGTCGACATGATCGCCTCGCCGTGTCCGGCGATGTCGGGTTTTTTGCGGCCGCTGACCGTCGGGCCGG
The DNA here is from genome assembly GCA_019454105.1 of Fimbriimonadaceae bacterium. Taxonomy (GTDB): domain Bacteria; phylum Armatimonadota; class Fimbriimonadia; order Fimbriimonadales; family Fimbriimonadaceae; genus ACE-ARM1. The sequence goes on along the minus strand of CP075364.1, from coordinate 666,105 downwards.
TGGAACTGAAGGAAGAGATCCTGTCGTCGTTGCGGTTGGTGTTGCCTTGGTCGAAGAGGCTCGCGCAGGCCAAAAGGTTGAAGGCCGGAGCCGGGTGGGTGATGGTCGGAGCCCCTGAGCTGAACCCGCCGTTGCCGGTGGACTTGCTGACGATCGTATCAAAGGTGTCGATGACGCCGTCGAAGAACCGGTCGATCGGGGCGTAGTCCTGGGAGTTCGCGGTGCCATTACCGAAGGAGTAGTTCACGGCCTCGGCCCTTTCCGTGACCACGGTCATGAGATAGTTCATTCCAGTCATCGACTGGCTGTCGCCGCCGGCCGCCGCGACGCTGATCGTGTCCAGGCCCCAAGCCATGCCGCGATAGGTGGCGTTGCCCGAGGCCATGATCCCGGCGACGTGGGTGCCGTGGCCGTTGCTGTCGCCCGTTCCAGCCCCGCTCTCGAACCTCTTGCCAGCGAACGCGGCGTGCGACTGGAGCACGCCGGTATCGAGCACCCCGCAGTCAAAGACGCCGCCCGTCGTGCCTTGGCCCCAGAGGACAGTCGCCCCGAGCGAGGCGGCCGAGGTGTCAAGTTCGGGATAGCCGGGATTGTCGGCCGCGACCAAGGCGATCATCGGATGGTCGGCCAGCTGTCCGATCTTTGTTCCTGGCACCACTGCGAAGAGCGTGCTGATGGCCAAGGTTCCTCCGGTCGTCCGCCCTCCCAAGCGGCCGATCGCCCCTTCGACCGCGGCAAAGTCCCAAACGGAGTTCGCCCTTGCCATTCGGACCGCTTCATCGTAGTACTCAGTTCGCAAGAAATCGACCTCTCGGGCAAAGGGCGCCAGTTGGACCGGGTTGACGAGGTACCTCCCGGTCGCGAGGGCCTGTTCCTTTTCCGCTGGGCTGAGGGTCGGCATGTTGCGCAACCTGACCGCCTCGAGCCTGAGCCGTTCTGCCGCCGCGTCGATCCTTGGCCGGTAGAGGGGGGCGATCGTCTTGGCCGCCTCTGCCACATGTTGGCGAGACAAGAAGACGATCACGCGTGTCTGACCCTGCGTCCCCATCTGCCCGGCGAGGGCGGGGTCGATCTTTGGCCCAGTCCCGAACGAGCTGGTGACAAGCGTGGCGAACGACAAAGCGAGAAGATGGCGTGAGGTCTTGATCATGGGTTTGGCCTCGATCCGGGTCTTATGCCCTGTTTGAGTCTACAGCAAAAGACCTAGCTGGCGCACTGGTCAAGTTGACGGGTCAGTGCATTTCTTGGTCGCCCAAGATCGTTTGAATGTAGTTGACTTGGCCCAAATGATAGGTCGCGTTCCAGTAATGGTGCATTAGGAGGTCGGCCCGCGTCCAAGTCGTGCCGCCCCCCATCGGGAGCGTGACCTCCTCTTCCAGCCTCGAGTCCGGAAAGGAAGCGATGACGGCGCAAAGCCGAGCTGTCTCAGTCAGGACAGTCTCAGAGAGTTCGGCCAGGTTGGCCGGCCCTTTCGCTTGCGCCCTCATGCGCTCGGCATGTCCTTCCATGGTTCGGGCGTCGCCCTCAAGAAGTCCGATAAGGGCTTCCGGAACGGCGGCTACCTCGCGAAGCTGGTCGACGGCGCTTCGGGCTCCACCCGGGCTCCAGTCCAGACGGTCGGTCGGCAGGGACTCGACAGCGCGAACCAAGTCCGCCACGGCCTTTTGGGTCACCTTGATGACTTGGTCTTGGAACCGCACGCTATCTCACTCGGCGAAAGACCGTCTTTTGCCCGTTTTGTTCAGCCGTCAATGTCTTGGCCGCCGGATCGAACTCGAACTCCATCGCGTTCTTGATCGAGGGGTCCGCCGGGGCCTCATCTGGCATCAGCGTGAGGGTGGTTCCGCTCATCGTGAACTTCCCCTTCGACGGGCCGGTCGCGACCTCCGAACTGAACCTTCCGTCGGCGGTCAGGCTGAACGTCATGTTCTCCGCCGCTTTGGCCGCCGTCTCTGCCACGGAAAGCAATTGCTGGGAACGGCTGTCTCCCGTCTTGGCCTGGCGCCGCAGCTGGGCCAGACTTTCTTCGATCTGCGCTTTCTGCTCCGAAGAAAGCTCAAGCCTATAAGTTCCCACGACTCTCGGATCAATCCTTCCTGGGGCCTGCGGCTCCGTCTTCTTGTCCGGGCCTGGCTCTGCAGGTCGGGTCGGCACGCTTTCGCCGACCGGCGGCTTCGCCGCGCCCGAGTCGATGGGCTCTGTCGCCCTTGCGATGTCGGTACCATCCTTTGTTTCCGAACGCACCACTCCAGGATCGTTCGAGCAGCCGAACGCCAAGATGGCGGCTGCGACCAAGAGGAACTGCCTCATGCCGTCACCTTGGGTGGAAAGATCGAAAGGCCGGCTCCCTCCCAATCCTTGAGGAAGCGCTCCAGTCCGATGTCGGTCAGCGGGTGCTTGAAGAGTTGGGCGAGCACCGCGTACGGCATGGTCGCCACATGCGCCCGACAAGCCAGCGCCTGGACGACGTGCTGGGGGTGTCGGACGCTCGCGACCAAGACTTCGCTCTCGAACCCGTGCGCCTCCACCATCTCCACTGTGGAAGCGACCGCTTCCATCCCGTCCCCGCTGAAATCGTCGACCCGCCCGACGAAATTGCTGATGTAGGTCGCCCCTGCCTTAGCCGCGAGCAACGCCTGGCTCACCGAGAACACAAGCGTGACGTTGGTGCGGATCCCTCGGTCGGTGAGTTGGGCGACCAGCCTAATTCCAGGCTCGATCATCGGCACTTTCACGACGATCTGCTCGTGCCAGCTCGCGATCTCAAGGGCCTCTTTGAGCATCGCGTCAAACTCCGTCGCCACGACTTCGGCGCTGATTGCGCCGCCGGGGCAGGCCTCACAAATCGCCAGCACGGTTTCTCGAAACCCCCTGCCGGTCTTTGCGATGAGGGTGGGGTTGGTGGTCACGCCGTCGATGACGCCCCAGCCGGCGGCCCGACGCACCTCTTCGACGTCACCGGTGTCGAGGAAAAGCTTCATCTCTGTTTGACTTTACACTCCGAGTCCGCGATAAAGTGGGCAACGGCCGTCTTCAGTGGACACAATGTTTGACGTGCGGCGCACTTCATCCCTTCCCCTTTCACTTTCGAAAAAGTTGGAGTCGCTCTGGGAACGTGCGGAAACGGCGCAGGGACGCTTCGGTCATGACATGCTGCGACACCTACCCGACCCGGTCGCCCGATACCTTTCCAGGGCAGTGCCGGCGGGACAGCCGCTTCATCAGGCGGCATGGATCACGATGAAGGGTCGGCTCAAGCTCAAGGACTGGTGCCCCTACCACGCAGAAGAGGTCATATGTTGGCCCCTCGGCTTTGTGTGGGCGGCCAAAACCAGCATGGGCGGGCTCCCGGTCACTGGGTTTGATGAGTCTCTTGGCGGCGTCGGTCAGATGGACTGGCGCATCTTCGGCCTTCTCCCGGTCGCCAGAGCCCGAGGCGATGCTGTGAGCCAAAGCGCCCTGGCCCGGTTCGTGGGCGAGCTTGTTTGGATCCCCACCGCGTTCTTGACCGCCGCAGTCGAATGGTCGCTCACCGAGGATGAAGTCGTCGCCACGGTCGCAACGCGCTCCGGTCCGGTCGCAGCCGCCTTGACGATCGGCCCCGAAGGGAGCTTGCTCAGGGTGAGTCTCCAGCGTTACCGTTCGGACTCCAACAAGATCGAGACGTTCATTGTCAAGACTGAGTCCGAAGGAGACTTCGGGGGCCTTCGAGTCCCGAGCCGGATCCGGGCAGGATGGGGCGTCCAAGGTGACAGCCTTGATCCCGAAGCAGAGTTCTTCGAGGCCGAGGTCGCATCGATCGAATACCGAGCTTGACTCGACAACGGGATCTCAGGTGTTGCGTCCTTTCGGACGGGGCCCCGGCGCTCTTCGGCCCGGTACCCTGAAGCGGTGGCTCTTCACGACACCATCGTCGCACCGATCACCGCGGTCGGCGGGGCCGTGGCCCTGGTGCGCTTGTCCGGGCCGGAGGCTTGGCGAGTCGCTGCCAAAGTCTTTCAGCCCTGGCCAGAAGCAGTCGAACCGAGACGCGCCACTTACGGCAGAGCAGTGACCGGGGAGGACGGGCTCGCGCTCCCCTTCGCCACTGGGTCAAGCTACACGGGCGAGGAGTCGGTCGAGATCAGCGTCCATGGGTCGCCTGCCTCGGTGCGCAGCTTGGTCGAGGCGTGCCTCCGGGCCGGAGCGCGAATGGCGGAGCCAGGAGAGTTCACCCTGAGAGCCTTCATGAACGGCCGAATGGACTTGACCCAGGCCGAGGGGGTCCGCGATCTCGTCGCAGCCCGCACCGAAGCCCAGCTTCGAAGAGCGGCCCTCTTGCGGGAGGGCGGCGTCCGAGACCTGCTCTCTCCGGCCCGGGACGCCCTCGTCGGGGCTCTTGCGGCGGTGGAGGCCTCCACTGATTTCTCCGAAGAGGTCGGGGAGGTCGACGTCGCGGGCCTTACTCGCCGCATCGAATCGGCCCTCGTCATCATCGAAGAAGCCCTGCGAGGCGCCCGGACATCCAGGCTCGTCAGGCACGGCATCCATGTCGTGATCGCGGGGAGGCCGAACGCGGGCAAGTCCTCGCTTCTCAACGCCTTGGTGAGAGCCGATCGGGCGATCGTGTCGGACATTCCCGGCACGACGCGAGACACTGTCGAGGAAGAGATCGAGGTCGACGGCGTTCCCGTCCGCTTGATCGACACAGCCGGTCTTCGGGCTTCCGATGACGAGATCGAGCAGCTCGGGATCGAGAGGGCTCTCGGTAGCATGGCGGCTGCCGACGCTGTCCTCTATGTCGTCGATGCGACGTGTCCTTGGACGGAGCAAGAGAGGCTCGAGGCGGGTTCCCACGGCAGGCCGTGGCTCTTGGTGGCCAACAAGTCCGACTTGCCTCGGGCACTTTCGATCGAACGTTCGGTCGCCGTGTCAGCCAAGACTGGCCAAGGGCTCGACGCGGTTCGCGAGGCCCTCAGCGGGTGGATCGGAGAGACGGACGGCGGGCTCGTGAACGAGCGCCACGTTTCCTTGCTCGAACAAGCGTCAGAGGCGGCGCGGCACGCTCGCGACACGCTCTTTCAGCCTGTGCCTCACGACCTCGCTGCGGTCGCCCTGCGCCAAGCCGTCCGGCTTCTGGGCGAGGTGACAGGCGAGACGACCCCCCCAGACGTGATTGAGCGTGTCTTCCGAGACTTCTGCATCGGAAAATAACGGGCGCGGGCCACGTGGTGGCCGCGCCCGTGTCGCTAGAGAAGAGCCGCCGCCTACTTGGCTCGTCGGCGCGCTATCAACGCGGCCAGGCCAGCTCCCAAGGCCAGCAACGTGCCAGGTTCGGGCACGACACTGAAGTTGTCGACGACCTGATACAGCCCTGTCGGCACTGTGAAGGGTCGCGTGATGCTGGCCCCGATGGTGTACACGCCGCTTGTGGTCGGCGTGAAGTTCACCAAGATCGAACCGTACTTCGGCGTGTTCGGACCAGTCGATCCGGCTGCCTGCGTACCAAAGAGAGACCCGTTGATCACGACTGAGAACACCCCGCCTTGGGAGTTGTCCCCAGTTCCGGGGTCGCGGTACGCGGACCAGTCGTAACCGATCACGTAGTTCGTGCCTCCGGTCAGGTTCAGGTTCTGAGTCAGGAACATCCCTTCCTGGACTCCCGCCTGGAAGTTCACTTGTCCGACAGCAAACCGGCCGGCAAGGCTCTCTCCCTTTGGCCCCGGGCCGTCAATATCGTAGCGGATCACGTCCTGGATGGCGGTTCTGCCGTTCGGCGTGAAACTGATGTTCCAGCCGGTCAGGTCTCCCGTCTCGAAACCCGGGTTAACGAACGCGAAGGTTCCGACGGACATAGAGGCAAGCGAGCCAAGAAGAATGGCCCTAGAGGTCTTCATAATCATTCCACTCCACGAAGATTGCCGGACAATCTTCAGGAAGAATACTACATAATACTTGCAAGAGAGCGCAAGATTCCTTCTATAAAACTCGTATTTCTACTGGCCAGCTTCGTCTATTGTGTGTGCTGAACCTTGTCGTGTACGAACTTTCGTTTGGTGGGCCAGAAAGGCGGTGAAGGCTCGCACTCGTGTCCCGATCGTCCCATCGACGAGTGGCCATGAAACCAACCTCGCGCCACAGGTGTTGAGTAAGATACTCAAGTCGTTTGACTATTAGAGACTCACTATGCGCTTTGACAAACTGACCATCCGCACCCAGGAAGCCTTCCAGGAAGCCCAGAAGGTGGCCGCCGAACACCAAAGTCAGGCCATCGAACCCGAGCACATGCTTCTGGCGCTCCTAGCACCCGCGGACGGAGTCGCGAGGTCCGTGCTTGAGAAAGCCGGGGTCAAGGCGGACAATGTGGCCCGGGCCGCCCGGGAAGAGGCCGCCAAAGGGCCAAAGGTCAGCGGGGCCGCGACCCATGGCTCGACGGTCGGAAACCGACTCACGACGGCGATGAACAATGCCTTCACCCTCGCTGAGAAGTCGGGAGACGACTATGTGAGCACCGAGCACGTGCTCCTGGCCCTCACCGAGGACACCGGCGGTGCGGGACGGGCCTTGAAGTCCAACGGGGCCACCAAGGCGATCCTGGAATCATCCGTCGAAGCGGTTCGAGGCGGCAAGCGCGTGACCGACCCGAACGCCGAGGCGACTTACGACTCGCTCGAGAAGTACGGCCAAGACTTGACCGCGAAAGCCCGAGAGGGCAAGCTCGACCCGGTCATCGGCCGCGACGAGGAGATCCGTCGGTGCGTCCAAGTGCTGAGCAGGAGGACCAAGAACAATCCCGTCCTCATCGGCGAACCCGGAGTCGGGAAGACGGCCGTCGTCGAAGGATTGGCCCAACGGATCGTGACGGGCGATGTGCCTGAGGGGCTCCGAAACAAGAGCGTGGTCGCGCTCGATCTGGGGGCGATGGTCGCCGGCGCCAAGTACCGTGGCGAGTTCGAAGAACGGCTCAAGGCCGTGCTCGAGGAGATCAAGAAAAGCGACGGCCAGATCATCCTTTTCATCGACGAGTTGCACACATTGGTCGGGGCCGGAAAAGCCGAGGGGTCGCTTGACGCGGCCAACATGCTCAAGCCCTTGCTGGCCCGCGGCGAACTCCGCTGCATCGGCGCGACGACTCTGAACGAGTATCGGCAGCACGTGGAGAAGGACAAGGCCCTTGAGCGGCGGTTCCAGACCGTATACGTCGGAGAACCCAGCGTCAGCGAGACGATCTCAATTCTCCGAGGTCTCAAGGAGCGCTATGAGATCCACCATGGCGTGCGGATCAGCGACGGTGCGATCGTCGCCGCGGCCACGCTCAGCGACCGGTACATCAGCGATCGGTTCCTTCCTGACAAGGCGATCGACCTTGTCGACGAGGCGGCCAGCCGGATCAAGATCGAGATCGACAGCCTTCCCGAAGAGCTTGACGCGGTCGAAAGGCAAATCCGGCAGCTCGAGATCGACAAGGCAGCCCTCTCGAAGGAGGAGGACGCCGCCAGTCGTCAGCGCTTGGCCGAGACTGAGAAGAAGTTGGCCGAACTCGCCGAGGGGGCCAAGGCGCTGCGTGCCCGTTGGCAAAGCGAAAAGGAGAAGATCGAAGAGGTCCGGTCCGTGAAAGCCCAGGTCGAGATCCTCCGAAACGAGCTTGCCCACGCGGAAAGGGACTTCGACTATGGCCGGGCCGCCGAGATCCAGCACGGCAAGATTCCGGCCCTCGAAAAGCAGCTCCAGGCGAAGATGGTCGAGTTGGAAGAGACCCACAAAGGTGCCAAGCTCCTCCGAGAAGAGGTCGAGTCTGAAGACATCGCCGAAGTGGTGAGCAAGTGGACGGGCGTGCCGGTCAGCAAGCTCTTAAGCGGGGAGATGCAGAAGCTCCTGACGATGGAGGAGCAGTTACGGGCCCGGGTCGTTGGACAGGACGAGGCCTTGACCCTCCTCAGCGACGCCATACGCCGGTCAAGGTCGGGTATCGCCGACCCCAACCGACCGGTCGGGTCGTTCCTATTCCTGGGGCCGACCGGCGTCGGCAAGACCGAGACGGCCAAGGCCCTGGCCGAACTGCTCTTCAACGACGAGCGGGCGATGGTCCGGATCGACATGAGCGAGTATGGGGAAAAGCACTCGGTGTCGCGGCTGATCGGAGCGCCTCCTGGATATGTTGGATACGACGAAGGCGGACAACTCACCGAGGCCGTACGGCGGCGGCCCTATTCGGTGGTCTTGCTCGACGAGGTCGAGAAAGCGCACCCAGAGGTCTTCAACGTGCTCTTGCAGGTGCTTGATGACGGGCGACTGACGGACGGCCAGGGTCGGACGGTCGACTTCAAGAACACCGTGATCCTCATGACATCGAACATTGGGTCGCACCACTACGGCGAGGGGTTCATCGATGGTCAGGCCTGGGAATCTATCAAAGAGAAGGTCCTCAGCGAACTGCGGCACCACTTCCGCCCGGAGTTCATCAACCGGTTGGACGACATTGTCGTCTTCCGCGCCCTTGGTGCTGGCGAGATCAAGAAGATCGTCCGGATCCAAGTGGAGCGCCTGGCGGAGCGGCTCCAAGATCGGCGGATCGAACTGCGGCTCAGCGAGGAGGCCCTGACGGAGCTCGCTACGGTGGGCTACGACCCGGTCTATGGGGCGCGACCGTTGAAGAGGGCGATCCAGACTCAGGTGATGAACCCGTTGGCGAGCCGCCTCTTGGCGGGCGAGGTCCGAGACGGCGACCTCGTCACAGTGGACTTCCGTGACGGAAGGTTCAGCTTCGAATCGAGCCCTTCGTCCGCATTGACAGCTGGCTGAGGCCCTCCGCGACTTTGCGGAGGGCCTTGACCTGACCTACGGCCCCGGAGCGATGAGGTCGGCCCGACGGGCCTGCCAAGCGCCCCGTCCGAACGTGCCGACCGTGATCATCGGGCTGCCCGCGACGATCTTGAGGTCGTTGACGACGGTGGAGGGCAGATTCTTGTTGGCCGACTTATAGGTCACGCCATTGTCCTGGGTGTAGAACACGCCGAGGTCGTTGGTCACCCACCACTCCTTCGGGTCAGAGTGCCAGAACCTGACCGAGTTCACCGGGATCTTGGGAAGTCCGGTGCCGGTCTTGTCCTCCCATTTTCGGGCGCCGACCGCTTTGGTGACGTCGTCGCAGACCCAGATGCGGGCCCCGACCTTGTCGCGGTCGTCGCCGCCAATACCGACGACGATCCTCTTCGGATCGGCGGGATCGACCGAGATCGACGTGATCGGGTCGCCCGCCGGGTTGTTGATCCCGGGGGTGCCCGTGTCGACCCTCGTTTGGTCTTTGAGAATGATCGAGAGGTTTTCGAACAGGCTCAGCCAAACCTGACCGTCGTTGGATCCGCTGTAGATGTAGTCGGCGTTGCCTGGCGCGTGAGCGAGACAGACCACATAGTCGTTCCCAAGCTCGACGCCGTCTACGTTTCCGGCTTTCTGGGCCTTCTTCCAATCCGCTGTTACGAACGAGAAGATATGGAGCCTTTGGAACGCGGTGAACGCATAGTCGCTGGATTGGGCGTCCATGATGACGGGCGGGAAGAAGAGGCGGGCACGCTCGTCGCCGGGCACCGGGCAATCCTTGTTCAGTCGGGGAGCCTCCTTCCAGTCGTCTTCGGTGTAGAAGAAGCTCATCGATCTTCTGTCCACGTATCCTCCCTGGATCCACCGCTTGCCATCGACTGGGGAGACGTCCGAAGCGCCGCCGTCGCCGAGCGAGCACGGGTTCGTCCAGTTCTTATTGGCTCCCATACTGGCGCCCGTCGCGAACGGGGTGCAATTGTCTTGCGCCCCCCCCAAGATCGAGCCGTGGTCGTTCCCAGACGCGGCGATGTAGTAGAACTGGGTGATCCCGAACTGTGGATCGGCCTCCCGAGTCATGTAGTTCTCGACCGTCGCCTTGAAGTCCTTGTCGAACGTGACGCGATAGACGCCGCCATCGGTACCGATGTAAGCCTCGTTCTTCCTGTCAGGCGAGAAGGCGATGCTCTGGAAGTCCCGGTGGATCACGCTGTCGGCCGTCTGGTCGCCCGAGAACTCGGTCCACTTCTTGGCGACGGGGTCGCTGAGGACACAGACGCGGACGCCACCCGCCACAACGACGTCTTTGTCCTTCCCGTCGTCGCCCTTCACGGAACCCACTTCGAGAAGCCAGTTGTAATCCTCCTGACTCCAGACCAGGCCATCGATGTCGCCGGTGATGTCCTCCCAGCCGCCCAAGGTCTGGCCTGCGTTCTTGCTCCGCCAGATCTTCTTGCTGACGTAAGACATCAAATAGACTGTGTTGGGCTCTATCGGTGAAGCCGCGACCTGGATCGCTTTGGGATTAGAGACCCTGGCAGGCGTCGCGAGCTTGACCCAAGTCTTGCCGTCATCACCCGAGCGTCGAAGGTCGGTCGAGTCGAGCGAGACGGCATAGTAGTACCGCCGTCCCGTCGCCTGGCTCAAGGCCCCAAAAGCAAGGTCGAAGAAGTTCTCTTCGTCCGCGACCGCCCGGGACCACTTCTTGGTCTTGCCGTCGTATTTCCAGAGCCCGTTCGGGTTCTTGCCGCTGGCCAGCGCGTCGCCATGGCAAGCGGCGACGAGCATGGAGTCCTTGACCTCATGGATCGGGACGATCGAGTTGATGTGGGCCCCGTGGCGGATGGTCTCGCCACGGTTCGTCAGGGTTCCTAACTCGTCGTTCCCCGTTTGTTCCCATGTGCTGGAGGTCTTGTCATAGATCCATACGGCGGACGTCCCCAGGGTCTTGCCTTGGGCTCCCAGGTAGGCGAGATGGGCGTCGCCCGACCCGGCATAGACCTTGCCGTCCTTGTTGGCGAGCGCGCCGATCATGATCAGCGGGAAGAGCTGGTCGGAAATTGGCGTCCAAGCTGTCGTGTTCGAGCCGCGCCACACGCCGCCGAACGGCCCGCCGAGATAGACCTTGGGGGTCGCCCCCGGCTCCACGGCGACGGCGTTCACCCGCCCGACGATGGGCTTCGTGCCATAGAAGTTTCGAGAAGGAATATCGAGGTTCTTCGGCCCAGCGAACGTCCAGGGCCCCGCTTGCGGCTGAGCCATGAAACGGGCGGGCTTGGGCCCTTGCAAACGGCGCCACTCGTCGAGGTACCGCCCATAGTCGATGGGCCTTTCCGGGCTCGACCGGAGGGCCAGCCAATAGCCGATGGCACTGGGGTCGAGCGAGTCACTTTCGGCTCTGACTCTCGAAGGTGTTTCGCCGCCAGCGCCCATGAGGCCGACAAAGGCCACCCCGACGACGACAAGGCCGGCTGTGCCGACCAGGAGCCAATTTTTCACTTCTCTTTTCACTTGCGCTTTCTCCTGAGGACAAGGGCGGCCATTCCCGCCGCTAACAGGATCGAGGGTTCGGGAGCGGCGATGCCGCTGAAACCGTAGTCACCGATTCCGGAAAATGTGCCGACTTCGACCGGCGTGGTGAACGTTCCCGCGATCTGGGCTCGGAACAGCTTGTTGCTGCCGGGGATCACGGATCCGGTTCCTCCAGTGGCGATGTAGACATCGTTTCCATAGTAGGTCATGCCGCCGACCTCGCCGACGTCGCCGGGCCAGCCGAGAGCGGTGTAAGACGTGCGGTTCATGAGGTCGATGACGACGATCGACATGGACTCGCGGTCGAGCCCGTATAGTTCGTCTCCGTCTGTGTAGGCGCGCACCCATCCGTTGATGTCGAACGCCCCTTCGACCGTGAACGAGTCGAGGATCTCTCCTGTCTTCACGTTCATCTCAAAGAACTTGGCGTGACCGGCGTCCATACCGGCCGAGCACCAGTAGACGTCACCGTTGGACTCGGCCATCGCCCCTTCAAAAACGAATGTGCCTTCGTCCAGGGCCACGGGCTTCAGCTCGGTGGCTTTCCCGTCGGATGGGTCGATCTTGTAGGTCTTGGCCGCCAAACCGGTCGTGAACCCATACAGATAGCCGTCGGCCCCCATCTGGATGTCGGCCATATACTTGACGTTGGTGTCCCCGACTTTGGTCAGGGCCGCGTTGTTAGGATCGATCGAGTACAAGGCCCCGGTCTCCCACGTGATGCCGTAGAGGGCCATCGAGCAGGCAGAGACAAGCAGTGCCCCGACGACCGAGGAAGTTCTCAGTGGTGTCCTCCAATAACTCTGCATGTAACCTCCAATAGACACCGCCTATATACTTTGTCTAGACAATTCACGTCAAGGCTAATGCAGTAATTTTTGAAGATATGTTTGATCAGCCAAGGTTGGTGGGCCGTGCTTTCTGGAAGCGGCCAGACACCATGAAGGGCCCCTGCGGTTCTTAGCAGGGGCCCTCCAGTTCGTTTTCTCGCCCGATCAGGCGGCCGCGCAGTGCTTCTCGTGGATGCCAGTGAGGGCGTCCCAGAGGGCGGCGGCGGTTTCCTTGCACGCGGCAATGGCTCTCTCTTGGTCTTCTGGCGAGAGCGCCTCGATCCGCTGGGCCAGGATCTCCATCTCGTGCACGTCGTCGCAGTGCACGGCAAAGTACTCCTCGGCCCGTTCGCCGACGGAGTAGTGCTTACGGAGCCCGTCCAGCTTGCTTGTCGAGGTGTGCGGCTGTTGCGCCTCGAAAGCGAAGAGCGACCCGAGGGAGGTCACCGGATCGCTGAACAATCGGTCAGTCGACTCAGCCAGCCGACGGGTGGCGTCAAGTGTGGGCACGTTCAACACTCGAGTCGAAAGACCATCGGCGAACCGAGCCCAGAGCTCGACGTGGGTGCGCTCTTCGTCGGCGATTCCTGTGTCCCCGTGAGCCTCCCACCCTTTGGGCACGAGCGCCACGAACGGGCCCCATTCGGCGGCGTAAGTGGCCAGCGCGGCCTCGGGCAGGGTCCCGGCACTCCATGCTTGATAGAACGGGTGGTTCAGCAGGTTCTTATCGGCGACAATCGTGTCGAGTTGGTTCCTCACGTCCATGGTGACGGCGAGAGGATACCAGCCTCAGAAAGTCGGAATCGAGTCGCGCCGCCCGTGTCCGACCGACCCCTTCGGCCGATGATGGGCCGGCACAAACGACGAGACCCCGGCGCTGCAGTCGCCAGGGTCTTCCGTTTGCTATTCGAACCGTCGTGGCCCGGAGGTTCCCCTCGGGAACCCGGGCCTAAGCCGGCGTTTAGGCCGCCTGTCGAACGTCCTGAGCCTGGTTGGGGCCGCCTTCTACGACGGTCAACCGGGCCGGAACCGGCCAGCCTGCGGTTTCTTCTTCCGCAAGGACGGCCGTCTTGGTACAGAGAGTGTAGAACCCTGTCGCCGCAAGGACGTACCCGACGAGTGTTGCTGCCAAAAGCACACATCCATTATTGGAGCGCTTCTGGACTACAAGAGACTGAAAATCCACTGGCTTGTTCCCGGGTGAAAGCGCCAGAATTTGACAAGGGCCCGAGGTCCTTGCTAGGATTGGCGAGCCTGTCGAAGGGACGAGGGGGCGGTCTTGAACCTCTTGGCAAAGACCCGGCTGAAGTGGGCCGGGCTGGCGAACCCCACTGTCTGGGCCACTTCCGAGACGCTGAGATCGGTCTGAGAGAGAAGCTCCCTGGCCTTTTCGAGCCTTAAGCCCACGACATATCGATGGAAAGGCTGCCGCATCGCCTGGCGGAACAGGTGCCGAAAGTGGGAGGTGCTCAAGCCCACCTGCTCGGCGACTTTGGCGTCCTGAAGGTCGCTGGCAAAGTGGCGCTGAATATAGGCCAAGGCCCTGTCGAGCGACGGTTGGCCTGTGGCGGACAAGGATGGCATGACCGTCTCGGTCAGTTCTTTGGCTCTTCGAAGAAGGATCGAGGCTAGGTTCTCTCGGTTCGAGGCGGCCGTGACTTCCTTGGCCAGATCCAGATGGATCCTGTGGAACTCCCTTGGCGCCCCCATATCGAGCATGGCGGCCGAGACGACAGCCAAGAACATCAAAGTCAGCCCCCGTGCTTCGTCCAGGTCGTCGGCCCGTTCGAGTGCGTCCATCGCTTGATCGAGAGCCCGGTCAAACCGGATCCGGTCTCGCGTGCGGATGATCGTTGTGAGCTCGCTGAGGGCGATCCGGTCGCCGTGCCCCCGAAACGGGCACTCCTGGGTCTCTTCGATCTCGAACACGATGTCGAAGATCACGAAGCTGGCGGGGGTGGCGAAAGATCGGAAGACCAGTCGCTCGGCCCGAGTCCCACCGGGAACGTCCAGCGTCAAGATGTCGACTCGGGCGGCCACACCGGCGACCTCGCACTGACCGACTGTTTCCAGGCTCGTGCCGTCGCCATTGAGACGGAAGACCGGCAATGGTTCGCGCGCGTTGCCATAGTGCCTGCCAGCGACGAGGTCTGTTCGATGGACGACCTCGCTGCCCTTTTGCAAGACGACGGCAGCTCCGATCGAACCTCCTGGCTCGTGACGAGGATCGACGTGCCATGCGAACACTCCGACCATGTGGATCCGGAGCAACCGGCCTGACGGGACGGCAAGTTCAAGCGAGAACGGCAAACCTCGGTCAGGGTGGAGTCGGCCCACACCGCCGTTGCTTTGCCATCCGCGCCCGCCTTCGAGCGTGAGGCCCTTCCAGTCTCCAGGCCCGACCCACTCGGGAGCGACAGGGTTCCTGGGGATCGGGGCGACGACGCGCGTCGTCTCCATCACCTTATGGAGACGTGCCGACGCTCACGGTCGTATGCGGCAAGTGGCCGAAAAGCGACTCCCTGAGTCCCTTGACCCTGGGATGGATCAATTCGGCGTCCCGCTGAAAGTAGATCGGAATCCAGACCGCGTCCTGCAGCACCGTGTCTTCTGCCCGCGCATAGAGCGGCAACCGCATCTCCATCTGCAGCAGCGAGTCGGCTTCTCGACAGTACCTGTCGAACTCGGGGCTCGCATAGCCCAGTTTGTTCTCGGGCCCCCAGGTGGCGAGCATGTGGCTGAGAAAGTTCTGCGGATCCAGGTAGTCGGCGGCCCACCGCATGTGATAGAAGGTCTGCTCCTTGCGGTTGAACTTCTCGAGGTAGGCGCCCCACTCCATGGACTGGAGTTTGACGTCCATGTTGAGGGTCGCTTTGAGTTGGCTTGCGACGGCTTCGGCGACGATCTTGATGTCGGGCCTGTCCTCGCGGAAAGTCAGAGTCAGGGCGGGGAGGCCGATCGCGTTCGGGAAGCCGCTCTCGGCCAAGAGCCTCTTGGCACCCTCGGGGTCGTGCTTGAAGCTTTTGGCGTCGGGCCGGTCGCCCCCGGGGACTCCGGGAGGGACGATGCTGTTGGCGACTTGGTTGACGCCCCCGAGCAGTTCGTCGACGATCTTTTCTTTGTCGATCGCCATAGCGATGGCCTGCCGCACGCGGCGGTCTTTGAAGGGGGGAAACATGAGCTGGTTCAGCCCGACGTACCAGATCGCCGGCCTCGGAAAGAACCTCAGGTGGTCTTTCAGTTTCTCGTCTTTCTGGAGTGCGGCGACGTCTTGCCGTTCGAGCATCACGAGATCGACCTCGCCGTTCTTGTACTTGAAGAGCCTCGTGACGGCGTCGCCGATCACAGGACGCTCGATGTACTTGAGTTTCGGTTCCCCGCCATGGTAGTCGGCGAACGACTCCAGCACGATCAGCTGTTGGGGCCGGTACTCCTTGAGCTTGAACGGGCCGGCGCCGATCATCGTTGGGATGGGGCCGGCAGCTCCGTCTGACTGTCCGCCGCCCGACACGGCCGGGGCTTCAGGCGCGATCCCCTTGGGGAGCACGGCCGCTGTCAGGTAGGTGAGCTTCCCAAGGAAGTAGGGCGTGGGCCTGACAAGGGTGATCTCGACCGTCTTCGGGTCGATGACCTTGACGCCAGAGACTTCGCTCGCCCGGCCCGCGAGTTTGTCGGAGACGCCCTGGATGTCGCCCAGGTAAGCGTCTGCGACCGGAGACGCGAGCTTGGGGCTCGTGACCCGCTCAAGGCTCCACTTCACGTCCTCTGCGGTGACGGGCCGTCCATTGTGGAACTTGGCTCCTGCCCGAAGGATGAACTTATAGCGAGTCCCGTCTTGGGAAACCTCCCATCGCTCGGCCAGCTTTCCTTCCGGCTCACTCTTCTCGTTCCAGCCGACGAGCCCCTCATGCACTTGTTGCAGTAGGTCGATCGTGTCCCCGTCTTGAACGAGGTGAGGATCCATGGTGGTCGGGTTGGTGACGATGGGATAGCGGAATGTGTCTTGCGGCTTGCTGGCGCTGGTCTCGGAGAACCGACCCGGAGAGCAACCGACGAGCAGGGCCGCCAGAATCCAAACAAAGGCGTTCGGTCTCATGAATGAACCGATTCTAGTCGGTATCCAGAGTCTGGTTCGGGGCCCGTTCCTGCTCAAGCGCGTCAAGGGCCGACTCACAGGCCGGGCACCGGGTCTCCAAGACGTGTTGCCACACCCTGACGAGAACACGAAGGCACTCTTGGGCCCGCTTGATGGTGGCCGGAGGCTCCGGGAGCGATCCGACTTTTCCAAGAGCCATGAGAGCCTCGGCCGAGACCCAGAAGCCACGTGGCGCGGACTCGGGATCGGCGACGTAGCCTCCGGAACCTGGCGAGCACCAAGCGGGGTTCGACAGGATCTTGACCCCAGTGAGGGCGCAAACGGTCCACGACTGTCCTTGTCCTTCTTCTCCGAGCAGCCTTTCCAGGGTCCAAACCAAGATGGGAGCCCAAGGCCTCGGTTCGTCCAAGAGACGCAACGACTCAACGACTTGGTCGAAGACTGAGGGCAGAGGACTTTCGAAGGGCAGACTGCTATTGGCTAGCTCGACGACGGCGCCCGCAGCGAGCAGCCTGCCGTAGTCTTGGCGGATATGTGGATACGACGTAACGGGTTGCACTTGGGTCACGAACCGGCGCACCTTCCCTGCCGCCCAAGTGAACGTCGCCAAGGTGAGGGGCTCGCTCGATCCAGTCAACCGCGATCCGCTCTTCCTGGCCCCCTTCGCGATCAGATCGATCTTGCCAAACTCGCGGGTCAAAACGACCAGTCGGCGGTCGGACTCACCTGAGTCCGACCGCCGAAGCACGACCGCCTTCGCCGTGACCTCTGACACGGATTAACCGAAGAACCGGCTAGCCGCCTGGGCCCATTCGACAAAGATGAAGGACAACCGGTCAATGGCCAACGCGAACCGGGCCATGACTGTGCTGCCGAAGATAGCGCCAAAGCCAATCATCAGGAACCAACGGCCCATGCGATTGAAGCCGAGCATGAACTTGCCCTTGAGCTCAAAGCTGAAGAGGAAGTAGCTGAAGGCGGAAAGGAAGGTCAGGAGGAAGATGAAGTTCGTGATGGCCTGGCTCAGGTGGATATTGGCCCGAATCTCGGCGGCTTGGGCCGGTTCCATACCGACCATATAAGGCACGAACCAGGTGTCCCAGGTCGTCGGGACGAGCGGCTGCATCGTCGCGTTGATCTGGGGCCCGTAGGTGTTCCACCAGATGAAGACTTGCTGCCCAGCCCACATGCCTAGGATGATGCCGATCGGGATCCGGCTCATCCAGTTGTTCTTCTTGCTGAAGACGAAGTAAGCCATGAGGCCGATCGGCAAGAGGATCGCATAAGCCCATCTTCCAGGTTCGGCCATGGTGGTACCGTCTTCGGCGAACGAGCCGAACATGCGGCTCCACCAGTTGACATAGAGCGTCTCGGTCCAAACGGCCACGAGCGCATAACCAGCGGCCAAACCGAGGAAGACGTGCTCGAAGAAGCGGTAGATCTTCGTCTCTTGGTAAAGGACCGAATAGAGGCCGATCGTCGCCAGGACGCCCAGCGTCAGTTTGATGAAGTCGATGGTCACCAGATTCATCGTCGCTTGCCTCCCTTGTTCGCCGCGCGGCTTGCGAACATAGCGATGTTTCCGACCACGACGGCAAAGATGACTAAGCCCAACGCAAAGTGGAGGGCCACGATATAGCTGGCTCCCCTGGCAAGGGTCTTCCCTTCCGTGATCTTGGGGACGGGTGCTTCGGACCTGTCATATTCGACGACGATCTTTCCGTCCGGGCCAGGGGTGTTGAGCCCGTTTGCCATCATGTACTCTGTGTCGTAGACGCCCTTCAGCCCGATGGCGACGCCTTTGAGCTGCCCGGACTGGTAGAACGTCAGTGCCGTCGGACCGATGACGCCCGTCACCATTGCGGCCATGTTGACTCGGTCTGAAAGTCTTTGCACCGCCACATCGAGGGTGGCCGACGCCGTGACGATGACGAAGAGGTCGGCGTCGCCGACTTTGTTGATCTTGGTCATCACCGGCGACTCAAAGATGCTCCTGTTGATCCCCTTGTCGTCCTTGACTTGACGGCTGAAGAACCGTCGGATGTCGTTCCGGACGGCGATGCTCGAGCCTTCAGCGTTCGCGAAGTACCCGACGTCGATGTAGTCGACCCATGGCCGATAGACCGGCAGATTTTGGCTCTCGCGCTCCTCGTTGATCACCCGGATCACGTTGCGCCAGACCTGGGGGGCCTGAGGGTCGGCAAATGTGTAGATCAGGAACTTGACCCTTTTCGTCATCAGGATCCGGAGCAACGACTCCAGGTGCCCCTGGCTCTCGCCGCGGGTCGAGGTCGTCCAGTCGGACTGAATCAAGACGGTGCCGCCCTCTGGAACCTTCATCACGGTCGCGTAGAAGTCTTTGCCCTCTTCGGCGCATACGTTGCTGACGGCGCACTTCAGGTTCAGGCCGAGCACGAGGAACACGCCCAACACAAGGTAGAGCCATCGTCTGTCAATGAATTGGATCTCGTCCCAGAAGTTCTGTTTCCGCCTCATACGCTGACGCCTCCCTTTTCAAGCCCGAGCCAGAGCCGCAACCCCATCGCCAGGGCCCCTAGCCCGACTCCGAACTCCACGGCTCGCAGGCTCGGTGTCTGCAGGTTCGACTTGACCCAACCGGCGATCGTCCCGATCTTGTAGTTCTCCGGATTGAAGGAGCCAGGTGACGGGTTCGGGAACCATGCCTTGATCAGCATTTCGGATTGGTAGATGACCAGCGGCATCAGACTGATGATCAAGATCAAGGCGCTGACCATCATAACGGTCGCTTCGACCGAGCGGATTCGGAACGCCCTGAACGCGGCCGACAGGATGAAGAACGCGATCAGAGAGAACATCGCCGCGTCCATTTGCATGAGCAACCCGTCGAACAGAATGTCTCGCCCGTGGTTCCAGATAGTCCAGTTGGTCTTCAGCTCCAGCAGGTTCTGCGGGTCAAGGAAGGTCCTCATCCGCCAGTCCGCGTATCCGAAGATCACGATCAAGAACATCGAGATGATCAGGACGACGCTAAAGGCCCGGTCTGGGTGCTTCTTGCTGATGCGGCCCAGGTGGATCCTGAGAAGCGAGTACATCCCCAGCAGCAAGAGGAATGCGGTCAGGATGTTCGCGACGTTGGCGAGAGCCTGCTGTGCGTCCTGAAACCAGAAGCCGACCGATTCGACCATGTCTCGGGGAAGGTCGGTCTCGACTTTAGCGACCGGCTGTGGCCACAGCCACAGCCCAACGTAGAACGATCCGGCCAGGAACGTCATCACGGTGACGATCGGCCGCCTCAGGTTCGTCGGAAGGAATGTCAGCCCAAAAACGAGCAGGATGCCGACCAAGACTGTCGCGATCACTGCGATCCAGAGCTGGGGGCTGTAGGGCGGCAACGCCCACATGTTCAGGCGCGGGTCTGCTTGAGCGAGCCAGGGCATCATTCGCCTTCTCCTTCGGGTTCGACTGTCGGTTTTTGAGGCCTTACGATCGTTAGGCTTTCCTTCGAGATCATCGGACTGAACAAGCGGAAGAAGCTTGTTTCATTGCGCGCCTTCTTGTTGAGCTTCGGGTTCGAAGCCCTCTCTTCCTTGACCGGCACTTCGACTTGGGCGCTGGCCACTCTGGCTCTGTAGATCGACTCGGTAACCCCCAAGGCTTCGGCTTCGCTGGCGATCTGTTCGGGACTGATCGTGTCGAGATATCCGGCTCTGGTGACGGTCGCCACCTGCGTCCGTTCGGCACTGTTCGCCAGTGCCCCGACCAAGACGAATCCGGCCACTAAGATCTTGCACCAGTCCTGTCCGACGAGCGAACCGACCAAGATCGGCTGGCGGGTCAGATAGGCGCTGGCGGCATAGAACTCGTCGCCGAGCAAGACATAGTCGCAGGCGGCGACGAAGAACGGCGTCTGCGACGTCTGGGTCGAACCCGCGACTTGGATCGCACCGAGCGAATTGGCCGTCTCGGCGAAGATCAACGACTCGGCAAAGAACTCTCCGAGAAGGAACGTCGCCGCGGCCTTCTCGCGGATCAGCAGGCCGCTGACGCCGGCGGCGAAGGCGAACTGACGGTCGCTGACGAACCGCACCGAGTCCACGTCGTAGCGGTCGATCATGCCCTGCTTTTGGTACACGTCGCGGATGACTTCTTGGGCGACCGTATAGACGGCGGCGTTGGCGATACAGATCCGGATCGGGGTGCCGAACTGAGACGCGAGTTTGCTGACATGAGCAAAGACGTTGATCGCCTGGACCGAAATCGCGTTGAGGTCGCCGATGCCGGGCACCATGAACACCGGCCTTCCCATTTCAGTCGCGCGCCCGATCGCGTCGTCAATGGCGTTCAAGCCCGGGATCCGGCGGATGTAGAGCTGCTTGCCGCCTCTGTCGGCTCGAATGATGTTGAAGAGGAGGAAGAAGACGAGGAGCGCCACGAACGCGACCCCGAACCACCCTGTGTCGAGATATTGCATGTGAGGTCTAGGTAGCTCCTTGCGCTTGAGACTCCAAGCGCTGGATCAACCGGTCTACGGACGCCGGCTTCGACAAGAGTCGGCTGTAGTCGTCCACCTGGTCACGCCCAAAGAACGGGACGAGGAAGGCCGAACTCGCGACCATCAGATGACCACCAACATTGGCCAATGGCCTGTGCATTTCAAAGAAGAGGATGGCCGGTGCTTCGAGCCCGCGCTTGGCGATCGCCGAGGCGGCGCGCTCGATCAACTGGTCCTCCTCTTCAGGCGTCAGCTCTTTCTCCCAGAACCCGAACATGTCGTTGCCAAAGTGCGCGTATTTTGCCCAATACCGTCTCCTCGTTGCCCGCAAACCGCAAATGGACTCCACGAAAAGCGTCCAATCGGCTCGCGCGATCCAGAGGCGAGAGCCTGATCCCACCCTCGACTTCTATCAGACGCTTGATATTGGCCCAACGGATCGCGGTGACGCTCAGTCCACACCGGACGCGGGCTTCGTTCTCATCGAGGCGGTACTTCAGAGGGAACCACATCTCCGCCGTCGTTGCGACGATCGCCATGAAGGCGGCAAGGCCCACAAGCCAACTCTTGGTGTACCACTGACCGATCAGCGCCACGGCCAGCGCGACGGACAAAAGGATCGGCCGCTTTCCGGGAACCCTTTCCCACATGCGGACTTCCCATTCGAGCGGCTCCATCCGATCGTGGTTCTACCTGAAGTCGTTAGACCGAGTCTTCGGCCATCCACTGACGGACGATCTTCTGCTCGACGCCCAGGCACTGGAGGATCCGGGCTACGACGGTGTCGGCCAAGTCTTCGAAGGACTTGGGCCTGGAATACCATGCCGGACTCGCCGGTAGCACGGTGGCCCCTGCTTCAGCCAGGGCGGTCATATTGCGCAAGTGGATCAGGTTCCAGGGCATTTCTCTTGGGACAATGACCAACGGGCGCCGCTCCTTGAGGCACACGTCGGCGGCGCGAGTGAGAAGGTCGTTGCTGATCCCGTTGGCGATCCTTCCCGCTGTCCCCATCGAACAAGGGACAATGACCATGCCGTCGTGCCGGAACGAGCCGCTCGCCGGAGGCGTGAAAAAGTCCCGGTCGTCAAGCAGGTGAATGTTCGAGAATCTCTCCCCGAGCCACTCCAGCGTGTCGAAGTTCGCTTTCGAAGGGGCACGTCCGAGTTCAGTCATGGCGACATCGATCGCCTGGGGACTCAGGGTGAGATAGACCTGGTCGAACTGCTCAGCGGCATGGATCAAGAACCGCTGGGCGTAGATCGCTCCGCTCGCTCCTGTCACTCCTACGACCAGTTTGCCTGTGCCCATGCTCCTCCTATCTACGATGGCTGAAGCCCGGGCGCCTCACCAGGCCCCAAGGTCTATGCTTGGGTCGGTTGAGAAGCAAGACAGCACCGGAAGAACCTCGCTTACGCCGCATCTGGGGCTTGTGGCCGCTCGCTCTCGCCCTCGGGGTCGCAGTGGCCGTCCGAGTCTGGTGGGTCGCCACGGTCGACACCCAGCCTGTCACGGACTTCGCCTGGTATTTCGACCGGGCCGTGTCGCTGGCGGCGGGCGAGGGCTATCACGTCGATGGCGCGCCCACGGCCTATTGGCCGGTCGGCTACCCGGGTTTTTTGGCCGTGTTCTTCTCTCTGTTCGGCCCTTCCCTTTGGCTGGCCAAGACCCTGAACCTCGGATTGACCGTCGTGTCGGTCTGGATTTCTTGGCTGGTGGCGCGGAGGCTGTTCCCAAATCCTTGGGCCGCTCACTTGACCGCCCTGGGGCTGGCTCTCTACCCTTCTTGGGTCGCTTACTCCTCGATTTTGGCTTCAGAGCCTCTGTTCACGGTCTTGACCTTGGGTGGGACCGCTTTGCTTTTGGCTTACCGTCCGCGGCAGTGGCTTTGGCTAGGATCGGCGGGGGCCGTCTTCGGGCTGGCTACCTTGGTTCGCCCCCAAGCGGTCGTCCTGCCCGCTGTCGTGCTGCTTTGCCTGGCATGGTACGACCAGCGCGAGGTGTTTCGAGGTTCGGCTTGGAAAGCGGCCCTTTGGGTTTATGGGGCCCTGGCCGTCACACTCGTCCCCTGGACGGTCCGGAACTTTGAGAGCTTCGGTCACTTTGTCTTCGTCAGCACCAATGGGGGGGACAACCTCCTGATCGGCCACCATCCTGCGTCGTTTGGCAAGTACGCCTCGCCGACCAAGCTGGCCCCTGAGATCGATGGGATGAGGGAGATCGAAAGGGACAAAGCTTCGCGCCAGAAGGCGATAGAAGCCATCCGGGCCGATCCGGCCCGATCGCTGCGGCTTATTGGCCCGAAGCTAAAGGCGACGTTCTTGTCTGGAACCGACGCTCCCTACTGGGCGTTCCAGACGAAACCCAGGGAGCTCATCGTCCCTGGCATGGACAGCCAAAGGCCCTTGTTCCTCTGGTTCTCGTCGGTATCGAAGGAGGTTCCGACGATGCTCCTCGTTTTGTCCGCAAGCGGCGCGATCCTGGGACTGGTCAGGTTGGTCTTGGGTGCCCCGACCCTTCCTGCGACCCCTCTTGGCGTGCTGTTGGTCACCGCCGGGCTGGTCAGCTTGTTCTTTGGCAACCCCCGGTTCGCGTACCCGGTCGTGCCGTTCTTACTGATGATCGGTATTGGACCTTGGGTTGCCCTGGCCAGTCGGCTTACTGCTGGGTCGCGAAGTTCGTGAAGTAGACCTTGAGGACTGGGCCGTGCTGGTTGTCCCACGACTCGTCGACGATCTCGTCCTTCTCATGATGGTCCTCGTCTGACTTCTCTTTCTTCTTCTTCTTGCCGTCTTTGTCCTTCCCTTTGTCCTGTTCCTCTTCGTGGTGGGGGACGGCCTTGTTGATGGCGGCAGCAATGTCTTTCCGGAGCTTTGCCCGGCCGTCAGGCGTGCTGATCTGCTTCATCGACCGGCTTGAGAGCACCTCGATCACAGCGTCCCTGACCGGAGCCGGAGGATCAGCCTTCTTTCCGTGCCCGTCGCCGCCCTTGCCGTCGTCGAGGTGCATGTCTTTGCCGACATGGACCGAGATCTCGGTCCGCAAATAGGCCCCTCCGTCGGCCAGGTTCACAAGGAACTCGCCCAGGGACACGATCTCGCCCAGCTCAATCTGTGGCTTCTCCTTGGGCCCCTCTTTGCCCTTCATCATGAAGAACCCGCCTCCCCCAAGCACTGCTACCAGGGCAATGATCAGCGGCAACTTGCCGCCCTTCTTCTTCTTTCCTTCCGCCGCTTCAGACATCCTCCAACCTCCAATCTGTTGTTCCGTGTTTTGGCCCTGAATTCACACAAACCGGGTCTTTGGCTGGGCTGGGGTTCACAAGCGACCGACACTTACTTCACACTGAGGCCATGAAGCCCGCCACTCCACCATCGACCCTCTGGGAAGCCATCGCCCGCTCAGGAGTCGGGGCACTGACCCGAGAACTGAGCGACGCTGAAGCCGTCCAGATGACGGAGCGGTACGGAGCCCACAACTACAAGCCCCTGCCGGTGAACATCGTCCGAGGCGACGGGGCGGTCGCTTGGGACGGGGCCGGCAAGCAGTACTTGGACTGCGTCGGAGCTTATTCGGCGATGGCCCACGGGCACCTGAGCGAGAGGGTGGTCGAGGCGGTGAAAGACCAGGTCGACCGACTGAGCCTCACGAGCCGGGCTTTTTATACAAGCGAGGTGGCTCTCTTTTTGAAAGGCCTTGCCGAATACTGCGGCACGGACATGGTTTGCCCCATGAACACCGGGGCCGAGGCTGTTGAGACGTGCATCAAGCTAGCCCGAAAATGGGCGTACACGGTCAAAGGCGTGCCCGAGAATCAGGCCGAGATCATCGTCTGCGACGGCAACTTTCATGGGAGGACCACAACGATCGTGGGGTTCTCCTCGGAGCCAGGCTACAAGGAGCACTTCGGACCCTTCACTCCCGGATTCAAATCGATTCCGTTTGGCGACGCTGACGCCTTGAGGCGGGCCGTCACCCCTAACACGGCCGCGTTCCTGGCCGAGCCCATCCAAGCCGAGGGTGGGATCATCATTCCAGATGACGGATATTTGCAAGAAATCCGCTCTATCTGTAACAATTCCAATGTTCTCTTGATTTGGGACGAGGTTCAAACTGGGTTCTGCCGCACCGGTCGCCGATTCGCTTGGCAATACGAGGATGCAGAACCTGACCTCATGGCTGTCGGCAAGCCGTTGGGAGGCGGCGTCATGCCGGTCTCGGCAGCCGTCGGCCGGCGCGAAGTGGTTGAGGTGTTCAAGCCCGGCGACCATGGTTCGACCTTCGGTGGCAACCCGCTTGGTTCTGTGGTCGCCTTGACGGCCCTGGCCGAAATGGAGATCGAAGACTTTGCAGGGAGGGCTTCGCGGCTCGGTGACCGATTGGCCAAGGGCCTCCTGGATTTGGACTCTCCTCATGTTCGCGAAGTGCGCCACCGGGGCCTCTTGATCGGCATGGAAGTCATGGAGCACGTGGACAGCTACGAGCTGTCGCACCAGTTGCTCCATCACGGCGTGCTGACCAAGGAGACCCGCCACCGAACCTTTAGGTTCACGCCTCCGATCGTGATCGCGGAGGATCAGATCGACGAGGTGATCCATCGGGTCGGTGCCAGCCTGGCCAGCTTGACTCCAGCCTAGGCCGGGAAGTGGCTCGGCGACTACAATTCGCAGGTCATGGATGAGATCGCCGAGTTAGAAGAGCAGGCGGCCAAGGCGTTCCGCGGCGCGACGACGACGGCCGAACTTCGGGAACTTGAGATCCGGTTTCTGGGCAAGAGCGGTCTTGTAACTGGGCTCATGCGCGGGATCGGTAAGCTCTCGGCCGACGAGCGTCCAGCCTTCGGAGCTGCAGTCAACGAGGCCAAAGGACGTCTCCAGTCCCTGCTTGACCAGCTCACGTCGGCGTTGCGTGGTGCAGAGCTAGCCGTCCAGTTTGAAAACGAGAAGATCGACTTGACCTTGCCAGGACGAAGGCCTCGCGCTGGACGGACGCACGTGCTGCAGCAGACCATAGACAAGATCAAACGAGTGATTGGTTCGATGGGTTTTGTTTATTATGAATCGCCCGAACTTGAACTTTTCAAATACAACTTTGACGCGCTGAACTACCCTCCGGATCACCCGGCGATGGACGCCCAGGACACCTTTTACGTTTCGGACGACCTCGTCTTGCGCACGCAGTGCACGGCCCTTCAAGGGCGGGTCTTCGAGACAGTGGCCCCTCCGTTCCGGGCTTTCACGGTCGGGCGGACCTTCCGCAACGAGGCTGTCGACCGGACTCACTCTCACACCTTCCACCAGATCGATGTCTTCATGGTCGACGAGGGCATCTCGATGGCGCACCTCAAGGGCACCCTGCGGGTCTTCGCGCGCGAGATGTTCGGGGGGGACGCGAAAGTTCGGTTCCGGCCCGACTTCTTTCCGTTCGTTGAACCGGGGGTGGACTACGCGATCTCAACTCCCAAGCTGTTTGGAGGACGCTGGGTCGAGCTCGGCGGGGCTGGGCTCATCCATCCGAACATTCTGGAGCGATACGGAATCGACACGGAGAGGTACTCGGGGTTCGCATTTGGGCTTGGTGTCGAAAGGATTCCCATGATGGCCCACGGGATCGACGACCTCAGGCACTTTCTTGAAAACGACGTGAGGTTCCTGGAGCAGTTCCGATGAAGCTGACCGAGTCGATGGTGCGCGACCTGGTGACGACCACCCTGTCTGCGGAAGAGATCGGCGACCTGCTCACGATGACCGGGTTTGAGATTGAAGAGATCCTTGAGGTCGACGGCGAGAAGGTTCTGGACGTCAACATCATGGCCAATCGAGGCGACGGTGCCTCGGCCCTGGGCATTGCCCGCGAGATCCTCGCCAAGGATCCCACCTCAAATCCGACAGATTTGTACAAGACTGTGACCGAAAGTTGGTCTCGTCCAGACCACAATGAAGCCGATGTCCGATCGAAGGCCTCTGTCCTGATCGAGGCGCCTGACTGCACGCGCTACGCCTGTCGGGTCTTCGAAGGCCTGACCCATGGCGAATCCCCTGGTTGGGTACAAGATCGGCTGACCAAACTTGGACAGCGGCCCATCTCGCTCTTGGTCGATCTGACGAACTACGTGATGATCGAGACCGGGCAACCTCTTCACGCTTTTGACCTGGACAAACTCGCCGGACCAGGCATCGTCGTGAGGTCGGCAAAATTGGGCGAGCGGCTCACGACCCTCGACGGGACCCACCACGAGCTCCAACCAGGACAACTCATGATCTGCGACACAGAGAGACCGGTCGCGGTCGCCGGAGTCATGGGCGGGGCCGATACCGAAGTCGGCCCCGGCACGACTCGGTGCCTCCTTGAGTCCGCCCATTTTGACCATCAGTCCGTTCGGCGCACCCGCAAGCAGCTTGGCCTGCAGACGGACGCCAGCTATCGGTTCGAGCGCTACGCTGATCCAGAGGGCGTCGTTCGGGCGCTCGACCGGTTTGCCGATCTGCTCGAACAGGCGACAGGCGTCATGCCGGTACCCGGGGTCATCGACGAGTACCCGGCTCCGCCGACCCGGGAACCAGTTCGAATCCGGCCGACCCGAACAGCGCGGCTCCTCGGGACGGACGTGCCCACAGACGAGATCGAGGCGATCCTCGCCCGCCTCGGCCTCAAGGTACGGCGGGAGGGCGACGAGTTCTGGGCCGTTCCACCGACTTGGCGCATCGACCTCCAGCGCGAAGAGGACTTGGTCGAAGAGGTTGGGCGCGTGTTTGGCTATGAGAAGATCCCTGAGTTCCTCCCGATCGGCAGCACGCCCGTCGGCGGGCCGAGGGGCAACGACCTTCTCATCGACCGGTTGCGAGAAGAGCTCTATCGTGTCGGGCTCGATCAGATCATCAGCCACTCGCTCATCGATGTGCACCCGCTGGACTCATGGGGCGAGAGAACGCTCGTCCGCAACCCCGCTTCGCCTGAGATGGCCTATCTCAAGAACAGCCACCTCCCCGGGCTGGTTGACGCGGCCCTTCGAAACGGGGCTCACAACCTTCATTTCTTCGAGACAGGTCGAGTGTTCACCCAACTGGGTGAGCGACAGTCTCTTGGAATTCTCACGTCGGGATTCCTCGACGCGCTCCACTGGTCAGCGGGAGCACGGGAGAGCTCAGACTTTTTCACTCTCAAGGGCATGATCGAGGCTGCGCTCCGAAGTGTGGGCGTCCATCCGGAGTTCGGCCCGTTGCAGTCTCCCGACTCGCGGCTCCATCCGACCCGCTCCGCCGCCATCCGGGGCCTGGGTGTGATGGGGCAGATCCATCCCAACGCGGCCTCCCAACTGGGACTTGACGCCGAGACATTCATCGCAGAAATCGACATCACTGACCTCGTGGCTGTCAAGAGCACTGAGGGCCTCTACCGACCGATCCACAGGCATCCGCCCGCGCGCCGCGACATCGCAGTGATCATCGATACGTCGGTTCCCTTCTCGAGGGTCGAAGAAGCCATCGTGCAGGCCTGCGGGCCGGCCCTGGAGCGGCTTTGGCTCTTCGACGTCTACACCGGGACGGGCGTTCCCGAGGGTCATCACAGCTTGGCGATCGCCCTCCAGTTTCGCAAGGCGGGCAACTTCACGGACGAGGAAGCGAACCAGGTGCGGGATTTGGCCGTGGCGGCGCTTGAAGCACTGGGGGGGAAACTGCGGTAGCCGCGAGGCGCAAGGCCTCTGCAACAAGCAGCACCACGAGCACAGCCCGAAGGACTTCGGGCCAGTAGTGATAGTGTTCGAACCTCTTAAGCCAAGCCATCGGGAGGAAGGCTAAGCACGACATCGCCCATGCGCCGACCATCCAACTGGCGCGATTCGACTTCACCGCTGTCCACGCCATGACGCCGTTGCCAGCCACCAGGACAAGGATCCACCAGAACTCAGGGACGAAGACGGCCTCCCAGCCGACCGAGGCGATGATGGCGAATCGATAGATCCAGCCTCCAGCCGGGAGGACGTAGTCGGACAAGGACAGGATCACGCCTGGACCATCGCGGAACTGTTGCAGCTGATAGCCGGAAGCCTCCACAGGAACCAGGGCCAAGCGCAATACTGCGTAAGCGCCCAGAAGGCCGAAGAACGCAATGACGGGCGCCACAGGGTGCCGAAGGCCCCGAAACCAGAGGGAGCCATGGACACACGCGAGCAACAAGGGCAGCATCACCGCCTGCTCATAGCAACCCAGCGCCAGAGAGGTCGCGGCGAGGCTCAACCCTAACCAGTACCAAGAGGGACTCGAAGCGGGACGCGCTCGCGGCGCAGACTTGGTGAGCGGCACGTCCAAAGCTGTCGGCGCTGAAGGGGGCGCAAGCGGCGAGGATTGCCGGAGAAAGCGCGCATAGGCCGCCAGGGCGATCAACGCGAAAAGAGTCATGGACGAGGCCGTGCGGCCTGGCAGCCAACCTACGATCCGCCCCCCGAGCGGCACCACCGATTCGACCTGCGAAGCCACGAAGACTGCCCCAACGAAAGCGACCGTCACTCTTCCCCATGGCCGCTTCTTCCACCGGAGCAAACCGAGCAGTGGCAGCACCGTGATCACGGCGGCCAACGCTCCGACCCACCACAGACCAGGCGGGACCAAATGCCAAAGGCCGAAAAGGATAGCCGAGAGCCCGGCTGCCCAAGGAAGTTCCGTCCACTCCTTGACAAACCAGAAGAGGCTGGCTACACAGCCCGCAGCCAAAAGGGCGTTTGTGAGGCCAAAACCCCAGGCTTGGCCTTTGTATAGGGCCGCATCAAGCTCGAACAACAGGGTCGAGACAGGCCGATAGAAGTGGTTGCCCAAGGGCCAATCGCCGCCAAACCAAGACAGAGGCTGCGACCTGTCTTTGATCGCATCGAGCAGTACGGCGGTGTCCGAGTCGGCCAGCATGCCCGGGTGGCCAGATCGGCTCATCAGGATCGCCACGCAAACGGCCAGGACGCCAAGCCCCCAGAGCGACCACCGGTTCACGGGGACTATTCTGACCGAGCGTCCGCCTCTCGGCAAAATTGGAGCTGTCACCCCGCTCAGGTGGCAGCTCCACTTGGACTTCCGAATTGAAGATCAAAGGCCTGATTGGGAGGCGCCAGTCCTGGCCCTCCACTGCTTTCGACAAAACTAATGTACATCAATGGCGCCGCTCAATGATACATTGCAATGAAGAACCGGTATTTCTATGAGGCGCATTGACGAATGATGCTTAGCGAGTCGGAGTCAAACACCCAGAACTTTGACGACCACCCGCTTCCTTCTTCGACCGTCGAACTCCGCATAAAAGACCTGTTGCCAGGGCCCGAGGTCGAGCGTGCCATCAGTGATTGGAAGCAGCACCTGGTGATGGATCACGAAGTTCTTCAGGTGGGCCTCTCCGTTGTCCTCGCCGGTTCGGTGATGCCGGTAGTTTTTTTTCGGGGCCAGTCCCTCGAGCCACTCTTGAATGTCCGCGATGAGCCCGCCTTCCCAGTCGTTGACGTAAACGGCGGCGGTGATGTGCATGGCGCTGACGAGGACAAAGCCGTCCACGACACCTGACCGCTCAACAATGGCAGCGACCTCGTCCGTGATACGGACGTACTCTTCCCTCTTCGAGGTTTCGAACCAGAGGTATTCGGTATGGGCTCTCATCGTTTCACACCGTGGCGGGCGTGGCTAAGTCGTCAAGATTCCCCAGAACGTCATGCGCGCCGCTTGGCGGTGTGCCATGGCGGGTGATCGCCACGACGCGACAGCCTGCCGCGAGCCCGCTCAGGACGCCGTTCTGCGAGTCTTCGACAACGGTGCAGGTTGAAGGGTCGGTCGCGAGCCTTGCCGCTGCCACCAAATAGGGCTCGGGATCGGGCTTGCCTCTTTGAACGTCGGCAGCGCAAACGATCGCCTGTGACTTTTCCTTCAGAACCGGAAACCGGCGGAGGGCTACGTCGACATACCAGTCAAGGGAGGATGTGACGATGGCCATTGGGCCGCTGATTCTATCGAGCAGCCGCTGGGCGTCGGGAAACATCTCGACGTCCTCTTCGAGGTGCCGCACCATCTTGGGCCTGTATGGTTCCAAAAAGTCCTCTTTGCCCAGGGAAGAGCCGTGCCTCTCGTTCACGGCCGCCAACCAAAAGTCCAGCACAGTTCCCGTGTAGCCCATCATTTCTTCGAGTGTGACTGGGACCCCGAGGCTGTGGAGCGTTTCGAGTTCGACCCTCTTGTACCAAGGCTCAGAATCGATCAGAGTGCCGTCAAGATCCAGCAACAAGGCGGACATCGATCCCATGATAACCGCACCGGTTTGATGCCCTTGGCCATAATTCCGCCCATGCCTTACAAGGTCGCGGTGCTTCCGGGTGACGGAATTGGGCCCGAGGTCATCGACGAAGCGGTCAAAGTCCTGAAAGCGAGCGGATCGGAAATTGAGTTCGAGCATGGCTTGCTCGGCGGATCTGCTTATGACGAGGTCGGAACGCCGCTACCTGCCGAGACCGTTGAGACCTGCCACGACGCGGACGCCGTCTTGATGGGGGCAGTCGGAGGCCCGAAGTGGGACAAGATCGAGCCCGCCTCTATGCGACCCGAGATCGGCGGACTGCTCGCGATCCGGCGCGAGCTGGGCCTTTACGCCAACATCCGTCCCGCCAAGACGTTGCGGCCCCTGATCCATGCAAGTCCGCTGAAGGAAGGACGTAACATGATGGACCTGGTCGTCGTGCGGGAACTCACGGGAGGCATCTATTTTGGCGAGCCTCGCCATCGAGCCGCCGACGGATCTCGCGCTGTCGACAGTTGCGTCTACACGAGGGCTGAGATCGAAAGGATCACGTTGCGGGCCTTTGAGATCGCCCGCAAGCGGCGGAGCTTCGTCACCCATGTCGACAAGGCCAACGTGCTGGAGACTTCCCGGCTGTGGCGTGAGGTCGTCGACGAACTGTCGACCAAGAATCCCGACATCAGCGTCCACCATATGTTGGTCGACAACTGCGCGATGCAGCTCATTCGCGATCCCGGACAGTTCGACGTGATCCTCACCGAGAACATGTTCGGCGACATCTTGAGCGACGAGGCCTCCATGATCACAGGGTCGCTCGGACTGTTGCCAAGCGCTTCGCTCGGAGAGCCCAAGTCCGGCCGCGTCTTCGGTCTTTATGAGCCGGTTCATGGAAGCGCGCCCGACATCGCCGGGCAAGGCAAGGCGAACCCGCTTGCTGCGATCCTCAGCGCTGCGATGATGCTTCGGTTCTCGTTTGGAGAAGAGGAGCAAGCCGACCGGATCGAGTGCGCGGTCGAGTCGGCTCTCAGCGAAGGCCTGAGGACGGCAGACATCTTTGAGGCCCACACTCGATTGGTCTCGACCTCCGAGATGGGCGACGCCATCGTGGCCAAGATGGTCTGAATGTTCACTTTCGGTTAAGTTTCGAGTGCCTTAGCGTTCATTCCAGAACGGTTTCATGGACGTGTCGACGAGACAGAACTATGAAACCGACATCACTCTTCCTGACCGCCATGCTCGCTTCGGCAGGCCTCGCCCAGATGGGCGCGGGCATGAAAGAGAAGGCGAACGACACCCTTTTCGACAGGCTTGGTGGGATCCACAAGATCGCGGCGTTCGTGGCGGACGCCGAAGAGATGGAGGCCAACGACGAGATGCTGATGAAGAACCCCCGGTTCAAGGCTCTCTTCAACCCGGCCAGCCGCCCTGCCCTTCGGTTCTTGGTGACCGAGTCCATCGCCGCCGAGACAGGCGGGATGCAGAACAAGCAGACGCCAAGCCTCCCCCAAGTTCAAGCATGGCTCGCCCTCAGCCAGGAGGAGTCGAACCGGGCTTGGATGCACCGCATGAAGGCGATGGACCGGGCGGGGGTCCCAAAGTCGGCTCAAATGGAACTGAGGTCTTGGCTGGAGAAGGCCACCAAGATGGCCAAACCAATGGCCCCGCAGACGATGGAGAAGTTCGCCAAAAAGGACTCGCTCTATGCGAGGCTGGGCGGCGTCGGAGCGATCAGCGCCGTGGTCGAAGAGTTTGTCAAACAATTGGCGGCTGATCCTATTGTCACTGGCAACGAGCGCGTGGTCGCGGCCCTGGCGAGTGGCCGCGTGACGGCCGAGGGCATCTCGGTCCTTCTTATCGAGCAGCTGGCCGAGGCGGCTGGCGGGCCGTTCAAGTACACGGGCCGGTCAATGTTGGCCTCCCATCAGGGCTTGATGATCTCCGAAAAGGAGTGGGACGCGACCGCCGCTATCCTGAAGCGCGTTCTGGACGATTTCAAGGTTCCTGCCAAGGAACAAGGCGAGATCTTCGCCGTGATCGCCAGCACCAAGGGCGACATCGTCGGCCGATAACCGGCCGGGTCTGGCCCCGCCTGCTTCTTCTCCAGGCGGGGCCTTCTTACTGTTGTCTGCCGGGCACCCAAGCGGTGGTGCGGCCCCCTACTTGAATCCGGACGATCGGGTGACCCTCGATCTCGTCGTGTCCCCGGCGGCCACCCCATCGGTAGTTGAACAGCCAATGGGGCGGATACCGGCGCTCGTCGGCCTCGGCCTCGATCGCCACGCGGAGAACCTCGTTCAAGGAGGCGAGGATCTTTTGAAGTTCTTCAACGGCCAGTGAGCCTGCGGCTCGATCCGGTCGGACACCGGCTTGATAGAGGGCCTCATCGGCCAACCAGTTTCCGACGCCCGCGAAGAGCTTCTGGTCCAGCATCAAGGACTTGATCGGGGCGGATCGCCCGGACAGGCGGGTCGCCAGTTGTTCCACCAGCCAAGGCTCGAGCCAAACGTCCGGTCCAAGTGCGGCGACTTTTGGGTCTTCTTCCGGACTGTTGGCGAGCCAGAGTCGGGCGAGTCTCCGACCGTCGGTCATGGCGACCCTTCCCCCGTCTTCGGTCGTGAGCATGAGCTTGAGGAACCGAGGGCGGCCTTCGTGATCGTCGAGTGGCGCGCTCCCATGCTCCTTCAGCCGGGTCTCGTCGCGAACCTCACCGGGCTTCATGCCAGTGACGTCGCGGATCCACCCGCCCATGCCTAGGTGGCCGAACAGCCAAGGGCGGCGGTCGAGCTCGACCCACCAAGTCTTGCCCTTTCGACCGACTCCAGAGACATGGGCGCCCACCAGGGACGCGCGGACTTCGGCAGGGTCGCGCCCCTGGAGAACGATCTCGTCCGGGGCGACCTCCGCTTCGACGATCGCCCTTGACAAGAGGCGCCTCTCCAGGAGGCGCCTCACCGTCTCGACTTCGGCCAGTTCAGGCATGTGAGCCCGATTTTGTCCCGATGTTAGGAAGCCCGAGCGGCCCTTAGAACCCTTCGAGGCTCGTCAGGGTCATCTTGGCTGTGCCAGGCACTGCCAGGCCCGGGCCCATTTCAAGATCGTCGAAGCTCATCGTCAGGCCGGCGAGGACACCGTTGGACGCCAAGAAGTAGGTGCTGCCCTTGGCCAAGTTTCCAGACTTGGTCGTGTAAGCGACCTTGATGGCGACGCACTCGCGGCCTGCGAACTCCTGCTTTCCTTCGAGCGTGGCGGTCAGTTCGCCGAACCGATCGTCGCCCTTCATGTCGAACTTCCAGGTATGGCCGACTTCCGCCCCATCCTTGGGGAGCCGGACGCGGACAAAGGCGGCGAGACACTCGCTCAAGGAGTTCTCGAACGGGTCGCGGGCGAGAATGTGGCCGTCTGGGTCCGTCTTGACCGTCTCATTTGAATCGGGGAGGTCTTGGTCCCCGC
The DNA here is from genome assembly GCA_019454105.1 of Fimbriimonadaceae bacterium. Classification (GTDB taxonomy): domain Bacteria; phylum Armatimonadota; class Fimbriimonadia; order Fimbriimonadales; family Fimbriimonadaceae; genus ACE-ARM1. The sequence goes on along the minus strand of CP075364.1, from coordinate 631,667 downwards.
CTCCGATCGAGATCTTTTGACCCTCAGTCGCGCTCTCAACCTCGGTCGAGCCGTCGGTGCCAACGGTCAACACGGTGCGCTTGACGTTGCCGCTGTAGGCTCCCTTCTGCCCCATGGCCTCAAACTCGATAGCCAGCGCGTAGGCTGCGGACTGCCCGACTTTCGGCGCCGGTTGGGGGAGGACGATCTTGTCAGGGCCAACAAGGACGCTGGCCGCCAAGAACAACGCAGGAATCGTTATCATCGTCCACGGTTACTTGTCGGTCACCGGGCATCGTTTCATGGGCCCTCTTGGAAGACGGCCAAAAGGCCTTGACGTACTGCGAGACGTACCCAAAGTGTGGGCTAAACTGCATCGGTAACGGAGTGCGGTCCGTCATCAAGGAAGATCCATGGAACAAGTCCTGACCGTCGTTCTGGTCGTTTTCGCTTGCGTCGCCTTTGCCAGCGTGCTCGAAGGGCTCTTCCACCAGTTCATCCTGCACACGCCTCAGAAACGCCTCTTGGGCGGAGTCTTGGAGCGCTCCTATGTCGCCCACGCGGTGGAGCACCACCCGGCCTATCGAGGAGAGGAGTATCACCGACCGGCACCGGAAGAGGAAGCCCCGATCAGTCTCGGGCCGTTCATGTGGCCGGCGACGATGATCGTCACCTCGCCGATCACCATCGGCGTTTGGCTTTGGCTCGGCCCCGCGGCCGGGCTTGCGGTTCCGATCACGTTCACGCTCTATTACGTGATGTATGAGTTCCTCCACTGGCACATGCACTTCCCGCGGCCCGACGGAAAGCCTCGCTGGTACCACGCGTTCCCCCCAACTTTGCAGTTGTTCCGGTGGTTCGACAAGCGGCACTTCATCCATCACGAGTCTGACGACCGCAACTTCAACGTGGTGATCCCAATCTACGACATCGTCACCGGCCGGTACACAACCCGCGAGGACGTGCATCCATGGGCGGTGCGGGTCCGCAAGGCGAAGGCCATGAGGAAGTCCGCTGAAATCCGGGCGGCACGGGCGGCGGCGATGGTCGAAGAGAGAGAACCCGAGACAGTCGGCAAAAACTAGCGACTACAATCCCAGGATGGGCGTCGATCCCTCCCTGTTGACCCGCAAGGACTTCTTGGCCGCTGTCGCGGCCTGGAGCCTCTGCCCTTCGATTCCGGCGCAAGAGACTCAGTCGGATCCGACATCGGCCGACATGGAGGCCTACGAACGGCTCGTCGGGCTTGAGTTCACGCCCCAGCAGAGGGAGTTGGCCGGTCGTTCAGTCGCCCAGACTCGGAGAGCCATCCGGCAGCTTCGCGACCGAGATCTCGCTAACTCCATTGAACCTCCGCTCGTCTTCACGCCCCGACCGGGCGGTGACTCAAAAAAAGGCCGAGACTTGGCTGCTTCCCCCCTTCGGTCGACCCGTGACGCACCGCCAGACCGACTCCTCGACCTTCCAGTCCGGCAGCTGGCAAGCTTGCTGCGGAGCAAGAAGGTCAGTTCGACCGAACTGACACGGCTCGCTCTGACACGACTCCGGACGGTCGGGGCTCGACTCAACTGCGTGGTGACGCTTACCGAGGAGCTCGCCCTCGCCGAAGCAGCGCGCGCCGACCAAGAACTGGCCTCCGGAAAGTCGCGGGGCCTGCTGCATGGCATCCCCTATGGTGTCAAGGACCTCTTCGCGGTCAAGGGTTATCGAACGACCTGGGGGGCCGAGGCTTTCAAAGACCAAGTCGTCGATCTGGACGCCACGGTGGTCGAAAGGCTCCGTTCGGCCGGGGCCGTCTTGTGCGCCAAGCTCTCGTGCGGGGCCCTGGCCTACGACGACGTTTGGTTCGGAGGACAGACCAAGAACCCCTGGAACCTGTCCCAGGGCTCCAGTGGGTCGTCAGCCGGGTCGGCCAGCGCGATGGCGGCCGGACTGGTGGGCTTCACGATCGGCACGGAGACGCTGGGTTCGATCGTCTCGCCGTCGGTGCGTTGTCGGACGACCGGGCTCCGCCCTAGTTACGGCCGGGTCAGCCGCCACGGGGGCATGGTCCTCAGCTGGACGATGGACAAGGTCGGCCCGATCTGTCGGAGCGCGGAAGACTGCGGGATCGTCTTTGCCGCGATTCACGGTCGCGACCCTTTGGATCCTACGTCCGTGGACCGGCCGTTCGACTGGCGACCCGGCGCGAGCCTCAAAGGGCTGAAGGTCGGTGTCCTCGCGGAGGACATGGATCAGGACTGGCGGCCAAAGCTCGAACGACTTGTCGGAAGCGTCTCGCCCGTCAAGTTGACGCCCCCACCGATGGAGTATCTCGCAGTGCTGACGGTCGAAGCGGCGTCGGCGTTCGAGCCCCTGATCCGCGATTCCAGGATCGATCAGATTGGGAAACTTTGGCCGCCGGAGTTCTTGGCTGCCCGGTACTACCCCGCCGTCGAGTATTTGCGAGCCCAGCAAGCCAGGGCCCAAATGATGTCCGTCTACGCCAGAGAGACCGCCGAGTTCGACGTGTTGGTCGCCGAAGGTTCTGGGAGCAACCAATTGATCACGACAAACGGCACCGGCCACCCGCAGGTTGTGATCCCATGGGGGACGGACTCAAGGGGTGGACCAAGGTCGGTGTCGTTCTTTGGCAGGATGGACGGAGAGGCCGCCCTCTTGACAGTCGCCCAATCGCTCCAAGAGACGGCCGAGTTCCATCGACAGATGCCTCAAGTCGCGCACTCCTCATAGGTCTCGAACGGATCGGACATCTCGATGTAGCGTCCCCGACCAAGTGCGACACCTGACCAATCGAAGGCATAGATCTGCGGCGATCGGTGGGAGAGCAGTTTGGCGACCAGCCTTGAGCGGCCCAGGGCGCGAGTGTCAGTCGGCGGATCGGTCATCGCGTCGAGAATGTCGATCTCTTCAAGAAAACGGCGGCAAGGATCTGGGTAGTAGAGCGACTTATCGGGGTCAATGTTGTGGTACTCGAGGTCGAGGGTGTGCAAGGCGGGATGGTTGGCTTCCAAGCCGTGCTCGCGCCGGTAATCGAACACAAGGCGGCGCTTCCTCGGCCAGTCCAAGCAGTCTTCCAGCGACAAAGGATCCTCTTCCAAACGGTCGAGCACCGTTCGCCACTCGGTCAAGACCCAATCGACGTCCTGTCCTTGGCCCGCGTAAGATTCGGCAAGACGCAGATACTCCCTTTGGACCTCGATGGCGGTCGTCACCGTCCCATCGGCGAGGGCGACAGGCCACTTGAACTCCGGGTCGCGGCTCACCTCACGGAGGGCGATGAGCGGTTCGGCCAAGACAAGGCGTTCCGGCACGAGGCCTTCTTCTACCAACCGCAGGGCCAAGCACGTGGACCCGACCTTGAGGGCGAATGCGTACTCGCTCTGGTTCGATTCACCGAACAAGACGTGGAGCCGGTGCATCCCCTCGTGCGAATAGAAGTGCTCCCACTTCGGGTTGATGATCGCCCGGTTGAAGCGAACCCGGGAGGCGATGGTCTTGATGATGTGGTCGGCCCGCTGGCTGAGCTGGAACTCGATGCCCTCGTCTTCATAGACGTTGTAGATCTGCGAGACCCAGATGTAGTCGATGGGGTTCTGCGAGACTTCATGGAGTTCGGGCCTTCCCCCGGCTGCCAGGATATGGCCGCCAACCCGACCGACCCCGGCAAAAATCTGTCGCGTCACGAGGAAGGCATAGAGCCAAGGAGCTTTGTTGCTGAAGAAGTCCTCCGACATTTCGACGAGATAGTTCTCATGGCACCCCCAGGTGTGGCCATGGTAATGGTCGATCGAGTTGTTGTAGACGTCCACCCGGTCTTGGAGCCCCAACTCGCGGATCGCGCGCACGATGACCCGGTGTCCAGCCCGATCGTTCGCCAAAAGGTCTTTGAGTTTGCGGCACTCGGCGGTGGCGTACTCCAGGTGGGAGCCGACGGCGTCGATGTACAGGCGCGCCCCGTTCAATAGGAAACCGCCAGACTCGGCCGGTTCGAAGACCTCGTCCCGAGCATGAAGGTCGATGCAGCCCAGGCGTTGCTCGTAAAAGACGTGGTCTTTGATCGCCTCTACGACCTCTTCGGGAGACCCCTCGTCGTCTGCCACGAGCGTGCCGAACTCGGTCTCGATCCCAAAGATCCGCTCTCCTGGTGTCCGCGGAGGCATCTGCTGATTCTACGTCGTGACAGGGCTCGGTTGCGTGGTGGATTAGAATCGGTGGCGTGGAGCAGGCTCGCCCGGAAGTGGTCGTTGTCGGTGCCGGGGCGGCCGGGATCTTCGCCGCTTGGAACGCGGCCCGTCACGGAGCCAGGGTCACGTTGATCGAGAAGACGGACCGGCTCGGCACCAAGATCCTCATTTCAGGCGGTGGCAAATGCAACTTGGCCCATGATGGACCCCTCGAGAGCGTGATCAAAGCGTTCCGTCCGAACGAGGCCGTTTTCATCAGACCCGCCTGCTATCGGTTACCCAACACCGAGATCGTCCGCTTGTTCACCACCCGGGGACTCCAGGTCTACACGCGCGACGACGGCCGCGTCTTCCCTGTTCACCAGACTGCCAAAGACGTGGTCCAGATTTTGGCGTCCTACCTGCGGGAGGCGGGCGTGAAGATCCGGTTTCAGACGCCGGTTCGCCGGATCTTGATGGACTCGGCTGGCGTCGCCGGCGTCGAGACCGACGTCGGGACCGTGGAAAGCCAGCACGTCGTCCTTGCCGTGGGAGGCTCGAGTTATCCCAAGAGCGGGACGACAGGAGACGGTTGGGATTGGGCCCGCGAACTGGGCCATACGATCGTGCCGATCCGAGCGGCCCTGGCCCCCATCGAACTGGCGATCAATGGGCCACGATGGAAGCCGGGGGTGGCCCTTCGGGACGTCGTCTTGAAGGCTCGGGCCCAGGGAAAGGAAGTGGCCCGGTGGAGGGATGACCTTCTCTTCACCCACCGGGGGGTGAGCGGCCCGACTGTGCTGGGCGTCAGCCGGGCCATCGCTGAACGGGAGAACGAGGGCGGGGTGACGCTGAACGCCGACCTGGTGCCCGACAGCGCTTTCGAGACCGTCCAAGCCGAGATCGCCGCCTGGTGTGCGACCAACCCGCGCAAGACCTCTTCCAGTCTGCTCGGCGAGTATGTCCCGGAGTCGCTGGTCGAAACCGTGCTTGGCGAGATCGGGATCGATCCGGCCCAAAGGGCGCGCGATCTGAGCAAGAAGGAGAGAAACCGGATCGCCGAGGCCCTCAAGGGCCTCTCGATAGGGGCTGTGGGCGAGGTGGTCTTGGAGAAAGGCGAGGTGGTGGCGGGAGGGGTCAGCCTGGACGAAGTCGATCCTCACTCGATGCGGTCGCGCGTTTGCCCCGGGCTCTACCTTTGCGGCGAAGTTCTGGACGTGGCCGGCCCGGTGGGCGGATACAACCTTCAGGCGGCCTTTGCGACTGGGTTCGTCGCGGGCGAATCGGCCGCGCAGGACGCGTCGTGAAACCTTTCCTTCGCCAATCAGGTATCCCAAGCATATGAAGATCGGCCGGATGCTCGCACTGCTGTTCATGGTCTCCGTGTTGGTCGCCATTTTTGCCTTGCCCATCGGACTGGTGGGAATGGCTTCCAAGCGATCGGTCACGATCAACACCCAGACGAATTCTGAGCCGGAAGATTTGGCTGCCGTCTCGCAGGAGTTCGAGGGGGTCGAATCGATCGAGATCGCTGGTTCACTCGATTTGGTCTGGTCGCCGGCTGAAGGCCCAACGACATCCGTTAAGATCACCGGGCCGAGTCGCAGTTCGAGCCGGGTAAAAGCCCAGCTTCGGGGATCGACGCTCGTCGTGTCAAATTCTTCCTCTCGAAGCTCAAGCGGAGTCAGAGTCGAGGTGACTGGGCCACAGCCCAACTCGTTCCACACGTCGGGGTCGGGTTCCATCGAGGCGATCGGTCTGGAGGGGAAGCCTGTCGGAATTGTCGTGAGCGGAAGCGGGGTGATCACAGCTGTGGGATCCGCCCCGGGACTAAGCATCGATGTGACAGGCTCGGGGCAAGTGAAGGCTGCCGGGCTTGAAGCAGAGACGGTCACTTCCAGAATGTCAGGATCAGGACTGATCACAGTTGGAGAGACCAAGCAGTTGGAAGCGAACATCTCCGGATCCGGACAGATCCTCTACCAGGGAGACCCGAAGGTCTCGTCGGATGTCAACGGTTCAGGCTCGATCCGCAAGCTGAAGCCCCGGTAACAGAGCCGCCAACCCCGTACACTCGCGCCGTGCTCCTGTTGGTCAATGAGGTCAGCAAGGCGTTCGGGATCGACGTCGTACTTGAGAAAGCGGGCTTTCGTGTGGAAGCTCGCCAAAAGGTCGCTTTGGTGGGCCGCAACGGCACGGGCAAGACGACCTTGCTCAGGATCATCACAGGCCAGTATGAGCCGGACTCTGGCACGGTGCAACTCGCCCGAGGAGCGAAGGTCGGGTACCTGAGGCAGGAGCACTCCGTGGGCGAAGGGCGCACCGTTTTGGAGGAAGCCGAGTCGGCCCAGGCCGACCGGATCGCCCTCAAGTCCCGGCTGGAAGAGCTCGAACGCTCTATGGAGGGTGGCGCCACCCCGCAGGACTTGGAGGAGTACGCCTTGCTCCATGAGCACTTTTTGGAGGCCGAAGGGTACTCGCTTGAGTCGGACGTCAGGACGGTGCTCCAGCGGATGGGGTTCACGGAAGACGAGTTCGACAAGCCCACCGAAGTCCTGAGCGGCGGCGAGAGGACGCGCTTGGCCATCGCCCGGTTATTGCTGGAGGAACCTGACCTCTTGATCCTGGATGAGCCGACCAACCACTTGGACCTCCAGGCGACGGAATGGCTCGAGCGATGGATCCGGGCCTACCATGGGGCCGTGTTGATCGTCAGCCACGACCGTACGTTCTTGGAGAACACCGTGGAGTCAGTGATCGAAATCCGCGGCGCCACGACAAAGCAATTTCCCGGCGACTTCCGTCAATTTCTCAGACTCCGGGCTGAGGAAGACGCCCGGCTGCGGGAAACGGCCAAGAGGCAAGACGCCCAGATCGCCAAGCTGGACGAGTATGTCCGGCGCTTCATGAACTCTCAACGAACGGCCCAAGCCCGGGGGCGGCTCAAGCAGATGGAGAAGCTCGAAGACCAGCGGGTCGCCTTACCGGAACGGGAGCGATCGATGGCGGCGGGATTCAAGCCTACGAAGCGCAGCGGCGACAGCGTCATCGCTTGTCAAGGGCTCCGGGTCGGGTTCAGGGCCGAGGACGACGACGTCGTCTTGATCGATGGGCTCGATTGGACGGTGCGTTGGGGAGAGCGGTGGGGAGTGGTCGGCGAAAACGGGGCGGGCAAATCGTCGCTGATCAAGACCTGTCTCGGTGAGACCGACGCCCTTGGCGGCCAAGTCAAGATCGGCAGCAATGTGCAACTGGCTTACTTTCATCAGGACGTCACCGAACTCGATCCGGACGTGTCCCCGCTCGAATACTTGGTCTGGAACTGCGGGATGGACGCCGGTGCGGCGCGGGACCTCCTTGGTCGGTTCCTCTTCTCCGGTGACGAACAGATGCGCCCTGTACGGACTTTGAGCGGGGGCGAGAAGAACAAGCTCGTGCTGGCAAGCCTCACCCAGCTCGATCCCAACTTGCTGGTCCTTGACGAACCGACCAACCACCTCGATATGGACTCACGGGAGGCGCTCGCGGAGGTGCTCCGTCAGTACACAGGCACGCTCGTGCTGGTCTCCCACGACCGCTGGCTCCTTGAGCAGGTCACTGACCGGGTGCTGGACGTGCGTCGCACTGGGCCGATCGTCTACATGGGCTCGTTTGCCGACTACCGGGCAGGGACTCAAGCTCCTGAGCCCTCTGAAAAGCCTCGGGCTGGAAATGCCCCTCCGGAGAAGCGGCCTGGCTTATCGCCACGAGAACTCAGCAAAGAGATCGGCCGAGTGGAACGGCTGGTCGAGGAATTGGAAGGTCAAGTCGCAGCCAGCGAGGCCGCTCTCAAGGACGTTGAGGCACAACTCGCCAATGTTTCCCCTTCGCAGGACATTATCGAACTCACGCGGCGGCACCAAGAACTGATCGAAGAAGTGGCGGCCAGCTTCAGCGCATGGGAAGAACAGACGCTGAAGCTGGAAGATCTCCGGGCCATGCAGGGCGTCGCTGGGCATGTGCCCGGAGTCTCGTTCCGTTCGAGCTAGCCGGGGCTCAGTTCGTCACCGTCCAGCGGACCAGATCGATCTTCGCCCTCCAGACCGGGGTGGTCACGGGGCCGGTCGCGCGGAAGAGGAGCCGGGCCCTCACTTCTCGGGTCGACGGCTCGATGAAGCTTGAGACGTTCGCGTTGATCTCGCCACTGGCCACCGAGTCCGAGTTGGTGGCGGCTCGCGAGTCGATCTCGACCCATTGTCCCGTGTCGAAGTTCCAGGCTTGGATGCGTCGACCCAGGCCGCCCGCAGTCACCGAGGACTCGACTTCGACCACGATCTTTTGCGCGATCGTCAGAGGAGCGGTGGCCGAGACATCGATGGTCACTGGCGACTCGTTTTGATTCACCACGATCCCGTTCCGGACCGTCAGATAGTTGTCGTCCGACGTCGCGAGATCGGCCAGGCCTCCGCTCTCCAAGGCACCCCTGAAGATCGAGAAGGCCGTCGGCGCGAGGTTGGGGTTGTCGGGCGTGACAACGGCTTGCCAGATCCCACGCCCATAGGTGGCGATCATGAGGGTCGTGTTGTTCCGCCATACGAACTGGTCGATCGGGGCCGTTCCAGGCCCTTGGGTCGTGACCGTCCAAGTCTGGCCGCCGTCCCAACTGGAGAACACACCGAACTCGGTGCCAGCAAAGATCCGGTCCGGGCGGAGCGGGTCGATCGTGAGTCCCGAGACCGGGATCGCGGGCAGGCGCCGAGGCGCGACGCCCGAAGCGTCCTGCCATGTCAGTCCGCCGTCAGTGGTCTTGCGGACGTTGCCGTCGCTGAACCCCATGAACCCGACGTAGACGATGTTCGGGTCAGACGGATGGATGGCGATCGTGTTGCACCATCTGGCGGGCAAAGGGCCGTTGGGATCCATTCTTGTCCAACTGGGAGTCGCGGCGAGTCCGTTCGTGGTCTTCCAGACCTGGCCGTTGTTGTGCCCGACCCAAACAATGTTGCTGTTGCCCTTCGCCACCGCGCACGTCGCGATGTTGATCGGGTTTTCGACGTTCATATGGTCGTTCTTCGGGCCGCTGCCGGCGACCGGCCCACGCCCGCCATCGGGACTGCTCGAGATCGGGGGTTTGATGGCGGTCCAGCTGGGGGGGTTTCCGGTCCTGACGTTATTGGAGCGCCAGAGTTGCCGGGTGCAGGCGAGCATCCGGTTGGGCTCGTTCGGATCGAGCATCACATAAGGGATGAAGTTCCCTGTTGTCGTCGATCCACGGTCCGTGATACCGGCCGTAATATCGGTCGGGAAGTTGTTGCCACCGTCTGTGCTGCGGAACATCCGCATCCAGTAGTAGCCTCCGTAGAAGACGTTGCTCACCGTGGGATCGGCGGCTGAGTAGGTGCCGTCGCCACCGATCCGGTCGGACGTCCATGTCGCGGTGTTGCCGGTGTAGAGCGGGGTTCCGTTGTCCTGAGCCCCACCGATCATCCGGTTCGTTCCGTCTTGGATGGCCAGGCTGTAGAACTGGGTGATGTAAAGCTGGTTGTTCAGGTTGGTCGTCGTGTTGGACGTGTAGTCGGCCGCCCTGGAGATCCCCCCGTCGTGGGCGAAGAAGATCGTGCGGTTGGTCGTCCCGTTGAATCCGGGGTGCTCGATGATGTAGTGATGGTCCGGGTGGACGCTGCTGAAGGCCGTCGTGAGGGTCACGCCGCTATTGGTCGAACGCGCCAGACCGACCCCGCCGAGCACGAGATTGTTGTCGTTGGTCGGATCGACCCAGATGATGTTGTTGTACGACTCGTAGGTCGTGATGCCTGAACTCGAGGTTTGGAGCGTCCAGGACTGCCCGTTGTTTGTGGACTTGTAGACCCTGATCCGGCCGGTCGAGCCGTTGGTCACGCCCGCGTAAATGTTGGAGCTCACGCTTCGTGACCAGCAGAGCTCGACGCGGTGCGAGCCCGTGATCCCGGTCGCGTTGATCCATGTCACGCCGCCGTCCGTGGAGTAAGCGGCCCCGGGGGCGTCATGGAACCCGGCCACAGCCAGGTTCGGGTTGGTCGGGTGGAAGTCGATGTCCTGAGTGAGCCCATTGCGGACCTTGGTGAACGTGGCCCCGGCGTCGGTAGTTCGGAAGATCCCGGTACTGGTCGCGACCAGCCAAACGTTGGTGTCGGTGGGGCTGACGCTGATCCGGGCGACGCCCGTGAAGTCGGAGTTCGCGGTGGCGGGAAGCTGCGACCAAGTATCGCCCCCGTTGACGGACCGGAAGATGCCGGCGCCGAGCACGGCCGCCTTGTTGTTGCTTCCCTCGGCGTTTTCAAAGTAGACGCCCTCCCCCGTGCCGACCAGCAGCAGGTTCGGGTTGTTCTTGTCGATCACCATGCAGTTGGCGCTGAGCGACGGCATAAAGTCGTCGAGCGGGGCCCAACTGGATCCAGCGTTCGTGGTCCTCCAGATGCCGCCGCCGGGGCTAGCGACCCACATGCGGTTCGGGTTCGTGGGGTCGATCACAATGGAACGCAGGCGACCACCAATGTTGCCCGGGCCAAGGTTCGTCCAAGAAGTGGGATCGACCTGTGGCTCAGACTCCTGCAGCTGGACGAGCTTGTCGCGCTGGAGCTTGGCCCGCCAGAGCGCGTTCTCGGGGATCTGGCCGTTCTCGTCCCTCCGAGCATAGAGCCGCTGCCGCATGGCGATGACGGCGGACTTTTCGATCTCGGCGGGTCTTTCTTCTGCAAGGGCGCGAGCGACGCCCGCGATCCAAGTTTGGGCGTTCGAAGCCATTGACAGGGCGCAAAAAACGAGCAGTAGGGCTGGACGCATTCTTCCTCAAAGCCGGGCAGATCCCGACCTAGTGCCATTCTGCATATTTGCGCCGAAAAGGGCAACAGGCAAAAGCGCCGTCAGTATGTGACCGACCACTGCACCCGGTCAATCTTGGCGACGGCCTTCAGCTGGGGCCCCGAGTTGTTCGTCACGTAGACGACCCGGAGCCGTGTCTCGAAGTTTTCCCCGTTGATGTATTGGCTGGCGGTCGGCCCTGAAACGACTGCGAGGACGACACTGTCTGCCAGGGTCGCCGCCCGGGAGTCCAGCAGTGTCCAAGACTGGGTCGTGTAGTTCCAGGCCTCGATCCTTTGGGTGAGCCCGAGGCTCTGGACGGAGGCCTCGAACGTGACCTCGATCATCTGGCAGACGGAGTTCGGCGCTTGGCCGGTGAACTCGACCGCGATGACGCCAGTGGCCGCAGGGACTTCCCCTGGGCCGCCCATCGAGACGGCTGCCACCGAATACCGGTCGTCGTCCGAGACTGCCAGACTCTCAAGATCGCCGCCGATATGGACGCCGACCGTCGGGTTGACGTTGCGCGGGGCGTCGTCGGCCTTGCCGCCCGTGGTCTTGGCGGTCCAAACTCCTCGGCCATACGTGTAGGCGACCAGGGTATCGGGGTCGAACCACTCCAGGGTCTCGATCGGCACGGCCCCCGGCCCCTGGGTCAAAGTCGACCACGAGGCCCCTCCGTCGTGCGACGAGAAGAGCCCGATGTCGGTGCCGACGAAGATCCGGTTGGAGTCGCTTGGATCGATGGCGAGGGCCGAAACGGGAACGGCAGGGAGGGCCTTCGATCCGCTGCCGCTGATGTTGGTGAATGTCGATCCGCCGTTCGTTGTTCTCCAAATGTTCCCGGCTTCATAGCCCATGAAGCTCAATGTGGCGATGCTCGGGTTCGTCGGATGAACGATGATCTTGGAGACAAACCGGTCTGGCAGCGTGCCGCCCGAGTCGTCCAGCACGGTCCAAGTCGGGTTCACAGAAGTCGCGTTTGTGGACTTCTCGATCCGTCCTCCGTTGTAAGCGATGTAGACGACGTCGGGGTTGCTCGGGGCGATGGCGATCGCCGAAATGTTCAGCGCGCTCTCAGGCAAAGTGAAGTTGCCAGGCGGGGCGAGAGAAGCTTTGATCACGCTCCAAGTAGGAACGGTCGCATTCGCATTGTTCGTCCGCCAAAGGCTTCTCCCTCCCGCCAGGAGCCGGTTCTGGTTGGAATGGTCGATCGCCAACGGGGCCAGATAGTTCGTGTTCGATGTGTCTCGTTCGCCGATGCCGGTGCTGACATGACTGAATGTTGAACCGTTGTTGTCCGTGCGATAGACGTTCAACAGTTGGGTGCTGTTGAAATAGCGACCGGGTGTCGATGTGTTGGCTCCATAGCCGCCGTCTCCGGTGGCGCGGACTTGCCAGCTGGTCGAGTCAAAGTTCAGGATCCCATGGCTCAAGGCTCCGCAAGAGATCCGGTTGCCAGCCCGGTGGGCCACGCCGCCCATCGCCATCGTCGTCACCAATCCGTTATTGAGGGGCGCCGAAGTGGTTGCAGCAAGGTCTGCCCGAAAGACTCCCGCTTCCGTCCCCACGAAGAGGTCTCGGTTCGAGCCGCCGTTGAAAGTCGGGGCGTTGACGATCGAAAAGATGTTCTCCGGAAGGTCCGAGTACCTGGTTGTCAAGGTGACGCCACCATCGTTGCTGTAGGCGAACACGTCGCCTCCAACAGCGATCTCGTTGGCGTTGTTCACCCGGTTGACCCACAAGGCGAGGTTGTACCGACCTTTGTTGGGAACTCCGTTCCCGGAAGATTGAAGGTTGAATAGGGCTCCAGCGTTGTTCGAGCGATAGATCCGGATCGAGTTCGAAACACTGACTGCCGCATAGACGATGTTTGAGTTTTGGGAGTACTGCAGCTCGACTCTGTCAGCCGAGCCTGGAATCCCAGCTACGGCAGTGAAACTCTGGCCCGCATCGGTGGACCTGACTACTCTGGTCGCGCCGGAGACGTTCGCGAGCGCTTCCGATCCATTGTTGGAGAACTTAACGTCATAAGCCGGTTGAAACCCTGATACTGGATAGACCTTGGCCCAGCTACCGCCACCGTTCGCCGATCTCCAAACGCCGTACCATGTCGCGGCCAAGATCAAGTTCGGGTTCGTCGGACTGACAGCGATCTCGTTGACGAACTGAAACGGCAAGCCCGACGTGCTTGGTAATCCTGACCAAGTGTCCCCGCCATTGGACGACATATAGATTCCAGCCCCCCGGATTCCGGACGTGTTCTGCGCTCCCGTCGTCGATTGGAAGAACCCTTCGCCAGTTCCAGCAAAGAGCAGGTTGGGGTCCCCTGAACTTTGAGCCAGGCAGCTGACGGCCATGGCGGGCAAGGAGTCCCCGACTGGAGCCCAGGTGACGCCTCCGTCCAAGGATCGCCAGATTCCGCCTCCTGGTGACGCCGCCCAGATTCTTGAAGCATTCGTTCGATCGACGAGCACGGTCCTGATCCGTCCAGGAAAGTTGTTTGGACCCATCGAAGTCCAGCTTCCAGGATCGAGCAAGGGAGACTCGAACGGGCTGGTCAATCGAGCTCGCTGCTCAAGGGCGCGGTCCATCGCGTCGGAGGTCACGGGCCTGCCAACTGATCGCGCGGCCCCACGAAACGCCTGCAGGGCCAAGGGATCCGAACTGAAGCCTTGGCCGGCCGCAAGGGTCCACACTGCCATCGCCATAAAGGCCATCGAGGGCGCTCGGTGAATCATAGGGTCTCGTTCCGTGTCGCCATCAGTGTGCTCCTTGGCACGTGACAAGACCGTGACAAGGCTATCGGCTCACCGCACCGGCGTGACTTTCGCCTTGAGCGCGGCATAGCCGTCGATCTCGAAGTGCTTAATCAGGATTATATGCTTTCCTGACGGAAGATGAGCCTCGTACCGATACTGGGTCGGGCCCTGATACCGCCATTCGTCGATCACGAGCTTGCCGTCGAGCCAGACCTGGCATCCGTCGTCGGTCGTGACCTCGATCACGTGCTTCCCTGCCCTGGTCACGAACTCCCCTTCGGCCACGGTCGCAAAATGGTTGGCGGGGACTCCCGGGGCAGGCGATCCTCCGGTGGCCAGGTCGAGTTCGGAACGAGTCTCCTCGCGGAGTGGGGGTGTGGCAAGAAGCTGCATGAAGGCGTCGGACTGTGTGCGCGGGTCTTGGGTAGCTGGATCCCAGGCCCACCACCGGACCTTCCAACTGACCGGCAGCCTCGACTCGCGGATCCCGAAACGCACCGGTCTACCGGCGGGAGTGGCCCGGCCCCAAGAATCAATGGTCGACGCCCCCACGTATTCCAGGACCACCTCGATATCGACCGCGCTCGCCGGATTCCAGGTCATGCGAACCGTGCCGGGGACTTGACCCCGGCTCGCGGAGAGCTTGGCCCCACGGACGAGCACCACGCGCCACTCTCCCCGGGGACCAAAGAGGTCGACCACTGCCTCTCCCTGGCCGGTTCGCAGGGCCCTTGGGTCGCGCGGCCAGAAGAGGGGCCGCCTGAAGTCGTACGGCCCCCACTCGTCCATCATGATGAACCGTCGCCCGCGCCAGTGACCGTCAGGAAGGAACGCGTCCATGCCCCCTGGCAAGGGCCGGGCTTCCCCGAAGCGGGGCGGGTCGAACGCAGTGTGCAGCATCCTCATGTAGTCCAGGTGGTCGGGCGGCTCGTTGGCGGGCAGGGCGTTGCCCCCACGGGTGACGATCGGGCGAGGCGGGTTGCCGCCGATCTCCAGCGCGTTGCCGGTCGACTCGACCCCGTCCGGCATTACGATCTCCTTTGACGCGACGAAAGAGTTCCCCACCAGGCTGACGCCCCTTTGGCGGCCCGTGAACACCACCGAGGCCAAGGAGTCGGAGACCGTGTTGCCCGAGACGGCGATGTCCTGCCCCGACCCCAGGAGGAACGCGGCCTCGGCCATGTTCTTGAACGTGTTGCCACTGACCACGGTGCCATGGTTCCTGGTGTCCCGATGCTTGGGGTACCCCCAGGACGGGTCGGGCTCGCGGTCGTTCTGCCAGAGGAAGACACCGACTGTGTCTCCATCGAAGCTGTTGCCCAGGATCATGTTCTTTTGTCCATGCTCGATGGCGATGGCCTCGCCGTTGAACCGGAAGACGTTCTCTCGGATCTCAGTCTCATAGCTGTAGCCGCCCCAGATCCCATGCCAGGAGTCGATCAGGAGGTTGTGGACGAACGAGTTGCGGCTGAAGGTGGCTTCGATCGCGTTCGCGGGGGAATGGCTGAAATCGTTGCCGTAAAGCAGGTTGTCGTTGCATCCCCCCTGGCCGGTGTCCATCGTGGTCTGTCCTGCCCAAAGGAAGAAGCCGTCCCCGCCGTGGGTGGCCGAGTTAAATGCGAAGACGTTGCGATGGCACTGCTCGAAGGCGAGGATTCCGGTCGAGTCTTGGCCCCGGTTGTAGACGCCGTGGCTGTAGCCCCGCACGCACCAGTCCATCTTGTTGTGGGCGATGGTGTTGCCGCTGGACCGGAACATCCCCAGCCCGACCGCCGAGTTGAAGCTGAAGTCGCAGTTCACGACCGTTCCGCCGTCGCACTCGTCCAGCATCAGCCCGCACTGGCCCCGGTTGACCCGAAGGTTCCGCACCTTGAACCGGTCGCACCGCGTCAGGTAAGCCCCTGCCCCGAACCGCAGCCACTCGTCCTTGTCGTTCTGATGAAAACTCATCCAGTCGCCCAAGTCTTCCTTCTCCCGGTCGGAGCGGAGCCGCTGCTTCCAGTTGTCGCTAAAGTCGCAGTCAAGGATCTTGAGCCCCGGCGCGTCGCGCGCGAAGAGCGCGACCTTATAGCCCCGTACCCGGGCGTTCTTGATCGTGACGTTCTTGCCCGTTACCCAGAGACCGGTGCCCTTGCGCTGGTCGGGAGGTGTACTGGTCGGAGTGCCTTCGAGCGTGGCCCCCTTGAAATCGACCGTGATCCCGTCGCCGATGATCCTGACCGCTCCCTTCTTGCCGGCCCCGTCGGAGTCGGCCAGCCGGTAGACGCCTGGCCTGACCACGAGCGATGACCGAACCACCATGCCGGACTTCAGGGAGACAGGCGGCGTCACCGCGGCGACGGCGAGAAGGGCGAGCATGGCCCATTATGGGCCCGAGACGGTTGCGCCAAACTTGGATGATGCGCGTCGGACTCTTCCTGGCCCTTTTTGGCGACAAGACCTTGGACGAGGCCCTCGACCTCGCCGTTAAAGCCGGGGTCACGGCGGTGGAGATCGGCGCCGGGGCTTATCCCGGCTCGGGCCACGTGGACGTCAAGAGGCTGATCGACGACCCGGGCGCCCGTGGCGAGTTCATGGGCAAAATCGTCACACGCGGCCTCCTGCTCACCGCCCTGAGCGTCCACGGCAACCCGCTGCATCCTGACCCGGCTGTGGCCGCCGCCCACCATGAGGCGTTCCGAGACGCGGTGCGGCTGGCTTCCCTGCTCGGCGTGCAGAACGTGAACGGCTTCAGCGGCTGCCCGGGCGACGGGCCCGAGGCCAAAAACCCGAACTGGGTCACCTGCGCCTGGCCCGACGAGTTCCGCGACGTGCTGGACTGGCAGTGGCGCGAGCGGGTGATGCCCTACTGGCGCGAGCAGGCCGCCTTCCTCCGGGAGCACAACGTGCGCTTTTGCGTCGAGATGCACCCGGGGTTCGTGGTCTATAACAACGAGACCTTGTTGCGGCTCCGCCGCGAGGTCGGTCCCGACGGAGAGTGGATCGGGGCTAACTTCGACCCCTCTCACCTCTGGTGGCAAGGCATCGACCCCATCGCGGCAGCGCGGCAACTCGGCATGGAAGGGGCCCTCTTCCACGTCCACGCCAAGGACACGCGCATCGATCCTTACACGAGCAGCTTGAACGGCAATCTCGACACGAAGAGCTACGGCCTGATCGGCGAGAGGTCGTGGGTGTTCCGCAGCGTCGGCTATGGCCACGGGGTCGAGTGGTGGAAAGAGTTCGTGAGCGTGCTTCGGACGGTGGGCTATGACCTTGTCCTGAGCATCGAGCACGAGGACGTGCTCATGTCGCCCTGGGAGGGGTTGACCAAGGCGGTGCAGGTCTTGCGCGAAGCGGTGATCGAAGAGCCCGCGGGCGCCATGTTCTGGGCCCGGGAGTGACGGGCCCGGCGCTTTGAGGCCTGGACCCCCGACTCCTCTCCCGTAACCGGAGAGGGGCGACCAGGCCCCTCGCCTCATGAGGGGAAAAGGGTTAGGATGAAGGAGCCAGAGTCAGGCCCAATCGCCAGAGACTCCCCTGCTCCCCTGGCCTGATTTCAGGCCCCTTGCGACAGCCCAGACCCAGTGCTCGGCACTCAAGCCGCGAAACCCGGCCCCAGGCTCAACCCTGGTTCACTATCATCAAGTGCAGGGACATGAGCCTAAGTTAGCACGCGTCACGCCGAACACGCTCTGCGGCTCTTCTGAAAGCCAACGAAGTCGCAGGGCAAAATCAATGCCATCGCCGGAGTCACCCGCTATGTGTTGACAGCGTATTTCCTGCTCTGTCATACTTCTTTACTGGTGCGATCAATGACAATGAGCGATTTCTCGTGTAGGAACGTCGGTATTTTGCGAAGGTTAACATCGAGTTTTATGTTCTTTTCTTTTGCGGCAACGTTAACCGCTCAGGGTGCGCCTTCATGGCTTTGGCAGCTACCCAGCACACTTGGAACCTCAATGGTGGTCTCGACAGACGGAAAGCTGCTGGCGTTGCTTCGGGAAAATGTCGTAACTCTTTGGGACTTGACAACCAACAGGCATCTTAACGCCTTAACCGCACAAACCGATGGGATGCTCTCGATCGACATCTCCCATGACGGAACGACGGCAGCTACTACGACTTATGGGGGCCAAGTACGGCTTTGGGACATAGCGACTGGAAGTATACAAAACATTCTGATTGGCCACACCGGCCCTGTTCGATGCGTCAAGTTCTCACCAGATGGTAGTACTCTCGCTTCGGGAGACGCTAATTGGAGGGTGAGGCTGTGGAATTGGCGAACTGGTTCGTTCATCCGTCAACTCAATGGGCCCACAAATGCAGTCAATTCGGTCGCTTTCTCCCCAGACGGCGCGACCTTGGTCGCAGGTGCCGACGACAGCCGGCTTCGCATCTGGGACGTAGCCACCGGGACACCTGGACGAACCTTGAGCGGCCACAGCAACCCCGTGGCTTCAGTCGACTTTTCGCCCGATGGCAATTCTGTCGTCTCGGGCTCAAGTGACGGAACGATTCGCCAGTGGAACTGGCGTACAGGCGCGGTGCGTCACGTGCTCGCGGGACATCTGGGTGGGATTCGCGCTGTGACTTACTCGCCGGACGGTTCGACCCTCGCGTCGGCCTCGACTGACCATACAGTCAAGTTATGGGACGCTAACCAAGGAGTTCTTCTTACGACCTTAGATGGGCACTCGAATCACGTAGTCAGTGCGAACTTTGCGCCCAACGGCGATACACTCTTTACGGCTTCACTCGACACAACCGTTCGGTTGTGGGACGCACCCACGGCAAGTTTCATTCGGCTGTTGTCTGAAGATTTCGGATCTTTTTCTCAACCGACCTATGTTCACGAAGGCCGCACTCTCCTGACGACCTCGGGTCAGCTAACATTCTGGGATATCCAGACTGGAACTCCCCTACGGAGGTGGGGCCCTACCTATGGGTCTGCCTTAGCAATTGCGCCAGATCGAAGGACACTCGCCACTCAAGTAGCCTCGTTCCAGGTAGGGATTTTGGACGCAAGCAGCGGAGCGTTGCTTCAAACGCTTCCGCCTCAAAATTCTTCCACTACATGCCTAGCTTACTCTCAGGACGGTGACACCCTCGTACTGGCCAGCGATAGCAGCCCTGAAGTTAAGCTCTATGACGCGAGTCTTGGCACACTCATCCGCACATTGACTCATTCCCACTCCATTAGTTCGCTCAGTTTCACTCCAGACTACTCTTTACTGGTTGTTGGAACCGGTGGGGGCTACGTACATTTCTGGGACTGGCGAACCGGGGACAGAGTCCATACTATCTCTAATTTGGGCCAATCAGCCAAATCCATAGCGTTCTCCTTCGATGGCAACTTGATGGCTGTCGCTGCAAGCAACATTACTTTTTGGGATTGGAGGCGTAAATCACTCGTTCAAACAATTTCTAATCTTTGGTCTGCACAAAGCGTAGCATTCTCGCCAGATGGAGGCAAACTAGCTGTAGCACAGATCAACCTTTCGGCGCCACTGAACATTTTTGATGTTAGAACAGGTAGTCTGCTTTCCTGGTACGGCGAACGAGTTTCAACGTTATACAAGGTTGCATACTCTCCAGACGGCACAACGATCATGGTTACCGGATCTGTCTCCGGACTCATTCGGAATCCTTTCAATCCTTGGCGGCCGCCGTTGGATTGCGAGGTGCGAAAGGGCACCGTCAGGTACGGAGGGGCTGCTTCTCTTTCGGCGGCGGACGGAGAGACTCTCTACGTCTACAGGAGTTCTGGTCGAGTTCCCGAGGTATCGGTCGAGGTGGAAGGTCTTTCGCCCACTTTGAACCCTTACACGCTTCAGTTCCGTGTGGTTAGCCGTTCAACCCGTCCGGAAACCCAAAGGATCCAGCTTTGGAATTGGCAGGCAAACGACGGGCAAGGCGGTTGGGATCCAGTCGATGTCCGAACGGATGTCATGAGTGAAGAGTGGCAGTCGGTACACCTGAAGGCGACTGGATCTTTAACCCGTTACGTGCGAACTGATGGAAGAATGCGGGCAAGATATTCTTCCATAGCTCCCCTCAACCAAGTCGGATCCATCGCTGAGATCGTTCACACTTACGAGCACGAGGCAGACCAGGCAGGTTGGATCATCGGCGAGTAACCGGTCGAGCATGTGGGCTGGGACATGGCTCCCAGTCTCGTCTCCACCCTGATGGGAGGGAGGATTCCCACCTACCCCCAAACCCATGCCCCCTCCCCCGTGACGAGGGAGGGGATAACCCGAGACCCGAGCCTAGCGTTTGATCCGAACCCGGTCGGGCGGGATCTTGGGCCACTGGACAGGCTTCTTCGCCAGTTCGTCCAGTAGGTGCTTCACGGCCCGGTCGAGTTGGGGATCCTTCCCCGCCGTCCAGGCGTTGGGGTCGCTCTGCACGTCGATATCGGGCTTCACGCCCTCGCCCTCGATCACCCAACCGTCGCGGGTGAACATCCCATAGTTCGGCACGCTCACCACCCCGCCGTCGGCCAGCGGCCAGCCCGGAGAGCTTCCCACCTCGCCGCCCATCGTCCGCCGCCCGATCAGCGGCCCGCGACTGAGATCCTTGAACCGGTGGGGGAACTCCTCCCCGCACGAGATGCTGAACTCGTTGATCAGGCAGGCCATCGGCCCGAGGAAGACGTCGCCCTGTCGCGACCAAGGCACCCGATTGTTGCGCATGTTGAACCAGCCCGTCAGCTTGTCTGCGAGGATCCGGTTGATGATCGACTGCACCCAGCCGCCGTTGTTGAACCGGACGTCGATGACAAGGGCCTCCTTGTCGCGCTGGGGGAAGTACTGGCGGATGAAGTCGCTCATATCCCCGCCGCTCATCGCCCGCATATAGACATAGCCGATGCGGCCGTTCGAGGCCTTGGCCACATAGTCGCGGTTCTTCTGCACCCAGGCCAGCTCGCGGATCCGGCGCTCGTCCAGCATCGGGCGGACATAGACGGTCTTGGCCCCTTCCCCGCCGGGGGTGGCGGCCACGGTGAGCGACACGACCTGGCCCGCCCGGCCCAGGAGCCGGTCGTAGACCTCGGTCTCCGACCCAACGCTCTCGCCGCCCACCTTGAGCAGGTACATCCCCTCGGTGACGCCGAGCGAGGGGTCGGCGAGAGGCGAGCGCTCGGCGGTGCGGAACCCGTCCCCTCTGACGATGTCCGTGATCTTGAGCGCGCCCGAATCGAGGGCGAGGTCGATGCCGAGGAAGCCGGCGGCCACACGCGGCTTGATGTCTTGCACGTCCCCGGCCGACAGATATTGGTGGGACGAGCCAAGCTCGCTTTGCATCCAGCGGATCAGCATGTCGAGCTCTGACCGGCTCCGCACCGACGGGAGCATGGCCGCGTACTTGTCCCCGACCGCCCGCCAGTCGAGCCCGTGCATGTTGGCGACATAGAAATAGTCGCGAAGCAATCGCCAGGCGTCCCAGAACATCTGCCGCCACTCCTCTAGTGGCTGAACCTGGAGTTGGAGCGCGCCCCAAGAGACGGCCCCCGCGTCATTGGGAAGGTCGGCCGCCTTGGTCTCCACCACGCGGAACGAGCTTCCGGACTGGATCAACATCTTGCTGCCGTCCTTGTTCAGTTGGAACCCGCCGCCGGACGTGACCCGGCCGCCCTTCTTCGGCTCAAGGTCAAAGAACGTGATCACGCCGTCCCCGGCCAGCAGCACCCGGCCCCCGACCACCGCGATCTGGCCAAAGTTCCCGACCAGGGGCAGTTCAATGAGCCTTCCATAGAGTCCTGGGAGTTCAGGCTGGGGCGGGTCGGCGGGCTTGGCCTCCTTGGCCGAGCCCTCGTCCTTCGGGGGCTCGGGTTTCTTCTCCTCCTCGTTCGTGTCCTTTTCAGCGAAGGGGTTCGGGGTGGAGGCTTGGAGCGGCAGCAAGCACGGCACGACCGTCGCGCCAGTGTTCAGTTGGTTGAGCACGGCATCGCCCCGCACCCCGAACTCTCGTCGGCTCAGGAAGGCGAGCCATTTGCCGTCCAGACTGAACGTGGGGGCGAAGTCGTTGGCGAAGCCGTCGCTCACGCGTGTCTTCTTGCCGGTAGCGACCTCGTAAAGCTCGATGGCCCCGAAGTCGGAGTTGTCGATCGTGGCCGAGTAAACGAGCCACTTGGAGTCGGGAGAGAACCCGGACTGCACGCCGAACCACGAGCCGGGGACGTCGACCACGGCCTTCTCGGCCCCGGTGACCGTGTCGACCAGAGACAGGACGTTCAGAGAGTCGCTCATCGCGAGCCACTTGCCGTCGGGAGACCATTGAAGCCCGGTGATCTGGCGAGGACGGCTGCCGGTGAGGGGTTTGGGCCCACTACCGTCGGCGCCTGCCAGCCAGACCCTTTGCTCGCCCGTCTCGTCGCTCACATAGGCAACCTTCGCCCCGTCCGGGCTCATCACCGGGCGCTGCAGCCTGGCCCCGGACTTGGCCATCCAGACCCGGGCCTCGCCGTCCCCCACAGGAAGCGACGCGATCTGGCCCCGGGTCTCGGCGAGGACGCGCTTGGCCCCGGGCGAGAGCGACCCCCGCTCGGCATGGCTTTGGGCTTGGACGCGGTAGGGCCGGGTGTGGATCAGGTCGCTCTCCAGCTCGAACTCGAGCTTGCGGACTTTGCCGGTGGCCGGGTCGTAAAGTTCGATCCCGAGCCCACGGCAATAGACCACGCGCTTGCCGTCGGTGGAGAGCTCATAAATCTCGACGACGCTGGGCGGGGCGACGGCTTTGGGCTTGCCCCCGTCTACCGGCACAGACATCAGAGTGAACCGGCCCTCGTTCTCGTTGACGAAGTAACAGTCTTGGCCCGCCCAGACCGGGAACTCGTTGGTGCCCGGCGTCTGGGTGATCTGGCGGAAGCCTTTACCGTCATAGCGCCACACCTGGTTCTGCATGCCGCCGATATAGTGGAACCAGGCCGCGTACCAGCGGTTGAATCGGGTGAAGACGAACTGGTCGTCGGCCGGGCCCATCCAGACGTGGCTGGCGAACTCGAGCGGGAGCCGTTTGGCGGCGCCTTTCTCCAGCGGGGCGAGCCAGTACTCATAGTTGGTCGGGTAGCCCGACTTGCGATAGACCACGTGACGGCCGTCGGCCGTCCATCCGGTGGAGCTTCGGAAGTCCATGGCGGGGGTGATCCGGCGGGGAGCGCCGCCGGTGGTCGGCATGACATAGGCCCCGCGGATGCCGTCGTATTCGCCGTGGAAGGCGATCAGGGTGCCGTCGGGAGAGAAGCGGGGCCGGTCTTCGTTGCCCGCGTCGCGGGTGAGACGGACGGCCTTGCCCGTACGCATATCTCCCAGCCAGATGTCCCCTTCGCAAGCGAAGACGGCTTGGTCTCCGTGCACGTCTGGGTCGCGCAAGATGGCTTCGGCGCGCAACAAGGCCAACGAAAGCTCGGCAAGCATCATTGCGACCTTACCTGGGGAGGGCCGAATTCGCACCCGACGCCCAAAGACACAAGAGACGAGCCTCGTTCCCCCACCCCCTGCCCCCTCCCCCGTAACGGGGGAGGGGAAGCAAGAAACAGCCCCTGACCCATGAACGGGAACAGGGGCCTTGAGCGGCTAGAGACGGGCCTAACGCTTCATGTTGATCAAGTCTTGGAGCATCTCGTCCACGGTCGTAACGACCCGCGTGTTCGCCTGGAACCCGCGTTGGGTCACGATCAGCTCGGTGAATTCGTTACCGATGTCGATGTTCGACTGCTCTAAGAAGCCTGAGTTGATCGAACCGCGGCCACCCGTGCGGGGAGTGCCAATGACAGGAATGCCCGAGTTGTCGGTGTTGCGCCACAAGTTCGAACCGACCCTCTCAAGACCGTTCGAGTTCGGGAAGATCGCCAGGGCGACCTGGCCCAACGGCCTTGTGAGACCATTGGTATAGAGGCCGGTGATGATGCCGTCGGTGCCGACCGAGAAGGCAGAGAGCGAGCCCGGCGCGAAGCCGTTCTGGCTGCTCATCTGGACTTGCATCTCGGACGCCCGTTGGTAGATATCGCCCATTTGGAGGGAGATCGGAAACGCCGGGACGCCTGACCCAACCGGTGGAGTGACCGTGATCGAGCCCGGGTTGCCCGAAGTCATGTTGCCCGTGGCAGGATCGAAGACCAAAGTGCCTGAGCCGGTCACGGTCGTGCCGCCCGAACCTGCGACCGACCAGTTCCACTGATTGGCCGTGCCAGTTTCGGTGAGGGTCATGGTCAAAAGGTGCTCGGTGCCCAGAGTGTCGAAGACGCGCATGGTCAGCTGGGTGCTCTGCGTGCCGGTTTGTGTGAAGACCCGTGAGTCCAAGTTGCCTGCGAGGTTGACTTCGGTCGTGACCTGGACGGCCGTCCTCGCGCCGATCGGGACCCGCACGGACGAGGCAGGGCCGATGGGCGAGTTGGTGTCGATGGAACCGGTGGCCTGGTCGGCGGTCCAACCGAGCATGCGCTCGCCGGTGGCGCGATGGACAAGGTCGCCATTGGCGTCAAGGTCGAACGCGCCGTCACGGGTAAAGGCGATGCGGTCGCCGTTGCTGACGGTGAAGAACCCGTTGCCTTGGATAGCGAAGTCGGTGGGCCGGTTCGTGGCGTTCAGCGAGCCTTGTTCATTGCTCACGTCCGTGCCAGCGACCAAGACGCCCAGGCCGAACTGGATCGGGTTCGTGCCGCCCAGTCCGCTGGTCGGGCGGCTGGCTCCGCGGATGGTCTGGGCAAGCATGTCTTGGAACGTGACACGGGACGCCTTGTAGGCGGTCGTGTTGACGTTCGACAAGTTGTTGCCGATGACGTTCATGCGCGTTTGTTGCGCTTTGATGCTGGCGACGCCAGCAAGCATGGCTTGTAGCATGGTGGCTCCTCGTGGATTGGTTCGCCTTGCGGGCGAGGATCGGGCTCGGCTCGCGCCGGGCGTGAAGAGGTCGAGGAGGCTCGTTCTGGCGCGCCCTTTCAGGGGCTGGCGCCTTGCTTCCCGGGCAGGATTCCTGGCCAGGTCCAGCTTTCGGGCCTCTAGACGATGACGGCGCTGTCGATGTTCGTGAAGACGCTCTCCTTGAGCCTTTCCCGGTCGACGGCAGTGATGACGGTTCGGTTTTTGACGCTGACCACCAGGGCGACGTCATCGACCATGACAAGGGACTCCTTGGCGCCCTTTTGAGCGGCCTTGTCCACTCCCGCCATGACGCGCTCCCAAGCGGCCTGGTCAAGTTGGATCTCGCGGCTCTGGATCCGGGTCTGGGCGTGCGAACTGACCTTGAGCCGGTCAGTGAGCAGGCCCTGAAAGTCCGTCGGCCTAGCCCCAGGCTGCGAGCCTTGGGGCCGACTCTGGACGAGCTTTTGGATCTGGCTGTTCTCGACTTTCATGGGTTCAGGTCTTGATCTCCCGGATGTTGGAAAGCCGGACGTCCACGGCTCCGCCGTTGGCCTCGGTCAAGGTGAGGATCACTTGTCCGTTCCGGACGGTGACCTTGTCGACCTTGCCGGTGACGAGCGAGTTGGCGACATCGCCTGAATCGGTCATGGGCCGGACGGCAGTGACGGTCTTGCCGAGCAGGGCGGACGCCTGCGACATCTCCATGGAGCTCTGCAGGTTGTCCATACCCTGGACAGTGCCGAGCTGGGCCATTTGGGCGAAGAAGTCACGGTCGTTCATGGGCTCCAGAGGGTTCTGGTTGGCCAACTGGACTGTCAGCAGTCGCATGAAGGTGTCCATGTCGAGCATGCTTTTGGACCGGTTGGGCTCGCCCTGACCGTAGTAGCTGAATCCGTTGATGGGGTCTACCATGGTCGTCCTCAGGCCATATAGTCGACGGCGGTCGTGCGCGGCCTGACGGTCGGGACAGGCGCGGCAGGCTCTCGACCAATGTGGGTCGCGGCGAGTTGCGCGGTCCGAACGGCGTCCTGCATCGCGGCCTGGTCGAACCTTTGTTGGCCCTGCCCAGTACCGTCTTGCGCGACGTTGAACTGGGAGAGGTTGAGCCCTCTGGACTCAATGCTCTGCACGAGTTCGGCTCGGTTCGCGGCCAAGGCCAAGCGCACGGCGTCGTCGCTCGCGGTCACCGTCGCCTCGTTCTTGCCGCCAAACGACTTGACGTCAAGGACAATGGTGCCGAGGTCGCCCGGATCCAGCTGGATCACGACTCGGTTCGGAGCGCGCATGGCAAGCGCCTGGTCGATTCGGTCCAGGATCTGGCGTTGGACGGATTGGGCGACGGCCTTGGGAAGGACGGCCGGGTTCTCCTGTTGCCGAGGGGCTTCCGGAGAGGGCAAAACCTCGGGATTCGAGGCGACCTGGGCTGCCGGGACCGGCTTGCCAAGCACCGGCTCGGGCTTTGCATTGTCCTTCTTGACCGTCAGACTGGAGTCAGCGACGAACCCAACTGGGCGGGGCTTCGGGACTGTTTGAGTCGCGCTCGCTCGAGGAAGCACGGCAGGATTCACGCCTCCCTCTTTGGTCGCCACTGGCACTGGCCGTTGAGCCTCAGCATCCGGCTGGTCGGCGTCGTTTGGCACCGAGGTGGGCTTGGGAAGGACAGCCGGGGTCGGTGGCGGGACTTGGGTCGCTTCCGGAACCCCCGAGGCCGGGGCCGAAACGGTCATGGCCGACGGGACCGGCCGCGTTGGAGGTGCGATGGGCGTTGGTGCGGGGCGATCGGCTGCGGTGGCCTGTCCCGGCTCGGGCTGAGGGACAGCCTCGTCGCTGACGGCGGCAAGCAAGAGCGACTTTTCGACTGGCCCTGAACCCGAGTGAGGAACAGGCACGATAGCTGGCTGGACGATCGAAGCGGGCACAGGCTTGACCGAGACGCTCACCGGCCTGAGGGTCTCGACCATCTCAGGATCGAGGGTCGGCGCGTCGGCCTGC
Organism: Fimbriimonadaceae bacterium; assembly: GCA_019454105.1. Lineage (GTDB taxonomy): Bacteria > Armatimonadota > Fimbriimonadia > Fimbriimonadales > Fimbriimonadaceae > ACE-ARM1. Next base: position 605,102 of record CP075364.1, on the reverse strand, counting down.
CGCTGCGCTGGAATCGGGCCCTCGACCACGATCGGCCGGGCCGTCGGACGGGGCACCGGTTGGGGAACGGGCTGGGCCTGCTCTCCGGCCACGGGGCGCGGAAGGACGGCAGGCGAAGTTTCGGCCGATTGGTAGGCTTTGATGAAGTCCTGCGGCAGGCCGGTGACCGGGGGCGCTGACGGCGAGATCGCCAGGTCGACGAGATCAGTCGGCCGGAGGATTGGGGCAGAAGCCTGGACAAGCCGGTCGACGACGATCTGAGCCGGTTTCGGCAGCACGGCCGGGACGAACTCGCCTGAATCCGTCACAGGGATCCCGGCCCTCGGCTGAAGACCAAGGGCGGCCATCACTTTCTCAAGGTTTTCAGGCGATGGGGGCCAAGCCATCTCCAGTTCGGTCAGGTTCGGGTCGTTGGCGATCTGGTTCAAGAAGGCGTTGGCCTCGGGATCGCTGGCGAAAGGTCGAAGCCAATCCCGGAAGAGGTCCAGCACATTGACGGGCCTCATCAGGGCTGCGTCGGCTTCCGCTCCGGTCGGCGTCGGTGTCGGCGGAGGCTGCACCGGGACGGGCTTTGCCTGTTCCGTTGCGGCTTCCTTGATTCCAGGTCCCAAAGCTTGAGCCGCAGTCGCGACCGGAGTCTGGTTCCAAAAGGCGCTCGAAATGTCCATGAAGGTTCTCCTTTCGTGTCCAAGTGAATATTCGGGCGCCGAAGAGCGAATCCCCACGGTCCATTTCCGAAAGAGTGCTGGGACTGATCTGCCATACTGGGACCGTACGCGCGCCGCCTCACCTATCGCCATGACCATCCCGAGGCCGGGCCGCTCAACACTTTCTATGCCGCGCAAAAAAGCTACCGACCTGGAGACTCCAGAACCCCCTAAATCCCGAACCAGAAAGAAGCCCGATCCCTCTCCCGCGACCGAGGAGGCGCCTGTCGAACCCAAAAAGAAGGCCCCTCGAGCCAGGAAGACAGCAACGCCCCAAGTCGTCGAGCCTGAGCCGCCGTCAGGGGAGGAACCGAAGCCTAAGCCGCAACGAACGAGGAAAAGTGCGGCTAAGGCAGAGCCCATGGCAGAATCAAAGCCTGTCGCGACGAAGAGGCGGTCTGCAGCGAGGCCCAAGGCGGCCACCACAGGGAACGGAACCTATGGCGAGGCCGTGACCCTCGTATGGCGGGCCAAGTCCGACCCCGAACCGACTCCGGCGACACCCGAGACTGAGTCGGCCGAACCGCGACTGGCGGCCCGTAAGACCCGCACCAGGGGACAAAGGGCCGAGCCGCGAGTGGTGGACCCGGTTCCCGTGACGCCCAAACCCGAGAGGGCCCGCCGAAGAGAGCCTCGCCCGGCCGAGCCTGTCAACAAGGCACCGGCTGACCCGACCCCCCGAGGCCAGAAGCCCAAGCCGGAGCCGACCTCCAAGAGGACGCCCGTCACGATCCGGGACGACGCGGCCCAGGTCATTCTCCGGAACGGCGTACCGACCTTGGTGAAAGAAAAGAAGGTCTACCCGCCCGTGATGTTCTTTGCCTCAGTGCCGGACGAGGCGCACATGGTGACGGTGCTTGAAGAGATCAAGTTCGCCGCCGACAACGGGGTCCACCTCTTCTCGCTGCTTGTGGAGTTGGAGGTCGACCCGAGGTCGGTGGACGACGCCGTCTCATTCGCGGCTTACCTTCTAAAGAAGGTCACCAGCGTGGACGACCAGGCCCAAGTGGTCTTTCGACTCGTCTTCACGGCTCCGACGAACTGGGACAAGCAGTTCCCCAAGGCCCGTTATCTTCTCAACGAGGGCGGCCTGGCCGACCCCAGCTTGTGCGACGACGATTACTGGGCGGTGGCCGAAGAGTGCGAGTCCGCTTTCATCCGTAAGCTTCAAAGACTGGACTCAGGCAACCATGTCCTCGGCGTCCACTTGGAGCGCGGCGAGTGGTTTGTCGCAGAAGGCACGGGCTATGACACGAGCCAGGCTGGGATCGAAGCCTTCCGGACGTGGCTCCGGGCCCGATACTTGGACGACCCTGTCTCCATGCGGGCTTCTTGGTTCGATGGGAACATCGACTTCGACACGGTCTCGGTGCCGGACTATGGCCGCGCCCGTCCGCGCCACGAAGAGTTTGTCCGGACCGACCGCAGGGCCAGGCCCTGGGTGGACTACCACCTCTTCATGAGCGACTCGACCGTTGACCGCATCGCCCGATTGGCGAACGCGGCCAAGGTCGCCAGCGAAGGTCGCTACCTGGTCGGGGTGAGCTATGGCTACACGTTCGAATGGGCCCACCCCGCAAGCGGCCACCTGTCGCTCGGCAAGCTGCTTCGGTGCCCAGACGTGGACTATGTGGCCGGGCCGCCGAGCTACCGCAATCGAGAACCAGGCGGCAGTTGTCCCTTCCCCGGCCCCATCGACAGTTTCGCCCTGAACGGCAAGCTCTACATCAGCGAGGAAGACTTCAAGACGCCGATCAGTGGGATGCGCGAGCCGGACGACTTCAACCCGGTCATGAAGACGCCGCAGGCCTTAGAGAGCGTCCATTGGCGCGGCGCCGGGGCGGCCCTGGCCCACACGAGCGGTGTCGCTTGGATGGACTCGTGGGGCAACGGGTGGCTCGGATCGCCCGGGATCTGGAGCCGGGCGGCCAGGCTGATTCAAGCCACCGTATGGAGCACTGTCGAGGAGCCGCCCGCGCCAGAGATCGCGGTCTTCATCGATGAGCGGTCGCTGGCCTATCTCACCGACGAACGGGCCTTCACCGTCCTCGTCCAAAACGTCCGGGAGTCTGTCCTGCGCTCGGGGCTCAGCGCCGGCTTCTATCTCCTCAGCGACCTGGCCCACCGTGAGAAGTTCCCCGAGAGCAAGGTGTACGTCTTCCTCAACGCCTGGGACATGCGCCCCGAAGTGAGGGCCGCCGTCAAGACCCGTCTCCAAAAGTCCGGCAACGTCCTCTTCTGGTTCTACAGCGCGGGTCTCTTCGAAGGTGGCCGCGAAAGCCTAGAGCGCGTCCGCGAGGTGACCGGCATCGCTCTCCGGCCCCAGCCCTTCAACAGCAAGACGGGCACCACCCTGCTGAACTTCCGCGACCCGCTCTGTGAGAACCTTCCTGAGCGAACGCTGGCCCAAGGCGGCCACCTGGAACCGAGCTACTTCGCCATTCCCGAAGATGGGAGGGTGCTGGGCGAGTACACGCAGACTGGGCTTCCCAGCTTTGTGGTGCGCAGGTTCCTGGGCGAGGACGGCGGGTGGACGAGCGTGTTCCTCGGCGAGCCTGTCGTCACGCCCGGCTTCTTCCGGTCGCTGGGACAGATGGCGGGGACACGGGTCTGGAACTTCCAGGACGACGTCGTCCACGTCCGGCCGCCGTTCTTGACCGTCCACTGCACCGGCACGGGCCCGAGGACCATCGCCCTGCCTGACAAGTGGTCGGCCTACAGCCTCGTGACCGGCGAATGGGTCTCCACGGACGCCAGCAGCCTGACCTTCCACGCCCTGGAGGGTTCGACGCACTCGTTCCTGGTGGGCAACAGGTCCGAGATTGAGGCCTTGATCGCGGTCGACCCGACCGAATTGCTTCGCGTGGACGAGGTGGCCCCGAGGGCCGAGAACACCCTCCACTGGGACGCGATCAACTTCGACGTCGCCATCATGAAGCTCGACCAATGGGTTGAGGAGAGTTGGGGCGAAGACTTGGCCGACGACCTGCTGCTCAAACCCTCCCTCATTGAGCCGACGAACGTCGAGGACGGCGAAGAAGACGACGAGCAGATGCAGCGAAGCCGGGGCAAGAGGCGGCGAAGACGGCGACGCCCCAACGGCGATGCCCCGAACGACCGAGGACGCGGCGACGAACTCACGATGAACGTGCTCTTCCGCAAGCGTGAATAGCGACGGGTACCGCGCCGGGGCCATCGCCGTCGTCGGGCGGCCGAACGTGGGCAAGAGCTCGCTCGTCAACCACGTCGTCGGGCAGAAGGTCAGCATCGTTAGCGACAAGCCCCAGACCACGCGCAAGCGGATCCTCGGCATCGCCACCACCCCGCGTTGGCAGATCGTCTTCGCCGACACGCCCGGGCTCCATGAGGCCCGCCACAAGCTCGGCGCAGCCCTCAATGAAGCCGCCAAGCAGACCCTGGACGAGTGCGACGTCGTGCTCGTCATGGTCGATGTCAGCAAAAGGCCAGGCAAAGAAGACCGCGCCCTGGCCGAGATGCTCGCCCTCGCCGGGTCCAAGAGGCCGCTCGTGCTCGGCATGAACAAGATGGATCTCCTCAAACCGGTGGACGTTGAGGCCCACTATGAGGCCTATCTCGCCCTCTTCCCGACTGAGCGGAGCATGATGACCAGCCTCACCCAAGGGCACAACGTCGACCTGCTGGTGTCGCTGCTGGTGGACGCCCTCCCTGAAGGACCGCCGCTGTATCCCGAAGAAGACGTGACCGACCAGCCGATGCGCGAGCTGGCGTCCGAACTCGTGCGGGAGAAGGCCCTGCGACTCACCCGCCAGGAAGTGCCCCACGCCCTCGCCACCACCACCGAAGCCTGGGAGGAAGAAGACGGCCTCACCCGGATCTCGGTCGTGCTCCTCGTCGAGACCGAAGGCCAAAAGGCGATCCTGATCGGCAAGAAAGGGGCCATGCTCAAGCGGATCGGCACCGAGGCCCGGCTGGAGATCGAAGAGATGACCGGCGGTCGCGTGTTCCTGGAGCTGTTCGTGAAGGTGCGCCCCGACTGGCGCCAAAACCCGCGCTGGCTGCGCGAACTGGGAATGGTCTAGCCCCCCTCCCCGGTGAACGGTGGAGGGGGCTTGTGGTGTCTTCGACACGGTGGCCGGGCCTCGCCCGTCACGCCCACGTCACGCGCCATGGGCAGAGTGTGACTAGCAGTCTCCATCGAGACGAACTAGGACAACTCATGAACACCAACAGCGCTCGTCCTCACTTCTGGCCACGGGGCTCCAAGCTGACCGTCATGGCCGCTCTTCTTGTCGCGTCGACTCAGGCGTTCTCCTGGTCGACTGTGATCCTGCACCCAAGTAGCTACGCCCGGTCTCGGGCCCACGGGACCGACTCGTCGACCCAGGCTGGATTCTCGGAGACGACGGCAGGGTTCCGCCATGGCGGGATTTGGTCCGGCACAGCGGCGTCATGGGTGGACGTCAATCCCTCGGGCGCTCGGAGCTCGACGCTGTGGACTGTCTCTGGCGGGAAGCAGGTCGGCGAAGCGCAAGTGCAGACCTCCACAGGATATGCGGTTCATGCGGGACTCTGGTCAGGAACGGCCGGCTCCTTCGTCGATCTCAATCCGACCGCTAACGGATCCTCGATGGCATTCGGAATGGACGGCAACCAGCAGGTCGGGACAGCCTCGAGTAGCACGGTGACCTTTGGGGCGAGCCTCTGGATGGGAACCGCGTCTTCTTGGGTCGATCTTCACCCGACGTCGGCGACGGGCTCGACGGCCCGGGCGGTGCACGCTGGCGTGCAAGTCGGAGAAGCAACCGTCGGAGGTGTCCTGAGCGCGAGCCTCTGGACTGGCACGAAGGCTTCTTGGGCGAACTTAAACCCGACCGGGGCGACGGGGTCGAGCCTCTGGGACGTCCATGGCTCGATCCAAGCCGGATGGGCCAGGATCGGCGGCCAGACCCATGCTGGCAAGTGGACGGGCACGGCGGCGAGCTTCATCGACCTGAACCCCACCGGCGCGACCTCCAGCGTGGCCTACTCGACACACGGCGGCTTTGTGGTCGGGGAGGCCCTGATAGGCACGAGCCGAAAGGCCTCGTTCTGGTCGGGCGGGGCCTCGACCTGGGACGACCTCCATGCTTACCTGCCGACCGGCTTCACAAGTTCTGAAGCGCGGGCCATCTGGATCGACTCGACCACGATCACGATCGCAGGCTTTGGATGGAACTCAACCAACCTGCGCGAGGAGGCGGTCATCTGGACAAAACCTGTGCCCGAGCCCGCGACCCTGGTGACGGCCGTCATCGGGATGGGAGCCCTGGGTCGTCGTCGCCGATGGCGATCACGGGCGCGGTCCTCAGGCTAAAGGCGGTCAGCCGCCGGTTTCGCATAGGGCGCGGCTTCGTGCACCCGGCCCTAGAGTGGCGGGCCATCGTTTCGGGGGTCGAGTCGGCTTCCGTCAGGCCCTGGGAGCTGACGCCCCCACCCCCTTGCCCCCTCCCCCGTGAACGGGGGAGGGGGGGCTTGGCTGTCCCCCACCCCCTTGCCCCCTTCCCCGTGAACGGGGGAGGGGGAAACGGAAGGCGGACGATGGGCCGACCTCCATCACTTGGTTGAACGCTGTATCCTTGACACCCAGATGCGACAGTTGGGCGAGGTTTTTGGGCGGCTGAGGGAGAAGCGAGAAGGGGCCTTGGTGCTCTTCGTCACGGCGGGAGACCCGCCGCTGGCCCAACTCCCCGCGATCTTGGAGACCCTGGCGACGTCGGGGGCGGACGTGATCGAGGTCGGGCTGCCGTTCAGCGACCCGATCGCGGACGGGCCCGTGATCCAGGCCTCGAGCCAGCGGGCGCTGGACCGGGGCACAAAGACAGCGGACGTTCTCGCCGCCCTCCGGGGATTCGACCTCGCCCCGGTGGTGCTCATGGGCTACACGAACCCAATGGCGCGACGGGGGCTGGGGCGGTTCGCCCTCGACGCGGCCGGGGCGGGTGCGGCCGGCACGATCGTTTGCGACCTCACCCCCGACGACGCCGGTGACTGGCGGGAAGCGAGCCGGGAGGCAGGTCTCGACACCGTCTTCCTGGCCGCCCCGACTTCGACCGATGAACGGCTCGACCGGGTGTGCGAGGCCTCGACCGGGTTTGTCTATGCGGTCTCACGGACGGGTGTGACGGGGGCCGGGCACGAGGCCTGGGACGAGGCGCGGACGCTCGTGGGGCGGATCCGGGCGCGAACCGACCTGCCGGTCTGTGTCGGGTTTGGGGTCTCGGGGCCTGCGGACGTGCGCGAGGTGTGTTCCTTCGCGGACGGGGCGATCATCGGCTCGCGGCTCGTCACCCTGCTGGCGGATCGCTGGCGCGGTGGCGAGGGCCGCGAGGAGGTCGCGGCCTGGGTGCGCGAGGCAAAGGCGGCGGCGCGGCGCTAGGCCTTTTTCAGCACGACCTTCATGGTGACCTTGTCGGCGCCTTTCTCCTTGCTGTTCTGGGCGGCGCGGCGCATGTCTGCGGTGAGATCGAGTGTCAGGGTCTTGCCGTCCGGGCTGAGCTTGTAGATGCGGGGCTTGGCGGCCTCTCCGGTAGCGGGCTTGCCGTCGCGGGTCTTGGGGGTGATAGTGAGGTCTTGCCCTTGGAGTTTCCAGGTGCCTTCCACCTTGGTCTTGGTGCTTCCCTGTTGGGTCGGCTGGGTCATGGTGGCCGAGTAGGTGCCGTCCCCCTTGAGCGTCATGTCCAACTTGGGCAGTTGGGCTGCCGGTGGGATTTGGGACTTCATTTCGGCCGGGGCTGAGATCTGGAGGGATCCCTTCCAGTTGCCCGCGACTTTGTTGGCCTGAGCGTGGACAAGGGCCGAGAAGGCGAGGAGGGCGAGCAGAGCGGCAGGACGCATCGCTGGACATTACCTCTGGCCGGGCCGGATTCGTTGCAAGGCGAAACGAACTGGGGCGTCCAAGGGCCCAGGAAGTAGAATAGGGGGACGAGCATGGCCGAGCTTTCTGGGCGGAAGTCGACGATCCTAAACGCGGTCGTGGTGGAGTACGTGGCGGTGGCGGAGCCCGTCGCGAGCGACCACATCGTGAGCAAGTACGACCTGGGGGTGCGGGGGGCGACGGTCCGGAACGAGCTGGCCGAGATCGCCGACATGGGTTTCTTGGAGCAGCCTCACACAAGCGCGGGCCGGGTTCCGAGCGACAAGGGTTACCGGTACTTTGTCGACCACCTGATGGTCGTGAGGGCTCCCGGGCAGTCCAGCCGGGCCCGTTTGCAGTCGGCGTCGGAGGAGCAGGACACTCTCAGCGAGCTTCTCCGGGACATCACGAAGTCGTTGAGCCGGATCACTCGGCTTCTCTCGGTGGCGGCTACGGTGAAGGACGCTGACGTTCTCGTGCAGAGCGTGGTTCTGGCCGCGATCGGGCCGGGCAAGACGCTCTTGGTGATGGTGCTCCAGAACGGTCAGGTCGAGAACCGGCTGGTGGAGTCGCCTCCTGGAACGACATTGGAGCACATCGGGTTGGCGAACGAGGCTCTCGGGGCGCTGTCAGGGGTCTCGGTACGGAAAGCTTCGCGGGCGAAGACCCCGGCGGTCGATGACCCGGTGCTGGGCAAGCTCCTGCGATCGGCCTTTGCGGTCTTCAGGACCACAGCCCGGGAGATCACGCGGGGCCATGTGTATCTGGAAGGCGAGGAGTATGTGATCGCGGAGCCTGAGTTCCGGACTGATCCGTCGGCGATGAACAGCCTGATCGAGAGCCTGGAGGACGAGGAGACGCTCCATGAGGCGGTGTTGGGCGACGGGATCACGATCGGTTCGGAGAACCCGGTGACTCGGATGCAAGGGCTCGCGATCGTGCGGCGGCAGTTCTACGCTGGGGAGCACGAGGCGGGGAGCCTTGCCATCGTCGGGCCCAAGCGGCTGCGGTACCCCGAGGCGGTGTCTTTGCTGGACTTTACAGCGAAGGCCGTGAGCCAGGCGCTGTCCAGGCTGGCGAAGTAGTCGCCCTGCGATTGTTGATAGTTTGGGCATGTCTGCAGTTCATGTGGACTTTTGATGCGACCGCTGGGTAACTTGATGGTGGGGAGAGGTGACAAGGTGTGTCTCTCCCTTTGGGAGAAACACAATGACTGTCCGAAACCATCGGCTCTTTCGGCCCGACGGCAGCGCCGTCCGATTCGTCGAGACTAAGAACCAAGGGGGCGCTTTCGCTGCCCCGGAACCGACCCACCTCATCATTCACTACACTGCCGGGGGCACCATGTCCGGTGCGGTGGAGTGGTTCAAGAATCCAAGCAGCCAGGTATCAGCCCACTTAGTCATCGACCATGACGGCGAGATGACCCAGATGGTGCGGTTCGACCGGATCGCCTGGCACGCTGGCGCGTCGTCGTGGCGGGGCAAGAATGGCCTGAACAAGCACGCACTTGGGATCGAGATCGCCAACTGGGGTCTCCTGGAACGAACAGCCGAGGGTTTCGTGAGTTGGACGGGCCAGCGCGTGCCCAACTCCCGAGTCGTCCTGGCCAGGCACAAGAACTTTCAGCCGAACCGGGAGCACGCTTGGGAGGTCTTTGACCAAGCTCAGTTCGACGCGGCCGTCGCGGCGGCCAAGGCTCTGTTGGGGGCTTATTCGATCCCGGTCGAGAACGTGCTGGGCCACGACGACATCTCGCCAGTGCGCAAGCAGGATCCTGGCCCGGCCTTTGACATGCGGCGGTTCCGGGCCCTTCTCCTCGGGCGGGACGGGGACGGGGCCAATGTGATGCGGGTCGAGTCGTCTACGGGGCTCAACCTGCGTCGCGGGCCGGGGACGACGTTTGAGACGGTCAAGAACCTGCCAAACGGGACCCGGGTGCGGCTGTTGGGTTCGAAGGGTTCGTGGAGCGAGGTCATGGAACTCGGGCCGAACGACGCCGACGCCCAGGACGGCTGGGTTCACAGCAACTGGCTGGTGGAGGTCTGAGTCCCCCCTGAAACTCTCCACGTGGCCCCAGGCCCCGGCTTCACCGTGATCGGGGGAGGACGGATCGCGGCCCCCACCCCCCTGCCCCCTCCCCCGTAACGGGGGAGGGGGTTCTTTCGGTCAGGAGCCACCCAAGGGGCAAGGCCCCCCATCCGGCCGGAATGGAGTCTGCTCGTCGCCTAAGACCCGACACATCAACCCCGCGACGTACGCCAGCCCCCCACCCCCTGCCCCCTCCCCCGAAACGGGGGAGGGGGTTCTTTCGATCAGGGGCCATCCAAGGGACAAGGCCCCCCATCCGGCCGGAATGGAGTCTGCACGTCGCCTAAGACCCGACACATGAACCCCGCGACGCACGGCTCAGCCCCCCACCCCCCTGCCCCCTCCCCCGTAACGGGGGAGGGGGTCGCTGGCGTCCCCCTCCCTTCGCCACTTGGAGGGGGTGGTGGATCACGGCCTGACGACCCGATCCTATTTGCTATAATTACATTCAGCTCTTCGTTGCCCGATCGACCGTATTCTGGGGGCATCCGCCGGAAATTGGGGCGAGCGACGCAAGGCAAGGTAGACACCAACGATGAGCACCGACAGCTTCCCCATTCGAAAGGTGGACCACATCCGGCACTATGTGAACAATGCCCGGCAGGCCGCCTTCTTTTATCAGCACACGTTCGGCTTCTCGATCACCGGATACTCCGGACTCGAGACCGGTAGCCGCGACGAGGCCAGTTACGTCCTCAAGCAGAACGAGCTCACCTTGTGCTTCACGGCCCCGATCCGTCCGGGTCACCCGATGGCTCCGCTGATCGCCGAACACGGCGACTTCGTGCAGGACATCGCCTTCGAGGTCGACGATGTGGACTGGGCCTACAGAGCCGCGACCGAACGGGGCGCAATAGGCGCGGTGGAACCGCGGACGCTGGAGGACGACCATGGCAAGGTGCGCCATGCCGCGATTCGGACTTATGGCAACGTCGTCCACTCCCTGATCAACCGGGACGCCTACAAAGGGCCCTTCCTGCCCGGGTTCCGGGCCGAGAACCAGCCGGGCGACGGGATCGGCATCATCGAGGTCGACCACTGCGTGGGCAATGTGGAACTTGGGAAGATGAACGTCTGGGTCAAGTGGTACGAGGAAGTCCTCGGGTTCGCCAACCTGATCTCGTTTGACGACAAGGACATTTCGACCGAGTACACGGCGCTGATGTCAAAGGTGATGGCGAGCGGGAACGGACGCGTCAAGTTCCCGATCAACGAGCCGGCCGAAGGCAAGAAGAAGTCGCAGATCGATGAGTACCTTGAGTTCTTCGGCGGGGCCGGCGTCCAGCATGTGGCGATGCGGACCGACGACATCGTCTACACGGTGTCGCGGCTGCGGGCGCGGGGCGTGGACTTCCTCTCGGTGCCGAGGACGTACTACGACATGCTGCCCGACCGGGTCGGGAAGATCGACGAAGACATCGACGTGCTCGCCGACCTCGGCATCTTGGTCGACCGCGACGACGAGGGGTACTTGCTCCAGATCTTCACCAAGCCGATCACCGACCGCCCAACGCTCTTTTACGAGATCATCCACCGCAAGGGGGCGAAGAGCTTCGGCAAGGGCAATTTCAAGGCGTTGTTTGAGTCGATCGAGCGCGAGCAGGCCCTGCGCGGGACCCTGTGATTCGGTCAAACCGGTGCCCCAGGGTGGTGGTTCCCTGGGGCACCGCAGGGCCGCGGGCCAGCGGACTGTGAACCAAAGGGGGATCCTGTCCCGTCAATGCGCCCATGAGCAAGAAAAATCTTATTTTCGAAATGACCGGCCCACGGACAGAGGGATCGCGGCCATTGAGCTTGGGCAGAGCCGTGAGAGGATCGGTCTGCGCTCCCCGTCTTGTTCTGTTCGCTTGGACCATGGTGCTGATGGCCGGGTGCGACATGGCCGCAAGGGAAGACTTTGAGAAAGCAGCGGCCGAGTTGCCCGCGGCGGAGGCGGAGGCAAGGCGGCTCGGTGTCCCGTTGCACGGATCCGACTTAGAGCCGAACCCACCCGTCACCGCCGCTGAGAACGCGGCCCCGTTGCTCCGCGAGGCCAGTGACTCTTGGGGCCGATTGAAGAAGGATGGCGACCGATGGATCCAGGACTTGGAGGCGGCAGTCGCTGATCCGAACCAAGTGAACCTTGACAAAGCCGACGCGGCCCTCAAGGGATTGCAGGCTCCGCTGGACTTGGCGGCAGCTGCGGCCAAGAAACCTCGCAGCGACTTTCAGAGAGGCTGGGGGAAGACAGAGCCATTGGACATGATGTTCCCCGAGTTCGGGCCTCTGAAGTCGCTCGTCAAGGGCCTGAGTTGCCGGGGCTCGCTCCGCGCCTTGCGGGGTGACACGGAAGCGGCCCTCCAAGACTATTCCGACGCGATGACCTTGGCCCGTTTCGCGGGCTCGGATCCAGTCTTGATCGCCGGTCTCGTCCAGGTCGCTTGTTCATCCATCGTGGTGCGGCAGATGGAGTATGCGGCCGCGTCGCGACCCAAGGATGTGGCTATGCTGACGGCGTTGCAGCGCCTGGCGGCTGATACCGCGGCGAATCCAATGGACATGAGGCACGCTCTGCGAGGCGAGGCTTTCATGGGTTCTTCGATCAACGCGAGGGGGCTCAAGCTGATCGCCGACGGGTCGCTGACACCGACCCAAGACGAGTCCGACGGGGGAGCCAAAGCGCTCCTGAGGAGCATCTTCCCACAGGGCGTCTCGCAAGAGACCCTCATCAAGGCATACCGGGCGCGGTCGCTCCAATTTTGGAACGGCGTCTTCGAGGATGCGGCGATCCGGCGCGACCCTTTGGCTCTCACCGCCAGACTGGAGAAGTCCATGGAGAAGGTCACATTCAGCAAAGACCCAACCATGGCGATGAACAAGTTCCTTCTTCCCGTGTTCTCCCAAGCAGGCACGGCCTTCGCCAGGCGCGAGGCCTATTTGGCGACTTTCCAGGGGCTAACGGCGGTTTTGAGGTTCCGAGCCGAGAATGGCCGAGACCCGAGGACTCTTGAGGAAGCGAGCTTTTCCGGCACCGACCCATTCAGCCGTGGGCCTTACCGGATGAAGATCGTTGGAGCCGAGGTCAGGGTTTACAGCGTCGGCCCCAATGGCAAGGACGATGGCGGCAAGGAGGTCGTGACCGGGCCTGACCGAGACCGCACCGGCACCGACATCGTGAGCGTCTATCCTCGCCGGGCCAAGGGTTAGCCTCCCATCGGGTCGATCCCAAGCATCATGAGGATCATATTGATCTGACCCTCGTGATAGCTCATGTTCCACGTGTGGTACGTGATGTTGTCGACCATCCGAAACTCGCCTTGGAACGGCATCTCGGTCGGGGCCATGAGGTCGTTGGCGGGCAAAGAACGCGTATATTCGATCAGTTTCTGAGTGTCCAGCTTGAGCCGAGCGACGATTTGTTCGCGGGACTTGAGTTGAGCCCGGGCCTTCAGCCACTTGGAGAACGCCTCCTCAGACCACACCATCTTGCGCGACTCATAGAGTTCCCAGTGGTCCCCGATGACCGTCGCGACTTCCTGACCCTGATCGAGGGCGCTTCGACACCCCTCGGGAGCCCATTCGAGCTTGTCGGCCGGAACTTTCTCGAAGGTCTTGATGAAGGACTCAAGCTGGCGTTCCAGTTGTCGGACGAGGACGTCATTGGCGGTCATAGCTCGACGGATGTTACCGATCGAGCCATGCTCCTGTGAGTCAGGACTTCGTGTAGGTGACCCTTTGGAACTCCATCCAAGTCCCATCGGGCTGGAGCCCGGCGGAAGTCATGGTCCGGACGCTGTCGCTCTCGAAGTGGTGCACGTCGCGATAGTTCGCGGTCAGCGAATCGACTTCGGGGTCCATGTTCGGCCCTTCGCAGACGCAGCTGAGGGTGTTCCCGTCGGGGCTCAACTCGCAGGTATAGGTCCAGATGTGCGATGAGACGTCTGAATACCAGACTCCTCGGTACTCTTCGAACGTCAGATCGTAGCCGAGGGCACTGTAGTAGACCATTTTGAAACCCCCCGGCATGGTCGTCTCGCCTTTGATGTGGGCGAAGAGCCCGCCAAGGCTGTGGACCGATTCTTGGACTTCGGCAGTCTCTTGCGGCTTGTCGGGTCCCATGAACATGGTCGATTCCCCCCGCCACTCGCCCAGGAACCTCTCAAGGAGCTTGTGTTTATGGGTCGGCTGGGTTGGGCCCATGGAGTCGTTGTCGGTGGTATCGCTCATGCTGTCCTCTGGAGCCAGAAGCGTACCGTGTCCGTCTCGAATCTGGTACGGCTCAAGAACCCGAAGCGTGATCTGGTTCAGGACTCAGGGCTTCGAGCTGTTGATTCGCTGACCGGAGCCTCTGGCACAAGGCCAAAGCCGCGTTTCGATAGACTGCTGCCGCCAGGTCTTTGCGCTCACGCAAGAGGTCTTGGAGCTTGGACGCAGGGATGACGAGGAGCTTGGCCTCGTTCACTGCGACGAGCGACGCGGTGCGGGGCTGCCGGTCCAGGAAGGCGATCTCGCCGATCATCGCTCCGACCCGAAGTTCATCGATGGTGCCCGTTCCAGCCTTTTCGACGCGGACCCGCCCGGCGACGACGACCATGATGTCTTGACTGGTGTCGCCTTCTTTCACGATCACTTGTCCAGGCTCGAACGTGACGAACTCGCTCACGCCTTGCACCGAATCGATATCGCCGAGCGGGGCCCCCTTCAACAAGTAGGTGTCGGCGAGAAAGAACTTATCCATGACCGAGTGATGATGGCACACCCGTCAGGCCCCTCTTGACCTATTGTCTCCCGAGGTTTCGACGAGCCCCGCTGTCTCTCTGAGAGCCTAGACGTGCTGATCGATGAGGACAGGGTTGCCGTCCGGGTCGGTCAGGGTGACGAAGGCCGGGCCCGACGTCGCGGGGTCGGCTTCTTCGTTCAGATCGAGGCCCGCAGCCTTGAGCTGTTCCTGGATCTGGCGGACATCTGAGAACCCTTCGACCGGGTTGCAGTCTTGGTCCCAACCTGGATTGAAGGTCAAAATATTGCGCTCGAACATTCCCTGGAACAGCCCAATGACGGCCGGGCCGTGGCGCATGATGAGCCAGTTCTGGCTCTGGTCGCCAGCGAACGCTTCGAAACCGAGTTTTTCATAGAACGATCGGGAGGCGGCGATGTCCTTCACCGCGAGACTGACTGAAAACGAACCCAGCTGCATGGCAGTCTATGTTACTTCGTCGTCGCGTCAAGCCACGGCAACCCAATCCAGCTCGATATTCCTGGCATAAAGCAGCTCTTGGAGCTGGCCGACGTGAGTCCCCAAGTGACGGATGCTGACGATCTGATGGTCGAGCTTTGGGATGGGATACCAGTCGAACCCCGATTCGGCCGAGGCCAGGTCGTTGGCTGCAATCATCTCGTCAATGCGGGACGAAATGACATTGATATAGCCGACCAAGTCCGCTTGCGAATAAGTGACTTCATGAGGCGGTACGCCGGCTTCATCGTCGTCCCAAAGAATCTTGGCTTGAGCTTCATGGCGATCCCAGGGGCGGAAATGGTCAATGCTGGGAGACAAATAGAAGTGGGTGTAGAAGGCGGCGTGATAGGCGATCCGCCAGAAAGTCCGCGGGTGCTCGCCGGCCTGCCAAAGATCGTCAGGACAATTCTCGACGCACTGGCGGAGCATCGCGAGTCCGGCCCTGTACTGGCCAGCAAGAGCCGATTGAAGTGGATCCATATCGACTTGATTATACGCGTGCGGCCTGTGAGGAGGATCTCCCTTCCCGGGTGGGCCAAGACCCATACGATCGATTGACCGTTTGAACCTGACTGCCAAGGCGAGAGGAGATTCTTCACAATTTTTGAAACGCTGCGGAGAGTTTCTCCTTTCGCAGTCATGCGAAGGAAAACTCTTGCCATCGCCATCGCCGTTCCAGCCGCGGTGTTGGGATGGGCGCTCTTTAGGCCCGAACTGCTCTTTGTCAGCCAAGCTGTCAATGAGACACTCACGACCACAAACATTGTCAAGAAGGGGTCGTTTGTCAGTTATGCCCATGAGACGAAAGGCATGGCCCAGATTGTTGACCAGGGAGGTACCTACTACCTCCAGCTCAGCGACTTTCACACATCGAACGGTCCCGATGTCCGCGTCTATCTGGTCAAGGACACCAGCGCCGAAAAAGGCGCCAATGCTGGGCAGTTCATCGACCTCGGCCCGATCAAAGGGAACGTCGGAAACCAAAGGTACCGACTGCCAGAAGCAGCCGAACTCGATCAAGTCAAGTCGATCGCCATCTGGTGCGCCCGGTTCAACGTAGGCTTTGGGGGAGCCACGCTCGACGAGAGCTGACGACCATGCGAAAGATTCTTTCGATGACGGCCTTGAGCGTCGCGGCCCTCGCTCTCGCCCAATCCATCGAAGTCACTTCAGGAAAGTTCCAAGGAAGTCCAATGGTCAATGGCCGGGCGTCCATCGTGGAGCGCGACGGGAAGAGGTCTGTCGACTTCAAGTGGAACAAGAGCCCCGGTAACACTTTGACTTTTCGGCTCGTGAAGAAGGAAACCATCAAGACGGGATCTTTCCCATCCGACGTCGAGTACGTCGAACTTGGGAAGAGCCCTAAGAGCGTCGTCATGAGCAAGCAACTCGATGTTTGGCTCTATCGCACAATCGCTGCGGTGGACATGAAAAACCAGATTGTCGCCTATGTCCTACTCCGATCGGCCCAAGAAGCCGGTCGCTGACCCGACCCCGACCCATCCAACAGAGAAACAACATGAACACTAAAACATTGATCCTTGCCGCTTTTGCCATCGCCGTATCGGCGACCGGTACAACCGCTACCTTCGCCCAAGACGCGATGAACGACTCCAAACCCATGGCCATGAACATGACGGTGGATGCTCAGACAGGAAAGTTCAAGGGTGTCGAGGTCAACAAGGGACACGCGACCTTGGCTCGGAAGAACGGCAAGACTACTCTCACGCTCAGCAGCGACTTTGAGCTACCGAACACTCCCGCCCCGCATTGGCAAGTCGTGGACGGCAACGGCAATGTCTACCTGCTCCAACAGCTTAAGATCGTTGGCAACAAGAAGAACCTCTCGATCACGCTTCCCGCCCACGTCAAGAGCGTCAAAAAAGTCCAGATCTGGTGCTCGTTTGCCGAAGTCCTCCTTGGCGAGGCGTCGTTCCCGGAGGTACAGAAGCTAAACTGATCCGAACCGCATGGAGCAATCCGGCCCGCGCCAAGACTTCGAGTCCGTGGCCTTGAACGAGTTGGAGGTGCTCTATCGCGTGGCTCAGAGGCTCACCATGAACGCTACGGACGCCGAGGACCTGGTCGGCTCCACCTTCTTGAACGCTGCCCGCGCGTGGTCCGGTTTTGACGGCCGGCACGCGCGGTCTTGGCTCATTAAGATTCTTCGAAACGAATGGTCGCAAGTGTTGCGCAAACGCGGGGTCCGCAACGAGACGTCGTTCGAGAACGTGGCCGAGCCATCGGACGACGGTTTCTGGAAGCGGGTCGAAGTCCGGCTCGACAGCGAGACTGTTCTGGCGGCTTTGGACGGTCTGACAGAAGACTACAGGCTCCCGATCGTGCTTTGCGACGTGGAGGAGATGGAGTATTCAGAGGCGGCAGAGGCCCTTGACCTGACCGCGGCCACGTTGAGGACGCGCCTCTTCAGAGGGCGCAAGATGTTGCAGGCCAAACTGGCCAGCTTGAGGCCTGAAGGACGATGAATCTGCGAGGTCACACGACTGAGGGCCCACCCTGCCGAAGGATGGAGAAAGTGCTCCAGCAGATTGCGGACGGCCGCGCGAGGGGGCTCAAGCGCTGGTACGGATTGGCCCATGCGGCGCGTTGTTTCCGCTGCGGCAACTTCCTCCAGCGCCTCAGCCTGTCTCTCGAGGCCCTGAAGATGTCGCGCCAGATCGAGCCGGATGTCGAGGCTCTGGCCAGACTGAAGGCGCGGGTCAAAGAGCTGTCAGAGGAAGGGTAGACCCGAGTCTGGCTGACGGGTCAGCGGCGTTTGGGAACGGTCTTGAGAGCCATGAGGGCTTTCTCAGTCCGCTCACCGTTCTGTTTGAGCCATTCGGCCATGGGCTTCACTTGGCCCTTGCCAAGAATCCGGCGGCAATAGACGACCGACCAACCTTGCCCGTCTTGAAGCACGAACCGGGCGAACGCGGCTTCAGTGAACTCTGGCCTTGTGAACATGACGACGATGAGGTGCTCGGCCGGCTTGTCGCCCTTTCTGGGAACCGAATCGGTTCTGACGATCTTGGCGCCATGGTCCTGATAGGTGTCCAAGACGGCGTTGGCCACCCTGGCGAGGGCTTCCCCGTCCTGAGCGTCCTTGTAAGAGTTGACGGTCACCATGTCGGTCCACTTCTCAAGGTTTTCCTGGCCCTTCGGGGTGAACTCCGTGAGCCCGTCCTTGGTGAAGCGGTGGAAGTAGCCTTTCCCAAGGAACTCGAAGTCGGGTTTGGCCTGTTGGGCTGGGATCCCGATCAGCAGGCAAGATAGCACGATGGGGCTCATGTACCGAGCATTGTGACAGCCTGACTGACGAGGGGGCCGATCCTTCCGAGTCTAGCTCCAGTGCCAACCGTCGTCGCCGAGGAGCGTCTGGATGAAGTTGAGCTGGCCGGAGTGGTACCAGGTGTGGAGAGCCATGAACCTGACGCGATCCCCTTTTGGCGCCTCACCACGGGGCGTCTCGGTCAAGACGAGCATCTCGTCGGGGTTCATGCCTGCAACGGATCCCATGACCCTGTCGGACGCTTCACGGAACCCATTGAGCACCTGATCCTTCGTTTGGAAGCTCTCGGGAGCTGTGACCCATCCGCCCGGCCACTCGGGCATCGGCTTCCCTTGCAAGAGCCCGACGATCGCGTCGTTCACCATGATCACTTCGTAAGTGATGTCGGCGACAGTTCGCGCCTTGGGCGCGAACGACTTTGTGAAGGCCTCTTCGGGGAGCGCCTCGAGATCCTTGATGAAGACGTCGCAGGCTTGCTTGAGGGCCTTGGCCTCTGGAGTCGACGGTTCCATGTTGGGAGTGACGATACCTCGGGGCCGCGATCAGGAGGTCTCTTCTTTCGAACGGTTGCGGAAGATGAGGCTGTCGAGACTATAAGGGCCGGGGCCATAGGCGAACAACGCCAAGCAAGCGAAGCACAGCATCACGGCAGGGACCCCGCCGTTCTGACCGGGCCAGAGCCCCTGGGGCTGGTGGAACTGGAAATAGGCTACGGCCATCGTGCCTGACATGAGGAAGGCGGCTGGCCGGGTGAGAAGGCCGAGCATCATCAGTCCGCCACAGACAAGTTCGAGCCAAGCTCCGATCCAGATTTGCGAGCCCACGGGCGGCGTGCCCCCTCCCGGCATCCCTCCGAGCCAACCGAAGAACTTGTTGCCACCTGCCTGGAAGAGCATCAGACCACTGACAACACGGAGGAGGGTCATGGCAACGGCGTTCGGAATCGCCCACTTGTCCATCATAGAAGTGTTGACGATGGCGGGGTGAATTTTGGAGCGGCCGCTGACCGAGTCGCGCGGTCCAAGGGCTCCGATCGTCGCCGATAAACTGAGCGACAGGTAGGATCAGCCTTCGGGCGGACGGCATTGGGCCGGGTCTGAAGGAGAACCAAGATGTCTGGGGGCGAAGGAGTGAAAACGACCGGTCTGGCCTGGAAGGTCATCCTCGGGATGTTGGTGGGCGTGGCCCTCGGGCTCGTCCTGATGTTCAACGCGCCGGTGCCCGTGCAGGCGGGCGACAGCTATCGGGCGATTCTCTCGAACGGCGAGAACGTGACGATCAAGATCGCGGCCAACCGCGACGCCAAGCCGCAGTATGTGGTCACGGACCGTCCCGATTCGCCAGACGTGCCGGGCGGGCTGATCGGACGGAGCCGAGCCGAGGCGCGGGACGCTTTGAGCGGGGCGACCGGGCTCCGGATCGAGAACCTCGAGCTTGTCTCGCGCGGGCCTGTCAAGGAGATGTCACCGATGACGATGGCGGCCTACTTTGTGGGCGAAGGGTTCGTGCGGCTCCTGCGGATGATCGCATTGCCGCTCATCGTCTGTTCGGTGCTGGTCGGGATCGCGAGCCTCGGCAACCTCAAGCTTTTGGGACGGCTGGGAAGGCAGACGTTCGCGGTCTATTTCGCGACCATGTTCCTCGCGGCGGGGATCGGCCTCACATTCGTGAACCTGGTGCAGCCTGGAAAGGCCCTGGGGCGGGCATTGGAAGAGGCGGTTCCCGACGTCGTGCAGTCGCGGCCAAACCCGGCCGACATGGTCCTGCAGATGATCCCGCGCAACCCGTTCGAGGCTCTGGCGAACTTCGACGTGCTCGGAGCGCTCTTCTTCACGATCCTTTTGGGCGTGGCCATGGCGAGCCGAGGCAAGCACCGGTCGGCCCCGGTCTTCAACTTCTTCGAGGGCCTGAGCGACCTCCTGTACGTGATCGTGAACTGGATCATGCGGCTGGCACCCTTCGGGGTGGCCGGGTTGGTGGCGTACTTTCTGGGCATCCAAGATCCGGCATATCTCGCCGACATCGGGCGTGGTTTGGGCTTATACGCGGTGACGTTGGCATCGGCCCTGGTGGTGCACTGGTGCGTCCTGATCGGTTTGGTCGCCTGGCTCGGCCGGTTCGGGCCCTTTCAGTTCGTCCGGACCATGGCGCCCGCGTTCCTCACTGCGTTGGGCACTTCGAGTTCGGCGGCGACGTTGCCGGTCACTTTGACTTGCACCAACCGGCTCGGGGTCAGTAAGCGGGTCTCAGGGTTCGTCGTGCCGGTCGGAGCGACGCTCAATATGGACGGGACCGCCCTGTTCGAGGTCATTGGCGTGATGTTCTTCGCGCAAGCCTTTGGCGCGGACCTTACGGTCGGGCAACAGCTTCTCGTGGCAGCGACAGCGGTCTTGGCGGCGGCGGGGGCGGCCGGCATCCCGAGCGCGGGTCTCGTGACGATGGCGATCGTGCTCACTGCGGTCGGGCTGCCTTTGACTGGCCTTGGCCTTCTCTTTGCGATCGACCGGCCGTTGGACATGATGCGGACGGTGGTCAACATCACCGGCGACGCGGCCACGAGCCGGATCGTCCAGACATGGAACCCTGAGATCGACCCTGCCGAGGACGACATCGCTGAGGAGTACGAGCCGATCGAGCCCACCGCCTCGCACGGGCCCTAGACAATCAGACGCCCTGACAAACCGGAGTCGCAGAGAAGGCGACATCCGGTCAAAATGCTGGGATTCAAGTCACTCAGGAACGAATATAATGCTTGGGATACGCTGAGGTTAGGCGTTTGACAGGCGTCGGGCCCAGGCTGTCAAGAGGAGACGTCTCTTGAAAACTTATAGACTCGTAGCTGTTCCCTGCCTCGCAGGGCTCCTGTCGGTCCAGGCCTGGGCTGTGATCTCCACGTTCGACTCGGGATTCGATGGTTGGACTCAGACTTCGGGGGTTTCTTGGACGAACTCGGGCGGTAACCCGGGAGGTTTTCTGCGATTCCAGGACACCGGGCCGGCCGATGGCGGACTC
Source organism: Fimbriimonadaceae bacterium (assembly GCA_019454105.1). Classification (GTDB taxonomy): domain Bacteria; phylum Armatimonadota; class Fimbriimonadia; order Fimbriimonadales; family Fimbriimonadaceae; genus ACE-ARM1. The sequence continues at coordinate 583,911 of CP075364.1, read as the reverse complement.
ATTTATGCACCGGCGTCGTTCCTGGGTGACTGGAGCACGCTCTATGGTTCCAACGGTGTGTTCTCGGTGGACTACACGCTCATCAGGGCGGGGACCTTGGAGCCGTTCCCCATGTTCGTCCGGATCACTGGCAGCGGTGGACAGATCGCGAGGAACTTTGCAGGCGACTTTTCGACCCCGTTCGATTGGACGACCATGTCGGTGTCCCTGACACCTGGGAACTGGGCGCTGCTTTCGGGAACGTTTGCCGGAGCACTTTCGAACGTCACCGAAGTCCGCATCTCGATGTCATCAGCGTCATCATCGAACGAGATCACCGGAGTCGACAATGTTTCCGTGGTGCCGGAGCCCGCGACACTGGCGTCTTTGGCCGTCGTTTTTGGCGCTCTTGGCCGTCGCAGGCAGAGCTAGAATCCGGTTCCAGGCACGACGCCCAAACGCAGAGTGGCCCCAGGGATCCTGCTCCTTCGCCCGAAGCCACCCTTTCTCGTTTTGACCGGCCCCTAGCCTGGACACATGAAGTGGAGGTTAAGGCGATTCGGCGTCGCGCTGGCTGAGGGTGCGAAGGCGGTCTCCCAACAACATTTGGCATTCGAGGCCCCGTGTCCTATAATGGATGTACTATGATCAGGCGGATCATCCTCGGCCTCGTTGGTTGTTTCGCGTTTGTTTGGGCTTTCGCCGACCCTATAGACTTTGAAGTCATCAAGGTGGAGAACTCTGAGCTGGTCACTGCCATGGTCCTGCACGGGCCAGTCACAGAGAGCGAAGTCTTCACTCCCGGCTGGCAACATCGATTTTGGCAAACCGACCTCAGCATCTCGGCGTTCCGCCTTCCGAACTATGGAGACCAGGTCGTGTTCAACTATTCGGCCCGTCACAAGTCCGCCCCACACGCCGACGAACCACCCCTAGGCCCGGCCTATTCGTCGAACATTGTTCTTCATCCAGGCTGCCCATACCTTTTCACTTTCGGAGGCGACACCCATGGGGAGCATGTCGACGCATTCTCCGAAGTGGCATTTTCCCAAGCTGGCGTGGCCTCAACGATCACCAAATTCACTTGGATGTCAACTGGCATCCACTTTTCCAGCGAAGCGAACCTGCGTCGGGCGATGCGGCGAGGCGGCACGTGTTCGAGTGTGGAGGCTGTTCCACCGTCCTCCAGTGGCGCGCATGCGGTCGTTTCTTTGACCCTGCTTCCAAGCGGCGAGGCCGTGCTGTCGGTCGGCGCGAACGGAATCTTGGCAAGCGACATTCTCCTGACGGAATTGCGGCTTGGGCCCCGCGGAACAGAAGGGATCCCAGTCATGCAGTTGGATCCGCCTGACAAGTGGACTTCGGGAGAACAAGGGTGTTTGGTCGCCATGCGCTATAAGCAGTTTCCGGACTTCCTGGTCGAGCCTCTTCGACAAGGCTTGCTTTCTGTGAACATTGCGACATGGCAATGGCCTCTCGGGGAGGTCAGAGGGTGGCTGCTTCCGGTCAACCAACCTATGGCAGTGCCCGCTAAACCGTTTGTGACCGACCGGCTCTAGGTGACTACACATTTCGGCTTCGGAGTGGCCCCGCTCATCAAGATTGCTGACCGATGAGCAGCAGCCCACTTCTGAATCGTCAGCGGCAGACTTGGGCGAGGTAGCCAAACCTCGCAGGTATGCTCGTCGTCATGTCTGGGGGCCCTTCTGTGGACTACGTGCCTGCCGGATTTGGCAAGCATATACAGGTTCTTGGCCAGGATGAGACGTTCTTAAGGAGCGATGAATCGGTTTCCGTGTTCATCAACGACTTGGGTCCGGGCATGGGCGTGCCGGTTCACGTTCACCATTACATGGACGAAATGGCGTATGTCTTGGCCGGTCGGATCAAAGTTGTTGTCGATGACGACCTCTTCTTGGCCGGTCCGGGCGATTTCTTTTGGACCAAGGGGGGGACGCCCCACGGGTTCGCCGTCCGTGGAGACGATCCTTGTCGGTTGCTCTGGGTGACCACGCCTGGAAACTATGACAAGGTCTTCGAGACCATTGCGAGCGTCCCTTTGGGCCCCGAGGGTCCTGACCTTGCCAAGATCGCGGAAGCCGTAGCCCCCTTGGGCACCGAACTCGTCGGACCTCCTCCGTTGTAGGTCTTGCCCTTGGCATCCAGAGAACTTGGCGTGCCTTCGCTCAAGATGGCGAAATGGTCTTGCGGCCCGCGCGTCCGACAATGGAGACCATGTTCAGCGCTGTCTGCCTCTTGGCGGTTTCGTCGATCACCGATCCGCTTCCTGTCGCGTGGATCCTGCATGACGGCTCCAATCGGGACACTGTCACTGGGCTAGAGGGCCGAGTCGTGGGTGACGCCAAGGCTGGCATCGGCGGGGCCACGTTCTTCGGCAAGAACGGCGGCTTCGTCTTTCCCGACTGTCCGGCTTACGCGCTCGGCCGGTCGTTCACGGTCACTGCGGAGGTGCGACCGTTTGCGTGGCCCTCGGGCGGAACGTCTCCAGCGGGACAAATCGTGTTTCGCGGAGACGACCGGAGCGGGCATGACAACTATTCGCTGAACCTGGGGAACGACGGTTACTTTTCGTTCGTCGTCTACGGCTCGACGAACGAGTTTGAAGCGACCGGCGTCCGGTCGGCAGCGAGACTGGGAGAATGGCAGCGGCTGGTCGGCGCCTACGATGCCCGTGCCCGCGAAATGCGGCTTTACATCGACGGTGTCACCGTAGGCCAGACTGCGGTCCCCTTCAGACCGATAACGCTCATGGAGTCCGGTTGGAACCCAGGGCTCTCAGTGGGCAACGTCCAGAACCCGCTGGGTGGAGTCCACAACCAGCCCTTCCATGGGGAGATACGAGACGTCCGGCTCTATGCCGAAGCGCTGCTCCCGGACGTGGCCGCCAGGCCGCTTCCGACGGCAAAAGACTAGGCTGCTTCTGCACACAAATTGGCCGTCGCGAGGTCAGACCTCGATCTTTGTGGAGCGACAGTAAACGGAAACAGCCCCGCCGTCTCCAGCGGGGCCAGGTGTCCTGAAGAGCGAGCTCAGTTCGGGTTGTGAAGATAATCCCAGCTGACGCACGGCGGCTGGTAGGCGATGCCCTTGAAGACCGCGTTCGCCGGCGCCCCCGTGATCGGCACGACTGCCGCGCGCTTGCCATTGTTACGCCAGATCCGGACCAGGTTCTTACCGGTCTGGCCGACGGTGACGAGCTGCGTCGGAGAGTAAAACTCCATGTCGACCGGGTTTGTTGCCAGAGAGTTGTCGTAAGTGTCGCCGCCAACAAAGACGTTCGGGGTCGTCGCTCCGCGATAGACTTGGTAGCCAGAGCCTGGAGCAATGACGTCCATCGTCCAGAACTGGCCTCCTGTGTAACACATCGCGTCAGCGTCGGTGCCGATCGAACCTAGGAAAGTGATCGTGCCGGTCAGGGGGTTGATCCTTCCAAAGCTCGTTGAGAAGTTGTTGGTCGGCGGTTGGTTGGAGTAGGTGACGAAGAGGTTCGTGCCGTCGGAGGCGAGCCCGGCGATTTCGGCACCTTGATATCCTCCGCCGTTGATCGCGCTTCCTCCGAGTCCGAGGCCGGCGTACATTCCCGTCGTCAGGACTTGCCAGACTCGAGTGCCAGCGACCGAGTTAAAGGTCTTGGCGTAAAGAGCGCCTTGGTGCCATGCCATGTCGACGCCGTCAATGTCGTACATGAAGTTGCCTTTGAAGGTGGCGACCCCGGTCGTCGGGTTGATTGAATAGAGTGCGTCGTTAGCGACGTCGATCGAATAGTAGGTCTGGGCGAGTCCCGAGGTCGAGAGAGTGGCGAGGCCAAGTGCGATGGCAGCGAGTTTCGTGTTCATGTTCTTGTTTCCGTCCTTGGATCGGACTGCTCGCATAGTGGCCATCCGGCCGTGTCGAGTCCGTTACAAGGCCCAGTCCTGTTTCGTCACGTTTTCGTCGCGGCGCGACGACGAGAAAACTTCCAGACGCTGATCGCAATTGGCGCCTGCGATCGCGGTAGCGGTCACAATCGAACGTGGGCGGCGATTCGCAAGAGGACGGCCGGACGAAGAGTGGGGGAACTGAAGACATTGCCTCAGAGTCTCGCAATCGAGGGTTCTTCCTCGACCTGTTCGTTGGCCTGTTGAACCTGGTCGCGATGCCCGCCCTCACGGTTGCCTTCCTGGCAACTGCGCAAGCGGCATCGGACGGCGACCGCAAGTCCGAGCGGCTCCTGTTCGCGATGGCGATCGGGATGTTCGTGCTGGCGCCCCTCGGATCGACGTTGAAGCGATGGCACTATCACCGGCGGCGGTCGCGCGAGACTTCGGCGGAGCCCCCGCAGGGTTGCCTCTTCAACCCCATCTTCAGTTTTTGCCTGACTGCGGTCGTCTTTGCCGCGGTGAGCGCGTACGTCCTGCAGTCGGTGTATGGAAAGAGCGAGCCCCCGGTCGGAATCTTTGTTGGATCGGTGTTCGGCGGGATCGGACTCATGGTCGCCCATACAGTGATCTCGTTCCGATACTTCGTCCCGCCAAAGTCGCCGCCTCGGTCAGCGTTCTTGCGAAGCCCCATCTCTGGGATTCTTGGGGACGCCTGCCTGTACGCCAACACTGTCTTGTTCCAACTCGTTTGGAACGTCCTCGCCACGGCCGCTCTGCCGCCGGTCAGCGGAGCGATCGACTTCTTGGTCAGGCTCTTTGTTCTGGTGTTTCTGGGGCTGCTGCTGTACTTCCCACCTCGGATGTTCTATCTTGCCGACGACATCGGTAGGCCGACAACGTGGCTGACGATCCTTCTGGCGAACTCGCCCGTCATCGTCCGGGTGCTGTTCGGCGGCGGTTAGGGGGCCCGGATCTCGATCACGATCTCGACCAGGACGGAGTCGCCAACCTCGATGCCTTCCCTTTTGCGCACGGCAAGCTTGACGGGGAGGACATAGGCTCCGTTCTTTTCGAACATCGCGGTCGTGAAGTCGGTCTGGCCGATCCTGGCGAGGACGGGGATCATCCCCCATCCGTAAGTCACCCGGCTCGAACCGGCTTTGATCTCGCGGGACTCCTCCGGCGGGACCGTGATGAAGTGGTGCGGGGCAGGCCCTTTCCAGTACCAGACCTCGCCCTTCCAACGCACCGTCATCGTTGGACATTTTCGCACAGGCTGCTGGTAGAGTCGGCGAGTGACCCCGATAGAAGCCCTGCTCGAATCCTGGGACCGACAGTGCCGTGTTTTGGACAACGTCGCCTCAGTGCTCACACCCGAGCTCTTGCAGGCGAAACCTGATCCGGACGGTTGGACGGTCGCCTTCCATCTGTCCCACATCCACACGACCCGCCGCTACTGGCACATGCACGCCGACGGCCTCGAAGCTCCGGTCGGTCCCAGTTTGTTCACAGTCGTCAGCGACGACGAATGGATCCCGTCGAACGATCTCGCGGAGATTCGGGCCCGCCTGGCCGAGAGCGGCCGTCTTGTCCGCCGTTGGGTCGCCGAGAAGCTCGAGGCTGGAGCGCAGCAGTGCGGCAACTACGACCATCCTGTCCTTTACTTGCAACACATGGTCTGGCACGAAGGCTGGCACACGGGCCTCATTTTTCTGGCCCTCCGACTGGCCGGAGCCGAGCCAACGGACGAGTGGGAATCACAGAACGTTTGGGATCTGTGGCGTTTGCCTGACTAGCCTTCCGCGATCTCTTTCAGCCGCGCCAGAGCTTTGGGCCACCGGTCGTCGAAGAAGTCCACATAGCTCTCGTCCGCGTCCATGACGACTTCGAGGCGCGTTCCTTCTGGAGTGGCATGGAAGGTGTACTCCTCAATCGATGGAGCCCACTTTCGGGCTTGTTCACTGGTCGTGTCCACGACACCGTCCTTGACAACTCCGAAATGCTCGATGCGGACGGCCTCTGGTCTTCGGCTCTCAGCGATTCGGCTGGCCATACCCTCGTTTCCCCCTTCTCCGAGGAAGCGGATCTCTTGGCCGCTCACCCATTCCCCGACGAAGTGCGAGCCTGGGCTGAAAATCGACGTCCAATCGCGATAGGTGGAGTCGGCCAGCATGACGTCCCAAACTCTCTCGCGAGGGGCCGCGACTTCAACCTGATATTTCAACCGCTTCATTTTCAGAAGACTACCTCTCGTGATTCCGATGTCACTCATGGTCACGATGAGCCACGTCGGAGAATCTGAGTTGCGTCCAAATGAAGCTTCGTCCACTTTCGTCCATCGAGAGCGACGCAGTCATGCAACGATCCTGTCTCGAAGTGGACGCCTCTGGATCTTCAATTCAACGATAAGAAGACTCTGGATGCCGATCCTGCTTTAGCCAGGGCCACACTCTGACAAGAGGACTCTTCTCACCTCTCGCAAGAACGAGGCTTTGTGCTTTGAGCTCTTCTCTTGCTCATGAGCTGTGATTCCATCAAGGTTACGGAAACCATGCGCCTGCCGGCATTCTGAGGCTGAATCTCGGTGGCTGGAGCACGCGGCGGGTCTGCAACGAGCGACCCCACTGATGCCTCCACGGTCGCCAAAAACAATGGAACTCCTCAGGCGGGTGAGCGGCCACGAAGGTGTGGAGGTTTAGCCCACGTGTCGCCAGAGTGAGGCCCTTCTCAGCTGGGAATCTTGCGCAACAGCCCAGGAATGAGCCGGTGGAACGCCATCGAACCCACGTACGCGAGAACGAGTGGGACGACGAGCAGCATAAAGCCCTGCTGGGCGCCCATTTCGGTCGGCACGCCGAACTTAACCGACAGCGTGATCAGCATGTTCATCGAGACACCCATGGCCAGGGCCGTGGCGTACCAGGGCCTCTTGACAAGCGCACCGATCAGCCAAGGGAACACCAAGACCGTTCCACCGACCCCGATCACCCCAAAGATGTCAAGCATCGGCAAGAACAGCGCCCCTAGCCACGTAGCCACGATCCACAGGATCGTCAAATGGACTGCGGCCAGCTCGTTGCCGAGCGACCTCTCCAACTGCTTTCGAGAGAGTTTCTCGCTGGGCTGGGCCATCACTTGGCGATAAGCCTCTTCGATGATGTCACGGTTCAGGCCTGCCTCTTCTCCGATGCGGATGACCTCGGCCAGGGTCACGCTTTCGTCCCGCTCCTGCTGGAGCTGCGCAGCCAGGAGCAGCACGGCTTGTTGTTGCGGAGCAGTCAACCTTGCGTCTGTCCGCTGTAATTCTTGCTCGGGCATGATTTGTTCACTGATACGGTGGAGGACACCCGACGGTTTCCGCTTGGCACCGGAACCGGTTCGGGCTTGTCAGGATAGGAGCCAGCGCGGTCTTGGCCATTTGGGGCGACCTTGATTGAACCTGCTCCAGACTCAAGAGGTGTCGCTTCGTGCGGCTGGATCTCGTACAATCGAGTCATGAGGCACGCTCTCGTACCGGTTATGGCGCTTCTGGCGACGACTCAGCCGAGTCTCGCCATCGCGCCGGACCTTGGCCTGGACACGACTTACCGCTTTGTCGGGGAGTGCGGCGGCGGTAGCGGAACGGCCATTGCGCGCAGAGTCATGATCACGGCCAAGCACGTTCCAGGAATTTGGTTCGAGGTGCAAGGTCGGATGTACACCGCGGTGCAAAGGTTCAACCATCCGAGCCACGACATCGCCGTGTTCATCTTTGGCGAAGACCTTCCAGGTTGGTACCAGTTGGGCGCCTCGGCGCCAGTAGGGGCACCCGTCACGTGGGTGGGCTATGGGGGCATCGGTACGGTCAACAACCAGTGGCAAGGTTACGACATCCGCTATGCCAATCACGGTCGCCATGCCGCCACAAACGTCGTCCATAAGAAGTGGAGCCTGTTCGGCCTGGGGCCAGCCCTTGTTTCGATGCTGGCTGATCAACCGAACTCGGCAAGTGTGAACGGGGACTCAGGCGGAGCAGTCTTTTCGAACGGGCGGCTCGTCGGTGTGATTTCCTATGCGTTCAATGAGACTGGCGGTTCTCGCCCGAACTATGGTTTTGCTGTCAACAATGGCGGCGTGCCTTACCATGGATCTGGCGCGATCGACCTAACGGTTCCGGAGATCCGTCAGTGGGTTCTCCAGTTCGTCAGGCCATTGGTCATTGCCAGACCACTATCGTTGATCCCGTTTCAGTCGCCCACGACTGTCCCACCGACGAAACCCCTGGCGCTTCCCTTCTTCCAGCTGAGGCGCGGTTGAGGGCCCCGCCATTCCTCTTCGTGGCAAAGTCAAGTTGACCGGTTCCCGAGGTCGGAACTGACCGTCATTCCTCCGTCGCCCTTGGCTGGCGCCAGGGGGATGCTGAATCGCCATCCGACGTTGGGCGAGACCTGAGAGACACAGTGAGGCCCCACCTCTCATCCAGGAGTGATGGGGCCTTTGAGCTTCCTTAGAAGTCCATGTCGTCCATGCCGCCGCCCATTCCTGGGTGGCCGCCGGCAGGGGCCTTCTTCTTCTCGGGCTTCTCGACCACGAGCGCCTCGGTCGTGAGCACAAGCCCAGCGATGGACGCCGCGTTCTGCACGGTGGAGCGGGTGACCTTGGCGGGATCGACGATGCCGGCTTTGGCGAGGTCGACGATCTCTCCGGTCGCCGCATTGAGACCGAATCCGGCCTTCGATTCGCGGACCTTCTCGACAATCACGCTGCCCTCCCATCCTCCGTTCTCGGCGATGGTGCGGAGCGGGGCTTCCAGCGCTTTGCGGACGATGTTGACGCCGGTCAGTTCGTCGCCTTCCGCCTTGACCTTGTCAAGCACTTCGGCCGCGCGGAGCAGGGTCACGCCACCGCCGGTGACGATGCCTTCTTCCACTGCGGCGCGGGTGGCCGACAGGGCGTCCTCGTACCGGTGCTTCTTCTCCTTGAGCTCGGTCTCGGTGGAGGCGCCGACTTTGATCACGGCGACGCCGCCCGAGAGCTTGGCGAGCCTCTCTTGAAGCTTCTCGCGGTCGTAGTTGGAGTCCGTGGTCTCGATCTGCTGCTTGATCTGGTTGATCCGACCCATGACCGCTTGCTTGGTGCCGGCGCCCTCGATGATCGTGGTGTCCTCCTTGGTGATCACGACCTTCTTCGCGGTGCCGAGCATGTCCATCGTGACGTTCTCCAGCTTGGTGCCGAGATCCTCGCTGATGAACTGGCCCTTGGTGAGGACGGCGATGTCTTCGAGCATGGCCTTGCGTCGCTCGCCGAAGCCAGGGGCCTTGACCGCCGCGATTTGGAGCACGCCCCGGATCTTGTTCAGGACGACGGTGGCGAGGGCGTCGGCCTCGACGTCCTCGGCGATGATCAGGACCGGCTTGCGGGCCTGGGCACACTTCTCAAGGAAGGGGAGCAGGTCTTGGGCGCTGCTGACCTTCTTCTCGTGGATGAGGATGACCGGGTTTTCGAGGACGGCCTCCATGCGCTCCGGGTCGGTGACGAAGTAGGGAGAGATGTAGCCCCGGTCGAACTGCATGCCTTCGACGATCTCGACGGTCGTCTCGCGGCCCTTGCTCTCTTCGACGGTGATGACGCCGTCCTTGCCGACCTTGTCCATGGCGTCGCTCACCTGTTTTCCGATCTCGGAGTCGTTGCCAGCGATGGTGGCGACGAACTCGACCTGTTCCTTGTCCTTGACCGGTTTGGCCTGCTTCTTGATCTCATCGACGATGGCGGCTGTGGCCAGATCAATGCCGCGCTTGACGGCGATCGGGTTGCCGCCTGCCGCGACATAACGCAGGCCTTCGGTCACGATGGCCTGTGCGAGGACTGTGGCGGTGGTGGTGCCGTCACCGGCGACGTCGTTGGTCTTGCTGGCGACCTCTTTGCAGAGCTGGGCTCCCATGTTCTCATAGGGGTCTTCCAGTTCGATCTCCTTGGCGACGGTCACGCCGTCCTTGGTGATGGTGGGGCTTCCCCACTTCTTATCGAGGACGACGTTGCGTCCCTTGGGGCCGAGGGTGACCTTGACGGCGTCGGCGACTTTGTTCACGCCCCGCTCAAGGGCTCGGCGGGCGGTTTCATCGTAAAGAAGTGTCTTTGCTGCCATTTCGGGTTCTCTTTCTTGGTGACGGACAGGAGCGTCGGAGCTATCGGCGTCCGTGTTGGCGCTCCCGTTCGTTTACTGCCAAACTTTACCCGGGGCCCCTCAAAGGTTTTGGCGCTTTAGGACCGGGAGCGCCAACGTCTGGGACCCCTGCCGACCGTCCTTCCGCAATTCTTTCGACCTGGGGGCTTGCGGAGGCGACATCCAGGCAATTTCGCTTGGCCCAGAGGCGACAAGGTGTCGCTGCTCATTGGGATCGGTGGGCTGTGGGGCCGTCCAGCTGGACGGCCCCTGGATGGCCATCAGTTCAGGATGGCGTAGACTTGATCTTCGTCGAGGATGGTGTACTCCTCGCCATCGACGGTGACCTCGTTGCCGCCGTACTTGCTGAAGAGGACACGGTCGCCGGCTTTGACGCTCAGCTTGTTGCGCTCGCCCGAATCGAGGACACGGCCATTGCCGACCGCGACGACCTTGCCTTCGGTCGGCCTCTTCTTGGCCGAGTCGGGAAGGATGATGCCGCCTGCCGACTTGTCCTCAGCCTCGATGAGCTGGACGACGATCTTGTCTCCGAGAGGTTTGATGTTCGCCATAGTCTGTGTTCTTGACGGGCTTGATCCCGCCGATGCCGTCCAGTATGGCCGACGCGGTTGGCAGTCATAGGACAAGAGCGCCAACGCTCCTTTGAGGCAACTTTCATGGCTCGAACGCGTCCGTCCGCTTCTTCAGGCCGCCGAACCGACCTTGCGTCCGGTGCCTTCGGAGACGCCCAAAGATTGGTGCTCAAAGAGCGGGCCGTGGGCTCTAACGCACGAAGTGGATGACGGGGTCGCCGAGGTCGTCGAGGAGCATGAGCGAGACGATCGGCATCGGCCTTTGCTTGGCGATCTCGCGGGCTTCGTCGAAGCTGACCTCTTCTGACGCCATACCCCCGAGATCTATCCATTCTGCGAACCTGAACGCTCCGGTTTCGGTCGAGAAGCAGGCGAGACCGTGAACGCCCTGGTGGCAATAACACCCATACTTGCCGGACGGCGGGTGCTTGAGCACGAACAACTGTTCAGGGATCTCAGAGTCAAGCTCGAGAAACGGGCAGTTCAGCGTCGCGTTCATGGTCGTATGGTGTTTATTGTCGGTCCTTCCGCTCGGGGCTGAAGGGGAGGTTTTCCATCAATCCCTCCCCTTCGTATTCTACGACTCTTGGCTCCGTTCATTTCCTCGAAACGATGTTCGGCCCACGGGTTCAGGTTCCGACTCTATTGCCGCTTGAAAAACCTCTTGGCTACGACCTTTCCGGGTTCCGGCTTCCCTCGGAAATCGACCTCGCAGGGAGTCTCGAGAGCCACTCCTGATTCAAGAAAGGCGAAGGCGATCCCGGAATCGAGCAGGGGGGAATAGGCCCCGCTGGAGACCGTCCCGACCTGGCCTCCGTTGACCGAGACCGCAGTTCCCGGCTGAGCGACCCGCTTTGAGTCCAGCCGGATCCCTTGGAGTTTAGCCGGAGTCCCGGCGGTCCGGGCCGCGTTGATCGGGCCCGATCCAAGGAACTCCTTGGTCTTTGACACGACCCAGCCGAGCCCGGCGGCGATCGGCGACAAGTCGTCGGTCAGCTCATGGCCATAAAGGGGCAACCCGGCCTCGACCCGAAGAGTATCGCGCGCCCCCAGGCCGCACGGGACGGCACCGGCCTCGGCGAGCCTCTGCCAGAGGCTTTCGGCTTTGTCGGCCGGGCATTGGATCTCGTAGCCGTCTTCTCCCGTATATCCGCTCCGGGCCAGGAAGCAAGGGACACCCGCGACACGGGCGTCGAACGCGCCGAAGAACGGTGCTTCCCTGGCCCTCTCTGCCTGGTCGCTCAATTGGGCGACCAGATCCACAGCACCAGGCCCTTGTACAGCGATCATGGCGGTCGACTCGGTTGTGTCGTCCAAGGCGACACCCTCTTTGAGCAAGGCCCTCAGATGGGCGAGGTCTTTCTGGTGGTTGGCCGCATTGACCACCATTTTGAACTCCTCGTCTCCGGTCCGATAAAGAATGATGTCGTCGACGGTGCCACCCTTCGCGTTTGGCAAGAGCGAGTACTGCCCAGAACCCGGGCCAAGCTTCGAGACGTCGTTAGTGGTAACCCATTCGAGGAAGGCGAGAGCCTGAGGTCCGTTGAACCGCAGACGAGCCATATGGCTGACGTCGAACATTCCGGCACCTTCGCGCACGGCGCGGGCCTCGGCAATGACCCCTTTGTACTGGACGGGAAGCTCGTAGCCTGCGAACTCCACCATTCGTCCACCCATTTCCAGGTGGCATGCATGAAGCGGAGTGCGAAGGGCGGTCGTCATGTCGCGAGTATATCTACGCTCCACGGGCCGCTAAGAGCCCCGTCGAACTTTGAGCGATCCAAGAGCTTCCCAGATTCAAAAACCTAAAGAAGGACGTCATCTTTTCCGATGATGTTGACAGAATCTCGGTCAGGGCCCATCTAGGTGCGAGCCGAGACTCGATCAAGGGGAAAAGTCAGGAAACAACGCGGCCTTGTCTTGACGGCAAGGGCCCCACGTCGGTTGACTCTGCCCCTAAAAAAGCGGGAGAATACTAGACATGCGTACACTAAAGGGGCGAACCAGTTGTGAGGACCCATGCTTGGCTGCGCAAGCGGAAGAGTTGCTCAGAGCGATCAGTCGGGATCCCACCCGGCCGCACTACGGCGAGGACAGCTTCAGGAAGAAGTTGATCACGGCTAGAAACCGCGAGCGGCGTTTGCCAGTGACCGGTTCTTGTCGAGAAAGCGACGCGCTGGTCGAGTCTGAATGGGCTGAAGTCCAAAGGATCGCGGGATTGACGCCGGTTCAGGAAGAGGTCGTGGCCTTGAGGCTGGAAGGGCACACTTTCGAGCACATCGGCCAGGTCAGGGGACACACGAAACAGGGCGCCCAGAACGTCTTCTTTCAGGCCGCGAAGAAGCTGATTCGGGCCTGGATGGATTATCCTTACCGAGGTCTTCACCAGGTGTATCGAGAGGAAGTCCGTCGCCGAGGGACCCGGAAGTAGGGCCGGTCCGAACTTACTGGCGGTTCCGCGACGTCTCTTGCCCAGGGTAGAATGATGGTTCGTTTTCCCCAGGAGACCCTAAGTGCTGACGTGCCGTCGTTGTGAGACCGAACTGAGTCCGAAAGCCAAATGGTGCCCCGAGTGCGGCACTCAGGTCTCGCTGGACGATCTTCAGGCCTTCAGAGGGACGTTGACGTCAAGGGTCGGAGAAGGCCAGAGGCTGTTCGGCACGAACCGGATCGCGGAAGCCCTGATGGTGGCCGACTCGGTCCTCTCGGTCGATCCCGAGAATGTGGCCGCACTCGCCTTGAAAGGAGACGTCTTGGAGCGGATGGGCGACTTGACCGGCGCACTGGTCTGCTACGAGACCGTCGTGAACCTCCACCCGGAGTCTCCTCTGGACCGCATTCGGGTATCTCAGCTGAGGAAGCGATTGAGCCAGCCGGATCATGCCAGGATCGGTGACCGCAAGTCGTTGTCGCCCGTGTTGGCTGGCGTCGCCGCGCTGGTCTTGATCGGTGCCGTCGGCGCGGCCTGGGCGTTGGCCTCCCAACCCAAGCCACTTGTCTCCACCGCTCAGGCCCAAGAGGGCACGGGAGAAGTCAGCGAACCCTTCAAGAGCCCTGTCCCCGTACCTGCGAACCCGGCAACGCAAGGCAATCCGACACCCAAGACCACGACCCCGACCCAACAAGAATCGGACGAGCGCGACTCGGCCATTCCTGCGATGCCCGAGAACCGGCGTCTGTTCGCCGACCGGAGGTCGGGAGGTGGGATGACTGGACTGGGAGGCGGCTTGCCTTCGCCGTTGACCGAGTCGGACTCGGCCGGATTCAGGCCTTTGGAAGTGAACGTCGTACCCGAGAACCGCCAGACGCCCCAAGCTCAGTCTCCAGACCCTGCTCCCCAGGCCATTCAGGGAGACAGGAACGACGAATCTGGTTCTCGAGAGCCCGTGACGACTTCGGTGATCGATATTCGACCGAGCCCGGGCCAGGAGACCACTCGCACCGGAGGGTCAGAACCGGTTCAGGCCAGCGACCGGAACCAGGGTGAGACGCTTGTCCGAGTGGCCAGGCAACACTTCCTGGCCAAGGACTACGAGCGCGCCGCCGCTACTTATCGCAAGGCGATCGAACTGGGCGTGAGCCCAGCGAGCGCTTACCACCGCCTGGCCCAGTGCTATAAGAACATGGGGCGGGCCGCAGAGGCGATCGATGCTTACCAGAACGCGGTCAAGGCCTATGAGACTCTCCTGGCGGCCGGACGCGGTGACAAGGCTTTGCTCGAAAGCTACATCAGCGAGTGCCGTCAGGCGATCAAGCTCTTGCGATGAGACTCGAAGCCGCCCTCGTGTTCTGGGGGGCGGCGGCCGCCTCGTTCGGAATCCCCGATCTCCTGATCCACCAGCAGCGAGTGGATCAAGAAACGAGCCGAGACGACGACAACCAACTTCTGGCGCCCTATCTCGCCCAGGCCTTGGACGACGACGGTCGGGTCAGACCCGTTGTCTGGTCGATGACAGACCCGGTGTTCCGTCAGTGGGCAGAAACCGATTCGATCCTCGTCGAGGCGGAACAGCCAGACGAGCGGACAGTGCTCCGAGTGGCTTCCCGTCGAAGGATCGAGTACGTCGTTTTCGTCTCGGCGGTCAAAGAGGGTCCGACTTTGCGGCCCCGCGGCCGGTTGTTCAGGGCTGGCAGGTTGGTTTGGAAGTTCGAGCCGAAGGCCGGTCTCCCTCAAGGCCCCGAGTTGGCAGCCCCGATGAATCGGGCCGACATGGACCGGCTCATCGCCGAGGCCAACCGACGGTTGACGGACGGGGGAGCCATTGCCGTGACCGTCAACGGAGCGACTGACTGGGACTTGACTTCGAGGACCATCGCCCAGACTTGGGTGCGCCAGTTCAACGAGGGCCCACTCAAGAGCCTGCCCGCGAGGGCCAAGACTCCGGAGGCACCGGTCGCCGAGACGCCTCGCGGGGCCGAGATCCAGCCATCGAGCCCCGATTGGCAAACTTTAGCGGCGTCTTTCGTCGCCGAGGGCAAGCTTCAGCAAGCTCTCGCCTTTTTGCGTGACAGGGTCGACGCCGATCCTAGCGACCCCAAGGCTCGGATGGCCCTGTCCGATCTCTATCATCGTTTGGGCCAGCCGATGGAGGCGGCGCGGTCGGCCGCACTGGCGGCAGAGTTTGCCAGGAATCCCGAGACCTGGGTGGTGTCGGCCCAAAGGTGGCTCGAATCTGGGGACGCGGCGCAAGCCCAAGCGGCCCTGGCCAAAGCGGTCGCATTGGGCGCGAGCCCAGACTTGGTCAGGCCACACCAAATCACTCTACACTTGCTCACCGGTCAGATGGCCGAAGCCGAGGTGCAGCTTCGCGGACTTGCCCCAGGCTCGTACCCTTTGCAGCGGGCTTTGGTCGAGGTCTTGGTTTCAAAGCCGAGCCTCGGCCCCGAAGCGGCTGCCGCCTTGGAGAAACGCCCGCTCTCGGTCGAGGAGTACAGCTTGTTCGTGCTGTGCTTGGAGCGTTCGCTCATGGAGCTGACCCCGAAGATTCGCGACCTGGTGCCTCGGGCCCGATTGGAGCCGAACAGTTCTGCCCTGCTCAATGAAGCCGAAGACTCCAAAGTCCGGCTGAGCGCTCTGTCGAGTCTCGTCCAAGCCGTCGTTCCCCCAGAAAGGCACCAAGAGTCGCACGAGTCCCGTCGACTGGCCCTGATTTTGCTCTCCCAATCGTCAATGGTCGTCCAAGCGTTCGTGCGGTCGAACGATCCGGACCAGGCCGAAGAGGCCGCGTTGAGCCTCAGCGAGGCTGCCCGGATCGCCCAGGCTGTTCGCGAGGCATACGCGGCCGAATCGCGCCGAGCGAACTGACGACCTGGGGAAACAACTTGCACGCACTTCTTGAATGGACCATCCTGATGGCCGTCGTCGTCCTGGTGTCGTACACCATCACCTGGCTGGCGACTATGGGACGGCGGCGGCGCCCCGAAGTGCGGCTGACGCCCGACCAGAAAATCCGGCTTGTGGCCCCAGGAGGCGCTTACCGGTCCAGGTTCCTGAGGGAGGGTCGTGAGGGCCTGGTGGTCCAGGCTCCCTTGCAACGGGACGTGTTCGTTCCCCTCCGAGTGGGCACAGAAGTCGTCGTCCAGGCACCGCACGACGACGGTTTGTATACGTTTAGGAGCATTATCTTATCCCGATCGGTCGATACACACGAGTATGTTATGTCTCGGCCCGAAATCGTCCGGAGTACGGAGAGACGATCGGAACCCAGGCTGACTCCGGCAGATGGCCAAGTGGCGAGTCTCAACCAACAGCCTTCTCACGTCCTGAACGTCTCTGCGGGAGGGGCTCGGGTCTTGACTTTCGTTTGCTTGAGCCCAGGCGACTATGTGTCCCTGAGTCTTACCGAATTCGAAGGGTGCGCCAACGGGTTCGTTCTGGAGACATCGGCATCGGTTTGGCAGGGTCGGGCGGCCATCGAGGCGAGGATTTGGTTCGAGGAGCCGTTTGCGGGCCTCAGCAGGCCCACCAAGTTCAAGCGGCTGACCCTGGCCCGATAAAGAGAAGACCCTCGCCAGGAGGCGGCGAGGGCTCGGAGAGGACGTGGCCGGATAAAAACCCGACCTTTCTGTGGGAGGAGTATGTGCGTCCGTAAACTCTAACGAACCGGCCGTTCAGCCAGTTCCCGGTCAGGGAGAAAACCTGTTCAATTGCTGGCCACGAGCTCGCCCCCTCGCCAGACTTCAACGGGCCCCGACTCGCCAGGGTCGCCGTCGTAAACCTGAAAATCGGCCCAAGCTCCTGGCAGGATCTCACCGCCCCATTCCTCATCGCCGTTGGCTTGGGCTCCAGCTCGAGTGTAGAGGCGGACGGCCGACTCCAACTCGATGTTCTCGTTAGGATCAAACCCTTCTGGCCGGTCGGTCGCCGTCCGAATCCCGTCCCAAGGATCGCCCGGGACGATCGGAGCATCGCTGCTGAAGCTGAGCCGCAGACCTGCATCCAGGACGCTCCGTGCCCGCTTCAGACGGAACGCCCGTTCCTGACCAAGTTGTCGCCGGTAAGAGTGCCGGAACCGCATCAGGAACTCGGGCTGCATGGTGACAAGCGGATTGAGCCTGGCCAGCCTGTCGATCTGCCGGTCCGAGAGGAGCATCACGTGCTCGATCCGGTGGCGACAGGGCTCACCCGTGGCCTCGAAAGCGTCGAGGACGAGGTCGGTGGAACGGTCACCGATGCTATGGACGGCGACGGCCCATCCCTCAGAGTGCGCCGCCAGCACCATGGCCCGGAGCCGATCAGGCTGGTAGATCAGCGTCCCGTTCCCTCCTCCTGTGAACTCCCCGTGGATCGCGGCTGTGGCCGATCCAATGGCGCCATCGGCAAAGATTTTGAGGCCGATCGACTTGCACCGCTCCTCGTCCATTGCTGAAAGGATCTCCCGAAGCCTTCCGGGTTCGATGCGCCGAGGCCCGAGGACGGTTCCCCATTGCATCGAGAGCCGGAGCCGCACGGGGCAGCCATCTTGGGCAGCCCTGTGGTAAGCCAGCAACTCACGCTCCAGGTTCCATCGGCCCGTCATCATATCGGTAGCCGAGGTGATCCCGAACTGCGCCATCCGGCGTCCTGCCCGCATGACGGCGTCCGTCATCTCTTCGAGAGTCGGCTCGGGCGCCTTTGAAGTCACGAACTCGTGAGACCGTTCCAAGAGGACGCCGGTGAGGGAGCCGTTCGCGTCGCGACCATAGGCTCCTCCGGGCGGATCGGGGGTTTCAGGTCCGACTCCAGCTCTCTTGAGAGCAGCCGAGTTGGCGACGCTGGCGTGCCCATTGGAGTGGCGGAGCAAGACTGGGCGGTCCGGAACGACCCGGTCTAAATCGTGGCAGGTGAGGTGGGCGCCGTCACTGAACCTTGTCTGGTCATAGTGGACGGCGAGCAACCATGTCGACGAGTCTGTTCGGGAGTGCCATTCCAGGACAGCGTCCAGCACTTGCTCACGAGAGCCCAACCCACTGAGATTGAGCTTCTGAAGGTCGAGTCCCATCGGGATGATGTGGCAGTGCGAGTCGACGAAACCAGGGAGGACTGTCCGTTTTTGGAGGTCGACAGTCTCTGGGCCTTCGCCATCGACAAATCGTCCGCCTTCGACGGCGAACTCGACCAGGTTCCCCGACATGTCACGGCCGTTCATGAACTTCTTCTTCAACAAGCACCTCCTGCACGGACCTTTCGGCGCTTTCCAGCGCACCTTCGACAAACCCGATCCAATCAGCTGTTGCCTCGCCCGCCCAATGGACCCGTCCGTGGGGCTGTCGCAAGAAAGGCAAGGAACCGTGCACCGACCCTGGACTCAGCAACGCAAACCCTCCTAAGGCCCAGGGGTCGACCGTCCAATCGTGGAAAGCCCCCTCGATGAACTCTTCCTTGGCCTCGGGATAAACCGTCGCCAGGGACTCGAGCGTGCTCGCGACGGCCGACTCAGAGACCTTTGAGAGCCGTTTGGCTCCACGCCCACAGACGTAGCACAGGAGAACAGGCTCACCTTCGCGCCCACCGTCCCAAACTTGCTGAAAGGGCAAGTCGGTCAGCCAAGAGCCAGAGTGCGACGGGGCGTCCCAGAATCGGGCCTTGAACCGGAGGGCCACCTTCACACATGGGGCCGAACCGAGGCGAGCGTAGGCTTGACGCAGATTGTCTGGAAGTTCAGGCTCAAAGTCAATGTTGAGAAGAGGCCCTGGCGGCACGGTGAAAATGGCCCGGTCTGCGAACACGACCTCATCCTTTAACCAGAGTTCGACGTGCGACTCGCTCTGCTGCACTCCCGTGACGGGCCGATCGAGCAGGGGCTTGGCCTTCAGGGTGCTCGCCATCTTTTCGCAAAGCTCCTGCGCCCCGTGGGGAAACCGGAACGCGCTCATCTCGGAGTTCTCGGTTGTCCGGCCCGCATAGAGCCTGTAGTTGACAAGCCACCCGAGAAGACTGACACTGTCGGGGTCGGTGCCCTCGTCGCTTCGGACTGTCGCCTCGCTCAACCATCGGCCCCGGGGTGTGGTGCATACGCGGTCCAGAAGGTCGGCGACCGTCTGCTCGTCGGCATACCGCTCGTTGTTCCAGGGCGGCGACTGAAGGGCGGAGGCGAGTTGGTGCGCCTCGCTCCGAACCGCGCAAAGATCCTTGGCGGCGTCGGGCCAGGCGGCGTTGTCCTGACAGCTTTGGGCTTGAAAGAAGAGCCTCCCTGGCCTCGGGTCGGCCGGTTCGGGCTGGAGTCCAAGCTCTTGCAACAGGCCGATCGTTCGGTGATGGTCGGCGTCGATCCATTCGCCGCCCGCCTCGTACCATCCGTTGCCTGACCGCACCGTATGTAGCCGGCCGCCGACACGACCGCGGGCCTCGACAAGGACGACGTCGACACCTGCTCGCTCCAACAGTTGGGCAGCCCTGAGGCCCGCGATTCCAAGCCCGACGACCGCGATCCTCATGACGGCCTCTTGGGCGTGCGCGGGGCGAGAAAGGCGTCCAGGGCCAGGGCGACGAACAGCAGGAATCCAAGGCCCACTGTGACTCCCCAGGATCCCTCGCTCTGCAGTGCGACGACGAGGGCGGCAAAGAGGATGAAAGCCGCCCCCATGGGAACGGCACGCGGACCCCGCGACTTGATCCGCACCAAGTTGAAAAACGCCATGGCTCCGCAGATGGCGACCACGGCAGCGGTGGCGATCTGGGGCGTCGTCATGCGACCCCCATTTGGGCGTCTCGGTAGCGCCGCAGCGCTTCTTCAGAACTGACAGCGGGAGCCGGATTGGCGACGGCGTCGATCTCTTCGGGGCAACTGACTCCGACGATCACCGGAGCTTCTTCCATGGCTGACCGCAACCAACCGAGAGCGACCTCCTTCATTCCGAGGCGCTCTGGCGCAGGATCTGGGGGGCCCCATCGGAACGGAGAGCGGGTCACCAAACCGACGCGCCGCTCCTGAGCCAAGGGTGCCAGGGTGTCGTACGGCTCGGTAACTGTCGGGCTCCGAGGGACCATCACGGCTTCAAAGGCGTCATGAAGCCGCCACAGGCCAAGACCCACCATGCCGGGTCCGTCACACCGGAGGCCAGCGAACCTGACAAGGCCCTCTTCCTTGGCCGCATGAAGGGCCTCGATTGACCCTGCTATCTGGTGCTCCTCGAGCGCCGAGCGCACCTTCAGGAAGTAGAAGGCGACATGGTCGCGCCCGAGAGCGGAAAGCAGGGCGACGAGTTCGCCTGTCACGATATCAAAGGCTTGCTTTGAATCGAGGGCGCGACAAACCTCAAGTGCCCCGCAAGCCACGAGGGTGGCTTCTCGACGCCCGAGCGACGGCCCCCAAAGCGAAGGCGCGCTCGAAACCCCGAGAGGAGCCCCAAGATCCAAAGCGCGACCGACCAAGGTGTCCCTTGCTTCGGCGTCAGAACCGCGCGCCAAGAGGGCCAGCCATGCCCTTGGCAAGGAGACGTTCGTCCTGCCGAAGAATTGGCTCATCTTGACCTCGCCACGACATCGACCCAAGCGAAGAGAAAGAATCCGATCGAAACGAACCCGTTGACTGTGAAGAAGGCCATGTTGACTCGGCTGAGGTCATCGACCTTCACGAGGGACTGCTCAAAGGCCAGCATCATCGCTACCCCAGCGACCCCCGCCCAAAGCCACGGTCCTCCGCCGACGGCGACCGCCGACCAACAAAGGGCCCCGACCGCGCCAACGTGGCACAGCCTCGACACACTCATCGCCCTCTTCCGCCCGATCCATGCGGGGAGACTGCGCAGATTGTTCGTTTTGTCAAAGTCTTCGTCTTGAAGGCTGTATAAAATATCGAAACCAGCCGTCCAGAGGGCCACGGCGAGAACCATTGGAAGAATTGCTGGATGCATTGAGCCCGAGACGGCGATCCACGCGGCGGCCGGGGCGATCCCGAGAGAGAGGCCGAGGACAAAGTGGCAGAAGGGAGTGAACCGTTTGCACCAGGAATATCCCAGCGTCACCAGAAGGGCGACGGGAGAAAGGGCCAGAGCGAGCGTGTTGAGGCTCGCGGCGGCGAGGACAAAGACAAAGGCGCTGGCCCAGGTGAGGGTCGACGCTGTCCCGACGCTTAGCAGTCTCTTGGGTAAGGCCCGGTTCTGAGTTCGAGGGTTCTTGGCATCGACGTCCCGATCGACGATCCTGTTGAACGCCATGGCCGTGCTCCGGGCCGCGACCATGGCCAGGACGATCAGACCGAAGACTCGCCAACCTGGCCAGGGGCTCCCGGAGGCTTCGAGGCTTCCCCACATCATGCCCACCAAGGCGAACGGAAGGGCGAACACGCTGTGCTCGACCTTGATCATTTCAAGGTAAACCCGGACTGCGCTCCATCCACGAGCGACCAATGCCACCCATCAAGTCTACCGACGCCACGCTTCTGACGGACTCAGGCTCGACATGTTCTTCTCACATCCCCGACTGACGGCCTATGACTTTGGGCCCCGCCATCCGTTGCGGCCCGAACGTTTGGATCGCAGTTTGGCCCTGCTCGAACTTGCCGCGCCGGACATAGAGAGAGTGGATCCTGGCCTGCTCACCGAGTCCGACCTCCTCCGCGTGCACAGTCAGGAATACATTGACTTCGTCAAGTTGGCCAGCGATGGCAAGCAGACTGACCACAATGACCTTGCTCGTTATGGCCTTGCCGCTGGCGACACTCCGGCCTACCTAGGCATGTACGAGGCTTCGCTGGCGTTCGGGGCCGCTTCGGTCCGAGCCGCTGAGGCCGTTCGCGATGGCGCTGCAGTGGCAGTGACCCATGGAGGTGGCCTCCACCACGCTCAGCGCAACCGTGCCAGCGGATTCTGCATCGTCAATGACCTCGCAATCGCGATCATGACTCTGCGCGAGAGGTTCGAGCGTGTGGCCTATGTCGACATCGACCTTCACCATGGCGACGGCGTCCAGGCTCTTTTTTATGACGATCCGTCGGTGCTCACACTGAGCGTGCACCAGGACGGGAGGACGCTGTACCCTGGCACGGGGTTCGTTGAGGAATCCGGGGCTGGCGGCACCGCTTGGAACCTGCCTCTGCCCCCGGGGACAACCGGCGATGTTTGGGCCGAATCGACTATTGAAGCCCTGTTGGTCGCCTTCGACTGGTTCCGGCCAGAGGCCGTCGTCTTGCAGACCGGGGCTGACCCGCACTTTCTTGATCCGCTCGGTCACTTGATGGTAACTGCACAGGAGTGGCTGGAGCCTGTGACCTGGGTCATGGAGCGAGGCTTACCGACTGTCGCTGCCGGCGGCGGCGGCTATGAGATCACGGCCGTGCCGCGCATGTGGGCGGCCGCGACCCTCACATTGTTGGGACGCAAGATCCCGGAGATCCAGTGGCCAATCTTGCCGGACGAATGGGGTCTGCGTTCGTGGTGGGACGACGAAACACCCTGTCCGAGGGGCCACGGAGTCCTCAGTGCGCGCCGATCCTTGAGCCTGTTGAAGGAGCGGGTGTGAGCCGACAATACTCTGGCAACAATGCAAGTCAGTCAAAATTACCGGGGACAACTAGACAATGTCTATGCTAAAGTCTTCACGTTGTTGGTTCTCTGACAAGCTTTGAGTCTGCTGGTCGAGATCCGTCGAGAGGTAATACGAGAGATGAAACTGACCATTATGCGATTCGCAGCGTTTGCGACGGTGGCCTCCTTTGCAGGGGCGGCTTCTGCGTTCACGCTGATCACTTTCGCTGACCCGAGCTCGGGTCCTGCGAACCCGCTCTTCAACTTTAGCGGCGGAATTGGGAACACGGGGCAGCTGACTGGCGGCTGGATGACCACCGGGCTCTTCCTTCAGACCCCGGGACTTGGAGCACCGGACTTCGTGGACGCGAAGTTCATGGTTCGAAATCCGATCAATGTGGTGAACGGGCTTGCCGGTGCTGGCAACATCGACTTCTTCGATAGCACCAACAATCCGCTCTTCACGATCAGCTTCTCGTCAGCTTCCTACAACGTGACGTCGTTCGGCGGCGCAGAGTTGGTCGGCAACGACATCAACTTCAGCGGCCCGATCATCCCGGGCGGGCTCGACCAGTTCGCCTTCGCGTTCGCCTTCGCTAACCAAACGCTGGTCGGAAACGAACTTCAAATGACGTCATCGTTCACGTCTTCTGCAGTGCCAGAGCCGGCAACAATGACCGCTCTCGGTCTCGGCCTTGCCGCTGTTGTCGCCCGACGCCGCCGCAAGTAAACAGAAAGAAGAGAAGTAGACTCAATGTCGCGGGCCCTGTTTTTCGGGGCCCGCGATCTTGCTTTTGCTACAGGCTCCTTTAGCGGTTGCTCGAGAGCAAGCGAAGCAGGCGGAGCAGTTCCAGGTAGATCCAGACGATCGTTACGAGCAGGGCGAAACCGGCGTACCACTCCATGTATCGCGGTGCGCCAGCTGAAACACCGTCCTCAATGATGCGGAAGTCGAGAGCTAGGTTCATCGCCGCGACGACGATGGCCAACAAACTGAACCCGATCCCGATAGGTCCGGCTTGATAAATTGGAAGCTGCGAGACGCCTGGCCAGAATATGGACAGGACGATCGTCGCAAGATACGTCAGCATGATCGCAAGAGTCGCGCCAGCGACGACCGCTACGAAAGTCTGCGTCACCTTGATGATGCGGGTGGCGTAGAGCGCGAGCATCACGCCGAAGACGACGATGGTGCCAAGAACGGCCAACGGGATCGCTCCGCGGAAGTCCGACTTGGCGAACTCGACCGCGTACCAATACGAGATGGCGCCGAGTGAAAGGCCCTTGAAGACGGCGTAGGCCGGTGCGAGGTAGGGGGCTGTCGTCTGCTTGAAACCGATCACGAGCGCGAGGACGAAAGCGATGATCAAGCCACCCCACATCACGATCGGGCTCTTGAGCATCCATCCACCGATCGCGGACGCCACTAAGACCAGGAAGAGCACACCGGACTTGGCCAGCGTGCCGGACAACGTCATGCGGCCTTCGTTGGACAGAGCCTGATGAAAGACGCCATCTCGCAGTGTCGGATTTGAAGTTCGGAACATGAGTGCCTCTATTCTAGCGTCACGTCAGTCCCTGGGACTTGGTTTCACAGACCCATCGAGCGTTCAAACTTCCATTGATGTCCTCTGACCCATGGATGCTGTCGGCATCGGGCCCGCTGGTCGGGACTGTGCGCCCGCCGAGCGACAAGTCGCTCACTCACCGTGCCTACATCCTGGCAGCCATGGCCGAGCCAGGCGTGCCTTCCACCATTCTGCGGCCCTTGGCCGGGGAAGACTGCGACGCGACGCTGGCCGCCTTGGTCGAGTGCGGCCACGACATCGAGAGGTTTGAGGCTTGGGAGAACGGAGAGGAACCGATGACTCTGGTCCAGCCGGGCCCATGGCAGTCGCCGACAATCCCGCTCGACTGCGGGAACAGCGGCACGACCATGCGTCTGCTCTGCGGCGTGCTCGCCTCCCGGCCTGGATTGTCGGCGACGCTTATCGGCGACCCCTCTTTGTCGCGGCGACCGATGGGCCGGGTCGTCGTCCCACTCAGATCAATGGGAGCCGAGATTTCAGGCGAAACAGCGCCGCTACAGATCGAAGGTCAAAGGCTCCAAGGCGTCGACTACGAGTCGCCCGTTGCGAGCGCCCAAGTCAAGTCGAGCCTGCTTCTGGCGGGGTTGAACGCCAGCGGAACGACTTGGATCAAAGAACCGGCCCAAAGCCGGGACCATACAGAGCGGATGCTGGACGCTCTCGGCGTCACCCTGATGAAGGACGACGACGGAAGAATTGGGGTGATGGGGGGTCAGACTTGGGGACCCATGCTGTTTCGGGTTCCGGGCGATGTTTCCAGCGCGGCCTTCCTGATGGTCGCAGCGGCGCTTGTCCCTGGTAGCCAAGTCCGGCTCATCGATGTCGGGGTCAACCCGACCCGCACCGGGATCCTTGATGTGCTTGAGGCGGCCGGTGCAGCCGTGTCCCTCGACATTCCGAGGGAAGAGACGGGAGAGCCGGTTGCAGACGTCACGGTGAGGGGAGACTGCCCGTTGTCGGCTTTCGAGGTCGGTGGCCCCCTCGTTCCACGACTTATCGACGAGATCCCCGTACTTGCCGTTCTAGCGACCCAGTGTCAGGGCCGGACCTGCTTTCGAGACGCCAAGGAACTGAGAGTGAAGGAGTCCGACCGTATTGCGGTCATGGCGCATGGCCTGGCATCGATGGGAGCCTCCGTGGAAGAGCTCGAGGACGGTCTCGCGATCTCAGGACCGACCCCCTTGAAAGGAGCCGCGATCGATGCGACGGGCGACCACCGGGTGGCGATGGCCTTCGCCGTGGCGTCTTTGATCGCAGAAGGCGTCACGACCATCACTGGCACCGAGTCCGTTCGGACGAGCTATCCGGATTTCTTGGCGGACTTGATGTCCCTGGGCGGCTCTACCGGGTGAGGATCGAGTAAGTCCTGAACTGGCTCGACATAGGTGGCTCCTCACCGCGTTCCTTCGCGGCTTGGAGATCGGCAAAGGCTCGGCTGTGGCCCGCGTGGAACGCAGGAGAGCCGACCCAAGCTCGGAAGGCGTCTTCAGATTCCCAATGGCTCACGACCAAATAGGGCTCACCTTCGGCAGACGGACGCAAGACGTACATATGGCAAAAACCTGGAGCCGAGTCGATGGCGTGCGCCCGGGTGCAGAAGAGGCACTCGAACCGCTCGCAATAGTCGGGACGGCACTGAATCGTGTTGATGGCGACAAACCCAGTCACGCTGGTCCTTCGGGCCTCCGCAGCCATGCTCAAACTTTACTAAATTGTCCGCAAGGGATCTGGGATTCTTCTGGGCCTTGACAAACATATGTGTGATATGCGAGAGTTAGTCAAGCTTTTGGATCCCGTCCGAGTGATGGGATGAAGCGGGGGAAGTCCGGTGAAAGTCCGGCGCTGTGCCGCAACGGTGTGAGGAGTTTGTCCTCGAGCCCGAGTGCCCGCCCAACGGCTGAAGGGAACCAGGCGCCTCCGAGCAGAGGCGACGGGCGAAGGCTTCGGACCGGCGCACGTCCATTTGCTCCTTGAAACCTGGAGCAATACGAAGCGCCATGAAGACTAGCAAGACCCGCGGCAACGCCGGATTCAGCCTCGTTGAGATGCTCGTCGTCCTCTGCGTCTCGATGGTGCTGGCAGCCATGCTGTTCCCTGCCCTCACGAGTGCGCGGGAAGCCTCTCACAAGACCGCTTGCTCGTCCAACCTGCGCCAAATCGGGATCGCGTGGCTCCTCTATGCTGGAGACCACAGCGACCGGTGCGCCCCTAGTCACTACTCGCTGGATCGCGGTCGGACGGCGGTGGCTTGGGACTTCACTGTCAGACGCCAAGAGACGGTCCTCGTGACGCTTGGGCTCCTGGGCCCCTATATCCGCACTGGCGAGATCCAGCAGTGCCCGACCTTCCATGGAGAGGCTTGGGGGCGCCCTACGACGGGATTCGCCTACAACACGACTTATCTTGGCGGTGACCCGGCGATGGGCACACTCCCCGTTGCTTTGAGCGAGATCAGCGATCCCTCGGGCACTGTCGCCTTCGCCGATGCGGGGTTTGGGTCGCCCGTCCGGGCCCACAATTTCCTCAGGGCGCCCAGCGACCCGCTCTTTGTTGCCGGAAAGGTTCACTTCCGTCACCAAGGTACGGCCAACGTCCATTGGGCCGACGGACGGAGCCAAGGCTCCCGAACCGTTCATCTGCCCGTTGCTGACGAACCCGGCGTCGGCTCCTTGTCTTCGGACGACAGCGCTTATGACCTTGACTAGCCTGACCTTTCTGCTCTTGGCGGCTCCAGACCCGCGATTCGCGGCGTCGGTCGTCAGCTACTCGGATCTCGGCTTCGGCGTCTACGGCGACCCGGGTGCGGTCCTCGGCAAACCCGCGACATGGATCCGAGACGTCGTCAATGGTGGTCCAGAGGAGAGGGTCGCCGTCTCGTGGGGCTACCCGGCTTGGGACACCGACCCCGACGGTCGCCCCGTGGTCGTCACTGTCCGGCCCGGCGGCCACATTACGGTCAGCTTTGACCCACCCATCATGAACGACCCCCGTCATTGGTACGGCTATGACTTCATCGTTTATGGCAACCCCGTGATCGGCTGTGACCGGGGAGTGTCCTGGGACACAGATCTGGCGAACGTCAGGGTGACGGCTGGAGGGGACTTCATCGAGCCAGCGGCTGTGAGCGTCAGCCCGGACGGTGTCGTTTGGCACACTTATCCTGTTGGCCCTTACTCCGGGGCCGACGCGTACTGGCCGACAATGGCCCACCTTTGGAACCGTCAGACTAAGGGCTGGGGGCCCGAGAGCGATTGGACTAAGCCGGTGCCCCCTGGTTGGCAACGTTCCCTGCTCGTGGGGCTCTCGCTTGCGGACGTCAGCGACCTACTTCAAGGCTCGGCAGGTGGGTGCGCGTTCGACCTGGCCCCAAGCGGGTTTAAGTCGATCCGATTTATCAAGGTCACTGGCTCTTGGAGCGAAGTCGACGGCTTTTCCCGGGTCGGACGGCCAACCTGGCCCATCCGGCAACAACCACGAGATCACTAGGCAACCTGATGATTAGAACCACCATCCTCTCGCTCGCCCTTGTTTCCACTTCGAACGCCGAAGCTTTTGGATTCAATGACATCACTTTTTGGGCCGGAACCGGCAGCAACCGGGCCGCTCTGGTCGTGGATTGGAAAGACCAAAAGTCGCCTCCGGCCCTGGCGTGGGGCTTCCGGTTCGATGGGACGGCGACCGGTGAGGACATGCTCCGGGCGATCGTCACGTCCGATCCGCTCGTCTTCGCCAAGATCGCCTCGTTTTCCTTCGGGACGGCCTTGGTCGGACTGGGATATGACACCAATCGAAACGGTCTGCCTCTGAGCGACGGGACGTCATGGCCCGTGGATGGTTGGCTCGTCGGCCAGCCAAGCGACGGTGCGACAGCCATCGAGGATCAGGACAGATACGGTGAGGGATGGAACACGGGTTACTGGAGCTACTGGGTGAGCAGCGGCTCGACCCTCGGATCCTGGACGGCTGCTCAGACGGGCTTGAGCGGACGGATCTTGGCCGACCAATCGTGGGACGGCCTCAGTTTCGCGCCCGGCTTTGTTGGATTTGTCCCGGACGATCCTGTCGCCGCCCCGGAGCCAGGCTTGCTGGTCGGGCTAGGAGTCTTGACCTGGTCGGTCATGAGGTCTCGTAGCCAGCGCAGTCCAAGGCTGTTTCCCAAAGCCTCCGGTCAAGGCGCGATGAAAAGTTGAGGGCCACGACACCGGTGTAGACCCTGTTTCCCACTTCGCTCAGATGAACGACATGGCCCTTGATGACCTGATACTGTCCTTTGATGAGGATCGTCAGGGCCAGTTCCCTGTTCACAGGCAGCGCGTCGTTGGCCTTGAAGTGGAACCCCGTAGAGGTGACCTCCAGCACCGTCAGTCGAACGTTCCCGCTCGGTATCGCGACGGTCGCGATCGATCCCCGTCCATGAAACCGGGTCTCGACTCTTTCCACCATGAAGTGGTCGGGCTTTGTTGCCAGCTCAAGCGTCAGTCGTCGACCGGCGGCTAGCTTGACCCGGACTTTCAGGCCGGTACCCACCTGATCGTCCTCAACGACAATCAGGACGGTCTCACCGGTCGTTGCCGAGTTGAAATGGTCGCATTCGACGAGGCACAAGGATTCGGCCTTCTTGAGGACCTTCGCAGTGGCCCTCGCGTGGCCGTCTGGCCCAACGATCATGACGATGCTGCCAACAGTCAGCAATTTGCTCTTCCCCACCACGGTTCTCGGCGACGGAAGTGGTGAGGAACACCCAGAGGACTACCTGATCCCTTAGGTCAACCAGGAACAAGCTTGGTGATGGTAGCCTTCTCAAAATCGTATGCCGTATTCCGTCGCCATTGTTGGATCTGGGCCAGCCGGGTACACCGCTGCCTTGTACGCGGCCCGGGCCAGCCTGAGCCCGGTTCTTTTCTCAGGGTCACAGCCGGGAGGGCAGCTGATGATCACGACCGATGTCGAGAACTACCCCGGATTCCCTGAAGGCGTGACCGGCCCCGAGATGATGGGCTTGTTCCGTAAGCAAGCCGAACGGTTCGGCACCCTTATTCATGATAAGGTGGTCGAACGTGTTGACCTTTCTTCTCGGCCGTTCCGGCTTTGGGCCGAAGGCGAGGAGCACGAGGCGCTGACCTTGATCGTGGCGACGGGGGCTTCTGCCAAATGGCTCGGCATCCCCGGAGAGCAAGAGTTCGGCGGGTACGGCGTGAGCGCTTGCGCCACGTGCGACGGGTTCTTCTTCCGTGGCAAAGAGATCCTGGTCGTCGGAGGCGGCGACACGGCCATGGAAGAGGCCAATTATCTGACGCGACACGCCTCAAAGGTGACGGTAGTCCACCGGCGAGACAGTTTGCGGGCCAGCAAAATCATGCAGCAAAGGGCGTTCGACAACCCAAAAATAGAGTTCCTTTGGAACGCGGCGCTGTCCGAGATCACGGGTGAGACACAACCCCACCGGAGAGTGACCGGGGCCAAAGTCGCCAGCACCGTCGATGACAAGGAGTGGGAGATCCGCACCGACGGTGTCTTCGTCGCGATCGGTCACCAACCGAACAGTCAAGTCTTCACGGAGTGGCTCGAGACCGACGAACTGGGGTACCTCAAGGTCGAGCCAGGCACGACCCGGTCGGCCGTCCCCGGCGTTTTCGTTTGCGGCGACGTGGCTGACCACGTTTACCGTCAAGCGGTGACAGCGGCAGGCACCGGCTGTATGGCCGCGATCGACGCCGAGCGGTTCCTAGAAGCCGAGGGGCGCTGAGCGTGCTGGCCCTGGCCCTCCTCATCGCTTCGGTTGCGGAAGACGTCCGATTGTCCGGTTCTATCGAGGGGTCTGGCGGCATCGTCATTAAGGAGCCAGGGACGGAACCCGGTTGGACGAAGACATCGCCCAAGCACAGTTGGAAGTTCGACCGACTGACCGAGGGATGGGGTCTCGTCGGAGGGAGCGAGGCCCTTCGGTTCCGGGTGTTCTCACAAGGAGAAGAGTCTTTCTCCCGCGAGACGACGAGGCTGCTCCTGCGACTGTGGGAGTTCAACCGCTATGTCCTGGGCCTCGACCATAGTCGCCAGTTTCATCGCCAGGCCGTCGATGTGTACCTTTGTCGAGAAGGACCGGCTGGGGGCGAGCAGCTTTTCACTGAAGACCCCGAGACCCTGAACAGCAACCAGGCCCCGAGCGCCGTCAATACGGTCTTCCTCTACCAAGTCCACCCCAAGCTGAGCCGGCTGGAGCTATGCCGGGAGCTGGCTCACGAGTACGGCCATGCCACCCTATTGCCGGTCAGGGTGGGCCTCGGACGAGAAGAGTGGGCGAATGGAGACGCGGGGGAGCGGATCTATCTGACGTGGTTGAGAAGGCAGATCAGAGACGGCGCGCTGACGCCAGAAGACACGGGCGGGGCGACGTTGGCCCAGCTTGACTCCTACTGGGAGACGTCCGTCCAGCCGCTGGCGGACCGGGTCGCCCTGCAGGGCCCTGACGACGCGAGCCTCTCCCGTACTGACGACCAGGCGTACGAGGCGTTCTTGGCCTTGATCTGCTGGGCCGTGGAAAACCTGCACGAGCGCGCTTTCGCCCGATCACTCGCTTTGACCACAGATCCTTCCCCGCTCGGCTACCGGCGCGCGCTCGAAGAAGCTGCCAGTGAGACCGAAGTGACCGAAATCATGGTTCCTTCCCGCCTTTCCGGCAAGGAGGTTTGGTATCCAGTCGGCAAAGGCCGTCTGGTCGGGTCGAAGTCTGTTGGCGTCCGCGGAGCCTGGATGCGGTTTAAGCCGGGCAAGGGCACCCGGGTCTTTCACCGCCAGGACTGAGGAAGCCCGGCAAATCCACCGATACCCAAGCTGACGGCCACCCTTCCGCGTGGCCCCAGTTCAGGCCGTGTCGGAAATCCTCTCTCAGTCAGAAATCGAGGCGCTTCTCAGTTCGTTGGGCCCAGAAAAGTCGGCCGAGCCAACGGAAGAAGACACCCCGGCGGCGGCCGGGTCGTCAGCCCCTGCTGCTCCCAAAGCGGTCGAGTCTGCCATTCGCCTGAAGTCAAGGTCGGCCGCTTACGAAGTCTATGACTTCCGACGACCGGACAAGTTCAGCAAGGACCAGCTTCGAACCCTGCAGATGCTCCACGAGACGTTCGCACGTTTGGCAGGTTCGAGCCTGTCCGCCTATTTGCGAAGCACTGTCTCTATCGACTTGATCTCCCTTGAGCAAGTGCCATACGAAGAGTACATGCGCTGCATCAACCAATCGGCCTTCACCATCATGTCGATCCCTCCGCTCAACGGGCAGGCCGTGCTCGAAATGGAGTTCGCGATCGTCTTCACGATGCTTGACAAGCTGCTTGGCGGCCCGGGTCGCGTCTTGGAGCGGTCGGTTCTCACTGAGATCGAGCAACCGCTGGTCAAGCAGATGGTCGAGCGGATGTTCGGAGCGCTCAAGTCGGCTTGGGAGGGCGTCGTCATCGTGAACCCTGGCATCGAAGGGATGGAGACGTCGCCCCAGTTCGTGCAAATCGCGCCGCCGACCGACATCGTGATCAGCGTCCTGTTCGAAGTCCGTGTCGGCGAGACGAGGGGCGCGATGAGCCTTTGCATCCCCTACATGGTGCTGAAGCCTGTCACGGCCAAGCTGAGCGCGCAAAAGTGGTTCGCGAACAGCAACCGAAAGCAGCACGCGAGCCATCGGCGCGCCCTGACTCATCAGATCCAAGCCTCGTTCGTCGAGTGCACGGTGAGGCTGGGCCGCAGCAAGATGCACGTCAAAGACTTTCTCAATCTCCAGCAAGGCGACATCGTCAGGCTGGACCAACGCATCGACCGTGACATCCGGCTGTTCGTCAGCCGGGTCCCTAAATTCGAAGGGCGTCCTGCCCTTGAGAGCGGCAAGCTTGTCTTTCAGGTGAGCGGGCCGTACGTGGAGATTTGACCATGCCTTCCGTTTCTTCTGAACTCCTCTCCCGTCTCGGGACGTCCGCCGCTCAGATCTGGCAGTCGGTCGCCTTGGCGACAAGCGAGGCCGCCAATCTTGAGGTGCGGTTCGCTGATCCATTGACCGTCACCGCCCAGGCTGGCGACATCTTTGCCGAGCACAATTCGGTCAGGGTCGTGATCCAGTTCTCGTTCGCGCACTTGCCCGAGAACCCGATGGCGCTCCTCTTGCCGCCCGAGTCCATGTCGGAACTTCTCGCCGCGATGCGGGAGTCGCCCGCCAAGGAGATCGACGAGGCAGACTTGGCCGAACTGAGGCCCCTCTTGGAGGCCATGGTCCAAGGCATTTGTCTTTCCGTCGGCAACCTGCTCAACGAGCCGATCGCCGCGAGCGGACTTAGCATCAGGCTGCAGGTCGTCAATCTTCCTCCTAACCTCCAGCAGGCCGAGGGTTTGGTGCGGTCGAACATTGGAATCACTGGCGAAGGCTTCTCCGGGGTCCTGACGTGGCTGATGGACAACGAGACGGCCCACGCGGTTTGCGGCATGCAAATCCAGGACGAGGAAGCATCGCCCTTCCAGACAGTGACTTCGGGCGCGACCAGGGCCCAGATCGCGGACTCGGCCGTTCCGGACGAGCAGCACCTGGAGATCATCATGGACATCCCGCTCGATATCACGGTCGAACTGGGTCGGATGAGGATGCAGGTCCGCGAAGTCTTAGATCTTGGTGCGGGATCGATCGTCGAGATCGACAAGGCCGCAGGCGAGCCGGTCGACGTCGTTGTCAACGGGAGGCTGGTGGCTCGTGGAGAGGTCGTCGTCATCGACGACAACTTTGGCGTCCGAATCACGGAGATCTTGAGTCTCCACGACCGCATGCAAAGGCTCAGTGAGGCCGCCTGATGGGCTCCGTCCTGGCCCTCTTGGCCCAAGAACTGGGAACCAGGCCGAACCCGGTCCAGCCTGCTTCTCAATCGACAGCCGGGGGCATGAACGATCTTGTCCAACTTGGTATCGCCTTGGTGGTGATCGTGGCAGCCCTGAAATGGCTGGCCCCGATGGTCTTGGCGAAGCTCCAGGGCCGAGTCCGAACGCCCTTGTCGTCTTCCCTGCACGTCGAGGAGTCCGCGACGTTCGGGGCAGGTCAACTGAGCGTCGTGACGGTGAGGGGACGCACGCTCCTGCTCGGCACCACGTCGCAAAGTGTCGTCTTTCTGGCCGATCTGACCGAGGCCGACCTTGCAGAACGGGCGCAGCCTGAGCCCTTCGTCGACTTGCTCGACCGTTCTGAGGGGATCGCGCCAGACCTGATGGGCAAAGACGACCTTGACACTGGCGGCATCGACATGGCCGAGGCTGTCGCCGTGATCTCCCAAGCCAAACAAAGACTGTCGGCGCAAAGGCCAGCTTCGGACCGCATCGAACGCCTGATCGACGGCCAACTATGACGGCGCGTTTTTGGTTTCTCTTGCTCTGTCTGATCGGGGCCACGTCCTTGGCTTGGGGCCAAGATGGCGGCATCGGCGTTCCCTCGATCCAAATCGGGGTCGGAGGAGCCACTGGACGCGAGCAACTGAGCACGTCGCTCCAGATCTTGGCCCTGCTCACTGTCCTGAGCGTGGCGCCTGCGGTCTTGATCCTTACGACAGCGTTCACGCGGATCGTGATCGTCCTCTCGTTGGTGCGCACGGCCCTGGGCACGGCCACGATCCCACCCAACCAAGTGCTCGTCGGACTCAGCCTGTTCCTGACTTTCTATGTCATGGGCCCCACGTACGAAGAAGTCAACAAGGTGGCCATCCAGCCCTACTTGGCCAAGAAAGACCCGATCTCTTTCGACGAGGCTCTCTCCCGGGCCCAGGAGCCGGTCAAGAAGTTCATGCTTAAGAACACCTATGAGTCGGACCTCCAGCTCTTTCTCGACTTGCGCGGCCAGAAGCCGGCCAACCGTGGAGAACTTGACATCCTGTCGCTCGTTCCTGCCTTCGTCATCAGCGAGTTGAAGACCGCTTTCATCGTCGGGTTCTACATTTTCTTGCCGTTTGTGATCTTGGACTTGATCGTCGCGAGTGTCCTGATGGGCATGGGCATGATGATGATGCCTCCGGTCGTCGTGTCATTGCCCGCCAAGATCCTCGTCTTCGTCTTGGCCGACGGTTGGGCCGTCGTCGTCCGAACCTTGCTATCTGGATACGGATAATCGCTCATGAGCACGAACTCGGTCATGGAACTTGCCCGCCAGGGCATGACGGTCGCGATGATGGTGACGATGCCGATCCTGGCTGTCGCCCTCTTCACGGGCCTCTTGGTGAGCGTGCTCCAGGCTGTGACCCAGATCCAAGAAATGACCCTGACGTTCGTCCCCAAGATCATCGGTGCCGGGATCGTGCTCGTCGGCATGGGAGGCTGGATGTTGACGACCATCGTCCGATTTGTGGCAGTTTGCTTTGAACACGCGGGGAGGGTCGGACTGTGACCCTCAACGAACACACTCTGATCGGTTGCGTGGGAGTGTTCGCCCGGTGCACAGCCCTCTTGTTGTCCGCGCCCCCTTTCGGGTCGATGGTGCCTGTGAACGTCCGTGTCCTGTTGTCGGTCGTCCTGGCGCTGGCCCTTTATCCTGTGGTCGCGCCTTGGATGCCGCCTCACCCCGATTCGCTGTTCGGGCTCTTCGGTTATGTGGTTCGCGAGGCGATGTTCGGGCTACTGATCGGAGGCGTGCTGCACTTGGCCGTCCTCGCCCTCCAGATGGCCGGGGCCTTCTTGGATGTCCAAATCGGTACGGCTTCGGCCCAGCTCTTCAATCCGATGCTGGGAATGACCTCGACCCCTGTCAGTCAGCTGAAGATGATGTTGGGCTTTGTGGTGCTGTTCTTGTTGGACGCGCACCACGTGATGTTCCGGGCTCTGGTCTTCAGCTTTGAGTCGGCGACAGTGAGCCGGGGCCTCATGATCCAAGGGCTTCTCGACACTCTGAGCATGGCGGTCATCGTCAGCCTTCAGATCGCTGCTCCGGCGGTGGCGGTGACAGCCATCGTCGACCTGTCGGCAGGCGTCGTGAACAAAGCCGTCCCGCAGACCCAGCCGTTCTTGCTGTCGTTGCCCTTCAAGCTTGGCGTGGGCATCTTCATGATCTCGATCGGGCTTCCGATCCTGGTCGGAGGAGTCCAGACCGGCATCGAAGGTGCATCAAACGCCCTCATGAACATGTTGCGCGGAGGCTCTTGACATGTCGGAACAAGCCGGGGAAAAGACCGAACAGCCAACTGAGAAACGTAAAAGGGACGCCAGAAAGAAAGGAACCGTCGCGCGTTCGACAGAATTGAACGGCGCGCTTGTCCTGATGGCCGCTGCTCTGACCTTGCCCGGCGCAGTCTCCAAACTTGGGCCCGAACTTGTGGAAACGTTCCGCCAGTTTGCCTGGCGAGGGCCGACTGATTTGAGTCCGACGACAGTGGCCCGCGTGGCGAGTGTCTTCATTGGGCCATTCGCGGCCGCGTTCGCCCCCGTCCTCGGCGCGATCTTGGCCACGAGTCTCGCCTCGAACTTCGCCCAGGTCGGTTTTTCGGCTAGCGGCCAGCCAATGGTGCCGGACTTCAAGCGAATCGATCCGTTCCAGGGCTTCAAACGCCTTCTGTCGCGGCGCAGCTTCTTTGACGGCTTCAAAGCCTTGGCCAAACTGGCGCTGTTCGTGATGATCGCTTGGGGCGCGGTCGCGGCCGATTGGCACCGCGTCCTCTCGATCGGCGGACTGAGCGGCGGTCAAGCAGCCACTGTGGTCGCCGAACTTGCGCACACGATCGTGGTCAGAGTCGCTGGGGCCTGGCTTGCCATTGCAGCCCTCGACTACGCCTTCCAGCGACACCAAACGAACAAACAACTCATGATGACTAAAGACGAGGTCCGAAGGGAGATGAAGGAGCAGGAGGGCTCGCCGGAGGTCAAAATGGTGCAATCGCAAAGGAGACGACGGTTGGCCAAAGGAGCCTTGGCCAGCAACCTCAAGAAAGCGGACGTGGTCGTCACGAACCCGACGCACTACGCGGTCGCCGTGGCCTATGAACGGGACAAGCACCACGCTCCGATCGTGGTCGCCAAGGGGGCCGACTTCCTCGCACTCCGGATCCGTGAACTGGCCAAAGATCTTGCCGTGCCGGTGGTCGAGAACCGGCGCTTGGCCAGGTCTCTTTACAACAAGTGCGAAGTCGGGGACTTCGTACCACGTGAGCTCTTTGGTCCTGTCGCCGAGATCTTGGCCTATGTCTACAAGACCCTCAAGAAGGTGAGAAAGTGATGCGTGTCCTCGTTGTGACCGTGGTCTTGTTCATTGCCGGTTGTCAATCAGACCAGAAACAAGGGTTGCCAGACGAAACCGTGCAGCCAAGGGTCACAAAACTGACTTTCCACCACGGTTCCCAAGACCGACCTCGAGAGAAAGTCGAACGGTTCGACTATCGCCAGCGCGACCTTTACTTCGTCGCCGAGGTCGATCCGCCGCTCAAGAACGCCAAGGCTCGCTGGCTCTTCCAAACGATCGACAGCACAGGCGGCAAGAACCGGCCGGTCGCAAGGGTGGAAGAGACGGCGTCAGGTTCCGAAGTGACGGCCAAGATCAGTCTCAAGACCGATTGGCCCGTCGGAACCTACCAGGGTGTCATCGTCATCGACGAAGTGCCGGTCAAGACGTTCGAGTTCGAAATCGGGGGCCAGCGCACTCGCATCGACTTCCGCTCCCACTCCGTCGCTCCCGACGATGGCCACGGCGAGCCCCAGAAGAGGGACGTGCCCGTCACCTCCCAGGACAAGGTCATCCACGTCGCAGTTTTCACCGTGGGAATCGACACCGAGGGGAGCCGCATCGTTTGGGCGCTTCGCAAGAAAGGACAGGCCAAGGACCTGGCCATGGTCGATCTAGGCCTCGTCAAGCTTCAGAATTCGGTCGTGTCAGCCCAGTTCCGATCAGAAAGCGGGTGGGAGCCCGGCGACTATTCAGCGATTGTTTCGCTGGACGGCAAGCCTGCCCATACGATCGACTTTCCTATCCGATGAAGCGGCCTGATTCCAACTCCGAGGCGTGGAAGAAGAAAGTACTCCGGAGTATGTCGGTGCCAGCCTGGCTTGGGCCGGACGCTCCGGACGGCGACATCGTCGTCAGCTCTCGGGCCCGATACGCCCGAAACGTCAGGGGAGTCCGGTTCCCGCACCATGCCGACGCAGACGAGTTGCGTAGGGTCGCCAAGCAAGTCGAGGCGGCCCTGGCCCCCAAGGGTTTCAAGGCCCACACCCGGCCAACAGAGGCCGAGCGGGACTACCTCTTGGGCGTTCGGCTCATCTCTCCCGACTTTCTGCATCGGGAGCCCGGCCGTACGCTGCTTCTGGACGATCAAAGGGCGGTCGGCGTCATGACCAACGAAGAGGACCATGTGCGTTTGCAGGCCCTGACCGCCGGGAACAGCGCCAAGACGGCCCTGGTCGCCGCCGACGACGCTTTGGCCACGTTGAGCGCTCAGGTCGAATGGATGCACGACTCTGGGTGGGGGTACCTGACGGCCAGTCCGTCGAACGTTGGCGGTGGAAGGCGGCTCTCGGTTCTGTTCCACTTGATCGGTCTGGCCCGAGGCAAAAGGATGGTGCCTGTGATCGAGGCTCTGGCGGAGATGGGCCTGGTCGTCCGGGGTTTGTTCGGCGAGGCGAGCCGGGCGGTCGGGGCGTTTTTCCAGGTGAGCGCCACGCGGGCCGACATGGCCGACTTCATGGGCGCAGTGGACTATCTGATCACCCAAGAGCGGATGGCCAGGCGGGAGGTGCGTCGGAGCGAGTTGGTGGAGCGGGTGGATCAAGCCCGCGAGTTCTGCGCCTCAGCGACTTCGGTGCCCCTCGGCGACGCGCTCCGGATCCTCGCCTGGATCCGATGGGGGGCATCGGCCGGATTGGACCAGGCCCCGCCCCACCCGCGCGACGTGGACCTTTGGGTCAGCACCATGGAGGTTCTTGGAACGACGGACCAGGCCACGGCTGACCGGCGACGCGCCGACTTTCTCCGACAGCGCGTCGGAATCGCTTGAACTCGGCCATACTTCATCTGTGAGCTCCTTGGAGTCGATCGCGTTTCCGGTCTTGGAGCCGGCCCAAATCGAAGGCCTCCGTCAGTTCGCGCGGGTACGCAACTTTCGAGACGGCGCATCGCTGTTCTCTACCGGCGACCGAGGGTTCATGTTCTACGTCGTCCTCAGCGGCAACGTCGAAATCATCGACGAAACGGGCGACGAGCCTCGGACGGTCGTCCGTCACGGCCCCGGAGAGTTCACCGGCGATGTCGACATGGTGACCGGTCGGTCAGCCGTCGTTTCAGCGATCGCAAGAGACGGCCTCGAAGCCTTGGAGGTGACTCCCGACTGCCTCCGACAAATCCTCTCGGCGTCACCAGCCCTTGGAGAAACGGTGCTGACGGCGTTTCTGACTCGGCGCCAACTCCTTCTTGAGGGAAACTTCGTCGGTGCCAGGGTCATTGGCTCCCGCTACAGTAAAGACACGCTGCGGATCCGAGAGTTTCTGGCCAAGAACGAAGTCCCCTACACATGGTCGGATCTTGAGCGGGACAGTCAGGCGCACGAGCTTCTGGCTCGCTTTCATGTTCGGGAGGACGAGACACCGGTCGTCGTCTTTCCCGACGGCCAACTTGTGCGAAATCCCGACAACTCGATCTTGGCGAGACAGACTGGGATCGAAAACCCCCTTGACCGGACTGTCTATGACCTTGTCGTCGTGGGATCGGGGCCCGCAGGTCTCGCCGCCGCCGTCTACGGGGCAAGCGAAGGATTGAAGACGATCGTTCTCGACTCGGTAGGGCCTGGGGGCCAGGCCGGGACGAGCAGCCGCATTGAAAACTACATGGGTTTCCCCACTGGTCTGAGCGGGGCCGATCTCGCGAATCGAGCACACATCCAAGCGACCCGGTTTGGAGCCACGTTCAGGACTCCTTCGAACGTCTCAAGCCTGGACTGCCCAAACGGCCTCAAACGAGTCTTGCTTGAAGACGGGCAGCAAGTCATGGCACGAGCCGTCATTGCCGCGACAGGGGCCGCCTATCGCCAGTTGTACGTCCCGGACCACGACCGGTTCCTTGGCAACGGCATTTTCTACGCGTGCACGACTGTCGAAGCGATCCATTGCTCCGGCCAGCCCGCGGCGGTGATCGGAGCGGGCAACTCGGCCGGGCAGGCAGCGGTCTTCCTGTCGGACCGCTCACCAGAAGTCCTGCTTGTTGTCCGGGGCAACGACTTGCGGAAAACCATGTCGAGCTACCTTGCCATGCGAATCGAGCAGACCCCGAACATTCGAGTCATGCTCCAGTCCGAGGTGGTGGAGGTCGGCGGGGGAGAGACCCTCGAATGCGCGACGATCCTGCACAAGGACGGCACCGTGGCCGTCGTGACTTTGGCGGGGTTGTTCGTCATGATCGGATCTCAGCCGTGCTCTGCCTGGCTTCCCGAAGCTGTGCGGCGCGACGAGAAAGGATTTGTGCTCACCGGGCCGGACGTCCGAGAAGGATGGAGCCACAGCCGAGACCCCTACTTCCTTGAGACCAGTTGTCCGAACGTTTTCGCAGTCGGCGACGTCAGGTCAGGATCGGTTAAGCGGGTGGCCAGCGCCGTCGGCGAGGGAGCCATGGCCGTCAGTTTTGTCCACCAGGCGTTGGCCGAGGCTTGAGGCCTCTTCAAGCAGGCTGTTCCCTGCTGACCACAACGAACCTTCCGCCCAAGGCTCGCGATTGCCGCACAAAGAATCCTGAGTTTTGGTACGTTTGGCCCCAGTGGACGTCGGCATCGTCAAGGGTCACGATCCCGATGCCAGGAACTTCGACATCGCAAGGGACAGTCGGGAGACCCAGTTCCTTGAAAGTGACGTAATAGCGGTCTGCGACCACCGGCTCGCGCATCGGAACCACGATACCCGGGCTACAATCGCCTGACTGTGGCCCGCACCTGCTTCGTGCTCAACCCCGCTAGCGGCAGCGGCATGGCAGCTCGCCGATGGACCAGAACGGTGGCGGCGCTGGGCCCCCTGGAGACCCGCGAGACCCTTGGCCCTGGAGACGCGACCCGGCTTGCCAGAGAGGCGGTAGAGGAAGGCTTCGACCGGGTCGCGGCGGTGGGGGGCGACGGCACTGTCCGTGAAGTGGCCTCGGCTTTGGTCGGGACGGGCGCGGTGCTTGGCGTCGTGCCCGCGGGCACGGCCAATGATCTCGCCCGCACCCTGAGGATTCCAAGGGACCTTGGCAAGGCCGTGGACGTCGTCCAAAAGGGGACGATCAGGACGATCGACGCGGCGGAGACCGACAGCGGAAAACGGTTCGTCAACATCGCAGGAGCGGGGTTCGACGCCGCCGTCAGCGTCACCCTCGACCGTCAGAGGTCAGTCCGGAAGCTCAGTCC
The DNA here is from genome assembly GCA_019454105.1 of Fimbriimonadaceae bacterium. Lineage (GTDB taxonomy): Bacteria > Armatimonadota > Fimbriimonadia > Fimbriimonadales > Fimbriimonadaceae > ACE-ARM1. The sequence goes on along the minus strand of CP075364.1, from coordinate 543,432 downwards.
GCAGCTTCGTTACTACTTGGCTATCCTCTCAACCTTTGTGCGCTATCAGGCGACCGACCTCGTGCTCACATTGGACGGCGAGCGGCACGGGGCCCCCGGCTGTCTTCTGGCCGCGGTCGGTGTCATGAGGTTTTACGGCGATGGGCTCATGATGCTTCCCCGGGCAGACCCTTCGGACGGGCTCCTCGACGTCTGTCGGGGCCAGGGCATTCGGATGGCCGAACTCGTGTCCTTCTTGCGGCTTTTGAAGACGGGGGCGCACCTCGAGCATCCCAAAGTGCACTACGCCCAGGCGAGGGAAGTGGCTTTCGAGTCCGTGTCCCCAACGCCCTATCACCTGGACGGCGACGTGGCGGGGTTCCTTCCCTTCTCGGCCCGCGTTCTGCCGGGGGCGCTGATGGTCGCCGTACCGGAAGCCTAAACTCGGGTGCGGTGCTGGGGCCAGGCGGGCCGCGCAGGCCCCCTCCCCGTAACGGGGGAAGGCGGAACCCAAAGCCCCCACCCCCTGCCCCCTCCCCCGTAACGGGGGAGGGGGAGCGGCTCTTCTAGGAAGGGAACCACCGTGACCCGGGAACCGTTTGCAGACTCGGAGGACTCTTGAAAGCAGTCATGTCGCTCGCCATCGCCGCCGCCCTTGTCGTGGGCCTGCTCGCCACCTTCGGCTCCTCGCCGACCGAACCCGCGCCGCAGCCTGCCGTCGCCCCCCTACCCGAAGGCGCCCAAGAGTTGGTGATCGGCGGCGGGTGTTTCTGGTGCGTCGAGGCCGTCTTCGAGAAGCTCAAGGGCGTCCACAGCGTTGAAAACGGCTATGCCGGCGGGCCCAAGCCCAACCCGACCTACCGCGAGGTCACGACCGGAACCACCGGCCACGCCGAGGTGGTCAAGATCGTCTACGACCCCAAGGTCGTCTCGCGCGACGACCTCCTCCGGGTCTTCTTCACCACCCACGACCCCACCACCCTCAACCGCCAAGGCGGCGACGTCGGCACGCAGTACCGCTCCGTCGTCTTCTTCACGACCGAGGACGAGAAGCAGGCCGCCCAGAGGATCATCGACGAGGTCACCGCCGAGAAGCTCTACCCGAGCCCGATCGTCACCACTCTCGAGCCGCTCGTCAACTACACGCGGGCCGAGGAGTACCACCAGGACTACTTCGAGAAATACGAAAAGGCGAGCCCGGCCGAGCGGGCCACGATGAACAGCGGCTATTGCAGCGCCGTCATCGCGCCCAAAGTCGCCAAGTTCCGTCAGAAGTACGCCGACAAGCTCCGAAAGGACTGAGCCGTCAGTCGACGACCTCGACCTCGACCGGGGGCACGAGCCCGATCCGGTGCCCCTCGCTGAGCAAGAGCCGGATGGCCCTCACGCCGTCCTCGCCCATGTCGCGGGTCCGGTCGTTGACGTACATGCCGACAAAGGTGTCGCTCGTCTGGCGGTCCATCCCGCGCGCGAACTGGAGGGCGTAGTCCAAGGCCTTGGCCCGCTCGGCCAGGCCCGCGTCGATGCTCTCGCGCATGCAGCGGCTGACCTCGGCACAGACCTCTGGCCCGAGGTCCTTCCTCACCACGTTGACCCCAAGCGGCAAGGGCAGGCCCGTCCTCTCTCGCCACCACCGGCCCATGTTCGCCACCTCGACCAGGCCCTCCTCGGCATAGGTGAGCTGGCCCTCGTGGATGATAAGCCCGGCCTGGTAGCGGCCCTCTTGGATGGCAGGGATGATCTGGTCGAAGGGCAAAACCTCGTACCGTGGCCTCGCCCCCGGCCCGATCTCGGCGTCGAACCAGAGGTTGAGCTGGAGAAACGCGCTCGTGAGCTCACCGGGAACCGCGATCACCGTCTCCCGCAGTTCCTCGCGGCCCAGCTCCCTCGGGGCCACGACCATCGGGCCATAGCCCTCGCCAAAGCTGCCCCCGTGCCGGAGCAAGGCGTATCTGTCGGCCACGAAGGCGAAGGCGTGCACGCTCACCGCGCTCGACTCGAGCCGCCCCTCCCGGGCCCACTCGTTGAGGGTCTGGATGTCGCGCAGGACGTGCTCGAACTCCAAGTCGCTCTTCACCACGCCGTTGGCCAAGCCATAGAACATGAAGGCGTCGTCGGAGTCGGGCGAATGGCCAAGGCGGATGAGCATTCGCCCTAGGTTACTCCGCGGGAGCCACGAGCCCCCCTCCCCCCGGGGGGGGCACTTATACCCTTACGCCACGTGTAAACCCATGTATGCTATAATGCGTTCAATGAGACCATTACAGCTTGCATCCCGTGGCGTACACTAAGATATGAGCGACGAAAAGGAACGGCCCGACCATCCCCGGTCAGGCTCGGAAACGCCACGGCCCAAGGGCCGGACTCAGAAGACCAAAGAGGGGTTCGAGATTCCAGTCCCGACCGAAGAGGACTTTATGGCCGACCTGCGACGGGCATCCAGAAGAAAACCGACCGACACACCTTAAGCAGTCTGGCACTGCTGAGTATCGGTATCCTCGCTCGAATGGTTTGCTCGATAGCGTGTCACACGCTGAGGGTGTCGAGTGGCGAAAAGTCAGAGCCGGATTTATCAAAGCTGTCTCCGGGCTCATTCGACCTGCTGGACAAGTTGGCAGCCCGTCTCGAGAGCGAGATTGGGGTGTCTTACGAAGATGGCAATGACTCACGTATCACGTACATGATTCAGTCGATCGAGTTGGACAAGCCGAACCGCCGCGTCCACGGGACAGTCGCCCGTGGGCAGTCCGGGCGCGTCAAGAACATCAGGAATAGAAAGTCCAAGAAGATACTTCTGACCCAGGGGGTGGATGATCAAGACGAGTCCCCCTTGCATTTCTCGGTGGTCATTCCGACTGGCAAGGGAATCGGCGTCATTTTTACTCAAAAGGACGGAATTTTCGGTTGCCAAGCCCCGATAATCGGCTTCATCAAGTCAGTCCTGAAGGATAACAATGCCCAGTACCCGGCTCGCATTTTCCCTTACTTGCCTCAGGGGTGGGTGCAGAAGTATGCGGAGGCGACAAAGGCCAAAAGAGTCCAGATTGAGTTGACAAAACTCCCAAACGCTGCAAAGGCTATTACGGACAAAATCCAAGGTCTTGAGCTTGCAAAGCGAGCCCTTGTATTCAACGCCCCGAGAGGGAAGGCGTTGCCGTCAGTCGCAGACTTTCTGAAGGGCTACGATCAGCTCGGCGGGGGCATGTTCTCCAAGGACACGCCCTATGGCTCTATCTCGGTAACTTTCGATATAGGGAACGGAAAGTCAAGAACTTGGAGGCTTGGGAACGACCACCTATCGTATCCGGTGGTCGAGATCGAGAATCCAGTCACGAAGGACGGTCATGTCACGTGCGACTTTTTCAAAGGAGAGGTGAAGACATTGTACGCAAGCTGCGAGAAAGAACTGTTCGCCAAGAAGAAGACCGATGGCACATAGCTTGCCACCGTTCCATAACCGCTTTAAGACTAATGAGGCCGACTGGCTGACCTTCGGGCCAACTCTGCGATTGACGGTTTTTTATGCAACGCCCATTGTCCTTGGAGTCCTTGCCCTTTGGCGCAAGGTCACACTGACATCGGACGCTGGGCAGTTGTTAGGTGGCGGCGTTGCCGTCTTCAGTGCCCTATTCTTTGCGGTTCTCATCCCGTTAGCGGAGATTTGGAAGAAGGCTAAGAATGAGAGCGATGACGACAACGAGACGTTCGCGGAGTTCATTGGGTACGCCCTAGCAACCGTAAAGGTTGGCCTGGTCATTGCCGGGACATGCTTCATTGCTTTGCTATCACTTGCCATGATTGACCGCAAGTCGTCGCCCCCGCCAAATCCCGATGTCTTGATTCAGCTTTCCGCGTTGTCAATAACCCTGATAGCCCTGTTCGTCGAGATGGTAATGACGACGATCAAGGACACGCTGACCGCGTACACTGTCCACCCTAAGCCCGCGGATCAGGGTAAGGCACCCACCAATCCAACTGGCTGACTTGGGCCATGAAGTGATTGAACATAGCGACGTCCGAGCGGCGGCGGTTGTATCTGAACGTGTACTCGTCCAGGTAGTTCTGGAGATATTTCGGGTCAATGTGCTTGTAGGCTCCCTTTGTCCCTGACTTGAAGTTTCCCCAGAATCCTTCAACGGCGTTAGTCGAGACGCGACCCCGAGCGTATTCCTGGTCTTCATGGTCAACGCGGAAATGGACGAAATGCCAGTCCAACCGGTCGAACCCACGGTGGCTGTCCGTGAAGACTTGGGCGTGACCGTGGACGCGGGGGACAATCTCTCGCTCCATCGTCTTACGGTCGGTGTTGTTGATGATCGTTGTCACAATCTCGCCGCCCTGTTCTGCCATGCCGAGAATGATCGTCTTGCCGCGACCGCCAATGGTCTTGGGGTTGCGCTTGGAAAGCTGTTTGTTGGACTCCCTGCCGCCATAGTAGGTGTCGTCAATCTCGACGCGCCCGGTAAGCAGCCCAACGTCCTCACTGAGCATAGATCGGATCTGTTTGAACATCCGCCATGCCGTTTTGTAAGTCACGCCTAGTTCTCGCTCAAGCTGTTTGGCGGGAACTCCTGTCCGGGTCGAACTCATCAAGTAGATCGCGTAGAACCATGAGGTCAACGGTGTTGAAGACTTGTGAAAGATCGTCCCGGCTGTCGGGTGCGCTTGGTGCCCGCACATGTCGCAAGAAAAGGCTTTTCGTCCCTTCAGCTTGTGGTGTTTGGTCACCTTGTCACAGTTTGGGCAAGGAATCCCAGCGGGATACAGAAACCCGACCAACCACTCAAGACATGAGTCGTCGGTCGGGAACTGCCGCTGAAAGTCGCGGAGCGTGTACCTTGCCTTTGCCATAACCCCATTATACCACAGTTTACGTGGGATGAGGGGATAATTGCCCCCGGGGGGCCGGGAGAAGGAGGGCGGAATCGGCCTTAGGCCGCCTTCTTCTTTGAGCGGGTGCCCGTGCCTTCGACGGCCAGCGCGACCTGGACGACCGGAACCTCGACCAGTCGCGTGTCCTGGCCCGTGGCCACGTTGACGAACCGGTAGGCGGCCGCGTACCAGCCCGGCGGCACGTTCACGTCGAAGCTCAGCGTCACGGGCTTGGTGCCTCAACCCCCGCAAGGTCGGGGCTCCCAGGGTCTGGGCGCGGCCTGTGGCCACTGCCGCGCCCTTAGCCGGCCGGCCTGCCCGGGGGGTACCATGAAGGGCGGCGAGGCTGCCTTTGAGGACGACAAGACCCACGACCCGGGCGCCGGGACGAGGAAGGACGTGACCCGCTACGCGCTTGGCGCGAGGGGCGGGGACATGGTGGAGACGGGGCTCTCCATGGGCCTGGCCGGGGAGCGGACGGCGCGGTCTTATCCGCTCTACGACGGGCACGGGAACATGGTCGCCCAAGTGGCCAGGGCTGAGGACGAGGCTCCGGGCGGTTCTTTCGTCAGCGTCCCCGGCGCCCCGCAGTTCGAGCTCGGGGCAAGGCGCAAGTACGACGCCTGGGGCCAGGTGCGCTGGACCGAGGGCCAACCCGCCGACCAAGGGTATTGCGCGAGCCTCCAGCACAGGCGGGACGCCGAGTCTGGGCTGGTCTACATGCGGGCCCGGTACTACGAGCCCTGGACGGGGCGGTTCATCAGCGAAGACCCGGCCATGGACGGGGCGAACTGGTACGTGTTTTGTGGCAATGAGCCTGTATCGAGAAGGGATGCAACTGGAAGAAGCTTTTTTGCCGACTTCCAACCCGAGCTATGGTGGAGGTTCCTACAATATGCGGGGAGGGGTTCGAACGATGCGTACGCTTTCCTGATCGAAGCCCGAGACATCATGGTTGACTGGGCCTCAATCGCCAAAACATCAGGCGATGAGCTCTTCGCCGCAGGAACCACAGCTTATGATGCGGCTAAGGCCTTACTTGCGGGAACAATGCAAGAGATTCAACTGCAACTTGCAATTGCCATGAGAAACAGAGGAACGCAGCATTGGACGGAGGCAAGGCTGATCGCGTCTGTCGGCATGGCCCAGATCGCCACGATGGCGTGGTTACTTGGCATTGATGGACTATAGCGAGGAGGCTCGGCGAATGCGTCACCTCTGGCTAGCCGATGGTGGCGTTAAAGACTTGGTGGTGAAGCTACGTCAAGAGGCAAGTACTTGCTCGGACCTCCTCACCATCGCACGCACGCAACTCCGTGAGAAGAGGGTACACCTCGCGCCAGGATTCAAGAGTCAGTTACTCCGGACAATCACCCGACTGGAACAAATTGATATTATCTATCGGACAGCTGCGAGCACGATTGAAGGGCCGCCAGTCAACGGCCGCAGTCCCAACGATCCAGAGTTTATGGAAGAGGTATTTGAGATTCTTTATGCGCTTGGGCTACGTGAGCCGATTAGTCTTCGCTACGATGAGGTGAAGGCATTCCTCATTTCGACATGAGCTGTTGGTGCTGACCGAGCAAATGGGGGTTTGTTACCCTATGCAAGTGAACCTATCATTGAGACGACCTGAACCGGATGCGGTCGGTGCAGGGGGTCGCGGACGGGTCGGTGACCAGCTGCCGGGCCAGCCGGGCTGCGGGCGCGGAAGGTGGAGAACGTGCTCATCGCCGCGGTCTTGGACGACAACGAGCAGGTCTCGGGGTACCATGACGTCTTCCCTATGAACAAGCCGACGACCCGGTTCTACCACGACGGGCAGGCGGGCATGGAGGAGGACTTCACGGTCGAGGGCCAGCCCGGGCAAAGCGCCCAGCTCACGGTCACGAGGCACGCCCTTGGGGCGAGGGGGACGGACGCTCGCTACGTGTCCGTGAACGGGGCGGAAGAGACTTCGGCTTATCCGCTCTACGACGGCCACGGGAACATGGTCGGCGAGGTCGCACGGGCGGCTTCTTCTCCCTGGTTCAGCCTCGGGTCGCAGCGCAAGTACGACGCCTGGGGGCAGGTGCGGTCCGGGAGCGGCCCGGACCAGGGGTACTGCGCCAACCTCCAGCACAGGCGGGACGCCGAGTCTGGGCTGGTCTACATGCGGGCCCGCTACTACGAGCCCTGGACGGGGCGGTTCCTCTCCGAAGACCCCGCCAAGGACGGGGCGAACTGGTATGCGTACTGCGCCAACGACCCGGTGAATCTGTTCGATCCTGACGGCCGCGAAGTAGCCACAGCAACCGCCGTCAACTTGTACATCATTGGATCAGGACTTGTAAACATGCTGTTCACTTGTCTCTTGAACAACGACTGGAACTGGCAGACAATGCTTCGAGGATTTACCGTCGGAGCAGTAACAGCAGCAGGAACCCTCTTCGGTCCAGTTGGTGGAGCTATAGCTGGCAGTTTGGCCGGTATGGCAGACGCATGGCTAACCGGCGGCAACATTCTTGCTGGTGGAATTCTGGGAGGACTGGGTGGAGGACTGGGCGGTGTCCTGTCAGTCCAAGCCGCAGTGGCAGAACGTCAGTACCTACTTTATGCTCTCCTGAGCTTCGATGTCGGAGGCATGACAGCAACCGCAGGTGCTTACTCACAATTACTCGGTCAATAGAGGATGCACTTTATGGGGTCATCAATCGGGCGTGCCGAATCGTTGCTATTCTGTGTACTTGCGCTAGGATTACTGCTCTTAGCTGTGTCCAGCTGGCGGCCTGGATTGGAGATCATTGCGGTAATTGTGCTCTTACTGGCTGGCGGGTCCTTCTTCCTTGCGGTAAAACTTGGACGCTGGGCGAAATGGGCAAGCGGTAGCTACGAGATCGTCGGCCAAACACTACTGCACGAGGGGCAAGGGAGTGTGGTAACAGAAGTTGACCTGAATAGTGCGGGATTGAAAATCGTTGGACTGTTCGGGGAGTCATATGATCGATTGACTAGAGGATATGCGGTGATGGTCGTCTCTGATAATCGTTCTCGAATCATTATCTGGCCCCAGATGAGCCCCACTGTTGCGTCGCAAGTCAATTCAGTCCTCAAGAGCCGAAATCCTGAGGAGTGATTCCGTAGAGCGTAGCAACTGTGAGAGTACTCGAGGTTCAAGACGACAGCGACGGGGCCCTCCGGGCGGCGGCCTTCGCCCAGACCAAGAGTGGGTCGGCTTACACGAGCCAGCCGGTGCTGGGGCAAGCTTGCGCCTACGACCCGGTCACCGGGCGGAAGACGTCGGCCACGACGATGGAGCCGGACGGCAGCGGGGGCTGGCAGGCGGCCTACACCGAGGCTTACGGCTACGACGTCAAGACCGGCTTCCTCACCTCGGCCCAGTACTCGGACGACTCTTCTTGGAACGGCTCCTGGGCCTATGACGCCTCGGGGAACCGAACCGGCGCGGGCTGGGACTACGACCGGCTCAACCGCATGACGGCGAGCCCGGGAAGCGCCTACCAGCACGATGCTGTCGGCAACCGGCTTTGGAAGGACTATTCCCAGCCCGCGCAGGTGCGGAGGTACGACTGGGACGACGCCGGGCGGCTCCGGGCTTGCCGGGGCACGGTTGTGGGGGCAGCGTACTCTTACCGGGCCGACGGGATGCGGGTGCGGAAGGTGGAGAACGTGCTCGTTTCCGCAGTGCTCGACGACAACGAGCAGGTCTCGGGGTACCATGACGTCTTCCCTATGAACAAGCCGACGACCCGGTTCTACCACGACGGGCAGGCGGGGATGGAGGAGGACCACACCGTCGAGGGACAGCCCGGGCAAAGCGCCCAGCTCACGGTCACGAGGCACGCCCTTGGGGCGAGGGGCGGGGACGCCCGCTACGTGTCGGTCAACGGGGCGGAAGAGACTTCGGCTTATCCGCTCTACGACGGCCACGGCAACATGGTCGGCGAGGTGGCCCGGGCCGGTTCTTCTCCGTGGTTCACGCTGGGCTCGCAGCGCAAGTACGACGCCTGGGGGCAGGTGCGGTCCGGGAGCGGCCCGGACCAGGGCTACTGCGCCAACCTCCAGCACAGGCGGGACGCCGAGTCTGGGCTGGTCTACATGCGGGCCCGGTACTACGAGCCCTGGACGGGGCGGTTCATATCCGAAGACCCGGCCATGGACGGGCCGAACTGGTACGTCTACTGCGGGAATGACCCGGGGAATAAGACCGATCCTGCGGGAACGTCTGCAATCACAGCTGCGGTAGGCTTTCTGTACTTCTTCTTCTGGCTTGCAAACACTCCGTCTCCATCCATAATCGATGTAGAATCAGCCTTCGGAAGAGCAATGAAGATTGCTACGTTCGATCCTACAGACTTCCTCAACTTGACGGAGACTGAAAATGCCATAGCTTTTGGCTTAGACGTAGCGGCAATGTACGCTCCTAGCATATTCTCGATCATTCGTTGCATCCTCACCGGCAGACCGCCTGTCGGTGGTGCCATAGCAGGCGTGATCATGTCTGGAATCGTCATAGGCGCGGAGCTAGGATTCTTAGTTGCACTTTACGCGTTGCGACTTGAATGGTATATAGACATGGCGATGGAGTCCTGATTGGTCGCAGATGACTCGGTGCTCAGAATGCGGTGCAAAAGACACCCTCAAGCCCTTAGGGCCGGGAGAATTACATATCAAGTCTGAACTGATTGCTAATTTGTGCGAAGTTCCGATCCTGCCTTTCGGGTCAATGGCTCTCTTAAAGGCATTTTCTTCACGCAAATGTACTGTGTGTGGACACATAGTTGAACGACCTCGTTGGCTCAAGTGGCTGTAAACTGTGACAAACCCACTCAAATTGAGGATTGCGATAGTGCTATTGCTTGTGCTATCTGCTCTATTTTTGTGGCTCCTAGGGAATAAGGAAACAGCCCGTGTACGGAGGTATCAAGCTGAGTGGATTCATTTTATCGTAAATGAAGCTCCTGGTGAAAGAACATCTGAAGAAGCAAGCAATGCTCTTTTTCGCTCCCGGGAACATGGGTTAGCCGAAGGGATAATCGAACTGCAAAGTTGGTTTTTCCGGGGCCTCGCGACTCTTCTGCTATTGGTCGCGCTCATTTTATTGATACAAACAATGCGATCAGCCAAGGAGCGAGAGGCTCACAAGACGCATGTCTGGAAAGACGTTTAGTTTTTGATCGCAGAAGCCAATGGCGTGGCTCTGCTGGTTGCTCGGCGACTGGAGCGAAGTCAATAAGTAGTTGGAGCTGGCAGGACAAGCCGTTCGGCAACCGGCTGACGCAGACCCTCGAGTTCCACCCGAGCGGCAAGGCCATCAAGACGAAGGACGGCATGGGGCGCGAGTTCCTCAGTTCCTATGACCAAGACCTGAACCTGCTCCAAGTCAAGCGGGTCGACTCGGGGCTGGACAAGAAGGTCGTGGAGTACTTCTATGGGACTGCGGGGATCCAAAACGGGGTCTTGACCTCGGTGACGGACTACCTCTCGGCGACGTTGCCGGGCCAGCCGGGCTGCGGGCTCGGCGGGTGACGGGGATCGGGATCGGGTTCAACGTGGACGACCAGGGGGCCGTGTCGGGCTACTACGACACCTACTCGCTGAACCGGCCCACGTGGCGGTACTATCACGACGGGCAGGCACCGATTGAGGACGACAAGACCCACGACCCGGGCACCGGGACGAGGAAGGACGTGACGCGGTACGCCCTTGGGGCGAGGGGCGGCGACATGGTCGAGACGGTGCTCTCTATGGGCCTGGCGGGAGAGCAGACGGTGCGGTCTTATCCGCTCTACGACGGACACGGTTCGATGGTCGGGCAGGTCGCCAGGGCTGAGGACGAGGCTCCGGGCGGTTCTTTCGTCAGCGTCCTCGGCGCCCCGCAGTTCGAGCTCGGCGCCAGGCGCAAGTACGACGCCTGGGGCCAGGTGCGCTGGACCGAGGGCCAACCCGCCGACCAAGGGTATTGCGCGAGCCTCCAGCACAGGCGGGACGCCGAGTCGGGCCTCGTGTACATGCGGGCCCGCTACTACGAGCCCTGGACGGGGCGGTTCATCAGCGAAGACCCGGCCATGGACGGGGCGAACTGGTACGTCTACTGCGCCAACGACCCGGTGAACGAGACCGATTCGACTGGGCTTTCCCGAGATTCGGTCACCGCCGCAATGAGGCAAGCCTTCATGCATGCGATGGCTGGCAACTGGGACTCTCTTGTCGAACTTATGGATGTTCTCGTGACTGCCTTTGGAGGCCCTGCAATCGATGGGCGGGCCAGGATGATCATTGATGCTTTGAACTCCGTTCCGACTCCGAAAGGAGGGCTCAAGAAGCTAGGAAGATGGAGGGACTACGAAGGAGAGATGAATCAGATCATATTGCACATCCACAAAGCCCTTACGCACCATGAGTACGCGATCGACAAACACTTGTCCAACATGAAAGGCTGGCTCGAACACCTCTACAAGAAAAATGCCAAATAATCCTGTACGCCAGTGGGCGCGCTCGACCTATCTGCTAATGGAGCTTCAACAACTGCGTGGTGATCTGGACGACCTTCTTGCACATTTGGAACGAGTTCAGGAAGGGGCGCTCGCAGAGGGAGAGCCTGTGTACTCGAACGCGGCGATGAGAAGTTGGATCGCCCATTTGTACGACCACTTGAACAGCGCATGGAACGGACGACGACTCGATGCTAGCGCCGGACTCAGTCTGACTCGCCGACAGTTCAAACGATTGAGCCGCTTTCCGACTGACCTTGACGACATGATGCCGTTCAGCCATGACGCGCGCCGTCGCTATTGATGAATGAGTTTTCCTGCTCGTTCGGATCCAAACCCTTGCACCATGCTCATTGGCCAAGTTGAAAAGGTACGATTGGTCGTTGCCGCTGTAAGGCCCGCGTGCGCTTCGCTCCATTCCTTCCGCGTCCAGCAATCGTCGCGCAAGCACAGCGCCTGGGGGCAGGTGAGGTGGACCGAGGGCCGGCCCGCCGACCGGGGCCACTGCGCGAGCCTCCAGCACCGCCGGGACGCGGAGTCCGGGCTGGTCTCCATGCGGCCCGGTACTACGAGCCTTGGACGGGGCGGTTCCTCTCCGAAGACCCGGCCATGGACGGGGCCAACTGGTACGTCTACTGCGGTAATGACCCGGTGAACAAAGTCGATCCGGACGGCAGGTTAGCAGAACAAGCAGTCGTCGGCTTATTGAAGTTCCTGTTAGGCCTTTTCATATCGGGGGAGATCGAAGCAGTGCTATCGCGTATTGATAACATCACACGCTATATGGCGCAGCTTGATGAGATCATAGAGCAGTCGGTCAAATCCGGAAGATCGCTAAGTTGGCCGGAATCTCAGCAGCGACAATATCGTAACGAGATTAGGGGTTTGCTGAAGAGTCTCCGATCGCTTCGGTATAAAGAGAAAATCGTTAGGGTGGGTTCAAGGATCGGAGGAACCCTTGACAAATTTCTTGGCTACGTTTTAATAGTCGGTGCACTGATTGACGATATAGACCTTGGGCTTGAGTGGATAGGTTCGCTCGAAGCAGTATTTGGCGATTAAGAGGCCATGTATGGCAGGTGACATGTTCCCGAGGAGGATGTGGGTCAACATGCGGACAAGGAATGCGTTGTCGTACATGAGATCTGAATTGCGGCCTGCTGTCCACGAGCTGCAGACAATTGTAGACCGAGAGTGGTCCTGCACGCCAAAGGATGTAGAGCTCTTCAGGATTGCCTCTAAGCTTCTCCTCGCCGCATTGTCATTGGATCAGGTTCCTAAGACACTGGGACGCTTTGTTGTGAGTCGAACAAGGCCCTACTTCATGCACAGCGAGCTGTTAACCGAGGCCGAAGTAAGCAATCTTGCTGCGCGCCTGGATCCCAAGCACAGTGCAGCCCTTAATGACGCCGTCAGTTGTGACAGGCACATGAGGGAACTACTGGATGCCTCCGAGGACGGGCGGTAAGATTATATGAGGGACTGGCTTTGGCAAGAAGGACACCGAGAGGGTCACCGGGATTGATGCCTCAACCCTCGCAGGGTTGAGGCTCTCAGGGTCTGGGCGCAGTCTGGGGCCGCTGCGGCGTCATTTTGCCAGGCGCCCGACCAAGGGGGGTACCATGGAGGGCGGGCGCATTGCCTATGAGGACGACAAGACCCGCGACCCGGGAACCGGGACGAGGAAGGTCGTGACGCGGCACGCGCTTGGCGCGAGGGGCGGGGACATGTTGGAGACGGTGCTCTCCATGGGCCTGGCCGGGGAGCGGACGGTGCGGTCTTATCCGCTCTATGACGGCCACGGGAACATGGTCGCCCAAGTGGCCAGGGCTGAGGACGAGGCTCCGGGCTCTTCTTTTATGGCCGTGCCTGGGGCCGCGGCCTTCGAACTCGGGGCGAGGCGCAAGTACGACGCCTGGGGGCAGGTGCGCTGGACCGAGGGCCGGCCCGCCGAGCAAAGTTATTGCGCCTGCCTCCAGCACAGGCGGGACGCCGAGTCTGGGCTAGTCTACATGAGGGCGAGGCATTACGAGCCCTGGACGGGGCGGTTCATCAGCGAAGACCCGGCCATGGACGGGGCGAACTGGTACGTGTATTGCCACAACGATCCGGTCAACAAAGTCGATGCGACCGGCAAAGCCGCACATTGGGCATTGGTTGCGCTACATGCGCTCGCAGCAGGCATCGGTATTGGCTTGGGTCTTACTCTTGGCGAATATCTATGGACATGCGGCTTTGCTGCTGAACTTATCCCGGAGGCTCAGGGCTCGGCGCTGGAGATCTACAACGGAGTGATGTCGAAGATATTCCGTGAGGGACTCATCGGTGTCGTTGGCATTGGAGTTGGTGTGGCTTTCGCCGGCGGATCGATTGGTGCGAGCTTCGGCATAGGTTTCCTCACTGGATTCTTTACCTCGTTCTACCTGGGAATGATCGCCATGGTTCTGGTCGAAATGGGCTTTGAAGGCGAGGGCATAGACCCGAGGGTTTACCATCCGTGAGACTTGACCCTAGACTGACAGTAAAGTGGCCAAACGACTGGGGCCTAATACTACTAGCTATGTTGCTCATGACTATCGCCTTAAGCGCAGTCGTTCACTTCCTGTTTCCTAGCCTTCCTAACTCCGTTAGTGCTGGCATCAGTGGTGGCATTGGCGTGGCGTTGGGTCGGCTCTTGGGTGCGTCGAAGAACAACCAGAACGAAGATGAGAGACTTGACAGCGGCACCCCTAAAGGAACAATCTGAAATTTTTGCGCTATGGACAGGAACCGGCTGGGGGGCGACCACCTGGCGAACAGCCAGAACGTGGTCAAGCACAGTTGGGACGACCTGAACCGGATGAAGAGCGTGCAGGGGGTCGCGGACGGGTCGGTGACCAGCTACCGGGCCAGCCGGGCTGCGGGCGCGGCGTGTGACGGGGATCGGGCTCGGGTTCAACATGGACGACCAGGGGGCATTGACGGACATCTTCGGCCATTTTGAACTAGGTAAAATATGAATCCCATGGAGCGCGAGTACGAGGTGGAGATTTATGAAGGTGAGGACGGGAAGTGGGTGGTCGAGTGCCCGAGCATCCCTGGGTGTGTGAGCGAAGGCTCGACCGAGGAGGAAGCCTTGACCAACGTGCGCGACGCCATCCGAGAGTGCGTTGCGGCACGCCGGGAGCTCGGCCTGCCTGAGAGGGTCGTCCGCCGCCGCGTGACCGTAGCGGCCTGATGGGCAAGCTACCGGTTTGTAGTGGGCGCGAGGCCGTGGCCGCGTTCCAGAGGTTGGGCTGGACGATGGCCCGCCAATCGGGCAGTCACATGATCCTCGTGCGGGCCGGAATGTCCGCCACGCTCTCGGTGCCGGCCCATAGGGAGCTTGACCGAGGCACTCTCAGAGCCCTTGTTCGGCTCGCGGGTGCCACGGTGGACGAGTTCGTTGACGCCCTTGACGCATGACGAATGCCACTAGGCCGATGTTTTTGGGGCACATGACTTTTAGCTTGCCAGTTTTTAGGACGACAAGACCCACGACCCGGGCGCCGGGACGAGGAAGGACGTGACGCGGTACGCGCTTGGCGCGAGGGGCGGGGACATGGTCGAGACCGTGCTCTCCATGGGCCTGGCGGGAGAGCAGACGGTGCGGTCTTACCCCTTGTACGACGGGCACGGGAACATGGTCGCCCAAGTTGCCAGGGCCGAGGACGACGCGCCGGGCGGTTCTTTCGTGGCCGTGCCTGGCGCCCCGGCCTTCGAACTCGGGGCGAGGCGCAAGTACGACACCTGGGGCCAGGTGCGGTCCGGAAGCGGCCCGGACCAGGGGTACTGCGCCAACTTGGGGCACCGCCGAGACGCCGAGTCTGGGCTGGTCTACATGCGGGCCCGGTACTACGAGCCCTGGACGGGGCGGTTCGTGAGCGAGGACCCGGCGAGAGACGGAGCTAACTGGTACGTGTACTGCACGAACGATCCGGTCGGCAGCTTTGACACAAGTGGTAGGAACGCTATCGGTTGGGGCCTCGGAGCATTCTTGCTTTTCCTGGTTCTCTGGGCCCCTCAAAGCGAAGGTGCGAGCACGATCAGAAATGGTATCAAGTTCCTAGAAGCTGTCATCATTGGGATCGTAACTGGAGCCCTCAACTCGCAAAGAGTATCCCAATGGACACTTGAAGCTGCGGACGATCTAGTAAGGACGTTCGTGGCTAGTCAAGGCAAGTCTGCGAAGGGAATGCCTCAGACGGCGCTCGAGATCTGCAGACTGAACGTCGTGATTGGCTTCTACGTTGGCTACACGTTCTTTCTGGCGTTCTTAATGGCCGAGCTTGATCAATGGGTTAATGGCCTTGTCCCGGAATGACGCGGAGCTAAGTGCGTCTTCACCTACGCCTGCAGTAAGGCTCGGCTACTCTCTTGCCTGTGCGATTACGATGGTGATGACTGGTTTACTCGGGGCTCATCTGGGCTTTGTAAATCCACTATTTTTCGGCCTTTCCGCTTGCGGATTGGATCCGATGTTACGGTGTTTCTTTAGGGTGAAGTCCACGAAATATGGAGCAATTGTCAGCATAATTCTCGGACTGGTGTTCCTAGTTCTGTCATTTGTCGTTGATCGCAAATGGTTAGGTTTCTCTTAGCAAATCTCGTTTAATGTTCCATCCGTTCATCTCGAAACTAACAATTGACAATCCTTGTACCGTGAAGTCCGAGCAAAACGTCACTGGCGACCGGAGCCCAGGGTGGGAGGGCGCGCGTCTTCCGCGCCATGGCCCGGACTGCCAAGGGGGAAGGAGGCGGCTGAACGGGAACCCCGGGGCAGTCGCGATTAGCCCTCTTGACTGTACTTCCCTTGAAGGGGCTTTGCCCCGCTTGTTCCGCACGCTCTCTGACGGTCCCGGACGAAGGTAAAGTCCGTCCATGGACGCTCTGAGCAGGCGGATCACGTTCGATCCGGACGTGTTCGGCAGCAAGCCGGTCGTGCGGGCGCGGCGGCTCGCGGTCGAGCACGTCTTGGCGATGCTCAAGGCGGACGACACGGTGGACGACCTCTTGTCGGCCTACGGCTGGCTCGGGCGCGAGGACGTGCTGGCCCGTGTCGCCTACGCCCGGCGGGCCGTGGCCAACGAACGGATCGACCCTGTCAGGCTCGCTGGATGAGGATCGTGTCGGACGCCTGCGTCTCGAGGCTCGCCGACCCGGTGCTCTCGGAGGCGGACCACGACACCGCTTGCCGCGAACCGGATCCGCGGCGGAGGCAGCATGAGCAAGGCGAGTGGGGGCACCGGCCCTCGAAGTAGAATAATGAAGTGGATTTGGCGGAACTGCGCGAAAGGTTGGCGCGCCTTGCGCCCAGGTTGGACGCGCTCGGCGTCGAAGAGCTCAGGGTGTTCGGCAGCACTGCCCGTGGTCAGCGGCGGGTCGACAGCGACCTCGACCTGATCGTCCGGTTCAAGGGCAAGACGACGGCCGACTCGTTCTTCGGGCTGCTCTTCATGATCGAGGACGAACTGGGCTTGAAGGTGGACTTGCTCGAAGAGGAGACTCTTCACCCGCTGATCCGCGAGTCGGCCCTGCGCGAGGCCGTGCGTGTCGCGTGACCCGGCCGTCTATCTCGCCGACATCAGGTCGCGCTGCCAGCGGTTGGGTCTGGCCCTGGACGGGAAGGACTATGAGGACTTTGTGGGCGAAGACGTTCTGCACGAGGCTTGCCTACGGCACCTCACCGTGATCGGGGAGGCCGTGAAGGGCCTGCCGCAAGAGCTCCGAGACCAGGAACCGAGCGTGCCTTGGCGAAGGATCGCTGGATTGAGGGACATCCTTGTCCACGCCTATTTCGGGATCAAGGACGAAATCGTTTGGGAAGTCCTGACTAAGGACGTTCCGGTGCTGTCTGAGTCTGTCGCACGCTTGCAGGAACGCCGGTCCTGATTGGACAGCGCCGCTCCTCAAACCAGCCGAGTGGACGACCAGGGGGCCGTTTCGGGCTACTACGACACGTATTCGCTCAACCTGCCGACGTGGCGGTACTATCACGACGGGCAGGCGGCTTTTGAGGACGACAAGACCCACAACGCCGGCGAGGGGACGAGGAAGGACGTGACCCGCTACGCGCTTGGCGCGAGGGGCGGGGACATGGTCGAGACGGTGCTCGCTATGGGCCTGGCGGGAGAGCAGACATTGCGGTCTTACCCCTTGTACGACGGGCACGGGAACATGGTCGCCCAAGTGGCCAGGGCTGAGGACGAGGCTCCGGGCTCTTCTTTTATGGCCGTGCCTGGTGCCCCGGCCTTCGGGCTCGGCGCCAGGCGCAAGTCCGACGCCTGGGGCCAGGTGCGGTCCGGGAGCGGCCCGAACCAAGGGTATTGCGCGAGCCTCCAGCACAGGCGGGACGCCGAGTCTGGGCTGGTCTACATGAGGGCCCGCTACTACGAGCCATCTACCGGGCGGTTCCTCTCCGAAGACCCGGCCATGGACGGGGCGAACTGGTACGTCTACTGCGCCAACGACCCGGTGAACCGGGTGGATCCGACGGGCAAAGTGGCCCAGTTCTTGGTGCCAGGCCTGCTGTTCATGGCCAGCTTCCTTCTCTCCCATTGGGAGCCCGACACAACAATCGGAAGAACGTTGAAAGCTTTGGTCTCTGCGACCCTGGACGGAATCGCCGCAGCGAGTCTGGCTGTTGCACTCGGATCGATTGCGAACCCGATGGTCGCAGTTGCTGGAGGTTTTCTTCTGGCCGGTGTTTCAGCCATTTGCGCAATGGCGGCAGTTACTCAACTTATCTGCCTCATGATGCTATCCTCCGACTACTTCGACAGTTACGATGAGGTAACGATGAGGTTGGCAGGCAGGGCCCCTTTGGGTTGTCTAGGAGAGTGGATCGACATCGTCGGTTCGATGTGGGGGCGAGCCACAGAGTTCGCGCGATGATCGCCAGAATCGTTTTCGCGCTTCTCCTCGGCGCTATTCCGTTTTACATGGGGTTGCGGCTTCTCATCCAACGACAATCCTTAGTGCTATCCTTTCTTGCTGCGTTTATGGTGGTTACGGGAGTATCAGCGATGTTCGTCTACCTGACACACGAATCGGACGAGGCCATGAACTTCATCTCTGTGCAAGGGATCTTGCTCGCGCTCATAGGACTGGAAGTGACTCGACTCAGAAGGAAGCAGGAGGGAGCCCAGCGTCGGTAAAGACGCGACCCAGACCGGGGGCGGGACGCCGGCCAAGCCGTTCGGCAACCGGCTGACGCAGACCCTCGAGTTCCACCCGAGCGGCAAGGCCATCAAGACGAAGGACGGGACAGGGCGCGAGTTCCTCAACTCTTACGACCAAGACCTGAACCTGACCCTGGTCAAGCGGGTGGACTCGGGGCTTGACAAGAAGGTCGTGGAATACTCCTATGGGACTGCGGGGGCCCAAAACGGGGTCTTGACCTCGGTGAAGGACTACGTTTCGGCGACGTTGCTGGGCCAGCCGGGCTGCGGGCGCGGCGTGTGACGGGGATCGGGATCAATCCCGTCGACCAGGGGGCGGTGTCGGGCTACTGCGGCACCTACTCGCTGAACCGGCCCACGTGGCCTTGGTATAGAGGGCGGGCAGGCGGCTGCTTCTCGCAGTCATGATGTCCTGCGTCTCCTGCCAGCAGAACGCTGGCAGGGCTCTTTGGCCGGCTGGACCCCAACTGCACCAACGGTTCAATCCGAGGTCAATCTATCAAGCCTTGTATTGACACTGAGCCTCTTCGTCGAACACACAGTTTGCGATGATGTCAGCTACCGTGTTCACGAACTGATAGAACTGGTACAGATACTTAGCAATCTGTGCCGCGAAGGCGAGCGCGCTTCCAACAGCGACGATGTATTGGTGCCATGGCAGCGCTTTGAAGACCGCTACTAATCCTTGGGCCATCGCCGGTGCGGCGGATTGGACAAGATTCAGCAAGGCGGCCCTTAACATGTCGCCCCTTTGCTTGCCTTTGAGTTTTGTCGCCCGGAACACATCGATCAGCCTCGTCACCGCATCCTTGATGTTCACGTTCACCATCAAGTTCTGGCAAACCTGAAGCGCTCTTTCCCGCACGGCTTTCGAAATGTAGCCGATCAGAAGGCCCAAGATGAGGAAGAACACGGCTTTGAACACCGTGTAGAGACACTTGGCCAGATCCTCGTCCGGTTCAAAGATGAGGCCGGACAAAGAAGCTCCGCCAACGGCTCCTTCTGGAGTCTCAACGTTCGTCAAAGGAGACTGAATCGTTTTGGCAACAGAAGCCGGATCCCGCTCAATCTGGTCGAAAGCCGCGACTGAATTGGCCAAGAATTGTGCCGCCATGTTCGGATCTGGATGGGCGAAGGCCGCGACCAACGTCATTTTCATGATCTCGGTCAGAGCCTGCTCCTCAAGGCTCGTCAGCGGCGCCTCTTCAAGCGTGAGGCCAAACGGGGGAAGTTCCTCTTCTATCGCCTCGATGATCGACTCTGGCTCGACCGCCACCACGGCCGACCCCGGCTCCGTCTTCATGCGGCACCGCATGGTCACAGGCCCATTTGGCGACGTGATGAGGAACGCTTTCGTGATGTCGTTCTTTTCTAACCGGAACGTGTAGTAGCCTGTCGCCCGTCCGCCTCGGAAGACGTATCCGTCCTGTTCGATGTTCGAAGCCATGACGGGCGGCGGCGTTCTGACGATCGTGCCGGACAGTGTCACCGGATCACTGACGATCCCTCCATTGGCCTGGACAACAGGCGAGGTTTCACCAAAGACTTTTCGGGCCAGTAAACCCGTCCCAGCAGCGGCGGCGCCAATGATCGCCTCTCTTCGTGTGATCGACATTCGCTTCAAGGGTAACCTCTGTTACATGAAGAGTATATACCTAGAGGTCTTATCAAAGTCAAGCGATTGAGCTTCGGACGGAATAGCCGGGCTCTGCTCTGCAAGGTTCAGCGCGGCAAGAGCAGTGGCATGAAGACTCCACCGACAACCGACCGCGCTCGGAAACCGACGCACCGCCCTGTCTTGGTGTCGTACCAGTCGGTGAGGGGCACGCGGTCCGGTGTCTCCTCGACCCACCTGTACACCGGGGCCATGATCGCGTCGAAGTCCTCGCGCCGTGAGGCCAGGCATGCTGTCCAGACCACCCAGTCGAGCTTCGTGTAATCGGCCCGGTTGTCGAGCGGCAGCCCGTAGAGATTCTGCCGCCCGAGGTACCAGGCCACTTCCCTCTCATAGACCGCCTGCGAGAAGAGGCCCAGACCCAAGACCTTGTCCCAGACCAGGTTGTACTTCTGACTCCAGGTGCCTGGGCGGTCGAAGGCGAGACGGGTATGCCCATCGTCCTCGGCAAGCTTCATCCACCGCTCTGCCCCTTCCTTGGCCCGGACCGACCATCGCTTCCCTTCGTCGCTAAGCCCGAGCTTCTCGCACATCCGCGCGTAACAGGCCATACCGACGATTGCCTTCACCGACAGGTTGGCGTTGTTGGCCAGGTGGCCGCCGAAGTCATCGGTGCAAAGCTGGTGGCCTGGCTCGACCCCGTGCTCGGCCAAGTATTCGGCCCAACGAGTGTACAGCGGCCAGTACTTTTTGACCCACACCTGATCGCCTCCCTGATGCAAGTAGGCGGCGGCCATGATCAGCATGTTGCCGCTCTCTTCGACAGGCATCTGGTCGTCTTCGCTGCGCTCGCCGCCACCATAGACCTGGCCGTTCGCCTTTGGGTATTGGCCCAGGTCGTGCGGAGCAAACGGCCACTTCCACCGGGGCATCGAGGCGTATTGGAGCACAGGCTCCATGTTCGCGCGCAACAATTCGGGGTTACAGGCGAGGAACAGCGGCGACGCCGGGTACATCACGTCCACCGTCCCGATGCACCCATTGCTGAAGTTCTCTTTGCTGAACATCAGAAGCGTCCCATCGATGTCGCGGACGATCTTGTGGGCGGCCAGGGCCTGCCGGTAGGCGAGCGTGGCCAATCGCGCGTAGCCCTCGCCTCCTACCCTTCGCCATTCGTCGGCCAGCGAGTCCACATCCCAAGCAGGCTTGGACAGTACCAGGCCTTCCTGGGGCCCGGACGAACCACTTCTCCATGCCGCTTCGAGGGGCCGACCGAAATACTCGATCGCCTTGTCGTCGTCATAGTAAAGCGTAGTGCTCGCTGAGGCGGGCTCCTTCCCGACCATTAGCGGTCCGCTCGCCCATGCCATCACGGGCCATCCGTCGGAAGCGGGGCGCGGGTGGCGAGTGTCGTCGTCGCCACTCAGTGACCCAGTGGTCGCGAATCGCCTTCGCACTTCTTGACTCCTCCCGAAGATCGTTGTGCCTCCAGAACCAGCAAGATAGAGCCGCCCCCAGTCGATTCTGTGGTCGTCTCCTGTGCGGTCAAGCGGCTTTCCAGCCGAGTGCCACATGGCGAGCACGTCCCTGCCGTTGCTGCGTACCCGGCTCCAGGAGACCGGTTGAGACGGGACGTCGACCACAAGCTCACCCGAGCAGTCCAGATAGAGCTCGACCTGATGGTCTTGACCGTCCAAAGACTCGGCTTGAAAGTCGACTTGTGTGGTCGTGCGGGAAAGCGCGGCTGGGTCACGCACGTCCGCTTGCCCCACGAACTCCACCTTCAGCGAGACGCCAGCCGCCTTGAAACTGTAGACGGTGCGGCTTGGCAACACTTGGAGCAACGTCTGCTCGGCCGGAGGTGAGGTTCTGTCAGCCGGCGACATCCACCGGTAGGCGACCCCGTCCACTCTGAGCATGCCCGCCATGCCATGGTTCTTGCCGGTCCAGTGCTTGGGCCAATCGTCGGTCAGGCGGTCGGTGAACGACCAGACCGAAACATAGGGATCGTGGACGAAAAGAGGGACGGCAGGGGGCCGGTGCGGGGACTGCTGCATGACAATGGTGGCGGCCAGGGCGGCGAGCACGGACTGATTCTAGCCTTCCGTCTTAGAAACCCCAGTGCCAGTCTTGGTCGCCGTACAGCGTTTGGATGTATTCGATCTGGGCGTTGTGGCACCGGGTGTGCATCGGGCCGGCACCTATAAACTCCCGCAACGGCCATTCGCCCAGCCCGAACGGCAAAGGGACGGTCCGATCCAGATCCTTGGGCGTCAGAGAGTCAAGGAACGCGTCATAGGCAGACCTCATCTCCTCAAGGAGACGACGCACTTCCTGTCGATCCGTGAAGGCCCGGTCATGTTCTCTGAACATTCGGTTCGCGTCCGAGCTGGTCGGGATCGGAAATGGCTCCCCGCGCATCTGGCTCGTGATGTTCTCAAGGGCATGGGCGGCGTGGGCGGCGATCTCGCCGATCGACCGGGCACTCGGACTTGGATTCCAGAAGAGCTTGTCGTCTGGCGTGGCGTCCATCAGGGCCAACATCCGTCCGACCGACTCGTCGAGCTCAGCCTTCGTCCGCACCACAGTTTCCATAGGGCGACGCTACCCGGAACGAGGCTCCCCGATTTGTCCCACCAGCAGGACATATCCGTCAGGTTCATGGACTCGAACTTCGCCTGCCGGCATGTAGTCCGGAAAGGTCGGTTCGAAGACCATGCCACTACGGGGAGCCTGGCCCGGTGTCCCGTCGTATTTGCCGCCGTCTTGGAGTCCGCTCGCGAGCATGGCCGCCCGAAATGCATCGATGTCGTCGACATGGAGATAGAACAGCACGGCTTGTTGGCCCGCGTCGATGGGGCCGCTCGCCCGCGCCAGCATCAGGTCGCATCCGGGCCGTTTCATTCGCGCCCAGTAGGGCTCTCCCTCGGGCCCGAACCTGGAGTCCAGCGACAGGCCTAACTTCAGATAGAAGTCGATCGACGCCTGCACGTCGGAGACATGGACGTACGGCACGAAGGTCTGAACCGTGAAAGGGGAGAGACCTGTCACCCGCCAACTTTACATCAGGAGGACGCGAGCGTCGGTGCTCGTCGTCAGGGGATCTTGATCGTCGCGAGGACGGGAAGATGGTCGCTCGCCCGGTCGCCCTTCTCGAGGTACTCGATAATGTCCCCATCGACCCGTACCCGCCCCCGTTGGCCGCGAAGCGCAGCGACACCAGAATAGACCTCGGCTTTGGCGCCCTTGGTCAGGGCCGGGCTCACCAGCACCTGGTCGAACATCGTTTGGCGCACACGCACGTCATCAGGGAACTTGTAGTCCATCCCTCGCAGGCGCGCATTGTCCTCTCGCGCCCCTCTCACCACCGGTTGAAGGGGCTTACCGTCAAAGAGGCTATCAAGCCCAATCGTCACGGTGTCCTTCTCCCAAAGCGGGAGGCCTAAGTTGGTCATCAACCGAGGAGGAGACTTCAGCGGCCCACCCTCGACGAGCAAATCACCCGTTGTCAAAATATTGAGGCTCCGGTCGTCAGGGGCGTCGTTAAAGTCGCCCATGACAGCCACGCTCGGCTCTTCCGGCCGGGAGCGGACAAAGGCAGCGAGAAGCCCAGCGGCCGACTCGCGCATGGGGTCGGTCGTCGCCCTTCCTTCGCGACGGCTCTTCATGTGGACCACATACACGACCAGCTGCTTCCCGTCCGGAGTCTGGACCACGCACCTCAGGGGGTCGCGTTCGCGGGGAAAGGCGAAATCGTACAAAGGCCCCTTGAACACGGGTTCAGAACTCACGAGGACGAACGGCTTGCGCACGGCTATCGCCAGCTCTTGCTTCTCGTCAGCCGAGTCCAGGATGCCGATCTGCCACTCTGGGCCGAATATCTGCTCCAAAGCCCTCTTGCTCTGGATCTCCTGCAGAGCGACCACGTCGGGCTTCGTCTCGTTCAAGATCTGCTTGATGTTTGCCACCCTTTGAGGGTTGGCGTCCTCGCTGAACCACTCGATGTTGTAGGTCATCAAGCGGACTTCGCCGTTGGGCCGAGGCGAAGAGCCGACCGGCTGGCAGGCCAGGAACGCGACCAGAAAGGCCAACGCCGAGAACACGCGGGACATGGACGCAGTTTGGCAGGTCAGAATGGGGCGTGGCCCGGAAGCCGACCCTGAGCCCTTCCAAGATCTCTACCTATCTCGCTTGCCCGAGCAAGTACATGTGGACCTATGTGGACGACCGTGGCAAGTGGTTCTTGCGCTCCAAGTCGTACTACTCGTTCGGCACGACTCTGCACGCCGTGCTGCAACGGTTCCACGATAGCGGCGACCAAGGAGTCACAACCGCGGCCGAAGCTGTGGCCGAACTCGAACAGAACTGGATCGACGCTGGCTATGAGAGCCACGACCACATGATGCAGGCGATGTCCGAGGGCAAGCAGATCGTGGAGAAGTACATTGAACACGTGGTGGCGCTTCCCGCGACGGCCGACACCGTCGCGGTGGAGAAGACCCTGCGTCTCGATCTCGGCCCGTTCATCCTCTTGGGCCGGATCGACCGCATCGACCGCCACAAGGACGGCACCATCGAGGTGGTCGATTACAAGTCCGGGCGGGAGACCGTCAAGCAGGAAGACGTCGCAACCGACCTTGCCATGTGTTGCTATCAGCTTTTGGCCCGGGCCGCGTACCCGGGCCAAAAGGTCGTGGCCAGTATCGTCGCCTTGAGGACCAACACGAAAGCGGTGGCGTCCCTCTCTGACCCGGAGGCCGAGGCCTTCGCCTCGGATCTACGGACTATCGGCGAAGAGATCTTGAACCGCGACTACGAGTCGGTCGTCCCCGTCGGCAAGTCGCTGTGCGAAGGCTGCGACTTCCTCACTCTTTGCCAGCGCCACCCTGACTTTGTCGCGCCTTGACGCCTGCGAAATACCACTGGTTGCGCAGTTCGTCCTTGGCGGTGTCGCCGTTCGGCACGATCCGCTTCGCCTTTCTTTGTCCCTGGCCGACTTGGATTTTCACTTTCAGCGTCTCGTCGCCTCGAAGGATGGTCAGTTCGACGTCGCTGCTCGGCCTGAGAGCCGCCAACTTCTCCCCCCAGTCAGCGGCAAGCTTGCCGAAGGATGAGGTGTCGAGGGCAGCCCCGTCGACGGCTGTAATCACGTCTCGCGGCTGAAGAACGTTTCTGGCCATGCGCAAGGCCTGGCGCACGCGCACTCCACCGTCCTTCGGGGCCATCTGGGGAGCGACGCCAATGTCCATGAAGGACACGTCAATCGTTTCAATCTTGAGCCCAACCTTGGCCAGTTGGTCCTCGACCGGAAGCTCGCCCGGCTTCATGACCCATTGGTCGTACTTCTCCCCAAGCTGGACGCCTCCGAGCTCGACAAGGATCTCACGGATCGCTCCTTCCTCGAATCCTGGCTGATCGTCCTTGCACATCTCCCAAAGCCTGAGGACGGCGTCGTCCAGACTCCTCTTTCCGCCGGTGGCCGCTCGGAGTTCAATGTCAAGGCACAGACCCACGAGCCAGCCGGTGTTGTAGTAACTCACGCCGAAGCCGCTACTGTTGCCACGGCCATTGTTCGCCTCTCCGACTCGGAAACTGGCCTCGTAAGGACTCACCTCGAACCTTCGCTGGTTCGCCCGCGTCCGGTCAAGATTGCTGAGCAGGGCCTGATGGAAGATATCGGTGCCATACCAGCCGTATCGATGAAGGAAGACGTTGGCGTAATAATCGGTCACTCCCTCCAGCCACCAAAGCGCCCCAGTTTTGGGCAGCACCTGATAGTCGAACGGCCCTAGCACGCGGCTCCGAATCCGCTTGACGTTCCAGGCGTGGAAGTACTCGTGCGAACAGACCGAGACGGTTCCTGGCCCCAGTCCGGCGGCGAGCCCGATGGTCGTGCTTGAAAGGTGTTCGAGACCCCACCCGCCATCAAGGGCTTCCATGACATTGAAGTGCCAGACGTACTTGCTGAACGGCAACCCACCGAAGAAGCTGCCTTGGGACTCAGAGATGAACTGGCACGTTTTGACGACGGCCTCGCGGTCCAACGACCCTGGGTCGCCTGCGTAGTACACGATCGTGTGAGGCACACCGAGCGCCTTGTACGAGTCGGACTCGAACTTACCGACCGTCACCGGGTTGTCGGCGAGAACGTCGTAGTTCGGCGCCGCATAAGTGTTGGCTCCAGTTTCGTCGAGTCCACAGGCAGACCGCCATGTCTCGGGGAGATTCAGGGTCAGACGGCAGGCCTCGGGGATCCGCCCGACGACGTAAACGTAAACGCCCGGGCCCGCATAGTGGCCAACGTCCAGGTTGAATTGAAACGGCACGCTATAGGTGAAGATCACCTGAGAGGGGGCCGCGTTGACTGTCCACGTGTTCGGGTCGGTACGCTCGACGCTCAGAACGGCGCCGTCCGGACCGGTCGCGATCATCTCCTTGACCTGGTCTCGGTAATTCGCCAGTGCGTACGCGCCCGGCGCCCAATTGGGGACCTGGACTTGAACCCTCGGGCCTTGCGAAGGAACCGTGACCTGGACCTGAAGCGACTTGGTCTCTGGCTGGGGCGTGACCCTATAGCTGATCTCGGCCCGGATGGCCGGGGCCAAGACCGCCAGCAGGATCAGTGCGAGTGTTCGCGGCATCAGACGCTTATACTCACTTCGCGGTAGCTTTGGCTCCCATCAAGTCGCGGGCTGCCGCCTTCAGCTCTTCAAGCGTCACTTGCCGCAAGAGCTCAAGGAACGTGTCGGTTCCTAGTGCTCCCTTGCCCGTCAGCTCAAGATATCCAGCCCACGCCGCCCGCGATGCGAGGCTGTCGGACATTCGTCGTGATGCCGAGAAGTGGAACGGATTGACCGGCAGTCTCCCTTGGAGCGACGCCTCAGCCATCGCGAGGGCCCTCAGCCGGTCGCCATCCTCCCACCTGTCGATTTCTGGGCGGAGGGCGTCGGCCATCTGTTCAGGGCTGACGGTCTCGGTCGAGGCGCGCCGAGCCATGACCAGCCGAGGTCGCCATCCCTTCGACGTTGGCCAGAAAACCGACTCCTGGCGGTACGACCACTGACGGCCCTCTCTGAGCGCCCTGTGCATGGCCCCGTCTTTCCCGACCCCCAAGGCGAATGCGGCTAAAGCCATGGGCGGAGATGCCGCGTCCGCTGGATCCAGTACCGGTCCTGACAATTCGACAAACGTGACTTCCTGGCGCGACAACCTGGGGCTTGCTTGTTGAGCCCGGATCGGCTGCGACGGGCTGGGCCTAGGCTTGAACCTCCCAGAGAATGCCGCGGAGCCGTCCCCTCGCTCAATCGGCCCGGCCGTGGTCACAACGACTTGGGCCGGGTTTCCGAGCCTTTCTCCAAGAGCCAGCACGTCCCTGGCCCTGACTTTCGAGAAGTCCGGGGTTCCGTCCAGGTGCGCTTCCCAAGCTCCTGGAGGCTCGGACTTGAGCGAGGCGACGGCCCCATTGATGATCCGCTCGTTCAGCCGGGGTTGGGTCAGGATGGACGCCACCAAGTGCGCGCCGACCGCCAGGCCGTCAGGAGGCAAGACGACGGTGACCGAAAGCAGTTCGTCAGTCGCCTCGATCAGCAACGGCTGACCCGTTTGTCCAGCGGTCGACAACAAGCTCTCGCGCGAAAACTCGAGGGTTCCCTCCGAGAGGCACCGGGCCATCACGCGCCATGCCGCTGGGTCGGCCCCTTCGGGCGCCTTGGCCCACGCTTGCACGACCACGAAACGGGCGTCCGGGTCGCGGAACTCCACCACACGAAGATCAGCTCTTGGCACCAAGGCCAGGCAGGCCGCAAGCGCCACCGTCATGGCTCCACCGTCCGCCTTAGGGAAGCCAGAGCCCGGGCGACGTCCGACCTTGCTGTTCCCAGATCCATGTCCTGCTTCCAGCGGTCGGGATCGAAGGCGGGTGACTCGGGCAACAGGATCGCCCTCAGGTACGTCCTGCCCTCAGCCGAGCCGACGAGTCTAGCGAGCCAATCTTTGGCCGACCGGAGTCCTAGTTCGGCCAAGACGTCCGGACCTTCCTCGATCGCTTTGCGGATCTGGCGGGCCGGGTCTCCAGATTTCGAACCGATCGTCAAAAGTCCGGGAGCCGCGGACGGTGTCGTTCCGATGACCAGCCCCGGTTGGACGCTCGATACCCCCATCGCCGCACCGAGAGTGGCCAAGAATCCCGGGTCGCGGACTGGAGGCATCGGCATAGCGACCGTACTTGCAAAGGCAACACCCGAAGGGACTGACTGCCGGATGGCGAGAGGTTCAGGGCTTCCGGCGGGCAAACGCTGCAACATCCTCTTCATCCGCTCGGCCGCCACGCGCGGCTCGATGTCACCGGCGACCGTGGCGACCGCTCCCCTTCCGACGAAGACCCGAGAGGCCAACTGTCGGAGTGCGGCGCCGTCGGCCCGTTCCACTGCTTCCAACGACCCGAATGGAGACAAGCCTGCGGCGCCGAAGAGTGTCTCCCAGGCTTCCCAAGAGGCCCGCTGCGCCGACTCGACCAAAGCGAGTTCCTCAGCGAGGACCGTCACCTCGGCCCGAACCTCATCGTCCGCGTATTCCCGGTCGGCCAAGACCTGTTCCATAGCCTCCACTGCGGTCGCGAACCCGTCGCTCGGGCCCGAGATGGTGAAGAGCGTCCACTCCCGGCCCGTCTCCGCCAAGAGGAACATGCCGTGCGACTCCACAAGCCGGTCGACCTCCTTGGCCGGACCCTTCGCCGCCAGGTGTTCCAGCAAATGGCGCCACCCGTGGGTCTCGGTCGTTTCGGGCACTGCCCGGAACCTGACCGCCAACGAGAAACGCCCTCCGGCTTGCATCTGCTCGGCGTGCACGATGGCCCCGTTGTCCAGGTTGAGACGAAGCTTTGGCGATTCAAAGACCTGAGCTCCGGCGATCACAAGGGCCAGAGAGGAAAGCATGGAGTCTCAAACTACCCGGACCGGGCCGTTTCCGACCCAGTCAGTAAACTGCGGCGAATGCTCGACCGATACGAGCCCGCCGAGTTCGAGCCCAAGTGGAGGAAGAGGTGGCAAGAGGCCGACCTCTTCGCCGCCCGCATTGAAGAAGAACGGCCGAAGTTCTATGTGCTGGATTTTTTCCCTTACCCGAGCGGGGCGGGCCTGAGCGTCGGTCACGTCCGCAACTACACGATCACCGACGTCGTGAGCCGACTCAAGCGGATGCAGGGCTACAACGTGCTGCACCCCATGGGCTTTGACGCCTTTGGCCTGCCTGCTGAGAACGCGGCGATCAAGGCTCGGCGTCATCCGGCGGCCATGATCGACGAGTTCGCCGCCACCTACCGGCGGCAGATGGACCTCGTCGGTTTGAGCTACGACTGGTCGCGCTCGTTCAAGTCTTCCGACCCGGACTACTATCGATGGACGCAGTGGATCTTTGAGGTGCTCTATCGGCGCGGACTGGCCTATCGCAAGCACGCCGACGTCAACTGGTGCCCCAAGGACAAGACCGCCTTGGCCAACGAGGAGGTGGTCGGCGGCCTTTGCGAGCGATGCGGCACTCCGGTCGAAAAGCGGGCGATCCCGCAGTGGTTCTTCAAGATCACCGAGTATGCCCAGCGCTTGCTCGACGACCTCGACGATCTCGATTGGCCCGAAGGCATCAAGCAGATGCAGCGGAACTGGATCGGACGCAGCGAAGGCGTCCAGTTCCGGATGCGCTTGGAATGGCACGCCGGGGACAAAACTCCGGTGGGCGCCCCAGCCCAATCAGAAGCCGGCGACGACGAGTTGAGGAGGCTCGAGGCCGAAGTGCGGGCCGAGGCCGCCCCCGATCCTGCCGCCGAAGAGAAGGCGCGGCAGATCGCCTCGAAGTTCGCCTCGGCGAGCGAAGACGTCCTCACTGGAGCGGGCATGAGCCAGGCCCTCGCCGAATTCGACAAGTGGGCCGACCAATTCGAGGTCAAACGGGCTGACGCCCCTGACACTTTCGAAGTCTTCACCACAAGGATTGACACGATTTTCGGCATGACCTTTTGCGTCTTGGCCCCTGAGCATCCCTTGGTCGAGACGATCAAACGGCGGGTCGATCCGGCCCGTCGCACCGAGATCGAAACCTACCAGGCCATGGCCCGCGCCGAGTCCGACGCTTCTAGGCAAAGCGAGGATCGGGAGAAGACCGGCGTCTTTACCGGGGCATACGCAGTGAACCCGGCGACCGGGCGGACAGTACCGGCCTGGATCGCGGATTACGTCTTGATGGGCTATGGAACGGGTGCGATCATGGCCGTGCCCGCTGGCGACCAGCGCGATTTCGAGTTCGCCTTGAAGTTCGGTCTCCCAGTCGCTCCGATCCAGGAGCCGGACGACGAATGGTTGCGGGCCAACGCAACGTCCCAGTCCGGCGACCTGCTGGCAGACTATCTGGCCGAACCGAAGAACTTCAAGGGTGCCTTCGTTTCGAAGGATAGGCCGTTGATCAACGCCAAGGAGTACACGGGCATGGCCTTTGGAGAGGCCGCGACCGCCCTCGGCGAATGGATCGAGGCGTGTGGCCTCGGCGAGCGCAAGGTGCAATACCGGCTCCGTGACTGGTTGATCAGCCGACAGAGATATTGGGGCTGCCCGATCCCGGTGGTCTATGGCCAAGATGGAGAGGAGTTCCTGGTGCCCGAGGGCCAACTGCCCGTCGAACTCCCAGATGTGGACAACTATGAGCCCAGCGACGACGGCTCGTCCCCACTGTCGCGGATCCCAGAGTTCGTCAACGCTACCACGCCCGACGGGCGGCTTGGACGGAGAGAGACCGACACCATGGGCGGGTTCGCCTGTTCGTCGTGGTACTTCCTTCGGTTCATCGATCCGCGCAATGACCAAGCTCCGTGGGACAAGCGACTTGCCGCCGAGTGGATGCCGGTCGATTGTTATGTCGGGGGCGCCGAACACGCCGTCATGCACTTGCTGTACGCGCGGTTCTGGACCAAAGTGCTTTTCGACGAGGGGCTGGTATCGGTGAAGGAGCCCTTCAAGACCCTCCGCAACCAAGGCCAAGTCTTGGGCCATACACCCTATCGCCGGCCCCGGGAAGGCGAGAGGCTCGACGTCGGCGAAGACGGGATTCTGATCAGCCGTGATGAAGCGTCGACCCTACCGACGGACGACGTCACCTGGAAGTGGGTGAGAATGAGCAAGTCGAAGGGGAACGTTGTGACCCCGGACGAGGCGGTGGAGCAGTTCGGAGCCGACGCTCTCCGTCTTTTCGAGCTTTTTATCGCTCCCTACGACGCTGATGTCCAGTGGGACAGCGAAGGGATGAGCGGCACGGCCAGGTTCCTGGGCCGGGCCTTGCGCTTTGTGTCGGAATTCGCGGACGGGTTCGACCGAGACTGGCGCTCGAAGATCGTGGCCAAGGGCGGCGGGGTCAGCGGCGACGTTCGCCGGGCCACCCACCAAGCCATCCTGAAGGCCACCGAAGACATCGACCGCTTCGCCTTCAACACTTACGTTTCTGGGCTCATGATCTGCCTGAACCGACTCATGGAGCTTAAACGGAGCGCGACGGGCCATGAGGACGAAGCCACAGCGTTCAGCGAGGCGGTCGAGTGCTTGGCTCTGCTGCTCGCTCCGGGCGCTCCCCATGTCGCCGACGAGATGTGGGAAGGGCTCGGACTCGAAGGGTTCACGTTGGACGCCCGTTGGCCAGTGGCCGATCCAGAACTCGCCCGAGACGACACCGTCACCATTGCTGTGCAGGTCAACGGGAAGCTCCGAGACACGCTCGGGATGCATGCGGACGCCGACCGTGAAGCGATGGAAGCGGCCGCCCTCTCCAGTGAAAAGATAAAAGCTCAACTTGAGGGAAAAACGGTCCGAAAAGTCATCGTGGTGCCGGGGAAGCTCGTCAATGTGGTCGCGAACTAGCCTCCTCGTCTTGATGGCCTTGTGCGGTTGCGGCTCCCCGGATCCGAACACGCCCCCCGTCCTGAGGGACAGCAAAGAATATGAACAAACGCTCGTCTCTGTCCGTCAACTGACCGAGGCTCCCTTCCAAGTCGTCCAAGATGGAGACACGCTCTCTGACGATCAACGATCAGATCTTCAGGAAGCGAACCGATTGATCGATGGCCTTATCGCCTTTCAACCGGACAAATATGGGCCTTACATCCTCAAGGGGTTGGTCTTGCGGGCTTTGGGCGACAGCGAAGCAGCGAGCCGAGCCCTTTCCCAGGGCGTCTTGCAGGCACCCTCGACCCCCAGCCCTGATGACCGTCTGGCCCTCGCCCGTCTCTATGACCTCATGGCCCAGATCGACTTTGACAAAGGGGACTTTTCAAACGCTGAAAAATCGGCTTCAAAGGCGATAGAGCTCGCCCCAGAAGATCCGGAGGTCCTGGTCACTGCGGCGTCGGTACAGATACAACTTGGGCGGCCCAAGTCCGCCGAACCTTTGCTACAAAAAGCCCTCAAGCTCAGCCCTAACCACCCGAAAGCGACCAACCTGCTCAAGTTGGTCAAAATGGCAAATGGATAGACGCCTTACTTGTCGCGCAGAGGAAGCCCCATGAGCTTGAGGAAGGCCCTCGCTTCTTCATCGTTCTTAGCATCGGTACAGATCGTGATGTCCATACCGCGGATCTTGTCGAACGAGTCGTAATCGATCTCAGGAAACACCAACTGCTCCTTGAGTCCGAGCGAATAGTTGCCCCGGCCGTCGAAACTCTTCGGCGACAGTCCTTGAAAGTCACGAATACGAGGCAATGCCACCGTGCAAAGCTTATCGAAAAAGTGATAGGCACGATCGCCACGAAGGGTCACTCGACAGCCAACCTTCATTCCTGCCCGGACCTTAAAGTTCGAAACTGAAAGACGAGCGCTCGTCGCCACCGGCTTTTGGCCTGTGATGACCTGCATGTCTTGCATCGATTTGTCAAGTTCTTTCTCATCGATACCGGTGCCCATGTTGACCACAATCTTCGTGATCCGTGGCGCCTGCATGACCGTCGTGTACTTGAATTGCTCGGTCAGCTTCGGAACGACCTGCTCGCGATAGATCTTCTTCAATCGCGATGCTGGCAGTTTGCCCTGCGACCCAGCTTCAGTGGTCTTTTCTTTTCTCGCCATGGTCTTGCCTCTTAATCCTTCTTCGCGATGTTCGGCGCGTCTTTAATCGTTTTTCCAGACTTTTTGGCGTACCGAACCAGGCTGCCGTCTTCCTTTCTTCGACCGATCCGGGTCGGCTTGTCGGTTTCTGGGTCGATCACCATCAGGTTGCTGATATGAATCGGGGCAGGGAGTTTGATCCGGGCCGACCTCTCGCCCTGGTACTTCGCTTTGCGGTGTTTAATGACCGCGTTGAGCGGCAACGGTTGCTCGGGGTTGTCCGGGTTTTCCTGGAGCACGATGGCTTTGTACTCTTTAGGAGAAACGGCCGCGACATAGCCGATCTGGCCCTTGTCCTTTCCGGCGACGATTTGAACGCGGTCGCCGGTACGGATCTTCAGCTTCACGTGCTTGGCTTGCTGTTTGAGTTCGGCTTTCGTGGGCATGGTTCAAAGCACCTCCGGAGCGAGGGAGACGATCTTCATGAAGTTCCCGTCGCGGAGTTCTCGGGCCACCGGGCCAAAGATGCGGGTGCCACGCGGCTCCATGTTGGCGGGATTGATGACGACGCAAGCATTGTCGTCGAACCGCAGCGTCGATCCGTCCATCCGTTGAATCGGCTGTTTGGTCCTGACGACGACGGCCTTGATCACATCGCCTTTCTTGACGGGCATGTTCGGCGTGGCCGCCTTGACTGAAGCGACTATCACGTCGCCGACGCCCCCGTACTTCGGCTGGGAGCCTTTGAGCACGCGGATGCACATCACCTCGCGGGCTCCGCTGTTGTCGGCCACTTTGAGCCTTGAGAATTGTTGAACCATGTCCGTTGTCCTTGCCTAGCCTTCCCTGGCTTCGCCTTCGTTCGTCGGTCAGGCTCCCCGTTGACGGAGGTGCCCAGGGCCGGACGCAGGCTTTAACCAGGTCGTCACTTCACTTTCTCGAGGATCTTCGTGACCCGCCACCGCTTTTCTTTGCTGATGGGCTTGGTCTCCATGATCTCGACAGTGTCTCCTATGTCGCAGCTGAGTTCGTCGTGGGCCTTGACGCGCTTGGTGTTCCTCACGGTCTTGCCATAAAGCGGGTGTTGGTAGGCGCGCTCAAGCCGCACGACCACCGTCTGTTCCATTTTGTTCGAGGCGACGACGCCGCGTCTCACCTTGCGGGTTGACCGAGTCTCCGTTGATTGGCCGCTCAAGCGTCTCCTCCTCTCTTCTTTTCAGCGATGAGGGTCAGGATCCGGGCGACGTTCTTGCGCCGCACCTTCAAGCTAGCCGTGTCCGTCATCTGTCGGAAGACCAGGTCGCGCCGCGCTTTGTAAAGGGAGGCTCGCTCGCTTCTGACGAGCTCCTCCAGCTCAGGAACACTCTTATCGCGAAGTTCTGCGGGCTTCAATGCTTTCATTCGTTCACCTCGTTCGGCTCAGTAGGCTCCTCTGAAGCCTGGCTTTCAGCTCGCTCCGCTCTGGCTGCTGCGGCCAGTGCGGCTTTTGTCGGCGGAACCCAGACGAATCCTTCGCGCATGATGAAGCGCGACCGGATCGGGAGCTTGTGCTGGGCGAGCCGCATGGCTTCTTTCGCCACTTCCGGGGCAGGACCCCTCATCTCGAACATGACGCGCCCTGGCTTGATGACCGCGACCCATCCTTCGACGGCGGCTTTGCCCTTGCCCATTCGCTGTTCGAGCGGCTTCTTCGTGTAAGGCTTGTCGGGGAAGATCCGGATCCAGACCTGACCGACACGGCGAACGTGGCGGGTCATGGCGATTCGGGCCGCCTCGATCTGGCGAGCCGTGATCCATCCACACTCTGTGGCTTGAAGGCCATAGTCGCCAAAATGGATCTCAGCACCGCCCTTGGCCTGGCCGCGCATCCGTCCTCTAAACTGTTTGCGGTACTTCGTCCGCTTAGGCATCAACATGGGTCGTCACCTCCGTCCGGGTCGGCTCAGCGCCGGACTCTTCGTTTCCGGGTCTCGGGCCCCGGCCTTCCCGCCTGGGCGGACGGTCTCCCCGTGGCCGGTCGTAACCGCCATCTCCCCGGTCTCTTCGTGGGCGCCTCGAGTCCGAGGCTGCCTCGGCCGCCAAAGAAGCCATCAGTTGCTTCTCGGGCAGCACTTCGCCCTTATAGATCCAGACTCTCACCCCGACCGAACCAGCGATCGTGTGAGCGATCGCATAGCCGTAGTCGATGTCGGCCCTGAGGGTGTGCAGGGGCACCTTGCCAATGCGGTCCTGCTCCACGCGGGCGATTTCGGCCCCGTTCAAGCGTCCGCTAACGATGATCTTCATGCCGCGCGCGTTCATCCGTTGGGCCCGGGTCATCGACTGCCGCATGGCCCGCCGGTGGCTGATGCGCCGCTCGAGCTGCATCGCGATGTTCTCGGCGACCAGCTGGGCGTCCAGCTCAGGTTGCCGGACCTCGGCGACGTTGACCTGCACCACAGCGGTCGACGACTCCTTTCTCAGCATACGGTTCAGCTCGTTGCTAATCTCGTCGATGCCTTTGCCGCCTCGGCCGATGACGGCGCCCGGCCGGCTCGTGAAGATCGTGACCTTGATCCGGTCGGCCGCTCTCTCGACTTCGACCCGCGAGATGAGTCCCTTACCGATCTTGTCGCGAACGTACTTCCGAACCTTTTGGTCGCTGACGACCAAGTGCCGGTAATCCTTCTTCGAGGCGTACCAATGGCTGTCGTGGCCCCGGATGACGCCGAGACGGAAACCGACCGGATGAATCTTCTGTCCCATTAGGAGCCCTCTCCCTCCTTTGCCTCGCCACTGGCCGGCGCCTCATCGGCGGTCACAGGAGCCTCAGTCTCAGCGGCAGGTTGCTCGACGGTCTCCTCGGTGGCCTCAGCGGCTTCAGCCTGCGGCTCGACCGCCTGCACCTCTTCTGCCGGCTCCTTGGCGGACTTTTTCTTGGCCTTCGGAGCCTCGAACTTCGGCCGTGGTTTGGCCTTGGTGCCGTGCGGCTTTACCGCGGCGGCCGGTTCGAACTCTTCGACGACCACAGTGATGTGGCTCGTCTTTTTGAGGATCCGGTTGCCGCGGCCCATGGCCCGCGCCATCATGCGCTTCTGCTTCGGGCCCTCGTCGATCATGACGGTGGCCAGCTTAAGGTTCTCAGGCGAGACGCCGTGGTTCTCCATGGCGTTGGCCATCGCGCTGATGATGACCTTGCGCAAGTGGAAGGCGCCCTTGCTCGGGTGGAACTTCAAGGTGTCGGCGGCCCGTTGTGCGGGGATGCCTCGGACCTTGTCCGCGACGATCCTCACCTTGCGAGGCTGGACCTTAATGTATTTGGCGACGGCTCTGACTTCCATGGTTTTGCGGCTCTCTGGCCGAAGTCCGGCCCGCGCAAGGCCTCCCATGATACTTCAGGGGATGCGCGGACGGAGGGACTTACCGGAGCTTGGTCCCCCTGTCAGGGATCGACCCGTCGTGGCCGCGGTAAGTCCGCGTCGGGGCGAACTCGCCGAGCTTGTGTCCAATCATGTTCTCCGTGACGAAGACCGGGACGTGCTTGCGCCCATCGTGAACCGCGATCGTGTGCCCGATCATCTCGGGGATGATCGTCGACCGGCGCGACCAGGTCTTGATCAGCTTCTTCTCGCCGGACGCCGTCATCTGCTCCACCTTCTTCTGCAGGTGGCCATCGATGAAATAGCCTTTCTTGAGACTTCTTGCCATGCTGGATCCTTACTTCTTCTTGGCGTCGTGCCGGGTGCGGACGACGAACCGGTCGGTGCGCTTGTTCTTGCGCGTGCGCTGTCCAAGAGCTTTGTTGCCCCATCTGTCGACCGGGCCCTTCTTGCGCCCGACCGGAGATTTGGCCTCGCCGCCTCCATGGGGGTGGTCGCGTGGGCTCTTGACGACACCGCGGACGTGCGGCTTGCGGCCGAGCCCTCGGTTCTTGCCCGCCTTGCCGAGCTTTTCGTTCTCGTGCTCGGCGTTGCCGACCTCGCCGACCGTGGCGCGGCAGTCCAGATGGACCATCCTCATCTCGCCGCTCGGCAGACGGAGGGTGCAATAGTTGCCTTCCTTCGCCATTACCTGCGCGCTCATGCCGGCCGAGCGGACCATCTGGCCTCCCCGACCCGGTTGGAGCTCGATGTTGTGCACCAGGGTACCAAGAGGGATGTTGCGGAGGGCCAGGCAGTTGCCGGGCAGAATGTCGGCCTCGGGCCCGCTCATGATCTGGGTACCGACCACAACGTTGCGGGGCGCCAGGATGTAGGTCTTCGTGCCATCGGCGTATTCGAGCAAAGCGATCCGGCAGGTGCGGTTCGGGTCGTACTCGATGGCGGTGACCGTGGCCACCATGCCGTCCTTCTGGCGGCGGAAGTCGATGATGCGGTAGCGCCGCTTGTTGCCGCCCCCCCGGTTGAACATGGTGATCCGACCGGTGTGGTTGCGGCCGCCCGACTTGGGCAACGGAGCCGTCAGCGATTTCTCTGGCTTCTTCTTCGTGACCTCGGAATAGGTCGAGACGATGGCGTGCCGTCGTCCCGGCGAGGTCGGTTTGGTTCGTTTGACGGGCATTACTGGTTAAACTCCGTAGTCCTCGAGTCGTTGGCCTTTGGCCAGGGTCACGACCGCCTTCTTGAAGTCCGGCTTCTTGCCTTTGTTCTTGAAGCCGACCCGGCGGGTCTTGCCGCGCACCGTGATGGTGCGCACCTTGTCGACGACGATCTTCTCTTCTTTGTCGCGCTTCCCGGCGTTGTAGATCGCTTCGAGCGCGTGCTTGATCTCGATCTTGTTCGACGAGTTCGCGACGATGAACGTGTACTGCCGCTGAACGTCGGCCTCACTCTTGGCCAGGCGGTCGCCATAGCTCTGGGCAACGGCCTTTTCCGAAACGTGCGGACGGATGATGATGTCGTGCGGGTCTTTCATTCAGAGGCCTCCTTCTTGGCCCGTGGCTTCTTTGGCTTGGGCTCGTCAGCCGCGGCCTTGGGAGCCGCCTTCTTGGCCGGAGCCTTCTCTTTCTTCGGGGCAGGAGCCGCTTCCTCGCCGCTGTACGTCGCCTCGAGGACGGCCACAGCCTCCTTGCTCACCAGCACCTTGTGGGCGACGACGAGGTCTCGGGTGCCGAACGCCTCGCCCGTGCCGTCTCGCCTCGGGGCGGTCCGGACTTCGACTCCTTCAATGTTGCGGAAGCTCCGTAAGGTCGGCTCGTGGTGCTCGGGCAGTACCACAAGAACCCTTCGGGCTTCGCTCAAACCGTGCTTCTTGAGAAGGTCGAGAGCGTTTTTGGTCTTTGGCGCTTCGAAGGCGATCTTGTCCACGATCACCATGTCTCCCGAGTTCAGCTTTGCGGCGAAAGCTCCCAGCAAGGCGAGTCGCCGCTCCTTGCGGTTGACCTTCTTGGAGTAGTCGCGCGGCTTGACGGCCAGGGCCATGCCGCCGTGCGCATAGTGCGGGGCGCGGATCGTGCCTTGGCGGGCGTTGCCCGTCTTCTTCTGCTTGTAGGGTTTCTTGCCGCCGCCTCGGACCTCGCTACGGGTCTTCGCACTTTGGGTGCCCTGCCGGGCGTTGGCCTCTTCCGCGACCACCACCCTGTGCAAAAGGTTCGGGCTGACGCTGAGTTCTTTCAAATTGTCGATGAAGGCCATGAGTTACTTCGCCACCTTGTTGATTGTCACGAGGCAACCGTTGCCTCCCGGGACGCTCCCGCTCACAAGGATGAGCCCTCGTTCAGCGTCAACGGCCACGACTTTCAGCCCCTTCTGGGTCACGCGCTCGTCACCCATGTGCCCGGGTTTCTTCGTTCCCTTAAAGACCCTCTGTGGCCCGGTCGCGCCGCTCGAAAGCGGCCTTCGGTGGGTCATGTACCCGTGGGTCATGTGCTGACCCTTAAAGTGGTACCGCTTGACACCGCCTTGAAACCCGCGGCCCTTGCCTTTCGCCGTCACCGTGACCGGCTCTCCCGCCGAAAAGATCTCGGCCGTGATCTCCTGTCCGGGCGTGAACGCCTCCGTGCTCTCGACTCGGAACTCACG
This sequence comes from Fimbriimonadaceae bacterium, assembly GCA_019454105.1. Taxonomy (GTDB): domain Bacteria; phylum Armatimonadota; class Fimbriimonadia; order Fimbriimonadales; family Fimbriimonadaceae; genus ACE-ARM1. The sequence goes on along the minus strand of CP075364.1, from coordinate 504,201 downwards.
AAGGTGCCGAAGGTTCTTGTTGACCCCGGCCTTCTTCAAGTGCCCGAACTTCGGAAAGGTCAGGTGCTTCTCGCTCTGGTCGCCGAATCCGATCTGGACAGCCGAGTAGCCGTCCTTCTCCGGCGTCTTGACCTGGGTGACGATGACGGGGCCCGCCTGGACGACGGTGACGGGGACGATACGGCCCTCGTCATTGAAGACTTGGGTCATCCCAACCTTATAACCTAGTATCCCTGGTAGCAATCGTGCCTCCGGCAGCTTCCCGCCCGTCGCCCTCACCTGGCAGAGCCGCTGGGAGAGCGGGTGCCCGGGCGATCGGCTCATGAAGCCGCGAAACTGACCGCATGGCAGTCAGCGGAAGCGGAGTATGACCGAGCCTCTTGCGTGTTCGCAACCTTCGGCTCCATGATTGGGCCAGTTCCATCCGATTGACCCCTTCGATTGGGAGTTTCGCCCTAGGATGGCGATCAGGGATCCAGGGCTGAGAGGAGGTCGTCTGCGAGAAAGCAGCCAAAGATGGTCGGTGTGCCTCGGATCCGGCAGTGGACGATAGCAATGACGACGTCAGACTCGTGCCCAAAAGTGACGATCCGACCAGCCCTCGCGAATTCTTCGCTAGCCGCCAAATCGATGAAAAGGTCGGGCGAGCCCGCGTTCGAATCTTCACCGATCCATCGCTCGGCTTCCCCAAGTTCGGCCAAGAGCCGCTTGCGTTTGGTCGGGCCAAAACGGGCCAGGATGTCGATCAGGTCCTCATGAGCGTCGAACGTCCAATGCAAGTTGCCCTCCCATCGTCATCTTCGGACTGCTCTCACGACCAATCCGGCCGAGGACAGGCGAGGGCCTCGCGCCCTTACCCTGCCTCGGACCGGTCCACCACGAGGCCCGTCTTCGCTTGCTCGAAGCCGCGACCAAGTCGATCAATGACCGATTGGCGGCGTTGCTCCCGTTCGGCGTCAGTCCGCTTGAGAAGCCGAATGGCCTCACGCACCACCTCACTGTAGCTGCTGAACTCGCCAGATGCGACCATCTTTTCGACATACGCGTCTAGTGCCTCAGGAACTGAGACGTTCCTCGTCTTCATTGCCATGCTTCCTTTCTCGGCAGTCGCCGGCTTCCATCTCTTGTCCGGAGCCCCACGAAGCATGGGGACGGAACTGCTGGCCGGATCCCGTCATGGGTGTGACCGCCACTTGTATCATACCACCATTTCTTGCCATTTGTTGCCATAATTTGCCATTCCCTGGCTGATCTGGGGCAAAAACCAGCATCAATAGGAGCGGGCTGCCCGTAGAGTTTCAGACGGTCGGAGCGATAGGAACGGCTCGACCTGCCGCGAGCCTGGCCTTGCTAACTCGCGTTGAATCTTTGAGCTGCCTTTCCAACGTACTTAAACCCAGAAGGCGCCTATGTCCTGGAGAACTGGCGACACCTTAGGAGAGCAAATGGTCAAGGAGGTGCACGACGTCCTCAGGATTGACGACGCCTATCTGGCCGAGCGGCCCGACGGCTTCACCTATTGGGCCGGCGACCTGGCGACTTCCGTCACCACCGACTACGGGGTTTTCCGGCAGGGGCAATGCACCTACAAGCTCACCGCGACCACGGACATGGTCAAAGGGAAGGGCCATCTTGAGGAGCTTGTGAGCGCCCTGGAGCACTCCATGGACGACTGTTCCTTCAGTGGGCCGGTCTACGATGCCCCGACCGACACCTTTCAGCTCTATGCCGCGGTCTATGCCAGCGAGGACGAGGGTTGGCTCCATAAGGGGTTCGCGGCAGCTGTGGCCCTCCAGATCGCCGAAGCCCACTCCATGGCCCAAGCGTTCGGCGACCGCTTCCATGCGACGCGGGCGACGAGCGCCCATCCGTCCGCAGGCATTCGGAGCCATGAGGACGGAAGCCTGACCCATGCGTACGGAATGTTCCGCCACTCGGGGTCGCAGCCCTCCCGTTGGATCGGCGATCCCCGGTGGGAAGCCTGTGGCTGGATCATGGAAAGGAGCGCGCGCTCGTTTGAGACGGACCGTTCCACGTTCCTGAAGGCCGAGTTTGATTGGCGGCTCACCAATGACGGCTTGATGACCCTTGAAGTCCGCACCGACGAGCCCCATCCCACTCTCGGGAACGGGCTTCACGTGACGCTGGTCGTGCCTATGCGGCTCTCGGCGTCAGCCATTGGCCACTTGGTCATCGACCTCAACACCCATGAGATGGACGAGTACAAGCGGTGCCATACGCTGGGTTCGTGGTGCGAGCACGGGGGCAAGCTCGCTCACCGACTCTTCGTTCCGAACGCCCTGTACGATCCTGGGGTGCTCGAGTCGGTCTGCGTGACCATGACCACCCGGGCGATTTGGACGCACGAGTGGTTTGAGGAAATGAAGGCGCGGGCTGTGAGATAGACGTTCTTGATGTGGTGATCTTGGTTGGCGCCACGGGCAACTAGTTCAGTTTTAAAAGTTACCGCAGGTAGCTGGCCCCATTGATGTCGATCACAATGCCGCTGAGGTAGTCGGCCTCCTCGCTCAGAAGGAAGGCGACGGCTCCAGCACAGTCCTCCGGTGTCGCCATACGTCCGAGGGGGATGTCGCGCAGGATCTCGGGCAGTCGGGTCTCCATGCCTTCTCTCGCCATCGACGTCTCGACCCAGCCCGGTGCGATAGCGAAGTGCCTGACACCGAACGTGGCGTGTTCGACCGCCAGGGCCCGAGTGAGGTTGATCAAGGCGGCCTTGCTCGCCGAATAGGGAGCGGCGCCCGCTTCGCCCCGATGCCCGACACGGCTCGCGACGTTCACCACCCTTCCCTCCCCCTGCTCCACAAACGCCTGGCACACCGCATGGACTAGCAAGGCCGGAGAGAGGAAGTTGACAGCCCATGCCCTCTCGAAGGCTTCTCGGGTCTCTGCAGCCGACGACCCGGCGAAGTCGAGCTTCACGTACTCGCCCGCGTTGTTGACCAAGGCGTGCAAGGGCCCTTCCGCCAAGACCCGGGCGACGAGGGTCGCAGCCGCCGACGGATCGGCCAGGTCCGCCTGATAAAGCCCAGCGGCTGATTCGCCGAGCGCCGACAGCGTGTCCTCGGCCGCCGATTGGTCTGCTCGGTAATGCACCGCGACCCGCCACCCGTCCCTCGCCGCCCTCCTTGCGACAGCCCGTCCGATACCCTTCGAGCTCCCGGTGACCAAGACACGGCGATCCCGCATGTGCCAACCTTGGCACAGTCAGAGCGTCAGTAACAGGAAGGCACCATGACATTTGTAAAGGTCGGGCTACTGGTGGCCGTCGTGACTGGAGTCCACTGGTTCGCGACAGGCAAGCAAGAAGTCAAGAAGGAACCTGTCGCCAGAGTTCGTTTCTATCTGTCGACCGAGTGCCCGGTAGCGGCCAAGTACACGCCCCGCATTTTGTCGATCGTTCGGGATTTCGAGGGCAAGGGCGTGACGTTCGAGGCGAGGTTCCCGAACGCGGCCGACGACGAGCCCAAGGTGTCGGAATACGCTCGGGCCCGCAGCTATCGCTTCGATTGTCTCTTAGATCCCGGCGGGATGGAAGCCCAATCCGACCGTGTCAAGGTCGTCCCGACCGTCGTCGTCCGGGACGCGCGAGGCCGACTTGTGTATCGAGGGGCGATCGACGACGCCAAATACTCGGAAGACGTTCAGGAACCTTACCTTCGGGACGTGCTCCGGGCCTTATTGGACGGACGAACTTGGAGCTTCAGCGAGACGGAAGCCTTTGGTTGCCTCGTCGAGCCTGGACCGCGTCCTTTGCCCATGCGGAAGTCCACTTACACCGAGTCGGTAGGAGACTTGCTCAACCGCCATTGCGTTTCTTGCCATCGGCCCGGGCAGGTCGCACCCTTCTCGCTCGTTGGCTACGACAATGCCAAGAAGCGGCACCGGATGATCGCCCAGGTCACCCAGAGCCGCCGGATGCCGCCCTGGAAGGCCGAGCCAGGCGTTGTTCCCTTCAAGCACGACAATCGCTTGTCAGAAGCGGACGTCGCCCTGCTCCAGCGGTGGTCCGACGCTGGAGCCCCCCGCGGCGAAGGTACCGAGCCGAAGACCCCCGACTTCCCTACCGACTGGCCGCTCGGAGAGCCCGACATGACCGTGAAGATGCCGGAGAAGTTCACGCTCGGGCCGGACGGCAGGGACGAGTACTGGAACTTCGTCGTCCGACCTGACATCAAAGAGCCTGTCTTTGTCAGTGCGATCGATGTCCGCCCTGGCAACCGGCGGATCGTCCACCACGTGATCGTGTTCTTGGACCGTTCAGGCCGTGCCGCGCGTCAGGCGGCCCAGGGCAAAGCTGGCGGGTTCATGACTTTCGGAGGCATCGGCACGATCCCGAGCGGCTCCCTGGGTGGCTGGGCGCCGGGACTGATGCCGGAGCGCTACCCCCCGGGCACAGGGATCCGGATCGATCCGGGGACAGACCTTGTGCTCCAAGTCCACTACAGCAAATCGGGAGTGGAAGAGACCGACCAAACCGAGGTCGCGCTCTACTTCGAGAAAGGAAAAGTTCAGGACGAAGTGACGATCGCCTGGCTCGCGAACCCGCTGATCCAGATTCCGGCGGGCAAGTCCGATGCCCGGTTCACCCAGACGATCCCGATTCCTGTCGACGTCAAGTTGTACTCCCTCATGCCGCACATGCACCTTTTGGGTCGCAAGATGAAAGCGACCTGGATCAAACCGGACGGACAAGAGGCGCTGCTCATCAAGGTCGACGACTGGGACTTCAACTGGCAGTTCGTCTACCACTTCGAGGAGCCTCTCCTACTCACGAGGGGATCAAAGCTCCGGATCGAAGCCGAGTTCGACAATTCGGACGGCAACCCGAACAATCCCAGCCGTCCGCCGAAAACGGTGCGGTGGGGCGAGGCGACGACCGACGAAATGATGCTGCTCGTCGCGTCGGTCAGCATCCAAGGCCGTTGGCGCCTGTTGGGATCGCGTTTCTGAGGCTTGTCAGGTGCCAACTGGGTGCCAGACCGTCTTGATCTCGACGAACCTTTCGACCCAGCCGATCCCGGCCAGATCCTCCCAGCCTTCTCTCGGCAGTTCGACCAGCCTTTTCAGACTGTCGCTGCACGCTTCGGCATAGGGCTGAGCCGGAGCCGGGACCGCCAGGCAGTCGACGTCGCGATGTGCGGCCAAATGGGACGCGACCGAAGAAAAGTCACCGGTTACAACATTGAGAACGCCCGGCGGCAGGTCGGAGGTCACCGACGCCTCTGCAAACTCGAGCCCGACGATCGGGTCTGGGGCGTAGGCGACCACTGCGTTCCCCCCGGCCAAAGCGGCGGCGACCCCTGTAGCGAGCGGCAGGGCCCCTGGCCCCGGGGCCACGATCCCGACCACCCCGACCGGCTCTGGGAAGCTGAAACTGAAGTACGGCCCGGCCACCGGATTGACCGCCCCGAGAACCTGGGCCGCCTTGTCGCACCAGCCCGCATAATGCACAAGCCGGTCAGAGACAGCCCCGTCCAGACGGCCCTCGACCATTTCGGCGAGCCGATAAAGGATCTGCCCTCGGTTGTAGCCTCTCCGGGAGGCCCAACCCGGCTGCGCTTGACGCGCGGCCCTTACCGCGTCCCTGACGTCCTTGCGGCTGGCGAGCGGAACCTGTTGGCCGTCGTGCTCGAACGTGCGCCCGCTCTCGCTCCGGACGAACTCCCCGTTCACGACCATCTTCCATGTCTTGCGGACACTCGTCCTCACGCTTCTCCTCCCAAGGACAAGTAGGGAGCCAAGCCGTGACGGCCGCCTTCTCTACCGAAGCCGCTCTCTTGCATGCCGCCGAACGGGGCCGAAGGGTCGAACTTGTTGAACGTGTTGGCCCAGACGACCCCGGCACGCAGCTTGCCGAGCGTCTTGAAGATCTTGCTGCCTTTGTCGGTCCAGACTCCGGCGCTGAGGCCGTAGACCGTGTTGTTCGCCTTCTCGACCGCCTCTTCGGGAGTGCGGAAGGTCATGACGGCCAGAACAGGTCCGAAGATCTCTTCGCGGGCGATGCGGTGGGTTTGGGCGACCTCGGTGAAGAAGGTCGGACGGAACCAGTGGCCACGCTCCGGCAGGGCGGCGCCTGACTCGTGGCGAACGCATCCTTCCTCCTCGCCTGATGCGCAGAGTTCTTGAATCTTCGTGAGTTGCGCCCGGGAGTTGATCGCCCCGATGTCGGTGTTCTTGTCGAGCGGGTCACCAACAATCAGCGACTCAATCCGATGGGCGAGCTTGCGCACAAAGAGCTCGGCGACGCTTTCCTGAACGAGCAGCCTCGACCCGGCGCAGCACACGTGGCCCTGATTGAAATAAATGCCGTTGACCACGCCTTCGACGGCCTGGTCGAGCGGAGCGTCCTCAAAGACGATGTTGGCCGCCTTGCCGCCCAACTCCAAGGTGAGGTGCCGAGTCTTGGCCGTCTGCATGATCCGCTTGCCGACCTCTGTGGATCCAGTGAAGGCGACTTTGTCGACCCCCTCGTGGGACACCAGGGCGGCCCCGGTCGTCCCGTCACCGGTAAGGATGTTGACGACCCCGGGAGGAATCCCGGCGTCCTGCACCAACTCGGCCAAGAGGAGAGCCGTCAAAGGGGTGGTCTCGGCCGGCTTGAGGACGCAAGTGTTGCCGGTGGCGAGGGCCGGAGCGAGCTTCCAGACAGCCATGAGAAGGGGAAAGTTCCACGGGATCACTTGAGCGGCGACTCCCAGAGGCCGAGGGTCGCGTCCCGGGAACGCCTCTCCCAGTTTGTCGGCCCAACCGGCGTAGTAGAAAAAGTGGGCGGCGGCCAGGGGCACATCGACGTCCCGACTCTCGCGGATCGGCTTGCCCCCGTCGAGGCTCTCGAGCACGGCCAACTCGCGAGCCCGCTCCTGGATGAGTCGAGCAAGCCGGAACAAGAACTTTCCTCGCTCCAAATCAGGCAACCCAGACCAGGCCGGGAACGCGGCCCGAGCCGCGGCAATAGCCCGGTCGACATCGGCGGCTGTCGCTTGCGCGACCTCCGCCAGGGGCTCTTCGGTCGCTGGGTTCTCCGTCACGAACCGACCGCCATCAGTCGGCTCGACGAACTGCCCGTCGATGAAGAGTCCGTACGACTGGCGCAACTTGACGATGTCGCGGCCCTCAGGGGCGGGAGCGTATGTCCAGGCTGCCTCGGTGCTCGGCATCGTCTACAGTATGGCCCGGCCTTAGTCCAGGCTTACGTCGTTCCGCGATTGGTAGCGCCCTGTCGCCTCTTTATGAAGCTGGAGCAAGAGATCGTTGAGGAGGGCCGACGCCCCGAACCTGAAGAGGCGCGGCGTCAGCCACGCTTCACCGAGGCTCTCCTTGACCATGACCAGATAGTGAAGGGCCTCCTTGGCGGTCCGGATGCCTCCGGCTGGCTTCATGCCGACCTCTCGACCGGTATCCCAGTGGAAGTCGCGGATCGCCTCCAGCATGGCGAGAGTCACCGGCATCGTCGCCGCAGGGTGCACTTTGCCGGTCGAAGTCTTGATGAAATCAGCCCCGGCCTCCATGGCGAGAAAGCTCGCCCGCCGGACGCTGTCGTAGCTGCCGATCTCACCAGTCTCGAGGATCACCTTCAAGTGGGCCGGGCCGCAGGCGTCTTTCACCGCCTCGATCTCGTCGCGGACGGCGGCATAGTCGCCTTCCAGGAACGCTCGGCGGTTGATGACCATGTCGATCTCGTCCGCACCCGACGCGACAGTTTGGCGGACGTCCTCCAACCTGAGTTCCAAAGGGAACTGCCCGCTCGGAAAGGCCGTCGCGACGGCCGCCACTTTGACCCCGCTGCCCCGAAGCGCCTCTCGCGCCACGGGCACGAGGTTGGGATAGACGCACACCGCTGCAACGCTCGGCGCGCCGGATCCGGGGCGAATGGCCTTGGCGCAGAGTTGCCTCACCTTCCCTTCGGTGTCTTTGCCCTCAAGAGTCGTGAGGTCGCAAATAGCGACGGCGAGCCTCAGGCCCGCGACTTTGGCGTCCTTTTTGATCGACCGCTTGGTGAACCGTGCCGCCCGCTCTTCAAGCCCAACCTGGTCGACGGGCGTATCGAGAAATGGACCGAACCGGTACGTCACGCGCATAGTTTGGCCCAACGAAGCTAGAAGCCAATGCCGAACTGGATCCCAAGGTACTTGTGTCGGGCCATCATCACGCTCGCCGTCTTCCCTTCAAAGCTGTGAGTGAGGATGAGGTGCGTATGGCTGCCGTCATAGAGCGTCTGGAACACCCAGTCCTTCGCCAGCAACGTGTTGAACCCAGCTGGGAAGTAGAACCGGTTGTTGTCCGTCGAATACTTCACCGAAACGAACGGCACGATCGGCGAGTTGGCCTCGGTGCGGGTCGCGGTGAAGAAGACGGCCGAACCGCGCGGCGTGGTCAATCGGTCGGACGCGAACCCAAGCACGAGAGAGGGCAGCGAGCCCTTCTGGCGGAGAAGGAACCAGCTTCCCCTCGGCATGACTTCCTCGCGTCCAGGCGTGTACTCAAGGCCCACCGAGAGGGTCGGCATCGCGCGATAGTCGAGCGTCAGCCGCCGATCGACGCTCGGGTCGTCGATCTCGATGAACCGTGTATTGAGAGTGAATGGATGGGGGATCTCGCCCTCACGGAGCGAGCGGGCTTCCGCCGCGCACCCGGCTCAAGTCGGTGCCAGTTGGTCTTTCGTTTGGGCTGAGGCCAATCCGCACAGCCCCAACACCAAGAGCAGAGTCCTCACGGAGGTCATCTTACTGGAGACTCGGCCATTCGCGCCAGAAGCCAAGCGGCGATCAGGGCCTGGAGCGACCAGGCGATCGATCGAACCCAGCACGAGGCGATCAGACGGGGCACTTCGGTCTGAAGGGTCCCTGGAGCCAGCCTGCCGTGCATCGGCCCTGTGACCGCCAAAGTCCATCCGAACGACAGGAGCCAGCAGGCGGCCAGGAGCCATGACTTTCGGTCAAGAGGCGCGAGGACGAAGCACCAGGCGGTGGCCGCCGTCTGGGCCAGCATCGGCCCGACGACGAGGACGCCCGTCATCGCGCTATGGAAAGCGTGGAAGGAGCCCCATTCTTCAGGTTTGATCCGCAAGAAGGCGGGATAGTGGACGAGTTGGACATACCATCCGATCGCGGCCATCCAGGCACATGTCAAGCATTGGACGGCCAGGCTATGAGTCATCCTATGATCGAACGGTTCCCGACGGTCGGTCGTCCGCAAAGATCATCACCGGCAAGGAACCGGCAAGCCGAACCCGACCCGTGGCTCTGGCGGCTTAGAGACCGTAGCCGGGCTTCTCGCGCCAGGCCTTGGGCACTGGCTTGAGCCCACAAAGCACGGCGGCGAACTCCTGGCTCTTCAGCACCGAGGTCGCGACCGTCAACCGGATCTTGCCGGTCGGCGTGTTGATCGTGACCCGCTGGAGGTTCACGTTCTGAAAACGGTTCTTCTTGGGCGCGCGGAACTTCCACTGGCCAGAATGCCGGTGGCGGATGTGCTTGGCGCTGTTGGCTTTCTTGCCGCTGACTTGACAGACCTTTGCCATGGGGTTCCTCGCTCGCGCCCGGTTCTTGGGCGGCCCGGAATGGTACCTCGGTTTTCCAGACCCGCTGGGACGCCTAGCCTCCAAAGACCCGTTTGAGCTGGTCGTCGAAGGCCGTGCCTCCATATTCAATCTTGGCTTTTTTCCGAGTCTCTTCCATCATGGCTCCAATGTCGTTGCGGATCCTGCCACGGTCCAAGGCCATGTTCCGTCGGATCAAAGCCTTGAGCTCGGCGTCGAGCGGCACCGTCTCGGCGGCCAGGGTGTCTTCGACAAAGAACATGGCCCATGTGGTTCCGCTAAGGAGCCAATCGGTGGCCCGGCCCTTTCCGGCCCGGATGATCGCTTCTCTGACTTTCTCGCCCAAGTTTGCCTCGGGCACCTCGCCCATGAGTCCGTCTTCGACCCGGTTAATGTCCTCGCTGAGCTCGCGGGCGACCTCTCGGAACGGCTTGCCTGCGGCGAACGCCGCATCCACTTTCGCCTTCACCTCGTCGGATTGGGCCACGATCACCCGCAGGACGTGCCTCTTGGGCTTGGTGAAGTCGGCCGGATGGTCCTTGTAGAACTTCTCGACCTCCAAGTCGGTGATCGTGATGCCCAGGGTGGTCAGCTTGAACTCGGCGATCTGGAGACTGATGTCGTACTTCAGATCCTCATCCGTGAAGCCGATCCTCTTCAGTCCGGGCATCAGCTCGGGGTTCTCCTTCGTCCTCCGGGCGAACTCCGCGTCGATCTCGGCCCGGGTCGGGGCCACCCCTTTGTCCTTGGCCAGTTGAAGCATCAGGGCCTCGTTGACAAGCTTGGTCAGCACCAAGAAACCTGGCGTCGCAGGGACGAACTTGTCGTTCACGAGCTGCCCCACGTTCGGCATGACCTCCATACGCTTGTAATAGGTCCGGCCGTCGATCGCCTGACCGTTCACGGTCACCAAGGTCTTGTCCATGGGGGTCTGGGCTTGGGCGAGTGCGGACGTGGCGAGAAGGCCAAGGATCAAACGTGCGGTCATGGTCTTGACCTACCGACGCTTCAGACCCGCAAAAGGCTCAGGGCGGCCGGACTTCCGTCCGACTCTCTGAGGCCACTTCCCTGTTTCGATGACCCACAGAGAAGGGGATCCCGGGCCCCCACCCCCAACCCCCTCCCCCGTAACGGGGGAGGGGAGGAGCCCAATCCCCCCGCCCCCGACCCCCTCCCCACGAGCCTTGCTCGAACGGAGGGGAGGAGGCCAATCCCCTTACCCCCGACCCCCTCCCCACGAGCCTTGCTCGAAGGGAGGGGAGGAGGCCCCCACCCCCAACCCCCTCCCCCGTAACGGGGGAGGGGGCTTCAGAGAGCTGAGACCAGCGCCAGTCCCGAGTGGGCCCGCCCACCGGTTGACCGGATCCCCCATGAGCGGCGGAATCCGTGTGGAAGAGTTCTTGGAGAGGATCACCCCTTTCTGGCAGCCCCATCAGGGCCAGTTGGAGTTCCTGCGAAACCGCGCTGCCGTTCAAGTGCTCGCCTGCGGACGGCGCTGGGGCAAGACCGAAGCCTGCGCAGTGCGGACGGTCGCCTCTCTCTTCGAGCCGAGCCCCACTCAGCACCTTCTGCTGGCCCCGACCCTCGACCAGGCCCGCCTGCTCTTTGACCGGACTGTCGCACTCCTCGAGGCCCTGGGCGAGACCGCCAAAGTCCGCAGTTCCCCCTATCCTCGCCTCCAGTTCGGCCCTCACGTGGTCTCGGCGCGATCAGGCCACGTCCCTCGTTCACTCCGTGGGCTTGGCGCGACCGACATCGTGGTCGATGAAGCCGCCTACCTTCCCGAGAGCCTCATCACGGAGATCGCGATGCCGATGCTGGCGACCACTGACGGCCGACTGACACTCATCAGCACCCCCCATGGCAAGAACCACTTTTGGCGCTTCTTCCACATGGGGCAAAGGGGCGAGCACGGCGTCTGGAGCCGTCAGGCCCCGTCGTCCGAGTCCCCGTTCGTCTCGGCCCAGTTCCTGGCCGTCCAGCGCGAGCTCATCAGCGAACGGGCGTACCGGGTCGAGTACGAAGCCGAGTTCCTGGACGGGGCCGGGCAGGTGTTCCGGGACGAGGCGGTGCAGAAGTGTCTGGTGCCCCGGGCTCCCGTCGCCGAACCTCCCTTCGCCATCGGGATCGACTGGGCCAGGTATGGCGACTACACCGCGGTGGCCGTGCTGAGCGGCGACCGGGCCGACTGCGCCTTGGTCGAGCTTCACCAGTTCCATGGCACCTCCTGGAGCGAGGCCGTGGCCCGGGTCGCTGACGTCGTCGAGCGGTTCCCCCACGCATCGGTGCTCTGCGACGCGACCGGGCTCGGCGACCCTGTCCTCGAGTGGCTCCGATCCGCCCTCCCAGATCACAAGATCGACGGACTGACCTTCACGTCCACCGTCAAGGCCGAACTGATCGACAACCTCGCGTGGCTGTTCGAACAAGGGGCCCTTACCATGGCCCCCGACCCAGCCCTCCTGCGCGAGCTGCAGCACTTCCAGGCCGTTCCCTCCTCCGGCGGCACCAAGCTCGGCGCCGGATCAGGCTTCCACGACGACCTGGTGGTCGCCTTGTCCCTTGCCGCCCGGCAACTTCGGCGCCGCTACCGGGCCCGTGTCCAAGTGGCAGGGCCAAGGGTCTTTTCCAAGGGCAAAAGAGGTTGACGTTTCGAAGCCTCTCGGCCAAGGCAACGGAGATGTTCAGCCTGTTCAAGAAGAAGCCGCCCCGTCCCCAAGAGACCGCCGCCCAGCTCGCGCGGTGGGAGCGCCAGGCCCTCAGCACCCCGGGCCGCCCAGTCGGAAGGCTCGGATACGAGATCTATGACGAGATGCAGGCGGACTCGATGGTGCAGACCGCCTTGACGCTCAAGAGGCTGGCCGTACTGGCCAGCGACTGGGAGGTGCGGCCCGCCGACACGACCGCCGGTGCCCGCCAGCGGGCCAAGTTCGTGGCACAAGCCTTCCAAAGGATGGAAGGCTCCGTCGGCGGGATCCTGGAATCGGCGATGGACGCCTTTGCCAAGGGGTGGTCGGTGCAAGAGGTCGTCCACCGGCTGGAGGACGGCAGGCTATGGCTCCATGCCGTGAGGCCCAAGGACCCCAAGCTCTTCGGGATCGTCACCGACGAGTTTGGCCGGACAACCGGCCTGCGGCTCCGCGTGCCCGACCAGCCCGAGAGGCTCCTTCCCAGGGAGAAGTTCATCGTCCACATCCATCGTCGGACTTATGGACGACCCGAGGGGCGCAGCGACCTGGACGCGGCCTACCGACACTGGCAAGCCAAGCAGAGCCTGCTCGGCGCCTGGAAGCTCCACTTGGAGAAGTATGCGATGCCGACTGTGCTCGGCAAGTACCAGCGGGGCCTGCCGCCCGAGGAGCAGACCGCCATCCTCCGCGCCCTGCAGGAGATCCAGAACAACGCGGCGGTCGTCTTTCCCGGCGAGATCGACGTCAGCCTGCTGGGAGGGGCCGCCGAGCCGACGAGCGGCTTCTTAGAAGCGATCGACTACCACAACCGCGAAATCGCCCGGTCGATCGTGGGCCAGACCCTGACCACCGACGAAGGGCGCCGGGTCGGCTCGCTGGCGCTGGGCAAAGTCCACCTTCAGGTCATGATGCTCCAGATCGCCGCGATCCGCCGTGAACTCGCCGACTCGGTCATGACCGAGCAGGTGGTGCGGCCGTTGGTGGAGGCGAACTTCGGGCCGGGCCAGGTGCCCGTGTTCGCATTTAAGGAGGTCAAAGTGTCCGCCTTCGAGACGGGACAGGTCGAGTGAGGCCGCCAATCCCAAGGGCCGCCCCAGGCACAAGCCCCTGGCGTCCGCTGCCCACACGGGTCGTTTTCCGGCCCTGTGCCGGGGGCCTACCCCTTGGACACCCGTTGGACACCGCCTGAACGTAGCGTATTGGCAGCTGGTTACGCACGGGATGCCCGCTCGCGCCATCCCCCACCCCCAAACCCCCTCCCCCGTAACGGGGGAGGGGGCTTTCTCCACCCGCCCCTTGAGCCCTTGATGGAACGGAGGGGGTTGGAGGGAGGGGCGGGCGGCGAATCCCTTCGCGATCCTGGGCGGAGCGGGGGCGCCATAATGGGCCCCCGATGTTGAAGATCGATTCTGTCGACGTCTTTTACGGCGCCATTCAGGCCCTCAACGGTGTGACGATCCACGTCGACCAGGGCGAGATCGTCTCGATCATCGGTTCGAACGGGGCAGGCAAAAGCACCCTCCTGCGCACGATCAGTGGCCTCCTTCGTCCACGCAGGGGTTCGATCCGCTTTCTGGACCGCGAGATCGACGGGGCGTCCCCTGACCAGATCGTCCGGCTCGGGGTCAGCCAGTCTCCCGAGGGGCGCAGGATCTTCACGAACATGTCGGTCCACGAGAACCTTCAGCTCGGGGCTTTCACGCGCTCGGACGGTGGGGTCGCTGCTGACATGGAGCGTGTGATGGACAAGTTCCCCCGGGTCCGGGAGCGTCTCCGCCAGAACGCGGGCACGATGAGCGGCGGTGAGCAGCAGATGCTGGCCATGTGCCGCGCGCTCATGTCCCGGCCCAAGCTGTTGCTGCTGGATGAGCCGAGCATGGGGCTCGCCCCGAACCTCGTGACCGAGATCTTCAACATCATCGGCGAATTGAACCGGGACGGCGTGACGGTGCTTCTTGTGGAACAGAACGCCCACCGCGCCCTGGAGATCGCGAACCGGGGTTATGTGCTGGAGACCGGGCAGGTGGTGCTCGAAGGCTCGGGCCCGGAGCTCCTCCACGACCCGAAAGTGAAAGAAGCCTATTTGGGCGGATGAGGGCGATGGCCCGAACGATCAAGCTCGCCCCACTCAGGGAGGACCACATCAAGGCGATCGTCGAGATCGAGAGGCAGTCTCACGGTTGCCCCTGGTCGGATCAATCGTTCCGCAACGAGCTCGGCCACCGGCACGCATGTTTTCGGGTCGCGCTCGATGGGGCAGAGGTGGTCGGTTATGGGGGCCTCTGGCTGATCGTGGACGAGGCCCACGTCACGACCGTGACCGTCAAGCCAGACCGGCGGCGAGAGGGAATCGGGCGGCGCCTGGTCGAGACGCTTTTGGACGAAGCACGACAGCGAGGGGCGGTCTGTGCGACGCTGGAAGTCCGCGCAGGCAACGAGGCGGCGATCGGGCTTTATGAGTCGTTCGGGTTCGTGCGGTCGGGCGTGCGCAAGGGGTACTACCCGGACAACCAGGAGGACGCCTTGGTCATGTGGCTCCATGACCTGCGGACATGAACGGTCTCGAGCTCTTCCCTGGCCCGGTCTTGGGCATCGAAACAAGCTGCGATGAGACGAGCGCTGCTTGGCTGGAGGGCAGTTCGGTGAGGACGAACATCGTCTCGAGCCAGGTCGAACTGCACAAGCGGTGGGGCGGCGTGGTGCCCGAAGCAGCGGCCAGGGCCCATGTGGAGGCGATAGTCCCAGTGTTGGCGGAGGCCTTGGGGGAGCATCGTCCGGAGGCCGTGGCGGTGACCAACCGTCCTGGGCTCATTGGAGCGCTCAGCGTGGGAGTCTCGGCCGCCAAGGCCCTGGCCCTGGCGTGGGACGTTCCATGGATCGGCGTCCACCACTTGGAGGGGCACATTCTCAGCCCGTTTCTCGGCGAGGCCAAACCGTTGCCCTTCCCCCACTTGTGCCTGGTCGCCTCTGGTGGCCACACGGAGCTCGTTTGGGTCGCTGGCCTGGGAGACTATCGGATCATCGCCGAGACTCTGGACGACGCGGCGGGCGAGGCGCTGGACAAGGGAGCCCGCCTGCTTGGGATGGGCTACCCAGGGGGGAAGGCGGTGCAAGACGCGGCTTTGGGAGGCGATCCAGACCGTTACCGCCTGCCCCGTGGGGTGGCGAAAGACCCGACCAAGTTCAGCTTCAGCGGGCTTAAGACGGCCGTTATGCGTCTCGTCGAGCGGGAAGGGGCCCGTTTGCGAGTCGCGGACGCGGCCGCGAGCCTCCAGGCCGCCGTCGTGGACTCTTTGACCGACAAAGCGATGGCCGCCTTGGACGAGACCGGGTCTGGAGCGTTCACCCTCGTCGGGGGAGTGGCGGCCAACTTACGGCTCAGGGAGCGACTCGCCCAAGAGTGCGCCCGGCGGGGAGCACGTTTCAAGGTTCCCGACCTTTCGTTCTGTACCGACAACGCAGCCATGATCGCCCTGGCCGGTTCGGCCCGCTTGGCCCTTGGCGAGAGGAGCGGATGGGAACTCGACTGCTTCGCCAATGCCCCGCTTCCCGGGCTAGGCGGCTAAAATGCACGCCATGTCCGAGAACGGGACTCAGTCCGAACCCGAACCGAAGCCGGCACGAACTGTCCACCCCGCAGTCAGGTTCCTGGCCGTGGGCTTGAGCGCGGCCGCTGCTCTGGCTCTGCTCATTTTCTTGCAGGGCATGAGGGCTTCGGCCATGCAGCGGGAAGCGTTTGGCCGAGGGATCGACGGATTGGCAGCAGCCATGGCCCAGCCGATCATCGAGAGCAACAGCCAGGTGTTTGAAAACCGCCGAGACCGGCTCCAAAGGACCGTTGAGGGTATTCGGGCCGCTGGAGGCTACGAGTCAGTGACGGTCGCCGACGCCCAGGGCCTGGTGATCGCGACGACCGACCTCAAGTTTCGTGGCCAGACTCTGAAGGAGCTTGCTGATGGCAAGCAGAAGTCTCGCGTCAACCATGTCAACGGCATCCTCGTCGCCACGTCGGGCGTGTTCACCGAGGGCGGGGCCAAGGTCGGCGGCCTCCGGGTCGAGATTCGGTTCTAATCTATCTGCGCGGGTGCGCGGCTGTGTAGCGTCGGCGAACCTCGTCAAGATCGAGTTGGGTGTAGACCTGCGTCGTGGCGATGCTCGAATGGCCGAGCAGTTCTTGGACGGCCCGAAGGTCGGCCCCGCCCTGGACCAAGTGCACCGCATACGTATGACGGAGCGCGTGGGGGCCGACTTTGCCGATTCCGGCCTGGCGGGCGTGCTTTTCGAGGATCCGATACGCTCTTGACCGAGTGAGCGCGCCGCCCCGGTCAGCCAAGAGGGCTTGGGCGAGCGGGCGGCGGGACAGGGCCGGACGGGCCTCGGCCAGGTAACGATCGATCCACTCGACTGTCTGGCCTGGAAGAGGCACCCATCGGGTCTTGCCCCTCTTGCCCGTCACGCGGAGCGACGCCGAGTCGAGACTGAGTTGGCTGACAGTCAGGCCGCACGCCTCGCTGACCCGCAGACCGGCCCCATAGATCAGCTCCATGAGGGCCCGGTCACGCAAGCCTGTCGGCGTGGACAGGTCTGGAACCGCCAGGAGAGCCCCCAGCTTCTCGGCCGGAAGGGCCTTCGGCACGCGCCGGGGCGTCCTGATACCGGCCGCGCTCGGAAGCGAGGCGGCCAGGGGCACCGCGCGCCTCTGCAGGAACTTAAGCAGCGATCGAAGGCTTGAGACGCGCCTGCGCAGCGTCATGGGCTTGACATGGCCGCCCATGGATGCTTGATAGGCCATGAGGTCGGCGTTCGTGACTTCAGTCCAAGCCCGCCGTCCTTGCCTTGAAAACCACTCGATGGCCTGGGTCAGGTCATTTTGATAGGCGGTCAGGGTGTGGCGGCTCGCCCCCCGCTCGGCGCGGAGGTGGTCGAGGAACCATTCGACGGAGTCGGTGAACCGTTCTTGCGCTTCCAAACCCATATCGTAGGACGGACGTACATCATGTCATGCACCGCGGTGAGGGGCGAGGGGTGGATCGGAAATCGTTTGGCCGGCTCGAACTGCTGGACCAGGGCTTCCTGAAACGCCTTGTAGTCAGCGAGTTGGGCGGCAAAAGCACCAGGGTCGCGTCCACGAGACAGCAAGTTGTCGAGCCCTTCAGTCTCGAAGCTTGAGAAGACGACGAAGTCAGGCTGGAGGCCGAGCACGCGGACGTCCCAATCCTTGCGACCCTCGGGACTTGTGAACCGCAACAACCGATAGGGGCCTGCCGACCGCATCTGTTCGTCGCGCGTCACAAATGGCACCCAACGCGGGGCGGCGGACTCTGGGTAGAGCGACGGCGTGTAGAACCAAGGGTCAGAGACGAGAGCCACAGTCTTGCCTGCCGTCTCGGTCCTGAGCCAGGCAGCGGCGGCGTCCCTGGGATCCGTCTCCCTGTTGGCGCCAAGGACGTGCGCGGTCGTTCCAGTCCCCCCGCCCAGGATCCCGGCCAATCCGAGGACCCCGAGCGCACCGACAAGCCGGTAGCGACGATCGGGGTGTAGGTGCGCCTGGCCAACGATCCACCCGAAGCCGACGGCCAAGATCGGAACAAGCGGGAAGGTGTAACGGAGGAACTTGACTTCGGCCCGGCCGATCATCAAGTAGACCACAACGAAGACGAAGGCGAGGGCAAGAGCCCAAACGTGGCGTTTGAACGCGGCCCTTCCTAATCCGAACAGTCCGAGAGCCGTCATGAGCAACCCGAACCCGATCGCGAGGTTGCCGATATGAAAGACAAACCCGGGGGAGGATCCCGCGAAGACAAGTCCGTGGCCCTCCGACGTGTGGGCCATCTCATAGGCGAAGTCGCGCCAGAACTTCTGTCCATCAAGCACGGCTCCAGGCGTCGTGACAAGAAACGCGAGCAAGGCTGCAGCGGACCCTAGCGCGGCCTCCTTCCACTTCTTGGCGAAGGCGCAGACGACGAACAGCGCCAGGAGGGCCACGATCCCGGTGTACTTGGTGCCCGCGCTGAGACCGGCAAAGAGACCCGCAAGAACGGGAGCCCGCCATCCCTCTTCCTCGGCCCGCAGTGCGAACAACAGGCTTAAGCCGAAGAAGAAGGTCGCCAGAACGTCGACGGTCTGGAACGACGAGTGCATGACGAGGCCGGGGGCCACGGCGACGGCAAGCCCGCCCGCAACGGCCCCCACCCAATGGGTGCGGCGCCAAAGCAAGGCGAGCACGACAACGGCTAGCATCGACCCGGCCAGTTGGCTCAAAGTCCGACCGGCGCGATGATAGTTGGCCATGGCCCGCCACAGGTCGCTCCCGTCGCGGGCCTTTGGCCCGCCCCCATACGCGTCGACGAGGTCGGTCGCCATCCTGTTCAGGGTCAGCCCAAGAGTGCCGTAATTGTAAAAGCCAGGGACGAAATCCAGTGCCAGCGGCTGGACTTGCTGCGAGTACGCGAGCACGACAGGCTCGTCTGGGTGGAGGCTCCAGTGCCGTTCAGCCGTCGGCAACCCCCATCCAAGACCCGGCAAGCGAAGGAGAAAGGCCACGAGGAACACCCCGACCGCCACGGCGATCAGCGTCGGCGGTTCGGGCCGGGGCGGAGTCGACCCGGTCAACTCCGCTTGACCAAGTTCATGGCGCTCTTGCCCTTGAGCTTCTCTGTGTAGATCGGCGTGTCCTTGTTTTGGGCGAGGGTGATCGAGATCTCGCCGTTCGACTCGGCCCCAGCCCGCAAGGTGGTTAGTGTCACGGGTTCGAGGTCGAATTCGATCTTGGTCTTTAAGACGAGCTTGACCGCCGCCAAGTCAGACTCGTCGGGCTTGACGCCGAAGATTTGGTTGAGCCAAGGCGCTGCGTCTGTGTCGAGATCGACCATGGCCGTCACTCGGTGGACCGGCTTGCCATCCGATTGCACAAGCCCGTCATAGCGGTACGTCATGTCGAGCCTTTGCATGGCCTGCCTGTCTGAGTCGGCCAGCTTTCGGGGTTGGAAACTGACCGTCTTTTTCCATGTTGATCCCACCTTGACCGGATCGAGTGGCAGCTTCGGATTGAGGTCGAGGGACGAGTCCAGGTTTCCAAGGAACAGGGCCAGTCCGCGCAGTTCTCGGATCATTGGGACCAAGGGGTCAGGGGTGCCCTCTTGCGTCACTTCTTGGCCAGGCCCGGCATGGTTCCAGTGAGACTTGTCGTCGCCTTTGCCTTGGGGCCTTTGCGGGTTGAGATCCTTCGCTTTGGTGATCTCGTTGATCGGCGACAGGTCAAGCTGGAACTTCCAGGCTGTCTTCTCGACGGTCGTCCTTGGGGGGCTGCTTGCGTTCTCTCCGTCGGTAAACGTCATCGACGGGCGCTCGTAAACGACCTGGGCGAACCCGTCATGGAGAAGGGTTTGCACTTGGGTCGTGAACCGATAGCTCACGTCAAACTCTTGCGGCATGTAGAACTGCATGCCCGAGCCTTTGTACTCCATGTGGAGCGAGCAGTCCACGGAGTACTCCAGGCGTTCACCGGCTTTGAACTTCCTTTCGAGGGACACCTCTTCTTGCGGCCAAGCCGAGAGAGCCGAGATGACCAGTAGCGCGATCATGTTCTCAGTATGAAGACGGTTGGGCGCCCGTTGCTAGTCGGTGTTCAGCGCAACGCCTGCTTGGCGATGATCATCCGCTGGATCTCGCTGCAGCCTTCCCCGATCTCGGTGAGCTTGGCATCGCGCCAAAGCTTCTCGACCCGGTGCTCGGGCACCATGCCACGCCCGCCGTGAATCTGGATCGCCCGGTTGGTCACCCGGTTCGCGGTCTCGCTCGAATAAAGCTTGGCCATCGAAGCGGCCTTGACCACATCGCCATGATCATCATAGATCCTGGCCGCTTTGTCGACAAGCAGTCGCGCCGCCTCGATCTCCATCTCGCTGTCGGCGAGCATGTTCTGGACGCTCTGCATGTCGCAAAGTCGACGGTTGAACTGCTCGCGCTGCTTGGAATAAGCGAGGGCCAGCTCTTGGGCCCGTTCGGCGATCCCGAGGGCCATCGCGGCAATGCCGACACGGCCGCGCTGGAGCAGACCGATGGCCTGCTCGAAGGTGCAGGGCGTGTGCCACCCGACAGCATCGACAAGCTCGAACTGGGCGGTCCAGCTTGCCTTGACCCCGACTGTCGGGATCCGGCCCGTCAGCTTGAAACCAGGCTGGTCGGTCTCGACCAAGAAGGCCGACAGCTCTTTCTCGCCGGTCCTGGCAATGATGATGATCAATTGGGCCCGACCACCGTTGGTGATGAACATCTTCTGGCCGTTGATCTTCCAATAACCTGGCTTGTCAGCCATCGGTTCAGCCACGGTCTTGACCTGGCGAGCGTCAGAACCGGCGTCGGGCTCGGTGAGGCCCCAGGCCAACTGGATGTCGCCGCTGAGGCAGCCAGGCAAGTACTTTTCCCTTTGCTCGGGGTGGGCGAACTCAACGAAATGGGCTGTGCACAAGGCGTTGATCGCAGCGACATTCATCGACAAGGCCGGATCGCCCGTCGCCAGCAAGCGGCATGCCTCGGCATAGGCCTTGCACGAGTAACCGTGGCCCCCGAGGTTCTTTGGCACCGTCATCTGCATCAGTCCGATCTCGGCGCAACGCTTGAAGACGTCCAAGGGCAATTGGTCGTTCTCCCAAGCGAGCGAGTTCGGCCAGACATAGTCGTCGACAAACTTCTTGACTCTGTCGAGGAAAGCGGCCTCCTCGGCCGGAGTCGCATGCTGGCTCACTGGTTCGGCGATCATGTTCTTAAACTGTCCCTGAAGGGGGATTGTACAAGTTTCTATGGATACCGCGTCGCCACTGTTCGCAAGAATGGCCTGACTCCGGGCCGATAGTCCGGCGCTCGTCGACGAACTCGATCCATTTGGATCAGTGATGGGTATACTGGCCTTTCCGGTCTGCGGGCTGGGGATTCCTTCCCGCCTGCTGAACGGCTTACTTTCCCTATTGGAGGGACTTTAACCTATGCTTGATCTCTTTCGAGAAGTTGCCGAACCGTCTCGACGTACCCTTCTGGTCGAACTGAAGAACGGACCAAGGAACGTGACCGACCTGGTCGCCGCCACCGGCATGAAGCAGCCGAACGTGAGCAATCATCTTGCCAAGCTCCGTACCAAAGGGATCGTCCGAGCGACCAAGGTAGGCAGGCACGTCTTCTATTCGCTCGCGAACGCCGACGTGGTCGGAGCCCTTTCAGGTTTGCTGGCGCCCGCCCAAGAGCCCCTTGAACCCATCGTTTTCGACAGTGAGGCCGTCAAGCTCTTCGCCAAGAACGCCATTTCGGGAGACGAAGTCGGTTGCGCCAAGATGGTGGACTCGCTCTCAAAGCACGGCACCGATGTCGCCACGATCTATCAAGAGCTCTTCGAGACGGCCCTGATCCTCATTGGCAAGTGGTACGACGTGGACGCGATCAACGAAGGCGAAGAGCATTTGGCGAGCGCGATCATCGAGCGACTGATGGCACGGGTGATCTTCAACTCGCCACCGCCCAGCCTCCACGCGCCGAAGGCAGTCCTTGGTTGCAGCGCCGGCAACTGGCACAGCATCGGACTGCGCATGGTCAGCGACGTTCTTCGCGTCAAGGGCTGGAACCCTCTTTACCTGGGCGCCAATGTCCCGACCCGTTCGTTCGTCTCTGCCGTGGAGGAACACCAGCCCCAAGCCGCCATGGTGAGTTGCGGGATCCTCGACACCGTTGGCGAGGCTCTTGAGCTTGTCCGACAGTTGCGGTCTCTTCGCGGCCGGATGCCCAACTTGAAGATTCTTGCAGGCGGACAAGCCGTGCGTCAGGTGCCAGAGAGATTCATCGAGGCAGGAGCCGACGCGACGGTCGCCCATCTCGACGATCTCATAAGCAAAGTGCTGCCTGCGATCTCGAAAAAGACCGCTCGCGAGACCTTGCGCCATTCCATTGCTTCTTCTTGAAGGTCTGAATGGCGACTGCTTGGATCCTGGCGATCTGTCTTGCAAGCCCCAGCGATCTCGCACCGGGGTTCCTCGTGAAGGCTGGTGGCAAGCCGATCCAAGTCGAAATCGGGCACTTGGCGCCAGTCTTCGCTGACTTCGACGGTGACGGGCTGAGCGACCTGATCGTCGGCGACTTCGCCCCAGGGAGCGTCCGGCTCTACAAGAACGTCGGCAAGCCCGCAGCTCCGGTGTTCGGGGAACCTTTGCTGCTGCGGGCCGGAGAAAGCGAGATCCGTGTCGAGGCCGGGTGTTGCATCGGTGCCGTTCCTTGGTTCGGAGACCTCGACGGGGACGGCGCCAAAGACTTGGCGTCAGGCTCATACACCGGCGGGATCAGCTTCTTCAAAGGCGATGGGAAGGGAGGATTTTCGAGCGAGACCAAGATCCTCAATCAGGAAGCAAAGCCGTTGTCCAACGAGTACTCGCAAGCGCCGAGCTTCGCTGATTGGAACGGCGACGGACTTCTCGACATGGTCGTTGGCTTCATCCATGGCCCGGTCATGCTCTTTCTGAACTTGGGCGGACTGGTCTTTGACATGGGGCGTCCCTTGACCGCAGACGGCCGTCGGATTGAGGCGGAAGACGCGCGGCCCCACGTGGTCGATTGGGACGGCGACGGCGTCCTTGACCTGTTGCTCGGAACCCAAGTCGGCGCGGTCGAGTTCTACCGCGGACTGTCGAAAGGCTCTTTTGAGTTCGCCCGGCAGGCGCCCCTGGTGGCGCCGCTCAAGAACGTCAGTCAGATTCCCGAAGCGGTGACCGACCCAAAGTCGAAAACGGGCCTCAAAGTCGGGCGTCCAGGGATCCGGCTCGTCCCCTTTGCGGCTGACTGGAACGGAGACGGCAAGCTTGACTTGATCGTCGGCGATTATCTTATTCTGGTCGGCCCAGAACCTCCCTTGAGCTCAAAAGAAAGGAAGGACCGCAACGAACTTCGGGCCGAACTCGCCAAGGTCAACAGGAGACTCGAAGACCTCGACAAGGTCCATTCCAAGAGCGCCGAGCGCGAGACGGGGCTCAAGAGCGACATGAATCTTTCTAACGACGACCAGATTCGACTCTATCGGGCGATTCAGATCGAGCGCGACCGTGACCCGGAGTTCGCTCCGCTCATGGCACGGTCGAGCGAGCTGTTCGACGCGCTACGGCCCTTGGAGCCAACCAAGGAGCCGGCAGGATTGATCTGGGTCTTCCTCCGCCGTTGAACTAGTATTCTGCCCTTCATGGCCAAAGTCTGGGTGGTCGGCAGCGCGAACATGGACGCCGTGTTCCACGTCAGGAGCTTTCCCGCCCCAGGTGAAACCGTGACCGGGGCCTCCCTGGCTCATTTTGCAGGCGGCAAGGGCGCGAACCAAGCGGTGGCGGCGGCCAAGCTCGGGGCGGACGTCGTCTTCGTCGGTGCGGTCGGCAACGATCCCAGCGGTGACGCTTTGATCCAGGCCCTCCAATCGGCTGGCGTCGACACAGGCCCCTGTATCAGGGCTTCCTCTCCGACCGGGGCCGCTGCGATCTTTGTCAACGACGACGGCGAGAACATGATCGTGGTCGCGAGCGGCGCCAACAACGAGGTCTCGCCCGCACATGTCCGCAACTCGGTTCCATTCGGGGCCGACGTCATCCTATGCCAGTTGGAGACTCCCATCGAGGCCATGCTAGCGGCCAAGGAGCGGGGTCGCGTCATCCTGAACCCAGCTCCGGCCAGACCGTTGCCCACCGGGGCCCTCGACGGGCTTTTGGCGGTGACCCCCAACCAAGTGGAGGCCGCGGCTCTTTCGGGTCGGGAAGGACCAACTGGTGATCAGGCCAAGGCCCTTCTCGATTTGGGCGTCCAAAACGTCGTCGTGACGCTGGGCTCGGCCGGCTGTTATTGGACGGACGGCAAGTCAGAACTCAAGGTTCCTGGCATTCCAGTGAAAGCGGTCGACACGACGGCTGCCGGAGACTGTTTCAATGGGGCCATGGCCCGGTTCCTGGCTACCGGCGAGACCTTTCCCGAGTCTCTCCCCAAGGCAAACCTGGCCGCCGCGATCTCAGTGACGCTCCCTGGCGCCATCGGCTCGCTCCCCTCCTGGGAGGAGTTCGCCAAGTTTGCTGACAAGCACGGCCACCAGCTTTAGGCCGTCTCGCCGAACAAGGCGTCGGCCGCTAGCACTGTCACCGTCTCGCCCCGGTGGGATCCAATCAACTCACCTTGAGGCCCGGTGCCGATCGCGACCAGCTCTTGGCCTGTGGAAGTGACGTACTTCTTTCCCCGGGTGTCGTCAAAGAGGGCCCAAACCGGGGCGAGGTCGGGCCACCCTTCGGGTTCCGGCATTTGGCGCACCCTCTGGACGATGTGTCGGGCGACTTCAAACGGATCGAACTGGTGTCCTCGCTCCAAGAAGAGGCTGGTCGCAGCCGCTTCGATCTCAGGTGGAAACTCGACAAGGTTCAAGTTGATCCCGACTCCCACCACGGGAACAGACTTCCCTTCGGCATTACGGAACAATTGGGTCAAGACCCCGCCGAGCTTCCTGCCTTCGATCGTCAGGTCGTTCGGCCATTGAAGTTGAGAATGGACAGCGCCGGCCGCGGCGGCGGCGGCGGCCATCCCCACGAGCCATGGCTTTGGATGGTCGGGATAGTCCCCGAAGACGAGCGACAGGGTCAGTGAGTCGCCCTTGGAACTGTGCCATGGGCGGTCGAACTTCCCGTGCCCCTCGGTCTGATGATGAGCGAAGACGATTCCCACTCTCTTTCCCGCCTGCAGGAGGCGGGCGGCCTCGGCTTGTGTCGAGCCGACCTCGTCTAACACCGTCCACTCTTCGAGAAACTTCATTCTAATTCGAGGTGGAAAGGCAACGCCGGTGCGGAATGGGTCAGGGCCCCAACCGAGACGACGTCCACGCCGGTCTCGGCGATGGGTCGCACGGTGTCGAGAGTGACTCCACCGCTGGCCTCGAATACGACATGCCCTCGATAGTTCCGGACCGCTTCGGCCATGGAGAAAGGATCCATGTTGTCGAGCATGACCACGTCGGCCCCGGCCTCGATCGCCTCTTTGACCTGATCCAAGGTCTCGCACTCGACTTCGATCCGGGTCATGTGCCCCACCAAATGCTTCGCCCGGGCCACGGCCTCGGTCAGCGAACCCGCCGCCTCGATGTGGTTGTCCTTGATCATCACTCCGTCGTAGAGGCCCATCCGATGGTTGCGGCCACCTCCGCAACGGACGGCGTATTTCTGCAACGCGCGCATCCCTGGAATCGTCTTGCGGGTGTCCACGACTTGCGTAGAGAGTCCTTCGAGCTTTCGGACATACCGGTTCGTCAGGGTCGCGACGCCGCTGAGGAGCATCAAGTAGTTCAAGGCTGTGCGTTCGCGGGTCAGCAGCCGCCCGACCCGGGTGCGGCCCCGAAGGACGACCGTTCCCGGACCGACCGGCTCGCCGTCGTCGACCAGCGCCTCGCACTCGTCGTCTTGAGGGTCGTCGAACTCAGGCTGGAGTAAATATGCCGCGATCCCGATGCCGCAGGCGACGCCATCGGCCTGCGCGTCGACCCGCCAGTTGGCGACCTCCTCAGGATTGACCGCGATCGACGAGAGGTCTCCAGGCCCAACATCCTCGGCCAATGCGGCCCAGACGGATTCGACCCAGCCCTCGGGCGCCGGATGCTTCCAACCCACCGTCATCCTTCGACGACGTCAACGCCACACCGGGCGGCGAGCTCCTCGATCAGCAGCGCATACGGGACTTCCATACCGTTTCGGAGCCATCCTACCGGAACCTTGAGCCTTCCGGCGAGCAAGTGGGCCACGGGCTTGACTGTGAGCGAACCGCCAGAGTGGACGATTTCGGCCCGCTCGCTCCCTTGCACCCTGACCTCGCGGACATCGGTGTAGGCGATTCTCTTGCGCCCTCCGATCCCCACCACTTCGAAGCCGTCGTCACCCAAAACGTACTCTGTCATTTCCACGCTTCGGTGAACGGCGTCTGTCCAGGCGCCCTTGCCGAAATCGAACGCGGCCCCTGCCGCTTCCTTGAGCCCCCTCGCGATGTCGGTCTCCTGAAGGGCCCCCTTCCCTCGCTTCTTGGCCCGGGTCATGGCCTCTCGCGACCCCAGGTTGAACCATTGGAGCACCTCGGCCGGCTTGTACTGCACCGTCGACATCGTCACGATGAGAGTACCGAGATCGGTGCGTCGAGGTTGTGCCTTGGTCAGTTTCGCGCCAGTTTCAAGGCCGCCTCGACTTCGAGGTCGTGTCTGGAAACGACTGATTCGATGGTGGGCTCGGTGGGGACGTCGGGAATCACTCCCGTGTCTGGAACCGCCTCGACGGCAAGTTGGTCGATCAGCGGAAAGTCGAAAGCGAGCCACGATCCAGGCATCCTGAGGGTCGCTTTGGGGCCGCGCCCGCTCACGCGCCGAGACCCACCCGTTTCTTGGCCGACCACGATCGCGCGGCCGCAGTCCTTGAGGACCTGCGCCAGCCGAAAGGCGGCCGAGCGTGTGCCCGCATCGACCAAGAGAAAGACCCGTCCGCGGTAAGCGCTGTCGTAGGGTCCAAGACTCTTAAGCTCAGGGGTGGGGTCCGTATAACGGAACCAACCTGGAACGTCGCTCGGTTGGGTGCGAGCGCGCCAATCGAAGAACGACTTGTCGGCTCCTTCAAGGAACGGCTTGAGGGCTTCGGGGACCGTCTGGAACTTGACGACCTTCTGACGACCGTCCAGCGTGGCCGGTCGGTCCAAGAGGTGGGAAAGCAGCGACGTGACCACCTCATCAGAGTCGCCTCCTGTCCCGCGGAGATCGATCACGAGGCTCGACGGGCTCTGGTCATGCATCGACTTGAAAAACTCGCTCAAGGACGCTTTCCAGTCTGAACGGATCTTCCCTGAGCCGAGGTGGCCAAGCTTGAGCATCGCCGTTTGGTCATCAATTTTAGAGAAGCTCCATCGATCTTCTGCGGACGCCGGGCCCTCAAAACCGTTCTCACGGAGTGCCGTCGACCGTTGGCCGACCCCCATTTTCGGCACCGCCACCCTTTCTTCTTGGGTCTGGCCCGGGCGCTTCAGGACAAGCTCGACCATGCCTCCTTCGCTCGGAAAGACCAAAGGATAGAGAACGTCGAACGCTTCGAACTCCTCAAACCCTGTGACTTGGAGAAGGGCGAGCCGTGGCGGGAAGCGCCCTCCGTCGGACGAAACGTAACTCGTCAGAACGTCGATGATTTCTGTGACTGCCTTGCCCTGAATGCTCAGGATCTCCGTGCCAAGAGGAAGGCTCTTCTTGGGAGTCGCGTCTCCCGTGACCACCATGCGCTTGCCGATCCATTGAAAGGCGAACGGGAGCTTGTTCGATAAATTGAAGATCTGGCCCTGCTTGAACTCGTCTTGACTGAAAGGATCCGCGCAAGTTCGAGAGTCCTGGAACGAAGCGGCATACCGCTGCAAGCCCAGATAGGCCTGGCCGAGAGGTCTGCTGTCGGACCAAACGTCACGCAATCGCTCAAGGTTTTGATCGGCCTCGTCGGGAGTCAAGAAACGATTCACCGACGGATGGAGGGCTCGCACCGTCAACTCCACCAACTTGAAGTCCTCTCGCAAAGCGCGGCCGGGGACAGCGAAGTCCTGGGCGGCAGCGATGGCGAAGGCAAGACAAAGCACGCCCTAGGTTACCGAACGCGACGTTCGCGCCCTTGTTCGGCTTGCCGCTTATCCAGCAATATTACTGTGACAATCCATCAGTAAATCACGATAACATGGATACTTGACAGTGGCTGGCTAGTCAATGTCTATTCGGTGAATGCTATGAGCCTCAACCCTATCTTCCGCGCGGCCTTGGTCGCCGTCACGGCCGTTGCCGTCTTGCCCGTTTATGCTCAAGGCCGTTTGATCGCGGTGGACAGCTCCCGGGCCCTCTTTGAGATCGACATGAACACCGGGGCGAAGACCCAGATCGGTACCGTTTCAGCTAACGCTGGCACGACTGGCGGCTTGGCCTATGACCGTGTGGCCGACAGGGTCTATCTCACATCGACCAGCTTGGACTCCGTGTACGACCTCAACCTCTCGACCGGCGCTGCGACCTTGATCGGTGCCTACGGTCCAGACGTTGTGATGCACGGCATCGAGTGGGACAGCGGCTCTGGCACCCTGTACGCGGCCTCTTCGACGCCGAACGCCTTCTACAAGGTCGATACTGGAACCGGAGCCGCCACGCTGATCGGCAATATCGGGCTGACGTCGTTCAACAACCTGGGCTATGACAGCGACAACGACGTCATGTACATGACCAATAGCACGACCGACAGCCTTTACAGGATCGACCGATCGACCGGCACCCCGACCCTGATCGGTGCGCTAGGCGGACCGACGAACCCTAACGGTCTCGCCTACAACTACAACAACAAGACGATGTACCTGGTGGACAACTCGACTGACGTCTTGTACTCGCTGAACTTGGCGACGGGAGCTGCGACCGCCATCGGATCAACGGGATCGGGCAACCTGCTCGGCCTCATGTACTACGATCCGATCCCCGAGCCAGGAACCATGCTGGCACTTGGTGTCGGTCTTGCCGCCGTCGCCCGGCGCCGCCGCAAGAAGTAAACTCCTACGCCTCGTCCCTCTCTGCGCCCAGGCTGACCGCCTGGGCGCGCCCATTTGGGCACCCACCGCCTGCGACGCGGATAAACTGCCTCTCGTGAACCCTACGCTCCAGACTTGGCTGACCGACGAGATCCAAAAGCTCCACGACCAGCACCTCTACAAGACGCCCCGCATCCTTGAGACCGCGGCTGGCGGACGCGTGCGGATGGACGGCAAGGAAGTCGTCAACATGTCGAGCAACAATTACCTGGGGCTTGCCAATCATCCCAAGGTTCGGGAGGCGGCTCTGAAAGCCGTGGAGGAATGGGGGGTCGGCGCCGGGGCCGTGCGCTGGATCGGCGGCACCATGTCGGTCCACCAAGACCTGGAAGACCGGCTCGCGAAGTTCAAACATACCGAAGCGGTCCTTGTCTTTACCAGCGGGTTCACCGCCAACAGCGGTTGCATCCCTGCCGTCGTGACCGGCGAGGACGTCATTATCAGCGACGAACTTAACCACGCCTCGATCATTGACGGCGTCCGCCTGTCATCGGCCTCGTACAAGAAGAGCGACGGCTGGGTCTACGCCCACAAGGACATGGACGCCCTGGAAGACTGCCTCAAGAGGGCCCAAGGCTTCAAGAAGCGGATGATCATCACAGACGGCGTCTTCAGCATGGACGGCGACATAGCTCCCTTGCCCGACATCGTCTCCCTCGCTGAGCGGTATGACGCCTTCGTCATGGTGGACGACGCCCACGCCAGCGGAGTCCTCGGCAAGAACGGGGCTGGCACGGCGTCGCACTTCGACCTTTATGGCCGGGTCGACATCCAGCTCGGCACCCTCTCAAAGGCCCTTGGCGTCGTTGGCGGGTACATCGCCGGGTCGGCCGCGTTGAAAGAGTGGCTGATCAATCGGGGAAGGCCCTACTTGTTCTCGACGGCCCATCCGCCCATGGTCGCAGCCGCCTTGATCGCCGCGCTCGATGTGATGGAGAACGACCCGGAGCCGATAAGGCGCCTTTGGGACAACGCCCGGTGGTGGAAGAACGCCTTGGCAGAGAAAGGGTTCGACACGATGGGAAGCGAGACGCCGATCACTCCGGTCTACGTCGGCGGCGAAGAAGCCGCCCAAGACATGGAGAAGATGCTCTGGGAGGAAGGGGTCTATGCCCTCTCGATCGTCTACCCGACTGTAGCCCGAGGCAGAGCGCGGATCCGCACCATGCCCTCCGCAGCCCACTCAGAGCAAGACTTGGCCGACGCCCTCGCCGCCTTCGTGCGGGTCCGCGACAAACTGGCTGTCAGCCGCTAGTCGCGGGGTCGCAAGAGCGCCAAGACCCCGCGTTGAGCCACGATGAGGACACCAAACGTCGCGGCCCATGCGACGAACTCCAACGAGAAGCTACCGAACTTGTAGAACGTCTCGGCGACGAAAATCGACAAAACAAGGCTCGGCCCATAGATCAGGGCTTGGTCGTAAACCTTCGTGCCGACAGCCGCCTCGCGCATTTCGGACACGACTGTACCCCCAGTCGCCTCGTCAGGGCTCGAACCTTGCCTGACAAAATTGCTGTGAAAATGGCAAAGACTATAAAGGGGTGAGGTCGAATTTTGGCTTGGTGTGGGGTATCAAGGACACGACCAGGCCGCGAGGGCAACTCACGCCCTTCAATTGAAGACCGCGTGAGTCTCGAACAGAAACATCTCAGTTCGATTGGCCGGTCAGCAAAACGACAAGCACAAGACGATTGGCCGGGACTCTCAGGAAGCCCGGCCTCTTTTTCTTTCGCGTCCCGGTAAGATCCGGCCCGCAATGGACGTCCTGGAGTCCCACGTCGACCTGAACGACCCTGAGCATCGAGGCAACCGGGCGGCGATGGACTCGATTCTGGCCGCCCACCGTGAGCGATTGAGCCTGGTGTTGGCCGGGGGCGGCGAATCCGCCGTGGCCAAGCACAAGTCCAGGGGCAAGCTCCTGGCCCGCGAACGCATCGAAGCGCTTCTTGATCCTGCTTCGCCCTTTGTCGAGTTTTCTGTCTTCGCCGCATGGGGCATGTATGACGGCGGGGCCCCGGCCGCAGGGGTCGTGACCGGGATCGGGCAGGTGCACGGCCGTGAAGTCGTGGTCGTCGCGAACGACGCCACAGTGAAGGGGGGCACTTACTTCCCGGTCACAGTGAAGAAGCATCTCAGGGCCCAAGAGATCGCCTTAGAAAATCGGCTTCCCTGCGTCTATCTGGTCGACAGTGGAGGCGCGTTCCTGCCGCTCCAGGCAGAAGTCTTCCCCGACCGAGACCACTTTGGACGAATTTTTTACAACCAAGCCCGGCTTTCGGCCGCAGGCGTTCCCCAAGTCGCGGCGGTGATGGGCTCTTGCACGGCGGGCGGGGCCTATGTGCCCGCCATGAGCGACGAGACGGTCATCGTCAAGGGGCAGGGCACCATCTTTCTGGGCGGGCCCCCTTTGGTGAAGGCCGCGACCGGCGAAGAGGTCACAGCCGAAGAACTGGGGGGCGCCGACGTCCATACACGCCTCTCCGGAGTCGCCGACCACTTCGCCGACGACGACGCCCACGCGCTGGAGATCGTTCGGAACATCCTGGAAGGGTGCCCGAGGCTTCCAGTCGAAGGCTGGTCCGACCCGACAGAGCCCGAAGACCCGCTTTACTCTAGCGACGACCTCTACTCGCTTGTACCGAGCGACACGCGGATCCCCATGGCGATGCGGGAAGTCCTGGCCCGGATCTTGGACGGATCAAAGATCCATGAGTTCAAGGCGAACTATGGAACCACGCTGATCTGCGGCTTCGCCAGGGTTTATGGCCATCTCGTGGGCGTGCTGGCCAACGACGGCATCCTGTTCAGCGAGTCGGCCCTCAAGGGCGCGCACTTTATCGAGCTTTGTTGTCAACGCCGGGTCCCGTTGCTGTTCGTCCAAAACATTACCGGCTTTATGGTCGGAAAGAAATACGAAAACGAAGGCATTGCCAAGAACGGGGCCAAGCTTGTCACAGCCGTCTCGACGGCGAGCGTGCCGAAGTTCACCGTGATCGTCGGAGGCTCTTATGGAGCCGGCAACTATGGCATGTGCGGCCGCGCCTACCAGCCTCGGCAGCTCTGGATGTGGCCCAACGCCAAGATCTCGGTGATGGGGGGCGACCAAGCGGCCAACGTCTTGCTCACCGTCAAGCTCGACCAACTCGCCGCCGAGGGCCGGTCCATGAGCCCAGAGGAGCAAGAGGCGTTCAAAGCGCCGACTCTCGCCAAGTATTCCGAGGAGTCTTCCGCATACTTTTCCAGCGCCCGTCTCTGGGACGACGGCATCATCGACCCGGTCGACACTCGGCGCGTGGTCGGACTAGCGATCGAGGCGGCCCGCAACGCACCTATCCCAGCACCTGGGTTCAGCCTTTTCAGAATGTGATATGGGTGACGAGGGGCCGTTGCTCGCCGACTTCGAGTTCCTGGAGCAGCTCTTCCATCGCCGTTTCACCGCTCACCGGCCACATTTCGAACTCGCCCGTGTTCCACGGGTCTCCCTCCTGGACCCACCTCCCAAATACGACGGCCCCATCCCACCGGCCTTCATAAAGAAGGACTGGGGCCGCGTCGCAGAGGACGATCGACAACTGGTCGTAGCCCTTGATGATCTCAATCGCTTCCGAGCCGTAGACCCCCTTCATCGTGAAGGTGCCCGATTTGTCGTCGCCCGTTCCGCTGACCACTCCCGATGCGAACACGAGGTCCAAACGCATGAATCCGCGCTGCCCGTATTGCAACCAGAACCCGGCCCAAGGGCCGGAGAGAGCGTCAAGCGACTTGTCCATCTCTTCCTATGGCTATATTGACGTTCCATTCGGAATGAACGTTGAGAAGGTCAGGAGGGGGCGCAGGACCAACAGAGGCCCAAGAAGCCCGTTCACTCGCCCTGTGACGTAGGTTCTGAGATCACGATCGCGTGAGGGATCGGGCGTGAGCCGTGTTCGGAGCTCCGATGGCCCCAAGCGAGGATTTTGCCGCGATAAACGAGCGAGGTCGAAAACCCTGAATCGAGTAGCACGGCCTGATGGGCTCCGGCTGCGGCGGCCGCCTCGGCCAGTTTCTCGCTTGTGGCCCCGTTCTTGCTCGCACCGATGATGAACCGGCCATCCTCGGTGACCCCCATAAAGGCGCGCTTTCGGGCGTCCTGGGCGTCAGAAGTGGCCGCGCGCATCATCGTCGTGCGGTCGAGCGGCCTGCCGTCTACAACGAGCCATGCCCCAGCGACGAAGGTGTCGGTGAGCCCTTCAAAGGCCTCCCGCAGCACGCTTTCGCTGTTCATCAGGCGGGGTTGAAAGGGAACGAAAGCGATCTTGTCCTGGCCGATCAAGACCAACGGACGCATCGCCACCCTTCGGGCCCGCTCGGTCTCGGGATCGGGGATCAGGACTTTCCGGTTCGCGGCCAGACACGGGCCGATCATCGTGTTGTCGGTCGAGGCGATCGCGGCCATCGAGAAGAAGCCACCGTTGATCCCGGCCACACCGGCAAACTCGGTGACCAGGTCGCTGACCTGTCGCCTCCCATCGACCAAAACGGTCTGCGGGCTACCGCCCGTCACGGTCAAGAGCTTGACTCGTCCATAGGACTCGTCCCTCAGTTCCGGTCCGGCCGAGCGGTCCAGGCGAGATTCGGCCCACAGGGCAGGAGGAGCCTTGTCCATCTCCTCGAGCGATTCCTTGAGCCGCTTCCTCACGATGCGCGAGACGGCCAGGATGTCAGGGGAGTCGCCGACCAGGCCCCGCTCCATCGTCACGGCCATCCTGTATCCAGCCTCCTGTGCCTCATAGCGGGTCATTGAATCGTTCTTCCCAACTGGCCAACTTAGGAACCTGACCTCGTGGCCCAGCCCCTCTTCGAGCTTCTGGCGCGAGTCCCGCAGTTCGGCCCGAATCCGCTCCGAGTCGAGGGCCGTGATGTCCTCTGGATGGGTCACCGTGTGCGACTGGACGTCGAAAAGGTCGCTCGAATCGACTTCCTTAAGCTGGGCCATCGTCATTTTCGGCTTCCCGTTCTGGTCGCCGATGAACGCGGTGTGCATGAAGACTGTGGCCGGGGCCCGCCTCTCCTCAAGCAGCGGGCGCGCGTTCTCATAGAAACCGACGTATCCGTCGTCGAAGGTCAGGACGACAGCCTTCTCGGGCAACGGTGCTCCATCGGTAAGGGCCCGGTAAACCTGTTCGAGAGGCACGACGGTGCCCCCCATCTTCTCGATCAAGTCCAGATCGTCTCGGAGCTCGTCGATGGTCGTGTCGAACCAGACTCCGTCCCTTGTCCGGCGTGTCACCACATCGTGATACATGACGATGACGGCCCGACTGGCCGCTGACGAGAGACTGATCGGCTTGAACGGCCACTTTTCCTCCGGCTCAGACAGCTTTGCGAGGTTCGAGAAAGGCCGGACGACCCCCGACGAAACGATGGCTGGGTCGTTAATGAGCCAATGGGCCACGCCAAAGCCGCCCGCGATCAAGAGCGCGAGCACCAGATTGCCAAGGATCAATGACCGGACGGACACCATGAGGTCTTCTGCTCATGATAGACGTCCATGATGGGGCGACGGCCAGGGACCAGGCCCCGAGGGGCTCGGGCGCCCCGGTCGGAACCTGACCGTGAGCGCCCCCCGAAGCCAGGGCCTGCGAAACCATGCGATCCTCTCCGGGGGCCAAACGGCTCGTTGATCCGCTGTCTCGCAGCCCTCGTCCTCTATTGTATCGGTCGTCCATGACGATTGGTGCCTCCGGCATGACGAACTGGTAGTTTTGGTGGCCGTCGCAACGGCCCGGGCTTCGGCGTGGTATCACGCGGTCGGTGATTGTCGCGAAAGGATTGTCCAAACGATTCGTCGGCCCGAAAGGCTCGACCATCGACGCCGTCGTCGACGTCAGCTTCGAAGCGAGACCGGGCAAGGTTCTTGGGATCCTCGGGGCGAACGGGGCGGGCAAGACGACGTTGCTCAGAGTCCTTTCCACTGTGATTCGTCCCACTTCGGGTGCGGCGACTGTGGCGGGCCATGACATCGCGACGGAACCAGCGAAGGTGCGTTCGTCGATCGGGTTTCTCTCTGGCTCGACTTCGCTATATGGCCGCCTCACCTCCCGAGAGTGCCTCGCGTACTTCGGTCGCTTGAACGGCATGTCCGGCCAAGCTATGGCGCAGAGAATGGACTTTGTGATCGAACGGCTGAGCCTCGCCCCGTTCCTCGACCAGCTTTGTGACCGGCTTTCGACGGGTCAAAAACAACGGGTCAACATCGCTCGGGCGATCCTCCACGATCCGCCCGTACTCTTCTTGGATGAGCCGACGGCAGGCCTGGACGTCCTCTCTTCTCAGGCAGTGATGGAGTTCATTGAGGAGTCCCGCGACCAAGGAAAGACGGTCGTCTTCTCGACTCACATCATGACCGAAGCCGAGCGACTTTGCGACGAAGTGGGCGTCATCCACCAAGGCGCGATCGTCGCGAGGGGAACGGTCAGCGAACTCCGGTCGACAAGCCCGTCTTTGGAGCACGCCTTCCTCGGCCTTGTCGGGTACGTGCGGGGAGCGGTCCAATCATGAACCGGGTCTGGGTGGTCTTCCGAAAGGAAGCTTCAGAGCTTTTCCGTGACCGACGAGTGACCACCGGCGCCTTCATAGGGCCGGTGTTCATGGTGTTGATGTTCGTGTTCCTCTTCGGAATGATCCAACGTCAAGTCGACAAGCCGCCGCCTCCTCCCGTCGCTGTCGTTGCGACACAATTGGATAAGTTCAGCGAAGATATCTTGAATAAATCCAACTCCAAGCGCATCGACGTTGTAACGATGGATTCGGCCAAGGCGAGGTTGGCCAAGGGCGAAGTCCGGCTCGCCGTCGAGTTCGGCCCCGCTCTTGAGGCTTCGATCGGACGTGGGGCGAAGATCACGGTGTTCTATGACCAGACCGAGCCCATGAGCCAGATCGCCTTAGCCCGGTTCCGCGAGGCCGTGCTGGCGGCGATCAAGCCGATCGCGGAACGGCAGCTGAAAGCGATGGGCATCGACCCCGAGACGGCCCAGCCGGTACAGATCGACGCCCAGGCCATTCCTAGGCCACCAGGACTGGGCGGGTCGCCTTTGATCGGGCTCCTACCCTATCTGGTCGTCCTCTGGGCGTTCTATGGTGGGTTCGGAATCGCCAGCGACCTCGTGACGGGAGAAAAGGACAAAGGGACGCTCGAGACGCTCTTGGTCTCTCCAGTCGAGCGCAGGGAGGTGGCCCTTGGTAAGTTCCTCGCTCTTTGCCTGGTCTGTCTTTTTAGCAGCCTGGCGACTTTCGTGGCGATCACGGCGTGTGGGGCCTTGCGGCTCCAAGCTGTGGCCGACCTTTTCCCCACCGGCCTCCAAGTCACTCCATCGTCCGCCTTGGTGGTCGCGATGGTGCTGCTCTCGCTCGTAGCCCTTTTCGCAGCAGTCTTGCTCGCTGTGAGCGCCCGAGCGAAGACGGTCCGCGAGTCGCAGACGACGCTGACCATGGTGAGCTTCCTCGTTCTGCTACCGGCTGTCTTCAGCCAGTTCCTCGGGTTCTCCGGTCAAGAGCGCGAAGTATGGGTCAAGTTGACGCCGGTCCTCAACTCGGCCCAAGTGCTTCGGGAAGCCTTGCTCTCGAGAATCGACTGGCCCGGCGTCGGACTCACGGTCTCGACTTCATTAATTTTGGCCCTGGCCCTCTTGGGGCTCGCCGTCCGCACTTTCGAGTCTGAAAAGATGCTCGGAAAAGAATGACCCCGGCTTACCGAGTCCGCATCTGGTTCAACCGTGCCTGCTGGGCTTGAAGGGCCGAGACAGCCTGCTCCATTGCGAGGAAACGGGCGCGAAGGGTCTGCTCCCGAATCTCCAAAGTCTTTTCGTAGTCCGTGATTCGGTCTGTGATGTCCTTGATCTGATCCTGGAGAGCTCTGTCGGTCGCGGTCAAGAGGCCGTCAACCGTATCGGTGAAAGTCATCATGAGGTCGGACATTCGAGAGGCCACGCCTTTGCCGAACACAACATTCCCGATGGCTCCGAGCGTGTTTCCTGCGTAGAGGATTTGCAGGCCGTCCACATTGGCGGCTCCAGCTTTGCCGGTCAGAAATTGGCCGCTTCCGGTGGCCTCCTCTCCGTTGATCGTCCCTTCCACGTTCAGCCCGAGGGTGACGACGCCTCCGTCAGTGCCAAAGCCTGAGTTGTTAGGACCGGCTTCCAGATCGGAGACGACCGAGAACGCTCCGGGCGTGCCGAAACGCTTGCTGACCAGGTTGAGCTTCCCATCGCCGTCGAGCGAGGCTTGCACCAAGTCTCTCAGACGGCTGTCGTTGTTGATCTGGTCGACTAGATCGGCTGCCGTGCTTCCCGTGGAGACCGTGAGTTCGATGCTCGACCCTCCAAAGAGGGTTCCGGAGAACGTCAGCTTTTCCGTGGCGGTGCTGGCTCCGGTTTGGGCGCTTTGGGCGACCGTGGACGTCTTGGTCGCTAATTGAGTGATGTTCACCTCATAACCGGCGGGCCCGGAAGGCTTCGACTTTGAGGTGCTGGAGATGTACGACAGGTCGGTGTTGTTCGTAGTGGCGACCGTGCGGAAGAGCGCAGCGACCGCGTTCGGGCTTTGGGCTATGGCCGAGTCGAGCCTTGACTCGTCGAGAGTCATCTTCCCTTCGCCGTCGATCGAGAAGCCAAGGCTGGTGAGGTTCCGGAACGAGCCCGAACCGACGTCCTTGAAGATCAAGTCGCCGATCGCGTTGGTCACCTGGGCGGCCATCGCGTCGCCGAAGAGCGGCCCGCTGGCGAACGTGTCTTTGTCGAAGGAGCTGTTCGAACGGATGAACCCGACCACATCGTTGTACGCGCTCATGAAATTTTTGACCGAGCCCTTGATGGCAGGATCGTCGCGCGAGATTGTCAGGGTCGTGGTGGGGGGCGTGCCCGAATCGGCCTTCAGCAAGGTGAGGGTGACGCCCGAGACGACTCCGGACACGGAGTTGCTGGCGCTCGTGAGG
This sequence comes from Fimbriimonadaceae bacterium, assembly GCA_019454105.1. Lineage (GTDB taxonomy): Bacteria > Armatimonadota > Fimbriimonadia > Fimbriimonadales > Fimbriimonadaceae > ACE-ARM1. Next base: position 466,361 of record CP075364.1, on the reverse strand, counting down.
TTGACTCCGTCAATGCTGTACGCCGCATCCTGGGCACCGACGATCACCTCGGAAAAGCCCCGTTGAAAGACTCCAAGCGCTTGAAGGACTCCGTCCGGGTCGCTTGTGCCCGCCACAGCTCCGGCCCCGTCGACCTGGAGCCGATAAACGGTCTTGCCGTCCTCCGTTGCTTGGGCGACGCTTGCCGTGACTCCGGCTCCGAGCGCGTTGATCTTGCTCGCCAATCCCTGAAGCGTGTCCGTCTCAAAGTCCACAGCGACGTCCTGACCGTTGATCGTGAACGTCCCTGCCATGGAGGAGCCAGTCAGCGACTTCAGAGTCTCGAGCTGGCCGGAGAAGCCAAAACTTCGCCAGCGGTCCGGCCCTGTGTCCTCGCGAAGCGCCGCTCCACCAGTCTGGAGTCCCAGGCCACTCAGGGCATTGCCAGAAATCTGGGCCAGTTGGATCGCGGAGGCGACTCCCGTCTTGTCGGAAGTGAGGCTCAAGAACGCGTTGCCTGCGCCACCGTTCACGACGCTCGCCGTGACTCCGGCGCCAAGGGTGTTGAGCTTGCCAGCGATCGTGTTGAGGCTGTCGGTTGCGGCGATCGAGACCGCCTTGCCGTTCACCATGAACTCACCGGCGTACCCGAGGGCCTGGTCGGCGCTGGCTTGGGCCGTCGAACCGACCTTGTGGGCTTGGGCTAGGGCCGAGACTTTAAGCTGGTAGCTGCCGGGAGCCGCCCCAGATCCGACCGAAGCCAAAGCAACGGAAGGGTCAGAGAGGCTCACCTTCATCGCGTTGAACGCCCCGGCACTGTTCAAGGCCGAGGCGGCAGCGTTGAGCGCGCCCAGCTTGCTGCGGAACTGGCCGTAAAGATCGGACCGAGCTTGGATCTGGGCCTGGCGGATCTGCATCCTTCGAACGGGGATCCGTTCCAGGCCCATCAGCTGCGATATGATCGTGGCGGAGTCGATTCCCGACCCGACCCCACTGAACGAGATTCCAGAAAGACTCATTTTCGGCCCCGAGGCGCAGCTAGCCTCTATTCAATCTTCGGTCGATTGAGCCGTTGTCTTTCCTGGAGAAACTCCGGGGCCTGGTGGGAATCACAGTGAGCCCAACAATTGGGCCGCCTTTTCTACGCTGTCTCGGGTGGTCTGGCGAAGCGACTCGATCTCTTCCGGTTCCAGGCCGAGGATCGACTCGGCTCTTGGGTTCCAGGGCCAGACACGAGCCGATTCGTCGCCCAGCCACTCGGTGGACGAGATCCTATCGGCCGCATGCACACAAGAGATCAGCGTGAGCATGTCAGCTTCGATCGGCCCTTCGAGGCTCTCGTGGAGCTTGACGACTTGGATCAGCTGTTCCGGGAAGTTCCACTTCTCGGCCAAGGCTCCTCCGAGCTCGTCATGGCCAATCCCCATGGCTTTGTTCTCCATCTCCGTAAGGGGGCTTCCCCGACGCAACGCCTCGGTCAAGACGTTCTGGTACTGCGGAAAGAACGCGGTTAACAGGAAGAGCCGCCCAATGTCATGAAGCAGGGCACAGATGAACGCAAGTTCTTGCTGCTTGCGGTCGAGCCGACTCCTGACAGCCAGCGCCTGGGCGCAGGAAGCGCTGCCGAACGAATGCCTCCAGAATTGGAACTGCGCCTCTTGAATCTTCGGGTTCGCCGAAGTCAAGGCGTTGATCACGCCGACGCTCATCACAAGGTTGCGCACCTGCTGGATGCCCAAGATCGCGATGGCTTGGCCCGTGTTCACCACCTGGCGCGGCAGTCCGAAGTAGGCCGAATTGACGACCTTCAAGAGCTTGGCGGCGATCGCCGGATCTGAATTGAGATGGGACTCGATCATCGCCGTCGAGACGGTCTCTTTTTCTGTGGCTTCGATGACCTGGACGACGACGGCCGGCATGGCCGGCAGGTCGACCATGGCTTTATCTACGTACTTCTTGAGTGACTTTCCTTCTTTTCTCAGTGCCATGTTGATTCAGTTCTGACCTGAGGGACGACTCCGTTCACATCGATGATCAATGCGACGTTGCCATCCCCAAGAATGGTCGCTCCGCTGATCCCCGAGATCTCTCCACAGAACCTGCTGAGCGATTTGATCACGACCTCCTGTTCTCCAACCAGGCTGTCAACAACAAGACCGACTCGTTGGTCGGCCAGACCGACGATGACGACAAACTCATGATCGTCGTTCATCGATTCGACGTCAGAATCGACTTCAAGAAGCCTTCTCAACCTCAGCAGAGGTGTCGTGCACCCTCGGATGACGATGACCTCACTGTGGTTCACGGCTTGAATATCATCTTCGGTGATCCTCAAGGTCTCGACCACCGAACCCAGTGGAAGGACGTAGATGTTTCTGCCGACTTCGATCAGAAGACCTCGAATGATCGCGAGGGTCAATGGCAGTCGGAGGGTGAACTTAGTCCCTTTCCCAAGGGCCGTCTCGAGCTCGATCAGTCCGCCCAGCTTCTGGATGTTCGAACGAACGATGTCCATGCCGACTCCGCGCCCGGAGATCTCGCTGACCTCAGCCGCCGTGCTGACCCCGCTCGCAAAGATGAACTGGAGCACTTCCTTGTCGGAGAGCTTTGGCGCCTGCTCGGCAGTGACGAGACCCTGATTGATCGCCTTTGTCCTGATCTTCTCGACGTCGATGCCCTTTCCATCGTCCTCGATCTCGATCACGATGTGGTTCTCGTGATGCCGGGCGCTGACGACCAGCCGACCAGCCGCGGGCTTTCCGGCTTCGATTCGTACCTGAGGAGACTCAATTCCGTGATCGACGCTGTTCCTGATGATGTGAAGAAGCGGGTCGCCGATGACTTCCAAGACGCTTCTGTCGAGTTCGGTCTCGCCTCCGACCAGCTCGACTTTGATGTCCTTGTCCAGTTTCTTGGCGAGGTCGCGCACGACGCGGGGAAAACGGTTGAAGACCGTCTCGATCGGCATCATTCGCGCCTTCATGATCTGGTCTTGCAGGTCGGAGGTGATTCGTCCGATGTGCGTGACCGTCTCGGCAAGCGCGTCGATGTTCGGGTCGTTGAAGCGGTTTGACAAGTCGTTTCCAATCTGTGCGATCCTCGTCCTGTCGATGACCAGTTCTCCCACAAGATTCATCAGGTTGTCCAGGCGGGCCACATCGACCCGAACGGTCTGGTTGGCCTCGGACTTTTTGGCCGCGTTTGCGGATTGCGTCTGATCACCTGAAGGGCCTGAAGCGTTCTGAACTGCTTGCTGGCCATTCTTGACCGGGCTCACCTGCACGCTCGCCACTTCAGCCAGGCTTGTCAACGATGCCTTCACGATCTCGGGCTGATAATCGCCACGGACGAAGACCACGAACGTGTCTTCGAACTCGTCTGAATCGATCTTGTCTCGGCTCGGGGCGGTGCCAAGGACCTCGCCCATCTCGGCAAGCCTTTGGAGAGCCATCATGGCCCTGACCGACTTGAGCAGACACTCTGGGGCCAGTTTGACTTGGACAGAGAAGGTGGGCCTTCCTTCGGTGTCCCCTTCGATCATCGCGATGATTTCGTCAGGCAACTCGGGCTGGGTCGGAGCTGTCTGGCGCTGAACCGGTGCTTCCTGGTTCTCAAGGAAGGCGCGAAGCCGCTCGACTTGAGCGGTGCAGTCGACATTGTCCCCCTTACCTTCTCTGATGCTTTCAACCATCGAGCGGAGTCCGTCTTGGCAACCCAGCAGGCTGTCCGCGATCTCGGGCGAGACAACCAGTCGTCCTGCTCGCAGTTGGTCCAGGACGTCCTCCATGACGTGGGTGAGCTCCGCAAGTTGGGCGAAACCCATGGCGCGGCTGCTTCCTTTCAGCGTGTGCGCGGCCCGAAAGATGGACTGCAGACGGCCTTCGCTCGGGTCGCCCTCTAGCTTCAAGGTCTCTTGTTCGAGGACTTCAATCTGCTCATCGGCCTCTTGAAGAAAGAGGTCGATGTATTGAGACATGTCAAGTTCTGCGCTCATGGCAATCGGTTCACGCGGTTGTCCCTGACTCAGGCTGCGAGAGCCCGGTCAAGGTTGAGGAGGGTGATGAGTCGGCCTTCACGCTGGGCGACGGCATGGACAAAGTCGGTGGAGAGGTCGTTGACGATCTTCGGGGCATCATGAATCTCTTGCCCTTCGAGGGAGACGACTTCTGTCACCGCATCGACGACTATCCCGATGTTCCCGTTGTCCGTCTCCACGACAATGATCCGGGTCGAGTCCGTGGCTTCCGCCGTCGGAAGGCTCATCCGGACTCTCAAATCGACGACCGGGATCGTCTTGCCGCGAAGATTGATCAGGCCCCTGACATGAGGCTCTGACTTCGGCACGGGCGTGATCTCCCGCATTCGGATGATCTCGTTGACTTGAAAGATGTCGATTCCATAGGACTCCTGACCCAGTCGGAACACGACGGTTTGCTGTTCGGTCGAAAACGTCTCGGTAGTTGCGGTTTCCTGCATGGTGGCGGGCCTCGTAATGGAATCCTCGGAACCATGGCCCCGCAACTTTATGGACGCCAGGTCGCCAAGAGCCTTGGCACAGGGTTGGCCGTTTGTGCGTCTCTAGTCAGAAGGAGTTCCAAGCATAATGCTGACAAAGATGAATTTTCGATTGAACGTTTGCGCCTTGCTCCTAGCCATGGCCGCCGCGCCGTCGTACGCTGGCACACTGCGAGTCACTTCTCCCGGCACCAACGACTTCCTCGGGAAGACCAACAAGATCGACTTCACCTACACGGGGGCCAACCTCACTCTGCGGCTGGTGGCGGAAGTCTTTCGTGGAGCCTCCACCTCGCCCTTGTTCCGAACTGAGGGCCGGTTCACACCAGACTCCGACGGCAAGGTGACGGACAGCCTGGACCTGAACTTCGGGGAGAACACACCAGAGGGCACTTATCGACTCCGAGTGACCCCGTTCGAAGGCGCCACCCAGTTCGCGGCGGTGGCCGTCAACAACCTGACGATCGACGTCGTCGAACCGAAGTTCCGGCAGATCAATCCGCTCAACGGCGCTTTCGTCCGCGGGCTGCAGACCGGTCCCAACCGGGGCAAAGTGCCCATTCGGGTCGAATTGGACGAGCCCAACGTCGACAACTGGAAGGTTCAGGTCAATGGTGCCAACATTCCGGACAACACAGGCTCCTCTCGCCTCATTCAAGTGTTCTGGGACGTCACCGGCGTCCGAAACGACGGCGAGCAGCGGATCGGCATCGACGTCGAAGACAAAGCGAAGAACAAGACCAACCGCAACCTGTCGATCACTCTGGACCGACGGCGACCCAGCTCGAACATCTCGTCTCCGAACCCGAACCGGCCGATCGAACCGGGTGCCAGCATCATCGTCGTCGTCGACGTTTCTGACCAGTTCCAAGGAGCCGTGGTCTCGAGCGGAGTCGTGGTCACGTACCACGCCCTGAACGGGCGCTTCTTAGGGGCCGTTGTGCGCCGAGGCACCAACCCATCGGGGAACAATCTTCAATGGACAGGTCGGATCCGGTCAAGTCGAGCCCTGCCGTCGCAGTTCCTGATCAGAGTCAACGCGACAGACAAGGCTGGCAACACCGCAGTCAGGCAAGAGGTCCGGGTCCGAGTCGCTGGACGTTGACGGACGGACTCCGAGTCGAATAACATGGCTTGAACGTCTTGGTAAAAGGGACGAGGAGTCGATTTTGACAGCACGGAGGCTACCCACCACATTATTCGCCGCCATGGCCGCGGCCATCTCATTCGGTCAAGTGCCGGATCTCTTGAACGCACTTGACGCAGGTGGCCGGGCCATGGGCGTCGGCGGGTCGACGAACGCGACCGACTCGACGACGTTGTCGTCGTACACGAACCCAGCGGGGCTTGCCTACATTTCAAGCCCCACTTTCAGTGTCGCCTTTCGAAACTTGCCCGAATCACGGAACGTCTTGAACGGCGAGTTCGACTCTCCGAACTACGAAACGAGGCGCAAAGCCGGGTCGCGGGCGCTGACGCACGTCGGACTGGCCCTGCCTGCCGCCAATGGCATCGTGGGGATCGCGTATACGATGGGCGGTTTCGTGAGGGACGTCCAAAATGCTGGAGGCAACTTGCGTGACGGCGGCAACTCGATCCAGAACATGGATATCACCACCAAGGTTCAACACGATTTCTTCACGCTGTCATACGGCAAGCGGTCTGGACGAGCCAACTATGGCGTCGGCCTGATCATGGCTAGCCAGTACCTGTCGAACACAGGCAGCTACTCGATCTTCGACTCAGGGAGCAACTTCTTGGGAACCCGGCGGTTCAACGATTCCGGAAACTCGACCGGATTCGGGGCCATCGTCGGAGCCCAGTTCCAAGCCGACGCCCAGGGCAACTCGCTTGTGGGGATCAGTCTTCGGTCACCGATCAGCCTGAGCAACAACCGGGAGACCTCGCCCTACCTGAACCGGATCCCTGGGCGCGCCTCGCTGGGCTATGCGACTCGGACCACCACAGTCGGCGACAGCCGAGACTACTTCGTCTATGGCGGGCAGTTGGACTACTACTTCTCTTCCGACAAGAGCGCCATCCTTGAGCGCACCGACGTGCTCGTGGGCTCTCTCGGACTCGAGTACAACTTCTTCAGGGGTGGAACTCGGATACCCGTTCGAGCGGGATACGCCATCGTCCCAAAAGGTGGCGACAGGTTTGCCAACAGGAACACAATGACATTCGGCCTCGGCTACCGACCGGCTTCAGGGGGGCTATCGGCTGACCTGAGCGTTGGACTGGCAGCAGGCGGCGGGGGGCTCGACACGGGACTGTCGGTCACCTATAGGGTTGGAAACTGACCGGCAAGGCTTCAAGGATGAAACGCGCGACTCTTACCTTCGGACTTCTCGTCACTCTGGCCTCTGTCGGCCTGGGCCAAGCCTGGGCCGACATCTACCAGGCTGGACTATCCGCCGCGAAGTCTCGCGACTGGGCCAAGGCGCGCGCCGCCTTTATGGAGGCGGCCGCCAGCCGACCGGAAGACCAGGCCAAGCCGACGATGCTGCCTGGATCGGTCACCGAGCCAATCCGCTGGCGGGGCGGGTCGCCCTACTCACCGAACTTCGGGGCGGCCTATGCCGCCTATAAACTGGCGGAGACCGTTCAGGACGCCGAGCGGACGACTCTGCTGCAGGCGGCCGTGAGCGGCTTTGAAACGCTTCTGGCCAAACAGCAGAACGCGCCCGCGACGTTCTATTTTCTCAACTTGTCCTATGGGCTCTTGAACCAACCGGACAAGCAGCGAGCCCTCGAACAAACGCTCAAGGCGACCCCATTGGATTGGCTGGTCGACACTGAGATCGTCACGCCCGAAGAGGCCGCCCAGGTCAACGACGCCATGTCGTCGTTCGTCAGGAGGCCCGGCACCACGACGGCTGGCAACATCAAGGCGGGGCCGGACACGACCCCGTCCGGCACCGTGGCGCCCGAGCTTGAGAGCGGGGTCTCGACCCTGGTCGGAAGGGTCCCCATCGTTCCCTCAAAGTTCGCCCTCGTGATCGGCAACGCTGAAAGCGCGATGGCCAACGGAGCCCAGCCGTTCGCCAATAACGACGCCATGCTCATCCGAGAGTCGTTGGTTCAGAACGCAGGCTACGACGATAGGAACGTCGATCTGGTGGTCAACGCCACCGCCGAACAACTGCGAGTCTCCGCCCAAGCATTGGCCGATAGGATGCCTGAAGAAGCGACCCTTTTCATCTTCTTCAGTGGCACGGGAGTCAACATCGATGGCAAAGATTACTTCGTGGGGGTCGACGCTACGATGGCTACCGATTCCAGCAGAATGCTGGCCAAGTCCGAGCTTTTCCAAGTGTTCATCTCGAAAGGGGCACGGATCTTCTTCTTCAGTCAAGCGAGCCGACCCGTGGACGGTGGGCGGTATTTCGGCTGGGAATCGTTATTGGTCGGGGCCATCGCCGAGTCACACGGGACCATGCCCAACGGTCAGGTACTCGGAAGCATGTCGGGTGACAAAATCCACGGACTCTATGGTCGGGCCCTCTCCGCTGTGCTGCACGACCTCCGGACGAACACCGTGCCGATCAATGAGTTCGGATGGCTGGTGTTCAACAAGATGCGGGGCGGAGACGGCGGGCTTCAAGGCGTGGGAAGCCGACAAGTCCCAACACTTCCTGTGCTCCAGAACTTGACCGACAAGTCGCCTTTCTAATATCCTAGAAAGGCGACTCAAGATGGTTCCGAGGAACAGGCCGCAAGAAGTCCCCCTCGATCCGAAAGCCGTCATCTTGATGAGACGGCTCGCTGGCGAGTTCGGGGAGAAGTACACAAGGGAGTTCCTGCTGGAGCGGTTCAAGAAGGAGCTCACTCTCTCTTCCAGCACTCGCGATGCGGTGCTCGCGGCCATGGAAGATCCGTTCTTGTCGCTTCTCGCGTTTGTCGGCCACTATGCTTTCGCAAGACGTGGCAAGGACCGTGACGAGCTCAGTCGCATCGCACTGCGGTCTGTTCATCAGCTGGTGAGCGAGCGACCGTTCACCGAGGTCCTTGACATGCCAGACGGCGTCCTTCTATGGGAAAAGTTCGCCGAGAAGTGCGAACAATCCGGCAGAAAGCCGCAAGAGGACCTCAACCGAGGGCCCGTCCAAGGCATGCTCGAACTGGCCCAAGAAGTGCATCGGAACGATCCCGGACAAAGCATCGCCACCTGGATCATCGACTCCCTGGAGGACTCGGGCCGGGTCGAGCCTCAGCATGAAAGAATCGTCGATATCCGCGGGGTCGGACCAAAGAGCGCCTCGGCATTCATTCGCGACCTCGTCTGGCTTTTCGATGCCGAAGAGGACGTGAGTCCAATCGACCGGATCTACGTCCAACCTGTCGACCGATGGTTGAGGCTGGCCGTCACCTACTTGGTTCCCGAGCCAGACTTAGACGAGCCACCCGATTGGGTCGTAGCAGGCAAGATCTCGAAATATTCGAGGCGCGCCAAGGTCTCCGGAATCCTCCTGAACATGGGACTCACTTACTTCGGCCAGCGGATCGCTCTCCGTCCGGAAAGGTTTGAGACCGAACTCAGACACCTTTTGGCCGAGGAACTGGCCAAACTTAAAGTCGGCGACGAATCCGGGCCGCCTCGCGCAACCCATCAAGGGTGAGCAAAGGCTCAACCACGTCCAAGCTTTGGCAAAGACCGTGGAACCGGCCAGCAAGACCTCCGGTCGCAACGAACTTGGCGCCGCCACCCAGTTCGGCCTGGATCTTGGCCGCCAGTGAATCGATGGCTCCAGCGTAGCCGAACATGACTCCGGACTGGATCGACTCGACCGTGTTGCGGCCAATAGCATGGCTCGGGGCCTCAAGGGAAACCGGCGGAAGCTTCGAGGTGCCTCGTGAGAGAGCCTCGACCGACGTTGCCACACCTGGAACGATCGCACCACCAACATAGCGACCTTTTGAATCAACCACGTCGAACGTGGTGGCGGTGCCAAAGTCGACCACGACCACGGGTGGGCCACAGAGCTTGATGGCGGCAAGGGCGTTCGCGATCCGGTCGGCCCCCACCGCGTGGGGAGGATCATAAGTCACTTCCAACCCGACATCGCTGCCTTTCTGAAGGAACCAGGCGTCGCAGCCCAGCCACTTCGCGGCGAGCAACGTCCAGACCTCGTCTTGAGAAGGGACCACCGAAGCGACGACGAACTGGTCGCCTTTCAGGCCGATCCCGACCATCGAGCCAAGCTGAGCCAGTAGGGCAGCCGTCTCGTCTTCGGTGCGAGACGAGGTGGCAAGTCGCCAAACAGCCGCCCATTTCGAGCCGTTGTGAACCCCCACCACGGTGTGCGTGTTGCCGACGTCAATCGCCCAGAGCATGAGTCAGGTCTACCTGGCTGTAGATTTTGCCGTCCAAGCTTGATTGTAGGGCTTCGACGATGTCGGCGGCCACCGAGTCGCGCAAGCCCACTTCCTCGGCCTCGACCATCACCCGGATCATGGGCTGGGTGCCGCTTGGCCGAACGTTGACACGGCCATGACCCTTGAGTCGTTCTTCGGCCCGACTGAGGGCGTCTTGAACCTGGGGTTGTCCCGACCAGCCTTCTTTACTTGAAACGCCAACATTGACGAGCAGCTGTGGCCACGAATCGAACTCCCCAAAGAACCGGCTCGCGGGCTGGCCTTCGCGCTTCAGCACCCGGAAGACCTCCAGAGCGGTCAGAAGCCCGTCGCCGGTCGGCAGGCTCTCCGGAAAGATGATGTGGCCGCTTTGCTCTCCGCCGATCTTGGCCCCAAGTTGATCCAAGGCGGCGCTCACGTGCTTGTCGCCGACCTCTGTCCGCTCCAACCGCACTCCTTGCCGGGCCATATAGGCCTCGAACCCGCCATTGGACATGACGGTGCCGACGACGATGGGAGGTTGCAATCGACCCTCCTGCCGCCAGTGGGCGCACCACAAGGCCATCGTCCTGTCGCCGTTGATCAGTCTTCCTTCGCTGTCGGCAAAAACGGCGCGGTCGGCATCGCCGTCAAAGGCCACCCCAACGTCGAATCCACCCGCCTTGGTCAGTTCCTGCACGGTCTGCGGCTTGGTCGCCCCTCCCTCGGCGTTGATGTTCGTCCCATTGGGCTGGTCGCCGATAGCGACGACTTCGGCACCGAGCCTGCGAAAGAGTTCTGGGCCCAGTCGAAAGGCTGCCCCGTTTCCGGCATCGACCGCGATCCGCATTCCGACCAGCCCCTCGGGGGCATGCCCCAAGAGCCATTGCAAATACGCCTCCGTCAACTGGCTGTCGCTCTCCAACCATCCGACGTCGGCCCCCGTGGGTCGAGCCGCATGAGGTTCGTCAAGGCGTTCCTCGATCCACCTCTCCTCGTCCGCTGGGAGTTTTCTGCCGTCTTGCGCGATCAGCTTGATCCCGTTGTCGGGAGCAGGATTGTGGCTGGCGGAAACGACCACACCCAAGCTCGCCGCAGACGATCGCACGGCCCAACTGACGCACCCTGTCGGCACGGTTCCAAGGGTCTGGACCGAAACGCCCGCGCTGCAAAGTCCACTGGCCACCGCTGCCCCCAGCATGGGGCCGCTCCGTCGCGTGTCCCGACCGACCAGGGCGTGGGCACCCTGCCCTCGCTCGATCAACCGACGGCCCGCCACGGCACCGATCTTGAACGCCAGTTCCGGCGTGACCCTTTCGTTCGCGAGGCCCCGAACTCCGTCGGTACCAAAGAGGCGGCTCAAGGCTTCTTCGCCACCCGCACCCGGGCTGGCCGGATCACTCGGCCATGAAGCGTGTAGCCGGGCTCGATCTCTTCGGTCACGTGATCGTGGGGGTGCTGATCGGTTTCGTGGACGGCCAAGGCTTCGTGCCGCTCGGGATCGTAGGGCTTGCCTACCGCCGCGATCCGCACGACATGGGCCGACTCCAGCACCTTGCGCAGCAACCTGTCGATGGCCTTCACACCGTCGAGCAACTTGTCCAAGCTGGCCTCCTTCTCGGCGAGGGCAATGGCCCGCTCAAAGTTGTCGGCGACCGGCAAGAGCTGCTCGACAAGCGGCTGGACGGCGAACTTCCGATCCTCGTCCATCTGTGACCGCAGCCGGCGCTGGATGTTTTGAGCTTCCGCCATGGCCCTGAGCAGTTGGTCGCGCAGATCGGCGTTCTCGGCTTTGAGCAACTCGATCTGTTGGTCTTTGGGATCGATGGCCTCGGCGACAGGATCCGCTTCGTTAACGATGGGACTCTCTTCCATAGCTTGCGACATTCTTCTTAATCTGATGCTACCGCCCGGCTTGCGAGTTCCCCAGGCCGTCGAAGAAGCGGAAGCAGTCCCGGGCTGCGTCGGCAACGATCATCAGGTGTTCGCAATCCGGATAAATCTTGACGACCGAATCGTCGGACACGCGGTCGGCCAGGCGCATGGCGTTGTCCTTCAGCATGGGGATCTCTTGCGCGCCGACGGCTAGATAGATCGGCGTTTCTCGGAACGGTCCGGGCACGTTAGCGGCGGCCGGGGCGAAGAGACCGAGCGCGGCGGGCTTCGGCTCCAGCGTGTGAGTCCCCAGCGCGATCCCGCCCCCCATGCTGTGCCCGACGACGAACACCCGGTCAGGCGCAAAGCCATAGACCTTCTTCAGCCACTCCAGGCAGTCGCCAGCGGCCCGCGGAGCCGACTTTGGGGCGAAGAACGCCCACCCTCGTTTGAGAGCCTCGGCCGGGACCGCCCCGTTCCCATATCCTTCGAAGAACAGATTCTCGCTGCCTCCCGCCCCGTGCAGCCCGATCACGACGGTCTTGGGCTCAGACCACTTATCTGGGAATCTGGCCCGGAAGATGGTCGGTCCCTCCTTCGCCCAGTGCACCACTTTGACCTCGCTCGGTTTGGTCTCTCCTGTCGCAAGCGCCGTGGCCGTTTTGAGAATCTCGGCGAAGTGACTGTCGACTTCGCTCCGGCGGCCAGCGATGGTCAACGCCTGCTCGGCGAGCCCCCGGACGAGGGGATCCTCGCTCTCCTTGAGCCGGGACAACCTCGCCGCTTGCGATTCCGTGGGTGGCGCTTCGAGCCGAATGGTCCGAGCCCCAGCCCTGACGACTGCCTCTTCGCTGAGAGCGACCCTCGTTTCGACGCCCGGCTCAATCGTGAACGTCTCACCGTTCACCGTGACCTTCACCGGCGCGTCGCCGTAGCTCAGCCACAGGCGCAGAGTCGATGGCTCGCCCGCCGCAAAGGGTGCGAACCGGGCCGTGACACCGAGCCCAGGGTCAGCCTTGGCCCCGGCCAAGGTCGCTACGGCCTGGTCGATCGAAATGCACACGTCCTGAGTTCGGTTTTGGAAGAATCCGTTGACCGCGTTCGAGACCGATTGGACCGCCGCTTTCTTCCGCACCGGATCCGAGTTCTGCGTCCAAGCTCGATCAAGCTCACGCAACCGCAACCCCATCTCGTACCGGGACTCATCGATCGTCCCGAAGACCGAGAGCAAGACCAAAGGAGCAAGCGTCATGCCGATATCGTACATCCTCGGTCGGCCCCGCCCCCGGCCCGCTAGTCGTCGTACTTGCCCTTGCTCGAACGGGCCACGACCCGGATCGGCGTACCCTCGAGCGTGAACTTGGCACGGATCTGGTTCTCGATGTACCGGAGATAGCTGAAATGCACCAGTTCCGCGTCGTTGCAAAAGAGCACGAACATCGGGGGCCGAGCCTGCGGTTGGGTGCAGTAGTAAACCTTGAGCGGCTTGCCCTTACGGGTGAGAGGCTTGGAGAAGACCGCGTCTTGGACGAGCCGGTTGAGCACGCCGGTACCGATCCGGAAGCTCCAATTGTCGACAGCCGCGTAGACCGCCTTCATCACCCCGTCCATCCCGGTTTCCTCTTGGGCGCTCGTGAACCGGATCGGGGCATAGGCCACCTCTGGCGCCTCGTTCCGGATGATGCGCTCGAAGTCCTTCTTGAGGGCCGTCCGACGACCAAGCTCGCCGTCAGGCGGCTCCCTGAGGTCCCACTTATTGACCGCGATCACGAGAGGCTTGCCGAGGTCGTGACTGGCCTTCGCGACCCGTTTGTCGCCGTCAGTCAGGCCCTCCTGCCCGTCGACCACAAGCAGGGCGCAGTCGGCACGCTCCATCGCCTGGGTCGCGCGAAGAGCCATGTAGTATTCGACGCTCCCTTGGATCTTGCCCCGTCTCCTGAGCCCGGCCGTGTCCACGAGTCGAACGGGTTGGCCCTTCCATTGGACCAGCGTGTCGACCGCGTCGCGGGTCGTGCCGGGGATGTTGCTGACGATCGCCCGCTGCTCGCCAGTGAATGCGTTCAGCATGGAAGACTTGCCGACGTTCGGACGCCCGACGATGGCGAGCCGGAGTTCGTCGCCTCGCTCCTCCTCAGCCGCCGTCTTGGGGAACCCCTCGGCGATCGTGTCCAACAAATCGTCCAGCCCCCGTCCGTGCACCCCGCTCACGGGAGTGACCTGGTCAAACCCCAAGGCGTAGAACTCGGCCGACTGGATGTCGCGGTCGGGATTGTCCGACTTGGTCGGGACGACGTAGACCGGTTGCCTGATGCCGCGCAGCCGTTCGGCCAGGTCGTGGTCGGCTGGGTTCAGACCTTCGGCCGCATCGACCACGAAGAGGACGACGTCGGCCTCCGCCATCGCGACTTCGGCCTGCACCCGAATCTGCTCGACCAGCGGATCGTCCTCGCCGAAGAGGATCCCACCCGTGTCAACGAGGCGCATGCGTCGACCTCGGTGCTCAAACTCGGCATAGAGACGGTCTCGGGTGACACCAGGCGTGTCCTCCACGACGGCGATGCGCTTGCCCGCGATACGGTTGAACAGGGTGCTCTTCCCAACATTGGGGCGCCCCACAATGACCAAGGTTGGAAGCCGGGCCGCCATGGCGGAGCATCGTACCCGTGGCTCGGCCGGGGGCTGAGTAAAGTCCCCGAGAGATGCGCGCACGATGGACTTGGGTTTGGCTGCTGGTGGCCGGCACGGCGATGGGACAAACTAAGGATCCCTGGAGATTCACGCTGAAGGCGGGGCCCTCGTTCGGCCAGCCATGGATCGGATCGGAAGAGACGCGGCGCGGCGGCTATTACGCCGTTTCGGCCCTGCGGCCCGAGAAGCGATTGACCTTTCGAGGCTGGCGGGCCGACCTCGGTTTGGAGGCCTACTACATGTTCACCAAAGGGGGAACGGTCTGGGGCACACCTGGCCGACGGATGCACAGCTATGGGGTGCTTGCCTTCGGTCGATACAGATGGGGAGGGGGCGACGGCTGGCGCCCTTATCTGGATCTTGGCTGGGGGCTGGTCTATAACTCAGTGAAGACCAAAGACCTTGACTCGCGTTTGGGCTCGACTCCCTTCGTGGGCGTGGGGGCCGAGTTTGGCCATTTCGACCTTCAGGCCCGCTTCTTCCACATTTCGAACGGTGGGCTCGCTGGCGAGAACCAAGGGAGCAACGCGATCCAAGTCTTGGTCGGATATCGCTTTTGAGCCGCATCGCATTCGAAGTCACCGACCGGTGTCCTGTCACCCGGGCCAGGCGGGGGGTCTTGCGCACAGCCCATGGCGAGGTCGAGACTCCTTGCTTCATGCCCGTCGGCACGCAAGGCACGGTCAAGACCCTGGGGAGCGAGGATCTGGAAGCTCTGGGCTACGGGCTTGTCTTGGCGAACACCTACCACTTGGCCCTGCGCCCTGGTGCCGAGCTGATCGAACGACACGGCGGCCTCCATCGGTTCATGTCTTGGAAGGGGGCGATCTTGACCGATTCCGGCGGATACCAGGTGATGTCGCTCAGTCACCGAAGGCACATCGATGACAATGGTGTCCGGTTCCAGTCGCACATTGACGGCTCGCTGTTCGAGCTCACTCCCGAGCGGGCGGTCGGCATCCAGGGACAGTTCGGAGTCGACGTCTCGATGATGTTGGACGAGTGCCCGCCCTATCCGTGCACCCGGGACGAGGCGGCCGAAGCCATGCGGCGGACCCACCTGTGGGCTCCAAGGAACCTCGCCGCTCGGCGAGAGGGCCAGTCAGTGTTCGGGATCGTGCAGGGTGGCGTCCATGAGGACCTGCGTCGCGAGTCTGCGGAGTTCATCTCCGCTCTCGATTTCGACGGCGTCGCCATCGGAGGCGTGAGCGTGGGTGAGCCCACCGAGATGCAACGTCCGGCCGTTGAGTTCACGGCACCGCTGCTGCCCGAGTCCAAGCCACGCTATCTCATGGGGGTGGGACACCCTCAAGACATCTTGCACGCGGTCGCTTGCGGGGTCGACATGTTCGATTGCGTGCTTCCGACTCGAATGGCGCGGCACCACACGCTCTACACTTTGGGTGGACGCGTAAACGCTCAGGCGGCCCAGTGGGCGGGGCACGACGGACCCTACGATCCGGACTCGGTGTTCCCGTGCAACGAACGGTATTCGGCCGCCTATGTCCGGCACCTCTTCAAAGCGGGCGAGTTCTTGGCGCTGCGTTTGGCGACTCTGCACAACCTGGCCTTTTACTCGCGGCTGATGGCGGAGATCCGCGAGGCCGTGCGGCAGGGGACTTGGGGCTCGCTGCTCGACCGGTATCGCGAGGCTTAAGGCTCCCAAAACGCTTCAGGAGCCACGACGCCCTGGGTCATCGGAACGCCCTCTCCGGCCAGAATCTCGCGCTGTTCCATCTCCAGCCTGGGGTCCCGCTTGCCGACCGGGAGCTCGCCCGTCTGAGCCACGACCCGCCACCAAGGCACATCCCCCGGACACCGGGCCATGAACCGTCCCACGATGCGGCCCGATAACGGCGGCCTAAGGGCCCGACCGATCGCGCCGTAGCTCGCAACGCGTCCGAGCGGGATGCTCCGGACAACGTTCCACACCTCTTCTAGAGCCATTTCACGTCCTGCGGAACGCCCCTGGCAATGAGGTCGTCGAGCGAGCTCGCTCCGGGGTGCTCGATCAGGATCATCGGAACCTTGGAACCGACTTCAATTCTCCAATCGCCCAAGCCCAGGCTCTCCGCCCCACCCGTCGTGGCCATGAACCAGACCTGCGCACTGGTGATGGGTTCCTTCCGTTCATCCGATTGTTGTAAGCATGCACGCATTTCCTTAAACATATCTATGGCTCCGCCGCTGGCGGCTGAGTCAAGGCCGAGACCCACCGTGACCCCAGCGTCCAAAAGTCTTTTGACCGGGGCGACCGGGCAAGCCAAGAACACGTTGGAACTCGGGCAATGGGCCACGCTCGCATGAGCTGCGGAGATCATTTCGATATCAGCATTGTTAACTGCGCAAACATGCACACATTGGACTCCTTTCCCCAAGACTCCCAACTCCGAGAGCCAGGCGACTGGGCCTTGGGAGTGTCGGGGCAGAGGAGCCCCGACGGAGACCAGGAAATCCGCGATCGGACCAGTTCCGTGCTCGAAGAGATCTCTTTCCGCAAGGCTTTCGGCCACATGGACACTGATCGGGTCGCCTCGTCGGGCAAATCTGCGAAAGACTTCAGCATCTACGGTGTAAGGGGCGTGCAGCGCCCATCCGGTCGCACCTTTGAAGACTTCCCGTTGCGAGTCCAACCTTCGCTCACATTCCAAGAGCTTCTGCTCGACCCCGCCCCCCTCCGCCACCGTCAGCACCTCTTGGAAGAGCACGCCTTCCAATCCAGCCTCGGCCATCGCCTGGCCCGAATACGGCCGGTCGGAATGCTCGGCCAGGTACCCCACACCGGCGGCTCGGTTTTCATGGGCCGCTCTTCGGCAGTCTTCCTGGACGGACTCGGGCGACTGGCCCCGCTTGAGTTGGGTGATCTCGCGGATGAACCGGGTGTAGTCGCCGCCTGGCAAAGATTCGGCCATGCCCCTGTATTCAAGATGGGAGTGGGCATTGACAAAGGCCGGACTCAGGATGCCGCAGTCCGGCCGATCAGAGGTCTCCCCGATATGAACAATTTCTCCGTCATAGACCTCAACAGAGAGCCCGCACTCAAGGCTTCGGTCGACCAAGACCGCCTGGGGTCTGAGGACGACCGAGTCAGTCAAGCCGCGTCGCCCAAGCCTCGGCGAGGCGGTCATAGGTCAGTGACTTCGCGTGCATGTCCCCAAAAAGGACGTTGTAGCGATACTTCTGAATCTTCGAGCCATAGTCCCGATCGCCAAGCTCCATTCCAGGCGCGTCCCCATGCCAGTGGCCCGCACCGTCGAAGAGGACGTTGACGTCGGCAGGAAGTCGGAAACTCGTGCTGGTCAACGATTTGAAGGCGATCTCAGTTCGAAAGAAGTAGCTGGTGCCGTAGGTGGCGTACATCGACGGCGAGGAAGCGAACGGAATGAACGGCTGGTCGTCTTTGGCCACTGTCCCAGTGTCGCCGGGGCACTGGTTTACTTCTTGGCTCTTGGTGTACGCCAGCAGCACCTCGTGGAGCAAGGGCATGAACGGGATCCGGTCTCGGAACTCGGGTATCTCGTCCCAGATCTCGGGCCGCGTCTTGTCGATCGGATCCACCGCATGGGGGAAGAAGTCGTCATAGTCGGCCATGTAGAGGGAGATGGCGCCCCCCTGCTGTTTCAGGTTTGAAAGACAGCCAGTCTTCTTGGCCGACGCCTTGGCCCGGGCGAAGACGGGAAAGATGAGCGCGGCGAGGATGGCGATGATCGCGATCACGACAAGAAGCTCAATCAAGGTGAAGGCGCGACGCATCCCGATAACATTCATACTCTTGGCCGACACGGCAAGTTTCTGGAACCCTTTGGTCGCTGTCGGACGTTTCTTCACAAAGGATCCACCAGACCCGGCCATCTGCCCGAGGTCTGGTAGCTTTACTATCGCCCATGCCTCGTTCTCGCGGATCAGCCGACTTTCGGGCCATTATGCGGCTGACCGGCCTCGCCCTCATTTGGGGCGTGGCCCTTGGGGCTGGCTCGGTGCTCGGGTTCATCGGTCGCAGCGAGATCATGGCGGAGGCCCTCAGGATCCAAGCCAACCGCATCGAACCTCAACAGGTGTTCGCGCTGACGAGCGGCCAACCACGGTCGGCGATCACCGTCCTGGTTCTGGGCTGCGACGAAGACCGCTACTATGGAGGCCCAGCGAGCGAGCGCCAGGCCGGAGGCATCCTGAGACACGCCTCTCGAAGCGATATGATGCTCGTCGCCCGCCTTGATTTCGAGGAGGACAAGGTGACCGGGCTCTCGATCCCTCGTGACCTTCTCGTGCAGCTCCCTGGCTATCGCACCCACAAGATCAACGCCTATCACGCCATCGGGTTCAACTCTGGCGGTGCCGCCAAGGCCAAAGAATTGGCCCGCGATGCCAGCGAACAAGTGCTTGGGCTCAAGATCGACCGGGTTGTCGTGCTCGACTTCATCGCCTTCCAAAAGATGATCGACATGCTGGGCGGCGTCGAGATGTTCATCCAGCGCGACATGAAGTACACCGACCGCGCCGGCGGGCTGTTCATTGACCTGAAGAAGGGGCGCCAGGTGTTGGACGGTTACCAGGCGATGGGCTTCGTCCGGTTCAGGAAAGGCGAAGACGACTTTCACCGCCAGCAGAGGCAACGGGAGCTGATGTTGGCGATCAAGGACCGGGCGTTCGAGCGCTGGCAAGTGAGCCCTGAGGTCGCCGACATGTCGCTCAAGGTTTTGGGCCAGACGTTCAGCGCGACCGAGGTAGCGAGCCTCGCCCTCTTCATGCGCAGCGTCCGGTCTGAGGACATCGTCTTAGAGCCTGTGCCGGTCCTCGAAGGGCCGGGCACGGGACTTCGCGTCGACACCCGGGGGTTGCGCGACAAGATGAAGAAGCTCGGACTTGAGCGGGATCTGACTGTAGCGTCCAGGGTCGGCGAGTGATTGGCCCGTTCGGCTGGACGCTCGAAGACGACCCTGATCACCGCCCCAGGGCCAGTTCCTATGTCTCACGCAAGGACATCAAGTGGATCGTGCTCATTCTCGGGGTTCTGACCGTAATCCTGGCCCCCCTCTACATGGACTATCGTCTCCAAGGCGAGAAGGCCTTCTGCACCCAGAACATGCGGGCCATCGGCAACGCCATGACCCAATACTCGATCGTCAACAACGACCGCTTCCCGCCCGCTTACAACCGCACGGCAGCGCGCACGCCAGCCCTTGTTTCGGGCCTGCCGGTCACTTGGTCGACCCAGATCGAGCCCTACATGACGGCCAGGCAGAACTTCGTTTGCCCGACCTGCAAGCCAGAAGCGAAAAGCCGGGCGGTCTCCATCACCCCCGGCAAGGGCCAACACGATTGCACCTACGGCATGTACCGGGCCCTGTCGTCGGCCGCTCGGAACCTGATCGCCAATCCGAGCCAAATCGTCATCGTGGCGGAGACGTCCAACCTCGGGGCCGAGGGGGTCTTCAATCCCTTGCCTTTCTCGAACGATCCCAAAGCCGACCCTTACGACGGTTTCTTGATTGGGTGGGACGACAGCAACGACGAGTTTTCGACCGCCACGAGGTCTGTGACCCGTCTGGCGTTCGCCCATACCGAGAATGGCGACTTCTCCAGCGACAGGGTCAGGCCCCGTCATGATGACATCATTCATGCCGTCACGGCCGAGGGGAGCCTGCGCTCGCTCCGCCCTTCCGACGCCCTGGTGAAGCACCTGCAACCCAGGCTCGACGGCCTTTGGTGGGCAGACCGGGCTTTGCTTGATTGAGAAGGGCTGGCCTCCGGCGCCGGAGACCAGCCCTCCAAGACGCTCAGTTCCGTCGGCGGGCGGCGAGCGCGGCCAGACCCACACCGAGGGCCATCAAGGTCGCTGGCTCAGGCACGGGCTCAATCTGTCCTCGAATCTCGCCTCCCGGGTGGAGGGTCGAGTGGACGTTGACGTAGAACAGTTTCGAAAGGAGTTCTGCCTCTTGAGACTCGGTGAGGGTGACCATCAGATCCTTCGGGTTTCCAACCCCAATATCAAAGACGATCCCGCCATTGGTTCCTCGAGCCCCTCGGTGCACGTGAGCTGCCGTCTGGGGGGCCAGCAGATCCTTGAAGCTGATCGTGATCATGAGCATGTTGCTCACGTCGTCGTAGGTGCCAACGATGCTACCGACGGCTGGCGTGTTGACAGGCGGGTTCTCTTGGGACCCGTCCATGATGTTGTCGATCGTCCAAACAAACGCCATGGAGCTGGCCCCGAGAGAGAGCAGCGCGGCGATGGATGCGATTTTGAGATGTCGTTTCATGTTCACTCCAGTACAGATGGGCCCTGACGCGCGCAAGAAGGACGCGACCCTGACGGGCCCGACAGGATAGACGCCGATCCATCCTGCAAACGTTACTGGCTCTCAGCCCTTGAACTTTTCGAAGTTCGCTTCGAACTTGGCCTTCAACTCGTTCGCCTTGGCGTCATAGGCGGCTTTGTCCGCCCAGGTGTTGCGCGGGTCGAGCACCTCGTCCGGCACGTTCGGACAGGAGACCGGGATCTGGAGTCCGAAAACGGCTTCAGTGGCAAACTGGGCCAGTTTCCCTTCCAGGGCGGCGTGGATCATGGCCCGGGTATGGGCCAGCTTCATCCGGCTCCCGACACCGTAAGGCCCACCCGTCCATCCGGTGTTGACCAGCCAGACTTGGGATCCGTGCTTCTCCAACTTCTCGCCGAGCAGCTTGGCATAGACGCTCGGATGCAGGGGCAGGAAGGGCGCCCCGAAGCACGTGCTGAAGGCGAGTTGCGGTTCGGTCACGCCCGCCTCGGTGCCCGCGACCTTGGCCGTGTAGCCGTTCAAGAAGTGGAACATCGCCTGCTCCTTCGAAAGTCGGCTGATCGGAGGGAGCACGCCATAGGCGTCGCAGGTCAAGAAGAAGATGTTCTTGGGGTGGCCGCCGACGCTTGGGGAGACCGCACCCTCGATGTGGTCGAGAGGATAGGCACAGCGAGTGTTCTCGGTGAGGCTCGCGTCGTCATAGTCGGGGCGGCGCGAGTCGTCCATCACGACGTTCTCCAGAACCGACCCAAACTTGATCGCGTCCCAGATCTGGGGCTCGCCCTCGCGGCTGAGCTTGATGCACTTGGCGTAGCACCCGCCTTCGACATTGAAGACTCCCGTGTCGGTCCAACCGTGCTCGTCGTCGCCGATCAGCCGCCGGTCCGGGTCAGCACTGAGAGTGGTCTTTCCAGTCCCGCTCAGCCCGAAGAAAAGTGCGGTGTCCCCGTTCGCACCGATGTTGGCCGAGCAGTGCATGCTCATCACCCCTTTGAGCGGCAAGAGATAGTTCATGATCGTGAACACGCTCTTCTTCATCTCGCCTGCATAGAAGGTGCCCATGATGAGCACGGTCTTCGCGCTCATGTTCAGGGCGATCACGGCGTCGCGCCCGTCCCGCTCCCACGTCTCGCGGCAAAGGTCGACGACTGTCCACTCGGGCTGGAAGTCCTTCAGTTCTTCTCGCGTCGGCCTGATGAGCAGCTGTTTGATGAAGAGCGCATGGTACGCGTTCTCCACGATGAAGCGGACTTTGATCCGGTGGGCCGGGTCGGCCCCGCCGTACGTGTCGATGACAAAGAGCTCCTTGCTCGCCATGGCCCCGTTCGCCTTGACCAAGAGCATGGCGAAGGTCTCGGGCGACATGTCAGCGTTGTTGTCCCACCACACCGTGTCCTCGGTCGATCCGTCTCGGACGGTGTGCTTGTCCTTCGGTGTCCGGCCCGTGTACTTCCCCGTCTTCGTGACGAGCGCGCCGTTGTCGGCGAGGATCCCTTCGCCACGGGCGAGGGCCAGTTCCACCAACTCGGGCACGGTCAAATTCCAGTAGACCTTTTTGGCGGTCTCGAGGGCAAAGGTGGCGGGGGCGACGCTTGTGGCACTCATCGTTGAATCCTGAAAGCGCACCGGCACGAAGGAGCCGGAGGGATTGGCCCAAGTGTACCGAAGCGGCGCCGGGCCGTCGGGCCGAAGTCGGGCTCGGCCCAGTCCTCGCGGCTCATCGGGAGGTGCTATAAGAGTCAGATGCACCCGGTCCTTTCCCTGATCGTCGGCTTGGGCCTGGCGGCCATCGGCGGCGAGCTCTTTGTCCGGGGCGTGGTCGGGATCGCGGCCTGGGCGCGGATCCCCGCAGGAATCGTCGGGGCGACCGTCGCCGCCTTTGCCACAAGCAGCCCCGAACTCTCCGTGGCGGTCAACGCCGCGACTGCGGGCGTGACGGGCATCGCCTTCGGCGACGCCCTTGGCAGCAACGTCGTGAACATAGGCCTCGTGCTAGGGATCGTGCTCCTTCTCGGCCCGATCAAGGAGTCCGGCGAAAGGCTCCGCCGCGACTATCTCGTCGCCCTCTTGGCCCCGGTGCTCACCTGGGTCCTGGTGCTCGACGGCGAGCTTTCTCGCCTCGACGCCGTCCTTCTTCTGTCGCTCTTCGTTGCCTGGATCCTGCTGACGACCAAGCAGGCCCTCAAGGAGAGGGACGCCACCGTCGAGACCCTGGGCGAAAGGGTGAAGCGCGTGGCCCTGCTCCAGTCGCTCCTTGGCCTTGTGGCCCTCGTCGCGGCCGGCGGGTTCATCGTCGACGGGGCCAAGTTTGTCGGGGGCCTTCTGGGTTGGAGCCCGCTGGTCGTTGGGGCGACCCTCGTCGCTTTGGGAACCTCCATGCCAGAGCTGGCGACAGCGGTGCTCTCCCGGTTGCGGGGCCACGACGAGGTCGGGCTCGGCACTGTCCTTGGCAGCAACATCTTCAACAACCTCTTCATCGTGGGAGTCGCGACCTCGATCCAGCCTTTCCGGGTCTCGACCTTGTCCTCGTCGGTGGCCCTGGGGGCGGGGCTGTTGGTGCTGGGGGCCTGTGCCCCGTCCCGAGAGGGCGTCATCCCGAAGTGGCGCGGATGGGCCTTGCTCGTTCTCTATTCCGGGTACGTCGCTCTCTTGATCGCATCGGCCACGACAAACGGGCCAGCCGGGCCCTGAGCGGGCGCCGGCTGGCCAGAGACAGGATGGGCAGGAGACGTCAGTACTTGACGCTGCAGCCGTAAGGCGGGCTGGTCGGGACGCTGACCGGCTTTCCGGCCATGGCTTCCTCCAGCGCCGCGCGAACGTGGTTGCGAGCGCCGGGCACGTCCGCCGGATCGGGAGTCCGCTTGTCGTCGATGCCGCCCATGTAGATGAGCTTGCCCTCGCGGTCGATCACGAACATATGGGGCGTGGTCTTGGCGCCGTAGGCCTTGCCGGTCGCACCGGTCGGATCGAGCAACATGGCTGTTGACTTGTGCCCTTTGTCGGCCATGATGTCGTTCGCGGTCGGCCCGTCGACATAGCCCTGTTTGCCGGGCGCGCTCGAGACGACGGTCAGCCAGACGACGCCCTTCTCGGTCGCCCAACCTTGGAGCTTCTGCATGTTGCCAGTGCGGTAGTGCTTGACCACGAACGGGCACTCGTGGTTCGACCACTCCATGACGACGAACTTGCCTTTGAAGTCAGAGAGGCTGTGCTCCTGACCCTTCGAGTCGGACAGGGTCCAGGCCGGGGCCGGCGACCCGATCGAGACGACCTCTTCGGAAACGGCAGGGGACACCAAGCCCAGCGCTATCGAACATACGGCGGTGATGGGGGTCATGATCACCCAATATTACGAGGAAAGCCACCCAAAACTCTCCCGATAGGGGCCAAGGCTTCCGGGATACACTCCGCGCGTGGAACTGACCTATCGCAAGCTGACCGAGGTCGAGGCCGCGGGCGCCCTGTCGGAGATCCCCGAATGGAGCCTGGAGCACGGGATGCTCACCCGGCTGTGCGAGTTCCCGACTTACAAGGACGGGCTCGTCTTCGCCATGGCGGTCGGCTATGTGGCCGACAAGCTCAACCACCACCCCGACCTCCATGTCGGCTATGGCAAGGTGAGGGTCGCCACCGTCACCCACGACGCGGGCGGCCTCACCGCCTACGACTTCGAACTCGCGCGCCGGGTGGACGGGCTGCTCTAGAACCGTGGGCTCGACCTTCGGAGAGCTGTTCCGGGTCACGACGTTCGGCGAGTCGCACGGACCCGCGGTCGGGTGCGTGATCGACGGTTGCCCTCCCCAGCTGCCGATTTCAGCCGAAGAGATCCAAAAAGAGCTGGACCGCCGCCGCCCGGGCCAGTCAAGGATCGTCACCCAACGGCAAGAGGCCGACCAAGTCGAGGTCCTGAGCGGGGTGCTCGACGGGGAGACGCTTGGCACACCGATCGCGCTGCTCGTCCGCAACAAGGACCAACGCAGCCGCGACTACGACGAGATGCGCGAGAAGTACCGTCCCAGCCACGCCGACTATGCCTACGACCAGAAGTACGGGATCCGGGCTTGGAGCGGGGGCGGACGGGCGAGCGCGCGCGAGACCGTCGGGCGCGTCGCGGCCGGGGCGGTGGCGAAGAAGCTGCTAGCCACGCATTGGGGGGTCGAGGTCGTGGCCTGGGTCGCGACAGTCCAGCGCGTCACGGCGACCGTGGACCCTCTCTCCGTCACCCAGGAAGAGGTCGAGGCCCATGTCACCCGGTGCCCAGACCCAGCTGCGGCCGACGAGATGCTCGCCCTGATCGAGGCCGTGCGCAAGGAGGGCGACTCGGTCGGGGGCGTGGTCGGGTGCGTCGCGCGCGGCGTCCCCCCCGGCTGGGGCGAGCCCGTCTTCGACAAAATGGAGGCCGACTTGGCCAGGGCCCTTCTCTCGCTTCCCGCGAGCAAAGGGTTCGAGATCGGTTCAGGCTTCGCGGGAACCTTGCTCCGGGGGAGCGAGCACAACGACCCTTACCAGGCGGACCCCGACCGGCGGGTCAGCCTGTCCAGCAACCGCTCAGGCGGTGTGCAGGGCGGGATCACCGTGGGAGAGCCGATCACCCTCCGCGCCGCGTTCAAGCCGGTCGCGACCGTCCTGGCCGAACAATCAACCGTGACGACCCGGCACGAGCCGACGACCCTCAAAGGCCGTGGCCGGCACGACCCTTGCGTGCTGCCTCGGGCCGTGCCGATGGTCGAAGCGATGGTCGCTCTCGTCCTGGCCGACCACGCCTTGCGCCACGCGGCGGTGCGCTCGACGGTCGAACCCTGGGAGCCAGGAACGCCTGTGCCCCGCACCGGGTGCTAAGATAGGGTCACGATGAGCGCCGCGTCCTCCCTGCCTCTCAGCCCGACAGAGGCCGTCCCAAGCGTCCGCGGCGAGATCGTCGCCCTGAACGTCAACTTTTGGTACGGAAGCTTCAAAGCCCTCACCGATGTGGGGATGACGATCGCCCCGAACCGCGTGACCGCCCTCATCGGCCCCAGCGGTTGTGGCAAGTCGACCTTCCTCCGGTGCCTCAACCGGATGAACGACCTGATCGACGGGGCCCGGTTGGAGGGGCGGATCGAGATCGACGGCACCGACATCTACGGCCCGACCGTGGATCCGGTCGAGCTGAGAAAGATCGTCGGAATGGTCTTCCAAAAGCCCAATCCGTTCCCGATGTCGATCTATGACAACATCGCCTATGGCCCACGCATCCATGGGACGCGGTCAAAGTCGGCCTTGGACGAGATCGTCGAGAAGTCTCTGCGCGCCGCTTACGTCTGGGACGAGACCAAGGACAAGCTGAAGCAGAGCGCCTTGGGCCTGTCTGGCGGCCAGCAACAGCGGCTCTGCATCGCGCGGACGATCGCCGTGAACCCGGAGATCATCCTGATGGACGAGCCTTGCTCCGCCCTGGACCCGATCGCGACCGCGAAGATCGAGGAACTGATCTTGGAGCTCAAGAGCCGCTTCACGATCGTGATCGTGACCCACAACATGCAGCAGGCCCAGCGTGTGAGCGACCAGACCGGCTTCTTCATGCTCGGCCGTCTCATCGAGTTCGCTAACACGGACGAGATCTTCTTGAACCCCCGTGAGAAGCAGACCGAGGACTACGTCTCGGGCCGGTTCGGCTAGTCGGCGGTGTTGCCGAGGGCGCGTTTCTCCGGGGTGATCGAGCGAACCTCTCTCGGCGCAGGCTCAGAAGCCTGCCAAAGCGCATGAAACAAGCCAGAAACAAGCCAGAAAAAAGCCAGAAAGCCTGTTTCTGGCTTTTTTCATGCTCTTTTGAGGCGTCTTTGATGCGCTGTCGGGCGGCCCCGGACGGATCACCGGCCAGAGGAGGCGAAAGGCGGTCTCGGCCGCCGGGCTTGCTGTCTCGGGAGGCCCCAGACCGATTCCAGCGACCGGTCTGGGGCGGTCACATATCACCCGAGGAGCGTTTTTGCTGGAAGAATCACTAGAAATAGGTCCTACGACTGATAATTTTTTCCGTCTAATTGGTGTCTAATCATTAGCAGCCTCGGTAGGCATCCTCATTTGGGTTATCCGTGGGCTCTTTCCCTTTTGGGAGGCTCATTACTATGATTGAAAAAGGCACTGCGGCCGAATTGGGCCGCAAACTTCGAGAGGCCGCGAGTGACGCGGGCCTGTCACTCAGGGAACTCGGCGAGCTGATGGGAGTCAGCCGACCGACGATCTACGCGTACGCGTCAGGGGCCTTGAGAATGTCCCCCGACCGGATCCAACAGGCTGCGGCGGTCACCGGCAAGCCTGTCGCATACTTCGATCCCAAGGACGTGGACGACCTGGACTCGCGGTCTGGGATGGGCGCGGCTTTGAAGCTGATCGACGCGATGCTGAGTCCGTCTGACCCGAAAGGCGCGGCCCAGCTGGCCCTTCAAACGATCGACACGGCCCGGCAAACCGAGAGCCCAGCCATCAAGGCCGAGCTCTTGCGGAGGGCTGGCAACGCCCTGGCTCTGAAGGGCGACTTCGTCGAGGCCGTCCAAAACCTGGAAGCGGCCAAGACCACCTTCGTGGCCCAAGGCATGGACGCCAAGACCGGCGCCTGTTGTCAGACTCTGGGCTACTGCTATACGAACTTGGGCCAACTGGAGAAAGCCCGGGCTTGTTTCGACACCGCGATCGCGCTTCTGCCTGAGGGTTCTAAGTGGAAGGGCCTTGTCTCGCTGGCGGCTCTCGCTGAGCGGGAAGGCCGGTTCACGGACGCCGAACAGGCGTTGAGCAACCTCCTGGACGATCAGAACCTGTCCGACTCGGCCCTGGTCTATGTGCGCGCCAACTACTCGAGCATCATGGCGGCCCAGGGCCACTATAAGTCGGCCCAGGCTCAAACCGAACTCGCCCTGGAAGAGGCTTACCGCACCGGCCATGCCGACCAAGTGTTGGAGCTGATGATCCAAAACGGCATCGCCCTGACCCACCTTGGGCGGTTCGACCAAGCGACGCTCGTCCTCATGCGGGCCCGCGACGTCGCCTTCAGCACGAAGGACGAGGCCAGGCTGACCCTGTGCGACCTCGCCTTTGCCCTCCTTCTCGTGCGCGTTGGCCAGGAAAGCCAGGCCCGCGAACTGGTCGTCAGCAGTCAGGCCAAGGCCCTTCAGGGCCAATATCGGCGGAGCGAGTCTTTGGCCGCGCGGATCCAGTGCGAACTGGCCGTGGCCCGCGGCGACCACGAGCTGGCCCGCGACTACGCCTTCCAGTTCAAGAGCCACAGCATGGCGAACAACTATCCAGTGGCCCTCGCGGTCGCTGACGCGTACTTGGCGGCGGCCTATGCAAGACTGGGCCAGCCCCAGGCCGCCCGTTCGACTTGGATCGAAGGCAAGGCCTTGGCCGACCGAGGGACTCTCGGTGAGGCCGGTGTCCTTCTCGACTGGGCCCACGGCTTGGTGCTCGAGTCGGAAGGCAAACTGTCAGAAGCGGCCGACGTCCTCCGAACGGCCATCGGGTCCTCGGAGTCTCAAGGACTCCGCCCGAATTCGGCCAGAATCATGGCTGAACTTTCCCGAATTGTCGGGATTCTTGGTCAGTCCAAGGAGGCGGAACAACTGAGGACGCAGGGCGAGGCCCTGGAAAGCGACCTCAGGACAAAAGCGACGTTACTGGAGCCCTGGTTTCAGGAATCGTCGTCGAACTGGCCGCTGATCGGCAAGCTGACCGTTGGCACTGGAACTCGGTCATGAAATTCTCTTACCCTTTTGTGCCGTCGCTAGTATTGGCGGCGGCCCTGAGCTTTACTTGCAGTGGGGCCTCGCCCCTTGCGGCCCAGGATGAGCTGCCCACAGGCGAGGGCAACATCCCGATCGGTCGCATGTCGGAGCCGACTGTCGGCCAAGCGACCGTCGACTTGAAGCGCAACGAGTCGATCCTACGGACCCTGGTGAGGGACGGAGTGTTCCGTTTCCCACGCCAGGAAGTGGGGACGGTCGAGATCACGGTGCGCCCGATCAACCGCCTGTATCGGCCCTACACCTTCACGACGGTACTGGGACAGGAGCAGTGCTTCATCGCGAACGTGAGGCCGGTCAAGCTCGGGAGCAACGCGCTGATCCGCGGGTTCACAAGCGACCTCACCGAAGGCCAGATCATTGGCATTGGGGACACGATCGACCTCAACGTCCGTGTCGATGGCGTCGCCGCGATGTCGGTGGCCCCTTCGGTGTGGGTCAGCGGAGGGATCGGCCGACTGAGCCCGGACGACAAGTTCACCGCCACGTTCCCAGGAACCGGTCAGATCGTGATCGAACTGATGGGTAGGAAACAGGTGTACAATATTCGGGTCCGGTAACGGGCAGGCCACCTAAGGATCTTTCGTCCGAACCGGCCCTCGATCTGGACATCGGAGTTCCTTCGTCCGAAAATGGATGGAGGAAGCTGTTCGGGCTGATGGGATCCGTGTTTGATCCGGCAAGGAAGGCCGAGGGCCAGGTAGATCCGGTGGAGCAGATCGAAGAACTGATCGGGTGCTCCTCGCAGGGGATCGTGTGCCTGAACGAGGCTGGCGAAGTCCAGTTGTTCAATCAACGGGCCTCGCGGATGCTGCGGTCTCCGATCGGTGAGACCGTGGGCAGGCCTTTCGTGGAGATCCTCCGGCCCAGCGACCGCGCCGCATGGACCGCCGAGTTTGAACGATTGAAAACAACCGATCAGTCATCACTGACGCTTCGGAGCCCTCTCCGGCTCTCGGGCGGGTCGGACTCGCACCGTTCGGTGCTCGAGGCCTCGCTCACCCAAACGATCACGGTCTCGGAGCGGCTCTTCACGGTCTTCCTGGAGGACGTGACCGACGTGGTCGAGGCAGAAGCCCGACTGGAGAACCTGAACCGGGAGCTCGAGGCTCGGACAGAGGAACTGCGGGTCAACACGGAGCGGCTCTCGGTGCTTCTCGCTTTCTCAGACTATCTCCAGTCCTGCCTGACGCTCCAGGAGGCGGCCAAAGAGGTCGCCCGGTTCGGTCGCCGAGACTTTCCGTTGGGAGGGGCCCTGTTCTTGCGGTCGCTGCACGACTCGGGCCGGTTCGTCCCGGCCGCAAATTGGGGGGCTGGGGACTCGCTCTTGTGCTTCGAGCCCGACGCGTGCTGGGCGGTCCGGCGGGGCGCCGCACACGGGGCCGACAAGGAGGACACTCCGGTCTGTCCTCACCTCGAGTCGATCGCCGGGAGCTTTGTCTGCCTGCCTTTGACGGCCCGAGGGTCGTGCATGGGCGTCTTGTCGGTCGTGATCGATGGGCACGAGAAGGACTATCTCTTGGCCGTGGCCGACGCGGTGAGGATCCGTTTGGCGAACATCCAACAGGAGCAGTCGCTCCGATTGGGGGCTCTTTCTGACAGCGAATGGCATCTGACGCCCAAGGGCACCTTTATGGAGGCCCTGAGACTGGAGATCGAGCGGGCCCGTCGAAGCCGGGTGCCGCTTTCCCTGGCCTGGATCGACGTCCGCACGGAAGGGTCGCTGCCTGAACTGTCGGATTCCTTGCGCAGCCTCTTGCGCTCCCGAGACTGGGCGGCCAAGCTCGATTCCAAGTCCCTCGTCGTACTGGCCCCCGAGACGGCACCCGCGACGCTGGAGGCCTTGTGCCACACGCTGACAAGTTCTGAAGTCGCTGATGGGCTGGCCGCCGTCGGTATCGCCAGCCTTGGCCCCCAGGCCAACAACGCCGGATCCTTGCTCGACGCGGCCCGTGCCGCGGCCAGCGGGGCCGAGTCGGGCGAGACCGTGATCGCCAACCGTCAAGACTCGCGCGGCTAGGTGGTCCCTCTCAGCAGATCCCAACCGATAACTTAGGCGATCGGACAATGTGGAGCCCGAGACCGTCTATCATGGGACTTCCATGAGCATCCAGGAGCACGGCAACTGGGGGGCGGCCAAGCGGTTCCGCCTCATCATCCGCGAGCAGGGCCAGACCCGCGAGATGGGCGGCAACGAGATGAGCCTCGCCGTCAGCATCGTCGACAACATCATGATGCAGGCCCTCGACACCGGCACCAGCGACATCCATCTCCAGCCCGAGCGCGACCAGCTCCGCATCCGCTTCCGCCAGGACGGCATCCTCCACGACAACGGCCAGCTCCCACCCGAGCAGGCGGCCAACGTCCTCGCCCGACTCAAGCTCGCGGCGGGGATGCGGATCGACGAGACCCGCGAACCCCAGGACGGGCGCATCGACATGGAGTACGACTCGCGACGGCTCAGCGCCCGCGCCTCGTGCGTGCCCTCCCTCAATGGCGAGAAGTTCGTGATGCGCTTGCTCGACCCACAGTCCATGAAGGTCGATCTGGAGTCGCTCGGGATGCCGCCTTCCGTCATGGAGATTTGGACGCGCCTGATCCAGGTTCCTTATGGCCTCATCCTCGTCACCGGCCCCACTGGCAGCGGCAAGACCTCGACCCTTTACGCCAGCCTCCAGCAACTCGACCGCAAGAAGCGGAACATCGTCACGGTCGAAGACCCCGTGGAGTACGAGTTCGACGACAACATCGCCCAAGTCCAAGTCACGGAGAAGATGACCTTCCCCAGGGTCATGCGGGCGTTCCTGCGCCAAGACCCGGACGTGATGATGGTCGGCGAAATGCGAGACCCCGAGTCGCTCCATATCGGCATCCAGGCGGGGCTGACCGGTCACCTCGTGCTCTCGACCCTGCACACCAACAACGCGATCGAGTCGATCGGGCGCATGGTCGATATGGACGCGGAGCCGTACCTGATCTCGGGCGTCTTGGTCGGGATCATGGCCCAGAGGCTCGTGCGTCGGAACTGCCCCAAGTGCGCGGCCCCGTTCCCGTATGCGCGCGTCGAGCTCGAAGACCTGGGTTGCTCGGCCGATGACATGCCCGGGGCCAAGCTGATGAAGGGAGAAGGATGCCCTGAGTGCCGAGGCACGGGGTTCAAGGGCCGCATCGGGGTCTTTGAGCTTGTGACCGGCGACCGCCCGCTCAAGCAGGCGATCCACGACGGGGCTGGGTACCCCGAGCTGTTGGCCGTGGCCCGGACTCAGGGTTTCAAGACCATGCAGGAGGACGGCAAGCAGAAGGTGCTGGCCGGGCTGACGACACCGGAAGAGGTCTTAAAGGCGGTCTCGACCCAGGCGGTGGAGTGAGATCCTCTTGAGGCGATGACCCAGAACAATGGCTAACATTCTGATGGCAGGCCCCAATCTCTGAGGTAACCTAGGCGCGTTTGCGCCCCCTGGCGCCCGATTGACGTGAACTCCCCTGACCGGCCCGACTCCTTTGGTTCTCTCATCCGGTGGGCCCGCACCGCCCAGGGAAAGTCCTTAGGCGAGTTGAGCCGAATGAGCGGGCTTGGCAAGGCGACGCTCTCCCGTTGGGAGTCGGGCCGGGCGTACCCCGATGTCTCGAGCCTGGATCTCGCCCTCGGCGCCCTGGGATGCGGCGATGACATCAGGTTCCTCGCGCTCTCGATGATCCCGAAACCAAGGAGCGTGCGGGCCATGCACAAGGCGGACGCGCTTGGGTCGATCCGACTGGCCGAGGTGGGAAGCCGCTATCCGGTCGGGGGCGACCTCCTCCGGGCTTTGAGGCTGCGCAAGGGTTGGAGCCGGAGCCAGACCGGGCTCGCCGTCGGGGCGAGCACCAGCGCGGTCGCCCACTGGGAGCAAGGACTGCGGCGCCCGAGCGGCGATGTGCTCGCCGGGCTTGCCCGCGCCCTCGGGGCCGACCCTGTCGAGACTACGGCCCTCATGACCGACGGCCCGACCAGGCCACCGCTGCTTTCCATCGATGAAGCCGTCCGCGCCATGGAGTCGGCCGCCACAGAAGTGTGGCTGGGCCATGGACGGGGAACTGACCTCAAACTCGCCCTGATCGAAGCTGATGTTTGGCGCCTGGCCCAAATCGATCCTGGCGG
The DNA here is from genome assembly GCA_019454105.1 of Fimbriimonadaceae bacterium. Lineage (GTDB taxonomy): Bacteria > Armatimonadota > Fimbriimonadia > Fimbriimonadales > Fimbriimonadaceae > ACE-ARM1. Next base: position 433,776 of record CP075364.1, on the reverse strand, counting down.
GGCGGCCTTGCTGGGCCAGACCAAGTGCACACGGGCGATGGCGGCCGTCTTCATCGACGATGTCTCCTCGGCCCGGCGACTGGCCAGGAGCGCGAGAGACCTCCCCTACGAACATGGGCCGTCGCACATTCCTCCTTGCCCCGGGCCGATCCTTTGTATAGGAACGTCAGCAAGCCAACACAACGCGAAGCTGGTGGAGCAAGACCTGCTTCGAAACCGATCAGGAAAGCGGAGGATCTTCGCGCTCGCCAACTCCGCATCGGCCAACGCCGCCGCCGGCAACCTCGCTCTCGCGGAATCCAGGTGGGGCGAGTTAGAGAGATTGAAGGCTGAGCAAGACGGCGAAGACGCCCGACTGATGGACCATTCGTTCTTCGAACTGTGCCTCTTCCTCGGCAAGATCGAGAAAGCGCTCGACTTGTTGGAGCACGTACCCATTGAGACGTGGGTGCACCGGCAGTACGGGGCGCCAATTTTGGGGATCGCTTGCGTCTTGGGCGGCGAACCCGAGAAGGCTTGGAGATATCTGGTGCCTGCGTTTGAGGACAAAGGTTCCCAAACGATGCGGCGCGAGCTCTTGACGATTGTGCGACGACTTATCGATGTTCATCCGGACAAGAGGGCGACGCGGCTGCTCGAGGCCATGGTGTACGACGGACTGAACCCAAGAATTGCGGCCGACTGACTCAGGGTCCGGCGATCAGAGGTTTGGGAGTGTCTCACGAGGGTCAAGTGTCGGAGTCAGGCGGTTTCGATCAGCCCAGCCCGGCCTTAACACGCGTCTAACTTCAGAAGGAGTATGGTGGGCGACATGGCCGGAAAAGCCTCCCTCACTCGCCGCGACTTACTGGCCGTCGGTGCGGCCGGAATCCTTCTTCCTTCTCTGGCCCAGGCCGCGCCGAATCCGAAGCGCAAGCGCGTCCTCCGGTTCGCCCACCTGACCGATATTCACGTCCAACCCGAGCGAGCGGCCCCGGAGGGCATGGAGGCGGCCCTGAAGCACGTCCAGTCGCAGAAGGACAAGCCTCAGTTGATCGTGACCGGCGGCGACCTGATCATGGACGCATTCGGGGCCAGCAAAGAGCGCACGAAGACCCAGTGGGACATCTACACGCGTGTTCTGAAGGCCAACGCAGGGATCCCTGTGCGCCACACGGTCGGGAACCACGACGTCTGGGCCTGGGGCATGGGTAACCAGCAAGAATCGGACCCGAAGTTCGGCAAGGTGTGGGCGTGCGAGGTCTTGGGGCTGGAGAAGCCTTACTACTCGTTCGACCAGGCCGGATGGCGCTTCGTAGTGCTCGACAGCACGTTCCGTGAAGGCAACGGCTACAAGGGGCGGCTGGACGACGAGCAGTTCGAGTGGCTCGGCGACTTGCTCGCAAAGACGGACGCGAAGACGCCGGTCCTCATCGTGAGCCACATTCCAATCCTGGCCGCTTGCGCTTACTTTGACGGCGAGAACGAGAAGTCGGGCAACTGGGTCGTGCCGGGTTCATGGATGCACATCGACGCCCGGCGGATCAAAGACCTTTTCAAGAAGCACCCGAACGTGAAGCTTTGCCTCAGCGGGCACATGCACCTCGTGGACCTGGTGGCTTACAACGGGGTCACGTACTTCTGCAACGGAGCCGTCTCGGGCGGCTGGTGGGGCGGCGACTATCACGAGTGCACCTATGGCTACGCCATGGTCGACTTGTTCAATGACGGCACGTTCGAGAACCGCTACGTGCCTTATGGCTGGAAGACCAGGAGCTGACCCGAAAAAGAGAAGGAGCCCCGGCTGATGGGCCGGGGCTTGCATCCAGAGAGACCTTGGTTCATGACGAAACAGGTCTCAGACCCGGGTCGCTAAAACCCAGTTCCTCCCTGGAGCGCGTGTTGGTGACTGTTCATTGTCCGGCACCACCTCCTGGTTTGTTGAGTAGTACGCGAACCGAAGCCCGCGTCCAATGATAAAGAACGGGCCACGCGGCAAAAAGATTCCAATGGGCTAGGCTTCGCCGGGCTCGACGCTGAGGATACGGTACTTCTGCTTGCCGGCAGGAGCTTCCACTTCGACTTCGTCGTCTGCGGTCTTCCCAATCAGGGCCTCGCCCAAGGGTGACGTGATCGAAATGAGGTCGTTGGCCGGATCGGCTTCGAACGCTCCGACGAGAGTGAAGCTCAGTTCGTCGCCCCAGTCCAAGTCCTTGACCGTGACCTTCGAGCCCAAGTGGGCGATGTCCCCGCCCAACGACCCCTTTTCGACGATCTTCGCTGTCTGGAGCACCTTCTCAAGGTCCGCGATGCGACCTTCCAGCCGCTTCTGGTTGAGCTTGGCTTCATGGTACATGGCGTTTTCTCGAAGGTCGCCGTGCGACTTGGCCTCTCGGATGTTTTCGGCAACCCGCTGTCGCTCGACCGACTTCAAGTGGTCGAGTTCTTTCTTAAGCCGGTCATAGCCCTCGGGAGACAGCATCACTTCGTGTGCCATGGGGGCCGCCATTTTGACACACTGAGTCTGGTTTAATTCAGACCCCTTGACCGTCTCCGTCGTCGTGGTGAGCTACAACACCTGCGAATTGTTGCGTCGGTGTTTGGCCTCCTTGCCGGACGATGTCGAGGTCATCGTGGTCGACAACGCGTCTTCCGATGGATCGGTCGCCATGGTGCGGGAGGACTTCCCCCGGGTCCGTCTCATTGAGAACAACACGAACCGCGGGTTCGGGGCCGCCAACAATCAAGGCCTGGACGCCATGACCGGCGACGTCGCCTTGTTCTTGAACTCGGACGCCTGGGCGACTCCAGGGGCGGTGGAGGAACTGTCCAGAGCGATCCAATCGGGATCCGTGGCGTGCGGAGGGCGATTGGTGGATTCCCCTCAAGGGGACGTTCTTGGGTCGACCCAGTCTTCCTGTTGCTCTGAACTCACGCTCTGGGCCGTCTTTTGCGAGCAAAGCGGTCTGGAGAAGCTCTTCCCCGGAAGCCCGCTCTTAAGTCCCTACTGGCAGACTCAGCGGTTGTTGGCCCGTGACCCGGTCGGCCCCCACCGCGTAGCCCAGGTCATGGGGGCGTGCCTCATGGCGAGGCCCCTCGAGCGGTTCGACGAGCGCTTCTTTCTCTATGTCGAGGACACCGACCTCTGTCGGCGATTATCGGGTCACGGCACGATTCTCTATGTTCCGACCGCGGTCTTTGGCCACGCCCTCGGGGCGTCGGGCGACCGTTGGTTGTCGGTAGCGCGATACAACGCTGGGAAGGAACTCTACTTTCGCATCCACCATGGGCTCTTTGCCTGCGGCCTCTGTTTGCTGATGGACCGGCTTGGAGCCCTGGGGCGCTGCACGGCATGGAGCTTGGCGAGCCTCTTCACTTTGGGGCAGCGGCCAGTCTTCCGGGCAAGGGCGCGTCTCTTTTGGCGGGTCCTGTTGACACGCCCTCAGCCGGACTCGTGATAGCGAGCGATCACGTCCGAAGGGGCGCCCTCCATCGAGACCTGTCCATGTTCCAAAAGGAGGCAACGGTCTGCGACGCGCATCACGGATTCCATCTGATGCGAAACAAACAAGATCGTGTGACCCACGGATCGAAACTCTTCGATCTTTCTGTAGCATTTCTCTTCAAACTCAAAGTCTCCGACGGCGAGAACCTCGTCGACGATCAAGATGTCGGCGTCCACGTTAACGGCGATCGCGAAGCCCAGTCTCGCGAGCATTCCGCTAGAAAATGTCCGTACAGGAGCGTCGATCTGCCCGCCCAACTCGGCAAAATCGACGATCTCCCCAGTACGCGCCAGAGCATCCTTTCTTGAGAGTCCGAGAATCATCGCGTTGAAGAGAATGTTCTCCAAACCTGTCAGGTCTGGGTGGAATCCAGCCCCGAGCTCCAGGAGCGGGGCTGTTCGGCCATTGACAGTGATTCGGCCCGATGTCGGTCGATAAACTCTGGCGATCAGCGAGAGAAGAGTGCTCTTCCCGGCTCCGTTCTTACCGATCAATGCGACGCACTCACCCTGACCGACTTGAAAACTCAGTCCATTAAGGACTTTCAAAGTCTCCAATCTTCTCCGCTTCCACCAGAGGAGGGCGGTCTTGAGCGAACCCGCTCCTGAGTGCGAAACGATGAACTCTTTATGCAGATCTTCGATCAAGATCGCTGGGGTGCTCATGGCCTTTCCACAAACCTCCACTTTAATCGGTTGAACAAGGCATAGCCGCCTGCAAGGAGTCCGACGGACACCAAGAACGTGACGCCGAACAGGCCCCAGTTCATCGGCAGTGGTTGGACCAGACCCAGCCCACCGCCCGCATCCACTGGGCCAGGCGGAACGAGAACCTTCTTATATGTCGTCGCCAGCGTCGCCAGTGGGTTCAGGTGATAAATGTCGTAAAGAACTGGTGGCAGCCCTGCGTTCTTGATCGAATAATAGACGTTCTCACTAAAGTACATGACCGGTGTGAGGAAAAACAGCAAGTAGAGCAAGATCGAAATCGCGTATTTGACGTCTTCATAGAACACGTTCAGGGCCGATACTATGAGGGCCAGTCCTGTTGTCAAGGACACGGTGACAATCAAAAGGATCGGGAGAAAAGCGATCCTCCAGGTGAAGGGGGAGTCTTGGAACCCGGTCGAGGCCCAAACAACGAACATGTACAAGAAGAACACGACGAGCGCCAGCAGGTAATGCACAAAGTTGGCGATCACTCCTGCCAAGGGAAGAATCTCACGAGGAAAGTAGACTTTCTTGACGACCTGCAACGAGACCAAGACAGACTGTGAGGAATCGAGCACTGCAAGTTGGACGAACATGAACGGCAGATAGGCTGCCAAAACGTTTGGCGTGAAGTTCTCTGTGGAGTTCCTCAGGAAGAACTTGAAGACGAGCCACAAGACAAGCATCGTGACCAGTGGGTTGATCAACGACCAAAAGAACCCGAGGACACTGTTCTTGTAGCGGATGCGGATCTCCCGCTCGACCATCGCGAAGAGGAGCTCTCTATACCGCCAAAGCTCCCGCAGGTTTTCCCGCATATGAACTATGACTAAGGTCTTTCTTCTTGTGCGCCAGCCATCCGGCCCGTCACCATGAAGACGACCCGTTCAGCGATGCTGACGCTGTGATCGGCGATGCGCTCCAAATGATGCACGGCATAGAGGAGCCACCCGGCCGCCACGACTTCTTCGGGGTGGGCGAGCATATATTGGAACGTCTGATCTCTTAAAGAACGATAAAGCTCGTCAACTTGATCCTCAAGGGCCTGCACTTGCTGGTACGCCTCAATGTCCTTCCTTGCGAACATCTGCGTCGAAAGGCGCAGCATTTGCCTCGCTACATTGGACATGAGGGGAAGATCCACGTAGTCCGTATGGCCGAACTCCTTATCGACCTTGAGGCAGATCTTGGCCACATCAACTGCCAAATCGCCGATCCGCTCAAGATCGGTAATGATTCGGATGACCGAACCAATCTCGCGGAGGTCGGAAGCCATTGGCTGCTGGAGGGCCAGCAGTTTCAGGCACCGCTGCTCGACCAAGATCTCTTTGATGTCAATCTCATCGTCCTCGTCCATCACTTCACGGGCTGTGCCCGTGTCTAAGCGATAGAGCGAGTCGACAGCCCGAGTCACCATCGATTCAGCGCGACTGGCCATCTCGAGCACGTCGCGCTCGAGCGTCTCCATCTCGCGTAGGTAGGTGGTTCTGAGACTAGGGCTTTCCATTATCTAATCAATTGAGACGAGTCAAACGTCAGAATTCGTCTTTGTCAGAGACTTCCCGTCTTCGGAGCCCGGTAGAGGAAAGACGAAATGACAGGCGGCGAAATGGGACTGTTCGCCTCGCCATTCCGGTTCTTGCCGTTCACAGACGGCATCGCGAAACTGGCACCGTGAAGCATACCTGCAACCTATTGTTTTATTCTCGGCCAATAAGGCTTCGCCCTGAACCGGTGGTGGCAACTTCCCTATAGTCTCAATCGATGGGGACGCAGCGATCAAGGCCGAGGTGTACGGGTGCTTGGGGTGCGCGAACACGGCTTCGGTTGGCCCCGACTCCACCACTTTGCCCAGATAAAGCACGGCTACCCGATTCGTCAGATATCGGACGGTGGCCAGGTCGTGCGAAATGAAGACGAACGAGGTTTCACCCGAGCGCCTCAACTCGGAAATCAGGTTCAGGATTTGAGCCTGCATGCTGAGATCCAGTGCGGCCGTCGGTTCGTCAAGGAGGACGAGACCTGGCCGCAGGGCTAGGGCCCTTGCAATCGCCGCACGCTGTCGTTGTCCGCCGCTCAATTCATGGGGATACCGGTCTCCCAGCGAGGGGTCGAGCCCGACCTGGCTCAACAGCCCCTCGACACTGGAGACCTGACCGGCCAGTCTTTGCGGTTCTGCCACTGAGTCCCTGATCTTCCACCGCGGGTCGAGGCTGGCAAAGGGATCTTGCCAAACCATCCCGACTTGCGCCGCCTGGCCTCGGGCGACTCCTTTCACGGGCCTCCCGTCCACCCGGACCTCTCCCGAGGCAAGAGGCTGGAGCCCGAGCACGACCCTGGCCAGTGTGGTCTTGCCGCACCCTGACTCGCCCACAATGCCGAGGGTTTCCCCTGGCTCGACCCGGAGGCTCACCCCGTCCAAAGCCCGCGTTCGCCCGAAGGCGACCACCGCGTCTTCGACTTCGAGTCGGCTCAGCCCTCGTCCTCCATGCGGCCCTGGCTCCAACTGAGCCGGGACGAGAGCTTGTCGAGGAAGTCGCCGTCGTCGACACTCACGAGACGGGTCGACCTCTCCGAGCGCGTGATCTGCACCAAGTCGCCGCTCAGAAGATGGAGGCGGCTTTGCCCATCGCACGAAAGCACAGCGTCCCCCCGGGTCTCGATGGAGATCTCGATGAGGGCCGACGCGTTGAGGACAAGGGGGCGGGTCGAGAGGGTGTGGGGCATCACTGCGGCCAGCAAAAGGGCCTCCAGTGAAGGGTCGATGATCGGGCCTCCGGCAGACAGGGCATAGGCCGTCGATCCTGTCGGAGTCGAAACCAGCACGCCATCAGCTGGGTACCGGGCCAGAGGCTTCCCATTGACCTTGACTTCAAATGTCAACATCCGAGTTGTTGCAGACCGCTGGACGACCGCCTCGTTCAAGGAGTGGAGCGTCGCGACCACCCGGTTCTCGCGCACTAGTTCGGTTTGGATCATCATCCTCTCCTCGATCGTCGCTTGGCGGTCAAGGAACTGGCTGATCGCCGCGCCCGTCTCGCCGGGTGAGCACTGAGTCACGAATCCGAAACGTCCGTAATAGACCCCCAGGATCGGCGTGCCGGTGACCGAACAGAGGTGCGCCGCTCGAATGAGGGTGCCGTCACCGCCGAATGTGACCATGAGATCGACGTCGGCGAGGGACTCGGTCGGGGCTCCAGGGACGTCGAGTTCTGACTCGGATTCTCTCTCCGTGATGACGTTGTGCCCCTTGGAAACCAGCCAACCTGTGACGGCCCGCGCCGCTTGGACGGCGTCGGGCCGATAGAGGTTGACGAGGATGCAGAACCGCACGAGTTCAGCCGGAAGTCTTCATTCGCTGAAGGTTCTTCCGAGCGTCCTCAAAGTTGGGATCGATCTTAAGCGCTTCTTCAAGGACCCGCACGGCGTCGGCACGCCGATTGAGCCTTTCAAGCGTCACCGCCAGGTTGTTATAGGCTGGCAAGTAGTTGCGGTCGGCGGCGATGGCCCGTCGGAACGACTGCTCGGCCTCTTTGTTCTCGCTTTGACGCAGCTGCCAAAGACCGACCCCATTGAGGGCGGCGGGGTTCTTAGGCTGGCGCTTGACCGACTCGGCATAGTGGAACCGGGCCCCCTCGTGGTCGCCTTTGCCCCAAAGAGCGTCGGCCAAGTTGAGCCGGACATCTGTGCGCTCCGGGTTGCCCCGGACGACTTGGCGCCAGATTTCGATGGCCCGGTCGCTGTTCCCGGACCGATAGCTGGCGGCGGCGACGTTGAGCATCGCTTCAACATCGTTCGGCCGAGACCTCATGACCACTTCGAAGTGCGGCATCGCGGCGCTCGCTTCGCCCCTCTTCCAAAGCAGCAGTCCCAGGTTCTGGTTCGTCGCGGCGTCGTTCGGCTTGATCTGGAGGGAGCGCCGATAGGCCTCTTCGGCCCCGTCCTTGTCCCCAACCTTCTCCTTCAGCACCGCAAGGTTGTACCAATAGTCGGCCTTGTCGGTAACGCGCCCTTCAAGTCCGCCTAGCAAGCCGATCGCTTCGGCGTCCTTGCCGGCGTTGGAATAGTTCAGAGCCAGCATGAGCCGAAGATCGGGGTCGTTGTCACCCAGGTTCAGGGCCCGCTCAGCGAACCGGACAAACGCCCGCTCGTCGCCTGCCTTGTGAGCGGCGACAGCGGCGTTCCGCTGGAAGATCACGTTGTCGGACTCGATCTCGGCGGCACGGGCATAGGCCTTGGCGGCCGACGCCCAATCGCCCGTCAGCTCGTAGCCTCGGCCCAAATTGTTGTGGGCGAAAGGCTCGTCCGACTTCCGCTCGATCGCCTGCTGATTCATGCGGACGGCCATGGCGCCGTCACCTTTCTTCAGATAGAGGACGCCGAGGTTGTACCAAGGCTCATAGAATGCAGGATTGAGATCGGACATCCGTGTGTAGACCCGGATGGCGTCGTCGTCGCGGCCCGCCCTGCTGTATGCCGTCCCGAGATTGTTGAGGATCTCAAGGTCGTTCTCGTTGAGCTTGTGCGCTTCTTCGAGGGCTTCGGCCGCGCCGTTGTTGTCTCCGGCTTGGAGCCGATAGAAGCCGATCCATGAGAGGGCATTGACCCGGACAGGAGTGTCGGGATCAGTCGCCAAGAGCCTTTGATAGGTTCCGATAGCCTTGTCGCGGTCGTCAAGCATCGTATAGGCCTTGGCGAGGTTGACCAGTACCGAGCGGTCGCTCGGAGCGGCGGCGGCGGCGACCTCCAGTCTTTCCACTGCCTTCGCGGGGTTGCCGGCCTCCAGATAGAGGCTGCCGAGGCGGGCGTCGATGGAAGCGTCCTCGGGAGCCAGGGCCCGCCTCGCCTCCTCGACCTCGATGGCGTTCGCCGTGTCGTTGAGGGCGACGTAGGCGTTGGCCAAGTTGAGCAAGTTGGCCATGTGGTCCGCCTTCTGCTGCCGGGCGACCTTGAGCGGGCCAACGGCGGCGGCCGGATCTCCCGACACGAGGCAGATGTAGCCGAGCCAAGAGTTGAGATCGAAGTTGTTAGGATCCTTTTCGATCAGTCTTGAGAGCCCAGCGCGGGCTCCAGCGGCGTCGTTCTTTTCAGTGTAAAGCTTGATCGCGTCGACGCCTGCCCGGCTCATGGGTCGGGACTGAGGTGCAGAAGCTGCCTGCGAATACGCAGTGCCTGGCAAGAGGCCGATAGACAAAGCGAGGACGGCCAGAAGAAACAATCGATTCATGGTTAAACCCTCGGGGACGAGTCTCCGCAACAATTATGGGCTATTCTTGCCTGGATTTCAAATTCTTAGGCCCCTGGTGATTCGGCGAGTATTGCGTCCGGTATAGCCCGAGTCCATGCCTCGACGAGCTTTGAGACCCTCAAATCGACCCGAGTCGTGCCGTTTTCAGTGATACGGAACACTCCCGAACCGTTCGCCGACCCGATTCTTCGGAAGTCGATTCCCGGAGCCAGAGAGGAGCGGACACGGCTCTCCTCTCCCCTTCGATAACCGACCAAGACGACCCCTGGGAACTCTCCGAAGAGGCTCGACTCGACGCAGCCACGAGAGACGACCTCGGCCTCCAAACCGATACCTGCTCCTATCGCCATCTCTGCCAGGCACGTGGCGAGCCCACCGTCCGAGACATCATGGGCCGCCAGGATCGTGCCCGCGGCAACAAGGGCCACCAGGCTCTCGGCCAATCTCTTTTCCCCAGGCAGGTCCGGAGCTTCGGGCCGCCCGTCCTCGATCCCAAGAACCTCCGCCAAGTAAGACCCGGCCCCAAGGCCCCGCTGCGGCCCGACCGTGCGCGGGTACTCCAAGACGCCGATCTCCATGTCCGGCCCAAGGGAGCTTCCAACACGGCGCTCGGCCTCTTCCAGGACCCCGAGCATTCCCACCATGGGCGTCGGCAGGATCTCCCCCAGTTCGCTCTCGTTGAAGAAGCTCACATTGCCGCTCACGACCGGCAGAGCCAGCGCCTCGGCCGCGTCAGCCAAACCCCGGACCGATCGTTCGAACTGCCAATAGACGTGGGGGCGGGTCGGGTCGCCATAGTTGAGCCCGTCGGTGAGCGCCGTGGGCCGTGCTCCGACGCAAGCCACGTTGCGCGCCGCCTCACAGACCGCCAGCAGACCGCCCACGTACGGATCGAAGTAGACGTACCGGGCGTTTCCATCGATCTTCAAGGCCAGACCCCTGCGCGTGCCTCTCGGGGCGATCACGGCCGCGTCCCCTGCGCCGGCCACCAAAGCGGTCTGGGTCTGCACTTGCTGGTCGAATTGCTCAAATACCCACCGTTTGGATGCCAGGGACGGCGCGGCCAAGAGTCGCAAGAGAGAGTCATTGGCCCCGGGGTGGTCCAGCCCGTCGATTGAAAAAGCGGTCGCTCGGCGGTAGTACTCCGGTTCTTCGATGGCCAGATTTTGGACGGGGCACCCATCGGTCATCGCCTTCGACTCGACATCGACCTCCTTACGTGAAAAGCGCGTGACCACCAGCCTCGGGCCTGCCGTCACCTCGCCCACCACCCGGGCATGAAGGCCCCACTTCTCAAAGATCTCGATGACTTCCCCTTCCCTTCCCGGGTGGGTGACGCAAAGCATCCGCTCCTGGCTTTCGCTCAGCATGAGGTCGTAGGCGCTCATGCCGGGTTCCCTCGCCGGCACCCGGTCTAGGTCGATCTCCATTCCGACCGAGCCCTTTGCCGACATCTCGGTTGTCGAGCATGTGAGGCCCGCCGCTCCCATGTCTTGGATGGATTGGATGGCCCCGGTCGCCAAGGCTTCGAGCGTGGCTTCGATCAAGAGCTTTCCAGCGAACGGGTCGCCGATCTGCACGTTCGGCCGTTTCGCCTCGCTGTCCTCGTCGAGCGTTTCGCTCGCGAAGCTGGCCCCATGAATGCCGTCCCGTCCGGTCGAAGAGCCGAGGTAAAGCACCGGGTTGCCCGGCCCGGCGGCGGCAGCCGTCGTCACGCTTTCGAGGGCCACGATCCCGACGCACATCGCGTTCACCAACGGGTTCCCGCCGTATCGAGGGTGAAAGACGACCTCGCCTGCCACAGTCGGGACTCCGACGCAGTTGCCATATCCGGCGATTCCGGCCACAACGTGGTCGAAGAGGTAGCGGTTGCGTCGCACGACCTCGTCAGAGGCTTCGCCCTTTCGAATCGGACCGAACCGTAGCGAATTGAGCAACGCGATTGGCCGAGCCCCCATGGTGAGGATGTCTCGGATGATGCCGCCGACCCCGGTGGCCGCCCCTTGATAGGGCTCGACCGCCGATGGGTGGTTGTGCGACTCGACCTTCATGACCACGCCGAGGCCGTCTCCGATCGGGACGACGCCAGCGTTCTCGAGCCCTTCCCCTTCGATCGCCTTTTTATACTGAGAAAAGTATGAGAGCACCGCCCGCGACCGCTTATAGCTGCAATGCTCGCTCCACTGAACGCTGAACATCCCGAGTTCGGTCGGCGACGGTTCGCGACCCAGCAACCGGCAGATCTCATCGAACTCCTCGTGGCTTAAGCCTTTGCTGAGGTACGCCTCGGGCGGGGTCTTGACCATTCTGGCCAGTATATCTAGGCGGGTTTAGGCGACGGCATACCGTCCGACCGACCCGTCCGACCGGCCCACCAGAAGTCCCCTTCCGTCGGGTGTGGAAGCCAACTTTGTCGTCCTCACCCCTGGGAAAGCGAGGCGAACGAAGGTTCCAGGATCCGGGTCGACCACCGTGACACCGCCCTCCTCTGCGTAGGCCACCCAACCCACCTCGGGCAAGAGCGCCAACACCGGCGCTCCTTGCGAAACCTCCTGCTCGAAGACCACGCTCGCTGAACTCCAATCCCAGACCTGCACTGTGTGGAGTGTTCGGATGGCGAACCATCCTGTCTCCGGAGAAGCCGAGAAGGCGAACGCCCTGGTTCGCGGATCGATCCTGGCGCACTTTCGCCTCTCGGCGACTGACCAAGCGCACACGGAATAACCGTCGCACCCGACAAACCGGTCTCCATCGGCCAGCATCACCAAGGTGGCGGGGGCGTCGTTGTCGGCCCACCGGGCCTGCTTTTTCCCGTCGAGCGTCCAAACCTCAAAGTGGCCACTGTCGACCGAGAACACAATCTCACCATGGAAGGTCACAGCAACATCCTGGGGAGAAGAAAGTAGGAAGTTGACCATGTTTGGGGCTTGGTAGCTCCAAACCTCTTCGAGAGTCGCCGTGTCGAAGCACCAGAGCCGTTCTCCTGCGGCGGCAAAGATCCTGGCCCCCGACGGGTCGAAAGCCAAGCCTCGCATCCGATCCATGGGTCGGAACTTATCGTTGATGGACTGGAGACCCGTTCTTGCGACCAGTTCCCGACCCCGCCAGACCTTGAGTTCCATGTCGACGGCACCGGTCGCCAAGATCCCGTAAGGGCCTTCCGCCACAAGACTCACTGGCGCCGAATGGGCCTCTAGGTTCCACTCCAGACCGAGAGAGACGCCAGACGTGGGCATAACTTATGTTACGCTTTCGCGACTTTCTTTGTCTCGGGTATCGGCCCCGCTCCGGACTTCTCGCTCGACCACGACAGGGCCTGCACCCACCATCGTTGGCCGTCGTGGCTCAGTTGAATCGAGTTCACGCCGCGATCGTATGGCTCACCCTCTTGCTTGCCCATCCAGCACTCATAGTGGCTCCAGACATGGGCCACGGGGCCATACCGTTGCACAGTCGCCTTCACCTCGCGCTCGAAAAATCCCGTTTGCTCCAGGTACGGGCCTGAGTTCTTGATGTAGTCATCGACCGACCAGTAGATGGCCCGGCTCGAACCTCCGCTGACCACGACGGGCACCATCCGTGCCCCTGGAGCGAAGACCGATCGAAGCCTGTCCCAATCGCGGGCTTGGCCCGCTGGGCCCGAGATCACGGCATACAGCTCGTTCACTGTGCTTTCGACGGTGGAGAAGTCTGGCTCGGAATAGCTGGCTACTGACAAGAATGCGAGAATCGCGGTCGGCATCGTGAACCGACATTACACCAAACCCTGGCCGCAGTGTTCCCGAATCGAACCTCAGGGAAGTAAACTCCGTCCTTGTTGCCCGAGAGGATCAATGATGACCCGACGAAAGCTTCCCTTCATCGCGCTTGCTTGCATCGTTTTGCCCGCCGGCTCCCTGGCCCAGACCATCGAGCTCAAGGCGGCCCGATTTGACCCGTCGGTCACCGCCCCGACCGTCCCCCTCGCGTGGCGCGTCAGCCCTGCCGCTCCGAGCACCCGCTTCCTTGTCCGCTTTGACAGCCCTGCCAACACGGCCCGCCTTGCTGCTTTCCAGAAGATTGGGGCCCAAGTCGAGGGCTTCGTCCCCGCTAACACCTTCATCGTCCGCTTCACTGGTTCCTCCTCTCGGCTCGCTACGATTCCCGGGGCCACCTGGGTCGGCCCGTTCCAACCTCTCTATAAGATTTGCCCGGAACTCGGCCAGCGCGAGTTCTTGACTGCCCGGCGCCTCACCGAGATCGCGCAAGGCGTCCGTCGCGCCGTCGTGACCATCTTTGAGCACGGCGACCCGATGAAGGCCATCGCTGCTGCCGAGAAGGCGGGCCTCAAAGTCGAGAACTACAGCATGTCCGGCCCTAAAGCCCTCTTCGAGGTGGTCGGAGATCTGGCCAAGATCAAAGGGCTCGCCAAGATCGACGACGTCCAGTTTGTGGAGGACGCGATGGAGGCCACCTTCCGCAACGAACGGATGACCTGGACGATCCAGTCCAACGTCGACAGCCAACGGCCCTTGTGGGACCGCGGGCTGAGAGGTCAGAACATGATCGTCGGCATCATCGACGGGCGCCTCGACCTCAACCACAACCAGTTCCGCGACCCCAACAACAACACCCCTGGACCCAACCATCGCAAGGTCGTCATGTACGCCTCGAACTCCGGGGCCGACAGCCATGGCACCCACGTTTGCGGCACCACCGCCGGAGACCGTGAGCCCGTCAACGGACAAACGCTCAACAACGGAATCGCCCCCAAAGCCCGTATCGCTTTCACCGATCTAGGCAGGATATCAAGCGCCAACTTGTACTCTTCTTTGATCGCAGCCCACAATGCGGGCGCACGCAGCCACGGCAACAGCTGGGGCAATGACGGGACGACCGCCTATACAAGCTGGTGCGAACAGATCGACCGCTTCAGTTGGGACTACGAGGAATCGATGGTCGCCTTCGCTGTGACCAACACCTCGGCCCTTAAGACCCCTGAGAACGCCAAGAGCTGCATGGCCGTCGGCGCGTCGCAGAGCGCCCCGAACCAAGGGAGCCACGGTTCTGGCGGCACGGGCCCGACCGCGGACGGTAGGCGCAAACCCGAGGTTTACAGCCCCGGTGTCGGCATCATATCCGCGTCCTCAGGAACAACGGACAGCTTCCGATCGCTCACCGGCACTTCCATGGCCAGTCCGAGCGTCACCGGCATGGGCGCCCTCATCCGGCAGTGGTTCATGGAGGGCCGCTACATTGAGACTTTGAACCTGACGAGCGGCATCACTCCCAGCGGTGCTCTGCTCCGGTCCATGCTCATCAACACTTGCGTCGACATGACCGGCGTCTCCGGATATCCCAGCAACCTCGAGGGCTTCGGTCGGCTGCTGGCTGACAATGTGCTCTGGGCCCCGGGCGAGACGCGACGGACGCGCTTCCGTGATGTCCGCAACGCGAACGGCCTCACCACTGGTGAGACCCGCACGATGAGCTTCCTCGTCGCGAGCTCCGACACTCCGCTCAGGATCTCGATGACCTTTACCGACTTCCCGGGCACGGTCAACTCATCCAACCCTGTGGTCAATGACATGGATCTTGAAGTCAGGGTGCCGAGCGGCGAGACCTTTCTTGGCAACGTCTTCAACACCTCGACCGGCCAGTCCGTCCTCGGCGGTCAGCCTGACGCGAAGAACTCCACCGAGATGGTCATCTTCGGCTCGCCGCAGGTCGGCTCCTACACTGTCACCGTGCGGGCCAGGGCCGTCAACCAAGGCGACCGACAGGGATACGCCCTCGTTGTGAACGGGAACCTGTTCCCGCTCTCACCTGGCAACTGACCCCCAAGAACGCGGCCCTCGCCTTTAGCCGGCGGGGGCCGCTTCCTTCTTGAACTTCTCCATGTACCGAAGGCAGCACGCCCTGACCCTCGCCCGCACCCGGTTGATGTAGGCGGCACGTTCCGTGACCGACACCGCACCCCGAGCGTCCAGAACGTTGAACGCGTGTGAGCACTTGAGGGCCAGCTCGAAGGCCGGATAAACGAGCCACTGCGGATCGCCCTCGCCCTCGGCCGATAAGACCCCCTTTTCAGCGTCCCAATAGGCTGGTGTCTCGATGACCCGCTTTGACTCCGCCTCATACATTTCGAACAGCCGCTTGAGAAAGTCGACCGACGCGACCTCAAAATTGAAGACGTTGTTCTGCATTTCTTGGTCGAACTCAACGTCGCGGTAGGTCATCGCCTCGTTCCACCGGAGGTCCTGCCAGATCGAGGTTTGCTTGTTGAGCATCAAGACCAGTCGTTCTGGTCCATAGGTCAGTTCCGCGCAGACGGGATGACATTCGATGCCGCCCATCTGCTGAAAGAACGTGAACTGACTGATCTCGGTCGCGTCCAGCCAGACCTCCCAGCCGACGCCAGCCGCCCCCAGCGACGGGTTCTCCCAGTCGTCTTCCACCAATCGGACGTCGTTCTTGTTCGTGTCGAACCCGATCGCGTTGAGGCTCTCCATGTAGAGGTCGACCACGTTTTCGGGCGACGGCTTGAGGATCACCTGGAACTGGTAGTACCGCTGGTTCCGCATCGGGTTGAGCGTGTAACGCCCGTCCGCTGGCCGTCGGCTGGGCTGAATATAAGCGACGTTCCATGGGTCAGGCCCCAGGCACCGCAAGGCAGTCGCTGGGTGGCTGGTGCCCGCCCCCACCTCCATGTCCCAGGGCTGGAGGATCGCGCATCCCTGGGCCGCCCAGTAGTCCTTGAGGCGGTCGAAGAGCTGTTGGAGGGTCACCATCGGAAACGGAGTTTATCTGGCTTCATTCTTGCACTCACGGCCCAGCCTCTGGAACCCCTTTTCCCATTACGGTCAGGGGCTCAACTCCATTGAACCTTCGCCGGACTTGTCTCTAGCGGCTCGGTCTCCGTTCTCGGAGCCTCCCCCTCCCCCGTTACGGGGGAGGGGGCCGGGGGGTGGGGGCAGAGACTTCCCCTCCCCCGTAACGGGGGAGGGGGCCGGGGGGTGGGGGCAGAGGCACCAGGCCCCCTGATCCCATCTGAGCTCGGCGCACGTCGGTACAACCAGATGAAATGGATCCGTGCCACCCTCGGAGTGCTCGTCATCGGCGGATTCGTCTATGGCGTCCACCTCTGGAAGTCTGGCCAAGCTCCCGAAGTCGTCAAGAAGCTCGTCCCGATCGAGACCGAACTGGCTCAGGGCTCTGAGGTGCCTCTTCTGCTTCTCACGCCCCTGGACTCCGGCCAATCCCAAGTTGGCGACCCCGTCAAGCTCGTCGTGGCCGAGACGGTCAAGGACGGCAACGGCCGCACCCTGATCCGAGAAGGAGAAGCGGTCAGTGGCAAAGTCGTCCGCGCCCGACAAGCCTCCGCCGGGGCAGCCATCATCAACCAGCCGGCCCGACTCGATATCGAGTTTGACCCAGTCAAAGGGGCCGACGGCAAGCCGATCAAGCTCGCAGGCCCCTATGAGTTCACCCAGACGAACACCAAGCTCGACGCCAAGCCAGACGCCGCCACCGCCATCCAGGATCCAAAGGCCCGCGCCTTCGCCCGCGACTCCGTGGCCCGTATGATGAAAGGGGAGCCCCTCACGGAGGAAGAAAAGAAGGCGGCTGACGCCCAGCTCAAGGAGCTTGCCGACAAATATGGGCTCGAGAGCGCACGCAAGCTCTCCAAAGGCGAGAAGTCGGGCGCGACCTCTGGGGCCTTTGAAGCCCTTCAGAAGGGCGACCTCAGCGGCCTTGCCCCTGCCGAGGCCCTTTTAGCCGCCAAGGCCCTCGGCGAAGTCGTCTCGTTCGCCGGTGGCATCGACGACGCGGTCAAAGGCTTCTTCAAGGGCAGCGACATCCGGGCCAGGACGGGCGTGAAGGTCATGGCCCGGGTCGCTGAAGCTCGCACCCTGCGCCTTCCCGGGTAAGGTCGCGTAGCCAATGGAAGCCTGGCTCGCCCTCTCAGATGGGACCGTGTACCCTGGGCGCTCGCTCGGCGCCCAGGGTACGAGCGTTGGAGAATCCGTCTTCACCACCGGGATGACCGGATACCAAGAGGTGCTCACTGACCCCAGTTTCGCCGGACAACTGGTCGCCTTCACCTATCCCTTGATTGGCAACTACGGCGTCAACGACGACGACTTCGAGTCGGACCGTGTCCAGCCCTCCGGAATCATCGTGAAGGAGGCGTGCGACACCCCCTCCAACTGGCGGTCGCGGCGCACCCTGGCCGAGTTTCTCCGAGACAGGGGCGTTGTCGCGATCCAGGGCGTGGACACTCGGGCGCTGGTCAAACGGATCCGCAGCGGCGGTGTCCTGATGGGAGCCGTCAGCACCGTAGGACCCGACCAGGCCCTCCGAGCGTCCCGTGAGGCGGCCCGTTACGACGACACCGATTTTGTCGGCCAGGTCACCACCCGCCGTCCCTATGCCTGGGGACGCCAAGGGCGCGAGGAGATCGACGCCCCTGCCAGCCCGATGCCGGTCCGCATGGCGGTCGTGGACTGCGGGCTCAAGCACAACATCCTCCGTCGGTTCGCGGCCCTCGGGGTCCGCTCCATCGTCCTCCCATCGACCGTCACCGCTGACGAGGTGAAGGATTGGCGGCCCGATGGCGTGCTGTTCTCTCCCGGCCCTGGCGACCCGGCCCGGTTGGGCGGGGTGGTCGCCACCGCCCGCGAGCTTCTCGGGTGGCGGCCGGTGTTCGGCATTTGCCTGGGCAACCAGATCCTCTGCCAAGCGGTCGGCGGCCGGACCTTCAAGCTCAAGTTCGGCCACCGTGGGGGCAACCACCCCGTGAAGGACTTGCTCGATGGGTCGGTTACGATCACCAGCCAGAACCACGGCTATGCCGTCGACCCCGAGTCGCTCACCGGCAAGGACGCCGAGGTCACCCAAGTGAACGTGAACGACGGCACCGTCGAGGGCATCCGTCTCAAAGGGGCCGAGGCGATGGGGGTGCAATACCACCCGGAGGCCGCCCCCGGCCCGTGGGACTCCCGCAAGTACTTCGCCGCGTTCGTCGAGCAAATGACCGCGGCCCGGTAGCACGGCAGCTAGGTTGCTGGCTTTGTTTCGGCCCGGCGCCCATCGTCGCGCCCTAGCCGGCCTCTTTCATGGCGTCCCTTTCTCGCATTGCGATGGGGGCCGAGCGTCCCCCTCCCCCGTTACGGGGGAGGGGGCAGGGGGTGGGGGCCCACACATCCAGGCAAGAACCCCCGCCCGCACCGGACGGAGCATCAGCAGAGTTGGGCTTCGGGCACGGCGAAGAGCATCTTCGCCACATTTGCGAGGACGTTCGCGGCCGAGTCCTTCCCCGTCAGAGCCCCGACGCCGCCCAGTTCGTCGGCCCGCCGCGCAACTGGCCCCATCTGGTTCTCAGGCACGGTTATATCCAAGATATTGGCCAAGACTTTCACCAATCCCATTGAGTCGACTGGCTTGTGGTCTGTCATAATCTTGGTTGCGACCCAGGTCGCCAAGGGCCTGTCGTCGCCCCCACCCCAGAAGATCGTGTCGGCGTGCTGGATCCTCATGATCGAGTTCGCGGTGGTGACCCAAGCTGGCCCCCAGTTCCATCCTCCGACGTTGGGCGGGAAGAGCAGCCGGAGCCCTTGTTGGCCCATCAGGTAATGAATGCCGCCTCCCCCCTCCTTGAGTTCCTTCTTGACGGGCTTGCCAGGCTCCGATTCCTTCCGGAACTGGTCAAACACGAGCCCGAGGTCGAGGCTCCGGAACAGCGACACCGTCCAATCGACCGGGCTGCGCGGCATCCGTCCCAACACCTCCGGGGCCCAGAACTCGGGGAGGGCCGCGATCTTGGTGAGGACATCGGCGATCGACCCGTCGGTCTTCTCCCACACCTGCCCGAGTTCCTTGATCACCTTGTCGGTCGGCTCCGTGCCTGCGAAGAAGCGCCAGAGCTTGGAGCACACGCGCCGGCGGGTGGCGGGGTGCTGGGCGCACAGCTCGATGAACCGGTCGGCGCCGATTGGCCCCTTTTCTCCAAGGATCGTCTTCTCGCCCGGGTCGTGCATCGCCGGGACGAAACAGGGGTTGAAGACCCCGATGCGCTGGTCAGTCGCGCGCTTGCGGAGGACTTCAAAGTCGATCTCCAGCCCGGTGCCGAGATAGTGGAGCGTCCACCCGGTAAGGGCCTTCGCCCCATCGCGGACATCGGTTTCGTTAAAGTTTCCGCGGCCAAGCGTGAATAGTTCGAGCGTTTCGCGGGCCAAGTTCTCGTTCGGTGTCAGCCTTGAGCTCGTGTTGTTGTCCAGGTACGCCAGCACCGCCCCTTGCTTGATCACGGCGCTGAGAAGGTCGCGGAACCGTCCGAGCCCGTGTGTATAGAACGTCCGGAGATAGCCCAGCATAAGGGGCGTCTCGAAGACTTTCTCGGCGTCGACCGGGAAGTGGTCGTGCCAGAAGAGCGCGATCTTTTCCTGAAGCGGCCTGCGGGTCGCCAGCATTCGGGCTCCCCACCAGCCCGCCAAGATGTAGGCGTTCGGGTCGATCTCACCGTTGTCCCCTCGGGAGAAGTCCCATGGATCGATCAAGTCTTCGTAATGCCTGGCGTCGTCGATCAGACGCCTCAAGGTTCCTTGGGCTCCGAGCCCAGCATACCGGTCGACCTCGTACCTGCCGGCCCCAAGGCCGAACCTGCGGAGGAGATGAGCCACCCGGTCGCGCTCGGTCGTCACCATTGTAGGATATGACGAACTTGGCCGGTCTGCAAGGTCGGCCTATCAGGAACGGCGCAGACCGATTGTCCAAGCCACACTCTTCGTGAAGGAGTGGTGGGAGAAACGTGGAGGGGTCAGGACCCTGTCACGAACTCTTTTGACTGCCAATGCCAGACAGAAGCAGCCGACCAGACAGTAAGTGCGGCAGGGGCCCCCACCCCCAACCCCCAACCCCGTAACGGGGGAGGGGGCTACGGAAAGCCGTATTTGAGTCCAGCGGCAGGTGCCGCCTTTTAGCCTCTCTCCTGGCGCAATCCAGATTCATGAGCAGCCGGAGCCCAGGCCCCCACCCCCAACCCCCTCCCCCGTAACGGGGGAGGGGGCTTCCGAACGCACCGGCGGAACATGGGATCCGGCGGAAAGGACGTGCCAGACTAGAGCGATGCTCGCCTTGCTCGCCGCTTTCTCGCTCGCCCAGCAGTCGCCCGAGGCCCGGGCGCCGTCGCTCACCGGCGACGTGCGGCACCACCGCGAGTTCGAGTCGAAGATCCTCGGCAACAAACGCGACGTCGTTGTTTATCTGCCTCCCCAATACAAGACCGAGCCCAATCGGCGGTTCCCGACGCTCTACATGCACGACGGGCAGAACGTGTTCGACGGGGCCACGAGCTATCTGCCGAACCGGGAGTGGCGGGCCGATGAGGCAGCGGAGGCCCTGATCCGGGCGGGAATGGTGGAGCCCTTGATCATCGTCGGGGTGGCAAACGCGGGCCTGGCCCGTGCCGACGAGTTCCTCCCGACCCGGGCGAAGCGAGGGGACACCGAGATGGGGGGCCGGGCCGACGACTACGGTCGCTTCCTGACCGAGGAGGTCAAGCCCTTCATCGACCGGACCTATCGGACGAAGCCGGGGGCGAGGGACACCGGGCTGTGCGGTTCGAGCTTTGGGGGCATCGTGACTCTTCACCTGGGATTGACGCGCCCCGACGTCTTCACACAGTTGGGGGTGGTGTCGCCATCGCTTTGGTGGGACGACGGCCTGATGATCAAGCGGGTGGCGGGCTTGGCGAAGAAGCCGCCGGTCAAGGTTTGGCTCGACATGGGGGGCGACGAGGGGCCCCTCGGAGTGCCCGACTTGATGCGGCTGCGGGAGGCGATGCTGGCCAAGGGCTGGCGAGAGGGACGCGACTTGCGGATGGTGGTGGAGCCTCGGGCCCAGCACAACGAGGACGCCTGGGCCCGCCGGATGGACCTCATTCTCCTCTGGCTCTACCCAGCGCGGTGACCGTCGGTAGAATGCGGGCATGGCTGTTCGGGTAGGCATCAACGGGTTCGGGCGCATCGGCCGCCTCTCCCTCCGCACGATCATTGAGCGTCACAAGGGCGACATCGAGGTCGTCGCCCTGAACGACCTGACCGACGTTGGCACGAACGCGTTCTTGTTCCGCCACGACTCGGTCTATGGCGACTATGCGGGCGAGGTGACCCACGACGACGACTCGATCCAGGTGGCGGGCTACGACATCAAGGTCTTCAAGCAGACCGAGCCCGGGCAGATCCCTTGGGACACGGTCGGGGCCGAGATCGTGATCGAGTCCACTGGGCGTTTCACAGACGCGACAGTGGCGAAGGCCCATCTTGACCGCGGCGTGAAGAAGGTGCTGATCAGCGCCCCGGCCAAGAACGAGGACGTGACGATCGTCATGGGGGTCAACGACTCGATGTATGACCCGACCAAGCACCACATCGTGAGCAACGCGAGCTGCACAACGAACGGATTGGCCCCGGTGGCGAAGGCGCTGCACGAGAGGTTCGGGATCCTGAAGGGTCTCCTCACCACGGTCCACGCCTACACAAACAGCCAGAGCTTGGTGGACACGGCGAGAAAGGACCTTCGCGATTCGAGGGCCGGGGCGATGAACGTGATCCCGAGCAGCACGGGCGCGGCGAAGGCGGTGGGGCTCGTGATCCCGGAGTTGAAGGGCAAGTTCACCGGGATGGCCTTCCGGGTGCCGGTACCGACGGTCTCGGTGGTGGACTTCACAGCTCTGCTCAGCCGGGCCGTAACGGTGGAAGAGGTCAACGCGGCCCTCAAGGAGTACGCGACGGGGCCTATGAAGGGGATCCTACGGTACACGGAAGAGGAACTTGTGAGCCAGGATCTGCGGGGGGACAGCCACAGTTCGATTTTCAGCGCGGTCGATACGGTGGTCCTGGAGGACATGGTGAAGGCGGTGGCTTGGTACGACAACGAGTGGGGTTACGCCTGCCGGATCGCCGACATGGTGAAGTCCATGGCGGACCAGGGGATCTGACGCGCAGCCCGCACGGGCAAGGCTCCCTCCCCAACCCCTCTCTCATGTGTCCGGGCTGACGCCCGTTCTACACGTGGGAGGGGGCTCGGAGCCCCCTCATCGTCTGCAGGCGGGCGCGGAGAGGGGGGTTGGGGAGAGAGCCGCAGGGACTCAGTAGCGGTACGACTCGCTCTTGAATGGCCCCTCGACCGGCACGCCGATATAGGAAGCTTGCTCAGGGGTGAGCCTCGTCAGTTCGACGCCCAACTTTGTCAGTTGAAGCCGAGCAACCTTCTCGTCCAGCACCTTCGGGAGCACATAAACCCCGGGCCCATACTCGCCGCGCTTCGTCCAGAGTTCGATCTGGGCCAAGACCTGGTTCGCGAACGACGAGCTCATCACATAAGACGGGTGCCCGGTGCCACAACCCAGGTTGATGAGTCGGCCCTTGGCCAGCAAGATGATCCTCTTGCCGCCTGGAAAGACCACGTGATCGACCTGAGGCTTGATCTCATCCCAGGTGTACTTCTCCAGAGAGGCGACATCGATCTCGTTGTCGAAGTGGCCGATGTTGCAGACGATCGCGTTGTCCTTCATTCGCGCCATATGGTCGTGCGTGATCACGTGATAGTTGCCGGTCGCGGTGACAAAGATGTCAGCCTTGTCGGCGGCATAGTCCATGGTCACGACCTTGTAGCCCTCCATGGCCGCCTGGAGCGCGCAGATCGGATCGACCTCCGTCACCCAGACCTGGGCGCTCAAAGCCCGGAGAGCCTGGGCACTGCCCTTGCCGACGTCGCCATAGCCACAAACAACGGCGATTTTGCCCGCTACCATGACGTCTGTGGCCCGCTTGATACCGTCGACCAACGACTCTCGGCAACCGTAGAGGTTGTCGAACTTCGACTTGGTCACGCTGTCGTTCACATTGAAGGCTGGGAACGGCAGCTCGCCCTTCTTCATGAGTTCGTAGAGCCGGTGGACGCCTGTGGTCGTCTCTTCGCTGACGCCGACGATGTTGGCCTTGATCCGGCTGTAAAACGTCGGGTCGGCGGTCAGCTTTCGCCGGATGCTGCCATAGAGGGCCCTTTCTTCGTCGCTGACAGGGTTGTCGAGGACGCTGGAATCCTTCTCGGCCTTCGATCCGAGGAGCACGAGGAGAGTGGCGTCGCCCCCATCGTCCAGGATCATGTTCGGCGTCCCCCCGTCGGCCCACTCAAAGATCCTGTGGGTGAACTCCCAGTACTCGTCCAGGGACTCGCCCTTGAAGGCAAAGACCGGAGTGCCCCCATGGGCGATAGCGGCCGCAGCGTGGTCTTGGGTCGAGTAGATGTTGCAAGACGCCCATCGGACCTCGGCCCCCAAGGATATGAGAGTCTCGATGAGAACGGCGGTCTGGATGGTCATATGGAGAGAGCCGGCGATCCTGGCCCCGGAGAGAGGCTTTGACGCAGCGAACTCCTCCCGGATCGCCACGAGACCGGGCATCTCAGTCTCGGCAATGGCGATCTCCTTTCGGCCCCACTGGGCCAACGAGAGGTCGGCCACGTGAAAATCGGTCTTGATCGGGTTCGTGATGGTGCTCATGGCTTTGTCCAAATTGTCGGCAGGCGCGATCGGGCAGCGAACCAAGCCAGGGACAAAAAAAGCGACGCCCGTGAGCGGTGAAACTCACGAGCGCCGTTTTGATCCGCCCTGCCGGGCCTTGGCTGCCGAGCCTGGTTCCTCGTCTGCTAGGAATCGCAGCGCTCCTCGGTCGCCGAACCAATAGTACCCGGACATCCGAGCCTGCCGGGCCTATGGAGCTTCTGGGACGGCCCTTGGCCGCCTTCGGGCAGCTTCCCAGACCAACTTCAAGAGGATGGCGAAGGTCAGCGCGACCACAATGGCCCCCAGATTGTCCTTGACAAACGGGATCGCACCAAGGAAGTACCCCATGGCGACCAGGGAGACGGCCCATGTGAACGCGCCGACGGTGCCCCAGAAAACGAACGGTCCGAACTTCATGCGGCCCACTCCGGCCACGAAAGGGGCGAAAGACCTGACAAAGGGCACGAACGGTGCCGCCACCATGGCTGTCCGCCCCTTGGCCTCGAAGAACGCCTCGGTCGACGCCATGTTCTTGGTGTTGAGGAACCCTTTCTCAAGCTCGAACAGACGACGACCGATGAGAAGGCCCTGGCCATAGTTGGCCAAGTGCCCCACCGTGGCGCCAAGAGCCAAGCAAAGGACACTCAAAACCGGATTGACAGAGGCGGCTCCCCCGAGGAACACGCCGATGGCGAAGAAAACCGAGTTACCCGGCGCCAACGGCCCGATCACCAATCCGGTCTGGAAAAAGCCATAGGCGAACAGGAACACATAGAACCCCGGACCCCATTGCCCCGCCCATAGTCCAAGGTGACCGTCCAAGTCACCAAAAATCGCCGAAAAGTCGGGCACAGCTGATTCTACGGTTCTGACCGGCCTGACTTTCTGAGCCGGTCAGTCCATGGGACTAGCGACTGTCATCTCCGGAGGGCTCTCTGATATTGCGTTAGGTACTTTTCCAGCGACTGTCTGGCGACGAGTTCTCCGACGACGTCGAGGGCGACATCCTCCAGCCCTTTGAATCTGACGCAGGCCTTCCCCATGTCAAGTTTCTTACCAGTCTTTGCCCAAGCCTCTTGGAACCAGGCCATCAGAGGCGAACTCCCATAGAGGCCATAAGAATGAAGCGCCATATGGTTCTTTTGGTTCGTGAGCCCCATGAAAGGCAAGGGTTGTTTGGGATCGCAGTGGTAGCCAGCCGGGAAGATGGAGTGCGGGACGAAGTATCCGATGTGGCCATATTGCATGCCCTCGATGAAGCCCTCGTCAAGGTTCTTCAGGATGACATCCCGCACCGCGACGAGCACAATTCTTCTGTCCGCCGGCAGCTCGGAAAGGTATTCGTCGACTGTTTTCGCACCGCTCGTCACTCTTGGTCACCCTTCGCTGCGCACAACGGAGTTCGGCACTCCTAACAGGATTTTTCGATGTTACGCAGACGAATCGAGCAACAAGCGCAAAAGTTCGTCATAATGCGCGAAGTGGGCCCTTGGGCCCAGGAGCCATTATCATGCGCCATCGAGCGTTCACTCTCATCGAACTGCTGGTCGTGATCGCGATCATCGCGATCTTGGCCGCTATCCTTTTCCCGGTCTTCGCCCAAGCCAAGACTGCGGCCAAGGGTGCGGCCAGCATCTCCAACAACAGCCAACTCGGCCGAGCTTGGGTCATGTACGCTGGTGACTATGACGACACCGCTGTCCCAGTCTGGAACATGACACCGGGCCCCTTGGAGTTCGGTCGCCTGCCTGGAGTGGGCTACTCACCCTGGAGCCAACTCCTTCGAGCGTACACCAAGAACTCTTCGATCACCCAAGATCCTGTGATTCGGGGCAACCCCACTGAGGGAGACATCCCGCTCGAACTTCTTTGGCCATACCGCCCGCAGTACGGCTATGCCTTCACGGTCTGGAGCCCTCTTATGAGCCTCGGATCTGTCGACGGGAGTCCAAACCCGCAAAAGCTGACTCAAGCCGCCGATCCGTCGAACACAATCGTTCTCGCATCGAGGAAGGACAGGACGACCCTCGACTGGTACACACCCGGAACGTTGATCTGGATGGCCCAGATCCTCGCTCCGCCGGTTTGCTCGGGTCAAAGGACAGGCACCATTCCAGACGGTTTCTGCCCGCTGATCTACCGATGGGGAATCGGCGGTATGGGGGCCCTGCCCGACATGCCGACGGATGAAGAAGGCGCCCGAACGGGGTGCGTGGCCATCCGGAAGAACCGCATGGCGAACGTCATGATGAGCGACACGAGCGTCAAATACATGACGCCGGCCGTGGTCGCGAGCGGCACGAACTGGACATGGGAGTCGCGAGTCGGGCAGATTTTCATGACCGACATCAAGCAATACAAGTGGGATCTCGAATGAAGGCCCTCTTGGGAGCCTTGGTACTGGTCACGTGCCTCTTCGGATGCGAGCCGGCCCCTGGGACGACGACAGAAACAGCGCGTCCACCCGCCGAGGGGTCTCAAGAGGGCGCCGGCGCTGGGTCGGACCTCAAGTTGAACCCGAACTACGGTAAGTAGGCCTCAACTCTGGCCCCCGGCTCTGCTTTGATCCGGGGGCCCTCTTTTAACCTGCTCGCTACGCCCGTCATTCCCGGATCAAACTCGACAACAATCCGCAAGGCCTCGTCGAGCGACTCCGCCCGCTTGAGGTCCTCGAACCATGGTGCGTTGCCACGCGAATGGGCGATGCTGCCCCACTGTTTGATCTTTCGAAGCACCCCTCGCTCGGAAGTCTCGCCGACTTGAGACGACCATTGAGCCAGTCGCGTGAAAAGCTCGAGCCAGCAGAAATCTGACGTCTCTCCACTCGGTAAAACAAGGGCATGCGCCACTTGGTGGGGCAAAGATGGATCGGCTAAGGCCCCGCGCCCAAGCATGAGGTGCTGGCATCCGGTGATGTCAAGACACCTGAGAGCGTCGTCCAACGTCCAAATGTCTCCGTTCGCGACGACGGGTAATCCGAGCTTATGGACGACGCGGGCCACAGGCTCCCAGTAAACCGGTGGCCGGTACCCTTGCTCCCGCGTCCTCGCATGGATGGTGATCCAGTCAGCCCCTCCCTCGGCAGCGGCAGAAGCGTTGTCGTCGATGGCCTCGGTGGTGTCCCAACCGAGCCTTAGCTTGGCCGACACGGGGATGGCCAGCGGAACGGCCTGCCTGACGGCCCGCACGACGGCCTCGATCCGGCCGCAGTCGCGCAAAAGGCTCGCCCCGCCATCGCGCCGGTTGACGACAGGGGCCGGGCAACCAAAGTTGATGTCGACCGCTCCGGCTCCGGCCTGCACAGCGTTAAGGGCCGAATCAGCCATAAGCCCGGGATCGCCCCCAAGGATCTGAATCTGGACAGGCATCCCGGACAAGGTCCTTGAGCCCGTCGCGACCTCTGGCGCTTCCCGGCAGAAAACCTTCTTTGGCAGGACGTGGGCGCTGACTCGGACGAACTCGGTGACGCCAAAGCTGAACGCTCCGAGTTCGCCCTGAAGGGCCCTCATCGCCGGATCGGTGACACCGTCCATGGGGGC
The DNA here is from genome assembly GCA_019454105.1 of Fimbriimonadaceae bacterium. Classification (GTDB taxonomy): domain Bacteria; phylum Armatimonadota; class Fimbriimonadia; order Fimbriimonadales; family Fimbriimonadaceae; genus ACE-ARM1. The sequence continues at coordinate 406,246 of CP075364.1, read as the reverse complement.
AAGAACGAGAGACGAACGTGTGTCCGTCACCCAATCGGTGCGGGTCGTGGGCGGTCGTTCTCGGCGAGCAATCTCCGGAACCTTCACTCCAACAGATGATACCGGCGGCCTACGGCCGGCCCTCTTGGACGCGCTGATGTCTATACTCGCTCCATGCCGCGCATGATTTCTGACCGTCTGGCCGACATGTTGACCCATCAAATCCAAAGTGAGTTGACGGCCCACATGAACTACTACGGCATCGCGGTCTGGTTCCGGCGCAACAGCCTTGACCGCTGGGCCAGGCTGTTTATGAACCAGTCGGTCGAGGAGGCCCAGCACGCCGCGAAGATCATGGCGTTCTTGGACGACAATGATGTCGCCTACGACCTTCCAGCCTTGACCGGGGCCAGCACCCAGTACCCTGATGCCGCTGCATGCGTCCGGTCCGCCATCGAAAGCGAGTCGCGCGTCAGCGGCGAGTTCCGGGCCATGGCGAAGGCGGCGCTTGAAGAGTGCGACGCCACTGCCCATCATTTTCTTCAGTGGTTCATCGAAGAGCAAGTGGAAGAGGAGGCAAAAATGGCCAAATTGAGCGATCTCGTGGCGAGCGGGATCAACCTCTTTCAAGCCGAGGCCCTGCTCGACAGCTTCGATACTGACTAGCCGCTCAGGCCCGCGACAGACACGCTTTGCCGACGCTGGGAATCGAGTCCGGGTTTCTCCTGAGGCGAAGTCGTTTCTCCCAACCTTCTCCAAGTTCGTCCACCCCCACCCCCCAGCCCCCTCCCCCGTGAACGGGGGAGGGAGATCTTGGCCGGCGTTCTCCCCGAACGGCCTGGGGGCCCCGGGGGGATGCTGCTCGGGTGAGGCCCGGACACGAGTCCGGCCCGAACGCCCCCACCCCCCTGACCCCCTCCCCCGTGAACGGGGGAGGGGGATCTTGGCCGGCGTTCTCCCCGAACGGCCTGGGGGCCCCGGGGGGATGCTGCTCGGGTGAGGCCCGGACATGAGTCCGGCCCCGAGCACCACAGCCTCCCCCGTGAACGGGGAGGGAATGTGGCCTGCGTTCTCCCCGAACGGCGTCGGGGGCCCCGGGGGGACGCTGCTCGGGTGAGGCCCGGACATGAGTCCGGCCCGAACGCCCCCACCCCCCTGACCCCCTCCCCCGTGAACGGGGGAGGGGGCTTTGTCTCTTTTACGGGTTGACGATCCAGTTCACGAGGTCCCAATCGACCTCAGGAAGCGGGTTGGCCGAGATGCCGTTCGGGAACGTGCGGATCCGGGCCTGCAAGCGGCCGCTGCCGTTGACCTTGCCGGTCGCCGGGTTCGCGACGGACTCGCGGGTGCCGTAGACCGTGTTGAACGGGTTGGTGTTCAACAGGTTCTCGTAGGTGCTGGTGTTCCAGTTCCACTGCTCGAGCTCCTGGCGGAACTGGCCGCCGGTGACCATGCGGCTCTTGACCCGGAAGGTCACGCTGCTCGGGTTGAGGATCGAGGTCGTGCCCTGGAGCGTGCCCCAGACGAACGGCTCGACCGGGTTCGCCACGAAGAACTTCTTGAGGCGGAGGGCGACGTTGTTGTCGGTCGCCAGGTCGGCGATCGTGCCCGAGATGATCTGGCCGCGCTGGAGCGTCAGAGCGTCGGGAGCGATGGTCTCGGGCTGGATCGAAGCCAGCGTGACATCAATGATGAGCTCAGGCCAAACACCGGTGTCGCTGTTCGCGATGCCCTGCAGGGCGGTGGCGACCTGCTCGTTCAGCGGCGCGAGTCCGAGAATGATCGAACCGTTGACGTTGTTGATCTGGGAGACAAGGTGGGCCTGCCAGGCCGGGTTGGTGACATCAAGATCGTAGTCGTACTTGCCGCCGCTCGGTGTCGAGCTGTTGCGGTCGTAAGTGAACTCGCCCAGATTGAAGAAAGGATTGAGCTGCGCACCGACGCCGGTGGGGAGAAAGTCAGTATCAAACCGGAGAGGCGAGGTGTTCGCATCGAGGTCGAGACCATTGTTCGACGTGGCGACGACGCGGAACGGACCGGTGTCGCGCCAGCTGGACTTTCGCTCAGTCATGCGCAAGACCATCTTCGTGACGCTAGCGATCGGACCCGAGAAGCCGAAGTCGGCAGTGCGCCACCGACCGATCGTGAACTGGGTGAACTCGCTTTGGCCATTGAATCCACCGTTGGTGCCTTCGGCGGCGAACACAAGAACGGAGTTGCTGTTGTTCTGGCCGCCGTTAGCGACGTCCTTGTAAACGCTGAGCTGAACATTCAGCTTAGCCGCCTTTTGTTCTGCCAAGGCGAGCATCGAAGCGCCCGCAAGGAGCGCGATCATCAAGATTTTTCGCATGGTTCTCTCCATGATCAAGCCAGGCTTGACCACAGGAGAAAGTCTTTCGCTCGCTTGTTAACTGGGCTTGAAGGGCAGGACTAATCCCAGCAAACAAGAGTGAGGACCAGGCCCGAAGGCCTGGTCCTCACTTCGTGACGGTCGGTCTCAGCGTCCCGAGCCGAGCCCCCACATGGGGTACTCGATGTCGATGTTGGGCGTATTGTTCCGCCCCGTATACGAACCACCGACGACCCCACACTGGGCGTTCTCGTCTATGGGGACGTTGTACTCTACACCGGTCGGAGTATTCGCCAGAAACGTTTCGACCTTGATCGCTCGGGCCGATCCATCGGCCATGCCTGAGATGACGACATCGCCGAAGGCGCGGCTCGCCAAGGGCGGGCAACCCGCCGGCTGTTGCTTGATGTTCGCCGTCCAAAACTCTCGCAAGGCAATCGGGTAGGCCGTCTGCTGGGCGTTGCTCCGCTCGTTCTGCGGGATCACCACCGGTGCGAACATGATGTTGGCGTGCTGAAAGTCGAGGAGCAGCACGGCCGCCGACACATTCGGAAGGGCGGTCTGCCGTCCGCCGATGAAGCTGTTGCGCCCGTTGCCCGGCGAGCGAGGATCCCGCATCCAGGTGTCGAGGGCGCCGGTGAATCCAAGATTGAGAGCGAATCCCGCATTGATCTGCCCACACATGCTCCATTGGCCTCTTGGACACGACTCGCTCGGTTCGTCAAGCTTTTTCCTTCCGGGATGCTCGAAAATCTGGACGTTCTTGGTGTAAGGCAACACCCACTTTTGCCATGAATAGTGGTTCATTCTGAATGGGAAGCCACGGCGACCGTCGCAATAGGGGTTCGGGTCGGTTCCAGCTGGAAGACCATTGAGGGCAGAGTTCAAAGAGCTGTTGAGTTCGCAACCGTCATTGCGGGGATATGTGTCATCGTTATCACCCGCGTACATCATAACGCCCAGGCTTATCTGTTTCTGATTGCTGATGGCCGCGGACTTCTTAGCGGCGACCTTGGCCTGGGCGAAGACAGGAAACAGGATCGCAGCCAGAATGGCGATGATTGCGATCACGACGAGAAGTTCGATCAGTGTAAACGCAGTTGTTAGACGGACTGGCCTTCGCATGCGCGCAAGTTCGCATCCGCGTGTCAACCGCTTGTTAAATCGCTGGGCCTGCTATTGCACGTCGACGCGAAGTTGGTCCCAAAGAACCTGACTGACGGTCGAAATGATCCCGCTTCTGGTCGTCGTCAGCTTCGCCTCGATCCGACCGTCGGACGCCCGCACGAACGTTGCGGCCGGTCGGCCGTTGACCTTGAAGACCCGACGAGCCCCGTCCATCGTGAACTGGCCGACCCTGAGAAACTGCCCGTCCGACCACCTCTTCAAGAAAACATCGAGAGCCAGAGGCGCATCGATCCCGTGAGACCCAACTGCGGTCACGCTGACGGTCGAGCGTGTTGCCCGCGTCGTCTTGAAAATGCCGACCAGGTTCGTGCTTCTCTGGGACGTCGTCGGCGGAGCCAACCGGACAACGTTCGAGTCGGAAGCGATCAAGTGCCGCACCGTCCCCCCGACCTGCCTCGTGTCTGGAAATGCATAAGAGAAGATGTAGGTCGCGTTCGAAAGGGACAGCTTTCGGACGGCTCCTGTGGCGTAGCTGCAGACATAGAGTTCGCCAACGAGGTCGATGTCAATTGACGAGACTTGCCCCGGCTGGGCCGTGGCCGTGTGGTTCCTGACGTCGGTCAAAACCCACTGCCCTGTGTTGAGGCGAGTGAACCGGCCCGACCAAAGACGGCCCGCGACAAAGTCCCCAAAGAAGTAACGACCAAAGTAGTCGGGGCCGAGTTCCAGACCCCGGTAAACGTAGCCGCCCGTGACGGACTGCCCCTCCGAACGACCGTAGACGAAGGCGGGGATACTGTGTGGCCCAAAGGCGAGCAACGTGTTTGAGAACTGCGAGTTGCCTTCGAACCGCTTCCATCCGTAGTTGCGGCCGCCCTCTCCGGCAGGTTCGTAGTTAACCTCTTCAAACGAGCCTTGCCCAACGTCGCCAATGACCATCGCCCCAGTTCCGAGCCAATTGGGATGATCGAAGCTGAACTTCCAGGGATTGCGCAGTCCGAACGACCAGATCTCTCCGCGAGCGACGACGGGCAGGCCGTCCATGAACGGGTTGTTTGGTGGGACGCCATAGTTGCGGAGCGGGTCGCTTGGATAGCGGTCGACCCGGGGATCGATCCGAACCATCTTGCCGAGCAAGCTCGTCCGGTTCTGAGCCAGGTTGTTGGGGTCTCCCGTTCCACCGCCGTCTCCCATGGCGATGTAAAGCATCCTGTCGGGCCCGAAGGCGATCGTGCCCCCGTTGTGATTGTCGAACGGCCTTTCCGTTCTGATGATGACCAACCCCGAGTTGGGGTCGGCGACAAGTGGATTGCCGTTGCTCCGCTTGAAACGAGAGACCTGCATGATCCGACCAGGCAGGCTGTAATTGACGTAAATGAACCCGCTCGTCGCATAGTCATGCGGGAAAGCGAGACCGAGAAGCCCTTTCTCGCCACCCTTGGCGACCACGCTGCTCAAATTGAGGAACGGCGTGGCGAGCTTGACCCCGTTGTTGATGACCCGGATGACGCCGTCCTGCTCGACCACGAACTGCACGTTTCGGTCAGCTGGGTTCTGGATCATCGCCACCGGCTTGCTGTAGCCGGTCGCGACTACGGTGCTGACGATGTTTTGCCCCAACGATCCCGAGGAGAGAGCCGCAAAAACCAAGACCGGCGTGTGTCTCATAGGCCGATTCTAGCTGAGAGGGCCACTCAAAGGTCTGAGTTCTTAAGTCAACCTTTGAGCGGCCCCGGGGCTCACTGCAAGACGACCCGGACGCGGTCCCACAAAGTCGCCAAGATCGGCTGGAGAACGAAGTTGTTGTAGTTCGTGTCCAGCCGCACTTCGATGCGGCCCGAAGGACTCACATAGTCGGCCGAGGGCCTTGTGACGACGTTCTCGGTTGGAGAAGCGACCAGGTTCGCCGTGCCGACGACGTCCCAAGCGTTCGTCGTCCAATTGAACAATCGGAAGGTCGCCGGCACGTTCAGGGCTTGGTTGATCCGCCCGTTGATCGTCAAAGTCAAGGACGAGTGGCTTGATCGGTTCGTTTGGAACCCAGCCTCAATCGAAGTGTCGCGATTGGGCGTGAAGAAGGCGGTGAACGGAATGACCACCAGCTCTCGGTTCTCGTCGATCACCAGCGACCGGACTTGGCCGGAAGTGATGAGCCCTTGCCGCCGAACGACGTCGGTGATCCAAGTGTGGTTCAGCCGGTTCAGCCGAATGATCCGCCCCCCGATGTCGGCCGTGTAGAGTTCCCCTTCCGAATCTTGGTCGATGCTCGAAACTCCGCCCGGCCCGAAGATCGGGTCAAAGTCGGCCGTGTGCTCGCGCACGTCGCTCACCTGGGTGACCTCGCCAGTCACGGCATTGTAGGTCGGTCGGAAGCTGAAGACCCGTCCGGAGACATAGTCGGCAAAGAAATATCGCTCGAAGAACTCGGGGCCTAACTGGAGTCCCCGGTACAAGCGGCCGCCGGTGATCGACCCGCCCACGGAGCGGCCGTACTCATAGATCGGAGGCGTGTGCGGCTCATAAGCGAGCGTCGTGCCGCTGCTGAAGAGGAACGTACCTTCCCATCGGCGCCACCCGTAGTTGCGTCCACCGGCTCCGGCTGGCTCGTAGTTGACCTCTTCTCGGGTCGATTGGCCCACGTCGGCGATATACATGCCGCCGCGACCAAAGAGCGCCGGAGAGTCGAAACTGAACTTCCAAGCGTTGCGGATCCCGAAGGACCAGATCTCGGGCTCGGCCGTGATTGGGACTCCGCTCAAGAACGGATTGTCAGGCGGGATCCGGTAGTTCTTCTGCGGGTCGGCCGGAAAGTCGTCGCCATTGACGTCCAGTCTCACCATCTTGCCGAGCAGGTTGGTGGGGTTTTGGGACCGATTGCCAGGATCACCGGCGCTTCCTCCGTCTCCGGTTGGAAGGTACAGATACCCGTCGGGGCCAAAGGCGATGGTCCCGGAGTTGTGATTGGTGAACGGCCGCTGGGTGCGGAAGATATTGAACCGGGTCGCCGGATCGGCGACAAAGGGGTTGAGAAGGTTCCTTGTGTACCGGGCCAGCTGCATAAAGACCGCGCCGTCGCTAGTCGTGAAGTGCAGGTAGAAATCGCCGGTCTGGGCATGATCAGGCGGGAAGGCCATGCCAAGAAGGCCGCGCTCTCCCCCGGTGACGACCGAGATCTGCATGAAGTTCGTGCCCTGAAGCACTCCGTTGATGACGGTCCGAATGATGCCGTTCTGCTGAACTACGAACTGGACGTTCGGATTGAGCGGATCCTGCACAAAGGCAATGGGTTGTGAAACGCCGCTCACGAACACGGTCGGAGTCAGGTTTTGGGCGAGGAGCGGCACAGCCAGGGTGGCACAAGCAAGCAGGGCTAAAGGTCGCATCTGTTCTTCTCCACGAAAACGGGCACCACGCGGTGCCCATATCGATAGTGTACGACTTTTGGAGATCAAATGTCGCGGGTTAAGAGGTGCTCAAATCGGCACTGTCCTTTTTTGGCTGGCGGACTAGGATTCGAACCTAGACATACGGCACCAAAAACCGGTGTCCTACCATTAGACGATCCGCCAGTCCGCCCCGAATGGTACCAGCCCGAGCGGGCCGGGCCGGACTAGAGTATGGACCTCGCGACGGAAAGCCCCTGGTCGGTCAGTTCCAGGGTCGGGCCGTCCAAACGGATCCACCCATAGTCTCGAGCGCGCCTCACGGCCTTCTCCGCTTCTGGCCTGGCCCAGCCCAGTTCGTCGACCAGATGTTCAAGAGTGTTTTCCACCGATTGCGACTGGGTGCCTCGGTGCTCGGCCACATGGACCACCAGGGTCTGCACCTTGAGCTTGGCCGCCTGTCTCTTCCGCGACGCCCACTGGGCGACCCAGCCTTGCTCGGGGGCCACGGTCCACGCGGCCAAGAAGAGCCCTCCCATGACAGCCGCGATTGTCCCACTGATCGAGACGTCGTAGGCAAGGGCCAAAAGATGGCCTGCCAACGACGCACCGACACCGACGACGAGGGACATCACGAACAGCACTGGCAGACGGCGGGTCAGGAGTTGGGCCACAGCCACCGGTGCCACAAGTAGCCCGACTGCCAAGACGGCGCCGACCGCGCTGAAAGCGACAACTGTCGTCAAACAGACCACGGTGACCAGGGCCCACTTGACTCGCACCGGGGATACGCCTTGCAGATCGGCCGAAGTCTCGTCAAAGGTCACAATCTTCAGCTCCTTACCCAGGGTCAAAAGGAACAGGGCGTTGATGATGACCAACGTTCCAGACTGCCAAAGAGCGACTGGCCCGAAATCGCGGCCTTCCCATGTCAGCCGTTCGATCGGCGCGAAGGCGATCTCGCCGAAGAGCACCGCGTCGGTGTCGATGTGAAGGTTGGAGAACGACAACGACACCCATAAGACGCCGACCGCGAACATGAACGGGAAAACCACCCCAATCGCGCTGTCGGCATGGAGCCGGCGCCCCCGGCTCAGCCACTCGACCCCGGCGACGGTCGCAAGACCGGCGGCCACCGCCCCAAGGGTGCCTGCGAGAATGTTTGGCCCCTGAGCCAACAGATACGCCGCGACGAGGCCCGGCAAGAGCGAGTGACTGATCGCGTCCGCCATCATGGCCCGGCGGCCCAAGACAAGGTAAACACCGGCCAGGGCGCAACCTGCCGCGGTAAGGCCGGCGACCAAGGCAACGATGGTTGGTCCGGTCAAGGTCGCCTCCAGGCCGGGAGTCTCGCGCGGCGTTCGTGGCGAAGCACGAGAGAAGCCACGACCGCGACTCCAAGGAAGACAACGATCGCAGGTCCGGTGGGCACTTTGGGGACTGTCAGGCTGACCCCAGCGCCCAGGAGGCCACAGGTCGAGCCGACGACAGCGGCCCCAAGGGTCATACCGGTCAAGGAGCGACTCCACGGGCGGGCCGCCACAGCTGGAGCCACCAGCATGGCGGACATCAGAACCACCCCGACTGTGTTGAGCCCGACCACGATCGACACCAAGAGCAAGCCCGTGAGAACCGACTCAAGGATTGCGACAGGCCATCCGGTCGATTTTGCGAACACAGGATCGAACGATAAGAGCTTGAACTCCTTGAACAGCAATGCCACCAAGATCACACAAACGGCCCCAAGGATGCCCATCACGGCCACCTGATCGGAAACCAAGGACGCGGCTTGGCCCAACAAGTACTTGTCCAACCCGGCCAGACTGGCCGTAGGGCTCTTTTGAAGCCATGACAGGAGAGCCACCCCGAGGCCGAACGTCGACGACAGCACTACAGCCATGACCGTTCCAGGATCGAGCCTGGTCGTCCGAAGAGCGCTGGACAGCAGCGACATCGCGATCCAACCGGAGACAGACGCCCCCAAGATCAAGATGAGTGGTGCCTTCGAGCCAGAAAGCATGAAAGCGATCACGACCCCGGGCAGTGCCGCATGCGCCAAGGTATCGCCGACCAGGCCCTGACGGCGAAGAACGGCGAAGGTGCCTAGGATGCCGCTGACCGACCCAAGGATCAGGCATCCCAACACCACGTTTCGGACAGTCGAATCGATCAGCACACGACTTGATCCCGCCCCCCGAGATAGGCCTTGCGCAGGACCGCGGGCTCCATCACGTCCCGGACGGGCCCGTTAGCGACAAGCCTGACATTGAGGAGCACCGCCCGGTCAAAGACATCGCGCACCGTCTCCAAGTCGTGGTGGACCACGATCACCGTTTTCCCCTGTCCCTGGAGCTGCCTGAACAGGTCTAGGGCGCGCTCCTCGGTGGTGACGTCGACGCCCGCCAAAGGCTCGTCAAGTAGGAAAAGGTCGGGATCTTGCACAAGGGCCCTTGCCAGAAACACTCTCTGCTGCTGCCCCCCGCTGAGTTGGCTGATTTGGCGCCGACTGAGGTCGGCGATCCCGAGCCTGTCGAGGCACTCAAGAGCCTTGGCCCTTTCGGCGGCGCCGGGACGACGGAACCAGCCCAGTTTCCTGTAAGCGCCCATCATGGCGACGTCCAAGACGTCGGTCGGGAAGTCCCAATCGACGGCCGATCTTTGGGGAACATAAGCGATCCGGTCAAGAGAGTCCGCGATCGGCGCACCAAAAGCCAGGACCGTGCCCGCGACCTTGGGCAGGAGCCCCAATACTGCCTTGAGGAGAGTGCTCTTCCCGGCCCCGTTGGGGCCGACGACCGCCGTCAGCGACCCAGGTTCAAAGTCCAGATCGATGTCCCAGAGGGCCGGTTTTTCACCGTACGTCACGGTGAGATCTCTGATCGAGAGCGCAGGGGTCATTGAAGGGCTCCCACAATCGTGTTGACGTTGTGCCTGACCATCCCGACATAGGTTCCTTCGGGAGTCCCCTTGTCGCCCATGGCGTCCGAGAACAGCGAGCCACCGATCACGACCTTCCAGCCAAGTGAAGACGCCGATTCTTGAAGGGCCTTGACCGTGCCCGGCGAGAGGCTCGTCTCCACAAAGACCGCCTTGACTTTGCGGTCGGCCAAGAATCTGGCGAGGCGCCTGATGTCGGAGGGCGAGGCCTCGGCGGCGGTGCTGACGCCTTGGATGCCGAGGACTTCAAAGCCATAGGCCTTTCCAAAGTAGTGAAAGGCGTCGTGGGCTGTGACGAGCACACGGGCCTCAAGGTGCAGTTGGGCGACGGTCCTGCGCACCTCGCCGTCCAACGCTGCCAGGTCGGCTTGGTAGTCTGCGAGCCGGCGCTCGATCTCACTTTTCTGTTCGGGGGCGCGGTCGGCGAGAGCTCTCGCAATGTCGGCCACGACGATCGACCAAAGTTGAGGATCGAACCAAACATGGGGGTCGTGCTTACCGGGAACGCCTTGAACTTCGAGGAGCTTCTCTTTCGGAATCGATTCGCCGACAGCTCTGACGGTCTTTCTGGATCCTTTGAGGCTCTCAAAGACCTGGCCCATCCGTCCCTCGAGCTCGAGTCCGAGGTGGAGGACGACGTCAGCGCCCTCGATCCTGGCGAGATCTCCAGCCGTCGGTCTGTAAAGGTGCGGGTCGATGCCCGGGCCCATCAGTTCGACGACTTCGAAGGTCGGGCCCCCGATGTTCCGGGCTGCGTCCGCGATCATTCCGATCGTCGTCGTGACTTTTATGGTCCGGTGATCCTCTGAGGGAGGGGCCGGCGGCCCGCAAGCGGCCAGAAGCATCAAGCCCCCGGCCAAAAATTTAGCCAAGGCTAAAAATTCCCTCATGGGAGCATTATGCGCTCTGTGGAGATGAAATTGAAGGTCCGGTAAGATTCGGGCATGGGAGCCAGGCCACTCGAACCGACGATCCACACGGATCTTTCGGGAAGGCTCGACTACGCTGGGTATCTGCAGCTCGACCAGCTCCTGGATTGCCAAAGGCCGCTCTCAGAGCCGGTGCACCACGATGAAATGCTGTTCATCGTCCAACACCAAACCAGCGAGCTCTGGATGAAGCTCGTCGTCCATGAACTCCAGGCGGCCATGAGGTTTGTCCAAGAAGACGCCCTTGCCCCTTCTTTCAAAATCCTTGCCAGGGTGAAGCACGTCCAGCGGATGCTTTATGAACAGTGGGCGGTGCTGGCGACCCTCACTCCCAGCGAGTACTCCCAGTTCCGGGCTGTCCTTGGCCGGGCTAGCGGGTTTCAGTCCCACCAATACCGGATGATCGAGTTCCTGCTTGGCAACAAGGACTCCAAGGCGATCGCCGTCTTTCGGCACAAGCCGGAGGTTTACGCTGAGTTAGCCTCGGTGCTTCGCTCACGGAGCCTTTATGACGAGTTCCTGGCCTACCTGGGTCGCCGCGGGTTGCCGGTCCCTCAAGAACGGATCGACCGCGACTTTACGTTGCCCTATGAGCCGCACGAGGGAGTTGTACAAGTTTTTGAGATCATCTATAACAATACATCGGACTATTGGGACGCCTATGAGATGTGCGAAAAGCTCGTCGACGTCGAAGAGCAGTTCCAGCTTTGGAGGTTTCGCCACATGAAGACGGTCGAGCGGATCATCGGTCACAAGACAGGGACTGGGGGTTCATCGGGCGTCGGTTTCTTGCGACAGGCCCTCGACATCCGGCTGTTTCCTGAGCTTTGGGACGTGCGCACGGTGATCGGGGCGTGACGCCGGACATTGGGTTCGCGATCGCGGCCCTTGGCCCTGGGCCAATCGAACAGGGAGCGATTCGCAAGCACATCGATCCCTTGTTTCACAAAGTCTTGGCCCGAGAGCGGCAGCAGGGACTGACTTATCTGGCCAACCATTCGCTGGGTCGTCCACTGGACCAAACTGCTTGTGATATCGCCGAGGCGTCGACCCTCTGGTACGAGTCCATGGACGAGGCGTGGGTGGCCTGGCTTGACGAGCAAGGGCGGTTCCGGAGCCGGATCTCCCGCTTGATCGGGGTCTCCCGAGACGATGCGGTCGTGCCGAAAACTTCGGCTGGCCAGGGTCTCCGGGCCGTTCTCAACAGCTTTCCACAGAACCGACCCGTGCGCGTGGTCACGACAACAGGAGAGTTTGATTCGATCGACTTTATCCTGAAAACTTATGCAATTCAGGGTAGGGCGACAGTCGATTTCGTCGACCCGTCCTTGAACGACGGCCCCGTGCATTTGTTCGAAGCCGGCGCGATCGCTGAGCGGGTCGAGAAGGGTTGCGACCTCCTGGTGGTCTCTCAGGTCTACTTCACGACCGGGCAGATCCTCCAGGGCCTCGAGGATTTGGTGAAGCATGCCCAGAGCAAGGGCAGCCAGGTGCTCGTGGACACCTACCACTCAGCGGGAGTCATACCCGTCGATTTCGACCGTCATGGATTCGACTTTGCCATTGGCGGGTGTTACAAATACCTGCGTGGAGGACCAGGCGCGGGCTTCCTGGCCATCCATCCACGGCATCTCGACACGGCCAAGAGGACCCTCGACACCGGCTGGTTCGCAAAGAAAGACACGTTTTCCTACTTGAGGCCGGATCAGCCCGAACTCAGCGAAGGAGGGGACGCCTGGCTCGAATCGACGCCGCCAATCCTTACCACATACCAAGCGAGGGCAGGCCTCGAGTTCACTCTGGCCATCGGCGTCGAGAGGCTCCGAAAGCACAGCCTCGAAACACTTGCCAAACTTCGCGCGGCTTGTTCCGATCTCCACGTCCCGACTCGACCCGAAGAGGGGGGCGCGTTCGCCCTCTGGCCCGTTTCAAACGCAGACGAGGCTGTCCGGCGCCTTCGAACCATGGGAGTCAAGACGGACTCAAGAGGCGGTTTCGTCAGGCTCTGCCCGGACATCTTGACAACCGATGAAGACATTGCCAAGGCTGCGCGAGCCATTCAGTCTGTCAATACCGAACCAGCCCGGCGCCGCTGAGGGCCGGGCTGGCGGGTGTTGGCCTCGACAAGGACTACTTGCGTCGGCGTCGGGCAGCGAGAGCGGCAAGGCCCGCTCCCAAGGCGATCATCGTGCCCGGCTCGGGAACGATCTCGACCCGGAAGTTATCGACCGAGGTGTTGCCCTCAATCTGACCACCGCCATACGGCGAGGAGTCGAACCTGATCCGAGAGATTCCGTTCGGAGCGACCACGGAGAGCACATCCTCGTGACCGAAGCCGAAGTCGCCGTTCTCAGCGACAATGAAGCCGATCTCGGCGCTGGACGCGTCAAAGATGCTGATCCGCTGCTTGACAAAGGCCTCGACGCCGAAGCTGAAGCTCCTCACCAGTGAGCCGAAGCTTGAGTCGAAGGTGATGTCGACGGTGGAACCTCCGATGGTGTTGCCCTGAGCGATCCACAGGCCCTCAGGGTTGTTGCCTCGGTTGTCCTCGTCGGGATTGCCAGCGACCACATAGTAGTTGCGGGCGTCAGAGTTCTGGGCGAACCATCGGCTGCGCCAACCGATGAAGGGATCTGGGAATGTTTCGGTCAAGATTTGACCAAATGCGTTCGACGAAACGATCGCAAGGGCGACCAATGCAACTCTTTTCATGAGGTACCTCTCAACTATGCGACTGTTTGCCGCGACATCAATAGTATGAGATATACACGGTCCGCATGTCAACAGTCTGATCGCGACTTCTCATGGAGTGAGGCGTATCGTCCTGATTTCCCGCAAGATTGCTGACAGAAACAATGCGGATCGGCCGGACGGGACCGGGCCTGCCTGAACGGATCGGTCACACTCCAGCCCGCCGGCATGTACTACACGAAGTTTCCTCACCCAGCGAACTTCAGTTACGCTCAGAACTTTGATCCCAGATCTGGGATGTTTGAGGCGGGGGGAAAGCGGTTTCACTTCACAGCTGAATCGCACGAGGGAGGGATCCATCACCTGTCGGCAACTCGGCTCGAGACATGGAGGCCCAACCGCCCCTTGGCGCCCTTGACCCCGCCGCCCGTATGCAGGAGTCACGGTCTTGAAATCGGGGCCCACCTTGAGACCAGGGTCATCGGTCCGGACGGTAACCCGTGGGTCACAGCCCCAAGAACGGGCTCGTTCGGAGTTTGTGGCGAGGCCTCCCTGTTCCAGTTCGAGATGCCCGCCGACGCCCGCTACTACGGCATGGGCGAAAAGTGGTTCGGGCGGCTCGAGCTCTCAGGGGTCCGGACCAAGTTCTACAACACCGATGTTTGGAGCGATTTCCACTGGTCGCAATGGATGGAGCATCCGGTCGACCCGCCGTATTTCACGACCCCTTACGTCGCGGTCAAGGTGCCCCAGGGTTGGATCGGGTTTCTCATCGACAATCCGGCCGTGACGTTCATGTCGACACCGGGACGAGAAGGAGACCGGGCGTTCGCCGCTTGGCAAGCGACCCATCATACGTTGCTTCTCGGGAGCGAGTCTGGAGAACCCCATCTATGGATCTTGACCGCCGAGTCCCTGGCCGAACTCACAAGAAAGCTTCAAAGCTTGGTCGGCCGGACGCCCCTCCCTCCACTTTGGAGCCTCGGCTTCCACCAGTCTCGATGGGGATACGGCGGCCACAAGGACCTCACCGATTTGGACCAGAAGTTCGCCAAGCACGAAATCCCGTGCAGCGGTCTTTGGCTCGACCTTGACTACATGGATGGGTTTCGAATCTTTCAGACCAACGTCGACCAGTTCCCAAATGGAGTCCAATCCACGGCCGATGCTCTGGCCAAGAACGGTAGGCGCATCGTGCCCATCATCGATCCGGGGGTGAAGCAAGAGCCAGGCTATCGTGTCTATGACGACGGTCGCAAGCACAAGGTCTTTTGCAAGAATCCCGAAGGAGGCGAATTCGTCGGGATTGTCTGGCCGGGCGACACCGTCTTCCCGGACTTCATCCAACACCAAGTTCGAGACTGGTGGGCGGGGTATGCGGCCGAGTTCCGAGACTGCGGCTTCGGGGCGGCTTGGGTCGATATGAACGACCCCTCGACGGGGCCGGTCGACCCTCAGGACATGCTTTTCGAAGACGGACAGGCGGCCCACAACCTGCACCGGAACCAATACGCCCTCGGGATGCAGATGGCGACGGTCGAAGGGTTTTTGCGCGCTCGTCCGAACGAAAGGCCGTTCCTGCTCACCCGCTCAGGATTCACGGGCACGAGCCGCTTCAGTGCGGTGTGGACCGGGGACAACGTGTCGAACGAGTTCCACTTGAGGATCTCCGTCCCAACGACGTTAGGCATGTCGATCAGCGGAATCCCGTTCAACGGCCCTGACGTCGCTGGATTCGGCGGCGACGCCCACGGCGAATTGATGACCCGTTGGATTCAAGCGTGCTTCCTGTTCCCGTTTTTCCGTAACCACTCCACCCTCGAAAGCAGGCGGGAGGAGCCATGGCAGTATCCCCGCAAGTTCCGGGAGACTGTCGCCCACTATATTCGGCTGCGCTATCGCTTTCTGCCCTATCTTTATCAGCTCTTCATCACACAGGAGGAGTCGGGCGACCCGATCGTGAGGCCGGTTCTGTATGACTTTGAAGATCCAGAGTGGTATGAGTGCAACGATCAGTTCATGGTTGGACCCGAACTGATGCACGCACCGTTGCTGACGGTGAAGAAGAAGGAGCGTGAGGTGGCGTTGCCTCGTGGGCAGGGCTGGTTCGACCTCTCGACCGGCAGGAGGCTCGGCGCTTCAGAAAAGCGGGCCGTGAACCTGAACGAATCGCCATTGCTTATGAAGCCGGGAGCGATCGTCCCCGTCCAACGCGAAGTCCGTGGAAATTCGGAAGTGGATCTCCTCCAACCCGTCTTCCTCGTCAACCCTGGTCCTGACAACTCGGTCAGCGAGACCGAATTTGTGGCAGACGACGGCCTCACGTTTGACTACCGGTCAGGGGCCAGAAGCCGCATGGGAGTGAGGCTCATTTGGGGAGAAACGGTCGAGATCTTCACGCGACAAGATTCGGAGGCCGTGGGTCGGATCCGTCCCAGTTTCCTGCTCACCCGGGAACCGAAGTCTGTGACCCTCGATGGTGAACCCTGCAAGGCCAGCGCCGTCACCGACACTTTCACCGGCTCACCGATCAAGCTCTGGCTTATCGAGTAGGTCTTAAGCCTCACAGCGATCAGCGGATTGCCCTTTCGGGCACAATCTCACCGACCGTGCTTTTCACCCAGTATAAGCGCTGGTTATCAAGAATCATTCTCAAAATTGTTGCGATCCGGGGCTGGCCTGTTGTACTGTGAATACGAATTCTTAGGCTGGAACCAGCCGCCGCGACGGCGCGGTCACGACGATGAGAGTCACCCAACAGGACATAGCCCGATACGCCCAGGTCTCACAGGCCACCGTGAGCCGTGTCCTCGCCGGTGACGAGCGGGTCGAGCCTGAGATCCGCGAAAAGGTCCTCGACGCGATCGAGCAGCACAATTATCGACCGGACGCCCGAGCGCGGTCGCTTCGTTCGAAAAGCACCGGCCTCATCGGTCTCGCGATCAAGCGGCCCCATCCTGGACTCGACGGGGACCCCTTCTATACGAGCCTGATCTCGGAACTACTCGACGGGCTCTCGGAGACCGCTTACCGGCTGACCCTTCAGTCGATCCGAGAGGACGAGAGCCAGTGGTCGGTCTATGACGCGCTGCTTCGGACACGCTCCGTGGACGGTTTGATCCTCATTGAGAGCGAGGCCGACGACGAACGGCTTGTCCGTCTCCAGCGAGACCAGTTCCCGTTCGTCCTCATCGGCAACCCGATGTCGAACCGGGTTTGGTCCGTCGACAATGACAACGTCCTCGCGGGGGTCAAAGCGACACAACACCTCTTCGATTCGGGCTACCGCAAGATCGGTTACCTGGGCGGGCACTCGGGGCTCACCGTGAGCGAGGACCGTTTTGAGGGCTACCTAAAGGTCGTCATCGGTCATGGCCTCACCCCGAGGGTCTGGCGATCCGAATTCGGGCTGGAAGCGGCGCGAGAGGCGGCGGGCGAGATCCTGCGGGGATCCGAACCACCGGACGCCCTGGTGGTTCTCGACGACTACATGGCGATGGGCGTGGTGGCGGCCGCCCGGCGGGCCGGGTTGCGCATCCCGCAAGACCTGGGCTTGGTCGGCTTTAACGACAGTGTCGTTTGCGAGATGGTGGATGTCGGACTGTCCTCGGTCAGCCTCGACATTCCTCTCCTCGTGCAGACAGCCCTCAGCACGCTCTTGGCCGTGATCGCACGAGAGGAGCAGGGCGAACCTCAGCGAGTGATTGTTCCGAGCGTGCTCAAGGTGAGGGGATCAAGCATCAGGACCGGAGGCTTGCTGTGAACTCCGTCGTTTTGGCCCTGATGATTGTGGACGGTGGCGTCTTGACTCGCCAGGTCACTTTCGAGTTCTCATCGCCGACAGCCAAGAGCGTCAACGTCGCCGGCACTTTCAACCAGTGGAACAAGGAAGCCAACCCGATGCGGCGGCAAGAAAGTCAGTGGAGGGCCGCGATCGACGTTCCGGTCGGCCGTCATCAGTACAAGTTCGTTATCGACGGGAATACATGGCGCCTCGACCCATCGGCCGAGTCGATCGACGACGGGACGGGGAACACGAACTCAATGTTGGTGGTGCTTCCCATTGGCTATGATTCGCCAGCCAAGTTGGGAGACGGACGGATCACCGAGAGTCCGGTTTGGCACCCCAGAGAGGCCCCGGCCCTCAGCTACGACCGAGGACGCTTGCACTTGACCTTGCGCACGCGCGCCCACGACGTTGATGCGGTCAGTTTCGTGACCCCTGGATCGCCCCCGCTGCCGATGGTTGCGTCCCACAGCGACGAGATCTTCGGATACCACACCGTAGACGCCAAGTGGGACAAACGATCGCCGTTCGTGTATCGGTTCGAGATCAAGGACGGGCCCAAGACGATGAAGATGCCGCACGATGGAGGTTGGTACCAGGTCGATCCCGAGAGACTGGTGTCTCCGGCACCGCCGCCATGGGTCGAGCAGACGGTCTTCTATCAGATCTTCCCTGACCGCTTCGGTAACGGCAACCCGTCGAACGACCCGGATAGCGTCGAGAACTGGGAATCCGGAAGGCCGACCTTCCGTAACTGGTTCGGCGGGGATCTTGCCGGCGTCCGGCAGCACCAAGGCCACTTGCGCGAGTTGGGCGTCGGGGCCGTCTATTGGAACCCGGTTTTCGCGAGCCCGAGCAACCACCGGTACGACACGACCGATTACCTTCGGATCGATCCCCGGCTGGGGACGAACGACGAGTTCGCCGCCTTGACCCGGGAGCTTGAGAAGGCTGGCATCAAGACCGTTTTGGACGGTGTCTTCAACCACACTGCCACCGACTTCCCCGCCTTCGCTGCGCTCCTGCGCGACCAGCAGAAAGCCGCGACCCGTGATTGGTACACCGTCCGATCTTGGCCGGTGAGCCTTGGGGGCAGGCCGACCTACGAGTCATGGGCCGGATTTGGCGCGATGCCGAAGCTGAACCATGCGAACCCAGCCGTCCGGCGCATGGTGCGGGAGGTCGTGGAGCATTGGCAGGGAACGGCGGCCGTGCACGGGTGGCGGCTCGACGTTTCGCCCGAAGTGCCGATGGACTTCTGGCGCGAGTTCCGGCCCTGGGTGAAAGCCGACCCTGACCGGTGGATCGTTGGCGAAATGTGGGAGGACGCCTCGCCGTGGCTCAAGGGCGACCAGTGGGACTCGACCATGAACTACCAGTTCCGCAACTCGGTGTTGGGGTTCGTGGCCCGTGGGACGATGAAGCCGCGCGCCTTTTGGGAAGACCTCATGCGTGTGCACCACGCCTACGGGCCGGCAGTGAGTCGCAACCTCCTCAACCTCGTGAGCAGCCACGACGTGCCGAGGATCCTGACCGAGTGCGGTGGGGACGTCCGGCTCGCCAAGCTCGCCGCGATGCTGATGTTCACCTGGGTCGGGGCGCCGTGCGTCTATTACGGCGACGAGATCGGGATGGAAGGCGGGCCCGACCCGGACAACCGGCGTCCGATGGACTGGCGACGTGCGACCGCCGACAACACGTTCCTTCGGCTTTATCAGGCCCTGGCTGAACTTCGTAACGGGAGCTCGGCCCTTCAATCCGGCGACCCGGCTCTCTTGGCAGCCGACGACCGAGCCCGGACGCTCGTCTTCGCCCGGGTGATGCCGGAAGACGTGCGGATCGTGGCCGTGAACCGGTCTGAGAAGGCCCAGCCAGTGTCCTTCGCCTTGACGCCAGAACTGGCCCGCTGCCGCGACGTCCGTGCGGCCCGAGTTTGGGCCTGCGGGCTCACGGGCGCTTCCGTCCCGGCCGACCAGTCCCGTCTCACGGTCGAACTGCCGCCTCTTTCCCTTGTCGTCCTTGCTCCCCGGCCCAGCGCCGGGGCCGTCTCGTCCACCCGGGCCTCGGCCCGACCGACCATTGACCGAAATCCATCCCGCCTCGTTGTCGAGGCAATCCATCAAAGGTGATCAAGATGCTTAGTCATCGCCACAACCGCTCCGGCTTCACGCTGATCGAGCTCCTCGTCGTCATCGCGATCATCGCGATCCTCGCCGCCATCCTCTTCCCCGTCTTCGCCCAAGCGAAGGAAGCCGCAAAGAAGACTCAAGCCGTCAGCAATGTCAAGCAGACTCTCATCGGTCACATGATGTACACGGGCGACAACGATGACTTCTTCAGTCCGCGTCTGCGTGGGGGCTACGGCCCTCGTGGACGTGGTGGCGACCCGACCGATGGCATGTCGTGGGATAAACTAATCTACGGCTACCTGAAGAACTACGACATCATGTACTCGGGAGCCGACAACCGACCTGTCTACCAGACTCCCCACGGCCGCGTACGACGGAGCTACGACGTCGCGAGAAACGTCTTCACTGGCGTTCAGATTCGTAATGGGTGGCGTGGTCAGTACGCATCCGGATGGGATCCACCTCGAAGCGTCGGTGGCATCCCGCTCCCAGCCGACACGGTCGCCATCGGCGAACAGCGCCAAGCTCTCATCGCGGGAACAGACCAATGGGGCTCGGACGACTGGCCGCTACCAGGTGGAATCGAGAACACACGCAAGCTGGAGTGGTCGAACGGCAATGACCGGCGTGCGCCCTTCGGAAACATCTCCAACAAGTACAACGAAGGGGCCGTGTGGGGATTCGTCGACGGTCACGTGAAGTACAAGAAGCTCAACGGCACTGCCAGCGACGGCGTCACTCAAGGCACGTTCTTCGAAGGCTACGAGCAAAAGGCCGGAGCATGGGTCGGAAGCTTTGACCCGTTCTGGGACAAGGGTATTTCGTGCTTCGACTCGATGGCGCCGATCACCGACGAACGCACCTGCAAGCTCCCCGGAGAGTGACATGAAAAAGGAAGTGCCGCCGTTCGTCATTGCAATCATCGCCGTCGTCGCCGTCGCTGCTATTGCAGGCGTATGGTTTCTGTCCGGCGGCACTGGCCAGATGTCTCCCGCAGAGCAAGATCTCGCCGAAAAGCAGACCAAGGTTCAAACTGAAAGGTTTGACCAGAATCTTGGGGGCGGGGCCGGGTCCGAGGAACAGGCTCGCGGCCAATAGCACGCGAGCCTAAACGCTACTCGTCTGTTGAAGGTCCGATGCCTTCGCAGCCGAGCCTGAGCGTCATTAGCGAATCACGAAGCGGTGTGAAGGCAAGCGCATTTAGGGCTTAGAATATTGTTTGCACCGAGTAGACATCCAAAGATGCAGAGATTTTCTTCACTTCTCGCAAGTTGTGCTTGACACCAGAAATCCTCTCGTGGTAGAGTCTAAGTGACGAGACAACTCTTCGCCACTCTGCTCACGTTTACATTCATCTTGACCTTTTCCCAACAGGGGAATTGGACGGTTGTCGACGGCCTTGCGACAGACACATTTGGGCAAGGCAGTGCTCCATCAACTGTGACGTTTGGGAACGTTCGTTCGACGATCAGCATGGGTTCATCCATCGGTGCGCTTAATCAAGGCATCTTTTCGATGCTCGCCGGAATGGAAGGAAACAGCTCGGTAGCGGCCCCGAATCACCGTCGCTTTGGAAGCACCAATTTCTGGTTTTCCATCGCGTTTCAACCAACCGGGATCCTTCCCGGGCAGACCTTCACGAAGCAGGTGACAATTTTGGAAGATGCGCGCCTCCTGGCTTACTACGCGTTGGCAGGTGGCTCATTAGGCCCGGTCACCTTCCACTGCGACTTCGCTGCGAACGGCTTCCGAACGGAATGGTTTCCTGGCATCGGTGGCCTGAATGACCGAAGATTCCTGGAGCAACAGAGACGAACCACGTACAACGTTACCTTCACGAAGATCAACCCCATAACATGGATTGGAAACGTCACACACATTAGGCCTTTCGACTATGCTCAAGGATGGCGAACGGCACTAGGTAACACCGTCGGCCTTTCCACTAGCGGTTCAGAGGGTGGCCCGGCTGAGGAGATGACCATCATATCTGTGGAGTCAGTTCAGTAGAAGCTGTCCTTAATGCGCGGCGGCAGCAGCGGTCGGAATCGGCCTTCGGTACTGACTGGTGCCGTTTCTCCCCTGTTAATCATTGGGAGGTAAGGTGTTAGCTCTTTGCCTGGCTGGTCAGGTGGCAAGGCCCTGTCGAGCAATCCTGATTCCAATTGTGTTGTTGGGCTCACTGTCAGTTTGGGCCCGCACCGAGATCACCGTCTGGGGACTTGCGGCGGGCCCCGACGCCAAGGGGACCGAAGCGCTCGTCCGCGAGTTCGAGCGTCGCAACCCAGACCTCAAGATCAGGGCCCTCAGGATGGGCGCAGGGGAGATGAACCCCCAGAAGCTCATGACCGCCATCGTCGGCGGGGCCCCGCCCGACGTCATCAACCAAGACCGCTTCAGCCTCAGCGATTGGGCCGCCCGGGGCGCGTTCCGACCGCTCGACGACCTCATCGCCCGGGACAAGGACGACCCGCTCTCCCCGAAAGAAGAGCAGTACTACCCCAGCGCCTGGGGCGAGGCCCGGTACGAAGGCAAGGTATATGGAATCCCGACCAGTGCCGACGACCGCATCCTCTACTGGAACCGCACGATCTTTCGCCGCAAGGCGGCCGAGCTCCGCGCCGCCGGGCTCGACCCAGAACGGCCCCCGCGCACCTGGAGCGAGACCCTCGCCTACTCGAAGGTCCTCACCGAGCGCGACGAGCGCGGCAACCTCAAGACGGCCGGGTTCATCCCGAACTTCGGCAACAGTTGGCTCTACTTGTTCGCCTTCCAGAACAACGCGAGCTTCATGAGCCCCGACGGGCGCACCTGCACCCTCCACTCGCCGGAGAGCGAGGAGGCGCTGCGCTTCATGGTCGACGGCTACAAGATCCTGGGCGGCTATGACGAGGCCCAGAAGTTCCAAAGCGGCTTCCAGGGCAACGAGAGCGACCCCTTCATCATCGGCAAGATCGCCATGAAGATCGACGGGGACTGGATTCTCTCGTCGCTCGTCCGCTATGGCCCCGACCTCGACTTCGGCGCCGCCCCCCCGCCGGTGCCCGACGACCGTTATGCCCGCCGGGGACGGTTCGCAGGCGAGAAAGACCAGTTCGTCACATGGATCGGCGGCTTTAGCTACGCCATTCCCCAGGGCGCACGGAACGTTGAGGGCGCCTGGCGGTTCATCAAGTTCGCGACCAGCGCGGAGGGCCGCCTCATTGAGAACCGGGCCCAGCGCGATTGGGAACGCGTCCGCGGGCGCGACTATATCCCGCGCATCCAGGCCCACCGCGAGGCGAACCAAGCGCTCTACGAAGAGTTCAAGCCGACGATCCCCAACTTCGCCGCCGCTCTCGCCATGCACGTGCAGTTGGCCGAGGTCGGCCGGATCAGGCCGCCGACCGTCGTCGGACAAGCCCTTTGGGACGAGCACGTCAAGGCCCTGGAGGCCGCCTGCCGGGGCGAGAAGAGCCCAGCCCAAGCCTTGCGTGACGGACAAGCGGTCGTGCAACGGGAACTCGACGCCCACCACCGCTACTTTGAGCTACCTAAGCTCGACTTCCGAGTACCGTTCGGCCTGACGCTGGGGCTATTCGGGCTCTTGGCGGTCTGCTTCGGGGTTTGGGTCGCCAGGCACAAGATGGGCCGGCTAGCCCGTCAAGAGACGATCTGGGCCTACCTTCTTGTCTCCCCTTGGATCGTCGGCTTTTTGGTCTTCACGGCCGGACCGATGGTGGCGTCTTTCGTCTTTAGCTTTACTCAGTACAACGTCCTGACAGAGCCGAAATGGATCGGGCTTGAGAACTATTCTGATCTGTTTACCTCTGAAAGGCAAAACCTGATCAAAGCCTTTTGGAACGTGTTCTACTTGGCAGGCATTGGGGTGCCCTTGGGGATCGTGACGAGCCTCATGGTCGCCATGCTTCTGAACACGGCAGCTCGGGGTATCCGATTCTATCGAACGGTGTTCTATATGCCCTCGATCCTGCCCGCGGTCGGGGCGACGGTGCTTTGGAGCTGGATCCTGACCCCAGACCCGTCAAAAGGGCTGATCAATGCCGCCTGGCAAGGAACATTGACGCCCTGGCTGGGAGTGTCGCCACCGGGGTGGTTGCAAGTCGCTGACTGGGCCAAACCCGCCCTCATTCTGATGGGCCTGTGGGGGGCTGGGGGCGGCATGATCCTGTGGCTTGCCGGACTCAAAGGAGTGCCGCAGACGCTCTACGAGGCGGCGAACATCGACGGGGCTTCGCCGGTCAAGCAGTTTTTCAACGTCACGCTTCCGATGCTGAGCCCGGTCATCTTTTTCAACACCGTGACCGGGTTCATTGGGGCGATCCAAGAGTTCGACCGGGTCTGGGTCGTCCGAGGGAGTGGCGGTTCGGCCGGACCTTCTGACTCGCTCCTCGTGCCGGTGGTCCACCTGTTCGTCAACTCGTTCAACTATTTCAAGGTCGGGTTCGGGAGCGCCTTGGCCTGGCTCGTTTTCTTCGTGATCCTGGCTCTGACGCTAGTTCAGTTCAAGTTCGGCCAGCGCTACGTGTACTATGAGGCGGACAAGTAGATGGTGACCGTAATCCTAGCCGCGACGATCGCCTTCTGGGTCGGGGGGTTCTTGCTCTTGCGCGCCGCCTATCTGGGCCTTCGGCTCGCATGGTCGCCAGCAGGCCCTGCCCGAGCGGGATCGAGCCGAAAAGCATGGACGACGCTGGCTCTGGGCGGCGCCAGCCTGGTCTTGGGCGGGACGCTGGCTCCAAGCCCAGGATTGAATGTCCCGATCGTCTGGCCCGTACTCCCGTTTCCTTCATGGATCGGCTTATGGGTCGGCCTTGCAGGCTTGACCCACTTCGTCAGGGGCTTTCTTTCCGACAGGCGGTCGTTCAAGCCTGGCGCGGTTTGCCTCGGTGTCGCTGCGTTGCTGTTCTGGTGGGGATCGGCCGAAGGTGGCCCGCCCCGGCTCTTGACCGGACAGATCCCGCTCTCTCCGGGCGGGGCTATCGGGCTCGGGGCTCTCGGTTTGGCGAGTGTGTCGGCGATGGCGTATGCGAGCCGCAGCGTCCAAGCCCGAGGCGTCAGCCGTACCGTCGCGACCCAACTCGCCCTGGCCGTTGGGGCCGCCCTGTTCGCCATCCCGTTCTTGTGGCAGCTCGTGACAAGCTTCAAGGAGGATCGCGACATGGCCTCGCCGGAGGGCATCATATGGGTTCCAAGAGTCCAAGCGACCGTCCCTTACAGGAACCCGGACAAGCCCTACTACGAGGCCCGCTATCAAGGCATGAGGGTCGAGGCCAATCTCATGAGGGCCAGAGAAGACGGTGTCCTTGAGCTCAGCATCGTTAGACCGGCTGGGTTGGGCAGCTACACATTCGAGGCGCGACCCGAGGACGTGAAGGAGATTCCCCGCGAGGCCAACGTTGTTTCACTGACCCTGGACGGCCGCAAAGTGACGGCCATGGTGGTCGACGAGACGCCCGACGGGAGGCGCAAAGTCGAGGTGACCGAACCAAGAGACCTGGCCGGTCGGCAAGTGGTCGTCACCAGGAGCGAGGCAGAGCCGGTCAGGCCGGTGAGCCTGCGATGGCGCAACTTTACTGACGCCCTTGAGTTTCTGCCCCCAGAAACTCTCTTCGGGCTGCTCTACCTCAGGAACACTTTGTTCCTTGTCGTCATGAACGTCATTGGCACAGTCCTGAGCTGTTCCTTGGTCGCTTACGCGTTTGCGCGTCTGCGTTTCCCGGGGAGAGAGATTCTTTTCAACGTCATGCTGAGCACCATGATGCTGCCCGCTGCTGTCACCATCTTGCCCCAGTTCTTGCTGTTCAAGAACCTGGGATGGGTGAACACCCTCAACCCACTATGGGTCACAAGCTTCTTCGCCGGAGCGTTCAACGTGTTCATGCTGAGGCAGTTCTTCAAGCAGGTGCCCTATGAGCTAGAGGACGCGGCCAAGATCGACGGATGCAGCTACTTGAAGACCTTCTGGAGCATCCTCATGCCCCAGGTGAAACCGGCTTTGGCCGTCATTGCCATCTGGACCTTCATGGGGGCTTGGAACAACTTCATGGGCCCGCTCATCTACGTCAACACGCCCGAACTGATGCCGATTTCCTATGCCGTGCAAATGTTCAATGGCGAGCGATATGGAGAGCCTGGTCTCCTCATGGCTTTTGTCACGATGTCAATGGTTCCAGTGATCGCTCTCTTTGCGTTCGCCCAACGCTACTTTATCGAGGGCGTCGCCCTGAGCGGTCTTGGCGGCCGGTAGACCGAGGACTTGAGTCACACCGTCGTCGGACGAGCTTGAAACTCCCTTGTCCAAGCGATGGCCTTCTCGTATTGATCGGGATGAAACACTTCGACCGGGAACGATCCCATCGTAGCTGTCAAGTTCCCATAGATCTCCGCGTCGCCTTCCGGGCCGACGACAGCGACGCAGAGGACGTGCGGCATCATCTCATAGTTCAGCATGAGTCTTCGCCAGAGGCCCTTCAGAGTCCAGCCCTGGAAGCCGTCCAAGACGATGACTGTCCGAATCTTTCCATGGCCATTCTTCATGGCGTGACGCACCGTCTCTTCATAGCCATCAAAGTCCGCGTCGTCCACGAGCCCGCCGATCCTGCAGGCCACCAGATCCGAACCGCACTCTGCCAGCATCTCAATCATTTGAGTTTCCTCCTGTCAGAGTACTCCAACTTTTTGCCACCAGGGCTGCGCGATTCGAAGTTTCGGTGGGATCCGCGTCCTTCATCGTCTTGTCCGCCCTGGGTGGCGGGCCCTCTTCCGGCAGACGCCCATTCTTGCGGACGCTAGAATCGGGCCATGAATCGCTGGCTCATGAAGACCGAACCCGATTGCTATTCGATCGACGATCTGGAGGCCAAAGGCGGGCCCGACATTTGGGATGGGTGTCGGAACTATACGGTCCGGAACTTCATGCGCGACCAAATGAAGCCAGGCGACCTTGCTTTCCTGTATCATTCGAGTGTCTCGCCCGCAGGGATTGTCGGGGTCATGCGCGTGACGACCCAAGGCTATCCCGACCCTACACAGTTCGAACCTTCTCACCCAGCATACGATCCGAAGAGCCCGGCGGACTCGCCCCGATGGTATGCCGTCGATGTTGAGTTGATCGAGCGGTTTCCGGACATGGTGACGCTGGCCGACCTGAGATCGAGGCCAGAGCTGGCCCAAATGCTCGTGCTTCAACGGGGGCAGCGGCTCAGCGTCATGCCTGTCAAAGAAGCCGAGTGGAACGCGGTCCTTGAGATCGTTCGTGCCCGCACCCCTTGACCCCTGGCGTCAAAAGGCCCTATGATGGGCTAAGGCATGTTAAGCGCCCAAGCCAACGCGCTCTGGCGCGTCAGGTTGTTCGGCAGATTGGCCGCTGAGTCGGAGCAGTTCGGAAACGTCACTCGTTTCCGATCCCGAACGGCCGCCGGCGTGCTGGCGTACCTGGCCGTCAACTTGGGCCGAAGGGTCGGCCGCGATGAGTTGGCGGATGCGATCTGGCCCGATTTCGACACTGAGGCCGCCCGTCAGAACCTGAGGACTGTGCTCGCTTCCCTCCGGAAGCAACTACACGCCGATGGTGAGAACGCGGACGTCCTGATCGCGGACAGAACGGACATCAGCCTGGCGAACGGCTCCGTCACAACCGATCTCGAGCAGTTTCGGTGGATTGTCAAAGACGCGGAACGGGCGTCTTCCCTCCGCGAAAGGGTCGATCTGCTGTCTCATGCCCTCGCGCTTGTCGAAGGCCCTCTCCTCTCGGGCGAGTTCTGGGGGTGGGTGGTTCCCAAACAGCTGTCCTTCGAGGAAGAACACGCCATGGCTGTCGTCGCCCATGTCAAAGGATTGATCGAGCTCGGCAAGCCCCAGGAGGCCGCACTCTCAGGAAAGAACGCTCTGGTCGTTTCGCCCAACCGCGAAGATCTTCATGTCGCGGTCATCGAAGCGCTGGGAGCTTGCGGCATGGTGTCGGACGCGCTCAGACAATTCGAACTTCTCGAGACGATCTTGGAAGAGCAGTGGGGGGAGCGCCCCTCGGCAGAGGCGGTGCGGGCTCTCGAGACTTTGCCGAAGTCGCAGGCGGTCTTCCGTTCAGAACCGACTGACGACTTCGCACCGCCCCCACCCGAATGGTCGACCGAGTCCACCGAAGGGACGAAGAACCCGCTGCCGTCCTTGATGCGGGGGGTGATCGGGCGCGAGAGCGACCTCAATTGGCTCGCCATGGAACTGGATCCACGCGACGACTGCAGGCCGCGACTCTGGTCGGTCACTGGCCCGGGCGGCATCGGTAAGTCGATCTATGCCCTGTCGCTTGCCCACAGGCTCCTCTCAGCCTATTACGGTTGGATCCGGGTCGTAAACGTGGAACTGACCACGGATCCCTCCGTGGCCTTGGCGACGGTTTGCGAGGCATTCGGGCTCACCCGAGGGAGCGTGGAAGAAAACTATGCCCGACTTGCCGAGCACTTGACCAATCGACCCGCGCTCTTGGTTCTCGACGGCTACGAGCAACTGGTCGACAAAGAGCCTTCCCTGGCCCTCAGGTTGGCGCAAGAGATTCCGAGCCTTCGGATCTTGGCGACATCCCGAAGGAGGCTGGGACTGAACGTCGAAAGAAGCCTTCCGTTGTCGGCCCTGGAGGTTCCTTCCCGAGACGTTCGACTCAAGGACATGGCGAGCGTCTCGAGCGTCCGCCTGTTCGTCGACCGGGCCAGCGCCCAGCGCCCGGATTTCACGTTGAACCCGTCGAACGCCGAGGCTGTGGCAGAAATCTGCCGAAGGTTAGACGGCATGCCTCTTGCGATCGAGCTCGCAGCGGCCCAGATTTCCTCGATGTCGCCCGCCCAACTTCTGGGCCGGATTGGTGACCGGGTTCTCCAGCTGACGAACCGATGGCGCGACGCCCCCGAGCGCCACCGCAACCTTTCTGCCGTCGTCGAGTGGAGCTACGACCTCTTGAGCGACAGGGCCAAACGGCTGTTCCGCGCCATGGGGATCTTGCGCGGCGGCAGCACCCTTGAGACACTTGAAACCCTTTTCGACGAGCCCGACATCTACCAGAACATGGACGAACTGGTCGCTGCCTCGCTTGTAGTCTCCGAGGAAGGCGGCGGTGGCCTCCGGTTCCGAATGTTGGAGCCGATACGGGCTTTCGCCGAGCAGGCTTTGGTCGAATCGGGCGATCGGGACGACGTCGTCCGCCGTCACCGACGGGCCTATTCTGCGCTGGCCGAGAAACTCCGGCACGAGTTCGAGGGTCCGAATGTGAAGCAGGCGATCCGGCACATCGAGGCCGAGCACGACAACTTGCGGGCCCTTGCCGAGCATGCCATGAAGGAGCCGGAGTGCCCGCCCGAAGCCTTGATGATGGTGAGTCACCTCATGCAGTTCTTCACACTGAACGGGCACTACCGGGAATGGCTCGACAGGACGACGCAACTCCTCGACCGACCGCTCCCTTCTTCGTCTCGAAACGCGGTCGCTGGGGCGTATGTCACCGCAGGCTCCATGGCGGTCGACCTTAATGACTATGAAACGGCCCTTCGGCACTATGGGAAGGGGCTCGAACTCGCCGAGGAGACCGGCGACCAGCTCCAAATCGCCCGAGCCTTGAACAACTATTCCATCGCTACCATGGGAGCTGGCCGGTTCGACCTGACGGAGACGAACCTCAAGCGGGCTCTCGAGATCATCGAGACGATGGAGGACTCGGAGAGCCCCTATGTGCCGTTGCTCAAGATCGTGATTCGGATCAACTTGGGCGACAACCATCGCCGCGCAGGCAACTAAACGCGCGCGATTCCCTTCTTCTTGGCGGGCATGGAGAGGGCTGAGGAGGCCGGAAACCTCCGGCTACTGACGAACCTGCTTCTGGACTTCTCGAACCTCTTCATTGCGACTGGCGACACGGAAGAGGCCCTCCGTATGCTCGACCGGGCCGACTTGCACAATTCGGAAGTCTCGAGCCAAGAACTCGACGTCAGGTCGACAAATCTGAGAGGGATGGCACACTTGCGCGCCGGGAATCTGGAGCTGGCTTGGGAGAACTTTGTCCGAGGGAGCCAGGCCGCCCTGCAGGGAAATGCGCCATCGAACGTGGCCAACGGCCTCTACGGTTTGGCTCTGGCGCACGATCTTCGGGGCCGCCGAGAACGGGCCCAAGAGTTGGCGAAGCTGGGCCGGGAGGTCGATCCCACGAGCGGCGGGCTCTTGTCCAAATGGATCACCGAGCTGATCGAAGATCTGATACCGCCGACGGCGCAGAGTCATCCAGTCCGCAAGGCGATGCGCGATCCTCAGGTCATCTTCGCGGTCGAGCAAGCCGCCAAAGCAGGACTTCCCGACTGAGTCGGGGCTTCGTCACGATTTCGTCACGCACGAGGTTGCACACTGTCCCCATCGAACCGAACGGCCTTTCAAGGACCGAACGGCGACAAGCAGACATAGTACAGAAGGCAAACTCACCCGCCCTGACCTCTCGGGCGGGTCTTTTTATCTGGACTTTGTGCGAGAATCTAGACTCATGACCGGAGTCGCCGTTCTCGCCGTCGCCAGCCTGGTTGGACTCACGCCCCCACCCGATCGTCCGATGGAGGCTTGGGTCTTCCGAAGCGTCCTCGACAAGCACGCCCGTATGGTGACGTGCGCCCTCAGCCAAGACCTTTGGGTGGCCTACGACGCGACTAACTGCGGGATCTACAAGGTCTGGAAAGGCGGCGTCAAGTTCGATGGAGCGGTCTACACGACCCAACACGGACCTCAACCGACTTCGGAAGGGGCCGCCTACGCCCAGTGGAACCCGGAACACGCAGCTTGGGTCGTGAGCGAGGCCGGAAAGAAAGTCGGGGTCAAACCTCGGTACCGGGGCTACCGTTTCATGGACGGCCGCGTGTGGTTCCGTTTTGAGTTCGGTCTTGGCCCTCAACGTCAGGTGACGGTCTGGGAATCGCCCGAGCATCACACTGAAAAGCGGGCCTTCGAACGCAAGTTCCAAGTCAGCGGGCTGCCATCGGGTTTCCAATTGATGGCTGTCATGCCCGGGCGAGATTGGAATTCGATCGCGGCCACGGGGGACGTCCTGATCAGATTCGCTCGCGACGAATCCACCTTGGAATTCTCGAAAAACGGGGAGGGGGCGGTTACCGCCGTCTTGCCTGTACTACCCGAGCCAAAGCCGCAGCCCGGCCGCCAAGAAGAGCAGCTTGAGCCTGGTTTGGCCCTCCGGCTCTTTTCCTCTGGCAAAGCCTTGTCGCAGATCCCGCGACTTGTGCCCAACCAGTCCCCCAACGTCAACAAAGTCGTCGCGACGGTGAACCTCAGCACAAAGGACGATTGGGGCGGCTTCGACCAACGCTTTTACGCTGAACTCACGGGCTTCCTCAAGATCGACAAAGGGGGCGACTATTCCATCGGAACCAGCTCCGACGACGGGTCGCGGGTCTTCCTCAACGGAAAGCTCATCGTCGACAACGATGGCCTTCACAGCGAAGAGATGAAGTACGCGATGGTCCGTCTTGATCCGGGCCTTCATCCGATCCGAGTCGAGTACTTTCAAGAAGCGGGCGACGCAGTGCTCCGATTGGGTTGGCTTCCGCCCGGAGCCACGACCCCCAGTGTGGTCCCTGCCGAAAACCTCCGCACTCGGTCAGGAGAGGTCAAGGTCACCGCTCCTGGAGACAAGCTTTTTCTGGAGGCGATCGACTGGTCGACTCCCGGAGACGGCCGTCCGCTCGAAGGCGTCCATCCGGCCTTCAAGCTGGAGCAAGCCAGACCGGACGACTGGCATGTCCGGGTCGGCGGCATCGACTTCCTCCCCGACGGCCGGATGGTGGTCTGTGCCTGGGAGCCCGACGGGGGCGTCTACATCGTTTCAGGACACGAGACGGGTGATCCAAAGAAGATGAGCGTCAAGCGGTTCGCAATCGGCTTGGCCGAGCCCCTTGGGATCAAGGTCGTCCGGGGCCAAGTCTACGTGCTCCAGAAGCAGGAGCTGACCCGGCTCATTGACCACGACCTTGACGGCGTGGCCGACGAATACGAGGCCCTTGCCAACGGTTGGGGCGTCACCGACAACTTTCACGAGTTCGCGTTCGGCCTGGTCCACCACAAAGGTCATTTTTATGCGACGCTCGCGATCGCCATCGATCCGGGAGGAGGCTCGACCAAGAACCAAAATCCCGACCGCGGCAAAGTCGTGAAGATCAACGATCGGACCGGTTCCTACGAGCTGATCGCTGGGGGACTTCGCACCCCGAACGGCATCGGATTCGGCTCCCGAGGTCGGATCTACGTCGCCGACAACCAAGGCGACTGGCTCCCTTCGTCCAAGATCGTGCTCGTAGAACCCGGCGCGTTCTGGGGCAATAGATCGGTCGAGGTCGGCTCGACCACACCGGAGACGCCTCCTGTCGCTTGGCTGCCGCAAGGCGAGATCGGCAACTCGCCGAGCCAACCCGCCCCGCTGGACCTTGGGCCCTACAAGGGCCAAATGATGCATGGGGACGTGACCCACGGCGGCCTCAAGCGGATGTTCGTCGAGTGGATCGACGGACGGCCCCAAGGGTGCGTCTTCCGCTTCACTC
Source organism: Fimbriimonadaceae bacterium (assembly GCA_019454105.1). Lineage (GTDB taxonomy): Bacteria > Armatimonadota > Fimbriimonadia > Fimbriimonadales > Fimbriimonadaceae > ACE-ARM1. The sequence goes on along the minus strand of CP075364.1, from coordinate 374,358 downwards.
AAGGGCTCGAGGCCGGAGTCAACCGTGTCATGGTGGGCCCTGGAGGCGCGATCTATGTCGGTGGGATCGGTTCGACCGGCAACTGGGGCCAAGAGGGCAAGCAGCGGTTCGGCCTCCAAAGGCTCGTTTGGAATGGGGCCGTGCCGTTCGAAATGCTCAAAGTGGAAGCAAAGACGAACGGTCTGCTCGTGACCCTCACCGAACCCTTGGCCAAGGGAGCCGGCGCCAACCCGAGCGATTACCGACTTGAGCAGTGGCGTTACGAACCGACAGCAGCCTACGGCGGGCCCAAAATCGACCAAGAGAGGGTGACGGTCAAGTCAGTCACAGTTCTTGGCGACAGAAGCCGGGTTTTCATCGAGGCGCCGGGGATCAAGGCCGGCCACGTTGTGCACCTCCGGCTGGATGGTTCCCTTCTTTCAGCCACCGGCCGACGCCTTTGGTCGACCGAAGCTTGGTACACGATGAACAGGATTCCGCGCGGGAGATCGATGGCGGCGAAGCCCGACCCAGACGCCCGGCCCGGCGAGAACATGCTGACGCCGAGCGAGATCCGAGCAGGATTCACGCACCTCTTCGACGGGGAAAGTCTCGGCGCTTGGAAGGGATTCCGCCAAGCCACGGTTCCCAACGGCTGGGCGATCATTGATGGTTCGCTGGCCTACACGCCCGGCGTGGGTGGCGGCGACATCTCGACCCGCGAACAGTTCGGGGACTTCGAGCTTCGACTGCAGTGGCGCGTCAGCGAAGGGGGCAACAGCGGGGTCTTCTACCGGGTGTCCGAGTCGAGCGAGGCTCCTTGGGACACCGGCATGGAGATGCAGGTTCTGGACGACGCCCGCCACCGCGACGCGAGGTCGAGACTGACTGCGGCTGGGTCACTTTACGGACTGATCCCCGCCCCAGCCGGGGTGGTTCGCCCAGCCGGCGTCTGGAACGACGTCCGGATCATCGCCAAGGGGTCGAAGTTCGAGCATTGGTTGAACGGTGTCAAACTCCTGGAGTTCGACACCGCGTCGGAGGACTTCCGATCCAAGGTCGCGGCCAGCAAGTTCGCGGCCCTGCCTGGTTTCGCCAAGGAACGCAGGGGGCATATCCTCCTCCAAGACCACGGCGATCCCGTGCAATATCGCAATATCCGGATCCGAATGCTCGACTAGCGAAAGGTCAATCGAGGTCGAACCACCGGTCGACCGGATCTTGGCCGTCATAGAACCCCGAAAGTCGGGGCCGGGAGACGTGGGTGTCGGCCCACTGGACGACGACGCGCTCCGTCGCTACCGGATCGGGACGTCCCCAGCAGTCGCCGTCCGGGTCGCTGGGCGGCAAAAGCAGCTTTCCGTCGTCGCCGCACCAGCTGGTGGGCCTGGATGCCTTGGCTGTGGCCAAAAGGACGGTCTCGGCCGGACTTTGGACGCGTGAGGCCGGCACCGCCTGGTGGCCGTCAGCGTTCGCAAAGTCAAGCCGAAGGTTGGTCAGGTAGCGAACGTTGTAGCCGAAGTGACTGGTGCGCGCCCCCGAAGTGTCGAACCGGGAGACCTGGCTACAGGGGCAAAGCCAGACGTCCTTGTTCTTGACCATCGGGTCGATCATGTCGTGCCATAGCTTGAACCCGGCTCCTTCGGCATAGGCGGCCAAGGGATAGGTGTCGTCGTAGTCTTGTTCGTAGAGCGAGAATGCGATCCCAAGCTGACGGATGTTGGAGGCGCAGGCCGTCGCTTGGCCAGCCAACTTGGCTTGGGCAAAGACGGGCAGAAGGATCGCGGCCAAGACGGCGATGATCGCGATCACGACAAGAAGTTCGATCAGGGTGAAGGCGGCGCGCAAAGTCGTCCCGATGCTACCGCCAGAGCCTCTGCGGCCGCGACGACCGTGAAAAGCGGATCAGGAGCTGGTCTCGATCCGCAAGAACTCCCAGCGACCCAGGAGCCTTTCCAGCTGTCGTTCCACCGATCTCCGGAGATCGCCACCGCTCCGCTCGCGAGCCCACTCGAGCTTGGACTTCGCAAGGCGCAACCGATCGGCATCGGCCTTGGAAGCGTTCCGAGGTTTGGACTTGACTTGCGACAGGAAGCAGGCCCAGACAGACTCTCCGGAGGGCCAGCCAGGCTTGAGCCGGCTCGCCTCCCCGGCGAGCGCCAACGGTTCTTTGACCCGCTTGTGCTCGGGGAAACAGGGGTCGATCCAAGGGTTCTCGGCGTCGTCGAAGAAGACGGTCGCCACGACGAGTCTTGAAAGGGCGTCCCAGGCCCTGGCCGTCGCCATCGGATCCGGGCATGGGACGCCCCATGTCTCGAAGTTCGCCGTCTCGACGATCCTCCTGGTCACACGGTCTGCTTGCGCCTGCTGGCGCGTCTTGAGGAGGGTGTCGCAGTCAAGGTCTCAGGTTCTGATGTCTAGCGGGGTGCGAACGAGCTTGATGTCAGGCTGGCCGTCAAAGTAGTTCTTGAACCTCATCGCCGCGATCTCGGGCTCGCCGCCGAAGGCTTGGAGGTATCCGAGCAGCTCCCAGGCCTCAATGGCGAGAGGATCCAAGCGGTCGACTTCCAACAGGAGCCTCATGGCCTCCTTGCGGTCGCCCTTGGTCAGGGCCTCGCGGGCTTGAACTTCCAGATTGTCAACTTGTAGCCGGTGGGCTCTCTGTTGCTGGCTGCTTGGCTTCTGGCTGGCGCTCGTGGGCCTGACGACAATTGGGTATGGCATGTTGGGCACCAGCATGATCACGATCCCCACGAGGAACCAGCGGCACTTACTTTATATCATAACACGCATACATTATTGCTCTTACTGATTTCGGTGTTTAAGGCGAGTTTCGATAGACCCGAGTCCATTCAGGTCGGTTAGATTCGGGGCGATCGGAGAATGCGTCGATTGACCCATTGATCCGGAAGGGCCACGGATCCCCCCCCAAAGACCCTCGAAGCCCGGGCGTTCCAACCCCAGTCGAAACGCTGCAACGAGACAGAGGAAACGACCCAATGGTCGGGCCGGGAATCGACGCCGCCTCTTCGCCAAGTCAGGTTGACGCGCCTTTGCCTCAAGTCGTCGTTCGATACAGACCGCGCGTGCAGTTCCATAGAGTCTTGCTATATTCACGACATGCACATCTCACAACAAGGCGGAGGGAGAATCTCCGTCAGTCGTTCGATGAGTTGGCCAGTATCAAATTTGCTTCTCTAGTGAGCCAGTATTTTTACTAGCGAGGTTGGACTCAGACTCCAATCGAGGTCAGCCGCCCCTCGAACGACCCGGCATCAATCTGTCTCACCAAGGAACAACCGTTCGCGCGATTGGGGAAAAAGCCTGGAAAAAATGCGAGCAAAAAGTTGACGCCACACGACCCTTAGTGTCGTCTCTTGACCTGCGCCCCAAGATATTGGGGGCAGACTGTTCAAGACCGTGCGCTGTCCGTACTGCCTGCACACCGATACCCGAGTCCTTGACTCGCGACCCGCGAGAGAGGGCGAGGCTGTGCGGCGACGACGGGAGTGCGAAGCCTGCGCGCGCCGCTTCACCACCTTCGAATCGCTTGAGACGCCGGTCTTGCTGGTCGTCAAGCGGGACGGTGGTCGCGAACCGTTCGACCGAGAGAAGGTTCTCGCGGGCATGTTGGCCGCGTGCCACAAGCGACCCGTGAGCCTGGCCGAGTTGAGGGCGGCGGCCGAGCGGATCGAGCGCGACCTTTCGGACCAGTCCGATGGCGAGGTCGGCACGACTGACGTCGGCGACCGGGTCATGGACGAGCTCTCCAAGCTCGATCCTGTCGCGTTCGTCCGGTTCGCCAGCGTCTATCAATCGTTCGAGGGCCCTGAGCAGTTCAAGGCGATCGTCCGGAACTTGGCCCCGCGACGACTAGACAAGCAGTCAGAAGCAAGAGTAAGATAGTAGACACATGATGACAAACGACTGGGCGCGACTATGAAGATCAATCGTCATTTCACAAAGGCCGGCGAGGATCGGTACTCAGGCATCCCGTTCGAAGCCCGAACGAGCGAGATCCGCAATCCCGATGGCTCGGTCGTCTTCAAGATGGAAGGAGTGATGGTGCCCGCCCGGTGGTCGCAAGTGGCGACCGACATCCTGGCGCAAAAGTACTTCCGCAAGGCTGGAGTCCCTGAAACCGGTCACGAGACCGACAGCCGCCAAGTGTTCCACCGTTTGGCCGGGTGTTGGCGCCACTGGGGTGAGAAGCTCGGCTACTTCGACTCCACCGAAGACGCCAGCGCTTTTTACGACGAACTGTGCCACATGCTCGCGGCCCAGATCGCGGCACCCAACAGCCCCCAGTGGTTCAACACCGGGCTCCACTTCGCCTATGGCATCGAAGGGGTGCCCCAGGGTCACTACTATGTGGACCCTGAGTCCGGCAAGCTCGAGCGGAGCACGAACGCCTATGAGCGCCCGCAGCCCCACGCCTGCTTCATTCTGAGTGTGAAGGACGACCTTGTGAACGATGGAGGGATCATGGATCTCTGGACGCGCGAGGCCCGCATTTTCAAGTACGGCTCGGGTGTCGGTACGAACTTTTCAAAGATCCGAGGGGAGAACGAGAAGCTTTCCGGAGGCGGACGCTCGTCTGGGCTCATGTCGTTCCTTCGAGTCGGGGACCGTTCCGCTGGGGCGATCAAAAGCGGCGGCACCACGAGACGGGCGGCCAAAATGGTGTGTCTTGATGTCGACCACCCTGACATCGTCCAGTTCGTCAAGTGGAAAGTCGTCGAGGAACAAAAAGTCGCTTCGCTCGTCACGGGATCCCAGATCAACCAGACACACCTGACACGGGTGATGAAGGCCTGTCACGAGGGCGAGGGCGACGACCGGTTCAACCCGCGCCACAATCCGGCCCTCCGCAGGGCCGTCGCCGAGGCCAAGTCAGCCGGGGTCAGTCCGAACTACGTCCAGCGCGCCATCCAACTCGCTGAGCAAGGCTTCACCTCCATCGACTTTCCTGTCTACGACACTGGCTATGAGAGCGAGGCCTACCTCACCGTTTCGGGCCAAAACTCCAACAACTCTGTCCGCGTCAGCAACCAATTCTTGGACGCTGTCGAACGGGGAGGAGACTGGACGCTCAAGTCAAGGACAGACGGCACTGTCACCAAGACTCTCATGGCACAAGAGCTTTGGGACGACATATGCTTCTCGGCTTGGGCCAGCGCCGACCCTGGGCTGCAATACGACTCGACCATAAACGACTGGCACACGTGCCCAGAAAGTGGAAGGATCAACGCCAGTAATCCGTGTTCCGAGTACATGTTCTTGGACGACACGGCCTGCAACCTGGCGTCCATCAACCTCGGAAGGCTCTACAACGCAGAATCGGGCAAGTTCGACATCGATGGCTATCGCCATGCCATCCGCCTCTGGACCGTCGTCCTGGAGATCAGTGTCGCCATGGCCCAGTTCCCATCCAGGGAGATCGCCCAGCTGAGCTACGACTACCGCACCCTCGGGCTCGGGTACGCCAACCTGGGTGCGGTGCTCATGCAGATGGGCGTGCCTTACGACAGCCCCGAGGGCTTTGCCATGGCCGGCGCCTTGACCGCGATCATGGGGGGCGAAAGCTACGCCGCGAGCGCCCAAATGGCTCGCGAACTCGGCCCGTTCCCAGGCTACGCCAAGAACCGAGAGGCGATGCTCCGCGTGATCCGGAACCACAGGCGGGCCGCTTACTTGGCCGGAGGTGCGGACTACGAGGGGCTCGGTGTCAAGCCCGTCGGCATCGATTCGACTTATTGCCCGGCCGATTTCCTTTCGGCGGCTCGGCTGGCCTGGGACAAAGCCCTGGCGCTCGGCGAGGCCCATGGGTTCCGAAACGCGCAAGTCACCGTCCTCGCTCCGACCGGCACCATCGGCCTTGTCATGGACTGCGATACGACCGGTATCGAGCCCGACTTCGCCCTTGTGAAGTTCAAGAAGCTGGCTGGTGGCGGCTATTTCAAAATCGTCAACCAGTCGGTTCCGGTCGCTTTGAAGAGGCTCGGATACTCCCCCGACCAAATCAACGAGATCGTCCAATATTGCGTCGGTCACAAGACCCTTCGAGGCGCACCTGGCGTCAACCCCGAGACTCTCAAGGTTCGCGGATTCACCGACGAGGCCCTTTTGAAGATCGAAGAGGCCCTGGCGGACGCATTCGACATCCGGTTCGTCTTCAACAAGTTCACACTCGGGGAGGAATTCTGCCGCGACAGCCTCGGTTTGACCGAAGAACAGCTTGGCGATTGGAGCTTCGACATGCTGACCGCGCTCGGTTTCGGCAAGGCGGAGATCGACGCTGCGAACGACTATGTCTGTGGAACCATGACAGTCGAAGGCGCCCCCTACCTCTCTGAAGAGCACTTGCCGGTCTTCGACTGTGCGAACAAGTGTGGGCGCACCGGCAAGCGCTACATCCGCGCCGAGGGGCACATCCGCATGATGGCGGCCGCCCAACCGTTCTTGAGCGGGGCGATCAGCAAGACCATCAACCTTCCGGCCGATGCCAAAGTCGAGGACGTCGGCGCCGCTTACCTACTTTCTTGGAAGCTGGGCCTCAAGGCGAACGCCCTTTATCGGGACGGGAGCAAGCTCAGCCAACCGCTCAACTCAAGCGCCGACGACGCGGCCGCCGCGATCTTGGAAGCGAGCCTTGAGCAGGCTGGCGAGATGCCGCAGGCTCAAGAACTCGTGTCGGCCATGCGTTCTACGAGCCACGAGATCAGTGCGCACGAAGCCGTGCAACAAGCCGCGACCCGGTTGGTCTATCGGTACATCGCCCGCAGAAGGCTGCTCCCAGCCAGAAGAAGGGGCTACACCCAAAAGGCCAGGGTGGCCGGTCACAAGGTCTATCTCAGGACAGGAGAGTACGAGGACGGCTCTCTGGGCGAGATCTTTGTCGACATGCACCGCGAAGGCGCGGCCTTCCGATCGTTGATGAACTGCTTCGCGATCGCCGTGTCTCTCGGGCTTCAATACGGTGTCCCGCTGGAGGAGTTCGTCGAGGCCTTCACGTTTACCCGCTTCGAGCCGAACGGGCCGGTGCAAGGGCACGACAACATCAAGATGGCGACATCAGTGATCGATTATGTCTTCCGAGAACTCGCGATGTCGTACCTCGGGCGCCACGACCTGGTCCAAGTGTCACCAGACGACACCAGGCACGATTGGGCCGGTGACGCCTCTCAGCCTGCCCTCGACTTCGAAGACGAGGTGGACGGCGGCGTCCACGACCACGCTCCTGGTTTCTCGAAGATCGACCATGACTCGCACGGGTTTCGAAAGACGGTCCATGGAGACTTGAACGGGGACGTGTCTTCGACGAGTGTCGACAAGCCCATTCGGATCGGCCCCGACACGGGCGAATCAGCAGTCCGAGGCAGCGCCACAGCCGTCGCACCCGTGACATCGAAGCTCGAAAGCGTGTACCTCGATCAAGTCAAAGTGGCCCGTCTCAAAGGATATGAGGGGGATCCGTGCGGTGAGTGTGGAGCGTTCACAATGGTCCGAAACGGGGTTTGCCTCAAGTGCGACACTTGTGGCGCCACGAGCGGGTGCTCGTAAGACAAGTGCGCGGATACCAAGAGGTCCGGATGGAGACCGAGCGGCTCACCATCCGGGCCTGGCGAGAGCAGGACGCTGAAGAGGCCTTTGCCATTTACGGCGACCCAGAAGTGGCCCAGTTCCTTTCAGGTGTCCCAGAAGAGAGCGTCCAAACACAACGCGAGTCGCTTGTCCAGATCATTCGTGCCTATTCCGCCCTTGCCCTTGGCCTGGGAAGTTTTCCACTTTTGACGAAGACCGACGGCAGAATCATCGGGGCAGTCCTCCTCAAGCCGTTGCCACGCAACGAGCACCTCGAGGATTGGCGCAGGTTCCGGCTCGACCCAAGTTCGCTGCCCGCGGTCCACGAGATCGAGGTCGGATGGCACCTTCGCCGCGACGCGTGGGGCCAGGGTTTCGCGACGGAGTCAGCGCGCGCGGCATTGGACTATGGGTTTTCTACCCTCGGACTTAAAGAAATCTATGCGATCTACTATGCCGAAAATATCAGAAGCGCGAGAGTCGCTGATCGATTACGAATGCGTGACCTTGGCTTGACTGATAGGTTTTATGGAGTAGAAGGTCGCCTGCGGTCGATCGATGATCAATTGTGGAAAACCTTGAACTTTGGTAAAACTGGCAATTCACTCAGCGCGGACAACACAGAAGCCTCGTTATAATTGCTACTTGGACGGAGACGCCCAAAAATGTTTGTTTTTGCACTTCTGGACCATTCTTGGCCGCGCTTAGCCAGGCGAGGCGAGGGCAACATTCCTCCGATCGCCTGAGCACCGGCCACGCGATAGATCTTCCGCCGCAGTAAAGCCCATGTTTGGGTGCATTGTCTTGCTAGCCGGGGCTTCGTTTGCTGTGTCGATCGCCGAGCGCCTGTCCTGTCAATTGTGCTAGTTTTGCAGGAATAAGGTGAAAGTCCTGGTTCGATTACCGTGGGTTTGGCATGTTCCTTGAGTGTAACGTCTGGTAGCGGCTATTCACGAGCAGTGGAGCCGTGCTAAACTGAATGCCGCGCAGTACGGGCCCTCCGTACCGGCGCGCTCAGGAGAAGAACAGTCGTGAAGAGAACTTTGACTCTCGTTGCACTGGCGACCATTGCCTGCACGGTGAACGCGAACCGCGTTCCTGTCGTTGGCAAGCAGACGGTCGTCAATTTCGTCGAACAGCCCGGATACATGGAATTCACGGGCGAGATGGTTGTCAGGCCGCTCCAGCGCGAAGCCCTCCAGCGCCTTGGCCTTGGCCCAGTCGCCATTGAGTCTCAGCGTGAAGCCGCCGCGATCAAGCTGGCCGACATGACGATCGGTCACTCTGACACGACCGACATCTACACGATCAAGGTGCCTGCCGGAATGTCTGAGAACCAGCTGGCCAGGCAGCTCATGGCCACCGGCCTGTATGAGTACGCCGAACCCAACTGGCGTGTCTTCCCGCAAGTCGTCCCGAACGACCCGAACTACGCTAGCCAGTACAGTCACGGCACGGGAGCCGGCGGCAGCTTCTCCGCGAACGCTTGGGACATCTTCCAGGGGAATCCCAACATCATCGTCGGTATCACCGACACCGGTGTTCACGTGACCCACGTTGACCTGCAAAACCGGGTCAGCGGCGCCAACTCTGTCCAGTCGTCGGCTTGGAACGTCGGAACGCGAACCGAAGCCGTCAACGGCGTCGCGATCGTTAAGGACTTGAACGGGCACGGCACTCACACCACGGGCATCGCAGCCGCGAACACGAACAACGGCACTCTCGTGGCCGGCGTCGCTGGCTGGGGCGGCCTGACCAAGCACGTCATGGTCCGCGTCTCGGACAGCTCCGGTGGAGGTTCGACCATCACGGCGCTCATTTACGGCGCCGAGTGGGCGGCCAGAGCCGGTGGAGCCCGCGTCGTCAGCACGAGCTACTCGGGCTACAACAGCGGCGCCGTCCAAACGATGGGAGCCACGCTGAAGACCCTCGGCGTGTTCTACTGCTGGGCCGCTGGGAACACGGGCGCCCGCACCGCCACGACCGACCACCTGGACGTCACCGTCGTGGGCGCGACCAACTCGGCCGGCACCCGAGCGAGCTTCTCGGCCTGGGGCGAAGGCATCGACGTCATGGCTCCTGGCGACAACATCCTGAGCACGATCTGGGTCAGCGACTCCAACAACACGTCGCTGGGTACCCTCGGCGGCACCTCGATGGCCAGCCCGTTCGCGTGCGGCATCGGCGGCACCGTCGTCGGCGTCAATCCGGCCTACACGGCCAACAGGATCGAGCAGATCGTCTATCGGTCTTCTCGCACGATGGGTGTCCCAGCTGACTTCGGTTGGGGCCGCGTCAGCCACTGGAACGCCATGGGCCGCGTCGCGAACAACTTCAGCCTGTTCCGCGGCGTCCTCATCGGCGGCAACGTCGCCAGCTTGTACCGGGTGGAAGGAGACAACCTCACGGTCGGAAAGGGCATCGTCGCCAACGCTGCTGAGCCGCCTGTCCAGGTCGTGACCGAGCACAACGTCCCGTCCGAGTTCGGTTCGAACATCGGCGAGATCGCTGTCCAGGTGACCGGCCGGGTCAACACCAGCGGGGCCATGCAGCAGCGCGTCCAACTGTGGAACTTCAACTCCGGAGCCTACGACACCGTCGCCCAGGGAGCGATTGGCACCTCGTTCAACTTCTTCGAGGCCGTCCAGACCAGCAACGTGGGCAACTACATCAGCGGTGGTATCGTCCGAACCCGCACGCAGATCTTTGCGGGCGGCCCGGTCGCCATCAATAACTGGCAGGCGATCTTCGACCAGATCAACGTCCGCGTCCTTCGCGCCACCGAGTAACCACTCGGTCGAGCAAAGGATGTCAGCCCCCGAGAGGACTCTCGGGGGCCTTTTCATGTCTGTCGATGGGCCCGGTTCTGCTGAAACTTAACCATGCGGTCTGACAGCCCGGCAGCCCATCAACAAGGAACTCACGATCCATTGACCCAAACCGCCATCGATCCCAGCCCCCGGTTAGCCCAACTGAAGTACGGAACAAACCGGGTCTCCTTGGCGACCTGATGCCGATCGGAAAGGGACGAATACAGTCCGCCCCCGGGCTGAGGAAGAGCCAGAGATCCTGTGACAAGAAGCCCCCTGACCTCGTCGCTGCCCGCAGGGTCGGGAGCCAGGCGCCCCTCGACGTCCGCGTGGAACATTGAGACCGGTGCGCCTAGATCCGCCTCCTCCAGGCAATAGACGACAGGGCCGTCGGACAAACAGACCTTTCCTGTCGTGTCGGACACCCGAGGATCAGCCGACACCCAACCGGGACGCCTCCCGAAGTTCACCTGCAACTCCTCCCCACCCGTCCATTCCCGCTTCACTTCGATCCAACCGCCAACCTCCAAACCACTTTCAGAGCCGAACCCGGCATCCACACCCGTGGCCCAGTCGGGGACCCGCAGTCGCAGCGCGAACCACACCGTCCGCTCGGGCCTGACGACCACGGACACCGAACCGCCCCAGGGCCAATCGGACCGCACCTCCACCACCGTGCGCACGCCACTGGGCCAAGCCTCGAACGACATTTCCGCCCCCACGTCGATCGTGACGCTCCGGTCGTCGGCCCACACCAGATATCGGCCGACCGAAAGCAAGAGCCGAGCCAAGTTGGGTGGGCAACAAGCGCAGTCGAACCATGGCCGCCGCTCCTTGTCGCCGACGCTCGCCAGGGGGTTGTCATAGAAATATCTATCTCCGGAAAGGCTCACCCCGCTCAGAACCGCATTGACCAAAGCCCGCTCCAACCAGTCCGCATAGCGGGATTCGCCCGTCGCTCGCGACATCCGAGCCGCCCAAAAGACCAGTCCCACGGCAGCGCACGTCTCCGAGTAGGCCCCCCGGTTTGGAAGGTCGAAAGGCGGGCCGAAACCTTCGATCCCCGGCGCCGACCCGATCCCACCCGTTACATAGATACGGCTCCGAATCATTTCGTTCCAGATCAAGCGCAAGGCAGGCAGCCAAGCCGCAGGGTCGGCGTCCAAGGCCCCGCAGTACTGATACATGGCCCGCACCGCGTGGCCCACAGGGGCGGTCTGCTCCGCCAACGGCCGGTCATCTTGAAAGTAAGACCCTTCGTAAACCCCGTGCGGCTCGACCAACCGGGCATACCCCGTGGCCAGTTCTCGAGCCTCGGGGTTGGCCATCTCGCTCTCGAAGGGGCTCGGTCGGTGGCCGCGCCGCTCCGTCATCCATCGCGCCAAGGACCGGTACTCAGAATTCCCGACACAGTCCGACAAAGCGCACATCGCGAGTTCGATCTCCTCGTGCCCGCAGGCGCCCAGCCGCCGCTGTGGCCCGAAGACGGAGGCGACATGGTCGGCGGCCCTTCGCGCTGCCGTCAGCAACCGAGGTTCGACTGACGCGCAAGCGACCCCGGCCTCGATCAAATGCCCCAAGCAGTACATTTCGTGCTTGGAGGTCAGGCTCTTCCACTGTTGATCCATCCGCCCCAACTGGAAGTAGGTGTCCAAGTACCCGCTCTCCAACTGGGCTGCCTCGACCAGGCCCGCAAACTCGGCCAGTTCCCTCCGCACCGAACCGGATGGATCCGTGAGAACCGCATAGGCCGCCGCCTCGGCCCACTTGTAAAGGTCGCTGTCGTTGTAGCAGAACCCCTGGTGGCCGTCCGACTCTCTTCGGGCCGCTCGCCGGAAGTTCTCCACCCGCCCGGTCTCCTCGCACATCCTCCACTGGTGCGGGAGACCCGTCTCAACCATGGCCCGCTGACGGGCTACGAGGAACGGCGACCGGACCACGACCGACCTCACCCCGTAGCCGTCAACCACTGGACAGGGCCTCTCGACGAGCGCACCAGTCCAGCACCGTGTGGACGAACTCGCTGTGCGACCAGGTCAGCGGGCTCACGCACACGGGCTCGCCTGTCTCTGGGTGCACCTGCTCCGAAAGCGCCCCGCTGGGGGCCGCCCACCGGACAGTCCACTTCAGCCATTCCAACGGCCCGTCGAGGTCGTCCAGACTTCTTGCCGTGCGAATCCGGGCCTGGGCGAACCAAAGCGTGGAAATGAACCATGGGTTGCCCGGCAGACTGTCGCTCACCCGGAAATAGTAATCCCCGGCGTACCGGGCGAAACCTCCCACAGGTGTCTGGACCAGCAGTTCCTGCTCCAAGTGTTTGACCGTCTGGCGACAGGGCTCGTCATTGAGGTCGAAGTCCGCGATCAACAACCCGCCCAGGATCGCGCTGTCCGCTGTCGGGTCACCGACCAGGTCGCCGTTCACCGGCCTCAACATTCGCAGCAACCTTCCAAGGTGGGGGTCGAAGAAACGGTCTAAGAAGGCCGTCCGCATCGCTTTGGCCGCCTCGTCGCACCGGGCCCCCAGGTCGCCCGAATCCAGGTCTCCCGCGATCTTTCCTGCCGCCGACAAGGCCGCCGCCGCCACGCACACCGTGAAGGCATGGATCCCGCGCCGCTCCTCCCACAAGTCCCAGCTGGGCTGGGGAAGACCGCTCTCGCCACGAAAGTCCAGCAGGTACTTGGCCATCGGCCGTCCCATCCCCTCCCAAAGCCGGGCCTGCAAGGCCGCGTCCGGATGCCGGCAAAGGGCCAAGAGCGTCAACGCCGTCTCGTCCTCCTGGTGCGGCACCTCTGGCCTGCCTTCGTGCAGCCAAGGATGCCACGACGCCCCCCAAGACCCGTCGCTGCGATATTTCTGCATCAAGCAAGCCCGGTCATGAGGCAGGACGTCGCTGCAGAACTCCAAGAAGCGGGCCGCCTCGTCCTCCAGCCCCAGCCTCATTAGGGTCAAAGAGGTCAAGGCCCCGTCCCTCGGCCAGCAATAACTATATGTGGCGCGGTTCGTCGCCAGAATGTCCGAGTCGTTGGCGGCCAAGATCGCACCGCCCTGGTCGCACTGGGCTCGGATCATGAGCAGGCTCCGCTCGAACAACTCCGCCACTCCCTCAGGCAAGTCCGAAACTTTTGGGAATCGCGCTCTCGCCAGCCACCGGCGCGAGTCTTCGACGCTCCGAGCCAGGACCGTCTCGACTCCGTCGCCCCGAACCTGCTCCAAGAGCTCCCCAGCCTCGTCCAACCGGGCCCCGAACACCGTCACGGTCCGCGCTTCTGCCTCGCCCTTCCCCGGCACCATGAGCCGGACGTCGAAGGTCGAGTCCACAGATCCCTGGGCGATCGGATTGCCGCTGAGGTGCCCGTCCTCGGCGTCGCGCCAGGTCCCTTCCAGTCCGTTGAACCCCGTGATCCCGGTCGAGAACTGCTCGATCCCGTCCGTCCCGCCTTCCGCCGAAAACACCACGAAGCACGGACCCCGGTAGTGCACCACCGCCCGAAGGAACGGGTTGTAGAACGCCGTGTTCCCCACGTCGCTTTGGCCCAGGTTCAAGTCCTGCGTGAAGAACAGCCTCACTAACCGTTCGCCGGACGAACTGTTCGTGACCCGAATGCGCCTCGCCAAGACTGAAAGAGCTGGATCGACCGCCTCCTCGATCGACAGTCCGATCCCCATTTTTGGGTTTGTCAGGGCCACCGACCCCACCATCGTCCCCCCTTGGTAGCCGACCTCCACCTTCCAGTCCTCCCCGTCGCACCACGAGAATCCCGAGTCGCACCAGACCCCCATCCTCATCGAGTGGCCCAAGAGGTGGTTCGGGTGCCCCACGTGCGGCCAGAAGAGGTCTCGCGCCCGATATCGGTCGTCGTATCCGATCCAAAGTCGTCCGTTGCTCAGGATCAAGGGCCGCGGCATCGCCGAGATTATGCCGCCCCTGGGCCTCCCTGGGCAGTCTTCCCCACGCATCCCTCCCAGCTTTCAGCCTCCGCCCGTAGACTACAAGGCATGACCGTCCAGAAGGCCCCCGCCACCACGCTCCCCGGCCCGGTCTCGGCCCAAATGCTGGACGAGCTCGCCCGATACGTGGTCACCCAGCCCCACCCTTTCGTCCTCGACCTGGCGAATGGCGAAGGCCTGTGGCTCGTCACCGTCGATGGCCAGAGGCTCTTCGACTGGTGCGGCTACTACGGATCCAAGCTCCTCGGCCACAACCACCCCGGCCTCCAAGAGCCCGAGTACCTCAAAAGGCTCACGCTCGCCGCCAATAACAAGACCGCCAATCCTGACTTCCTCACCCCCGAGTGCCTCGAGTTTTATAAGATTCTCCACCGACTTGCCCCCAAGGTCATGAGGAACCCCCGGCTCGAGGTCTACACCGTCAATTCCGGCGCCGAAGCGGTCGAGAACATGATGAAGTATCTCGTCAGCCGCTTCAACAGCAAGAAGCTGGCCGAAGAGAAGCCCGTCACCAACCGGCGCTTTGTCTATTTCGATAAAGCCTTCCACGGGCGCACGGTCTACGCCCTCGCCGTCACCCAGACCCTCGATCCTGTCGCCACCAAAGACTTCCACGGCCTCACGAGCGGCGGGAACATCAAGCTTCCTTTCCCCGCTTTTGATGCCGACCGCACCGACGCCGAGAACGAGCGCGCCGTCGAGAACGTCCTCAGCATGGTCGAGATGACCGTCAGCCAGATGAAGGACGAGATCGTCGGCGTCATCGTCGAACCGATCCAAGGGGCCGGGGGGCAAAGGGTCGCCCTCCCCAGCTTCTTCCAGGGCCTCAGCCGCATCGCCCACGAGCATGGCGTGGCTCTCGCCTTCGACGAGGTGCAGACCGGCCTGGGCGCCACCGGCAAAATGTTCGCCATCGACCACTTCGAACTCCCCCATCCGCCCCTCGCCGTCGCGGGAGGCAAGAAGTTCGGCACCGGCGTCGTCTGGATGTACGAACCCCTCGAAGAGGTCGGCGTCCTCGACAGCACCTGGGGAGGCACCCTCGCCGACATGGTCCGCGTCACCCGAGAGATCGAGATCCTCGAAGAGGAGCGCCTGGTCGAAAGGGCCGCGACCACCGGCGCCTACCTCGCCCACAGTCTCAAGCGGCTCCAACTCGACCACCAAGGCGTCATGCTCAACGTCCGCGGCATGGGGCTCTACCAAGGCTTCAGTCTCGACACCGAGGCCCGCAAGACAGCCCTCGTCCGCGACGCCCGCGACCAAGAGTCCCTCCTCCTCCTCGGCGGCGGGGAGCGATCGATCCGCCTCCGCCCCAACCTCAGCGTCACCCAGGCCGACGTCGACCTTCTTCTCGAAAAGCTCGACCGCAGCCTGACCCGGGTCTCGTGACCCCCCGTGCCCGGGGCTAGACTCCGGGCATGGTGAGAGGAGCCCTTTTGTTTCTGTCGCTCGTCGCGGCCTGGCCCGTCCTGGCCCAGCCGCACCCCGATCTGAGCTCTGGGCCGATGCTGGCCTACGCCGAGATGACCGAGACCGCCGTCTGGGTCCAGACCACCCGCCCCGCCCGGGTCACCATCCGCTATTGGCCCAAGGACAAGCCCTCCGAGAGCCAAGAGAAGACGGTCGCCACGACCGAAGAAGGCGACCATATCGCCCTCGTCAAGCTCACCGCCCTCCCCATGGGCACGAAGTTCGACTATCGACTCCTCATCGATGGCCAAGAGGTCAGGCGCGACTACCCGCTTGAGTTTCAGACCCAACCCCACTGGCGCTGGGCGTCGAACCCCGCTGTCCCGCCCGAGTTCAAGGTCGCCCTCGGCTCCTGCTCCTACACCAACGATCCCCCCTTCGATCGCCCCGGAACCCCCTATGGCGGCGACCACGAGATCTTTGCCGCCCTCCACCGAGAGCGCCCCGACCTCATGGTCTGGCTGGGCGACAACCTCTACTATCGTGAAATGGACTGGCTCACCGAACCGTCCATGCGTCTCCGGTGGCGAAAAGACCGCCAGCTCCCCGTCCTCCAGCCGCTCTTGGGCAGCACCCACCACTATGCCGTCTGGGACGACCATGACTACGGCCCCAACGACTCCGACCGATCCTTCCGGCTCAAAGGCGAGGCCCTCCGGGTGTTCAGCGACTACTTCCCAAGCCTCCAGCGCGGCACTCCCGAGACCCGAGGTTGCTTCTTCCGATTCGAATGGGGCGACTGCGAGTTCTTCATGCTCGACAACCGCTATTGGCGCGCCCCCAACCGCTATCCCGACGGCCCCACCAAGGTGATGTTCGGCCCCGAACAGATCCAGTGGCTCAAGGACAGCCTGGTCAGTTCAAACGCCGCATTCAAGTTCATCGTCGCCGGTGGGCAGATGATCCAACCCCGTGTCTTCTTCGAAGGCTTCGGAAACTTCAAAGAAGAACAGAAGGACCTCTTCGACTTCATCGCGCAGACCAAGATCCCAGGCGTCGTCTTTCTCAGCGGCGACCGGCACGCAGGCGAGCTCCTCAAGGTGGAGTGGCCCGGGGCGCCCTACCCGTGGTACGAAGTCACCACCTCGCCCCTCACCGCCGGATCGGGCCAAAACGACCGGGAAGCGGACAACCCGGCGCGGGTGCCAGGCACCTGGGTCACCCGCAAGCGCCATTACGGCGTCATCCACGTGCGCGGCCCGCGCGACGACCGTCGGCTCGTGATCACTCACCACGACAAGGACGGCAAGGAACTCTGGAAGCACGAGATCAGACAGTCCGAGCTCCGCGCCCCGCGCTGACAGACCAGACCGTCTTGTGATCTCGGTCACACCATCGAAAGAAAATGGGTGATCCTGGCAACAATGCGCGTAGAATGATTCATGGCCGGTTCATGACCGGCCATGGAGACGTCCATGCGAAACGCCCCCTCGCTCCTTGGCGCAACGGCCATCTTCCTTGCCGCGTCCGCGTCAGCTTCCATCGTCTTCCCGACCGATCCCAGCGTGATCGATGTCAAACGCGACTTCGGCGCCGTCGGTGACGGCGTCGCCGACGACACCCTCGCCCTTCAACAAGCCCTCGACGCCAGTTCCGGCATCGGCGGCCGCACCCGGGCCGTCTACCTCCCGAACGGCACCTACAAGGTGACCAACACCCTCGCCGTCAACGTCGCCATCGGCCCGTGGCTCTACGGGCAGTCGCGCGACGGCGTGGTCATCAAACTCGTGGACAACGCAAGCCCCACCGTTCTCAGCGTGGTCCGCACTCATCCCCGCGACCAAGGCGGCGGCTCAGCCGACTGGTTCATGCGCAACATCCGGAACGTCACCGTGGACGTCGGCAACAATCCGAACGTCGACGGGATCCGGTTCTTCGCCAACAACACGGGAATTCTCCGCAATGTCCGCGTCACCGGCAATGGCAACATCGGCATCAACTGCGGCTTTAGCGACCAGAGCGGCCCGAACATCGTCCAGGACGTGGTCGTCGAAGGGATGCGCATCGGCATCGTGAAGCAGTGGAGCTGGGGCGGCACCATCTCCCGGGCGACCGTCCGCAACTGCCGCGAGACTGGCGTCTATGTGAACGCCAACGCGGTCGGCATCGAAGACCTCACCGTCGAGAACACGCCCCTCCCCCTCTTTGTCGACTACCCCAACGACTGGACATGGTGGGGCGGGGTCGTCGCCTTGGTGAACGCCAATCTCTCATCAAGTCCGGGCATGGCTGGGCCCGCGATCTTCAACCGCAACGTCCTCTATGCCCGCAACGTCCAGAGCAGCGGCTACACCAAGGTCATCCGTAGCGACACCCCCAGCGGAGACGTGAACGCAGCCAGCGTCCAAGAGTTCGTCTCCCACGCCCCTCTCCGCCTCTTTGGCGGCTCCAAAGCATCGCTCAACCTTCCCATCAAGCCCGAACCTGCGGAGGTTTGGGAGAACGATCCGTCCAAGTGGCTTTGGGCCGATGATTACGGCATCACATGGGGCGACTGGGGCGACGACACCGCTGCGTTCCAAGCCGCGTTCGACGCCGCCGCCGCCCAAGGCAAGACCGTCGTCGCCATTCGGGGCGTGCCCCCCGGAGACCCCAACTGGTACGTGGTGAACGGCACTGTCCAGGTCAAGGCCCCCGTCCGTCTCGTCACCGGCATCGGGTGGGGCCGCATTGTTGGCAACGGCAAGTTCGTGGTCAATGACGCCTCCGCCCCCACCGTGGTCTTTCGCCAAATCGACGCTTTCGGCGGCCCTCCCGTGACCCTCGAGAACGCGGGCACAAGGACGATGGTGGCCGACAGCTGTGGCGTGAACGTCCTCGGCACTGGCCGCGGCGACATCTTCATGACCAACTGTCCGGCGAACGTCACCCTCCAGAACCCGCTCCAGTCACTTTGGGCCAGACAGCACAACCCCGAAGGCTTCAGCGAGACCGGTCTGAACGTCAATGACGGCGGGCGCCTATGGGCCCTCGGCATCAAGTCGGAAGGACGTGGCGTCCGCTATCGCACGGTGAACGGCGGCGCCACTGAGCTCCTGGGGATGTTCAATTACTCGACCGCCGTCATCTTCAATGACCCCTGGCCCATGATGCACGTGGACAACGCCCTCTTCAGCGTCGCTGGCATCCGGGAGATCTCGTTCGGCCACACCTATGAGATCAAGGTCCGCGAGAGGCAAGGCAACGTCTGGAGACAACAGGTCGGCGGTGGCTGGATCGGCTGGCCCCTCTTCACCAACCAGCGGATCGTCCCTGTCCGCTTCCCCGTCACCATCGAGTGACGCCCCGCTCGCGAGCGGCCTGGCCCCCGTCGCCCCCCAGGCGACCGGGTCGGGCCGCCGCCCTCATGCCGAAGCGTCCCACAGGCCCCACCGGGTCAGATCCCCCGCGCAGAAGACACAGAACCCGGCCGGGTTCAGCCGCCTCACCAGCTTCAAGGTCTCGACGAACCGCTCTCTCCGCTCCGACTCGTCCTCCGTCCCCCGCACCAAGGGCCACAAGGCGAACCCGATCAAGAGACGGTCGACCTCCGCCGCCCACCCCTGCTGGCGCCGCACTGCCTCCTCTAGAAGCCCCAGGTAGTGCTCGAAGCTGCCTGGGAAGTGGTCGCGATAGTCCATCGGGATCATCGTATCCACCCAGGGCGCGAACTCTCTCCAATCCTGACCGATGAACCGCCCGCTGTGAACCGGGTTCTTGAACACGGCCGCGCTCACCCCCACCCCGGGGCGCACCGCGTCCACCGCCTCCTTCGCTTCGCGCACGAACCGGCGCACCGCCTCCTTCCGGTACTGATAGAAGAACGTGTCCAGGTCTTGCCGCCCATAGCGGAAGAAGGATCCCTCCAGCAAAAACCGGCTCTTCTCCGCCCGGTCCAATCGCTCCCAAGCCGCCGGCAGAACCCGTGGCGACTGCTCCCAGTGCGCCTCCAGGTACTCGCGGTCGTAGAGATCATGGTCGAAGGGCTCGTCAGGATAGGCCCCGTTCAGATATCCGCCCCACCGCGGCAAGTCTTCCAAGCACCAGTCGCAAAAGCAGTACTGGTCGGGAGCGAGGTCGCCGGGATAGCGCACATAGTCGTGGTGCACCCCGTCGAAACCGTACCGTTCCACCAGTTCCGCATAGACCGGAACGAGCCATTGGTCGGCGTAGCCGGGGCGCTGGGCCGGACAAGCCCAGAGACCGGTGAAGCGCTCCCCGCGCAGTCGCTCCTCGTTGGTCGGGCGGCCCCGAGCGTCCCGCATCGCCCAGTCCGGGTGCCGCAGCATCACCGGGCTCTGTTCGCCCTCGAAGAAGTCGAAGAACCAGGCGTGCGACTCCACCCCGCGCCGCTGGCACGAGTCCACCACCGCCTCGCAAAGATCGAACTCGTCGAACGGAGCCTCCACCGCCCACGGCCACCGTTCGCTCGGCCACCGCAGGCCGTCGCACCCCTTCACCTCGGGAAGCAGCATCGTGAACCCGGCGTCGGCCGCCCGAGCGACGAACTCGTCCGTGCTCGCCGGGCTCAGACCGAAGTCACCGGGACGGCACCACAGGGCCCGAGTCTCCATGTCTCAGCCCCTCGGTCGGGTGAGCCTCTCGGCGTCGATGGGCTCAAAATCCTCACCGGCGGCACCGACCAGAAGATCCAGGTCGAGCCCGCCCGTCTTGTTGAACCACTCCACCCGGATCGCGTGCCGTCCCTTGGCCAGGGCCACTGCCCCCGTCTTTTCGAGCGGGCTATGGAGCCCGTCGTTGTCCACCACGAGCCGACCCCCGACCCACAGCCGGGAGCCGTCGTCCGAGCGCAAAACGAAGACGTAGACGTCGTCCTTGTCCACCTCCAGATACCCTTCGTAGACACGGGCCACCTGCTCCATGTCCGGGATGTCGTCGATCGAGAACCCCGTGGCCGTCGTCCGCTCAGGTGGGCCCAACTTGTTGAAGGCAGGCATCGTGTCCCACTCCCCGCGCCATTGCGACACGGTCAGTCCTGGCTCCACCTCGCCCGTCTTTTCCGGGGCCAGCGGTGTCGCCTGGGTGATCGTCGCCTCGACCACGCGGGTCACGGCCCGGCCGTCATGGAAGCCCCTCACCTTGAGCGTCCCGGGCCGCTCCATCACCACCCGCTCCCCGGCCAAGGGCGATTCCAGGGTCGGGTCGGTGCCGTCCAAGGAGTACCGGGCCTCGATCCCCGGGCCGACTGTGACCCGCACCGGCATCGGCCGCACCATGAACGGGGCCGGCGCCACGATCTTCGGGGCCGTATAGACCACCGGCCCCCCTGCCACGACCACCTCCACCACCGAGACATCCTTGTGCGGGGCGTCCTGGGGCAGGAGCACCACCACGTCCGGGCCCTCGCGCCGGGTCTGCAGGCTCGAGTCTGTCGCCAGGATCCGGGCCGACTCCACCTCGCTCCCCAGGCCCGGCACCACGAGTTTCCCGTCCTTGGGCCAGTCGAAAACATGGAAGTAGAGGTGGTTCCCCCGGGCCGTGCACCGCCCCCATGGCAGGCTTTCGAACGGCCCGGCCAGAGTGCCATGGATGGCGTCGCCGTTCGCCCGCATCCACTCCCCGATCTCTTTCAGGCGCTCCACCGATTCGGCCGGGAACTCGCCCTCGGGGGTCGGCCCGACGTTCAAGAGGAAGTTGCCGCCCTTGCTCGCAATGTCGCAGAGGGTGCGGAGCAGCTCGCCGGTGGACTTATAGTTGAGGTCGGCGCGGCAGAACCCCCAATGGTCGTTCATCGTCATGCAGGTCTCCCAGTCGACCCCGGGGAGTCCTGTGCTGGGCACCTCTTGTTCCGGGGTGCCGAAGTCGCCCGCGAACCCGGCGCCGCTCATCCCCGCCATGCCCCCGCGCCCGACGTCCACCCGGTTGTTCACGATCACGTCCGGCTGGAGCCTGCGGCAAAGGTCGTAGAGAGCCTGGCCGCGCGCGTGGTTCCAGGTCGGCTCCCACTCGCCGTCGAACCACATGACGCCGATCGGGCCATACCGCGTCAGGAGCTCCTCGACCTGCTTGTGCATGAACTCTACGTAGCGATCCATGTCCGCACCCACCGCCGGTCGGTGGGCCGTCTCCCAGGCGCGGCGGGGGAGATAGTCGGGATGGTGCCAATCCATGATGGAGTAGTACCAACCCATGCGGAGACCTTCCTCGGCGCACGCCTCGGCCAGTTCCTTCATCACGTCGCGCCGAAAGGGGGTGGCCATGACGTCGTAGTCGCTCACCGCCGAATCGAAAAGGGCGAATCCCTCGTGGTGCTTGGTCGTGATGACGACGTACTTCATGCCTGCGTCCTTGGCCATGCGGGCCCAATCCCGGGCGTCGAAGAGGGTGGGGTCGAAGCGCTCCTTGATCGGGGTGTACTGCTCGATCGGGATCTGGGCGGACTCTCGGATCCATTCGCCGTGGTTCTTTTTGCCTTGCCATTCTCCGGCGAGGACGCTGTAAGTGCCCCAATGGATGAAAAGTCCGAACCGGGCCTCTCTCCACCAGTCCATGCGGCCGTCCTTGTCGCTCTGGCCATGGGCGGCGACCACGAGGGCGATGAGGGCGAGGACGATGATCAGGCGGAGCGTCACGGTGGCACAGTACCCGGACGAGGGCGGGTCATCATCCGGACGATGGCTCGAATTCAGGGTTCGGGTCGGCGGTGGCCTCAAAGAACCCCCTCCCCCGTTACGGGGGAGGGGGCAGGGGGTGGGGGCGGCGGCAGGGGTTAGAGGCCATGGAGTGCCCTGTTTCAGTCGTGTCAACCAGCGTCGTACGTGCCGTCTCCCATGGGTGGCCCTGGGGTCGACCCCAGGGCCACCCCATGACCACCCCATGACCACCCCAGGGTCACAGCTTGTTTCAACCTCGATTCGCTCGGGTTTCCGGCACGCTCGCCCCCCTTTCCTTGGGGTCGAGGGGATGGGGGGAGCGGGGAAAGGATGAAAGGGCCGGGGAGCGGCGCGCTTGAGATTCAGGGGCGGCTCTCAGATGAGGATGACGGGGCCGCCGCTTGATGGCATCGAGCGGATTTCCCCCACCCCCAACCCCCTCCCCCAGACCTGCCCTCTCGGGCAAGTCCAGGGGAGGGGGCGATCCCTTCCAGGATTCATCTCCCTCCATCAAACCGGCCCTATCGGGCAGGGCCAGGGGAGGGGGCTCCTCGAGCCTTGCGCCTGGCTGAAGGCCTGCGCCCCTGTGGGGGACTTCAGTCCGACCTCGGCAAACGTGTGGCTTCCGTGTCGGGGATTCCCCCTCCCCCGTTACGGGGGAGGGGGCAGGGGGCGGGGGCGGGGGAACCTTCCGGCCCGAGAGCCGGTCTCCATCCATGGGACGATGACGTGGCTCAAGGGCGCGAGACGGATCGACCCCGAGGGCTATGCCTGCAGGATCGGGGCTCTCTGGGCGCGTCTGCTCCTCCCACGACGGTGGGCGATCGTGTTTTGCCAGACCGTTTGGGTCCGTGACCCGCTGACCTGGCGGCTCTATCTGCGCCAGCGCCGGTGGCGGGCCCACGAGCACCACCATGTGTGGCAAGAGGCGCACCAGTTCCCCACGACCCTGCACTATCTGGCGGCGTTCGTCTGGCAGTACGTCCGGCACCGGGGGCACGACGCGGCCCCGCTGGAGCAAGAGGCCGACGCGGCCGCCGACCGCGCGGTGGAGGCCGAGCGTCTCGCCCACCTTCAGTGAGCTTGACTCGGGCTCAAGCGATGGCTTCGATCAGTTCCGGCCCTTCGATCCTTGGGTTGCCGACCGCTTTGCCCACCGGCCACATCTTGACCCGATCGGGAGCGGCCGGGGCGAGGAGCGGCATGAGGGACTCGGGGCGCGCGGCCGTATCCAGCCACTGGCCGTAGTCAACTTGGTCGATCACCACCGGCATCCTGTCATGAATGGGCCGGACGGCGTCGTTCGCCTCGGTGGTGATGATCGTGCAAGTCTCGAGGTACCCGTCCGGTCCTTCCCAGATCTCCCAGAGTCCGGCGAACGCGAACGGGGTTGGCTCCACTTGGAGGAAGAACGGTTGTTTGTGGCCTTTCTCGCCTACCCACTCATAGAACCCGTCGGCGGGCAGGAGGCACCGGCGGCGCTTGAACGCGGTTCGAAAGGAGGGCTTCTCCGCCACCGTCTCGGCCCGGGCGTTGATCATGCGGGCGCCGATGCTGGGATCCTTGGCCCAGGAGGGCACGAGCCCCCATTGGAGCACCTTGGCCTCGGGGCCCGAGGCGACGGCGACCACGGGCTGGGTCGGGGCGATGTTGTAGCGCGGGCCGAGGTCGGGGATGGCGAGGCCACCGAACTGGTCGCTGAACGCTTTTCCGCTGAAGAAGACATACCGGGCGCACATGGGGAGTCAGTCCTCTGGGGTCCCTGAGAGGGTTTTCGGCGCGTGCCGGAGATGATGGTCGAGGCTGAAGGCTTCGTCGAGTCTCTCGGGGCTGAGGCGGCTTTGGACTTCGGGGTCGCTGGCGACGGCGGTGCGGAAGTCGGCCCCGTCCCAAGCTTGGGCGGCGCACCTTTGGGCGACTTTGTAGGCCGCTTCGCGGCTCAGTCCCGACTCGATGAGGGCGACCATGACGTGCTCGCTGAAGACGAGGTCGCCCATGAGCCGGAGGTTGCGGGCCATGTTGTCGGGCATGACGACGAGTCCATTGAGGATTCTCGTGAGGCGGACGAGGATGAAGTCGGCGAGGTGGAAAGTGTCTGGAAAGATGATTCTTTCGGCGGAAGAGTTGGACAGATCGCGCTCGTGCCAGGTCATGACGCTTTCGAGAGCGGCATGGGCGTTGCCGCGCACCACGCGGGCGAGGCCGCAGACCGTCTCGCTGTTCCAGGGGTTGCGCTTATGGGGCATGGCGCTAGAGCCGGTCTGCCCCGCGGCGAACTCCTCTTGGACCTCGAGGATCTCGGTGCGCTGAAGGTTGCGGAGCTCGGTCGCGATCCTCTCGCACGTCCCGGCAAGCACGGCCAGACAGCAGAGGAGGTGGGCATGGCGGTCGCGGGCGACGATCTGGGTGCTGTTGGGGTCAGGTTTCAGCCCCAGACTGGCACAGATCGTGGCTTCGGTCTCGGGAGAGAGGTGGGCGTGGATTCCTACGGCGCCGCTCGCCTTGCCGACCGCGATCTCTTCGCGACAGGCTTTGAGGCGCTCCGCGCTTCGTTCAAGTTCGAACCACCAACCTTGGAGTTTATGGCCAAAGGTGACCGGTTCGGCATGGATGCCGTGAGTGCGCCCGATGCACGCTGTCGCCCCGTGCCGGTCGAACTGGCCCCGGATGGCGGCTTGGAGGCCTTGGATGGAGGCGAGGAGGACGTCGCAGCTGTCGCGCATCATCATGCCAAGGGCGGTGTCGATCACGTCGTAGCTGGTGACTCCAAAGTGGATCCAGCGCTCGGGCCCGTCCTCTCTTCGGTCGGTTTCGGGAGCGAGGGCGTCGATCCCACTGACGGACTCGCTCACGTTGCGGACGAAGGCCATGAGGTCGTGGCGGGTGACCTTCTCGATCTCGTCGCACCGGGCGATGTCGAACCGGGCCTTCTCGCGGACGACGGCGAGGTCATGTTCGGGTACGACACCGGCCTCGGCCCACCCTTCGCAGACGGCCAGTTCGACCTCGAGCCACCGCTGGTACTTGGCCTCTCGGCTCCAGAGGCGCTCCATGGCCGGCGTCCGGTATCTGTCGATCACGGGGACATGCTACCGGTTGGCGGCCCCAGGGCCTGCAACGCGAAGGCCGATTGGGCCGCATCTGAGGAGGAACGATGGATCTTGTCGAAGGTGGCGCCGAAGTCACGCTCCCCGAGCGTCGTTGGGCGGCGGCCGTGCATGTGTCGAGCGTGTTCTGGCCTTTGATCGGGCCACTCGTGGGGTGGGTCTTGGGGCGCGAGCGGGCTTTTGTCGCTGCGCACGCTCGGCGGGCGCTGTTCGAGACTTTGTGGCTCCAAGGGTTGCTTTGCTTGGGCGGCCTTGTGTCGTTGATCTATACGGCCACCAGGTTGATGGACTATGCCAAATCGGGTTGGGAGAGCGTGAACTGGTGGGAGTTCGTGCTCCGTTTCGCAGTGGGTTTTGTTATCGTGGTGCTGCTCCAAGCCTTGAACACAGTGCTATCGGTGCGGCAGGCGTGGCGGGCGTGGCACGGTCATTGGCCCGGCAAGAACCCTGTTTCGGCTTAGCGAGTGCGCCCGATGTCCGTTCGGTACTGCCGTCCTTCGAAGCGGACCGACCCGATGGCGGCATAGGCTTTGTCTGCCGCCTCTTCGAGGGTGGGGCCGGTGGCGCTGACTCCGAGCACCCTTCCACCAGCCGTCACGAGGCACCCTTCATGGAGGGCCGTCCCGGCGTGAAAGAGCTTGACTCCCTCGGGCAACGGGCCAACCGTGATTGGGATGCCTTTTGTGTAAGGCCCCGGGTAGCCGGCACTAGCCATAACAACCGTGACTGCACAGTTGTCCAGGGCCTCGATCGGCGGAAGTGGCGCTCCTTGGGCCACGGCGGAAAGTGCCTCAGCGAACCCCGCGCCCAAGCGTCGCACCACCGACTGAGTCTCCGGGTCGCCAAATCGGACGTTGTACTCCAGGCAGAAGGGCCGCCCATCGACGACCATGAGCCCGCTGAAGAGCACCCCGCGATAGCCAGGCACAGCTGCGAGGATCGGCGCGACGACCTGGTCCTCCGTCGTTTGGACGAGTTCTTCGGAAACCCAATCGACCGGGCTGAAGGTGCCCATCCCCCCGGTGTTCGGCCCTTCGTCGCCATCGAGCAGGCGCTTGTGGTCTTGGGCTACGGGGAGACTGAAGAAGCGACCGTCGCTGACGAGGGTGAGGAGCGAGAACTCCTGCCCGACCAAGCGGTCTTCGACGACCACTTCGGCCCCGGCCTCGCCCAGTTCGCGGTGCACGAGCATCCTTTCGAGCGCCTCCATGGCGGATTCAAGTTCCGAACACACGGCCACGCCCTTCCCCAGGGCCGCGCCGCTCGCTTTGACGGCGACGCCATGGCCCTCATTGAACCTGGATCGGGCGTAGTCGGCGGCCGCGGCGAACTGGACGAACGCGCGGGACGCGGCTGTCGGCACTCCTGCCCGGGCCATCGCCTCCTTGGCCCAAGCCTTGCTCGCTTCGAGCCTGGCCCCTTCTTTCCCCGGGCCGACGGTGGCAAAGCCCGATTCGCGAAGGGCATCGGCCACTCCGGCTATGAGTGGATCTTCGGGACCCACGACGACGACGTCGGCAGCCACACGCTTGGCAAGGGCCAAGACCGCTGAGGCGTCGCCCAACGCCACGGTCTCGGTTTCGACATCCTCCGCTGCACCCGGGTTGCCAGGAGCGACGACGACCTCAGCTTCTTGGGCGAGTTTCCAGGCCAGGGCGTGCTCGCGACCTCCTGCACCCAGGACGAGGAACCTCATAGCTCGCGCCGGTATTCGAACGCGCTCAACAAAGTCGCCGTGTCGGCATAGTCGAGTTCTCCTCCGACGGGCATCCCATGAGCGAGCCGCGTGACCCTCACTCCGAGGGGTTTGATGAGCCTGGCGAGATAGAGGGCGGTCGTGTCGCCTTCGACCGTCGGGTTCGTCGCAACGACGACTTCCTGCATGGATTCGTCGCGGAGCCGCTCGATCAACTCGCGCATCTTGAGGTTCTCCGGGCCGATGCCGTCGAGCGGGCTGAGGAGTCCATGGAGGACATGATAAAGCCCACGATACTCGTTGAGGCGCTCCATGGCGGCGATGTCCTTGGGTTCGGCGACCACGCAGATTTGATCGGCTCGGCGACGCGGGTCGCTACAGATCTCGCATGTTTCTCCCTCACTGATGTTCTGGCAGACGCGACAGAACCCGAGCGACTCTCGGGCCTGGGTCAGTGCTTGGCCGAAGCGTCTGACATCATCGACCGGCATTCGCAGGACGTGAAAAGCCAGGCGTTGGGCCGATTTGACGCCGACCCCTGGCAACCGCTCGAACTCGGCGATGAGGGCGGCAAGCGGGCCTGGGAACGGGCTCACCGAATGAGCTTATCCATGCCCGGGATATTAGGCATCAGTTCTTGAACCCGGGAGTTGCGCAATTCGCTCGTTTTGGTGAACCCATCGCGGACCGCACCGAGGATGAGGTCTTCGAGCGCTTCAACGTCTTCGGGATCGACGACCGACGGATCGATCTTGAGGGACTCGATCTCTCCGGTGCCGATAAAGACGGCCTTGACCGGGCCCTTGTCCACCGTGACCCGCTCGGCGGCGAGTTCTTGCTCAAGGTTCTGGGCGCGGGCCATCGCCTGCTGCGCCTGTTGCAGGGCCCCCGCAAAGCCTTGACCACCAAAATTTTTGGGGAGCTTCATGTCTGCTTGCCTCCTTCAGGCTGTCCGAACACGTCCTTTACGGCCGCGATCAACCGACTGCCTTCGAGGGGTAATTCTACTGTGACTGTCTCGGGTTCCGCTGGGCTCGGGGCTTGCTTTGCCGCTGCACCGAAGACGAGCTCTGTGCCTTCGCCGCCGTGTCGCCTCCAACTCTCACGGATCGCGCCCTGGGCCTTGGGCCGTTCTTGGACGTAGTCCAGATCGACCAGTCGCTCGAACTCGACGAGGGCGACGCCCGGGCTCACTGGAATGATTCGTGTTTTGGCGAGCCTGACGGCGACGACCTTCGCTTGAGGGGCCAGTTCATCGTAGACTTTTTTCCAGATCGTGGTCAGTTCTTGTGCCTTCGGGTCTTCGCTCAAGGGCTGGACCGACGCCGGGGCTGGGGCAGCGGCCTGGGATGCGGCTCTCGGAGTCGGGACCGTTGCGGGATCTTTGGCGGCAACGGGCGGCGGGTCGCTGTGGCCCATGAGGCTCGATTCCAGCCAGACCCGTGGGATGGTGACGTCACGGATGAGCGCATGGATCTTGGCCAGCCGTCCTTGGAGCCTGATCAAGTCGGCCTGTCCGATTTCGACCGACAGCGAACGGGTGGCGGCCTCAAGGCTCGAGTCGTTGGAGGTCGATGACGAGAGACCATATGAGGCGCGCATCAAGTCCGAGAGCCGCATGAGCATTGCCTCGACAATGGTGCGCGGGTCGCGCCCGCTGCGATAGATCTCGTCCAATTTTTCGACAATGGGTCGAGGCTCCGCGTTGTGGACGGCTTGGATGAGCGCGTCGAGCGCGTCTTCAGAAATGAGCCCCAACTGCTGAAAGACGTGCTCCTGGGTGATCGGCCCATCAGCCGTGACCATGGCCTGTTCGAGCAAAGTCAAAGCGTCGCGATATCCCCCATCGGCCATTTTCGCGATGACTCCCAGCGCGGCCGGTTCCGCCTGGATCCCTTCCGCCTCGGCCACTTGAGCCAGGCGTTTATGAAGGTCTTGCACGGTGCCGCGATGGAACTCGAACCTTTGGCACCGCGACCGTATGGTCGGCGGCACACGGTTGAACTCGGTTGTCGCGAGGATGAAAACCACGTGGGCCGGGGGTTCCTCGATCGTTTTGAGCAGGGCATCGAACGCGTTCCTGGACAGATCGTGGACTTCGTCGATGATGAAGACTTTGTAGCGGAACGTGGTCGGGTGGTAGTCCACCGCCTCAACGATAGTCTCTCGCACATTGTCGACGCCCGATTCGCTGGCAGCGTCGATCTCGATCAGATCCATGGCCGACCCGTCCATGATCGAATGGCAGTTCTCGCACTCGTTACACGGTTCTGGGGCGGGGCCGTGGACACAAGTGAGGGCTTTCGCCAGAAGTCGGGCGGCGGAGGTCTTGCCCGTGCCTCTCGGGCCAGTGAAGAGATACGCGTGTGCTGTCCGGCCTTTCTCGATCGCGTTCTGAAGAGTGCGGACAACCGGATCCTGACCGATCAGGTCGGCGAACTTCTGGCTTCGGTATTTTCTGTAGAGGGCCAGGTGAGCCATCGCGCAGGAACCGGGCAGAGGGTGCCGGGAAGATTGCGTCGCCCAGAGAATCGACTTACCGTTGCTGCCTTCCGGCCCTGGCGGGGTTCACCGACCTGCTGCCGCGCAGTTCCCGGCCGGACGGGAATCCCGTCCGGCCGCGACCGGCACCGTGCTCACGGGTTGGTCAGGATACCGGGAACGCGAATGATGTTGTCGCCGTCTGGCGTGAGCGTGACCCCTCGGAAGTTGGAGGTTTGGACCGTCGGGGCCTGATCCTTCCAAGGGCCGCGGCGGAGCAATTGGTCACGGGTGAGTTTGAGCGTTGTGTAGACCACGCGCTGCCCCGGCCGGATTTCTGTGTTCAAGAAGTTCTTGTCGGTCATTCCTTCTCCGTTCCAGCCGAACTTGTCCTGAATATAGGCAGGGGCTTGGCGGGGACTATAGTAGAACTCGATCAAGTACTCCTCGGCCACGAAGGGGTACATCGTCGGGTCTCGGCCCATGTCGATCCTTCTGTCAAATCTTTGGTTCCTGACGAACAACTGGTCCTGCATGAACGTGAGGTCTTTGGGGGGATCGAGCTCGATCTTTTGACCTTGGTACCACTCAAGTCCTCCAGGTTGAGCGTCCGGATAGTTCGCGTCGCGCAGAACGATTCTGACCCGGGTGCCGACTGGGACAACGTTCCAAGTTCCAATCACTCGAATGACCTTAGGATCGACCACGGTGACTTGGGCGCTGAAGCCCACATCGAATGGTGGCTTGGTGTCGTACTCCCAACTGTCGTAGTAGCCGCCCTGTTTCGCTAGCCAGCCGCGTTGGGCCATACGGATCAGATGGTTGTCGAAGATGTTCTCAAGCGTGTCCCGGTTCTGACGCAGCTGGAACAGATCCAGACCTTGCCGACTGCTCTTCTTACCTTCTTCGAGTTCCTTCTCCGCTTTGCTCAGGAGATCTTCCAGATAGTTTGTCGCCTTATCGACCATCCCCGCCCTTTGATATGCCATGTTGAGGATGTTCCGGCGGGCGGTGATGACGTCCGGCCGTTCCATGGCCTGCTCGAACCACTTGACAGACTGGTCGTAGTCGTCCTCAATCTTATGGTAGTAAAGCCATCCGGTCTCGTAGAACAGCTCGTAGGTCTGTGGGTTGTTCTTGGCCCCTTCGACTCCGAGGGCGACCGCGCTGGGAACGTACCTTCGGTCTGACCGTGACCCCTCGTCGGTAAAGTTGTAGGCAATGTGCCACATGCCGGTGGCATAAACGTCGATCTGGTGAGGGTCAAGGATCGTGACCAGTCGGATGATCGGCAGGATCGCGTCGAAGTTGCCTTCATCGAAGAAGGCGTCGGCCCTCACCCATAGGATCCCGGCCACAAGCTCTCGGAATCCAGCCAAGGCAAAGAGGAACTGATCAGGTGACAGGCCCGAATAGTCACCGACCGCTGGCGCGTAGTTCTTTTTCCAAGTGGAATAAGCGGTCATGTGGGTCGCTGCCTGAAAAATGGCCACGGCCGCCAGGAGGACTAAAACCGGTCTGCGCTTCAGCCTCACCTTCAGACCTCCCGCCGGTCAAAGATCAGGATCGCGCCTGCCAACAACGCCGCAATGTAGAACAGAGCGTAGCCGGTCATCTGTAGGTAATAGAGCGACTCGCTTTGAATACCCTGCCCTGGATTGATCGCTGTGTTCTGTACGTTGAAGTACTGGAAGTTTGGGATCACCGCATGGACAAGTCCGGCCGCGCTCTTAACGAGCGGATTGATGTCCTTGTTCTCCGATAACACCTGGAACAGCGAGTTGAAGACCGTGCCCACAAGGTACACGCCTCCAGCCAGGAAGAAGTTGACGATCGGCGAGACGAAGGTACTGAAGAACACCGCCACCGCAGCCAGAAGGGACATCTGGACAAAGAACATAAAGGGCACGCGCACCATTTCCCCAAGGGTCGCCAGGTCGCGTGTGTCCTGCATGATCATGAAGACAAGGAGAAGAGCTCCCGTCATCAGGGCCATCATCAACCCGAGGGCCAAGACCGCACCCAAGTACTTACCAACCAAGAATTGCCAACGCAAGACTGGCTTCGAAAGGATCGTATAGATCGTTCTCCGCTCGATCTCGTTCGGGATCAGATAGACCGTAAGGACGATGGCAATGACGGCGCTCGTGAGCTGGATGACGCCCAGTGTCAACGATTTAAGGACTGTGATCTCTTGTCGAGGGGACAACGCCTCAAGCCCAGGGGCGATGACCAAGAACAGTATCCCAATCAAGAGGATAACCAGGAGCACGCGACGACGGATCGCCTCATTGAGCGTCGTCCGGGCGATCGACCAGATCGCAGTCACGAATCTGTCTCCTCGGTTTCAGTCGCTTCCAGCATACTGGGTTGGTGGCGCCCTTTGGCGATGTTGTCGCCCGAGACGGCCTCAAGGAAGAAGTCCTCAAGTCGCTTTCGCCTTGGGATGACGCTCACGATCTCTCCGCCCGCCTTCGCGATCGCCCCTACCAGGTCATTGGGGTTCTTCGAGTCTGGAATGTCGACGATCATTCGACCATGATTGATCGAAACGAGATTGTGCGAGTCCCGCAGACTGTCAGCCAGTTCTGTCGTGCAGTTGTTGGCCGTAACCTCGATACGGCCCCCGACAAGGAGCTCTTCCAGGCGGCCCTGAGCCACGACCGCGCCCTTGTTGATGATGGCGACCCGGTCGCAGATCCTTTCGACATCGCTCAGTTCATGGCTAGAAATGAACACCGTCTTGCCTTCCTCCCGAAACTGAAGGATCAGGTCGCGGATTTCAATGTGCGCGATGGGGTCCAGGCCTCCGGTGGGTTCGTCCAAGAACAAGAGCTTCGGGTCGTTGAGCAGGCTCTGGGCTAAACCGACCCGTTGCTGCATTCCCTTCGAATATTGGCTGATCGGACGGTTCATGTCGTTTCCAAGGTTCACGCGTTCGAGAAGGCTCTTGCATTTAGCGATGTCCTTCATGCCGAACAAGCTTGCGTAGAACTGCATCACTTCCAGGCCAGTCATGTGTTCGTAATAGTAAGGCTTTTCCGGCAAGTAGCTCAGTTCGCGATGGACCGCGATGTCTCCAGCTTCCTTGCCCAAGATGAAAGCGTCCCCGGAAGTCTGGTAGATGATGCCCAAGAGGATCTTGATCGTTGTCGTCTTCCCAGCGCCGTTAGGCCCTAAGAAGCCAAAAATCTCTCCAGGCTCTACCTGAAGATCAACGTTGTCCACGACGGTGATCGAGGATCCTTTACGAGTTTTGTATTTCTTGACGAGGTTACGAGTTTCAATGGCCAGGCCCAAAGGTCAGCCTCCAGTATGAATGCGGGAGAGAGTACACCGATCCGCCAAGTCCGTGCCGCCGATTGGGACTTCCCGCCACCGGCTTGAACCTGACCGACCTCAATGCCGACGCCACCAGGATTCGTGGAGTTCCCGCGACGGGCCCATCAGCCTGCCACGACCGCCGCTATGAAGTCGCGCATCATGGCTGGATCCTTGACCCCGGGCGACGACTCGACTCCGCTGCTCACATCAACCGCGTACGGCCTGTGACGGCGCACCCGCTCGGCGACGTTGTCGGGGGTCAGACCGCCGGCCAAAACCAGTTTCCAGGGTCCCGCCGTGGCGACGCGCTCGACGAAGTCGTCCGGAGGTCGCAGACCTGTTCCGCCAGCCTGACCCGGCGAGTAGCCGTCCACCACCACCGCCCGCACCTGGTGCGAATGGCTCGTCATCATCGAGAGTTGCTCTTCAAGGCCTAGGCCCGGGCGCACCACCGTCACCGCGTCGTCCCGGCTCAGGAACAAGGGCGACCAAGACTGGACTCGGTCGAACTCTGGTGAGCCCGGCTGATACTCTCCAAAAACGCTCACCCTCACGACGTAGGGCCCAAGAATGCGCACGGCCTCCATCAACCGTTCGTCGCCTGCCACACATCGTGGGCTGCTCGGCTCCATCACAAAGCCGACCGCGTGGGCGCCAAGGTCGATGGCTGCTTCAACATCGATGATCCTGGTCAGCCCGCAAATCTTGACGCGCGTCACCAACCCATGACCTCACGGACCCGCCGCCCGGGTTCTTCTGAGCGGCAAAACTCGGTGCCGATCAGTACCGCCCTGGCTCCCGCCGCCCGCACCCGTTCCACCGCCTCAGGCCCTTCGATCGCCGACTCGCTGACCACCAGCGCGCGGCCATCAACCTTTGGGATCACCGCACACGAAGCTCCAAGGTCGGTCTCAAAGTTCTCCAAGTCCCGATTGTTGATCCCGAGCAATGTCGCTCCAGATTCCAAGGCAGTCTCCGCCTCTTCGAGCGTGTGGGCCTCGACCAACGCGTCCATCCCAAGCTCTTCGGCTAAACCCCTCAGGTCTCTTAGTTCCGATCGGGTCAGGCCGTTGACGATCAGCAGGACGGCGTCGGCCCCCATCGCCCGCGCCTCCCAAACGTGGTAGGCGTCCGTCGTGAAGTCCTTTCTCAGCACCGGTATGCCCACCGCTTCGCGCGAATTGACCAAGTTGTCGGCAGAACCTTGAAAAAAAGGCTCGTCTGTCAAGACACTCAGACAGTCGGCCCCAGCCGCTTCGTATTCCCGGGCTAACACCACTGGATCAAGGTCCGCACGAATGACACCCCGCGAAGGGCTCGCTTTCTTGACCTCGGCGATCAAGGCGACTGGATGAGGCGACTCGGCCAACGCGCGGGCAAACCCTCGGCATGGCCCAGCGTCCAACGCTCGCGCCCGAACCTCAGTCAAGGGTCGGTTCGCAAGGAGCGACGGCAGTTCGCGCCGTTTGTGCTCCAGAATCTCGCGCAACTTGCTCACGATTGGCTGGCCACCAGCGCTTCGAGCGTCCGCCAGGGCGCGCCCGCCTCTTGCTTGTCGCGGACAATCCGGGCCGCCTCACGGAGACTTCCGCCGATCCCTGCCAGATAGACCGCGACCGTCGCTGTGGGCGTCAATGCCCAAGACCGCGGCGAGTTCGGTTCACTCAACGCTTCGCGCAGAAGTTGGGCTCCCCCGGCGGCGTCGGTGGCTGGCGCGACCGCCGACGGCAACAACTCCGGCAATCCGAAATCCTCGGGACTGAACTCGCCACGATGAACCTCGCCACCGGCCAAGTGGGCGTAATCGGTCGTGGCGCAAGGCGAGACTTCGTCGAGCCCGTCGCGGCTGTGGACGACGAAAGCCTCCTCCGCTCCGAGCAAGCGGAGGGCTTCAGCCATCGGACCGATCAGCTCCAGGCTATAGACTCCCACTACTTGCCGCTTGGCGCCAACGGGATTGGCGAGCGGCCCGAGTTGGTTGAAGACCGTCCGCACCCCGAGTGCCCGGCGCACGGGGCCGACCTTTGCGAGCGACGGGTGGAACGACGGAGCGAAGAGAAACACGATCCCGACCTGCTCCAGAACGTGTTCGAGCCGCTCGGGGTCGGCTTCGAGCCGGACACCCAGGGCCTCGAGAACATCGGCGGAGCCGCATTGGCTCGTGACCGCCCGGTTGCCGTGCTTGGCAACCTTGGCTCCGACCGAGGCGGCGACGATCGCCGCTCCGGTCGAAAGGTTCATCGTTGCCCGACCGCCACCCGTGCCACAAGTGTCGACCAGGCCCGGGAAGCGTGCCGCCATGTCAAGTTGCTGCTTCCGCAAGAGACCTGCGAACCCAGCCAACTCGTCTGCGGTGACGCCCTTCGTCTGGAGCGCAGTCAGAAAGCCTGCGATCCTTTCGGCAGGCTCCTCGCCGCTGACCATGACCTCAAGGGCCATTCGGGCGTCGTCCTGGCCCAAGTCTTCATGTCCGATCAACTTTTCAATCAAGGGCGTCAAAGACATCGCTTCAAGCCTTTGAAAGGTTCTTTTGGAGGAACGCCACGGTCAAGGCCCATGCCTTCGCCGCCGCCTCAGCATGGTAGACCGCGGGCCGGTCGTCGTTGAAGAACGCGTGTTGAGTTCCGGGGAAGGTCTCGAAGAGAAAAGTCTTGCCAAGGGCACCAAACTGCGCCGCGAGTTCTCGGATTTCTTCGGTGCCGGCATAGGGGTCATCCTCGGCAAAGATCCCCAAGACAGGACTCTGGAGAGCGGCAAAGTCCGGCCGGACTTGAGGGTGGACGCCATAGAAGTCGACGCACGCCCCCACCCTCGGGTCGATGCACGCCGCATAAAGCGCCAGCTGTCCTCCCATACAGAATCCGACCACGCCAACGGGGCCTTGGATTGTCGTCGGCTCGGCGAGCAAGGCGTCGACAGCTCCTTGAATGACCTTGCCGGCCTCGTCGATGTTCAGGGCCATCATCATCGACCCTGCTTCGTCCGGTTCCGTCGTCGTCTTTCCGTGATAGAAGTCAGGAGCCAGAGCTGTGAAGCCTGCTTCGGCAAAGCGGTCGGAGACACTCTTGATATGCCCCACAAGCCCCCACCATTCTTGAATCACGACGACTCCAGGCCCGGTTCCCACAAGGCTTGGAGCCAGGTAGCCTTGATAGGTCGAACCATTACCTTTGAAGGTCGTCATGCGCCCACTCATCACCCGGATTGTATGGTGTGTCGCACTTGGAGCCCTGGGCATCAGTTGGCTCGCGGTGGGATGCTCTCCCATGGCGTCCCAAAACGAGGCCGAAAGCGAGGTCGAGATCGAGTCCCGCGTGGCCCGATCGCTCTGGTTGACCAACGGCCTGATTGGGTTCCGCGTCAGCGAGGCTGGGGGCCCGATCGGTCCGGCTTTCACTGCTGAAGATTGGGAAGAGGAGGGCACGGACAGGTTGCGCCGACGGCCGCACCCGCTCGCTTCGGTTCCAATCATCAACGGCAAGACTCTTGCTTGGCCACTCGCCGAAGCCCGGCTCGATCCTGACGGCTTGTCCTTGGCGTGGCCCGAAAAGCCAGCAGGCGCGGCCCAAGTCTCTAGGACGTTGGAGATCCGCCCTCAATCCATGCGTGTCTTGGAACGCTTCCTCGTCCGATCAAAGACGCCCCCGAAGATCGAGACCGACCCTGTGGCCGCCGGGACAGAATGGGAGGTTGACCGAGAGAACGACTTGACGACGGTCGTTGGAAACCATTCATTGGGCATCGACGTCGTTGCCGACGCCTCGCGACCCGTCTTGCCGACCATCAAGATCGACGGACCAAGTGAGGACCAATCTGCCGTGGAGACGATGCTCCGGTATCTCGCTCTCAGTCATGAGCCCAGCCTCAAGATGCCGCCCGGCCCGTTCGGGCTGTCGAACGACAAATACGGCGGGCGTGTTTTTTGGGACTCGGACGCTTGGATGTTTCCCGCGCTCCTCTTTCTCGCCCCCGAGAGAGCGAGGATTGTGCCGAGATACAGGCTCGAAAAACTCGAAGCGGCCAGAATCGAGTACCAGTTATGGGCTGAAAAGACTGGGCTCATTCCGATCCTTGGGGCCGCCAAGTTTCCTTGGGAGGGCGGTCGCGACGGACGCGAGAACGCTCCGGCAGAGTCCGAGCGTCAGCACCACATCAGCGCGACCGTCCTGTTCTGGCTCCGTCAAGCAGCCGCACAAGGGCTGGTCGATCGCCTCGCCTTGAAGGAAGCCGAGGAAAGCGTGGGCAAGTTCCTCGCCCAGAGAGCCGAGCAGCGGCCAGACGGCCAGTGGACGCTCAAGGACGTCATGTCGCCGGACGAGTTCGCCACCGTCGACGACGACCTTTACACCAACGTCGCCACAGAGGCGGCCCTGGGGCCGAAGTGGCGCGGCAAGTTCTATCGTCCACGCGACGCCACGACCTTTCTCAGCTACACAGGGGACCGGCTCAAAGGCCACAAGCAGGCTGCGGCGCTTCTGGCCGTGTGGCCACTTCAGGATCGGCGGGCCGAACAAGAGGCCACCAAGATGCTCGCTCGGTTCAAGGGATCGACGACCCCGAACGGCCCGGCCATGACCTTGTGCCTTCAGGCACTTGTCGAGGCCAGGTACGACGACCCCGAAACCGCATACCAGACTTGGAAGGAGAGCTGGAAGAAGTACACACACGGCCCGCACCTCCAATTCAGCGAGGCCCCGAACGGCCGCTCGACGTACTTTCTGACCGGTGCAGGCGGGTGCCTCAACGCGGTGCTCTACGGCTTCCTTGGGGTGCGTGTCGACTCCAAGCCCCAAGGCGGGGCGTCCTGGAGCCTTCAGACCCGGACCGGCGAATGGGTTTCCGTTCGGCCCCGGTTGCCGAGAGCCTGGAAGTCGGTCACCGTAGACCCGTTCGTCGTCGATGGAAAGCGGTTCGTCTTGACCGCCACCGCTGACCGAACGCGCCTCGAGCCGAAGCTGCCCGGCAATCTTCTGAGGAACTAGCCGATAATCTAGGGGCAATATGAGGAGTCTCAAGTTCGCCCGTTCGTTCGAAGTCACCAAGGAGCTGCCCGAGAACCTGCGCCCGCTCCGCAAGCTGGCGATGAACTTCTGGTGGACTTGGAACCACGAGACCCGATCCTTGTTCAGGAACATGGCCAAGGATCTTTGGGAGCAGGTCGAGCACAACCCGGTCGAGCTCGTCAACCAATTGTCCAAGTCTCAGATCGACCGTCTCGCGAACGACGAGGTCTTCCTCGCCCAGATTCAGCTCTGTGAGCGCGAGCTCGATAGGTACATGTTTGCCGAGACTTGGTTCGACCGCCATTTCCCGGGAAGGCGGTCGGACAGCCTTGTCGCCTACTTCTCCGCCGAGTTTGGGGTCAGCGAGTCCCTGCCTATCTATTCCGGGGGGCTTGGCGTCCTGGCCGGAGACCACCTCAAAGCTGCGAGCGACCTCGGCGTGCCGTTGGTCGGAGTGGGATTGCTTTATTCGCGCGGCTATTTCCGCCAGTCACTCAGTCCTGACGCTTGGCAACAGGAGCGATACCCGCAGTACGACTTCTATCGGCTTCCCCTGACGCTGGTTCGCGGCGACGACGACAGGCCGGTGCGAGTGACGATCGACTTCCCTGACAAGCCGGTCTTCGTCCAAGTCTGGAAGGCCCAAGTCGGTCGGGTCGCCCTCTATCTGCTTGACTCGAACATCCTTGAAAACGCCCCCAGCGACCAAGGGATCACCGACACCCTCTACGGCGGCGACGAGGACATGCGGATCCGACAGGAACTGATCCTTGGGGTAGGAGGCTATCGCGCCCTGACCGCGATCGGCGTACGCCCGACCGTTTGCCACATGAACGAGGGCCACGCCGCCTTCCTGTCCCTGGAGAGGCTTCGCCAGTTCATGGCCGAGCAGAAGTGCGATTTCCGAACAGCACGCCAGTGCGTTGTGGCCGGCAATGTTTTCACGACACACACTCCAGTGCCCGCTGGCTTCGACGTGTTCGACTCTTCCTTGATCGAAAAGTATGTCGGCAAGGCAGCCGACAGTCTCGGGATTGGGGTCCCCAAGCTTCTCGAGCTCGGAAGGATCAATCCGAAGAACTCAGACGAAAAGTTCAATATGGCTGTCCTCGCCATGGAGAACGCCAACTATGTCAATGGAGTCTCGAAGCTCCACGCAGAAGTCTCTCGCAAGATGTTCTCGGACCGCTGGCCTGACTATGCGCTGGAAGAGGTTCCGATCGATTCGGTCACAAACGGGATCCATACGATGACTTGGATGGGTCGCCGAATGACGGAACTGTTCGACCGGTACTTGGGGAACGACTGGCGGGAGAACGCGGCGGATCAAAGAGTCTGGGACGCAATCGAGTCAGTTCCCAATGCCGACCTTTGGGAACTCCGAGAGAACGAACGCGGGGACTTTGTCCGATACTGCCGCCGAAAACTCCGGGCCCAGTTCAGAGCAAGCAGTTCTGGTCCGGTCGACATGGCCGGTGTCAACGAGGTGCTCGATCCAAGGACCTTGACCATCGGCTTCGCCCGTCGCTTCGCGACCTACAAACGAGCGACCCTCTTGTTCCAGGATAAAGAGAGGCTCAAGGCCCTACTCTTTCATCCAGACAGGCCCGTCCAATTCGTCTTCTCCGGGAAGAGCCACCCGCGGGACGACGGCGGAAAGAGGCTGATCCAGGACATCAGCCATTTCATTCAGAACGAAGGAGCGAGGACTCGAATGGTCTTCTTGCAGGACTACGACATGTCGGTCGCACGAAGGCTGATCCAAGGGGTCGACGTGTGGCTCAACAACCCGAGGCGGCCGATGGAAGCCAGCGGGACGAGCGGGATGAAGGTCGTTCCGAACGGCGGCCTCAACTGCTCGGTGCTGGACGGTTGGTGGGCCGAAGCCTACGAGCCGGGAGTCGGGTGGGCGATCGGCGAAGGCATGGAGACCAACGATGAAGGCTATCAGGACTGGATGGACAGCCGCGCTCTTTATCACTTGATCGAGAACGAGATCGCCCCCATGTTCTACTACAGGTCCGAAGGCGGGATCCCGGTCGGCTGGGTCGAGATGATCAAGCGCAGCATGAGACGCCTTGGGCCCGTCTACAGCACCTTAAGAATGGTTCGTGAATATACGGAAAAAGCCTACATGCCAAGCGACGAGGCTTATCGCCGGATGACCGCCGACGGACTGGCCCGGGCCAAGAAAGCGATCGATTGGCGCGACCGCTTGCGCGGCGCATGGAAAGACGTCGCCATCGTCAGCGTGTCCGACGACGCCGAGCGGAGCGTCGGCATCGGGGGAGAGGTCGAGGTCAAGGCCTTAGTCGAACTGGGGCAGCTCCAAATCGAGGACGTCAGGGTCCAGGCCGTCGCCGGCCAAGTTTCTTCGAACCGAGAGCTGACCCACATTGAGTTCCATGACTTGGCCCATGTCGAGTCCCAGGGCGCCAGGCACGTCTTCGTTGGGAAGGTTCCTTGCCCTGAGCCTGGCCATCGTGGCTACATCGTTCGGGTGGTGCCCAGTAACGAAGATGTCAATGTCGCCACCGAACTGTCGATCGTCGCCTATGAGCGAGAAACAGCCTAGGGGTATCCTCCCGGCCGAGCATGTTGGGCGATTTCATGCCGATCCTGATCCTCATGGCCGTCGCCGGAGTGATCTGCGGAGCGATGGTGACTTTGAGTTGGGTGCTCGGCCCAAAGAAGGTGACCCCTTATAAGCAAAGTCCTTACGAGTGTGGCGTCGAGCCACAGGGTGACGCGAGGGAGCGGTTCCCCATCAAGTTTTATCTGGTCGCCATCCTCTTCGTCTTGTTCGACATCGAAGTGGTGTTCCTCTGGAGTTGGCTGACGGTCTTCAAAACGGGGAGCCTGGAGTTCCAGGTTTTTAGCGGGGCGGCCGTTGCCGTCTACATGCTTCTCTGGATCATTGGCGACGCCTATGTGATCAAGATTGGGGCGATCGACTGGGATGAGGCGACGAGCCTGGCCCCTGAGAAGCTCGGCCTGAGCCCTGATGCGGAGGCCGCGTGAGTTTGGCGGTGCGGCACGACGTCGCTGCTCTCGAAGCGAGATTTGGCGGCTCGATCCTCAAAGTGAAGGAGCACCGGGGTGAGACCTTCGTCTGCATCGACCGCTCCCGTCTCGTGGAGGTTGTCTCGTACCTGAAAGAGGATCCTGGGTTGAGCTACGACTACTTCAGCGAGTGCGTGGGAGTGGACTACTCTGAGTGGAAGCACGAGCGCGACCTTCCTGAAAGGTTCGAGGTGGTCTACAACTTGATGAACCACCAGACTGGCGACCGGCTCTTCATCAAGGTCGGTGTCGACGACGGCCAGAAGGTGCCAACGCTCAAGCACGTCTTC
Organism: Fimbriimonadaceae bacterium; assembly: GCA_019454105.1. Classification (GTDB taxonomy): domain Bacteria; phylum Armatimonadota; class Fimbriimonadia; order Fimbriimonadales; family Fimbriimonadaceae; genus ACE-ARM1. The sequence goes on along the minus strand of CP075364.1, from coordinate 333,004 downwards.
TTGGGCGCCGAATACCCGGAGCGGGAGGTCCAGGACCTCTTCGGGATCGTCTTCGAGGGCAACGAGGCAGTCCCTGGCGAGCGGTTCTTGCTCCCTGACGACTGGGTCGGGTTCCCGCTTCGCAAAGAATTCCCATTGGGCGGCGAAGACGTCGTTTTCGCCCATGGGACCAAGGGCCCTGCCGTCGAAGACGTCGCCGTGCCTCATGCGGGCGAAAGCTTCGAGGGCAAGACAGGTACCGAAGAGATCAGCGGCCGCTGAGCGCTAGTACTTATACGGGCTTTGAGCCGGGTTGTTCCCGACAAGAGGATCAAGTTTCCGGCGAAAGTCGTATAATGTTAGATGGGCTTCAAGCCCAGTCATCAACATCCGTCAACGGAGACTGCACTCATGAAAAGAGTTACTCGAGCGTTCACGCTCATCGAGCTCCTCGTCGTGATCGCGATCATCGCGATCCTCGCGGCGATCCTCTTCCCTGTCTTCGCTCAGGCGAAGGAGTCGGCGAAGAAGGCCGCGAACCTTTCGAACTACAAGCAGATGGGTACGGCCACGTTGGTCTACTCAACCGACACCGAAGACAACCTGCCGCTCGCCTTCGGCCACGACCCGGTTCCGACAAGAGCCAAGTGGTACTGGAACGGCACGGTGCCCTTCCCGGCCGACTGGCACACTTCGGGCTCCTGGGCCACCAATCCGGTCTGGCAGGGTGTCGCTCGCGCCCCCTGGGCCAATAGCGTCCAGAGCTATGTCAAGAACTCGGACATCTACGACGGCCTGGGTGCTGGCAAGGTGCGCAGTTCGGCCGATAACGCGAACTTCTCGGATCCTGTGGCCGCGGCTCGCGCCAAGTCGATCAGCATGTCGTACAACGGCTTGCTCCACGCTTGGTCTGCTTCCGCGATCACGGAACCCAGCAAATTGATCATGGTCTGGGCCGGCATCGGTAAGGCTTCTTGGGAAGGTCGGACGTATCCTGCCAACCCGGTCATGCTGTGCAACGGCCGAGCCAACGAATGTCGGTTCAACCCGAACGGCCCTCCCCAGTCCGACGCCACTCTGAGCGGCGGTCATGCCTGGGGTTGGTTCTGGTCATTTGACGGCGTCAGCTCCTACGTGTTCGGCGATGGCTGGAACGCAGTCCGGTCTGACTCGTCTGCGAAATTCTATCGCTCAGGCCGCATCACCGGAGTTCCCCCGGCTGAGCCCAACCGGCGCTACAACGAGTCGCCGTACGCCCACATCATTACGGGCGGCGAACCGTGGACGCAATGGGGATGCACGGCCCCGGGTTCGGTCACTCTGCCCTACTACTCCTGCATGTTCCGACCCGACTCGGACTTCAACTACCAGTAAGAGATTCAAGGTTTGGGCCCCAAGACCTCTGGGGCCCGAACCTGATTCGGCCACAATCTGACTCATCCATGAAACTAATACGGATTCTTCCTGGACTGATCCTCGCCGCTCTGCTAGGCCTCGCCGCAATTGGCTGTTCAGAATCGACCAAGACCGTCGAGGCTTCCAAGGGAAGCGAAGGCGATGCCGTCGTCGTGCCTGACTCAAAAGGCGAAGAGCGCTCCGGAGTCGGCCGGACGCAGACGATCGACGAGTGAGCCAGTTCTCAACTCGTCTCATAACGCTCTTGTCGCCAGTGGCCCTCTGGGCCGCTGGCGGTTGCGCGTCTTCAGACGAACAGAAGGTGTCGCAGCTGTTGGAACGCCAGCGGTCCAGTGCGGAGTACATCGTCGCAAACTTGACCGAACGAGACTTGAGTCTGATGACTCCGAACCAACAGCAGGTCAGTCTCCCTCCAGGCTCGGTCACGTCGCGGTTTAAGCAAGCGAGCGGAAAGGAAGTCACGGTCGGCCTCCAACAGGGTTCCAACAAGCTAGACGTTCGTCATACGTTCGCCAATAAGGAACAAGCGGCGTTCTTGGTGACCCAGGGAGCCCAAGGATTCGAGGTCAAGACACTCGGAGGCGAACTCCTCGGCTCGGAGGGCGACCAAGTTGTCCGGATTATCAACTTGACGGCTGAGCCAGTCCAGGTCACCATTGGACGCGACGGCACACAGGAAGTTATCGGGCCAGTGGAGCCTGGCAAGGAAGCCACCAACCGCCCCAAAGTCACCATCGGCGAATCGATCAAGGCGATGATCAACGGCTCTTCGTCTGTCCAACTGCCGGTGAGGGAAGAGGACTCCTTCGCAGCGATCGTGACGCCGTCACCAACCGGAAAACCCAAGGTCGTGCTCGTCCGAACCCGCGTCAAATCGACGCCTGTCGCCGCAGGCAGCAGCTAATCGACGACCAGGCCAACGGTCGGCCCCATGCAGACTGCGTTGGACGGGTCTGGTGATCGAAATCAAGTATCGCTCCAGCCGATCGATGCTGCCATTCAGTTCGCAGGCCGTCATTCTTCGCGACGCCACTGAAGGTTCAAGTATCATTGGCGTGTCATTCGCTCCGAGGCCGTCATGCGTCGCGCGTTCACACTCATCGAGCTCCTTGTCGTCATCGCCATCATCGCGATCCTGGCGGCGATCCTCTTCCCTGTCTTCGCCCAGGCCAAGGAGGCGGCCAAAAAAACACAAGACCTCAACAACCTCAAGCAGATCGCCCTGGGGTTCACGATCTATCAAGGCGACTCCGACGACCTGCTCCCCATCGCCCTTCCTGAAAACATCAGCACGAACCTGTTCGTCGTCCCAGCCGACCGGTGGGATCCCGGCTTCGAGCGCTCCCGCAACCTTCGACGCATCCTCTGGACGAACTCCATCAGCGGCTACGTCAAGAACTGGACGATTTACAAAGGCCCGGCCGCGACCGTCGAAGCCCTCCGACCCGGCGACCCTGAACTCCCGGACCGCCCCAACCCCACCGGCTTCGCAGGCCACTACTACATGAACTCGTATCTGAACGTCATGGCCAGCAACGAGCTCAACGATCCTTCCGCCGTTGTGCTCGCCTGGCCGGGCACCGGGCGACTCTTTGTTCCTGGCTACTCGTTCAGCTATCCCCTCATCATGATCAAAGGGAGACGGTGGCTCCAAAGACCGTCGCCGAACCTCTATAAGTTCCAGCGCGAAGGCCCCGACTGCGTCATGCGCTATGGCGTCTTCGGGACTGGCTGGGCCAACGTCGAGATCTATGGCGCCAGCGACATGAGAATGTTCAATGACGGCATCAATGTCGTCCGGGCCGATGGCCACGTCAAGTGGGTGCGCAACGGCTCCCCGTCCAGCCCCAATGGCGACGTCGATCCCAAGACGGGCCGCCTGGAATCCTATTGGGTGGACGACAAAGACTGCTTCCAGAACGACTGTTGCTACTCGCTTGGCCATTCGCCTTACCGGGAGGTCGTCCGTTGAGCCGTCTCTGGCCCCTTCTGGCCCTCCTCACAATGACCCTGGCGGGTTGCGTCGAAGACGCCAACACAAGGAAAGACGACGACGAACAGATGGTCGGAGCCTCGAAAATCAATGTCGGAGGCCCTGACGCTCCCAAAGTCGAACAGGCTCCCCCTCCGTCGTCCACCGACCCGGCCGAATCGACAGACTGACCGCGCCAACGCGAGCCTGGCTCACTGGCAATTGTCACGGAATCTACCGAGATTCCGGCTCCTTGGCACGCCAATTGCAACTCCACATCGTGACGGAAGCTTCGAACGAGCCCCATCGCTCTTTGCGATCGTTCCTTGAAAAGCCAGCATCGCCTGAAGCCTCCTCAGCGGCGAGGAAGAACAGGCCAGGCGCCTCATAGGCCAGGCTGCGCCACCGGAGGCGGTTCCTTCACCGCCTCCCCCGCGCTCCCGGCATCGGTCTCGACAGCTTGATCCTCCTCCAACAACAAGCACCATCCCAAGGGCCGCCCTCCGGCGGCCCCCCTTTTTGTAGTTCGGCCACAATCTGGAGAGTGGGACACACCTCGCTCGTGCTCGCCGAACTGGATGGACGGGCGCGCTACGATCTCCTCAGCAACTTGGTCGTCCCTCGGCCCATCGCCCTCGTCAGCAGCCTGGACGCTTCGGGCCGCGCTAACATCGCCCCTTTCAGTTTCTTCATGCTCGGTGGCTTCGTCCCGCCGAGCGTGGCGTTCTCTCCGGTCAACAACCTGGATGGATCCCAAAAGGTCACGCTCCGCAACGTCGAAGAGACTGGCGAGTACGTGGTCAACCTCGTCACGCGAGACCTCGCTGAAGCGATGAACGAGGCTGGCATCGACTATCCGCCGGATCATGAAAAGTGGGAGATCAGCGGGCTGACTCCCGTAAGGAGCCAGATCGTCAGACCGGCGCGGGCGGCCGAATGCCCGGTCGCCCTGGAATGCCGTCTCTTCCAGATCGTCCGCCACGGTGAGGGGCCGAACGCCGCCAACTACGTGATCGGCGAGGTGTTGGTCGCCCATTTGGCCGTCGGCCTGGATTCGACCGAGTTCAGGCCCATTGCCAGGCTGGGCGGCAAGTCCTATCTGGACACCGACGGTGGAAAACTCTTCGAAATGGCCCGTCCGAAAGGGTCGCCCCCGTCGTCTGGAAATCGGTAGGAACCCACCGCCCGGCATGCGGCTCAAACGCGTCAAGATCGTCGGCTTCAAGACCTTCGCCGACAAGACCGAGTTCGACCTCGACGGCGACATCATCGCCGTCGTCGGTCCGAACGGCTGCGGCAAGTCGAACATCGTCGACGCCATCCTTTGGGGCCTCGGCGAGTCGAACAGCCGAACTCTTCGCGCCCAGACTGGACGCGAGGTCATCTTTGCGGGATCGTCCAAGCGAAAACCGGTCGGCTATGCCGAGGTCACTTTGCACTTCGACAACGAAGACGGGGGGCTACCGATCGAGACTCCCGAAGTCACCGTCACTCGAAGGCTCGAACGCTCCGGCGACAGCGATTACTTCATCAACCGTCGTTCCTGCCGGCTGAAGGACGTCTACGATCTCCTAGCCGACAGCGGCCTTGGCCGGGCGGGCTATGCCATCGTCGGCCAAAGCGATATCGACCAAGCCTTGGCCGCCTCGCCGCAACAGCGGAGAGCCTGGATCGATGAGGCGGCCGGAGTCCACCGGTATCGTCTTCGTCGACAAGAGGCGGCCCGGCGACTGAGCCAGGCGAGCGAGCACCTTGTCCGGGTCGACGACGTCCTCAAGGAGCTCGAAAGCCAAAAGGCGCCTCTCGAAGAACAGGCCGCCACCGCCCGCAAGTACAAGGCGCTCCAATCCGAACTGAAGTCGATGGAAGTGGGGATCTTGACGAACGAACTCAGGGTCGCGATATCCGAACTGACCACCCAGCGTGAGGAAGCTCAGGCGGCCAGGTCGGCTTGCGATGCTGAAGAGGCCCTCGCCTTGGCCGAGTCACGCGAGTCGGACCGGTTCGAGGCTCAGGCCCGCGAGTGGGAGTCGAGGCGAGACAGCCTGGCCACTGCCCGCCAGGACGTTCAATCCCGACTTGAACAAGTTCGCACCGCCGAACAAGTCGCCCAATCCCGCTTGGAAGGGCTGGACGAACTCGAAAAGAGCCTCACGGAAGACGCTCAATCGGGCCAAGAGCGGGTCGTTCAAGCCGAACAAGACCTCGCCGCCGCCCAAGAAGCCCTCATGTCAAGGCAAGAAGAACTCGATATCGCCGAATCGTGCCTCGGCCAGCTCGGCGAGCAGGGAGCCGTCCTGGCCACAAGGCTTCGGGAGGCCGAACGTTCACTTGAAGAGGCCCGCAAACAAGAGGCCGAGCACCACCGGGCCGAACTTCGGGCCGCCCACCGAAACGAAAGGGTGCAAGCTCTTACCGCGGAGCTTCAAGGGGCCAGGGCTGCGCTTCCAGAACTGGAAGCGGCGGTTGTCGAAGCCGAGAGCGCCATGACCGAAGAGGCCAAAAGGCTCCAGGGACTGCGGTCGCAATTGGCCGAGGTCGGCCAGGAACGCCGTCGTCTCCACGACGAAGAGGAACAACTCTCCGCCGAGCGCCGGCAGTTGCTCACCGAGCAGGCTTCCCTGCAAGGTCGCAGGGCCGGAGTCGAAGCCAGCATCGAGTCACACGAAGGACTATCCCAAGGCTCCAAGGCCGTCCTACGATTGGTCCGCGAGAGGCGGCTGACGGGCGAGTTTCAGGCGGTGGGAGAGTGTGTCGAAGTCGACCCGGAGTTCGCTCTCGCCATCGAAACCGCCCTCGGAGGGGCGGTTCACGACCTGATCGTGCCGACGGAGGACGAGGCCAAGAAGGCGATCTCGATCCTGCGCGACGAGCGGTTGGGCCGGGCGACGTTCCAGCCCTTGACCCTCGTCAGGCCCCAGTCTGGGGTCGATCTCAAGAAGTTTTCGACGGACCGGGGAGTCGTCGGCCGGGCGAGCGACCTCGTTCGGTGTGAGAGCCGCTTTCGCCCGGTCGTCGAGTCGCTCCTTGGACGGATCCTGATTGTCGAGACATTGGATGACGCTTTGGTGATCGCTCGTCGCGGTGGGGCGGGTCGGATCGTCACGCTTGACGGCGAGACCGTCCACGGGTCAGGCGCGGTCACGGGCGGACGGGCCGCGAGGGCCGGCACCGGCCTCATTCAGCGGCAAGCAGAGCTGTCCTCCTTGGTCAATTCGCTCAAGAGCGTTGCGCAGGAACTTGAGGCCCTGGATTCTCGGATCGGCTCCGTGGGCAACGAGCTCACGCTTCTGCAAAGCCGCAACCAGGAGTTGAACGCCCTGTCCGAGGCCCAACAGAAGGCCGAGTCAGAAGCTCAAGACTGGGCCAAGTCCCTTCGTCACGAGCTAAATCAAGCCAAGCGCGATGTCGAGCGGCTCGAGGCCGAGCTTGCCACCGTCGGCGACGAGGGGCCGGAACTCGGCCCTCCCGTTGATCTGGCGGCCGCGCAAGCGGCTCGGGACGCCGCCTGGACCGAGCATTCCTCCCACATCCTCGACCGAGAGGCAGTCGATTCCAGGCTCGCCACGGCCCGAGAGGCCGTCGTCGAAGCGAAGTTGGCTGTCACGGAGCGACAAAGAAGGCTTCAAAGCATTTTGGCTTCAGAGGCGAGCCGCCTCGCACGGGCCAAAGAGATCGACCCGCAACGAGAACGACTCCGCGCAGAACTTGCCAAAGCCCAACAAGAGATCGGCGAACTAGCCGATAGGCTAGAACAAGCGACGAAGGATCTTGCCGAAGCCGCCCAACTAAGGCTCCAAGCAAGCCAAGAGAGCCAGGTCAGCCGTCAGAAATCCGCCCAAGCCCAGCAAGCGGCGGACGCCCAGCGCCAACGGCTTCATGCGGCCGAACTGAAGACAACCCGGGCGGAAGGCCGCCGCGCCACCACCCTAGAGCGGCTGCTCGAGGAGTACGGCATGAACGAGGACGATGCCCTGGCGCTCGAGCCTTCCGCGCCGTCACCCGAGTCGACGCAGCGGATCACATCGCTTCGGAGAGAGATCCGAAGCATGGGCGAAGTCAATCTCGGGGCCGTTGCCGCTTTTGAAAGGTTGATGGAGCGTTGGGAAGAGCTCGATGGCCAACGTGAAGACATCCTGACCGGAGTGCGTGAGATCGAGTCGGGGATTCGGGAACTCGACCAACTTACTCGGAAGCGCTTCGACGAGACCTTTGAGAAGGTGCGGTGCGCCTTCGAGGAAACGTTCCAGAAGCTCTTCGGCGGCGGCGAGGCGTCCTTGGCCTTGGTCGAAGGCGAAGAGTCTCTCGATGCCGGGATCGAGATTCAGGTCACCGTGCCCGGCAAGAAGCGCCAGCGGCTGGAACTCCTGAGCGGCGGCGAAAGGGCCATGAGCGCCATCGCGTTCCTCTTCGCTCTCCTCCGAGTGAAGCCGAGCCCCCTCGTGATCCTTGACGAGATCGACGCCCCCCTGGACGGTCGCAACGTCGAGAGGTTCGTGTCGTTGATGCGCGAATCGTCGCACGACAGCCAGTTCATCCTCATCACGCACAACCCGGTCACGATTGAGAGCGCCGACGTCTGGTTCGGCGTCACGATGCAAGAGCCGGGCGTCAGCTCGCTGGTCCCCTATCGGGTCGGTGCCAGCGTCGTCTGATCATTCGAACTGGGTCGTCGCTGTTCCGATGGCTCGGGTGACGCCGTCCCGGGCGCTCCGAGCACTGACCACGACAGTGTCCTGCGTCGCCCCTCCCCCGGCGACAAACCCGGTGAAGGCGACTCGGACGACCGCGGTTTCCCCGACCTGCAAGGTCGGTGTCGAAGGGTTGAGGAGGATCATGGGCCAGCGGTTGCCCGAGATTTGGATGGCATAGGTGTCGGGGCCGCGACCTGTGTTCGTGATCGTGAGTTCGTAAGTCGTCCTGCTACCCCTGGGGATCATCCGGGTCTGCGACTCGGGGGTCACCACGACGCCAGCGTCGAACGTGGTCTGCACCCGTGGGTTGCCGCGCATGTCGAGTCCCCAAACCTGGTTCCAGTTCGTTTGATCCTTCTTAAGGTAGAGGTCGAAGAAGGCCGTGAGTTGGCGGCGAGTTTCGAGCAACTGGTCCGCCCGCGAGATCGTGCCGCTGTCGCAGCCGAAGAACGTGCTGTCCACGAACCCACAGTGGAACCCGCCCGTGATATTGGGCAACTGCCTCGGGGCGGAACCGTTGTTGTACATTGGGAGCTGGTTCGTGTTGGGCGGCGTGATCGTGTCCCGGCTACCAGCGATCAAGGCGAACGGGGCCTGGACGTTCGGCATCGCCGCGATCGCGCTTGGGTTGGTCTCGGCCGCGGCAAGGTTCGCCAAGGCCTTGATCCTCGGGTCGGCGGCGGTCGCGAGAATGCTGGCCCCTCCACCCATCGAATGGCCGCACGCCCCGAATCGGTCCGTGGCGACAAGTCCGAACAAGAAGCTCGACGAGTTCCCGTTCTGCTGCTCAAGCCAAGTCAGACAGTGCCGCAAGTCCAAGGCAAAGTTGGCGTGGTTGGGAAAGAGGCCGCCCTCAGAATCGCTTGCGATGACCAGGTAACCACGGGTCGCCAAATGCCGGAGCGTACTGTCGTATTGGCTGACGGCCTGGAGAAACCCATGGCCGAATGTGACCGCGGGATAGGGCCCCCCAGTGGGGTCGATGGGTGCGTTCTGGCCGGCCGTGGTCGCTGGGTAGTACAACCTGGCCGTGAAGGTCGAATTGTTGGGCCGGGTCACCGTCACAGACCGCCACCCAGCTGGATAAGGCCCTGGCACTCCCAGATCCTCTCTCGTCTGAGCCCAGACCAAAGCAGCCAGCGCGCTCGCCAATGCTAGGCAAAGGATCCAAAACCAATGTCGCACGGCCCCTAGTATGGCTTGTTCGAGACTATTCGCGACCCTCGAAAGGTAGCTGGGTCACTTCCGCCGATACCCCATCGATCCAAACAGCTGAACCCGACTCGGCGACATGGTTTCGGAGCATCGCCGTCCCGATCCATCCAAAGACCGGGCTCTTCCCAGCACGAGCGACCATTCCGACCACGGTGCCTGACCGGTCGCGGGCTTCAGCCCCTGGCGCAAGCGGCCCTGAACCAGCAAGCCCGACCCAAGTCCGGTTGGTGTGGCCTCGGCTCTGAATCCTAGCGACCACTTCTTGGCCAGTGTAACAGCCCTTGTCATAGCTGACGTGCGAGGCAACGAAGTGATGGCCCATCTCGGGTGGCAAGGTCTTGGAGTCAATGTCGATCCCAAAGACTGGTGTGCCAGCCTCGATCATCGCGATGTCGAACGCTTCCGCCGAAGCCAGGGGCAATGCATCGGTCAAACGCCGTCCGGCCGCACCCTCAAGGCTCGGGAGCACAACGTCCCACCCGCCGCCATAGACCCGCCTCGACCTGAGAACTGTCACGGGCTCGCCTTCGAGTTCCGCGAGACCCGCGTCCCCCACCGGCAGGTCCATCAGCGATGAAAGGCGCTGCGTCGCCTTGGGCCCCTGGATCGTGACCACTTGGCATTCTTCAAGCGTGGGCCGCACGTTTTCAAGGATCACGAACCGCTTGGCCCGGTCGAGCAAGAACTCTGGCGCTTCTGTCAGGATCAAGAGCCGGTCGGGCAACGCCCAAACACCAAGAACCGCCTCGATTTGTCCCGTGGGTTTCAGAAGGCAGGCGTGGCAAGAGCCGGTGGCCGGAAGGTCGCGAAGATCCTGGGTGATCTGACCTTGAAGCCAGCCCTTTCGGTCGTCACCGGCCAGGCTCACACTGTGGACAGAATCAAGTGCTCTCCAGGCGGCATCCGATCGAAGTTGGTCGTATCCGGCGAGGGCAGTGACAACGGTTGTGTCGTCGAACATGGCAAACTAATCCGTATGCCCCGCGCTTTCAGGGCAAGTTCCAAACGATTCAACGGATTTTGTCGCCAGAGTTTCCCATGCCAGGCCCGTTGGTCGCACTGATCGGTCTTGGGATCGGCTTCGGCCTCGCCGCCCGAGAACAAGACATCGTTGAGCGGGCCTTGGCCCGGGACGTCCATTCTAAGCTCTCAGGCGACTCGCGGCGGGTGGAGGTCGAGACACAGCCCGACGGCTTGGGAGCCGCTTTTGGCTTGCTTCGTTCGGCCACGATCCGAGCCTCTGAATTCACGGTCGAAGCGCTCCCGCTCTTCGTCGAACCCGAGCGATCCAAGAAGGGCCGGATTGGCAAATTGATTCTTGAACTGCAGGACTTTCGATTGCGCGGGCTCATGGTCAAGAGCCTGCGGTCCGAGATCCCAGGCTGCCGCTTCGACTTCGCGGCCGCCCTGTCAAGAGAGTCCTTCCGCCTGAGCCGAAGCGGCGTCGGCACCGGGGTCGTGAAAGTCGCCGAGGCAGACTTGGCCGAATTCATCGTCCGCAAGTTCCCGGAGATCAAGCGCGCGACAGTCAAGATCGACAAAGGCTTCGCTTGGGTCGAGGGTTACGGCGAGTTCCTCGTCGTGAGCACGGAGTTCGCGGTCATTGCCCGGTTGAGACCCATCGATGGGACAAAGCTTGAACTGGCCGAGGCCAAAGTCTATTTGGACTGGCGAAGGGCCGAGCCGGCCGCCGCTCAAGTCCTTCTCGACACACTGAACCCGGTCGTCGACCTCAACGCCGACCTCGGCCTCTTCGATGCGTTAAAGATCGAAGGCGTCAAACTTGACAAAGGTGTGATCGAGGCTTGGGGCAAGACCAAGATCCCCGAGAGGCCCAGCGCCCTGGATTCTCGTTAGGCGTAAAGCACGCGAATGATCTCGTCGACGGTCGTGTTGCCGTTCAAGACCTTTTGCAGGCCGTCCATCTGGAGGGTCCGCATTCCAACTTTCAAGCCCAGGTTCCGAATGACGTGCGACGGTGATCGGTTGAGGATCTCGTCCTTGATCTCGTCGGTCATGACCAGCAGTTCGTGCACACCCATCCGGCCTTTGTATCCTGTCCCTTTGCAGGCGTCGCAGCCCGCGCCCTCAAAGAGCACGACCTCGCTTGCGGCCTCGGCCCCAAGAACTTCAAGAACGGGGAGCCCGAGCCTCCGCAGGTTGTCGACCGGAGTGACGACCTCGTGCTTGCACTGAGGACAAACCTGTCGGACGAGCCTCTGGGCCAAGACCCCGATGATGGACGACGAGATGAGGAAGGGCTCGACTTCCATGTCTATGAGCCGTGTCGGGGCGGACGGCGCGTCGTTCGTATGGAGCGTGCTGAGTACCAAGTGGCCAGTGAGCGCGGCCTCCATGGCGATGGTGGCCGTCTCGTTGTCGCGCATCTCACCGACCATGATGACGTCAGGGTCTTGGCGGAGCATGGCTCGCAGGCCGGATGCGAACGTCATCCCAGCCCTCACGTTGACGCCGCACTGGTTGATCCCGTCCAGTTCATATTCGACCGGATCTTCGATCGTGATGATGTTTTTCAGTCCATCGTTGGTCTGATTGAGAAGGGAGTAAAGCGTGGTGGACTTGCCGGAGCCGGTCGGCCCCGTGACTAGAACGATGCCATAGCTCCGGCTTGCCATGTCTTGGAGGATGCTGAGGTTGTGGGGCAAGAACCCGAGCCTCTCCAAGCCGATGCTGATGCCGCCCTTGTCCAACACGCGCATGACGATCTTTTCGCCATAGACTACGGGCAGGGTGCTGACTCTGAAGTCGAACGGCTTGCCGTTCACCACGGCCGAGATGCGGTTGTCCTGAGGGGCGCGTTTCTCGGCGATGTCCATGTTCGCCACGATCTTGAAGCGGCTCGTGAGCGGGGCGATGACCTTCTTGGGGAGTTTCATGGCCTCCACCATGACGCCGTCGATGCGAAGCCGGACGACCATGCCGTCCTTGCGCGGCTCCAGGTGGATGTCGCTGGCCCGATCCGTGATCGCTTGGTTGATGATCAGGTTCGCAAGCCGGACAATGGGAGCGTCCTCACCCGCCTTTTTCAGATCCTCGTCGCTCGCGTCGTCGTCGCCGAGTGGCTGGGTTCCTAGAACGGAGATGACGTTGGCCAGCGCGTCGCTGTGCACCTCCATTTGGTAGGCGTTGCCGATGGCGGCAAGGATGTCGTCCTCGACTCCGATCAGAGGCTCGATCTCATAGCCGCTCGCCTGGCGAAGCTCGTCGATGATGAAGACGTCGAGCGGGTTGGCCATCGCCACCAGCAGCCGCTTGCCCTGGGCGTCGATCGGGAGGGCCTTGAACTTGCGCGCCAGTGGGCCAGGCAACAAGGCCAGGGACTCTTCGCGGACTTTGAATTCGCGGACATCGAGGAACGGGATGCCCCAGGCTTTCCCGAGACAACGGACGCGGTCCCGCTCGGTGATGAGCCCCATTTCGACCATCACCTTGGCGATGGGCTCCGATCCGCCCTGCTCGAGCTGCTTTAGGACGGCTTGCTCAAGTTGGTCAGCCGAAACAAGGCCTTCCTCAACAAACAACTCGCCCGTCAGCATGGCCCCAGGGTTCTTTCCATGTTTGGCCCCGATCCCTTTACGGGGTTTGTGGCTGCGGGTACCATGTTGGGCCGCCTGCCCAGGTGGCGAAATTGGTAGACGCGCTAGTTTCAGGTACTAGTCCCAGCAATGGGGTGAAGGTTCGAGTCCTTTCCTGGGCACCAGCTTGATTTCCCGACCTCCGCATCCCTTCGGTCGGCTCCCGGATTCCAGATTAGCGCGGAACCAACAGTCCTTCAATCTGCTGGTTGGCGTCTCGCAACCGCTGACAAAGGGCCAAGGCAGCGTTGCGAAGAACGATGTTCTCCAATTGGGTGCTTTGGGCCATGATGCCCTTGAGACTGTCGCTTGGGATCCGAATGACGGTGGTCTCTCCGACAGAAAAGACGTTCGCAGTCCGTTGCTGGCCATCGAGAAACGCGATTTCGCCGAGCACGGCCCCTTCTTTGATCTCGTCGATCAGGTCACCTTCCCGGGTCTCGACCCGGGCCCGGCCGGAGACGACGATCATCAGGTCCTGGCTCTTGTCACCTTCAGCGACGATCTTTTGGCCGGGATCGAACCGGACTGTCTCACAAATCGACTGAACTTGATCCAGATCGGCCGCGGAAGCACCGCGAAGAAGGTAGGTCTCTGAAATCCATTGCTGACTCATCGCGACTTCGATACTAGCATAGCCGCCCCCTCGCGACGAAACCGGCCCAGATCCAAGAGAAGCATGACTTCAGGCACCCTGTCTTCAAGCATGGCGCTCGCTTCCCTTGAGTACACTTCCGTGAGGAATGTCGCCCGGGGCTCCAGTCGGAACGGTCACTTTCCTTTTCACCGATATCGAGGGAAGCACCCGGCTTTGGGAGGAGCACCCGGAAGTCATGAGCCGCGCTCTGGCCCGGCACGACGAGATCCTGCGAACCACCATCGAAAAGGCGGGCGGCACCGTGTTCAAGACAGTGGGAGACGCCTTTTGCGCGGCCTTTTCCGATCCGTCCGATGGAATGCGAGCCGTGGTCGAGTTCCAATCGCTCTTCGCCGACGAACCATGGCCCGAGCCGGTCCAGATCCGGGTCAGGGCCGCGCTCCATACAGGAGTCGCCGAAAGCCGGGATGGAGACTACTACGGCCCCCCTCTCAACCGGGTGGCTCGGATCCTGGCGGTGGTGCATGGCGGACAGTCGGTTGTCTCAACCAGCACAGCCGAACTCGTCCGCGACTCCTTGCCTGACTTGGTGGAACTCAGGCCGCTCGGCGAGCACCGTCTCAAAGACCTCGGACGGCCAGAGGCCCTCTTCCAGATCTGTCTCCCTCAATGGACGACCGAGTTTCCGCCCTTGCGTTCCTTGGCAGGCACGCCGAACAACCTTCCCGAGCAAATCACTTCCTTCATCGGCCGGGAACGCGAGCTGGCGGGAGTCCGAACCGCCCTGGGCCAGTCTCGGCTTGTCACGTTGACAGGATCTGGCGGCACTGGCAAGACTCGCCTGGCACTCCAAGTGGCCGCAGACCTCAGCCACACATATCCTGACGGTGTCTGGTTAGTCGAGTTGGCCCCTTTGATCGACGGCGCCTTGGTCGAAACTGCGGTCTGCGAGGCGGTCGGGGTCAAAGAGTCAGCTTCCATGTCCAGGTTCGAATCCCTGGCCGGCTTTCTCCGCGAGCGGAAAGTCCTGATCGTGCTCGACAACTGCGAGCATCTCATCGAGTCGGCCGCCAAACTCGCCGACTCCCTCACGCGCCGATGCCCCGCCCTGGCGCTGCTCGCCACAAGTCGGCAGCCTCTTGGGGTTTCGGGCGAGCGCACCTACCGAGTCGCGTCGCTCGGCTTGCCGCCCGAGACCGTCTCGCCGAGCCCAGACTCGTTGGAGCAAGTCGAGTCGGTGCGATTGTTCATCGACCGGGCCGCCTTGGCCCGACCCGGGTTCGACGTCACTGACAAGAACGCCGTCGCCCTCGCCTCAGTGTGCCAGCGATTGGATGGCATTCCCCTCGCGATCGAACTGGCCGCGGCCCGGATGAGAGCCATGTCCCTGGACGAACTCGACGCTCGACTCGACCAAAGGTTCAAACTGCTGACCGGAGGATCCCGCACGGCCCTCCCAAGACAGCAAACCCTGAGGGCCCTTATCGACTGGAGCTATGGTTTGTTGGACGAGTCGGAGCGTCGCCTGCTCGCAAGACTGTCCGTATTCGCTGGCGGTTGGGACTTGGCAGGGGCAGAGAATGTGTGCGCCGGAGATCCGATCGAGGATTGGCAGGTGTTGGACGTCCTCACATCATTGTGCGACAAGAGCTTGGTGATGGCCGAACCAAGCGGAGGAGAAGTCCGTTATCGATTGCTTGAGACCGTTCGGGCCTATGGGCGGGAACGGCTCGCCGATTCAGGCGAGGAGGATTCATGGAGGGATCGGCACGCGGACCACTACTTGGGCCTGGCCAAAGAAGCCGGAGCGCATCTGCTCGGCCGAAACCAAACGGCTTGGGTCGCCCGCCTCAACTCACAAAGGGACAACTTGCGGGCCGCTTTCGAACGGCTTGCGTCCCTTCCAGGACGACAATCAGACTACGTCGAAGCTGTCACGAGCATGGGGAGGTACTGGCAACTGAGCGCCCAGTTCCGCGAGGGGCGCGCCTGGTTGGAACCCGCCCTGCAAATGGCCGAATCTGGAAGCGAACCGCTCGCCAAGGCCCTCAACATGATCGGGGTTCTGTGCATTTGGCAAGGCGAAGCATTGGAAGCCAGGGCCCTGTTCGCCGAGGCCCTCGAAATCCGGCGCGGGCTCAACGATCTACGGGGGGTCGCCAATGGACTTTCGAACCTATCCATCTTCGAAGGCATGCTGGGAGACCACGCCAAATGCCGCGAGATGCTCGATGAGAGCCTTGAGATCGCCGAGCAGATCGGCGACGACTACCAAGTCGGCTTGACGCTGATGAACATGGCCTACACAGGTGTCGAGGAGGGCGACTACGAAAGGGCGTCCGAGTTCGCTCAGCGGGCTTTGGCGGCTCTCACCGAGTCCTCTGGCCCGTTCGCGATCTCCAGTTGCCACATGAACTGGGCAAGGGCCCTACATGGCCTGGGCCACTTCGATGAGGCGGAAAGAAAGTTCCTCGAGTCTCGGGCGATGCGCGAGAGTCTGGGAGACCGGAGCGGCGTGGCAGGAAACGATTGCTACCGTGGCTATGTCGCCATCGATCAGGGCGATTTGGACAGGGCTGAGGCCCTGTTCATGGCCAGTATCAAGGAGCACACCGAGACCGGAGAACCGACCCATGCGGCGAACGCTTGGGCTGGATTGGGCAAGGTCTTGAACTTGAGACAGGACTGGTCAGGAGCCTCGAAAGTCTTGGCCAACGCGCTGGAGTTCCAAAAGACCGGTTTTGACCGAAGGCTTCCCTCCTTCGTTCTGACTGAAGCAGCCGTCGTCCTCAGCGCACTTGGTCAGGCCGATCGGGCGGCCTGGGCGCTGGCCGCCGCCGAGAAGATGCGACGAGAATCCCGACTGCGGTTGAGCGTTCCTGACCAAGGTCGGTTTGATTGGGCCGTCGCAGAAGTTCGGCGACAACTCAGCGTCGAGCGATGCGAGCAACAGTCCGAAGCGGCCCTGCTCGCCTCCGATCGCGACGCCGTGGCCACCGTCCAGGCGTGGCTGTCCGAACATTCGAACGCAGCCGGTTAGGCCAGGAACCTTATGAAGAGCGCGCTCTTACCTTCGGGCCAGAGTCGGCTCGAACTCCACCAGGACTGCCCGGTGATCCGAAGGCCAAGGATCGAGGGCGATGTCAGTGACCGGCCCTTTCTCGCCGACCACCCAAGCCCCCTTCGCTCGCAAGGCGCCTCGCCAGATCACAAAGTCGATCCGGTCCATCACGTCGTTGGCCTCAAGTTTGGGAACCGGGTAGCCCGGGCTCCAGGTGAAGCCTGGTTTGGCCGCTGGATCTGGATGGACGCTCCTAAAGCCGTCCTTGAAGCCAGCTTGTTGGGCGAGTTCGGTCACGGGCCACACCATGGTCAGCCCGAAGTTCCGTTCGCGAGTCTTCTCCACCCAGTCTAAATGCGAGGGCGTGTTGAAGTCTCCGGTGAAGACGACCGGAAGATCTCTGTCAGGCCTGGAGCCAAGATCGGCCAGAATGCGCCTCATCTGATCGACTCGACCGGAATCCTGCTCGACCTGTTTCAGGGACTTGGCGTCGGTCGCCTTCCCGTCCCTTGCCTCGTACGGGCCATAGGGATAGGGGTTGAAGTGGTCATTGTAAAACAAGAGGGTGGAACCGTCAGAAAGCTTGATCTTGGCTCCTCCCCATCGGTTGCCTTGAACCTTCCAGTCTTCAAGGATCTCAAAGCGGGTGACGAGGCTCGCCTTCGCGCTGTGGTTCCAGCCGAGGCTCTCGGCCAGTTTGGCGAGGCTTTCGGCCGGCTCCTGGATCCCGACGATGTCGGCTTTGGCAACCTGAATGGCTCGTGCTGTCTGGCTGAGGGGCTGGAACTGGGTGCCTCCGACCCAGATATTGAAGCTCATCGCCCGAAACGTAGTCGGAGCGATGGTCGTTGCGGCGACGAGGGAGCAAATCATGGCCGAACCTTACGGGCATGAGATTAACCGGATGCTAAATCGGAATGCTGAAGGGTCCTTCCCTCCGATTGGCGCTCGATTCAGATCAGATCCCTCTCCAAGGCGCCAAGATCGACCGACAATCTCGCCGTAGGGGCCGTGCAAAACCGTCTTCCTTCCGAGAAACCGGCAGAGAATCCGGTGGATAAAGTCTTGGCCAAGGTCGGCGAAGTTGCTGTCCTTCCTCAAGTCGTCTGCCAAGTCCTTGAGTTCACCGGGAATGAAGACGCAGGCACTCAGCAGCTCGTCAAGGTCATCACGGTCGATCCGGGCTTTAGCGCCAAGATCCTGACACAGGCGAACAGCGTCTTTTATGCCCTTCCGAGGAAAGTGACGTCCATTCACGAGGCGCTCATGTTCCTGGGGTTGAAGCAAGTGCGCCAACTCGCCATGGCCGTCGGCGTCTTCGACCTTTTCGTCGGCAAGAACGACAAGGAATCTCTCCGGCGTCGCGCCTGGTGGAAACACTCGATCAACACGGCCGCTTGTTGCCGTGCGATCTCCATGCCTCTCGTCGACGTCAACCCCGACGACGCCTATACCTGCGGACTTCTGCACCTCATCGGAAAGACGCTTCTCGACCGTTATGACCCAGAGCAGTACAACCGAGTTCAAAGCGTTGTGGACCAAGGCGCACCGGACGTCCTTGCCGAACGGGCCGTCTTTGGGTGCGACCATGTGGCCGTCAGCTATGCGGCTTCGGTCAAGTGGGGTTTCCCGGACACTCTTTCCCAAGGCTTGGACTACTTCTCGCCTGCGGGCGAGCCTGGGCCCGAACACTCTTTGAGAGCCTGTGTCGCCATTGGCACCCGGCTTGTCAAGCTTGCTCAGGCGGGCATTGATCCCAAGGACGTCCGCGTCGAGATGCTTCCAACGTGGCCACTCGACGTGTTGGTCGTGCCGGGAGAGAGGATCCCGATGATCGCCGAACGGGGCATGAATGCGATCGCCAGTTCAGAACAGTTTGTGATTTAAAGCAACACAAGGAGCCAAGAAGACCATGTCAGACGGATTCAGTTGGGACAAAGTTCTCGGACAATCGGACGGAGAGGCCACGCCCCCACCCCCAGCCGAGAGCCATGCGCTGCCAGAGGATATTGCCAAGCTCCTCCAGCAGATCGACGAAAAAGACGAGTCCGCGACGACGCCTGCGGATCCAGGAACCGCACCTGTCCAATCCGAATCGGCCTTGACTCCCCAGGAAGCGCCCAAGGGAGTCGAGCCTGGCGGGTTTGCTTCTGGGGGAGCCGTTCCCGAACCTGTCGAAACGCCTCCTAGCACTAGCCTCACCGTGACCGGGCAAGCGCCCGATGAACCCGTCACCGAGTCCAACCCGCACGTTCAGACTCACTATGTCCCGGAGTACATCCCGAAAGAACTGCGTGATTCGGTTTCTAAGCAGGTTTCCAAGTACTACGTGGACGAGCAGATCCAAGAGCCGGGCATCGTCAGGACGGGCGAAGACGCGTTGCCTCTCAAAGAAGTCCACATCGACGAGCTCCTTCGGGCTGGCGTCGAGCGGAAGGCGAGCGACATCCACTTGACTGCCGGACTCCCACCGATGGCCCGCATCGATGGCGAGATCATGCCCCTGCCCTACGAAGTCTGCGAAGTCGAGCACACCAGGAGGCTCTCTTACGAGATTCTCAGCGACGACAACCTTCAGAAGTTCGAGCAGACCCACGAGCTGGACTTTGCCTACACGGTCGCTGGTGTGGCACGGTTCCGTGTCAACGTCTATATGCAGCGGGGCAGCGTCGCCGTCGCCGCCCGAATGATCCCGAACCGGATTCCGTCCTATGACGATCTTCGGCTTCCGACCGTGATCCGCGAGATCGCCAAGAGGAGCTCAGGGCTCATCCTTGTCACCGGTCCGACCGGTTCCGGCAAGTCGACGACCATCGCCTCGATGATCGACGACATCAACGAGACCCGCAGCGGGCACATTGTCACCATCGAAGACCCGATCGAATATCTCCACCGCCACAAGCGGTGCATGGTGAACCAGCGCGAGTTGCACAGCGACACCTATTCGCTTCACAACGCCCTCCGAGCCGTCCTCCGCGAAGACCCTGACATCATCCTCGTCGGCGAGTTGCGCGACTTGGAGACGATCGAAGCGGCCCTGACCCTCGCTGAAACCGGCCACTTGGTCTTCGGCACGCTCCACACGCGGAACGCTCCCGCCTCCATCGACCGCGTGGTCGACGTCTTCCCAAGCGACCAACAGGAACAGATCCGGGTGCTGCTCGCCAATACGATCGAAGGGATCATTTCCCAGCAGCTCTTGCCCAAACTGGGAGGGGGCCGTGTGGCCGCCATCGAGATCATGACGGGCATCCCCGCCATCAAGAACTTGATCCGGGAGGGCAAGACCCACCAGATGTACTCGATCATCGAGACGAACCGCCAAGTCGGCATGCAGACGATGGACAGCCACTTGGCCGAGTTGTTCAGGCTCGGCTTTGTGTCCTATGAGGAGTGCCTCATGCGGTCGGTGGACAAGGAGACCTTCGCCAGGCTCGCGAAGTCGGCCGCCTGATGTCCTCTGTCGTCCTCAGCCCTGTTCGGCCGTCCTGACTGTGGGCAACTCAAGGCTCCAAGGTTCCGTACAGCCGATTGGTGGGCGCGTCGCTTTCAACTTACGGCGAAGTCATGGAGGCGCTTCGGTCGGAAAGAGCCAAGCACGAAGAGTCAGTCCGCGTGGTGCGTGGGATCGCAATCGGGGCCGGTGTCCTTCTCATCGGGCTCAAGCTCTACGGCCACTTTGCCAAGGGCTTGCCACTGGAGTTCGACTCGCTGACGACGGTGATGCTTCTCCTGTTGTTGGGCGGGGCCTGGGCACCAGGCCTCCGAAGGGCCAGCTTAGCGGCGGCCGAGCTTCGAGACCCCAGGCTGGCGGGACACCTGCTCGAGGCGTATTATTCCGACGAAAGCCAAGTCAAGGCAGCTGCCAGCCAGGCGCTAGACGGAGCCCTCGATAGGGTGACCGCCGATCACTCGGAGCATTTCACACCTCTTCAACTGGGGCTCCTTCATCGCTATCTCAAGTCGGCCAAGACTGTTGGCACGGCCCGCGTGGCCCTGAGGGCCCTTCGGTGCGTCGCGGGAGCCGAAACGGCACTAGTCCTTCGAGAGTTCAACGAGAGAAACGTGGGCGCGAGTGATCCCAAGTGGCAATCGCTGGCCGCCGAGGCTTTGATGGCCAGCGGCGAGATCCAGATCAGGGCCGCACGAAAGCTAGTACTTGGTGAAACGGCTTCCAGAACTGTGTCCCATGACGCATAATCGGCCCGGGTCATCAATGGAGCGACCCAAGCTGGAGACCCTTATGAAGCGACTCTCACTGCTGGCACTTGCCTTCTACCCCTTGGTTTCGATCAGCCAGGACGCCGGAATGCCTTCGATGGAGGCCCCTGCCGAGATGCAGTCGATGGCCTACCTCGTCGGAAAGTGGAAGGGGAAGATGACCATGCAAATGATGGGCGACACGGAACTTGAAGCGTCCATGACCACAGAAATGGTGCTTGGGGGCCGATACGTCCGAAGCATGCACGCTTACACGTTCCCAGGCATGGGCGAGTTGACAGGGATGCACATCCGCACCTACGATGCGGCTACAAAGACTTGGCGCTCGTGGTGGTTCGATTCGACCTCTCCGGTCGCGATGGTCATGACCGGCAATACCGATGGTAAGACAATGGTGTCGGTGAGCAGCCCGACAGAGATGCCAGGCATGGGGACCATCGTCATGCGGGAGACATTCACCAAGGTGAGCGACACCGAGATCACGACCAAGCTCGAAATGAAAGAAGGCGACGGTTGGTCGCCAGCGTTCACCATCAGCTATACCAAGCAGTGAATCGGCCCCCAGTAGTCGCGATCGACGGCCCTGCAGGAGCCGGAAAGTCGACCGTCGCAGGACTGCTGTCGGCTCGTTCAGGGCTACCCCTGCTCGACACGGGCGCCATGTACCGGTGCGTGGCCCTGCTGGCCCATGAGCGAGGACTCGACGGTCGATCAGCTCGAGAAGCGGCCGATCTCGCTGCAACGGCAAACATCGAACTGAGCCGGACTCTTCCTCAAAAGGTGCGGCTGAATGGCGAGGACGTGACGACCAAGATCAGAACCCTTGAAATCGGTCAGTTGGCCAGCGAACTCAGCGTCCACTCCGAGGTCCGACGAGTGCTCGTCGGGCTTCAACAGCAAACCATCCGCATGGGGGGATGGATCCTTGAGGGCCGGGACACGACCACGGTTGTGGCCCCGGACGCAGACCTCAAAGTCTTCCTCACCGCCAGTATCGAGGAGCGTGCTCGAAGACGGTGGGTCGAGATCGAGGCGCGCGGGGAAAGCAAGCGGCTTCAAGACGTGGTCAGAGACGTGGTCGAGCGCGACCACCGCGACTACTCCAGAGCCGACAGCCCGCTCGCTCTGGCTGAAGACGCGGTCATTGTCGAAACCTTTGGACTGACTCCTGAAGAAGTGGCCGAGCGAATCGTTTCGATAATCCCGGCACTCTTTTCATGGTCTGAACCGTCCGAGAATTGAACGGGGTTGAACCCTGGTTATACGAGAGTAGGTCATGGATTCTGGTCAATACACGAACTATCCGCGCCCACCGGTGCGAGAGATCAATCTCAGCGTCATTGGAGTCGCTTGGAACATGATCATCAAAAACCTGATGCCGTTCGCGCTCTGTTCGCTGGCGGCCCTGGTGGCCATGGCTGTGCCGTTCGGGATCGGTTATGTTGTGTCCATGGGGGCGGCCTTCGCCTCGGCGTCGAACAACGACGTTGGCTCCGCCATCGGTATGCAGTTGGTTTCGACCGGCATCCAGTTGCCTTTCACGATCTTGGCTTATGCGTTGGCCGGTCCATTCGCCGTGTCCTTCGTCCTGATGGCTCGCAAGCTGCTCGCCGGCGAGGCCGTTTCCACAGACGACATCTTTTCCGGCTTCAGCAAGTTCGTCCCGGCGGCGATCGCCGGGGGCGTTCTGATGCTCGGGGTCACGATCGGCTCATATTGCTGCATCGTCCCAGGTCTGCTGTTCGGCGGGCTCACGATGTTCACCTTCCCGATCATCGCGACCAAAGACGTCGGCCCGTTCGAGGCGATACGGGAAAGCTGGGGCATGTTGACCGGACACCTTTGGATGGCCGGAGTCGCCTATTTCCTAGCAAGCTTGGTCTCTAGCCTCGGCTTTTGCGTGTGCGCCATCGGGCTGGTCGTCACCCTGCCGATCTTGTACGTGGTCGAAGCGATCCTCCACCGGGACTTCACAGAAGCTCCGATGGCGGCCGAGGCTCCCTCGGCCTAACCGCTCGACTCGCTCGGGTTGGGGATGTAGGCGCCACCTCGGCAGCGCTTGAGGTACTCCAACCCGGCGACTTGGCCCGTCATCTCAAGGTCGCCCGAATAGACATGGTCGTGCCAGCCTTCGATATCGATCGAGCCTCGCCACCCGTGTTCGCGCAAGATGCTGATGACGTCGGTCCAGTTCGAGTCCCCAAAGCCCGGCGTCCGATGGCGCACCACATAATGGCCTGACCGAGTCCCGATCTCTCTCACCCGGTCCCATTCGATCGTCGCATCCTTTCCATGGATATGGACGATCTTTGGGGCCCACTTCCGAAGCTGGGCGATCGGGTCGATGAAGCTCACCATCTGATGGCAGGGCTCCCATTCGAGTCCAAGGGTTTCGCCCGGGACCGCGTCGAACATCAATTCCCAGGCCCGAGGCGCGTGGGCGATGTTCCAGCGGGGCCTCTCCCACGACCCTCCCATGTCGCAATTCTCAAAGCCGATCTTGACCCCCTCGTCCGCGGCGATCTTGGCCAAGCGTCCAAAAACTTCCTTGAATCGAGGGATCGACTCGTCGACAGGTCGGTCTTCCAAGGCACCGGCGAACCCGCATACCGTGGTCGCTCCAAAGGATCGGGCCGCCTTGATGACTTTCTCCCAGTCTTCGGCCGTCTCGGTGTCCTGAAGCGGGTTCCCGTAGATACCCAGCGAACTGACCTCAGCCAGCTTTCCGAGGACATCGAGCGTCTCTTTGGCCGTTTCTTCGAGGTCGATCCCGCCGACCGTCCGCCAAAGCGTCAGCTGAAAAGACTCAAATCCATAGGGCAATATCTGACGTAAATAGTTCGGCGCGCCTTCCAGTTTGGCAAGCGTTCCTATCCTGATGTCCTGGTGACCGGCTCGGCTCATGGGCCTTTCGAGGCTACCCCGAGGGTGGGACGCAGAACCTAACTTGGGTTTGTTCCACATTCTGCCGAGAATTTCCCTGGCAATTCGGCTAGATCGGCGAAAAAAGGAGCACCGCCCGCCGAACAGCCAACCGAGCGAGGCAAAACGACGTGAGCCTAAAGATCAATACCAATGTTGCGGCTTTGACCGCCATGCGCCACCTTTCAAGAACTGAGGGGATGATGGAGAACGTCGTCACACGGCTCAGCACGGGGCTGAGGATCAACTCTGCGGGCGACGACCCGGCCGGGCTCATCATCAGCGAGAGCCTGAGGAGCCAGATCAAAGGAATCGAGCAGGCGACCCGGAACACCCAAGACGCCGTGAACCTCTCGAAGACCGCCGAAGGCGCGATGGCCGAGGTCAGTTCGCTTCTGATGAACATCCGGGCCCTGGCCGTTCACTCGGCCAACACGGCCACGATCGACGCGGCCCAACTCGAGGCGAACCAGTCCCAGATCCGTTCCACGATCCAATCGATCAACCGTATCGCCGAGCAGACCAGTTGGGGCACCAAGAAGCTTCTCAACGGCGCGGCCGGCGTCGTCAGCAGCGTGACCGCGACGACCTTGGCATCAAGCCTCTATATCGGTAGCCAGGCAGGCGGCGAGACTGTGCGGACCGGGGCTGTCTCCATCACACGCACCACACAGGCGACACAGACCACGACCGGCAACCTCTCCACCAGCTTCGCCGCGCCGACCACGGTCGTCAACCAAGGCACCTTCGTCATCAACGGCAACACGTTCACCGTCCAGCCGGGAATGACCGTGTCTCAGTTGGTCGACCGGATCAACCAAGATTCGGCCGTCACAGGAGTGACCGCAAACCTGGCGGGCAGCGGGCCCTACTTCGTCCGACTGACGAGCAACAAGTACGGTTCCCAGTTCCCCATCAACTACTTTGAGACCTCGAACATCCTGAACGGCGGAAACCCGTCGACCCCTGCGGTTGGAGCCGACGCCGTTTATGCGGTCGATATCCCCATTGAACCTTCGGGCACTGTGACGGAGACCTTCACGGGTGGGATGGGCCCGGGAGTCGATGGCTTGACCCTCACCTCGCCTTCCGGCAACCGCCTTGTCATCACCCCGCTTGGCAACAGCACGGCCGGGCCATCGACGATCGGCCAAGTGACGGTCGGCTCGATGCGGTTCCAAATCGGTGCTAACAGTGACCAGACGGTGTTGTTCTCGCTCCCGAGCCTCTTTGCGGCGGAATTGGGCAAGAGCGCGGTCACGGGCCAGAACCTGTCCACCATCGACGTCACCTCCCAAGCGGGAGCCCTCGATGCGATGAAGATCATCGACGCGGCGATCCAGGAGCTGGCTCTGACACGAGGCAACCTTGGGTCGTTCCAAAAGAACTTCCTTGAATCGACGGTGCGGTCGCTCGACATCTCCCGCGAAAACTTGACCGCCTCTGAAAGCCAGATTCGTGACGCCGACATGGCCGCAGAAATGACGGATCTCACGAAGGTCCAGATCCTTCGCCAAAGCGGCATCTCGGTGCTCGCCCAAGCGAGCCAGGCGCCCCAAGCCGTCTTACAGCTGCTGCGACAGTAGTCAAGGAACGACGCCATCGCGATAAAGGATCCAGGCCACCCGCTCGGTGGCCTGGATCCGTCTCAGATCGTCGCCTGATTGTCCCGACTTAGTCGATCATGACCCCCTTGGTTGCTGATTTCGGGCCACTCACCATTTCGCGAACAAACTTCAGGATCCTTGTTCCGACAGGAATGCCGTCGCAACCGACCGTCACGATCCCGTTGGCATCGATCTTAAAAGTGTGCGTACCCGCGGTTCCGCCCGGATGGCCCTGCCTCAGGTCGTGCTTGATCGTGATCCAATAGCCACCGTCGCTGGAGCGAGTGATGTTCACGACGGCAGCGGTGTGACCTCCGCCCGCTGGGAAGAGCATGTCGACTTCGATATCGGTGGTTGCGACGAACCCCATCAGGTAGCCCGCCAACTGGGGCCCAAAGACGGTGGTGGTGATCCGGTTCTCAGCACCATAAAGCCGGACCAACTCGGCGCACAGAGCTTCTTTCCCGCCTGTCCATTCGACGGGCGTGCCGTTTCCGTCCGTGCCCAAAAATCCTCCTACTGTCCCCGGCGAGACGGCCGAGTCTGGAAATGTCAGGCCGTGTCGCTGTTTGAGCCAAAGAAGGCTGTTGCTGACTGCCGTGTTCGTGCAGGCGTTGCGCTCCTGTTCCTGGTTGGGGAAGCCGTGCTTGGAAGCGCCTTCGGCGATCGGGGCGTTGTTCTGTTGCGCTTGCGGGCCCATGAGCCGGACTGGGCCAGCTCCTTGCAGACCGTTGCGCAGATCCATCATCAGGTCTTGCACCGGCCACTGCTGAAACTGGTTCGGCGGTTGGGCCTGCATATTTGGCGTGATCAACCAAGCTGCCTGGACCTGCGTCACGTTTTGTCCAAGTTGGTTGCCCAGATGGAACGAGAAGTTGGCGGCTTGAGGCGCGCCCGGCCCCTCGACGCTCAAGAGGGGCATGTTGCGCACCTCCCAGCGACCGTTGACACTCAGGTTGAAGTACATGGGCTGGTGAAAGCCTTGGAACGTGACCAAAGCGTTGCCCATGGGCGTGTTGGGCCAGAAGCCGTCGTCTAGGTTGGCGTCGTACTGGCTGAGAGTGAGGTTGGGGCCGGATTGGGCCGGGATCGTCGAGGCGGCCAACAAGGCGAGGGCCGCGAGAGTCAGAGTCAAGGATTTTTTCATTGTGTTCTCCGTGATGGCTTCATTCGCCTTCGAGAACACAATGGGTCAGGACGCGTCAAACGACCGTGAAATGGTTCGACACGCTAACGGTTCAAGTGGCAGCCCCGCCGTCTCTCATCATGGAACGCCGGTGCTTGCGGCGCCGCAGGATCGGGACGAAATAGATCGAGAGCCCGCTCGCTCCGAGCGCGAACAGGGCCAACGCCACCACAGGCAATAAAGTTTCACGAAGCCTCGGCTCGATAAAGCTCAAGTCGTGGATGTTCTCGATCAGTTGGTCGTTCCTCGTCCCGAAGCCGAGAATTTGACCAGTTCCCATATCGACTTGAACCTCATGGAAGTTTGTCTTTGAGATGATCTTGTAGACGCCCTTGTCCATGTGGATCTCGAACCGGTCGATGTCAGACACGTTGGAGAGCCCAGAGAGCCCGGCGCTGACCGCAGCTTCGACGGCTGCCGTTGGATGGACGGCTTGCTCGATCGTTTTGACCGACCCCTTGAGCGTCGGCGGCCGGATTCCAGGAACGATCCTCTTGAGCGCTAAGAAGAACCCGGTCACGGCGATCAAGATGAGGAACAGCGATCCGGCGACCCCTGTGATCTTGTGGAGCGTTCGGATCCATCGATACATCGTCACGCCATTATGGACCTTGCCAGGTTCAGCCTGCTTCTGACTTGAAACTGGCCGCTTTGGAGGGCGTCAGTCTTCCAGGAACGCGTCGTCGGGCATCGGCGTGAGAAACTCACGCCGACCGAACATGACTTCCATCTGCATCGGGTCGATGAGGATCTCGCGCGGTCGGGGACCGTCGCGCGGGCCGACGACCGCTCGCGACTCCATCAGGTCGAGCAGCCTTGATGCTCTTTGGAACCCGATCGAGAACTTGCGCTGGAGCATCGAGGTCGAGGCCTCGCCTCGGCTCACCACGAACCGCACCGCGTCCTCCCAGAGCGGGTCGGCCTCCTCCTCTTCGCGCATCTCCGTCTCGCGCTCCTCGATCGCGATCTGCACCGGATTGAGCACGTAGTGCGGCTTCTCTTGGCGGCGCCAGAAGTCACAGACCTGTTCAATCTCCCTCTCGCTCACGTAGCAACCCTGGATACGGGTGGGCTTCGTCTGGTCGATCGGCATGTAAAGCATGTCGCCCTTGCCGATGAGCTTGTCGGCCCCGGCTTGGTCGAGGATTGTTCTCGAGTCGATGTGGGAGGAGACCGCAAACGCGATCCTTGAAGGGATGTTGTTCTTGATAGTGCCGGTGATGACGTCGACGCTCGGGCGCTGGGTCGCGAGGACGAGGTGGATGCCGGTGGCGCGGGCGAGCTGGGCCAGCCGGACGATGCAGGTCTCGACCTCGGGCCCGACCTGGACCATCATGTCCGCCATCTCGTCGATAATGACGACGATGTAGCTCATCTTCTCGCCTGGCTCCGCTTTGGCGTTCCAACCGTCGATGTTGCGGACCTGGGCGTCGCTGAACCGGTCGTAGCGCCGTTCCATCTCCCGGACCACGGCCCGGAGCACGCCCGCCGCCTCCTTGACGTCCTTCACCACCGGGCACATGAGGTGCGGGAGCCCCTCGAACAGCGTCAGCTCGACCCGCTTAGGGTCGATCATGACGAGCCGCACATCCTTGGGCGTGTGCCGCATGATCAGGGACATGATCATCGTGGCGAGGCAGATGGACTTGCCGCTATTGGTGGCCCCGGCGACCAACACATGGGGCATCCGGGTGAGGTCGGCATACTTGGGCGAGCCGCTCACATCCTTGCCGAGGGCAACCCCGAGTTTGAGGTCCGAGGAGTGGAACTCGAGGCTCTCGCACATCTCGCGGAGGGTGACCATCGCCCGGTTCGCGTTCGGCACCTCGACCCCGATCGCGTTTTTGCCCGGGATCGGGGCTTCGACCCGGACGTGGCTTGCGGCGAGGTTCATGGCGATGTTGTCGCCCAGGGCCGTGATGCGCCCGACGCGGATACCTGGGCCCAGCTGGAGTTCGTAGCGCGTGATCGTGGGGCCGTGGGCGACCTCGACCACGTTCGCCTCGATCCCGAACTGGTCGAGAGTGGTCTCGAGGGTCTCGATGTTCTTCTGAAGTTCTTGTTGGCTGCGTTTGTGCTTGCCCGCAGGTTCCTGAAGCAGGTCAAGTGGCGGTAGCTCGTAGCCTTGGCTCGAGGTCTGGGTCGAGAGGACGATCTCCGCTGTCTTGATCCTCGGGGCTGGCTTGGTCGGTTCCGGCTCCTCTTCCATCTGGGCGATGAGGGCCTTCCGCTTTTCGTCGCGCTCGGCGACGTCGGAGACTTCGACCACAGCCCGCTGGGCGCGCTTCGCCCGGACCGTGAGCGGTTCTTGCGGGTCTTTCTGTCGGTGCAGGCTCTTCAGCCAATGCCGAACGGGGGTGTCGAGACACAGGACGGCCCCGACGAGGATCAGTGCGGTCAGTCCGATCGCCTTGCCTCCTCCGAGGAGCGCGTCAAGGGCCCAACCGACGACGGCCCCGACATAGCCTCCGCTCCGAGAGACGACTTCAGGGTCGAAGAAGTCGCCGAGACGGGCCTCCGCGAGGAACCCGACAATCCCAAGGAAGGCCAAAGTGGAGCCCAGGGCGACCCGGCCGACGGCGAGGCTGGTGCGCCCGGCGAGGAGCATCGCCCCTGCGAACCCGAGCACGAGCGGCACGACCCAGGCTCCGCGCCCGACGAACGTCGTGAAGAAAAAGGCGAGGCCGTTGCCGATCAGGCCCGCGTTGCCCACGGCCAAGGCCACGGCCAAAAGAAGGGCGACAGCGATCAAGCCGATACCTGCCGCGTCGGCGGTGTGGTGGGTCTTCGCGGGCGGCTCCGGGGACTGTCGCCCCGACCCCCGCGGCGCGCGCGTGACTGTCGCCATCCTCTGCCTGTCCAGACGCCCTTCCATGGGGTCTGGTTGCGAGTCTACCAGAGGCAGAAATCGCCTGGGAAGAAGAAACGACCCATCAAGTCCCTGACCCTTGACAAAGCAGTCGGGGGGGGGTAGCGTCCAAACCATGATGGGAGAGCTGCTCCTGACTCTTCTTCAGGCCATTGACTGGCAACTTGACTACAGGATCGGCCCGACCACCACGCAAGTGACGGAATGGGTTTACGAGAACTCGAACTTCACGTCCGAGCCCATGACGATTTCGGTCACGTTCAGCTATGCCCTGACCAAGAGGATTTGGGGAGCTGAGGACGAATCGCCACCGTGGACCAGTCCGTTCAAGCCGTTGACGAACACATACGACACGGTCAACTACTTCCAGTATCCCGTGCAACTCGGCTCGATGAGGAAGCGGACGTACAATGTCACCTTCTCTCGAAACAGAGGCGAAGAGCAGTGGTCTGGTGGCGAGCCACCGAATCTTTCCGTGGCGAAAAGGAACCGGTGCTGGGAGGGCCCGTACTTTGTTTGGTACGAAGACACCGTCCTGCCTTGAGCTTCTGCTCTTCACTCTTTCAGGAGCGCTCCCAGGAGCATCCGTTGAGAATACTGGCCGCTTTGAGGCGGTCTTGGTCGCGGAAGGTACGCTCGAGAAGCTTAAGCCGCTCAGCGTTGTTACGAAAGAAACCCCTGAGACGGTTTTCACTAGTCGAGGCTACACGGTCATATCAAGGACGGATCAACTCTTGGTTCTCGCGCCCTCTGACTTAGGGCAATTCGACAGTCGAAAGAAAGAAGCCGAACTTCTTCTAGAGCTTGTGCTAGCGAAGTTCCCAGGAGGCTTAGGATCTTCTCAATCATTAAACGCCTCAGCGCGGCGCCTTTTGGACGAAGTGCTAGTCGACATCGGAAAGCGCCCGTTCCCAGCGGAAGGAAACTTCGCCCTTTTTCGGACTGCAACCTACACTCTTGATGTAGATGGGAAGACCTTCGAGTTGCCACCATTGAACTTGACGGACAATGCGCAGGCCGTCGCAGATCACTTGATTGCCTCTCCTGTTCTTGAACCGGGCCAGCGTTGGATGCAGCCGCCCCGCGAAGGCGCGGTCTTGGCGGACCGCATCGCCCGAGAGGCCCGTGAGTACGAGATCGCCAAATGGTTGACACCTGGGCTGACCTTCAAGATATTGTCAGAACCGATGCCGGCTCAAGTCCGGCGGTTCGAGCTGTTCGAGAAAGCCCTTCACGAATTGGGAAACTGGGTGCGAGCTAAGCAACAAGAGATAGACGCCTTGGTCTCTCAAGCAGACCAACTCTTCATCGGGGCTACACCTGTCGCGCCAGACATCACAACAATGTCACCAGAGTTCCGCAGTCACGTTAGGGAGACTTTCAAGAGCAGCGCAGCGCGACTCGGCGTGACCTCGGAAGTCGATTTGGCAAGACTGTGGGATCGCGCTCAGGTCACATCTGTCACTGTGAACTACAGTTTTGCAACTTGCCAAGATAGATCAGGGCCGATTCCAGTCGTCGGATCGTTTCGCCTCGGCACACTGCGTGTCAAGTGAGGAGGTCGACACACGGGACGAAGAACTTCGTCAGGAGTCAAACGTATAGATAATTATGGCCTTGACTTCGCTCATTTTTCTCGCCGCGGCTTCGGGGATTGTGGTCGCCGATTCTGTGAAGGAGTTTTCGGGCCGACAAGGGCAAGACGGCTGGTTCTACGGCTACCTTGACCGCGGTGAAAACCAGGAGTCTGATTACGACCCCGGTCGCTTCTCGATGATGTCCCAGTACCTCGAGTCAGATTCGGGGGCCAGAGACTATGCTCCCGTCTGGCACGCTTCCGACCCGGAAGTCTGGACTTTCATCGCCCCGACCACCATGCACCCAAATTCGCTGGGGACGACGATGGGGAGGACGCCGCGAGAAGTCTGGCCCGTCCGTAGGTGGGTGAGCGAGGTACCTGGGCAAGTGACGCTTCGCGGCAATCTCTCGAAGAACTTGGCGGGCGGCGAGGGCCTCCGCGGGTTGATCTACGTGGACGGAAAGCTGGTCTGGAAGGCTGATATCGCCGGAAACGACCAGGTGGGCACTGATTTTTCAGTAACGGCGAAGGTCAAGGTCGGCTCTCTCATCGATTTTGTCGTCGATCCTCTGGGTCACGACAGATTCGACCATGCCCGATTCGTGGCCCAAGTGTTTTGGGAAAATTAGGAGGCAGACCCGCTCTCGGTCACCGGACTCGGTCCGATAGCCAGACCATCGACTCCAAGGCCCAAATGCTGGTAGTTTTGCCTTCGTTCGACCCTAAACAAGGGTTATAGCTGATCCAATCATCGATGGTATGGGGAAAGCAACTTCGAAGATGAAGTCAGAGGCGGCCCGGCTCGCCGTACTGCGTCAACTCAACCCGAAGGACACCAAGGAAGACTGGCCGTTCGACGCCTTGACGGCCTTGGCCGCCCAGATGTTCGGCACTCCGATCGCCGCCCTGAGCTTCATCGACAGTGACCGTCAGTGGTTCAAGTCAATCCTCGGCTCCAACATCAAGGAGACTTCACGGGACGTCGCGTTTTGTAACAGAACGATTGAACAGCAAGACGTCTATGTCGTCACGGACGCCACAAGAGACGAGGAGTTTGCCGACAATCCGTTAGTAACCGGCTCGCATTCAGTCCGCTTTTATGCCGGCGCGCCGATTTGGATCGAAGGTCACAACGTTGGTGCCCTCTGCGTCATGGACAGGCGGAAGAAAGAGATCTCCGATGACCAACGCTCGTGCCTCTTGATCGTGGCCAGCATCGCGGCTAGACTGCTCATGCTTGAGCGCGATCTTCAAGAGTCGAATCAGAAGGTCGCTCAGTTGGAGAGGTCAAAGGCAGCATAACGGGCGATGGCCACCGTCTTTGGTGGGCTACAATCCGGCCATGCTTCCTGTCGAGGACTTGCTCCGAAGGTGTGTCGAGGAGCAAGGCTCGGACCTCCACCTGAAGTCCGACACTGGGCGCGTCTACGTTCGGGTGCACGGCGACCTCAAGCCGCTTGAGGACGCCCCCGAGTTCACCGACGCCGACTTCCGGGCGGCGATGGCCCGGCTGTTGCGACCCGAGCAGATCGCGAAGTTCGACCGGGACATGGAGCTGGACTTCTCCATCGAGATCCAAGGGCTGTCTCGGTTCCGTGGGAACATGTACGTCCAGCGGGAGCACGCCCAAGCCGCTTTCCGCGTGATCCCATATGAGATCAGCTCGATCGAGGATCTTCAACTTCCCCAGGTCTGCCACGAGATGATCGGGCGCCCGCGCGGACTCGTACTCGTCACCGGCCCGGCCGGGTCTGGAAAATCGACGACTCTGGCCGCGATGGTCGACCGGATCAACCGGACGCAGAGGGTCCACATCGTCACGGTCGAAGATCCGATCGAGTTCGTCCACGACGACCACGTCGCCCTCATCAACCAGCGCGAGCTCGATATCGACACTCTCGCCTTCGCCAACGCGCTCAAATACGTCCTGCGCCAAGACCCTGACGTCATCCTCGTGGGCGAGATGCGCGATCTTGAGACGATCCACCTCGCCATCACCGCGGCGGAGACTGGGCACCTCGTCTTCGCGACCTTGCACACAGTCGACGCGGTGCAGACGGTGGACCGCATCGTGGACGTCTTCCCGATGCACCAGCAGCAACAGATCCGGATGCAGCTCTCGGTCAACTTGCTGGGGGTCGTGTCGCAGTCGTTGGTCAAACGGAAGGACGGGCGGGGCAGGATCGCCGCGTTCGAGGTGCTGAACGCGACCAACGCGGTGCGGAACCTGGTGCGCGAGAACAAGACTTACCAGATCGGTTCGATCATTCAGACCGGGCTCAAGCAAGGGATGCAGACGCTCGACCAGTCGCTCGCCCGGCTCGTGGAGCGGGGACTCGTGACAGTGGAGGACGCCCGGGCGAAGGCTAAGGATCCCGGCGAGTTCATGAGGCTCGTCCAGCTCGCCGAGCAGGCGGCGGCCAAGGGCCAAACATCATCGGTGGAGTTGCAGCCCCCGCCCCCGACTGTCCCCGGCGAGGCGGCGGCCAAGGCCGCTAGCACCGTCCGGGGCCAGCCGAACCGGCCGGGTTATTCGAAGGAGTAGCCTGAAAGAGCTAGGTCGATCGACCTTGGCAACAAGACACGCTTGGCCTTCCTCATTCGCATAGCGGAGCCGCTCGCGACTTCGATGGCACCTACCCAGCCCTAGCGCCGACGGTCGTCGACGTGGAATACTCCTGAGTCCCAGCGCGGGGGTGTAGCTCAGTCGGTTAGAGCGTCGGCCTGTCACGCCGAAGGTCGCGGGTTCAAGTCCCGTCATCCTCGCCATCCTGTGCCGCGGTAGCTCAGTTGGTAGAGCATAGCACTGAAAATGCTAGGGTCGCCGGTTCAAGTCCGGCCTGCGGCACCACCCTCACATCCCCACACCGGCATAGTGCCGCGTCCCCTTTGCGAACAGCACCCTGAAGAGGACATACGACACTCCGATCCACACCACTTGGATCCCCATCGCCTGCCACGCGGCGGGTCCGGCCAGCCGCCCGACCATGATCTCCGTCGGCACCCCTGTCGTGTAATAAAACGGGAACACGACCGCCAAGCCGCGCACCCAGTCGGGTAACAGCGCGATCGGGAACAATTGTCCGCTTAAGAACAGCATCGGAAAGTAGTACAGTTCAAAGATCGATTGTGCTTCTTGCGTGAAGAGAGCGATCATGGCCAGAGCTGTGACGAACACCACGCTCACCAGGTGGCCCAGAACGACCGACGCCCAGAGCTCCCATCCCAAGTACACGCTCTTTCCTTCGACTGCCCCGAGATAAAAGTACAAGATCGCCAAGAAAAAGGGGAGGAAAATGAGGCTTCTTACCACCCGCCATGCCAGGTTACGGGAGAGGATGAAGTGCATGTAGGAGACGGGCCGGATGATGTGGGCCGAGAACATGCCTTCCCGGATCTCGAAACTGATCTCCCACATGAAATGGCACATGATAAAACTGGTCAACATCAAGAGGCAAAGGTAGTACAGAACGAGATCGCTTGAAGAATAACCCGCGATCGGCCCGCCCCGGCTCGCCGCCAGCCAGACGAGCGGCATCGTGACGGCGCTGGCGACGTCCGTCAGAACCCAGATCACCCCCGAAGCCCGGTAGGCCAGGCCGTCGGCGATGTAGATCCGGATCAGCCCGAGGGTCTGCCTCCACATAGCCCGCCAGCCCATTCCGCTCGAGGTGTACCCCAGCCTTTGGCTCCTTGGTCAGGGAGCCCGCATAACTGCATCGAGGATAATCAAGGGCCATGGTCCATGCCCCGATCGAGAACCCTGGGGCGCGCCTGCGCGACCTCATGGCCCAAGGGCTGGTCGTCATGCCTGGCGTGTTCAGTGCCCTCAGCGCTCTGTGCGCCGCAAAGGCCGGCGCCCAAGCTGGATATGTGAGCGGGGCCGCGGTCACCAACAGCTATCTTGCTATGCCCGACATCGGCCTCTTGACCCTGAACGAGATGGCCACTCAAGCCCGGATGATCTGTCAGGCCGCCCCGATCCCGTTCATCGCCGACGCCGACACTGGTTACGGCGAGGTCTGGAACGTCACCCGGTGCGTCATCGAGATGGAGAGGGCCGGGCTCGCCGGCATCCATCTGGAAGACCAGTTGATGCCGAAAAAGTGCGGCCACTTGGACGGCAAGGCCCTGGTCGCTCCCCACGAGATGGCCCGTAAGCTTTTAGCCGCTGCCGAAGCCAAAAGCCAAACCGACTTTCTGCTCATTGCACGGACCGATGCGCGGGGGGTCGAGGGTCTCGAATCGGCGATCGACCGCGCCAAGTTGTACTGCGACTTTGGGGCGGAAGCCGTCTTTCCCGAGGGGCTTCACAACGAGGAGGAGTTCGAAGCGTTCCGGAAAGCCATCGACGTGCCATTGCTCGCCAACATGACCGAGTTCGGCAAGACACCGATCATCCCTGCCCGGCGTTTCTCCGAGATGGGCTACAACATGGTCATCTTCCCGGTCTCGGCCATGCGGGTGAAACTCAAAGCCGTGACCGCGTTCTATGCCGATTTGATCGAGAAAGGCACGCAGGCTGACTGGATCGACCAGATGACGACCCGGGCCGAGCTCTACGACCTTATCGACTATCCTCTTTATGAAGAGACCGACCAAGCCTGGGCGACCCAATCGGAATGACGATGGCCCCTGACGCGCTCTCGTCGGTCCTTGAGCGGCTGGGCCGAGGACCGGTCTCGGCAGGACAGTTGATCCGAGACCTAGAAGGCAAGGTCGAGTCGCAAGACGTGCGGACCGCGATCAACGACGGATTCGCCTCGGGCCAGATCTACCTCGCCCCGGACGGACTACTCCAATCGGCCCGGAACGAGCCATGAACCGTTACGGGCGCCAATTCGAAGGGGACCGCCCCGACGACCACCGCAACGCCTTTCAGCGCGACCGCGACCGGATCCTTTACACGTCGCACTTGCGCCGCCTGGCAGGAACGACCCAGGTCGCTGCTTCGAACGAAGGGCACGTCTACCACAACCGGCTCACCCACACGATGGAGGTCGCCCAGATCGCCAAACGCCTGGCCGAACGGCTTTGGATGCGCCAGCCAGATCTGGCCGAGCGTCTCGAGGTCAATACCGACGTCGCCGAAGCGTCCGCCTGGGCCCATGACTTGGGGCACCCCCCTTTCGGGCACAACGGCGAGCAGGTCATGGACGAGGCTCTCCTTGAGCTCGCTCCTGGATCCGACGGTTTCGAGGGCAACGCGCAGACGTTCCGCATCATCACCCGGCTCTCGATCCGCCATCACGAGCAACCTGGCTTGAACCTCACCAGGGCCACCCTCAACGCGACCCTGAAGTACCCCTGGCTACGGACCTCTAGCGGCCCACGACATGAGAAGTTCGGGGCCTACCAGGCCGACCGCGAAGCGTTCGACTGGGCCAGGGACGGCCTCGTGGCCGACCAAAGGACGGTCGAGGCCGAGATCATGGACGTGGCCGACGACATCGCCTACTCGGTTCACGATCTGTTCGACTTCTATCGGGCTGGACTGATCCCCATGCACCGGATCGTGACCTCCCGAACCGAGTTTGAGGCCTTTGTGGAAGGGGTGAAGGCGCACTATGCCGAAAAGGAAGAGCACTTCCCACTTGAGGATCCGGAGATCGAAGAAGTCTATGACGAGGTTTTCGCCCCGTTTCCCTTGGAAGTCGAGTTCGACGGGAGCCAGGCCCAGCGTGGGCGGTTGCGGTCTTTCGCGAGTCAGATGATCTCGCGGTACGTGACTTGGACGCTCCGTTTGACTGACCCGGACCGGAACGAAGGTCGGGCCGTCGCCATCGATCCCAAACACGAGAAGGAGCTCTTCATGCTCAAACAACTCACCGCCCACTTTGTGATCAGGCGAGAATCGCTCAGGGCCATCCAGCACGGACAAGCCCGAGTGCTGCGAGACTCGCTCGAGGTACTGCTTGACGATGCTCGGCTAGAGCGGCCGCGCCTGTTGCCCGATTGGGCCCGCCACGACCTTGACCGGGGCCAGGTCCCCGAGCGAGTGGTCGCCGACATCGTCTCGGGACTCACAGAAGCTCAGGCCTATCGGTTGCACGAAAGGTTGACGGGCCGGGCGCCAGGGTCTCTCCTCGACACGATCCTTTGACCCCAGCAAGCCGTGTCCGCGCCACCGTGCTCCACCGTTCGGGCACCTGACGAATGGGGAAAACTTGCTGGCAAAAACACTGGACTGCGCTGTCTACCGAAGTGTATAAACAAAGTCTAGCGACGGCCATTGCCGCGCGATCGAGAGAGGAAACATGGGTCTGTCACGTCTTGCTTCGTTGGTCGTTCTCGCCGTTCTGCCGATTGCGGCACGGGCCGTCGATGAGTTCACTTTAGTCGATGGAGACGCGACCTTTACCCACCGCAACTTGGAAGGGGAGAGGCTGACAGGACTTGGCGGCCGCGGCCGTTTCAGCGTGGCCGGCGTCGAGAACCCGACGCAACATTGGTTCTGGTACCGCGCTGGCGCCGACACTCGGGACTACGCCTTGTCGAACCAGACCGAGGCGACTGTCAGTGGCAACTTTGCCGAGTTGCAGTATGTCGAGCCGGTGGCTGGTTTCGGCCCGGACGCCCTCAGGTTCGTCCAGACTTACGAACTGACCCAAACTGGGCCGAACTCGGCGTTCTTGACGATCGCCTTCGGGGTTCTCAACCAAACGACCTCGGCGATCGACTTGACGCTTTCGTCTTATCTGGACACCGACCTCAATGAGACGGCGGGCGACGACTCGGCGGCTGTGAGCGGTGAAGAAAATGAGGTCCAAACGATTGTCGACAGCCTCACCGGTTCAAGCCTGGTTTACTCCGCCAGCACGCGGCGGCTCAACGCCTTCGAGGTGGCCCCATATAGCTCGATTCTCGACAGCCTGACCGACAATGGGGCCACGGTGTACTCTAACTCGGCGTTCAATTTTGGCCCCGGCGATTACACTGGTGGCTACCAGTGGCAGTCGACGATTACGCCGGGCCGGCTCATCTTCATCGGCGCCGTGACACTGGATCTCAACGCGGTTCCAGAGCCGGGGACGCTGTTGATTCTGGGCGGCCTCCTCGCTTGGACCCTGAAAAGGCGCCGCCGCTGAATCTCGTTCGGAACCCGCACCGGCTTCTCTACGGCCCGTTCCGCGGTCGGAGCTAAAATCGGACTCGCTCCGACCACAAGGTCGATTCAATTGGCCTGTCGCGCGCAGTCATCATGCCAGGCTTGAGTCTAAACTTAGCGCGACTCCTCACGAAATCCTCACTCTTGTTTGGCAGACTGGAGCGGGATCCGGAGCTTCCGGAGTGCGCCCTTGAGGAAATGAAAGCATCGAAATCAGCGTCGTTAGCTATTTTTGGGCTCGCTTTGGCCCCGTGGTTCTATGCAGGCGCCCAGCTCGCCGATAGCGCGGGCAGGCCGGTGTTGCCCTACCCGACGTACTCTTACGCCGACGCCGAGCAGAACTATCCGCGCCACATAGTCGACCCGAATCTGCCAGGCAACCTGAGGGTGCTGGACAACACTCCTGCCAACAACCCGGTGACCAACGCCGGGGCGACGCTGGGACGTGTGATCTTCTATGACAAACGGCTGAGCCGCAACATGACCGTCTCGTGCGGGTCTTGTCACCTTCAGTCGCGAGGTTTCACCGATCCTGCCCGGTTCAGCACAGGCGTTCACGGCGGCATGACGAGCCGCAATTCGATGGGGTTGGGCATGGCTCGGTACTATCCGAACGGCCGATTCTTCTGGGACGAGCGCGCCCCCACCCTCGAGGCCCAAGTCCTCATGCCGATCCAAGATGCGCTCGAGATGGACATGACCCTTCCCGAAGTCGTGGCCCGCCTCCAGCAGACGTCGTTCTATGGGAAGCTCTTCACGGATGCTTTTGGATCTCCCACGATCAATTCGGACCGGATCGCGCGGGCCATGGCCCAGTTCGTCCGTTCGATGGTGAACTCCAAGTCCAAGTTCGACTCGGCCTTCAATGCCAACGGCCAGCCGAACTTCCAAGGGACACTGACCCAAGAGGAGTTCCTCGGGTTGCGTCTCTTCCAGCCCGTCCCGGGGTTCCCGAACATCAGTCGCGGCTGTAACGCGTGCCACGTCGCCGTCGGCCAGGTCAGCACCCAGGCTCGGAACAATGGACTGGACCTCAACACACCCGGCGGCGGTCGGTTCAAGTCTCCCTCGCTGCGGAACATTGCTGTCACCGGGCCTTATATGCACGACGGTCGGTTCTCGACCCTGCGACAAGTGATCGACTTTTACAACAGTGGCGTCCAAGACAATCCGTTCCTTGACCCACTGTTGCGAGATCAACAGGGTCGCCCCAGAAGGTTGAACCTGACCGAGACCGAGAAACAGGCGCTCGAAGCCTTCCTCCGGACCCTCACAGACCAAAGCTATCTCACGGACGCCAAGTTCTCGAACCCGTTCGTCTCATCCGGAACGGACCGGGGCCAAATCCACTGACCGGGGACTCTCCATTCTCCGCTTTTGCGCAGTTCGAGGCACAGCCCGTCTTCGGGCTGTGCCGGGAGCCTGGATCTTCAGCTTCGCCTACTCAGTACTGGATCCGCGTCGATTGAATCGGCGACGGGCCAACGCGGCGGCGCCAGCTCCGAAAGCCAGGATGGTGCCGGGCTCGGGGACCATGTTGATGCCGTCCAAGGCCATGTAGCTCGGAGAGGCTGGAAGCGTCCCCATCGATGCGACGAACTCGATCGTGTAACTCGAAGCGACAGGGGCTACGAAGGTGACGCTTCTGGCCTCCCACGTCAGCGACTGGGTATTGGCTCCAAACGTTCCGACATACGACCCATTGATGAGGACGTCGATCACGCCGCGGCCCGTGTAAGGCCCGCTGTACGCCGCCGCCTTGCCGAGATCGTCGACGGCCATCATCGCGTTCACTGTGTAGGTTTGCCCTGGAGTGAGGGGATTCATGACCTGCATGAAGGATTCCGAAATCGGCGTGTTTTGGTACAGACCGGCGGCAAAGCCGATGAACCGGTTGCCGTCGGCGGCGACCATGCCCCTGAACATGTTGTCATAGACCGGGATGCCATTGAGGTCCCAGCCGTCGACACCGGTGTTGTCGTAGCAGTCCGGTGTAAAGTTTGTCGCGACCCAGGGGCTTGGTGTACCAGGAATGTTGATGTTGGGCGATCCTCCATAGGCCACTCCAGTCTCAAAGCTGCCGTTAATGATCTGGGCGGTCGAGGGGACAGTCAGGGCGGCCAGTGCCGCGAGAACAAAGATTTTTGTAGTTTTGGGCTTCATGGGTTTTCTTCCTAAGGTGGCTTGTGTTGCCTAAAGCCAGTAGACCGCAGAAAAGTCGGCACTAAACGGCGATTTCGGCTCACTTTTTGGAGAAACCGTGATACTCTGTGACGGTGAGGGCGTGGAACTGCGCCGGTGCCTTGAGAACCGCGAGAAAGCGGGCGGGCCTCACAGTGGACCAGGCCAGCCGAGCCGGGGCCGTGAGCCCTGCCACGCTCAAACGGTGGGAGAGCGGACGCCACGCGCCAGCCATCGAAGACGCCACGCGGCTCATGCGGGCTTATGGACAAGAGTCAGACGCACCGTTGCTGATCGAGCCTCCGCCCGAGACCCAGAGGGTGCTTCGCCACCATCGCCTTCGCGCCGGGCTCACCTTGCAGCAAGCGGCCGAACGGTCGGGTTTGGCCATAGCGACGTTCCAACGTTATGAGACAGCGGCACGAAGAGCTCCGCCCGACGAGCTGGCCCGGGCGGCCACCGCCGTCGAAATGGGGCAGTCCGAAACACGCACCCTCGTCGAGGTTGGCCGTTCGTTAAGCTCGGTCCCCTCCGGATTCTTGGCGCTGGACGCCTTCAAGGCTCTGCAATCGTTCCGGGCTCGCCCGGGAGACGCCGAGACGGCCTTGGCGATCGTCAAGTCCTTGTTGGTCATCGGGGCGCAAGAGGTGATCCGCGACCTCTGGCGACCCGTGTTCGCTCCCAGTCTTCGAAACTGCACCGACAATCAAAGGCTGATCACCATCAGGACGGTCGCCGCTCTCGTTCACGCTGGACGGGCCGCTCCTGCCGGTTTAGACCTCCTGGGGCGACAGGTTGAGTTCATGCGACCGGGAGAGACCAAGCTGGACTGCGTGTTGAACATGGCCAGGATCGCGACAGCGTCTGGCCGGATCGGCGAGGCACAAGAATGGTGCCAAATGGCCGGTTCGTACGCATCGAAGACCGACGACGAACTGGCCCTCTTGCTCGTGAGGGTCTTTGAGTCCGCAGCCCGGTTCCGGGCAGACGCCTCGGTGGACAGGCCCCGAGAGGTGCTTTTGTTGGCCGAGCGCCTGCCCGGACCGTTGCAACGTTATGTCGCCTGTGTCGCCGCCGCCGAGATGTTCCAACAAGTGGGCGACGCGGGCGGGACGGCCGAGGCCTCAGAGCTCTGTTGGAACCTTGAGAACGCCCACGGCTATGGTTCTCCAGTGGCCCTGAAGGTGCGCCGCCGACTCAAGGCCGTCAGTTCCAGATAGTTTCGTTCCTGACTCCGGTGCGGCCAGGCTCTGGCGAGACGAGGCGTCGAGTTCACGACTCGAACCGAAGCTCGAACTTTTGCCCAAGCTGGCTTAACCGATCCCGGACTTCGGACTCTGCCCGCTCAATGATTCTTGATCCCTCTGCGGCGTTCGTGACCTTCGCCTCCGCCTCTCGCTGAGCTGCGGCGGCAAGATTCTCGTCGCGCCAGAACAGTCCTGTGTTGCGCCACTCGATCCTCACCTTGACCCGAGGAGGATAGATCTGAGCTCTGGGAAGCACAATCACGGGCCCAGAGGCCTCCTCGACCAGCTTGGCGCGCGTCAGATCCACACCGGCATCAACTTCGGCGAGGTAGGTGACGATGGCGTCGTTCTTGGTCAATGTCCGCACAACGCCCGCCGCTC
Organism: Fimbriimonadaceae bacterium; assembly: GCA_019454105.1. Taxonomy (GTDB): domain Bacteria; phylum Armatimonadota; class Fimbriimonadia; order Fimbriimonadales; family Fimbriimonadaceae; genus ACE-ARM1. The sequence goes on along the minus strand of CP075364.1, from coordinate 291,172 downwards.
CCGGGATCGGGGCCGCCCAGTCGGCTGGCTCGCGAGAGGTCGCACACCTGAGCACGTCGCGATAGGTGTGACGCACCGTCCGGAGTTCTCCCAGTGTCTGGACCTCCTTGAGGATGACGAGTTCGCGCCGCTCGGGTTGATGACGAGCCATCCAGGATCCAACCACGGCGGCCAAGACCGCGACGAGGAATGCGCCTGTGATTAGACGGGCCTTCACGTGTCCTTTGACGTCCTTCATCGAGCCGCGATTCCATTCCCAAGAAATCTTGGGCCTTAAAGGACAGCCGATTTGCGACTTCCTGTGAACCCTCGGTCTCGTTGGAGCCGATCCAAGATCCAGCAGCTTCTCGCTGACTTGCTTCATCATCGTCACCTACGCCAGACGATGGACTCCATCCTGTGATGTTCGAGTTGTTGACCGGAGCTTCGCTGCGAGCGGGTATCGCCCGGACTGGGGCCCGTTGGTTCAACGATACCTTGGTATCCGAGCTCGACCGATTCGCTCCTTGGAGCCTCCACGACGAGACCCGATGCAGTTGCCCGCTGGCTGTTTCCCAACGAAATCCTTCTGGACTCTCCATGACGGCGATGATGGTCAGTGCCCCGATCAACGCTGGGCCACTTCGATCCCCTTCTGAAGCACGGTGTCACGGCCCGACCGGAGGTCGGTCAACGATTGACGCACCGGCACGGTGGGCTGAATCCCGATGCCGTGATGGACAGACCTGTCGTGTTTGAGCACTTTCATGCCCGTGAAGGTGAACTTCCGGTGGCCCGCGAGTGACAGGCGATTGACGTTCCCATTTGTCCCAGCTGTGCGGGCTCCAACCCGCTCGCCAAGACCATAAGCCTCAACGATGCCCATGATGGACTCGGAGTAGCTGATAGCGCCTGGGCCGCCAGTCAAGAAAACGATCTTGCCCTTGATTCGTGGCTTTCTTGGCGTAAGTTCCCAGCGGCCACGCTCTTCATAACTCACACCTTCTTGGTCAGGAGAGCTCACTCTTGGTACCAACCAGTGGGCGCTTTGAAGGTTGGAGTCTGTGAGGTGATGAAGCAGGTTCTTCGCCCCCTCCATCGGGTAGCCCCTCATGTCGAACACGACCGCCTTGGCTCCAACGAGTTTGTCCAAGTGATCCCTCACGACAGAGCCATCGGCCCCTACCAGGTTCAGGTAGACGACGCCCGGAGCCAACTCCTCACCGTTCGCAACCTTCTTGATCAGCCGGTCGAACTCAGCAGGCTTTCTCAATGGCTCAAGCAGAAATTGATAGGTCTCGCCGTTGGTCCGCTTGCCAACGATCGGGACGGCTTTGTTGAAGAAGTGACCACGACCAAAGAGGTTGGCTGCGAGCGTCTCCCTTTCTGTACCGTAGCTGGCAGGCACATAGTCCATTTGCTTTTTCATCCATTCGGCAGTAGTCATAGGCCCGATCTTAATGATCTCGTCACCGAGCATGACTTTATCGAGGCCGGACTTGACTTTCTCGACGACGACCAGCTTCCCTTCAACCAACTCAGTGACCAATCGACTTGAGAACGTTGAAGAACTTGTTTTACTGTGGAGGCGCACGTGGCCGTCTGCGAGCTTGTTGCCGTAGCGCCGTAAGGCGTCGTCGGCCTCATCAAGACTCTCGGCTGCCGACACCTCCTTCATCGCCGATCTTGTCGCCAAATCCCAATTCACTTTAACGGTGTCGAAGTAAGGGTAAAAGTGCTGCATGGTGGCGTAGATCATGGCGATCTCAGAAAGACGGGCCGTCCGGGTGGCCGGGTCAAGATTCCGGTCCTCGGTGTCCGACCTGAGACGCTCATGGGCGCCAGTCGCCTTGGGCAGGGTCGCGCCACCACGTCCACCTTTCGCTGGGACTTGGATCGGAAGTCGCAACCAAACCCCGTTCGTAAGCCTCTTCGTCACCGTCATGAGCTTCGACGGGTTGCCTTGCGTTCTCTTTCGGACAGTTTCATAAATATTGGATTCAGGACCGAGTTTGACGCCCGTGTGTTCGTACCAAAGCACGTCGGTCGCGCCCGCGAGACTTGGATAGGCACTTGCTCCGCCAGCTTGATCTCCGTACCACACATGAACAAGCGGCGCGATCGGGGCAATCTCCTTTTGGAGCGCTTTGGCCAACTCGGAGTGGCTCCTGATGTTCTCCACTTTGGCGATGAGGCCCGAACCGAAAGCCACCCAGCTCTTGACGGCATACGACTCGTCGGAAGGATGAAAGAAACGAATATAACCGAGCAACTTAGCCGCTGCCATAATGTTGTCAACTTGCATTTCAGATAACTCGGCCCTTTCATAAGCGACATGCTTCTTTGCTTCAATGTGGCTCTTCGTTCCCGAATGGACTTTGAGTTGAACGTCATCGAACGAGATGTCTCCTTGAGGGGTCGCAATAAAGCCAATAGCGATGTGCTTGGCCTCGGCGTCGATGTCCATTTCAATCTTCGCATCTTGCCAGGTTGGGAGCGCCACTGGGCGGTCAGACATGTTGTCGAACCCACCCATTCCTCCGGATTCCAAATCGACCCGCATCCACATCTGTGCGCGGGTTCCGGGAGTGTCTGATCGCAAGCGAGCGGTCAATGTGACCTTCTTTCCACGAAGCTCGTTTGCCGGAACGATCGACATGAAGTTTCCGAAAGGCGCAAGCCCACTTCGAACCATTTTGAGTCGGCCCGACTTTTCACCTCGTTCGCTCCCCACTTGGAACTCATAGCCTTCTGAGGTGACTCCCCACCGGGCAGGAGTTTTCCCGTCTTCGAAATCTGCCGAGATCACCGTCGTTTGAGACATCTGATCTTCTCCGGCATTGGCGTCGGAATTGCATCCATGGAGCCCTGCCATCAGGGCGATGAAAGCTCCCGTTGTCTGAAGGATTCGTTTGGAAATCATTGCTTGTTCACTTGGGCCCTAGGCTCCGTGCAGATCATGAGGCAGTAAACGTGACGGCACCGTGACGAGCGGGGCCCGGGGGCCTGTAAAGGCGAACGGTAGACTCGGATCAAGCGTAGACCCGCGACGGAGCAGGCACTCATGAGCGCACCCACCACCGAGCATCCGAACTACAGCCCTGGCCTTCAGGGCGTTATCGCCGGCATCACCACGATCAGCCAGATCGACGTCGAGACGTCCAGCCTTACCTACCGTGGCTATAACGTTCACGAGCTCGCCGAGCACGGGTGCTTCGAAGAGACCGCCTACCTGCTGCTCAAAGGCAAGCTCCCCACTCAGACTGAGCTCGAAGCCTACAAGGCCGAATTGAGCGCGAACCGGCATGTTCCCCACCACGTTTGGGACGCCCTGCGGCTTACAAGCAGCGAGATGCACCCGATGGACCGGCTCAAAGTTGGCTATTCGATGCTCGGCGCCTTGGATCCAGACTACAAGAAGCCCGCCACCGACGGCGACGCCAACCGCCGCAAGGCCGACCGCATCGTGGCCAAGGCTGCGACCTTGGTCGCCGGCTCATGGCGGATCAGCAACGGTCACAACCCGATCGACCCGGATCCCTCGCTCGGCACCGCCGCCAACTTCCTCTACATGCTCACGGGCGAGAAGCCCGACTCGTTCATGGAAAGGGCGATGGACACGTCGCTCACCCTCTATGCCGAGCACACCTTCAACGCCTCGACCTTTGCCTGCCGCGTCTGCGTCGCCACCCTCAGCGACCTCTATAGCGGCATCGTGACTGGCATCGGCACCCTGAAGGGCCCCCTCCACGGTGGCGCGAACGAGGAGGCCATGCACATGCTCATCGGCATCGGCAGCGCCGACAAGGCCGAAGCCTGGACCCGCAACGCGCTCGCCAACAAGGAGAAGATCATGGGGTTCGGCCACCGCGAATATCGCAAGAGCGACTCGCGCGCCGGCATCATGACCAAGCTCGGCAAAGAACTCGGGCGCATGAAAGGCAACACCCAATGGGGAGACATCGCCGACGTCATGGAGCGGGTGATGTGGGACGAGAAGCAGCTCTTCCCGAACGTGGACTTCCCTGCCGCCTACGCCTACTACCTGATGGGCATCCCGATCCCGCTCTACACGCCGATCTTCGTCATCGCCCGCACGTCCGGCTGGTGCACGCACATGATCGAGCAGCTCGATAACAACCGGCTCATCCGGCCCTCGTGCATCTACGAAGGCCCAGCACCGCGCGAATACGTCGCCATCGGTAACCGCTGATCCTCTCCCCCTCTCCGTCAGCGATGGAGAGGGGGTTAGAGAGTGAGGTCGCCTCTCGGCGGTCAGGCCGCCTTCTTGCCGCCCTGCGAGAGCGCAAGCGTCACCTGGGCCACGCCGATCGACTGAAGCTCGGTCGCTTGGCCGGTCTGTGTGTTCACGAACCGATAGGCCGCAGCATAGAAGCCAGGGCCCACCGTCACGTCCGCACTGAGCGAGCCAGGCACGAAAGCCGCGAACGCTCGGGAACGATAGGCTCCAGACTGGGGCTTGCGGTTGGCGCCCGCCAGCTTTTGCAGCAGAAGTTCGGTCCGCACGTTGGCCGGGGTCGGGCCGCCGGCGGTGAAGGTCACCTTGCCCGCCGAGCCCGTCGCCGTCAAGGTCACGTTCGGGGCCACGAAAGGCGTGGTCGGTGGGGTCGTCGGAGGCGTGCCGTTCGGGGTCGCCTGCAAGAACTTGGAAGCCAGGCCAATGTAAGCGTTGATCCCGTCGCGGAACCGCTGGCCACCGCTCACTGGGTCGCGCTCAAGGCCGCTCTCCGCGAACTCGTCCCACTGCTGGACGATGCTGGAGGAGAAGCCGCGATAAGTCCTCGCGCTCGAGGTGAACCTGGCGCGCGCGCTTTGTTGGGCCGGAGTGTTGGGGTTGGAAGGGCTGGTGCGCTCGCTGACGATCGTGCCCTCACTGGTGAGCTTGAAGGTGACCGGCCCGCTCGAGCCGCTCAAACCGCCCACGATGACTGTTCTTTTCAGTTTGGCCATTTCTAGCTTTGTCCTATTTGGATTCGGGCCAGACCAGCACCGCCGCTCTGCCCCTACCGGAGAGTCTCGGCCCCTTGTCCCGGAATCTTTACCTGTCGGACCCTGTGCTGCTAGCCGTCGCCCGACAAGCCCTGCCGGCTCATGTTCCTCCCTCGGCTCAGCGTCCCTCGATCTCAACGCTCGCAAGGAACTCACGAACTGCATCGTCCCATTCGAAGTCCCCCGGCCGAAGCTCACGGTCGCAGGAGAGACCGGCAGAAGTGCGACAACGAGTCACGGCCACGTACGCATGACCGCTACAAAAGAACCCACGCCCCGGCTTTATGTGGGCTCGGTCGAACGTGATCCCCTGCGCCTTGTGAACGGTGAACGCCCAACCGAGTAGAAGAGGAATCTGGGTGTAGCTAGCCACGATAGCGAGCACGATCTTTCCCAGCTCTTCGTCCCACTGCGGCTCAAACCGATCCCATCGGAACCGCTCGATCCACACATCCTCGCCGTCGTCCTTCCGCACGAGGACCCTGTCCGCTTGGAGGTCTCGGACCGTGCCCGTCGTTCCGTTGACGTACCGGCGTGGCTCAACGTGATCATTGGCAGCCACCATCACCCGTGCGCCAACCTTTAGCTCTACGTGCGTCGGAACAACGGGTCGCTCTCGGTCAGAGAACTCCCCGTGTACGGTGCCGATGTAGCGCCTCGCAACACCAGGGAGCGCGGCCAGACGCTCGGCATTCACACTGTCAGCCACCTTGTTGTATGGCGTCAGCACAACCGCCTGGTCAGTCTGACGATTACGGCCGATCAGCTCCTGCAGTGTCTCGACCGCACCAATCTTACTTGACTCAGCACGAATAGCAGTGATGGACTCTCGATACGGCTGGTCGCCCGCGGCCCTGTGGTCGACCGTGAGTTGGAAGACCCTGGGCTGGACGGCGTCCCAAACCCGAGCGTGGAAGAAGTGCTCCCCGGGCCACTGGGCATGGATCGTCTGCCTCTCCTCCTTTCCGACGATCGGCGTCAACTGGAGCATGTCCCCAACGAGCACGAGCCTCTTTCCTCCGAACGGTAAGTCAGGCTTGCCCAGGTTGAGGCGCAGGCTCCTGTCGATGGCGTCGAAAAGGTCGCACCGCACCATCGAGACCTCATCGATCACGAGGAACCTTGCCTTGGCGAGCACCTGGCGCCTCTCCTCGGGGAGGTACGGGATCACGTCGGCCTTCTCCCGTGGCAGGACATGGGGTCCAAAGCCAAAGAGCCGATGAATCGTCGTACCATCGACCCTCAGCGCAGCAACGCCTGTGAACGCGCAAACGATAGCCTGGCCATCCGTCGCACGGACCAACGCCTGGATCAGAGTCGACTTGCCCGTACCCGCCGCACCAAGCACCAAGGCAACCTGACTTCCCAAACCTCCCCCCAGAAGGTCGTCCATGATCGCCCGCTGCTCCGAACTGAGCTCAGGCAACGGCTCCGGCCCCGCCCTGGGGGCCCCGTGCACCGGGAGCTGAAAGCCCGCTGCGTCGCTTAGGGGTGCACGACCGGCGGGCTGCCGCGTTGCGATCTCCCGCCGCACCCGCGCCAATCCAAACCAGCCGAGGACGGTGTCAACCAGGCTCATGTCTCAGGCTACCGGTCCAATCATCGCTTATATCGTGCCCTTCCCCACCCGTTCGCGCTTCGTCAGCCGGGTGAGGATTCTCCGGCCCCCAGATTTGCTCGCTCATGTCCTAGTCCTCCAGCCCTTCTGGATGCTCAAGCGCCTTGCGGTCTTCGCTGGCCAGTCGGCGCACCACATTCTTGACGTCCTCTACCGGCGACAAAGACTCGGGTCGGATGCCCCGGTCGATCAGCGTCTGCCGCACCGCCGCATTGTTCGTCACGTGCTCGTCCGAGATGCCTCCCTCGGTCGCCAGTCCCTTGGCCCGGGCGTTGTGGATCGTGATTTCCGTCGCGAAGTCCTTTGCCTTCAGAATGATCGTCGGCGCGAAGTCGGCCAGCGGCCGCGCCTCCGGCACGTTCCAGGTCGCCTTCATCTGCTTCGTCGTCTTGCCGAAGAGCGCATGGTCGCCTTTGCTTCGGATGAGCGCGAAGTTCTGGTCGCTCCCAGTCTGCTGGAAGATCAGGCGGGAGAGTTCGGTCTCGGTCTGGCTGAGTTTGCGCCTGGCCGATAGCCGTTCTGACTCCAGAATCCGCTTCTCGATGAGTTCCGCCCGGCGGGTCTGGATGGCGAAGTAGTTCTGGGCGAAGGCGATCTCCCGCTTCTGCGGGTCGCCGTTCTGGGCGATCAGGTAGCAGGCGAACCGGGTGAGCATGAGGTCGTCAATCTCTCGCTGGGCTCCGGCGCCGATGTCTACCAATTTCCCGACGTCGGCAAAATGGTCTTCGATCCGGTGGTCGGCGACCTCACAAGCCGTCTTGGCCTTGGTGACGACGTTCAGGAAGTTGTCCCATTTGGTGTAGCCCAAGAGGTGCTGGAGGTCTCGGGCCAGCCAGTACTCGACCCCCGTGTCGGTCCGCTGGGCGTGCCCCTCGAAGGTCGCAGTGAGTTCGAGGACGACTTCACGCTTCATTCGGCTCCCCCGGTCTCCGATCCATACGTGCCCTCAGTTGTACCAGTCCCGATCCATGACGCTGGTGGGCTGGCGGCCGGCTAGTACCGCGTCGCCACCGGTCAGTACGCAACCTCCGCAATCATCGTGTCAATGCACGTGGACGGCTGGGAGTGGTTCTCCCAAGTGTGCCAGTCACCCTCGATGAGTTCCAATCCCTGGATCTTGGCCACGTCCATGCACTTCCAGTTGCCTGGACCGTCGGAGGTGATCGGACCACTGCTCGTAGCCCCACTGAACTGGAAAACGAGCATGTTCACCTTCCCACCCTTGTGGCCCAAGGCGTGAGGGCTGCATTCCCGGTAGTGGCCGTCGTAGGTGAACGAGACGTTCCTCTTTGAGTGAATGGCCAGTGCCAAGGTTTGGATCGTAGATTGGTTCATGGACTTGTCCCCGGTCACAATTGGGCAGCTCCGTTCGGGGTTGCACGCGCGCACAGCGTCTTCATTTCATCGACGTGAGCCTGGTCAAGGTGGGCCATTAGTTCCAAGACGGCCCTCATTGCCGCTCCAGTCTCGGAGAGAACCGAGGGGTCATGCGCAGGCTCCGAGACGACATCATTGTGGCTATACGTGTGGCAGAATCTGATAATGAGCGCGGTCTTCGGTCCGTCGAACCCTGCGTTTCTAATCACGTCCGTGACGGACTTCCTTGGGCCTGGCTTTCGGAATGCAAAAAATGCTTCAAGTAGGCGCCGAGCCACATTCGGCATCTGATAGTACGCTTCGAGCCGCTCGGCATCCACCGCCTCCGCATGCTTCTGCACCAGACTGAAGAGGAAGTGGTACTCCGAGTGGTACCTTTCGAGCATTGGGTCGAGTGGTCGCAAGTCTGAACACCGTTGATCTCCGACTCCAATGGAAACGACGGAGAAGTAAGCACGTTCGTGCGACTTGCAGTGCGACAGCCAGTCGCGAACCAGGCGAAAGAAAGTGAAGTTGTGCGTCAGAACGATTACTTGCGCCGCCTCGCACGTCCGCTTCTGGATGAACCCGTACGCGGAGTAAAGCGATCCCTCGTCCAAGCTAGATACTGGATCGTCTAAGACGATCACTGACCGCCTCAGGTCGAATCCCTCCTGCGTCAGAGTGCGGAGGAAGTAGAGGACAGAAATAGCGGTTCTCTCACCCTCGCTCAGGCGATCGGCTGACTTTCCCCGCCTCAGAATGCGGTAACCCGCCCCAAATGCTTCGAACTGTATCTCGTCATGTCCCAAATAGGCGACTAAATCCCTGTTCAGCTCCTCCGCAGGTGTCCGATGATCTTGCAACCCTTGCTCGAGGTCAGGCACTGTCCGCTGCAGCTGCTCGATCTCGGCCCGCGTGCTCTCGAGACTATTCTGTGCCACTCTACGCGCTTCGACCAACTCCATGAACTTCGGCAATGCAGATCGGACTGCCTCCTCCTCGTACTCTGCGCACGCTTGCTTCTTGGCCTGGTCAAGCCCCTTCGAATGCTTGTTGTGATTCTCGATCAACTCATTGAGCTTGGTTAATGATCCCACGTCAACGCGCAACATGGATTCGTCCAGGTCGACGATCGCAAAGGCGTTCTCCTTCTTCTCGTCCAGAGCACGGATGAGTTCGCTGAAGGCACTCTTGACCTCTGCTAAGGTTGTTTCCAAAGCCTGAACACTTGCCGCGTAGCTTTGTCGGAATTGCGTGTACACACGAGATTCATCAGGGGGCTGCCGATGTGCCGACTCCACTTCTCCCTTGAGATCAGTTAGACAAGAGTCGATGTCGTCCATGAGTTTGGTGAAGGCGTCGTTGAAGTGACCCTCCAGCGCATCGATTCGCTCGCCAGAGAGTTGGGCCATGCAGAACTTACAGGTGTCGCGGTCCCCACTCGGATGCAGGCGGAGCCCTTCCTCGACCCAGCGAGCCAACCCTGGGTTCAAGAGGAACTCTTCAATGGCCTGAGCGGCGACCTGCCTCGATAGCAACTCCAGCACGCGTTCAACGTAGTCGCCAGGTAGCCGCAGCCAGGTCGGCAGCCCCTGAAGGTCGCCCAGGCGCTGCTGGCGCGTCGTGACCAGGATCGCTTCACGCTCAGTCTCGGTCATTACCGACACTCCGGGCTTACCTTGCCCGGCTGATTGGGTGGCTTTCGATTCAAAGTGCGCACGGTTGTAGTTGCGGTACGGGTCGAGGCCGGCGGGTTGCAGCGCATCCTTGATCGACTTGGCCCGGTCCTTTTCGAAGTCCTCGACGGCCTTGGTCGCCTTTTTGACGTCTGACCGTAGTCTGCCAAGCTCGGGACTCAGCTGGGTAAGCCTCGTTCTTGCCTGCTCCAGCTTCGCTTGGTCTTCCTTTCGCTGCTCACCCAGAACGAAGACTGGTGGGACGTTGCCGTCACTTGGAAAGACGTTTCGGGTTACGAAGTCGCTATTGTAGACCCGAATTGATACAGACTGGTTCTCCGGGAATTGGTCGCGCGTCACGGTGCCGCCGCCACTTGGTTCCACTGTGACGGCCTCACAAGCGGGAGCCTCCCCTCGTTCAAGGGCCTGCAACAGTCGGGACAACGTCGTCTTGCCAGTCGCGTTCCAGCCGTAGATCAAGTTGTATCGGCTGAAAGGATGGAGATCCGGTGGCCAAGAGAAGTCGCGGAACGTCGCGAACCCCTTGAGTCTCTTGATCTTCGAGATCGTTACGGGGTGGGCCGACTTACCAGTGACTTGGCTCACTACTCCCCATCCTCCTCAACTTCCTCCACAAACCCAGGCAGCTCCGGCATCTCGGCACCGACGATTCCCTGCAGGTCGCCGAACATGCCGGCGACGCTGTCGCGCACTCGTTCGATCTGCTTCCGCCGCTTCTTCCAGCGGGTCGTTGTCGCGTTGACTTCGCTCTCCAAGTCCTTCTGCATCTGCACGAAGGGCTCGGCGATGCCGGTCAGCCACGCCTTGAACTGGGGCCCGGTCAGGTACGAGTAGATCAGCGCTTCTTTAGTCCCGCGCCCCTCCGAGGCCTTACGAGCGTTCGCCGCCTCGACCAGCCCGTTCCGCAGCATGTGCGCCACTGGCACCTCCAGCCCGACTGGGCAGACCACAACGCCATCTACAAGGCACAGCGTGCTTTCGCCTTTCGGCAGGGCCGTCGTCACGATGACGATCGCTTCGGCCCCGGCCGCGCGGGCATCCTGCTTGGCCTTCACGATCCACTCCGGAGACCAATTCGCCGCCCGCTTGGCTTCCCAATAGACGACGCCCGACACCACCCCGGGCTGCGCCGACACCCTCTGGAGCAAGTCTCCCCCTCTCGCGCCTTGCTTGACGGGCGTGATCTCGTCCCATGGGAAGGCCGACTGGAGCCTCTGCTCGAGGTCCAACTCCAGCACCTCGCCCTGCAACTGTTGCGAGCCCTGGGCGCCCTTGCGCTGGGCCTCTTCGAGCTTGGTCTGCATGTCGGCGATCGTCTTGTCTTTCTCGGCCAGCCTGAGGTTCATGGCCTCGGCGGCAGCCTTCTGCGCGTCCTCGGCGATGGACTTGCGTTGTTCGTCCACCCTCCGGGCGACCTCCAGGTCCATCTCCCTTGCCCGCCGCTCCAGGTCGTCCTTCTCCTTCCGGAGGGCCAGCTCGGCCTGCTGCGCCTGGGTCAGCTTGGCCTCCAATTCCTTGGCCCGGTGCCGCTCGGCCTCGATCTCTGGCGCAAGCTCCTTCCGCAAGGCCTCGCGCTCCTGCGCTTGGATCGTCAGCCGTTCTGCAGCAAGCCGCTGGTTGACTTCCGTCTCAATACTTGCCCTCAAGTCGGCGGCTTCCTTCAATTGGGCGGCTGCCTGCGCCAGGTCGTGATTAGCGCTCTTTCTCGCCTCCTCAGCTTCCCTTTGCGCCTTGGCGACCTGCTCTCGCGCCTTCTGCTCCACTGACTGGATGAATGGCTGGAAGAGGGTCTCTGTGAGTTCAATGTCGGTTCCGCACTGCGGGCACCTGAAAGTTGTTTCCATTGTGCCGACCCAATGTTCGTGGAAGCGGCTGCGGACTACTGAGTTGCCCGTCCGCACAGAAGTGCAACAAAACTTGTGCGGTGCAGTTCCCGTCTCGTCTTCAGGCCTCCCCTGAATGCACGGCCCTTCGGGACATGCCCCACCATTCTACACGGCGCTTGGGCAGGATGGCCACGGCGCGGCGCAGTCGGGTGCTTGAGGGCCGGCTGTGTCGGGAGGGGCTGGCGACCACCGGGCGGCGTGCCCCTCTGAGTTAGCGCACGCCCGCCCGAACCCGCGTCTCCGACCGCTGGCCCACGGCCTCGACCCTCACCGTCGCCAGGAAGGTCATCTTCCCACCCAGCTCCACAGCGAGGATCTCTTCGGGCCGCGCCATCCGGAAGCCTTGCCCTGGCCAGGGGTCATAGAGACCGGCCCCCACGACCCTCCCGTCCTCAGCGGAGTCGATCGCCGTCACCACCATGCAGTGCGTCGTGCCGATCACCACGGGCCGCCCTGCCCGGATCTCGTTCTTGAGGATCTCGTTGTTCGTCAGATAGACCCCGGCCGCAGAGTCATAGGCGCTTGTGAGCCGCGCCTTGAACTCGACCCCATCGTCGTCCGTCCAGTTCCGGTTCAGCTGTTGCGCGATCCGCCTGGCGGTGAAAGAGGGCAGGTTCACCAAGCCCCCATAGACCTCCGTCACGATCTTTTCTTGGGCCAGCGGGTGGCCGTGATAGGCGAAGACGTTCGAAACGCTCGCCGCCCAGCACCACTGCGACATCTGCTGTTCGGAGGCGGTGCCGGCAAAGCGCTCCATGTTCGGGATCTCGGTCCTGAAGACCGGATAGCCATATTGCCCGCTCATGTCCTGTTCCTGGAAGATCGGGCCGGCCGATGCCAGGGCGACGAGGGCGAGAGCGACGGTCATGATCCCTGAAAGGTACCTGACCCATGGCTGGGCGCCGCAGTCTGCTTCTCCCTGCGCTTCGCTGCCCCGAGGCCGTCCTGACGGGGTGGCTCCGACCCAATACGGTTCTTGGCACATGCGCGGCACACGCGCGGCACACACACGGCACACAGTTTGGTCAGGCGAATGGGTGGAGAGCGCGGCTCAAACAGCCGACAATGACGGCATGGCCAAGTTGAAGCCTGGGTTGATCGTCGGCGGACTCAGCGGGACGAGCGGAGGGGCGGTGTTCGCGCTCCGCCGAGACGGCACGACCATCGTCCGCGAGAGGCCCGTGCCTTCTTCGCGCGTGACCCAAGCGCAGGCCGAGGCCAGGCGGCTCATGGCCCTCGCTTCGAGCCTGTGGCGGGGGCTCAGCCCTGAGGAGCAGCGGGCTTGGTTGCTGTGGGCGAGGCGCACCGACCCGGTGGCGGGTCCCGTCGGAGCCGCCAACGCCTACCGGTCGCTGGCGGTGCGGTGGCTGGCTGTGAACCGGGAGGACACGGTGGACATGGCTCTGGTTCGCCAAAGGAGACCCAGCAAGGCCGCAATCGCGGCGGGTCTGTCTTCCTCACACCCCGGCGCCCTCTCCTTCGCAGAACGAGGGGGGGAGCCATGGCCCACGTCGACGACAGGAAAAGAGGCCCGTTCGGCCAGCACGGGCTCCAGCGTGGGGCTGGAGGACGAGCCGCCGACTCTGCCGCCTGCCTCGCCTTTTGGTGGCGACGCGGCCCGCTTGGCGGTCGAAGGGCTGGCCGGGGCGCTCCGGTACACGTCCGACCGGCCGAACTCTTCAGGAGTGGTGACGGAGCTGCTGGGGCTGTCGGTGCGTTCGGCCCTGGCCGAGCCTCGCGACCGGGATTTCCGGGTGTTGGAGCGCGTGGCGTTCGTGCCGGGAGGGCTCTCGGCCGAGGTCGCCGCGAAGCCTGGGCGCTACGCGGTGGCGGCGCGGTACGTGCTGCGCGCCACGGGCCAGGCGACGGGCGTGCTGCGGCTGGGGGTGGTGGAGGTCGGGTGAGGCCGCCTGCGCGATGACGTCCAGGCCCTTGTCACGGCATTCTTCAGCACTTGGCTGACTTCCGCTTGCGGCCGATCGCGCCGCGGGCGGCGAACTTGGCGATCTGATCGACGGCGGGGGCCAGGGAGCAGGAGTTCTTTGGGTCGACCGTGACCGGGCCTATGGCGCGGGCCGTCTCCTGGGCCGCCTCATGAAGCGGCAGGACATAGCACCCGACGAACGTGACGAACTGGTTCATCGCCGCTTTGACGGGGTCGGGTGATCGGTGCAGTTCCGTCTTGGCCCGCTCAAGGAGACCGCTCACCTCGTCAAGGTCGATTTTGTCGTCGGGTGTGATCGATAGGTGCGAACTGTAGGTTCCCCAGCCTGCTGCGGCGGTCTTCGGGTCGGTGGACCCGATCCACCGCAGGGCGATGGAGCGGGCGACTGGGCTGCTGCCCGCGACCCAGGGCACGGTGAAGTCGGCGACCCACCCCGGCTGGGCTTTGGCGAGCCAGCGATCGAGCTCGGACTCGGTCATTTTGGAGTCGTCCACGAGGAGGCCGGCGAGGTACATGGCGTCGGCGATCCCGGTCTCGTAGAGGTCCAGCGCGAGCTGATGGTCCCCTTTGACCCTCTTCAGGATCTTCTTCATGTCCTCCACCTTGACCCCGAAGCAGGGCTCGGCGGCGCCGTACTTGAGCCAAATCTTCTTGATCTGGGGTGTCCCGAGCGATTCGAGCTCTTGGACGACCTCCTGGGCTGTCATGCCGCGGATTTTACCGAGAGGTCGAGGGGCGGGCTCACGCGAAACGGGCGAGGATCTCGTCCTGGTCGTTCCTTCGGGTGGCGATGAGCAGTTGGTCGCCCTCGGCGAGGACGGTCGATCCGCGGGGGACGTACGACCGACCGTCCCGGGTGAGGAGCACCAAGAGCGCGGTGGGCGGCAAACGGAGCTCGACGACCTGCCGGCCCGCCGCTGCGGAACCAGGCGCCACTGTCGTCTCGACCAGGTTCTTGCCCCCCACCTCTCTCATGTCTTCGGCGGGCTCTCGGCTGGGTGGGGCGAGCACGCCCAAGGCTCGGGCCATGGGCCGAAGCGTCGTTCCTTGGAGCAAGACCGAGGTCAAGACGACGAAGAACACCACGTTGAAGAGCATCCTCGAGTTCTCCACGCCCTCGACGACTGGAATCGTCGCGAGCACGATCGGCACGGCCCCGCGTAGCCCGGCCCAGGCGATGAGGGCTTGAGCCCGTCTCGCGACCTTGAGCGGGGCCAGAGACAGGAAGACGGCCACCGGCCTGGCGACGAAGATCAGGAACAGGGCCAACATCATGGCCGGCAAGGCGACCGACGGCAGCTGGCTCGGGTACGCCAAGAGACCAAGGATCACGAACATCACGATCTGCATGAGCCATCCGGTGCCCTCATGGAACTGGCGGAGGGAGATGCGGTGCACGAAGGTGCGGCTCCCCATGGAAAGCCCGGCGACATAGACGCTCAAGAAGGCGTTTCCTCCGATGGCGCCCGCTCCACCAAAGGCCAGGCATGCCGCGGCGATGGTGACGACGGGATAGAGGCCGTCGTACTCGAGCCGCAGACGGTTGATGACCCAGACCGCGGCAAGGCTGACCAGGTACCCGACTCCCGCGCCCAAAGGCATCTGGACCAGGAGGCTGGGCAGCAGGCTCCATGGCGATGCGTTCGGATCGACGGCGAGCCCGGTCAAGGCAATGGTCAGGAACACGGCGATCGCGTCGTTCGCTCCCGACTCGAACTCAAGCGTGGGCGTGATCCTGTGCCTCAGTCGAAGGCCAGAGCTCCTCAGCACTCCAAAGATGGCGGCCGCGTCGGTGGAAGAGACCACGGCCCCGAGCAGGAGCGCGACGACGATTGGCAAACCGAGCACGAGGTGGGAGAAGACCCCCACCAGCCCGGCCGTGACGACGACCCCGACGGTGGCCAAGAGCAGCCCAGGCTTGGCGACATGGCGGAGGGTGGCCCAATTCGAGTCGAGACCGCCCGCGAAGAGGATGAAGGCGAGGGCGACGTTCCCGACGACAGAAGCGAGGGCAAAGTCGTCGAACGGGATCCGACCTGGGCCGTCGCTCCCGGCCAACATCCCGAGGCCCAAGAAGACGATCAGGGCCGGCACGCCCAGTTTGGTGGAGGCCTTGCTTGCCAAGACGCAAAGCAGGAGGAACAACCCGGCGACAAGCAGTCCAGCGTTCAAGCCTCCGATCTGACCCACGATCTCCCCTGTCTACCCCAGACTGGATGATCAGGCCCCAGAGAGGAGCGCGCGAGGCCCGCACGGCTGATCCTGGGCCAACCCGCTCTCGATGGACCCGATCCCCGAACCTTGCGGGATCAGACGGCCGATGAGAACCAGGCCCCGAAATCTGCTAGTGCGCGCGGGCGCGACCGATGGCCGAACCTCCCGATCTCACTCTTGGGATGGCCAGGCTCTTGTGGCAGGCACAGAGACCTTGGCCCCGTCCGAATGGAACCGAAGCGCACCGGATGCCACTGTGACCGCGTAATGATGGGTGGAACGATGAGGCTCGGAGAAACCAAGCTGCACCCCATGCTCTGGAAGGCCTTCGACGCCTACGAGTCGGCGATGTACACCGGGGCGCTCGGCAAGGACGGCGCCAGCGCCTTCATGGCGCACCAGAAGGCCTGGTGGAAGCACTACGGCAAGGGGTTTCTCTTAGGGGCGGCCGTTTGGCTCGCGGCGATCGTTGGCCTGGCCTGGGTGGGCAAGCAGTTCTCCACCCCCTTGCCGATGTTCGCCGGGATGATCGGCTGCGGGGTTCACGCCGTCATCGCCACCATGCGAAACCGGCGGACGGCGACGGTCGATGAGATCGAAGCCTTGTTGCCTGTGCTCAACCTCACCCCGCTGGGCAAGCTCTATGCCGAGCTGGTCGTGGAGCTGTTCCGTGCTGACCTGGAGCCCAAAGTCCGAGACGCGGCTGTCCACCAGCTCAACGGGCTGTTGGACCATCACGATGTCCTCGAGGGCCGTCGCAGGGTCATGGAGGCGGCGATCGCCCAGACCGATCCGGCGGCGGTAGAAGCCGAGGTGCGATTGATCGAGGCGAAACGGGACGCGGCGACCGACTTGTCCGCTCGGGCGACTTACGAGCACAGCCTCGAAATGGCGCGGGAAAGGTTGACGGTCGCCGAACGGTACCGGCCGTTCCTGGAGCGAGTGGACGCCCAACAGGAAGTCGTGCGCCAGACTCTTCTCCAGGTTCGGGCCGACCTTGGACGCGCCAAGGCCGCGCCAGCGGAATGGGCCTCGACCACATTGGACGGACTTCGCACCTCGAACCTGTCCATCCGGAGCCACGCGGAAGAGATCGAGCGGGCGGTCGACGAGCTTTCGCAAGTGTCCGGCTAAGCTGGAACCGACGCTGAAGGCGCCATTGGCCTCTCGGACAAGGGTGGCGGGGCCCCGGCATCTGCCCTAGGACGGCGAAGCAGGGCCATGGCCCAGGGTGGCCGAGTCCGCGATGCGGACCATTGGCACGCGCTGAACCGACCCGGCTGGTATAGTCGCATCTTCGGGGCTAGCCGAGGCTCAGCTCCTGCAGGGAACGCCCGCGCGAATGCTCTGCACCTCAGGTTCCCGCATGATTGCCGCGGTCGAGCCGGGTCACTCGAAAGGCATTCCCTGATTCGCGCCCTTTGTGGCGCACACCCCTTCATGAAACCATCCACTCAGTTTTCGGGCTTTGCCGCCCTGGGCGTCCCGGCGGACGTCTGCGCTTCCTTGGCCGACCAAGGCATCGTCGTTCCTACTTTGATCCAGTCTCAAGCGATCCCGCCCGTGATCGACGGCAGGGACGTCGTCGGCTTGGCCCAGACGGGCACCGGAAAGACCCTCGCTTTTGGCCTTCCTCTCTTGATGAGGCTCGGGCCAGAGCAGACGGCTCTCGTTCTGGCCCCGACCCGAGAACTCGCCCAACAGATCGCCCAAACCTTCCAGAACCTTCGGGTCCGATGCGCCCTGGTGGTCGGTGGCCTGTCGATGCTCCCCCAGGAAAAGGCCCTTCGGAACAAACCGAAGGTCATTGTGGCCACGCCTGGACGGCTGATGGACCACATGGAACGAGGGAACGTGAGGTGGGAAAGGATCTCGACGGTCGTGCTTGACGAAGCCGACCGGATGCTCGACATGGGGTTCGCGCCATCCATCAAGCGGATCCTTGACCGAGTCCCCACCAAGCGCCAAACGCTCCTGTTCAGCGCGACGTTCCCCCACGACATCGCCTCCCTCGCCGCGCAGTACCTCAAAGACCCCGTGAGGGTGGAGGCGACTCCGGCAGGAGCGGCCCCCTCGAAGGTCGAGCAAGAACTGGTCTATGTCGCGCACGAGGAGAAGCCGACGATCCTTTCGGAACTGCTGGTCGAGACGCGAGGCACGGTGCTCGTCTTTTCGAGGACACGGCATGGGGCGAGGAAGCTCACGAAGTCGCTTCGTTCGAGCGGTCATCGAGCGGCCGAGATTCACTCTGATCGAACGCCGAGTCAGCGGCGAGAGGCCCTGGAGGGGTTCAAAGAGGGACGCTATCGCGTCTTGGTCGCGACCGACATCGCCGCCAGGGGCATCGACGTGAAGGACATTGAGCTCGTGGTGAACTACGACGTCCCTGAGAAGCCGGAAGACTATGTGCACCGGATCGGACGCACGGGTCGGGCCGGGTCAGCAGGGCGGGCCATCACTTTGGCGCTTCCGGACCAGGCGAGCGATGTGCGGGCGATCGAAAAGCTCTTGGGGGTGCCAGTCGACGTCTCACGCCGAAGCACAGCCGCACCCTTGGCGGGACCAAGGCCGCCGTTGGGCCAGCCCAAGCGACGGTCATTCGTCCGGCCCGCCAGGAAGCGCCGATAGAGCGGCCTCTTGGTGCTGAAGGCCTGGTTCGCTGGGCCTCGGACCGGCCCAGTGGAAGGCCTGTGGGGAGTTTTTCCGGTCACGGTCCTGAGGCTAACGTGCGTTTAACAGTGATGTCACAACCTTCATGCGGCCCGGAGCGGTCGCATGAAGAAAGCCTTCACCCTTATTGAACTCCTCGTCGTCATCGCGATCATCGCCATCTTGGCGGCCATCCTCTTCCCTGTCTTCGCCCAAGCCAAAACGGCCGCCAAGAAGACCAACGCCCTCAGCCAGACCAAGCAGATCGGCACGGCCTGGCACACCTATGCCGGCGACCATGACGACTATGCCGTCAACGTCAGTTCAGGTGGCCCTCAAGGCGTGCACCGCACCGACTTCTGGGTTGTCATGCAACCCTACGTGAAGAACGTTGACATTTTCTACAGCTCCGAGCGGACGGAGGTCGGGTGCTACTACCACAACGAGAACGAACGGATGAACACACCGTGGGGCCGCAAGATCTACGACTTGAATCCAACCGGTCGGTGCCTCGGCTATGGCTACAACTGGGGGCCGCAGATTTATGCTGGAGGAGGCGTCCTTGGCCCGGTCCAAACGCTTCCGGACGGGGGCACGATCCAGGCGGGACGCTCATTGACCTCGTTCGACGATCCCGCGAACCTCTTTGTCTTCGGCGACACCTACGACACTCCGCGGCCGACGATCGGCATGTTCCCGAACAGCGCCGGAGGGAAGGCGTGGATTCTGGACACGTTCCCGGTCACCGACAAGACCCGCCAGCGCGACTTCAGATGGGGAGGCAAGTTCAATATGTCCTTCGCCGACAGTCATTCGAAGTCGGTCCAGTTCCGGGGCGGGCTCACGACGGGAGTGGGCTATGTCTACGTTCCCGCCCAGAAGAAGGACCGCCTCGCTTACTGCGCGAACGCCAGGGAGCAACTTGACGGGAGCCGCTTTGGACTCGGACAGATCGCTTGCGAGGACTTCGTCGAGATTCCCTTCACTGGCCAGACCGTTTGGTCGCCTGAATAGAATGAGGCGACTACCCCTCCTGTTGGCGCTTCTTCTTGCTGTCGCTGGTTGCTCAGAACCGGCGGGCCAAGATGTGAGCCAGGTCTCGCCCCAGCCTGAGGCCGACCTGGAAGCAGGAAAGAACGCGACGACCATCGAGCAATGGGCCAAGGCCAACCCCGACAACGGCAAGCCTGGAGAAGACGACAAGTAAAGCCAAAGGGGGCCGGGCCGTGTCTCTTCTGCGGCCTGGCCCGACAGACTCTTTGGTAACCTCCTTCATATGGCGCGATTCGACCTTGAGCCTCGTTCCGACCTCGATCCGCAGATAGCCTTGCTCGTCGCCGCATGGGCTGACGGAACCCGCGAGTGGCTCGGAGAAATTGGAGAAGTGCCTGATGACGCAGTGGTCAGGCGGCACGGAAAGCATGGTGTTTCCATCGGGGCTCTCATGATGCACATGATCGATTGCGACGAAGGCTGGATCGGCGAAATGGTCTTGAAGAGGCCCTCTGAGCCACGCACGGTCGCAGGCGAGTTTTGCAAGGCGCTCAGTGTCGACAAGCGGGAGTTTCCTGAGCCTCCCGCCTGGCCGTTTTCACAGTATGTCGATATGATGAGGGAAACACGATCAGAACTTATCGACCACTTGGTGGGCAGGACACCAGATCAAGAGTTCGAGTCGTCTTCGGGCAACAGCTTCACCTTACGGTGGATACTCGCGCATCTTGTTCAACATGATTCTTACCATGGCGGACAGATCGTCCTGCTGTTAGAAGACTTCTCATAGGGTTCCGACCACTCGGGCCGCCTGTCGTCGAGAGCCTCCAGGGGCTCCCAGGCGTTCCTTCTTCTCGTCAGGTCGGACAGTGCCTGACCCGATGAGAAGTTGAAGACGTCCCCGCGTAGTACTGCACGTGATCCTGGTGCTCGGCGACATGCTCTTTGACGGCCTACCGGGACTGCCGCCAGACGGCCCCGTCTTCATGATGGAAGATTGGCGACTTTGCACCCGGATCCGGCACCATCAGCAAAAGCTCGTTCTCTTCCTCAGCGCCATGCGGCACTTCCGAGACCGGCTGCGGAGCCAGGGCCGCGACGTTCAGTATGTCGAATTGGGCCAGGACGGAGACGCCTCTCTCTATGATCGTCTTCGGCGCGAGATCCAGAGCGAGTCGGAGCTCATGACATATGAGATCGCCGACAACCCTGTCCGAGCTGAGATCGTCCTTCTCTGCCAAGAAGCCGGGGCCCGATTGATCGAGCGGCCAAACCCGATGTTCCTCACGACGCCTGACGAGTGGGGGACCTATCGGTCCGGCCACCAGAGCATGCGGATGGCGGACTTCTATGTCTACCAACGACGACGCTTGAACTTGCTTCTTGAACCAAACGGTCAACCCCTAGGTGGGCAATGGAGCTTTGACGCGTCGAACCGAAAGAGGCTTCCTAAGAACCTGACGCCTCCGACCATTTGGTCATGTTCACCTGACACGACTACGCAAGCCGTCATCGAATTAGTCGGCGATCATTTTCCTGACCATCCGGGCCAAGCGTCGGGCTTTGACTGGCCCACCACTCACGAAGAAGCGCTCGATTGGTTGAATCAGTTTTTGGACGAACGGCTCGATCTGTTCGGAGACTATGAGGACGCCCTGTCTTCGTCTCACCGCACTGTCTTCCACAGCCTCTTGACGCCCCTGCTGAACACGGGTCTGCTGACTCCGGCCCAGGTCGTTCGTTCGACCCTAGCCCACCATGAAAGGCGGCGCGTGCCCCTCAACTCGCTCGAAGGGTTCTTACGCCAGATTGTCGGCTGGCGAGAATTTGTCCGTGGAATCCATCGGCATGAACCGGAAGAACCACCAACGAGTCGTTTCGGCCACCATCGCCGGCTTTCGCAACATTGGTATACGGGAGACACCGGTCTGGACCCACTGGACCTCGCCATCCGTCGCGCCAATGATCACGCTTGGATCCATCACATCGAGCGCCTCATGGTCGTTGGAGCGGCCATGTTCATGTGCGAAGTCCACCCGAAGGGAGCCTTCGATTGGTTCATGGAGATGACCATCGACTCCGCCGACTGGGTGATGGGCCCCAACGTCTATGGGATGAGTCAGTTCGCCACTGATCGCCCCATCACGACCAAGCCCTACTTGAGCGGTTCGTCCTATCTCAAGAGAATGGGTGCGGAAGGCGGGAACTGGGAAGACACATGGGACGGGCTCTTCTGGCGGTTCGTCCACAAACACCGTCCCCTCTTCGAATCCAACCCGAGGACAAGGGCGATGGCCGGCGGGATCGATCGGCTCGAACCCAACAGGCGGCGGCGCATCTTCTCCGTCGCCGAGGCCTTCATCGACCGTGTGACGACTCCTGGCTGAGCCATAAAGGCGCGATGCCGGGGCCAGTCAGTGCGGGCCGAGCGCAGAGCGGACCAAATGGGCACCAGCGAAACACCCCGCAATTGAAAGGACGCAACTACCGAGGACATAGAGGAAGGCCGGAACATAGGCTCCCTCTTCGATCAGGATCACCGTGTCGGCAGAAAACGCCGAGAAGGTCGTGAAGCCGCCGCAAAGTCCCACCGCGACGAACAGCCTCCACTGGTGAGACAGCCCCGTAGCCATCGCCGCCGACAGGAAGGCGCCAAGAATCAAGGAACCGACGACATTGATTCCCAAGGTCGAGTAGGGAAACGCCGGGCCCAGTTTGCCGGTGACCCAGTATCCGATCCAATAGCGAGCGTTGGCACCGATCGCTGCGCCCACAGCGATGATCATCACCTGGACCATTCTTAGATTATGGAGCCCCCTCCTCGTATGCAGCCAGGGCGAAGCCCGGCGAAGACAAGGAGGGGGGACAGGGACTATCGGGCGATAACCAAGAACCGGTCGATCTGGCCGCGCCAAACGCCCGAGGCCGTCGGGCCTGTCTGACGCCAGCCGATCCGTGCCTTCACCAATCGCTGGCCGGAGTCGAAGAAGCGGCTCACGTTTCCGCCCACGTTGACCGTGATCTTCGTGTCCGTCGCAGCCGGTGCTCTCACATCAACCGTCTCCCATTGGTTGGTCTGGACGTTGAGCAACTCGATCTTCTGCTCGATCGAGGCGCTCGGCGACGCCGTGCACGACCCGACCAGTTCCACCGACAGCGACGTCAGGCTCGTGACACCGGTGACGAACTCCATGGAAGCGCCCGCATTGGGAGCACCGAACGCGAACGCGGGGCCGTTACGCACCACGTACCGCCGGGAGTCGACCTGGGCCAACGAGTCAAGGTTGCCTTGTTCCAGTAACCCACCGAATGTCGAGACGGCTGTCGCCACTGTGAACGGGTTGATGACCACGTTCACATAGTTGTCCGGGTCGTTGTTCGGCCAACTGGCGACGTAGTGCGGATACACTCGCTGTCCGCCCCAAGCGACGCCAAGATAGTCGCCGTAGAAGGCCATCGAGCGGGCCAACCCGTCGTTCATGCCATCGAAGGAGACGGGGGTCAGCCGAGCGCGCTCCCAGGTGTCGCCACCGTCGTCGCTAAAGGCGTACCAGGCGTCCATGATGCAACTGGCCGTGTTGGTGTCGTTTTGCGAGACCGCCTCCGTGCTGTAGTACAGCATGTGGATCCGACCGGAGCGATCGACTTCGATCCACGGGAAGAAGTGGTCGCGGGAGAGCGTCGTGTTGCGGAACAAAGGCACGGGACTGGTCCAGGTCGCGCCGCCATCGGTCGATTTTTGAAAGAACGTGTCGCAGTTGCGGTTGGACCCGACCAGGTTGCCCGAGTCCGACGAGGCCGAGTAGACCACTCCTGAGACGGGATCGACCGCGATACAAGGCAGCGCGGGAATCCGGAAGTTGCCCGGGATGATCGGACAGTCGCCGGTACCCCAGGTCCCGACCCGGGTCAAGAGCGTCTGCGCCGCGAGGTAAGTGTTGCCGCCATCCAGGCTCCTTCGAAGCTGGAACGTCTGGTTGCTGAAGTTCCAGAAGGAGACGTAGACGTTGCCCTCAGGCCCGACCCGTGGATTGAAACCAAGACCAGATCCCAGCGAGACCGGGGCCTGCCAAGTGGAGCCCAAGTCGTTAGACCGGGCGACGCCCAGGTTGTAGGCGACGTACATCCGGGTCGTGTTCTGGTTCCCGGGGATGGGTCCGGCCGCTCCCCAGACCTTGTCTGCAGAGCCAGACGCTTGAACCATGACGGGATTGTCGAAGGTGTTCACGCCGGGCGTCTTGCGAGCGATATAGACGCCGCCGTTCCCGGCGAAACTGATCGCGCCGACCCAGACGTTGCCCGTTCGGTTGTCGTAGACGGCGAACGGGTCGCCTTCAACGCTGGACCGGTTGTTGACGGGCGGTCGAAGGGTGAAGTCGCTCCAGGTCGCGCCAGCGTTGCTGCTGACCGCCACTCCGCATCGGATGATCTCGGTCGTACCGACGCTTTCGCTCCAGTCGTTCCAGGAAGTCACGATCTCGGTGCCGCCAGGCCCGGCCGAAGCCGAACTGGTCTCA
Source organism: Fimbriimonadaceae bacterium (assembly GCA_019454105.1). Lineage (GTDB taxonomy): Bacteria > Armatimonadota > Fimbriimonadia > Fimbriimonadales > Fimbriimonadaceae > ACE-ARM1. The sequence continues at coordinate 267,305 of CP075364.1, read as the reverse complement.
TTGGCTGCAAAAGTGCCACGGCCCGGATCCACGCGAATCGGGCTCCCGACGATGACGTTTTGGGCGCTGGCCAAGCCACACGCCAAGGCCGCGAGAGCCGTGAGCCCGGTGCGCGACATTGTGAACTGTTGTTTCATGTCCTTCATCTTCTCCTTGTCACGGCGTCGTCGCGCCAGACTCTGACCTCACCAGGTCTTTGAACTGGGCCGGAACCGAGCCACCCAGCCTTTCGCACGCGGAAATGTGTCGCCATGCTCCGGCAGCGTCACCCTTGTAATAGGTGGCGACGGCCAAGCGGCTGTGGGCCTCGGCGACCTTGGGATCCTGGGAGAGCACGTTCTTCCAAGCTGCGATCGTGGCCTCAGACTCGCCGCGCGAATCGACCAGGCGAGCAATCTCGATCTTGGTCTCCAGGCTCTTCGGGTTCAAGCCCAAGGCGGTGCGGAAGGCGGCTTCCGCTTCGGCCGTCCGGCCCTTCGGGAGCAAGGCCCGGCCAAGCCCCAGGTAGGTCTCGGCCCGTTGCGGAGCCACGATCACGGCCTTGGTATAAGCGGCGATCGCCGCGGGAAAGTCGTTGGTCTCAAAGACCTTCGCAGCCTCGGCCGCCAGTCTTGCCCCTTCTTCCAAAGTGCCGCGTTGGGCGATCTGGCCCGCCTCGGCCGTGAGAGAGACCATGCCACGGTCATAGCTGAGTCCGCGCATGGCATCGCGCATCCTTTGCTCTTTGTAGTTCTCGACCGGACTGGCGCTTCCTCCTCCAGAACCGGCCTCCAATGTGCTCAAGTCGCTCGAGCACCCTGCCAACAGGGCCCCGACGACGAGCGGTGCGATCCAACCAACTCGATGCATCGATTTGTACTCCTTAGAATCCAATGAAAGTGCCTCCAGACCAACGCAAAAGGCACGTGGTCCAGAGCAGAATTCGTCCTAATTCTACTCGAAGGCGGCATGACACGCTTTTCGTACTTGCTGGGAATTCGACCGGGTTTCGTCGAGTTTGTTGCCTCAAGGGCGCGGTAGAGAGGAGCGCGTCAACCCGATGGAGGAAACTTGACGACGACGTCACCCAGCAATCCGTCACGGCCCAGTGGCGTGTCAAACCCTCCAAGGCCTGAATCGGCACCGCCATCGTCTTTCCGGTCCGGGCCGATCGACCACAGAGTGGCCGAACCATCTTCAAGCAAAAACCTGACTGGTTTGAAATCCATCGGGTCGTAAGAATCGATTCCGGCTTCGGCCAGCGACAGAGGCCAGCGGCCAAAACGGACCCTCCATAGCAAGACTTCGATCCCAGTTCGCGTCACCGATTGTCGCGCTTCAAGCGATTCGACCGCGTCCGAAGCGGCAAGGAGTTCAGGGTTGTTCACTGTGTTCCAAGCCGACCACCGACCCTCGCTCTTGAGAAATGGGCCTGTCCAATGGAAGCGCCTTGCCACGTCCCGTTTGGGCGAGGAGGGCTCCAGTGCCGACGAATAGGCCGAGACCCAAGCCCGTAGAAGCGCCGAAAGGCGGGCCTGGCATGACGGGTCGCTGGGCAAGTCGTAGCGCACGATCCTCTCAGGTTCTATGGAGGCCACCAGGCTGCCGTCGCCCCTCGTGAAGCGCTCGAAGTTTCGGGCCAGAGCCACCGCCTTGTACATTTCGCCTCTAAGGGAACGGGCCAAAGGCGGGGAGGCGTCTTCGTTGGCAAAGCTCCGGAGCCTGTCCAACCGCTCCGGTCGGTCTCGCCACACCCAGGCCACCTGCACCAAGGTTCTGAGAGCCAAGTCCTCGACGGCCGCCGCAGCGAGCAATCCAATGATGACCGGGTCTTGGGCTGCCAAGCTTCCGAGAGATCTGGCCGATCTCAGGTCGGCCAGACAACCCGCGTCGTCGCCGCGGAGGGCCCTGAGCTTGGCCCTGGCATTGAGCACCAGCGCGGCCGGAAGGACGGCTTCGTGCTCCGGGTAGCCCAGCAACGGCCCCAGATCCCAGTCCCGCTTGAAGTCGAGCCGTTCAAACCGGGCGGCCGACTCCGCCGCCGCCAAAATCTCGGCATTCTCCAACACGGCCTTGGCCAATTGGGGCTCGTTCAAGGTTTGAGGCGGAGGCAAATCCCGCATCGGATGCTCGCTGACCACTTGCCGAAGTCGACGAAACGACTCCGCCCCGTTCTCGTTCTCTGAAACCGGCGGGCCAGGGCTGACATCCACGGCCCGGAAAGGCAACCCGACCTCTCTGGCCGCACTGACAGCGTGCCCCAACGCCCAGGGAGCGACCGGAGCGTCAGCGTCCCGGCCCTTGCAACCGGCCAGCGCGACCCACAATAACCCGATAAGGATCAGCGTCAGCCCCCGGAGCTTGTCGAAGGTCCACATGGTGGCCCGACCGCCCAGTGGGCGAGTCCTGCCCCAAGATCCTGACGACACGGGGAGCTGATGCCTGGATCGGACTAAGACCAAAGCCACCCTTATGTTGATCGATCTTACTATCAAATCATGAAGACCCTTGTCTGGCTTTTACTTGCCGTCAACCTTACCGTCCGTGCCGAGACGATGTTGGCCCGGACGATGAAGACGTTCTGGGCGACCATCAGCTGTGCCTTTCCCGGAGGCGATTTCTCCCTTAACAGCCTCAGAGGCAGGGTCCGACTGGAACCTCCTTCCCATCGGTGTGAGACGAAATCCCTTGGGACTCAACCGCCGTCATTTTGGTGCACCATGGATTCCTGCGATCCAGTTGGCGCCGTCATCGAATCAAGTCGCGTGAACCCTGACGCGAACCCGGATGTGCGATGAGGCCAGGCTCCACGTGGGTAGAGCCATGGAGTGCGCCTCTTGGATAAGCCACCTTGAATCGCTAGTCTGGGAGCCGGAAAGAGCGAGCCATCGTGTCAAAGTTCTCGGAAAACTGCAGGTAGTCGCTGAGGGCTACGCCAAAGCTGACGACCCACGTCTTGCCGTTCTTGCTGAAGTGAAAGGACTCGAGCCTCGATTCAATCTCGCCTCCGTCAGGAGCCGCGACCGAAGACCGCATGAGGAGATGGGCGGCCACCTCGGAACCAGATTCGAAAGTCTCGGCCAGAAGCACGTTCGGGCGTCCCGTCGCGTCAACGACGATCTCTTCAGAGGAAGTCGGCCGCTCACTTGGCGAGGCGGCGACAAAGCCGAACGGCGAAGCGACCAACTCGGGTCTGTCTGGACCAAGAAGGAAGACGACCTCGCTACCGGGAGGGAGGTTCTCCAAGACGTTCGAAAGTTGGGGGATCGTCGCCGACATGACCCCGGAACTCACGGTCTTCCAACCCTCTGCCAGGGCAATGGTCGATCCGGCCCCGGCAGGTATGCGCCGTAGCTCTTCGACCTTGGGGGCCGGTCGAGGTTCGATGGACCGAGGTTGCGGCTTGGCGAGCAGGTAGTCGCGCAGCTGGAACGCGGCCGCCGCGCCAGCGACCAACGTTGCCGCGACGACCGCCCCAGCGACCAGCTTTCCCAAAAGGTTTGGAGGCCGGGGCTCAGGAGGAGTGGACGATTCGCTTGTCTTCCCTTCCAAACTGTTTCCAGTATACAGAAGCTAAAGACCCTTAGCGCCGTCAGGCAGGCCAAGAAGTGGTCGGGTTCGCGCCGCGCAGAGTGGTATGGTCAGAGAGGAACCGTAAGGCCATGACCCGATTGGACCAGCTCCTCCACAAGCTCGTCGAGCTCGACGGCAGTGACCTCCATGTCAAGGTGAACAACCCGCCCATCATGCGGTTGCACGGAGACCTCAAGCGGCTTGAAGAGCAACCCTGGTCTACCGAAGAGGTGCGCGACATGCTCTTCGGCATCCTCAACGAAGACCGACGCCACAAGCTCGAGACCTTCAAAGAGTGCGACCTTTCCTATGCGATCCCTGGCCTCGCCCGGTTCCGCGTCAACATGTTTTGGCAGCGCGGCAACCCAGGGGCCGTCTTCCGGTTGATACCCTATAAGATCCGCACGATCGACGACCTTGGCATGCCGTCGGTCTGCAAGCGCATCGCCCTCTTCCCCCGCGGCCTTGTGCTCGTCACTGGCCCGACCGGCTCGGGAAAGTCCACGAGCCTGGCCGCGATGATCGACCACATCAACATCAACCAGCGGAAGCACATCATCACGATCGAAGATCCGATCGAATACGTCCATCAGGACAAGACCTCGATCATCAACCAGCGAGAACTCGGCACCGACACGCACGCTTTCGCCGAGGCCCTCAAGCATGTCATGCGCCAGAACCCCGACGTGATCCTCGTCGGCGAGATGCGCGACCTCGAGACAATCCAACTCGCCATCACCGCCGCTGAGACGGGCCACCTGGTTTTTTCGACGCTCCACACCGTGGACTCTGCCCAGACCATCGACCGCATCGTCGACGTCTTCGACCCCGAGCAGCAAGAGCAGATCCGAACCCAACTCAGCGTGACCCTCGTCTCGGTTGTCTCCCAAACCCTTCTACCAAGGAAGGACGGATCGGGTCGAGTGGCCGCCTACGAAGTCATGGTCGCCACGCCTGCCATCAAGACGATGATCCGCGAAGGCAAAACCCACTCGCTCTATCACGACATTCAAACCGGCATCGATTTCGGCATGCAGACCTTGGACAACTCGCTCCTCAACCTCGTCCAGCAAGGCGCGATCGATTTTGAGCACGCCCTCGCCAAGGCCTCGAACGTGACCGACTTCATGAAGCGGGCCGAGCACCTCGGCATCCCCGAGGCGACCCAAACTGTCGTGCGCTAAATCGGGCTCCGGGTCGCGAGGATGGCATCGGCCAGTTCGTCCACATGGCCCGGTCTTGATGAGGGCAGAGCGACCGGCTCGCCCGTGACCGTTTGATAAGCCATCGCCGCCTGGATGTTCGCCCAGTTCGTGAACCTTTCGTAAGCGAGCTGGGCGACGCCGCCGACCTGCTGGGCGCGAAGCCTGGCCGACTGTTCGGCATAAGTCAAGAGAAGCAAGTCGCTGAGGGCCCCGACCGTGACCTGGTCTGAACCGAACTTGGCCATCGCCTTGCCTGCCAACTCGCTGGCGAACGAGTCGCCCGAGGCCACCAGCGAGGCCCGACCCGCGTCCGCCCGCCGCTTCAACCGGTCGGCAAGGAAGACCCGGTTGATCTCGTTCGTGCCTTCGTAGATCCGGCTCACCCGGCAATCTCGGTAGATCCTGGCCAAGGGAAACTCCTCCGTGAACCCATATCCTCCATAAAGTTGGAGGGCTTCGTCGACGATGCGCGCCTCCGCCTCGGTCGCCAAGATCTTGACCGCCGAGCACTCCACCGCGAACTCCTCGGCCGCGGCCCGGTTTCCGTCGACCGTCCCTCCATGTGCGGCGAAGGCGGCGTCGATGTTCGCCCCCGTCCTGTAGAGAGCCGCTTCGACCGCAAAGTAGTGGGCCACCATGTCGGCCAGCTTCTGCCGGATCAATCCAAAGTCGCTGATCGACCGGCCAAACTGCTTGCGGTCCATCGCATATTGGGTCGCCTCCCAAATCGCCTCGCGCGCCGGACCGAGCGACATGGCCGCCAGTTTGAAGCGGCCGATGTTCAGCGCGTTGAAGGCCACGTGGTGCCCTTTGCCTGGTTCGTACAACAGGTTTTCAAGCGGAACCTCGGCGTTCTCAAGCACCAATCGGGCGGTGGAGGATCCCTTCAATCCAAGTTTGTGCTCTTCACGCGAGACCGACACGCCCGGGAAAGACCGCTCGACCAAGAAGGCGCTGACGTCTTGTCCGTCGATCTTGGCCATGACCAGGAAGAACTCAGCCCACTTCGCGTTGCTGATCCACATCTTGGTGCCGTTGAGCACCCACTTGTCGCCCTGTCGCTCGGCCCGGGCCGACATGGAGAGCGCGTCGCTCCCACTGTTCGGCTCGCTGAGGGCGTAGGCCCCGATCCACTCCCCGCTCGCGAGCCGAGGCAGATACTCGGCTCTCTGCGCCTCAGTCCCAAAGAGAGAAAGGCCAAGTTGGGCGATGCCGCTCGTCACGCCATAGGTCACACTGAAGCTCGCGTTAAGCGAGAGGAACTCAAGGATCCTGGCAGCGAGGTTTTTGCCCAATCCAAGCCCGCCATGGTCGGCCGGCGAATCGATCCCACAGAAACCGATCTCACCCGCCTTCCTGATCAAGCCCGGCATCAAACCGTCTTCTTGGGCGTCGATCCTTTCCGCCAATGGGACGACCTCTTTCCTGCTGAACTGCAGGGCTTGGTCGATCATCAATTGCTCGTCCTTGGCGAACTCCTCGGGACTGAACACCCGGTCAGGAGTCTTCGAAAGAAACGAACAGCCGGTCTCTTGAGTCTGGATGGACATCGTCGCCACAGGCTTGGCCTCGCTGGCTGAGTATACAACCGCGACCTGACGCAGGTTCCCTCGAGTGGCCCGAGAGTCTCTCCAAGGAGCCTTGAGAGACCCATAATGGAGGGCGATGCCTACTTATGTCTACGAGTGCCGGTCTTGCGAGCGGACGTTCGAAGTCGAGCAGCGCATGAGCGACGACCCTCTGACCGATTGCGAGTGCGGGGCTGCGGGTACGGTCAAGCGGATCGTTCAACCGGTCGGGATCGCCTTCAAAGGCTCGGGGTTCTATGTCAACGACATGGGGTCGAACTCGACCGCCAAGGCCGAGACAGCTTCCCCGCCCTGCGGCGACGGCTGCGCCTGTGCGCCCCCAGCCACTGAGACCTCAGCGGACTGAAAGCAAGAGCCCGACGCAACCGAGGCACAGCCAGAGGGCGGTGCCCCCATAGGAGAGGAACGGCAGCCACATGCCAGCCACGGGTAAGAGACCCAGGGTCATGCCCAGGTTCAACATGGTATGGAACCCAAGGATCGCCAAGACGCCATTGGCGGCGAGCATTCCAAACGGTTCGGTCGCCCTAAAGCCGACGATCCAGACTCGGACAAAGAACCCGAGATACGCCAGCATGACGACCAAGGAACCGATGAAGCCGCCCTCCTCGCCCACGACCGTAAAGACGAAGTCGTTCTGCTGCTCGGGAACATAGCGAGAGGCCTTTTGTTCGCCTTTGCCAAACCCCACGCCGGAAACACCGCCCACACCGAATGCGATCTCGGCCTGCCGCTGCTGCCAAGCGCCCTTCTGCGAGTCTGGATTGATCTTCGACTCGATCCGAGCCCGTTGGTAGTCGGTCAGCAGCCCGGGGGCCGATAGGGCCACAGATCCAAGAGCCAGGGCCGCCCCCAATGCGGCCAACAAGTGGGTCCAGCGCGCCCCGGCCGCGAGGGAAACGGCCAGCCAAATGACGAGCAGAGAGACTCCTCCGGCCAAATGCGGTTGAACGAAGACGAGTCCGGCCAAAGGTAAGACGTGGAGCATCGAAAGGACGAACGTCCCCAGTTCGCGCCTCCGCTCCCAACGGTTGACCCAAAAGGTCGACAGGGTCACGATCAAGGCGAGCTTGGCGAACTCGCTGGGTTGGAACTGGATCGGCCCGATTTCGATCCATCGGGTCGCCCCTTTGACCGTGTCGCCCAAAACTAGGACGCTCCCTAGCAGCGCCAAAGAGAGTCCATAAAGCCAAGGAGAGATCTTCCTCATGGCGCCTGACCGAATGCGCGAGACGCCGACCATCAGAACCACACCGAGCCCGGCGAACAGCGCCTGCCGAACGAAGAACGACGTCCCTCTGGCCAGGTCGATGCTCTTCAAGACGGCCAACCCAATGCCCACAAGCACGGCCGTGCTGCCCAGGAGCCACCAATCGATCCCCACCGCAGGCCGGTCCATCGGCTCGGCGAACGGGCTCCGAGCGTCGGCGGAACGGATCATGTCCCTTCGTCGCTCTTCGGCCGGGGCTCGCGAAGCGAGTTGTGGGCGAAGTCGCGCTTCACCAACCCGTCCTTGGGATCGATCCAAAACCTAAGTCGTCGCGCCGCTGGCAAACCCGGCTGAGCCTCGATGCTGAGATCGACCGTCACGACGACAGAGTCCGATACGCCACTGACGATGTTCAAGGTCTCAAGGCCGGTCGTCACGTCAGCGTTAGCCTTCTTTTTCACTGGACCAAGCGCCGCGACTCCTGTCCATGTCCACTTTTCGCCGACTTCGAGCGGGAAGCGCAGGATTGGGATCGGAGGGACAAACTCCTCTCCGGTTCCACCGACGAACGCGAATGTTTGGTCGTTGACTTGGTACCGCTCGGTCTCCATGACCGCCCCTTTGGCACGGATCAATAGGTTGAACTCCGACCCCTGGATCTGAGGCTCCAAAGTCACTGGCACCTCGGTTCCAGCAAGGACGAGCCGGGCCTCAAGGTGCCTGATCTTCGTAGGATCCAGGTCTTGTCGGCTCGCGAACCGGGGCCCACCTTGCGGATTGGCTCCATCTTGACGAGGAAGACATCCTCCAAGCGCAAACAGCGCCATGAGGCAAGCGGGGGTCATCGTTCGAGTCATCCCCCATCCGCCGGTTTGAACTCACGCAAGGTCGTTTTGCGCGTGCTCTTGTTCTTGTTGACCGTGATGGTTTCCTCGGTTGAGACGAGTCCGACTCCCCGAGCATAAATCGACTTCTGCTTCGATTTGAGGTTGAGGCCGTTTGGGCCGACCTGTGCCTCCACTGTCACCTCGATCGTTTCGCGCTTCTCTCCCAAGACGTCGCGCTGTCCTGCCGGACGACTCGACCCTTTGATCGAGATGACGTCTGGCGCCCCCATCCATTGGGTCTGGCCCGTGTGCTGCCATGACTCTCGCTTTGATCCGGCCTTCAACACTGGATAAGGGCGGTCGAGGGGCTTGTTCTGCTCGAAGGCCACGACCCAAACGGTGCCGCCTTCGATCCGATAAAACGTGCTCCCATCGACGCGCCCCCGAATCGTCGTCACGATTGGAATCGCATCAGTTCCTTCAATCGACTGGGCGTTCCCAACCCGGTCAGCCCTCAGCGATGTCAGCCCATCGACCACGTCCTCATAAACCCAGGTCGTGCCCGGCTTCAGAGGAAAGTAGTCGCCCGCATCCGGTTTTGAGGCCGCTACGAGGACCAAGGCCAGAATTGAGGTCATGTCCCCTCGGCGATTTCTATCGATGACTTCACGAGCTTTCCGTCCGGCGTTTTGACCTCGAGCCTCATTCGGACGACGCCGACCCCAGACGCGAACCAAGTTTTGCCAGAGACGCTCCTCTTGCTTCCTGCCAACTCAAGCTCGGCCGACTCAGAGACCAAAATCGTCTCATAGCTCTTTCCCGCCACTGTTAGGGTCTCCTTCTTTTCGAACTTCGACTTTCCAGAGTATTTGACCTCGCTACCGTCCGGTGACTTGAGCGTGTGGTCGCCGCCCCAGGTGGCGCCAGGTTCGAGCTTGGACGGCATGACCATCACTGGCTTCTCGGGTGAACCGTGCGTGGAAGAGACTAAGTAGACGCCGTCAGGCTTGACTTGGACGTCTTCGACCCCGAGCGCCGACAGAGCCCCATCGCGGCGGATCACGAAGTCGGCAATGCCATCTCCGACCGCCTTGAGCTCGACTGATTGTGTGCCGGACTCGGGCTTGTCCCCCTCCACACGGACGAACGTGTACTTGACAGGGCCTGTGTTTCCCAGCCCGAAGTACTCAAACGCTTCGTGCTTCAGGCTGTCGGGAACTGTCTTGGGGGCGGTTTCGGTGACCCCGCTCTTGCCAGACCCTTCTTTGCTCTCGCCTTCCCGGGCCACGGCACCGCCCGAGCCGCATCCCGCCAACGCGACTGCCAAAAGGCCGAGCCAGACGAAGCGGCCGATCACGGAGTCTTGCTCCGCAAGCGAAGGGCCACCACCTGAGCCCCGACTTGCCTGTTGTCGTCGGCCTTGTTCACGCTCACTTCTTGCAAGTACCGGACGAGGCCCTTCTCGGGCGCCCACCATGACGTCGAGGTGATCGTGTACTTGAGGTTGGTGGCCGTGAACTCACTGACGGTCTGAGTCGAATAGGCGCTGACCCGCCCCACTCCTTTCGTGTCGACTTCTTGGACGCCCAGGTTGGTGGTCGTGACCTTCATGGGCCCGTCCGGGGCTCCCGGCCGGACTCCGGTGGTCGTGACCGTGTTGACCTCGCCCGCTTTCAATGGGAAGGAAAGCATTTGGAACGGCGGGTTATAGGCCACCGTCGTCACTTGGCTCGTCTCCGGATTTCGGCGGGAGGCCGAAACGTTCATGACGCCCTTGGGCCCCACCCGCCACTGAACCCTGTCGCCTAGGACTCCGTCGGTCGACACTTCGAGCGTCGCCACCTTGCCCTCAGGCGTTTCGTCAACTTTGACGACCTTGAAAACGACTTCGACTTCGTTCTGGGTCGATCCTTGGGGCGTGACCGACGAGCTTTGCCCGGCGAACACCCACTGCGCTCCGACCTTCACAGGGAAGAGCGAGGCCTCTTGCCCGGCAGGGACTGCGACCGGCTTGACCGGCTCCACCGGTTTCGGTTTGTAGCCGCTAGTCGCTCCACCGGAGCCGCATCCGCCGATCACAGCCAAGGCCACCAGCGTCAAAAGGGTCTGAATCTGCTTCGTCGTCATGAGCTTTTTCGTTCCGAAACGGTCTGATTGATCAGGTCCACTGCGTCTGATACCAGAACCTCGGACGGGAGACGGGTCAATGTGACCTCTCTCTCCGCCAACTCGGTCCTGATCCTGGGGGCTGCGATGGCGACGCCGTCCACCGTCAGCAACAATTGAAATCCTGGATGTCGGTTGCTGTACTTCCATAGCCTCATCCTGCCCTCTTCCGTCACGGAAAGCTTGACATCGCACCACTTCCGCTTGTTCGGCCCGTCGTAAGCGTGGAACTTGGCCCCCGTCAAGTGGGCGTCCGAAACAACGACGTCCACCATCTCAAGGAGTTCTTGCGGAACCCTCTTCAGGCTCTCGATCCGCGACGACGAATAACGGCTCCTGAGCATACCGGCCACGTCGGGCCACTTTCCGGTTTCGGCCGCTTGTTTAGCGACCTTGGCCGCCTCGTCGCGATAGAATCCGGCCAACATCTCGGTCGTGGGGTTGAACTTTTCCGCGATCCGCGATTCCACCCGGCTCACAAAGTCGGTCCGAAACGGCTCCTGCACCGTTGCTACCACCGTCACCGTCTCAGACCCGACTGGCACCTCTGTCGGAACCGGGATTTCGAGGACGATCCCGCTTTGGATCGCTGCCACGGTGAACTCACCAAGGGGCCGACCGTCCAAGGTCATCAAGAGGTCACGTTCGAGCCTCCCCTTGAGCGCGGCGTCTCCCTTGATCGCTTTTTCGACGTCCCCGGCAGACCACACGACCGGGTTCGGCGGGATGGCGTCTTCGCTCATCTTGTTGACGGCCATCGTCAACTTGCCCAACGCCTTCGGGTCGCCCTGTAGTGACTGAAGAAGCTCACGAATCGGTAGCCTGGGGGCGTCGCGTTGCACCTGCTGCTCGCTGTCTGGTGACTCCAGCTTTTGGTCGTCTCCCGCTTCGACCAAGTGGGCAATGCCATTGGAAACGATGACCCGGTATCCGGCTTCCCTCGGAAGCGCGATGATGTTGACGCGTCCGGGTTCGACCCTGGTCGGGTTGAAACCACTCAACCGCAGGGACGAATAGGCGACCGTCGCCGCCCAAACGACGACGATCGTTCCAAGAGCCATTAAACCCACTTTCGCCGAGGGGCGCAACTTCATCCCTTTGCCGACCTTGCCTGCTTCAGTCCGATCCAACAGTCTACCGAAGCCCCATGTTCCCGGTTCGATAAACCAAAGGTAAATTGGCGGGGATGTCGGTTGTCGAGGCGGTAGAGAAGGTCAAGTCCGAAATCCGCAAAGCAGTGATCGGCCAAGAAGAAGCTGTCGACCACTCGATGGCCGCGTTCCTCGCCGACGGGCACGTCCTGCTCGAAGGGCCCCCTGGGCTCGCCAAGACATTGTTGGTCCGGTCGCTGGCCCGAGCTTTCGACTTGCCCTTTGCGCGAGTGCAGTTCACTCCGGACATGATGCCGAGCGATGTCACGGGAACCCTGGTCTTCGATCCGAAAGAACTCGACTTTAAGCTGCGGCGCGGGCCTGTCTTCACGGGAGTCCTGCTAGGAGACGAGATCAACAGGACTCCCCCAAAAACTCAGGCGGCGCTGCTCGAGGCGATGGAGGAGCGACAAGTCACGATCGGCGGCGAAGCCCATAAGCTCCCTTATCCCTTTCTTGTCTTTGCGACCCAGAACCCCATTGAGTTCGAGGGGACTTACCCACTTCCCGAGGCCCAGCAAGACCGGTTCTTGCTCAAGATTGTTCTCAGCTACCCGACCCGAGACCAGGAGATCCAAGTTTATCGTCGATTCCACGAGGGCTTCCGCTCCCAACGGCTGGAAGAAAGCGGGATCGAACCTGTCGTGGATGCCGACGGCCTGGCCCGACTCAGAAAGGAGGTCGATTCGGTGACGGTCGAGGACAAAGTCTTCGACTATGTCCACCAGATCGTCTCAGCGACCCGGGCGAGCCATGACATCCTCGTCGGCGCCTCGCCACGGGCTGGCCTCAGCTTAGTCTCGTGCGGGAAGGCGGTCGCGGCCATCCGGGGCCGCGACTTCGTGATTCCCGACGATATCAAGGAACTGGCCGTCCCTGTGTTGCGGCATCGCGTGGTGCTCCGGCCCGAGACCGATATCGAAGGGATCCTCGTCGATGAAGTCGTCGGGGCCCTTGTCGAGGCGCAACCCGTTCCCCGATGAGCCCCCTGCGCGTCCTTGGAGTCTGCCGCCAAGCCCGAGGCGACATGGCGGCGATCGGCTCCAGTTTGAGCAGACACCTGGATCCGTTAGGAATCGAATACGTCCTGGACCATGCTCCATGGATCCCCGACAAGACGGGCTATTGGCCCGACCGCGACACGTCGAAGCGCCTCCGGCAAGAGGCCAGGGGATTCGACATCGTTCACGCATGGGGCTACCGGACTGCCTGGGCCTGCGCCGAGGCGTTCTATGTCCGCTCCCCTTGGGTCTACTCGGTCTTGGAACCACCCAAGACTACGGACTCCGAGTTGATAGACCGTCTCAACTCGGCCAGGACGGGGGTTGTGGCGACCGACGTGGCCCGCCGAGCCCTTGACCTAGCCGACGCTCTCAACTTACGGACGGTCGTCCCAGGGGCGCCGCCGACCGAAGCGAGCCTGGAGAGGGGCGTCGCCCGAGGCTTGCTGGGGCTGACTGAAGAAGGACTGCTCGTTTTTGCTGAGGGCCCGTTCACCGAAGAGGGGGGCCTCGCTCCCCTCGTGACCAAGTTTCCAGCGGACAAAGCCCGTCTGCTGGCGGCGGGCTCGGGGCCACTGGTGTTCCAGTCAAGGCCGGGTGTCACCGTCCGCGACTGGCTGCCTGATCCTGCCATCGGCGTTGCCGCCTCGGATCTCGTCGTCGTCTCCGGGCGGCGGCTTGGGTACTCGGTTCTGGCCGCCCAAGCCATGTCCATGGGGCGTCCCGTTCTTCTCAGATCTGGCCACGGGCTCGAAGAGATGGGGCAAGAGGGCGTCCACGCCTTCTTCTTCGAACGGGACGACGACCTGCTTCCGGCTCTGACCACCGCCCTTGACGCGCCGATCCGCCGAGAAGCGGTGGCTGAGAGCGCGCAAGCGTGGGCCTCGACACGGTTTGACTTCGAGACATATGCCGCTCGAATGGCCGACGTGTTCCGCGAGGCCTCTGGTTGATGGGGACTTAAGTCCGACAGGATTGAACCGGTCACGCCGCTTTCGAGCCCCTCGCCGTTTGAAGCGTCTAGACTGACAGCGGTGGAAGTCACCAGGGACTGGTGGTAACGGAGGACGGAGCATGGAGGCTCCTCCCACCCCTCTTCCCACCCGAAGACAATGCCGGCCCATCGTGAGCCCCTGATTGTCGCGGGGCATGAAGTCCAGCCAGGCAAGAGCAAGCGGTTCGAGATCCCGGTAGCCGTGCTCTCCACGGGCACGCCCGTTTCCATCCCGGTGACCGTGATCCACGGAGCCCACCCCGGCCCCAAGCTCTTGATCTCCGCTGCCATCCACGGCGACGAGATCAATGGGGTCGAGATCGTCCGGCAGATATTGGCCGACTCTGGGCCCAAGACCTTGCGCGGTTCGATCGTCGCCGTGCCCGTTCTCAATGTTTTCGGCTACCTGATGGGGTCGCGGTACCTGCCCGACCGTCGCGACCTCAACCGCTCCTTTCCGGGCTCGGCTAAGGGCTCGTTGGCCAGTCAGATGGCGCACCTGTTCCTGTCCAAGCTCGTGTCCCACGCCGATTTCGCCATCGACCTTCATACGGGTTCCGGTGGCCGGACGAACCTCCCGCAGATCAGGGCCAACCTTGGCCACGAGCCGACCCGACAGGCGGCCATGGCCTTCGGGGCACCGATCGTGATCCAGGCGAGGCTCAGAGCCAATTCTTATCGGGCTGTCGCCGCCTCGCGGGGCTTGCCGATCCTCCTCTACGAAGGTGGCGAAGCCCATCGATTCGATCGCGAGTCGATCCGAGTCGGAGTCGAGGGGATCTGGCGCGTCATGGCCCACCTTGGGATGCGCCTCTCGCACCAGGAACCCTACGTCCCACTCCCGTTCGTCGCGAGCGAGACGACATGGATCCGCACGAGCCGGGGCGGAGTCCTCCATTGTGCGGCCCATCCGGGAGACATGGTCCAGGCAGGCGAGCTCCTCGGCCGCACGACCGACATCTATGGCAAGACCCGAAGCCGGATCGTCGCACCATGGTCAGGGATGATCATCGGCATGGCCTGCAACCCCCTGGTCACGCGCGGCGACGGAGTCCTCCATGTGGCGCGTCGTGCCTCCGACGGCGTCGAACCCAGAACCTAACGCGGGATCCGGGAGTTGACCGCCGACCAGTCGATGACTTGCATATAGGCCTCGATGTACTTCATCCGAGCGGTCTGGAAGTCGAGATAGTAGGCGTGCTCATAAACGTCCATGGCCAGAAGGAGGGTGTGGTTCCAGGCCGGGAAAGTGTCCTGCGCGTCGCCGATATAGGTGTGCACTCGCTGTTCGTCGTGGTCGTAACCTAAGAAGACCCAACCACGCCCGGCCATCCCCGTGGCCCTCCAGTCAGCTGCCCAATGGTCAAAGGATCCGTAGGCTTCGTTGATCAGCGTCGCGACATCGCCGGTCGCGGGACCGCCGTCCCCACCGATGGTCTCGAAATAGACGTTGTGGTTGATCAGGCCTCCGTAGGCGAAAGCGTAGTTCACCTTGAGAGCCCGCATCTGGCTGTAGATCTGGTTCGCAGCGGCCGGGTCGATCTCCATACCGGCCAGGGCCTTCCGGATCTCGTTCGTCTTGTTGGCATAGCCCTTCCAAAGCGTCAGGTGGTTGTCGTGGGTGGCCTTGCTGATGCCGACCCGCTCGGTCGAATAGCACTTGGCAGGGATCGCCTCAGGGACGGTGACAAGTCGTGGTTCCATAGTTCCACTTGGTTATACGGGTTTGGCGGCCCCGGCGCCGGGCCTGGCCCTTGACCAGTCGACGGGAGTCGCCATCACGTCCTTGGTCGGTGTAAAGTAGGAGTGATGACCGAGCAACAGTTTCAAGCCCTCGCGGCCGCACCCAAGGTGGTCGAGAGGCTCCTCCGCGTGTTTCCCAAGGATCGGCTCGATGAAAGGCTCCCAAACAGCACGATGACCCCCAGGGAAGTCGTCGCCCTCCTGGCCGACACCGAACAGTTGATCCTCGACCGCATCCGACTGGCGAACACCAAGCCGGGAAGCTCTGTGCCATGGTACGACCCGACCGATCGGGCCCGTGAGCACCACTATTCGGACAAGGACGTGTTTCACGAGGCCGAGGTTTATGAGTCCCGTCGTCAGATGACACTCGATTACTTGCGCGATCTTACGGAGGCCGACTGGCGCAAGACGTTGGTGCTCGAGGGCAAGCAGGAATACAGCATCGACCAATACCTGGTGCTCGTGATGGCACATGACCTGGAGCGGATCGGTCAGATCAGCGAACACCTTGCCACCGAAGCCGCCACGATCAGCTGACGGTCACAAAAAAAGAGGGCCGCTCGATGATCGAGCGGCCTGCGTGCTCTTGGCTGGGCCGAGGCACAAATGAAAGAAGAGCCTTCTAAGGGTGACGGCTCTGACTGGAGCCCGCTTGAGAACTGAAGCCAGGGCCGGCCAAGAAGCCTAGCAAAGAGGTTTGTAGGAGTTTCATGCTGAGAGGACCTCAGAAAGAGATGAAAGTGCAAACGTGCGTCCTGGAAATCAGAACGAAAGTATTGTAGCCGAAAAATCTCCAGGATTGGCACCGCCTAAACTGGCTTTCTGGTACAAATGCGAGCCCTTCCAACCTACAGTCTGCCGCAGCGCTGTTAGGACTTTACTAGGCCAAGAAAGGTTCTCTAGAGAACTCTCTTATGGCACAAGCAAAATGCGATAGAATGTGTCTAGACGCGGCTTAGCCGACCTGAGAGCTTGCCGAACCCGTGCGGACCGGCGTACTTGGCTGTCGCCCCTAGCTGCTCCTCGATCCTGAGCAATTGATTGTATTTCGCAACGCGGTCGGTCCGGCTCGGAGCCCCGGTCTTGATCTGCCCGCAGTTGGTGGCCACAGTTAGGTCGGCAATCGTCGTGTCCTCGGTCTCGCCGCTCCGGTGGCTCATGACCGACGTATAGCCAGCGCGCCGCGCGGTCTCAATGGCGGCCAGCGTCTCAGTCAGCGTCCCGATCTGGTTGACCTTGACCAAAATCGAGTTCGCCGTGTTCGATTCGATCCCTCGCTCGAGTCGAGCGACGTTGGTGACAAAGACGTCGTCTCCGACCAACTGGACGCGGTCACCGATCGCCTCGGTCAACGCCGTCCATGTGTCCCAGTCTTCTTCGCTGCACCCGTCCTCGATGCTGATGATCGGGTACTTGTCGGCCAGGCTGGCCAGGTAATCGACCTGCTGGGCCCCCGTCCGTTGCTTGAGCGAGCCCGACTTGTAGTGGTACTTCCCGTCTTCAAAGAACTCGGTGGCAGCGCAGTCCAGCCCAAGCCATACCTGCGAGCCAGCCTCCAAGCCCGCCTGATCGATTGCCTCTAAGATGAGGTCGAGAGCCATGTCCTGGTCGGCAAGGTTCGGAGCGAAACCCCCTTCGTCGCCCACCCCCGTCGCAAGACCCTTGCCGTGCAAGACCTTTCGGAGAGAATGGAACACTTCGGCCCCCCACCGGAGGGCTTCGCTGAAGGTCGGGGCGCCGACCGGCAGCACCATGAACTCCTGAAAGTCGACGTTGGAGTCGGCGTGCTTGCCTCCGTTCAAAATGTTGAGCATCGGCACGGGGAGGACGCTCGCTGTGATCCCGCCGACATAGCGGTAAAGCGGCAACCCCGACCATTCGGCGGCTGCCTTGGCCACGGCCAGCGAGACGCCCAAGATCGCGTTGGCGCCAAGGTTGGCCTTGTTCTGGGAACCGTCCAGCTGCACCAGCGTGTCGTCGATCGCCTCCTGCTCTGTCGCCTCCATCTCAATGAGCACGCTCGCGATCCGCTCGTTCACATTTTCGACAGCCTGGAGCACTCCTTTGCCACCAAACCGGTCCGGATCCCCGTCCCGGAGCTCGACCGCTTCGAAAGCCCCTGTGCTCGCCCCGCTGGGGACGGCAGCTCGCCCGAACGAGCCGTCGTCAAGCGTCACTTCGACCTCGACCGTAGGGTTGCCGCGACTGTCCAGGATCTCTCGCGCGCTGATGTCGATGATGGCAGGCATGCCGTCAGTTTGCCACAGAGGCTGCTGCGTGCCCGGTGCCCTTTGGCTTGGTCTTCCGTTGGTCCTCAACAGTAAAGCCGGCCGGAGCCTGAGTCGTGATCAATCGGTCCGGAAACTTGAGCCCCCGTTCAATCCTGACGACCCGGTCGAGCGTGACCCGTGCGCCCCCAAAGGGCGATCCACCGCTGCGTGGACGAACGATCATGGCCGACATCGCCACTTTCGTTCCCGGATCGAACCCAAGGCGCACCGTGCCGATGTTCGGTGCCACGAACTCGATCACTTCCCTTTCTTCCGACCTCGCGAGCTCGACGATGCGTCCCGACTCCGAAACGAGCTTGGAGAACCGGTCTTCCCCATCGAGCAACAGGCACAGAAAGGACGCCGAGGACCGGACGTCCATGCCCGAGTCCGCCAGCAAAGCAGGTGCGTCGACCAGCCTCATCGTCTCTCCACCGCCCCACCTCAGCATCGACCGTCCGTCCGACACGAAGAGGCCCTGTCCGCCCATGACTTCGGTCGATTCAGCCCGAAACTCGCCCGGGCCGCGGTACCAAATCTCGAACCACGCCGACTCGCTCACTCGGTCGCTCTCGTTCTCCATTTCGTACCGCACGATAGAAATCCGGGCCATTCTGAGAGAACCCATCACCCTGAAGACCTCTCGCAATTCAGTCTCGGCCGAGCGGTCGGGTTTGGCGGGTACGTCTTGCGGGGAAGGGTTTTTCAACCAAGCCGCAGTCGCGAAGGTCAGCGCAAAAAACGTGGAGAGGGGCATGGGTCTCCATTGTGTACCGCAGCCCTCATTCCTCGGCATGGCACAATGCTCGGAGACCCATGTTCGGGCAGACTTTTGCTTGGCCAGACCTGTCCGTCGTCGCGTTTCTCATCCTGCTCGAAGGCTTGCTTTCGGCGGACAACGCCCTTGTCCTGGCGATCATGGTTCGCCACCTGCCCGGCAAGCTCCAGCGGAAAGCGCTTCTGTATGGGCTCGGCGGTGCGTTCGTCTTCCGCTTGATCGCCATCCTGACCGTCACCTGGATCATCAACCTATGGTGGCTCCAAGCCATCGGCGCCGCTTACCTCTTGTGGCTGTTTGTCAGGCACTTTTGGCTCCACTCTCAGTCACACCATGCCAAACCCAAGACTGAGGGTCGCGGCTTTTGGCAGACGGTCGTAGCGGTCGAGCTGGCCGACATCGCTTTCGCAATCGATTCGGTGGTGGCCGCCGTCGCCCTCGTCAGAGGGGCCGACAAGGTGTGGGTCATCTACCTCGGCGCGATCTTTGGCGTCGTTCTTCTTCGGTTCGCGGCGACGATCTTCATTAACTTGTTGGCCCGCTTCCCGGTGTTGGAACACATGGCCTATGCGCTCGTCGGTTGGGTCGCGGTGAAGCTTTGCTTCATGACCGGGCACAACTTCGTGGAGTCTTACAACAAGACGAACCCAGTCGATCTCCCGTTTGTGGTCCACGAAATGGACCACACGGTGTTCTGGACTGTCATGGCCGTGATCATCGCCGGGTTTGCGGTCGCGGCTTGGCTCAGACCCGCGCCGACCCCGGCTGAAACTAAGTATCCTGACGCTTCGTGAACAAGCTCAAGGTCGGCTTGATCGGCACAGGCGGCATCGCCAGATCGTGCCACATCCCCGGGTTCCTCTCGATTCCCGATGAGTGCGAGATCGTTTGGATCTGCGACGTGAGCCCCGAAGCACTCGACGGAGCCAGGGCTCTGGTTCCCGGGGCCCGATCGACCCACAACTACCAAGACCTTTTGTCAGACCCTGAGATCGGTGCCGTGAGCGTCACGACGCCCAACGCCTTTCACAAACAGCCGACGATCGACGCCCTGAACGCCGGAAAGCACGTGATTTGCGAAAAGCCGCTCGCCATGAACGCGGTGGAGGCGCGAGAGATGTGCCTGGCAGCCCGCAAGGCCGGGAAGATCCTCATGGTCGCCCTCCAAATGCGGTTCGCTGGGCCTGCCCTCTTCATGAGGCAGTACATCGACGCTGGGCACATGGGCGACGTCTATTACGCTCGGGCCCAGGCGCTGCGCCGTCGAGGCGTGCCGCACTGGGGCGTCTTCATCGACAAGGAGAAGCAAGGCGGGGGGCCGCTGATCGATATCGGTGTCCACATACTCGACCTGACCCTCCACCTGATGGGCCACCCCAAACCCGTGACGGCAAGCGGGGCCACGTGGGACCGGCTTGGGAAGGATCCCAACATCGTGAACCCGTGGGGCGACTATGACCGAACCAAGTTCACGGTCGAAGACATGGCGGTCGGTTTGATCCGGTTCGACAACGGATCCGTGGTCGTTCTTGAAAGCTCATTCATGGCCAACATCAAAGACGAGCTCTTCCGAACGGAGCTCTTTGGAACGAAGTCCGGGGCCTTGGTCAAAGGTTGGGGCGAGAACGCAATCGAGATCTACAGCGAGCGGGACCGCCAGCTTTTTGACATGACTCCGAGAAACGTCCCCGACGTCAAGTCGGCCCACACGGCAGAGATCCAAGCCTTCGTCCGGGCCGCCCTCAACGGCGACCCCTCTCCGATCCCAGGCGAACATGGCCTGGCGCTGAACGCCATCTTTGACGCCCTGTACAAGTCGGCCGCGACCGGCCAGGAGCAACCTGTCCATGCCAGCCTTACGTAACACGTTCCGTTTGACCCTCGCCCTCCTTGTCTCGTTCCAGTTTCTCGCCGGATGCGAGCGCAAGATGCTCCACGGCGTGGAGGAAATCAGGTTGCCCAGAACCGCCAGCCGGAACGAATCAGAGATAAAGTTCAAGTCGGCCGATGGCACCGAGTTGGCCGGCACGATGACCTTGCCTGCCGGAGGGGTGGTCAAGGACGTCCCCGCCGTGTTGCTCCTTCCAGGCAGCGGGCCGACCGACCGCGACGGGAACCAGCCAGGATTCACGACCAACCTGCTTCGAGACCTCGCGTGGGGTCTTGCCGACAACGGCATCGCCTCCTTCCGGTTTGACAAGCGCGCCGTCGCTACGAACGCCTCGAAGTGGCCCAAAGACCCCGATCAGATTGGCGAGTTCTTCAGTTGGAGCCGTCACATCGAAGACGCGGAAGCCGCCTTCTGGGCCATGACCCAAGCGGGCGGAACCGATGAGAAACGGTTGGGGATCGTGGGTCACAGCGAGGGCGGGCTCATTACCATCGAACTGGCCAATCGGGTCAAGCCCGCAGCCCTCGGGCTCCTCGCGACCCCGGGCAGAAAGTTCGGCGATGTTGTGGCCTGGCAATTGGAGAGGTCTTTCAAGCGATCCGGTTTGTCCGAGTCTTTCTCAAGGCAGCTCCTCGCCGACAACGAACGGATCATGGCCGAGATCAAGAAGTCAGGAACGACGCCGAGCGATATACCCCCCGCTCTGGCCGCTCTCTATAATCGGTCTGTAGGCCGATACATGCAGCAGCTGGCCGACTTGGACCCTGTCACCGCTGCCGCAAGATACTCCGGACCGGTCGTGTTGATCCAAGGCGAGATGGACATCCAGGTCGATCCGAAACTCGACGCCGAACCGCTCTTCAACGCGCTGAAGAAGAGAGGCAAGGCTGAGATGTTCTTGCTGCCCCTGGCGAGCCACAACCTCAAGCCGGTCGAGAAAGCGACCGACCTTGGCATCGTCGGCCCCGTCGTGCCCGACGCCATCGATCACCTGGCAACCTTCCTTCGAGAGGAGTTTGGGCTGGAACCGATCAAGGACGAGAGGCTGTAAGATGCCGGAGTGTTAGCTTCCTTCGCTGCCTGGTGCCTCCTCGGGCCACAAGACGTCGATTTCCAGGCCCGGGCCAAGGATTGGCGCCACGGAGCCGTGGTCTACCAAGTGTTTCCCGACCGGTTCGCGCCTCCGGCTGATCCCGCTGCGGTCCAGGCCAAACTGAAACGGCCGCAAATTTTCAGAGATTGGGAGGAGAGGCCGACAGCCGGTCGACTGTTGCCCGACGAAGGGGTCTATAGCCATGAGCTCGAGTTCTGGGGAGGTGATCTGGCCGGGGTGGCCTCTCGCCTGTCCTATGTCAAGGATGTCGGCGCCGACGTCCTCTACCTCACCCCCGTCTTCTCCGCATGGACCAACCATCGGTACGACTCCCAAGACTATCGCCAGATCGACCCCATCCTGGGAAGCCAACGGGCCTTTGACCAGTTGGTGACCTTATCGAAGACCAAAGGTCTAAAGATCGTGCTAGACGGTGTGTTTAACCATATGGGCAAGACTGCGAGCCGGTTCAAGGATGCCAATTCGAACCCAAACAGCCCTTACCGGAACTGGTTTGTCTTCGGAGACGAGTTTCCCGATGGCTATCGAGCTTGGTTCGGCGTCAAGAACCTTCCCGAGCTGAACATCGAGGATCCTGGAGTCCGGCACGAGCTCTGGTCTGGCCCGAACTCTGTGGTCCCGTTTTGGCTGAAAAGGGGAGCGGACGGATGGCGATTGGACGTCGCGATCGAGCTCGGACCCAAGTATCTTGGAGAGATTCGAAAGGCATCGCATCGCGCCAAGCCAGGCTCGGCCGTGATCGGCGAGATAAGCGGGTATCCAAATGGGTGGTTTGATTGCTTGGACGGCGTCTTCAACTTCACGCCTTGTCGACTCGTCGAACGCTCCCTGAATGCACGAATCACCGGAGGAAGGGTCGGAAAACTCTTCGATCAAATCGTTAAAGATGCGGGCATCGAGAACTTGCTCAAGACTTGGCTGCTCGTCGACAATCACGACACTCCGAGACTGGCCACGACTGTTCCTGACCCTGCCGACCGGAGAATCGTCCAAGCTGTCCAATTCACCTATCCCGGCTCGCCAGTGGTCTATTACGGCTCGGAACTTGGTATGACTGGAGATGGCGACCCCTCGAACCGAGGCCCCATGCGGTGGGATCTCGCTACAAATGAGAACCTGGATCTCGCCTGGATCAAGAAACTGACCCGCTGGCGAAAGGAGTTCCCGTCTCTTCGGTACGGGGATTTCCTCACTGTCGAAACAGAACGTCTGATCGCTTACTCGCGGCAAACGGAGAAGTTGCGAGAGTCCGTGATCATCGTCATCAATCCGACAAACGAGACGGTCCAAGAAACCTTCGCCACACGACTCGGACGCGTGCTCAGTTGGGGCGAAGTGCGAGACCTGGTCACTGGGGAGAGCCTCCGATCTGTGAACGGCCTTTTAGACGTAGAACTCCCGCCCAAATCAGTCCGCTTGTATTTCCCCGTCACCGATCCCATCAACGGCGCGACGCCGTACAAGCGGGTTCCCTAGGCGTAAAGTGCCTCTCAAATCGAGTAAAAGAGCACATGCTTTGGCTTGCGCCGGTGGCTCTCGCCGCCGCCATGACCCCGATCGCTCGAACCAGCGACCCAGCCCTGTCGCCCGACGGCAGTACGATCGCCTTTTGCTGGCAAGGAGACCTCTGGACTGTGCCCGCCGCTGGCGGTGAAGCTCGGCGGCTGACTGTCCACCCTGCCCGAGAGACAAGCCCCCGCTGGAGCCCAGACGGCAAGAGCCTCGTCTTCGCGAGCGACCGCTTTGGTTCCGCCGACCTCTTTACCATCGACGCCCAAGGGCGCGGCCTGCGGCGCCTTACTTACGAGAGCTCGACCGAGGTTCCCGCGGCGGTAACAGCCACCCATGTCTTTGGGCACACAAACGCATGGGGCCGAAGCGACCTCTTCCGAGTCTCGCTGGCTGGCGGCGATATGATCCGACTGACCGGTCATCCATACGAGACCGAACACAGTCCGACCGTGAGCCCCGATGGCGCGTCGGTCTACTTCGTGGCCGGGTCAAGCGGGGGAGCTTGGCGCAACCCAGCCCAACGTGGCGCGAACACTGGAAAGATTTGGGTGGCGCGGACCGGCGTTCCCCTGACGGATTACCGCAAGCTCACCCAAGGAGACCAGCACGATATGTATCCGGTCTGCTTGGACTCTGAGACGGTTGCCTTCGTCTCCAATCGGTCGGGCGCCCCAAACGTCTGGACCCTAAAGGCTCCGAATGGTCGTGCGACCCAAGTCACCCGGTTTGGCTCGGGCACGATCCGCTCCCTCACCGCCTCGAGAGACGGTAGGCAGGTGGCGTTCCAAAGGGATTCCCGCGTCTGGCTGGCCGATGTCGCCAAGGGCGAAGCCCGGCCAGTCGAGATCTTCGCCCCTACGGATGCCCAGCGCGACCCAGTCCAAAGGCTGACGGTCGGCACAGGAGTCAGTTCGCCTTCGTTCTCACCCAACGGCAAACGAGCTGTGTTCGAGTCGCGAGGCGACATCTTTATCACCACCGACAAAGGAGGAACGACCAAGAGGCTCTCTGAGAACCCCGCTTACGATGGACAGCCGCAATGGCTGGACGACAAGACCGTGGTCTATGCCGCCGCGGACATGCTTGGCAAGCGCCGGCTCGTCAAACAAGTCCTGGACAAACCCGCCGAAACGCTCGCGGAAGAAGCCAAGGACCTTGTCGGCCCCCTGGTGTCGCCCGACCGCAAGTCGATCGCCTATCAAAGAGGCGACCGCGAGATCTTGATCGCCCGCTCGGACGGGAGCAATCCGGTCGTGGTCGGTACGGGCGACTTCGGAGGCGGACTGACTGGCTCTCCCGACTATTCTTGGTCTCCAGACAGCAAGCACTTGGTCTACAAAACCCAGACCGCCCGGGGCAACTCGGTCTTCCTCGCGTCTGCCGACGGCAAACTGAAGACATTGATCGCCCGAGTCGGAAAATCCCTCTCAAGACCCCAATTCACCATCGATGGTTCTGGTGTCTACTTCACCGCCATAGAGGGACTGAATTACTCGGAGTCGCGCAACTCCACGTCCCCGCTGTACATGGTCGATCTCGCTCCTCGGCCGATCGAGTTCAGCGAGGACGACCTCGACAAGATCGACGAGCCCAAGGACGACAAGCAGCCCGAACCGACAGTGCCGCCGGTCCATCCCAGCGTCCTTCAGCTGCGGCGGCCCCTCACCGGGACGAGCGTGACCGGAGCCTGGCCGGGACCGGACGCCAAGACCCTCTATGCCAATGTCGACGGTCAGTTCTCAACCATCGAGATCAAGACGGGAACCGTCAAGGCCGTGGCCGGGGTCACGGGAAGTGTGGCCGATCTTGTTTGGGACTCGGCCCGAAAACGGGCGATCTTGATCCAAACGGGCAGGCCATTTACCCTCGCTCCAGGGGGACAGGCTTCGCCGATGGCCCTCCAGGGCCAATACAACGTCGTCCTCGCACAGGAAGAGGAAGCGTTGTTCGCCGAAGCTTGGTGGGCGATGTCCCGGCTCTACTACCGGCCCGATATGAACGGGCGCGATTGGCAGGCCATAAAGGCCGAATTCGCCGGGCTTGTACCCCAGGCTCAAAGCCGCGAGGACTTCTATGACCTTCTGGGTGAAATGATGGAGCGCCTCGACTCCTCCCACCTCGGGGCCAGTTCCCCAGTCGCCATGCGCGCCACGACGGGCCTGAGCGAGGACACCGGTTGGATCGGGGTCGAATGGGACTGGCGAGCCTTGGACGACCATGGCGCCTACAGTGTCGCGTCGGTGGTTCCCGGCAGCCCGGCCGATCACCCGTCGTCCGAACTCAAACCCGGCGATAGAATCGTCGCGATCGACGGGACTTCGCTTTCCAAGGGCGCCATCGCCGCCTCCCTCCTTGCGGAGAAGGCTGATCGGAAGGTCGTGCTCAGGATCGAAAGGGACGGTGCCGAACGAGAAGTGACGATCAAGCCGCTCCGATATTCAGCCAGGAACGGCCTCGCCTACCAAGAGTGGGTGCGCGGCAACCGCCAGGAAACCGACCGGCTGAGCGGTGGCAAGCTAGGCTACCTTCATGTCCAGAGCATGGACGCCTCGAGCCTTGATGTGTTCTTGCGAGAGATCGAGACCGAACTCGAAGGCAAACAAGGCGTCATCGTCGATGTCCGTTTCAATGGGGGCGGCTTCACGAGCCACATCATTCTCAATATCATGCGGAAAGAGCCATGGCTGATCCGCACCACACGGGACAACGAGTTCCGCTACAGCGAGAACGCCTTTCGGGGCAACGCCTTGGAACTCCCGGCCGCTTGCCTCATCAACCAGTTCTCGTTCAGTAACGCTGAGATCTTCGCAGAAGGCTTCAGGCGAATGAAGCTGGGGCCCATTGTTGGCGAGGCGACTGCCGGCGGTGTCATCGGAACCGGCGCCTACCGGCTTTGGGACGGTGGAATGATCCGAATGCCTGGAAGCGGCGCGTTCGACATCGACGGCGAAAACCTGGAACGGAACGGGAGGAAACCGGACATCGAAGTCCTCCGCGACCCGAAAGCCGAGGCCGCAGGCAAGGACGTCCAGCTCGAAAGGGCCGTCTCCGAGCTCCTCAAGCGCCTCCGATAGCCGCTCGTCAAAGCCTGGCCCACTGGGGCCAGGCTCCTCCTCCTGGACTCGTCATCATAAGTCCTAGGACTCAGAAATCTTGAGCCCTTTGCGCTCAATTATATGGAGTGTAGGAGGAAAGCAATGACCAAACTTCCGATCTTCGACCCGATTTCTGAATTCGACCGCTTCAACTCGATCTTCGACTCGTTCTTCGCCACCAGACCCCAGGTCTCCGTGCCCGAAGGGACCTCCCTTCCCCTTGATATCATCGAGAAGGACGGCCGGATCCTGGTTCGCGCCAGCCTTCCTGGCGTGAGGCCGGAGAACGTCGACGTCAGTATCGACAACGGGATCCTCACGATCCGTGGTGAACTCCGCTTCGACGAAGAGCACAAGGACGCTAAGGTTTATCGGCGGGAGATCTCAACGGGAACCTTCGCTCGGTCGATTCGTCTCCCCGAGGAGACCGACGTTTCCCAAGTCGAGGCGACGTTCGACAACGGGTTCGTGACCGTGACGATCCCGAGGGTGATCGCGGAAAAGCCGACTCCCATCAAAGTCCCTGTCAAGGCTCTCGAGAAGAACTGACTCGAGACCCTCCCGGGCCGCCGTTCAGGCGGCCCGGGTCTGTTTCAAGTCCCTTGTTTGCCCGGCGGGGCGGGCAACGCCAGCCACCAGGCCCCTCGGCCCTGGGTTCCAGCGACCAACCGCCTCCGGACCAAGTCGATCTTGATGTCGATCACGCAAGCTCGTGGCAAGCCCCTGGCCAGGCGACTCCAGTGGGCTCCATCGTTCACGGACCACCAGACTCCGTCGTCCGTCCCCGCAATGATCGCCGAACCATAGGTCGCCAAGCAGTTCACCGGGACGTCGGGAAGATCGCCGTCCAATGTCTGCCAGGTGACGCCGCCGTTCTTGGTTCGCCGTACTTGATCGAGGCCGTACCTGGCGACGGCCAGATAGACGGTCTGCGCGTCTTGCGGGTCGATCCAGAGTTCTCGGGTGACCCGGGGCCACCCTTGGATGCCTTGGAGCATCTTGCTCCACGTGACGCCCCCGTCCACCGACTTTGAAACGTTCCCATCGTTGGTCGCCGCCCAGACGACCTGGGGATCTGAGGGAGCGATCGCCAAGGCCCGCACTGACCCGCTGCCGTTCGAGACGTCTCCGCTGATCGCCGTCCACGACGTCCCCCCGTTCGTACTTCGATAAATCCGGTAGGTGGCGGCCAAGATACGGTTCGAGGTCGTCGGGTCAATCTCGACCGGGGAGAAGAAGGCGTTCCTGTCAGTGTTCGAAATTCCCGAGCCCGAGAACGACCAGGCAGACCCACCGTTGCTGGTGCGATAGAGGTTGCCGGACCCTTGGAACTGGGCGAAGGCGCGCGAAGGCAAGAGCTGGTCGAGCGCCGTGTAGCCGCCGTCACCTCCGATGTAGTTTCCCCAAGTCCGGGTTTGGGCGTTCCGCACGACTGTCCCATTGTCCTGGAGGCCCCCTATGACGACGTTGGGGTCGTCCGGGTGAAGCGAGAGCGCGGCATAGAACTGGCAGATGCCCAGTCCCGTGTTCAAGTTCGTCCAACTCGTCCCGTCGTTCGTCGAGCGGAAGACCCCGCCGTCCGAACCGACGACGAGCCGCCCGCTGGCGTCCCAAGCGATCGCGTGATGGTCGACGTGAGGGGTCGTGATCGTCGAGAAACTTCCCCCCGCGTTGCTCGTTCGAATGAGCGAGAGACCGGCGAAGACCGCCACATCAGCATTCGTGGGCTTGACCCCCACAGCGCACAGGAACCACCCGTAGCTCGATTGGAAGCTGCCGACAGGCACGCTCGTCCAGGTGTCGCCTTGATTGTCAGACCGATAGCCGCCCAAGGTCGAGGCGCCGCCACCGTTCGCGTCAGCGTTCCTGACGAAGAGCGCGTAGACCCGGTTCGGGTCGCTTGCCGAGCTCGCCACACTGATCCGCCCGACGTTGGCCGTCGGCAACCCTCCGCCAAGCTTGGACCAGGTCGTGCCGCCGTTGACTGACCGATAGATCCCGTTCGATGCCGATCCGAACGGCCTGCCGATGGCCGCGTACAGAACGTTCGGGGCGCCGGGAACCAAGGCAATGTCGGTGCAGGCCTCCTGAGGGAGCCCTGTCAGATGAGCCCAAGTCTGACCGCCGTCCGTCGACTTGAAGACGCCGAGCGGGCCGCTCGCGAGGGGGTGCCCTTTCGCCGCCGCGAGTTCAGGAAAGCCCCCGGCCGCGGCGATGGCCGCATAGACGGTCTGAGGACTTGTCGGGTCGATCGCGATCTTGCTGAACGTCCTTCCAGCAAAGACGCTTTGTCCCAAGAGCGCCCATGTCTTGCCTCCGTCCGTGGACTTCAGCATACCAAGCCCATAGCGGGAGTGGTTCGCATAGTTCGCCTCGCCCGTACCGACGTAAATGACTTCGTCATTGCCAGGATCGAGCGCAATGGCGCCAACGGCGCTCGTCGACTGCTGGTCGGTAAGAGGCTTCCATGTCGAGCCGCCGTTGGTCGTCAGCCAGACACCTCCGTCCGCCCCTCCAACATAATATTTGTTGGGATCAATGTGGCTGACCGCCAGGGCCGAGACCCGGCCGGTGAATCCGCCTGCGATGGGAGACGGGCCGAGTTCCTGCCAGTTCTGGGCCAGAGCCAGTCCCGGCAAGAGGGCCAGAGCAACGAACGGTCTCACGGCTTGCCCTCCTGGGCCGTGGGCAGTTTGAAAGTGAGCGTCGCTACGTAGGCCGATCCACCCCGCTCAGTCTTGAAGGTCAGCTTCCAGAGGCCCCTCTCTTGTGGCGTAAAGTGTCCGAAACCCTTGGGATCCAGAGTGACGGTGGCCCTTTTGCCGGACGCGGAGACCGCCAACAGCGTCCCCGATTCGGCAGCTTCTCCTCCTGCATAGACTCGAAAGGCGAGGTCGCCCCCCTGGAACCTGGTCGGATCGATCATGGGCCGGATCTCGGCCGTCAAACCAGACCGCGAAGTCGTCACGGCCCCGTCGGGCTGATTGCCGTCCATTCGTCCACGGACGAGGGTCACTGCCGTACGGTGGACTGTCTTTCCGCGAACCGTGCGCGGCCGGAAATCGACTCCGATCATGGCTGGCCCGCCCCCGACGAGGGGGGCGACAAACGTGCCGTCGGAAGCGATCCAAGAAGCGGCGTCATCTTGGTTCTCTTGAGTACTCGTAGTCTTGACGAAGAGATAAGACGCCGGGGCGCTCGACCAGGGCACCGGCGATTGGCCGACCACGAGCCGCACTGGAACGGAGACTTGTGCCGGTGCGAAGTCCGCTGGCATCAGATACAGGGGCTCGTCCCCATTTGAGACTTGCGACAAACCGAGCAGGATCAGCAGAAAGTCCACGGGGGCAGTGTACTTGCCCACATGGCAGAAAAACTATCGAGAACTGGCGCTCAACGCCGCAACATTTGCTTGAGTTCCGAGACAATTCCTGCGTAGTTGAGCGCCACTTCCTCGGCGATGATGCCAGCCTTGACGTATCTGGCCAGGTTCTGGTTCATTGTCTGCATGCCCCAGAATCCGCCCTCGTTCATCAGGTGGTAGAGGTCGCCGAAGTGGCCGTCCTCGATCGCTTTCGATACGGTCGGAGTACAGATGAGGATCTCGGCCACGACGACGCGACCGTTGCCATCGGCGCGCGGCACCAGCTTCTGGGCGATGATGGCCCGGAGCGAGTTCGCCAAGCGCTGACAGAGGTGCACTTTCTCGTGCGGGGGGAACATGTTGATGATGCGGTCGAGCGTCTCATAGGCGCTGGCCGTGTGGACAGTCGAGAAGACCAAGTGGCCCGTCTCACCGGCCTGCAAGGCTGCGTTCATGGTCACCGTGTCCCGCATCTCACCAATGAGGATCACATCGGGGGCTTCGCGGACAACGGCCCTGAGCGCGGGCATAAAGTCTTCGGTGTCCATGCCGACTTCACGCTGGCTCACGTAGCCTTGTTTGTCGACGTGCTCGATCTCGAGCGGGTCCTCGATCGTGACGATGTGGACCGGCCGCGACGAGTTGATGATGTCAATGAGGGCCGAGAGCGTCGTCGTCTTACCGGACCCTGTCGGCCCGGTGCACAGGATCAGCCCTTGCCGGTGCTTGGTCTGCTCCGCGAGGACGGTCGGCAAGCCTAACTCCTCAAGGGTTCGGATCCTCGTGGGGATGATGCGCATGACCGAGGCCACGGAGCCCCTTTGGCGATAGACGTTCGTCCTGACCCGGCACTTTCCTTCAAGTTTGAACGCCAGATCCATTTCGTTCGTCGCGTCGAACTTTCGCTTTTGACGTTCGCTCATGACCGAGAACAGCATCCTCTCGATGGTCTCTTCTTCGAGAACAGGCCAATCGCCGGGCAGCGGCTGGATCGCACTGAACTGCTTCATGGTCGGCTTGTGGCCAGCTTTGATCATGACGTCCGAAGCCGCGGCCTCGAACCCTGCTTCAATAAGTTGGCGAATGTCGAGAGTCGAAGCATCGATCATGCGTCAGGTCCTTCTAGGCTCCTCCGGAGCGCTTGGTGCCCTGCCTGGAGGAGACGAGGAAGTATACCAAGGCGACCCCTGCCAAGCCTGCCAGGGCAAGAAGAGCGACCACTGTCGGCTGAGGGCCGGGAGAGACCTTGCCGCTGGACTCGGGCCGCACCTTGGCCACATGCTCCTTGGGGATCGAGACCAACCGCGGATCCTGCGACTTCACGACGATCCGATACTCGACGGCCCTTGGTGACTCGTGGCTCTTGGCCGTGAGTTCGACACCTTTCGAGGCGAAGTCTTGCAAGGTCTTGCCCGAGACCGGCTTCTCACCGTCGAAGATGACCAGCAGCGACGTGACCGTGAAAGGATCAGGCGCACCGAGGAAGGCTTTGACGATCGGATCCAACCATAAGGTCGAGCTCTTGCGATCGATCAGGTTGTCGGTGGCGAAGCGGGCCTTGAGGAACCGGATTCTTTCGTTCGACCCGGCCTTGAAGACGGCGATCCCGCGCGAATCAGAGCCCGCGTTCCGACCAATGGCCTCCGCTTGCTGTTTGAGGAGTTCTGCCGGATAATCGGGATGGAGGACCGTGACTTCCACCATTTCGGCCGTCGTCGGGTGCTCGGTCACAGTCACTGTCACTTGAGGCGGCTCCAAATCGAACTCAGACTGGGACCAGCTCACGACCGCGGCAACCAGGATCGCGCAGGTCAATAGGCTCTTCAAGGTTCCTGCAAGGTACCTGGACCGATAGGGCGACGGTTCGCGACGTGAAACGGATCAATCAGACAGAACGTCTTGAAGTATTCAGCCCAGTACCAACCTGGCTGACCGTGCTACAATCGCCCGCCTCTGACCGCCATGGAAGAACTGGAACTCGAACAGTCGCAGCCCATCCTTTTGACACCGGAAGGGCACAAGAGGCTCCAAGAGGAGCTCAATCACTTGACCATGGTCAAGCGGGCCGAAATCGCCGAGCGCATCCGGGAAAGCAAAGACCACGGAGAGTTCAGCGAAGACAACAACGAGCTTGACGAGGTCAAACAAGAGCAAGCCATCGTCGAAGAGAGGATCAACCACCTTCGGACAGTTTTTTCGAACTCCGAGATCCTGGATGCCGCCCAGATCCCGACCGAGCGGGTTGGTCTTGGCTCAGTCGTGCACGTCCAAGATGCCGAGCGCAGCGTCGAGTTCAGTGTCCGCATGGTGACGACCGTCGAGGCCGATCCGGACGCCGACCTGATCAGCGAAGAGTCTCCGATGGGTCAAGCCCTGATGGGATGCAAAGTCGGTGAAATCGCTGAGTTTGAGGCTCCAGCCGGCGTCCTTCGCTACAAAATCGCCAAGATCACCAAGTGACAGGGATGGCCCACTGAAGCGACTGTGGGCGTGGGTAAGATCCCTACGTCCCCAACGGCCCTAGAATGGCGAAAGCGTTCCTGAAGGTCGGGGAGCGCTGAAAATGAGCAAACCGCAGACCCACGTCCCATTGCCTCGGATGAAGAAGTACCGAGGAGGGCCAGCCGGATACGTTCGAGAGGTTGTGCGCGAGATGCGGCACGTCACTTGGCCCACACCCAGCGAGGCGACTCGCCTCACTGGCACCGTCTTGGGCGTCTGCATCATGATCACCCTTCTGCTGTTCGGGCTTTCCATCGCCTTTGAGGTGTTCCTCAAACTGATCGGGATCGGGGTCTGACACATGGCTCGAGCTTGGTACGCTGTCCACACGATCTCCGGCCATGAAGGCAAAGTCAGAGAACTGCTGACCCGCCGGGCCACCGTGCATGGCTTTTGGGGACTCGACCTCTTTTCGATCCTCATCCCGACTGAGCAAGAACTCGCGATCCGCGCCGGCAAGCGAGTGACAGTCGAGCGCAAGGTGTTCCCTGGTTACATCCTGGTCGAGATGAACCTGACCGACGAGACTTACAAGCTCGTCAAGAACACGTCTGGCGTCACCGGTTTCGTCCAGAGCGGCAACCGCCCCATTCCGATGGAGGAGTACGAGGTCCGTCGAATCATGAAGAACCTGGAGGCGAGCAAGGAGGCCCCGCGCGTCGCCTTCGACAAAGGCGAGGTCATCAGGGTCATCGACGGCCCGTTTATCGACTACACCGGCAAGATCGAAGAAGTCAACGCTGAGAAGGAGAAGCTCAAAGTCCTCATCTCCATCTTCGGCCGAGATACTCCCGTCGAGCTCGACTTCACCCAAGTCGAGAAGATGTGACGGCCGAAGCGGACCGGGCCTGATGGTCGAGCGCCCAAGCTGGGACACCTATTTCATACAGATCGCCCACCTGGTGAAAACACGGGCGACCTGCCCTCGGCGTCAAGTCGGGGCTGTCGTCGTCCGCGATCGTCGGATCCTCGCCACAGGCTACAACGGGGCGCCTCGAGGTTTGCCTCATTGTCCGGAGGGTGGCGCCGATCACGATTGGCCAGAGGGCTGCATGCGGGCGGGGCACTGCATTCGGTCCCTTCACGCTGAGCAAAACGCCATTCTTCAGGCCGCCATGATCGGCGTGGCCCTCGAAGGCTCGATGATCTACGTGACATGCCAGCCCTGCAATACCTGCGCCAAGATGATCATCAACGCTGGGATCGTGCGAGTCGTCTACGAGGGAGACTATCCGGATCCCTTTTCGATCGAATTGTTTCGAGAGGCAGGGACCGAGGTCTACACTTACGATCAGGGCCGTCTTCTTGAAGTAGTGACGGACAAAGCCCATGTCGATTGACGGATGGCTGGCTGCCGCGACCGGGGACTTCATGGATGGGTTCCGCTATCCACTTTTGGGCATGGCGGTCGCGCTGGTCTTCACCCTCGTCCTCACCCCCCTGGCCCGCAAGCTGGCCCTGGCGCAAGGCGCGGTGGACGATCCGACCCGCGATGACCGACGGGTCCACAAGGAACCCACCCCCCGCTGGGGCGGGATGGCCATTTTCGGCGGGGTCGCTTTGGCCCTGCTTGTCGTCTTGCCGCTGGCATACCCCCACTCGCCGTTCCCCCCCTACTTGCTTGGCATTCTCGGGATCGGCGCTGTTATCGTCGTTATGGGGGCGGTCGACGACCTCAAGCAGCTTTCGGCCAAATGGCAGTTGCTCTACTTGCTCGGGGCCGGGGTCGCGATCCAGTTCTTTTATGATTCGGTCGGCCGGGTCAAGATTCAGGGGATCGAGACGCCCTTCTTTGCCAGCGAGCAACAATGGACGGCGTTCGGGGTCTGGGCGGTACCCATTACTGCCGTCTACATCTTTGTCATCACGAAAACGATGGACACGATCGACGGGATCGATGGCCTCGCGGCCGGGATCGCTGCCATCGCCGCTTCGACTCTGTCGATCATCGCGACCTATGAGGGCCAGCCGAGGGTAGCTCTGGTCGCAGCAGCGACCGCCGGGGCGAGCATCGGGTTCTTGCGCTACAACTACAACCCGGCCAAAGTCTTCATGGGAACGGGCGGAGCCCAGTTCCTAGGGTTCGTCTTGGCAAGTCTTTCGATCGTCGGAGCCCTGAAGACCGCCGCCGCCTTGGCAATATTGGTACCCCTGCTGGTCTTTGCCGTTCCGTTGTTCGACGCTATGACCGTGGTCTTTCGCCGAATCGCCTCGCGACAACCCATCTCACAAGCCGACAAACGTCACTTGCACCACCAACTGCTTCAGCGCGGCTTGAGCCAGCGACAGGCGGTTTGGATCCTCTACGCCGTCGCCGTGGCCCTTTGCGGCGCCTTGATCACGATCATGAGGGTGTATGGCTAAGCCACGGGCTGTGTTCGTGGTGGGAACTCGACCGGACGCTATCAAGTCGGCCCCGGTCGTCCTCGAGTTCCAGAAGTATGCCGACAAGATCGACACTGTGCTCGTTTCGACCGGTCAACACCGGGAACTGTTGGACCAGGCCCTCGGATCGTTCGGCTTGCGGCCAGACCTCAACTTGGACGTGATGTCACACGGTCAGACCCTGGCCGAGCTGACCGCAAGGATCATGACGGGCCTTGACGATGCCCTTGCCCGCACCGAACCTTCGATTGTCCTGGCCCAAGGAGACACGACCACCACCTTCCTCGCCGGTCTTTCGGCCTTCTATCGGCGGGTGCCATTTGCCCACGTCGAGGCCGGACTCCGGACTCCCGAGATCGACGATCCGTTTCCGGAAGAGTTCAACAGACGGGCCGTAGGCCTTGTCGCCCGCCTCCATTTTCCTCCCACCCGATGGTCGGCTGACAACCTATTACGGGAGGGCGTTGCCCCTGAGTCGGTGTTCGTCACGGGGAACACGGGGATCGACGCGGTCAAGAAGGTGGCGGAAGAGAGCCAGATGCAGTGGTACTCCGAACATTCAGGGCCTCTGGCGCTGGTCACCACACACCGCCGGGAAAACTGGGGCGAACCCCAGCTCAGGATCGCGAGAGCGGTCAGGTCGCTCGCCGATCGGTTCCCTGCGCTTCGCGTAGTCGTCCCGATGCACCGCAATCCTAGCGTGCGCGAAACGTTGAGGTCTGTTCTCGATGGCGCTGAGCGGATCGATTTGATCGAGCCGCCCGACTATCCCGAGTTTGTCAAGCTTATCGAGCGGTGCACGATCGTCTTGACCGATTCGGGCGGGATCCAGGAGGAGGCCCCTGCCTTCGGTAAACCGGCGCTGGTCATGCGAGAAACCACGGAACGACCAGAAGGCGTTGAGGCAGGAACAGCCAAGCTCGTCGGGACGGACGAGGAGACGATCCTCCGCGAGGCTACTTCGCTCCTCAGCGATCCGACCGCCTATGCGGCCATGGCCCAAGCGGTGAGTCCTTACGGCGACGGACGGGCCTCGGCCCGGATCCGATACAAAGTCTGTGAGTTCCTGGGGATCGCTACCGCATTGGAGCATCCATGGACTTGATCCAAGCGATCGTCTTGGGAATCGTTCAAGGCTTGACCGAGTTCCTCCCCATATCGAGCAGTGGACACCTTTATCTTCTGCCGGTTTTTGCCGGTTGGAAAGATCCCGGATCAGGTTTCACGGCTGTGATTCAACTGGGCACGCTCGCCGCGGTTTTTGTTTACTTTTGGAGCGACTTCCTCAACATTTCTCGAGGCTTCCTGGCAGGACTCTCGGGAAAGGAAAGAGACTCAGTCGAGTCGAGGCTCGCTTGGGCGCTCCTCGGAGGGACCGTGCCCGTCTGTTTGGCCGGACTTGTCGGCCAGCGATGGATCGACCATGAGTTCAGGTCGCCTTGGGTCGTGTCGGCGACTTTGATCGTCCTCGCCCTGTTCTTGGCGGTCGCGGAGCGGGTCGGCCGCCAAAACCGTGGCCAAGAGAGCATCACGGTCCGCGACGGCCTTGTCATCGGCATGTGGCAAGCCCTGGCCTTGATTCCAGGTTCAAGCCGCAGCGGATCGACCATCACAGGAGGGCTTTTTCTCGGTCTTGACCGAACGACCGCCGCCCGTTTCTCATTCTTGCTCTCCATTCCCGCGATCCTGATCAGTGGTTTGTACAAGCTCTACAAGGAAAGATCTGAACTCTTGGGAGCGGGTCTGACACCGACGATCGTTGCGACCGTCGTCTCGTTCGCAAGCGGATACTGGGCCATCGCATTTCTCATGAAGTTCGTCCAGACTCGGTCGATGACCGTGTTCGTGGTCTATCGGATCCTCCTCGGCTTGACGATCCTTGGCCTCGCGGTCAACGGGTTTTTCCATCAAGGATAGGGAGTTTCTAGGTGAAGTGGCTCAAGAAGAACCGGGATCCTGTCCTACCCCCAGAAGCTTTGATCGTGGGCCTTGGCAACCCAGGCCCGCAGTATGCTGGTACCCGCCACAATGTCGGATTTGCCGTCATCGAAAGATTGGCTAAAGTCCACGGTGTGAAGTTGGACAAGAATCAACATCGATCCAACTTTGGAGTCGGGCTCGTCCATGGCCGTCCTGTGGTGCTCTGCAAACCACTGACATTTATGAATCTGAGCGGCCAGGCGGTGGCCGCATTGTCAAAGTCCTACGGGATCAAACCTGACCGGATCCTGGTCGTGGCCGACGACCTCGACCTTCCAACCGGGCGAGTCAGAGTCAGGGCCAAAGGCAGTTCAGGGGGCCACAATGGGCACAAGTCCATCATCGCCTCGCTCGGCACACAGGACTATCCTCGGATCAAGATCGGTATCGGCAAGACCGACGATCCCACTGTCGAGCACGTGCTGAGCCGGTTCAACTCCGATGAGTCGATCGAAATTGACCGAGCGATCGAGAGGTCGGCCACTGCGTGCGAGATATGGCTCGAGTTTGGCGTCGACCAAACGATGAACGAGGTTAACAGAACCTAGACGAGGACGGCCTCGGCCGACCTCTCCATGAAGCTATGCTGCGGAGCCAACAGGTGCAGATGTCCCTCGGTCTCCTGCCATACAGGTGACTCTCGGTTCATGTAGGTGTAAAAGACCCGTTGGCCCTCGCTTGTGGAAGACCAACGAGGTTCACCGAGAGAGGTTCGCAAGAGGACATACCAGCCTGGCATAACTTCGACGTCGTCTGAAAAGAGGTGGATCGCGTTCGAGTAGCCGCCCGTAGCCAAAGCGTTTTCGGCGACCACCACGTGCCCGCGCAATCGAACCCGCATGCTTCCCTGGTTTTGCAACAGAACGAACTCTTGGCCCGCCTTGTCGCTCTTCTGAACTCCCACGATCCGGATCATGCCTGCGACCTGTATTTATACTGACGCACGCAAAGCGGATATCGGTGCGACAACGTTAAGATTCTCTGCACACACTTATCCACGATCTGTGGAAAGCCGTCAGTTCGGATAGAGGGCAGTCTCGAGATTTTCTCTCAGTCGGTCGAGGATTCTCGCCGCGTTGGCGCTGTCTTCCTGGCCGATTCCCGCAGTCATAAGCGACTCGGACTCTTCCAGGAGTCTCTTGATCTGCCGCATGAGAGTCTTTGCGTCTGGGGTCAACCGGAGGACTTTGACCCGCCGGTCACGGGACGACGTCACTTGCTCGAGCAATCCGCGCTTCACGTGCAAGAACACGGTCTCGCTGAGGGTGGCTGGCGTCACGCCGAGCCGTCTCGCCACCTCCACCTGCGATGCGGCGCGGCCTGCGGCCGTGACAGTGGCCAAGAGTTGGAACGTGGTCCAGCTCACTCCCATGCCGGCCAAGCGGGGTTCCAGCCAAGCAGACTGAAGCTCGTAAAGGGTCGCGATCCTGGCGCCAATCTGCTCGCTTGTCATAGTGTTAGGGTACCGGAAGGTCATGGTTCAAACTGTGATTTCGGTCACATGTGGGACGGGATGCCCAAAGAAGCCAAAGGGGCCCGAGAGCGGCGCTAAGTGGACGGACTGCTTGGCAAGCCGGCATGGAAGGCCCATGGCGGTCGCCGGGCGAGATTCTCGCGGATTCAGCGGGTCGGCGCACTGGAAGGGCCTTGCGGGGGTTCGCTGGTGGAGTGTGGGGGTCATGACGTGTCCGCCGCCTTGGAACACATATTTCCCACGTCCCGCTCTATCGGCGGGTTAAATCTTGATGTCGAAGGTCGTCTGACGAAGGGCCTTTCCAACCTCGGCTGTCGCCTCGTTGGTCTTGACGATCAAACTTGCCGCTTGGTCGACCATGGACCGGGCTTCCGGATCATGGGTGACTTGTCCGGCTAAGGCCATAGCTTGAAACGCCTGGAACTGGACTTTCCGGAGTCCAGCAAGCGACGCCATCAAACTGACACTGGAAGGATTGATCATCGGACTGATCCTTTCCGCCTCACTGAGAATGTGCCAGTTTTGAGCCTTGGTTTGAACCGTGACTTATGCCGAATGAGTGAAGAACCAGAAAATAGACCGGTTCTAAGTCGCCAGGTCCCACGGGTCTCTGGCTTTTCCAAAGAGCCCTTCCACGACTTGATCCAGGTTTCTGAGCCTCATGCTGAGGACTCTTGCCAAGTTGGCAAGCATTAAAAACCCAACTTCCCGGTTCTTCGCCATATAGGCGCGAAGGTCGCTTGCTGGCAACCTTGCCATATAGACTGATCCCTTGGTCGTGACGTTGGCGCAGCGGGGCTGATCGTCGACCAGGGCCACTTCCCCGATGACACTGCCTGAACCCGCTTCGGCAAGTTTGTCTCCATGTTTGGTGTGGATCAAAACCGTTCCATCAAGAATCACGAAGAGGTCCGAACTCTTGTCTCCCACCGAGACGACGCTGGCTCCCGGCCCTAACGTCTCAAACATGGCCATTGAGGCGATCTCGTCGATTTTGTCCTGGGGAAGCCCGAAGACAAGATAATTAGCGGCAAAGACGTTGGCGAGATTCCCTTGCATTCTGATATTCTCTAGACGACATCCGTTCCCAAGAGCCTAATTGACCACCAAAGAGAACTCGTTGAAAACTGGCAGGTAGAAAGCCCACTCTTCCCTCTGCATGGCCCGCAGGTATTTCGGCAATGAGAGATAGGGCACGTAATGGGGCCTTTTGGGTCGCCGCTTGAGCTTCATGTTCGCTTGTGGCGGTGTCTTGTCCCCTTTCTTAAGGTTGCATTTCCGACAGCAAGCGACCAAGTTGTCCCAAGTGTGCGGCCCTCCGCACCACCGAGGCACGACGTGGTCGATCGTGAGGTCACGTTTGGAGCCGCAATATTGGCAGGTGTAGTTGTCGCGAGCGAGCACTGAGTGCCGGGACAGCCGCAGTTCCGGCATCGGCCTCCGGACGTGATATCGCATCTTGACGACCGACGGAGCCGTCAAAGAGCCCGACGACGTGCTGAGGCCCTTCGGGGCCTCTTCGATCAGTTCGGCCTTTCCGAGCATGATCAGGGTCACGGCCCTTCGCAGGTTACAGACGTTGAGAGGCTCGTAGTTCGCGTTTAACAGCAGCACGTCGTGCACAGACATCGTTCATTCACCTCCGCCGTGAGTCCGGAAAGCCAAAAAAAGCCCGCATGCCAAGGGCTTGCGGGCCTGTGAGGGCCTTGAGGATGGCACGTCGGCTCCTATCGTGTCGTCCCACATCGGGGGCCACACGCGACGCGAGCGGTCTTCACGGCTCCATTTCACGGCTACATTATTCTGAACGGTCCGCGACCCAGAAAAGCACCGCAATAACACTGCCTTAATACTTGACTGAGCCTCCTGGCCCTTTCAAGACCGCCGGAGGGCGCCCTGCAGGTTGGTGTAGAATGCGACCGCTCCACGGAGGGAGCGTGTCGTCCATGCAAGTTTTGAGGATCGACGGGGGTCGCCCCGTATGCGGTGAGGTCCAGGTGCCGGGCAGCAAGAACGCCGCCTTGGCCATCTTATCGACGGTCGTGCTGGGTCAGGAGCCGATCGTCCTGCACAACGTTCCCGATGTGACAGACGTCCAAATCAAGATCCGGTTGCTCCGCCAACTCGGTGCGCAGGTCGAGTCGCGCGAAGGGTCGCTCTTCATCGATTGCTCACATCTTGACTCGCACGTAGCTGACGCCGAGACGGTCAGGCCCATTAGGACCGGTTTCTATGTCCTTGGCCCCATGCTCGCCCGGGTCGGCAAAGCGGACATTCCCGTCCCAGGCGGATGCAAGATCGGCGCAAGACCGGTCGATTACCACCTCAAGGGCCTCGCCGCACTCGGCGCGAAGATCGAACTCCAAAATGGTCGATATCAGGCGACCGCGCCCAGGCTGGAAGGCTGCGAGATCTATCTCGATCAGCCGAGCGCTGGCGCGACCCAGCACTTGATGTCCACCGCCGTGCTCGCCCATGGCATTACGACCATCCACAACGCGGCCATGGAGCCCGAAGTCGTCGCTCTCGCTGATTTCTTGGTGCGGCTCGGAGCCCGGATCGAAGGCACTGGCACGAGCACCATCACCGTGACCGGGGTCGAACGGCTGGGCGGTTGCGAGTTCCGCGTGCCCGAAGACCGTCTCCAGGCGGGCACTTACCTGCTGGCCGGAGCCGTCACCGGCGGAGACGTCACCGTCTCTGGGGTTCTTCCAGAGCCGCAGACGGCCTTGGTGAACAAGCTGCGAGAGACCGGGCTGACCGTGGAAGAGGGCGTCGATCGAATCAGGGTCGTGGGAGACTGCCGGCCAACAGGGATCTCGATCAAGACCATGCCCTATCCCGGGTTTCCAACCGACATGCAGCAACCGTTGTCAGCCTTGTTGGCGCTCGCGTCCGGATCGAGCTCGATCGAAGAAACGCTTTACGAGAGCCGAATTGGGCACGTCCAGGAGCTCAACCGCATGGGCGCCGACATGAGGGTGAGCGGCCGGCTGACCCTGATCAACGGTGTCGAAAGATTGACCGGAGCGACGGTCGAAGCGACCGACCTGCGGGCCGGCGCCGCGCTCGTGCTGGCCGGCCTCGCTGCCCAGGGCCAGACGATCATTAAGAACGTGCACTTTATCGATAGGGGCTACGAACGGTTCGAGCAGACGCTCATGTCATTGGGAGCGGTCGTCGAGCGAATCGGGGAGCACGAGTCAGAGAGGATGGGCCTCGGGCAGCGGTTCAACTAGAACCTTGAGACTCGTCCCTGAGATCGGTATCGACCTTGGTACGGCCAATATCCTGGTCTATCGGCGGGGAAAGGGCATCATCCTGAGCGAACCGACCGTCGTGGCCGTCAGCACGACGAACAAGCGCGTCCTCGCTGTTGGAAACGCCGCCCGTGAGATGATCGGAAGGACCCCAGGCAACATCATGGCCATCCGTCCGCTGAAAGACGGGGTGATCGCCGACTACACCGTGACCCATAAGATGCTCGAGTTCATCAGGCTCAAGACTTGCGGCCGGGCCCAACTCTTTCGGCCGACCGTCCTCATTTGCGTCCCCAGCGGGGTCACCAACGTCGAAAGGCGCGCCGTGATCAAAGCGGCGCACGCAGCCGGATTTGGCCGGGCCATGACGATCGAAGAACCCATGGCGGCCGCCATCGGCTGCGGCCTCCCCATCGCTAACGCCGCCGGCAACATGATCGTCGATATCGGAGGCGGCACTACCGACATCGCTGTCGTCTCCTTGGGCGGGATCGTGATCTCCGAAAGCTTGAGGGTCGGGGGCAACAAGATGGACGAGGCTATCGTCCGCCACATTCGCAACGCCTACAACCTCATGATCGGCGACCAAACGGCAGAAGAAGTGAAGATCAGGGTGGGATCGGCTTATCCGCTCGAGCAAGAGCTTCGCATGCCGATTCGGGGTCGCGACCTGGTGGCAGGTCTTCCCAAGACGATCGAAGTCACCAGCGAGGAGATCCGCGATGCCTTGACCGAACCGGTGCGGCAGATCGCCGAGAAACTCTGCTCCGTGCTGGAAAGGACGCCGCCCGAATTGGCGAGCGACATCATTCAAAGAGGCATCATGCTCACGGGCGGAGGAGCGCTTCTGCGAGGGCTCGACAGGTTGCTCTCAGAGATCACACAGATTCCTGTCGAGGTCGCCGACAATGCGCTCCACTCCGTCGCGGTCGGTACGGGGCGCGCCCTCGAAGGCCTCGACGAGATCATCAAGAGCGGGGCGGTGACTCGGTTGTGAGGCTGACGGGTCTTGGACTTCTGCTGGTCGCCGCCACGATGGTGGCCCAGGACAAGACCGGCTTAGGCGCCGCCAAGCCGGCCCCGCTGCCAGAAAGGCCAGCCACCCGATCAGAGTTCTATGGAGCCGCCGACAGGCTCACATGGGCCGCCGCCCGGGGACTCGACATGCCCGTCCCAGCAGCCAGACCCTATGACCGGGGCGAGGAGCCAGTGACTCGGAGCGAAGTCATCGCCCACCTTTCACGCCTCAAAGGACAGTTCAGTCCCAAGTTTCGGTTCACTCCGTATGGCAACCGCGTCAACTTGGCCGTGATCGACGAACGGAACCCCGAGGCCGACCGCCCAGCGTTGAAGAGTCTCGTGTCGTTTGGGCTTGTCGCTCCGGTCGGGCCGCTTGCTGTCGGCCCCGAGCCGACGCTCACGGTCAGTCAAGCGGGAACGGCTCTCGGGCACTTCTTCAGTCAAGTGGCCGCCCTGACAACGGAGCCAGACCCTCGGTTCACACCTCGGATGATGAGGTGAGCGCCTAAGCCTTGACCGGCTTGGAAGAATAGACCAGAGCGGCGACGACACCTGGAATCCA
The DNA here is from genome assembly GCA_019454105.1 of Fimbriimonadaceae bacterium. Lineage (GTDB taxonomy): Bacteria > Armatimonadota > Fimbriimonadia > Fimbriimonadales > Fimbriimonadaceae > ACE-ARM1. The sequence goes on along the minus strand of CP075364.1, from coordinate 224,657 downwards.
ACCCAAAAAAGTCAGAACGGCGGTCAGGAGAATAGCCTTGAACCCTTTATCGAGCACCGCCAAGGGCGGCAGGATCAAGCAGGCGAGGACTCGGATGGCGCTCATTGATCGGACGCCAGACTACCTGGAAGGTCGGTGCCTCCTCTTTCCGGCCTCATAGCGACCCTCACAATCGTTAATTGTTTCTAAACAATCAGAAGCGCCATACTGGCTGGTTAATGATGAGTCTCCGCCGCCGGGCCTTCACGCTGATCGAGCTCCTCGTGGTCATCGCCATCATTGCCATTTTGGCCGCGATCCTGTTCCCTGTGTTCGCCCAAGCCAAGGAGGCGGCCAAGTCCTCGGCCTGCCTGTCGAACAACAAGCAGCTGGCGACGGCTGTCCAGCTCTATCTGGGAGACAACAACGATTTCTTCGCCCAAAGTCTCTATAGCAGGCAGCGCAACCTTGGCGGCAACGCCGGCGCGGTGCTTCAGTTGATTTTTGACACCGAGAACGACTTTTTCACCGTGTACGACGCCCACCAGCCGTACACGAAGTCAAAGGAAGTCCAGCAGTGTCCCAGTAAGATCGGCTCCGTTAATCTCGACAATCTGTTCCCTTGGACCTTTGGAATCCAGACACCGCCCAACGTGAGGTTCACGGAGTTCAGCAAGAAGAGCAGCTACGGCTTCAACTGGGCTCTTTTCCAAGATCCTGGGATCGCCAGCCTGGGTGACGACGACCCAACCATCCACAGTGGTATGTGCCAGGAGATCGCCAAGACGGTCGCTTTCTATGACGCGTTCCTCCTGCTGCCCAACACTCCAGACGGCGAGATCCCACCGGGATTCAAAAAGCCGACTTTCCAAGAGCTGATCAACGACGGGTTTTTCGCTGGGAACATCATGCCCGCGGATCCACGGCACGCCAACGGATTCAACATCTCGTTCGCTGACGGCCACTCCAAGCATTACAAGCGCACAGGCAAGATCGAAGGAAAGTCGATCAGCGGATGTAAGAACAACGCACCCGAGTGCGACACCTACACACTCCCTACCGACTTGAGCGGGATCATCGGCGGGGCGGCCGACACCTAGAGAGAAGGCTGTCGGCAAGATAGACTCCTGCCGTGATGTCGACGGTCTCGCCGGACGAGGCGGTCAGCGAGGTTCGGTCAAGGCAGAGGATCTATGTCCATGGAATGAGCGCGTTTCCTCGCTGCCTCATGGACGCCCTGGTCGCCAGAGCTGACGAATTGCGCGGAGTCGAAATCGTGCATCTGCACACCGAAGGCGATGCGACTTACGCCAGGCCCGAGTTTCAGGACAGCTTCTTTGTCAACAATCTTTTCATCGGAAGCAACGTCCGCCAAGCCGTCGCCGAAGGCAGGGCCGACTATGTCCCGGTCTTCTTGAGCGAGATCCCAGCGCTGTTCCGCAAAGGGGTCATGCCGCTCGATTGGGCCTTCGTCACTGTCTCGCCGCCCGACAAACACGGGTGCGTCTCGCTTGGGGTCTCTGTCGATTGCAGTCTCGCCGCGGTGGAGTCGGCCGAGCGAGTTGTGGCCCAGGTCAACCCAAACATGCCGCGCACCCATGGCGACGGGAACTTGCCGGTGTCCATGTTTCATCAGTTCGTCGAAGTCGACCATCCCCTCATCGAGATGCCACCGCCTCCCATGACCGAGAGGGACGTGAAGATCGGAGCCCGCGTCGCAGAACTGGTCGAAGACGGTGCGACTCTTCAGATGGGGATCGGGGCGATCCCCAACGCGGTGCTGGCCGCGCTGTCTGGCCACCGTCGACTGGGCGTCCATACCGAAATGTTCAGCGACGGCCTCGTTGACCTGGTTGAGTCAGGCGTCGTTACCGGAGAAGAGAAGACCCTCTATCGCGGCAAAGTCGTGAGCGGATTCGTGAGCGGCACGAAGCGGCTCTATGATTTCGTCGACGACAATCCGCGCGTCTTGCTGCTCGACATCGCCAATGTGAATGACACGAGCGCGATCAGGAAGCTCCCCAAGATGACCGCCATCAACAGCGCGATTGAGATCGACTTGACCGGACAGGTATGCGCCGATTCGATTGGAACCAAGCTCTACAGCGGGGTCGGCGGCCAAATGGACTTTGTCCGGGGCGCGTCGCTCAGCCCGGGCGGCAAACCGATCTTCGCTCTCCCTAGCACCACATCGAAGGGCGAGAGCCGGATCGTTCCAGTTCTCAAGCCAGGGGCCGGTGTCGTCACGACACGGGCACATGTCCACTTTGTCGTGACGGAGCACGGGGTCGCCGACCTTTACGGGAAGAACCTGCGGCAAAGAGCCACAGCCCTCATCGACATCGCCCATCCCGACCATCGCGAAGCCCTGGAACGTGCGGCCGTCGAGCGTTTCCATCGATGAGCCAAGGAGCCTTTGGCCTCACTTTCCTTTCGAGCCTTTCAACAATCCGCCTAGCACGCCTCGCACCAGTTGACGGCCGAAATGGGCTCCAGAAGTGACGACGACCGAGCGCACGATCGTCTTGACCATGTTCTCGGGGGCCAGCGGGTCGCGTCGCCGCGCCGCCTCTTCCCTCGCGGCGACTTTGGCCGCTTCGGCTTGGGCCTTGGCCTCAACCTTGGCCGCTTCGGCCTGTTCACGCTCTCGGGTCGCCTCCTCCGCCTTGGCCCTCAGCTTCTCAAAGGCCGACTCTCGGTCGATCGCTTCGTCGTACTCGCCTGAGACCGGGCTTCCGGCGATGGCCTTGGCGCGCTCATCGTCTGTGGCTGGGCCTAGACGAGAGTCGGGCGGCCTCACGAGAGTCCGCTCGACGACCATCGGGACGCCTTTCTCCTCGAGGAACGAAACTAGGGCCTCGCCCACGGCCAACTGGGTGATCACCTCGCTCGTCTTGAACGCGGGGTTCGGCCGGAACGTGTCGGCCGCCGAACTCACCGCCTTCTGATCCCTGGGAGTGAAGGCCCGAAGCGCGTGCTGGACCCGGTTGCCAAGCTGGCCCAAGACCTTGTCGGGCACGTCCAACGGGTTTTGAGTGACGAAGAAGACCCCGACACCCTTTGACCGGATCAGTCGGACGACCTGTTCGACCTTGTCCACCAAGGCCGGTGGCGCATCGTCAAACAGCAAGTGGGCCTCGTCGAAGAAGAACACGAGCTTCGGCTGGTCCAAGTCCCCGACTTCCGGCAACCCCTCGAACAGCTCGCTCAAGAGCCACAGCAAGAAGGTCGCGTAGAGCCTCGGGCTCTGCATCAATCGCTCCGCAGCAAGCAGGCTGATGAACCCACGACCGTCGATGTTGGTACGCATCAAGTCCTTGAGCTTCAGGGCGGGTTCACCGAAGAACTGCGACCCTCCCTGCTCTTCAAGCACGAGCAAGGCACGCTGGATCGTCCCCACCGTCGCCGGGCTGACGTTGCCATAGCTGACCCGGATCTGGTCGGCGTTGTCGGCCACAAAGGTCAGCATCGACCTCAGATCCTTCATGTCGAGAAGCAGCAGTCCCTCGTCGTCGGCGACCTTGAACGCGACGTTTAAGACCCCTTCTTGCGTGTCGTTGAGCCCGAGCATCCGAGACAGCAGCAACGGGCCCATCTCGCTCACCGTCGCCCGCACCGGATGCCCCTTCTCGCCGAAGACGTCCCAATAAACGACCGGGAAGCCTCGGTACTGCAAGTCAATACCGATCTGCTTGGCCCGCTCTTCGAGCTTGGGGTTGCCCCCGCCCGCCTGGCTGATCCCGGACAAGTCGCTTTTCACGTCGGCCATGAAGACGGGAACGCCCCGGGCGCTGAAGCCTTCGGCCAAGACTTGAAGACTGACCGTCTTGCCGGTTCCCGTCGCCCCGGCGATGAGGCCATGGCGGTTGCCGAACTTCGGCTGGAAGTTGACGGCCCTGGCGCCTTGTCCGAAGTAGATCTCGTCGCTCATTCGAAGGTGAGGTTACCCCTCCGACCTAAGGCTGGAAGACGGCCCGAAGAACCACAGGCCCGATCTGCGCCGACATATCGTAGAACGACCAGTACACCTCGTTCTCGATCGGGTCGTAGATCCCGTTGCTCTCGACCATCCGACCCGGGCCCTTGATCGCGACAAGCATCCCCATGAGGTTGGGCTCCTCTTCAGAAGCCGACTCGGACATCTGTTTGTCCCGGTTGAAGCCGCCCGCCTCGGTGACCTTCTTCTTGCCTTCCCGCACGACGGCGATGATCTCGTCGCGGGTCATTTTGTCCCCAGCGTACTTCGAGACAATCTCGATCATCTTTGTGCCCATGAGCGACCCCATGCGCTTCTCGGCAGCGGCCGGGTTCGTCATCAAGAGCCCGAGGAGCGGGTCGCTCGGCCCGAAGACGGTGTACCAGACCATCTCGCCGAGCTCGCGCTCCATGGCTTTCGCTTGGTCGTCCGTCAGTTCGGCCTTGTCAAAGTCCTTCTTGAGTTCGTCAAACATTCCCGCCGTCTGGCTCAGCGGCGGGTTCTTGATCTCTCGCACCCATTCGTACGTTTCGGTGAAGACCAGCATTCCGTCCGCGGTCTTCTCGACTCGACAGGAAGACTGCAGGTAGGCGCCCTTCTTGTCGTGGACCACGAACATCGGCAGCGCCTCGCCAGTCCCTCGAGAGCGGACGCCCTCGATCCACTTCGAGTTGTCGTCCGAAGACTCCTCCGTCTTCCAGCCTCCGTCAGGAGCGAACTTCACGAGGTCTGCGAGCGCAGGGGGCGGCTCAGGGCTGGGAAGCTCTGCCTTTGGCACCGAAAGTCGGACCCGCTGGACGATGCTGCCGTCGGCAGCGAGTTCGCTGGAACTGCTAACGTTGCCGCAACCGGCGATGACTACGGCAGCTCCGAAAATGAGGAGACTTTTTGCCCACATGAGGTCCCTAGAATAGCCGACTGTCCAAGAGCTCTTGGCTGTTCATTTAGTATCCTGAGTAAATCATGGCCGCACAGACCGGATATCAGCCTTTGGTCAGCACGTCATGGGTGGCAGAGAGACTGGACGACCCGACAGTGCGCGTCATCGAGTCGAACGAGGATCCGCTGCTCTATTCGACGGGACACCTTCCTAACGCGGTCGAAGTCGACTGGACACGCGACTTGAACGACCCCCTGCGTCGCGACTACGTCGACAAGCAGGGCTTCTCTGCCTTGATGTCACGGATCGGCGTCACACCTGAGACTCACTTGGTGTTCTACGGAGACCGGAACAACTGGTGGGCGTGCTACTCCCTTTGGGTGGCGGCGCTTTTTGGACACACCAGGGCCTCCATCATGGACGGCGGAAGGATCAAGTGGCTCAATGAGGGTCGGGAGATGACGACGGAAGTCCCCGCGTTCGCTCAGACGGACTATGTCGCCTCCGAAAGGGACGACAAGACCGATCGCCTTTTTCGCGACGAAGTGCTTGCAAGCCTGGGAAGAACGAAGCTGATCGACGTGCGAAGCCCCGAAGAGTTCGCCGGAACCCGCCTCCATATGCCCGACTTCCCGAACGAAGGCGCCCTGAGGGGCGGCCACATCCCCGGGGCCAAGAACGTTCCCTGGGCCCGGGCTGTGAATCCCGAGACCGGCGAGTTCTGGCCGATCGAGAGGTTGAGAGAGATCTATGAGCAAGAAGCCGGACTGTCGCCCTCCGATGATGTCGTCGCTTATTGCCGGATTGGGGAACGCTCGAGCCACACCTGGTTCGTTCTCAAGCACATCCTCGGATATCCCAGAGTGCGGAACTACGACGGCAGTTGGACAGAGTGGGGTAACAGCGTCGGTGTCCCTATCGAGCGTTGACCATGGGCCTGCCTCCGTCGCTCAAGGAGATCATCGACGACCTGAGGCTGCTTTCTGACCGCCAAGACCGGATCCAGGCTCTAGTCGCGTTGGCCGAGAGCTTCCGAGAGGTCGGAACGGACACAGCTCTGCGCCCGTTTGACGAGTCGCACCGAGTGCCAGGTTGCGAGAGCGAAGCGTTCGCGTGGGTGAACTTGGACCTGGAGGGAAAGCTCGCTCTCGACTTTGCTGTCGAGAACCCACAGGGCGTCTCGGCCAAGGCCCTCGCCGAGGTGCTCAAACGAGGCCTGAACGGCGAACCTCCGGACGCCGCTGCGCGGGTCCCCGAAGAAATCATATTCGAGCTCTTCGGAAGCGAACTTTCGATGGGCAAGAGCCTCGGCCTCTCCAACATGGTAAGACTCGTCAAGGCCCTTGCCCGAGAAGCGGAACGCTCGGGGGCCGCGCCGGGTTGAACCCCTTTATTGCCATGTTGTCGTCTGCCCTGTTCGCTTTGGCCCTCACGGGTTGCGCCCAGTCTCCCGCACCCTCACCATGGGAGAGCTCCGACGCCAAGCGAGTCCTGGTGGTGACAAACATCGCGAGCGCCGACAGCAAGGAGATCGCCGGACATTACTTGGCCAAAAGGGCGATCCCCACGGCCAATCTCGTCCGCATCGACACGAGCACGACCGACAACATCAGTACTGGCGAATTTGAAGCCGGCATCCTTCAGAAAGTCAAAGATGCGATCAAGAAGTCGGACAACCGCATCGACTTCATTGTCCTCACGAAAGGCGTGCCTTTCCGGATCGGTGACGACAACGGCTACTCGGTCGATGGTCGCTTGGTCGCGATGAACCTCGGCCTGACCCCGATCCGGGAGCCGAAGCCGGAGCAGATCCGCCAGTCTCTGAACCCTTACTTCAATAAGGACGAAGCCTTTTCGAGCGAAAAGTTCGGCATGTTCCTCGTCACGCGACTCGACGGCCCGAGCGTCGCCACGGTGAAGCGCCTCATCGACAACTCCGTGGCGGCACGACCTGAGAAGGGGCCATTCTTCTTCGACCAAGCCGCCAACCGCGACAGTGACGGTTATAAGACCCTCAACGACGCCCTGAAGACGACGTCGGACCTCCTCGCCCGCCGAGGCTTTGTGACCGCTCTTGAGCAGACAGGAGCGTTCGCCGCTCCGACCGAACCCTTGGCGGGCTACGCCTCTTGGGGCAGCAACGACGCCAGCTTCGACTTGGCGAAATACCGCAGGTTGCGCTTCCTTCCCGGGGCCATCGCCGAGACGTTCGTCTCGACCAGCGCCCGCACTTTCTCGCCCACCGACAGCGGCCAGAGCCTCATCACGGACCTCATCGCCGGGGGCGTCACCGGGGTCAAGGGATATGTCAGCGAACCTTACACGTTCGCCTTGGCCCGCCCAGAAATCCTGTTCGACCGGTACACACGGGGCTACACGTTGGCCGAGTCGTTCTACATGGCGTCCCTCGTCACCAGTTGGAAGGACGTGGTCATCGGCGACCCACTTTGCAACCCGTATCGAGCCAAGGACTAAGTGGGCACGGAACGAGGCCCGCTCCTCAAGAGGGCCAGAAGGAAGGGCGCTCCGAGCACGGCCGTCACGGCCCCAAGCGGAAGCTCACTGCCTGGCTGGATTCTTTGCGCAGCGACGTCGGCCGCCATCAGGAGCAAAGCCCCAGCCAATGCCGAAGCCGGCAAGGCCACTCGCAAGTCGTTGCCGAAAGTCCGGCGAGCGATGTGGGGCGCAACGAGTCCGACGAAGCCGATCATGCCCACCATTCCGACAGTCGCCGCCACCATGGCCGAACCGACGACCAGGACGAACCGGCCAACTCGGGCCGTGTCGATGCCCTGGCGGGCCGCCATGAACTCGCTGACGGCAACGGCATTAAGCTTCCTGGACACCGACCAAAGGGCCAGAGTCCCGGCCCCACAGAAGACCGCTAGCCATGCCACCCGGTCCCAGAACATCGGCGTCGTGCTCCCCAAGAGCCAGCGGAGAACCCGACCAGAGTCTTGCCCTGCCAAAGATAGGTTCACAGTCACCCAGGCGGCCAGCATCGCCCCGGTGACGACACCAGCCAGTAGGAGTGAAGTACCGCCGGAGCCAGCCTTCCGACCGATCGCCATGACCAATCCCAGGGCCCCAAGACCAAAGACGAACGCCATGGCTGGTTGAGCCAGTCCCGCCTCCCATCCCAGAAGCACCGCGAAGGTTCCTCCCACGGCGGCGCCGCTTGAGACCCCGACGACGTAAGGGTCGGCCAAAGGGTTTCGGAACAGAGCCTGGAACGAGCAACCGACCGCCCCCAGCATCGCCCCGACCAGGCCACAGGCCACCGCGCGCGGCAGCCTCACTCGCCACAGGATCGCGTTCGCGCCGGGCTCGCCAGTATCGCCCGAGAACACTTGCCGAACGACTTCTGTGAGTGGCAAAGACACGGAGCCTCCCAAGGCGACATACAGGGCCAAGGCCAGGAGGACCGCGCCCAAAAGGGCCAGCAGTCCTGGTCCGCCCCGCCGACTCACGACCGCCAGCATAGCACCGCGCGGGTATCCTTGACGGTCGTGCCGACAGACGCACTGGCCCTTCGAACCCAGGCTCTTAAGGCCTCGCCAACTTTGGCGATCACGGCGAAGGCCAAGAAACTGCGAGCCGAGGGGCACAACGTCTTGAGCCTGGCCGCTGGCGAGCCCGATTTCAACACCCCGGAACCGATCTGCGAAGCCGCGGTCAAGGCCATGACGGACGGGCTCACCAAGTACACGCCGAGCGCCGGCCTGCCAAGCCTCCGTGAGGCGGTTTCAGAGAAGCTCGCGAGGGAAAACGGTATCCGAGTGCCGCCAGAGGGCGTCGTCGTGACATGTGGCGCGAAACATGCTGTCTTCGGGTCGCTCATGGCTTTGATCGACCCAGGAGACGAGGTCATCGTCTTCGCACCCTACTGGATGACATACCTGGACCAGATCGTCCTTGCAGGAGGCTTCCCCGTCATTGTTGAAGCCAAGCCTCAGGACGGATTTGCCCCTTCTGTCCAAGCCTTCGAACAAGCCATCACCCCTCGGACCAAGGCGGTGATCCTGAACTTTCCTTGCAACCCAACGGGAGCGGCCGTGACCCGGGAGTGGCTTGGCCAGGCGGCTGCGATCGCCGCCCGTCACGACCTCTGGGTGCTGAGCGACGAGATCTATGAGAAGCTGGTCTACGACGGTTACGAACCCGTGAGCGTGGCCTCTCTGAGTGAGGAGACGGCTTCCCGCACCATCACGATCAACGGGTGCAGCAAGACGTACGCGATGACAGGCTGGCGAATTGGCTACTTGGCCGCCCCGACCCGAGTGGCCCAGGCTGTCTCGAACCTTCAAGATCAAGTGACGAGCAACGCGACCAGCATCGCTCAAGCTGCTGCGGTCGCAGCCCTTCTCTTACCCGCACATATCGTCGAATCGATGCGCGCCGAATTCGAAATCAGGCGCGACCTCATGGTCGGACTGGTCAGGGACGTGCCAGGAATGAGCTGCACCCTGCCACAGGGGGCCTTCTACGTCCTCGCGAACGTCAAACAGCTGCTGACGCCAGCGATTGATGACGACTGTCGGTTGGCGACCTGGCTCCTGGAAAAGGCCCAGGTGGCGACGGTTCCTGGCTCTGTCTTCGGTGCGCCTGGGACGCTTCGACTGTCGTTCGCCTGTAGCCAAGAACAAATCCGCGACGCCATGGCCCGAATTCGAGAGGCGCTTTGCAACCTGCCCCATTGATCCCAAAGGCTATCCCCATCAAGAGCGAGCCGCTCTTCCTGCTCGCGATGCGTCACCGATCGGCCGCCCAAGACTCTGTCAGGGACAGCTATGAACGGCTCGAGTTCTTCGGCGACGCCGTGGTCGGCCTCATCGTTGCCCAGTATCTCTACGAGCATCATCCCGATTGGGACCAGGGCATGATGAGCAAAGCCCGGTCGAGCGTGGTGCAAGAAGGGCCCTTGGCCGAGACCGCCGTTCGCCTCGGTCTCGACTCCTGCCTGGAACTCAGCCAGAGCGAGGAGGCCTCCGGGGCCAGGCACCGACCTTCCGTGCTCTGCGACGTCTTTGAGGCCGTTGTCGGGGCTGTCTACATTGAGTCCGGGCTCGAAAAAGCCCGTTGGTTCGTCTTGGAACAGCTTCATCCTTACCTGCTCCAAGTCAGCGCGGGCGATGTGAGCCCGAACGACTACAAGTCCAGACTTCAAGAAGTCGCCCAGTCGATCTGGCGGCGGACTCCGATCTATCGCGTTGCCGGTGAGGGCGGCACCGCCCATGACCGGAGGTTCACTGTCGAGGTGATTTTCGACAACGAGGTCATGGGCGAAGGCTTTGGCCGTTCGAAGAAAGAGGCCGAGCAAGCCGCGGCGAGGGACGCTCTGGAAGTCATCGAGCGGACGAGACGGGCGCGGGCCCTTCTCCTCTCGGATCGCCTTTCGGACGCATAGGACTGGGACCCAGCGCCTTTGCCAGTTTTATTCTGACTCCGAACATTGGCATAATAGGCGCAGTCGGTCATTAGAACGACTGTCTGCTCAGGACTTGGAGCCAATTGGAGCCGCCTGAGTCGGAGCCTTATCATGAAATTCCTCAGAGTTGCCATGTTCATGGCGTTGGTAGTGCCTGCCACGTTGGCGATGGCGCGCACCGAGCCAAACAGCTTCATCAACCGACCTGCTAACACCTTGTCGGAACTCCTCTCGCAGGTTCGGGATGACAAAGTCGTGGCCAGTCGGTTCACCAGGCACTTCGGGATGTCGAAAGAAGAGGTCATCGACTACTTCTCCACGCTTGAGCTCACCCGCCTCAAGTCGGACGGCGTTTATCTCATCTACAACGTGCCGGACTGGGAAGAGGTGCGATCCCGCGCCGTCTTCTATCGGAAAGGCACCCTGGTCTGGACAGACCAGCAAGGCAACCCGATTCTGAAGGCCTCTTGCGGCAACCCCATGGTCAGGGGTACCGACATCGGCATGGCCAAAGTCTCGCCTTCAGTGGGTCTTCTGACGAGCGCCGGCCCCCGAGACCTCATCGCCCTCTCGACGCCGGACACCGTTCCCAGTGATTTCGCACCGGAGGCGATGTCACCGAACCTCGCGCAAACGAGCGCCATCGCCGCGATACCCCCGGAGATGTCGATCCCATCGGTCCGAGGCCAGACGATCAGCCCGCTTTTGATCATTCCGATTGTCGGGGGTCTGGCGTTCGGCTTGAACACCAGCGACCCAGACCCGATCCCAGAGCCCACGACGATGGCCGTCTTCGCCGTGGCAGCCGGTTGGGCGACAGTCCGGGCCCGCAAGAACTTCAAGGGCCGGTAAAGCAGGCTTTAGGGGCGAGGCGAAGCCTGGCGAAGAGCAGGAGAGGGCTCTTCGTTCAGGCTTTCGTGGCCCGATTCCGTCACCGTCACGATGTTCTCGATCCTGACGCCGAACTTTCCGGGCAAATAGATCCCAGGCTCGACGCTGAAGACTTCGCCCACGCGAAGCGGCTCGTCGTTGCCGTGCCGGATGTAGGGCTCCTCATGGATCTTCATTCCGAGCCCATGGCCCGTACGGTGGACGAAAAACTCCCCGAACCCGGCCCTTTCAATGACCGACCGAGCCGCCCGATCCACGGCAGAAGCCGGTGTCCCCGGCCCGATCTCCCGGCGTGCGGCCATGAACGCCTCGTGGACGATCCCATAGACATCGGAAGCTTCTTGGCTCGGTTGGCCCAGGCACACTGTCCGAGTGATATCGCTCTTGTAGCCCTTGAAGTCGCAGCCGAAATCCATGATCACGACATGGCCCGTCTCCAGAGGTGTGGCGTCGCTATGGTGGTGAGGCTCGGCCCCGTTCGGACCAGTGGCTACGATCGCGAAAACAGGCGTGCCACCTAAAGCCGACATCTCCGCCGTCAGGAGCCTTGCGACTTCCGTCTCCGTGACTCCAGGCTCAAGCTTGGCCAACACTGGGCCAAAGGCTTGGTCGGCCATCCGTCCCGCTTCGCGGAGCCGTCCCAGTTCCTCCGCATCCTTGACCCGAGCACCGTCCGCGACCAAAAGGCCCCCAGTCACGAACCGGCTCGCTGGACTGACGCTCATGAGGCCGAGGAGCACAGACGCGCGGCAGTCGTCCTCGACAGCGACGGTCGATCCTTGGACGCCCCACTCCTCGAAGAGACTTCCGACCATGGGCCACGGATCTTGGCCGTCCCGCCACTCGGCGACCTCATTGAGTCCGTGTCGTCTGGCCTGATTGGCCGTCAGAGCGGGGCAGATCAGCCGCTCTCCTCCATCGACCTTGACAAAATAGGCGAGGAGCCTCTCGCCACCGTCTTCGTTCAGCCCGATGTAATAGTCCATCGTCACCGGACTGCTCATGACAAAGACCTTGACGCCTTCGCGCGCCATCGAGTCCCGAAGTTGCCCAAGACGGCCGCGACGTCTGGTCTCAGCGGTCATAGGACGATTATGACTACCGTTCGGGCCCTCGGGCGGCGCCCGCCGGAATGCCAGGCATAATAGAGTCGGTCTGCGGTGACGCGGCCGATCGGAATCACTATGTCCACGAAAATGAGCGCCGTTTCCTACTTGCTGGCGTTGGCGGCCGTCCTTGCGCCCGGTGTGTCTTCCGCCCAAGAAAAAGCCCTCCTTCAGGTCAAAGGCGAGCCTGGCCGGATTGCCCGGTACAAGGCGGAAACGAGCGTCAGCCTGTCGATGATGGGCCAGTCGGTCACTCTTGTCTCCAAAGAGACCTCGAAGCTCACCGTCACGAACGTGGACAAGGACGGAAACGTCACTTTTGAGCGAAAGACCGAGGATAGCGAACAGACCATCAACGGCGAGAAGATCCCTTCGCAGGGCTCCGACGACGTGGTGACGCTGGTCGTCCGGGCTGACGGGTCGCTCGTTTCGATCAAGAACTCAGGCGAGCAGGACGATCCGACGAACCTCTCGATCCGGCTTTACCAAGCGCAAGCCTTGGTGTTCCCAAAGACAGAAGCGGGTGTAGGCACCAAATGGAGCCACTCGTTCTCTGCAAACGCGTCCTCAGGCGCCGTGGCGGCCAAGGCCGACTATGAGCTTTTGTCGTTCGAAGACTTCAAAGGCGTGCGCGTGGCCAAGATCAGGACCAAATATGCCGAGACCGGCGCGCAAGGGATCACGAGCCAGACGACCCAATGGGTCGAAGTCGCTTCCGGCGACACGGTCCGCTCTGATTACGAGTTCAATCAAGTCCCCTTCCCTGGCCCAACAGGAGACACCGTTTACGCGACGGCCAAGGGTCAGTCCGAGCGCACCGAGGGGAGCCCAGTCAAGGGCGCCCAAGGGACGGACGCTTCCGAAACCCCCAAACCGAAGCTCATCGACGACGTGACCAAAGGCTTCGAGAAGATGGACGGCTTGGTCACGGTTTACCGAAAGCGAGAGTCGGGACGGACCACGATCTACTTTGAGCTCAAAGAAGATCAACTTGGCCAACTGATGATGCTTCAGTGCACGGCTGCGACCGGTAACTCGGAGCAAGTCGTCACGGGCAACCCGATCAACGATCTGGTCTTCAAGTTCCAAGAGCTCCAGTCAGACCGGATCACTCTCGTCGTGCCGAACTATAGTTTCCGCGCCTCGCCTTCGGAACCGGTCGATCGTGCTGTCCAACGAAGCTTTGCCGAATCGTTCCTTGAGCAGTTCAACGTTGAGGCGCGCCAACCCGACCGAAAGAGCCTTCTCATCGATGTCAGTGATTTCTTGCGTGGCGACATCGCCCGGATTTCGAGCCTGTTCCAGGGCGGTCAGTTCCCGATCCCCGGCCTGGGTGGGGGTAGAAGCTACAGTCTTGACCGAGAGAAAAGCTACGTCGACAAACTGAAAGTCTTCCCAGAAAACTTCGTCGCCGAAACTGTTTACAACTTCGTGGGCAGTGGCGGTGGCGGCGGGCTCGACGCGATGCTCGGCGGCGGGGCGACTTCTGGCGACCCGAGGAGCGTCGTCGTCCGAGTGGTCTACAACCTTTCGGCCCTTCCGGTCGACAACGGCTACGTCCCTCGCCGGTACGACGCGCGCGTCGGCTACTTCACCACAATGTTCCAAGACTTGACCAACGAGCGGGACGCCAGCCAGATCCGACAATGGATCTTGCGGTGGGATCTTCGCAAGAAGGACCCGTCCGCCGCACTCTCCGAGCCTGTTACCCCGATCAAGTTCTGGCTCGACAACGCGATCCCGCTGCAGTACCGCGAAGCCGTCAAGCAGGGCCTGACCGTCTGGAACAAGGCCTTCGAGGGGGCCGGGTTCAAAAACGCGATCGTTGTTGAACAAATGCCCGATGACGCCGACTGGGATCCAGCTGACATGCGCTACAACGTGGTGCGCTGGGTCGCCTCAGCAGACTCGGCTTACGCCGTCGCGCTTTTCAGACCGAACCCGCTCACAGGCCAGATTCTCAATGCCTCGATCCTCGTCGATTCTGGCATCGTCCGCTACACAGCCAACGAGAAGACGTCCCTCGTCGATCCCGCGTCTTTCGAGGTTGAAAGATCGGAACGGTGCGACGACCCGCGCTCCTGCCGCCTCACAAAAGAAGGAATGTTGCAGGCCTACACGGGTCGGCTGGCTCTGGACCTCCTCGGCGCAGGCAAGACGACTGAGAAGGAATACTTGAACCAGTTCGTGATGCACGTCGTCGCCCACGAGTTCGGTCACATACTTGGGCTCCGGCACAACTTCATTGCCAGCACCGAGCTGACACTTGAGCAACTGAAGGATCCAGCCAAAGTCGGCGAACTGAGCACTTCCGCCTCAGTGATGGACTACGTGCCGTTCAACGTCTCGGCCATCGGGCAAAAAGGCGTCCCCTTCTACTCTGGACTGGGGAGCTACGACCACTGGGCGGTCAAGTACGGCTACACCGAGTTCGGTGCGATGAGCCCGGGCGACGAGACGCGGGACTTGACCAGGCTCGCCTCGCAGACCAACTCCCCCGGCCTGGCTTATCAAAGCGACGAAGCGGCCGACAACTTCGACCCTTATGTTTCGAGGTTCGACCTCAGCGCCCGCCCCGGCGAATACTGGATGCGGATGCTCGGCCTCACGCGAGACTTGATCATGAGCCTCGATTCGAGGCGCCCGGCCAGGGGACGCAGCTACTGGGAGTTCACGCGGGACTACGGCGTGCTCTTTGCGATGCACGGCCAGGCCGCCAACCAAGTCGTCAAAACGATTGGAGGGCTCAGGCGAAACGCGAACTTCAAGGGCGATCCCGGTGAGCAACCGCCTCTGGCGCCCATCTCGGGCCAAGAGCAAAGGGCGGCCCTCGACACACTCACTTCGACAATCTTGACAGAAGGGGCCTTCAACTTCCCGAAGTCGCTTTTCGACAAGTTCGCCCCGAACCCGGACGCCGACTTCATGACCGCGTTCCTCTCGGGCAACAACTCCTATCCGGTGCTCGACCAGATCTCTAACTTCCAAAACTCGATCCTGAACAACCTCCTGTCCCCGTCCCGACTGAGCCGGGTCGCGAACAACGAGTTCAAGGCCGCTCGGCCCCAAGACGCGCTCACCCTGGCGACAGTCTTCAGGGCCGTCGACCGCGCCGTCTGGTCCGAGTTGGACTCAGGCAAGCCGGTCTCGGCCCTTCGGAGATCGCTTCAGAGGCGTCATCTCGACCTTCTGATCCAAAACGCGTTGAGACCTGCAAGCGGTCTGCCGGCAGACGCTCGCATGCTCTCCTGGAACTCGCTCCGGACGGTGCTTGAGAAGATCTGGGCGGCCGAAGGCAAGGCGCAGGACGAATACACGCCCGCCCATCTCCAGGAGTGCGCGACGCGGATCGTCAGGGCGTTCAACGCCGTCGAATCCTTGGGCGGACAGTCGCAGGCGGCCCCGAGCCTCCTCGACCTCCTGTTGGGCGGTCGAGACAAGGAAAAGCTCCAGCCCAAACCCTGACCTGGACAAGACGGCGTACCGGGCCAGGTCTCACTGGCCCGGTCCTTGTTTTTACTCCCGCCCGGCGGTGCCAACCTCCGGCCCTTGACAAAGATGAACTTTGACTTGACCAGCCTCCAACCTTTGCTCGTCCTTTCCTGCCTTGCGTTGATCTTGGGCGGTGCGGCGGCCGTGCGTCCAAGGGTCGCAGAGGGGATTTCGTGGGGGCTGGCGGCGGTTTCTGCCTTGATGGCGGTGGTCATTGGACTGACCCCCCTGGGAACCCGGGCTTCGGTGCCCTGGATACCGGACTGGTCCGTCGAGTGGTCTCTCCATATCACTGGGCTCAGTCGACTGTTCGGTCTGGTCGTTTGCGGCATGGGGACGTTCGTGTTCGCATACGCTTCTCGCTACCTGCGCGACTATGAAAGACGCGGGGAATGCATCGGGTTGCTCGCCGCCTTCATGGTGTCGATGTTGGGAGTCGTCCTCGCCGCAGACTTGGTCACCCTCTTTGTGGCCTGGGAACTCACCAGCGTCACCAGTTTCCTCCTCATCGGCATCGAGAGAGAGCGCGAGTCCGCCCGCCGGGCCGCCGTCCAGGCCTTTGTCGTCACTGGGGCAGGAGCCCTGGCCATGTTGGCTGGGTTCGTGATGATCTACCAAGTCGCCGGCACTTGGCGGCTCGATCAGATCCCGGACCTCTCTTCCCATCCCAGCACCCCTTGGATCGTCGGCCTAGTCGCCTTGGGGGCGATGGCCAAGTCGGCGCAGGTGCCTTTCCAATTTTGGCTCCCTTCGGCGATGGAGGCTCCCACCCCCGTCAGCGCCTACCTACATTCGGCGACCATGGTCAAGGCAGGGGTGTTCCTCTTGCTGACATTGGGGCCGATCCTTGGCAAGAGCCTGGCTTGGACGCCGATCTTGGCCACGGTGGGATGCTTGACCGCGCTCGCGGGGGCCCACCTGGCCTGGCAAGCCGACGACCTCAAGCGGATCCTCGCCGGGACCACGGTCTCTTCGCTCGGACTGATGGTCGCGTTGGTCGGGCTCTCCAAACAGCTTGCCACTGGAGCTGTGCTCGTCTTCTTGCTCGGGCACTGCCTTTACAAAGGCGCCCTGTTCATGGTCGCGGGCAACTTCACCTTCATTTCGGGAGAAAAGAAGGCGAGCCGCCTCTCGGGGCTTGGGAGGGCCTACCCCTTGCTTTGGGCGTCGGCCCTGGTCGCAGAGCTGGGATTGGCCGGGTTCGGGCCGGTGCTCGCCTTTGTCGGTAAGGAAGTCGCTTTCAAGGCTGCGCCCCTTTCCATGCTCATCGCCCTCGCGGTGGCGTCGCCGATGCTCGTGGCCTGTGCTTGGCGCCTCGCGTTCGCTCCATTCCTCGGTCCGACTCCAACGGGCGCCCGTCCCCTGCCACTTGCCATGCTCCTTCCGCCGGTCCTGCTCGGGGCGATGAGCCTGGCGGGCGGTTTCGCCCCGACGGCCATCCAAAGCTGGCTGATCGATCCAGTCGTCGGGCCAGGGCTCAAGAGATTTTCGGTCATTCCTGAGCTTGACGCGGCCCTCTTGGCTACGCTCCTGGCCCTTGGGGTCGGCATTTGGCTGGCTCTGAAGACCCGTCCCACCAATGCCGTCACCCTAGCCGAACGCGCTTATGGGTCGGTCGTCGCTTGGCTCCGCCAAACGGGGGAGTCCGTCCGTGCGACGACCCAAGACAAGCCCGTTCGCAAGAGGGTGCTGACCGTCATCCTGGTCGCTACGACCGTCCTCGCTATCGGTTTCCTGGCCGATCCGTCGATGGTCTGGCCGGATCTCCAGCTGCCCACAGTTCCGGTGCTCCTGGTCGCCACTCTCATCTTTGGAGGGGCGGTCGCGACCGTCTTCGCACCGACCCGGATCTCCGGCATCGTCTCGCTCGGTGTGACCGGGCTGGGGCTGGCCCTTCTGTTCCTGCTCATGGGCGCGCCGGACCTCGCCATGACCCAATTGACCGTCGAGATTGTGACGGTCGTCATCTTCGTCCTCGTCTTCCACCACTTGCCACGGATCGGCTATCACGCGACTCGGTCGATCCGGATGCGGGACGCCGTCGCAGCGCTCGTCTTGGCCGGGTTCCTGACACTGGCCCTCCTGTCCGTCACGGGGCGCCCCGACCTCGCAAGGTCCGCGGAGTTCTACGCTGCCAACTCCATGCCCCTGGCTTTGGGCAAAAATGTCGTCAATACAATCATCGTCGATTTCCGCGCGATGGACACTCTCGGCGAGATCACCGTCCTCGCTGCGGCCGCGCTCGGAGTCACCAGCCTCTTCGGCAAGAGCCTGGCCCACAAGGAGGAAGCATGATCCCCTCTTTGGTGCTCCGCACTTGGGCCAAGCTGCTGGTCCCGCTCACCTTCCTGTTCTCGCTTTGGATTCTCTACCGAGGACACAACTCTCCAGGCGGAGGGTTCGCAGGGGGCATCCTCGCTGCGACCGGAGTGGCCCTCTATGGCCTGGCCTACAGCGTCGCCGAAGCCAGGAAGCTACTTCCGGCCCAACCTCTCGCCCTGATTGGGGCCGGGCTCGGCTTCTCGGTGCTCAGCGGGTTCGTCGCCTACTTCTACAACCGGACGTTCTTGACGGGAATCTGGAACGCCGACCTCAAGATTGGAACGCCGCTCCTCTTCGATATCGGCGTCTACCTCCTGGTGTTCGGCGTCCTCATGCAGTTCGCGCTGACGTTCGAAAGGCGGATCGGGGAGGAAGGCGAATGACGATCGTCCTCCCGGCGCTCGTCCTGGTGTTGTTCGCGAGCGGCCTGTTCCTCATCCAACGTCACACAGTGGTCAAGGTTCTCTTTGGCATCGTCCTGATCGGCAACGCGGCGAACCTCCTTGTCTTCAGCTCTGCCGGGATGCGGTTGGCGGCGCCTCCGATCTTGGAAGGCAAAGACTACGCCATGCCACCTGGGGCCAGCGACCCGGTGGCCCAAGCCCTCGTCCTCACGGCCATCGTCATTTCGTTCGCCCTGACCGTCTTGGCCCTCGCCCTCGCTCGCCGGCTTTCTCAGTCCATGGGAGACGACGACCTTGACAAGATCGACGAAGAGGCCGAACTATGACTTGGCTACCGGTCCTCCCTGTCGTGGTGCCCTTGGCGATGGCCGTGTTCATGGCCCTCACGACACGGTTCGGGAGCGAACACCGGGTCAAGGGAATCATCGGCGGACTGCTCCATGCGACGGTTTCGACCCTCCTGTTCGCTACGGTCGCGCACCAGGGAACGATCGAGACACGCCTGGGGTCGTTCCCTCGCCCCTTCACAATCTTCTTCGAGGCGACCCCTGCGTCCGCTGGTCTCGTCGCCCTGATGTCTTGGGTCGTCACAGCGGCCCTGGTGGTCGCGACGGCGACCATGGACCGGCCCCGGTTGCGCCGCGGGTTCCATTCGATCGCCCAAGTCGTGCTGGCGGCCGCGTCGGGCGCGCTGCTTTCAGGTGACCTCTTCAACCTCTTTGTCTGGTTCGAGCTCATGCTGACGGCATCGTTCGTTCTTGTGACTCTCGGGTCCACGCCAGCCCAATTGGCGTCCGGATTCAAGTATCTGCTGATCAGCCTCATGGCGTCGGTCTTCTTCCTCTGTGCCTGTGGATTGGCTTATGGGTGGTACGGCAACTTGGATCTGGCCAAGATCGCGGAACTTCAAAGCTCGTTCTCGGGGCCGGGCCCCAACATGATCGGAGGATTGGCTCTGGTCGCGCTGGCGATCAAGTCGGCCATGTTCCCCATGTACGCTTGGTTGCCCGACGCCTACACGGCGCCCCCTCCCGGGATCGCGGCCCTGCTCGCCGCTGTCTCCACCAAGGTCGCCGCCTTCGCTCTGCTTCGCATCGGGACGGCGCTCTTCCCTCCGGCGGGCGGACTCTGGTTCGACATCCTTGTCTGGGCCGGTGCGGCAACGACGATCGCTGGGGCACTGGCGGCCATCGCGATCAACGACGTCCGGAGAAGGCTCGCGTTCTTGCTGGCCAGTCAGATGGGGACTGTGCTGGTGGCGATCGGCCTCCAATCCGCCAGCGTCGTGGTGCTGTTGATCGCCCATGAGATGGTCGCCATGGCAGGCCTCTTCTTCGCTGTGGCGGCGCTTGGCCGAACCGGGAGTTCACCGGTCGCGAGGCTCGCGGTAGGAGGCGGGTTCCTCGTCTGCGCCCTCGCTGTTGCCGGAATCCCGCCGACTTCTGGCTTTGTCGCCAAGTTCGCCTTTGTGCAAGCGGGACTGCTGGCCGAAAACCCTCTGGCGGTCGGTGCTGTCCTGCTCAGTAGCCTTCTCTCTCTGTTCGCCCTGCTCCAAGCCTGGCAGTCCACGGCTCACGAGAGCGAGAAAAGCGGCGCCAAGCTGGGGTGGACCGTCCCGGCGGTCTGCGCCGCGACCGCAGCCTTGACCCTTGCTGGCGGGCTTCTCGCCGGCCCGGCCGTCTCGGGCCTGAAAGAAACTGTCCAAGGAGAGGTTCTGCGGTGAAGATTTGGCGGATCTTAAGGCTGATCGGTCGGTTCTTGACCCTCTTGATCCTTTCGAACATCACCGTCATCCGGCATGTCCTCTCAATCAAGCCCAAGTTTCGGCCTGCCGTCTTGGCGATCGACCTCGAGGCCAAGAGCGATTGGGAGATCGCCGTCCTTGCCAACTTGATCTGCCTGACACCAGGGACGCTGGCCCTCGACGTTTCCAGCGACAAACGGACGATGTACATCCATGTGCTCGAAGCGAACGACCCCGAGGAGGCCAAGCGGTCACTGGAGGGCGACCTGGTGAGACTTGTACGGGAGGCGTTCTCATGAACCCGTTCCTCTTCGCCTGCACCCAGGTCGCTCTCGTCGTCATCGGCCTGGCCTGCGTCCTCTGCCTTTACCGAGTCATCGTTGGCCCCAGCGTCCCAGACCGGGTCGCGGCCCTTGACCTCATGACGATCCTATCGGTCGGGTGGATGGCCTGTCTGTCAGTCTCGACCAAGGACGCCTGGCTGACGGATCCCGCCATCATGCTCGGTCTTGTCTCGTTCCTCGGCACAGCCGCCTTCGCCAGATACCTGGAGAGGAAGCTATGACGGACGTTGTTGCCGGATGCCTCCTGCTCCTGGGCAGTTTCGTCGGGTTGCTTGCTGCGGTCGGCCTCGTGCGCATGCCTGACTTCTTTGGGAGGCTCCAGGCTTCGACCAAAGCCCAGACCCTCGGGCTCGTCACCATCCTTCTTGGGGCCGGGCTCGCTCTGAACGACCTTTGGGTTTGGCTCCGGTTGATCGCGCTCGGACTCTTCGTTTTCATGACCTCCCCTCTCTCGGGCCAGATGATCGCTCGTGCCGCCTACTTGCTGGGCGTGCCACTCTGGGACAAGACCACTCGAGACGACCTTGACGGAAGATATGATTTCGCCAACGAGATCCTCCAGGGCAAGGACGACCGACAGCCCGATCCCGCCCGAGACCCCGCTTAGGACAGACCCCACATGACCCTTCTCTCCACCTTGATCGTCCTCGCGGCCGGGTCTGTCGACAGGGCGAACCCAGCGTTCCTTGACGCCCCTGACTTGGTCAACGCCTGGTTCGACGAAGCCGTCGACGTGGCCGAAATGACCAACGTGTTCGAACTCGTGGTCGCAGGGAGGACGATCCAAGTCTCCCATGTCTCCGACGCCGGCCAAGACAGCGTTCAACGAGACCCGGACAAGGTGACGCTTCCCGGAACGATCCAAGCCGCCCTGGGGGGGCAAGAGTGGTCGCCGAACGACGACTCGACCAAGATGCGTCGAACGGCCCCCGGTGTCTACGAGCTCGTGGTCGCCGTGCCGGGGGGCCGCTACGAATATAAGGTCGCCCAAGGAGGAACCTGGGAAAAGAACTGGGGCGCGGGACTGCAGCCTGGAGGGCAGAACATCGTGCTGGTCATCCCCCTAGACGGCACGCTCGTCCGGTTCGTCGTCGACTTCAACTCTGGCTTTGTGAAGGACTCCATCAACCATCCCGAGGAAGTGACAGCGCCGACAGAGCTTCCTCCAATCGCGCCGGAGCCGGTGCCCTCCCGGTTCCACGGCTTGAGACTCCGACTCGCCGAGCCCGTGACCGACCGCGACGTCTCGTCAAGAATGGTCTTGCGGAGGCGGGGCCACTCTGAACGTCCTGTTTTCGTCCGCGACTTCCTGAGCCGCGACGTGTTTCACTACTCCAAGACCGACCTGGGAGCCAGTTGGTCGCGCGACCACACGACCTTCAAAGTATGGTCGCCCGTCGCCTCGGGGGCAGAAGTCTGGCTCTACTCCGGCGATCATGGAGGAACACCCCGCCGGGTGCCGATGGCGCGTGGCACGGCTGGAGTTTGGTACGCCAAAGTTCCAGGGAACTTGGACGGTCGCTACTACCAATATCGGTTCGACTCGCCCTGGGGAAGCCGAGAGGCTGCCGACATCTACGGAGTGGCCGCAAGCCCCGACCTCCAGCGCACGATGGTTCTGAACCGTAGGCGCACCGACCCCGAAGGCTGGCCAAGCCGCGCTCCTGGCCCGCCGCCTCGGCCGACCGACTCGGTCATCTATGAGATCCACGTGCGCGACTTCACAGTCAGCCCGGCCAGCGGCGTGAAGGAGCCCTGGAGGGGCAAGTACCTAGGCCTTGTTCAAACTGGGACACGGGCTCCGATCTCGGGTCAAGCGACCGGCCTTGACTATCTCAAGTGGCTCGGCGTCACCCACGTCCACCTCCTACCGATCCAAAATTTCAATCCCGCCCACAGTCGGCAGTACAACTGGGGCTACGAGACGACGCTCTTTAACATGCCCGAAGAGCAGTACTCGACCCGACCTGCTGACCCTGTAACCTGGATCCGCGAGACCAAACAGATGGTCGCTGGGTTTCACAAGGCAGGAATCCGGGTCGTGCTCGACGTTGTGTACAACCACACGGTGCCTAGCGAGGGCCCATTGTCGGCTTTTTGGCAGACCGTTCCCTACTACTACTTCCGCACAAATCTCCGCGGTGACGTTCTCAACGAGTCCGGTGTCGGGAACGCCCTGGCCGACGAGAGGACGATGGTGCGCAAGTACGTTCGGGACAGCCTCCTCTTTTGGACGCGCGAATACGGAATCGACGGGTTCAGGTTCGACCTCCTCGGGATGCACGATCCGCGGTCCGTGCGGGACTGGTCTCAGGCAGTCAGGAGGATCCGATCCGACACCCTTCTCTATGGGGAACCTTGGACGGGCGGAGGGCCGACGCGGTCCGGCAAGGCCCAGCAGGCGGGAAGCGGGATGGCGGTCTTCAACGACCATTTTCGCGGAACGATGAGAGGAGACTTGGACAGCTCCCAGCCAGGCTTCGCGATGGGAGGCCCGACCGATCTTTTGGCGCTCAAGCGGGCCGTTGTCGGGTCGATCGACTTCTCGTCCGAAGTGCGCGACTTTGCCGACCACCCGTCCGGAACCATTAACTATGTCTCGGCCCATGACAACCTGACCTTGCTCGACAAGACTTCCCTGGCCCTGCCAGGCGCCCAGGATGCAGAAATCAAGCAGTCACTGCGGTTCGCCCTCGCCACAGTCCTCTTGAGCCAAGGGATCCCCTTCCTCGAAGGTGGGTCTGAGCTGGGTCGGACGAAAGGCGGCAACCACAACTCCTACAACGCGGGTGATTCCGTCAACCAGTTCGACTGGGAGCGCGCGGCCCGGTATCAGGACGTGGCCAACTACGTCCGTGACCTGATAGCAGTGCGCTGGAGCCTACCGGCCTTGCGGCTCGCGACGACCGATGAAGTCAGGAAGCGGATGAAGTTCATCGAGACGGGCTCTGGCTCGACCGTTGGCTTCAGGGTCGATGGGCGAGGGCTGGGAGGCCGATGGGCCGATACCATCGTTGTTTTCCAAGGCTCTCGCCAGGGAGGTCGGTTGCTCCTCCCGGAGGGCCAATGGAACGTCCTTGCCACCGGTGGCCAAGCCAACCCCCAAGGACTTGGCAAGGTTCAAGGCCAAGTCGAACTCGCCCCGTTGTCCGCCAGTGTTTTCGCCCGTTAAGCGCGGATCAAGGTGGATCGACCATGGCCGATCTTGCAAAATCTCCGCAAGATCGGCCTCAGAATACGAATTCTGAGCGTATAATCGTTCAGTCGCGGCGAGGATGCCATGAGAAGAAATCTACTTTGTCTGGCGATTGGGCTGATGCCAGCCTTTCTGCTGTCCCAAGAGCCTACCGTCACTCCGCCTTCGATCCAGGTTCTCAAGGCAGGAGAGTGGAAGACGGCCACGATCCAACCCAGGGACTGGCAAGGCGAGCTGTCCGCGACGCTCCAACTCCGTCAAGGCGTCGCCGACCTGTATCTTCGGCGCGGCGCCGCACCGACCCTTGAAAACTACGACTACAAGGTTTCTGGAAACGACCGCATCAAGACCGTGACCGTCGGCAACACCTCGTCGCCGCCCCTCACAAGCGACGTGTGGCACATTGGCGCGCACGCTAGAACGACGACCTTCTACACGCTGACTCAATCAGTCAGACAGGTCAAATCCCAATTCAACGGAAAGGGTGCCGTACCCTTTGCTAACGGCACTTCCTTCCGAGTTTGGGCGCCCAACGCCAACAGTGTCCATATCGCTGGTCAGTTCAACTCCTGGAGCACGACCCAAGCGCCCCTCGTGACAGAGGGAGGCGGATGGTACAGCCTCGACTACCGCAATGCCCGCCCTGGACAGCAGTACAAGTTCGTCATTCGGAATGGGTCGCAGACCATCTGGAAGAACGACCCTTGGGCCCGGCAGCTCACCTCCTCGGTCGGAAACTCGGTCATCTATGACCAGTCCGTCTATCAGTGGCAGACCAACAACTTCCAGACACCGGCATGGAACACGTTCGTCGTCTACCAGATGCACATCGGGGCGTTTAACGACACCCCGGGCGGCGGGCCAGGCACCTTTTCAACAGCGATCGCCAAACTCGACCATGTCCGCGACCTCGGGGCCAATGCGATCAAGCTCCTACCAATCCAGGAGTTCCCTGGCGATTTCTCTTGGGGCTATAACCCTTCGCACCTTTACGCGGTCGAGTCGGCCTATGGCGGGCCCGACAACCTGAAGCGCTTCATTGACGAGGCCAATAAGCGGGGCATGGCCGTCTTGCTCGACCTCGTCCACAACCACTACGGGCCTGGTGACCTCGACATCTGGCGGTTCGACGGCTGGTCTCAAGGCCCTTGGGGAGGCGTCTTCTTTTATAACGACGACCGAGCCGTCACACCCTGGGGCAACACCCGGCCGGACTTTGGGCGCCAAGCCGTGCGCGAGTACATCGTCGAGAACCAACGCCAATGGACCAACGACTTCCGGGTCAGCGGGTTCCGCTGGGATTCCGTGCTCAACATGCGCACCACGAACTGGGGCGACAACCCCGACGGCTGGAGCCTCCTCCAGTGGCTGAACGACGACCTTGACGCGAACCAACCTTGGAAGATCAATATCGCCGAAGACCTCCAGAACAACTCTTGGGTCACTCGCCCGACCAGTCAAGGCGGCGCCGGTTTCGACAGCCAATGGTCAAACTTCGTCCACACCGTCCGGGCTGCCCTGAAGACTTCCGACGACAACCAGCGCAACATGTTCTCGATCCGGGACGCGATCAACGAGCGGTTCAACGGCAACGCTTTTCAGCGCGTCGTGTACACAGAGTCGCACGACGAGAACGCGAACGGCAAGCAGAGGGTGCCCAGCGAGATCGACCCGGTCAACCCCGCCAGCTATTGGGCCCAAAAGCGCTCGACCCTGGGAGCGGCCCTCGTCATGACCGCTCCCGGCATCCCCATGATCTTTATGGGCCAGGAGTTCCTCGAGGACGGCTGGTTCGCCGATAACGACCCCTTAGATTGGAACAAGGCAACGGTCCACGCAGGAATCGTCCAGCTTTATAAAGATCTCATCCGCCTCCGAAAGAACACCCAAGGGTCGACCGCTGGCCTGACTGGGCAAAGCCTCAACACCTTCCATGTTAATAATTCTAACAAGGTGATCGCGTTCCATCGTTGGAACAATGGAGGATCCGGCGATGACGTCGTCGTCGTCGCGAACTTTAGGAACACGACCTATAACAACTATCGGATCGGGCTTCCGCGAGGCGGGGGTTGGAGCGTGGCCTTCAATAGCGATTGGAGCGGGTATTCGAGCCTTTTCGGCAATCTTTTCTCGCCGAACTTCCAGGCCGATTCCCAAGCCCACGACGGCATGCCCTTCAGCGGGACGGTGAACCTGGCCCCTTATACGGCTCTGATCCTCACCAAAGACTAGAGGGAACCAGCGCGGCATGTCCCGCTCGTAGTAACATTTGTGCGGACTTGGACGTCCGTTCTATAAGGTTGCCCGGGGCGCTTGCCCAACAATTGGACTGAATCTCGATGAAAAGACTGACCTTAGCCGCCTTCGCGATCCTGCTGAGCGCCGCCCTTTGCGCCCAGGGGACGTTCACGATCCGCCGACCGCTGGAAGGATCAAGCGTCCGCGAGACCGTCAAAGTCCGAATCCCCAAGGGAAGCATTCCTGAAGGGGGATACATCGGAGTTTATGTCAACGACCGGTTCCTGGAAGCGGTCATGCCCGATATCGAGGGCACGGACTACGTCTACAACTTGGACACGCAAGCCAGAGGAATCGCCGACGGGCCAGCCAAGATCGAGACGAGGCTGTACAACGAGACTGGGGGCAAGGTTTATGAACTTGGCCGTTCGAGCGTGAACGTCGTCGTGGACAACCAGACGACGATCAAGATCCCTGCCAATGGGTTCAAGCTCCGATACAACTTTGTCCCCGGAATCGAGCGGGTTTATCGACTGGACATCGAACAAGAAGCTTCGATGATCTCTCAGGCCCAGGCTCGGCTCGGCGGTCGAGCCCCGAGTCTCTCATTGACCACCCGGACGAACCGGTTGCTCTATGCTGTGGATTCCGTCGGATCGTACGAAGGCCAACGCACTGGCTTGATGCGGATCCAGATCCTGCCTGACAAGGGCAAGGCCACAGCCACGGTCGTCATCGAAGGGTCGAACCAGCCGGTCGTCGCGAGCGAGCACGACCTCATGCCGCTCTACCTAAAGATCACGGACGTCGGACGCGAAGTTTTCGGAGCCTTGCCCGCTTACTTCGGCCTCGACCTTCAGAGCGGTCAGGAACCCTCCACGAACTACTATGCGCTTCTGCCTTGGCCGCTTCTGCCGAGCAAGCAGGTGAAGCCGGGCGACAGTTGGAGCGGGGGCCAGCCCTTCGGCAACGTGCAGTTCAGCGAAATGCGGCGCGTGGACAAGTTCACTCAAGTCCTCCCGTCCCGAGGCGAGTTCCTGGGCGTCCGCTGGTACAAGGGGCTTCCCTGCGCGCTTATCAAGCAGACCATCTCGCTGGGCGCCGAAGACCTGAAGAACGTCCGCAACCTGAACAGCGTCGCCGGCGAGGCCGCCAAAATTGATTTCACGAGCACCATGTACTTCGCTCTTGACCGGGGCCTGATGGTGCGCAACGAAGTCAACCTGACGCAGGAGTCCCTGGTGGACGTTGGCGCGACCGGCGGGGGCGCCGCGGGCGGGGGCCGGGCCGGTGGACCAGGCGGTGGACGCGGGCTCGCCGGTGCTGGCGACGACGGGGACAGCGGCGGTGGCGGTGGTGGTCGCGGCACGACCCGCGACGACGGACACAGATTGTGGCCCTCGGACTGGTTCGTGAACCCTGACGGGTCGTTCCAGATCAGACAGAACCGTGGCGGACGCGGCGGCGGACGGCAAGGCGGCCCTGGCGGACCCGGCGGCGGCCCGGCCATGCAAGGCAGCGGCCCAGGGACTGGCAGCACGTTCGGACAAAGAACCGGGGGCGGTGCCGCCAACCAGAAGATGATCAGTCGAAGCCGGATCACCTTCACGCTCGAACTCGAGCGCTAAAGAGAGCTGGGCGTGGCTTTCGCCCTCTTGCCCAAGAAGTCTTCAGGGTCGAACAACGATCCTGAAGACTTTCGCGCGACTCTTGGCGAACACTTAGACGAACTCAGGGCGAGGATCCTTCGCGTACTGGGCGTCCTCCTCGTGATGACAGTCGTCGGATGGTTTTTGGCCTTGCCCGCGTACGTCGTCCTTGACAAGGTCGTCCAAGCGAACATTCCGACCTGGCTCAAATTCGAGCAACCCTTCAAGGACGTCACCCAGCCGTTCATGCTTCAGTTGAAGCTGGCGTTCTATATCGGCTTGACGATCGCTCTGCCGCACATGGCCCTGGAAATCTGGGGGTTCGTCAAACCCGGGCTCAAGCCCAACGAGATTCGTCCGGTCCGCGTTCTTGGACCCATCAGCGTCGTGCTCTTTCTTGTCGGCTGCTGGATCGGCTGGATGATGATCCCGCCGTCGTTCAAGTGGTTCGCGAGCTTCTTCGCTTCCTTCCCGGGCACGGCTCTGTACCAAGAGCCGGGCGCCATGGTCTTCCTCATCGTCAAGATCGTCCTGGCCTTTGGGATTGGGTTCGAGCTACCGGTGGTCACCTACTTCTTGGCCAAGATCGGGGTGATCGCGCCCGAGACATTGTTCCGGTACTGGAGACAGGCCACAGTCGCCATTTTCTTCCTCGCTGCCTGCCTGACGCCGTCCGGCGATCCGTTCACCATGACCGCGATGGCCCTACCCTTGGCGGCTTTGTTCTTCGTCTCCGTGTTCGCCGTCCGACTGACTTCCAAAGGCAAAGGAAGAGACCCGGCTCTGGACAGTCTTGACTAGCAAAGAGCTCACCGACCTCGTCCTCGAAGTGACCGGTCGAGAGAGGGCTCAGGTGCGCACGATCGAACCGCGCCCCGGCCGAACTTGCCCCTGGCCCGACGATACTGACATCTTGGCTGGCCCGTTCCAGGGCATCGGCATCTCTGGCGTCTTTCATCAGCAGGCCCGCGCCTTGGAGCTCGCCTCGGAGAAGCGGGACTTCGTCGTCGCCACCCGGACCAGCTCCGGCAAGTCGCTCTGCTACGTCCTCCCGATCCTCCGTTCGGTACTTTCGGAACCAGCGGCCCGCTCCCTTTTGCTCTATCCCACAAAAGCTCTTGCCCGCGATCAAGCGGCGAAGCTGCAAGCTGTCGCTCCGACCGGGGTCAGGATCGGCGTCTTCGACGGCGACACGCCCCGAGGGGAGCGGGCGATGATCCGCAATCACGCTCAGATCGTGATCTCCAACCCCGACATGCTCCACTTGTCGATCTTGCCCAACCACTCGAACTGGCGGTCCTTGCTCCAGTCTCTCCGGTTCGTCGTGCTCGACGAACTCCACGTCTACCGAGGCGTGTTCGGGTCGCACGTCGCCGGGGTGATGAGGCGCCTCTTCAGGTTGAGCGAGTGGAACCGCTCCAAACCGGTCATCATCGCGACCTCGGCGACCATCGCCAACCCGGCCAGACTCCTCGAAGACCTGACAGGGCGAACCCCGGTGGTCGTGGACGAAGACTCCTCGCCTCAGGGATCCCGCACGATCGTCCTTCTCGAAGCGCCAGAGGACGACGCCTACAGTCCCGCCTATGAGACCGCTCGCCTCTTGGCCACGCTGGCAGCGCGCCAAGTGAGGACCCTGGCCTTCTGCCGGTCTCGAGTCGGAACAGAGGTCGTGCTGCGGCTGGCCCGAGATCTTCTGACCCGGCTGGGTGCCGATCCCACCGTCATTGACTCTTATCGCGCTGGATATACCCCCGAGGAGCGTAGGAAGATCGAGTCCAGACTCCTGAACGGGAGCCTGGTCGGTCTCGCTTCGACCAACGCGCTGGAGCTAGGAATCGATATCGGCGGGCTGGACGTCGTCCTGATGAACGGCTTTCCAGGGACGGTCACGAGCTTTTGGCAGCAAGCGGGCCGGGCAGGTCGAGCAGGTCGCGACGGCCTGGCCGTGCTCGTGACCCGCCAAGATCCGCTGGAACAGTCGTTGGTCGAAGACCCCGACCTGCTGCTTGGAGCATCGATCGAGGCGGCCACGGTCCGACCGGGCAATCCCTACGTGCTCGCGGGGCAGATCAAATGCATGGCCCACGAGCGGCCCGTCTCATCCGAGGAACTCGATCAGTTCCATCCTGGCGCCCGGCGTGCGGCCGAGTCTCTGACCGAGGCCCAAGAACTGGTGGCGAGACCGGCAGGCTACTTCTATCCGAAAGACCGTTCTCCTGCCGAGCAGGTCAACATTCGGGGTGCCGGCGGAAGGTCGGTCTTGCTAAGGTCGGCCGGGGCTGTCGTTGGGGAAATGGAGGAGTGGCGGGCCATGCGCGAGGCCCACACCGGAGCGGTCTATCTCCACCGAGGCCAAAGATTCGTCATCGAGGAGTTCGACCTCGCCCGAGGTCAGGCCGAGTTGAGACCCGAAGAGCCGCCGTATTCAACCCGCTCTCTCGTCAATTCCGTGGTCGTCCCGACGACGACGATCCACGAGTCGGGCTTGATGAAGCTGATGGGACTCGCAGTGACGACGGTCGTGACGGGCTTTGTCCGTGTCTCCCTGGAGGACGGCTCGGTGCTCGGAGAAGAGGAACTGGATCTCCCTCCCGATACTTGCGAGACAGTCGGAGTCAGGCTCAGTGTGCAGGGATTGGGAATCCAAGACGCCGGGGCCGTCCACGCTTTGGAACACGCTTTCCTGTCGGTCGCGCCCTTGTTCGCAGGGTGCGACCGAGCTGACATCGAGTCTGCTTGGTACTCCATGACCTACGAGACAGGGGAAGCGGCGGTCTATGTCTTCGACCGAACTCCTGGAGGGGTCGGCCTGAGCGAGAGGCTGATGGAGACCGCCCATGAATGGACGGAAGCGGCGACGAAGCTTCTGAAGGGCTGTCCCTGCCTAGAAGGGTGCCCCAAGTGCCTTTATCTGAGCGGTTGTCCCGACTCGAACCGTAACCTGGACAAAACCGGGGCCCTGGTCTGGCTCGACGCCAAGAGAACCATAATCTCCCTGTGAGCGGCCGCTTTTTCATTGTTCGGGACGACGGGAGCCAGGACGGGCCCTTCGAAGCCGACACACTCCGCGCCATGGTCGGTTCCGGTCGGGTCTCGGCGACCTCGATGGTCGCTCCGGAAGACGGAGGCGAACCGTTCCCTGCCTCGACACTCGTCGAAGGAGAGGGGAGCGAGCCCCAGCCGGGCACAGACCCGATCAAAGGAAGGGCCTTCAGTTGGTTGGCCGCAACCTTTGCTGTCGGGTGCTTGGCCCTCATCGGAATCACCCTCGCCGTCTTTCTGCCGATTCTCGGGTCGATGCGCCTCGCTTCGATCGTAGAAGCGGACCTCCGTCGGCTTGAGCAGATTGGGCTCGCGATGCGCAGCTACCTGGCCGACCACGACGATAGGTTCCCGCCAAACATGGCTGCTCCCGACAAAGTCGCCTTACAGCCTTATCTTGGGCGGACAAACCCGTTCGACGCTGATGATGGAGAGGCTGGTCCGTTCGCCGGCAACCCAACACTTGCTGGGCTTCCACTCGCTTCCGTCGAGCGGCCCGCCGACACGTTTTTGTTCTTTCGGGCCCGGGCGTATCCCGACCGCCAAAGAGCGGTTGGCATGGTTGATGGGTCGTCGCGCCTTGTGAAAGAGGACGCCTTTCAGTCAGCCCTGGTTTCTGGCTGGCAGGTGGCCCCATCTCCCGCACGCTGAAAAACTCCTGGAGGTCCCTGACGGAGCCCCTGAGAGAGCGACTGGTATCCTGACAGCCTCGCCATGATCATCGTGATGCAGTTGGGGGCGACCGAGGCCCAGGTCGAAGCGGTCTCCTCGCTCATCCGTGAAAGAGGCTTTGAACCGCTCGTCCTCCCCGGCGAGGGGCGGGTGGCCATCGGCATCCCGGCCGCGCTCGACCCTGACCAGCGGGTTTCGATGGAAGCCGCTCTCGGCACGCTCGAAGGAGTCAGCAAGGTCACCCAGACCACGAGCCCCTATAAGCTGGCGTCGCTCGAGTTCCACCGCGCGAAGACGACCGTGTCGGTGGGCGAGGTCAGGATCGGGCCTGACCACTTCGTGGTGTTCGGCGGACCATGTTCGGTGGAGTCTTACGAACAGTTTCGGTCGGCGGCAGACACCGTCAAAGCAGCTGGGGCAACTGTCTTGCGCGGCGGAGCCTTCAAACCGCGGACCTCGCCATACTCATTTCAGGGACTCCAGCTTGAGGGCCTCAAGATTATCCAGACCGTCGCGCAAGAGACAGGGCTCAAAACAGTCAGCGAGGTGATGAGCGCCGACATGGTGCCGATCGTGGCCGAGCACGTGGACATTCTTCAGATTGGAGCGCGGTCTATGCAGAACTTTCCATTGCTTGTCGAAGCTGGTCGAAGCGGCAAGCCCGTGTTCTTGAAGCGCGGCCCCTCGGCGACGATCGATGAGTTCCTCCTGGCCGCCGAATATGTCTTGAGCCAGGGAAACCCCAACGTGATCCTTTGCGAACGGGGCGTCTTGCCGATCGACCGAAGTTACACCCGCAACACCTTGGACCTCGCCGCCGTGCCCGTGCTGAAGGAGCACACTCATTTGCCGGTCGTCGTCGACCCATCGCACGGCACTGGGGTCGCCAAGTACGTCCATCCCATGACGTTGGCTGCCCTCGCCGCCGGGGCCGACGGCGCGATGGTCGAAATGCATCCTGACCCCAAGAACGCCATGAGCGACGGCTCGCAAGCCCTCACGGTCGAGCAGTTCGCCGCCCTGATGGCCGAAGTCAAAAGGCTGGCGGGCGTTTTCGGCCGCGAAAGCTAGTCCTTCACGAACCGCGCCGACCCGTCGACGTAGAGCACCACCTTGCCGTTCCTGATGACGATGTGACCGACTTCGGTGGCATGGGGCTCGGCGACCTGGTCAAGCCGGCCACCTTTGAAAGTGTAGACGAACCTGGGGTCGGCTGGCCCCTGAAGGTACTTCTCGACCGCCGATCGCCACTGGTCCGAGTTCGGAATCCAGTCTTCATGGTCAGAAGCGTACGAGAAAACGGCGAGCCCCATCGCCTTTGCTGCCATCAGGGCTTGAGTTCGTTCTTGTCCAGCGACCCACTCTTCGTAGCGCTCTCGAGGAATCCGATGGGCTCTTGTAGCCCAAAGTGACCCTCTCGAGACGAAAGCAGCCACGAGCCCCTTGTCGCTCCACTTTGCTTCGCTCTCGACTTCCGTGGCGACGAGCGCTCTGGCGTCCTGTTGGGAAGAACAGACAAGCCAAAGGGCGGGCACCCACTCGGTCTGTCCCCCAGACTGCGCCTTGATCCGTTCTACCAGCGTCAAGTATTCAGGTTCCTGAGTCTTGCGCGCAGTGAGGGCCTCTTCGGTTTCGATGACCCTCGGATTGGCAGGGTCAAAAACATACGTCCTCGTCCGCTGGATCCCTCGTCCTGGGTCGGGCACTCGGAACATCAGACGTGTCCCGTCTTCCGTCCAGGCCGACTCGGAGGGAATTTGTCGGTCTTCGGGCCATGGCGTCCATGAAAGTTGCTTGCCTGCTAGATCGAACACCCGAAGCCCCGGCTTCATCTCAACGGGGCCGCCCCCGCTTTCAATGGCCCCGTAGCCGTAAGCCACCATCGAGCCACCTTTTGGATTCGCCGTCCAGGTGTACTGGCCTGGCGGAAGGCTAAGCTTGGTCGTCGAACCTTTGATCAGGTCTGCCCTGAGGTGAAAAGCCATCGGGTTTCCTGAACGGTCGTGGTTCGCCAAGGTAATGACCGCGATCTTCGGATCAGTCGTCCAAACTGCGTTGGCGAACAATGGACGTCCCATTTCGCGCGCAAGCTCTTTCACCTGGCCGCTCTCGGCGTCCCACACTGCAAGGATGGACTCATCGGCGACGTCGTTCGGCTCCTTTCCCGACGATAAGAAAGCGACGAACTCGCGTGAGCGGTCACGCTCCCGAAGCAACAAGGCGAACCTCCCGTCAGGCGAAAGATCAAACCAGAAAACACGGCCAGCTGAAACAAGCTCGGGCTGATCGATGACCAACACCCTTGCGGCGTCAACTAGGAACCTCGGAGCCGCAGAAGCCTCCTGGGCCCCAGCCAACACAAGTGAAACCAAGGCGATCACGTTGAAAGAGACGCGTATCAATGCGCATTCAGCGCTGACAGTTCGCCCGTTGCATGTTCAAGAAGCCAAAGCGCGCAAGCGAGCTTGGGAAGCCTGCCCGAGCGAACCTCCTGGTTTTCCGTCAACCACACCAGCTCATTGAAGTCCGACTCGAAACCGATGTCCTCTCGAGACACGTCGTTGATGGCGATCGCTCGGACCCCCTTGCTGTGGAGCTTCAGTCTGGCGTAATCGATTCCCTCGCCGGGTTCTGCAGCAAAAGCGATGGCCACAGCACGCGGGTTCTCTTTCGCGAGGGCGGCGATGATGTCCGGGTTCTGCGTCAAGGCGAGGGTCACAGTGCCTTCGCCTCGCCGAGACTTCCCAGGCGTCGGGTCGATGGGACGGTAGTCCGCCACGGCCGCCGCACCAATGATCAGGTCGGAGTGCTTCGCCGAACCCCTGGCGCCTTCCAGCATCTCGATCGCTGTCTCGACCCTGATCACGCGCGCCCGGGCAGGCAACGGCGTAGACACAGGCCCGGTCACGACCGTAACCTCAGCCCCCATCAGGAGAGCCGCCTGAGCGAGGGCCGCTCCCATCTTTCCGCTGCTGCGGTTGCTCACAAACCGGACGTCGTCTATCGGCTCTCGGGTCGGCCCACTTGTCACCAACACCTTCTTGCCGTGCAGCCGTGTCGATCGTTTGGTCAATGTTCCGATTGCCTCGACGATGGCAGCGATGCTAGCCAGCTTGCCCTGACCGTGCTCGCCACAAGCCACATCGCCCTCCGTCGGCTCGACGATCCAGGCGGCCCGAGCGGACAGGGTGGACAGTGCGTCAACCGTCGCCGGATGAGAGTACATTGCCGGGTTCATCGCTGGGGCCAAGACCCAAGGCGCCTCGGTCGCCAAGCACAGGGTCGTGAGCATGTCGTCCCCGATCCCCGCCGCCAGCTTGTTGATCGCGTCCGCCGTCGCAGGCGCCACCACGACCAGGTCAGCCCACCGCGCCCAGTCGATGTGCGCCATGCGACCGGGTTCAGGCTCATCAAAAACGCCAACGAGGCAAGGTTGCTGGGTCAAAGCCTCGAACAAGGCGGGCGAGACGAACTCAGAGGCGGCTTTGGTGAGACAAGCCCTGACGACATGGCCTTGCCTCATGAGCTCTCGCGCCAAGTCACAGGCGCGGTAGCAGGCCACGCTCCCTGTCACACCCAGGACGATGTTCGCCATGGCTCAAGCAGTGACCTGGGTCACCAGGCTCTCCAATTGCCGGACGACGTTATGAACCGTGTCATTCACCAAATGGTGGTCATAGTCCTTGGATGCTTGAATCTCTTCGACCGCGTTCTTCATGCGCAGCTCGATCATCTCGTCGGTCTCCGACCCTCGGTCTTGGAGCCGCTTGCGAAGCTCCTCCAAGCTCGGCGCCATGAGGAACACCGACACCGCGTCCGGCCGCAGCTTCTTGACTTCGGCCCCGCCCTGCACATCGATGCAGAGCACCACGATCCTTCCTTCGGCCTCGAACTGACGTACCTGATCGACCGGCGTCCCGTACATCGACCCATGGACCAGTTTGTGCTCCAACAACTCGGCAGTATCCACCATACGGTCGAATTCCTCCCGATCGACGAAACGATAGTCTAGACCGTCCGTTTCTCCCGAACGTGGGCGCCTTGTCGTCACGGTCACGATCCGTTTCACCAATGGGTTGATCTCCTGCCAAGCATCGATCACCGTGTCCTTTCCTGCGCCGCTCGGCCCGCTCAGGATCAATATCATACGAGGGCCACCACCTTTTCGGCCAGACGAGTCGGGTCGTGCCGGACGAAATCGACGTCGCTCATCAGGTCTCCTGTGATGGGGCGGTATCCCATGGAGGCCACGCGATCAACATCCGGAACAACGAATTCCTGATGGAAGTCTCGATACTTGTCCAATGTCGCTTGAGAAGGGACGCCTGTGTTCACCACGACATAATCGAACAGCCTGTCGGGAACGTTCGCCTGCATGGCCACCAAGTGTTCGGCACAGGTGAAGGCGTCGCTCTCCCCCCGCTGAGTCATCACATTACAAATATAGACCTTCGTGGCCTTGGAGGCTGTCACCGCCTCCGCGATCCCCGGCACCAAGAAGTTCGGGACGATGCTCGTGTAAATGCTTCCCGGACCGATGCAAATGAGCTCTGCGTCCGCAAGCGATTCTAGGGCAACTGGATGCGCCTGCGCGTCGCCGTCCAGGTGGATCCGGCGGATCCTCATTCCTGAACCGACGATCGCCGTCTCTCCGCAAATCTCCGTGCCGTCCTCCATCAGCGCCCGCAGCCTGACGCGGTCTTTGGTCGTCGGAACGACCCGGCCCCGGATCGCCAGAACTTCGGATGCCATCTGAAGGGCCTTGTCGATGTCGCCCCCGGCCTGTTCGATCAGCGCGGCGATCAAGAGGTTCCCCATCGCGTGTCCGCTCAATGATCCCGCCTGGGCTTTGAACCGGTGCTGGAACAAGTCGGTCATCAGTTTTTCGGCGTCTGCCAAGGCGACCAAGCAGTTCCGGATGTCGCCAGGAGGAAGGATCCCCATTTCCTGGACGAGTCGCCCGCTACTGCCTCCATCGTCAGAGACCGTGACGATCGCGGTGATGTTGCTCGAATAGCGCTTCAATCCTCGGAGGAGCGTCGAGAGTCCCGTTCCGCCTCCGATCGCCACGATCTTCGGCCCGACCGCCAGTTCTTGGCGACGCCGGTATCTCCCGACAGCCCCTGTTCCACCCTGTTCGACTGGAGCATTGAGCTTCCTCCACAGGGAACTGACCCCAAAGTAGAGACCGCACGCTCCGAGCAGCATCAGGAGGGCGCCGAGGACATGGTTGCTTTCGTCGATCGAGCGATAAGGCAGGAGTCCGGCGATGAGTCCGTTCCAGAACTTGGTCAGGCCGACCGCCAACGGCTCAAAGAGGATTTTGAAGCCAAGAGCGATCCCGGCCAGCAGCACCAAGAAGCTGAAGAACGAAAGAAAGACGTACCGCCTGAGCCCGTAGGCCGGGGCAAGCAATTTTCGAAGCCGGTAACCGCTGTACCTTGGCCTACTCATCCTTTTCTTTGACGAACGACGACAGGACCGCCATGCAGGCCGACAACAACAGACTGCCAAGGAGGGCCGCCCAAAACGTCTTGATCTGGAAACCGAGCCCAAGCTGTCCGACCAAGAAGAGCATCGCCGCGTTCACCAAGATCGAGACCAACCCCAAAGTCAGGCAGTTGAGGGGCAGGGTCACAAGTTTGATCATCGAGCCCAGAGTCCCGTTCACGACGGCGAAGACCGCCGCGCCGAGAAGAAGAACGAGCAGGTCGGGAACCGTCCCGAGCTTGACCACGAAGTCTCCCGGCAACACAAGCCCCACCAGCATCGAGGCGACCACGATTGAAACAGCCAGCACGACCCATCGGAGGAGCAGACCCTTCATTGACTGGACTTCATTGTAGCCGACGCTTCCAGAGTCGAGGCTGATTCAATATGTCGGCTTGGGCCGAAAGAGGACGGCAATCACAATGCCGGCCAGAGCCAAGACTCCCAGGATCGCCCCGACGCTGGCCGGCCATTCGAACGAGACTCCGGCCCATGCAGAGGCTGCGACGGCGAACGCCACTGCCGCGTAACCGATGGCGATCTTGCCGTACACGAGCGGCCGGACCTTCGCACGCCTGGCCAATTCCAGCAAGTACGGCCCCTTGCACCGTCCACAGGCAATCTCGCCTGGCGAGTTTTCGTGGCCGCACTGCCAGCATTTGGCCCTGGGCAGTTGACCGGGCTTCGTCTCACGCCGCCACTTGGCCACTTCGCGTTGTTCGGCCGAGAAGAGGTCCAAGGTCGAACGCTGGGTGAACGGGTCTCGCTCGGTCGACAACCGGGATAAAGCCGATTCGGCTATCGCCACCGCATGGGCGACCAATCCAAAGTCGTGCAGCGCGCGCGACAATTCGAACCATGCCGACCAATTGTCCGGGCGTTCGCTCACAGCTTGGTGGGCCTTGTCGACTCGGTCGACGTCGATCTCTTCAAGTTGCGATCTCTCCACTTGACTTGCAGCGAACGGGAAGAACGCCATTCCGGCCACGAGTGCGGTCACGACGCTTCCCGCCACGACGATCGACTTCGACCAAACCGCGAGGGCATAGAGCGCCACGAGGGTCAAGAAGCCAGCCAGTGCCGCCACAAGACCAATCTCACCCTGCAACGCCTTGAACAGGAGCCAAAGAGCGGCCGCCCCCATGATCGGAATGAGAGCCAAGGTGGTTAAGAAGGAGACAACGTCAGGCACGGCGGTCCTCGGTGCGGGCATAACCTGCAAAAAAGAACCACCAAACGAGAAGAGTCGCCAGCCCGAAGACAAGCTTGACCGGTTGGGGCACGGCTGGATTGAAGCTGAAGAACCCCTCGATCGGCGCTGCGATCAGGATCATGGCGAGACCGGTCACAAGCAAGACGAAAGCGTCGCGGCCCGCTCTGCGAACCGCCTCGCCGCGAGTCAGACGACCGGGCCTGATCAAGGCCCACCCGAGGACAAACCCGCCCGCACCGCTGACAAAGAGACCGCCGATCTCGCTGACACCGTGCGGCAAGATCGACGTCAAGAGGAAGCCGAGCTTGCCCACCCTGGCCATATCGTGTCCCAGGGCCCCGACCAAGACGCCGTTCGTCCAGGAGATGTAGGCCGTCATGACTCCAAATGTCGCGACACCAAGGGAGTGGGCGATGATACCGACACGAGGGTTGTTCGAGGCATAAAACGCGGTCATGGCGATGCTCTCGCCTCCTTGCTTCTTGTCGAACTTGCCGGTCGTCCAATGCTCAAAGAGCGGTTCCATTTCTGACGGCACGAAGAAGGACCGAAGATCCGGTCGCGCCGCTATGATCGATCCAGCCGACATCGCCCCGCCGAAGAAGAGCGCCGCCGCCAGAAGGATGGCCCATCCCTGCTTTCGGATCACTTGGGCCGACAAGACGACCGCCTCCCGAATTGACTCCTTCAAGGGCCGGGACGGCCTTCGGTAAATTTGCCCATAGGCTCGGAGGACCAGGCCGTTCAGGTAGTCGATGACCTCCGTGTTGGCAGTCTGCGACATCATGAGGGCCAGATCCGCGGACGCTTGGCGATAAAGCCGGACGAACTCGGTGATCTCTTCGCCACTGAGCCGGTCGACCCTTTGCTCCGAAAGCTCGCACAGATGCTGGAGCCGCTCCCAACCGTTCGCCCGTTT
The DNA here is from genome assembly GCA_019454105.1 of Fimbriimonadaceae bacterium. GTDB lineage: Bacteria > Armatimonadota > Fimbriimonadia > Fimbriimonadales > Fimbriimonadaceae > ACE-ARM1. The sequence goes on along the minus strand of CP075364.1, from coordinate 185,669 downwards.
CTTGAGGATCCCTTCTTCGTCCATTCCAGATCTGGCGCGCGCCCAGGGCGGCTACCCAGTACAATACCGCTTGGCAGACTAGGAACAGACGAGCGCATCCCTTGTGCGAGCGCGGGCGTATGGGTAAGAGCAGCGCGCGCCTCAGCCAAGCCAAAGGTCGTGGGCAGAATTGGGGTGGACGGCTCGTCAAGACCGGCAGATGTCTTCGATCACAAGGGACGATTACGACGGAAATGAGAGCGTGCCCAGTTATCTGGGAAGGCTCACGCAAGCCCCGTTGCTAACCGCCGAAGAGGAGATCGAACTGACTCGGCAAGCGCAGGCAGGATGCGAAGCCTCGCGAAAGCGCCTGATCGAATCGAACATGCGCCTGGTCGTCAGCATCGCCCGGCACTACTCCAGCCCTCAGATCCCTTTCGAAGACCTGATCCAGGAAGGAGCCATCGGACTGATGGACGCGGTCAAGCGCTTCGATCCTGAGCGAGGCTTCCGATTCTCCACTTACGCCACCCACTGGATCCGACAAACGATCGGTCGGGCGATGGACGGTAAGGCCAAGGCCATTCGACTGCCCAGCTACGTAAGTCAAACGCTCCGCAAGATCGAGCGGGCCAGATCTGTCCTTGCGATGCAATTGGGGAGGGAACCAACGGAGGAGCAAGTCGCCGAAACCCTCGGCATTTCCACCCGCCAGCTCGAAAGACTGACGCAGGCCGCGAGGAGTACCGTGAGCCTCGACACCAACATAGGTGACGACCAAACGACCCTCGGCAGTCTCATTCCGGACGAGACCTGCGTCGACGCTGAAGAGAGCGTCATGAGCGAGGAACTCCTGCAAGAGCTCCAAGGCGTCATGGAGGAACTCAGCGAGCGCGAACGTATCGTCATCTCGCACCGGCTCCAATTGAGCGACGAAGAGATGGCAGAACGCCGCGAGGACTTGTCTGCTGAATTGAACTTGAGCCGAGAGCGCATCCGCCAAATCGAAGTCCAAGCCATCAAGAAGCTTCGTCGCCTCGCCCAAAAGCACAAGCTCCGTGAGCTCTTGAACCCCTGAGGTATCACTGAGAGGCGCATGGACGGTCAGTCGTTTGTTGAGATCGTCCTCCACCTCGATAAGCACCTTGGCAACGTGATCGCCCAGTATCAAGGGTGGACGTATCTCCTTTTGTTCTCACTGATCTTCTGCGAGACCGGACTGGTCGTCATGCCGTTTTTGCCAGGCGACACGCTCTTGCTCGCGGCAGGGCTCTTCGCCAACCCGGAGCACGGGCAACTGAACATCTGGCTCCTGTGCTCGCTTTTGATCTCGGCCTCCATTCTCGGAGACAACACCAACTTTTGGATCGGCCGATACTTTGGCCGAAGGCTGTTTCGAAACGAAGAATCGCGCTTCTTCAAGCCGGCCACCCTAGTGAAGGCGAGAGAGTTCTACACAGCCCATGGAGACAAGGCCATCATCATCGGCAAGTTCCTCGCCTTCGCCAGGACACTCGTGCCCTTTGTCGCTGGAATGGACGCCATGCCCTATCACCGGTTCCTGAGAATGTCTGTCGTGAGCGCCTTCGTCTGGGTGCTCTCGTGCACTCTAGCGGGCTATTTTCTGGGCCAGATCCCGATCGTCCGAGAGAACTTTGAACTTGTCATTCTCGGCGTGCTCTCCCTCACTGTCCTCGTGATCGTTCTTGAAGTGGTTCGGTCCAAGCGGGAGGAGGCGGCACAGCGCGCCCGGAGCGGCCCGGGAGAAGGGGATACACTGGGCGCACAAGATACGAGCCAAGGCTGACCAATGACCATTCAGAAAATCATGGAGGTGCTACCGCACCGCTATCCGATGTTGCTCGTAGACCGATTGATCGAGCTTGAGCCAGGAAAGAGGGTCAAAGGGGTCAAGAACGTCACGATCAACGAGGCCTTCTTTGTCGGCCATTATCCCGGGATGCCCGTGATGCCGGGAGTGCTGATCGTCGAGGCGATGGCCCAAGCCGGGGCGATGATTCTCTTGAGCTCCGACGAGTTCTCGGGACAAATCCCGATCATAGGTGCGATCGACAACGTCAAGTTCCGTCGGCAAGTCGGCCCTGGGGACACGCTGGTCTCAGAAGTCGAGTTGCTTTGGTACAAGTCCGGCATCGGAAAGATCAAAGCGGTCGGCACCGTGGACGGGCAAATAGCCGCCCAAATGGAGCTCACATTCAAGTTGGTGTCCCAGGGAACCGAGTAGTGACCGAGATTCATCCGACGGCCGTGGTCGATAAGGGCGCGAGACTGGGCGACCGAGTCCAGATCGGTCCCTATTGCATCGTAGAGTCGGGAGTCGAGATCGGTGAGGGCACACGGCTCGAGTCTCATGTCACGATCAAGACCAACACGACGATAGGCAAGCGAAACATCGTGGCCCAAGGATCGGTACTCGGAGGTGATCCCCAGGATCGGAAGTTCGCCGGCGAGCCCACCTATCTGGTCATTGGAGACGACAACGCGATCCGCGAGTACGTCACCATCCATAGGGCCTCTGGCGAAGGGAACGCGACGACGGTCGGCGACCGCAACTACCTGATGGCCTTCGTCCACCTCGGCCACAACGTCACGGTACATGACGACGTGACCATCGCGAACTCGGTTGGGGTCAGCGGCCATGTGACGATCGAAGAGCTCGTCACCATTGGCGGCATGACTGGGATCCACCAGTTCGTCCGCATCGGCAAGGTGGCCATGATCGGTGGCATGTCACGGATCGTCCGCGATGTCCCTCCCTTCATGCTCGTGGAGGGCCTGGAGCAGACCGTCCACGACATTAACGCGGTCGGGCTTCGGCGGATCGGCGTGACCCAAGAGTCGCGACTTGCCCTCCACAAAGCCTGCAAACTGCTCTTTAAGTCGCAGCTCGGTCTTTCAAACGCGATCGAGATCGTCCGTCGCGAGGTCAAGGATTGCTACGAGATGCAGTATCTGCTGTGGTTTCTCGAAAGGCTCTTCAGAGGAAAGAACGGACGCGGTGACCAAAACACGGAGCCCCATCCCCCTCCCCCGCTCCAACCGACGTCGCCGGTCTGATTCAAGAACGTTGGCCGTATCCGGCCAGGGCCACTCGCGAGGCCCTCAACCCATCTTCGGCCGTCGACATTGGGGGCCTCCCCTCTTGGACCGAACTCAGGAAGTCCTCCAGCATTGGACCATCAAGGTCGCTGCCAGTTCCTCGAAGACGAGTCCGGTCGGTCAGCACGCGCACACCCTGACCGAACAAGTCAGCCTCGGCCACGCCCGTCTCTCCTACCACCCGCAACGTCACGTCGCCCCATGTCTCAAAGCTCTTTGAACGCGACCAGCTTGAATCGATCGTCGCAAACAGGCCCTCGCCATATCGAAGCATCACGTGGGCCGTGTCCTCGCATGCAAGGCGGTGCATGTTGTGGCCCACTGACGCCGTTACCTTCTCCGGCTCCTTTCCCAAGAGCCTCCAATAGAGGTCGGCCAAATGGACGACATGGTCAATCATCGCCCCGCCCCCCGAACGGGCGGGATCGACAAACCAGTCGAACGGGCACTGACCCCGATTCGTCCCCGAGACAGCCAGGATCTCTCCCAAATCACCTGCCTGAACCCTGGAGAGGAGGCTCTTGAAGACCGGTGAATGCGGGCAAGGAAACGCTGTCGCCACAAGGGTCGGCGACTGGCTCACTAGCCCCGCGATCCGATCATGCTCGTCCCAACTGGCCGCGAGGGGCTTCTCGCAAATCACCGGGACCCCCGATTCCAGACAGGCTTCTATCGCGTCGCCGTGGCCAAGGTTCTCTCCCGCAATGACAGCGACGTCGCACTGGGCCAATGCTTCCTCTCGGCTCCTTGCCGCCGGGACTCCCCATGAGGAACCGAACGCTTCGGCCCGGGCCGGATCATTGTCCCAGACGCAAGCAAGCCTAGCCCGACAGCTCGCGGACAAGCATCGGGCGTAACTAGGGGCGTGAACGTGGGCGACACCAAGAATCGCGGCCCGCAACATGGCGCGAGCCTACCGGATCGACCGGATCCGGTAACCTTCACCCAGGCCAAAGGATGCCGACCGCCGCCTTCACGACCCTTGGTTGCAAGGTCAATCAATACGAGACCCAGCGGATCCTCGACTCTTTCGAATCCGCCGGGTTTGAGGTCGTCCCGTTCGACAGCTCCGCCGACGTGTACGTCGTCAACACGTGCAGCGTGACCAGCCAGGCGGAGTCGAAGAGCCATTACACCGTCCGACGGGCCCGACGGTCGAACCCCAAGGGCCTCGTCGTCGTGACCGGATGCGCGGCCCAAATGGGCCTGAACTCTGGGAATCCCGACCCCTTGGCCGATCTCGTCGTTCCCAATCCCGAAAAACTCGAGACTTTCGACCGGTTCTCTGCCCAATTTGCTTCGTTGGTCGAGTTGGCCAGGGCGCGGCCCTCGCGCCAATCGGCGGCTCAAAGCCGCACGCGCGCCACGCTCAAGCTTCAAGACGGGTGCAACGTCTTCTGCAGCTATTGCTCCATCCCGTTCACCAGGCCCGGCATGACAAGCCGACCCTGGCCGGATGTCCTGACCGAAGCCCAGAAGTTGGCCGAGGCAGGCTACCGGGAGGCGGTCTTGACCGGCGTCCTCATCGGAGCCTATGGCCCCGAGACCGGGAGCGGCGGGCTGGACTTCGAGACGATGGTCGAGACACTCTCCCGCGAGAGCGGCCTTGCCCGCATCCGCATCAGCAGCATCGAGGCCCACCATGTCTCCCCGCGACTGATGGACTTGGCCGCGCAAGGCCTTGTCGCGCCCCATTTTCACATCCCTCTTCAAAGTGGCGACGACCACGTCCTCCGCGACATGAACCGCCGGTACTCCCGTAGTGAGTTCTTGTCCCTTTGCGAGCGGCTCGAACAAAGGGTGCCTGACGTCTCCATCACCACCGACATCATGGTCGGCTTCCCGACCGAATCCGAGGAGCGATTCGAGTCGACCCTTGATGTGGCCCGACGCGTTCGCTTCCTCAAGGGCCACGTGTTCCGATTCAGCCCTCGTTGGGGAACCAGGGCCGACCAATGGGGAGACCCAGTGACCCCAGAGGTTAAGCAAGAACGGGCCCGGCGCCTTTCGAACCTGACCGAGCAGACCGGGCGCGAGCGCGTCCGCCAGTGGGTGGGGCGCACGGTGAGGGTGCTCGTCGAGACCAAGGTTGGATCGGACGGGTTGCTGGAGGGCTTGACCGACCATTGGATCACTGTGCGCATGGCCGGCCCCAAGAGTGTCCAGCGAACGTTCCAGTGGGTTAGGATCGACGAAGAACGGAGCGGCCGTGCCTACGGCGAGATCGTCGCCAAGCCCAGTCTCAGGGTGGCCTTGTGACACCCGTCGCCGAAACCGTTTCGATCGGTACCGAGCTCCTATTGGGCCAAATCGTGGACACGAACGCGTCTGAGGCAGGCCGCGTCCTCGCTGAGTGCGGCATCGCCCACACCCACCGTCAGACGGTGGGCGACAACTTCCCCCGGCTTGTGCAGGCCCTCAAGTTGGCTTTGAGCCGGGCCGAGATCGTCCTCACCGTTGGGGGCCTCGGGCCGACCGAGGACGACCTGACCCGCGAGGGCATCGCCGAGGCCCTGGGCGACAGCCTCGTTCACGACCCTGCCATTGAAGCCCACTTGCGCTCAGTCTTCGAGGCGCGCCGCCTTCCCTGGCTCGACAGCCAGCTTCGGCAAGCCCAAAGGCCAAGTTGCGCCAGGCCGCTGATCAACCGGAACGGCACTGCCCCGGGTTTGGTCTGTCAGAAAGACGGCAAGACCGTTATCGCCCTACCAGGACCGCGCGGCGAGTTCGTCCCTTTGCTCGAAGGGCCCGTTCGCGAAGTTTTCCTCCAGTTGGGTGGCGGCCAAGTCATCAGGTCGCGCGTTCTTCGGGTCATCGGGATTGGCGAGAGCGTCGTCGAAGACCGGCTTAAAGATCTCATGGCCGGTTCCGATCCGACCCTGGCCCCTTACGCCAAGACGGGAGAGGTGCACCTTCGGCTCACGAAACTCGCCAATGACCGAGGCTCAGCCGACCAAGCCCTCGATCCTTTGGAGGCGGAGATCAGGCGCCGATTGGGCGACGCGGTCTATGGGGTCGATGACGAGACTCTTGAATCGGCTGTGGTCTCGCTTCTCAAACGCCGAGAAGCGACGGTCTCGACCGCCGAAAGCTGCACGGGCGGATGGATTGGGGCTCGGCTCACTTCGGTGCCGGGCTCATCTGATTGCTTTGTGGGAGGCGTCGTGACCTACTCCAACCGACTCAAACAGCAACTTGTCGGGGTGAAACCAGAAACGCTCGAAGCTCACGGGGCTGTGTCGGCCGAGGTCGCCGAAGAAATGGCCCTCGGCGCGCGGGAAAGACTGGGCTCGGACTTCTCGGTCAGCGTGACAGGCGTGGCTGGCCCCGGCGGAGGCAGCGAGGACAAGCCCGTGGGACTGGTCTACATCGGTGTGGCTTCGCCGAAATCGATCGAGGCCCATCGGCACCTGTTCACCGGCCTCCGAGAAACCGTGCGCCTTCGGAGCACTCAGATGGCCCTGTTCCACCTCCGTAACCGGGTGCTCGACCTGTGACGGCCCCCCGGGTCTCCGTGTTGGTGACCTGCTACAACCACATCAAGTACCTCCCCGCTTGCCTCGAATCGCTGAGCGCACAATCGTTCGACAGTTGGGAGGCGGTCGTGATCGATGACGGATCGACCGACGGCACGCGTGACTGGCTCCGGACAGCCGGCCAAGGCGAGCCTTGGCGACTCGTCTTCAATGAGCGGAACCTAGGCACATACGGTTCTTTGAACGTGGGCCTCGAACTCGCCCAGGGCGAATTCGTCGCCGTCTTCAACGACGACGACCTGTGGGCCCCGACCAAGCTCGAGCGGCAAGTCGCCTTCATGGACTCTCACCCCGAAGTCGGATTGGTCCACACCGATGGAGGGTTCATCGACGGTGACGGCCGCCCGGTGCAAGGCTCCCCGCTCGGGTTTGAGTTCCCCCGAACCGAGACCGGCGATGTCGTTCTCGCCCTGATGCGGGCCAACAAAATCATCGCCAGCGCCGCCCTCTTCCGCGCCAGCTGCGTCGCGGAGGTCGGCAAGTTCAACGAGAACTACTTTGGCTCTGGAGACTGGGAAATGTGGTTGAGGATCGCCGAAAGGTGGCACGTCGGCTTTGTCGACGAGCCGCTGACTTACTACCGCGTCCACGGCGAAAACGCCTCGCACAAGCTCGATCGAATCTGGCAAGACGACCAACGGCTCCGGGAGTGGATCGCCAAGAGGGCAGAAACCTACTCGGGTCGTTTCCCGGAGCCCGACCTGAAGGCAGCCGTCTCTCACAATTGGGCTTGTCTCGGCACCGTTCGAACTCTCAATGGCGACCCGGCCAGAGGACGCGAGGCCTATGTGCGGTCGTGGCAGGCCGACCGAAGACGATTCAAGTCGTTGTTGCGGTGGGCCGCCACTTTCTTGCCCCGCTCGGTCTTCCGCCGCACCCTCTAGCCTGCTTGCAACGGAACCGGGCGGTAAATCCCAGGATCGTCTTGATGAAGCCAGATCCACGCTTCGGCGGACTGGTTCTTGGGAAATCCCTTCACGACCGACCGGCTGAACAGCTCCGTTGCCAGGGCCCGGACCCCAGCACCCCAACCTCCCACGAACGCGATCCGCTCGATCGCCTCGCTGTGCGTCCAGGTGAAAGCAAGTCCCCTCAGGACGGCTCCTGGTTTGGGCAAGACCGCATCCTCGGTCAAAACCATGAGCCTAACAAGCCTCTCTCGCTCAATGGTCGCCGCCAAGCGTTGGTCGAACTCGTCCCAGGAGTCTTTCTTGATGTCTCCAGCTATGCGGACGGCGATGAACCGACCGTGGGACATCGGAAGCCACTCGACCTGGCCCAAGGCCCTTTCCTACTCGGCTTTCTTCTTCTTGGCAGCCGGTTTCTTGGGGGCTGGGGCCTGAGGAGCCGCCTCACCGCCTAAGAACTTGGCATGCTGGTTCAACAACCCAACGACCTGTTGGTACATCGAGCGGAAAAGGATCTCGTCCTTCACCGCCCCGCCATACTTCTTCGCAAAGCGCCGCAGTTCGCTCTTGGGCACGCGGTTCTCATAGGCGATCTGTAAGAACTGCCGGTTGACCTCCTCGTTCGTGAACTGCATGTCCTCGGCCTTGAAGATGTGTTCGATCAAGACAGCTCGCTGGACGTGCATCTTCGCCTCGTTCTGCTGAGCCTGAACGAGTTCGTCAAGGGTCATCCCGTTCTCCTTTGCGTAGTCCTCCAACGTCTTGCCTGCCTGCTGGAGCTCGGCCGCTTGCTCTCTGAGTCGCTGAGTGGCCACCGATTCCCACGCCGTGTCAGGCACATGGATCTCGCTGGCGGCGACGACCTTGTCGAAGAGCTGCTCGTTGACCATCTCCTGGGAAATCGACTCCTTCGCGAGTCGGAGTCCTTCGCGGACCTTTTCCCGGAGTTCCTCCACGTTCCCAGCGTCGAGGCTCTTGGCGAACTCGTCATCAAGCATCGGGGCTCGGACGGTCGTCGCGCTGCGGACCGTCAAGATCACGTCGTGGCTCTTGCCCGCCCAGTCCGCTTCTTGGAAACTTTTGGGAAACTCGAGCTTTGTGCTCTTGAGTTCCTCGGGAACCATTCCGGTGAGGGCCGCGTCAAGCGTCGGGAAGGTCTGCCCGGCGATGACCATGAAAGTTCTCCCTTCGCCCTCCTCCGAGGCGAGGCGGATGTTCACCACCGCGTTGTCCCCAGGCTGGACGCCACCGACCACGGCTTCTCGCTGACCCCTCCGGTTGCGAAGGTCTTCGATCTGCTTCTCGATCTCGTCCTCAGTGACCTCGATCGCGTTCCGGAAGACTTCGATCCCTTTGTAATCGCCCAGCTTGACGACGGGCGGGAGCGGCACCTTCGCCGAATACTCAAGAGACTTCTCGTTCGGCTCGAACTTGGTGACCGTGACCGCCGGCGGCTTGTCGGCCGTCAAAGCTTCGGCGTCCAGGGCCTGTTTGAGCGTCTGTCCCACCACGGCCTCCACGACCGCGTTCAGATACTCGTCCGGATTCACCATGCGCTCGACGACCGAGCGAGGAGCTGTACCAGGTCGGAACCCGGGTACTTTCATCCGCTTGGCGTACTGCTTGGCTGTCTGATTAAACCCAGCTTCAACTTGGTCCGGGTCGCAGACGACGTCTAGCTGGACAGTGCACGGATTCAAGTCCTGTCGCTTGAATTGAAAGTTCGACTGGGTGGACGGACTCATGGCGGTAAGAAACGGGAGTGTACCAAGCTCCCGCGAACCTGCCCGGGTCACCGAACGGAGGGAACGCGGTGCCGCTGCCCTAACCTGGTTGTTCCGGCTTCTTGGGTGGCCGCACCAATGAAAGAACGATGGACAGGGCCAGGATGGCAAGGATGATCGTGAGCGACAGACCGACCGGGAACTTACCAATGAAGTAGCCGTAGAGCATCTTTCCACCGACGAACATCAGGACGATCGCGAGTCCATATGACAGATAATGGAAGAGCTGCATAAGGCCCGCCAAAGCAAAGAAAAGCGCGCGGAGCCCCAGGATGGCAAAAACGTTGGAAGTGAACACAATAAAGGGATCTTTGGTGATGGCAAAGATCGCAGGGATCGAGTCAACGGCGAAGACGATGTCCGTGAATTCAATGACCAAAAGCGTCACAAACAGGGGTGTCGCCCAAAGCTTGCCGTCAATGCGGGTGAAGAACTTTTGCCCGTGATAGTCGCTTGTCACTGGCATGATCCTGCGAAAAGCCAAGACAAGCGGGTTCTTGCCTGGATCCATTTTCTTGTCATGGACCAAGAGCATCTTGATGCCCGTGTAGATCAGGAAGAGCCCGAAGACGATCATCATCCAGTGCCACTTTTCAAGCACGGTCGCTCCGATCGCAATGAACAAGGCTCGGAACACAAGCGCCCCGACGATTCCCCAGAACAACACCCTGTGCTGGTATTTGGCTGGAACCTGAAAATAGCTGAAGACAATGAGGAAGACAAAGATGTTGTCGACGCTCAGAGCCTTTTCGACCAAGTAGCCAGCCAAGAATGACATCCCTGCCTCTGAAGGAGACAGGGGGCTCTTAGGCTGAAGACTCTCCCAACTGAAGTAAAGGATAACATTGAAGATCAGCGCAAGCGCCACCCAAAACGCGCTCCAACCGAGAGCTTCTTTGATCTTGACTTCATGGGCCTCTTTGTGAAACACCCCAAGGTCAAGCGCGAGCATCCCAAGGACGAACCCGAGGAAAACCCCCCACCAACCGATCCAGATTCCGGCTAGCTCCAACCTTTAAGACCCACCATGGTCTGCTCGCCGTCCTGGCAAGACCTAAAACTATTCAACTGAGACCCACCAAGTTTCCCGGGGCAATTCCGTAGTCAAACACCATAGGAGAGGAAGCCGCCTCAGTCGAAGTCGAAGAGCTCGCCCAAAAAGCCGCGTTTCTTCCGCCGTTTGTCCTGATAGCGGTAATCGTACTGCGGCTCCGGCTCGTTGTAAGGCGGCACGGCGCCTCGGGCCGGCGGTGTGAGTTGGAGGGATCGCTCGATGATCTTGTCCAATTCTCCGCGATCAAGCCAAACGCCGCGGCACTTCGGACAATAATCGACCTCAATCCCGTTCCGGTCGGCGATCACGAGATCGACGTCAGGGTCGATGGGGCACTTCACCGCGCCACCGCCCCGATCAATCGTCCCTCTAGAGCATCAAGCTTGGCGACTCGCTGCTCCATCGGCGGGTGTGTGCTGAAGAGAGCGACGAGGCCCTGAACGCCGCTGAACGGATTGACGATGCAAAGGTGAGCGGCCTGCGGCGGCATGTGACCCGGTTGGACGGCGACCCCTCGATGCAACTTAAGAAGGGCGCTCTTGAGCCCACGACCCGTGCCAACGAGTTCTGCCGCCATTCGGTCGGCCTCATATTCCCGGGCCCGGCTGATGCTGAATTGGATGAGCATCGCTGCGATCGGGGCGACCAGGGCGAAGACCAGCGCGCCGAGCCCGCCGCCCTCCTCGTCGTTCCCGCCGAAGATAGCCGCGAACCGAAAGATGCCGGCAATCATCGAGATGCCGCCAGCGATCGAGGCGACGATCGCCATCGTCAGGGTGTCCCTGTGCTTGATGTGGGCGAGCTCGTGGGCGATGACGCCCTCGAGTTCTTGCCGGTCGAGCAAATTGAGCAACCCTTCGTTGACCGCGACGACACCACGCTCTGGCGAGCGCCCAGTCGCGAACGCGTTTGGCGAGGGATCCGGCACGATGTAGAGGGCAGGCATCGGGAGGCCCGCCCGAGACGAAAGCGAACGCACCATCGCGTAGAGCTCCGGAGCCTGGCTCTCGGCCACTGGCTGGGCGCCCGTCATCTTGATCACGAGCTTGTCGCTGAACCAGTAAGTCCCGAAGTTCATGGCCAGAGCCAAGACAAAGGCCACTCCGGCTCCGGCCGCTCCACCCAGGGCGTACCCGGCCCAAACAAGGAGCGTCGTCAGGACGACCAGCATCAATCCGACTTTAAGGTTGTTCATCGAGATTCGACCTTCTCTAGAAAACGATTAAACACGACGCTAGTTTCCACATTGGGACCCTCTTCGGCCGCGGTTCCAGAGCGTCGACTCCGGTCATGAACCCATCGCCTCTAGGTAAAATCGATCATCGGCTAGAAATGGATCCACCGCCTGTCTCCTCACCCTGCACTCGGGTATGTCGGCTCAATGAAGAACAGATGTGCATCGGATGCGGGCGGCACATCGAAGAAATATGTGACTGGCCTTTCATCAGCGAGGCCGAACGTGCCGAAATCTGCCGTCAGGCTGCCGAGCGGATAGCGGCCCTTAACCAAGTTTCCTGAGAGCGGCTTCCAGATCCTGCAGGCCCATGCCGTCGACCACCAGCGTTTTGTCCCTTGACTTAGCGCCTTTCAAAAGCCAGACTCGAGACTTCGAGACGCCCAGGTAACGGGCCACAAGTTCGCAAACCGCCTGGTTCGCTTGCCCATCGACCGGCGATGCCGTCACGAAGACCCGAACTGGATCGCCTGGCTCGACTCGACTCTGCGAACTTCGGGCCGTCACTCGAACGACGATCTCAGCTGGCGGTGGCTTCTGACTCATGGCTCGCGACCACGGCCATTGTCGAACCCAGTCGGTCTAAGTGCTCGCGCAGGAGCGCCCGGAAGCCGAACTCAAACGCTCTCTTCTGCTCAGAAAGCCGCTCGGACTCCAGCTGCAGGGCCAGCACGGATTCCTTGGCCGACCTCTTGATCTCGGCGGCTTCCTGGCGCGCGGCCTGGACGATCGTTTCGGCCTCTCGCTGGGCCAGCGTCCTCGTCTCTTCCGCGGCCCGGTTGGCCAACATCAGGGCTTCTTTCATGAGGGTTTCTTGGCTTCGAAACCGGTCGAGTTCTCTTTCACAGTCACGAAGCGACTGCTGGAGCCTGCGGATCTCCACCAATTGCGATTCCATTTGCGTCGAGACAGAAGCTAAGAGTCTGTCGACAGCCTCCGGCTGATATCCCCTGAGCGATTTGGGCAACTGCGACCTTTCCAAGTCTTGCGGCGTGACGCGTTCCATGGCTGATTTTCACAGGGCATCCGTGCCCTGTCCCGCTAAGTTTAGACGAGCGGCGCCTTGCATTTAGTTATGAGGGGTCACCGTTTCTCGGCCAGCTGGCGTCGGATCCCGTCTCGCTTGGCTTGCGCCGACTGGTCTTCAGGGTATGCCTTGATGTGCGCCTCGACCACCCTGAGCGCCTCTTCGAAGTAACCCATCCGTTGATAAGAGTTTGTGAGGAACCGAAAGCAGTTCGGGTGGGGCGGAGGCTCCGTTTGGATGACCGGCTCCATCAATTCTGGTACCCGGGCATAGGCTCGGCGCATGAAGAAGAACTGGGCCAGATAGTAGCTGCCGTCAAGCTTTTCCGGATTGAGGTCGCGATAACGATAACAAGCCGCGATCTGGTCGGCATAGGCCTCGACGTTCCCAAGCATCCAGATCAGATCGCTCCACCGGTCCTCGTCCGTAGGATCCTCTTCGCAGAGGATCCTCAGGTTCTGGATGACGATCAAGTACTCGCCGTCTTCGTACCATTCGTCGTTTTGCTCGACCATCTGGTTCCGAGCGGCCTCAAGCACTGGGTTCGATTGTCCAGGCGCGAGCATGGCCAGAAGCAACATCGAAAAGGCGAGGACTGTCTTCATCCCAATTGCCTCCTCATCTCTTCCTGTACTTTAGCCGGGTTGGCGCGCCCTTGAGTCGCTTTCATGACTTGTCCGACGAGAAACCCGATCACTTGCTCCTTCCCTGACCTGAACTGCTCGGACGGACCAGGGTTCTCGGCGATGACGCGAGCCACTTCTTCAACGATGAAGCCGTCGTCGGAGATCTGCGCTAATCCCTGCGATCGGACAGTCTCGCTCGGCATGGCTCCAGACTTGAACGCTTCCTCCAGAACCTCTTTCGCCACTTTGGAATTGATCTCTCCGCTCTCGATCATTCGGACGAGGTCCGCAAGGTGGGACGGTGTGAGCTGAGAGTCCCGAATCGCCAAGCCCGACTCGTTGAGCATCCTCGCCGTGTCGCCCGTCAGCCAGTTGCACAGGAGCTTCGGATCGACGCCCTGGCCCAGGGCCGATTCAAAGAACTCGGCCCATTCGATCTCCGACGTGAGTACCCCGGCGTCATAGTCGCTCAATCCAAGGTCCCGGCGATACCTGTCGAATCTCGCCCTAGGCGATTCGGGCAAGTCTTCACGGACTCTCTCGACCGTCTCCGCCGTGAATCTCATGGGAGCCAAGTCCGGGCAGGCAAAGTATCGGTAGTCCGACTCGGTTTCCTTGGTCCTCATCGGGTAGCTGATCAGAGTTGACTCGTTCCAACCCCGGGTTTCTTGAAGCACGGCCTCCCCTCGCTCGAGGGCCTGGATCTGCCGTCCGACCTCGTACTCGATCCCAAGTTGAACGCTCTTGAAGCTGTTCAAGTTCTTGAGTTCGGTCTTGGTGCCGTATGTCGCGGCCCCAAGGGGCCTGACCGAAATATTGGGCTCGCACCTCAGGCTGCCTTCTTCCATCTTGCCGTCAGTGACACCTAGATAGAGCAAGAGCAACCGGAGCTGCACCAGATACTCCTTCGCTTCTTCGGGGTCGGTGATATCGGGAGGAAAATCAGTGACGATCTCCATCAACGGCACACCAGCGCGGTTGTAGTCGACCCCCGAGCCCCCTTCGGCCGTATGGATCAGCTTTCCCGTGTCCTCCTCAAGATGGACCCGGCGGATCTTCACCCGTTTGGGCTCGCGCCCCTTTGGACGAATCTCGAGCCATCCGTGATATCCGATTGGATTCGTCTCTCCGTACTGGCTCACCTGATATCCTTTGGGCAGGTCGGGATAGAAGTAGTTCTTTCGGTGAAAGACGCTGTCGGTCGGCACCTGACAGTTCAGGGCCAGGGCTGTCTTGACGACCATTTCGACCGCCTCGCGGTTCGGCACGGGCAAGGTTCCGGGATGACCGAGGCAGACCGGACAGACGCGCGTGTTGGGCTCGCCGCCAAACCCGGTTGGGCATCGGCAGAACATCTTGGTCTTCGTGGCCAGTTCGACGTGGACCTCCATGCCGACTGAGGCTTCGTAACCCGACCCCATGGACCGATGCTACTCGCCTCGCGACCAAGTCGCACAGTCCAAGATCGCACAGCGAGAGGGACAGACTTGTCCTTTCTGGCGATGACCCGGACCGCGATCTCTGCGATTCATCACAAAAGACACGAGAGCACCTCGATGTTAGCTCATTAGGGTAACCAATTGATGACTTTCATTATAAAAAGTCACTATTTGGTCAGGAATTTCAATGATGATCGGGGCCCTTGATTTGACACGGACGGGTGGCCTGGCTCAAGCGGCCGAACGGAACGACTTTGGCAAGAGCTTTTCGGTCAAGACAGTTTCGTCGCGGGAGGCTAGCGCGACTGCCCGCTCGATCGTGTTCTCCAACTCCCGGACGTTCCCCGGCCAGCCGTATCCCTGCAAGATTTCAAGGGCGGCAGGAGCGATCTCGGTCAATTGACGCCCGTTCTCTTGGCTGGATCTGGCCAAAAAGTGCTTGGCCAGCGGCAGGATGTCCTCCTGACGCTCTCTCAAAGGCGGCAAGTGCACCTCCACCACCTGAAGGCGGTACAAGAGGTCCAATCGGAAGACGCCCTCGTCGACGGCCACTTGGAGATCGCGGTTCGTGGCGGTCACAAGCCGAACGTCCACTCGTGTCGGCTTTGTTGCCCCGAGCCGCTCGAACTCTCTCTCCTGCAAGACTCGGAGCAACTTGATCTGGATCGGAATTGGGACTTCACCGATCTCGTCCAAGAACAGCGTCCCTTTGTCGGCAAGCTCAAACCGACCCAGCTTGGACCCGGTCGCTCCAGTAAAGGCTCCCTTCTCATATCCAAAGAGCTCGCTTTCGAGCAATGATTCTGGCAACGCAGCGCACGAAACCGCGACAAAGGCTTCCTGCGACCTAGGCGAGAGTTCATGGATGAGCTTGGCCACGACCTCCTTGCCTGTCCCGCTTTCACCCGTGACCAGAACTGTCGCCCGTGAGTCGGCCACTTGCCGTACGGTCTCGAGTACCTCCATCATGAGAGGAGACTCGGCGATAAACCGGGTCTTGAGCTTTCGCTTGGGGGCCTTCTTGGCTGGAGACGACCCTCCATCGGACATCGCGGCCATAAGGAGCTTTTTGAGCCCGTCAAGGTCGAACGGCTTGGTGATGTAGTCAAAAGCCCCCTCCCGGATCGCGCCGACTGCCTGAGGGATCGTTCCATATGCCGTCATCACGACCACAGGAACCTCAGGCCAGAGCTTCGCAACTTGAGCCTGAAACGCGATACCGTCCATGCCAGGCATCGTCACATCTGTGAGGACGCAGTCGAAGGTCGCCTGTTCCAAAGCCGCCAGCCCTTCCTCGGCTGATCCCACGGCTGTCGTGCTCCAGCCGCTACGATCGAACGAGGCCTCCAGGATTTTCCGAATGTTCGGCTCGTCGTCGACGACCAGGATGTGCTTCTTGTTCATGAAGCCCTCCGATCCAAGAACAGCTCGAACCTTGTGCCTTCGCCAGGTCGGGAAACGACTTCGATCTCTCCGTCGTGAGCCTCGACGATGCGGCGCACGTTGCAGAGACCGAGTCCTGAACCATACGATTTGGTCGTGAAGAAGGGGATGAAGAGCCTCTCAAGGACGTTCTCGTCCATCCCTTGTCCGGTGTCTTCCACCACAAGACCACCGCCGAAGACGCTGATCGTCACCGACCCCCCGGGATCGGTCGATTCCAGTGCGTTGCGCACCAGGTTGTGAAGGACCTGTTCGATCCGTCGCGGATCGACTCGGAGCACGGGTTCATCGTCCCTTGCCTGAACAGCCAGGCTGACCTCCTTTTCATCGAACGCCGGTCGCCAGCTCGAGGCCACAGACCTCGCGATGTCTCCAAGCCTCGACGGGACGAGCCGAATGTTGATCGGTCTGGCAAGTTCCAAGAAGTCCTCGCAAAGAGCCTCGAGCTTAAGGGCCTCCTCCTCGATCATGCCGATGAACTCCGGTGCTGACGAGGGCTTCTCCCGGATCATTTGAGCCGCACCCCGAATCCCTGTGAGTGGGTTTCTGAACTCGTGGGCCACGGAAGCCGCCATCTGCCCGATCTCCGCGAGCCGAGCGGTCCTCGCGTCCTCGGCTTGGCGGCCCAGGGCCGCTTGGAGCCTGTCGACTGTTTGCGCGTTCGCGATCGCCAAGCCGACGAACGAGCCAATCGTGCTCGCCAGCTTCAAATCCTGGTTTCCGAACTTTCGCCTGCTTTTCGTCCGGGAAAGGTTCAGAACTCCCACCGGTACCCCGTCAGGCGCGATCAACGGCACGATCATGGAACTGGGGGGGCCTTTGGACTCCGAAGCGGTGTCGACCATCCTGGGCTCGCCGGTA
Organism: Fimbriimonadaceae bacterium; assembly: GCA_019454105.1. Taxonomy (GTDB): domain Bacteria; phylum Armatimonadota; class Fimbriimonadia; order Fimbriimonadales; family Fimbriimonadaceae; genus ACE-ARM1. The sequence goes on along the minus strand of CP075364.1, from coordinate 168,658 downwards.
AGGAGAGCCGCTCCGGCCAGCCCTTCGCCGAGATAGAACTGGGCGTCGTCGGGGACTGTGCTCTCGGCCCCCGACTTGGCCCGGAGGCGGTAGAGGCCGGGCCCGGCTTCTACGAAAAGGCTCACGCCCGAAGCCTCGAACAACTCAGCGATCCGGTGCGTGACATCCTTGAGCCAGGACTCCAAGCCAAGCTCACCAAGCGATCCAAGGTCAAACAACCCAAGCCAGTCCAGCTTGGCGGGCATCGCGCTCCGCTCCATTAGTGATAATGGTCGGCTCTCAGGCTCGAAAAGCCAAGTTACGGAGCGGCGGTGGCTCTCTTTGTGGATCGGCGGCGGCGGGCGTTCTTGACTGGTAAGAGCGACTTGATCCCCGCGAGCTTGCCGAAGCACAACAGCTTGTCCCCTGGGCACAGGACCACCGACGGGTCTGGGTTCGGGACCACATGGCCAGGGTTCTCCAGCTTCAAGACGACGATGTCCTCTTCCCGAAGCCCCGAGTCAGCGATCGCCTTCCCCGCCAGTGGGGAATCGGTTGAAACCGTGACTTCGGCCACGCCATAGCCTTTTGTGACGGTCAACCTTTCTCTGACATCAAGTTCAGGGAACATCACCTGTTCAGCAATATAGTCAACGATGATCCCAGCGATGTCCATGCCAGTCGCTGACTCGATCCCTTTCAGCCCAGGAGATGAATTGACCTCGATCACTTGGGGCCCGCTCGAGGTCTCCAGCATGTCGACACCGGCGACGCGCAACCCAAGGATCTGGGCCGACCTCACCGCCGCCCTCTCGAACCGAGGGTCCAGTTGGACAGGCTCAGCCTTGCCACCGCGGTGGATGTTGGCTCGGAACTCTTGTCCTTGCGCGATCCGCCTCATGCCCGCCACCACTTGGTCGCCGACCACAATGGCCCGAATGTCCTTCCCCTTGCTCTCTGCGACGAACTTTTGAATCAGAACGTTCTGCTTGGCCCCTTGCATGGTCTCGATGATCGCCTCGGCCACCGTCCGAGTCTCAGCCAGGATCACCCCGACGCCCTGAGTGCCCTCCAAGAGCTTGATGATGACCGGAGCCCCGCCGACGCGTTCGATCGCCGGCAGAATATCGGACCGGCCTCTCGCGAAGGAAGTGGGCGCGATGCCGATGTCGTATCGGCTCAGCATTTGAAGAGACCGCAGCTTGTCTCGAGCGTTTCCGATCGCGTTGGCCGTGTTCGCCACGAACACCCCCATTTGTTGGAATTGCCGGACGACGCTCGTCCCGAAGTGGGTGATGCTCGACCCGATCCGGGGCACGACCGCGTCAAACGAACGGAGTCGCCGACCTCGGTAGTACATCGAAGGGTGGCCTTCTTCGAGCAACAGGGAGAACGCGAGAGTGTCGAGCACTTGGACGTCGTGCCCCCTTTCTTTGGCGGCTGCCCGGAGCCGGGTCGTGCTATAGCACCGGGGAGCCCGAGAAAGAATGGCGATCCTCACTGGGCCGGCTTCCCGAGAAGGTTCTGCGCGTGGGCGTCTACGAGGAAGTTGTCCCCCAAGGCCGTCCTCCCAATCAACATCCTGACCGTCATGTTGTCCCGGTTCACCAAACTGATCTCGATCACTTTGCTGACCGATCCCAGCACCAAGGTCGTCTTCACGAAGTACCGCTCGAGCCGCTGGCCATTGCTGCTTTTGACGTGGCTCATTCTCACCACTGGCTCCTCTACGGCCACCTTGGTGTGCCTATGCCGTCGGTCGAGCACGACATCGAAGCGGATGACCCCTGGACTGACCAATTCCAGCCCCTCCACGTGGACGGCGCTCGTGCGGGCACCGGTGTCAATCTTGGCGTGGAGATCAAAGATCCCCCAATCAGGTAACGAAACGTACTCACGCCAACCGACGACGGTCTTGGCCACATGGTGAGTTTACACGCGACCCAGACCCTTCGTGCCCAGCCGCCACAAAGCTTAACGAAGCCGTAACATAGGCCGGTCAAGATTGAGATCATGAGGCGGGCGTTCACCCTGATCGAGCTTCTTGTCGTTATCGCGATCATCGCGATCTTGGCGGCGATCCTCTTCCCTGTGTTCGCCCAGGCCAAGACCAGCGCCAAAGTGACCGCGTCCACCAGCGGAATGAAGCAGGTGGCCCTCGGGTTCCATATCTACTCGGGAGACTACGACGACACCGCTGTCTACCACTATGGCGACACCCCCCAAGGACGGGTCGACTACACTCAGAACACGACATGGGTGGCCGACATCCTGCCCTACGTGAAGAACCGGTCGATCTTCTTCGATCCGACTCTGCCCGAACCCAAGGGCGACAACAGAGACCTTTACTTCGACCCCTTTTACAACGACTGGTACGCGTGGACTTGGGTCACGCACTTCAGCGTCAATGTCGACGGCTATTCGGTCAATCTTGGCGGTTCGAGCTGTGAGACCCTCGCCCCCAACGTCGAGCGCGGTTCGAAGATCATTGGCGCGTTCGCCGACCCGGCCAAACGGCTCGCCGTCACTCCCATCCGCTATGCGGACCTCCCTTTCGCTTGGATGAGGTTTTATGCGTATGAGGCTGCATGGCCGCGCATCGACAGGTACGCGGCCGGTTGGGACTGGAAGCAACTCGTCTGGGACGCCCGTCGGCAATATCCGAACGCCCGACTCGTCGGTGGGTTCGCCGACGGCCATGCCGCCAAGTTCGGCCGAGAGAAGTTCGTGGGCCGGTTTGCCGACGCGAGCCAAAGCGAGGCCCGAAACTACCGCGAATGGTGCGCGAAGATGACAGAGAAGGATCTTTGGGATTTCTGGGGCCGGGGTTGGACAAACGACTGATCGTTGTGATCGCCCTGCTGGCGTTTCTCGGAGGTTGCTCTCTGGAGCCCGGCCCAAACGATCCCAAGCTCACCGAGGCTGAAAAGGCCAAGGAGCAAGATGAGATGTATACGCCTGAAGAGGCGGAACGCCTCAAGCCGCCGCGTTGACCTGCTTAACGACGGTCAACCTGGCGGCTTGTCCTGGCGACCGGGTTGCTTGGGCATCGGCAACGCCTTGATGAACTCGACAGGTGGCTCGGGGCCGTTGGGGACAAATCGTCCCGGATGGATCATCACGACGTCAAGGCTGAGTCGGCCCCGGAAGTCCCCGGGCAACCGCACCACAAGGTTGTGGTTGGCTCCTTCAGGTGTGAACTCCCCGAGTCGGTACCAACCGAACCCGTCGCCATAAAGGCTCACGGGGGGGCCCTGAATGGACAATGGCCTTCCGTCAATGGCGGCCGAGACCGAGCTCCTGACCTCCTCGGAAATGCGCGCCGCTATCCAGACCTCGTGCTGGCCCGACGACCTGAGCGACACCGGATACTCGGCAAAATAGACCCCGGCTTCCGGCCGCAGGCCCGGTTCAAGAGCCAGAACGGCCTCAGAGGCCGAGCCGGTCGCTCTGACCGTCTCGCTGAAATTGTGCTTGGGAGAGCGAGCGGCCGACAGCCACACATAAGGAGCGACCTTCGGAGCCAGCCGCCGTAGCATGGACCTCAACAGTGCATAACTCGGGCCTGGCGAAACGTCGAAAGCCTTGACGGCGCCCCCAAAGGCAAAGAACTCGCCCCCTGCAGGATCGACCTTCGTGTCGGTCTGGCCCAGGAGCACCGTCAGCATCGCCGTGACCTCTTGCATCGCCGCCATTGGCACAGGCACCTCGGACGAGCCTTTGAAGAGGATTGGAACCGGCCCGAGTTGCACTTCGATCTCGTTGCGGCGGTTCCTTCTAGAGACCGATGTGCCATCAAGCGACGTCACTTCCACTTTTGACGGGTCTTTGATCTTCAGTCGAACCGGCAGAGGGCCCTCGTCGGCCCACAAGGCGTGGACGGCCTTATCGCCGGTCCCGAACGTCACCCCGTCAATGCCCTGGCCGAACTGATGCCTCGCTCCAGGAACCGGAGCCGGAAGCCACCAGACGCCGCCAGGGTGCCGAACGGGCGCAGTCGGGTTGCGAGCTTCCAGCGGATAGTACATCGCGCTGACGCCCCACTCTGCCGCAGACTGGTCTTGAGCCCGGGCTTGAGACAGCCGGGCCACTTCTCGGTAGTTCTCCGTTCGGACGAAAAACCCGCGGCACCCGATCGACTCAAGTTCGGCGATCAGATCCTCGAGAGAGACTCCTCCTGGCTCCCAGGATAGTGAGTCCACCCAGAGAACGCTGGGAGACGCCTGGCGCAGCGTCTGCCCCGCTGCCAGCGCGACCGCGTCGATCGCTTCTGGGATGGTTCGTGCCGAGGTCTGGGCCGTCAAGACCGGAAAGCTGAGGGCCAATCCCTCGGTCGGATCGGGCACCGAGTCCGCGGAGGCCATGACGGGAACGCCTGTGGCTTTCTCGATCGATGCCGTCAACCTGGAGACACGCCGGGCAGCCGCGGTCCTCACCAACCCTCGGATGTCCCGCCAAGCGCTCGACCTTTGGTTGTCGACCGAGTACAACTTGCCCGTCGACGGATCCCAGCATTGCCCGACCCCCCTTGATTCCGACCATAGCGGCACCAGTCTCGCCATGTCTTCGAAAGTCGTGAGGTCGTTCGTGCCGAGCCCCCAGGCTCTGGCAGCCGTCGCCACCTGTCCGTAGCTCTGCGAAAGGGCCAAAGCCAGCTCCGACTGGAACGCCACGGAGCGAGGCACAAAGAACATGTCGCGTTTGGGCACGGCCCAGCTCGGCCCGAAGAGGTCCACGAAACCCCGCAGGCCTGAACCGAAGTCATGGTCTTGGACAGCTAGGACGAGCGCGTCTCGCCAGGCGTCGAACGACGAAAAGAAGTCGGGATATCGGCGATCACGGAGCGTCGGATAGCACAAGAGAACATGCTCCATGGGCTGGTCCTCACGCGTGTCGACGCTCGCTGTGCCGTCGGACACGACCACACTCTGGCTCCATCGCACCTTGGCGTCCCGTTGCGAGGCGAACACGACCAGGGCCTCTTTGACGCCAGGAAGTTCAAGCTGCACCGTTCGTCTCTTCGTGATCCCAGGAACACGGTAAGACTCCGGGGCGACGGCAACGACATCGTCCGTCGGCGGGTCGCCGGTCAAAGCGACACAATAGCGAACCCCTCTCGCAGCGTCGATCGCCGCCGTCCATCCTTGCCCGTCTGGAGGGAGCTCGATCATGAAGTCGGTGACGCCCTCGTCCCGAGCTTGTTTGATCGTCTCTGGGCGCCCTTCGACCCGAGCTCCGAGAGGCATGTACGGGTCACCGTCCCAAATCAAGCTCCTGTTTGCGTTGACAGACCATGCCGTCGGCCCAAAGGCCAGGAGTCCGAGCAACAGGCTCGTCATGTCGCGAGCCTACCGAATCTGCCTAGGACAGGGCTCCTCCCGGGCGACTTTCCAACCCCTGGTAAATTCCCCAAATGCCTCCCACCCAACCCATTGAGTCGCTCTGTATCAATGTTGTGCGTGGGCTCGCGATGGACGCGGTTCAGAAAGCGAACTCTGGGCATCCGGGCATGCCGATGGGAGCGGCTCCGATGGCTCATGCGCTCTGGACCCGTCACCTCCGCCACAATCCGAAGAACCCAGCTTGGTTCGACCGCGACCGCTTCGTGCTTTCCGCTGGCCATGGGTCGATGCTCCTTTATGCTCTGTTGCATCTGACCGGTTACGATCTGACGCTCGACGATCTCAAGTCGTTCCGACAATGGGGCAGCCGAACACCGGGACACCCAGAGCGCGGACTGACTCCTGGGGTCGAAATGGCGACTGGGCCCCTCGGCCAAGGAATCGCAACCGCCGTAGGGATGGCCATGGCCGAACGGGCTTTGGCGGCCCGGTTCAACCGTCCGGGTCACAACGTGATCGACCACTTCACCTATGTCGTCGCTTCGGACGGCGACCTCATGGAAGGAATCTCGCAAGAGGCCTGCTCGCTCGCCGGACACCAGGGTCTTGGAAAGCTCGTCGTCCTCTACGACGACAACAAGATCACGATCGACGGGTCGACCGAGCTCGCCTTCACAGAAGATGTGGAAGCCAGGTTCCAGGCAATGGGCTGGGGGGTCTGGAAGTGCGACGGGCTGGATCCGGACGCCGTCGACCGTTGGATCACCGAGGCCCGGCGAGACCTTGACCGTCCAAGCCTTGTCGTTTGCCGAACGGTGATCGGGTACGGTAGCCCGAACAAGCAAGGACGCTCGTCCTCTCACGGCGCCCCGCTCGGCCCGGACGAGGTCGCCCTGGCCAAAGAAGCCCTGGGACTGCCCCCCGAAGAAAGCTTTTGGGTGCCGGACGAAGTCCGCGACTTTTACCTTCGGGCCGTACAGACAGGCGAGGCCGCCCAGAAGGAATGGGAAGAACGCCTCGCAAGCTATCGCACGGACCATCCTGAACTCGAGGCCGAACTCCGGCGCCTGATGGTTGGCGACTTCGGTCGCGAGTGGCTCCAAGGCTTGCCTAGCTTCGACAAGCCAGAAGCCACCAGGGCTCAAAGCCAAAAGGTCATCAATGGAGTTGCTCCATTTCTACCGACCTTCTTCTCCGGGTGCGCCGACCTGGCCGAGAGCGTCAAAACGACGATTGAGGGCGAGCCGGTGATGTCCCGGACCAAGCCTTTAGGGAGGAACATCGCCTTCGGGGTCCGTGAGCACGCCATGGCCGCCGCCGTCAACGGCATGACCCTGCACGGTGGCGTCAAAGCGTCTGGCGGAACCTTCTTGATCTTCAGCGATTATTGCCGCCCCGCGATCCGGCTCGCGGCCCTGATGCATTGCCCTTCCATCTTCGTCTTCTCCCATGATTCGGTCCAACTTGGCGAGGACGGCCCCACCCACCAGCCGGTCGAGCAACTCATGAGCCTGCGGGCGATTCCAAATCTGAACGTGATGCGCCCAGCCGACGGTCACGAGACGGCGGCTTGCTGGAAAGTGGCCTTAGAGGCGACCACAGCGCCCAGCGTCATCGTCCTGACCCGACAGACTGTCCCGCTTCTGACACCGGCGATGGTGCGCTCGCACCCGGCCGAGAAGGGGGCCTATGTCTTGAGGGAGGCTTCCGGCGGCCATCCCTTGCTCGTCATTGTTGCCACAGGGAGCGAGGTCGCTCTGGCTGTCGAAGCTGGCGAGATGCTGGACAGAGAGGACATACCGACTCGCGTCGTCTCCATGCCCTCTTGGTTCCTTTTTGAGAAGCAGTCCGCTGAATACCGGGCCTCTGTGCTTCCGCCAGGGGTGCCGACTGTTTCGGTCGAGGCGGGAGCAACCCTGGGGTGGTACAGGTACGCCAATGCCCCGATCGGACTGGATCGTTTCGGAGAATCGGCCCCAGGCGGGGTGGTCTACGAGAACCTAGGACTCACGGTCCAGGCCATCGTGAACGAGGCCCGCAGTCTCGTAGAGGTCGCCGTTACTTCTTAGTCGCTTTTCGCTTCCCGCCCGGACCAAGTTCGACAGCCACGGCCCCTTCCTCGAAGACGGGTTTGAACTTGACGCGCCGCTTCAGGTCGCCTCCAGAGAGGGTCGCCCAGTTGACCCGCTCAAGAGTCCAATGCCATCCGATGTCGGTCGGCGAGAAGAGGAACTCGACTCCCTCTTCCAGAATGTCGGAGAGCAGAGTCTTCAAGTCTTCTCGGTCGCCGAGCACCGCCTCGCCGGCTGGGAGGCTCGGCTTGAGATGGACGCTCAGGGTCACCGCCTCGGGTTCCTCGGTCTTGGCCGTCTTCTTCTTTTCGACGTCGGTCGCTTCTTGGACTTGAGCCACTTCAGCGAACAACGATCGGGTCATCCCTTCGTAATCGTCTGAGTTCCAAGCGTACTCCTGGCCATCGTGCTTGGCGACGGCGAACCGGCCCGACTCGATCAGGGCGGTTGCGATCAAGGCGACGTCGGTCGGCTTGAGATCCTTGTAGCTCTTTCTGATAGCGTCGAACGTGAGTTCAGGCTTGGTAAGGTTGATGGTGATCAAAGTGGTACGGGCCTCATGACCCCCAGGAGAGAAGTGGGGTCATAATCGCTCATTGTACCTTTGAGGTCGGATCAAGGATGAGACACACCCTTCTCTTCGTCGTCGTAGCGGTCATGGCCGCGCTGGTCGGCTGCTCCCCTCAAGCCGAATCGGGCGGCGGAGCGGCCGTAAACGGCTCGGCCAAGACCCAACAACAGACCCAGATCGGGATCGTCTTCGACACTGGGGGCCTTGGCGACAAGTCGTTCAACGACAGCGCCTGGCGTGGGATGCAGCGAGCGGAGCAAGAGTTCGGTTTCAAGGTGCTCAAGGTCGAGAGCAAAGCCGAAAGCGACTATCCTTCCAACCTTTCGGCCCTGGCAGACCAAGGGTGCAAGGTCGTGGTCGCGGTCGGCATCAACATGCGGCCAGCGCTCCAACAAGTCGCTCCGCAGTATCCGGACGTGAAGTTCGTGAGCATCGATGGCGAACCGATCGAGGGCTCCCCCAACGTTCGAACGATCCAATTCAAGGAGGAGGAAGGCAGCTTCCTCGTCGGCTATCTGGCCGGGCTTGTCACCAAGACCGGAAAGATCGGCTTCGTCGGTGGCCAGGAGCTTCCCCTGATCCACAAGTTCCAATACGGTTACATGGCCGGGGCGAAGACCGCGAACCCGGCCGTCACGATCCTTCCTGCCAAGTACACTGGAAGTTGGGACAACCAAGACACGGCCAAGGTCGCCGCCAACGTGCTTTTTGGGGAAGGCGCCGACATTGTTTACCACGCAGCAGGGCGAGCCGGCCTCGGTGTGATCGCCGCTGCCAAGGAGAAGGGGCTTTTCGCCATCGGCGTGGACAGCGACCAAGACGACATCGCCCCTGGTCACGTTTTGACGAGCATGATCAAGCGGGTGGACGAAGGCGTCTACCTGACCCTGAAGGACTTCAGCGAGAACAAATGGACACCCGGAGCGGTCATTTACGACCTCAAAGCTGACGGCGTCGGAACGACCGACTTTCGAAACACGAAGGAGAAGATCGGCGACGAGAACGTCGCTAAGCTCGAACAGGTCAAAGCCAAGCTGGAGTCCGGCGAGATCAAGCCTCCGACCACAGAAAAAGCGTACGGCGAGTTCCTGTCCGGCGCGCAAAAATGAGCGGCGCAGAGAACAGAGAGCGGCACCCCGTGGTGATTGCCCGGCGTGCCGCTGCCCTCTGCTGTGCCCATGCCCTGACCCGAATCCTCACGGAGTGAGGGCTACCTTCGAGTCCGACCTGAACCTCTACGTTCGCTGTGGCCTACGCACCTCGGTGCGCCTGGCCCAGAGAAGGGTTTGGCCCGAGCACCCCGAACCCCGGTCGTCAGACCGACGCCTTGGTGGCGCTCAGGCCGACTGGACGGGCGCCTCGGAGAACGGGCTTGCGTCTCCGAGAGCCTGACCGTAGTGCCCCAAGCCTTGTGGGCGCATGGTCAAAGTCGTCCAGATTGTGAGGGCCTTCCCGACCCTCGGGCCGCCTGAGCCCCGCAGGACTCCCTTGGCGCCTCAGCCGTTCCGACCTGTCACTTCGTGAGTGGCTTGCGTCGGCCCTCGTCCTCCGGTTTCCCTTTGGCTTTCGGGCCAAGCCTCTCGACACCATCACTATGCGTCATGTTCTCCGAAAATCCAAGAACTTTCGCCCGCTTTTCTCCACCGCGTTTCCACATGCTCCGTGGATAACTGCCGGGAGCGCTCAGTAGGCTTTGGCGAAAACCACGCGGCGCGCACTAGGCCTCCCACTGACGACGCACTGGCCGGGCTGCTCGTCGGCAGGATCTAACGGCGTGCGCAAGATGCACCGGATCGTGGCTTTGGTCTCAGCTTTGATCCTGTCTTCGGTCTCTTGGGTGCCGTCCCAGTGGGCCAGCACGAACCCGCCCCCGCCGTCGCCTTCAAAGGCCTCTTTGAACTCCTCCCAAGAGTCAACGCGCCTCGTGTTCTGCTCTCGGAACCGCAAGGCGCGCTCGAACAGATTGTCGTGCATCCCTGACAGGGCCGACGTGACCGCGTCCGACAAGAGGGAGAAACCGACCGGCGACTTGTCACCCATGTCTCGTCGGGCGACCACAGCTTGTTCCGCGTCCAAGTCTCTCGGTCCGAGTTCGATACGGACACAAGCCCCTTTGAGCTCCCAATCGTTGAACTTGAAGCCTGGCGACAGATTGTCGCGATAGTCGACTTTGACCCTGATCGGGGCACCGTTCCACAAGGTTTCCCTCAGCGTCTCAGCCATTCGGTCTGCTGCGGCGTTGACCCGGTCGCGGTCGTCGCCTTTGGCGATAGGAACAATAACCACTTGGTGAGGTGCGAGCCGGGGCGGGCAAACCAGCCCGCGATCATCGCTGTGCACCATGATCATGGTTCCAATGAGGCGAGTCGAGACCCCCCATGAAGTGGCCCAAACGAGTTCCTCCTTGCCTTCCGGCGACTGATATCGGACATCGAAGGCTTTCGCGAAGTTCTGCCCCAGATGGTGGGAAGTCCCGGCTTGGATCGCCCGGCCGTCCTGCGTCATCGCCTCGATCGTGTAAGTGTGGTCGGCCCCGGCGAACTTCTCCCCGTCGCTTTTGACTCCTGTCAAGACAGGGACGGCCATCCACTCTTCGGAGAACCGTCGGTAGATCTCAAGAATCTTGAGGGCCTCTTCCTCAGCTTCGTCATACGTCGCGTGGGCCGTGTGCCCTTCTTGCCAGAAGAACTCTGCGGTGCGAAGGAAAAGGCGGGGCCGGAGTTCCCACCGCATCACGTTCGCCCATTGGTTGATCAGAATCGGCAAGTCGCGCCAGCTCTGGATCCAGTTCTTGAAGCTGTGCCAAATGATGGTCTCGCTCGTCGGCCGAATCACCAAGGGCTCCTCAAGTTCCGCATCCGGGTCTGGGACGAGGCCCTTCCCATCCGGCCCTGTCGTCAGGCGATGGTGGGTGACAATGGCGCACTCTTTGGCGAACCCTTCGACGTGCTCCGCCTCTTTCTCGAAGAACGACTTAGGGATCAGCATCGGGAACGCGGCGTTGACGTGTCCCGTAGCCTTGAACATGCCGTCCAAAGCGTCGCGCATCAGCTCCCAAATGGCATAACCATTTGGTTTGACCACCATGCAGCCACGGACAACGGAGTTCTCGGCCAAGTCGGCACGCTTGACCAACTCGTTGTACCACTCGGAGTAGTTTTCCGAGCGAGAAGTGATCCCGAGGTCTTTCGCCATTCGAGACCGAGTTTAGCCCTTGACTGAACGAGTCAGGCTGGACTACCCGGCGAACGGCCTGCCACAATGCAGAGACACCTTTGGTACGGACCGAGTCCACCTCTTTCGACCGAAAACCGTTCTTCCAGGCGGGAGGAACGCTCCCACCCGACTCGCCAAGCTATGTCGAGCGGCCAGCCGACCGAGCCATCCTAACCGCGCTTCTCCGCGGCGAGTATGTTTACGTCCTTGACTCGCGCCAAAAGGGTAAGTCCTCCCTCGTCGCCCGAACAGCCGTCAAGCTGGCCCAGCTGAACCATCGAATCGCCCGCATCGACCTGCAGAGATTAGGTTCCAACCTCTCGGCCGAGCAGTGGTACGCCGGCTTGCTGAATACCTTGGGCCAAGACCTCGGTTGCCAAAAACAGCTCTTCGACTATTGGAAAAACAACCAAATGGTGGGGCCGCTGTCCAGGTGGGTGAGTGCCGTTCAGAACGTCGTTCTTGAACTCGTAAGTGGGCCCGTGACGGTCTTTATCGATGAAATCGACTTTGTGCGGTCGCTTCCGTTCTCCACGGACGAGTTCTTTTCCGGGATCCGCGGACTCTTCAATGCGAGGTCGCAGGACCCGCGCCTCGGACGCCTATCGTTTTGTCTCGTCGGAGTGGCGACGCCCGATCAATTGGTCAAGAACGTGGAAGTCACCCCGTTTAACATCGGTACGGCGATCGAACTCACTGACCTCACTTTGAGCGATGTGGAGCGGTACGGTGCTGCTCTCCTTGAGGGCAGAAAGTCGGGCCTTCAACTCGTCCGAAGGGTCTTTCACTGGACCCATGGCCACCCTTACCTCACCCAGTTCCTTTGTCAGAAAGCCATGGACGATCTGTCGATCGTCAATGCGAGCGACGTGGATTCCCTCGTCAGGCATGTCTACTTCGGAAAGACAGCCCTTGATGAAGACGCCAACTTGGCCGACACCGAGAGGCGCATGCTCGAGACGCGAGACCCCCTCCTCGGTCCTGAAGAGCGGTTGACCCGTGTGCTCTCCACCTATGCGAATATCCTCAAGCGCAAGCCCGTCATGGCCGATGACTCCAACCCCGTGCTAGCGACCCTGCGGCTCTCCGGGGCTTGTGGCTCGCTTGACGGCAGACTCGTCCCAAGAAACCGAATCTATCGTCAAGTCTTCGATCACAATTGGATCCGGGCGAACCTCCCCAAGGCCGAACAGAGGCGACAGCAGGCAGCGGCACGCCAGGCCGCCTTGCGAACGGCCAGCGTGGCGGCCGTTGTCCTCGGCGTCGTTGCTTACTTCGCTGTACAGAACGCCCGAATGGTGCAGCGTCTTCAGGCAGCCACCAACGAAGCCCAGGCGATGCGCCGATCCGCAGAACGCACCAACTACTTCCGCGATATGTTGTCTCTCCGATTGGAAGTCGAGCGCAAGAACTGGATTGGCATTGGAGAGATGATCGACCGGCAGAAGGGATCTCCAGACAAAGGATGGGAATGGGATTATTGGTCAAACTATCTTGGGCGCGGACAGATCCTCCACACTTTCGACCATCCGGTGGAGGATGGAGAGATTGGCCCCGACGGAGCCTTGATGGTCGCAACCTCGGGGGGGCTGTACCGGATCTTTGAAGGGTCTGTGACCCCATTGTTGCTCCAGAACCTCGTCGATCGTGGGCCCGTCTTCTTAGATTCGGCTCGATACTTTGGCTTTTGCCGGCCGGAAGACACCGAAGCCATCGAACTCCAGATTGCCGCGATCAAAGACGGCAAGCTTTCGACCACCTCATGGCCAGTCCCCATCATCGTCAATGGTCGTCTCCAAGAATCGAGTTTCTTGGCCGGCACGGAGGTCAATGCGAGTTCCAATGGCGAGAGGCTCTGCGCCTATCAGCTGGGACCGAACCGACCCGAAAGAATGTTTTCTAAGCCATGGCCAGCCAGAGTTCACCGCGCGGTTGTCGACCACGAAGGCTCAAGAATCTACGTCGTCGAATCCGACCAAAGAGGCCCAGGTACCTTGAGGGCGTGCCGGCTACCTGGTCTTGAAACAATCTATGCGGTCGAACATGAAGACTTTCGGAATCCAGACGCGGTCTCTCTTTCCCGAGACGGCAGACTCCTCGCGATGGGTCAGCAAAGCCCGTTCGTCTCGATCATCGATTCTGAGACCGGGCGTCACCTTCGAAACCTTATCGGCCACGGTTCGAGCGTCCAGTATGTCCGCTGGCTCCCGGACAGCCGGCGTCTCCTGACCGCGAGCGCCGACGGCACAGCGGCGATCTGGGAAGCAGAAACGGGCCGCATGCTCCAGCAGTATGTCGGTAGCCGAGACTGGTTGACCTTTGCGAATATTTCGCTTGATGGCCAGAAGATTTTCACGGGCAGCCGCGACAGGACGGTCCGCGTCTGGCCGGTTCAACAACATCCTGCTGTCGAGAAGTACAAGCTGCATGATCGCGAAGTCTTCGACTGTGCGTGGCTGCACGACAGTCGGCACTTGGTCACGGTCGGCACCGACGGCAAAGGGATTCTGCTCGACACGCTGACTGGGAAGATCAAGGCGAAAGTGCACCTTGGCCAGGGCGACCCACCGTTCCCCATTGCGGTCGATCCCCGAGGCAGATTGGTGGCTTTAGGAGGTGAGGACGGGACGCTGTCCATCATCGACCGGACTGGGAATCCTTTTTCACTCAAGAAGCTCGAAGGGAAGGTCGTGACTGCCAAGTTCTCTCCGTCGGGGGAGTTCCTCGCAGCGGGCTCAATCAGCGGCGACCTCAAGCTTTACCAGGTTCGACCCTCGATGAAGGAGATTCCGATCCAAGGTCATGAAACGAGAATCCAGGCTCTCGGCTTTTCTAGCGACAACTTGAAGCTGGTGTCGAGCAGCGGGAAGACTTTAAGGATTTGGGACATCCCTGAGGCCCGTGTCGTCGCCAGAACCTCCGTGCCTTCTCCGCTGCGGTCAGCCCGTTTCTCCATGGACGGCGGGCGGATCCTCGTGTCTTGCATGGACGGCACCGCCCGGGTGCTGTCTTCCGACCTAGCGTCATCGATTCTGACCCTCTCGGGACACCGTGCGCGTCTCTTCAACGCGATCTGGAACGGGGACGAGTCCCGCATCCTGACTTGGTCTTTCGATGGTAGCGCCCGCATCTGGGATGCGGCCAAGGGCCAGGAGATCGGACGAATCCGTCACCAGAGCTGGGTGCCCACCGCCGAGTTCACGCCGGACGGGAACCGAATCTTGACGGCCTCAGCCGACAAGACCGCTCGGCTTTCGGACACCGAGACCGGGCAACCGGTCATGGAGTTCCTGGGCCACAGCCTTACCGTTTTCGCGGCCAGGATGTGCGGCGACCGATCAAAGGTCGCCACCGTCTCGAGCGACGGCACGGTCCAAATCTTCCATGGTCCACCCCCTCAGTTCGGCCCTCGCCGATAGGCCAAGTAACGGCCATAGGCTCCGCACCGAAACCGTGGTTCATCTGGTGAACCGACGATCAGGCCGCCCGCCCGAAGTCGATAGAAGGTCTCTGGCCTCTGGAACGGCTTTCCCTCCAACAAGTTGCCGACTTCAGTCATGGTGGACTCGTCACGCGAGAGCGAGAACCAGAGTCGAGAGAGATGGTCGCCGAACGGACCGTCATCCCTGAGCGCGTCGGCCTCGATGTCCTCAAGACTGGCACGGTCTGTGGCGATCCGGTCTAAGGCCCGTCGAACCAAGAACGGCTGCCCGCCCACCAGTTCTCGCAATCGTGCGACGTCCTCGTCGCTCGTCAAGGGCGAGCCGTACCGCCGAACAAGGTCGAGCATCTGCGCCTCGTCAAAGTCGGCCAGCTCAAGCCGTGTGCCGACATTGAAAGGCGACTGGTTGAGGTCCCTGATGAACAAGTGGGCCTCCGTGGCGAACGTGATCACCACAGTCAACCGCTGCCAAACGCTGCCCGGCTCCAACGCACGCCGGTTGTGCCAGCTCCGCACCAGGCCAAAGAAGTCGGTGCTGTAGGGATGCCCGAACAAGCGGTCGACTTCGTCAAAGCACCAGACCACTGGCCCCTCAGTCTCTTCCAGCACCGCGACCACGGCCGCGTCCAAGTTCGAGTTGGCTCCCAGCCAATCGTTCCAAAGTTCCTTGAGGTCGACTTGAGACCCGAGCTGGGTCGCCAATCCGGACGCCAGCCCCTTGTAAAGCGTCTCCTCCGAGTGCAGCTGGGACGCGCTCATCGTCTGAAAGTCCGAGAGCACCAGACGGCGCTCCCCCGCTCTCGCGAACTGGGCCGCACGGGCGAGCAGCGAAGTCTTGCCGGTCTGCCTCGGTGCTTTGACCAAGACGATGCTGTCGCAGGTCTCTATCGCCCGCTTGACTAGGTGATCGGTCGGTCGGTCGATGTAGAACTTCGAATCGAGAGGCACCGCGCCACCGGGATGGTCCGGCTCGATCGCAACCAACGGAGCCTTCTCGCGCCAGTGAGCGTCCTTGATGTATCCCACTGCGGTCTCGACATCGGCCTCGGACGGCCAATCGAACGACGGTCGGGAGTTGAGAACACCCCCCATCACCCCGGCAAGCGGCCAAGCGCCGTCAAGTTTGAGCGAGAAGATCCTCGGCGTCCCGTCGTCAAGGCTTTCCGAGTCGGCGATCTCGAGCTCGGCCGTCATCATCTCGTTCTGATCCGATCCTTCAGAGACCAGCGCGGCGACCACTTTGGCCTTCCGGACTTTGCTCTCGATGGTCTTGCCCCAGGTCAGATCAGGGCTCGTGTGCCTGTCGAAAAAGGCGCTCAGTCCGGCCTCGCCTAGCGCATCGCGAAGCTCGGAAACTCTCTTGGAGGCCAACTCGTTAGTCCTGTCGAAAAGCAAAACGATGTCGGACGGCGACACCAGGTCGTTGCTCGGCTTCGTCGTTGGCGTGGTTGGCCCTGGCCGGCGCCTCGGAACCGCGACAGGCCCAGACTCGAGCGCTTCGACTGCCTCATGCGACGGCGATTCGCCCCAATTGTCGTCCAGTATCCGCTCGAGCTCCTCGAACTGCCGCACCGCCTCGCTTCCGAGTCCAGCACTGGCATAGGCCCGGATCAAGGCCACATGAGTGTCCTCACGGAGGGGCGCGACGGTGACCGCCCTTCGTCCGATTTTCACCGCGTCCCGGCTCTGCCCGGCGGAGATCAGTAAGCCGATAAGCCCCCGTACGGCTCCGACATAGCTCTCCTCGAACTCAAGACGGAACGGTGTGATCCATGAATCGTAGAGCGGT
The DNA here is from genome assembly GCA_019454105.1 of Fimbriimonadaceae bacterium. GTDB lineage: Bacteria > Armatimonadota > Fimbriimonadia > Fimbriimonadales > Fimbriimonadaceae > ACE-ARM1. The sequence goes on along the minus strand of CP075364.1, from coordinate 152,247 downwards.
GAAAGCAACGGCCCTTGGTAAAGTCCCATGATCTCGCCCCAAATCTGGGCTTGAGCCTGGTCGTCCCCGGTTCGCTCGGCGCTCTCGGCAAGCGCCGTCAGGCGCTCGCAGTCGGTCGTGAAGTGGTCTGGCGAAAGACGGGCGTAGTTCCTTCCAGCTTCGAGAACGACTCCCTCAAGACCATCCGATTCGAGCGCGTCACGGATGTCTGAGAGAGTACGACGAAGGTTTTGCATTTGCTTCTCGGGTTCGCCGTCCGGCCAAATCGTCTCGCCGAGTTCTGCGCGCGAGAACTCTCGGCCACGGTGCAGAGCCAGGAACGCGAGCACGGAAGCCGCCGACCGCGAACGGAGTCGGGGCATTGAAGCCCCTCGTCTTGTGCCTTCGAACCGTCCAAGCATCCGGAACGCCCAGATGTCGTCGTCTAAAGGCCATGCGCCCGAAGAGTGGGGCCCTGACATCATGTTCTTGGTCACTACAATACTCGGGCCCAAACCCTCGGTGCCTTCTGCCCACCCTCAGCGTCACTCTTATTGGAGATGAGCGACCAAGAAGCCAAGGCGCCGGTGGACGTCTTCGAGTTCCTCGCCGTCGTGATCGACCAAACGTCGGCCCTGGCATGGCAGAAAATGGGGCTTCAGCCCGACTTCGTGACGGGTGAGATCGCCAGAGACCTCGACCAAGCCAAGGTCGCTGTCGATGCCACGGCAGCCCTGGCCGCCTTGATAGAGCCGCGGTTGGACGACGAGGATCGCCGCCGGATGCAGAACCTGGTCCGCGACCTGAAGATCAATTTCGTCGAGAGGACATCATGACCTTCGCCGAGTTTCGCGAGGTTCAAGTGCGTTTCGAGGCGACCGTCACGGACGCCTTTCGCTATGGCCCGTCGTGGGGCCTCCAAGAAGAGTATCGACGGTATCGCAGCGAGCTCCAGAGCCATTACCCCCAGTTCCGAAGCACGTTCCAAGAGCACTTTGACGCCCCGGGGCCGGCTGGCTTTCATCGGCCCTGGGATCCGGTCGAATGGCTCCTCTCCCACCCGACACTTGACCGACTTCTCCTGCGCGAGACCGCTGAAGTGGCCCAAAGGCTCGAGCAGTTGAACCGCGCAATTGTCATTTGCGGCTCCACGGCCGGCGTGGCTTGAGGCTCCCTCTTTCTGCGTCGACTCCGGACCGCCTGTCCCAGGCTTGGGACCGCGCCTTGGCGCCTGTCTGGTCCGTCGATCCTCAGGATCTTTGGCTGCGGACCGCCGGTTCCGTGCTCCTGCTCGAAGACGCTTCCTGGTGGGACGGGAACGACCGCTTCGTGGCAGTCAAGTCCCCAGCGACCGCCTATCCCGGGGCGCCTCCTGATCGGTGTCACTTGGCCGCGTGCGTGGGCGTCGAAGAAACCCTCGAAGAGGTCTTCGCCGCCTGCGCCGCGATGGGCTTTCGGAACCTCGTCTTTGGGATGGACCACGACCATATCTGGCCCGGCTTTCCCAAGGACGACGACCGTCTCGCCCAGATGGTCATGGCAGGCTTTCAGGTCGGGAGCGACCACTGCGATCTTGAGCGCGACTTGTGCGGGTTCCAGGCCCCAGAGTCGTGTCGCGACCTCCTGGCGCAGCACCGAGCGACGGTCCAACCAGCTGCTCAGGACGACGCTGAAGCCCTCGACTCGTTTCTTGCCCGGTCCTTCCCTGGACGATGGCGGCACGACACGATGAGGAAGGTCGTCGAAGACCGAGAGGCGGGCGACATCTTACTGCTCAGGATCGAAGGCGATATCCAGGGGTTTGCCTTCACACAGCGCGAAGGCGCGCGACGACCCATCGGAGGGGCCATTTGGAGGAGGTCTCTGGGCCCGTCTTGGGGTGCCCTCGGCCCGATCGGCATCGCCGAGCAGGCACGAGGCAAGGGATTGGGCGACGCCCTTCTCGCATCCACCCTCCAGACTCTGGCCCATCGAGGATCCCGCCGGACGATCATCGACTGGACGACCTTGGAGGACTTCTACGGGCGCCACGGGTTCGTCCCGACCCGTCGCTACTTGACCTTGACGAAAGATCTGACCGCCTAGAACCGCCTGGGGATCTTCTTTCCCATATTCTTGAGAGTGAAGGCGTAGGTGTCCGAAAGCTCTTCAAGGGCCTTCGTGACTGGTGTCCCTCCTCCATGTCCAGCCGAGGTCTCGACCCGGATAAGGACTGGGGCAGTCCCTGCCTGGCACTCCTGCAGTCGAGCCGCGTACTTGAACGAGTGCGCAGGCACGACCCGGTCGTCAGTGTCGGCCGTCGTCACCAGGACGGCCGGAAACTTTGTCCCGGGCTTCAGGTTGTGGTAGGGCGAGATGCGCCAGAGGGCGAAGAACTCGTCTGCGTTCGTGGGAGAGCCATAGTCGCCTTCCCAAGCCCGGCCGATGGTGAACTGGTTGAACCGGAGCATGTCCATGACCCCGACGCCAGGGAGCGCCACCGCGAACAGGTCGGGCCTCTGGTTTGTGACGGCCCCGACCAACAGTCCCCCGTTCGACCCGCCTTGGACAGCAAGCCTCTTGGAGTCAGTGTACTTACTCGTGACCAGCCACTCGGCCGCCGCGATGAAATCGTCATAAGCGTTCTGTCGCCTCAACTTCGTCGCGGACTCGTGCCACTCCTTCCCGTACTCGCCTCCACCTCGGATACAAGCCAAGGCGAACACCCCGCCCATGTCCATCCAGACCGTCCGGCTGGTCGAGAACCACGGTTGTTGGGATACGCCAAACCCGCCGTATCCATAGAGGATCGTCGGGTTCGAGCCGTCGAGTTTGAGCCCCTTCTTATGGGCGATGAACATGGGAAACCGGGTGCCGTCTGGGCTTGTCACGAAGACCTGCTTCGACTCATATCGCGACGAGTCGAACGGTAGCTTCGGCGACCGATAGACCGTGCTCTTGTCTGATTTGAGGTCGTAGCGGTAGATCGTGCTCGGCTTGTCCATCGAGACATAGGAATAGAAAGTCTCCTCGTCCGTGGACTTGCCACCAAGCCCGCCGACCGTCCCTGGACCCGGTAGCTCTAGTTCCCCGAGCAGTTCTCCCGTCATGGCATATCTCTTGACCGCCGACTTGGCGTCACGCAGAACCGAAACCAGGAACTGGCCGCCGACGAATGTCACCGCCTGAATCGGATCCTTCGACTCCGGAATGAGGATGCGGGGAGCGATCCGGCGCACCGTGTCGATGACCATCACCTTGCCGTTCGGAGCCTCATGGGTCGAGACCACAAAGTGCTCTGAACCCTGCCTGAAAACTGGCACATAGTCCGCGTCGTTCTCGTCGAAGAGCTTCGTCACGCCACGCTCCGGAGCCCCAAGATCGATCGCCCAAAGCCGGTTGTTCACTGTCCCCGGAGTGGTCACATAGAGGTACATCGTCTCACGGGCCTCATCTAGGCTCGGCCACACGAACCAGTCCGGATGCTCCTTCAATTCGAAGACCAGCCGGCTCTCGTCCAGTGGGTCGCCGATCTTGTGATACATCACCTTCGGCTCCCGGTTCATCTGAGTGAACGCCTCGCCCTCCTTCGGCGCGGGGAACCGAAGGAAGTAGAACCCCTCTCCCGTCTTGTCGAGCGACCCCACACCGAACTTCGACCACTTGACCGGGCCCTCGATCACCTTCCTGGTCTCGATGTCCAACACGTACCACTCGTTCCAGTCCGATCCCGCCGAAGACTTAGCGAAGAGGGCCCGCTTGCCGTCCAGGCTCACGTCCAGCCCAGCAAGCGAGACCGTGCCGTCCTCGCTGAAGGTGTTGGGGTCGATTAAGACCTCTCCCTCCCCGCTCAAGCTTTTGGACACGTAGACGACGTCCTGGTTCTGCAGCCCGTCGTTCCGCGTCCAGAAGTACCGGCCGCCCTGGCTGAACGGCACCGTGAACCTCTCGAAGTTCACCCGCCGAAGCATTTCCTTGAGCATCCGCTCGCGCCCTTCGATCTTCGACAAATAGCCGAAGGTGACCCTGTTCTGAGCGTCCACCCAAGCTTTCACTTCCGGAGTCGAAATCGGCTCCTCGAGCCAGCGGTATGGGTCGCTTACCGAGACGCCATGGTACGAGTCGACATGGGTGACCTTTCGAGTGACCGGGTACGTGAGTCCAGAAGTCTCGGGCTCGATCGCCGCGACGACCAAGGGCAACAGCATGCCCGCAGTTTACACAGAGGGACTCAAACGTCCCCAATCTGCGCCAGGATATAGAGCTGGAAACCGGCCAAGGCGATCATCGCAGCATTGATCGCCGCATCGACCGTGAACCCCATGCCCAGCGACAGGATCAGGGACAGGCCTGCCCGGAACATCACCAGATAGCACATCAGCTTGGCGATGAACTGGACGACCTCGTTCTCGAAGAACAGCCCGATGCCGACGCCAATGTTGATCGCCCCCATGATCACCTCGAAGGCCTCCAGGCCGGGCATGTAGCCCTCCTTGCCGATCCTCTGCACTCCCTGAAAGGCCAAGTACGAACCGTTCAAAATCCAGAGTCCGGCGATGATCTTATAGGCCACCTCTTGCCAAGTGGCCTTGGGAACGGGGTTGTTCGACGCGAACTGCGAAACCACGGCCCTGAGCTGGGCCCCGCAGGTGGGGCAGATCGCCGCCCAATTCATGACTTCGCGCTTGCAGACTGGACACTGCGTTTTCTGGCTCTGGACAACGGCGTCCTTCTTGGCCGCGTCCTTGACGGCCGCTTGGTCGGCCTTGACCCCCAAGTGCTCGGCCATGGCTTTGATTTGGGGGTCGTGCGCCAGTTCCTCGAGCGCCCCTTGAATCAGCTTGGTGGCACGAGGCTTCTGCCCGGTCACGTAGTAGTGCTTGGCGAGCACCGTCACTGGCTCGGGGTTCTTGCGATCGATCTTGACCGCCCTCTCGAGGTCGGCCTCCCCCCGAGGCGCCTCGTCGTTCTGCAAGTGGGCCTTCCCCTTGGCGATCAGCAAAGTGACCAAGGCTTGCTTGGCTCCGGCATGATCGGGCCGCAAGAGCAGGGCTTCATCAAAGTGGCGGGCGGAAGCCTCAAGGTCGCCCTCGCCCCAGACGGCGAGTCCGAGCCCGTAGTGGGTTTCGCCGTTGCTCGGATCCAGCCCCACGGCCGTCGTGAAGGCCTCCCTGGCCGCGGCATAGGCTTGAAGGCCATAGTGGGAAAAGCCCAGCATGCGCCACCCGTCGCCCCAGGTCGGATTGGCTCGGGTGACCTCCAAAAAGCTCGCCCTAGCCGCCTCATAGTCCGCTCGGGAGTAGGCCTCGTTGCCACTCTTATAAGCCTCTTGAACAAAAGTGCCAGACATTGAACCCTCGGGTCGATTGTGGCTCACAGTTTGAGGTTTACGTCAAGTGCGTTGGCCACATTCTGGCGATTCAGCCGGTACTAGATTGAGCCAGCGCCACGATCTTCGCCGCCGCTTCCTGCATCGTCACCGCCCCCACGATCTGTGTCCCTTCCAGCATCCGGATCGCCTCGTCCGAGGCCGTGCCCTCGATACGGGCCACCACCGGGATCTTCACGTCGATCTTGCCGAACGCCTCCAGGATCCCCTTCGCGACCTCGTCGCCTCTTGTGATGCCTCCGAAGATGTTGATCAAAAGACCTCGGACGTTCTCGTCCATCAGAACGAGTTCCACACACTGTTGGACCCTCTCAGCCTGGGCGCCCCCACCAACATCCAAGAAGTTCGCTGGATTGCCTCCCGCCGCCTTGACCTCGTCCATCGAGCACATGACGAGCCCGGCCCCATTGCCGATGATGCCGATGTCGCCGCCAAGCCGGACATAGGCGATGTCGCGCCGCGAAGCCTCGGCCTCAATGGGGTCTTCCGCCGCGTCGTCCTTCGTCGCCTGGTATTCGGGATGTCGGAACAGCGCATTGTCGTCAATGCTGACCTTCGCGTCAGCCGCGATCAGTTTTTCGTCCGATGTCCAAGCGACCGGATTGATCTCGACAAGGTCGGCATCTGACTCGATATAAGTCTTCACCAGAGCCTTGATCATCGACACCATTTGCCGCTGGGCCTTCGCCGGGATGTTCGCCTTCGCGACCGCATCGCGGACTTCGAAGTCGGCCAGGCCCCATGCCGGGTCGACATAAAGACGGACGATCGCCGCCGGATGGGTTGCGGCGACCTCTTCGATGTCCATGCCCCCTTCCTGGCTCACCATGACGACCAGCCGTTGCTCGGCTCGATCAAGAAGCACGGAAAGGTAGTACTCCTCAGCGATATCGATGAGCTCGCCCACCAAGACCTTCTCGACCACCAGCCCAGTCGGGTTTTGGATCGAGACCAACCGTTTGCCGATCAACTCCCCTGCGAACTTCCCCGCTTCGTCCGCCGAGTCGAAAAGCTTCACCCCACCAGCCTTGCCTCTGCCCCCCATCAGCACCTGGGCCTTCACGACGACCTTGCCGCCGAACTGCTCGGCCGCCTGATGGGCCGACGGGCCGTCTGTCGCGACAGTTCCCCTCGGAACCGCGACTCCGTACCTTTCGAGCAGCTCTTTAGACTGATATTCGTGAAGCTTCATGGCCGCTCAGGATACTGGCTCCGGGCGCCTCGCTCCCAGGCCCGGGTTCACTCGCGAGATGCAGCCAGACGCGTTCATCACCTTCCTGCCAGTCCGAGACCTCGCGAGATCCAGCCAGTACTACCGCGACAAAATGGGCTTGACGCTGGCCCTCGACCAGGGATCGTGCCAAATTCTGAGGGTCAGTCCTGGCGTGTTCCTTGGGCTGTGCGAGTCCGCAACGCTTTCAGAACCCGCGAGAGTGATCTTGACTTGGGTCGTGGACGATGTCGATGCTTGGCATGAGAGACTCACGATCCGCGGGGTCTTGACCGACGGCCGACCCCGAGAAAACCCGAAGTTCGGGATCTACCACTTTTTCGCCGAAGACCCGGACGGCCACCGGGTCGAAGTCCAAAGGTTCCTCGATCCCCGATGGACGCCCTGAGACTTAAGAGGCTTTGATCGTCGCCTTATAGTGCGAGTTGGCCTTGCCGAGCTGTTCGGCGATCTTGTTCGCGTCCGTCTTCTTCGGGTCGAACTGGACAGTCGCCGTCAACGTCTTCTGGTCGGTCCCGACCTTCTGCACGCCGTCCATCTTCGCGATGATCTCCTTCACGATCTCGGGGCAGGAGCCGCAAGTCATGCCCGGAACGCTGAGGACTGCGGTTTTGAGGCCCGACGGAGCCTGATCCGTCTTCGCAACGTGCTGAACCTCGGCCGCTGGCTCGGCTTTCGACATGGGCCGGGGCGAGTCGTCGATCTGGATCTGCTTGTCCGGGCCGGGGGCGGAGAGGTCCTTGTTCTCACAACCGGTCAGCCCGAACCCAACGACGAGCGCGACGAAAATCAGGAAGTTCAGTCTCATCTCTTCTCCCTTACTCTACGTCCGATTCGAACCAGGGCGCCGGGCCCTCCCATCTCAGTCGTAAGAATAGTTCCCATTGTGGGCGTCTTCGATGTACCTCGCCAGCAGGTCGATGGAGGCCCGGACGTCGCCCTGGTGCACGGTCTCATTGACCGTGTGGACATAGCGACAGGGCACCGACAGCGTGAAGGCCGGAATCCCGCCATGAAGCCGTTGGACGCCACCCGCGTCGGTGCCTCCCATCGGCAACAACTCGATTTGGTGCTTGATGTCGTGCCGCTCGGCCAGGTCGCGGAAGTGCCTGACCACCTTCGGGTGACAGATGAGCGAGCTGTCGAGAACCTTGATCGCCGTTCCCTCGCCGAGTCTCGTCACGGCCAGTTCGTCGGGCAACCCCGGGATATCGTTAGCGAGCGTGATGTCGATCGCGACCACGACGTCTGGATTGAGGCTCCAGCCGCTAGCGGTGGCCCCGCGCAGGCCGACCTCTTCCTGCACCGTCGCTACCGCGAAGAGCTCCACGTTGTGAGAGCGCGCTGCCTTGACTGCCTCGATCATGACGAACACCGCGACCCGGTCGTCCATCGCCTTGCAGGTGCAAAGCTCGCCCATGGTTTGAAAGGTCCGGTTCATCGTCACCGGGTCTCCGATCTGAACCGTGGCCTTGGCCTGCTCGCCCGAAAGTCCGAGGTCGATGAAGTAGTCATCGATCGTCGGTTCCTTGGCCCCTTCTCCAGGCTGGAGCATGTGCTTGGGCTTCCGGCTCTCCATGAGGACCCCGTCGAGCATCCCGCCCTTGGTGTGAACTTTCACCCGTTGGCTCGCCATTTGGCGCGGATCCCAACCGCCGAGCGGGGCGATTCGGAGAAAACCCTTGTCGCTCACGTGTTTAACCGCGAAGCCGATCTCGTCCATGTGCGCGGCCAGCATGAGCTTCTTGGCCTGCGTGTCGCCGCTTGTGGGCGGACGGTGGCAGATGAGGTTGCCCATGAGGTCGGTCTTGAAATCGCACAAGCCCTGCAGTTCGCGCCTCACGATCTTCCGAATCGCGTCTTCGGAGCCCGGAACGCCGTGTGCCTCGGTGAGCTCGCGCAAGAGGTCGAGGTTCATAGCCAGCCGTTTTACCCTGGGCCCAGACTGTGGGCCCGATCCAAATCGCCTTTGAATGGCCGGATTTCAGTCCGGTCAGAGTCGTCCCGCCCCTTACCCTACGAGAAAGTCGGCCGTGGCCACCACAGGCTCGGCCGCCTCGGCAAGCCGGCTGACGACCGGGCTGTAAGGAAACGCCCGCTGGGTGAGGAATGCGGTGTGCCCGTCCCGCCACTGCGCGACCCCGATCAAGGTCAGATACGGCGAGCACACGATCGCGTGCCCGTCCCGCTGGTAGACCCGGTCGAAGCAAGTCACGTTGAGCAACCCCGTCTCGTCCTCAAGGTCGAAGAACACCACCCGCTTCCCGCTCGGTGTCGGCGGGAATCGGAGCCGGATCGGGTTCCCTACCACTACCGCCCGGCGGCCCGGCGACAACCGGCGCGCTTCAGCCGTCGTGATCCCCCCGCGCGCGGCCACCCGCTCCCGCTCGAAGGCCATCAAGTGTCGTTCGATGTCCAGCCCCAACACACTCCGCTCGCGGACCCGCTTCTCCGCCTCGGTGAAATCGGTGACCGTTAGATCGATCGGGGGCGCGTCTCCGGATCCGGACAAGAGTCCCTCGCAAGCCGACGCCCACGCCAGCGCGGACGGCGCCGCCCAAAGCAAAGCCCGCCGGTTCGGGCACCACCGGTCGAACGCCCCGCACAAGACCAGCGCCTCAAGCTCGTCGCGTTGGGGCCTCACCCGGCGCACATAGTCGTGGAAGCCTTCATAGCCCGCCCCGCGCCGCTCCACCGTCCGCTGGACGGTCTCCTTGGAGAGCCCCTTCACGATCCGGAGCGGCAGCCTGATCCCTCCGTTCGGAACCAGTAGGTGCGGCTCCTCGGATGCGAGCACGTCCTCCACTGCATGGGTCAGGCCCGAGCGGCCCACGTCGACCGGCAGCACCGCCACCCCGCGCGACCGCGCCTCGTTCACTAAAGTGCAGGGGCCGTAGTAGCCCGCCGGCTGGGCGTCGAGCAGGGCTGCGAAGTACTCGGCCGGAAAGTTCTGTTGGCAATAGATCGACCGGATCGAGATCTCGGCAAAGGCCAGCGCGTGACCTTGGGCAAAGCCGTACCCCTTGAACCCAGCAATAAGGTCGAAAACATGTTCCGCGATGTCGGCCCCAAAGCCATGGGCAAGGATCCTCGCCGTCACCTCCTCCCGGATCGTGCGCCCATAGTCCTCCTTCCGCCGTTTGTGCACTGCGTCGCGGATGTCCTCCGCCTCGCCGCTCGAATACCCGGCGAACACCTGGAGCAACTGGTCGATCTGCTCCTGGAACACGACGATCCCATACGTGTGCCCGAGGATCTTCTCCAACTCTGGGTGGACGGTGTCGTACGGCTTGCCGCGCCGCCGGGCGATAAGTTCGTTGATCTTCACCGCGCCGCCGACCCCAGGCCGGATGCCCGCCTGCACCAGGCTCGCGTCGGCCAAGTTCGCGGTCTGCACCCGGACGTGCGCCTGTCTCATCGCTGGGGAAGCCGACTGGGGAATGCCGATCAGCTCGCCGCTCCGCATTGCCCGATAGGTCTCTTCGTCGTCTACCGGGGCCTTCTCCACGTCGAAAAGGGTCTGCTGCCGGCGCACCCGCGCCTGAGTGCCCGCGAGCACGTCCTGCCCCCGCAGGCAAAGGATGTCGAACTTGTCGAAGTAGTGCTTCGCGCTGCGCTTGTCCCACTGGATGATCCGAAGGTGTCCTTCTGGCCCCGGTTCCTCGCGCTCGGGCCCGCCCAGGCCGCGGCCCGGATGACCCGCCGCGTCGGTCGCGCCCCACATCACCGGCACTGTCTCGGCCAGGGGTCGGTCCGACACCACGACCCCCGAGGAGTGCGCCCGCATGTTCCGGGGCACGTCGGCCAGGTCGCGGGCCAGTCGGAACAGCCACACCAGCCGCTCACGATCGATCCCTGCTCCGCGCAGTTCCGGACGCTTGTCAAGGGCCGACTCAAGTTGTTCGGGCGTGACGCCGCCGTGTAGCCGTTTGCTCAAAAAACCCAGCGCCTCCGGCGTTAGCCCCAGAGCTTTCCCGACCTCCCGCACGATCCCCCGCGTGTTGTAAGCCCCGATCGCGGCGACCGTCGCCACCCTCTCGACTCCATAGCGCGACACAAGGTAGTTCCTCACGTCGTCCCGCCGCCTGGCCTCGAAGTCGATGTCAATGTCGGGCCTCTTGCTCCCGTCCTCAGGCAAGAACCGGTCGAAGTGAAGCTGGTGGCGGTGGGCGTCGATCCTGCTGAACCCGAGGCAGAACGACACCACGGAGTCGACCACAGAGCCCCGGCCCGAATAGAGGATGCCCTGCTCCCGCGCCCAACGGCACATGTCCCACGCCGCCAAAAAGTGGTCGGCGAAGCCCAGGCGCAAGATCCGGTCCAGCTCGGTGTCGATCCGGAGCAGTACCGCCCGCGTGGGTTTACCGTACGCCTTGCTGGCGCCCGCGCTCACCGCCTCGGCCAGGGCCTGTCCAGGATCGCCGAAGAGCTGTGGCAGCCGCGTGCGCCCCGGCAGTACCTCCTCGTCGCACCGGTCCACCACCGCCCAAGTCGCGTCCAGCCACTCCGGCCTGTCACGGAAAAGCTCGGCCGCTTCGGCCGGGGTGCGGAGGTGCCTCTCCGCGTTCAGCGACCGCTGGGGCCGGGCGGGCACGCTGGGCTGGTCGGGATGGCGGAGCGGCTTGCGGCCAAGCACCTCCTCCACCGTGCACAGGGTCTGCGCGCACAGGGCGACGTCCTGAGCCGGGAAGTCTTCCGGACGGGCATGGAGCACGGCCCCCCCCGCCACCAGCCGCACCCCCCGCGACTCGGCCAAGGCCACCAGCCGCCTCTCGACCGTCAGCCCCCACGGCAGGAACGACCGCTCCACCTCCACGAACACTTGACCGCGCCCGTAGAGCCCGATCAGAAAGTCGAGCCATCGGGCCGCCTCCTCGAACTGGCCTCTCAGAAGCAGCTGGTCGAGTCTGCCGTTGTCGCCCCCAGTCAGGCACAACAATCCCTCGCTGTGCGCCTCCAGCCGGGCCCGGGTGCAGAGCGGAAAGAGGCGCGGCTCCTCCAAGTGGCAACGCGAGACAAGCTGCGACAGGTTCGAATAGCCTGTCTTGTCGCGGGCCAAGAGCACGACCTCCCCGCCGACGTCCATCTCAAAGCTAGCCCCGACCAAAGCACGGACGCCGCACTCCTTCGCCTCGCGCACGAACTCCACCGCCCCGGTGAGGGCGAAGTGGTCGGTGATCGCCGCCGCAGCGATGCCGGCGGCCGCGCACCGTCTCGGCAGTTCGCGGGCCAAGAGCACGCTCCTCCCAAAGCTGTACCCCGAGACCAAGCGCAAGGCAGCGTGACCGTGCCGGGCTCCGGAGGTTCGCGGACCAGGTGGGTCCGTCGCGCCACAGGCCAGGGCCACCTTCTCGTCCCGGGTCTTGCGGGGGCGCAGGGTGATCTCGGTGCTCAGGTCCTCGTGATACGCCACGGGTTCATAGGGCTTCTCGTGCCCAGGCAGCGTCCGTGTCTTCTCGCGGCGGACGCCGCGGGCGTCCCGCCATTGGACGAACTCGCGCCCAGGCTCCCCCGCCCACCACGCCCCGACCTCGCGCCAAAGCGCGAGCCGCTCACCGCCAACCGGTCGCCCGCCGCCACTCACGCAGCACCTCCACGCGCCTAGGCACCGACAGACCGCTCGCCCGCGCCACTGTGTCCTCACCGTAGACCGCCCCCAGTCTCCGCGCCGCCGCTTCTACGCATCGCCGTGCCCCGTCCGGGTCGGGCATAGCCACGAAGGCTTCTTGTCTCCGGTCGGCGCGGCGCAGGTCGCGAGCGAGGACTTGGGCCGCCACCGGAGGACGAGCATGCTTGATTCCCGCCAACATGACCCCCAGGGCCGTGCGCAACGGCGACGACGCCTGCCAAGGCTTCGCCAAGGCACGGCGGCACACAGCGGGCGGCCCTTCCTCGAACTCCAAGCTGAGCTGCAACGCTCCGGCCACCCGATCCGACGCGCACAGCCGCGCCGCGAGCCGCAACGCCAGTTCGTCGAGCCCAGCCTCCAGGGCAAAGCGGTCCTCAAGCGGGTGACCGAACTGGATCCGTTCGAAGAACGATTCGACGGGATAACTGGCCCGCACGGGATCAGGATGATTCCCCTCAGCCGCCCGCCTGATCGTGAAAGCCGCATCGCCGAACTGTTCCCGCAGCCCGACTGAAGGTGCGGTCGCCACCTGCCCGATCCGTCGATAGCCCAAAAAGACCAGCCTCTCCCGATGAACGGGATCGACCGGCTCCAAGAGCCCCGTCTGCAAAGGAGCGAGCCAGGCCTCTGCGTTCCGAACGGGCTCGATCACCGGCGCGCCCATCCTGACGGCCCGCGGGTCGCACACTGCCGTGGCCAGCCGAGCCACCCACTTGGCCGGAGCCAGCCCCGCCTGGACCGTCAACCCCGTCGTCTCCATGAGCCGCGCGGCCAGTTCGTGCGCCGTACCGACCGGATCGGGATGCGGGCTCAGGTCGATCCACGCCTCGCCAGCTAAGCCCGGTTCCACCGCACCCGAAAACTCCAGGCACACGTCCAACCAAGCGTTCCGTGCCTCCAAGAAAGCCTCTTCACGGTACTCCACGAACCGCCCCAGACCCTGCAAGACCGCCTTGGCCTCAGTGAGGAGCGTCCCCGGGCGGACCTGTCTCGCCAGCGCGGTCGCGTCCCCGTCCAGCACGCGTCCCTTGTGGTGGACCACCCAAGCCCCCTCAGCGCGGACGACCACCGAGGTGTAGAATCCGTCCAGTCGGACGTAAAGGACAGAGTCCATATTTGTCTACTAATTATACGCAGAAAAACCCGAAATCTGTATCCATGCGGGAAGAACTTTTCCACACACTGGCCCAAGACGACCCCTTGACCGCCGCCCGTCGGCTCATCGGATGCTGTCTGCTCGTGGGGCCCTGCCGCGCCGAGATCGTCGAAGTCGAGGCCTACACAGGCGCTGAGGACCCAGGGAGCCACGCCCACCGGGGCCCCACTCCTCGCAACCAGGTCATGTTCGGCCCTCCGGGCCGGCTCTACATGTACTTCACCTACGGCAACCACTGGATGGCCAACGTCGTTTGTCGGCCCGAAGGCGCTCCAGGCGCGTTGCTGATCCGGGCCTGCCGCCCCCTCGAAGGCCATCAAGCGATGCGAGCCAACCGGCCCCGGGCCAACTCTGAGCGCGACCTACTCTCCGGTCCCGGCAAGCTCACCCAAGCCATGGCCCTGAACGGGGCGCACTATGGCACCAACCTCTTCGATTCCGACTCGATTGTCAGGATCGAACCGGGGCCTCCCGTCTCAGACCTGTTGAAAGGCCCGAGGATCGGGCTCCGGCCGGGCCACGGTGACGACAAGCTCTGGCGATTCGTTTGGGCCGACCGTCTCGACTGGGCCAGCCGCCCCCTGCCACCTGGAGCACGATAGATCCTCAGTGGTCGGGCGGGACAAGATGTACCATGCGCCGAACGCGCCCACCGCCAGGATGAGCCCGGCGACCCAGGGCTTGCTGAGCAGTAACGCCGTAGAACCAAGGACAAAAAAGCTCAGCATTGAGACGGAGACCAACTTGGCCCTTCGAGGGATGCTCCCGGTCCGCTCCCAGTTCCTGAGGGCCGGGCCAAACCATTTGTGGCTCAGAAGCCAAACCTCGAACCGCTTGCTGCCCCTCTTGAAGCAGTAAAGACCGAGGATCATGAAGACCGTCGTCGGTAGGCCAGGAACGACCATTCCGACAAAGCCCAAGCCCACGCAGAAGAATCCAAGCGACGCCCAGAACCAACGCGGAAGCTTCACAGCCAGATTCTGAATCGCACCTGAACCCTGTGCTTGTCCAGAATCTTGATCGGTTGACTGGTTTGACGACCAGGCTACGGGGCCGCCGCTAGCCACTCGTCCCAAAAGGTAGCCCTAGCCAGGGCCAGTCGCGAATAGTCAGGTTGGAACTGAAGAAAATCAAGGCCTGAGGAAAAGTCGATACTGAGTCCACGGCTGTTGGGCGAGTTCTGGTTGTGCCCTTCCCAGACCACGGCCGCTTGCGCCAGCGCCGAAGCTTCCCCCGCCGCCGTCCGGACGGACGTCGGAGCCGAGGGCGACGCCCCCAGGAGACGGCAGACGTCGATCAAATCGCGATAAGTGCGGCTCCGAGTGGGGCTGTAGGCCTGCGCCGTCTGCCTGACCTCGCGGATATCGTCGGCCATGACGTCCTTGGCAGCGAACAAAGACCGGCCGAGCTTGTCCACCCCTTGGGCCAACGCTGGCAGCTTGGTCGTATCAACCACGCTCTGTGTGATCTTTCGGCCCGTGTACCGAGGGTCGTTCACCATACCGTCGACGAACGACTTGGAGAGGTCACGGGTCGGTAGCCCAGGATTGTCCCGAAACCTCCGGAAGATCGCGTCATAGGGGTACCCCTCCCCAGGCGGGCTTTCTTCGCTTCCCGCGACCAGCCCCGCAAACGGCCGAAGCTCATAGGCCACCTCGAGCATCTGCATCAGGCTACAGTCCCAGGCGATGATGTCGAACCGATGTCCGGCAAAGGCTTGGTTGAACTCCCAGGTCTGGATGGCCGACCCGTACTGGTCGTCATAACTGAATGCTCGGCCCTTGTCGGCGTCCGGCCGTCTCATCCATCCGTTACCGTGGTTCCAGAGGACCAAGACCGTCCTCTCGGCGGGAAAATACGTCTTCCCCCAATCCAGGAAGTCTTTGAGCGTCCTCGGGTCGCCCATGTCGAGGGGCTGGCCCGAAGCGTCGACAAGTCCGTTCTGGACAATTTGGCTTCGAATCCGGCCCATGTCGGTGTCCGGCTGGACGAGATACCGCCGCACGCCGTCGAACGACGATCCCGGATAGACCGACTTGGCTTGCTTCCACTGCACGACGAACCTGACCTCGGGGTTCTGGGCGACCGACTCCATCTGGTTCATGTTTAGGTCGCTGAACGGGTAGAGGTCGCTGGCCGCGTTCATAAAGACCAGCACCGTCCACTGTGTCTTTCTGATCGCGACAGGTTCGACCTGGACCGTCGCGCGCGCAGTCGTCCCGCCCGGGCCTCTTGCGACGATCGCGCCCTTCCCAGGCTTGGTGGCTTTGAACTGACCAGCCTGGTTCACCGTGCCGACCCCCCCCGACGCCGACCAAGTGATCGAACTTGCCGGCAAAAGGACGGGGACGCCCCCCGAACTGACGGGCGTGGCGAGAAACTGCCGGGTCCCCTGCTGGACGACGGTCGCCGAGCCCGGACTGACCTCAAGTCCCACCATGGGCTGGGCCGAGGTCGTCCTGAGTCGGACGACGCCGCCAGGAGCGACGCAGAGGTCGGCGACGGCTCGGACTTGTCCGATCATTTGCCCGCCCGCGTCGGCCGCCGCATATTGGCTGACGAGAACCTCATAGACCTCCGAACCGACTCCCGGGATGATGATCGTGGATGACGATTGGCCGTTCCGGTTCAAGGAGTCAGTTCTGACGATGTTCCCGTCACCGTCGAGCAACTGCACGACTTGCGATGCCTGAAGAGGAACGTTCGGGCCCCAAGACGTGCCGTATTCGACAGTGACAGGGATCGATCCCCCGGGGCATTGGTCGCCGACTGCCCTGGATCCAGCTGGGCCAGAGGAGCCGCCTGATCCGCCGCATCCCCAAGAAAACAGCAAACCGACGACCAAAACGAGGCGGCTCATGGTTGAAAGACGCCTCAAAGTTGGCAGTTGTCGTCCTCCCACTGGGTCATTTTGTCGGATCGTTCGACCGAAGATAAGGATACAGCGTGTCCACCCCAGGCCTGCCACTAGAGACCCTGGCTGCCTTGGCCACTCTCGGCTTTGGCAACCCGGCCCCGGATCCGGCCTTGACGGACGGGTTCCCTGCCCCGTTGCCCGGTATGCCAGGCTGGTACTTGGGGACTGAATCCCCAGGCCCCCTCGAAGTGTTCAACCCTAAAACCCTCGGGTGCGCTTTGTTCGACGAGACGGGTCATGCCCTCCGGCTTTGGGGGCTCGCGGCCGCTTGCCCTCACCTGGCCGACCCCCGCAAGTTGGCCGAGTGCGAGCTGGCAGACTTCCTTGCGACTCCAGGCCGCAAACCGATGACCTTGCATCTCGACGGATTCAGGTTCTTTTTGGCCCCGATGCCGACACAGGCCGGCGAAAGGACGGTGGTACTGGTCTTTCATGCGGAGGAGGAAGCCGAAGCCTTGAGGATCTCAGCCCTGAACCGCCGGAAAGCGGACACACTGAAGCGTGTGGGCAAGGCGCTGACGATGCATCAGACCTTGCTCCCTCTGGCGGTGGCCGCGGTCCACGCAATCAGTTCGTCGGTCGAGGCCGCAGCCGTCCTGCTGTGGGCGACTGTGGCTGAGGACGGCCCCCTGGAGTTGGTGGCCCATGTCGGGGTCAGTCGGACGGGCAGCTCCGCCGTTCACACCCTCGACTTGGACAATCCAACGTGCGCGGCCGAGCAAGCCGCGGCCAGGAGAAGGCCAGTCCATCTGCGCCGGATCAACACTGACCCAGTCACCGCCGAGCTTGAGGGACGGTTCTGCTACTCGCCGGTCGGTGGGCTCATGGCGTTCCCGCTCGTCATTTCCGGACGCCTTTTGGGCCTTCTCGAGGTCATTGGCCGCGAGGAGGACGAGGAGTTCTTCGAGTGCCAAGATCTCTTCAACACGATCGCCGAGCACCTTGCTTTGGCCGTCAATTCGGCGGTGAACTTTGAGGCCGCAGAGCGGCTGGCCGCCTTCGATCCTTTGACGGGTGCGGCCAACCTGCGCACTCTCCACGAGTTCCTGGAAGGACGGCTGAACGAGAGCCGGAGGTCAGGCGAGCCGATCGGGGTCGTGATGCTCGATGTGGACCACTTCCGCCGCTTCAATGAGGAGGAGGGCCACGACGCCGGCGATCTCGTCCTCAAGCTCGTGACGGACGTGCTCAAGGCGATGATCCGTCCCTTCGACCTGGCCGCCCGTTATGGGGGCGAGGAGTTCACGCTTGTTCTGCCCGGGAGCACGCTCGAGTCGACTGTGGTCGTCGCTGAAAGGATCCGCAAGCAGATCGAAAGGCTGGAGTTTGTCGGAGAATCGGGCGAGACCCGCTCCGTGACCGCGAGCTTCGGGTGCGCGGTCTATCCTGATTCGGCCTCGGACTCGACTGGGCTCCTCAAAGCCGCGGACATCGCCCTTTATGAGGCTAAGAACAGTGGACGGAACCAAGCCGTGGCTTTCGAAGGCCGATATCTGGGAGACCGCCCGACCACCGAGAACCTCGTCCAGCGTGCCCTGGAAAAGGTCGGCCCAGCGGGCTTCCCAATTGTTTCACAGGTTCGGGCCGTGGCCGATCCCCTCGTCGAGCGGTTCCAGACAAAACTGCAGCTTTCGGACTCACAGGCGGCCGTGCTTCTGGCTTCGACGGTCCTTCTCCCGCGTTGGATCAGAGAAGCCGAGTCGGGAGAAAGCTCCCTGGCGCGCGAGTTGGCCGACGACGCCGCTTTGAGAAAGCTACTGCCTTGCCTCCAGAACTTGGACGAACGGTTCGACGGCACCGGCCCCGATTTGAAGCTCGGCCCGACCATCCCTCTCCTCTCCAGGTGCCTGGCCGTCATTGCTGCCGTGGCTCTTCGAGGACAGAAGGCGACAGCCTTGGATCCCGACCAGTTTGACCCGGAACTTGTCGCCATCGCCCAGAATCTGGGCCGTGCGGCGTGACCAAGAGGCCCGGACCATTGAAGGCTCAGACTCGTTTGTGCCATAGTGCTTGTCTGCCTCAAGCCCATTGGGCAAGGCAAAGGTGACCCCGGCCATGTATGCGATCGTAAAGACAGGCGGCAAGCAGTATAAAGCCGAAAAGGGCGAGAGCCTGATCGTCGAAAAGCTCGAAGGCGAGCCAGGTTCGACGGTCGTCCTCGACGAAGTGATCATGGTCTGCAAAGACGGCGCTGTGACCCTCGGGAGCCCGCATGTGAAGGGCGCCAAGGTCCGGGCCGAGATTGTCCGCCAGGGCAAGGCCAAGAAGATTGTGGGCTTTAACTATAAGCCGAAGAAGAACATCCGCAAGCGGTGGGGACACCGGCAACCCGAGACTCACCTGAAGGTGGTCGAGGTCATTCCAGGGAGCTGATCGATGGCACATAAGAAAGGACAAGGTTCGACCAAGAACGGCCGCGACTCGAATTCGCAGCGGCTCGGAGTCAAGCGCTACGGCGGTCAGATCGTGAAGGCCGGCAGCATTCTCGTCCGTCAGCGCGGCACCAAGTTCTATGCCGGTCCTGGCGTCGGTATGGGCAACGACCACACGCTCTTCGCGCTCATCGCCGGCCAGGTCAAGTTCGAAGGACCGGTCTCACGCCGACGCGTGGCGGTCTATGCCGAACAGGTCACGAGCTGACAGAGCGCTCAAACGATCCCTGATCGAAGCAGGTCTTTAAGGACAAGCAGACCGATCAGCCGCTTCCCCTCCACGACCGGCAACTCGCCGATCTTGGCAGGAAAGTTCTGCATGACTTCGAGCCCCTCGACGGCCAAGAGCTCAGGTGTCACGGTCGCAGGATTGGGCGTCATGAGTTCCTGGGCCGAACCTGACTTCGGGTCTTCCGCACGCAAGAACCACCGGCGAAGGTCACCGTCGGACACAAACCCAAGGAGAGAACCCTCGCCATCGACGACACAAGCCCCTCCGGCACCGGCCTGGGTGATCACCCGCAACAGGTCCGGAATCGAAGCCTGAGGCGCTACGACAGGAAGGTCAGCCCCGGTCCGCATGACATCGCTCACCCTGAGCGTCAATCGGCGACCGAGGCTCCCAGCAGGGTGCAGCCGCGCAAAGTCCTCGGCCTTGAATCCCCTCGCCTCCATCACCGCAACGGCCAAGGCGTCCGAGACCGCCAGCATGACCGTCGTCGACGTCGTCGGGGCCAGGCCGTTCGGACAGGCCTCTGAGTCCACCGACACATCGAGGACGATCTCAGCTAATCGACCCGCGCTGGAGTCCGGCCTCCCCGTCACCATGACTGTCCTGGCCCCTTGCGCCGCCAAACCTGGCATGAGCCTGACGATCTCGTCAGTCTCGCCACTGTAGCTGAAGAGCAGGGCCACGTCGCCAGACGCCACCATTCCAAGATCCCCGTGAAGGGCCTCGGCCGCATGGAGGAACAAGGCCGGGCTACCGGTCGACGCGAACGTCGCCGCCGCCTTCGCGGCGACGTGCCCCGACTTCCCTAATCCGCAGCAGACGACGCGGCCCTGACTGGCGAGAATGGCCTCAGTGACCACAACAAAGGTCGAATCGAGCCGCTCTGAAAGAGCCAAGACAGCGGCCGCTTCTTGCGTCAGGACTCGCCTCAATGAGTCAAGGATCATGCTTCCGCCTTCATGATCGTCTTTCCCAAGAGCGAGCAGAGCCACTCAACGGCCATACGCGCCGTTTCGTTCTCTCTGTCGCGAAGCGGGTTGACCTCGACCAAATCGACCCCGATCAGCCGATAGGGGTTCTTGGGATCAAGCACCCTTTGCGCCAGGAGCTCGGCCAGTAAGTGCCCTTCTCGATAGCTGAGGCCACCCCGGACTGCCGTTCCAGTTCCCGGTGCGAAAACAGGGTCCAAAGAGTCGACGTCGAAGCTCACCCACAGGTCGGTCGCCCCGCTCGCCACAAGCCAATGATGGATGTCTGAGACAAGGTCGGGCAGTCTCCTGACGTCGATGTCTTGCATCGTCACGGCCAGAGCCCCTGGCAGCTGGCTCAGGTTCTCAACCTCGCCTGAATCGACTTCGCGGAGTCCCACCCAGGCCAGCCGGTCGCCTCGCAGTCGTCGCGGGCCAACGATCTCTTCGAGCCGGGGCCAAACCGCATAGACCGCCTCGATCCAGGCTTCCGTAGCACCGGCAGATGCCGACCTTGAACCGGCCTTGAGGCCCGAGAGCACTGCCAAAGGCATGCCGTGCATGTTTCCAGACGGCGTGGTCGATGGCGTGTTGAGGTCCATATGGGCGTCGATCCATAAGACAGCCAGGCCTTCGGCCCGGGCCCTGAGCGCGCCAGAAATGGAACCAATCGAGATGCTGTGGTCGCCGCCGAGCACGATCGGTAGGCCGTCGCGGTCGATCACGGCTCCCACGATGTCGCGAGTGGCAGTGAGAACCTTGACAGCCGTGTCGTCGCACTCTTGGCGGGTTCCTGGCAGTTTGCCGTCCAGTTCAGAAACCGTCTTGACGGGAACGCATGGATAACCGGCCCGGCCAAGTTCTTCCACCAATCCTTGGAGCTGGATCGCCAATGGCCCGAGACGGCTCCCATGGTGCGGGCCACAAAGATCGAACGGCACACAAACGACTTCTGGCCGCAGTCCCGACATGAGGACGATTGTACTGGGCCAGGACGGGCGCGCCTGGTCGCGACCGCTAAACTGACCGAATGGGTCGGGTCGTCGGCGTTCTCGCCGTCCAAGGTGACTACGCCAAGCACATGGAGGTGCTGGGACGGATCGGGGCGCCGGCCCAAGAAGTGCGCACCGTCGAAGACCTTGATCAGGTGGACAGGCTCATCATTCCCGGCGGCGAGAGCACGACCGTCGGGCTCCTGCTCCAGAGGTTCGGCCTGGGCGAGGAAATTGTCCGCCGGGCTGGATCGGGCATGCCGGTTTGGGGCACTTGTATGGGCCTTATCTTGCTGGCCAGAGAAGTCGAGGGTCGCGACCAATGGACGCTCGGCCTCCTCGATGTCAAAGTTCGCCGGAACGCGTTTGGCTCTCAGGTGAACAGCTTCGAAGACTCGGTCGAAATCGATGGTTGGGAGGAGCCAGCCCTCGGAGTCTTCATCAGAGCCCCTGTCGTGGTGGATCACGGCCCGGAAGTGGAAGCGTTCGCGCAATATCAAGGTCAGATCGTCGGAGTCCGACAAGGAACGATCATAGGAACCTCCTTCCACCCTGAACTGACGTCGGACACGCGAATTCACCAGGAATTTGTCTCAAAGTAAGACTTGTGTCCGGGACCGGCGAACCTTCTCAGATCAGCTATGTCTAATCAAATGCAGGGGCCAAAAAGTTAAGGGCCCCGCTCCGGAGGGCATCGGAGACGGGGCTTGGTTCGGGGGAGGATGAAAGCTTGAAGATGAGTCACTGTTAGTGACTGCACGAACGGCTCTATTGTTCCATGCCGTCTAGAAAAAATGTTGATCGCTCGTGCGTCAGGCTCGAACAGCCCTGAGCCACACGTCTTCTCCAAGCAGCCGAGGAAGCCTCCATGCCCACGGCTCTCCTGTCCACATCGACAGGTCGAAACGCTTCCCTGAACCAAGAAGGTTCGGGCTGACGAACCATTCGATCTGGTCGCCCGTACCGTCTCGAAGGAACTCGGCCAAGGTCCCAGGACCTCCCTCGACGAGCATCCCCACGATTCCTTTCGAAAAGGCCAACTGGGCGAGTTCCGACGGCTTGAAGAGGCCTGAGCGAGACGGCAACACCCAATCGTCCACAGCGCCGCGGTCGGAACCCACGACGCGGACGGCGGAACCTGGGCCACTGAAGACTTGTTCCTTTCCAGACAAGCGGCGCGACGGATCCAACACGATTCGCTTGGGTTGGTTGACGACGCCCCGAACCCTGGCTGTGAGCCTCGGATCGTCGGACACGACCGTACCCCTGCCAACGAGCACGCAGCCCATTTCCGCCCTCAGTTTGTGACCTTGTCGACGGGCCCTTTCGCTGGTGATCCAGCCGCTCGCTCCATGCTCGGGGGCCATGAACCCGTCAAGGCTCGTGGCGGCCTTCAGGCACACGTAGGACCGCTGAAGCCTGTGGGCCGTAAGAAACACCCGGTTCACGTCTTCGGCTTCGGCCAGGAGGACGCCGATGTCGACTTGAACGCCGGCATCGCGCAACTCCTGGATTCCGCCTGCCGCCACGGGGTTCGGATCAAGGGTCGCGACGACGACGCGGCGGACCTGGGCATGGATGAGGGCCCGAACGCAAGGCGGCGTCCGACCGGTGTGACGGCAAGGCTCCAAGGTCACGTAGACAGTGGCCCCTTTGGCCCGAGAACCAGCCACCTTCAGAGCGACTGCTTCCGCATGAGGCCCTCCGGCGTGGTCGTGGTGCCCCTCGCCGACGAGTTCGCCTTCCATGACGATCACGCACCCGACGCGCGGGTTTGGGGCAGGAAATCCCTTGCGGGCGAGTCGGACGGCCCGAGCCATCCAGCGGTCATCTGTCTCGACCATGGTCTTTGAGGCTCTCTTCCATCAAGGTCTTCAGGTTCTCCTGACTCTGCTCAAGAAACTCTTGCCGGGCCCGCCTCGCCACAAGGATCGCCAGCCCGGCCACCGTGAGCCAGACAGCCGTCGTGGCGCCAAAGAGCGCGAGGGCCCGCGCGCCCCACTCGGCACGAGACTTCACGGAGCCTTCCGCAGGGGGCCGAGGGCCAACCGTCCATGGCCATGAGAGCAACAGGCCCAGACCCAAGACAACACAGGCCGTAGTCAGAGCTTTGAGCCGCAAGCTTCTCGCAACTCCGCAATGCGCTCCGCGATCGTGCCGCTCGAGACCAAGAAGCTCCCAGTCACGAGCGTCGTCGCACCTGCCTCCAAGAGCCTCGGAGCGGTCAAGGGATCCACGCCGCCATCGACCTCGATCTCAACTCCGGGCGACCACTTCCGAACCTCGCGCACCTTTTCAAGGCAAGAGCGAATCATCTCTTGCCCGCCCCAGCCCGGGTTCACCGTCATCACCAGAACCAGGTCGATGTCCTGGAGGAGCGGCCGAACTGCCTCGACTGGAGTCCCAGGGTTGATGGCGACGCCGGCTTCCGCTCCGGCTCTTTGGATCTCTTGGACGAGCCTGTGAGAATGGGCCGTGGATTCGACTTGAAAGATCACCCTTCGGCACCCGGCCCGGACGAAGGCCTCGAAGTGCCGCTCGGGAGTCAGAGTCATCAAATGTGCCTCCAGCGGCGTCTTCACCGATCGGCACAATGCGGCCGCGACCGCGTCTCCGAACGTGATCGGCGGGACGAACTGCCCGTCCATGACGTCCAAGTGGATCCAGTCGACCCCGGCCTCGGACATTTGGACCACGGCCTCTCGCCAATCAAGTGGGTCGCACGACAAGATCGAAGGAGCGAGCTTCATTGGCCAGCACCGTCCGCCTGTTTGACGATTTGTCGTACAAGTTCTCCGTCGAAGAAGACTCGGAACATGGCCTCGCGGCCAGAGCCTTCGCTCTCGATCGTGAAGGTGCTCTCCGGGTCGTGCTGTTCCTCGTGAATAGTCCTGGTCTCCTGCTCATCAGTCATGTCCACACGAACTTGCACGGGGACGGCCCCTTGAGGCATCGTGACTGAGAGCGTGTATTTGAACCGGTTCGCGCGGTCATCGTCGGCAGGGGCCTGATTCCCGTTGCTGACCTTGACCTTGATCGATGTTCCCCGCTCCACTCTCTTTCGCGGCTCGGGGGCCTGAGACACGATGAGTCCTGCGGCGAGTTTGTCGTCTCTCACCATGGCGACCTCATCGGAAAGCTTGAGGTTCAAGGCTTCCAGCAAACGGACCGCCTCTTCCTGGTTTCTCCCTCTGAGGTCTGGAACTTCGACAAAACGCCCTCCAGCGCTCAGGACGACTTGGACAAAGCTGTGCTCCCTTACCTTGCGAGAGCCCGGCAATGGCGTCTGCTCCATGACGGTGCCTGCCGGATACTTCTCGCTCGCTTGATAGCTCTGGACGCTCATCTTGAGGCCAAGCTTGTCCAAAGTTGCCTGCGCGTCCGCCTGGGACATTGCGACGATGTTGGGCAGGTCGATCAGTTTGGGCTTCTGTAGATTGAAGAAGACCCAGCCGCCAACAGCCAGGAGGGCCAAAGCGGTCGTGACGTAGACCATCGCCGCGATCCAAACGGGCACGCCGTCCGATTGGGCGACCGGGCGACGGGTCCTCTTCTCTTTCTGTTTCTTGGATGATGTCGGAATAGGTTCCTCGATGGCTGGGGCCACTGGAGAAGGCTCGGGCGCGTCCGAGCCAATGGGCCAAGTCAAAGGCCGACCGAACCTCAACGCGTCTTGAATGTGGCGCAGATCGGTCAAGACCGCAGAGACGGTCGCATATCGATCGTGCGGGCTCTTTGCGAGGCACTTGGCGATCAGCTCGTCGAGGGCCTGTGGCACAGACGGATTCACCGATCGCAGGGAGGGATAGGGGGCCGTGGCGTGCTTCGTGGCGACCGCGGCCGTCGAGTCGCCCGGGTATGGATACCGACCCGACAACATCCGGTAAAGAAGCACGCCGAGCGCGTAGACCTCGGAGCTGACGCTGGGCATCGCTCCCGCCGTGATCTCAGGCGCGAGATAGGGCGCCATGCCTCTCAACATGGCGAGTCCGGCTCTCGTGCTGCTGGGATAGGCCTCCCAAAAGCCGACCATACAAAGTTTGGTCTGTCCCGCGGGCGAGATGACGACGTTCCTTCCGCTCACATCGCCATGAATCAGGCCTGCTTGGTGGACGGTCGCCAAGGCTTCTGCGATCGAGATCCCGGTGGCGACGGCCAACTGGATTGAAAAGGTCGAAAGGCGCCTGATCCTTTCATCTAGGCTGACGCCCTCGAAGAGGTCTGAGACAAGGAAGACTTGTCCGTCGTCGTCATAAAACCCGTAGACCCGTTCAATGCCAGGGCTCGACACGCTTTGGATCTTCTCGACGTGGGCCCTGAGAGCCCTCACAAAGGCTGGCTCCACCGTAAACGACGGGTCGACCACCCTCAGACGGACTTCCTTTCCGCTTTGCCGGTCAAGGGCCGAGTAGCTCTTGTAGAGCGGTGTGGAATCGAGCTCTTGGCGCAACTCGTAGCGAAGGGCGAGGACAGTGCCGATCATGTCGGCTCCTCAGGGTTCGGAACGAAGGCCAAAGCAACCAGCGCGGCCAGGAGGACGAGCGATAGCGCGGGAACCGGACTCGCGTCGAGCGCCGCCGAGTAGGCCGCTGGATCGCCAAAGAAGTACGCGAAGGTGCTCACCAAGTACCCACCGGCCAACAACGTGACCGTTAGCGCGAGCACTGCCAGACGAAGCGCCTTCATCCGTTCGTTAAAGTGGCCAAGACCTCTTCCCTTGGCACGCCTCCGAACAGTTTACACTCGCCGACCCGAGTCAACAGGCTGAAGGCTAAACGGCGTTCTGTCGCCTTTTTGTCGCGTTGCATGATTTCCACGAGCGACTCGGGGTTCAAGCCCGGTGGCGCTGAGTACGGCAGTCCCTGAAGGGCGAGGCATTCGGCGATCCTCGATGCCGTGCCAGAGGGGCAGAAGCCAAGCCTCTCAGCGAGCCGAGTCTCGATGACCATGCCGATGGCGACCGCCTCGCCGTGACTCGGACCGGCATAGTTCGTCGCGGCCTCGATCGCGTGCCCGATCGTATGCCCAAAGTTCAAGGTGGCCCTCAGACCCAGGGTTTCGAACTCGTCCTGCTCCACCACTTGGCGCTTCAGTTCGATGCAGCGCTCGACGATCGGCCTCCAATCCTCGACAGAAGTCCATTCCATCTCCTCGAATTGAGCGAAGAGGGCCTCGTCCATGATCAGCCCATACTTGATCACCTCCGCCATGCCGCTTTTCCAGTCTCTGGGGTCGAGCGTGTCGAGGAACCCGACGGCGACCCGAACTTGAGACGGGGGCCAGAATGCGCCGACCAAGTTCTTCCCTTTTCCTGTGTCGATGCCGACCTTCCCACCGACGCTTGAGTCGACCATCGCCAAGAGCGTGGTTGGGATTTGGACGAACTCGATGCCTCTCATATACACGGCCGCAACGAGCCCGGCGAGATCGCCGATCACGCCTCCCCCCCAGGCCACCACCGTAGAATTGCGGCTCGCTCCCGATTCAGCGAGCCAGTCGACGAGCCGCTCAACGACTTGGAACGACTTGCTTTGTTCCCCTGGGGCGACTGCAAATATGGGTCTCGATACGGGAGCGGCAGGACCATGGAGCCGCGCCACATTCTCATCGGTAATGACAAAGCTGTCTGCCGGGAATTCCTTGAAGGCTCCCTCCGTCAAACAAAATTCGATTTCGTACGAGCCCCGATAGTGTCGGACGATCATGAGATGGTCAACGTCTCGTAGAGTCGGTCGGCCACGTCGGCCAAAGGTTCGTCCTTGACTGGAAAGCAGATGTCGGCCTGACAATAGATCGGGTGCCTTTCGGCATAGATTTGGTCGAATCGGGCTTCCCAGTCCGGAGCTTCGAGCAACGGGCGCTTGCGTTTGGTGACGGTCAGCCGGTGCTTCAAGACGGCAGTGTCCACATCAAGGAAGACTGTGCGCCCGAGCCTCCTGAACTCGTCCCAGTTCTGGGGCCGCATAACGATGCCGCCTCCTGTGGCAAGAACACCGGGCCCGGGTTCGAGAGACTTGAGCACATTGGACTCATGATCACGGAAGGCCGCTTCCCCATAGACTTTGAACCACTTTGGGATCTGCCGACCAAGCAGGTGCTCGAGCATTCTGTCGGTGTCGCTGAAAGGGACATCCATGAGTTCAGCGAGCCGTTTGCCAACGGTGCTCTTACCGCTTCCCATCATGCCGACTAGGATGACCATGAACGCAGAAGTGGTGGAAGCTGTCGCCTCCACCACTAAGTCTCGTCTCGAGTCCGATCAGGGCTCGAGACCGAACTGGTCTTCGCCGACGATCGTCGGCGTCACGAAGACGATCAGCTCGCTGGAGTCGCGGGACTCCTCCCGGCCGCGGAACAACTGCCCGATGATCGGAATGTCAGAGAGGATCGGGATCCGCTTCACGTTGTACCGATCGTTCTTGCTGGTGAAACCGGCGAGTGCGATGGTCTCCCCGTTCTTGACGATCGTCGAAAGCTGGATCGACTGCGAGACGACGTTGGGATACCGGTTGCCGTCCGGGCTCACCGAGAACCCTGTGATGTTGGCGATCTGCGGGTTCAAGGTCAAGGCGATCGTGTTGTCGTTGTTGATGCGCGGCTTGACGACCAGGAACGTCTGGATCGGCACTGGGATCGGCTGGAAGACCGTTTGTGTCCCGCTTGGTCCGTTGTTGATGACCGGCTGGAAGACGTAGGTCGTGACCGATTGGAAGACCGCTGCCGGCTGGTTGTTCAAAGTCCGGACGAGCGGTGCGCTCACCGTTCGGCCCCATCCATTGTTCATGACGGTCCGCAACCGGGTCGTGATGTTCCCTGTCGCGTAGTTGATGAAGACGGGGTCGCCCGACCGAGCGAACTCGCCGGGTCTGACACCGGCGAAGATCGTTCCGCGAGCATAGTTCCAGTCGATTCCAAGGGCCCGCTCGGCCGTTTGGGTCGTGGCGACAAACTCGACGCGGATGGTGACCTGGCGAGGCTGTTGGTCGAACTGCTCGATCCGCCGTTCCAGCTCATTGATCGCGTCGTCAGTACCGATGACGATGAAGGAGTTGTCGGTCGGATCGAACTGGATCCGTTCGATCCCTTGCGGAACAAGGTTTCCTTGTTGGGGGGTCAGGCCGGTCACGCCTCCGCCCTGCTGTTGGCCGCCACCAAAGCCGCCGCCGCCGCCAAATCCGCCTCCTCCAGGCCCTCCACCGCCGCCGCCGACCTGGTTGGCCGACTCGCCAGGCAGGATCACGGAGCTCCTTGGAGTCACTTCAGGATTGGAGTTGATCGGCACCGCCCGCTCGACGGGTTGGCCCGCGTTGAAGATCTGGGTCGGCATGAAGGAGTCGCTCGGCGATTTTACGCCGGCTGCCTTCTGCAACAGGTTGATCTTCTTCATGTCGCCGGTGCCGTCGTCATAGACGACCGCTTCCGTCAGCATGGAATACACAAGTTCCGGGTCGCCCCTCATGAGCCGGATCCGGCGCATGACCGTTGGTTTTCGTACGGTCAGATCCTGGATCGGAGCCGGTGCGGATTTGCGCTCGCCTGACCGGATGATGAAGACACCGTTCTCATCTCGCTCGGCCCACGCTCCAGCGGCCTGGCAGATGTACTTGATGGCCTCGTCGGCGGTGCGCTGGCTCAGCTTAAGGTCGATCTTCTTGAAGCCGGTCGCCCCTGGTTCGACGACAAACTGGAGCCCAGTTTGCATGGTCAGAGCCTGGATGGCCATATGAAGGTCGGCCTCCCGCAAGAATAGGTCGACTCTTTTAGCGAGCGGGTCTTCTTGAGCCATGGCGAATTGAGCCATCGCTACCGTCGTCAGGCCCGCCAGCGCCAGCCATTTGAGTGCTGTCTTCTTCATCCGTGTCTTGTCTCCTGTCACCAAATCGGTCTATGTCTCTGAGGATCAGCGTCCGAAGCCGCCACCGCCGACGCCACCGCCGCCTCCGCTGAAGCCGCCGCCGCCGCCAAAGCCGCCGCCGCCAAAGCCGCCACCGCCGAATCCGCCGCCGCCGCCGAATCCGCCGCCACCGCCGCCGAAGCCGCCGCCGCCGAAGCCGCCGCCGCCGAAGCCGCCGCCGCCGAAGCCGCCGCCGCCGCTGGCGCCACCGCCGATCGACGTGGACGACTCAGGAACAGCGTTGAAGATGTCGGACGTTCCGCCCAGGATGAGGGCGATAAGGGCCGGGTCGGCCGAGCGGAGCTTGATCCTGCGGAACCCAGGCCCGCGGTCGGTCGCCACGTTGACCTCCGGGGTGGTCACGGGGTTCAAAGTCGTGTCTGTCTTGGGGACGATCGAGTAAACACCGCCCGCCACTCGGTAGGTCGCGTTGACTTGGTTCAGGATGTTCCGAAGGGCCGTTTCGAACGGGACGTCCTTCAAGACCACCGTGACCGTTCCCTGGACTTCTTGGGAAACGCTGTAGTTGGCCTGGACCTCTTTGAAGAGGATCTTCAGCGCGTCGCGAACATCAGCCTGCTCGAGCTCAAGGTTCTTGATGATCTTGGTGCGAGGGTCGTCCTGGCTCATGGCCTGGAATGGGGCCAGGGCCCCTGCCAGCACGAGCACCAGGCTCAAGACGGTTCCGATCAGCTTGTTCATGTTTGTTCCGTATCTCTATAGAAGTCCAACGAGGCTCTCAGCTTCGTTTGTTTTACCCAAATTGTCGGTTGCTGGCGCGAATCAGTCAAGCCGGCCCCCGCCACCTCGGGCGCCCTGCTCCCCGCCTCCTGGGGCTCCGGCGCCTTCCCCGCCGCCTCCGCCTCCTGGGAGGCGACCCACGAGCGGCACGACAAAGGTGCTGGGCCGGCGGTTGGCGGGTCGTCGGAGCACGGCCTTCTCAGTGTCGATCGAGACGACCCTCCACTCAGTGTCCGGGATCCTCATTCCCGGTCGGATGTCGATGACTCGCCCACCCATGTCGAGCAAGGCGGCAGCTCCGTCAGCAATGATCACGCCTGCCAATCGCCAAGCCGGAAGGGGCTCCTCGGCCACCGTCTCCTCTGGAGGAGGAGGTGGCTCTTGGTAGAAAATGCTGAACGTTCCCATATCCGTCATCAGCCGCTCTGTCGTCTGAGACTTTTGGAACGCCAACTCTTGTCCGGTGAGGCTAAAGGGGTCGCGACGGGGGCCGAAGTTTCGGGCCGAGGCGAGTTTGAGCACGTCGTCGCCAGGTTGCCCTTCCACAGTGGCTTCGAGGCCCGCTTCTGCCGCGAACTTAGGGTTCTCTGCGCGGATCGGGCGGACAGTCGGGCTAAAGGCTTCCGGCTCTTCGCCCGAACAGCCAACGATCGAAGCGACGGCCACGGCGCTAACCACGATGAAGAGAGAGCGTTTCATCAGTCGATCCTTTGTCCTCGGCCTGGAGGGCCACCCGGCACGCCTGGAGCGCCTCCGGGAGCCTGGGTCACGCCCTCCACGGGCCCACCAAGGGTCACTCCGCCTTCAGGCACAGGCGGCGAAATCTTGTCCCCACGGATGAACGCCACCAGCGTGACGGCGTACGATCCAGTAATCTCTGGGGAAGTTCCCGTGAGGGTCAGGCCGTCAGTGACGGCCAGATAGTTCGGCATCGAAGACCAAGACCTCATGTTCTCCAGAACCTGGTTATACGTCCCACGGACAGTGACCCGTCCGAGGTCAAAGATCACCACGGGGAACTTGATAGCAGGATAATTGAAGTAACCCTCGACCACCTGGCCCGCTGTCGCCGGCGGATCTGGGATCGTAGGCCCTTGGACCACGGTGACCCCGCCGCGCCGGATCTGGGCGTTCACGGCGCGCTGGACGCTGTTTCGGAAATCGACCACATCGTGAACCAGTTGCCACCGATTGACCGATAGGTTGATGCCTCCTTGCCTGACGTCTTGAGGCGGAGTTTTCTGGGCGACAACGGTCTGCCACTGCGCCGCCATAGCGTTCACTTTGGCGATCGCCTTCTCGACACGCTGATTGGCCGCCCGCTGCTTGTTCGCCTCGGTGATCAGTTGGTCGCCATATTCGCGCTGCATCTGCGCTTCTTCCATATTAGGGATGAAGCGCGAGAGCCCGATCCCGAAAGCCATGATGGCGACCGAGAGGCCAAGGATGATGATGGTCAATGGACTGAGCTTCATCGTTGCCTACCGTTCAATCGTCGTCCTCGCCCACTCTTCCACGTCGGCCGCCGCCGCCAGCAGGCGGCGGAGGAGGCGCTCCGCCTCCGCCTCGCACCGGACCTCCGGCAGGACCGCCTGCAGGAGCCTGAGCCCCGCCGGCGCTGGTCAAAGTGGACCGTGGGTCAGGAGTCTGGATGTTCCTCCGCATGAGGACGTTGATCGTGATCTGGCTCCAGCCCGGCATCGCCCCTTTCGGCGATGCGTCGGTTCCGAAGCCGTTCTCGTTCAAAAATCCGGCAGGATCGGCGTTGGCCCTGGCGATGATCTCGTCGCGCCTCGCCTCGGGGTCGGAAGGCAAAGGGTTCATTCCTTTGGGGACTGCGGTGCCGAGCTGGTCGGACTCAGTCAACGGCGGGACGTAGGGCCGGACACCTTGGAACTCGCTCCGAGTGACGTTGACTGCCCCTGGGATCCGAAGCATGCCCAGCATCACGTCCGAGTATTGCTGGCTCGTCTGCAAGAGGCCCGTCATGGTCACCCGGCAAACCTCGGCCGACACCGGAGCCGCGCTCATGTTGGTGATCCTGTAGAAACCTGGGATGTACCTCAGGACTTCGTTGTACAACTCCGGATAAACACCGTTGTGCTTCCGCATGGCGTCAGCGAGTTTGAGGTTCCGGTCGATCGTGACCGAGTTGGCCATGATCTCATCGGCCTTTTTGGAGGTCGCCATCGCCTGGTCATAGTACGGCTTGACCTCGTTGGCCCGTGCAGTGAACTTGTCCAGCTGTTGCTGGGAATAGACGATCATCCCGACGGCAGCCGCGATCGAGAGCAAGGAAAGGGCGGCCATCACGACCCAAGCGACCCGGGTTTGACCCTCCTTGGAAACATGGGTTGGGAGAAGGTTCAGCTTCATAGAAGGTCACTCAATAGCAGATATGCAGTGCGTTGCCGATGGCCACGGCGAACTCCTCCGCACCATTGTCCCACAATGCCGGGTCTCCTTTCTTGACGTTCATATTGACGTTTTTCGTCGGTCTCATCACCTGACAGGGCAAACCGAGCGACGCGGCCAGCAAGTCCGAGAGCCCACTCATCTTGGCGCCTCCGCCACAAAGCATGAGCTCGTTCACTTCGCCGCCCTTGCTCCGGAAGTAATCGATCGATCTGCGGACTTCGGCCACGAACTCATCAATGACCGGCGCTACCGCAGAATAGACGCGCAATGCCTCTGGATCTTCGTCCAGACTCTCGACCACCACTGGCGCAGGCGCGGCCGGTTCGATCGCGGGCTCTTCTGCCGCCGCCACGGGCTCCTCGTCTGGGTCGGCGAACGGGTTGTAGGGCATGAACGACTGCGTCGTGCCTTCCGCAGGTGTCTCGAAGGGGTTGAAACTGGACCCTGACGGCGCAGACTTCGGGATCCTCAGCTTTGTCTGCTTGAGGGTTTCGGCTTCTTCGAGAGGGACACCCAGCGAGTCGGCCACGGCCCGGGTCATCATCTCACCGCCGATCGGGACTTGTCGCGGCATCTGCAACCGGCCGGCCCGATAAATGTTGATCGACGTCACTTTGGACCCGATGTCGACCACGCAAACGAACCTGTCTCCGAGTTCATCTGAATAGCTCATGTCCAGAGTCCGGGCGATCCCTAACGGCTCGACGTCAATGGCGGCTGGCTTCCGGCCCGCCTTTTTAAGGACCGAAATGAGGCCGTCGACGGCGGACTGCGGCGAGATCGCCATGACGACAGCCATGTTCTGCTGGTCGTTCGGATCGGGCGGGAACGCTTTGAAGTCGCTGACGATGGTGCTCTCGGCGAAAGGAATGTTCCGGGTGATCTCCCAGTCCATTTGCTGCTTGAGTTCCGAGTCCGTCATCGTGGCGACTTCGAGGGTGCGCACGAGAACGGCTCCCTGCCCTGCCACCGAGACGACGGCGTCACTGACCGAGACCCCGCACTGCGCGCAAACTTGTTTGAGGACTTCAGAGATCGCATCGGCATCGTGGAGCCCGATGTGATCGACAGACCCTTCAGGCACTTGGGCCATCCCGAGCGCCGTGATCGTCGGCGCACGCCCCGACAGCTTGATCTCCGCGATCTTGATGGCGTGACCTCCAATGTCAACCCCAAGCGCGCCGTTCAGTTTCTTGGCCATGAATCGATCTTCCCTGCCTCTTTGCCGACCCGGGGGATGTTAGCACCGTTGCCCTGAACCTGTCAACGAGGCTCGGGTCTGTCAGACATCGTTGAAGACGGAGAAACCCCGGTGTTTGGTTCAGGGCCGGGCCGACAAGCGGCCCCGGCCCATGAATCCTTCACTGGTTCGGGGGCCTTGAGGAGAACCTGGGAGCGATCGTCTGGAAGAAGATGTCCAGGTTTCCAGTCCTCGAACTCGTCCAGAAGAGCCACAGGAGACCCGGACGGCGTCCGCCGAACGTCACGTTGTTGTAGGCTTGGCTGAGCGGGTCCAGAGCAACCGACAGCGCGGTCTCGTTGCCGGGCTGCTCGACCGGAATGGCCTGCTCGTCCACCTCGCGGATCATCCGCACCGTGCCGTCCACGGTGATGGCGTTCGCATAAGGCTCGCCTGTCTCGTCCGCCGGACGGTACCGAATGTCCACCCTCCGATCCTCCATGCCTGACATGAAGTAGACACGCCCGCTGACTGGATCCAGTTGATAGAACCGCTCGGCAGGTGGGCCGCCACCGACCCACGTGACCTCGAAGAGCAGAGGCGAACCCGTCGATCTGTCGATCGCCACCGGCAACGGCAGTTCGACGCCGTGCCGGAAAGTCTGATAGAACGGTCGGGCGGTCGAGCCGCCGTCCGCCGCCGTCCGGCTGTAGACCACCACTCGGCGGTCCCACCGAATCGGATCGGTGTCGGCTGGCCGTGAGTTAAGCTCGTTGCCCCAGTAGCTAAGGTCGCCGACCAAGTCGCGGCTCGGCTGGTTCTGGTACCGCCGGACGCCGATGAACCGGTCGTCGTAGACCTGGTTGACGGCTCGGTGGTTGGCCCCGATCCCAGTGCTAAGCCGCAAGAAGAACGGCCGGTAGGTGACGAACAGCCGGGCGTCGCGCGAAAGGATCCCTCCCGTGAACCGGACGGAGCCGTTCGTCGTGTCGACCAAGACCTGCCCGCCTAGCCGTGAATCGAAACTCAAGACCCCGGAAGCCTCGTCGAACCGTCTGGTCTCGGCTTTGCCGTCCCAGACGTCGACCAGTTGCCTGGCGCTGTTCAGCGTGGTGACCCGGATCGAGTCCACGCTCTGCTGGTCAGTGCGCCATTGCACTCCCGGTGCCCAGAAGACCCCGGTCACAGGATCGACGGTCAGCGGGTCCGTCAACTCGCCAAACGCGATCAGGCTGTTCCGGCCACCCGGCCTGCCTTCTCGGGCGTTCCAGCCGGTCCGACCGAAGTAGACCTCGCTGCCCCGACGTCCGCGGACGGTCGCCGAGAAGGTGAGGTCCAGCCGGGCGATGTTCGCGTTCTGATACCGGCGCAAGACCGCGCTCGGGCTTCCAACCGTTTCGAAGCCTGCCCCAAGATTGAAGCTGCCGGTCCGCCACGGGTTGCCCGGGTTGTTCGGAAGATAAGTGGTGTAGAACACCTGGCCAAGCTGCCCCGTCGTCGCGGTGTAGAACGCAGTGACGTTCTCGTCCCCTTCCACGACGCTCGGTTTGCCTTTACGGGTGAGTGGGTCATGCGGCGAGCCGACGATCTCGTTCACGGTCACGGAGCCGTCACCGGCAAAGGTGAGCCTGGCGAACATCAACTGGCTCAGCTGGCTGTTGTTGCCCGCCGCGTCCCGTTTGGTCGCCTCGGCGACGAAGGCCATCCACTTTTGGTTAGACCAGGTTCGGCCGTCGTTCGCGGGTGGGTCGAGCAGATTGAAGAACCCGGCCCCAGGGAAGGACGGTGAGCCGAGCCGCACGCTTGCAGGCTCCAGAGTCTCGCCGATTCCGGGATCGACGGCAAAGGCCGTCGCGGGCGGGTCGATGATCGCCTCGGCCCTGCGGAACCATCGCTCGGCCGTGTTGGCGGACCAGCCGTTCAGATCGGCCAACGGGCTCTCGGTGAGCGGCGGGATCGCTCCCTGATCGAAACGGAGAGAACCGATGTAGATCCTCCACCTGTCGGGCAGGGTCATGTCGCTCTCGTTGCGCACACGGGCGGCCCATCCCGGATCGTTGCTCGCTTCGAGCCGGTTCGAGGCCCACGCGACGAAGAGGTTGCCAAGCCCGTCCCGCATCGCGGTCGGCTGAGAGTTGCCCCAGGTGAAGTTCTCGCCTCCGTTGAGGAGTCGCTCCACCATCGGAGCCGACTTTGTGGTCGGGGCGTTGGTGAGCCGCGACTCCCGGACTGTGAACTTCAGGGAGACGCCCGGGTCGGTGAACGAATCGTTGGTCGGGTTCAGCGTCGGGTTGTCCGGGTTCACGTTGTTCGCCGGAGTGTCGTTCTCAAAGGCATAGACGCGCTGGATGTACTGTCCGACTGGCGCCCCGATCGGTGCCGAGACGCCGATTTTGGCTTCGCCCGGCGTGATCAACAATGGATCGAAGAGCGTCCCGCCAGGGTTACGCAAGTTGCTGTTCGGGCGAGAGACCGGGTTCACGTTGTAGCGCGTCCCGATGATGTCGCCGGGCCTCGGCTTTTGGAGAATGTTCCGCGCCAGAGGGTCGAAGCCGTTGGCTCCGTTGCCCACGACCCGCGAGGCTGAGAACCTCGGATCGAGCGAGCTGTGCATGTGCAGGGAGCCGTCAAGCCATCCCAGTTCGTGCTGGCCCGGCATGAAGAGCTCGACCGGGCTTGGTCCCGAGCCGTCGCGATAGTACTTGGCCAGCCGAAGGTTCAGCACGTTGACGTTGCCTTCGTTCTTGAGCGGCATCGGCTGGAACAGATTGTTGAAATCTGCGTTCCAAGGACTGAACCGGGTCGCCGCGTCCCACGGGTTCAATGGGCCAAAGCCCACGCCGCCATGGTAACCGCCACCGGCAGGCAACGACCCGAGGTCGATGGTCGGCGTGCCGACGACGACCCTGTTGTCGATCCCGACCCCAAGCGTCAGACCGAACGTCCGATAGACCTCGGAGGTGAAGTCTTGTTGTTGTCCGACCTGAGAGTCGATATAGACGATTTGGCTTCCTGCATACCCCTGGGCGCTGGGCGGCTGGAATCGGGGCACAGAGAGGTTGATGTCGACCGGGGTCGAGTTCAACGAACGCGTCATCTGGCCCTCGTACCCGGCCTGAGTCCGGTAGGCGTTCCTGTCCGCGTCCAGGATCGCAGGCGGCGCGAGGCTGATGCCGTTCGCGAAAAGCGGGTTTTGGATCGCCCCAAAGACGCTGGCGGCAAAGGACATGGTTTCCCGCGAAACGTCAGGGTAGTCCAAGCTGTTGTTCGGAATGTTCAAGGGGTAGTCCTCGAACCCTGGGTAAGTTGTGCCGACGTTGTCGAGCAACGGCTTGATGACCCCGCCCGTGTTCGGGTTGGATCCGTCTTTGACCCAAGCGATGTCCCGAGGCGAGACCCGAACTTGGCTGAGGCCGCGGTCCATCAAGAGCAGCATGAGGCTGCGGTCGACGAGCTCCACTCTTTGAGCCCCGGCGCCTCCGTGACTGACGGGCTCGCCTTTGCTCGTGAGGGTCGGCCCAAAGGGCCCGAACGGCTCGGTCGGGTTGCCGCCAGGGTTTTGGTCGGTTCCTCGTGATCCGTTTTCAAAGAAGTTGTCGAAGTCGGCGTCGCCAACGTTCGGCAGGATCACTCGGTTGCCAATGCTCAAGTCGATCCCTCCAGCATTGGTCCTCATGATCAAAGCGATGGGATGCCCGATCAAGTAATCGACCGTGTCGCTGCCGATCACCACTCCCGGCGGCAAGTTCCGAGGCTGGCTTCTCAGTCCTCTGTTGCCCGGGGAGACCGCTGCGACCGAGAGGAAGTTTCGGCCAGGGTTCACGCCTGAGACGCCCGTGGTCAAGAGGGGCAGGCCGACTAAGCAGTACCCGTCATTGCCGCCTCCGCCCGAGTAGCGAACGGGGATGGGGCGCCGCTGGCTCGCCCGGGAAGTGCTGGACTGCTCGAACTCGAGATAGTAGTTGGAGTTCTGCCCCGACAAGCGCGGAAGGTTGGTGACGAGCACATAGATCGTCTCGCCATATTCGAACCGACGGCGATCGATGACTTGGTTCGTCCTGGCATCATCAAGATCCTGTTGGGTCAAATTCCCGGAATCCGCCTTCTCGCGGATGTCCTCATAGCCGATCGGCGAGATCAACTCGATGTTTGCCCCCACCATGAGGTCACGGAGCTCGCTGTCTTCGTTGTCGATCAGCTCTTGCTGTCCTGGAGGGACGTCCGGGAAGATCGGGTTGATTTGGAAGTCGTCGTTTGAGTTCCAAGCATAGAAGTACCCATTGCTGTCGCCGGTGTACATCCAGCTTCGCTCGCCGCTCGCGTTGTCCCATCCACCGGTGGCGAGTGTCGCCACCTGGTTGGTGCCGTCCAATCGGTAGCCCCACACTTGGGAGCGCACGTTGCTGATCGTCCTGTCGCCCGCCGCGTGAAGGCCGACGATGCGCCCGTTCAGCCCTGGCACAACGACCATCGGAATGTTTTCCACCAATTGGTTGGGGTTTCCGCCGTCGTACTGACGGGTGAAAGTGAACCGGAGCGGGCCGGCGGCTCCAGTGCCGACCTCGTTGGTCCTCCAGATCACGGCCCCGGTGTCCGCGTTGATCGCGGCGAACTTGCCGCGCCCGTCGCAGAAGTAAACGCAGTCTTCGTTGGTCCAAGCCCCGAGGTTCACAAAGCTGTGCTGGATTTGGGTGGCAGGGACGGCGACGGGCGAAGCCTGGCCGAAAGTGGCGAGCCCGCCACTCCCAGCGTCGTCCTGTCTCCAGGCCAAGGTGCCGTCGGCCACGTTCACCGCGAACGTCTCGCCAGCAGAGCTGCCTTGCGTTTGGGCTGCACCAAAATAGGCCCGGCCGAAGGAGACCGTCGGAGTCTGGAGGATCGGGCCGAGCGGGGTCGAGGTGAAGTCCGGATAAGCCCAGACCGGCGTCGTCCTGCGCTGGGCCGCGTCGCCCAGCGCGTCCAAGGCGATCAGGCGACCCTCGGTCGTCGGGACGATGACGATCGGCACGTTCCCGGCTGCGGTCGCAAAGGCCACCGAACCCACGATCTTTTCGAGCCCGCGCACCATCGGCAGGGTCGGCGCGGTCGGATCGTAGTCGTCAGGATAAGTCCACCGGCGCACGGCGGTACCGTCGCCCCGCCCGCTCATCTCGATGCAATAGACCTTTCCATTGACAGAGCCGATGTAGAGGTAATCGACGCCGTTGATGGTTTGGACCATGGCTGAGCCAAGATCGAAGCCTGATGGCATCTCCGCGATCCCGTCTACCCCGTCGAACCCAATGGCGCGATTGGGGTCTCCTGTCGGATTTTCCGTCGGATAGGTCCAATAGATCTGGGGCGGGTTGCCGGTGTTGCGGTTCCCGTGGGCGTCCATGCAATAGATCCGGCCGTTCTCCATCGCGACGACCACGACGTCGCGATCGGCGAAGTTGCCCGGCGAGACCTGAACGCGCACTGACCGCATGACCGGAGTGGACCGAACAGAGAGGTCGGACTGTCTCACGAACCGGACCGCGTCGGCGAAGACCGGTTTGCTGGCGTCGCTCACGTTGTTGCTGCCGTTCGTGATCGCCACGCTCAAGGGAACGGCGGCCGTGTGCTGATAGCCGTCACGCGGCTGGTCAGGGAGTCGGAACCATCCCGAGGCCGTGCTCTGGTTGACTGTAAAGGCGTCGGCGCCAGGGCCCTGCCTCACTTCGATCCGCGTGCCGACCGGCAAACTGGGGTCTGGCGTCGCCGGGTGCCACACTTCGATCCAATAACGGCCCTCAGGAAGGTTCGGCGCGAAACGGACTTCGTCGGTCGCCGCACCGCCCGTCGAGGGGGCAGAGAGATAGTTGGGCCCGATGATGTCGCGATCGGGAGGTTGTACTGTGAACCCAAGAGTCTGACTGACGCCTCCGTTCAGGTTGTCAGTCTGGATCCGCTGGTCGGCACGGAAGCGGTCCGTCGCCATGATCCAGTCGCGCTTTTCTTGGGCATACCGGTTCAACTCGGCAGTCGACCGATCGCTCGGCTGACGGACCGGCCAGCTCCAGTAAACGTTGCGCCGTGCCGGTTGTCCTGCCGCAGCCAACGTCCCGTCGAAGCTGAACGAACTTGTCGCGCCAAGACTATAAGTCCGGTTCAGGTCGCCGACGATACTTGGCTCGTTCCGGCTGGCCACGACCCGATAGTCGCCTTGCGAGCCGCTCCCGCCCGGGTCGGGGTTCTGAAGCCGATAGACGACGGGCGAGGCCTCGTATCGGCCGGTCGCGGCGCCAGAAGGTTGCGAGACGATCCTGGCCGCGTCGGCATAGACGATCTGCCTGGAGATCAAGGTCCGGTCCGAGTTCAAGAGCGAGTCGAGGAACGTGCCATCGTCCGCACGCGGGAGGGCGGTCGTCAGCCTCACGACAAGCTGGTTCCCGGTCGGTCTGTACGTCTTGAGGGTCGCGCGCCCCTCGTCACCAAGCTGGACGTATCCTCCGCCATAGGCTGTGACGTCGATGACCTGACGGTCGGTGCCTCCGACCGCCTGCTCTACCGAGAAAACAGCGTACTTGGCCGGAAACTTCAGGTCAATGACTGCCGGATCGTTATTGACGTCGGTCGGGCCGATCGGCAGGTTGACATAGACCTCGTAGTCGATGTTCGGGTCGAGTCCGATGAAGGTCCAAGTGTAGGTGGCCACGGTCGCGCCCGGCGCCCGGTCGTCAACCACGTCGGCGTACCGATAGATCTCCGGCCGAGGCGGGATGCCTTGGACATAGCCA
Source organism: Fimbriimonadaceae bacterium (assembly GCA_019454105.1). GTDB lineage: Bacteria > Armatimonadota > Fimbriimonadia > Fimbriimonadales > Fimbriimonadaceae > ACE-ARM1. Next base: position 112,352 of record CP075364.1, on the reverse strand, counting down.
AAAGCCACGGTCGAGTTGCCGGTCGATGGGGTCGACCAAGCGTTCGCAGGATCCGGGGTCGTAAAGCCGTTGCCAGAAGCCTCGTCGTTGTCCAGATCGATCCGGACCCCTGTTCCAGGGAACCACCATCGGAGGAAGCCCCGCCCAATGTCGTTGTACGTGCGTGGCTGTTGGCCCAGCCCGGCGTCCTCAGGAAGGCCGGACCTGTTCGCGTTCCCTCCGCCCATCGAATAGTCTTGGGCGACGGCGTACAACGCCAGAGCGGCGCAACCGGCGGTCGCCAGGGCGGCGATCCAACGTCGTGACTTGGCTGTCAGGGCTTTCATAATCTGTTATTGCCTTTGGGCAAAGACCGGGGCGAGAATGTCTCGGGCCCCTTGGACGGGCGGAAGCTCGTACTTCACGCTCAAGAAGTTGAATCCAAGGTTGGGTCGGCCGATCTGGAAACCAGGGTCGTTGTCGTCTCCTCCAAAGCCACCTTCGAGTAGGACGACCTCGCCGTTGAACGGGTTCCCGTCGAACCTCCTGCCGACAAAACCGTTGACCAAAAGCACGTCGCCGGAGTCGAGGCGCCGCGCGTACATCGGTCTCAGGCTGGTCGGATTGTTCCGGAGTTGGAGCCGGGTGTAAGGCCCGGCGTCCCTGGGACGGCGCATCCCGACAAAGGCTTCGACCGGCAACATCCAGCGGACGATCCACTCCCCGGGCCGGTTCAAGTTCTGGACTAACTCATACACTCCCGTCGCTTCCGTGATCATCACCGCCGGAAGGATCCGGTTCTGATAGTTCACGTAGCGAAGGGTCACTGACCGCAGTCCTGTGATCTTCTGGACCCGGTCAGGCTGGTCGAGAGTCGGCAAGAGGAAGTCGAACTCGTTCGATCCGGGGGCAGTCTCTCCCAGATAGGACCGAGCCGGAATGCCGGGCCGGACGAACTGATTGATGACGACGGACTGGGCCCCGTCATACAGGACGACGCCGCTGTTCCCGCTCGGGTTGTCCAACTGGCCCTGGCCACCGTCCAGTCCAAGCGTGCCGCGGCCTGGTTCTGCGTTGCCAAACCCGAGAGCGACGACCGTGTTCACTTGGTTATTGATCGTGCGGCTCGCCCGGGCGACGGAGTTGTAGTCGTAGTCCCGGCCCGACAGTTGTTCAGGAGTGTGCCAGTAGAGAATGCCAAGCGCAGCGACGAGCCGTCCGCTTCCATCGTCGTACCGGACCGGACTGATCGTGCGACCGGTGTTGGGGTCGATCTCATAGCGGTCCACCAGTTCAATGACCCGGCTGTTGCCCGAGTCGGCGATGACCATGTGGAGCCACCTCTCGCGCGGCCGTGGGTTGGTGAACGGATTGGCCCCGACGACCGACCCATCGACGATCGTTTCGTAGACCAGCACGTCCTTGGGCCTTCGCAGCTTGAGGTTCATCCCCGCTGTCGCTCCGGCCGCCGCTCCTTGGTTGGGCAGTCCTCCCGGTCGATAGTTCGGGTCGAGCCTGAATTCGGTGACCGTCCGCGTTTCTCGGCCTGAGGCGTCGACCCGGACCAGACGGTGGTTGCCCGTGTCGACGACCCAGAAGCTGTTGTCGCCAGCAGGATACATGCGCGACGGCTCACTAAGCCCGACGGTCTCGGCCGACGGGCCTGACGCCACCGCCGTGCCCTGCTGAAGGGTCTGGTCGGTCGACCAAACCGGGTTGCCGGTGGGGTCGAACCGCGCCACCCGTCCTGAGTCCACGACCAAGAAGTCCGACCTGGTGAAGCTGTAGACGGCAGAGTCGCCTGTCATCGCGAGCGTTCCGTCGCCAGCCGCGAGATTGATCACGCGAGGCTCGTTGGTCGCAACCTGAAGGATCCGAATCCTGAAGTCGTCTCCTGACTCGATACCACGGAACTGCGGCCACTTGATCGCGTTGGCGGGCCGGACCCCGTTGAAGCGAGGATTGTTGATATCCTGGACTTTGAACGTCCGATACTGCTGTTGCCAAGGTCTGACGGAATTCAGGGCAAGGAACTCGTCGTTCGGGCTGATCTGAGCGTCCATGCCCCATACAAGCCCGCTCGGTTCAGGCGGCCCGCCCACAAACCCGTTCTTGATAAAGTACGGCAGAACGCTCGAACCCGCTTGGAAGAGCGTCTCGCCCGTCACAACGGGCGCCGTGAACGGTTGGAACCCGTTGAAGACGACGTACCAAAGCATCGGGCTCCAGCGTCCGTTCGATCGACCGGCTATGAACCGGCCGTTGTCGCCCCCGGCCTCGGGTTCGATCACGACATCGGTCTGGCCGCCTCGCCGTACGATTAGCGGGGCGCTGGTGTTGAGTGAGTCCCGGATCTGGTTGCGTGTCGTCGCCATGAGTGACGGGATCACGACCCTGGACCTCGAAGTGCCCGGAATCGGCTCCACCGTGAACTGGCCAGGATTCAAGTTGCTGAACTGCTCAGGCTGGTTGATCTGCGTGCTCAGGGCCACGTCGGGTTGGACGATCGAGAAGTTAGAGTCCTGACCCTCGATCTCGAAGCTGTTGACCGGCGGATCGGCTTTGAACGCCATCAGGACGCCGGTGCGGGCCTGGAAAGCGTTGTTGAAGATGCCTTTGTCGGCGACCGCCGAGACATAGACGGTCCCGCCACGCACCGTCGGCCCTCCTGCGAACCCCCAGTTCGTGAAGTTCCCGCGCAAGAAAGGCAAGAGGAGGTTGATCGTGTCTTCGTCAGTCACAGTGGCAGGCACGTTCAAGCTGTCGCCCGATCCGCCGCTGTTCACGTTGAACGAAAACGCTTGAAAGAGGTCGAACCGGTTCACGAGCGAGAAGTTGCCCGGCCCTTTGTCTTCCTTCAAGTTGAAGATCGACCCGCCGCGCGGCTGTTGAGGATCGGCGGTCAAGGCGATCAGGTTGCCGGTCGGGGCCAATGCCAGATCGCCGACCACCCGACGGGCGAAGTTCGAGTTGTCCGGGAACCCGAGGTTGCCTCGAATGAAGTTGTCGTACTGCGGTTGGCCGAAGCCTTCCCCGGCCCGGCCCCAGTCGATCGTATAGTCGATCCTGACGGAGACGTCGTCAGTCGGATCGTTCGGTGTCTCTTGGCCAGTCAAATCAAGACCAAGCGAGTTGCCGACGGTGAACTGCAAGACTCCAGGGTTCGTCTCCACCACGTCGGCGAACAGCTGCGAAAGCTCGCCCAAGTTGAGCGGCACGCCGTTCGCCCGAACGACCGTGACCTTCATACCCAGCGAGTCCAAAGTGAACGGTGCCGCCCCTTGGTACTGCCGGGGATCGACCAGCAACGGCAGGCCCTGCAACGAGGCCCGGGTCTGCACGATGAACAGGATGCCGTTGAGTTCCCTTCGGAACGGGACCTCGCCCCTCGCCCCGAGCCAGATCGAGACCAGACCGGCTGCTCGCGAAGCGGTCGGGTTCGGGGCGGTTGGGACATAGACGATCCGGTCGAGTCCGCCCGATGAGTCCTGGATCGCGATATAGCCAACAGTCGCCCCGCTGGAGGGCTCGCCGAACCGTGGCGATCTCAAGAGCGCGAAGTCGTTCTGAGTCCGGAGCAGTTCCGCGCGGGCGATGTCGATCGCCCAAACACGGCCGCTTGTGCCAAGCACGCCACCCGAGGCGGAGTCTGTCACGACCGCGACCGACTCGTGAATGGTCGGCGCGAACGGGCCGGTGCTGCCAACCTGCGTGTTCGGCGGAGGCTGGATCTGGGCTATGGCGGGCCAATTGGCCAAAGACCCCTGGGGCGCGCCAGCCGACTCTAAGTCGAACACGAAGACCCGGCTCTGCTCGTTCACGACCCAGACTTGCTGTGTCGCGATGATGTTCCCACGGGCAGGGTTGGGAACTATCGAGTCGGGAGACTCGACGATCACAGGCGGCGAGACGCGAGATCCCGGGACGGTCGCCGTCCAAATCACGTCGTAGCCGGAGCCGAAGGTGTCTTCTAGGCCGTCGTCCGGGTCGCCGTTTCCGTCCAGGTCACGATCCGGTCTCGCGTCGAAGCAGATGACTTCGTTGCCGCGCGTGACGACGATCCTTCCGGCGGCAATGGCCGGAGGATGGCCCTGGACGAGCCCGCCGACGCCGTCGTTCGCCTCAAAACGGCGTAGCAAGGGCGCTCCGAGGTCCACCGAGTTGCTGTTCGTCTTGCGCGGCCCTGCCCCAGGGCCCGGCGACGTTCCAACGATTGAAACGATGTTGACCGCCAGCTTGGCCGCCGCCACCGAACTAGGATCGATCACCGGCGTGAGGGACCGGTACCCTTGGTTCGGCGACGTCGCGCCCGGCGACCCCGGGACGCGGCCCCGGTTCAAACTGAGCGTGACGCCTCGCGACGTGACGACCAAATAGCCCTGTCCGACTTTTCCGACACTGACGACACCGTTGTTCGCGTTCGTCCCAGCGACGATCTGCAGGCGGCGTGAGTCGTTCGCGACCCAGCGCATCATCTTGTCGAACCCTCCGCCGACGCCGTAGGGCAGGGCCGAGGTGACAAAGTGGGGTCTTCCAACGAGCGGGAACCCCATCGAGTTCAGGTCGCTGAGGGTCAAGGCGTTCGGTGACCTCAGCAACGGGTGGAGGAAGTCGCCGTCCACTTCCAGGGGCGACGTGCCCACTTCGAACGGGAGGGGCAGCGGATTGGCTTCGTCGTAGGTGAGGCCGATTGTGTTGACCAAGTCCACCCATAGGACGCCACCTTGGTCCATGAACCGTCGGAGCCGTTCTCGCTCGCCCGAAGTGAAAGAAAGGTTGCGATCGACGGTCAAGGACAACACATCGAACCGAGCGATCGACCGGTCGTCCAGCGCGCTGAGCTCGACTTCCCAGTAGGGAGCGCTGGACTTGGAGACCGCGGCTCCGGCCAAGGGTGTCCCAGCATCAAAGCTGGCCCAGCGCTGGCGGGTGGCCGCGCTCAAGATCGACGGGGCTCCAGGGTTGACAAAGCTCCAGCGGGCCGGTTTGACCGTGACGTCCCGGTCGAGTGCGTACCAAACATGGGGAGCCGCGTTCGTCTGGAAGCCGTTGGCAGCCCTCTGGGAGTCGGTCAGCAGGACGCCGACTCGGACCTCGACCGTGTCACCAGCGTAGTTGAGCGGCTGGGCGGCCGTAAATCCAGCAAGGGTGGCGACGACTGACAGCACGAAAGTTCGAAATCTCATGGGTTCACCTCTCCAAAGTAGGCCAGGGTCGGGCTTACGGGCAAGCGCGGCATGGGCGGCAGCACCCAACCGTTCTCGTCGGTCCGGACCGGTTTCCACTTGAACTGGCCCGGCTCGTTCGGGTCGAAGTAGCTCGCAGTGGCCAAGGTCGGGTCGTAAACGATGTTCAGGTTCGAGACAGTCGGCACCGCGTTCAGGTCGAACCCGTCCGTGTGCTGCTCAGGAATCTTCATGAGCTGACCGTCGGAACCAATGGCGGAACCGAGGAAGCGCGGGATCCAGCCCCATTTCCGGAGCCACTCCACCTGCTGGCTGATCGGCGCGGGCAGATTCTCGCTCACCGATCCGAGGATGGTGACTCTGACATCGAGCGGCTCTCCGTGGAAGGGCGTTTCCGGGGAGTTGCCGAACAACTCGAACCGGCGGAGGTTGGCCTGCGCGTCGGTCAGACCCGAGTAAAGACTGTTCGTGGAACGATCGAGCCAGTTCCTCCTCGTGTCCTGGGTGTTCTGATTGAACCAGTTGCCCGGAATCACGAAGAACGAGCCTTCTTCGGCGAACAGCACCGCCTCGATGCGGACGTCGTGCGGCGCGACCACGGTCCTCGCCCCCAAGAAGTTCTTGAGCGGCGCCTGGCCCACCCCAGACATCTTGACCTTCAGATAGCTCGGATCCTGGAGCGCCAAATTGAACCCTCCGAGTCCAGCCGGAGCCGTCAGGACCCGACCATTCAGGGTCGAGAACTGACCAGCAAGCGGCATGCCGATCGACTCAAACTTGGGATAGACGTTCCTTGTCGGGTCGCCAAGGCCATAGACCGGGATGTTGCCGACACCCGAGAAGAACTGGCTCGCCGCGTTGAACTGCACCTGAGTGAACCCGAAGTCGATGTTGCGCGGGAAGAGCAGCCCACCCCAGTTGGCCCCGATGCCATAGGAGTCGGCAAAAACATCGAGCCCAGCAAAGGTAGGCCCGCCATCGTCGCCCGAGGCCGCCACCGTGAACCGCGTCGCGATGCGTTCGCCCGTACCGGCCGATTGGTATGTGCTGGCCAGGGGCTGCCAAGTTGTGGGCCGGTTCGGGTTGCCCGACTCTTGGTCCAGCAAGAACTGGGTCTCCAGCACCAAATCCGGGGCTTCGAGACGCAGTTCGAACGGGCTCGGCGTGTCGGCGATGGGGCTCGATTGCTTGGTCTCGACGCTCTCACCCGGCGCCGGGCCGACGAACATAGACGTGTTCAGGCACACGTAGTCCTTTGCCATGAGGACGCAAGCCGAGCGGCTCGGTCGGTCGATGACTTGCCCGGTCTCGGTGACGACCCCCTTAGTGACGCTCCCGTCGACGTAGACCGTGCCCATTGAGACGACAGTCAACTGGTTGTCGGTCGGGATCACCCCCCGGACACGGACGTCCCCCTCAAAGTAGACCACGCCGTTGAAGACCTGTCCTGAACTCAGGAACTGCTGATCGGTCAGGCTGGCGCCGGGCTGCCCGACCAATCCTGGGTGCTGGATGCTGTTGAGGATATAAGTGTCCGTCCGGTTGCCGACAGTGATCTGGCGGATGCGGAACCGCGCGCGGGCCGAGTTCGTGGGCCGGTTGTTCTCGTCCCGCCAGAACGCCCTCCGGCTTCGCGAGTCGCGAACGATCTCGAACCCGTCCGGAAGGAGCCGAAGGCTCGCCGCGAGGGGAACGTAGAAGGGGCCCTTCCAGCCCTGGCTCGCCGGATTGTTGGGATTGAGCCAGTCGGTCGGCAACGACTTGACCGCGCCCGAAATCTCCCGCTCGTCCTCGCTCGACGTGTTGCCACGCTCCACGCTGTCGACGTACACGCCCCGACCGAGGCCGAACCGGCCAATGTTGCGGCCGTCGACGATCCTGCCGCTGTCCCGAGTGATGGCCAGGAATCGGTTGACGTTGTTCTGGGGATCGGTCGTCAGCACCGAAGGCGGCTCTTTGCGCGAGACGGCGCGCGGATAGCCGAGCTCGTCGGGTTCGGAGCGGCCATCGCGGAAGGCTCCGCCCACGGTCGTGAACGAGACCTGGGTGCTGTCCATGACGCCCGGGCCCAGTTGGACCGGGTTCTGAACGGTCGATCCGACCGCCTGCCACCGGCTCGCCCAAGTGTTGTTGGCTGGGTCGTAGAAGACCCGGCTCACATTGACCTGCGAGAGGTTGTTGGCTGCTCCGATCGTGCCCGCCACGCTCCACGACTCTCCCAAGAAGGTGTTGAGCGCGACGTTGTGAGTCCCGAAGACCCGGAGGTCGCCGTTCACCCAAAGCGAGCCTCCTCCGGGGATTTGAGACCAGTCTGGATACCCTTGCACCGGTTCGGCGAACACGCGGCCCCAACCCAGCGACCCGACGAGCGGCCGTTGGTCGTCCGGCTGGTTCGAGTACGGGGCCCGACCGTCGCCGTAACGAAGACCCGTGCCCGCCGAGTCAAAGACGTTCCAACCAGGTTGATTGCGGTCCTCGCTGCTGTTCGGCCATCCCAGCTCGGCTGGCCGGGAGACTTTGTACTTGTTGTGGATAAACCGGCCCGCTTCGAGCATGCCAATCGACGAGAAAGCGAGCAATCGGCGGGAATTGGTGACGAGGTTGTTGGCCGAGGCGAGCCGCCCGAGCTCCGACTGCTTTTCTTGGGCGTTGGCGAAGTTGGCCGCCTTGACCGCGTCCTTCAGCACGAGCGTCGGGTCGTTCGGATCGAGCCGTCCTGGACGGCCGATGACTTCGATCGTCAGATAGCTGCGCGCCTTCCCCGGCTCGCGCAACTGGCCGCCGGGTTGGGCGAAGACATTGAATTCTGTCGGTGCGTATCGGACCCGAACCAAAGCCCTTCCCTTCGCGAACTGGACCCGCGAATAGGGCCCAAGCCCGTCCGGGCCGCCGAGGTCTTCGATCGGCGTGTTCCCCGCCCCGGTCCGGAAAGGAAAGTTCGGGTCGCGCGGTCGAAGGTAGTGGGCGTCCGGGTCGCGCGTAAAGCCTTGCGCGTCGATGAAAGTCGCCGGATCGACCGCTTCGGGCCGCCAGTCCGCGCCGAGCACCGAATACCTCAGCTGGTAGTGGGCGAACTCGGCCCCGGCTCTCGCCAAGGTCGTCGCCAGGCTCCGGTCGCGACCACGTCCGGCCTCGTTGATGTTCCTGCCGACGATGGCCACAAAAGCCACCCCAAGCGACAGCAGCACGCCGAGGATGATGATGGCGATGACGAGGGTCTGGCCAGACTGGCTTTGGCGGGGTCTCTGGGTCATGGTCATCGGATGAAGTTGCGGACTTCGGCGGTGCCTCGGACGGTGATCGACTGGGCTCCGAACTGGACCCCTTGCGGGTAGTTCCTGATCGTCAGTACCGTCTCGATCACCTGCGACGAGTCGTAATCGACCGCCACGACGTCGGCGGGCTCAGTAAATTGGAAGCGGTAGGTCACGTAGATGTTCCCGGTCGGGACCCATCCGCGCGGGTTCTGTGGATCCGAGAGGTCCGAGTAGTAGCCGCTTGGAATCGGCTCCCCGAACCTCGAGTTCAGCTCAACGTAACCAGCACGATATTGCGGCTGGATGACGCCCTGTACAAAATTGTCCGGGTCGTAGGACAGTGGGTCGTAGACGTCCGCAGGCACGTTGCTGAAGCCAAGCGCCGTGTAGTCCGGCTCTGGCTGGTCTGTATAGTTGATGAGGTACTGGTTAGGGCCGACCGGGCGCTGCGTCACCCTGGTGTAACGGATGTACCTTCCGTAGTTGGGTCCTGGCCGCTGGTCTGGCCCGACGACGACTTCTGAACCCGGAGTGATATAGGCTCGCCCGATTTCGTTGCGGGGGTCGAGAGGCCCGCTGAAGCCATCGGGCGTCCCCGCCTTTCGCAAATCGATGAACCGCCGGACATATTGGGACCGGTCCAAGCCAGGTGCCAGGGTCGGGAAGTCGACCCAAAGTTTGTTGAACTGCCGGTTGACAGGTTCGAACTTCGCGTCGGACCAGTTCCCTGTGAGGTCTGGGTCGGTGTTCGGGTTGAAGTCTCGGGGCCCGTTGGCGTCATAGTCGCTGACGCGGACGCCGGTACGGTCGGCCACGGGGGCGGTTTGGGCCGACTGCTGGGCAAAGGTCGGGACGCGGTAGTCAAACGGGACGCTCACGTCCGACCCAACCTCGCGGACATCGAAACCGGCGATGACTCTTCCTGACTTTGGATCGGGAAGCAGCGGCACGAAGTGAAGCCGCCAAGTCCGGTTCGTCGTCCATCCGCTTCGGTTGTCAGCCTGAGCCGTCGCTTGGGTAAAGGCGTAGGGGCGACCCGGAGCGTCCTTGGGCAACTGCCGGATGCGGAGAAATGTTCCGATGTCGAAGATCTCGACGCCTTCGGCCAGGTCGTTCCCCATGACAGTGGGATCGAATCCAAAGAGGCTGAAGCGCTCGGTGCCGTTGCCGTCGAACCACGGGCGGCCGACCAGGTACGGCGGGTCGGAGCCCCAGGCTCCAGCCCCCCATCGTTCCCGGACGTCCCCGGCCTTCGCCTGGCCCGCCCCAAGCCCCCAAGTCTGGGGATAGTTGCTGGGCCACACCCTTAAGAGCAGGTTCGCCCAGGTTCCATAGCGAGTCGTGAAGACATCGGGGCCGACTTTGGCCGTGTTCGTCGCTTCTTCGCCTGTCCGCACCGCGGTCATGCCGGTGGCAGGTTCGCTCGTGACGCGCGTCGGCTGGAACCGGACTAAAGAGAAGATCCTCGGCACGTTCCCGTCGTAAAGCGCGCGCCGGGTGCTTCGGTCGAACTCGACCGCGATCATGTCGAACCGACTGATCTCGGTGACGACGGTGGCTCGTCGGAGCCAGTTCCGGATCATCGCCTCGCGCGTCGGTTGGCCGGGCTGCGACCATCCCGGTGGCGTCTGCGTGTAGGCGCGAAGGGCGACGTTCCGGTTGAAGAAGTCGACCTCGTCAAAGAGCGGCCCGGTCGTCTCGGGGTCGTTGTCGAAGTCAAGGTCGTAGAAGAGGTCGGCATTGACGACCCGGCGCGTCTCGTTCCCGATCCGTCTCCAGACATAGGGCTCGACTTCGGCGCGGTAAAGGACATAAAGGTTGTCCCTTTCGCCGCTTCTCGGCATCAAGAGCCCGTCATAGGGGTTGGTGTAGTCGCGGAACGGGTCGCGGAGCCCGACAAAGTAGCGCACGAGGGTCGAACCCGGGGTCGCCGGAAGATTGACCTGGCCCCGCGGGCCTCGGAGCGTCGGGTCGAACTTGCCCGTGTCCGGGTTTCGGAAAGCGCCGCTGGAGGGGTCTCGGTCGCCAGGGTCGCCCTGGGCCGGAAGCCAAAGGTCGAGCTTGATCGCAGGAAGGACGAGCCGCTCCGGGTTCCCGTCGCTGCCTGGCACGACCACCGAGAGCGATCCCCGCAACCCGCTGTTGTCGCGCACCGCGGCCGCGTTGCCGACTTCCTGTTCGATCAGGCGGACGAGCGACCGGGCCCGGTCTTGGGAGTCGGCCAGCCCCTGCGCCGCCCGAGTTAGGTTGAACCCTTGGATCAACGGGATGAAGATGATCGTGAGCAGGATCGCGGTGACGGCCAGGACCGTCAAGAGCTCGATCAGGGTGAAGGCCGCGCGTCGTCTCATGTCAGTTCCTGCCTCCGACCTGGAAGGCCTCGGTCTCGGTGACACGGGTGCTCCGGAGCCACAGTTCGAGTGCGTTGTAGTTCGCCACCTGGTCAGGGCCGAGCTTGAACTGGGTCGGGTTCCACATCACTCTCAGCTTGATCGACGCCCCACGGACCCGGCGCACGGCATAGCCTTGGCCAAAGTCGAGCGCGCCGCCGACGTCGACGAAACCCACGTCCACGCCCCTCACGCTCACCGGGCCGCGGATCTGGAACACCTGGTCGTACCTCACGACGGGCACCCCGGCCGCCCCGATCGTCCAAAGTTCGCCGATCACGACTTGCTGACCGATGTCGGACACGGGGAAGTACACCCGGGTCGCGTCCTCGATCACGAAGTTCGGCGCGTCCGAGGGCACGATCTGGCACTCGCCGGGCGAGACCGGCGAACCGTCCGGATACACCTCGATCCGATATGACCGCGCCGCCTTGATCGGTTGGACGGCCCATTCGCCGACGCCCATGTAGTGCAGGCGCACAGACCGGTTGCGGACGTCGGGCACAGCGACCGGCGCGCTCCAAGGGTTGTTCGGGTCGCCGGTCGGGAACCTCATGAAGACGGTCAGGCCGTTCGAGGGGTCTTGGTCGGTGTCGCGGAAGGTCACGACCCCCGAGCTTTTGTCCACCATCCATCCGCTCTCCGGGTTTTGGGGGAACCCGGGCGCGTTCGGGTCGTTCGGGAGGTTGCCTAGGATCACGCCGCCTGTCTCCGCGTCGACGAGGAGGGCGTCGTCGGTCTGCCCTGACTGGAGGGCGCGCAGCGCCGGAGCAGCGAGGCCCATGCCTTGGAAGGTGCGTCCGTCGACCGACTCGCGGCCCAGCGACATGAGGTTGTTGAGCGTCAGTTTGACCGGAAGGGCCGAGCCGGGCCGTGTGGCCCCAGACTCCCACGTCGGTATCCGGAACTCATCGCGGAGGATCCGCCAGTCGAAGACCGTATAGTCGATCCGCGCCTCGAGCGGCACCCTCTGGTTGTTGACCGTCCGCACGCGAAAGTCGAAGCCGGTCGGGTTGAAGAGCAGCGAGCCAAGGGCGAACCCGAGGCCGGTCCCTGGATCGGTGCCGTTGCCCACGACCTTGTACTGATAAGGGTCGGCAGAATCAAAGACGCCGGACAGCGCGACCTCTTCGAAGACGCGTTGACAAGAGAGCGAGTCCCTTTCGGCCCCCAAGTAGTTGGCCTCGCTGTACTGCCCGCCGTCGATGAGTTTGGGAAGCGAGACGACCCAGTAGCGCTGGTCGATCGCCCAATAGGCCCCGGAGCCCTGGTCGGCAAGTTCGGCAACGGCGACGATATCGTTCTGGACGGTGCGCGTTCCGGACTGATAATAAAAGCTGAAGGCGAGCCGATAGCGGTACGTCTTGCCGATCGAGACGTTGGTGGGCCTCGGGATGTAGACCTGGTCTTGGTTCAAAAAGGGCGTGTTCTCGTCAGCGTCCTCAGCCTCGACGAAGAAGAACTCCCAAGAGCGTCCCGGGCGGCGCACGTCGGGCACGTTGAATGCCCGGTCGCCGAACCGGCGCACCATGTCGTTGCCGTAGACCAAGACCGAGGCGGTCGTGTCCACGCCGGTCGGGCCTTGGAAATAGTAGGCCGGGGCGAACGTGAGTTGGACCAGCCCGCCGAAATCGTTCCCGATCCCTGACCCGAACGTGCGGCGGGGAGCCGGGATCGGCCTGGCTTCGCCCAAGACCCTCGAAAAGATGTTCGGGCCGCTGACCCGCTGCCATGCCCCGATGCTGCGGTTGTTGACGAGCACGTTGCCGTCCTCGTCGATCCGTCCCGGCAGGCCAGGAGTGGTCTCGGGCATCAGGTCGTCCGGCCGGCGGTTGAGGAGCAGGATCCGATAGGCGGTGCCGTCAAAGTCGTAACGGACGGGGGCGATCAGGTTCGCCACCTGTCCAGACTGGCCCAAGATCCTTTGGGCCTCGGCCGCCCCGAGCTGGGCCGCGACCGTGTTGTTCCTCGTGGTCCGGATCAGGTTCAAGCCTGGCGGGAAGACCTGGACGATGGCCAGGATGCCGACCAGGAAGACCACGATCACGACCAGGATCTCGACCAGCGAGGTCCCTGCGTTGCGCTTCCTATTCATTTCGTCAAATCGTCTGGGTGGCCACCAGGCAGGCTCACCGCGGCAGGACCCTCCAAGACCTCTCGTCGAGCTGGGCAGAATCAAAGGATCGGGCTCCGCCACCCAGGAACAGGGCCAAGTCGCGGGTTCCCTGCTTCTTGAGGACGTCGCCGTCGTAGTCCCGGAACGTCGTGTTCCAAAGGACCACGGTCGTGTCCGGCGGCTCGGAATAGCCGAGCTGGCGCGGGTCGTCGAAGGCGCTCCCGCGACCGAAGCCAGGGTTTCCGGTGCCGATAGCGAAGTTCGACCAGAACAGGGAGTACCGGAGCTCGTACCGTTCGCCGGTCTGGTCGGGGCGCGGAGCGGCCTCGAAGCCGCTCAAGGCATAAAAGTTAGCCACCGCTGGTTGGTTCGTGAACGGGTCGGTGGCGCAGTTGCCCGGAGGGCCGAACCCAGGCTTGCAGACAGGCCCGTCGGCGGGGCCAAAGGCTTGGCGGGATCCGAGCGTGTCGTCATTGCCGTCCACCACGCCGTCTCCGTTCAGGTCGAGAAGGGGGGCCGATCCGACCGGCCTTGGGTCTTGGGCCGGGAACACAGCGGTCGTGACCAGGGTCTCCTCATCGCGGTTCTGGGCGGGCCGGAAAGTGGCAAGGCTGTCCACGCGCTTGGGATAGAGGAAACCCTTGAGTTGGCCCGCCGGGACGACGTCGGTGCCGCCCGGGGTGTAGGTGGTCGCATAACCGAGCAGGGCGGGAGGGTAGCCGCCATAGTCCTGGCGATAGAGTTGCAAGGCCGTCCGGAGCGCGTTCATCCTCGCGATGTCACCGTTCCGGGCCGCGGAGACTTTGGCCTGCGAGTAGACGGGGAAGATGATCGCTGCCAAAAGGGCGATGATAGCGATGACGACGAGCAGCTCGATCAAGCTGAAACCTTTTTTCACGCGCATTTGTCCCTATCCCGCCTCATCCCGCTTTGACTGGACTGGCGTTTCCGATGTTCCCTCAGGATCCCCCAAAGTTCGTCTGGAGATACCCTTCGACCGCTTGACGGAGCGGGCCGTCGAAAAGCACCGCCGCCAGGGCCCCTGCCGCCAAGGATGGTCCGAACGGGATCATCGTCAGTTCTACCTGAGGATCTTCCTCGATCTCTTCGGTCGAATAGGGGTTCTCGCCGAACCACCACTCGTAGAGCTTCGGCCACAACAGTCCAAGACAGTCGATGCAGAGCACGTAGCCCAGTCCGCACCAGAGCAAGGAGCCGATGCTCTCAGGTTCATAAGGCTCGTCGTCCTCTCCTTCTGACACTTCGGGGTCTTTGATCTTGCCCGTCCAGCGGAGGTAGACGACCCAACCGCCGACCAGGGCCCCGATCATCACTGCGAGCCCGAAGCTGACCAGGGCCATCATCGGGAAAAGCACCGCCCCGATCCCACGGGCCATCTTGATGTCCCCGTGGCCCATCGCGTCCTTCTTGAAGAGGAGGCGGCCGAAGAGGGCGATCCCCCAGAGCGCGCCCACCCCGGTCAAGGCCCCGGCCACGCTCGAGGGCAAGGGGCCCGTCCAGGCTCCTGGCGCCCCCTGGGCGATCTGGATCCCGTTGGCGGCGAGCCCGACCACCAACATGAACGCGTTGATCTGGTCGGGAATGATGTAATGGGCGATGTCGGTGAAGATCGCCGCGACCAGCGCGCTGCAGAACAGCATCAGGGCCACCGCCCTCACCGGATCGCCCATGGTGTCCGGCCCGCTCAAGTGGAGCCACCAGACGCACGCCCAAAGGCACCCGTTCACCAGTTCGACGATGAAGTAGCGCGAGGAGACCGGCTTGCCGCAATGGCGGCACTTGCGGCCGAGGAAGAGCCAGCTGAGGAGCGGGACGAGTTCCGGCCCGGTGAGGCGGGCCTTACAGTTCGGGCAGAAGCTATGGACCGGCTTGGCGATCGACAGGCCCCGCGGCAGTCGGTAGATGACGACGTTCAAGAAACTGCCGACCGCAGCCCCGATCCAAAATCCAATGATCCAAGTCCACTCAGGAAACAAAGTTCCGCCCCTCCCTGGGCCCCGCTGTCTAAGGGTACTCCAGTCTCGAAGCCGAAACAGCCGGCGCGCTGAGTCCCGTCGAACTCAACATCCAGGCTCGAAGACCAGGGTGAGCTCGGACGGGGTACGACTGGCTCGAAGCGCATCGGGCCGAAGTCTGACCGCCTCGGAACTAGGTCTTGAGACCCACTGCAGGGATGTCGACTCTTAACACCGTTTTGGTTCATGTTGATCTCAGACACATATCTGGTTCGGAGAGTATTGGTGGGATTGCTGTCGCTTTCGGCACTGGGGATCGCGGCCCTTCAAGCACGAGCGGCGTTCGACCCCGAGCCGCCGGCAGGATGTCATTGGACGACTTCCGGGTGCCGAGACAATAACATTGGGAGATCGCTGGGGAAGGCTCTGAAGTGGCTGGAAAGCGTGGTTGACGGGGTCGGCCCGACTCCTTCCCAAGATCCGACCGAGTTGAGGAGCATGAACAAGGGATTCTGGGCTCTCGGGCTGGAGTCAGTGCCGCATATCTTGGAGTGCGACGAGGATGGAGGATCAAGAAGACTGACTCCACGACGGCTTGATCACGAGCTGATTAAAGGCTGAGGTTGACTTCAACGGGGCTCGCAGGCCTTGCCAGGGCTCAGCCGTCACGTCAAAGCTCCGGCTCCGATCCTGCATCGGGCCCATCGGTGAGAAGTCCAAGCCAGGTGCACCGACGAGATCACCGCGTAAAAGGTCCCCCACGGCCTGGTTGTTAACATTTGATTAACACTGGCAGACCAAGCTAGGGCTCATTGGGAGCCTTATGCGTAAAGCGTTCACACTGATCGAGCTACTGGTCGTCATTGCCATCATCGCGATACTTGCCGCCATCCTCTTCCCCGTCTTCGCCAAAGCCAAGGAAGCGGCAAAGAAAACGGCCGACTTGAGCAACTCAAAGCAGATCGGTATCGGTTTGAACCTGTATCTGCCTGATTTCGACGACGTTTTTATGCCCAGCAACCACCGTCAAGGCAATGGAGCGATGCCCGAGACTCATTGGTCTTGGATGGTGCTCCCTTACATGAAGAGCGAGCAGATCTTCGCCAGCCCGAGCGACAAACTCGGTGGTTGGGCTCCGGGTTGCTATGACGCCAGCACCAACAACCGTGGGTTCGGGGTTCCCGCGGGTATGGAGAACGGTTGTTCGCAACAAGGCTATCCGGCTGGTGTCTACACTCTCCAAGTCGGCAGGATCTCCTACGTAGCTAACCAATCGATCATCGGGCGCAAACGACAGCCGAGCGACCAGGCGAACGTCGTCGTTGCCACCAGCATCGACAAGATTTCAGGGACGATCCTTCTGGCTCCCGCCACTGAAGGACTGAATTGTATGCGGACAGAACTGGGCGGCGAGTACCGCACCTATCGGCCGGCGTTCGGCATTGCCAGCCGCAACCAGGGCGTGCTCTCGGGCACCAGTGTTCCGTCGGGCTCAGCCTTACCGCTTGAGCCGCTGACGAAGACGACCCGCAACAATGTCTGGCGGTGCGAAAGGGACTCCGATCCTGGCATGTCGTTCCAGCACACGCTCCGATACACCCATAGCGGTCGGTTCGAGAAGGGCAACAACTATGTGTTCACGGACACGAGCGCCAAGTACCGTGGTACCGATAGCACCTTTGATCCGAACAACTTCGCGTGGGGCTTGAAGGCTTATTCGCTCGCGGGTCTCGATGTCGTCGATCGCGACACGGGCAAACCCGTTCAGTAAAGGCCGAGATCGGCTGACTCTGGGGCCAGGCCTAGGAAGGTCTGGCCCCGTTCTCTTGATTCCTTGGGCCATAACGGGAGCGGGAGCCAGAACATCGAGAGCCGGCCTCCCCCTTCCGGCCACCGTGCAGGACCACAGTTCGGCACCACTTGGCGATAGGAATCGGGGCCTCATTGACAAGCCGCATCCAGCGACAAAGCTCCGACGCCCAAGGGATCAGTCGCACGGCCGACTTCTTGATTCCGTCCCTGTCCCTCTGGTTATGAGCGGTGGCCAGATTTTACAAAAGGGGACAGCCGCACGATGGAGTCAGGCACGCAAGAGCCCGCCCAGGATTTCGTTCCTGGGCGGGCTCGTCTGAGGCCTAATCGGAGTTGTCGCCGGACAGGCCCTCGATGACCTTGATCAGCGGCAAGAACATCGCGATGACGATGAAGCCGACGATGAACCCCAAGAAGACAATCAGAACGGGCTCCAGAGCGGCCGTCAACGAGGCGAGCGCGGCCTCGACCTCGGCCTCATAAAAGTCCGCGATCTTCTGGAGCATGTAGTCGAGCGATCCCGACTCCTCGCCGACGCCGATCATATGGACGACCATCGGCGGGAACATTTTCGAGTCTTCGAGCGGATCGCCGATCCGGTCGCCTTCCCGAATCCTGGCTCGCGCGTCGAGCACAGCGTCCGACATGATCGAGTTGCCGACCGTGCCCGCCACAGTCTCCATGGCCTGGAGGATCGGGACGCCCGATGTCAGCAGCGTTCCCATCGTGCGGCTGAACCGGGCCATACAGACCTTGTGGTGCAGCTTTCCAAAGACCGGCAAGATTAACTTGACCCGGTCGGCTGTGCGTCTGCCAAACCGGGTCGAGACGAACAGCCGCCAACCCACCGTCGCCACGACCACAGTGATGAGGATGATCAGCCAGTTCTTCTGAAAGTTCCCCGAAAGATCGATCAAAAACTTGGTCATGGCCGGGAACTCGTCGTCCTTCAGCCCGATGTCCTTAAAGAGCTGGGCGAACTGCGGAACGACCCACGAGACCAGGAAGATGACGATGCCGAGGGCCGCGATCATGACCAAGGTCGGATAGGTCAGGGCCGATTTGACCTTGCGCCGAAGGGCCACGTCGGACTCAAGGAAGCCCGCCAGTCGCTGAAGGGTCTCTTCAAGGACGCCGCCGACTTCGCCCGCCCGGATCAAGCCGACGAAGAGGTTGTTGAAAGTTCTGGGGTGGCGCTGCATCGCCCTGGAAAGCGACTCACCACCCTCGACCCGCTCGCCGATGTCGATCAAGATCCTCTTGAGCTTAGGATCCTGACTTTGGCGGCTCAAGACGTCCAGGCACCGGACCAAAGAGACGCCCGCATCGACCATCGTCGAGAACTGGCGACAAAAGACGGCGAGGTTGCCAAGTTTGACCTTGCCCGTGCGCTTGACCGCGCTCTTGCCCGATTTCTTGAGAAGCGTGACCTCAACGATCTCAAGGCCTTGCTCACCGAACCGGTTTCTTAGCGCTTCTTCCGAATCGGCTTCCGCGGTTCCTTTCTGGAGTCCGCCCGCGGCGTCTTTGAAGGTGTAGCTGTAGACTGGCATTTCCCGTAGTCCCGGTTCTCCTCAAGAAGACGGTCAGTGTACCGGAATCGTTCTCAAAACAATTGTCGGCCTGGCCGCCTCTTTGTTCAGGCTGGACGTGCCTAGCGTCCTCTTTGGGGAGGAGCTTGACCCGGTTGGCCCGTCAGGTTGATCATCTTCTTGAGCTCTTCGATGTTTTGGCACCGGGTGAGAGCCTCTTCCAGCGTGATGACACCTTTCATGTAAAGGTCGCGGAGACATTGGTCCATGCTCACCATGCCCATCCCCGCGCTCGTTTGAATCATCGAAGGAATCTGGTGGGTCTTGCCTTCTCGGATCAGGTTCCGGATGGCGGGAGACGCGATCATGATCTCATTGGCGGGCACGCGGCCCGGACCCGAGGCCCGTGGCAGAAGCTGCTGGGCCACGATCGCGACGATGTTGTTCGAAAGCTGAACTCGGATCTGCTCTTGTTGGCCCGGGGGGAAAACGTCGATGATGCGGTCAATCGACTCGGCTGCATTGTTCGTGTGCAACGTGGCGAAGACCAAGTGGCCGGTTTCCGCCGCAGTGATCGCGAGGGCGATCGTCTCGGTGTCGCGCATTTCACCGACCAGCAGGACGTCCGGGTCTTCACGAAGGCACGCGCGAAGAGCGTTGGAAAAGCTCTTGGTGTCGCTTCCCAACTCGCGTTGGTTGATGACTGAGAGCTTGTGAGGGTGCAGGTATTCGATCGGATCCTCGATCGTGATGATGTGCACCGCGCTGTTCATATTGATAAAGTTGATCATCGCGGCGAGCGATGTCGACTTACCAGAACCGGTTGGTCCGGTCACCAAGATCAGGCCTCGAGGCCTCTCTGTGAGCTGTTCCAGGATCGGAGGCAGGTTCAGTTCTTTGCAGGTCGGGATCCGGCTCGAGATCAAGCGGAAGGCCGCCGCGACCGCGCCGCGGTCCCGGTAGAGGTTCACACGGAACCGAGCCCGGCGAGGGAGCTGATAAGAAAAGTCCAGCTCAAGGGTCGTCTCGAACCTTTGGATCTGCTCGTCGCTGACGATCTCATAGAGCATCCGCTGAGTCTGTTGGGGCGTGAACTTCTCGTAATTAAGTCTCTTGAGGGCTCCGTCTTCTCGGATGACCGGTTCAACGCCCGACGAAATGTGGAGGTCTGAGCAATTGCGGTCGACGACGACATGGAGCAGCTCGTCAATGTGGAGGTCTTCGAGCGTCTTCGGCGCCCCAGCGCCGGCGATCTTCGGTGCTTCTCCGGCGGCCACAGGCTCCGCCGCGCCCGAAGCCTCTCCAGCCGAAGGCGGAGGTGTGCTCGCGTTCACCAAGTTGGCTGGGATCGGGCCAGTCGGAGGAGGGTTTTGATTCATGGTCAGGCATACGTCTCTGAGTTCGCCCAGAGCTCCAAGAGAGACGAAAAGTATAGCCGATTGGTTCGTTCGCCAAGTCCGTCCGGCCCCATGGCCCTGGCTGGTCCCTTGACCGTCCCCGGTCGAATCGGGTTCAATCAAAGACCGTCCTGGCTTAAGCCGGGGTGGCGACCGACAATCAGGTAACTGACAGGATGTGGGGGTATAGCTCAGTTGGGAGAGCGCTTCCATGGCATGGAAGAGGTCAGGGGTTCGAATCCCCTTACCTCCACCAACATCCCTAAGGGCCGGGAGGAACCGGCTTTCAGCATAATCAGCCGTGCCTGATCCCCTTAGCCTGGTCCGTAAAGCGTGGTCGGACACTCCCTTCGAGGGGATGGCATGGCTCGTCGGGGGATGGGTGCGCGATGAACTCCTGGGACGCCCCTCTCGAAGCGACGTCGACATTGTCTTGCTAGGCGACGCGCTCCAGGCCGCCGAGATCCTGGCCAGTGCGGGAGTCGCCAGCCAGCCGCCGGTCCTGTACTCCCGGTTTGGCACGGCCATGGTCCGGGTCGGGGATCTCACCTTAGAACTGGTCACGGCGCGCCGCGAGAGCTATTCGAAGGATTCGAGAAAGCCGAGGGTCGAGCCGGCTTCGCTCCTGGAAGACGCCCAACGGCGCGACTTCACTGTCAACGCCCTTTTGCTGGGGCTTTGGGACGGGAAGGTTGTCGACCCCCTTGGTCTGGGGCTTCGAGACCTCGAGTCGAGGACTCTCCGAACACCCAGGGAGCCTAGTCAGACATTCTCAGACGATCCTCTCCGGATGCTTCGGGCCGTCCGCTTCAAGTGGCAGTTGGGTGGATGGAGCTTTGCCCCTGGCCTCGCCGAATCGATCGCCGAGAACGCCCACCGGCTCGAGATCGTGAGTGCCGAGAGGACTCGGGACGAACTCATCAAGATGCTCGCCCTCGACGACGCCGACAAGGCCCTCTGTGACCTCCTAGAGCTAGGCCTGCTCGCCCGATTCGCGCCCGAACTGGCAGCCATGCGAGGGGTCGAACAAGGCGACTACCACCATCTCGACGCTTTCGACCATACGTGCTTCGTCGTGCGGAACGTCGGGCCGAGCGACCTGACACTCTCTCTCGCCGCGCTTCTGCACGACCTCGGCAAGCCTCGCACCCGCGTCATCGACGCCGAGGGAAAGACTCGGTTCTTCGGTCATGAGACGGTTGGGGCCACTCTCGCCCGAGAATGGCTCGAAGCGATGCGTTTCTCGGGCGAGATGATCGAAAATGTGGCCCTCCTGGTGAAAAACCACATGCGGTTCACCGGTTTGACCAACCTGAGCCCTTCGGCCGCCCGACGCCTGGTCCGTGACTTGGGCGACCAACTCGACCGGCTGCTCGCCCTGGTCGAGGCCGACGCGAACGCCCTGAAGCCAGGGGTCAGAGGACTCGATCTTGGACCGATCCGCGCCCAGATCGCCGAGACCCTTCGAGAGACCCCCCGTGAGACCTTGGTCAGCCCTCTCGATGGGAACGAGATTTCGACTCTGACAGGCCTTGGGTCCGGGCCCAGCATTGGAAGGATCAAGAAACAACTCACGGAGATGGTCTTGAGCGGTGAGCTGAGGGCAGGCGACCAAGAAGCGGCGAGGGCCTGGGTTTTGTCGACCTTCGCCACCCGAGACGGTGCCACAACGTCATCCATAGACGAGGGCCAAGTTCCGTCATGAACTTCATCAACCAAAGTCGCGCGCTGTTTTGGATCCTTGCTGGATCGTGCCTCGCGGCCGCTGCCGTGATGCTGGCCCCGTTCTTGAGCGCGATCCTCTGGGCCACCGTCCTCAGCATTCTCCTGTGGCCTTTCTTCGAACGTCTCAGGAAGAAAATGTCAGAAGGTGCGGCCTCGGCGATCGTGACGATCTTTGCCGCACTCGTGATAGTCGGCCCGTTCGCCACCATAGCGACTTTGCTCGGTGTCCAGGCCCTTGCTATCGGTCACGACATCCTTGAGGTGCGCCCTCCAGGTGAGAACAAGGTCACGTTGACCACCTTGGCCGACTACGCGGAAAGTGCCATCGGACCGATCTTGAAGAACGCGGGCATCGACTTCAGCATCAAAGACTGGGTCGAGCAGAATGGACGCGACACGGCCCGAAACGCCCTTGGGCCGGCCGTCAAGGCCGTCGGCACGCTCGCCGTGAACATCGTCAGCATGGCCATCGCCCTTTTCACGATGTTTTTCATGCTCCGGGACGGCAAGAAGGCCCTGGAACCGGCCTGCGCGATCATTCCCTTGCCGCGCGAAAAGACGATCGCCATTCTTGAGCGGATCCGGAACACCGTTCAGTCGGTTTTCATCGGCATCGTGCTCGTTTCTTGCATACAAGGGGCCATCGCCGCCACCGCATACGGGGCTCTCGGCGTGCCAGGCTGGTTCATTTGGGGTGTTGTGACCGTGATCCTCTGCACAATCCCCCTCCTTGGGGCCCCGATCGTCTATATCCCGCTCGCGATCCGATTGTTCGCCGAGAACAAGGTCTGGCAAGGCGTCGTCCTGCTGATCATTGGCTTCGGCGTGATCTCCCAGATCGACAACATATTGCGGCCGTTCTTCATCAGCAAAGGCGCTCAAATGCACGAGATGGTGGTCTTTTTCAGCCTGCTCGGAGGGGTGCTCCTCTTTGGGCCGATCGGGATCATGGCGGGCCCGATGCTGATGGCGACCCTGATCGGGTTGGCAGACGTCTTCCGTGAGATGAGGTCCCAAGAGGAGCAGCCCGTTGCCACACCTGCAACTTGAACTGTCTCGGCAAATGGCCGAGCACCTTGATCTGTCCAGCGTGCTAAGGGGCCTGGTCGACGAACTTTGCGACCAACCGTCCATCGACCCCAAAGCGGTCAAGGCCTATGTGCGAGTCGCGGACGAGTGGGCTACGGGTCCGGGCGCACCCACGGCGTTTGTCCACCTCACCCTTTGTCTTTTGGACGGAAGGGGCGCTTCTTTGCGGGTCCAAATGGCGGACGCCCTTTACCGCCGCCTCCAGGCCCTTTGCGGTACGGTGGCTGCCAAGGTCGGGGCGAGTCTGACCCTTGAGGTCCGTCAGATGGACCCTGAGACCTATCGGAAGTAGGGTCGAACCTTCTCGGCGGCCTGTCACGGTCTTGCCAAGGGCGTGGCGGCCGAGCCCCACGGTCGCGGTCCTGCCAAGGCCTCGGCGATCGGTCGCCCCGGTCGCGGTCCTGCCAGGGCCTCGGCGGGCGGTCGCCCCGGTCGCGGTCCTGCCAAGGCCTCGGCGGTCGGTCGCCCCGGTCGCGGTCTTGCCAGGGCCTCGGCGGTCGGTCGCCCCGGTCGCGGTCTTGCCAGGGCCTCGGCGGTCGGTCGCCCCGGTCGCGGTCCTGCCAGGGCCTTGCGGGACGGTCGCCTGATGAGGCGCCCGGCGCTAAGAAGGGGGCGTTTCGCAGCTTGACAGCCCCGGTGAGGTACGTGCCCCCCAAGTCGGCGCACCACTCCCAGACAGCATCAAGCCGATCGAGATAGACGAACGACTGATAACTCTGGATCTGGCCCTGAGTCATGGCCTGCCAATTGACGTCGAGCTCCTGGCAGACGTCGTGAAGGACTTCCTTGTCTCGGCCAGGGGTCTCAATCTCAGCAAAGATCACCCGCGTGGCGAGCCCGGGTTTGCGAAAGTTCTTGGTCTCGTCTGGGAAGGAGGCTTCGAGCAACTCCTTGAACTTGTTGAACCACGCTTCCCGCTCGTCTCCGGCCACAGGCCGGGAGTCGAGCACGAGGTTCCGCCGGAATTGATCGAAGGCGTCGGCGCGGCGCGACCTCGAGGAATCATGGGACATTAGATAATGAGGATACTCGCCTGGCGGATCAGCTTCATAGTTCTTCGCGCCAAGATGCCGGGGCCATCGCGCGTAAGGTTCAAGGTCCTCGGTGCTCTGACGATCCGAGGCGTGGCATCGAAAGGTCTTCCTGATCGTCGCAACAGGTTCAAACGAGGACCCGTCCCCGTCATTTCACGGTCTTGTCACGCACCCAGGGCGATCATCCCCTCAGAGCCAGGCGGCACCAACACCGACCCGGCTCACAGGAGCAAGACCAATGAACATGAAAACCATCTCCCTTCTGACGCTCGCCGCCTTTGCGGCCATGACCAACGCCCAGAACACTAACGACATCCCTTACGGCCCGATCCCCAGCAAGGAAGTCGCCGACACAGGAATGGGCAACCAACCTCTTGGTGAGGCTGTCTCGTACGACCTGGCCACCAAGACCCAGCGAGCCGAGAGCACGGGCGTACAGACCCTGCCAAAGGGTTACTTTGAGAACGCCGAAGGTCGATTCCTCCCCGGGAACACCCTTCCGGCCCGCAACTCCGAGCCTGAGAACGCCAAGAACGTCGAGCCGCCCGTCAAGAGCGGCGACACCGTCAGCACGAGCAAGGTCTTCGGAGGCGACGGCCGCGTCAAGATCAATCCGGCCAACTCCTACCCCTGGAGCACCCAGACCAAGCTCTTGATGCGCTTCAACAGCGGCTGGTACATCGGTTCCGGCACGCTCATCAGCAGCAACGAGGTCATTACGGCGGGCCACTGCATCCACGACAAGAACGACGGCGGATGGGCCAGCCAGGTCATCGTGATCCCGGGCAAAGCCGGAGCCAGCGAGCCGTTCGGCCGGTTCAACGCTTCTCGCCTGATGTCCTGGACCGCTTGGACGGGCAACAAGGACAGCGACCACGACATGGGCGTCATCCGGCTCGGCACCCACATCGGCAACACGACTGGGTGGCTTGGACTCGGTGCCTACAGCGACCTGGACGGCACGACCGTCAACATCGCTGGCTATCCGGGCGATCGCGACGGCGGCAACTTCCTCTACTACATGAGCGGCGCCATCGACGACCAAACCACGAACCGCTACTACTACCGCATCGACACAGCGGGCGGACAGAGCGGCTCCGGCGTCTACCGGCTCGTCAACAACAACCGCTACGTGGTGGCCGCCCACTCGGGTTGGAACTACGTTTGGTGGATGCTCGGCGACTACAACCGTGGAACCCGCGTCACCTCGAGCAAGTTCACCGACATCGTGAACTTCGTCAACGGAGGCTAAGACCAGCCGCCAACTCTGTAGCGCAAACGAGAGGCCGCTCCCAAGAACCGGGGGCGGCATTTCTGTTGTTTCGACCCATAATTCCCCCATGGGTCAAAGCTCGACGGGCCGGTTCGCCAGTCCACTCGGCGCCGAAGCACGAGACTTCTATGCCGAAAACGGATATCTTGTGGTCAAGAGAGCGATCGACCCTCGCCTGATCGATGCGATGAACCGGGAAGCCGCCGCCATCTGCCGTGGAGACCGGGGCGACATTCCAGGCTTGATACCCGCGGCCCCCGGAGAGACCGACGACGAAGTCCTCGCCCGCCATCTTTGTGTCCACTTTCCCCACAAGGTCTCGCCGCTCTTCTTCGATCTCTTGGCCCACCCTGTGCTTGTGGACGCGCTCAGGGCCCTCATCGGCCCCGACGTGAAGTGCATGCAGTCCATGCTGTTCATCAAGGCTTCGGGCAAACCCGGGCAAGCGTGGCACCAAGACGAGGACTACATCCCTACCAGGGACAGGAGCCTCACCGGTTGCTGGATCGCACTGGACAATGCGACCACCGAGAACGGCTGCCTCTGGGTCGTCCCGGGATCCCACCGGCCCGGCGTCCTCTGGCCGATGCGCTGGCACGCCGACGAATCTTTCGACTGCAGTTGGGAGTCGTTCGACTTCCCCTATTCCGACGACGATGCCGTTCCCGTTGAAGTGCAGGCGGGCTCCATCGTCGTCTTCAACGGCTACTTGTTGCACCGCTCGTTGCCCAACCGCGCCCCCTCTGGCTACCGAAGGGCCCTTGTGAACCACTACATGAGCGCGTCTTCGCTCTTGCCTTGGATCTGGCCAGAGGAACCAACCGGCATGGCCCAACTCGACTTTCGAGACGTCGTCTTGGTCTGCGGCAAGGATCCCTACCCCTACAAAGGGTTCGAGAACCGGTCTCGTGTGCACGTCCGGCCCAGCGGCGAGGGCGGATGCGGCCACGACGAGAAGTCGGTCGCCGGGGCTAGCGAGGAAGAGCCGGGAACATCTCCCGGTTGATGGACTGGACGTCCACCTTCCACTTGCCGTCGACCTTCACAAGGTCAAGAATGAAGTTCTCTTCATAAGACCCGCTGCGCTGGGCGTCTTTGACGAACAACAAAGCCACGATCGCCCGGTCGGGTGTCGGCCTCCGGTCCGACTTCACCCGCCACACGAAGAGGAAGTGCCGAGAGTAAGAGAGAGTCTTTTTCCAGTCAGCCTCGACCTGCTCCCTCGGCCGTTCCGGCTTGAAGTAGCTCATCTCGGTGAGCGTCTCCACATCGCCTTTGCCCAAAGCGAGAAGGAACCGGTTCGCTGCCGTGGACGGCGCCTCTCCTCCGAAGAAGGCCAGGAACGCGATGATGGCAGTCAAAACGAGGACGGAAAGGATGATCCAGTTAGCTCGTCCACGAACCTTCATGAACCGGGATTAAACCCGGTTTCGTTGCTAGGGAGAGGCAATTGGCGCCAGAGTGCGGGACGGATCGATTTCCCAAAGGCTCGCTTCCTTCTTCAGGAAGAACACGATCGAGTCTGTCCCGCGGCCCGGCAGCGGATAGACCACCTCCACTTGCGACAGCCGCCCAGCTTGGGACATTCGGGTGATCTGCGGGTTGGGACTTGCCCGAAGCAAGATACTGGCCCTGGCCATGAGCTCGTTGCTCGCCGGAGATTCAAGGGGCTCGCTCAGAGCGGACGAGACTTGGATCCTGTTACCGGCCAACAACCCCTCGTGGAACCTGACCACGGTGCTGACCGGCCCCTTCTCCCTGGCCAGGCTGAACGTGACCAACGTGACCACCGCCAGAACGACGGCGGAAGCCACCGATCCAGGTTGGGCAGAAGCCATGCCAGAATTCTACCGATTTGTGAACCCAATCCTTGGTTGGGCGTCGTAAGGTAGTACAACGGAAAGACCATGAGCGGATTCATCAGCAGAAGAGACCTCTTCCGGAACGGGAGCCTGATCGCGGTCGGACTGATGGCGCCCCCATGGCTTTCCGCGATCGCGCGGGCCGACGTCCTGCGAACAGCGAAAGGACGGCGCATTGATCCGGACACCACCCTCGTGGTCTGCCAGCTCACCGGCGGGAACGACGGGCTCAACACGGTCGTCCCCTATCAAGATCCGCTCTACTACAAGAACAGGCCAGTGCTCGGCCTCAAAGAAGATCGGGTTCTGCCCATCGGTGAGGGGCTCGGCTTCCACCACGAGATGAAGGGCCTTTCCGAGCTTTATCAGAAGGGCCAGGTCGCCGTGATCCAAGGGGTCGGCTATCCAAACCCGAACCGATCCCACTTCAAGAGCATGGACATTTGGCAGTCGGCCTCGCCCGACGGCAAGCTCACCCATGGCTGGATCGGTCGCCATTTTGACCTCGCCGTGGCCGGAGGGCCGCTGTCCGCCGTCGCCGGGCTCGGGCTCTCGACCGACAAGCCTCTCGCTCTCAGCGCCCGGGACGCCAGCATCCCTTGCTTCGCCAGCCTCGCCGACATCCAGAACATGGTCGGGGATGGGGACGCCGAGAGGCTGCTACGAGAAATCCAAGGAGACAAGGCCGAGGCTGGTTCGACCACCCGGATCATCCAGCAGGCCAACGAGACCGCTCTGGACGCCATGAGCGAGCTCAAGAAGCGCCTGGCCAACGTGACTCAGGACCAGCAGTACGAGAACGATGCGTTCGGCCGCGGGTTCAAGCAGATCGCCCAGATCGTGGCTGCGTCGCCTGCGACCCGGGTCGTCTACTTCAGCACCGGAGGATTCGACACCCACTCGCGCCAAGCCGAGCAACATGCGAAACTTCTCAAGGGCTTCAGCGACGCCGTGACCTCGTTCATGGCCGAGATGGAGGCTTGTGGCCGTGCCGACAAGGTGCTCGTGCTCGTCTTCAGCGAGTTCGGCCGACGAGTTGGAGAGAACGGGTCGATCGGAACCGACCACGGCAAAGCCGCCCCGATGTTTCTTATTGGCAAATCGGTCAAAGGCGGGTTGTACGGGCCCAAGCCGGATCTCGCTAAGCTGGACGACGGCGACCTCGCGTATGCCATCGACTTCCGCCAGGTCTACGCGACCGCCTTGGACGAATGGATGGGCGGAGACTCCGAGGCCGTCCTCGGCCAGAAGTTCAAGACCTTGGCGGTGTTGAAGGCCTAAGGGGTCGGGAAGGTCTCGCGGAACGCCTGCACGAACGGAGCCTTCGCCTCGTCGGGCCGGATCGAGATCCGCAGAGCCTCGCTGATCGAGGTCACGCCATGGTCGTGGATGCCGCACGGCACGATGAGCGAGAACGGCCCGAGGTCATTGTCGCAGTTGACGGCGATCCCATGCAGGCTCACCCACCGCTTGACCTTGATCCCGATTGCCGCGACTTTCTTGAGCTCTCCTTCGGCGTCGATCCAGACACCGGTGTGCGGAGGATGCCGTTGCCCCGAGAGCCCAAAAGAGCGCAATGCGGCGATGACGGTTTCTTCGAGTTGGCGTAACCAATGATGCAGGTCGCGTCCGTGACGGGCGACGTCAAACACCGGGTAGATCACCAATTGGCCCGGCCCGTGGTAGGTGACGTCTCCACCCCGATCGGTCCGGACAACCTGGATCCCGTGCTCCTGATACTGATCCATTGAAAGCAGGAGGTTCTCTTCGTGGAACGACGCCCCGAGCGTCAAGACTGGCGGATGTTCCACCAGGATCAGGGTGTCCTCTCCGCCTCCCGCGACCTCCGCGTGTGCCTGGATCTGGGCCTCCCAAGCCGCCCGGTACTCCATCCGCCCAAGATCGACGATCTTCATCGATCAAACATGGAGGCAACCCCCAAGCAACCAGGAAGCCCTTTGCTCGTCAGTTTCCAAGCCACGTGACGCGAGCCAGCGGGAAGCCACCGACGACACGGCCATGGGGCCTCCCGGCCGGTGCCCTCAGAGCCGGGCCCGCTCACTCCGAAGGGGAGGGCTCGGGCTCGACCGCGGGAGCGGCCTCTTCCTTCTTCTTGGTAGTCCGTTTGGGCTTCTCCGCCCCTTCCTTGGCCGCGGACGGCTTCTTCGCCTTGGGCTCCGCTGACTTGGCCTTCGGCTCGGCCGTCTTGGCTTTGGAGCCGCGGCTTGACTTGTTCGCTTTCGCCTCAGCGATCTCGGCTTGGATTAGTTCCTTGACCCGTTTGGCCTTTCGACGCCGCCTTGTTCGGAGTTCTTTGTTTCGAATTCTCATACCGTGCCCCAAGGGCTTGGTCGAAAGGATACCGTGCCCGGTCCTGAGCGTTCCGGGCCAAAAAGGCGGACCCTTCAGCGACGCGGGGCGATCCAGTCGTCACGGCCCCGGGTCGAGTCGCAAGTTCCGACAGAGTCAAGAACTGAAAGCCCCGGCCCCGAAGGTTGGCCACAATGAGCGGAAGGGCTTGAAGCGTGCCCGGCATCGGGTCGTGAAGGATCATGACGCTGCCGGGTTGAATGTCCCTGACCACCTTGCGATAGATCTCGTTGGCGGTCGGGTTGCCCCATGGCCGCGTAAAGTCGCCCGCGTCCGCGCTCCAGAGGGCGAGCGAAAGCCCGCTTTCTCCCAGGAGCTTATCGACGGTCGGTGTGGAGATCCCGCCCGGGGGCCGGAACCACCGGGGCCTGACGCCGGTCGCCGTTTCGATAGCGTCTTGCGACTTATTGATTTCATGCTGGATTTCGGAATCCCCGAGCTCCCACATTCGCAAGTGGTTCATTGAGTGGTTGCCGATCTCAAACCCTTGCTCCACAGCGAGACGGGCCAAGTGAGGCGACTTTTGGACGTTCCTGCCGATGAAGAAGAAGGTCGCCTTGACGTTCTCTGCCACGAGGACTTGGATCAGGGCTTCGGTGAAGCCTTCATGGGGCCCGTCGTCGAAGGTCAAGGCCACAAACGGCTCTTTAGGATTGCCGCGCACGATCCGGTTTGGGATCGGCGGTTCACTGGCCCTTTTCACCGGGGTCACAGAAACCTGTTCGGGCACAGACGCGGGATCCTGAGGCTTGACTGCGTGCGCTACCGGCTCGACCTCGGCTAAGGGCCATTGAGAGACGGCGACCGGCTGGCTGCACCCGGCGGCCAGGCCAGCCCAGATCCACCACACCAACAGCCGCCGAGGCATCCTGTCACGACCCGAGCAGTTGTCGAAGGACAAAGTGGAGCACACCCCCATGTCGATAGTATTGGGCCTCGGTCGGGGTATCGATCCTCACACGAACATTGAACTGCTTGGTGTTCCCGCCCGAGTCCGTGGCCCGCATGGGGAGGACTTTGCCGTCGGCGAAACCAGTGTCGAACGCGTGGCTCAGCCCAACAAGCGCGTACTCCTCGGTGCCGTCCAGCCCCAATGAGGCGGCATTGGCTCCGTCCTCGAACTGGAGAGGGAGCACTCCCATCCCGATCAGGTTTGAGCGATGGATCCGTTCGAAGCCTTCTGCCAGAACCGCCTTGACTCCAAGCAAGAGGGTGCCTTTGGCCGCCCAGTCGCGGCTGGATCCGGTCCCGTACTCCTTGCCAGCGATCACGATGAGCCCAGCCCCGGCCTTGGCATACTCTTCCGACGCATCAAAGATCGTCGTGACGCGGTCGGAACCAGCGGGAACCGTGGTGAAGCCACCCTCGGTTCCGGGGGCGAGTTGGTTGCGGAGCCGGACATTGGCGAACGTGCCACGGATCATCACCTCGTGGTTGCCGCGCCGGCTCCCATACGAATTGAAGAGGTGCGGACGCACGCCGTGCTGGGTCAGGTACTCACCTGCGGGCGAACTCGGTTTGATCGCACCAGCTGGCGAGATGTGATCGGTCGTCACGCTGTCTCCGAGCAAAGCAAGGCACTTGAGCCCGCTGAGGTCGTCGACGTGCTCGCGTGGGTCACGTTGCATGCCTTCAAAGTAAGGCGCCCGCCGCACATAGGTGCTGACCTCATCCCAATCGTAGATCTGGCTCGGGGCGACCGGAACCGCCTTCCACTTGTCGTCCCCCTCAAAGACGTTGGCGTATGTCTTTTGGAACATTTCTCTGGAGACGCTTTGCTCGACTGTCTTGGCGATCTCTGCTTGCGAGGGCCAAACGTCTCTCAAAAAGACGTCGTTGCCGTCCCTATCTTGGCCGATCGGGTCTCGTG
This sequence comes from Fimbriimonadaceae bacterium, assembly GCA_019454105.1. Taxonomy (GTDB): domain Bacteria; phylum Armatimonadota; class Fimbriimonadia; order Fimbriimonadales; family Fimbriimonadaceae; genus ACE-ARM1. The sequence goes on along the minus strand of CP075364.1, from coordinate 81,484 downwards.
TCAGATCGATGTCGATCGTTCCGGCCAGCGCGTAAGCGACCACAAGCGGCGGCGACATCAGATAGTTCGCCTTGACCTCTTGGTTCACACGGCCTTCGAAGTTACGGTTCCCGCTGAGAACGCTGACGACAGTGAGGTCGCGGTCCTGGACAGCCTGGCTCACTTCGTCGGGCAAGGGCCCGGAGTTGCCGATACAAGTGGTGCAACCATAGCCCACGACGTTGAACCCGATGGCTTCGAGTTCGGAAAGCACACCCGACGCCCGTAGGTACTCGGTGACGACCTTGCTCCCGGGCGCAAGTGAGGTCTTGACCCAAGGCTTGGGCCTCATGCCAAGGGCGTTAGCCCTCTTCGCGACAAGGCCCGCACCGACCATGACGCTTGGGTTGCTCGTATTGGTGCAGCTGGTGATCGCGGCGATGACGATAGAACCGTGGGTGAGCCGGTCGGTCGTCGTCCGTTCGAGGATCGCGGCCCCACCCCCTCCCGGTGCGTCGGAGCCCGGACGGGAATCCGGAAAGGCGGCGAAGAAGCTGTCTCGGGCTTGCCCCAAGGGACTCCGGTCTTGTGGACGTTTCGGCCCGGCGACGCTGGGAACAACGTCAGCCAGATCCAGATGGAGCGTGCTCGAATACTCGGCTTCTGGCGCATCGGGAGTGTGAAAGAGTCCCTGGTGCCGATAGTACGCTTCGACCAAAGCAACAAGCTCCTCGGGCCGACCACTGACCCGCAGGTACCGCAAAGTCTCTTCGTCCACCGGGAAGAGGCCGCAGGTCGCCCCATATTCGGGGGCCATGTTCGCGATCGTCGCCCGGTCGGCCAGCGGCATGTTCTGAATGCCCGGGCCATAGAACTCGACGAACTTGCCGACGACTCCGTGCTTTCGGAGCATTTCAGTCACGGTCAAGACCAAGTCTGTGGCCGTGGTCCCTTCGCGCAGTTGGCCCGTGATCCTGAAACCGACCACTTGGGGCAGCAGCATGGGAATCGGCTGTCCGAGCATGGCTGCTTCAGCCTCGATTCCTCCGACGCCCCAACCCAAGACGCCAAGGCCGTTGATCATAGTCGTGTGGCTGTCGGTTCCGACCAGCGTGTCGATGAAGGCGATGTCCCCAGGCCCGGTCATGACGACCCTGGCCAGGTGCTCCAGATTCACCTGGTGGCAGATCCCAGTGTTCGGTGGAACGACCTTGAAGTTATCGAAGGCTGACTGGCCCCACTTGAGGAAGGCGTACCTCTCGGCGTTCCGCTCAAACTCGTGATCCAAATTGATCTGCAGGGCGGCTTCCGTGCCAAAGGCGTCCACCTGGACCGAGTGGTCGATCACAAGTTCCGCAGGCTGAAGCGGATTGATCTTTGCCGGGTCTCCGCCCAGGGCCGCCATCGCGTCGCGCATGCTGGCGAGGTCGACGACGCACGGAACACCCGTGAAGTCCTGAAGAAGGACGCGGGCAGGGGTGAACTGGACTTCTTTCTCCGGCTCGCGATAAGGCTCCCAGTCCAAGATCGCGTCGATGTCGGCCCGGGTCACTTTGTTCCCGTCCTCGTTCCTGAGGACGTTCTCCAGCAGCACTTTCAGTGAATATGGAAGCCGACTGAGACTCTGTGATTGGCGCCCCAGATGGTCAAGGCTGAACAGAGTGAAGGCTCTACCAGCCAAATCGAGAGTTGTCTTGACGCCGTAACTGTCCATTCGTCCTTGCCCCTGATTCTGGCAAGAGCTTACCAGTACCTCAGGGGGAAGGGACGGTCAGCGCAGGAAGATGTACCAGGCGACGACGGCCCCGGCGGCATAGAGCCAAGTCCGGTCGTTGCGTTTCTTGGAGCCCGGAACGACCACCCGGTCACCCGCCTTCAACAGGACGTCGCCGCGATACCCTTGCTCGATGTCCCTGATGTTGACCGTCCTCGGCTTGATCCCAGGTTCAGACGATACGATCTGGACGCGTTCCAACTGAGCCTCGCGGACGTGCCCGCCCGCCAGCCCCATGGCCTCAGTCAGGGTCAGCCCCTCACTGGCGACAAAGAACCCCGGTTGTCGCACCGCGCCCTCGACAGCGACGTACATTCTCGGCGCCGCCACTTCGACAGTGACGATGTCTCCGGTCGCTAGGAGCGTCGCCAGCCCTGTGCCCAGGGGATCCAGCTTGAGTTCGGTCCGGTCGAGCCGCTGGAGTGTGATCCCGTCCTTCACATAGCTGCCTCTCGGCCCCCCGGCCGCCTCAATAGCCGACTGAAGCGTCGTCTCGCCTCGCAGCACGATCTCGCCTGGGTTCGCCACACCTCCAAGTACGGTCACGCGCGCTTCCGGCGTTGGCTCGCGAAGGTTCACAGTGATCTGGTCCCCAGGCTCGAGAACGGGATCGGACTCAGGATTGTCGCTTCTCGTCGTGTCGACGATCCTCACGCGCCCTTCCGACACCAGCCTCACCGAAGTCAGGTCGGCCCCTTCTTTGAGCGTGAGCTGGCTCAAAAAGGCTGACAAGGTGAGTCCCGCCAAGTGATCGACCCTGGCCGCCACCACGCCCTCGCCATCGGCCACCACGGAGCCCTTGGGCGTCTCAGCCTCGGGCTCTTTGGCCGGAGGCGGCTCTGGCTGCTCTTCGGCCTTGGTTGCCGGCTCCTCGGGCGTAGCGACGGGATCGCCGACCCGTTCCGCTTTCACGGTCGCGACCCTCAGGATCCTGTCCTTTTCCAGTTGAGCCGCAATCTTTTTGGCCGCGTCTTCCGGGCTGAGGCCGGCCACTTCGACAGCCCCGAGGAACTCGACGAGGATGATGCCGTCCTTGTTGACCGTGTACTCTTTGTTGAGCTGGGGCTCTTCTTTGACGGTGAGCTTGAGCCTGTCACCTGGGCGGATCGCTTGCGCCCAGGCGCACACCACCAAGACCAAAGACAAGACCAACGCCACAAAGACTCGGGACATCACGTTAGAGACGTCCCGGGGGGTCAAATCGCACCGGGTCAGGATCGGGCAGTCCGCCGATAGCGAAGGAAGACCTCGTCATCATGGGTCAAGCAGCTCATGAGGCTGAATCTGAGAAGGCCCTCTCTCGGCAAGGGCTGTCCCCCGGCGTAAGTCGGGATACCGCTCCCCAGCTTGACTTTGGGCGCCACCGTCAAGAAGAGCTCGTCGACCAAGTCCTCGGCCAACAGGGCCGCATTCAGCTCGCTGCCGCCTTCTATGAGGAGTCTCTCGACCCCCAGCCCGTGGAGCCACGCCAAGACTCGGCGCCACTGAACCGGCTCGCCTGCATCGAACGTCTGGGCCCTTCCGGCGACTCCTTCGACTCCTCGAGACCCTGTCACGACCCAGGCCTTGTCCGGAGCTCCCGTGAAGAACTTCGAACTGAAGTCCAGCGTGCCCGACGCGCTGACGACCAGCCTCTTCAGCCTCTCTGGGTAGTGCAGGCCGACCGTCGCCCGCAACGAGCCAGCTCCGATCATGACCGCGTCAGCCTGGGACTCGATAAACCTCATCGTCGCATGATCGGTCGGGCTTCCCAGGTCCATAACGTTCTCGTCCCGTTCACCAGAGAGGATCTTGCCGTCGATGGTCGCCACCATGTTGATGAAGACCCAGGGTCTGCCCTCGGGGCTAACTGGAAAGTCCAGTCGGTCATAAACGCTCAAGTCAGCCACCTGGCGACAGCCCGGGCGATTGTCCGGTACGGTTGCTCGGCCAACCGTGCCTCACCAATGAAGAAGGTCGGCACATTGAATACTCCGGCCGCATAGGCGTCATCGTCGAACGGGACGATCTTGTCCGCGTACTTCCTGGACTCAATGGCCGACCTCATGGCGGCCCAATCTTCCGTGAGCCCTGCTGCCAGTTCCTCGATCACGTCCAGTGCATCGATCTCCTGCCCTTGTGTCCAATAGGCTCGGTACATCCTTCCGACGAACTCGTGGGCGAACCCTTCTTGCTTCAGATGCTCGACGGCCTCCAGCGCGTTGTGAGTCCGCATGTTCTTCGGCCTGGTGGCATGAGGACGGTCCAGGTCTTCGGCCGCATAGGCGAGCTCGAGGCGGCTTGGAGTGATCGGACGACGCGGGTCAGAAGGGATCTGAGGGCCAGGAGCCGGCCAAGGCAGGTTCTCCGGCATCAGCTCGTACCCGGCCCACTCGATCTTCACCTCAAATTCGGCCCTCAGCCGCTCGGCCTGGTGCCAACCGATCCAGCACCAGGGACAGGTGAAATCGTGGGCGACCACGATCGTCGTCGACATGTCCAAGTCTAGACTCCGGGAGTCATTCTGGTTCCTGAGACCCCGGTCGGAAGGTCAAGCGGCCAATTGGTTTGTTTGAGGCGTTTGGCCCGGGTCGGCGACCGCTAGGAGTTGGCTCGCTTCAAGTCCTGCCTCTGGAGCTTCGGCCTGTCCAAGTTGGCAGGTCAGCGTGCCCCCTGGGACCACCCGGCCGAGCACCCATCGGTCAAATCTTTGTTGGAGCCTGGCTCGAGCGATGCCCGCGTTCCCGGCTGACGAGGTCAAGATGACGCCGAACCCGTTCGGTCCATATCGGCCAACGATGTCGAGCGAACGCACGGACGACCGCAAGAACTCGGCCGCGTCATACATGAAGTCGCGCACGCTCCGGTCTCCATAGAACTCCTTCAAGCCTTCGAGGCCGCCAAACCGGACGATGACCACGGCCAACTCGCCGCCCTGGCTCGCAATTCGGTGGAGTTCTTCCTTCAACCTCCCGCAGAAGTAGGTTTCAGAATAAGCCCTGGTCTCCGGATCGAGGATCTTTTTCAGATCCTCTTGTGGCGACCGCAGACTCAGCTCAGCCTCTTCGTGCTCGTCAAAAATGCGCCGAAGTTTCGAAAGGGATTGACGGAGAATGTGGGACACATAGTTGCAAGATATGTTTAATCGGTCGGCGATCTCGGTTTGGCTCAGGGCCTCAAAGTGGAACAGGACGAGCACTTCTTGCTCCAAGTCTCGCAGCTGTCGGATCGCTTGCTCCAACACGACCCGATCCTCGACCGACAAGTGCTGGGCCGATCCCCCTTCGAGCTTGTCCAGGTCGCTGTCCTCATCGTCCTCTTGAATCGGGGCGTCAAGCGATGCGACTCGGAGAAGCTCTTGTGTGGCGAGGACTTCCCGCACCGAGTGCTCGCTCACCTTGCAAGCCTCCGCGATCTCTCGTTCCGTTGGGGCTCGTCCGAGTTCTGCCTGAAGGGCCGTCGCAGCCTTGGTCAGCCTGTGCCGCATCTCTTGGATCCAAGCTGGGTGCCGGATCATCTGAGACTTGTCTCGGAGGTAGTGCTTGATCTCTCCCGCCACAAGGTGGGTCGCGTAAGTCGCGAACTTGACTCCCGCCTGCGGGTCGAACTTACTGAGAGCGTTGAGGAGTCCAATATAGCCGACCTGGGCCAAGTCCTCGAAGGGTTCGACTCCGCTGAACCTTCGCGCCATGCGCTCGACGATCCCTGAGCACTGGACGATGATGAGATCCTTGACGTCAGGCTGTGGATCCAGCGCATATTCGGCTACTAGCGACTCCAGGTCGCGCCGAAGCGACTGAGCCTCTGAGGTTTGTCCTTCCATAGAGTTCCGATCGAAATTGGTTTCTGGTCGGTCCGGACCACCATCCTGGTTGCCGGAGTGTTTCTGGTCAGAGGTCCGCCGGGGAGGGCCCGGCGGACACGTGGTCACTTGTTGACGCTGTTGACGAGGGTGAAGATTGGCGTCATTACCGAAATGGCGATGAACCCAACGACGCATCCGAGGAAGATGATCAGCATTGGCTCGATCATCGACGTCAAACCCTTGACAGTCGATTCCACCTCTTGGTCATAGAAGTCGCCGACCTTGACGAGCATCTCGCTCAGACGGCCAGACTCTTCGCCCACGTCGATCATGTGGGTGACCATCGTCGGAAAGAGCCCTGACGATGCCAATGGCGCGCTCAGCTTGTTCCCGTCCCGGATGCTGGCCCGGGTCTGGTCGATCGCGCCGACAAGCACCTGGTTGCCCAGGGTCTCACCAACGATCTCGAGGCTTCGCATCATCGGCACGCCCGAGTTGATCAAGGTCCCGAATGTGCGGCAGAAGCGGGCGACGCTCATCTTGAGCGTCAGTTCGCCCACGATCGGGAACTTGAGCTTGAAGAAGTCGAGTTGATACCGGCCCTGCGGAGTCTTGCCCCAGGCTTTGATGCCAAAGATCGCACCGATGACCAAGAGGATGATCACCCACCAATAGGCTTGCATGAAGTCGCCCATGTTGAAGAGCATCGCCGTCATGGCGGGAAGCTTCACGTCCATGCCGGTAAAGATGTCCTTAAACTTCGGCAGAACGAAGCTGAAGAGCACGAACAACATCAGCTGCGAGAAGCACAGGACGAGCACGGGGTACATCATCGCGCTCTTGATCTTGCCCTTGACCTCGGCCTCGTATTCCAAGAACCCGCTGAGACGGTCCAGGATGACGTCAAGGATGCCGCCCAGTTCGGCGGCCCGAATCATGTTCACGTAGAGCTTGTTGAACACGTTCGGGTGCTTGGCCATGGCCTCGTTGAGGGTCATGCCTCCTTTGACGTCCTCTCGAACCTGGACGACGGCGGGCTTGAGTGCAGGGTCCTTGACCTGGGCACTGAGAATATCGAGACACCTCAAGATTGGAATGCCCGCGTCGATCATGGTGGCGAACTGCCGAGAGAAGATGACAAGCGACTTCATCTTCATCTTCGCCTTACCGACGGCTCGTGAGCCTGGCTTCTTGGTCTCCTTGAGCTCAAGAACCTGAAGCGACTGTTCGCGGAGGTGGCTGAGAACGATCGCCTCGTTCTCAGCTTCGAAGACGGACTTGACTTGCTTCCCAGTCCGGTCTATGGCCGTGTAAGCGTAAAAGGGCATTTTGCCGCACTCTCGGACAGCCGATTTGGCCGCTCCGTCCAAGGAAGATTGTCGGAAGCTGGAAGGGCCAGGTCACACAGGTTCTTGCCAGAATTCGGCCTTTAGGCAGAAAAAAGCCAAGCCCCCTTGGAGAGGGGGCCTGGCTTGGGTCGGCCGAGTCGCTGCTCGGGCCTTGGTTACTGCTGGACCGCGTTGCCGGTGATAGGATCCAGCAACGCTTGGTTCTGAGCCGTGTACATGCGGGCGCCCCACAGGTAGTTGTTGACGGCAATCGTGGCCGAGAACTTCCGGTACTTGGCCGATCCGTCCGCCATGCCGTAGTTGTCGCCTTCTTCCCATCGGCTCCAGCTATGGTAGGTGATCAAGGGATACCGGTTGTCCTGTGGGTTCGTCCTGCAGAGGTCGAACTGCGGGCGGATGCGCTGGAAGTTCAACGCGTAGAGCGGTGTCGACCGACCGTCCGTGTTTTCGCCGAAGTAGGGCTGCTCGTTGTTGCGGTCTCGAGTGGCAGCATTGACAGACCTGTGGGAGCGTTGGGTGACCGGCGTTCCGAGGCTGGCGCCGCTCACGCACTGGTTGTTGTCCTGGAGGCCAGCGAGCATGATCGTGGCTCCAACGTTATCAAGGGCGCTCTGGCTGATGACCTTGATTCCGCCGTCAGTTTGGTCGGCCGAGTTCCGCAAGCGCGGCATGACCGCCGAATTGGCCGTGTAGCTCAATCTCGGAGCCTGGTTGTCGACAATGAATCCACCTCGGACGAACTCTGGCGGAACCCGGTTGTCACCAGCGGCGCAAAGGTTGGGCCGCTGGCCGGGAGGAGCACCCTTGCCGCTGTTGTTGTCGGCCGAACTGAAGCAAGTCGGGGCGTGGCCCTGAATCTTGTCACCTGGGCTCAACAGAATATCAAAGTTCTTGGTGTACGGCAAGGTCATGCCGCTCCAGTGGACATATCCAGCCCTCGTCCCGCCCAAGGGCGCGTTCCAAGCTCGGTGGAAGTACGCCGAAGGGAAGACATCGTCGCTGTCGGTCGTGTAAGTGAAGATTCCAAGCGCTGTCTGCTTGTGGTTGTTGAGGTCCTGCGTCTTCTTGGCCGCTTCTTTGGCCTTGGCGAAGACAGGGAACAGGATCGCGGCCAGGATCGCGATGATCGCGATGACCACGAGAAGCTCGATGAGTGTGAACGCCTTGCGCATATGTGAACACCTGCCCTGGAGGGGCCGCGCCTCGGCGATGATGGATCCAAAGGATTAAATCGGAGTTAAGAGAAGGGCGATTTCGGGTGCAATTTTCACGATGAGGGCCCTGCATTGAAAAACAAGTGGAAAAGCCAGGCCTCTCGATTCGAGAGGCCTGGCTTGGGTCGGCCGAGTCGCTGCTCGGGCCTGACTTACTGCTGGACCGGGTTGCCGGTGATGGGATCCTGCAACGCCTGGTTGCGGGCCGTGTACATCCTGGCGCCCCAGAGGTAGTTGCTGACCGACAACGTCTGGCCGAACTTGCGGAACTTGGCAGAACCGTCCGCCATACCGTAGTTGTCGCCTTCGTCCCACCTGTTCCAACTCTGCTTGGTGATCAGCGGGTAGTTGGCGTTCGGCGAAGTGCGGCAGGCATCGAGCTGCGGCTTGATCCGGGTGAACTCAATCGCCCAGAGCGGGGTCCGGTTACCGTCAGTGTTGTCGCCTCGGTAGACGGTCGTGTTGGCCTGGTTGAGAGCGGCACCGTTGACGTTGTCCGCAGACCGGGTCTGGAAGTTCGCGGTCGCTTCGCTGACGCATCCGTTGTTGTCCTGGAGACCAGCGATCATGATCGTCGAACCGACGTTGTCAAGAGCGCTTTGGCTAATGACCTTGATGCTGCCGTCCGTCTGGTCAAGGATGTTGCGGAGCCTCGGGATCACTGCGCCATTGACGGTGTAGCTCAGGCGGGGAGCCTGGTTGTCAATGATCGTGTTGCCGATCTTGAACTCTGGCGGGACGCGGTTGTCGTTGCCGGTGCACTGGTCAGCCCGTTGGCCGGGAGGGGCACCCTTGCCGCGGTTGTTGTCCGCCGACGCGAAACACATCGGCGCCTGACCCTGCAGCTTGTCACCGGGGCTCACGAAGATGTCCCAGTTCTTGACGTACGGGAAGATCACGCCGCTCCAGTGGTTATGGCCCGCGGCACGACCACCGCTAGCCGGGTTCCAGGCTCGGTGGAAGTAAGCGGACGGGAACACGTCGTCGCTGTCCGTCGAGTAAGTGAACATCCCGAGGGCCAGCTGCTTTTGGTTGTTGAGGTCCTGCGTCTTCTTGGCCGCTTCTTTGGCCTTGGCGAAGACAGGGAACAGGATCGCGGCCAGGATCGCGATGATCGCGATGACCACGAGAAGCTCGATGAGTGTGAACGCCTTGCGCATATGGGGACTCTGGCCCAGCAGACTGAGCCGCTCCGATCCGGATTGTGACACAATCACCTTAATCGTGTTTTAACCTTGGGACCGATTTTTTGAGAATTTCTCTCGTTTCTGACACAATTCCCGGTGTACAATTTGCCGGACTTTTCCTCCCGCGGCCTTTACGCCTTAGGTGGAACCTGCATTTTGCAACCCTTGAGAGCCGCCGGTATCTTGAAGGTTTCCGTTCCAAGGCAATTGGTTCCTCGGCGCGGGATACCCTCAGTTTCCCGGTTTCGTCTCGTTTCCGGTGGGTGGCCTTGGCCACTTGCTGGTAAGACGCTGGGGAACGGACTTCTGTTCCACTGGTCCCCGTCTTTGGCTCAAATTCGATGCGGACGGCCTCGCCAGAGCGTCCAAGTTGGCATGTCCAGCTTGGCCGTCCCGTTCTCTTCCTTGCAGAGCCTCGGTTCGCGTCACGGCCTTGGACCGACGAATCAGCTTCGCCGTAAAGATTCGCTTCTTCTCTAACTCTTAAACGTGCCGTTCTGACCGCCCAAACCGCCGTACATAAAAAGGAGTAGCAATTCTAAGGTCTATACCGGGCTCCGGACTCTTCGAAGTCTCATGAAGCTTCCCGGCCCAAGTCGATCGAACCCACTGGCCTTCTGCTAACATCGACTCATGAAGGCCGAAGCCTTCGACTACTTGGTGGTTGGGAGCGGCCTCGCCGGACTGACATTCGCCATACGAGCGTCCGAGCATGGCCGGGTCGCCGTTCTCACGAAGGCGTCGATCACCGACTCGAACACGAGCTGGGCCCAGGGGGGGATCGCGGCGGCGGTCGGAGAGAGCGACGACTGGCAGCTCCACGAGGAAGACACTCTCCAAGCCGGAGGGGGAGTCTGCGACCCGGCGGCCGTCAGAAAGCTAGTCCAAGAAGCGCCAGGGGCCATCGAGTGGCTGAGGAGCCAAGGGGCGAGGTTCGACTCGTTTCTCGGGCGTGAAGCCGGCCACAGCCGCAACCGGATCGTGCACCACGCCGACCGCACCGGCTGGGAAATCGAAAGGGCGGTCAGCGGCGCAGTCAGGGCCAATCCAAACATCATTGTTTATGAGAACGCTTTCGTCACCAAGCTCCTGCTGTCTGACGGCCGAGTTTGTGGGCTGACGTCCCAGATCGGCGAGGCAGGTCTACGTGCATTTTCAGCTCGAGCAGTGCTCCTGGCGACTGGCGGCGCCGGCAAGATCTATGCGCGGACAACGAACCCCCGGATCGCTACCGCAGACGGAATTGGCCTGGCAGAACGAGTTGGGGCCACGATCCGCGATATGGAATTCATGCAGTTCCACCCGACCGTGCTCTACCACCCTCAGATCGGCGGATTCTTGATCACGGAAGCCTTGAGAGGGGCCGGGGCGACGTTGCGGAACCATCGTGGCCAAAGGTTCATGTACGACTACGATCCGAGGCTCGAACTCGCTCCTCGAGACGTGGTCGCCCGAGCGATCGAGGCGGAGATCAAGCACCTTGCCACTTGGTGCGTGTATCTCGACGCCACCCATCTGGATCCTGACGGACTGAGAGAAGAGTTCCCCACCATTTGGAGCCATTTGAGAGCAGGGGGGATCGAGATGGAAAAGGAGTGGATACCGGTGACTCCAGCCCAGCACTATTCGTGCGGAGGTGTCGAGACAGACTTGGACGGGCGGTCGTCCGTGCCCGGGCTCTATGCCAGTGGCGAGGTCGCCAGTTCCGGGGTGCACGGCGCCAATCGATTGGCAAGCAACAGCCTGCTCGAGGCCATTGTCTTCTCGACGGCAGCCGCGGAAGCTGTGCGCCAGGAACCACAGTCGGATTTCGAAGACGTGGACTACTCGCAACCGAAGAACGTCCCCGAGAACGAGGCCATCCGGCTCCGGCATGCTCTGCAAAACTGCATGAGCCAGAACCTTGGCGTGTTCCGAAGCAACCTTGGGATCGCCCAGGCCGACGCTTTCGTGTCACGACTCCTAGCCGAACACGCCGAGCTCCCTACCGCACCGTTCTCGGCCTACGCTTCCGAAGCTTACAACCTCTTGGTCGCGGCCCGGTATGTTGTACAAGGGGCACGCTCCCGAAAGACCAACGTTGGCCTGCACTACAACGCTGACCTCGTCACTCTGAGTAGAGAAACCGAGGTGGAGCCAGCGGGACCTGCTTGACATCCAATGAGTCCGGCAAAGTGACTGAACAAGGCCCGATCGATTCAGGGGTCGCTCGGTACCCGATCATGGGAGTCTCTGTTGTCAGTTCCCATCGCAGGTTCATGGGCACAGGGTCTGGCAGAGTCCGAGGCGAAAAAACGCCTACCGCCTCGCGCTGGCCGTCAAGCCAGGCCCAGCGCAAATCAAGCCCGGATTGAGTCTTGACCGCCTCGACGGCGCCCCTGGCACGGATCCGCACCGGTGAGATGAGGGCCGACGCCCATGGTCTGGCCTCTTCTGCGGCCCTCGAACCGAAAACCCATTGTCGTATCGGACTGATCGGATCGGGGGCTCGAACGGCGCTCACTCTGAATCCGAGACGCCTTTGGTAGTCTTCCAACACCGGTTCAGAGTCCAAGGCCGCTTGAAGTTGGGCTCCCAAGGCTTGATCAAGCTCGGAAGACGACAAGGCAAGGGCTAAAGCCAACAGGGCGCCTGCCCGACGAGCGACGGCTGGATCCTCGGCTCGCAATCTCCAACTGAACCAATCGACCAAGTCCTTGAGCCCTGCTGTCGGACTGGCCAGACGGCCCGTCCCAGGAGTCCGCGAGAGCGAGGCCGAAAGGAGAGCATAGACCGCCGCCGTGTCGAGGTGCCCCCCGTTCGGTGAACCCGGCAAGAGCCGCCCCCCTGGCAGGTCCGGAGTTCTGGTCGCCCTCGACATGTGCCTGTCGAGCAATTCGAGCCCGATGGCATGGAGCGATTCCGAACGATTGGCAAGCAGACCGGCAAAAGAGAGCTCGGCGATGTCCCGAATGCCTGGATTCGAAAGTGACTCAGGACTGCCGGGAGCAGGCCCGATGGTCAGGCTCCGCCAGACTGAAAGCGACCGCACGGGAAACCAGACTTCCAGAGTCTTTTCCCGGGTCAAGACGAGTGGCCCTTCGTCCAAATCAATCGGCAACCTCTCGGTTCGGCTCTTGATGCGCACCCCCGAACTTGTATATTTCGCCAAATAGGCCGGGGGCGGCACAACGACACCGGCCCGACCGTACTCCCACCGCACCAAACACCCTCCCTCCTGCCTGATGACCTTGGTCTCTACAAGGCCCGGGTCGCTGGCAGAGAGATCGGGGATCAGAGTTTGAACCTCCTTCGCCGCACGGCCCAAGGCAGCGGCCGACGTCCCGCCGCTCGCCTTGAGCCCCTGCGGCAAGGAAAACCGGATCCAACCTCGGAACGGCCTCTTGGTCGTGATCCTCCACTGGCCTGGCTTCCCTTCGACCAACAGGCTCTCGTCTTCCTGAAAGATGAGCAAGACTGGAGGCTGTCTGGCATCAAAGGTCACAAGGGCCCATCGAGAGGGGGCAGCGGGCAAGTTCGGCCCGAAGGACGCTTCTGGCGTCGTGACAAATGGGGATTGGACGGAGCCGACGTTCAACTTCAGTCCCATAGGAAAGTAAAGGTCGATCCCCGGCACCCGCAGATTCACCTTGACGGCCTTCGGCATGTTGGCGAAGGTGTCGCCCCGGTACCACGCCACCGATCCGTCTGTCTTGGTGCGAACAAGCTTGAGAGGCTTGACGAATCCAAGTTCGTCGGAGGCCGCGGCGGCCGCGCGAAGACCGGTCTCGTTGAGGATCCAGCCCGGAGGCTTGGGAAACTCGGTTCTGGCGAATCGACCCGGTGCTTGGCTTTGGCCGCTGACCGAGACGAGGAGTGCGAGGCTAGTTGAAACGAGTCCCAAGGAGCTCTAGTCCGAATCGTTTTGTTCGAGCCGAGTAGCTCACGCCGATCTCCCTGAAACCCAGCCGATATCCCAAGACGATGGACTGGTCCAAGAACGATCCTCCGTCATATCGATCGAGCGAATAGCCGTAGGAAACCCGCCAAAGGCTGCCCAGTCGATAGTCCAATCCGACCTGGGCCGAGGTTCGATCTGCGTCGAGCGCCTGGGCCAGCGACCCTCTCAGATTGAAGGGCCCGGCCGAGTAGGCCGCTTCCGAGGTGAATCGGGCCGCCCCAAGGAGATCCTCGGTGTAGCCGTCACGGGAGTACTCAAGTCCGGTCTGCAAGTAGAGCCCGTCGAAGAGGCTTGACTGGAGATAAACGCTCGCACCGTGGGCTACGCCAGGCAAGACATTGGTGCCAAAGAGCTTCGAGGCGTTGACGGAGGCCGTGACCGTGTTGCGAGGGTCGAGGACAAGGGGCTGGCTATCGACGCGGGCTTGGAACCCTGCCGCCTCTTGTGAATCGGAAGTCAATCCCGTGAACGTGCGCCTTTGGGCCGTCAGTCCGTACGTCAGCGTCATGGGGCTCCGTCCCAATTGGACTGGATCGCGGTTGAGAGTCAGCAGGGTTTGATCGAACCGATAGCGCTGGCCGGTCAAGGCTTGCCCGTAGTTGACGCTCAGGTTTCCTTGGTAGGCCCCAAGTTGCCGGCTGGCTCCGAAGCTGGCGTTGACGTTCTTATGGGCCGGAAAGTCGATTTGGCCCGAAAGTGACGACTCAGAGTCGGGTTGCCAGAAGTGCCTGACGCCGAATCCCCAGTCGTCTCGGCCCAACCCCGAGACGACCAATCCGCCGTCCATTCTCGACCCGCTGTACCACTTGTACTCATAGTCCAGATAGGTTCCGTCCGTCGCGCCCAAGCTGTTTCCAAACCGGTTGCCATATCGGAGCCTCAGGAAGCTTGTCCTTCCTGGTGCCAGTCCAAGGTAGTAAGGATAGTCGACATTGACCGCGTTATTGGTCACCCGGAAGAACTGATCGGTGATGACGGGCGTCGAACTGGCCAGGTCGATCTGGAACAACGGCAGGGTCATGACGGACTGGCCCGCCAACCGGACGTTCGCGCTTTGGAACTGGACGTTTCGGTTCGGATACACCACAGCCTTCTTGGCCTCGACGACCGAAAGCGCGCCCGAAATGTCGGTGTATTGGAAGTCTTTGAGGTCCGTCGTCTCAGACAGTTGGAACCCGTCTGGGCCAATATCGTCGACCCGGATCGAGTCCGACGATTTCTCCCTCACAGCGACCATCGTGCCCATCGTGACGATCTCGGGGGTCACGCTTCGCTCGACCCTCAGGCCCAATCCCCGGCGCTGGTTCAGCCTCAAAAAGACTTCCCGGTAGTGGCCTGTGTGCCGGCCCATCGTGACGGTGGCTCCCCTCGCCCTGACTTCCCAGGACACCGCGTTGAGTTGGATGTCGGCCGCCTTGATCTCGATGCCACGGTATCTGAGGACAGCCGCGGACTCTTCGCCCTTGGCCTCCAAGAGCCGGTCCTGAGTCGAATACCTCAGTCCTTCGTCCGCGACGATCTCCAGGTGCTCCCTGGCATTGGCGAGCATGGAGCGGTCGGCGACGAACTCGACCTCCATGATCGAAACGGCGTTGAGGCTGAACACGCTCGCGCGCACTCGGGCCACTCCTGGGGAGCTTGGTGACAAAAGCACGGCCCGGGCCATCCCGCCGCGAGTCTCTGCGGTCGCCCCGCCCCGGAACGAACCTCGGTCGGTCTCGAACACGACACGAGTGCCGTCTTTGACCAGTGAACCGCCTGAGTCGCGGATCTCTGCAGTGATGGTCACGGTGGTGCGGCCGTCAGCGACGCTCATCATGGGGAAGGCGTTGAGGCTGACCGCTGCCTTCTGGCCAAAGACCAAGAGGTTCAATGCCAATGCCAAGCCGACCAGAAGCGTCCTCATGGTTGCTTCTGGTCGGAACATGGCTTGTCCTGCCTTTAACGGACGACCGTGACGGGCACGATTCTGCGGACCCGCTCTCCCTGCGGAGTCTCGGCAAGGATTTCGAACCGATAGACGCCTGGTGCGACCGCCCGGTTGGCCTGATCGCGCAATGCCCATGTCACAGTGTTCTGGCCCGCGCTGTCGGCGCGTCCTCGAGTCAGCGTGAAGACCTCACGGCCTGTGGACGAGAGGACGCGGACCGTCACGAGCGCGTCGGCCGAGAGCGCATAGCTCAAGGTGACGGGGCTGCTCGGGCCGCGACCGTCGTTCGAGACGAGTACGCTACCAATGACGGGCCGGCTGGATCCGCCGATCTCGGATGTCACTTTGAACTCGCGGACACCGGCCTCGGCCATCTTGAACGTGTAACCAGAGACGGCCCGCAAGTCGCGAGTCTCATTGGTGGCCAGGTCGGTCAGCCTCATCCGGACGTTGCGAGGCATGGACGGCAGGTTGGGCCAGGTCAAAGTGACTTCGCCCGGCTCCCTCACCTTGACCTTGACGTCCCAGCTGGTGCGTCCCTGTCGGGTCGCAAAGGAGTACGCCATCCTGGTCGGCTTGCCGTCGAGAGCCTGCTCGACATAGAGCTCGACGTTTTGGCGGGGAGCCGCCGGGGGCTTTCGGATCTGGAGTTCCTTGGCTTTCTTAGAGTCCGCCACGACGCCGATGAAGTTCTGCGGGTCGATCCCGTTCGCGCTTCGGGCAGAAAGCTGGAGTCGCCAGTTTCGGTCGGTCTGCTTCCAAGTCTCTCTGGATCCGGTCTCGATGCTCGTTGGAGCCCGACCGGCGTCGGGAAGGCCCGGCAAGAATACTTCTGGCCATTGGAGCCTGATGAAGGCGAACGAGTTGCTGAAGAGCCAGTAGGCACGATGGGGTTCGAGGAAATCGTTGGGCCCGACCGTGAAAGCATACGAGCCTCCACCCGGAAGTGATGTATTCCTTACATAGTATGAGAGGCTCGATTGGACATACCCCGACTGCACCGCATCGATCCAAGTGAGCGAGTTCCGAGGACTGTCTTCCGCGACCAAGACGAGCTGGCTCAGCGGCACCGCATAAGGATACGGGTTGCCGATCAGGTTCCAGCCCTGCTTCAAATTGACGACGAGTCCGCCTGTCGACTGGTCGGTCGGCTGCTTGGCACCAGCCAAGTCCCTGAACGCCAAATCATTGTTCGGGACGATCCAGTAACCCGTCCCTCGCTCGACCGTCAGGGCAGGGACATACCCGAACTGGTCGGGTTCCCACCGATAGGCGACGTAGTCCGTGCCGTTTTGGAGCCCCAGAATGGCCTCCATCGACGTGTCGTTGAACAGGTAGGGAATCGTTACCATGTTCGGCCCGTTCCGGAGTTCCAGCTTCGGTGTGGCCGCGATGCGCACGGTGCCTTCGATTGTCTTCGTCGGGCCCGGCGTTGGATCGACCTTCACCCTGAATTTGAAGGCTCCGAACGCCTTACCATCGGCGACGACCCGCCATTGGACCGAGTCGATCTGGTTGGGCGCAATGCGGTCGATCGTCTTGGTGAAAGTTTCGCCGGCGGCGAGGGCCAGCCCCGTCGGAAGTGTGATGGTGAACTGGACGTTTTGAAGAGCGACTTCCCTATCGAGGGTCGCGTACTGGTTGTCCAGGTACGCCCTGATTGTCATTGGGTTCGGGCTCAGTCCGTTGATTCCTGACGGATCCGGGGAGATGAGCTTCGGCGCGTCGACGACCGCTGCATAAGGATCTGAGTAGTCGCCCGTGCTCCAAGTCGATCGGACATAGTGAACGATGTCGATCGAGGCCGCGGCCGGGACTGGCCGCACTGGGAACCTCTGAACGAACGCCGTCTGCGAAAGAGTAATGTCGGCCTCTTCTTTCGGTGTCGGGTTCGACGGGGGATCGAGGAAGACGTTGAGCCGGATCTCGTTGTTCCACGTCAGTCCAGGCGAGAGGAAGTAGCCTTGGTTGCCGACCAAGAAGAGGTCGGCCCCCGTGGCGTCCGGGGTCTCTGGGGGTGGGGTGTTGTCCACCCGCATGCCAAAGGCCTCCGTTTGGCCGAAGAAGAACTCGGCGAACGGCGGGAACTTCGGGTTTGCCGAATCGTATCGCCGTTCGTTACGCACGGGTCTGCCGGTAGGCAAGACCGTGTAGCCGATGTAGCGGTCCGGCGTCAGCTTTGGAATTCCCGTCGCTGAGTTCAAAAGTGAATTGGACTGGTTCGTCCCGTCCTGAGAGTCGACAACTCCGGCGGTCACAGTCCTCATTCCAGGATAGCAGGCAAAGAGGAGCCCAAGATTTTGGACGTCAGCGGTCACGTTCCGAATCCGCCACCGAATCCGGGCGGCGTCCCCAAGGATCTTGATCTCGCGTTCGACGAAGACGTCGCTGTCGCCCCAGAACGTCACCATGTACCGGTTCGAGGCGCCGACAAAAGCCCCTGAAAGTCCGCCAGACCCATAAAGCACCGAGTTGGAGTTGAGATTGCCGTTCTTGAGGATTTTGCCGTAAGTGAAGTCACCCACCGCGTCGCGAGGGGCGCCCATGGTCAGGGCCATGCCGTTGTCAAAGTCGGTCTGAAGCGTCCCCGTGTTCCCGACATAAAAAGCCATGCGGCCGACAGCGTCGAGTGTCCTGGCCTCGGGGGCGTAACAAGGGCCGTTCTCGCCGCCGTATGTGACCGTGCCGGACAGACCGTCGCGAGCGACCATCAGCTGATTGCCGATCGCTTGGGTGGCAAAGTCGTCAGAGTAAGGCTGTTCGTTCGCTGGATCGATACATTCATAGAACCAACCGAACGTCCCGGCCTGGGCCAAAGTGAGGGCCGGGCCAAGCGCCGAAATCGCGACAAGTGCTGTTCGAACCATGGTGCTGTTGTTGTTTGACGGGAGACACGGCCCCTTCGGTTCGCTCCGAAGGGGCCGCATGGGAAGTGGCATGTTTTATCGCTTGGTGGCCGTGCCGCCGCCGGTCGGTCTTCCGCCGCCCGACGACCTCAAGAAGGTCCGAGTCGAGCTGAAGATGTACCGCAGACCGGCCTTGTCGGCCACAGGGCCCGGATTGTCGTCCGGGTTCCTCGCCCCGACCCGCCAGTAGACGACGCTAGCCGTCGGGAAGAAGGTCGAGGTGTCGATGGTCGGCGATGCGACGACCTGGTCTTGTTGCCGCTCGAAGTCGACGAACGGTTCCGAAGCGAACGTCCGACCCGCCGGGAACTCGCGCCGGTCAGAGAACTGGACGATGTACTCGATCGGAATACTTCGTACCGCGCCACGGACCGAAAGGAACGAGAATGACACTGGCTGGGTGATGACCTGGCGGTCGACCGGGTCTTGCAGAGTCGGACGGTTCAGCGGGGTCGCTTGCCCGCGAGCCGCGACCCGAGAGCTCACGAAGTAGCAGAACCCGTCTCCGTCGCCTCCAGTCGTGCCGCCCGTCGTTCCGCCTGTGCCACCGGTGGTGCCGCCTGTGGTGCCTCCGGTCGTGCCTCCAGTCGTGCCGCCCGTGTCGGCGTTGGGAAGATCCAGCTCGCTCACGCGGTAAACCACTTCGACCGAGTATCGGTACGGCGTCCCCGGGATCGCGATCTGGGGCCCGTTCGTGACGGCGGGGAGGCTGTCGTACGTGCAGGTGTCGCCGCCGATCACTCCTTGGAAGTCATACCAAGTCGCACCGGTGAACGATCCATCGCGGTCGTGGGTGGCCGAAGACTGGTTGGCTTGCACCACTGAGACCGGAACCCCGTTGCCGTCTCGCCAGACTTGGAAGAAGAGCGGCCCTGAGTTCGTACCTCGCTGGAAAGCGTCGCGCACCCACGAGATCTTCACGGCGGGCACGTCGTTGGCGAGCATCATGGCCTCGGCGGTCACTCCGCCGACCGCGTTCTGGTTGCTGCCCCGGCCCCCCAGCAGGAGGAACCCGAGCACCAGGAGGACGAGCACGAGGGAGACCACGCTGGCGTTGCTGCCTTTGCTCGCTGGTTTGACCACTTGGGCTTGGCCGGACCGGTTCCACTTGTCCTTGAGAGTCGGGACGTCAAAAACGGCGCGAACCTTGTCGCCTGGCTGGATGCCGCGATAAGACCGAGTGGTCTCGATGAAAGAAGAGTCAGGATCGACCTCGCGGATGACGCCCTCGGCGACCTGAGACTTGCCGCGAGTGACGATGACCCTCTGGTCCTTGGTGAAACCGGCCCGCGCGCCCCGGTTGATGAGGGCGCGGTTGTTCAATGTATTGAGGATGGTGGCGCTGGCCAGAGTCCGCGTGTTGATCTGCTGGATCGCTTCGAAGGCACCTTGGGCCAAGGCGTTCCGCACAAGCTGCTCGTTCGTGATGTCGCCCGAGACCACATCGGAATCGGCGCCGACGGCAGCTCCGTTGACGGCCAAGCCAGCGGCGGCGTCCCAGACGATGACCCGCATCAGGACTTGCGCCATGCGGCCGTTGTCCTTGGGCACCACCCGCCAGTTGACCACCTCGCCAGAGACCATCGTCTGGGCCTGAAGCGCCTGACCCAACCTCTGGAGGTCTCCGGCCTTGGTGACCGGGGGCTGGTAGCCTAAGTCAGCGGCCTGTCGAGCGACCTGGTCAGACGGGAGCACCTCGACCTTGCCGCCGCGGGCCAGTTCGTCGCTGACAGCCTGAGTCGCCATCTTGCCGACACTGAGCGATTGGTCCGGGCTCTTGTCGGCGAACTCGACCACAGCCCATGAAGGCAGGGCTTCGAGCTGCGCGCTGGCGGTCGGGGCCACGAGGGCCAGGGCGAAAACGGCCAAAAGAGCGGTCCAGCGATCCAAGACCCGGCTCAGAAGCCCGTCTCCTCTCATTGGCGCGCTAGAGCCTGTTCCATCTTGTCGGCAAAGCTTTTCCATACTCGCGATCCCACGCACGGTCATCATGCGGGCCATCCAATGGCCCACAAGCCGTGATCTTAGCCCGAACGACCGGCGGCGTGCAACGCCCCTGGGCCAGGCAATTCGATCAGGCCGCAGGAGTATAGCACCCGACCCCTAGCGTTGGCTTGGAACCAGCCCATGGGCCTTGGCCGTCCTCCTGACTTCCTCAAAGACGGTGGAAGGCTCCCGATCAGTTCGCAAAATTGCGTCGGCAAAGGCCAGTTTTGTGGTCGTGGGCAACTGCGTGGCGATTAACCGGTCGGCCAACACCTCGTCTCCGCACCGAGCGACCATCCGCTTTCGCTGCTCGACTGGTCCACACGTGACGACCCAGACTCGCTGAAACGCCCACTGGAGGCACGCTTCTATCAAGAGTGGGACTTCGGCCACGTCGGCGTCGGCGGAGAGCAGTCTTCGGGCCGTCTCGCCATGAACGATCGCGTTGACCGCCCTTCTCGAACGTGGGTCAGAAGCCAGGTTGAGCCGAAGGGCCTCCCGGTCGAGGGGCGTGGCAAGGCCGCTGGCCCGAGCGACCTCGGCCAGGATCTCCGGAACCTCCATCACTTCTTTGGCGACGGTGTCGGCCGAGACGGCCCGTAGCCCCAGGCGTTCGAGTTCTGCGACAACGGTGGACTTTCCCTCGGCGATCCCGCCGGTCACAGCAAGACGAACCCGGGCCGATCGAAGTTCGATAGGCCCGGGCATGATCGTCGTCCTTAGTGCGGTCAGCTTTCGGTCGTCTCTTCGGAGGCCTCTTCCGGGCCGTCGGACTTCAGGATGCCCTTGAGCATGCCGAGCCGCTCGCCGATCGTGGCGCCGCCCGTCGGAGTCCGCATGGTCGCTTGAGGAGCTTCCGTGCTTTGATCCTGCCGGGGCCCTCTCCGCACGCCACGCTGCCCCATTCCGGGCCTTCCGCGACCACGGTCGCCATAGCTGTAATCGGAGCCGGGGGTCGCCCCGTCCCGCAGGCTCAGGACCATGCGTCGCTCGTCCGGGCGCAAGTCGATGATCGTCGGTTCGATCTCTTCGCCTTCGGTGAGAACCTCGTTCGGCTTCTTGACCCGCTTGTTCGAGCACTCGCTGAGCGGAAGGAACGCCTCCGCCCCTTCCGGCAACCGGACGAACGCCCCGCTTTGGACGATTCGACTGACCTTCACCTTGATCTTCTCGCCCTGCTTGTAGTTCTCGCGGATCAAGTTCCATGGGTCGGGCAGAACCTGCCGAAGCCCAAGGCTGACGCGACCGGACGCGGAATCGAGCCGCAGCACCATGACCTTGAGATCGTCGCCTTCCTTGATGACTTCTCGGGGGTGGTCGATGCGGAACCAGCTCATCTCGCTGATGTGGAGGAGCCCGTCGATGCCGCCGAGGTCGACGAAGGCGCCGTAGTCGGTGAGCCTTCGCACCGTGCCTTCCATCACGTCGCCTGGCTTCACGTTGTCGAAGATCTCGGCCTTGACCTCTTCTTTGCGCTCGGACTCGGCAGAGCGGTTGCTGAGCACTACCTTCTTGCGCTCCCGCTCGATCTCGATGATCTTCACGGCGAGAGTCTGACCGACGAACTTTTCTAGGTTCCGGAGCTTGCCGTTCCCGACGTGCGTCGCTGGGACGAAGCCTCGGACGCCGATGTCGACGACTAAACCGCCCTTGACCCGGTCGACCACCTGCGCCTCGAACACTTTGCCTTCATCGAACGCGTCGAGCACTCGTTGCCAGGTCTGGTCGAAATCGGCCTTCCGCTTGGAGACGATCGGGGCGCCTTCCGCGCTCCCCGCTTTGAGGACGATGACGTCGAACGTGTCGCCCGGCTTCACGACGCCAACGGCGGTGTCGACGTTCAAGTCGGTGAGTTCATTGAGCGGCACGACCCCCTCGGCCTTGGTGCCGAGATCGACGAACACGCGGTCCTTTTCGACCTGGATGACCTTGGCCTCGACCCTGTCGCCTTTCGAGATCCCTGACGACGTCTCGCGCCCCGTTTCCTCAGAGTTCATGCTGGCCATGGCCGCGTCGAAGAGGTCGGCGTCGGAGACCACCTCGACCTGAGGCGGCGCGGGAGCCTCTGGCTCCGAGGCGTCGGCGGGGGCAGGCGTCGGCTCAGCTTCGACCGGCTGTGGGTCGGTCACTGGGCTCTCGATCGCGGCCGGTTGGGTCTCCGGCTGAGTTTCAACGGCCGGTTGGTCACTGGTCTCGGCGACGGACTCGGCAACAGTGTCGGGGCTGGCGTCAAGGCTGGCGGCCTCGGCCCCTTCCTCGACAGTCGGGGTCGTCGTCTGCAATTCGTCGGTCATGCTCGTCAAATCCTTGGGGCGCTCTTTGGCCCGTGGAGTGTACCAGGAGCGAAGCTGTCCGCTCCTGTCCCTGTATTGTGGCCCAACCTGGATCGTTGCTCCGGCCCTTTAGCCGTCCGAACAACTCAAGAATCTTTCCACCGGCTCACGATAGGATGGCCCCGAGGGCTCGATCGCCCGCTTCACATGGACGCAGGCCGTCGCTTCGGCCGTGTCTCGCCAATGGCCCGCACCAATCCCAGCCAAGAGCGCCGCTCCCAACGCTGGGCCCTCGTCCGACTCCAAGAGGCGCAGTGGGCTCTCCAAGACGTCGGCGATGAGTTGAGTCAAAAACGGGCTCGAAGCGCCTCCGCCCGTCACCCGGACCTCGACGGGCCGGGGGAGCCCTTGGAGGACGGCGGCCCACGACGACGCCAAAGCGAACGCCGCACCCTCGAAAACGGCCCTTGCCAAGTGCTCGCGCCCGTGCCGCAGCGTCAGTCCCAAAAGGCGGCCCCGATCGTCCGGACGGTCCACCGGGCACCTTTCGCCCGCCAGACGGGGAACGAACGTCAACCCCTCGCAACCGGCTGGCGCCGAGGCCGCCATCGCTGCCATGTCGTCCAGGCTCGTTCCAGGGAAGAAGGTGCGGTGCGCCCAGGAGACCGCCCCGCCAAAAGAAAGCACCACTCCCATACGGTGCCATCCCCGTTGGGCGTGACAAAAGAGATGGACTGTCTCGTTCTCCGGTAGGTCGGCGCCGTCGACCGTTGCAAAGACGACGCCGCTCGTCCCAAGGCCCACGCTCACGACACCTGGCCTCACGGCCCCAGTCCCGACGGCCGATGCCGCCTGGTCGCCGGCCCCGGCAACGACCAACGACCCGTCAGACGTCCTCCCAACAACTTGATCCGACTCGAACACGGCCGGAAACCAACCGGGGTCAAATCCCAGGGCCTCCATGAGCGAAATCGACCACGACCGTTCGGTGATGTCGAAGAGCCCCACACCGGAAGCGTCGGACACGTCGGTGGCCTTGTCGCCCGTCAACCGGAGACGGACAAAATCCTTTGGAAGGAGGACGGATCGGACGCGACGAAAGTCCTCTGGCTCCTCGCGCCGGAGCCAAGCGATCTTCGGCGCCTGAAACCCAGTGAGCATCGGGTTGCCGGTCGTTCTCCGGATGACCTCGCGTCCTACGCTGGCGACCAGCGCGTCCCGATCATCGGCTGTCCGCTGGTCGCACCAGAGCAGAGCCGGCCGCACGACTTGATCCTGCGAGTCCAGAAACACAGAACCGTGCATCTGGCCGGTTAGGCCGATCGCGGTCGGGTCGCCGCCGATTTCTTTCAAACATTCTTGGCCGGCCTCCCACCAGACCTCTGGATCTTGTTCCACCCACAACGGTCGAGGTGACTGCGCCTCATAGGCGCGGTGGGCCTGGGCAGTAACGTTCCCTTCCTCGTCGATCAGGACCGCTTTGGTCGAACTGGTGCCGATGTCGAGGCCGGCGAACTGGGGCACGGCCAGAAGTGTACACTCGCCCGCTGGCGTGAGGGCTGTCATCGATGTCGGGTCAAATTCGGTTCTGCTTCTCGTTGCGGAGTCCGTTGAAGGAACTTGGCGGACCGTGTTCGAAGCGACCCGCGTCACGGGGCTAGGTAAAGGCACCAAGACATCGGGGCTCCTCAGCCCAGAAGGCCAAGGGGCCACGTTGTCCGCCATGGCCGAGCTTTGGAGCCTGGCCAACGAGCAGGGTGCCCAACAGGTCGTCGCTCTCGCGACGATGGCCGCCAGGCTCGCGTCAAACACGAGCCAGTTCCTCGACGCCGCCGCTCGCCAAGGGACCCCTGTGCGGGTCCTTTCAGGCGAGGACGAAGCCCGCTATGGGTTCTTAGCCGTGGCCCACGACCCACTTTTCCAGAGCGACCAGCGGGTCAGCACCGTCGATGTTGGCGGGCACTCCACCGAGATTGTCACCGCCGACCGTCAGGACGCAACTTGGGACGTCCGGTTTCATCGCAGTTTCCCAATCGGAGCCTTGGGATTGAGAGAGGGCGCTTTCCAAAAGCAGTCGCCTACCGCTTCAGAGCAGCTTCGCGCCGTCGTCGAGATCGATGACGCTCTTGGGTTCGTCAATCTGCCTGGAACCTGTGGCCGGGTTGTGACTTTGGGAGCGACCGGCACGAACCTCGTCTCGATCCGCGACAAGTCGGTCCAATGGGAACCTGACAGGGTGCATGGTTCCGTGTTGGACTACGAGGAGGTGAGCAAGGCGGTCGCCTGGATGTGCGAGATGGACGATGCTGGCCGGGCCGCCATCGTCGGGATCGAGCCGGGACGGGAGCAAACGATCCATGCCGGGGCCCTCGTCTTGGAGCGTTGTTTGAACGCCCTCAAGGGGCTTGAATGCACCGTCAGCGTCCGAGGCTGGCGCCATGCCGTGCTCGCGGACGACGACTGGTTTTGAGTCAGTTCCGTCAGCAAGCTTCTGGTAGTTTTTCTGACATCGCCGGAAGCACAATGACGGGTCAAAGGGTCAGCGGGATGACAGGCTGGGACATCAAGCAGAAGTTGGCGGCGAGCGGTGTGGCCGTGTTGGCCCTAGGCGCCCTGGGGTTGACGGGACGCGGCTATCTCGAGGCTCCAAGCAAGCCGAGGACTCAGGTAGCTTCCCTCGCGAACGTCGAAAGCCCAACCCCTCGCCAGTCACCCCCGAGGCCTGTCGCCGGTTCGAGCCGCCCTGCCTACGGTTCGATTTCCATCAACCAAGCAGGCCAATCCGAACTCGAGAGGCTCCCGCGCGTCGGCCCTGCCATCGCCCGCCGCATCATTGACTATCGGAACCAAGTCGGAGGGTTCCGATCCGTCGAGGAACTTGAGCAAGTCAAAGGGATCGGCCCGAAGACATTGGCCCAGATCAGGCCCTTTGTCAAGCTGTGAGCCGCCCCGGTCCTGGCGATCCCGCCTTCTCCGAATACTGGAAGGAGTTCCACGACGCCGTCGAGCCGAGGCCCTACAACCCCTTCTTGGACGTCTTGGAGCCGTACTTGCCGTCGCCGGGCCTTGCCCTTGACGTCGGGAGCGGGAGGGGCAAGTCGACGGTCTGGTTGCTGGACAGAGGATTCGACGTCTGGGCCCAAGACGCAGACCCCGTCGCCATGGCCGGTCTCGTTGAGCGGGTCAAGGTGCATGGAGTTGAACCGGGACGACTGACGACTTCGACCGTGCCATTCGAGGAAGCCGAGTTCCCTGCGTGCACACTGGCGGTCAGCGTTTTCTCGCTCTTCTTCACGCATCCAGGGGCATTCGATCGCGTTTGGGCTAAGCTGCGCAGGGCCCTGGAGCCTGGGGCGGTCTTCGGAGGTCAGTTGCTTGGGCCAAACGACGACTGGGCCAGCCCTGAACTGAGTTTCCACTCCAGTTCGGAGGCCCATGCCTTGTTCAATGGGCTAGAGATTCTGCACTGGGAAGAAGTCGAGCGCGACGGCCAAACCGCGCTCGGTCAAAGCAAGCATTGGCACGTGTTCCACATCGTCGCGCGTCGCCCGCTCTAAGGTTCGATCCGCAGGAGTCGGTAATTGTCGCCACCCAGGAGCTCGATCTTCCCAAGCTTTCGGAAATCAGGGTCGCCTTCGGCCCCCTGTCGGGTCAACACAAGGAACGGCCCCGTTTGACGCTGGAGGTCTCCCACTTCGTCGGTCATGAGTAAGTCGCGCCCATAGTAGAAAAGCACGGACGGGTGTGTCGTGTCCTGGAGTCGTAGTCCGATGCCAGGCTCCCGCCGCCCGCCGCCGATCCGAAACAGGACCAGGGGCTCCTGGCGTTGGCGAGCCTGGACGGCCAATGTCTGGACCTCTTCCATCCGATTGCGCCAGTCCCAAGTGAAAACGGACTGCAACAGGGCCAGGAGCACGACCGACCAGGCCGCTAGTCCTCGAAGCCGGGACAGAGACCGCGAATGGTCGCGTGCTGCGGCCACTCCCAAGACGACCGCCAGACCAGGCACTGACGGGAGGATGTAGTGCGGAAGCTTGGTGCCGCTCAGCGTGAAGAAGAGAAGCGGCACCAAGGCCGAAACCAGCGCGAACTTCCAAGCCATGACCCGAGTTTCGGGCCCCTCCGGCAGCCTGAACGGGCCACGCCCAGCCGCCCACCCGGGAGCCAGGGCCACGAGCAGGATCGCGGGATAGTAGAAAGGATGGGCCCACCATGGTACGCCGTGGGCTCGGTCGCCTCCTGAGAACCGACCGATGTTCTGCTTGATCAGGAACTCGTCGATGAACTGCTGGCCGTTCGCCAAGTAGCAGGGGACATACCAGAGGCTCAGAGTCGCCAAGGCGACGGTAAGCCCGAGGAGCCATCCGCCGCTTCCCCAGAGGGCGCTGCCCCAGCCCCCCGTCGCCGAGCCCGCCCAGATCCTTCGCCTCCAACCGGGGGCCACCCATGAGAATCCGGCCAATATCCCGAGGAAGAGCACCGCTGCGACGGGCCCTTTGGCGAGCACTCCCACACCGACGAAGAGCGCCGCCAGGAGTCGAAGGCTGGGGCGTCCTTCTGGTCGCGCGCAAGAGTCAAAAAAGCAGGTCAGGGCAAGGACGAGGAACAGGACGAGCGGCGGGTCGGTCATCATCATCCTCCCGACTCCCGCGACCAGAAGGCACCCCGAATAGACCAGGGCGACGAGCCACGACTCGATTTCGCCGAACCAGCGTCTCACCCATCTGGCGAGAACCCACGTCGTCGCGAGGGTCGCCAACACCGCGGGCAGACGGGGGCCGACCCCTTCCCCGAAGAGCGAGACCGAGGGGATCGTGATCCAGTAGGCGAGGATCGGCTTTTCGAACCAAGGCTGGCCGTTGTAGAACGGGGTGATCCACTCACCGCGACGGCCCATTTCCGAGACAACGGCCGCATAAAACCCCTCGTCAAGATCGAAAAGCCCATAGAGCCAGAACCCTAAGTAAGGAAGGACACAAGCCAAGGGAACGAGCCAGCGGGCCCACGGCCGGGCGCGGTCTGCCAGAGTCACGGCGCGACGAAGATCCCCTCGCGTTTCGGCAGCCGCTCCATCAAGGCCGAAACGCCGGTCCGGGCGTCGAACTGCTCAGTCATGACTCCTTGGACCACTGTGGCGATGGGAAGCTCGATTCCCCGTTGGGCAGCGAGACCGAGGGCCAGGTCTGTCGTCGTGACCCCTTCGGCGACCTGGCCGATCTCCTCAAGGATCGTGGCGAGGCTCCTTCCTTGGCCCAATCCGAGGCCGACCCGATAGTTCCGACTCAGCCGACTGTTGGCGGTGGCGAAGAGGTCCCCGACCCCGGCGACGCCCAAAAAAGTGTCGAGCCGCGCCCCCAAGGCGATTCCGAGCCGAGCCATCTCATAAAGGCCCCTGGCCAGGAGGGCTCCCTTGGTGTTGTCGCCAAACCCGAGCCCATCGGAGACTCCGGCCGCGATCGCGTAGACGTTCTTGAGGGCCCCCGAGAGCTCGACTCCGGCCACGTCGTCGCTCACGTAAATGCGGAAGGTGCGCCCCATGAGGCAGGCCCGGACCTCTTCTGCCGCCGATTCGTCTGCGCTCGCCACGACGGCCAAGGTCGGAATCCCTTTCGCCAGTTCGTGGGCCAGGTTTGGTCCGCTGAGGACGACCACCGAAGCGCTAGGCACCGAGTCAGCTACGACTTGGGCCAAGAGCCCGTTGCCGGCGCTCGCCAACCCTTTGCTGGCCACCACCACCGTCCGCGCTGCTTCGCACAACCCGAGGGCGGAAGGAAACACCGACGAGGGGACCGCGACCACCACCACACCTGGCTCTGGTTTGGCTTTCTCCAGGTCTTCGAAGCGCGTCTCGGGCGGAAGGACGAAGCCGGGCAAGTACTTGAGGTTCTCTCGGCGGGACTGGAGACTTTCGAATCCTTCTGACTGCCTCCCCACAAGCCGGACTGTGTGGCCGTTCCTAGCCAGGACCAGAGCCAAGGCAGTGCCCCAACTCCCGGCTCCGACCACGGTCACGTCCATCGGCCGCATTTTAGCCAGGACTGCAGGCCCGCGGGCCCTTTCGGCCATTGAGGTAGATTTGTGGGCCGCCCGGGAGACTCCGGCGCGAACGAGACCGACCTATGCCGCTGGACAAGGCCAAGAAGCAAGAAGTCATCAAGACCTACGGACTGAAAGACGGGGACACTGGGTCCACCGAAGTTCAGATCGCCGTCATGCAGGCGAGGATCGCTCAGATCACTGAGCACCTCAAGGTCAATAAGAAGGACTTTCACTCGCGGGCAGGTCTCTTGAAGCTGGTCGGCAAGCGGCGCAGACTCGAAGGCTACATGCGCGACCGCGACGTGGTCAAGTACCGCGAATTGATGCAGCGCCTCGGTATCCGCGAAGTCAAGCCGAAGTAAAGGGGCCGCTTGGGTCCCATCTCCCACTCTGGTATCGTTACGGACGGTCAAGTCCTGGATGCGTGCCGTTCTCCGGAGCCGCCCAAGGGCGTTTGCGCAGAGCGGCATTCGGACTCGCTTGACCCCTGGTGACGGGTTGACGAGCAAAGGGTGGAGAACTTGAGCCGTCGTGCAGTAGGGCTTTTTGACCGTGCAACGGTCGCGAGAACCGGCGACACCTCCTTCCCAACCCGACCCCGTCATGCAGTGAACCAGGCTCGTCACGCGAGACAAAAATGATAGAGACTCACAGCTTCGAGGTTGGCGGCAAGACCATCAGCATCGAGACCGGCCGCATTGCGCGGCAAGCCGGAGGCGCAGTCCTCCTCGGCATGGACAGCACCGTCATCCTCGGCACGGCCACCATGAGCCGAGAAGCCCGAGAAGGCATCGATTTCCTCCCCCTCGTCTGCGACTTCGAAGAGCGCAAATACGCGATCGGCAAGATCCCGGGCGGCTTCATGAAGCGCGGCGGAAGGCCCAGCGACAAGGCGATCCTGGTCAGCCGTTTGATCGACCGGCCCATCCGTCCCCTGTTCCCAAAGGGCATGCGCAACGACGTTCAGGTCATCACGATGGCCTTCAGCGTCGATAAGAACTGCCCGCCCGACGTCCTGGCCATCAACGCCGCCGGCGCCGCCCTCGCAATAAGCGACGTGCCATTCAACGGCCCGATCGCGGGCGTGCGGGTCGGTCACATCGACGGCAAGTTCGTCCTCTTCCCGAGCCTCAAGGAGCTTGAAGGCAGTTCGCTCGACCTCGTCGTCGCGGGCCACAAGGGCGCGATCAGCATGGTCGAGGCCGGAGCGAACGAAGTCAGCGAAGAGCTCATGGTCGAAGCCCTCAAGGTCGCCCACAAGGCCATCGTCCAGATCTGCAACGAGTTCGAAAAGTTCGCCAAGAAAGTCGGCAAGCCGAAACGGGAGCCGATCATCGCCAAGGCCGACGACAAACTGGCCGAGGAGATCAAGAAGAAGGAGGCCAAGTTCATCGCGGCCAATATCTTCGACCCTGACAAAGCCAAGCGAGAGTCGGCCATGGACGACCTCGCCAAAGAACTCGTCGCCAAGTACAAGGAGAAGTCCGCGGACCCCGATTCGGCCAAGCTCGTCCCGATGGCGGTCGACAAAGCGATCAAGGACATTCTCCGCAAGTCCGTGATCGAGGACGGCAAGCGGCCAGACGGACGCGGGCCTACGGACATTCGTTCGCTTGAGGCTGTCGCTGGGATCCTGCCCAGGGTCCATGGGTCGGGCCTCTTTACTCGTGGCCAGACTCAGGTGATGAGCGTGCTCACCATGGGCATGCCTAAGGACGCTCAAATGATGGACACGCTCGACGAGGAAGAGACCGACAAGCGCTTCATGCACTTCTACAACTTCCCGCCCTATTCGGTCGGTGAAGTCAGGATGTTGCGCGGCGCCGGTCGGCGCGAGGTCGGCCACGGTGCCCTCGCCGAGCGCGCCCTCCGGCCAGTGGTGCCCCTCGACGACCCCGACTTCCCTTATACACTTCACGTCGTCAGCGACGTGATGGAGTCGAACGGCTCGACATCGATGGCCTCGGTCTGCGGCACGACCCTGGCTCTCATGGACGCGGGAGTGCCCATCAAGGCCCCGGTCGCGGGAATCGCCATGGGACTGATGAGCGACGGTAAGACCTTCAGGGTCTTGACCGACATTCAGGGTGTCGAAGACTTCAGCGGCGACATGGACTTCAAGGTCGCTGGAACCCGAGACGGCATCACGGCCCTCCAACTCGACACCAAGCTCGACGGCATCCCCGACAAGGTGCTCGCCGACGCTCTGGCGCAGGCCAAGGACGCCCGCATGGAGATCCTCGACGTGATCGAGAAGGAGCTTCCAGCCCCGAGGCCAGAGCTCAGCCGCAACGCCCCGCGAGTCACGGTCGTGCAAATCGATCCCGCCAAGATCGGAGCCCTCATCGGCCCGGGCGGAGCCAACATCCGAAAGATCACCGAAGTCAGCGGAGCCGAGATCGATGTCCAACAGGACGGCCGTGTCCTCGTCGCCGCGACCGACGGGACGTCCGCCGAGACCGCCATTTCGATGGTCAAGGCCTCGACGCTCTCGATGGAGGTCGGCATGGAGTTCGCCGGCACCGTGACAAGGATCATTGGACGGGGCGCGCTTGTCGAGCTCCCGGCTGGCAAGGACGGCATGGTTCCCACCGACCAACTCACCAAGGCCCGGATCAGAAGGCCGGACGATGTGGTCAGCGTCGGCGACGTCCTCAACGTCCGTGTGATCGAGATCGACAGTCAGGGCCGCGTCAACTTGACCGCCCTCGGCCTCAACCCTGACAACGCCCTCCTCAACGACCCCAACCCGCCGGAGAGACCTGGGAACTTCGGAGGGGGAGGCGGAGGCCGCGACCGAGATCGTGACAGAGACCGAGGGCGCGGTGGACGGGACAGAGACAGGGACCGGGGAGGCTACGGACGAAACGACCGAGGTAGCCGCGCGGTCGTCGAGGCTGACGAATCCCGACCTTCGGCATCCTTCCGTGACCGGGACGAACGGACCGAACCGGCCCCACCGGCTCCAGCTCGCGAGGACGAGGTACCGGACGTGCCCGACGCTTTTCCGAATCGAAAGCGAGAGGACGGCAACCCCCGGTTCCGGCCACGCCGCTAATCCACGCGGATCAAGCACAGGCCCCGCTCCCCAGCGGGGCCTTTTGATGGATGAGCCCCGTGTAAAGACCCGGCGAGCCAAGACGACTGACGCATCGCTGGGCCCTGGGTACCCTCATGATCCATGGATTTGTCGAAACTCGCGTTCTTTCTGCCTGAGCAGGCGGAAGAATGGGCCAGGGGCGGGGTCGTCTTGGCTGTTGGACTGGCAGTCGCCTTTCTGCTTTGGCGGGCCGTGGTCTGGCTCTTCACCCGTCCTGGTGTCAAGGGGCAACCTTGGGCCGAAGTCTTGCGGCGTCCAGTTGGCGGAGCCGTGTTCTGGGGACTCGCCCTCAAGTCGGTCGGGCTGGCGGCGGAAGAACTGACCTATCTCCAGCAGAACGCAAAGTACGCCGATCTGCTGAGCAAGACTCTCGCCCTCGCATGGCTCGCCTTCGTCGCGATCATGGCCCTGCGGTTCGTGCTGGCGGTCTTCCCTCCGACCAAGGACTTGACCTCCGATCCGACCACCGCCCACCGGTCGAACCTCTTTCGAAAGCTCTCAATCGGGGTGGTCTGCGTCTTTGCCGCCCTCTTTGCCCTGCGAATCCTGGGGATGGACACGACCCCGTTGCTGGCTGGTGGCGCCGTCGGTGGCCTGATCGTCGGCCTCGCCCTCCAAGAGAGCCTCTCCAACGTGTTTTCCGGGATCTTGTTCTCCATGGATGAGTCCGTCCGGGTCGGAGACCTGGTCCGACTTGGGGACAATCAAGAAGGCTATGTCCAGCGGATCGGATGGCGGACGACGCTGATCAAGCTCTGGGACGACTCGCTTCTTGTGGTCCCGAATTCGCAAATCGGCAAGGAGAAGATCATCAACTTGAGCTACCCAGCGTTGCCGTTTGTGGTGAACGTCGATTTTGGCGTGGCCTACGACTCCGATCTCGAGAAGGTGGAGGCTGTCTGTCTCGGAGTCGCCAGGCAGGTCCAATCTGGCTTGACCGACTCGCCAGATTTGAGGGATCCGTACGTCAGGTGGCAAGGCTTTCGCGACAGCAGCATCGGCGTCAAAGTCTTCCTCCCGGTGCCGTCTCCAGACGTCCAGTATCGTGCGAAGTCGGAGATGGTCAAGGCCCTGCACCGGGCCTTAGGCGAGCAAGGGATCGTCGTTCCGAACCCCATCATCACCCTACGGCCCATGGAACCAGTCCCGGCCCCGGAAACGTAGATCGGGCTCCGCACCGACGGCGGACTCTTCTGGAGCCCGCGCCGTATAATCACAACGTGAGTGTCGCCACCATGTCGGCGGTCCGGATCGACAACCGGGCCGTCCTTGCCAATCGGATCACGGCCCTTCTTGCTTGGATCGGGGTGTTCGTCAGCGGAGTCCTGAGCTATGGCCAAGCCGCCGCGAAGTCCATTCCGTGCGGCATAGGAGCCGGTTGCGACGCCGTGAGCCAACACGAGATCGGCAAGTGGTTCGGTGTCCCCGTGGCGTACATCGGCCTGGGAGGGTACCTCCTGCTGGGCAGTCTCGCCGTCGCAAGAATGCTCTTGGGATCCTCCGTCTGGGAGAGGCTGGTCAAAATCAGTCTGCTGGGAACGCTTTTCGGCTTCGTGGCGAGCCTCTACTTTGTCCACGCCCAAATCTCCGTCATCCGCGAGACGTGCACATGGTGCATGGGCTCGGCCATCGTGATGACCCTCAGCCTGATCGCGACCGGCTGGCTCGCCAGCTTCCCGGCCCCCAGCGACTACAAGCCCGCCCTGGCCGACAACGGCTTCGCGATCGGCGGTCTCGTGCTCGCCCTCGGGGCGTTAGGCGTCTACGTCGGCACCATGGAAAAGTCCATCGCCGACGCGGCCATGCGGGTCGACCTCGGCGGAGTCACGCCCGAGCAGATCATCCCTGAAGCGGCCAAGACTCTGGGGGAAGCTGACGCTCCGATCACGATTGTGGAGTTCGCGGACGTGAACTGCCCTGCCTGCCGCAGTTCCGCGCCAAAACTCAAGGGCCTCTTCCAAGAGGGCAAAGGCAAGATCCGGCTCGCCTTCCGGCACGTCCCGCTGGTCAAACTGACCGGACACGAAAAGAGCATGCATGCGGCTGTCATCTCCGAACTGGCCGCCGAGAAGGGCCGGTTCTGGGCGTTCATGGAGTCCGCCTTCAGCACCGAGAACGAAAAGCGAGTCAAGTCGGAGTCGGGACTCCTCGCGCTGGCAGCCGAGCACGGGATCACAGCCCAAGAAGTGCGCGACGCTTGGAAGCCCGACTCGCCTCAGACCCTGAAGGTCGTCAGCGATATGGATGTGGCCATGCAGATCAACGCCTTGGGCACGCCCACGTTCGTGGTCTTCGCCCGGGGCCTGCCGCCAGTGGCTCTGTCCGCCAACCGAGTGACCGAAGTGATCCGGGCCGAGCCTTATCGGAGCCTCTGGGGAGGCTGATCTGAAGCGCAGGATCCCGGTCTGTGTCGCGATGTCCGGAGGGGTCGACAGCAGCGTCGTCGCCGCCCTCCTCAAGCGCCGGGGGCACGACGTCATCGGCGTGACGATGCAGATCTGGCAGGAGAGCCAGCGAGACCCCCGGCACGCTGGGTGCTGCTCGCTGGGAGCCGTGGAGGACGCGCGCCGGGTTGCCCGCATCCTCGGGATCCCCCACTACGTGGTCAACTTCCAAGACGCCTTTCGGGAGACCGTCATCGACGAGTTTATCGAGGAGTACTCCCGGGGTCGGACGCCCAACCCGTGCGTCACCTGCAACAAGAAGGTCAAGTTCAGCGCCTTGCTCGACAAGGCGGCCGAGTTGGGGTGCGAAAAACTGGCGACCGGCCACTACGCCAGAATCCGGAAGCGGGGCGGCCGCCACGTGCTGCTCCGGTCGCGAGGCGGCCACAAGGACCAGAGCTATGTACTCTATGGCACCAATCAAGACCAGCTTTCGCGGATTTGGCTCCCACTTGGGGAACTCGGCAACAAGGCCGAGGTGCGGAGAATGGCCCGCGAAGCGGGGTTGCCCGTCGCGGACAAGCCAGACAGCCAAGAGATCTGCTTTGTCAGCGACGCTGGCGGCTACCGCGAGTTTCTGCGCAAGGCACGCCCCGAACTCTTGGGGGCTGGGGACGTCGTCGACGCAGAGGGCCGGGTAGTCGCCCGTCACAGGGGGATCGCCGATTTCACCATCGGTCAGCGAAGGGGCCTCGGCTTCGCCTCCGGGACGCCGATGTACGTCACGCAGATCGATCCAGAGAGTCGCCAGGTGCGGGTGGGGCCCGCCGAGGCCCTGGAGCGCCGGGAAGTCGAAGTCGGCGACGTGACTTGGGGATCCATGGGGCCCGAGGCGGCTCCAGTGCGCGTCAAGGCCAAAATCCGCTATAACATGGAGGCCAAGCCCGCGACCCTGTGGGCGGAGCCGACGGTTCGACTCGTGTTCGACGAGCCCGTCCGCGCCGTCACGCCGGGTCAGATCGCTGTCGCCTACCGAGGGCAGACCGTGGTGGCGGGCGGCACGATCCTCTGAGCAAATTGGAAACTTTCCTTCTCGTCACGATCATCGTCCTCCTGGCAGCGCTGGCGCTCGTCGCCGTATCCGTGGCCCGGGTCGTGCAAGACCTCCGGAAAGCGATCAAGCAACTTGACCGCCAGATCCTGGATTTGAAGGTCGAATTGGCCAAGCAGGAAGAGAGCCTCAGCAAGGTCAAGGGAGCTCTCGCCAAGAGGCCGGAGGACCCGTTCATGAACCTGTTCGACTCCATCGAGCGTTTTCGTACTCGTGGAGCGCTCGCCACGGTCGCGATGATCGGAGCGCGACTTTTTCGGGCATACTTAGGCAGTAGGCCCCGTCGGAAGGCTCTGCCACAGACCCCACGACCGGAAGAAACGACATGAATCAAAACGACGATAGGAACTCCCTCGTTTACCTGCTGGCCGGCTTCGGCCTGGGCGCGCTGATCGGTGCTCTCGCCGGGATCCTTTTCGCCCCGAAGGCGGGCAACGAGACCCGTGAGGAGATCGGTGGTCGGCTCAAGGAATTGAAGGGCCGCACCGAAGAGTGGGTCGCCGAACAGAAGGCGAAGCGACTGACTGTCAAAGACGCGGAAGAAATCCACGCCTAAAGCGGTTCAGCGGGTTCGGGACGCCGCTCCCGGATCCGCTGGCTCCGAGACATGAGCATGGTCTCCACGAAGATGTATTGGTGTGCCATCCCCGCCAATTCCCCGAATCTTTCGCGGAGGAAGTCTCCGATCGCCCGGTAGCGTTGATCCGTAAGCGACTTGCCGCGCCAATCGGGGAACACGTCCCGGGTCATGGCCCGCCAGACGTGGGTGTCCACGGGAACGGCGCTTCCATGGCCCAGGGCAAAGAGGGCGATGCAGTCGGCCAGTTTGTTGCCGACACCGGGGAGCCCGGTCAGTTCTCGGTTCGCTTCCTCATAAGGCGCCTTCGCCAGGCTCTCGAGCCACTCCTTTCCCCCACTCTCGATCATCCGTCTTGCGGCCAGGGGGATGGTCCTCGCGCGGTAGCCGAAACCTTTGGATCTGAGTTCCTCCTCGCTCAGCGCGGCGATCCGTTCCAGAGCCGGGAATCTCTTCGCTCCGACCGGCGCACCTGGGATCCTGTCTCCATAGGAGGCCAACACTCTCACCATCTGGTGGATCCGGGCCAAATGGTTGTTCGAGGTCGTCATAAAGCAGAACGCGGTCTCGACTGGGCAGCCCGGCCTCATCAGCCTTAAGCCAGCGAGGCGGCCGACGCGCTCTCCCATGGCCGCGTCAAGGCGACTGATCCGCTCGATTGATCGCGCAGTCGTCTCGTCCAATCCAAAGAGTGACTTGAATTCGTCCTCTGTTCCCGTGCCGTGGACTTGAAGGCCCGTCCCGTCGCGGGCCACCCGATAGAACCGGTCTCCATCGACCCCGGCCCAACTCTCGCCATCTCGCCACCAGCGGAACACCTGCCCACATGTCAGGCAAAGGCCGAGGTCCAGGGGAGGCGACCCTTCGGGCACCGTGAACCTCAACTCAGATCGATCCTTCTGGCAAGCTTCTCAGGAAGCTCTCTTCGTCCGTGACCGGAACGCCAAGTTGCTCGGCCTTGACCAGCTTGGAGCCTGCTCCAGGCCCGGCCACCACCAAAGTCGTCGCCTTGCTGACCGAACCTGAAGGCTTTCCCCCAAGTCTCGCGACAATGGCCTCCGCTTCTTCGCGCGTCATCCTTTCGAGTTTGCCCGTGAACACGATCGTTTGCCCGGCCAAGTGGTCGCCGGTCGGGGCGTCCGCTTCTCTGGGCCGCACCCCTGCCGCGAGGAGTCCATTGATCAAGGCTTGGTTCTCTTCTGCCTCCAGCCATTCCTCGATCTCGCTCGCAGTTCTGGGGCCGATGTCCGGAACTTCCACCAAACGGTCGAATGTGGCCGTTCGAAAGGCGTTCAGCGTCCCGAATGCCCGGGCCAGGTCCCCCGCGGTGCGGTCTCCGACATAACGGATGCCCAGCGCATAGATGAACCGGTCCAGAGGTCGGGACTTGCTGGCTTCGATCGCCGCCAGGAGGTTTCCGACACTCTGGTCTCCCATGCGGTCGAGTTCCACCATTTGGTCCTTCAGGTCCTCCAAACGATAGATGCCTGGGATGTCCGTCAACCATCCCAACGCGAGGAACCGGGCGATCTGTTTCTCGCCAAGGCCCTCGATGTCCATCGCCTTCCGTGACACAAAGTGCTCGATCTTCGCTTGGATCTGAGCCTCGCAACCTTGGCGGTTGGGGCACCTGAGGGCGACCATCCCCTCGTCCCTCGTGAGAGTCGTTCCGCAGACGGGGCACTGGGTCGGCGCCGAAGGCGGGACCGCGCCTGCCGGCCGGCGGTCGAGCGCGGGCCCGACGACTTCGGGGATCACGTCCCCCGCTCGCTGGACGATCACCGTGTCACCGACCCTCACGTCCTTCCTGGCCAAGTCCTCGTAGTTGTGCAAGGTCGCCCGGCTCACGGTCACACCCCCGACAAAAACAGGCTCGAGTTCAGCGACGGGAGTGACCGCGCCCGTGCGCCCCACCTGAGTTCCGATCCCGACCAGCAGCGTCATGGCCTGCTCAGCCGGAAACTTGGCCGCCACCGCCCATCTCGGCCCTCTTGCCGTGCTCCCCAGTTCTCCCTGCAGGGCGATCGAGTCCACTTTGACGACCACACCATCGATCCCGAACGGAAGCTCGGCCCGGCTCGCCCGTGCCTCGTCAACGAACTTGACCACCTCGTCGATCCCATGGCAGGCCCGGCGCTCCGGACGGACGGGGAAGCCGAGTGACATGAGCCAATCGAGCCGCCCGAGATGAGTGTCGGGGAGCGCGTCCTCGCCGTCCACGAACCCGAGGCCATAAGCCAAGAACCGTAACCGACGCTGCGCCGTCAACCGGCTGTCGAGCTGCCGCATTCCCCCGCTCGCTGCGTTCCTGG
Source organism: Fimbriimonadaceae bacterium (assembly GCA_019454105.1). GTDB lineage: Bacteria > Armatimonadota > Fimbriimonadia > Fimbriimonadales > Fimbriimonadaceae > ACE-ARM1. The sequence goes on along the minus strand of CP075364.1, from coordinate 43,639 downwards.
GGTTCACAAACGGCTGTTCACTGGCAGCAATCCGCTGCCGGTTGAGCTCTTCGAAATCGGACTTGAACATCACGATCTCGCCCCGGACTTCCAGATCGCCCTCAAAGGGGCTGGCCAACCGCAAGGGAACGCCCCCGACTGTTCGCGCATTTTCTGTCACGTCCTCGCCCGTGGTGCCGTCCCCACGCGTCGCCGCCCGCACCAACAAGGAGCCCTGATACAGAATCGAGACCGACAATCCGTCGTACTTCAGCTCAGCCGCATAGGCAACATCGTCGCCCGAAGCCAAGAACCTTCGCACGCGTTCGTCGAAGGCCCGGATCTCCTCCTCTCCAAAGGCATTGTCGAGAGACAGCATCGGATGACGGTGGCGCACCGTACCGAACGACCCCACCGGAGCCGCCCCGACCCTCAAGGTCGGACTATCTAGGGTCTGGAGGCCAGGATTCTCCTCCTCAAGCCGCTTGAGCTCGTGAAAGAGCTGGTCGTAAGCGTCGTCGCTGATTTCTGGGCGCTCTTCCACGTAATAGAGCCGGTTGTGCCGCTCGATCTCTGCCCTGAGCCAGGCTGCCCGCTCCTCCGGTCGCATGGAGCCCGACCTTACCCCTGGCGACAAGCGACCTGGTAGCTTCACTGTGACCCGAACTCCGAGCCACGGCCTATAATAGACTCGAACTCCTAGGAGCCCTCCTTGACCGCTGGTGCTTGATGATGAAATTACTTGAGATCAAACCTTGGGCGGGTCTTGTCGTCGCCCTCATCACGACAGCCCTCGCCGGGTGTGTCCCCAAGGACAACGCGGGACTCACCAGCGGCTCGGGCGGTGCGAGCCCGGTCGAGGACGGTGCGTCCCCGAAGTCCCGACTCGAATCCCAGCGCCTGGCGGACGCCACGCGGGGCCTCCGCTTCACCCGAGACCAGGTCGAGGTGACGGCCCGGACCAGCAACGACCGGCCAGCGGCGGTCGCGAAGACCGCCTCCGCCGTGAAGGTGATGAACGAGCGCAATATCTGGTTCGTGGCGGTCGGGGCCTTTCGAGACGCCGTTCTCGCCGACCCACGCTATGCGCCCGCCTACGTGGGCCTTGCCGACGCGCTCTTGATGGAGGGAAAGACCGATCTGGCCCAGGCCGCCCTCCGCACCGCCGTACGGCTCGATGGGCGCGACCCTGAAGCCCGATACCGGCTCGGACTGCTCAGACAGATGGACAGCGACTATGCCGGGGCCGTCCTCGAGTGGACGGAAGTCGTCAAGTTCGCGCCGGACCACGCCGACGTCTACGCCAGAATGGCGATCGCCAGCTACTACGCTCGTGATTACCGCTCGGCGTGGGAGTATTTGAGCCAAGCCGAAGCCCGCAAGCAGAACGTTCCGCCCCAGTTCAAACCCATGTTGCTGGAGGTCTCGCCCCGACCATGAGAAAGCTCGCCCTTCTTCCCTTCGTCTGCTTGGTGGTCTCGGCGATGGCCCAAGACCCGTTCATCGGCACCCAAGTCCGCATTACCGTCGACAACGCCAGCAACTCCGCCAACGAGACCACCGGTGCCGCCAGCGCCGACGGGCGAGAGATCGTCGCTGGGTTCAATGACTATCGTTCCGGCGGGCTCATCAGGACAGGCGTCCCGGTCTCCAGCGACGGGGGACAAACTTGGTCGCACTTGATTGTCAGACCGCCGACTCAGAACCAAACGAGCGTCGAAGGTGACCCGATGACCGCGTACGACCGTCGTACCAACACGCTCTGGGTCGGGGCCATCGCGTTCGGCGGGAGTGGCGGCATCTTTGTCGCCAGAAAGAACCCAGGGCAAAACAGTTTTGCCCCCTCGGTTATGGCCAGGGTGAACAGCGGGGCCGACAAGTGCTGGATGGAGGCAGGTCCTCGGCCTGGCTTGCCCAACACAACCCGGCTATACATCACCTACAACGAGGGCGTGATCCGGTCCGACGACCTCGGAACAACCTGGACCACTCCCCTCAGCTTAGGCAGCGGAATCGGATTCTTGCCGCGTGTCGGGCCAAACGGCGAGCTCTATGTCACCTATTGGGACTTTGGCACCGGGGTCATGTTCCGCCGGAGCCTGGACGGCGGCCAGACCTTCTCCACCGCGGTGCGCGCGGCCACCCGGCTCGACACCTGGGGCACCGAGTTTAACAACGGTCGCGTCCCTGGCGACTACCGGATCCCCCCGATCCACGGTATGGACGTCAACCCGGTCGACGGTTCGATCACCATCGTTTACTGCGACACGACGAACACGATCGGCTCCAACCGGAACCTTGACCTTTGGATGACCCGATCGACCAACCAGGGAACCTCGTGGTCCACCCCGACCCGTCTCCCCTTCCGAGATCTCACCCAGTTGGGCGATATGTTCTTTCCTTGGATCGAGTACTCCCAGGACGGACGGCTCCATCTTCTGAGCTTCAACAGCCAGTACACCGTGCAGAACGACGGCGGGTCGGACGGGTTCCTGGACCAAGACTACGCCTATAGCGACAACAACGGAGCCACTTGGAGGCGGTTCCGGCTGACGCCCAACTCGTTCAACTCGCGAAACGACGGCCGTCCCTCGGCCCCTGCGTTCATGGGAGACTACAGCGGCATCGCCGTAGCCGACAAGGTCGTCTATCCGATCTATCTCTCGACTCAGCTTGGAAAGTCCGTCGGCTTCACGAACATCGTGTCGAACACAGCTGTGCTCCCGACCGCGTTCAGCTTCTTCCGGGGCACACGGGCTTCGGGCGGGCTCGAGTCGCTCTTCTTCCGCGACAGCGACAGTCTCGTCGGGCAAGTCGGCCTGGTCCTGAACCAGCAAGAGGCCCCGATCCAGCTGGACGTGACGGCGGCAGGCGTCGTCAATACAAATCCCTCCCAGCTCCGGGTGACCGTCTGGGGCCGGGTCAACACACCGAGCATCCGGCAGCAGCTCTTAATGTTTAATATCAACACGTCGCAGTACGACTTGATCGACACCCGAAACGCCTCGCAGACCGAGACGCTCTCGGACATCGTTGTGCCGAACCCGTCGAGCTACATCACGCCTGGCTCGGGCACCGTCCGGGCGCGGCTCGCCTACTCGGCCATCGGCCCGGTGACTCAGCCCGGTTGGCAAGCACAGTTCAATTTGGTCAACCTACAGATCGTGCCCTGATCCGAGTCCGGTATAGCCGGTTTCTTCGAGATCGGCCCATTTGGCCGGTCATTTTCCCGCGATCGAGGCAGTGCCGCTGAGCGGGCTCATCCGGCTCGGCCGTAAGGACTCCAGGGGTCCGACGGCCGTGTTCGCGTCGCGGGCCCGCCCTTCGGCGTCGTATTCCAACCGGTGACCCATCAGCCAAATGCCCCCCTGGACCCGCGCCGGGTCGCCGATAGGGCGTCGCCCTGGAGCGTGTGTTCCAGAAATCCGGGCCGCGTCCAAGTCGGTGCCCCAAGCCCCTGTCTCGTCAGAAACGCCGTAGTATGCGTTGGAGGCCATGCTGGCGCCGTCGTTACCGAACCCGACCAAGAACTGCCCACTCCCGATCCCCTGTGACTCGACGATGGATCCCCTCATCAAGCCCTGCCACTTGGCGGCCAAGGAGTTCCGATTCGCACCGTAGGGATGGAGCATGGCCCCTGAGAAACCATAAAGACCAGAGCCGTTGCCGACAAAGGTGATTCGGCACCCCAAGAAGGAGGCGGTGTAGAGGCTCATATCGTCCCCAGTGGACGCCAAGGCACGGACGTAGTTCTCAGGATCCGGAAAAGAGTCGGAAAAATCGGCGATGACCGTCGAGTTGATCCAAGTTCCTCGAGCCAGTTGAAGAATCGAACCGTCGCCCGAGCCTGACCAAAGCACCCGTGGGTTCACCGTGCAATTGACGTACATCGTGTTAGGCCCGCCCAATTGGCGGAACGACGCCCCGTTACCCCCGTTCGATGACGGGCTCGTCGAGTCCAAGGGCGTCCGGTTTCTGGTCTCGTACCGTTCACCGACCACGAACGTCCGGCAGTCCTCGAGCCTCTGGAAGCCGGGAGCGCTGGGGGCCCAAGCGACCAAGTCGTTTTGGTGCTGCCCCTTGCGATATTCGTTCTTGTAGCTCAAAAAGAAGGCGTGCTTCGTGGTGTCGTCGTCCTCGGTGTGGGCATAGACCGCCTCGCCGCTCCCGGCATACGGATAAGGCTTCGGCCCATGGGGCAGTTCACCCCCCAAGAACTCGTTATAGGCCGCGACGAGTTCCTGAGCCCCGCCCGCAGAGTAGCTGATCACCTGGATTCCGTCGTTTACAAGCCATCCTGCCCGGCAGTTCACGACCACGAGTGATCCGCCCGGAACCAACGATGTACGTGTGATCGAGTGCCGCCCGTTGTAGTAGGTTTCGCAGTCCACGACGACGGCCCGGCGAGGGCCAGACTGGTCAAGCGCGACCCCATAGCCGCTGTAGCTGTAGTCCCCTTTGGCCCCGGCCCCGTAACCTTCGACATGGATCCCTTGGACACGGACGTTCCCCACGTCAAGACACTTGATGCCGTCAAAGGAGTTCTTGACGACATACTCGATCCTGCGGGCCCCGGTGGTCAGTGTCTGCGAACCGAGGTTGTGGACGTACAACTGGCTGCCGATCTGAACCCAAGAACCCGGAAAGAGCTTGACGTCGTCCAGGTTCGACATCTTGTGGAACACGCTGTCGTTGTCCCCTTGGAGCTTGACCCAAGCGACCGGAGGCTCGACTTGAGTCGCATAGACCCCGGGAGCGACGAACGACCAGTCCGACCAATCCTCAACGATCTGAAAACGGGTGAACAGGGGCTTGGGACTCGAAGGCCCTCGGTCGGACGGCAGGTAGGAGTCAATGGTGACGTCTGGCTTGGTCACGACCAAGTTCGTCTCGCCGCGCCAGACACCGCCCTTCGCGAACCTGATCCTGACGTTGCCGCCCGAAGCTGTGATGACCTGGTTCGCCTTCGCGATCGATTTGAACGGGTTCGTCAAGCTGCCATTGCCGGTCGTGTCGTTCCCTTGGTCGCTGAAGTAGTAAGTCTGGGCCCGCTCGAGCGGCACGCTGTCGATCGAGGCTTGGACATAGGCCTCGCACCAAGGGAGGAACCGCGCCGAGGTGACGACCGGAGGCGGCTGGGTAGGAAACCAGCCTGACTGAGGCGCGTAACCCAGCAATGGTGCTAGCAACAGACTTAATAACATGTGAGATGAGTGTATCTGGTCCCATTGGCATGATTCGAGCCATGAAGGGCTGTTTTGGCTGTTCTCATGGGCAAACCCAGAGAATTCAGCAAAGCCATTCCAAATTGATATATTAATGGGCTATTTTTATGTACTTTGATATATCGTATAATTACTAGCTTTTTTTTGGGTCTTGTTGATCTCAGAGTCACTGTCTACAATGAAACACATCTCAGAGCCTGATGATGAGCTCGAAGACCTCTCTGTTCCAGAATAGCCGTATCGTCATCGCCGGGTGCCTCGGTCTCACAGGGGCCGTGTTGCTCGTCACACAAGCGGTCGCGATCGCAAGGCGGCCCGTTCAAGCGTGGCTACCCACGAAGACCCGGTCGTCGTACGGGTCGGGGAGACCTCCACGGTCTAGGCCATGGTCATGAATCTGACTCTCGAACCGCTGACGCTCCAAAGGTCCGTCGGTTGTGGACAGCCCTTGTGGTCCACCGTCGTTCAGCCGCTTCAATGTCGGGCCATTGAATTGGACGGCGTCGGCCGCGGCTTGGCTGTTGGCGATCGAACGCAAAGAGTCCAGCTCTGGTTTCAAGGCCGCACTCGGTCTTCCCTTCAAACCCTAATATTGAGGGTTCATGTTCTAAACGAGGAACTGGGATCTCTCAATCTCCCCAGAGTCGAACTCAAAGCCCGGCCAACCCGCGGGTGAGGAAGACAACAAACTTGAATCGCCGATAAAGAGGATCATCGACCTATGAAAGCTACAACTGTGACCTTTGCAGTCCCCATCACCTTGGCTATCGTGAGCGTGACAGCCATCACAATGGCCCAACCGTTCCATCGTTGTGTGAAATCTCATTGGTCCTTTGTTGGACGGGACTGCCCGGCGGACCCTGAGTGCCCGTCACCTCTGCCAACTTGTACGAGGCATAAGCTGGATGACTACAACTGCGTGTTGCCAGGCACGAATTGCTCCCTTGTGAGCGGCATTCTTGCTGGTACACGCTGGGAGTTGCCGTGCAACGACAGTTGGAACGAAGTGTGTGTATGCCCCCCAGAGTCAGCCGGCGATCCACAATCCTACGTGGTCGGAGGATTGGTGTGCATCTGAGACCCCTGATCCATCTCGTCCTTTTGGGCCTGGCCGCCCAAGGTGTCCAGGCGGAACGGCGCGACTACAACACGACCGTCACGACTGTCTTCACTGAGACGAAGGACATTGATAAAGAACTCGCCGCTTTCAAGGCCGAACTCCGCCGGGGAGGTATCACAGAAGAACAGATCCGGATCAACTCGGATAGCTTCCGAGACCAGATCGTCAGGAGGATGGACGGGCTTGCGGCCACTGGCACGGGCAGATTCGCCTGGACTGAAACCGGGTCTTACACCGAGGTTCCCATGGCAGCGAGTTCACCTCTCGATCCGGGGCCGTTCTCTTGGAGAGAGTGGTTCGATGGAGAGGTGACGGTCAGCCTCAGGAGCGATGGCAGACTGGCCTCCGTCGAGCCCGGTGACAAGCGGAACGCCGGAGCCATGCCCGGGCTGGCGCTCTTCCACACCGGTCTGGTGATTCCAGGAGTGAAGGAGATCGGCTCTGAAGTCCGGGACGGCCTGACCTGGGTGACCTACGAAGGGATCGTCCAAGGACAGTTCGGAGCCCGGGTCTTGGCCGCCTATCGCGACCCGGGCCGGACGGACCTGGCGCAAGTCGAGCAACGCTGGTTCAGTCGCAGACGCACCTCTGACGTGATCTTCAGGGCCACCAGGAGCGCGGACGGCAAGACCCTGGAGGTCGTGCACTACGGGCCCGCCACGCTCAAGACGGAGACCCATAGCCTTGCCCAGTCAAATTCAGACGGGCTTCCGCCTTTGAGCGAGATCGTGCCTCTTGGCACTCCGATGACCGACTACCGGCTTGGAGAGGACGAGAGAGTCACCTACGCCTTCAGCGGGACGTTGCCGACGATCGACGAGCTTCGGGCGATGCGCGGCCTCGGCCCGCTGGCCTCCCTCGGCCTACCCGGCTGGATCGCGATCCCCACTGGGCTCGTTCTTCTCTCCGCCGCGACCGTCATCGGCCTCCGCAAAAGGCACTGACGGCCCTACGAGCCTATCCGGAAGCTATTGGAGCCTTAATCTTGCGAGATTAAGGCTCCAGATTATAGAAATTGATAGAAACCAGTGCATAATAGCGGTCGATGACCACGTCGCCGCTCCGGCACTTCCTCGAGATCCCCTACGACCAACTCGAGGAGATGAACCTCGCCGCCAAGAAGGATCAGCTCGACCGCGTCGATCCAGAGAAGATCAAAGAGAGGTGCCTCAAGTACCTCGCCGACACCCGCGAGTTGAAGGCGGTGACCGTCTGCTTCAGCGACATCGAGGGCCGGTTCCACATGTTGGACTACGACAAGAAGTTCCTTCTCCGGAGCCACGACAACCTAACCTTCGACGGCTCGAGCGTTCGCGGCTTCAGCCAGGTCATGGAGTCCGATCTCAGGCTTGAGATCGATTGGCCGAGCATCCGGTGGCTCCCAAGCGACGTCTTCGGCTCGGGCAAGGTGATTGTCTTCGGCATCATCCGCGACCGCGACGGCTCCGGCTACTCGAGCGACATGCGCGGCCGACTGAAGGACTTCAGCGACGAGCTCTGGAAGAAGGGCCAGGTCGCCAACATCGCAGTCGAGTGCGAGGGTTTCCTCTTCGAAAGCGAGAACGCCGAGCAGAACTTCCGGGCCCAAGACGGGTTCCAGCTGGTCCACTCCGGCGGATACTTCCATTCTTTACCGAACGATCCCCTCAAGCTCTTCATCGACCAGCTCGCCGAGGTACAGCGCGCCCTGGGCTTTGAGAACGAGAAGGACCACCCCGAAGTCGCCCCGAGCCAGTTCGAGCTCAACTACAGCTATACCGAAGCCCTGCTCGCCGCCGACCAGCTTCAGCTCTACAAGCTCACCGCCCGCCAGGTCGCGGCGAACATGGGCTGCACGGCCAGCTTCCTTCCCAAGCCGATCTCCGGCATCAATGGAAGCGGGATGCACACCAACATCAGCATCAGCCAGAAGGGCACCAACCTGTTCTACGATGCCAAGGGCGAAGAGAAGGTCTCCAAGATGGGTTGGGAGTTCATCGACAGGCTCTTGAACAGCGCCAACGACATGTGCCTCGTCCTCAACCCCAGCGTGAACGCCTATCGGAGACTGGACCCTTCCTACGAAGCCCCCAACCAGATCAAGTCATCGGCGGTCGACCGCACTTCGATGGTCCGGATCCCTCTCGGCAACGAACAGTCGGCCCGGGTCGAAGTCCGCACGGTGGCGCCCGATGCGAGTCCTTACTTGGCCTTCCTTGTCCTGCTCAAAACAGGCCTGGAGGGTCCGATGACGGAAAAGATCTCAAGCGAGGAGCGCAAGACGCGGACCCGCTACCTGCCGGACAACATCTATGACGCGGTGCGGCACTTCAAGTCAAGCGACTTCATGGCCTCGGTCTTGGGCCAGGACGTGAAAGACAAGTTCGTCGAGAGGAAGCTGGCTTCGGCCGACCGTTGCCCGAGGGCCCTGGGCTCGGTAGTCAAGGAAGGCGAGATCCTCTATCACCACGAGGTGACGAACCAGTACCTTTGGTCGAAGTTCTGACCTTGATGCAGGTTGGGCTGCGGACGATGGGGCCCGTGGCCCGACCCCATCAGTCCGGCTTCATCTTTTCGCCCATCGGTAGGACCCGGTCGATCTGGTACATCAGACCCTCGCCCACCTTCACCTCGCTCTTGAGGAAGTTGGCTCCGTGGAGAATGACTTTGTCTCCGGACCTTTGAATTGGATGGATCCTCTGGTTCCAAGTGGCGACCGATGTCGTCGAACCAAGGTCCGCCAACCTCATGTAGCCCGCGAGAATGTGGTTCTTCAGGAAGTCGGTCAAGGCTGCTTTGTCCGACTTGAGCTTCTTGAGCTCGGCAGACGGCATTTTTGAGAACGCCTCTTCGGTAGGCACGAGGAACGTCAGCGAAGGCGAAGAAGCGATCTCTTTGGCCACGCCACTCGTCTCCAAGAGCTCCAAGAACGTCTTGGCCCCTTGGGTCTTGAGGCCAGCGAGCATGAGGCGTCCGTCTCCTGTCGGATGGACGTCAGTGACCTTCTCGCCTTCGCCCAGGCCCCCGACGGGATTCTTCCCCTCAAGTTCTTTGTTCAGTTCTTCCGGAGTCGGATCCTTGACAAGAGGCGTTCCGAGGTCGGTCCCAGAAGTCGTCCCTTCGCCCGATTTGGCCGATCCTTCCGACTCAGCCTGCGTGCCTCCCGTGCAACCGATCGCCCAAACAAGGCACAAGGCGGCCACGAGGTAACTGATGAGTTTCATGGTTTGGTTCCAATTGTGACAGAACGCTTAACGATGGTAAGTGGGCGGCCCGTTCCCTGCGTAGAGGGACCGGGCCGCCGTTACGAGCCTGTGGGAGGTTAGTTCTCTTCTTCGGGCTTGGTTTGGGATCCGTCCTTTTGGTACTGGATCCTCGGGTCAGGAACGGCGATCGCGTTCCGGCGCGGCGAGGCCGCGTTTTCCCGGTTGCTCGGTTGCACTTCCAGAGCCGTCAAGAAGAACACGATCTCCGTCCGGACCCGTCGATTGTCGGTGCGGCTGAAGAGCTTCCCAATGATCGGGAGGTCTTTGAGGATCGGGATCCCGCTGACGCTCTTGCGGTCGTTGTCAAGGATGAGTCCGCCGAGGGCGATGGTCTCACCGCTCTGCATATTGACGAACATCTTGCTCGACCGGTCGCTGGTCTGGGGCAGGCTACCGCCGCCGGGGACAGGCGTGAATCCGTTCAGGACGCTGAAGGTCTGCTCAAGGTCCAGCGCGATGCTGCCTTGGTCGCCGATCCTCGCTTTGATCCTGAACTTCGACCCGACCTCGATCTCGTCGACGATGACGGTCGTTCCGTTCTGCGTCGCCTGGATCTGCTTGATGTAGCGGATCGTGTCGCCGACAAAGAGGTCGGTGATGCGCCCGTCCGAGACGAGAGCGTTCGGCCTGGCGATCAGGTTCCTGCTGTTCGAGATCGCATCGAGCGTCCCGAGGAAGCTCGCCGTTTCCGCGAACCTCTGGCCCGTGACCGGATCGATCTTGATGCCACCACCGCGAGTGCCCGAAACCGTGCCCGAAGTCGCGCTCGAGTCGCCCAGCCCCTGGTTAAGCCGGAAGAGGTGCCCACGGCTGCCCATGAGGAGGTTCCAGTCGATACCGACCCGAAGGGCCTCTTCCTTGGTCAGCTCCATGACGCGCAGCTCAAGGGCGATCTGCCGCGGAGCCACGTCGATCTTGGTCAGATACTGCTTGGCAGATTCGATCATCGATCGTGTGCCTCGAAGGATCAGGCGCATCGGTTCGCGCCCAATGGCCCTTCTCAGTTCGGTCTGCTGAGTCTTGGGGGCACCGGTCTTGCCGTCGGCCGCATCGGTCGGGGCTTCTTCCTTCTTGCCCTCGTCCTCGCCAGTGATGCCTGGCGTGACCGGGTCGGGAACGACCGTGACCCAGAGACCCTTGAACCGGCCCTTGAGGTCAAAGGCAGCGACGACAGGCTCGAGGTGAGTGAGCTCGACGACTTCATAGACTCGCTCGAACTCTTCTTGGCTCTCCGCATAGTCCAGCCCGATGGTGCGGCAAAGCTCCATGTCGAGCGCCTTCGCAAATTTCTCGAGCGTCGTGAGTTCCTCACCCGGGCCGATCATCAGCAGGATCTTCGTCGAGACCTCGCCGAGATCGAGTTCCTTGATCGACGTCTCGGTGATCGAGAAGTCGGCGGCCCGCGGGTTGTCGGCGAGCAGCTTGTCGATCATCGTCTTGATCCTCTCGGTTTGGCCGCTTTGGATCGGGACGACGACGGTGCCCATCGACTTGGCGCGATCAAGCGAGAACGTCGCGGCGATACGTTGATCCAAGTCACGGATATAGTTCTCGACCGCGTCGAGCCGGCTTTTGTCGCCGACGAGCAAGAGATAGAAAGCTCTCTTGCCCGAACCGCCCGTGGTCGGGGCCGTTTGGGGCTGAGCCGGACGGGCCGCGCCAGTCGCGCCCTGGATCTGGTCCCAGAGGCCCTGTTCCTGGTTCGTTGGGGCAGCGGCCGGGGTCTTGGTGTCCGGTTGTTCAGTGGCTCCAGGGACGACGATGTCGTAGAAACCATTTCGGCCGTCCTGAGGCATCGCCTTGAGGGAGGCGTCCTTGATCCGGTCCGCCTCGCCGCTGACCAGATTGATGACTCGGGTCTCATAGTTCTCCGCGCCTCGCTCCATGATCTGGCGCATCGCGTTCGAGAAGTTGCCGCTTGGCGTCACGACAAAGGTGTTGCCGACCCGCGCGTAGCGCAAGCCCGACATCGTGGTCACGAACGTGAGCGCGTCCTCAAGCGTGACATGGTGCAACGAGATCGTCAGCCGCGTCGGCTTGTCAGACGGGCTGACTTCAGGTGAGGCGACGATGTTCACGCCCGCCTGGATCGACAGGGCCTTGAGGATCTGGACGACGTCAGTACCGACGAAGTCCAAGGAAACCTTCGGCCCGTCGAAGTTGGCGTTCGTGGCCCGCATAGGCTCTGTAACCGGAAGTCGGGGGGCAGGCCTCTCCAAGATCGAGGGAACCTCGACCCGGGTCGGCGCCTTCATGGCCTTTTCGACCGGCGGAGCGGTCTGCGTCGGAACTTGGGCCGTCAAAAGGGTCGCCTGGGCCGTGGCGAACGGGTCGCTTGGGAAGCTGGTGACCTGGCCGGTCGATTCCAGTTGCTGGATCGCCCGCTGCATCTCGATCTTGTCGGACTGCTCCGTGCTAGGAGCGGCCCCAAGGAGGCCTGTCGTGGTTTCGGCAGGGACTCCGATACGGATGACGTACTGGCCGTTCTCTTGAGTCAGGACCGGCTCGGCGGCAGGAGTCGTCTTGACGTGGACCCTGACTCGCTGGGGCCGGTTGGTGTACCAACCCCACTGGACGTACTTCACCCTCGCGAAGCCGACGGTCTTTCGCCCGCCTTTCGTGCCGAGTCCAGCGTCGAACTCCAGGATGTACGAAGTGTCCTTCAAGATCCGCTGGACGCGGGGCTTGGGAAGGCCTTCGCCTTTGATGACGATCTTCAGGCCGTCACCGACCTGGGTGGTCTCAATGCCGGTCAGCTGGCCTTGGCCCCACGCGCTGGAGGCGAGGAGGGACAAGAGGCTGAACGCGAGCTTGCTCTTCTTCATGGTTTCACTCCGAAAGGGCCAGGGTCTTGTCCTTCCCTCGGTGTCGGATCTTCACTTTGCCGCGCTCGATGCCAAGGAGCTTCGAGTCGCTGCCGACCGAGCCTCCGAGCGGCACCAGGAGTTGGTTCCCCTGGGCGTCTTCGAAGACGGCGAGCGGCTTTTGGCCAACGATCACACCTTTGACCGAATAGCCAAATTCGTCAGGTTGGCGGAGCGGAGCCGCCTTGCTCAAATTGATGGGGCCGGGAGCCGCGCCCAAAGTCGGGGCGGCGCCAAGGGGCAGTGGCTCCACAGGGACTGAGCCCGTCATCGGGCCTGGTCGGAAGTCGCTGCTCCGGACCGGCCTCGGCGCAGCCTGCTCCTGAGGAGGGTTCGGGGTGCCCAAGGTCGGGGTCGCGTTGCTGTTGCTTGCGACAGGATCGGGCTCGACGACCTGGGGCGTGAACGGATCCCGGGGTGGCAGCGACGGATGGGCCAGGGCCATGAGCTCTTGGGGGTTCGGCTCTTGTTTCGGCTTCTGGGCCTCGTCCTGCTTGTCCTTGGCCGGTTTCGAAGTCACCTTGACGACAGGCTTCGCCATGCCACCGATGACTTGGAAGGCACCGACTGCGAAAAGCACGGCTACCAGGCCGATCAGCACGAACGTCCGTTTGTTGTCAGTCTTCACGAGGCATCCTCCTCAGTCGTCTGAACCCGGTCGCGGGACTCGGATTCGTCAGGGAACACGAACGCCTTGATCCGAACCGAGGCCTCCAAATTGGGCGACCCGACCGCGGGCTGTTGCTGCCCGGTCTTGGTCCGGTCCCGTTTTGGGATCAGGCCGACCGTCTGGACAGCGATCACCTTCGGGAACTTTTTGAGCGAGTCGACCATGCTCATCACATCGCCGTAGGTTCCGCGCCCGGTGAACTCGATGCCGATCTCCTTATAGTCGTTCGACTTCTTGGTCGTCTTCTTGTCGTCCGTGTTGGGCTTGGGCTGGGCCGCGCTCTGGGCCACGGGCCGGACACCGGTCACGATGATCGAGTGTTGCTTCCCGAGCGACTCGAGCTCTGAGAGCAAAGTCGGGATGTAAGCCAAGGTTGGAACTCCTTCCTCAAGGTGTTGGAGCTGCTCCCGGAACGTGTCGACCTCGTACTGCGACTTGGCGAGCATCTCCCGAAGGACCTGCTCTTTGGGCAGTTCGTTGTCGAGCTTCTCGAACCGGGCCTTGGCCTCTTGGCTCAGGTTGTACGCCCAATAGGTGGCCCCGCCCCCGAGGAGGACGATGCCGGCGGCGACGAGGGCGACGCTCTTCACGTCAGGGAGCTTCTTCATGCTTTCTCCTTGTCGGCGACCTTCTTCTTTTCGGGCGCCCCTTTCATTTCTGCGGAGATCTCAAACTCAAGGAGCGCGGTGCGCCCCACCATCCGTTCTTGGGTGAACCGAAGCACGGGCTGGTTGACGTCAGTGCAAAGCCCGAGACGGGCCATGAACTCGCCGATCAGTTCCAGGTTCGTGCCGTGTCCGATGAACGTGATCGTCGTCGGCTTCGTCGATGTCGCCGAGGAGCAGCGCACATTGGTCAACCAGACACCCGAGGGCATGTTCACCGACAGGTGGTTGAGCACGTTGCTCCACTTCCCTGTCGTCTTCACGGCCTCTTGGAGGGTGGTCAGGCGGGGCTTGAGCAAGCCCGCTTCACGCTGGTTGGTTGCCAACTGCTCGAGCTTCGGCTTCATGGCCCGCTTCTTGTCTTCCAGGGCCAAGTACATGACTTGGTTCCGGGCTGCTTCGAACATGAAGTAGCCGGCCGCGAGGAATGCGACGGCACCGAGCCCGACGGTGACCAGAGCGAGAGCCCTGATTTGCCCTTCTCGTTGGCGGATCAGCGTCCTTTGTTCTTGAATGAGGTTGATGGTGGGCATTCGGTGAAGATCCTCTAAGCGGCTTTGGCGTACGGCCTCATCGCAAGCCCGGAAGCCACCGCGAAGGCCAATCCTGTCGATGGGTCGTCATGACCCGTGTGCACGAAACGTGGGTTGTCGAAGACTCCCAGCCGCACGACCTCCATCCCCAACTTGTGGTGCATGTACTCGGCAAGGCCCTTGAGAGCCGCTCCGCCGCCCGAGAGGACGACTTTGTCGACGGTCTGGCTTTGTCCAGCTTCGGTCTGCTGGGATTGGAAGTAGTTGAGCGATCGCCGGATCTCTCGCACCAAGTCGTCCACATGGGGCTGGATAACCCGCAATGGGGGGTTCTCGATCGGCTTTCCGTCCCCGATCAAGACCTGCAAGTCCAACTGGGCTTTCCCCGATTCAGCGTCTTCCTCTGAGAGCTTGAAGTAGTTGGCCAAGGCCTCGGTCAGGGTTTCCCCCGCTTGCGGGATCGACCTGGTCATCGCAAAGACGCCCTTGGTCACCACGCTCACGTTCGTCGTGTGCGCCCCCACGTCCACCAAGGCAATGACCTCGTCGTTGAACGTGTGGGTCGGGTCAGCTTCGACGATCGACCGGTACATGGCGAAAGCCTCGACGTCGACGATCTCGACGTCCAGGCCAGCGGCCTCACAGGCCCGCACCCGGCTCTCGACGATGTCCTTGGGAGCGGCGACGACGAGAACGTCCATCGAACCGTCTTCCGCGTCTCCCATGATCTCGAACTCGATGAAACTGTCCTCGATGCTCGACGGCACGTAGCGGCCCGCTTCGAACTTGATCGACTTGCGGAGGACGGCTTCCGGCATCTTGGGGATCCGAACGCTCCGGACGACGACCGACGCCCCGGCCGCCCCGATCACCGCGCTGGTCGCGGCAATGTGGTTGTCCTTGAGCAGCTGATGGATCGCGTCACCGATCGAGTTCGGGTCGGTGACGACACCGTCCTTGATCGTGGCCTTCGGCGTGGGCATGCTGCAGGCCTTGGTCACCTTCCACCCGGCTTGGGTGCGGTCGATCTCGACCGCTTTGATCGTGGAGGCCCCAAGGTCAAGGCCGACGAAAGATTTGTTTCGGAACAGCTTAAGCGACATCGGTTCGGTCTTCCTCGTGGTGCCCGACGGAGGTCGAGATCCACTCTTCTAGGTCGTTCTTCAGGAACCGCCAGCGTCCATCGATCAGGGCGGCCGGGACTTCGCCGTCCTCGGCCATCTTCGACAGCGTCTGGCTGCGCACCCGAAGGAAGTGGGCGGCCTCGCTCAGCGTCAAAACACTGTGTTGGCCGCTCATGATCGCGCGGAGCATGGTCGTCGTTTGGTCGGCCGTCAAGAAGAGCTCGATCCGCACGACGTTCCCTCCCACAACTGAAGGGTGAGGCTGCTCGGGCGGTTGGGTGCATCCGATGGCCTGGGCTACGGCCATCTCGACGTCCGAGAGGCTCGCCCCTTCGGATGAAGGCTGAAAGGCGGCCGGGACTTGGGTCGCTGTGGCGCCCGGGCCATCGGTGCTGGCTTTGCGGATGGCGTCGGCCAAGTTCATGCCGCGACTCCTGTGTACTCCTCGGCGACTTCGTGCATGAGGAAGGCGTCGACCATCTGCTCTTTGCGGGCCATGGCCATCAAGAGGGCGTTGTCGGCAAGTTGACTGATCACCCGCGGCACACCGCCCGAGATCTGGTGGATCTTGTGGACAGCGTCGGGAGTGAACGGGCTCTTCTCGCCGGTGAACCCAGCCACTCGCAGTCGGTGAAGCATCAACTCGCCCGTGTCGTGCACGTCCAGGGGCTTCAGGACGTGGCGCACAGCCAGGCGCTGTTCCAGAGCGGGCACCTTGGCGATCTTGGGACGCAGTTCGGACTGGCCGAGGAACACCAGGCTCATCAGGAACTGGTCGTTCATTTGGCAGTTGAGCAGGAGCCGGAGCTCTTCGAACGTGGCCATCGACCGGATGAGGTGGGCCTCGTCGATGAGCACGACCAACCGTTTGCCTTTGTCGTAGTACTCGAGCAGAGCGAGGTGAAGCCTCTGGACCAAGACCTGCCGGTTCTTCGAGTTCGTGGGCACGCCCATCTGGTCCAAGATCTCCTGGATCACCTGGGTGGGCGTGAGGATCGGGTTGACGATCAGGACGACGCGGAACTGAACCGGATCAAGGGTCTCCAGGAGCTTGCGGCTGATGGTCGTCTTGCCGAGCCCGATGTCGCCCGCCAGCATCGCCGCGCCTTTGTTGCGCGTGACGGCGTAGTGCAGCATCATCAGCGCGTCCTCGTGGGCCCGGCTCAGATAGAGAAACCGCGGGTCCGGCGTCAAGGAGAAAGGCGGCTCTTTGAGTCCCCAGTGTTGCTCGTACATGTCGGATAGGCTCCGGTCGCAATCGACCCTGGTAAACCTATCGGAGAGCCAGCCTCAAAACCTTAGTCTCGACGTCAACTTCGTGCGCCAATCGGCCCGACCGCTGGTCATGAGGCCTGGCGCGGGGCCTCGTCCAATGCCACTGAAAGGGACTTGACTGTCCCCGCCGACCAAACCTTGAGTTCCACCCGGTCCCCAGGTCGGCGAGGCGACATCTGTTTGGAAAAGTCCTCGATGTCGGTCAAGGACTTGCTCGACATCTCCATGATCACGTCCAACGGCCGGATGCCGGCCTTGAAAGCGGCCGAACCCTGAGAGACGTTCATGACGACGACGCCTTTGTCCGGCGGGTCGCTCTTGGCCCCAGTCCGACGGCGTAGTTCCTCCCGGGCGTCCGGCACCGAGAGCACGCCCGGCCGTCGCAGGATCTCCACCCCGAGAGAACCGTAGCGCGCATAGCCGTTCTTGAGGATGTCCTCCACCACCTGGCGCATGCGGTTGACGGGAATGGCGAAGCCGATGCCGATGCTTCCGCCGCCGATGCTGGCAATGGCCGTGTTGATGCCGACCAGTTCGCCGCGAGCGTTGGTCAGGGCCCCTCCCGAGTTGCCCATGTTGATCGCGGCGTCGGTCTGGATCCCGTCGATGAAGATCGAGTTGCCGCCGCCAGGAAGCTGCCGGCCGACGTTGCTCACCACGCCCACGCTCAGCGTGTTCTCATAGCCGAGCGGGTTGCCGATGGCCAAGACCCATTCGCCCACCTCCAGTTTCCCGGAGTCACCGACCACGATCGGCTTGAGGTTGGTCTTCTCGACCTTCAACACGGCCAGGTCAGAGCGAGGGTCGGTGCCGACGATCTTGGCCGGTGAAGTGGAGCCGTCATAGAAGGTCACGTTCACTTTGTCGACCAGCCGCTCTCCCCGGAAGGACCGGGCCCGGAGCACATGGTTGTTGGTCACGATCGTGCCCGTGGACGACAGGATCACGCCGGAGCCTTGTCCGGCGGACTGGACCACCCGCTCTCCAAACCAGTTTTCCCCCTCCACCTGGGTGTCGATGCTCACCACGCTTTCGACCGCCCTCTTCGCCGCCGCCCGGAAGTCGCCGGCGGCCAGCTGGTCGGCGCTCGCGTTGACAAGCCAACCGTCCTTCGGCCGTTCGGCCACTGGGGCCGGGCGGGACTCCAAGGCCCGGTTCAATTGGAGGGCCGCCAGCACCGCCCCGAACACGACGACGAATCCGCCAAGGGCGAGCCATGCCACTGTCGATTTGCGCATATCCTGATACCGGTATACCAAATCAAGGGCTGACCCGTTCCTGGTCGGTAGACTGGCCGGGACGATGCTCGAAAGGCTCTGGGCCCCGTGGCGGTTCGGCTATGTCCAGCAAGCGGACAGCCAGAACCTGACCGGCAACATCTTCGTCGACCTGCCGAACCTGGGCGACGACAGGGAGGCCCTTATCCTGCACCGAGGGACGAAGGCGTACGTGCTGATGAACGCCTATCCCTACACCAGCGGCCACCTTCTCGTGGCGCCTTACCGCGAGGTGGCCGACATCGTGGACCTGGGCGACGACGAGCACCTCGAAGTAAACCAGCTGGTGGCCCAGTCGGTCCGGTGGTTGCGGGAGGTCTATCGGCCCGACGGGTTCAACATCGGGGTCAACATGGGCCGGGCCGCCGGAGCGGGGATCCCCCAGCACGTCCACTGGCACGTCGTCCCGCGCTGGAGCGGGGACACGAACTTCATGACCACGGTCAGCGACGTCCGAGTGATCCCCCAAGACCTGCGCGACGCCTACGACCGGATCCACGCCGTCATCGATCGAACCTGAGCCCGGGCCCGAACACCTGGCCCATGCCTGGACATGGGGCCATCGTCGTCAGCAGGCCAGCACCATACCGGCATCCCCGAGAAATCCCCGAGAGACCCCCGCAAGGCCCCCGCAAACGGTGTTTGCGGGGGCCTTGCGGGGGTTTTCCGGGGGCTTTGCAGGGTCGTGAAAAGGCCACGGAAGCGACCAGGTCACGGATTGTCGGTGTCAGGAAAGCGCCCGTTAAGCGAACCTCGAATGGGTTCAAAAGCGAGCAAAGAGAGTCGAACCTCGACCCTGACCCGTTGCCCGTCATCACTCACCCTGCTCTCGACCGGGCAAGAGTCATTGAGCCAGTCGTTGCCAAGTGCGGCCGAAGAGTCGATTGGAACAGCACGGGCGTCCGGGCGTTCGCATACAGTATTCTGTGGGAGCTGGTCGTGACACCGTACGAGCCGGCCCTCAGCCCTTTCACCACTCAAGCCGAGTCGATCATTGAGGCGGGATTGGCCCGGCCAGGCATTCGGAAAGAGGCCGCCGAACAAGCGGGATCCTCTCCGGAGCCAACAGGCTGAACGACTACCGCCTGGATCACCTTGCGAGAAGGCAGAGGCCTGGACTTCCGGGAGAGGCGAGCCCGAGATGACGTAGACCAAGCCGGTACACTCAATTTTCCAGCCACCCCCCAGCCATGGACCAGTCGCACATCCGCAATTTCTGCATCATCGCGCACATCGACCATGGCAAGAGCACCCTGGCCGACCGCATCCTGGAGAAAACCGGGGCAGTGCGTGGCGAGGCTCAAGAGCAGATGCTCGACACGATGGACCTGGAGCGCGAACGGGGCATCACCATCAAGATGACGGCCGTGCGGCTGGCTTATCGGGCCAAAAACGGCCAAGAGTACGAGTTCAACCTGATCGACACCCCGGGCCACGTCGACTTCACCTATGAGGTCAGTCGGGCTCTGGCCGCTTGCGAGGGGGCCCTTCTGCTGGTCGACGCCACCCAGGGCGTGGAGGCCCAGACCATCGCCAACGCGAGCATGGCGATGAACCAGAACCTTGAGATCGTGCCCGTGATCAACAAGGTCGACCTGCCCCACGCCGACATTGGGATGGCCAAAGAGGAGATCGAGAACGCCCTCGTGATCGACGCGAGCGAGGCGATCCCGGCGAGCGCCAAGACCGGCCTGGGGATCGAAGAGATCTTGGAGGCGGTTGTGGAGCGGGTGCCTCCCCCCCAGGGCGACCCCAAGGCTCCCCTGCGGGCCCTGATTTTCGACTCCCATTTCGACAGCTACCAAGGTGCCGTGGCCTATGTGCGGGTCGTGGACGGCTCGGTCAAGCCTGGCGACCGCATCAAGATGATGTCGACGGGCAAGGTCTTCGTGGTCGACGAGGTCGGCGTGTTCAGACCTTCTCTCGAGCGCGGCCAGGTGCTTGGGGCGGGCGAGGTCGGTTTCATCACCGCCGCGATCAAGTCAATTGGGGACGCCTCGGTGGGGGACACGGTGACGTGGGCGGAGGAGCCGGCGACCGGAGCCCTGGCAGGCTATCGGAAGGCGAAGCCGATGGTCTACTGCGGGCTCTATCCGACGGACCAGGACAGCTACCAAGACCTGCGCGACGCGATCGAGAAGCTCCAATTGAACGACGCTTCGATCTCTTTCGAGCCGGAGTCGTCGGCGGCGCTTGGGTTCGGTTTCCGGTGCGGTTTCTTGGGGCTGCTGCACATGGACATTGCGAGGGAGAGGCTAGAGCGGGAGTTTGGGCTGGACCTGATCTTGACGGCGCCGTCAGTGGATTATCGCGTGACCTTGACGAGCGGCGAAGTGGTGGACGTGACAAACCCTTCGGAAATGCCGGAAACGACGAAGACCAAGTTGATCGAAGAGCCGATGGTGGACGCGACGATCATGGTGCCGAACGAGTACGTCGGGGCGGTGATGACGCTGTGCCAAGAGCGGCGCGGAACGTACAAGCGGACGGAGTATCCGACCCATAACCGATGCATCCTTTACTATTCGCTCCCCTTGGCCGAGATCCTGCTCGACTTCTTCGACAAGCTGAAGTCACAGACCCGGGGGTACGCGTCGTTCGACTACGAACTCTCCGAGTACGAGTCGTCGGACTTGGTGAAGGTCGACATCCTCTTGAACGGCGACCCGGTGGACGCACTGTCGTTCATCGTGAACCGCCAGTTCTCTTATCCGCGTGGCCGGGCGATCGTGGAGCAGTTGCGCAAAGTTGTGCCTCGACAGCAGTACGAGGTGCGGATCCAGGCGGCGGTCGGTTCGAAAATCATCGCCGCGGACACGATCAAGCCGTTCCGCAAGAACGTGATCGCGAAGTGTTATGGCGGCGACGTGACGCGGAAGCGGAAGCTGCTCGAGAAGCAGAAAGAGGGCAAGAAGCGGATGAAGAACATCGGCTCGATCGAAGTGCCGCAAGAGGCGTTCTTGAGCGTGCTGAAAGTGGCGGAGTGACCCTATCTTCGTCCCAGGCCAGGGGTCGACCCCATGAGCCAGGTCGAGTCACTGGTGCTGTGGTACCGACTCGGACGAACGGAAGCCGCGCCGGTCTTCGAACATGCTCCGCCGATCTGCTCGGCGATCGCTCGGCCGAACTCGACCGGCACTGCGTTGCCGATGAGCCGGTAGCGCTCCTGGAGCCTCCCAGCGAACCGATAACCGTCGGGGAACGTTTGGAGCCTCGCGTACTCCTGAACGCTGAGTGGTCGAAGCTCTTCTGGATGGGCGAGCAAGGTCGCGGGCATCGTCGGCGAGGTCATCAAGGTCGGCGCGGGCTCGTCCCAAGCGAGCCGCCGATAGAAACCGGTCCTCCCGCCTCCTGACTCGAACGCCTTGCCCATCGCCTCACGTTGAACCTGTCTTGGGAGGTCGCGCCAGTTTTGACCGGGGCCGAGCCACGGAAGGTAGCGGGATTGGGCGGGACGTAGGGGAACATAGTCACATTCAGCCAACCCAGATGCGGCCTCTCGGAACGTCCTCCAGCCCTCAGGGCCGTGGCTGGGTGCGAGTCGCGGCGGCTTCCCGGCTCTGGAAGCAAAGAGCACGATCCTCTCCCGCCGCTGAGGCACCCCAAAGTTCGCCGCGTCATAGAGATCGAACGTCACATCGAACCCAGCTGTCCCGAGTACTGCAAGAATGTGCCGCAAGGCCCCACCTCGGGTCTCATCAGGTGCGAGCGGTGGCCAATCGGAACCGCGCTGCGAAAGGGGCCGATGCCGCAGGGGTGCCGACAGAAGCCCACGCACGTTCTCGATCACGATCAGTTCTGGATCCAAGCTAATCGCCAGATCCAGGAACTTCAAAAAGACGTTGCCCCGCTCGTCGTTCAGCCCAAGCCTCCGACCGGCGGTCGAGAACGCCTGGCAGGGCGGCCCGCCGACCACGGCCAGCGGCCCAGGGCCCGCCGCGCGACGGATCTCCTCCACGGCCAGCCCTCGAATGTCGCCTCGCCGCAGTACTCCGTCTCGCCCGTTCAGTCGAAGTGTCTCGCATGCCTGCGGGTCCATCTCGTTCGCGAACACGCATTCCCATCCAGCCTGGTCAAGACCGAGGTCCAGACCCCCTGCCCCTGTGAAGAACGACGCGTAGCGCACCATTCCACTAGACGTGACCGGGCCCCTGTTTGAACCACGTGCGAGGTTGCTCAGATCTTACGCGACGCGCTTCTTGATCCAGTCGACGATGTCGGCCATGACGACGTCTTTATCAAAGTCGTTCAACAGATCGTGGTAGTGGCCCTCATAGAACTTCAGGGTCTTGTCGGAAGAGCCGGCACGGTCGTAGAACTCTTGGCTGCCTTCGGGTCTTGTCGCCTTGTCGGCTGTCCCATGAATGATGAACACGGGGAGGTTGATGTTGCCAAATTCCTTGCCAAGCCTTTCATCGGCTCGAACCAAAGCAGCCACGGTCGAAGAAGGTTGGGACTCCTTAAGGGTCAGTTCGTCGGCTTCGAGGAGGGCCAATGCCGCCGGATCTCGGGTGAAGTCCTTCATATCAAGCGACAGAACATGTGCGTGCGGCGCCACATGGCTCAGTCCCTTAAGCATCGCAAGAGCAGCGTCCGGAGCCGGCACTCTGTAAGCAAATGATTCGCAGATCAGGCCCTGAATCCGATCCTGATGCTCGAGGCAGTAGACGCATGAAACGACGCCTCCCATGCTGTGACCGAGGAGAAAGACCGGCAGTCCAGGGTTCTCCGATTTGGCAATCTCGATGAAAGTTGCCAGGTCGGTCACGTACTCCGAAACGTTCTGGATGAAGAACCGCTCGCCTTCCGACCGGCCGCGGCCCCGATGATCGAGCGCATAGGTGGCAAACCCGTTCGAAGCGAACTGCGATCCCGCCCACAGGTATTGCCCGCTGTGCGAGTTCAGGCCGTGGGAGATGACGACGACTGCCCGAGCGGGCCCATCGGGCTTCCACATTCTCGTGAATATCTTGAGGCCGCCAAGCCCTTCAAACGACGATTCCGTGCCAGATTGATCAAGTCCCATCGGATCCCAATTGTAACAGAGTTGCCCGGGGCGAAAGAAACGCAATTTGGCCCACTTCTAACCGTCCTATCGGACATGCGCGACATCGAATCACGACTTGCAGCCCTTGAGAGGGCCAACCGACACTACCGCGCTGGTCTGGCCGTGAGCCTGGCCGCGCTGGGTGTTGTTGTTCTGGCCGGGTTTCAGGAGGTCCGCCCTTACCCCACCGATATCGTTGCCAACTCGATCTCGGTCCGGACGCTCCAGGCCGCCACGGGCCAAGTCACCAACCTGACGTCTTCGGGAGCCCGGTTCGGTTCGATCAGCGCGACGGAGGCCCAACTCGACCGGGCCGAGTCGCGAGCCTTCACCGCGACGAACTTCCAGGCCAGGGTAGCTGCGCTCGCCCAAGCCTCGGCCCAACTCCTGGAAGTCATGGCCCCCAATGGTCGCCCGGCGATGAGCCTCTCTGCTGGAGAGGGTCTGGTCGTCATCAACCCGCAAGGGCTTCCGACCGCCTCTCTGAGCAGTTCAAGCAACGCCGGAGACCTCAAGCTGTTTGGCCCAGGGGGCAAGCAAGTCGTCTCGGCCGGGTTCGTCAACGGAGCCGGGACGGTGCGCACCTTCCATCCCGAGGGCCGCCTGCTCACGAGCCTCGGGCTCAACAATGTCGGTCAGGCCCAAGTCGCGGCCCACACCGCCAATGGCGGCCTCGGCGCCTTCCTTTCGACGGGCGACCAAGGCCGGGTCGGGCGGATCGTCGTGCAACAGGGCGACGGCTTCGAGGTAGCCGTGATCGAGCAGAAGGGCAAATCCGGCCAGATCCGTACCTTCGGGCCGGAGGGAAAGATCGAGGCGACCTTCCCTCCCGAGACGCCCTAGAGTCTCACCAGTGGAGTTCGGCGTCGCCGAAGAGCGACTGAATGTAGTTGACCTGGCCCGCGTGGTACATCATGTTGCCAGCGGCCATGTTCGCCAGCTCGAACGCGGTCGTCTCTTCTCCCCATGGGGCGGTGACCGGTCGGACGAGCGAGGCGTCGTCGGCCGCCTTGAGAGCCTCGATCAAGGCGTCCGTACCCTCTTGGACCAGAGCGACCGCCTTCTCGCGTGTGTCGATGGAACGATAGAACGCTTTCCGCTCCTCCGGAGATGGGACCACGGGCTGATCGCCACGCACGACCTGGGCCGCCATTTTGTTGAAGGCCCCGACCTCGGACGTGAACTCGAGCGCGGTGCGGGCTTTCCCCATCGGGACCATGGCGATCTGCTCGTCGGTCAAGAAGGAGAGGTCTTTGACGTACTGATCCCGCATCCATGAAAGGGTGCCGATCAGGGAAGCGGACGGGTCGATCTTCGTGGCAGTGTCGCTCATGACTCCTTTTTATACTCCGCCCAGATCCTCTCAAACTCGCTCACCAGGCCTTCGACCGCCTGGAACCCGCGCTCCCAGAAGGATCGGTCGCGAAGATCGACGCCAATGATCGCCATGAGCTCGTGGGGGTTCTTCGAGCCGCCTAAGCTGAGGACTTCAACGTACTTGTCGGCAAAGCTCGGCCCCTCCGCCTTGGCCATCTGATACACCGACAGTGCCAGGAGCTCGCCGAAGGAATAGGCGTAAACATAAAACGGGGCGAAGATGAAGTGGCCGACGTAGGACCACCAATCCCGGTGCTGGTCGCCCAGCTTGAGGCTGGAGCCAAACATCGACTGGATCTCCTCTTGCCAGATGTCGCCAAAGTCGGAGGGCGAAAGTTCTCCATCCCTTCGGCGCTTTTCATGGCACCGGCGCTCAAAGCGGAACATCGCCGCCTGGCGGTGGACGCTCGCGAAGATCCCTTCCACTTTCTGGCCATAGAGGGCCAACCGGTCGCCCACGTCGGCGTCGCTGACGAGCCGTTCAAAGGTGATCATCTCGCCAAAGATCGAAGCCAGTTCGGCTAAAGGGAGCGTGCCGTCGTGGTTGTAGAGCGTTTGATGCCGCGAGAGGTGGGCGTGCACCCCGTGGCCCATCTCGTGGGCCAGGGTCATCACATCGGACATCGAGCCTTGGTAGCTCTGAAGCAAGACTGGGTGGGTGTCGGGAGTGTTGCCACTGCAGAACGCGCCGCCGCTCTTGCCAGGCCTGGGCTCGGCGTCGATCCAGTTCTTCTCGAAGAACGTGGCGGCGGACTCCTTCATGGCCGGCGAGAACGACCCAAAAGAGTCGAGCACGATCTGCTTGGCCTCGTCCCAGCTCGCCTGGCGTTTGGCGTTTTGAAGGGGAGCATAGCGGTCGGCGTGGGTCAGTTCTTCGAGCCCCAGGATCTCCCGTTTGACCTTGTAGTACCGTTCGACCAGGTCGCCCCGCTCGCGGCAGAGATCCATGACGAGGTCCACCGTCTCTTTGTCGAGTTCGTTGGCCATGTGGCGCGAGGTCTCCGGGTGCTCGAACCTGCGAAGCCGGTCCTCCAGCTTCTTGTCGGCCAATAGCGTGTTGTAGAGAAACACAAGTGGTCGGTTCAGTTCCTTGAGCCCGGCCGAGAGCGAGTCGCAGGCGGCGATCCTTACGGCCCGATCGGGGTCGTGGAGCAAGTCGAGGACCTCCTCCTGGCTCAAGACGCTGGTCTCGCCCGAGTGAGGGTTGGTGTACCGGTACTCCTGGTTGGCCGTCAGTTCCTCGTGTAAGCGTTGCCAAGCCCGGCACCCGGTGTTGGCGGTCTCTTCCAACAGCACCTCCTCGGTCTCGCTCAGGCGGTGGGGGCTGTAAGCCCGCAAAACACCGACATAGTGCCGATAGTCGGCCATCGCCGGGTCGGCCAAGGCGCTTCGGACATAGTCCTCAGGAGCGGCTTGGAGCTCGAGGGCGAAGAACATGGTCTTGACCCGCAGCTCGGTCGACCTTTCGGTCTGCTCTTGAAGGAACGCGCCGTGCTCGGGCTTGCTCGTGTCTGCCGCAAAGACAAGGTTGGCGTAAAGGACAGGTTTGACCGCTTCGTTCTCAATCTCCTCCAACTCTCGAATGGCGGACGCTAAGTCGCCAGGCGAGAGGCCCGCCGTCTCGACCCGCCCTCGATAAGTCGAGGCGAACCTGTCGGCGCGGTCCAAGCACGAAGACCAAGTCGCATGGATCTTGGGGTCTTCCAATCCAGAAAAAAGAGCCGACAGGTCCCATCGAACGCCGTCGGCGGCAAAGGCCATCGCCGTAGCCATCTTCCGATTATGACGGTTCTGGATCCAAGTGTTCCCGAGCCCTGTGAGCCATTTCGGCCTCGAACGGCTCGTAATGCACGGTCACCAAGGCCCCGTCGAGAACTGAACTGAGCTCCGATTCGATCTGCTCGGCTAGATCGTGGGCTTGGACAAAGGTGAGGTGGTCGTCCAGCATCACATGGAGGCTGACGACCCTGAGCCGCCCAGACTGCCGGGTTCGAAGGTTGTGGTACCCGCGCGACTCGGCGTGGGTCTCCAGCGTGCGCTTGATCAGCGCGACCTCGTCAGGCGGGAGAGATCCGTCCATCAGAGGATGAACCAGTCGCCGCAGCTGCCGGATGGCGAAGAGGGCTCCTAGGGCCGTGAAGACCAAGGCAATGATGGGGTCGAGTTGCATCCATCCGGTGACATGGACGGCCAGCAGGCCCACGAGGACGCCCAGCGAGGCGAGCGTGTCCCCCCGTAGATGCTCCGCTTCGCCTTGGAGAGCGTAAGAGCCCGTGGCCCGGCCGACCCTGCGGAGGTATCCAATGACCGTCAGGTTCGAGACGACAGCGAAAGCCATGGCGGCGATGCCAGCGTCCACCTGGATCTTGACTGGGTCGTTAAGCCGGAGCGCGGCTTGCCAGGCGATCACCCCCGCTGTGAACACGACCACCACCATCTGGAACGCCGAGAGAAGGATCTCGGCCTTTCCGTGGCCATAGGGATGATCCTCGTCCGGCGGCGCCGCTGTGACCCGCACAGCCCAAAGGGTCGCCGCACTCATCGCAACGTCGAGGAGGGATTGGAGGGCCTCGGAAAGGACGCTGACGCTTCCACTGACCCCGGCAGCGAAGAGCTTCACGGCCACGACCAGGACTGTGGCCGACAAGGAAATCCTTGCCGCCCGCTCCGTCAGTCGCTCCAGCCGCTCGCGCTCCGTCGGCACCTTGGGGCAGTTTAGTCCTCAACCGGGGGATCCGTCGCGGGGCCAGAATCCGTCTTGAAAGACACATGGTCCTCGCCTTGGAAGTCGACAATCTGGCGATCATTGAGCGGGCCTCCCTCAATCTGGGGCCAGGTTTCACCGTGTTCACAGGGGAGACGGGAGCGGGCAAATCGTTGCTCATCGACGCTCTGGAACTGGCTATTGGGGGCCGGGCCGACTCGGACCAGGTGCGGACCGGGGCCGACAGGGCCGTCGTCTCGCTCTTGGTGGACGTTTCGGCCAACCCGGCCGCCTTGACACGGTCGATCGAGCTTGGCTTTGAAGTCCAGGACGGTCAGATCGCGATTCAGCGAGAAGTCACGGCTGAGGGACGGTCGATCGTTCGGCTGAACGGCAGGCCAGCGACTGTGGGACTCCTTCGCGAGATCGGTGCGCTCTTGGTCGACCTGCATGGCCAGCACGAGCATCAAGCCTTGCTCCACGACGAACGGCAGATCGGGTTTCTCGACGCTTGGATCGGAGAACCTGCTTCCGCCCTACTGTCGGAAGTAGCCGAGCGGCACGGCCGGGTCGAGACCTTCCGGCGCAAGATCGCGGAGTATGTCCGCTCCTTGCGCGAACGCGAGCAGCGCCTCGACATGCTGAAGTTCCAGGTGGGGGAGATCGCCGAGGCGGCCCTGGTCGAAGGAGAGGCGGCAGAACTCGCCGCGACTCTTGAGAGGCTGAAGCACGCCGAGCGGCTCTCAAGCGGAGTCGGGCGAGCCCTTGAGTCTTTGGCCGATCAAGAAGGATCCAGCATCGAGGCGACAGGTGTCGCCTTGAGGGAGATCGAGGCCCTGGCCCAGATCGATCCCGGGCTCCAAACAGCCGCTGGCTCCCTGCGGGAAGCGGTGGTGAGCTTGGAAGAGGGTGTCCGCAGCCTCCGGACCTACTTCCAATCGCTCGACCTGGATCCGGGGGCTGCCGACCAGTGCGCCGAGAGGCTCGAAGCCTTGCGCAAGCTCTTTCGCAAATATGGCGAGGGAGAGGCGGCGGTCCTCGCCCACTTCCATGCGGCCCAAGCGGAGTTGGACACCTTGACCACTTCTGAGTCGGACGCGGCCGCTTGGTCAGAAAGACTCGACCAGGAGGAGGCTGGCCTTCTGGCTGCGGCCCAAAAGCTGACAGAACTGCGACAGACGAAGGCCGCCGAGTTCGCCGGCATTGTCGAGGCCGAAGTCCGCGAGCTCGCGATGCCGAACGCCGTGTTCCAGGTGAACTTCGAGCCGAAGCCGATCGATCCGTCCGGGGCCGACCAGGTCACGTTCCTCTTCTCGGCCAACCCGGGCGAGCCGCCACGCCCGCTGAGCAAGGTGGCGAGCGGAGGCGAGATCTCCCGGGTCATGCTTGCGGTCAAGGTCGCCGGGGCGGGGCGGGCCGGTGTCCCGACTCTGGTCTTCGACGAGGTCGACACCGGTCTCAGCGGTCAGGCCGCCTCGATGACGGCCCGAAAGATGGCCAAACTCGGCGAATCGCGGCAAGTCCTCGTGATCACCCACCTGCCCCAAATCGCGGGTCGGGCGACCCTCCACTATCGGATCGAGAAGGCCGAGCGGGACGGGCGGGCCTTGACTCAGGTGACCGAGGTCGCCGGCGAGGAAAGGGCCCAAGAGGTGGCCAGGCTCTTGGCCGGAGACGAGATCGGAGACCAGGCCCTGGCCAGCGCTCGGGAACTCTTGTCGCTGGGCCCTAGCGGCCGAGCCCGCTGAGCCCACCGAGCACGCCGCCCATCCCGCCGCCCACGTCGCCGGCGATCGAGAACCATTTCCGGGTGTCGTACTTGTCGCAGATGTCCTGAACCAGACCGTCGGTCTCCCGCGCCGAGACGTCGATCCGCGAGTGGCTCTTCCCTCGCAGGTTCATCAAGCTCTGGACAGCGAGCTTCGGATCCTCGGCGGCGGTTCCGATCGCGTCCAAGACCTCGAAAATCATCGACTGCGTTTCCCCAAGGGCGGTCCCATAGGCGTTCCGGATCGGGACGCACTCGGTCGGAGGGGGCACCGAGTCGAAGAAGGCGATCAAGTCCCTCCATTCCCTCTTTTGGCCACGAGTCTGGTCCCGGATCTCTGTGGCCGGGGTCTTCTCAAAGTCCTTCTCAGGATCGTCCAACAGGCTCTGGGCGACGGCGTCGGTCGCGCCGATCCCGCTGAGCATGACCATCTGGGCGAGGAGGGCCGAGATCTGTTCGGTGGCCAGAGCGTGGCGCTTCTTCTCGGTGCGCTCCAAGTGCTTGAGCCAATCCAGCACGTCTTGTGGCATCGTCTTGGCCATCTTGGGCGTCATCGACTGGGGCTCGGCCTCGACCCGGGTCACGGGAGCAGGCGGGGGCGTCCTCGCTTCGGTGACGCCTCCGCCCGTCTCTTGGCCAGCCTTGGTGACCGGCCCGCCTACCGATTGGCCGCTAAAAAGCAAACGGGAGCCGACGGTGCCGACCAACAAGGCGACCAGCAAGAGCGCCCCTCCCCAGATCCAGTAGAACCGGTTGCGCTTGGCCTGGTCAAGATACGGGTCGGGAGAGGTCTGCATGATTGCCTGAAATTGCTCGGGTTCTTACTTGATTAGCGTCTTGGAACCTGCACGATCGGCCTCAAGTCCCGCTCTTACCTACTAAGGACGGAACTTTCTGGCGCTCTATTCGCTCAGAAGGTCCAGGAGAGCCCATTATGCGACACGAAGGCTACGAACCGACTCTGTACCGGCTCTTTCACGAGTACGTCCACGACGCGATGGCGCACGAGCTTCGCGACCCAAGACTTGACGACGTCGAGGCTTACCTGACCGGACTCCTCGTCGATTTCTCGAAGACCGAGCGCCTGTTCGCTCTTCGAGACTCCGAGGGCCGGCCCGTCACATCGGTCTATGAGATGCTCGCCGAGGGCGACGTCTTGCTCAACGCCGGTTCCTTTGAGCGTGAGCGCGAGGTGCACAAGCACATCGGCGACTACATCCTTTTCTGGTCCGGGGTCAATCCCGACTACCTCGGGAGACTCCGCCTCGACGACGGTCGCGAGCTCGTTTGCGATTACACCGATCAGGGCCGCCAGAGCTACCACGTTGTCAGCACGTTCGACTATTCCCCCTTCGACCGGGAGGCGGTCACGTTCCGAAAGCTCAGCGACCTGTTCGAAGCCGCCGCCGCCGTGCTGGGCCACGTAGGTCGACAACTGCCGATCGGGCGGGTGAACTAAGGGCGACGTCCTGTTAATCTTGCTTAATAATCATAGGCGCCTCGGTGCCGGGCCCTGGTTCTGCCCGTCAATAATGGAGTAACACGCATGTCGTTGATCTCTGACGGTCTGCCCCAGCTGCTTGACGTTCTTCCCCCTGTCGTCCGCGAAAAACTGATCACGAGCCCGAACCTCAATGACTTGGTCGAGGTGGTTCTGGACTACGGCCGCCCGGCCGAAGCCCGCTACCGCCACGGCTTCGAGCGGTGGCCCCAGATCAACGTGAGCGAGCACGACCTCGACTATGTGGTCAAGTCCATCGGCGAGTTCGGCGAGGACAACCGGGCCGGTATCGAGCGCACCCTCCACCGCATCAGCGCGATCCGCAACCGCCAAGGGCGGGTGGTCGGACTCACCTGCCGGGTCGGTCGCGCCCTCGAAGGCACCATCGACATCATCGACGACATCGTCCGGAGCGGCAAGTCGATCCTGATCCTGGGTCGCCCGGGAATCGGCAAGACGACCAAGCTCCGCGAAGTGGCCCGTGTTCTGGCCGACGAGGTCGAAAGGCGGGTCGTCATCGTTGACACCAGCAACGAGATCGGCGGCGACGGCGACGTGCCCCACCCGGCCGTGGGCAGCGCCCGCCGCATGCAGGTGCGCAACCCGGGCCTCCAGCACGCGGTCATGATCGAGGCGGTCGAGAACCACATGCCCGAGGTCATCGTCATCGACGAGATTGGGAACGAGCCTGAGGCCCAAGCCGCCCGCACCATCGCCGAGCGAGGCGTCCAACTCATCGGCACCGCCCACGGCCAAACGCTGGAGAACCTCATGCTCAACCCGGCCCTCTGCGACCTGATCGGCGGGATCCAAGCCGTTACGCTGAGCGACGACGAGGCCCGCAGGCGCGGCACCCAGAAGACCGTGCTCGAGCGCAAGGCCCCGCCGACTTTCCATGTCGTGATCGAGCTCATTGACTATGACCGGCTCGCCGTCCACCACGACGTCCAGAAAACGGTCGACCTCATGCTGAGGGGAATCCAGCCCCGGCCCGAGGTACGGGTGCGGACGGACGCGGGCGAGGTCGAGGTCGTCCAACGTGAAGAGACCCAGGAGATCGCCGAGCCCGGGTTCAACGAGCGGTTCCCCGCTTTGGCGTCGCGCCGTCCCGAGCCGGCTCCCGACCGGCCCGAGAAGACCCGCCCGGCCCCCGTCGAGGGATCGAACGGTCAGCGGGGCAAGTCGGCCCTCCGGATCTACCCCTATGGCATCGCCCGCACCCGGCTGGAGCGGGCCATTCGCGAGAAGAAGGTGGCGGCGGTGATCACCAACGACATCAGCCACGCCGACGCCGTGATCGCCATCCGCTCGACCCACCAGGCGAAACCGGCCAAACTTCGGGAGCTCCAAAGGCCGGTGCCGACTGTGGTCGTCCGGTCGAACACCTTCAGCCAGATCGCCGGTGCCCTGGACGAGGTGCTGAGGGGCTCCGGGCGGGAGACGGACGGCGAGGCGGAGGCCATGAAGGAGGCGCAGGACGCGGTCGCGGCCGTCCTCCACACGGGCCGGCCGGTCGAACTGGCCCCCCAGAACGCCAGGATCCGGAAGCTCCAGGGCCAGGTCGCGGAGTCGAAGAAGCTCGCCTTCGAGTGCGTCGGCCACGACCCCGAGCGGCGGCTTCGGGTTCTGCCGGTGCGGCTGGCCTGACCCTTACCGTCGTCTCTTGAGGACGGCGAGGCCACCGGCGAGCGCCAAAACCGCGAGCGCGGTGAGCCCGCCCGCTTGCACAGGGAGCTTGTCGGACGCCGGGGGACGGACGGGCTCGGCTCGGTCACCGGCCCGCCGGTCGGCCTTGGCCGTGCTGGTTTGCGCCGTCTTGATGTCATCGGGAGGGGCCGTCGCCTTAGGCGAATCGAAGGTGACTTCCCCGGTCTCCGCATCGAGCGAGACGGCGAGGTGCTTGGTGTCGTAGACCCATTTCAGCCGGGCCAGACCCTTTTGGGCGAGTTGCTCTCCGTAGTTCGAGCGGGCCGTCTCCATGCCTCCTCTCGTCACGCCGAGCGACAGGTGTCCGGCGGCCTCCTCGTCCCCGGGCCAAGCGTAGTACTTCGCATATCCAGGAATCTTCTGCTCGACGGCGAACTGCCTCATAAATGCGAAGTGGTCGCGCAAGAGCTCCAAGGCCTCCGCTTTGGGCATGACTCTCTTGGGCGGGTCGAACTTCCAAAACGTCGTGGCGCGAACTGCGAGCAAAGACCCGTCGACGGTGTCGAACATGACGTTTCCGTCGTTCACCGGGCCTTTGTAGGGCTCGATCCGGGCCTCGAACTTGGCGACGACTCGTGTGCCTTTGTTGAATTTGTCGA
Organism: Fimbriimonadaceae bacterium; assembly: GCA_019454105.1. Classification (GTDB taxonomy): domain Bacteria; phylum Armatimonadota; class Fimbriimonadia; order Fimbriimonadales; family Fimbriimonadaceae; genus ACE-ARM1. The sequence goes on along the minus strand of CP075364.1, from coordinate 10,959 downwards.
TCAAGCCGTCAGAACGACGTTCGTACCACTTCATCTCCTCTCTTTTTAGCCCGAGATATCCGAGGCCCGCCAATTCGAGAACGCGCTCGGCAGCCACCCAGACTTCTTCGTCAGACCGATAGTGCCGTACATCGGTGTCCTTGCGCTTACGACGAGTTTCCTCCGCAGATTGTTGACTTCCGGTGACAGCCCCAGTAACAGCATTGACCGTAAAAGAGTTCTTGTTTTCAGTCTCGACGCGGTAATTTTCGACACCCCATGGCGACCCTTTTCTGTTGCTGACCGACGATAGGTCGACCCGGTCGTCGATCCCGACTTCTTCAAGGAACCGTTGCACCCTTGCCGCGGCCTGCTCTTCGTTCCTCACCAGTTCTTGGCACCACGAAGGGGCCCCCAAGAAAAGCAGGGCAGGCACGACGGTTAGTTTAGTTTTCTGTACCATGAGTTTGCGCTCTGAAATTTGTTACCAGTGTAAACGTTCTTAATACGAGTATACGGGTCGCCAAGTAGGAGAATCTCTTCTGGCTCGTCGACGAGGTTGAGCTCGTAGTTGAGGTACACGGGGTGATTGAAATAATCATTCTCCTCCAACATTGTTTCGATCACCTCTGCTACAGTCTTACCCTGCCGCATCGGCCTCACCAGCCACCAGATCCGATTGGCGGCTTGGCGGACCATGATGCACCCCGGCCAAGCGATCAACGCCCGCTCCGTCGGCGATGCTCGCCAGACCACTGATCAGGGAGACCGACATATTTAGATCATACTATTCCATCGCTTTCTTATGGCAAGTCGATTGAGATGGCGATTTCGAAACACAACGGTCCGATCGAGCTGCGGCAAAGGAGCGCGCGGCGAGCTCCAACTTGGACGGTTGGCCTGTGGCTCGCCGCGCTCTCGGCGTGCGCTCCAAGGTCAGAACCGGCCAAGGTTCAGGTCGCGCCGCCGCCCGTCCTGACACGGCCCGCCGTCCAGGAGCTCAGCCCAAACCTGCTGACCCGGACGCCCGTCCTCACCTATCACGACATCATCGAACGCCGAGACTCCAAGAGCGTCTGGTTCGACGCGACCGAAAAGGAGTTCCGCGGGCAGATCGAGTGGCTCCTCGCCCAAGGGGCCGAATTCATATCCCTCGAACGGCTTGCAGAGGGGCTGACCGGGCAGGAGGCGCTTCCCAAGAACGCGGTCGTGCTCACGTTTGCCGACAACTACCTCGGGTTTTACAAGCGGGCCTTGCCCTACCTTCGAAAGCGCCGGATCCCGGCCGCGATGTTCGTCCACACCGGCTATGTCGGCTCCCCGGTCGGTCGGCCCAAGATGGATTGGAGCCAGCTCCGCGAGCTTGCGGAGGAAGGCCTTGTGACCCTCGGGAGTCAGACCGTGTCGCATCCCGAAGACCTCACGAAGCTGGACGACGCGGCCCTGAGGCGCGAGATGGAGGAGTCGAAATCCGAGCTTGAGAGGCAGACCGGGGTCGAGGTCTGGGCCTTGGCCTATCCGCGTGGCAAGTTCGACGACCGGTGCGCGGAAGCGGCCCGCGCCGCTGGGTACCGCATCGCCTTTACCGAGGAGCAACGTCCGGCGGAGACGGCCGCTTCCATCTTGCTCGTCCCCCGCTATGTGCACACGAAGTACCGCCAAGCCTGGGAAGACGGGAAAGAGCGTTGAAGGGGGGGTTGGAGCGGGATATGAGATTCGAACCCACGACCTACTCGTTGGCAACGAGTCGCTCTACCACTGAGCTAATCCCGCTCGACCTCTTTATTATAGCCCGATAACAGCCGAATTCTTGCCCGTGGGACCACCGGGCCCCCTTGAAGCGAGGGTTCCATACTGGGGGCCATGACCTCCCTCGTCTCGCTCCTCGACGGCCTTGTCGAGCTGACCGGACAAGCGGGCCGGATCGCCCTTGAGGTCAAGTCCCGGATGAAGAGCGACCTGAAGGCCGACGGTTCGATCGTCACCACCGCCGACCGCGAGGTCGAGAGCTTCTTCCGCCAGAAACTGCCAGGGCTTTTGCCGGGTGCGGCGGTCTGGGGCGAGGAGGAGGGCTTCGCCGAACCTGGCCCGGAGGGCCTTTGGCTCATCGATCCGATCGACGGGACGAGCAACTATTCGTTCGGTGTCCCGCTCTGGGGCGTCACGGTCGGGCTCTATTCCGACGGGGCCTGCCGGCTGGGCGCGGTCTCGATGCCGGAGTTCGACATGTTGTTCGCGGCTGCCTCGGGCGAGGGAGCGACCTTGAACGGCAGGGCCCTGCCACCGATCCAGTCCGGCCCGATCCTACGCCACGAGCTGGTGGGCCACGCCGACGACGAGCCTGGTGCCTTTGCCTCCTTCCCCGGCAAGCCCCGTCACTTGGGGGCCTTTGTGGCCGAGGCCATGTACGTGGCCTCAGGCAAGTTCCGGGCGATGACCTCCACCAAGTGCAAGCTCTATGACGCGGCCGGTAGCCTGGTCGTCCTGCGAGAGTTGGGCGCCGAAGTCCGGCATGCTGATGGCAGGCCGTTCGTCGATTCAGAGTGGGTCCGTCCGGTTTCCTGTGCGCCGTTCGCGGTGCTTCCCCCCGGTTCAGGCCTGCTTCAGGGCGGCCAGGACGCTTGAAGCGGGCGGATTGTCGCTAGCGTCGCGGCTTCGATAGCTCCAAACGATCTCTCCTGAAGTCGCGACGACGAAAACGCCGGGCATGCGCCACGGGTCGCTCGTCGGAGGGGCGAACCCATGGCCCTGGAGGGTGGCGACCGCTCCCTGGGTCAGCGTCCTCAGGTTCAACATCTGGCCGACACTCCCGCGGCAGAGCCCGAACGCCTCGTAGAGCTTGGCCTCTGGGTCGCACACAAAGCGATGGGGAGACCGCATGCGCCGCCGGAACCGATCGGTCTCCTCGACTCCGGCCATGCCGACGAAGACGATGTTCTCATCGGCCAACGGGCGAAGCTGGGCCACATATCGCCGGCAGAAGACGCACCCGAAGTGGCGCAAGAACACCAGCGCGACTGCCCGTTCCGCCCATAGCGAAGGGAGCGGCACGTTCTCGCCGTTGTCAAGCTGAACTTCGGAAGTCGGCAGCACCATGGGAGGGACTACGAGGTCAAGCCGCTCTCGGTCTCGCCCTTGCGCCGCTTCAGATCGGCGGCAAGTTCGGCGAGCTTAGAGTCGTCGATGATGGCGGCCCTCGCCAAGTCCCGCCTCGAAGCTTCTTCCCTCCGCTTTCTCAGCGACGCGAGAGCGTCCCGGAAGACTTCGGGGTCCAATGGCGAAGCGACGCGCGAAGGAGCGAGGTCGACCGTCCGCCGCCCGACCAGGAGAAAGGACCGCAAAGGGTCTTGGAGGCCCGGGATCCAGTCGAGCCTTCCAGGAGGCGGAGGGCCCTCGGGGAACGCGGCTCGAACGGCTTCGGCCAAAGCACGGCCGGTCGGCGACGATAGCAATCCGGCCTCGCCGCACGCTTCCCATGCCGCTCGGGCCAGTTCTGGATCCATCAACGCTCGGACCACGGCCGCCTCTTGGGCGGGAATAGAAAACCTTTGGACATCGATGGTAGCGGCCATAGGCGCCTGCTTTGACTGCTTCGCCTTCTTCTTGGCGTCACGGACCAGTCCTTGAATCGCGGCCCGAGCCGCGACCCTGTCGATCGTGAACGGATATCGGCCTACGAGTCGGTCGGCTTCGGTCTCAAGGGCGAGGCGGTCCTTGGCCCCGGCCAAGATCTCAGCCGCCTCGCGCCAGAACTCCTCTTCGGCGTAGCCGAGTCTGCTCTCTAGAGTCCGCAACCGGAAAGCGAGCGAGCCCATCGCCTCCTCGACCGCCCTCTTGACGACCGCCGGGCCGTGCTTGGTCAAGGCTGAATCTGGGTCGTCGCCCCCCGGCAGGACGGCGACTCGGGCAAGCAACCCGGCTCCTTCGATCACTTCGCAGGCCCTTTCCGCCGCTTTGATGCCTGCCGGATCCTGGTCATAGAGGACGACGACGCGCTTGCACCATCGCTTGAGGAGCCGGGCATGGTCCTCGGCCAAGGCGGTTCCGAGGCTTGCGAGGGCGGTCGTGACCCCGGCGCGATGACACGCGATGACGTCCAGATATCCTTCGACAAGCACCGCGTCGGCGCCGCCGGCCAACTCGCCTCTCGCCTTGTGCATTCCATAGAGCACTTTGCCCTTGCTGTAGAGCGGCGTGTCCGAGCTATTGATGTACTTGGGCTGGCCGTCGCCCAAGAGCCGTCCTCCGAATGCCACAAGCTTCCCTCTTTCGTCGCGGATCGGGAAGATCAGCCGCCCCCGGAACTGGTCGTAGTAGCCCCCGGTCGGGTCGCGCCGAACCAAGAAGAGCTTCTCACTCTCGACCAGGGAGCAACCCTGCTTCTGAAGATAGGTGGCCAGGGCTCCGTTCACGTCGGGGGCATAGCCCAGTTCCCACTGTTCAGCGGTCGTTTCATCAATACCACGCCTGGCGAGGTACTCCCGCGCCTCAAGGCTCCGGGCGACTTCTTGCCGAAAGAACCCGAGGGCGGCTGACATGGCCGCCTCCCAAGCTTCGGAAGGGCCTTTGGGGCCCCGCTGCCGCGCGAGTTCGACGCCGGCTTCGGCGGCAAGAATTTTAAGGGCCTCATGGAACTCGACGTGCTCGGTCCGCATGACCCAGTCGAACACGTCCCCTTTAGCTCCACAGGCGAAGCAGTGGAACCAGCCCATTTCCGGGCTGACTTGCATGGAGGGATTCTTGTCGTCATGGAAGGGGCAGAGCCCCTTCCACGTCTTGCCCACTCGTTTCAGCGGCACACGTCGCTGGACGAGCGCGACGAGATCCGTCCGAGCGCGGACCAGTTCCCGCTCGTCGGACACAGGTCAGCGACCGGCGGCGACGACGATGCCGGTGACGACGTGCGGCTTCTTGGCGTCGACCTTTTGCATGCGGAAGGCGACGCGGTCCCGGGTCAAATACCGGACGACCATGTTGGTGCCGCTGATCTCGTATCCGTCGGGAGCGTTATAGCGGTTGATGAGCGTGCCGAAGGTCGAGCCAAAGCTCACTCCCCGCTTCGTCCTCACCCGGCCGTCGCTGAGTCCGACGGCTTCGATCTGGACGACACGGTTGAATTTGTCAAGGACGAACGCATAGCGACTGGAGCCTTTTCGGTAGATCCATCGCGTATACGTGACGAGACCGCCTTCGCCTGTGCCACCGGCGCCTCCGCCAGCGGATGCAGGGGCTCCGCCGCCGCCGCCGCTCCCGCCCCGGAGTTGAAGCTCGCCGTCTTGGCCACCGGGGGCGTTCTGCCTAGAGACCCCGCCAGAGAAGGGGTCGCCGATGATGGACGGCGGCAGTTCAGGCATGAAACTTTCGTCGAGCGTGGGAGTGCGGGCTCCGCCCCCACCGCCACCGCCACCGCCCCTGGCGCCGGCGCCACCTGGGCCACTCCCGCCACCTGCGCCGCCGCCTGCCGGGCCGATTCCGGTGTTGCCGATGGTCAGGGCTTGAATCTCGTCGGGGTTGCCGAATCGAGCGATAACCCTGGCCCCTGTGTCAAAAAGATTGATGCCGATGAGGCTGGTCTCGGCCGTGCCTCGCCGGGCCTGGGGAGTGCTCCGGTCCTGCGCGACGAGTGCGATGGAGGCCCCCACCAGCAAGGTGGCGGCAATTGCGGCAAGGATCTTCTTTGAAGCCATCATGTTCCTGGTCTCGGTTTGGGCTGTCGCTTTTTATAGACGGTCGGGAGTCCCGAACGTGTTACGGCCTCGGCCCTTTTCGTCCTAGCCTTCTGGTATACCTGGAACAGGAACCGGGTGTCCCGGGCTTTTGAGAAACATGGCTGCCAATTTAGCGATGTCAACCGCCGAGTTCGAGAAGGAGGTCCTTCAGTCGGACGTCCCCGTACTGGTCGATTTCTGGGCCACCTGGTGCGGCCCGTGCGTGGCGATCGCCCCGGCTGTCGAGCAACTCGCGGCCGAGTTTGACGGAAAGGCCAAGGTCTTCAAGGTGAACGTCGACGAAGAGGGCGAGCTCGCCATGAAGTTCGGGATCATGAGCATTCCAGCATTGATCGTCTTCAAGAACGGCCAGGAGGTCGATCGGATGGTCGGAGCCGGGCCCAAGGATCAAATCAAATCGCTCATCGAGCGCCATCTCTGATCCGGCCCCGGTGATTCTCGGGGCCCTCTCGGGCTAGACTCCGCCCCTGGAGCCTGCCATGTCCGAAAGAATTTCCCGCCGACAAGCCCTCAAGGGCACCGCCGCCGCCCTCGTGGGCCTCAGTGTCCTTCCCAGCCTCGCTTCTGGCCAGTCGGAGCCACGCCGTCGCCGCACCACGCCCCGAGTCGGCATCATCGGAAGCGGTGGCAAGGGCTGGAGCGGCATGGAGGGAGCCGCCCAACACGGCCAAATCGTCGCGCTGTGCGACGTCGATTTCAAGCAGCGCCTCCGCGCGCTTGAGACTCACCCCAGCGCGTCGTCCTTTGAGGACTACCGCGAGATGCTCCAGGCGGTCGGCCCGACCTTGGACGCGGTAGTGATCAGCACACCCGACCACCACCATTTTTTGGCCTCGGCCATGGCGATCCAGATGGGGATCCACGTCTATTGCGAGAAGCCGCTCACCCACAGCATCTGGGAGGCCCGCGAGCTCGGCCGCCTCGCCAAGAAGCACAAAGTAGCCACCCAAATGGGCAACCAAAGCACGGCCAGCACCCCGATGCGCAAGGTAGCCAAGCTGATCCGCGACGGGGCCTTCGGACAGGTGCGCGAGGTTCACTTGTGGACCAACCGGGCTGGTGGCTGGTGGAAGCAAGGCGTCGACCGCCCGGCCCCGGGCAGGGCCCCCAAGGAACTCGACTTCGACCTCTGGCTCGGCCCTGCCCCCTTGCGGCCGTTTGCCGAGGGCTACCATCCCTTCTCTTGGCGCGGGTGGTGGGACTTCGGCACAGGCAGCCTCGGCGACATGGGTTGTCACATCTTCAACATGCCGCACATGGCCCTGGATCTGCGCGACCCGGCCGCAGTCAGGGCCACCACAAGCGGCCACAACCGCGACTCCTTCCCGGCTTGGGCCCGGGTGACCTATGAGTTCTCCAAGCGGGGCGGGCGCGACGCCTTCCAGCTCTTCTGGTACGACGGAGGCCAACTGCCGGACGCGAGGCTGGTTCCCGGGCACGAGATCGGCGGCAACGGAAGCATCGTCGTTTGTGAGAAAGGCACCGTCTATTGCCCAGACGAAGGCAACGCCGTTTATCACCTGGTCGGAGGAACGATGCCGGACGTGGCCGTGGAGGAATCACCCGGACATATGGCCGAGTTCTTCCGCGCTGTCGGCGGGGGGCCCGAGGCGGTTTCCAATTTCCCTGACTACGCTTCTCCGCTCACCGTAACAGTGCTTCTGGGCAACCTGGCCATTTGGGCGGACGGAGCCCGGCTGGAGTGGGACGCCCGACGCCAAAAGGTGCGCGGCACCGACGAGTTCGACTTCTTGGTCCGACGGGAGCCGCGCCGTGGTTGGTCACTCTAGTCGTTCAGGTCACGGACCTTGATGTTTCGGAACCAGACGACGCCGTGGTCGCCTTGGATGGCGAGGTGGCCACGGCCATGGGCACCGAAGCCGGAGTACTTGGCGAACTTGCTTTTGGCCACTCGGGCCCGGAAGTCGTCGCTGTCCAGCACGAACTCATAAAGCCGTCGGCCGTTGAGCTTCGTCCAGCAAACGTCCGGGGCGATCCGGATGTGGAGCTGTTGCCACTCCCCGGCGGGCTTGGCAGCATCGAAATCAGGCTTGTAAAGTTGGTAGAGATAACCGGTGGTTTCGACCCCGGGTTGCGGCTTGGCGTCATAGATCTGGATCTCCGGGCCGCTGTGCCAGGTCGCCTCACCGTCTTCGGTGACGTGAAACATGATCCCGCTGTTCTGGCCGGGCTCGATCTTGAACTCCAGCATCAGCTCGAACCACTCGAACTGCTGCTTGGTGACGATGTCGTTGCCCGTCGCGGGCTTGACGCTCACCAGGGCGCCCTCCTTGACCGCCCAGCCTGGGGGCATTTCGGCGCCACGGAAGGCCCGCCAAGGGGTTAGCGGGCCAAGCGTGCCGTCGAACAAAAGCCGCCACCCTGCCTCCTTCTCGGTGGCGGCAAGTCGGTTGGGCTCCTGGGCTTGGGCGAACAGGGCAAGAGCGAGCAGAGCAGTCATGGGGCTATTCTGGCGGCTTTTTTCCGCTGTGTTTGGGAGGGCAAATAGACTGGCCCCCTCCCCGCGAACGGAGTTCGCGGGGAGGAGGGGGCCAGAGGAGGGAGGTGGTCAGACCGCGGCCAGCTTCTTCGCCTTCTCCATCACGTCGTCCAGGCCGCCGCAATAGAGAAAAGCCTGCTCGGGGATGTCGTCCAAGTTGCCGGAGATCAACTCCTTGAACGCGGCGACCGTCTCGTCGACTGTCACGTAGCGGCCCGGGTTACCAGTGAACTGTTCGGCGACGAAGTTCGGCTGGCTGAAGAAGCGCTCGATCTTGCGAGCGCGGGCAACGGTGAGCTTGTCCGCGTCGGAGAGCTCGTCGATGCCGAGGATCGCGATGATGTCCTGGAGCTCTTTGTACCGCTGGAGAATCTGCTGAACCTCGCGGGCCACTCGATAGTGCTCCTCACCGACGACCCGCGGGTCGAGGTTCTTCGACGTTGAGGCGAGCGGGTCGACAGCCGGATAGAGGCCCTTCGAAGCGATGGCGCGCTCCAAATAAATATAGGCGTCCAGGTGGCTGAATGTCGTGGCGGGAGCCGGGTCGGTGGGGTCGTCGGCAGGCACGTAGACCGCCTGCACAGAAGTGATCGAACCCTTCGTAGTCGACGTGATGCGCTCTTGGAGGAAGCCCATCTCGTTAGCCAAAGTTGGCTGATAACCGACCGCGCTCGGCATACGACCGAGGAGGGCTGAGACTTCAGAACCCGCCTGGACGAACCGGAAGATGTTGTCGATGAAGATGAGCACGTCGCTTCCGACTTCGTCGCGGAAGTACTCGGCCATCGTGAGGGCGGTGAGCGCCACGCGGAGGCGAGCTCCGGGCGGCTCGTTCATCTGACCGAAGACCATCGCCGTCTTATCGATGACCGCTTTCTCCGTACCGTCTTTGTCCTTGAACTTGGTGTGCTGCATCTCGAGCCAGAGGTCGTTGCCTTCGCGGGTGCGCTCTCCCACCCCGGCGAACATCGAGACGCCGGAAGCCTCGACCGCGATGTTGCGGATCAGTTCTTGGATGAGGACCGTTTTGCCCAGGCCCGCGCCACCGAAGAGGCCGATTTTGCCGCCCTTGTTGAAGGGGGTCAGGAGGTCGACGACCTTGAGGCCAGTCTGAAGGAGCTCGACCTTTACGTTCTGGTCAGCAAAGATCGGCGGCTGGCGGTGGATCGGCAGCTTCTTGCTCTCATCGACTGGGCCGCGCTCATCGATGGGCTGGCCCAAGAGGTTGAAGACGCGCCCGAGAGTGGCCTCACCGACCGGAACGCTGATCGGGGAGCCGAGATCCTGGGCGGCTAAGCCGCGCACAAGGCCGTCGGTCGAGCTGAGCGCGACGCAACGGACCATGTCGTCGCCCAAGTGCTGGGCGACCTCGCAGGTCAGGTCGATCTTGCGCTTCTCGTCCACGATGTGGATCGCGTTGTAGATCTCGGGGAGGTCGCTGGTGGGAAATCGACAGTCGACGACGGGTCCAGTGACTTGGATAACGGTTCCAGAAGTGGCCATGGCGCGGTCTTAATCCTGTAAGAGGGGCCCTCGAGGGGCCCCACATTCGACTGAGAGTATACCGACGGGTCAAGCACGGTCCGGGCCCGCCAGCCTGGGTGTATAATCTAGACAAACGTCTATGCGCGACGGGCCGCCCCTCGGGTCGCTTTTCCTTGACCTCAACGCCTACTTCGCCTCGGTCGAACAGGCCGAACGGTCCGAATTGCGCGGACGGCCCACCGCCGTCGTCCCGGTGATGGCCGACACAACCTTCGTCATTGCCGCCAGTTATGAGGCCAAGGCTTTTGGGGTCAAGACGGGCACCCGAGTCGTCGACGCCAAGCGGCTCTGCCCCGAGATCGAGCTTGTCCACGCCCGCCCGCCGCTCTACGTCCACTACCACCACCGCATCCTGGAGGTGCTCGAAGGGATCCTCCCCATCGACAAGGTCTGCAGCATCGACGAGATGCGCTTCCGCCTCATCGGCGACGAACGCCGCCCCGAACGGGCCCGGGAGATTGCCCGGGCCATGAAGGCGGCCATTCGCGAGCGGGTCGCCGAGACCATGACCTGCAGCGTCGGCGTCGCTCCCAACAGCTTCCTCGCCAAACTCGCCACTGACCTGAAGAAGCCGGACGGCCTCGTCGTCATCGAGTCGCGCGACCTTCCCGAACGCCTCATGGGCCTCCGTCTGACCGAGTTCCCCGGCATTAACAAGCGCATGGAAGCCCGGCTTCGCGCCAACGGGATCTTTACGAGCGACGACCTGGTCGCAGCCAGCCGGTCGAAGCTCCGCGCCGCGTTCGGCGGCATCGTCGGCGAGCGCTGGTTCGACCTCTTGCGCGGAGAGCCCGTCGCCTTCGAGGCGCGCGAGGGCCAGTCTCTCAGCCATAGCCACGTCCTCCCTCCGTCCCTCCGCACCGACCACGGGGCTCGCGACATCCTCCTCCGACTTGCCCACAAAGCGGCCGCCCGTCTTCGCAAGAACGGGGTGGTCGCCACCCGCATGACGGTGAGCGTGAGTGGCCGCCGATCGTGGTCGGCCGAGTGCCGCCTCCCGGCCACCAATGACACCGTCACCATCACTGAGAGGATCCTCGCACTTTGGGCTGGACGCGACTTTGACGGCCCGCTCAAGACCGGCGTGGTCTTCAGCGGCCTCGCCCTGCCCGCCGACACCACCCCGAGCCTCTTCGAGGACACCGCCCCATTCCAACGGCTGAGCGCCTCGCTCGACCTCGTCAACCAAAAGTTCGGCAAGAACAC